>NZ_FUZI01000046.1 GCF_900166965.1 Photobacterium piscicola | reverse complement strand
ACCACCACGGATGAGGCGGGCAACAGTGCCACGGCGACGGACGATCACCCTTACAACATTGATACTGACATTGCGGCAGCGATCACTATTACCTCGATTGCTACCGATGATAATGTAACCGGACCTGATTCTGAACAGTCCCAAGCGATCATCGGTACGGTTGGCGGCGATGTGAAAGCGGGCGATTGGGTAACAGTGACCCTTGATGGAAAAACGTTAGGCACCGCCGAAGTACAAGCGGATAAGTCATGGCGTTTGTCTGTTGATGGCAAGGTCTTGTTGGATGCGAATACGGATCATGTTGGCGCAACAGTGACCACCACTGATACCGCAGGCAACAGCAAAACCGCCACAGCTGAGCATAATTATACGGTGGATGTTAACGCGACTATCGATATCGATAAGATCACTGGCGATAACGTCATTACTCAACAAGAAGGCCATCAGCAGAGCATTGCGATCACCGGTACGGTGGGCGGTCAGGTGCAAGTGGGTGACAAGGTCGTGGTGACGATCAATGGCACCGATTACAACACCCAGGTTGAGGCGGGTAACACATGGTCAGTGAATGTCACGGGCAAGGATGTGTTGCATGCAGATAAAGCCACTGCCACAGTCACAACGTCATACAGTTCACATAATGACACCGCAAACAGTGAAGAAAATTATCAGGTTGGCATCAATGCGGGTGTCACCATCACCACCATTGGTGGTGACAATGTAATCAATGAGAATGAGTCCCACGGCAAAGTGCCTGTAACCGGTACCGTTGGTGGTGATGTCAAAGTTGGCGATACCGTTACGATCACTGTAGATGGTAAAGCGGTAGGTACGGCCACAGTAGAAAATCACAATGGCAAGTTAACGTGGACGGCTGAGGTTGACGGCAGCGTATTAGATAACGCTACCACCGATAATGTCACCGCCACCGTGACAACTCATGATGAAGCAGGTCATAGCGCTACTGCGACAGATGATCATATTTACAACATTGATACTGACA
>NZ_FUZI01000044.1 GCF_900166965.1 Photobacterium piscicola | reverse complement strand
TTACTTATCGAAGTGAATAACCGTACGGATACTCTTACCTTCATGTAGTAGGTCAAATGACTTGTTGATGTCGTCTAGGCCCATGTTAAATGAGATGAAATCATCAAGTTTGAATTCACCCGCCATGTAACGGTCAACGATACCTGGAAGCTCTGAACGGCCTTTAACGCCACCAAATGCAGAACCACGCCATACACGACCAGTCACTAGTTGGAATGGACGGGTAGAGATCTCTTGACCTGCACCAGCAACACCGATGATCACTGATTCGCCCCAACCTTTGTGACAACACTCAAGCGCTGAGCGCATCACGTTGACGTTACCGATACACTCAAAAGAGTAATCAACACCGCCGTCAGTCAATTCAACAATCACTTCTTGAATTGGCTTGTCGAATTTCATTGGGTTAATACATTCAGTTGCACCTAGTTTCATTGCTAGATCGAACTTACTTTCATTGATATCAATCGCAATAATACGGCTAGCTTTAGCCATAGTACCACCGATGATAGCTGCAAGACCGATACCACCAAGACCAAACACAGCGATAGTGTCGCCTTCTTTAACTTTAGCCGTGTTAAGTACTGCGCCCATACCTGTAGTTACGCCACAACCAAGAAGACAGACTTCTTCAAGTGGTGCTTCTTTGCTGATTTTAGCTAAAGAGATTTCTGGAAGTACAGTGTACTCAGAGAAAGTAGAGCAACCCATGTAATGGAAGATAGGCTGACCGTCTTTGTAGAAACGCGTGGTGCCGTCTGGCATTAAGCCTTTACCTTGGGTTTCACGTACAGCCTGACAAAGGTTAGTTTTACCAGATAGGCAGTATTTACATTTGCCACACTCAGCAGTGTAAAGAGGGATAACGTGATCGCCAACTTCAACACTTGTTACGCCTTCACCGATCATTTCAACGATACCGCCACCTTCGTGACCAAGGATCGCAGGGAAGATACCTTCTGGATCGTCGCCAGATAATGTGAATGCATCAGTGTGACATACGCCAGTTGCAACGATGCGAACTAATACTTC
>NZ_FUZI01000034.1 GCF_900166965.1 Photobacterium piscicola | reverse complement strand
GGTTCTTTTCGCCTTTCCCTCACGGTACTGGTTCACTATCGGTCAGTCAGGAGTATTTAGCCTTGGAGGATGGTCCCCCCATGTTCAAACAGGATATCACGTGTCCCGTCCTACTCGATTTCACTAATAATGCATTTTTGGTTACGGGGCTATCACCCTGTATCGCGGAACTTTCCAGAACCTTCACCTAACGCAGAACTAGCTTAAGGGCTAATCCGGTTTCGCTCGCCGCTACTACCGGAATCTCGGTTGATTTCTCTTCCTCGGGGTACTTAGATGTTTCAGTTCCCCCGGTTTGCCTCATTAACCTATGTATTCAGTTAATGATACTTGCTTATGCAAGTGGGTTTCCCCATTCGGAAATCCCAGACTCAAGAGGCTTTTACTGCCTAATCTGGGCTTATCGCAAGTTAATACGTCCTTCATCGCCTCTGACTGCCAAGGCATCCACCGTGTACGCTTAGTCACTTAACCATACAACCCCAAGAGGTCTTGCATGTTCAAACAACCAAGGTTTGCGTTTAATAATCCGATCAAGAAAATATTAAACATTGGTTTTTCGCCGGACTCATTTATTTGTCTTCACTTTAAAAAGTGAAACCAAAATCAAGACACTTGAATGTGTGTTGTTTGAGAACTCGTTTTTATCCTTCTTTTACAAGAAGCAATAAAAACATTTTTAAAATTAATCTTTCGATTAAATTTACTAGTCAGCTTTCCAGATTGTTAAAGAACATGTGTTTTTGTCATTTTTAACGATGACTAATCCACTTTCTAATCACACTCTTGCGAATGCATTTAGAAAGTGGTGGAGCTATGCGGGATCGAACCGCAGACCTCCTGCGTGCAAGGCAGGCGCTCTCCCAGCTGAGCTATAACCCCATCAAGTTTTACTTCTTAGGAGAAGTTCTATTCAACAGAAAGTGGTGGGCGATACCGGGCTCGAACCAGTGACCCCCTCCTTGTAAGGGAGGTGCTCTCCCAACTGAGCTAATCGCCCATCGTTTTACTTCCGATGAAAAGAAGTGGCGTCCCGTAGGGGAGTCGAACCCCTGTTACCGCCGTGAAAGGGCGGTGTCCTAGGCCTCTAGACGAACGGGACTAAGTTTTCTCTAAGTTATGGGTAACTTAGATGTTCTTTTACATTTTAACCAGGCAATCTGTGTGGACACTGCATAAAACAGCATAAGTCTTTAGGTAAGGAGGTGATCCAGCCCCAGGTTCCCCTAGGGCTACCTTGTTACGACTTCACCCCAGTCATGAACCACACCGTGGTAAACGC
>NZ_FUZI01000035.1 GCF_900166965.1 Photobacterium piscicola | reverse complement strand
CCAGAAGTAGATAGCTTAACCTTCGGGAGGGCGTTTACCACGGTGTGGTTCATGACTGGGGTGAAGTCGTAACAAGGTAGCCCTAGGGGAACCTGGGGCTGGATCACCTCCTTACCTAAAGACTTATACTGTTTTATGCAGTGTCCACACAGATTGCTTGGTTAAAATGTAGAACGTAAAAAGACTTGGGTCTGTAGCTCAGGTGGTTAGAGCGCACCCCTGATAAGGGTGAGGTCGGTGGTTCGAGTCCACTCAGACCCACCACTTTTTCTCCCAGAAAAAGTGATGGTATAGTCTTTTAAATCGTTGGGGTTATAGCTCAGCTGGGAGAGCGCCTGCCTTGCACGCAGGAGGTCTGCGGTTCGATCCCGCATAGCTCCACCACTTTCTAAATATATTCAAAGTAATGAATGTGATTAGAAAGTGGTTATCTAACGATGATTACATGTTCTTTAACAATCTGGAAAGCTGACTAGTAAATTTAATCGAAAGATTAATTTTAAAATGTTTTTATTCTTTGAATAAAAACGAGTTCTCAAAACAACACACATTCAAGTGTCTTGATTTTGTTTTTACTTTTTAAAGTGAAGACAAATAAATGAGTCCGGCGAAAAACCAATGTTTAATATTTTCTTGATCGGAGTATTAAACGCAAACCTTGGTTGTTTGAACATACAAGACCTCTTGGGGTTGTATGGTTAAGTGACTAAGCGTACACGGTGGATGCCTTGGCAGTCAGAGGCGATGAAGGACGTATTAACTTGCGATAAGCCCAGATTAGGCAGTAAAAGCCTCTTGAGTCTGGGATTTCCGAATGGGGAAACCCACTTGCATAAGCAAGTATCATTAACTGAATACATAGGTTAATGAGGCAAACCGGGGGAACTGAAACATCTAAGTACCCCGAGGAAGAGAAATCAACCGAGATTCCGGTAGTAGCGGCGAGCGAAACCGGATTAGCCCTTAAGCTAGTTCTGCGTTAGGTGAAGGTTCTGGAAAGTTCCGCGATACAGGGTGATAGCCCCGTAACCAAAAATGCATTATTAGTGAAATCGAGTAGGACGGGACACGTGATATCCTGTTTGAACATGGGGGGACCATCCTCCAAGGCTAAATACTCCTGACTGACCGATAGTGAACCAGTACCGTGAGGGAAAGGCGAAAAGAACC
>NZ_FUZI01000013.1 GCF_900166965.1 Photobacterium piscicola | reverse complement strand
CCCGTCCGCCGCTCGTCAGCAAAGAAAGCAAGCTTTCTTTCTGTTACCGCTCGACTTGCATGTGTTAGGCCTGCCGCCAGCGTTCAATCTGAGCCATGATCAAACTCTTCAATTAAAGTTTTGTTGTCTCTTTCGAGACGGCTCAATGAATACTGACTTCAAAACTACCTTAGTAATTTTAAAGCTATTACCGCTTCTGTTTCTACAAAGAGGAACAGAATGGTAATGAATTGACTGTGCCAAATAACCGTAGTTATTTGTATTGGTCACTCAGTTCATTGATAAATCTTTCGACTTAACTATTCAACGAGTGCCCACACAGATTGCATGGTCAAATTGTTAAAGAACAATACTGATTTCGTTGCTAGCCAATGGCTTGCTCCGTGTCAGTGAGGTCGTAGTATAGAGAGTTCGATCACATTAGCAAGGGCTAAAGTACAATAAATTTGTCATATTTGCCCGAACGTCCAAATAACGATCAACCGCTACTTTTTTGGTTGTTAATCACTCGAAATATTAGTTATGGTAAAACCATAATTTGACTAATTAAGCATTGTTATGACATTTGCTCTTCGCCATTACCAAAATCACACGCCACAGCTAGCCGATAATGTCTATATAGATATCACAGCAGTCATTATTGGTAAGGTTAACATTGGAACAGACAGTAGTTTGTGGCCTTTGGTTGTTGCGCGTGGGGATGTTAATCACATTCATATTGGCCAACGCAGTAATATTCAAGATGGTTCCATTCTGCACGTTAGTCGAGTTAGCACTACAAACCCTGATGGATATCCACTTATTATAGGTAATGATGTAACTGTGGGTCATAAAGCGATGTTGCATGGCTGTAAGATTGAAGATCGTGTCTTAGTAGGTATGGGAACCATTATTTTAGATGGTGCCATTATTGAACATGATGTCATTATTGGAGCGGGAAGTTTAGTTCCACCAAAGAAACGGCTTTGTTCTGGCTTCCTTTATATAGGAAGTCCTGTTAAACAAATCCGGCCTCTGACAGAACAAGAATTAATGTCATTAACTCAATCAGCAACTAATTATGTTCAATTAAAGGATGAATACCTTAGCCAATAATTATACCTGGTCGTGGTGATGCTATTTATTTAATAACAATATCACCATTATCATTAAAATCTTCATCCTCAATCATGGCTTCAGCAATATCTTCAATATCAAATCGATATTCAATAAAAGTCGTGATAATAGCTTCTGGTGTTGATAATGCGCATTCACTTTGCTGTTGTAACCATGATAATGGCAACCAACAATTGATCAGTGCGCCACCTTGCTGGGCTGGAAAGTGAATAGCTTGCTGATCTGAATGCCAAGTTTGAATATCAGCAAATAATATATTTTGGTTCATGTAATTTTACTCTTGTAAAAGGCGTCTTAATTCACGTTGTACTTGTTTAGCCCCTGGGCGTAATCCTCGCCATAGCATAAAACTTTCTGCGGCTTGTCCGACTAACATTCCTAAACCGTCAATCGTTTTAAGCGCATTGTATTGTTGCGCCCAGAGATTAAATGCCGTCACACTTGAACCGTAGACCATGTCATAACAACAGGTATGTTGACCGATAACAGCTGTTGGCACGGCAGGAACATGACCACTCAGACTCGCTGAAGTTGAATTAATGATCACGTCAAAACTCTGCTCACCTAAAGCATCAAAAGATAACGCTTCAATATCACCATATTCGGTAAATAGTGCGGCTAACTGTTGGGCTTTGGTCAACGTTCGATTAGTTATAATGAGTGTCTGTGGCTGCTGAGCTAATAAAGGTAAAATCACCCCTCGCGCAGCACCGCCAGCACCGATTAATAAAATACGTTTATCTTTCAGTGCGACCTGTTGTTGCAATAAATCCTGCACCAAGCCTTCACCATCGGTGTTATCACCTAATATACCGCCATCATCGAGGCGTTTTAACGTATTTACTGCACCCGCTAATTGAGCCCGTTGCGTAAGTTGGGTCGCGTACTCAAAGGCTTGTTCTTTAAAAGGCACCGTAATATTACAGCCTTTGCCACCATCAGCAAAAAAAGCATCCATTGCAGTTACAAAGCCATCGAGTGCCACTAGCTGACTACAATATTCCATCTTCTGGCTGGTTTGATGGGCAAAAAGGGTATGAATGAAAGGAGATTTACTGTGATTGATGGGATTGCCCACCACGATATATTTGTCCATAGTCCATTACTCAAATAAAAGGGCCGATATATCGACCCTACCACTGGATGAAATTACTGCCAAACATTGCTGCTGCCAATTTACCATTCTCGAGGGTGAAGATAATCACAACTCAAACGTGCTTCTGCCGAATCTGGCTGGGGTTGATAACAATATTCCCAGCGCGCTAAAGGTGGCATCGACATTAAAATAGATTCAGTACGACCACCACTTTGCAAACCAAACAGAGTGCCACGATCATAGACTAAGTTAAATTCAACATAGCGCCCACGACGGTAAAGCTGAAATTCACGCTCACGTTCACCATAAGGTAACCCATACCGTTGAGCAACAATCGGTATATAAGCATCAATAAAACCATGACCAACCGCTTGAGTATAAGCAAAGCATTTTTCAAAGCCCCATAAGTTGAGATCATCAAAAAACAGCCCCCCAATACCTCGCGTTTCATCACGATGAGGCAAAAAGAAATATTTATCACACCATGCTTTATGCTGTGAATAAACATCATCACCAAACGGCGCACAGATCGCTTTCGCAGTATCATGCCAATGCTGACAATCATCATCAAACGGATAAAAAGGCGTTAAATCAAACCCACCACCAAACCACCACACCGGCGCTTCACCGTCTTTTTCTGCGATAAAAAATCGCACATTAGCATGGGATGTCGGCACATAAGGATTATGAGGATGAATCACTAATGATACCCCCATGGCTTCAAACCGTCGTCCCGCAAGTTCTGGACGATGAGCGGTTGCAGAAGCTGGCATCTCATCACCATAAACATGAGAGAAATTAACCCCAGCTTGCTCAAATACCGTCCCATTGCGTAATACACGACTACGACCACCACCACCTTGTTCGCGCTGCCATTGATCTTGTTCAAACTCAGCACCGCCATCTTGTTGTGCCAAAGCCTGACAAATAGTGTCTTGAAGTTGAAGCAAAAAAGTTTTTACGGCAGTTTTATTTAGATCTATCTGGTTACGATCAATCATGGATTACCCCTGACGGAAAATATTACCCGTTTGGGCATCACGAATTTCAGAAGGATTATTGCGTCCTTCCGTCTCACCATTCAATATTGCAGCTAGTTTATCCCCTAGCTGTTGTTCTACATCAGCCACTGTACGCCCCGGCTCAAGTCCGGTTAAATTAGCACTGGTTGAGGTTATCGGTTTACCAAATTCACGACAAAGTTGTTGAACTAACGGATGCGCGGTCACTCGAACTGCGATGGTCGAAAACTGGCCCGTTAAAAAAACAGGAACATTGGCTTTAGTTGGCATTACCCACGTAACAGGCCCCGGCCATGAGGCTAACACCGCTTGTTTTTGTTGCGGTGTTAATTGGCTATCATCGATATACGGCAATAACTGCTCATAATCAGCGGCAATTAAGATCAAACCTTTTTCCATTGGCCGTTGTTTCAATGCCAATAGTTTATTAACAGCCTGTTGATTATCAGGATCACAACCGACACCAAACACAGCTTCTGTTGGGTAACCAATCACTTGACCTTGCTTTAGTGCTGTAACGACTTGTGTAATATTTGCCACAAATTCCCCTGTTTTTATTCAGCTGATATTTTATTTTTAGTTATGGTAATCATCATACCGACACATGCGTAACAACACCATTGATGGTTAATCATAGCGTAACTTTACCAACGCAAACGTTTTCCTTTGCGCTAAATCACCGTATAATGGCGTAAGTTACACTTTAGTTGTTCATTACCTATAGGAGATTGGAATGAAAGTTGGAATTATCATGGGATCAAAATCTGATTGGCCAACCATGCAACATGCAGCGGAAATGCTAGAACGCTTCAATGTTGCCTACGAAACTAAAGTGGTTTCAGCCCACCGAACTCCTCACCTATTAGCGGAATACGCTGAAACAGCACGTAGCCGTGGTATTAGTGTCATTATTGCTGGTGCTGGCGGTGCGGCACATTTACCCGGTATGACTGCCGCTTTTACCAGTTTGCCAGTGCTAGGCGTTCCCGTTCAATCTCGCGCTTTAAAGGGCATGGATTCATTGCTGTCGATAGTACAAATGCCAAAAGGGATTGCAGTTGGCACGCTCGCGATTGGTGAAGCGGGTGCTGCGAATGCAGGATTATTAGCTGCCCAAATCATTGCCACGCATAACCCCGAAGTTTTAGCCGCAGTGGAAGCGTTCCGACAACAACAAACAGATACCGTACTTGATAACCCAAATCCTACTGAGGATGCATAATGAATCAAGTATTAGTACTGGGTGCTGGGCAGTTAGCACGAATGATGGCGTTAGCTGGTGCACCATTAAATATTACTGTCATCGCCTATGATGTTGTTAGTGCTAATGTTGTACACCCACTGACTCAACAACGCCAATCACTCTCACTGATTGAAGCCATTGCTACTGTCGATGTGATCACTGCTGAATTTGAACATATACCCTCAGATATTTTATCGCTCTGCGCCGCAAGTGGTAAATTTAAGCCTCATCCAGATGCCATCAAGGCCGGTGGCGATCGTCGTATCGAAAAAACATTATTAGATCATGCCAACGTTGCCAATGCGCCCTATTTTGTTATTAATACTCGTGCAGATCTCGATACCGCTATCACGACCTTAGGCCTACCTATGGTGCTAAAAAGTGCTTTAGGCGGTTATGACGGCAAAGGCCAATGGCGCTTAAAAACTCACGATCAAATTGAATCAGTATGGAACGAAATGGTGCACTGCATTGCTGCAACCAATAACCAGGCGATTGTGGCCGAAAAATGGATAGGTTTTGATCGCGAAGTGTCTTTAATTGGGGTTCGTAATGCTATAGGTGAGATTAAAACCTATACCCTCAGTGAAAATGTACACACTGATGGCGTACTCAGCCTTTCAACAGCCATTGTTGGTGACACCACACTGCAACAACAAGCGCAACAGATGTTTACCGCGGTTGCTGAACAACTTAATTATATTGGCGTATTAGCTTTAGAGTTTTTTGAAGTTAATGGTGATTTATTGGTCAATGAAATTGCACCTCGCGTTCATAACTCAGGCCATTGGACGCAACAAGGGGCACAAACGTGTCAGTTTGAAAACCATCTTCGTGCGGTTTGCGACTTGCCATTAGGTGGCACCGAGCTTATTCGTCCAAGCGCCATGCTCAATATTTTAGGACAAGATAACGTACCGAGGGCGGTATTGGCTTTAGAAAACTGTCATGTACATTGGTATGGCAAAGAAAAACGGGTAGGCCGGAAAATGGGGCATATCAATATTTGCGCTGCAACACCCGAACAACTGCAATACCAATTAATATTGTTAGGGCAGCAATTATCACCACAAGATTTTCCGACATTACCACGCTAAATACCGCAAACAAAAAAGCCTGCATCGTAATGCAGGCTTATTGATATTATTCAATATTATCGCTATTTTTCAGTATCCTGATAAGCATTACATTTACGATCAGCACATTGTAATTTAATGCCACTCGCTAATTTCTTTTCTATCAACAACCCAAAACCACACTGCTGACAAACGCCAACAACAGGCTTATTGTTGACCGCAAAGCGGCATTGTGGATATTTATCACACGCATAAAACAGTTTGCCATAACGTGATTTACGTTCAACTAAGTGACCTTGATGACACTCAGGACAATCAATATGTGTTTGTTGCGGTTTTTTTTCTGGTGATGCGAGGTAATGGCACTCAGGGTATGCCGAACACCCAATAAACATACCATAACGACCTTGGCGTAATACCAATGGTTGAGCGCATTCAGGGCAGGGCACATCGAGCTGTTTAACAATGTGACCATCATTTTGTTTGAGTGGTTGAATATAATCACACTCAGGGTAATGATCACAGCCTAAAAATGGCCCATGCTTACCAAAACGCATCACTAAATCAGCACTACATTGTGGGCATGATTGATGCTGTAACGCCTGTTCATGGGCAGAAAACAATGGATCACTATCAGTTGTCATTATTAATGTAGAACTCCATCTTCTGCGCCATATAATAATTCTTCTACTTGATCATAAGCCGCTTCGTTTCCTGGCGCATTAAACAACACCATCAGAATAATCCACTTCAAATCATCAAGCATAAATTCTTGAGTATCGAGTTCCATTACGCGATCAATGACCATTTCGCGTGTATCAATATTTAATACATCAATTTGCTCAAGATAAAGTAGAAAACCACGACAAGCCGTATCCATTCGCAACATTTCATTGTCGGTATAGATGCGCATCGATGTTATCGCACTATGGTTAACATACGGTGTGTGTTCTGTTTCTTGTAAAGCAGCCAGTTTTTCAAGCCACTCTAATGACTTGTAAATATCATCCTGATGAAAACCTGCACGTAAAAGCTCTTCAGAGAGTTCATCTTGATCGACTAACAACTCTGCTTCGCTTTGAATATAGGTTTCAAATAGATACATAAGAATATCCATCATAACTAGCCCCTCCTCGTTCTGATATAACCACCGGGCACTGCAGTCACCCAACCAGACAGTTCTAATTCTAATAATTGCGGTAAAATTTGGTGGATGGGTTGTTTACAGCGTTCAGCAACGACATCTACGGGTGTTGCTTCGGTGCCTACGTTAGCCAACAGTGCGGGAAATGGCAATTCTTCATTTTCCTTCGTTGCTAAAGGCACACCTATTTGATTACTTATTGCACATTCTGTCAGACTTCCTACCTCTTCGTAAATATCAGCCGGACTTTCTACCAGTTTAGCACCTGATTTAATCAGCGCATTACAGCCACGGCTGGCAGGGTTATGAATCGAACCGGGCAACGCAAAAACCTCTCGTCCTTGTTCTAACGCATAACGTGCTGTTATCAATGATCCACTTTTTTGCGCGGCTTCAATCACCAACACTCCCGTAGATAAGCCGCTAATGATGCGATTACGTCGTGGAAAATTTTGCGGGCGAGGTTGCTCATCAGGCCAAAACTCGGACACCAACGCCCCTTGCTCTGCAATACTGGCAGCCAAAGAACGGTGTCGCGCAGGATAAATTTGATCAAGCCCAGAACCTAATACGGCAATGGTTAACCCTCCCGCCTGCAACGCACCTTGATGTGCTTGACCATCAATCCCTAACGCTAAACCACTGGTCACGACATAATTATTAGTCGCTAATGCTTTTGAAAAATGGAACGCCGATTCACGACCATCGATCGATGCCGACCGACTACCAATCACCGCAATTTGTGGCGCACCGAGACAACAAAGATCGCCACGAACAAATAATAATGGGGGGGGAGAGGAAATTTGTTTTAATAAATGAGGATAATGGGGGGAGTCGAGGGTCAAAATGTGCTGGTGCGGAACTTGTTGCCATTGTAATGCTAACTGTAACCGCGATGGATTGGGGTGCAAAAACGCCTGTATTTGTTTCGTCGTTAAACCACATTGCTGTAATTGCTCAGTTGTCATTGTTACCAATTGCGACGGCGTCGCATAAGTAAGCAAGCGCTGAATGCGGCTGCCACCTAATGAAGGGACAGCCGCAAGTTGTAACCATGCAATAAGCTCAGTTTCTGTCATAACCATTACAAACGTGGGGCTTGAGCAACCACGCCAGGTTTAAACGGTTGCTGATTATTAAGCACCACCGCCAAACTAAAATACTCATAAGGACGTAATACCATCGCTTGTGCAACAGCGATGGTGCCAAGTTGGGTACTCTCCGTTAATAAGGTGCTATTTTTATAATGATATTGACCTTTTTTACCTTGTACCTGAGCCCCTTGCTTAAACAACTCAAACACTTGTCCTGCAACCATGCCATCAAGATGACCACGATCCAATACCACCACATCATAATTTGAAATATAACTGTAGCCACTTATTTGGCCTAACACGGTCGCAGATAACGACGCGGGCGGCGTAGTTGGCGAAAATGACAGATCCGCTTGACCATCAATGCCTAATAAAGGTAATAAAATATCATTGGGAATAATTTCTTGCTGAAAGTCATCCACTTTCAACTGACTCATCTCACCATCACTTGCAATAACAGTGACATCTGCAATCTCTTTCAAGGTTGATATAGTCGCTTTAATGGCAGAGTTAGCCGTTTCATTAGCACTGTCGTCACGATCAAAATCTTGTTCTAAGCGATATACTCGCCACTGACTGGTCGGAACCAATGACTGATCAGCCCACAGCACATCACCAACAGAAAGATAGCCGCGCTCTTCACTGGTTCCCAGAATTTGCGGTTGGGTTGTCACCGCATCAGCACTGATCAATTTATCTTGAGCCACATACGCCAACATTAAATAACCAGGCAACGAAGTAATAGGCTGGCGTACTACGCGCATCTCTGGTGACAATTTAAGTTGTTTTTTAAGGCTTAACTGCGGTTTACCGTCAACCCAAATAAGGTGTAAGCGATCGCCAGGATAAATTAAATGCGGGTTTTTTATATAGCTGTTTTTTTGCCATAACTGCGGCCATGACCAAGGGTTATTCAAGAATACAGCCGAAATATCCCATAACGTATCCCCTTTTTTAACCACATAAATTTCAGGATGACTATTTTTTAGCTGTGGTTGTGGCGCGGCAACCAACGACGGCATAAAAAGAATAAAACTCGCGATAATAACCCATTGCCTCATGTGATCCGTTCCTTCGATTGCACAAGTTGCGACCTAGCGATAATAAAATAATCACTCATATTGGCAAAGATTGGCATTAGCTATTTGATATGTCGACTGTTTAACTATCACTGCCAAGCGCTTTTCGGCTTATATCACGATTTGATAACCACTGTTACATCGACAAAGCCTGAACTTTGCTAAGAGCTAACATTAATTTTTTAGCGAAAAGTGGTCTTTATTTCATGACTCTAATTTCGGTTAACCCTCGCCACGCGCATTCGGTACTGTTATTTGAGTGCTAAAATGACTAGAATTAGACCAACAACGCTGTATCTTTCTAGTAACCGTTAACGAATTCGAGCCCTTATGTCGCTATTGCCAGTTTTAATCTTTCCAGATGACCGTCTACGTACTGTAGCCAAGCCCGTTGCGGCGATCACGCCACAAATTCAGCAGATCATTGATGACATGCTTGAAACCATGTATGAAGAAGAAGGTATCGGCCTTGCTGCAACTCAAGTCGATATTCATCAACAAATCGTGGTTATCGATGTTTCTGAGCAACGTGATCAACCAATGGTGCTAATCAACCCTGAAATTACGGCAGCTCATGGCGATGAAGGCATTGAAGAAGGGTGTCTTTCAGTACCAAGTGCTCGAGGTTTTGTTCCTCGCGCAGCAACCATCACTGTTTCCGCATTGGATCGTGACGGCAACCCGCTGACCTTTGAAGCAGAAGACCTACTTGCTATTTGCATTCAACACGAATTAGATCACCTTGCTGGTAAGCTATTTGTTGATTACCTATCGCCACTCAAGCGTCAACGCATTAAAAGCAAATTAGAAAAACTAAAACGTTCTATCTAACAACATCACCATTCGAGGTTATCTTGAGTAAACCATTACGCATTATTTTTGCAGGTACGCCTGACTTCGCCGCCCGTCATTTGGCGGCGTTATTGTCTTCACAGCATCAAGTTGTTGCGGTTTACACCCAACCCGATCGCCCAGCGGGTCGCGGTAAAAAACTCACTGCAAGCCCGGTGAAAAATATCGCCGTAGAACACGATATTCCAGTGTTACAACCAGCCTCGCTGCGTAACCTTGAAGCTCAACAACAACTGGCAGCTATTGAAGCCGATATCATGGTTGTTGTTGCTTACGGTTTATTATTGCCTCAAGAAGTACTTGATACACCCCCACTCGGTTGTATTAATGTTCATGGTTCAATTTTGCCACGCTGGCGTGGCGCAGCACCTATTCAACGTTCAATTTGGGCAGGTGATAGCGAGACTGGCGTCACTATCATGCAAATGGATATCGGCCTTGATACGGGTGACATGCTACAAGTCGCAACGTTACCCATCACGGCAACCGATACCAGTGCCACTATGTATGAAAAATTAGCAAACCTTGGCCCAAGTGCATTGATTGAGTGTTTAACAACGATTGCCAATGGCACTGCGGTTGCGACCAAACAAGATGACGGTCAAGCAAACTACGCCAAGAAATTAAGCAAAGAAGAAGCACAAATTGATTGGACTATGGACGCAGCAGCTATTGAGCGTTGTGTGCGAGCTTTCAACCCATGGCCAATGAGCCATTTCACTGTTGCTGAGCAAACTATCAAAGTATGGCAAACCAGTGTAGAAGAAGACAATCAAGGTCAACTACCGGGTACGATTTTAGCGGCAGATAAACACGGTATCGTAGTCGCAACAACAACTGGTGCATTGCGTTTATTGTCACTGCAGCCTCCTGGTAAAAAAGCCATGTCAGTCGCGGATTTATTAAATTCACGTCGAGAATGGTTCCAAGTCGGTAACCAACTTTAAACACCAAGGCCAGGGTTAAGTCACTGGCTTTTCTTTTTCAGATTAACCACGTATCGCCAGCATCAACGGCGTTCAGGAAACAGCTATGAATGTAAGAGCCGCTGCGGCCAAAGTAATATATCAGGTCGTCGATCAAGGGCAGTCATTGTCTGCCGCGCTACCGTTAGCGCAGCAGAATATTAGAGAACGTGATCATGCTTTATTGCAGGAAATCTGCTACGGCGTATTACGCTGGCTACCTCGATTAGAGTCAATCACTCAAGCATTAATGGAGAAGCCGCTGACAGGTAAACAACGTGTTTTCCATCACCTAATCTTAGTTGGTTTATATCAATTAGGTTATATGCGTATTCCTGCTCATGCCGCAGTCGCTGAAACAGTCGATGCCACAAAAACCCTTAAAAAACCGCAATTACGTGGGTTAATTAACGCCATTTTACGTAGTTACCAACGTCAAAAAGAAGCGTTAGATGAACAAGCGGTTAGTCACGACGCAGGTAAATATGGCCATCCAAGTTGGTTATTAAAATTACTTAAAGCCAGCTACCCTGATGACTACGCCGCCATCTGTGAAGCTAATAACACTAAAGCGCCAATGTGGTTACGAGTAAACAGTCACCATCATGATCGTGACACTTACCGTGCATTATTGGATGCAGAAGGTATTGCAACCGAATTGCACCCACAAGCAGCAGACGCATTGCGTTTAATTTCACCGTGTGATGTCACTAAATTACCCGGTTTTAGTGATGGTTGGGTTTCAGTACAAGATGCTGCAGCACAACTTGCTGTGGATTACCTTAAACCACAACCCGGCGAATTGATTCTTGATTGTTGTGCCGCGCCTGGTGGTAAAACAGTTCATATCATGGAACGCGTACCATCGACACAAGTGGTGGCGATTGACTGTGATGAGAATCGTCTTAAACGTGTGCATGAAAATCTTGAACGTTTACATCTGACCGCACAAGTATTATGTGCTGATGCACGTTATCCTGAGCAATGGTGGCATGGCGAAAAATTTGATCGCATTTTGCTGGATGCACCTTGTTCTGCAACGGGCGTTATTCGTCGTCATCCTGATATTAAATGGTTACGTCGAGGCGAAGATATCGCAGCATTAGCATTGCTACAGGCTGAGATTTTTGATGCTATGTGGTTACAGTTAAAACCAGGCGGTACTTTGGTTTATGCAACGTGTTCAATCACACCGCAAGAAAACTGCGATCAAGTAAAAGCATTCTTAAGCCGTACTGCTGACGCAGCCTTAATCGATAGCGATCCTGCCTCTCCTGGCCGCCAAATTTTACCCGGCGAAGAGGCGATGGATGGTTTTTACTATGCAGTATTAACCAAAGCAAACTAAGATAAATTACTAATAATAGCGGAACTTGGCTTCAAGATTCCGCTTTTTAGTCTCTTTTATACGCCACTTACTGTCGATTTTATGGCACAGTGACTGTTAGTTGGCATTACTTCATCAGGCATAGGCTATGAAAATCATCATTCTCGGTGCTGGACAAGTTGGCGGCACTCTTGCTGAAAACCTTGTTGGCGAGAATAACGATATAACTATCGTTGATAAGAACCCAGAACGTCTTCGTGAACTGCAAGATAAATACGACCTGCGTGTTGTTCAAGGCTTTGCGAGCCACCCGCAAACACTTCGTGATGCCGGCGCGCAAGATGCTGATATGTTAGTTGCAGTAACCAACTCTGACGAAACTAACATGATCGCATGCCAAATTGCGTTTTCATTATTTAACACCCCTAACCGTGTTGCTCGTATTCGTTCACCAGAATACTTACGTGAAAAAGAACAATTATTTCAATCTGACGCGGTTCCTGTTGATCACCTTATTGCGCCAGAAGAATTGGTTACCGATTACATTGAACGTTTAATCGAATATCCAGGGGCATTACAAGTGGTGAGCTTTGCTGAAGAAAAAGTCGGCTTAGTGGCAGTGAAAGCCTATTACGGTGGCCCACTGGTGGGTAACGCATTATCAGCACTGCGCGAGCACATGCCGCACATTGATACTCGCGTAGCAGCCATATTCCGTCAGGGTCAGCCAATTCGCCCCCAAGGTACCACCATTATAGAAGCTGACGATGAAGTGTTCTTTGTCGCAGCAAGTAACCATATCCGTTCAGTAATGAGTGAACTACAACGATTAGAGAAACCCTATAAAAGGTTAATGATTGTTGGTGGTGGTAATGTTGGTGCAGGTTTAGCTCGCCGCTTAGAACAAAACTACAGTGTTAAATTAATCGAGCATAATCAACAACGTGCCGAAAACCTATCGGAAATGTTGCAAGACACCATCGTCTTCTGTGGTGACGCGTCAGATCAAGAATTACTTAGTGAAGAACATATCGAACAGATTGATGTGTTTATTGCCGTTACCAATGATGATGAAGCCAATATCATGTCAGCCATGTTGGCTAAGCGCTTAGGCGCGAAAAAAGTAATGGTGTTGATTCAACGTGGTGCGTATGTTGATTTAGTCCAAGGTGGCACCATTGATATTGCGATTTCCCCCCAACAAGCAACCATTTCTGCATTACTAACCCATGTTCGTAAAGCTGATATCGTTAACGTATCATCGCTACGTCGTGGTGCAGCTGAAGCCATTGAGGCGATTGCCCATGGTGACGCCAGTACGTCAAAAGTAGTTGGCCGTGCCATCAGTGAAATCAAACTGCCACCCGGTACAACCATTGGCGCAGTTGTTCGTGGAGAAGAGGTTCTTATTGCCCACGATCGCACCATGATTGAGCAAAATGACCACGTAGTTATGTTCTTAGTTGATAAGAAATATATTCCTGACGTTGAACGTCTTTTCCAACCGAGCCCTTTCTTTCTGTAACAGCTTATGGTTAATTTACGTCCAATATTATTTGTACTCGGACTGGTGCTATCTAAAATAGCCCTGTTTATGTATGTACCCACTTTGGTGGCCTTTTTTACTGGCACCGAAGGTTTCATGGATTTCGCAGCGGCAGTGCTGATTACTCACTCCGTGGCGTTCTTGTTGCTATCTTACGGGAAAACTGACGAATTTAAGCTTAGTGTGCGGGATATGTTCCTGATCACCACGCTGGTGTGGACGGTTGCCAGTGCGTTTGCTGCGCTGCCGTTTGTGTTTATTAATCACATCAGTTTTACTGATGCATATTTTGAAACCATGTCAGGCATCACCACCACAGGTTCAACAGTATTAAGCGGCCTCGATCAAATGGCACCCAGTATTTTACTGTGGCGTTCGACGTTGCAATGGCTTGGTGGGGTCGGATTTATTGTGATGGGGGTGGCTATTTTACCGATGCTTAACGTCGGTGGTATGCGACTCTTTCAAACCGAATCATCAGACTGGTCAGATAAAAGTTCCCCCCGTACCAAAAGTGTCGCTAAAAATATTATCAATGTATATTTGATATTAACCGTGCTGTGTATCATTGCGTTTATGCTCGCTGGCATGAACACCTTTGATGCGATTAACCACGCTTTTACGACACTTTCAACGGGCGGTTATTCAACCTCTGATGGTTCAATGAACCACTTTTCACACAGTGCACAATGGGTAGCAACCTTCTTTATGTTTGCTGGCGGACTACCGTTCTTATTGTTTGTTCAAGCATTAAGAAAGCGTCATCCTCGCACCTTGTTGGGGGATGCTCAAGTTAAGGGATATACCTTATTTGTGGTGGTGGCGAGTTTGATTGTTGCGGGTTGTCTGATCTTTAATAAAGGTTATTCCGTCCTTGATGCGATGAGATTATCCTTTTTTAATATTATCTCAGTGGTTACCACAACCGGCTTTGGTCTAGGTGACTTTACTGCTTGGGGGCCATTACCGACAATTATTTTTGCGTTCACATTACTGGTTGGTGCTTGCTCAGGTTCAACCAGTGGCGGTATTAAAATTTTCCGCTTCCAAATTGCATTTGCACTTTTACGTAAACATATCATGCAATCTATTCACCCATCGGCCCTGTTCATTCAACGCTATAACGGTCGTCCAGTCACCGATGATATCGTGCGTTCAGTAGTGGCATTAGTGTTTACTTTTATCATGACCATTATTGTGATTGCCGCAGTATTAGCATTACAAGGCTTAGATCCGGTCACCAGTATTACCGGTGCAGTAACCGCAGTGGCTAACGTCGGTCCTGGTATGGGTACCGTGATCGGCCCAACAGGTAACTTTGCCAGCTTACCGGATTTATCAAAATGGACCTTAAGTTTAGGCATGCTGATGGGACGCTTGGAAATATTAACCGTATTAGTGGTTTTTGCTCCTGCCTTTTGGCGTGATTAATCACGCTTTAATAAGACTCAAAAACAACAAGAGAGCGCATAGCGCTCTCTTTTTTTAGGGATAAATCTACCGTGGTTAGTTACGGTTTAATATAAAAATAAATCGCACAAAAATGACAAATTGAGCCACCTAAAACAAATAAATGCCAAATAGCATGATTATACGGAATGCGTTTATTAACGTAAAACACCACTCCTAAAGAGTAAATCACACCACCAAGCGCCAATAATATTAATCCACCGGGCGCTAATGATATCGCTAACTGATAAATCACAATCACTGAAGCCCATCCCATCGCTAGATACATCCATAGCGACAGTTTTTTAAAACGATGGATAAAAATAATTTTAGCCACAATACCCAGCAGTGCCAATACCCATAATATAGCCATTAATCCCAGTGCTAGAGGTGTACGCAAGGCAATTAATAGAAACGGGGTATAGGTACCAGCGATTAATAAATAAATCGCACAATGGTCAAAGATCTTTAATGGTTTTTTAGCCGCGGTACTTGGAATGGCGTGGTATAAGGTTGAGGCGAGATACAATAAAATCATACTCACGCCATAAACAATATAACTGACAATACTTAATGTATCAGCTTGCAATGAAAAGGCTTTATCTAGCAATAAATAC
Source organism: Photobacterium piscicola (assembly GCF_900166965.1). Classification (GTDB taxonomy): domain Bacteria; phylum Pseudomonadota; class Gammaproteobacteria; order Enterobacterales; family Vibrionaceae; genus Photobacterium; species Photobacterium piscicola. The sequence goes on along the minus strand of NZ_FUZI01000013.1, from coordinate 62,015 downwards.
AGACCAAACACTGAAAACAACAGTCCGAGACCGTGACTGACACTATTCGCGACTTCTTCCGCTGTTGAATAACCTAGCTCACGTTTGATCACATTATTCATGGTTTATATATCCCAAAAGACACTTAATTCACTAACTACTGCTTTTCAGCTTACACTTGTAAGCTTAAATTAAGCAACCTTTTGTTGGTCAATTTGTGCCAGTTTTGAAATTGATAAAAAAAAGGAGCCATTTGGCTCCGTAGTGTCATTTATTGATTATTGCAATAGCTCTAACGTTGCTTGACGGGCAGCGTCTGGATCATGCTCTAAAATACCATCAACAATCCGCTGATGGACATCAAGCTTCATCACTTGCTCGCGGGTTACGACTCTAAAATAATTTTCAAACACCGCTTTGAACAAGTTTCCAAATGGGCTAATAAAATGATTTCCTGAAGAAAAATAAACCAATTGATGAAAGCGGGTATCAATCTCAATCCAACGCTCTTGATCAAAATTGTCTTTCATTTGGTGCATTTGCTGCATCAGCAGTTCGAACTCCAGTCGATCTTCTGCTGTTGCATGTTCAGCGGCCAATGCCGCCGCTTCAGGCTCTAATGTTAACCGGACTTTTTGATACTCCATGATCAACTGTGAGTCCGAATCAAAATCTAACCAAGCCAATAAATCTTGATCAAGATAATTCCAATTTTTCTTTGGCATTACTCGCGTACCAATACGAGGACGAGGCAATACCATGCCTTTCGCGGCTAACATTTTTATAGCTTCACGAACGGCAGTACGGCTCACACCATACATTTCGCCTAACTCAACTTCGCCCGGTAAAATACCGCCAGGGGCAGGATCACCAATTAAGATACGACGACCAATAGACTCTGCTAATCGGTAAGATAAGTTACGATTGGCAACAATACGTTGCTGCTGCTGATCCATAGATCCTCTCCCAAGGCTTCTGTTGTACTACTCACTAGCGCTAAATTAGTGTAATCCTAAATGCTCGCTACTGCCGTAACCTTTATTTCGATAAAGATCGAACGACACGGTGCATCAAGGGGGCAATTATTGCAATAGTTACTATATAAACAACGTAATAATTAGATATTAGCATTTTATTGCTCATTTTATGCTCGACTTTTAATTATCTGGTTGCTATCCTCAGCGCGATTTGATTAATAACCAAGCAATATTCTGGTGGATGGGTTCTACCCAGCAGGGAGTTTTCCCTTCAGAAATATTTTTAATTTTTTGGCCATGGATGAGCCTGACAATAGGTGACATATGCGCCCAGCATCCCCCGTCAGGTATGCAAGTACCCCACGTAGCCCATCACGTTTACGTGCCACTTCCCACGCTCCACATTTTAAGGTTAATGCGAAAAAATCGCTCACGACTGACGTGCATTTAACCAGCGCCGATGCACAATTAGATCAGCAACAAATATTGCCTGAACTGATTAACAGTCAACAGCAACAACGTTAACCCTAATATTAAGCAGCTTTGGCTGCTTTTTTATTAACAATATTTTGGCATAAGACATTCATTGTAACCGAGCAGGGTTTGTTATAATTTATCCACACTAAAATAATGATAATACAATCGTATAACGATTGATTCAGCCCAAGCTACGGAGTTAACAATGAAAACCCATCGCGTTAATGAACTGATTGAATTACTGCACCCTGAGTGGAAAAAAGATCCTGATCTTAACTTAGTTGAGTTCTTACTAAAATTAGCAGCAGAAGCAAAATACCAAGGTCCACTAGAATCACTGACTGATGATGTCTTAATTTACCATTTAAAAATGCGCAATAGTGATAAAGACGCCATGATTCCTGGTCTTGCTAAAGATTGCGAAAACGATTTTAAAACCGCTATTTTACGTGCGCGCGGTATTATCAAATAGTCACTAATCCTACTCGATTATTTATGGAGCCAGTTATGACTAACTGGCTTTTTTTATAGCTAAAAATCCTTCTCTTCCGCCATCACCATCATGTTTAATTTGTTTTAATTCTATTCGCGGTTAAGCTAAACCACTCTTCCAAGCCAGATTCAGGATTCAGTCATGGAAAAACAAAGTTTTAGTTTTGCAGATCTCAGCCCAGATGTACTGCTCGATGCACTCGATAGTGTCGAAGTACATGCTGAGTCCGGTTTATTGGCACTTAATAGTTATGAGAATCGCGTCTATCAATTTAAAGCTGAAGATGGTCAACGTTATGTGACTAAGTTCTACCGCCCCGCACGATGGAGCGATGACCAAATTGATGAAGAACATCAGTTTACGCTTGAACTTGAACAACAAGATATTCCAGTCGCAGCGCCTATCGCTATCAATGGCAACACGCTACATCACTATAATGGCTATCGGTTTGCTGTTTTTCCAAGTGTCGGTGGGCGTCAATTTGAAGTCGATAACTTTGATCAATTAGAGTGGGTAGGACGCTTTTTAGGTCGTATTCATCAAGTCGGTAAACGCCAACCCTTTGTCCATCGTCCAACATTAGGCTTAGAGGAATACGTTTATCAACCACGCCAAATTTTGGCTAATAGCGATTTTATTCCTGATTACCTAAAACACAGTTTTTTTGCCGATCTTGATCGCTTAATTACAGAAATTGAAAGCCATTGGTCAACTGATTGGCCGGCTTTGCGCCTACATGGTGATTGTCATCCTGGCAATATTTTATGGCGTGATGGACCAATGTTTGTCGATTTAGATGATGCTCGTAACGGCCCTGCCATTCAAGATTTATGGATGATGCTTAATGGTGAACGTCACGATCAACTCGCACAACTTGATACAATAGTTGAAGCTTATAATGAATTTGCCGATTTTGACCCACGCCAGCTAAAGTTAATCGAACCTTTACGTGCGTTAAGAATGGTGCACTATATGGCGTGGTTAGCAAAGCGCTGGCAAGATCCAGCATTTCCACGAGCTTTTCCATGGTTTGGCGATGCAAAATATTGGGAAGGCCAAGTTTTGGCCTTTAAAGAACAGATTTTCAGCCTTAATGAATCACCATTACAGCTTATGCCTCAATGGTAATTGACTATAAAATAACATTATTAATTATTATACTCAGCTAATATCTAATTAACGACACGGATAATCAGGAACCCCAAAATGATGAAGAACTTACTTGCGCTAGTCAGCGCTGCTTTATTGTCTTTTTCTGTTCACGCAGCCAAATTTACGGAAGGCGACTACTACAAGGTATTAGATCAACCACAATCAACAACCCCTGTTGTGACTGAATTTTTCTCATTGTATTGCCCACATTGTTTTCAATTTGAGCCAATGATGCGTGAATTAAAAACCAAGCTACCAGACAACGCTAAACTTCAGAAAATGCACGTGTCATTTATGGGCGGCCCAATGGGTAAAGTCATGAGTAAAGCATTTGCAACGGCGGTAGTATTAAACGTTAGTGATAAAATGGTGCCGGTATTATTTAACCGTATTCATACCCTTAATCAACCACCAAAAAACGAAGCAGAAGTTCGTCAGATTTTTATTGATGAAGGTATACCTGCCGCTGAGTTTGATGGTGCATTCAACAGCTTCGCGGTTAACTCAATGGTTAGCCGGTTTGATAAAGCCTTTGAAGATGCAGGCTTAACGGGTGTACCTGCGGTAGTGGTTAATAATAAATACTTAGTTCAAACGGGCAAAATTAAATCAGCTGACGAATATTTTGAATTAGTTAACTTTTTACTCAAGAAGTAATTCCACGAAGCTTACAACGGTTGCCTTTAACAAAGAGGCTTTTAATTAGCCTCTTTGTTATTCCTTTAAATGACCTGACTGCTAAGTTGTTTCAACAATCTATCCATCGCTCGATACCCTAATGCTTCAGCTAGATGTGAACGCTGAATCTGATCCTGCTCGGCCAAATCTGCAATCGTACGCGCAACCTTAATAATACGATGATAAGCACGAATCGATAATCCAAGTTGATGCAATGCATTTTCTAAAAACTCGGCGTCTTTAAACGATAATCCGCAATATTTATCTAATTCACGGGTCGAAAGTAAGGCATTTACCTTGCCACAACGGGCCAGCATGCGCTCACGAGCCTGATCAACTCGCGCCTTAATAACTGAACTCGGTTCTCCACGATCACCTCCAGTGGTTAGTGTGCCACGGGGCAATGCGGGAATTTCTAATGACATATCAAACCGATCTAGCAATGGTCCCGATAAACGGCTTAAATAACGTAAAATAGCTTGCGGGTTAGTTCGAGATTGGTTGCCTTCGTAATACCCTGTCGGGCTAGGGTTTAATGCACCTATTAATTGAAACCGAGCGGGAAAGGTCGTTTTTGCCGTTGCTCGTGAAATTACAATTTGTCCTGACTCTAACGGCTCACGCAATGAATCTAGCACTTTTCTCTCAAATTCAGGCATTTCATCTAAAAATAATAGCCCATTGTGCGCGAGTGAAATTTCACCCGGTTTAGGCACTGAGCCCCCACCTACAAGGGCTGCCATTGAACTTGAATGGTGCGGTGTACGAAAAGGGCGGTTAAGCCAATTACCTTGATGCAATGATTGCTGAGTCAAAGAAGCTACCGCGGCGGTTTCAATGGCTTCTTCGTGGGTCATTGGTGGTAATAAATCCCGTAAACGAGAAGCCAACATAGTTTTTCCTGTGCCTGGTGGACCAAGTAGCAATAAATTATGACTTCCCGCGGCAGCTATTTCTAAAGCGCGTTTTCCTTGTTGTTGACCAATAATATCTTGCATATCACGTTGTTCATTCGTAGTTGCAGGCGTTATCACATGCGGTTGAAGATATAACTGTAACTGTTGCTGACCACACAAAAAACCACATACAGCTAACAAACTAGGGGCTGATTTATGTTGTTTTTGCGCCACTAACGCCACTTGATCACCATTATGGTCAGGCACAATTAAACACCGCTTGGCTTTTAATGCAGCCAATGCCGCCGGTAATGCACCTTTAACAGCCCGTAAATCACCCGATAATGCTAATTCACCAATAAACTCATACTGCGCTAATTTATCAGAAGGAATTTGCCCTGATGCCGCTAAAATGCCAAGCGCAATCGGTAAGTCAAACCGTCCACCTTCTTTGGGTAAATCAGCAGGGGCTAAATTGACTGTAATTCGCCGTGATGGAAATTCAAATTGAGCATTGATAATCGCGCTTCGTACACGATCTTTAGCTTCTTTTACGGTAGTTTCTGGTAAACCAACCAGTGTGAAACTGGGCATTCCATTACTTAAATGGACCTCAACTGTTACTGGTGGGGCTTCCACGCCCACACAAGCGCGACTATGAACAATAGCAAGTGTCATTGATGACTCCACTGACTGGTAATTTACACCATGGGGTTAATGAAATTTATCGAAGGTGTTACATCAAAGCCCCATTAATGCTGCGAAATTACTTATAAAACCAAATTTTTTGCTTGTCATGTGACGAAGATCTGTGTTACCACTTATGTATAGCAACAACTAAACAATAAAAGTTGGACAATTATGCATACAATCGCAACATCCCTCGTACTCATTATTAACGTCGTCGTGGTGATTATTTCACCGCGCAGGGGATGTGTAGGCGTACGTTAATGCGACCAAAACACAGTAAAGCCCCCGCACTGAAAAGTTCGGGGGCTTTTTTAAATCAGCAAATTTAAATCGTAATCAGCATTGATTTGATTTTAGTTACATACGCAAGGAGCAGCGATGACAGGGGCAGAGTTAGTCGTACAAGCGCTGCAACAGCAGGGAATAACAACCATCTTTGGCTATCCGGGCGGCGCCATCATGCCCATCTATGATGCACTTTATGATGGTGGAGTGGAGCACATTTTATGTCGCCATGAACAAGGGGCTGCGATGGCAGCTATTGGCATGGCACGGGCGACCCAAAGTGTTGCGGTCTGCATGGCAACATCAGGGCCGGGTGCAACCAATCTAGTCACAGGATTAGCTGACGCTTTAATGGATTCAGTGCCATTAGTCGCCATTACCGGTCAAGTGGCAAGCTCGCACATAGGGACTGATGCTTTTCAAGAAATGGATGTGATTGGCATGTCACTGTCATGTACTAAGCACAGTTATTTAGTGACTGATATTAACGAGCTCGCCCCCACATTAGCGGAAGCTTTTGTGGTTGCCCAAAGTGGCCGTCCTGGGCCCGTTATTGTTGATATCGCCAAAGATGTGCAACTGGCAACAGCACCAACAATGGTACTTCCAACAGTAATTCCGCCCCCGTTACCAATAGCGACAACTGCCGCTATCGAGATGGCGCAACAATTATTGGCACAATGTCAGCGACCCGTGCTGTATGTCGGTGGTGGAGTACAAATAGCCCAAGCAACCGCGACACTGCGTCAATTTTTAACCCTTAATCCTATGCCGTCAGTCAGTACTCTTAAAGGCTTAGGCTCAGTCGCCCGTCATGATCCACATTACCTTGGTATGTTGGGAATGCATGGGACTAAAGCAGCAAATTTAATCGTACAAGAGTCTGATTTATTAATCGTTGTTGGCGCACGATTTGATGATCGTGTTACCGGCAAATTGGATACCTTTGCCCCTCACGCCAAGGTGATCCACCTTGATATTGATGCCGCAGAATTTAATAAACTGCGTCATGCTAATGCATCTTTACGCGGGGACATTAATGTTATTTTGCCGCAACTTGAACTTGGGCAAGATATCAGCCGCTGGTTAACTCATAGTGAACATCTACGCCAGATCGGTAAATGGCGTTATGACCACCCAGGAGAGTTAATTTATGCGCCTTTACTGCTCAAACAACTATCAGACATGATGCCAAATAACAGCATCGTTTCGACCGATGTTGGCCAACATCAAATGTGGGCAGCACAGCACATTCAACCACGTGAACCTCAAAATTACATTACCTCGGCTGGACTTGGCACTATGGGTTTTGGCTTACCTGCAGCGATGGGAGCCAGTGTTGCACGCCCAGATTCTCAGTCGATATTAATCTCGGGTGATGGTTCATTTATGATGAACGTACAAGAACTTGGCACCCTTAAACGCCGCCAAATTCCAGTCAAAATGGTGCTGATTAATAACCAACGTTTAGGCATGGTACGTCAATGGCAATCACTGTTTTTTGATGGTCGCCACAGTGAAACAATTTTGGATGATAATCCTGATTTTGTAATGCTCGCGCGTGCATTTGATATTCCAGGTAAAACCATTACTCGTAAAGAAGAAGTTGCTCCCGCATTAGCTGAAATGCTAGCAAGCAGTAGTGCCTATTTGTTACATGTGGTTATTGATGAAGAACAAAATGTATGGCCACTGGTGCCACCAGGTGCGGCAAATCAGGATATGCTGGAGAACACATAAATCATGGATAGATATTTAATTACCATTAAAGCGAACGATAAACCGGTATTACTTGAACGTATTTTACGGGTCATTCGCCATCGTGGATTTGTGATCAAGAAAGTGGATGCGACCCAAAATCATCATAGTAATATCGCCGCGATAGAAATTATTGTTGATAGTGATCGCCCGATTAGCATTCTGATCAATCAAATAGAAAAACTCTGGGATGTAACCACCGTTACGACCTCACAAATCGAAAATTTGGATTAAATTTAAAAAGGGAATTCACCATGGCAAACACCGCTGATTTTATTTGGTTTAACGGTAACATCGTACCTTGGGCAGAAGCCAATGTTCACGTTCTTACCCATGCAATGCATTATGGCACCTCTGTTTTTGAAGGTATTCGTTGTTATGACACACCACAAGGACCGGCAGTTTTTCGCCACTCTGAACACATGCAACGCTTGCTTAATTCCGCCAAAATCTATCGCTTTCCGATTCCTTATAGCTGTGATCAACTGATGGAAATTTGCCGTGAAACCATTCGCGTCAACAAACTTAATTCAGCCTATATTCGCCCATTAGGTTATGTGGGTAATGTTGGTTTAGGCGTCTGTCCTCCGGTTGATACCATCATGGATCTGATTGTTGCCGCTTTCCCATGGGGTTCATATTTAGGTGAACAAGCATTAGAAAATGGCGTCGATGCGATGATTTCGAGCTGGAACCGCGCCGCGCCTAATACCATTCCAACCGCAGCTAAAGCTGGCGGTAACTACTTATCATCACTGCTTGTTGGCAGTGAAGCCCGTCGCCACGGGTATGCCGAAGGCATAGCTTTAAGTGTTGATGGTTATCTTTCAGAAGGCGCAGGCGAAAATATTTTTGTAGTGCGTAATAGCGTACTTTCAACCCCACCAACCACCAGTGCAATCTTACCGGGTATTACTCGCGATACCATCATGGTACTCGCCAAAGAACGAGGCTATGAAGTACGAGAAGAAAACATCGCTCGAGAAGCCCTTTACCTAGCCGATGAAGTGTTCATGACTGGCACGGCGGCTGAAATCGTTCCTGTTCGTAGCGTGGATAAAATTACGGTTGGAGCAGGTAAACGCGGGCCGATTACCCACCAACTACAAACTGATTATTTTGGGCTCTTTAACGGTGAAACCGACGATAAATGGGGTTGGTTAGACTACGTATACCCTGCCAAATAATACGCCACAGTTTGCGTTAATTAATGACGTCAGCCATCGTGACGATGGCTGAGCTAAAAAGGATTTTATTGTTATGCCTAAGTACCGCTCAGCAACCACAACTCATGGCCGAAATATGGCAGGTGCACGCGCATTATGGCGCGCAACAGGAGTTAAAGATCAAGATTTTGGCAAACCGATTATTGCGGTAGTGAACTCGTTTACTCAATTTGTACCCGGTCATGTTCACTTAAAAGATTTGGGACAGTTAGTTGCCGAACAGATTGAGCAAGCAGGAGGCATCGCCAAAGAATTCAATACCATCGCGGTTGATGACGGTATCGCAATGGGTCATGGCGGGATGCTGTATTCATTGCCATCTCGCGAACTCATTGCCGATTCAGTTGAATACATGGTCAATGCTCATTGCGCCGATGCCATGGTGTGTATCTCTAACTGTGACAAAATCACCCCTGGAATGTTAATGGCCTCATTGCGGTTAAATATTCCGGTAATTTTTGTTTCTGGCGGTCCAATGGAAGCAGGCAAAACGAAGCTTTCAGAGCAAGTGATCAAACTTGACTTGGTTGATGCGATGATCCAAGGTGCGGATCCTTCTGTTTCTGACGAACAAAGTGAGCAGATCGAACGATCCGCCTGCCCAACCTGTGGTTCATGTTCAGGAATGTTTACCGCTAACTCGATGAACTGTTTAACAGAAGCGTTAGGCTTAAGCCAACCGGGTAATGGCTCAATGCTGGCAACACATGCGGATCGTGAACAGTTATTTATCAATGCTGGCAAACGCATTGTGGCGCTGACTAAACGTTATTATGAACAAGATGACGCCAGTGCATTACCGCGTAATATTGCCAATAAACAAGCTTTTGAAAATGCGATGGCACTCGATATTGCAATGGGTGGTTCTAGTAATACCGTCTTACATTTATTGGCCGCCGCTCAAGAAGGTGAAGTGGATTTCACCATGGCGGATATTGATCAAATGTCACGTCGCGTGCCTCAACTGTGTAAAGTTGCCCCTTCAACCCCTAAATACCATATGGAAGATGTTCACCGTGCGGGTGGCGTTTATGCCATTTTAGGAGAACTTGATCGCGCCGGATTATTCCATAACCAATGCCATAATATTTTGAGTGAAACCTTTGCCGAAAGTCTGCGCCATTACGATATTGTCCAAACTCAATCTCAAGCAGTAAAAGATTTCTTCCGCGCCGGTCCTGCTGGCATTCGTACCACTAAAGCGTTTTCACAAAACTGTCGCTGGGACACCCTTGATGATGATCGTCAACATGGCTGTATTCGTAGTCGAGAATTTGCGTTTAGTGATGAAGGTGGATTGGCGGTGTTATCTGGCAATATGGCGCTTGATGGCTGTATCGTTAAAACCGCAGGTGTTGATGAAAGTTGCCTAACCTTTACCGGACCGGCGGTGGTATTTGAGAGCCAAGATACTGCAGTTGAAGGCATTTTAGGTGGCAAAGTCAAAGCAGGGGATGTGGTTGTGATCCGCTATGAAGGCCCGAAAGGTGGCCCAGGAATGCAAGAAATGTTGTATCCAACCACCTACTTAAAATCAATGGGGCTGGGTAAAGAGTGCGCCCTAATCACTGATGGTCGATTCTCTGGCGGCACCTCGGGATTATCGATTGGTCATGTGTCACCTGAGGCTGCTAGTGGCGGTACTATTGGCTTAATTAATAGTGGCGATATGATCGCGATTGATATTCCTAATCGCAGTATCAACTTATTGGTTGATGATGCCACTCTCGCCACTCGCCGTGCAGAAACTGAATTACGCGGCTGGAAACCTGTCGATCGCGAACGTCAGGTGTCATTAGCACTTAAAGCCTATGCGCTACTCGCAACCAGTGCTGACAAAGGCGCCGTACGTGATAAATCAAAGCTAGAAGGATAACCTGATGATCGATGTCAAACTTGCTAGCGACCAATATTTACTGAGCGGAGCTGATTATCTGCGTAATATCTTACGCGCCCCCGTGTATGAGGTGGCACAAGTCACACCATTACAAAACATGACCCGTCTCAGTGAGCGTATCGGTAATCATGTTCAGCTCAAACGTGAAGATCGCCAACCGGTGCATTCTTTTAAACTGCGCGGCGCTTATAACATGATGACTCAACTGACGGAGCCTCAGCGTCAAGCAGGCGTCATTGCAGCATCTGCGGGCAACCATGCACAGGGGTTGGCCCTATCAAGCCAAAAGTTAGGGGTCAGTGCCACCATTGTTATGCCACGTACCACACCGGATATTAAAGTTGATGCCGTACGTGGTTTTGGCGGCAACGTGATCCTGCATGGTAATAATTTTGATGAAGCAAAAACTCATGCGGAAATGCTCGCTCAACAACATGGTTATACATTTATTCCACCGTTTGATCACCCCGCTATCATTGCTGGACAAGGCACGATAGGGATTGAACTGATCCAACAAAATGGTCACCTTGACTATGTGTTTGTGCCTGTTGGCGGTGGTGGTTTAGCCGCGGGAGTGTCGGTATTACTTAAACAATTGTTACCCGAAATTAAAGTGATCGGTGTCGAGGCAGAAGACTCTGCCTGTTTAAAAGCAGCTTTAGATGCAGGACAACCCGTCACACTGGATCAAGTGGGTATGTTTGCCGATGGCGTTGCAGTAAAACGTATTGGCGATGAAACTTTCCGTTTATGTGAACAATATCTTGATGATGTGATCACAGTTAGCAGTGATGAAATTTGTGCCGCAGTAAAAGATATTTTTGAAGACACACGTGCCATTGCTGAACCTTCGGGAGCATTGTCACTTGCCGGTTTAAAAAAATATGCCGAACAACAGCAACTGCAGCAGCGTCATTTAGGGGCCATTTTATCTGGAGCTAACCTTAACTTTCATGGCTTACGCTATGTTTCAGAGCGGTGTGAGTTAAGTGAAAAACGTGAAGGGTTATTGGCGGTTACTATTCCTGAACGTCCAGGGGCATTTCTTGAATTTTGCCACCTCATTGGCGGGCGAGCAGTCACCGAGTTTAACTACCGTTACAACGACAGCAAATTAGCCAATGTCTTTGTTGGAGTACGCTTACTTCAAGGACAACCTGAATTAGATCAAATTATTGCCGATCTACATCAGGGAGGATATCCCGTTATGGATTTATCCGATGATGAAATGGCCAAGGTTCATGTGCGGTATATGATCGGTGGCCGACCATCAAAACCATTGCAAGAACGCTTGTATAGTTTTGAGTTTCCTGAATATCCCGGCGCTTTAGCTAAATTCTTATCGACCTTAGGTGGGCAATGGAATATTAGCTTATTTAATTACCGTAACCATGGTGCAGATTATGGCCGAGTCTTATGTGGCTTTGAATTAGCCGATCATGACTTGCTATCATTTACCTGCCATTTACGTAAGCTGGGTTACCACTGGCATGATGAAACTGACAACCCCGCATATAAGTTTTTTCTCGCCCAATAGCGACACCATTAAGCAGCCTTAGTGCTGCTTTTTTTCTCTGCAATATTATCATCGACGCGGGATCGTACGCGTATACTCCGTCATAAACTGCGCTAACTGAATACTCTGCTGCAAAATCATTTTCCTTGCTGAATGAGGTAGACAACCAAAACACTGCACCAATTGATCAATTTCTTCTTTGTATTCGTTCTCAATAATATCAAGCCCTAAATCACCATAAATAAACCACGTTAATGGTCTTTCTGTAAGCTCTGATATTTCCACCAATAAGCGAACTTTAGGCTCAGTTTTACCCGTTTCTAAATCTAAATAGGTTTGGCGAGCCACTTTTAACTGCTGTGCCATATAGACTTGGGTTAAACCTTTCCATTCTCGCGCTTCTTTGATACGTAGCGCCATTTCTTGTTTACGTTCAGCCATTATTTACTCCACCCATCAATTATCAGCATTAGTAGTAGTGACTCTCCTTGCAGATGGCACGCCAAGTTTTTTGGGGTAAGAGTGAGCAAAAATCAGACAATTAGTCATTAATGGCATCGGTTTTTTGTATTTTGAATTGCAGTTCGAAATTTGGAAGGGCGTTATTTCTATTTCGCAAAAAAAGCGTTATTAGTGCCAATATAATTAGGCTTTACAAGCTATCACTATCAAACATAAAAAAAGGCACCTTCACGGTGCCTTTTTTAACGTGTTAATCTTACGCCTTAAAGACCAATAACCGTTTTATTCAACCGTTACCGCTTTAGCAAGGTTACGTGGCTGATCGACATCCGTCCCTTTAATTAAAGCAACGTGATAGGATAATAATTGCATCGGAATGGTATAGAAAATAGGGGCGATAATCTCATCTACTTTTGGCATGGTGATAATTTTCATGCCCTCACATTCCTCAAATCCAGCTTCATCATCTGCAAATACATACAACAGTCCACCACGAGCGCGAACTTCTTCAATATTTGACTTAAGCTTTTCAAGCAAATCATTGGTCGGAGCCACCACAATAACCGGCATTTCAGCGTCAACTAATGCTAATGGACCATGCTTAAGTTCACCCGCCGCGTAAGCTTCAGCATGAATATAAGAAATTTCTTTCAATTTCAATGATGCTTCAACAGCAATCGGATAAAACTCGCCACGACCTAAAAATAATGCGTGTTGTTTATCAGCAAAATCTTCAGCTAATACTTCGATGGGTTTATCAAACGCCAACGCTTTTTCAATTTGAGTCGGTAACTGATGTAATGCTGTCACGATTTGTTGCTCTTGAACTCGATCAATATTACCTTGCTGCTTACCGAGCGCCGTGACTAACATTAATAATGCCACCAGCTGAGTAGTAAATGCTTTCGTCGAGGCAACACCAATTTCAGCCCCTGCACGCGTCATAAAGGCTAAGTCAGATTCACGAACTAACGATGATCCAGCCACATTACAAATGGTCATTGCCGCCATATAGCCTTTTTGCTTTGCTAAACGCAATGCTGCCAATGTATCAGCCGTTTCACCTGATTGAGACAGAGTGATCAGTAAACTATTGGGCTGAGTAACAAATTTTCGGTAACGAAACTCTGAAGCAATTTCAACATCGCAGCTAACGCCCGCAATTGATTCAAACCAGTAGCGTGCAACCATGCCGGCATTATAAGAAGTACCACAAGCGATGATCTGAATGTGTTCTACTTTATCAAAGATCGCCGTCGCATCACTGCCAATACTTTCCACGATCACATGATCATTACTAATACGGCCTTCCATGGTGTTGATCAATGCACTTGGCTGCTCAAAGATCTCTTTTTGCATGTAATGACGATATTGACCCTTATCCGCCGCATCATGCTCAATATTTGATTCACTCACCACGCGTTCAACCGCTTGGCCATTGCTATCAAATACTGAGATTTTACGTCGTGTTACTTCAGCAACATCACCTTCTTCTAAGAACATGAAGCGGCGAGTAACATTTAATAACGCCAATTGATCCGAGGCAATAAAGTTTTCACCAACACCAAGACCGATCACGAGCGGACTGCCAGAACGAGCAACGACCACTCGTTCAGGATCACGACTGTCCATCACTACCGTACCGTATGCACCTTGAAGCTGTAATACCGTTTTTTGAACGGCTTCAAGCAAACTCGCTGCAGAACGTAATTCCCAATCGACTAAATGTGCGATCACTTCAGTATCAGTTTGCGAACTAAATACATAGCCACGCTCAAGCAATAATTCACGTAATGACTGATGGTTTTCAATAATACCGTTATGAACTAAAGCAATATGTTGACCAGAAATATGGGGGTGGGCATTAGCTTCAGAAGGTTCACCATGGGTTGCCCAACGCGTATGTGCAATACCCGTGCCGCCACTTAAAGGCATATTATCAACCGCATCAGCCAATTCTTGTACTTTACCTAATCGGCGCACACGCTGAAGCTCATTGTCTGTATTCACAATTGCAACACCTGCGGAGTCATAACCGCGATATTCCAAACGACGTAAACCTTCAATTAAAATTTCAGCTACATCACGTTGTGCAACTGCACCCACTATCCCACACATAATAATTCCTTTACCACTGCTTTGGTTATTTTGATGTTATACGTTTACGGGCGCGCGAATAACGCGCACGCCATGTTGTTCAATACTTTGTTTATCTGCGTCACTTAAACCATCATCGGTGATCAAGGTGCTAATTCCTTGCCACGCAAGTTCAAGATTGGGGATCTTACGGCCAACCTTATTGGATTCGACCATCACCACTACATCACGCGATACTTCAGCCATCACTCGACTTAACCCCATTAATTCATTAAATGTGGTCGTACCGCGCGCGACATCAATACCATCAGCGCCAATAAAGAGCTGATCAAAATCATATGAACGTAATACAGATTCTGCGACTTGCCCTTGAAATGATTCAGAATGGGGATCCCATGTACCACCAGTCATTAATAACGTCGGCTCGTTTTCAAGCGCGTTAAGGGCATTAGCAACATGTAATGCATTAGTCATTACGATTAAGCCTTGTTTGCTACCAAGTAATGAAATCAATGCTGCTGTGGTACTGCCGCTATCAATGATAATTCTATGGTGATCGCGAATTTGCTCTGCTGCTGCTTGAGCAATAGCTAACTTACAAACTGAAACTTGTTCAGCTTGTTCGGTAGAAACCATTTCAGTAGGCATAGCAATAGCACCACCATAACGACGTAGCAGTGAGCCAGTAACCTCTAATACCGCGAGATCTTTACGAATAGTAACTTCTGAAGTAGAAAAATGATGCGCTAAAACATCAACGCTAACTTCGCCTTGCTCACTGACCATAACGGCAATAGCATGACGACGCTGCTGAGTATTACGTTTCGACATGAATGTTAAACAACACAATAAGTTTCGATTTGAAACTAGTATAACGTCAATAAAAAGGATTCTGCAATACCCTTTAAATAATTTTCGACACGAAAAAATGCACTAAAAGGATAATAATATGTCCATCAAAACACCAAACATGGTCAAAAAAAAGCCAAAAAAAAAGCAGAGCTTAGGCTCTGCTTGATTGTTTTTAAGACTTTAAACTGACATTTTTTCAGCTATGGAATAAGCCTATTTTTTAGTTGGGCGTTTCCAACCTTTGATCGTACGTGCAGGCGTACGCGTGATCACTAGCTCATCTTCACCGATATTACGGTTAATGGTTGAGCCAGCGCCAATGGTTGCGCCAGCAGCAACTTTAACAGGCGCGATCAACTGAGTATCTGAACCAACAAATACATCGTCACCAATTTCTGTTTTAAATTTATTAGCACCATCATAGTTACAGGTAATAGTACCCGCACCGATATTTACATTTGCGCCAATATCAGCATCACCTAAATAGCTAAGATGACCCGCTTTAGAACCAAGGCCTAAACGTGCTTGCTTCATTTCAACGAAATTACCCACATGCGCACCAGTCAGTAATTCAGTGCCTGGACGTAGACGTGCAAATGGGCCTACAGTACACATTTCACCAACAGTCGCACCTTCAATTACGCTGTAAGGGCTAATGATACTGTTATCATCAATTTCACAATTCTTTAGCACGCAACCAGCACCGATAACCACGTTATCACCAATGCTTACGCTACCTTCAATAATAACGTTCACATCGATTTCAACATCAGTACCACATTGTAGTGCACCGCGTAAATCAAAGCGTGCTGGATCGCGCAGCATAACACCCTGTTCTAATAGGCGCTCAGCTTGCATACTCTGAAATGCACGCTCAAGACGCGCCAGTTGAACTCGGTTATTCACCCCTTCAACTTCAATCGCTAACGCAGGGTGTACCGCTTCAACAGCACGGCCTTCGTTATGTGCGATTTCGATAATATCAGTTAAGTAATATTCACCTTGAGCGTTCTCGTTCTTAAGTGAAGCTAACCAACGCTTAAGATCACCACCATTGGCAACCAACACACCAGTGTTAACTTCTTTAATTAGCTTTTGCTCTTCTGTTGCGTCTTTTTCTTCAACGATTGCCACAACCGGGCCATTACGACGCACAATACGGCCATAACCTGAAGGATCATCGAGTACAACAGTCAGTAATGCAATACCACCACTTGGTTGAGCATCAAGCAAGTTTTCTAATGTTTGTGCACTGATTAATGGTACATCACCGTACAAAATCAATGCTTTCTCATCATCAGCAAGATTTGGTACTGCCTGATTAACCGCGTGTCCGGTACCTAGTTGCTCTGCTTGTAATACCCAATTAACATTTTCTTTGGCTAGTACTTGCTGCATGGTATCGCCACCATGGCCATAAACTAGGTTGATGCTATTTGCACCAATATCATTACATGTATCGATAACATGCTTAACCATTGGCTTACCTGCAAGGGTATGAAGTACCTTGGGTAAGTTAGAGTACATACGGGTGCCTTTTCCCGCGGCAAGAATCACAGCACTAAAGCTCATGACGAGTATTCCTCTGAATGCATATAAAGTTTATATATCCCTATTGTACCTGTAGATGCACATAGGTTTAAGAATGATTTGCATATTTTAACTAAAAAATAACCAACAAAAAAACTCGTTATAAATAACTTTTATTTATACATGTTTAAAAATAAGCCATAACAATGACAACCATATATGCACGTTATTAATTAGTTAACCACATAGAGAACAACGATAAAAAAAGCGACCCTAAGGTCGCTTTCTATGGTGCAGTTATTCAATGATTAACGTGAACGTTTCGTCAATTCAATAACGCGTAGCTGAGCAATTGCTTTTGCTAGATCACTGGCTGCTTGGGCAAAATCGATATCACCATGCTGATTATGAATTCTCTCTTCAGCTTGGCGCTTTGCTTCTTCAGCTTTCGCAGTATCTAAATCAATACCACGAATAGCAGTGTCAGCAAGTACAGTTACGATACCAGGTTGCACTTCAAGCATGCCGCCAGAAAGATAAATAACCTCTTCTTTACCGCCTTGCTTAATAATACGTACCATACCTGGAGTAATCGCACTCAACAACGGCGTGTGGCCGGCATGAATACCGAGCTCACCTTCGCTACCTGTTACTTGAATATTTTCAGCACGACCAGAAAACAAACGTTTCTCAGCGCTGACGACATCCAGGTGAAAGGTTATCGCTGCCATATCGCCTCCTAATTAGCTTACAGTTTTTTGGCGTTTTCTAATACGTCTTCAATCGCACCACAGTACATAAATGCCTGCTCAGGGATATCGTCATATTCACCAGCTAAAATACCTTTAAAGCTACGTAACGTATCTTTTAGTGATACGTAAATACCAGGTGAACCGGTAAATACTTCTGCTACGTGGTAAGGCTGCGTTAGGAAACGTTCGATCTTACGCGCACGCGATACAGCTTGCTTATCTTCTTCAGATAGCTCATCCATACCTAGGATTGCGATGATATCTTTCAGCTCTTTATAACGCTGTAGTAAACTTTGAACACCACGCGCAACGTCGTAATGCTCTTGACCTACTACCAATGGATCAAGCATACGAGATGTTGAATCCAATGGGTCGATCGCAGGGTATAGACCTAGCGATGCGATTTGACGTGATAGAACAACTGTCGCATCAAGGTGAGCAAACGTTGTTGCTGGTGATGGGTCAGTCAAGTCATCGGCAGGAACGTATACCGCCTGCACTGATGTGATAGAGCCTGACTTAGTTGATGTGATACGTTCTTGTAACACACCCATCTCTTCAGCAAGTGTTGGCTGGTAACCTACCGCAGAAGGCATACGACCCAATAGTGCTGACACCTCTGTTCCCGCAAGGGTGTAACGGTAGATGTTATCGATAAATAACAGTACGTCACGACCTTCATCACGGAAACGCTCAGCCATGGTTAAACCAGTCAAAGCAACACGTAGACGGTTACCTGGAGGCTCGTTCATCTGACCGTAAACCATTGCTACTTTAGATTCTTCAGGCTTCTCAAGGTTAACAACCCCAGCTTCCTGCATTTCAAAGTAGAAATCGTTACCTTCACGAGTACGCTCACCCACACCAGCAAACACTGATAAACCTGAGTGTTGTAGGGCGATGTTATTGATAAGCTCCATCATGTTAACGGTCTTACCAACACCCGCACCACCAAACAGACCGATTTTACCACCTTTAGCAAACGGACAGATAAGGTCGATAACCTTAACGCCAGTTTCTAGTAGCTCGGTTGCATTTGATTGTTCTTCATAGCTTGGCGCTGGACGGTGAATAGCGTAACGCTCTTGTTCACCGATTTCACCACACTCATCAATGGGTTGACCTAGAACGTTCATGATACGTCCTAGTGTTGCCGTACCCACTGGTACTTCAATAGGGCGGCCTGTATTTTCTACAGACAAACCACGACGTAAGCCATCAGAAGTACCCATTGCGATACCACGCACAACACCGCCACCAAGTTGCTGCTGAACTTCCAGTACTAACGTACCTTTCTCTTTCGCATCAACATGTAGGGCATCATATACTTTGGGTACAGAGTCCTGTGGAAACTCTACGTCGACTACTGCACCAATGATCTGGACGATCTTACCTGTAGCCATCGTTAATCCTCTAAACTTATTAATTCTTTGCCTTAAACAGCAGATGCACCAGAAACGATTTCTGATAATTCTTGTGTGATCGCCGCCTGACGGGCTTTGTTGTACACAAGTTGCAAGTCATCGATAAGATCACCTGCGTTATCTGTTGCAGCTTTCATTGCTACCATTCGTGCCGCTTGCTCACTGGCAAGGTTTTCAACCACGCCTTGATACACTTGTGATTCAACATAGCGAACCAATAAAGCATCAAGTAAAGGTTTAGGCTCGGGCTCATAAATATAATCCCAAGAATGATTGCGCTGCATCTCTTCGTCTTCTGACTTAGGCAAAGGCAACAATTGATCAATCACCGGTTCTTGCACCATGGTATTTACAAACTTGTTGTATACCAGATACAAACGATCTAATTGACCTTCATCATATTTCTTTAGCATTACGCCAACTGTACCGATCAGCTCGTCAACCGTTGGTGAATCACCAAGGCCTGAAACCTGAGCCGTTACGTTACCGCCGTAGTTGTTAAAAAAGGCCGTTGCTTTCGCGCCAATTAGCGCAAGATCAACTTCCGCACCTTTTTCAGTCCAAGTCTGAACATTATTAATGGCTTGTTTGAACAAGTTAATATTCAAACCACCACACAGACCACGATCAGTAGAAACAATGATGTAACCGACGCGCTTGGCTTCACGCTCTTCGAGATAAGGATGTTTATACTCAAGGCTACCAAGGGCGAGGTGACCGATCACTTTGCGCATAGTTTGTGCATATGGACGTGATGACTCCATCGCTTCTTGCGTTTTACGCATTTTAGAAGCGGCCACCATTTCCATCGCTTTGGTGATCTTCTGTGTATTTTGAACACTGCCGATCTTGTTACGAATCTCTTTTGCGCTGGCCATCGTCACTCTCCGTTAGAAGGTGATCGCTAAGCGATCACCCACCAATTACCAAGTTTGGGTCGCTTTGAAATCTTGCAGCAGTTTCGAGAACTGCGCTTCAATCTCATCGTTGTAAGCACCCGTTTTATCAATTTGAGCTACTAACTCAGCAAATTGACCTTTGGCAAATGAAAGCAACGCAGCTTCGAAATCAGCTAACTTGGCAATTTCAATATCGCCTAGGAAACCTTTTTCAGCAGCAAAAATAACAATAGCTTGCTCAAATACAGACATTGGCGAGTATTGCTTTTGCTTCATCAACTCAGTCACTTTTTGGCCGTGATCAAGTTGCTTCTTGGTTGCATCATCAAGGTCTGACGAGAACTGAGCAAACGCTGCTAGTTCACGGTACTGTGCTAGGGCAGTACGAATACCACCAGAAAGCTTCTTGATAACTTTAGTTTGGGCAGCACCACCTACACGCGATACAGAAATACCTGGATCAACCGCAGGACGAATACCCGCATTGAACAGTTCTGTTTGTAGGAAGATTTGTCCATCAGTGATAGAGATAACGTTGGTCGGTACGAACGCCGATACGTCACCAGCTTGCGTTTCAATGATAGGTAGCGCAGTTAAAGAACCGGTTTTACCTGTCACTTCACCATTCGTAAATTTCTCAACGTAGTGCGCACTAACTCGTGATGCACGCTCAAGAAGACGAGAGTGAAGGTAGAAAACATCACCAGGGAATGCTTCACGGCCTGGTGGACGCTTCAGCAATAGTGAGATTTGACGATAAGCAACGGCTTGTTTAGACAAGTCATCGTATACGATCAGTGCATCTTCGCCACGGTCACGGAAATATTCACCCATTGCACAACCTGAGTAAGGTGCAAGGTATTGTAGTGCTGCCGCTTCAGAAGCAGATGCAACCACAACAATAGTGTTTTCCAATGCGCCGTGCTCTTCAAGTTTACGAACCACGTTCGCAATCGTTGAAGCTTTCTGGCCAATAGCCACATACACAGAGTAGATACCAGAATTTTTCTGGTTAATGATGGCATCGATAGCCATCGCAGTTTTACCCGTTTGACGGTCACCGATAATCAACTCACGCTGACCACGACCGATAGGAATCATCGCATCCACTGCTTTGTAACCAGTTTGTACTGGTTGATCAACAGATTTACGATCGATTACACCCGGTGCAATTACTTCAACAGGAGAGAATGTCTCTGTTTCAATTGAACCTTTACCATCAATAGGCTGACCTAGGGTGTTAACAACACGCCCAAGTAGTGCTGGGCCAACAGGTACTTCAAGAATACGACCAGTACCGGTTACCTTCATGCCTTCTTGTAGCGAAGCATAAGGGCCCATAACTACCGCACCAACAGAGTCACGCTCAAGGTTAAGTGCTAAAGCGAACAGGCCGCCAGGTAGTTCAATCATTTCACCTTGCATTACGTCAGCAAGGCCATGGATTCGAATAATACCATCGCTTACAGAAACGATAGTACCTTCGTTACGCGCTTCACTTACAACGTTGAAGTTTTCAATACGTTGTTTGATCAGTGCGCTAATTTCCGTGGAATTAAGTTGCATGCTCCAATTCCCCAAATCAAGACAGCAAAGTATCGCTCAGACGGTTCAATTTTCCCCGTACAGAGTTATCGATAACAAGGTCTCCAGCTCTAATTACGACCCCAGCAATCAGGGTCTCGTCTACACTGCAGGTCAACATCACTTTACGTGCTAAACGCTGCTCAAGTTTGGCGCTGATCGCATCTAACTGGCTTTCATCAAGAACGATGGCAGAGATCACCATAGCTTCGATAGTTTTTTCATGCTCATGTTTCATCAGCATAAATTCACCACAGACATCAGGTAGCGCATTGAGGCGTCCATTTACAGCCATCACTTTAATTAAGTTAAGGCCGAATTCATCGAGTTGCTCACCGCACACTGAAACAAAAATTTCAGCGAGCTTGTCAGCGGCATAGCCACTATCAAGAATATCTTGCATAGTGTCATTAGTTGCCACAGCGCCAGCAAAAGTTAGCATTTCTGCCCACTGTGCTAGTTCGCCTTTCTCGACCGCAAAGTCAAATGCTGCTTTAGCGTAGGGGCGTGCGATAGTAGTCATATCCGACATGTGCTTGCCCCTTTAATTACAGTTCTGCAGTGAGTTCGTTAAGAATATCAGTTTGCGCTTCCATATCGATGGAGCGACCAATGATCTTCTCAGCGCCAATCACAGCTAGAGTTGCAACTTGTTTTCTTAACTCATCACGAGCACGATTACGTTCAGCTTCAATTTCAGCCAGACCTTGAGCAAGAATCTTTTCACGCTCAGCTTGGGCTTCAATTTTCGCATCATCGACAATTTGAGCTTTACGCTTATTTGCCTGTTCAATCAGCTCACTCGCGGCGCGTTTCGCTTCTTTCAATTGATCAGAAGCATTAGCTTGTGCAAGGTTCAGGTCTTTGGCAGCGCGATCTGCTGCTGCCAAACCGTCAGCAATTTTTTTCTGACGTTCTTCAATCGCTTCCATAATTGGCGGCCA
The DNA here is from genome assembly GCF_900166965.1 of Photobacterium piscicola. Classification (GTDB taxonomy): domain Bacteria; phylum Pseudomonadota; class Gammaproteobacteria; order Enterobacterales; family Vibrionaceae; genus Photobacterium; species Photobacterium piscicola. The sequence goes on along the minus strand of NZ_FUZI01000013.1, from coordinate 39,447 downwards.
TACATATTTCATGCAGAACACGACAAAGAAGAAGAAAGCGATAGCCTGACCCAGCAAAGTTGCATTCATATTCACAACGCATCTCCTTAAAAAGGGTTGCTAGGGTCCATTTACTCTGGAGTCAGCCTTCTTGAGAAAGGCTGATCACAGCGGTTTATTAGCCAGCTAGTTGGCCAACAAATGGGTTTGCGAATGTGAATAGCAACGCGATTACGATACCGATCATTGGAACGGCGTCCAATAGACCTGCGATGATGAACATCTTAACTTGTAGCATTGGCGCCATTTCAGGTTGACGTGCAGCGCCTTCAAGGAATTTACCACCAAGAATTGCGAAGCCGATCGCTGTACCAAGGGAAGCAAGACCTACAATAATGCCCACGGCAATTGCAGAAAAGCTTAGTAAAGTTTCCATCACTATCTCCAGTTTATAGTTGTCGGCTAAAGTGCCAATAAAAAATCTAAAATTTACAAATAATCGTTAATGATTGTCTTCATGCGCCTGAGACAGGTACACAATAGTTAACATCATGAATACGAATGCTTGAATTGTAATGACCAGGATGTGGAAAATAGCCCACGGTACCGAGCCTAGCCATTGAGCCCACCACGGCATCAACGCCGCGATAAGAATAAACACCACTTCACCAGCAAACATGTTACCGAATAAACGCATACCTAAAGAAATTGGCTTCGCAATCAGCGATACCACTTCAAGTAGTAAGTTAAATGGAATCATTACTGGGTGATTGAACGGGTGAAGAGCCAGTTCTTTTGCAAAGCCGAGTAGACCTTTCACTTTGATGCTGTAGTAAATCATCAATGCGAATACACCTAACGCCATTGCCATAGTGATGTTAACGTCAGCACTTGGAACCACCTTCAAATAAGGAATTCCAACACTTTGTGCGGCATACGGAAGAAAATCAATTGGCACAAGGTCCATGATGTTCATCAGTAAAATCCAACAGAAAATGGTTAGTGCTAACGGAGCAACAAGTGGATTGCGGCCATGGAAAGTATCTTTAACGTTGGTATCAACGAATTCAACAATCATTTCCACAAAACATTGTAACTTGCTTGGAACTCCTGATGACGCCTGTTTTGCTACCTTACGAAATACCCATAAAAAGAATAATCCGGTTAAGACAGAAAAAATAAGGCTGTCGATATTTACCGTCCAGAAACTACCTTCACTCGCTAAACCTAGCTTATCAGTCGATAAGTTAGTTAAGTGGTGGGTTATGTAGCTTGACGGCGTTAGCGCTTCACCTGGCGCAGCCATAACTCATCCTATTTGTTGTTGTTAATGAATAAAACCGGTCCAAAAATATTAATACCAAGGACCAGCAAATAGGTTAGTTGGAGGGGAACAAGTTCCACCCCTTTATACAGGTAAGCTGCGGCAAAAAGGATGACTGTAATGAGGATTTTGAGCACTTCTCCGCCATAAAATGACGCCATGACTAATCGTGCCTTCCTGGCACCACTGTACATAAACGCACACATAGCAAATACGGCATTGGCAATTACAAAAATACCACCACCGATAAGTGCAGAGATTCCCCAGTCAACATTGACAGCGAAGACTGCCGTTAATGCCGTAACTACTACGACGCCAGATTGTAGTAACAGCAACCGCTTTGCCAATTGGCGTCCCGGTTTCACTAGCGCCGATACCATGTATTCGTTCCTCGAGTCCATTCCACGACACATGAGTGCAGGGAAATACAGCGAAAATTATACGGCTGAATAGATTGAATGCAATCTTATTGCAGCAAAAAAACATTTATATTTTACAACAAAATAACCCATCAACTTTCACATAACGCTTGAATTAATAATTCTCGCGACTAGATCACAAATCGTGACCAAGCATTGCAAGAATTTGCGTTAGTTTATCTTGTTGATCAAAATTAATAACAATTTTGCCTTTACCATTTTTATTTTGGTTTACGGCAACTTTAGTACCAAAACGCTCGCTCAAACTTAATTGCAATGCCACCGTTTGAGGTTGAGGTGCTAACTTCGCCGGCGTTTCAGTTGGATTTAATAACGTTTTTACTAGCTTTTCAGCCTCACGCACAGTTAACAACTTATTGATGATAATTTGTGCAGCAGCTAACTGTTGTTGCTCGTCTAAGGCCAATAAAGCCCTTGCATGACCCATTTCTAACTGTTTTTGCTCAACCAATTGTTTGACGGCGTCAGATAATTGGTTCAATCGCAATAAATTAGAAACCGCGGCACGTGATTTACCTACCGCATCGGCAACTTGTTGATGCGTTAATGAAAACTCTTGTTGTAAACGTTCTAGCGCACGCGCTTCTTCGATTGCATTAAGATCTTCACGTTGAATATTTTCAATCAGCGCAATCGCCACCGTAGCACGATCATCAACATTTTTAATAATACAAGGTACAACCTGTAGACCCGCTTGACGGGCTGCTTGCCAGCGACGCTCACCGGCAATGATTTCATAACTTTGGCTATCAATACGGCGTACAACAATCGGTTGAATAACACCTTGAGCACGAATCGATTCCGCTAATTCAGTTAACGCATCAGCCGCCATTGCTTTACGAGGCTGATATTGACCTGATTTAAGTGCGGTAACTGCAATCTGGCGTAATTCACCATCAACGGCAGCCTGTTGTGATGCGTTGTCATCACTTTGCTGTTTTTTAGCTTGAGCAACATTGCTGGTGGCTAATAGGGCATCAAGGCCTTTGCCCAAGCCTCGTTTATTGAAATTCATGGAAAACCTTACGCTTCAACCTGGGGGGCTTGCAGTGCTAATTCATCACGGCGAATCATTTCACCGGCTAACGCTAAATACGCCTTAGCACCACTAGAATATTTGTCATAATACATTGCAGGGCGACCGTGACTTGGCGCTTCAGCAAGACGAACATTGCGAGGAATAACAGTGCGATATACTTTATCACCAAAGTGTTTTTTAAGCTGTTGTGACACTTCATTTGAAAGTCGGTTACGGGGATCAAACATGGTCCGCAATAACCCTTCAATTTTGAGATCACTATTAACAACCGCGGTTAATTTACTGATGGTGTCCATCAATGCGGTTAAACCTTCAAGGGCAAAATATTCACACTGCATCGGCACTAACACTGAGTCAGCTGCCGTCATCGCATTGATTGTTAATAAGTTTAGAGATGGCGGACAATCGATAAAAATATAATCGTAATTGTCACGAACAGGCGCCAGTGCATTACGTAATCGCGTCTCACGGGAAAACACTTCCATCAATTTAATTTCAGCTGCAGTTACATCGCCATTAGCGGCTATCAAATGATAGCCACCCGTGGTTTCGTTAATAACAACCTGATTAAATGGGGTTTCTTCAACAAGAAGATCATAAGCGGTAGATTCGACTTGATATTTGTCGACCCCACTAGCCATGGTAGCGTTACCTTGAGGATCGAGATCGATCACTAATACTTTACGCTGCGTAGCAGCCAATGAAGCAGCCAGATTGACACACGATGTTGTTTTACCAACACCACCTTTCTGATTTGCAACAGCTATGATTCTTCCCACAAAAAAAACCTCAACAATTAATCTTTTGCCGTTAAAACAACTAAATGACGTTCACCATCAAGTTCAGGTACTTGCAAAGATTTAACTTCAACAACAGTACACCATTCAGGTAAATCGGAGACTTCATCCTGATGGTACTGACCTTTAAGAGCGAAAAACTGGCCGCCTGACTTAGGCAAATGGTGACACCAATTAACCATGTCTGACATTGAAGCAAAGGCACGACTTAATACCGCATCAAAACCTTCACCGGGATCAAACTCTTCAACTCGACTTTGAACTGCAGTCACATTGGTAATTTTTAGCTCATGGATCACTTGGCGAATAAATCGAATTCGTTTACCTAAGCTATCAAGCAGCGTAAATGATTTATGCGGGCACATAATTGCTAATGGAATTCCAGGTAAACCCGGCCCCGTACCCACATCAATGTAACGCTCACCATCTAAATATTGGCTAACAACAATGCTATCCATAATGTGTTTAACTAACATTTCATTAGGATCACGCACAGAAGTCAAATTATACGCTTTATTCCACTTATGCAGCAGTTGCACATAACCAATCAATTGATCGAGTTGTTGTTCTGTGACCTGCAGGTCAGTTTGAGCGATAAGTTGTATTAAACGTTGTTTCATTATCGAGCCCTTATTCGCCTTTTTTAAGCAAGCCGTGTTTTTTCAAATAAACCAATAGTAATGAAATAGCGGCTGGTGTAATACCTGAAATACGTGATGCCATGCCTACAGATTCAGGCTTCGCATCATTAAGCTTAATTACGACTTCGTTTGATAAACCTTTCACTAAGCTGTAATCAAGATCAAAAGGTAGTTTAGTGGTCTCATGGCGTAATGATTTTTCAACTTCATCACGTTGGCGATCAATATAACCTTGGTATTTAATCTGAATTTCAACTTGCTCACGCGCTTCAATGTCTTCGTGTGCTGGCGCGAACGTTTCAATTGTCGTTAATTGTTCGTAAGTAACTTCAGGGCGACGAAGAAGATCCTCACCATTCGCTTCACGAACGATCGGTGACTTAAGGATCTTATTTAAACTCTCAATATGATTCGAGTTTGGATTAACCCAAATCTCTTTCAAACGTTGACGCTCTTGTTCCATATTTTCTAATTTTTGATTGAAACGCGCCCAGCGCTCATCATCAACTAGACCTAATTCACGTCCCATTGGTGTTAGACGTAAATCAGCATTATCTTCACGTAACAACAAGCGATATTCCGCACGTGACGTAAACATACGGTACGGTTCTTTAGTACCAATCGTTGATAAATCATCGATCAATACGCCCATGTACGCTTGATCACGACGTGGACTCCAACCTTCTTTGTCTTGGGTTTGAAGGGCAGCGTTCATGCCTGCCATTAGGCCTTGAGCAGCCGCTTCTTCGTAACCGGTCGTACCGTTAATTTGTCCCGCAAAGAACAATCCATCAATGTATTTATTTTCAAAGGTTTGTTTAAGATCGCGCGGGTCAAAGAAATCATACTCAATCGCATAACCAGGACGCATAATGGTTGCGTTCTCAAATCCTTTCATTGAGCGCACAATTTGCATCTGAACATCAAACGGTAAGCTTGTAGAAATACCATTTGGATACAGTTCATTGGTGGTTAAGCCTTCAGGCTCAATGAAGATTTGGTGACTATTTTTATCCGCAAAACGCATCACTTTATCTTCAATTGAAGGGCAGTAGCGAGGGCCAATACCTTCAATCACACCAGCATACATTGGGCTACGATCAAGGTTATTACGAATAACCTCATGCGTACGCTCGTTGGTGTAAGTAATAAAACATGGAATTTGACGAGGATGATCCGATTGTTTCCCCATGAAAGAAAATGTTGGGGTTGGATTATCACCATGTTGGGTTTCAAGAATACTTAAATCAACAGTGCGTGCATCAATACGTGGTGGAGTACCTGTTTTTAAGCGATCAACCCGTAACGGTAATTCACGGAGACGATCCGCAAGTGCATTTGATGCAGGATCACCAGTACGACCGCCACTGTAGTTTTCTAGACCAATATGAATTTTACCGCCAAGGAATGTACCGACGGTTAATACCACAGCTTTTGCGTGGAATTTTAAACCCATTTCAGTCACTACACCGGTAGTGCGATGGTTTTCAACAATTAAATCTGTTACAGCTTGTTGGAAAATCATTAAATTAGGCTGATTTTCCAATACGTTACGTACTGCTGCTTTGTAAAGTGCACGGTCTGCTTGTGCACGTGTTGCCCGAACTGCAGGGCCTTTGGAAGAGTTGAGTGTACGGAATTGAATTCCGCCTTTATCGATAGCATGTGCCATCAAGCCACCAAGGGCGTCAACTTCTTTAACCAGGTGTCCTTTCCCGATCCCGCCGATAGCTGGGTTGCACGACATTTGGCCCAACGTATCGATATTATGGGTCAATAGTAAGGTTTTTTGTCCCATTCGGGCAGCTGCCAGTGCCGCTTCGGTACCGGCATGACCACCACCCACAACGATGACATCAAATTTTTCCTGGTAAAACATGAAACTTCCTCAGGTATTTAAATAGCCAGTGAGTTAACTAGAGCAAAGGGCGGACATTCTATCCTGTTTCTTGGCAAGAGAGAATCTTTCATCAAGATCATTTGATCGCCCATTTACGTCTCTTAAATATATATAAGATCTTTTTAAAGAGATCTTCTATTAGATCTACTATTAGGATCCACTGATCGTGTGGATAACCGCTAAATGATCCTTATGATCATGTATTTATAGACGATCATTTGTTGTGGAGTAGCTTGGATCTTCCAGAGGATAGGCTGGGATCAAAATGGCTACTTATACACAGGGGCAGCGGGGTCTATAAGTTATTAAATGGATAACTATGGGTTGATCACCGTTTAGATCTATAGTTATCCACAGATAAAAGCATTAAATAGGATTACAAATTGAGTAACTATTGACCACTTTTTAATCATTTAATACATTTTGCCATTCTTCAAGCCATATTTCTGCGGCATCTTCAGGTACTGGTGTCATTGAAACATCAATATCAAGTCGTTCACCAAGCTGTGTTGCACCTAATGAGAGTAAGCGTGCTTGAATATTTTTACCTGCAGCACAGAAAGTATCGTAATTACTGTCTCCAAGCCCAATAACGGCAAATTTTAGCTGATCAAGAGTGGGATTCTGATCAGCAAGAGCATTTGCAAAGGCGATAAAGTTATCTGGATAATCACCGGCCCCATGGGTTGAACAAATAATAAGCCAAATGGTGTCTTGGTTTAATTGATCAAATTGAGGTTGGTTTGTGATATCGGTTTGATGACCTTGTGCGGTAAGTAAATCGGCTACATGATCGGCGACATATTCAGCACCACCAAGCGTGCTGCCAGTGATCAGCGTAATAGTTGACATAATTGTCCTCAAATTGGCGTTAGATGGGATCATCGATATGAAATGATGAATACCAGCTTGAGATTGTACTGAGATCAAACCCTATAAAGATAGCCTTTATGGCATAAGTGACCATTTTTATTCACTGACAGGGTATTTTTTTTATCCACCAGCATCAAGTGGGGATGAAACAGGGAAAAAATGTGGGTATTTATACAAAAAAATGAAGTTTTATAGCAATTAAGATGATCATTACGGCGATGGAAGATAAAAGGGATTTGGTCTTAATAAAAGATCTTACCCACATGATCCCCTTATTGTTTGCACAAGCTTATGATCTTTAATTATTGCGATCATCATACTGATCGCAATAATTAAATGATCTTGTTTTTTCGAGGTAAAATAACCAGTTTTTGGGTGGTTGGATGAGGGATAACGCTGACATGGTGGTGATAAAGTGCATTAATTTGGGCGGATGTTAATACGTTTTGAGGTGTATCAAAGGCAATTTGTTGGCCTTGTTCAAGCAATAATAAACGATCGCAAAATGTGATGGCCGTATTAAGGTTATGAATGGCAATTAGTGCGCTTTTGCCTTGTTGGCAATGGTGGCTCAAAATATTAAGTAAGAGCGACTCATGGCCAATATCAAGGCTGGCTGTGGGCTCATCAAGTAGCATAATGGCGGCATTTTGAATCAGTAACCGTGCAAAATGTACCCGTTGTTGTTCACCACCAGAGAGTTGGTTGATTGGGCGTTTTAATAATGGTTTTATCTCTAACTGATTAATAATGCTTGTTATTTTTTGTTCTGATATCGACGAGGATTGGTGATGGCCATAATGAATAATATCTTGAACCACAAAGCCAAATGCGGGTTCGGTGTGCTGAGGTAAATAACTTAAATATTGTGCCCGTTGTTGATGGTTGTAGCTGCTGAGAGGGCGTTCAAATAGAGAAATATTGCCACTTTTAGGTGCAACAAAACCGCTCAGGCATTTTAATAAGGTACTTTTCCCTGCGCCATTAGGGCCGATAATTCCGACTAACTCACCGGGATTAATCGCAAAATTGATATTCTGCAATAATGGTTGTGATCCTTGGTAATAACTTAATTGGGTTATTTTCAGTGATGGGATCATGATGGTAATCCTTTATATTGGCTGCGTATGAGTAGAGCAATAAAATAGATCCCGCCTATAACCGCGGTGATAATCCCCGTCTTTAATTCATTGGGAGCAATAACGGTACGGGCAATAAGATCACACGCTAATAAAAACATTGCGCCAAATAATGCTGAAAATGGTAATAAAATACGATTATTCGGTCCTATTAGTAACCGTGCTAAATGCGGCACTATTAAGCCAATAAAACCAATTGGGCCCGCTACAGCAATGGCCATTGCGGTGAGTAAGGTGGTCAGTAGTAATAATAATCGGCGGCTGTGGTTAACATTTATTCCCATGCCGTGGGCATTTTGCTCACCTAAAGCCAGTAAATTTAAGGTCTGACCGTGGCGTAATAATAGCCATCCTGTAATGATAATAATGGGGGTTGGCCATAATAATTGTTGCCATGTACGCGCGTCTAATCCTCCCATGGTCCAAAAGACAAACTCACTCACTTCATATTGTTGAGCGGTTAACAATACGCCCATGGTTAATCCACCTAATAAACTCGACACGGCGAGCCCGGCTAAAATGATGAATAAACCATGTTGTTGAGTTTGACGAGCAATTAAATAAACGATTGTTGCCGTTATTAATGCGCCGATGGCTGTAACAAGGGGTAATAACGCAGGATTGACGACCGTTAAGCCACTGACAATCGCCACCACTGCTGCAAAGCTACTGCCTGCACTGATACCTAAGATATCGGGACTAGCGAGGGGATTTCTAAACAAACCTTGGCTGCATGCTCCAGCTAACGCTAACGCACTTCCTGCTAATATAGTGGCACAAGCGCGGGGCAAACGGATCTGTAATATGATGGCTGAGGCGAGGGGATGTTGTTGCTGAGCTAAGGTTTCCCCTCCCTGAATATAACTGGCAAGCATGGCAACAATATCATGCATGGGAATGGCAACTGATCCGAGGCTCAAATAAAGCATGAGTAGCACCAGTAATGCGGTAACGGCTAATAGACCTTGAACGGGTTTAATGTATGGATGGGTGAACATGAGACTGATAAACCTTATGATTAAGGTAGATGATAGCATCGGCAATATATTGGCTATCGGTTGAACGTAATGAATGTGGCAAGCTGATAACGCGGCGATCACGAATGGCCGTTAATGTTTGCAAGGCTGGATCGTGTAATAGCTGTTGTTTAAAGCCATTGTTATTTTCACCTGGAATAATAATTACATCAGGGTTTAGGGCTAACAGTTGTTCTTTCGCTATTGGAACTTGGCCAAATTTATCGCCATTGGTATTGGCAATCACGTTGTTAAGCTGGGCGTGACTAATAATGGTATTGATAGTGGAGTTATGATTGCTGGATGCGCCCCAGGGGGTGTATTCAATAGCAGTTAGCTTGTGCTGTGGAATAATAACCTGTTGTTTAAGTTTGGTGTTCATCTTGTCAACCACAGCCATCGCCGCTGCATTTTTATTGACGAGCTTGCCAACTAATAAAATGTTTTGTTCAATATTTTTGAGGCTATAAACGGTTTTAATAACAAAAACATTGATACCTGCTGCACGTAATTGAGCAATTTTAGGTCCATCACTCCAACTGGCCACCAGCACTAAATCTGGACGTTCGGCAATGATACGTTCCACGTTTAGATCACGTAGCGGTAATGTCTCTGGAATTTTATCGGCAATAATTGAATAAGTCGGGTCCTTACTTAAACGACTTAAACTGGTGATGTTTTTTAAGGGCAATAGTGCCATTAATACTTGATCACTAAACATGCTTTTAGAGTCAACTTGTGTCGGCATCGTGGTTAATGTCAGTGGGTGCTGACTGGCATCTGTGACGGTGATTGGGTATGAGGTTTGTGCACTTAAACAGGCTGTGCTAGTGCATAGGCAGCCTATAAAAAATAAATTTTTAAGTCGTGAATACATAATTTTCCATATGCTGCTAATAGTGAGCTTACCTCATCCTTGGTAAGCAAATTTTGCGGACATAGTTAGTGATTTTTTGAGCGCTGTCAATGGTCGTCTTCTGTTAGAATTACGTATATTTGGCAAGGAATAACACAGTTATGGTATTAAAATTTTCGGGTGATATTGATGAACTTGCTTATCCCTTTATTTTTGAAGATTCCCCGTTATGTGATTTTGAAATTCTCACCGATGAATTATGTACGTATGTGGGATTAGCTATTTCACAACTGCAAGATGATGAAGTGCGACAATCTTTATCATGGTTACAACCACGTATTTTTAACCTCAATGGATCTATTCGAGGTAAGTGCGGTATTTTTGAAGCGGATATTATTAAGTTGAAAGCGGATTATCATTATTTTCGCGCCCAAGTAACCGATAACAATAAGCGCTTTGTATTACCACGAGGGATAGGCGCGGTGGTGCAATTACATCAATGTCGGAGTTTATCGAAGAAGGTGGTGCGTCAATTAGTTAACGTTGATGCGGTGGGTAAAAAGGTGCCTGAAACATTACCTCGATTCAGTAATTTGTTGGTGAATTACTTTTTTGCATTAACGCGAGTGCTTAATCAGCAGGCTGGGATTGAAGAGCCTGAATATATCAGCATAAATTATCCTTCGCCCGAAGCTAAATAATAATAAAAAACGCCACATATCAATTATATATGGCGTTTTTTTGTTACTTATATATTGGGTTAGTATTTACTTACCAATACAGAAAGAAGTAAAGATACGTCCAAGTAAATCATCCGATGTAAACTCACCTGTGATCTCACTTAAGTGCTGTTGAGCTAACCGTAATTCTTCAGCCAGAATCTCACCTGCCATAAAGCCTTCTAGTTGCTCTTTACCGATCACTAAATGTTCAGCTGCACGTTCAAGGGCATCTAAGTGACGACGACGTGCCATAAAGCCGCCTTCCGTCGTGCCTGCAAATCCCATACATTGCTTTAGATGTTCGCGTAAGTCGTCGACACCATCGCCTGTGCGCGCTGAGAGGCGAATTAAGGTTGAGTCATTAACTTCTGTAATGCCCGTTACTTCACCGGTAAGTTCGGCTTTATTGCGAATTACCGTTAAGCCCATGTTGGCCGGTAAGCGTTCAATAAAATCAGGCCAGATATCTTTAGGATCGGTAGCATCGGTGGTAGTGCTATCAACCATGAATAACACCCGATCGGCATGTTCAATTTCCGCCCATGCGCGTTCAATACCAATCCGTTCTACTTCATCGGTTGCTTCACGTAAACCTGCGGTATCAATAATGTGTAATGGCATACCGTCAATGTGAATATGTTCACGTAATACATCACGGGTTGTACCTGCGATATCGGTCACAATCGCGCTGTCTTTACCTGATAAGGCATTTAATAGGCTTGATTTACCAGCATTAGGGCGACCTGCAATCACTACCTTCATGCCTTCACGCATGATTGCACCTTGGTTGGCTTGTTTACGCACATCAGCCAAGCGATCCATGATGTTATTGAGATCACCACTGACTTTGCCGTCAGACAGAAAATCTATTTCTTCTTCAGGAAAATCAATCGCCGCTTCGACGAAAATACGTAAATGAATTAAAGCTTCGACTAATTCATTTACCTTGTTTGAGAATACGCCTTGCAGTGATTTAAAGGCACTTTTTGCTGCTTCTTCTGAGCTGGCATCAATTAAATCAGCAATGGCTTCTGCTTGGGCTAAATCAAGCTTATCGTTCATAAAAGCACGTTCTGAGAACTCTCCAGGGCGTGCAGGACGAATGCCTTCAATGTTAAGAATGCGACGGATCATCATGTCCATCAATACTGGGCCACCGTGGCCTTGCAGTTCTAATACATCTTCACCCGTGAACGAGTTAGGGCCTTTAAAAAATAGCGCGATCCCTTGATCAAGCGCGGTCCCATCTTCATTTTTAAATGGCAGGTATTCAGCGTAACGGGTTTTTAACTCACGGCCAGCAACGGCAAGGGCTACTTCTTTCGCTTTAGGACCTGAAACGCGAATGATGCCGACGCCGCCACGGCCCGGTGGTGTTGCTTGTGCAACGATAGTATCGATATGTTGATTCATAACCTTGGCTTTGCTTGAAAATGACTTGATGATTGTAAACCACTGTGAGGGCTTACGCCTAATCTGACCCATAAAAAAAGGCGACCCTAAGGTCGCCTTTCATTCACAGGGACAGCTTATTTAGCTTTGCTGTGTAAACCTTTTTTCTCCAACGCGCGGAAAATAATGGTTTGTTGAATCAGGGTCACAACGTTTGATACTAGCCAGTAAAGCACTAGACCAGAAGGGAACCATAGGAAGAAGAAAGTAAACATAACCGGCATAAAGGTCATGATCTTCTGCTGCATTGGATCCGTTACTGTTGATGGGCTGTTCTTTTGAATAAGGAACATTGATACACCCATAAGAACAGGTAGGATGTAGTACGGGTCTTGTGCTGATAGATCCGTAATCCAACCGAAGAATGGCGCATGACGCAATTCAACTGATCCCATTAGTGCCCAGTACAGTGCGATGAAAATTGGCATCTGTAGCATGATAGGTAAACAACCACCAAGTGGGTTTACTTTCTCTTTTTTGTACAGTTCCATCATTTCTTGGCTTTGACGTTGACGGTCATCACCTAAACGCTCACGCATTGCCTGAATTTTTGGCTGTAGCATGCGCATTTTCGCCATTGAGGTGTACTGCGCTTTTGTTAGTGGGTACATAGCACCACGAACAATTAGCGTTAGGATGATGATTGCAACACCCCAGTTACCTACAATACCGTGAATGAAAGAAAGCAATTTATGCAATGGACTAGCAATGAACCATAACCAACCGTAATCAACCGTTAGGTTTAGGTTAGCGGCTGTTGCTGCCATTTCTTTTTGCAACTTAGGACCAAGCCATAGTGTTGCTTTAATTTCTTTTGTTTGACCAGGAGCAACAGTCTCTAACGGCATACGTACGCCGATGTAACCTACACCGTTGTTATCGCTGCTGTAGACTTGAGACGTTTGGTCTTTGCCATCACGAGGGATCCATGCTGATACGAAGTAGTTCTCCATAATCGCAACCCAGCCGTCATTTGCTGACTGGTTAAGGTTCTTCTCTTTGATGTCATCAAAACTGTATTTTTTGTATTTAGTATCATTAGCTGAGTATGCCGCACCATTGTAGGTGTGCATTGCCATGCCTTGAATACCGCCGCCAGTTTTGCTTTCTAGGCGGTGACGAAGCTGTGCGTACATTTGTACTGTTGCAGGCTTGTCAGTTTTGTTGTCGACAGTGTAGTCAACATTAACCGCATAATCGTTACGCTTGAAAACGAACGTTTTGATGTAACTAATGCCATCACGAGTGAATGTCATTGGTACACGTAGTTCGTTTTGGTCTGGTGCCATGACGAAGCTTTTCGCCGTCACCGCGTATTGTGCGCGACCATGTGTTTGTGAGTCAGAACCATTAGTGCCGATTAAGCCTGATTGCGCAATGTAATCGCGGCCGTCAGTATCACTTAACAGAACAAATGGGTCTTTAGAATCTAGGGTGTTGTCGTATTTTAGTAGTTTTGCATTGATAACATCACCACCAAGCGTGTCGACTGTTAATTCCAGTACATCCGTTTTAATGGTAATTAAGTTAGTTGAAGTTTTCTGGTCAGCCAGTGGTTGATTATCACTTGAATGTGATGGAATACCACTATTGTTATTGACTTGTTGCTCTACACCCGGCTTCGTTGGTTGCGGGTTTTTGTCGCCATGCCATTGTTGAAATAGCAAGAATGAGACAAACAGTAGGGCAATTAACAGAATATTACGTTGGGAACCCATGGTTAATGTTCTCTGTCGTTATGCTTGGTTGGCGGAACGGGGTCGTAACCACCGTCATTTAAAGGGTGACATTTTAATAGACGTTTCGCCGCTAACCAACAACCTTTTCGCGCTCCATGCGTTTTTACAGCTTCGATCGCATATTGAGAACATGTAGGGGTGAACCGACAGCGTGGTCCAAGGAGAGGACTGATTGCCAGTTGGTAAAAGCGGACTAGTCTTACGACTAGCCACGCGACGGGCGAGACAGGCGATGCCATAACTTATCTAACAACGTAAATAGTTCTTCGTTACTCAACCCATTGGCTGATTTCTTGGCAATGACTACGAAGTCGCAAGCTGGAAGCTGATGTTGTTTTAAACGGAAACTTTCGCGAACAACGCGTTTGAAGCGGTTTCTGTCGACAGCAGTTTTAATCTGTTTTTTTGGAACAGCCAGACCGAGACGGGGGTGGTCGAGTTCGTTAGAACGGGCAAGAATAGTCAAGTGGGGAGAGCCAGCACGATGAGCTTGCTGGAAGACAGTTTTATAATGTTCGGGAGTTAACAAACGTAACTCCCGAGAAAAAGCGAACTTATTCAAAATAATCGTCGATGATTACTTAGAAAGACGCTTACGGCCTTTAGCGCGACGTGCATTGATTGTTGCACGACCGTTCTTAGTTGCCATACGAGCACGGAAGCCGTGACTACGCTTACGCTTAAGAACAGAAGGTTGGAATGTGCGTTTCATGGTTTTACCTTAAATTAACTGATCAGTTTTTAAGTTTGTTAGATGTAATTGGCCATAATTGGACAATTACCACGAACAAAGAGGCGGAATTGTAATCACTGACCAACAAAGAGTCAATAATTATACCCACATCTAATGACGGGCGCTGCATTATACGTTTTATAGCGCGAAGTTCAAGGATCCTTATTGGATCCCTATTTGAGTCAAAAAAGCCTTTAGTCGCGGATCGTTAGGGTGATTAAAGATCTGCTCTGGTGGCCCTTGCTCTACAAATTGACCGTCGGCCATAAAGATCACTCTATCGGCGACTTCACGCGCAAATTGTAATTCATGAGTGACGATCAACATTGTTTGTTGTTGTTTTGCCAATTGCTTGATCAAGTTAAGCACTTCATTGACCCACAGTGGATCGAGGGCTGACGTAGGTTCATCAAGTAATAATAATTCGGCTTCTAACGCCATAGCACGACCAATACCCACTCGTTGCTGTTGGCCACCAGAGAGGGCGGCAGGGTAGATATCGGCTTTATCGGCTAAACCAATGTCCGTTAAAATATCAAGTGCGCGTTGCTGTGCTTGTTGTTTACTAAGGCCTTTAACGACGCGTAAACCTTCACTGATATTTTGCTGTGCTGTCAGGTGATTAAACAAAGCATAGTTTTGAAATACAAATCCGGTTTGGCGTCGCAGGGCTAAAATGTCACTTTTTTTAGGCTGTTGGCCATCGACGGTCACATCGTTAATGGTGATAGTGCCACTATTGGCACTTTCAAGGTAATTAAGGCAACGTAAAAAGGTTGATTTTCCGGTGCCTGATGGACCAATGATAGCCACGATTTCACCTTTTTTGATAGTGAGATCAAGATCGCTAAAAATAGTTTGTTCGCCAAAACGTTTAGTGAGTTTGTTTATATTGATCATCGTACGTAAGCCCTATCTAAACGTGTTTCAGCCAATTGTTGTAAGCGAGTAAGCACTATCACCAACACCCAGTATATGATTGCAACAGCAAGAAAAGCCTCAAAGAACTTAAAGCTTGATGATGCTTCCATTTGTGCTTTTGCCATAATTTCAGGTACACCCAGTGTAAAGGCAAGGGAGGTCGATTTAATCATATCGATGAAATAGTTCATGAGCGAAGGTAAAGCGATACGAGTGGCTTGCGGTAAAATAATTCGCAACATGGTTTGCGATTCCGTCATGCCGATAGCAAGACTGGCTTCGCGTTGGCTGCGGTCAACACCGATAATCGCTGCTCGAATACTTTCTGCCATGTAAGCGGCAAAGTGAAGGCTAAGGCCAATAACCGCGGCATTGAATGCGTCTAATCCAACTAAACTTGGTAATACTTGTGGTAAACCGTAATACAGTAAAAATAGTTGTACCAGTAACGGTGTGCCACGGAAGAAACTGATATAAAGTTGAGCTAAAGGGTTAAGTAGCGGCAGTTTATAAATACGAATTAACGCAATAGCTAACCCAAGGAAAAGTGCAAAAATGGCACCAAGAGAGGCCATGGATAATGTCGTTGGTAGATATTTCAACAAAATAGGCATCAACGACAACATATAATTAAAATCAAAACCCATAATGGTGATCCGTTGTACTGGCTATGCAAGCGGGGTAAATAAAGTCACCACCACTTTTGTTTGTGATGGTGAAACGATGAGTTATCGAGTGATGTCAGTATGGAACCACTTGTTTGATATTGCAGTAAGGGTGCCGTCTTTACGCATTGCCACTAAAGCTTGATTCACTTGCTGTTGAAGTAATTTACCTTTGGCGTTATTTAAAAATGGCCATGCACTTTCAACGGTTGCAAATGGCTTTCCTGCTAATTGTAACGGTAAGTGTTTTGTATTAATCACAGCCACTGACGATAGACGATCCATCACAAAGGCATCGGTACGTCCCAAAGCCACATCTTGTTCAATACCACTGTCATAGGTTTTGATGTTGATATTATCGGCATTGGGTAAACCACGTAGTAGTTGCGCGTAGTTTGAGCCCAAGTTGACGCCCACCGTTTTTCCATCTAAATCCGCTGTTGAGTGAATGCTGTCATTGCCTTTTCTTACCACCAATTGCGCACCATCAATGACATAAGGTTGACTAAATAAAAATTTGGCTTGGCGGGCGGGAGTGATGGCGATTTGGTTTGAAATAGTATCAATACGCCCTGTTTCTAACTGGCCAAATAAACCAGAGAAGCTGGCGGTAACAAATTCAACATTATAGTCATTGCGTTTACCAATGGCATTCCAAAGGTCAACTTCAAACCCTTGTAGCTTATCTTGACTAACAAAAGTAAAAGGGAAATAACGACCTGACATGCCCACTTTTACTGTGGTTGCAGCCATAACACTGGTGGTTGTAGTAGCAAATAAAGTACTTGCGATCACTAATGTTTTTATCCAGTTTTTCATTCGGTATTTTCCTTACCTTGATAGGGCTTTATTTGGTGAAAGCATCCTACCTCGATATTTAATCATAAAGATAATAATTAACAGTTATTTGAAATAACCATTTGTTTGGCTAGCGACATATTACTGCTTGAGATTATGCTTTTTACGGCACCTAAAAGAGGGGCTGATTGTTATAAAAGGTTACCCACAGCAGTTGGTTTTCCCTGTGGATGATAATGGCTGATGATATAATGGTCATTATTGAGTAAAAACAGCATTAAACGGGCAATGAAAGACTTATCTTTGTGGCAGGTGTGTTAATATAGCTGTGGGTAAAGGTGGGTTAAATTGTGCTGATCTTGCATTTTATTGTGAGATCTATGTGCATAAGTTCGATCTTATTCACTGGATCTGGGATCTCTTTACTGGCGATCCTTGTTCAGCGAGTATAAAATTATCTTCCTTTTTGTGTTTTGTTTATTCAGTGTGGAGTCTACCTTGTCATCTTCGCTATGGTTGCAGTGCCTTCAACGCCTTCAGGAAGAACTCCCTGCGACAGAATTCAGTATGTGGCTGCGTCCGCTTCAGGCTGAATTAAATGATCATACATTGACATTATTTGCTCCCAATCGGTTTGTTTTAGATTGGGTGCGTGATAAATATCTTAATAATATCAATCGACTGCTTAATGAATTTTGTGGTGCTGATGTTCCGAGCCTGCGTTTTGAGGTTGGTAGCAAACCTGTTGTTGCGCCACCTCAACCTGTTGCGCCGCCGGTTTTTACCTTGCCGCAATCAAGACCTCGCACTGAACCTGAGCCAATGCATTACGAACCGGCACCGTCTCCTGTACAAACGGAATCACCTGGTGGCTATCGTTCAAATGTAAACCCTAAACATAATTTCAATAATTTTGTGGAAGGTAAATCAAACCAATTAGGCCTTGCTGCTTGTCGTCAAGTGTCTGATAACCCAGGTGCGGCTTACAATCCGTTATTTTTATACGGTGGTACGGGGTTAGGTAAAACTCACTTGTTGCATGCGGTGGGTAATGCGATTGCTAATCGTAAACCTAATGCCAAAGTGGTTTATATGCACTCTGAGCGTTTTGTGCAAGATATGGTGAAAGCGCTACAAAACAATGCCATTGAAGAATTTAAGCGTTATTACCGTAGTGTTGACGCTCTCTTGATTGATGACATTCAATTTTTTGCCAATAAAGAACGTTCTCAAGAAGAATTTTTTCATACCTTCAATGCGTTATTAGAAGGTAACCAACAAATTATTTTGACATCAGATCGTTATCCTCGTGAAATTAATGGGGTTGAAGACCGTTTAAAATCACGCTTTGGTTGGGGACTGACTGTTGCTATTGAACCGCCAGAGCTGGAAACCCGCGTTGCTATTTTAATGAAGAAAGCCGAAGATCATAATATTCGTCTGGCTGACGAAGTGGCGTTCTTTATTGCAAAGCGGTTACGCTCCAATGTGCGTGAATTAGAGGGTGCGTTGAATCGTGTGATTGCCAATGCTAACTTTACTGGTCGCGCGATCACGATTGATTTTGTTCGTGAAGCACTGCGTGATTTATTAGCGCTACAAGAAAAGTTAGTGACGATTGATAATATTCAGAAGACTGTTGCAGAATATTATAAAATAAAGATGGCTGATATGCTGTCTAAACGTCGTTCTCGTAGTGTTGCTCGTCCTCGCCAAATGGCGATGGCTTTAGCAAAAGAACTGACAAACCACAGTCTTCCTGAGATTGGCGATGCCTTTGGTGGCCGCGATCATACTACCGTGCTCCATGCTTGTCGTAAGATTGAGCAGTTACGTGAAGAAAGCCACGATATTAAAGAAGATTATTCAAACCTAATTAGAACGTTGTCGTCTTAATATGAAATTTACTGTTGAACGTGAACATTTATTAAAACCTTTGCAACAGGTGACTGGTGCATTAGGTGGTCGTCCATCATTACCTATTTTAGGCAATATTTTGCTGCAAGTTGAGAATGGATGCTTGTCAATGACGGGTACCGATCTTGAAGTGGAGCTCATTGCTAAAATTGCGTTAGAAGGCGATTTTGAAGCGGGTGCTGTGACAGTACCGTCACGTAAATTTTTAGATATTTGTCGTGGTTTACCTGATAGTGCCACCATCGCGGTTATCTATGAAGGTGATCGAGTGTTAATTCGCTCTGGTCGTAGTCGCTATACACTAACGACATTACCCGCTACAGATTTTCCAAATATTGAAGATTGGCAAAGCGAAGTTGAGTTTACGATTGAACAAGGTCGTATGCGTCAGTTAATTGATAGCACCCAATTTTCAATGGCTAACCAAGATGTGCGTTACTACTTAAACGGCATGTTGTTTGAAACTGATGGTCAACATTTACGTTCAGTCGCAACCGACGGTCACCGAATGGCTGTGTGTGCGATTGATACAGGTCATGATTTACCAACCAAGCAAATTATTGTACCGCGTAAAGGGGTACTTGAATTGGTGCGGTTGTTTGATAACCCTGAAGCCTTAGTCAATATTCAAATTGGTCATTCAAATTTACGCGCGACGGTGGGTAATTTTGTGTTTACCTCTAAGTTAGTTGATGGTCGCTTCCCTGATTACCGTCGTGTAATGCCACAAAATAGCACTAAATTTGTTGAAGCAAGTTGTGATGAAATGCGTAAAGCGTTTGCACGAGCGGCGATTTTATCCAACGAAAAGTTTCGTGGCGTAAGAGTCGGTTTATCTAACGGTGAAATGCGTATTACTGCTAATAACCCTGAACAAGAAGAAGCGGAAGAGTTTCTTGATGTTGATTATGAGGGCGATAGCTTAGAGATTGGTTTTAATGTTAGCTATGTGCTTGATGTATTAAACACCCTAAAGTGTGATCAAGTGCGGTTGTCATTATCGGATGCGAATGCGCCGTCATTAATTGAAGATGCAACCAATGATGAAGCCATGTATGTAGTAATGCCAATTAGACTGTAATTATGGCGCTTACTCGGTTATTAGTGCAGGATTTTCGTAATATTGCTCTGTGTGATATTACGTTAGCCAGCGGGTTTAATTTTTTGGTTGGCGCTAATGGCAGCGGTAAAACCAGTGTTCTTGAAGCGATTCATTATTTAGGACATGGGCGTTCATTCCGCAGTCATTTAATCAGTCGCGTTATTCGCCATGAACAACAACAATTGTTTATTCATGGTCGAGTCACTGATAACAATGATCTCACTTTACCGTTAGGGATCAGCAAGCAACGTGATGGTACTACCGAAGTTAAAATTGGTGGTGAAGGTAATCAAAAGTTGGCGCAGTTAGCCCAAATTTTACCATTACAGTTAATTACCCCAGAAGGATTTGATTTATTGATCGGCGGACCTAAGTTTCGACGGTCTTTTATTGACTGGGGTGTGTTTCATGTTGAACCAAAGTTCTATAATGCATGGAGCCGCTTAAAACGACTGACGAAACAACGTAATGCATTATTAAAGCAAGCACGAAGTTACCGTGAACTCAGTTATTGGGATCAAGAGCTAGCATTACTTGCTGAACAAATCAGTGTGTGGCGTCAAGAGTACATTACTGCCGTAAAAATCAAAGCGGCTGAAATATGTCAGGTGTTCTTACCTGAATTTGAAATCCAGCTCGGTTTCTATCGTGGCTGGGAAAAAGAGACACCGTATGCTGAGCTGCTGCAACGTAATTTTGAACGTGACTGTCAGCTTGGCTATACCGTAAGTGGGCCCCATAAGGCTGATTTACGGATTAAAGTTGCTGGAACACCGGTTGAGGACGTTTTGTCCCGCGGTCAGCTAAAGTTAATGGTGTGTGCATTGCGTTTAGCGCAAGGTTTACATCTGACAGAGGCCACCGGCAAACAGTGTATTTACCTAATTGATGATTTTGCTTCCGAATTGGATAGCCATAGGCGAGCGTTGTTAGCGCAACGATTAAAGGAAACTAACGCCCAAGTGTTCATTAGTGCTATTAGTCGCGAGCAAGTGGTTGATATGCTTGATGAAAACGGTAAGTTGTTCATGGTCGAACACGGCAAGATAACACAGGATAATTAAAGCGAGAGTAACTCAATGTCCAACAATTACGATTCATCAAGCATTAAGGTGCTTAAAGGCCTCGATGCGGTACGTAAGCGCCCAGGAATGTACATCGGTGATACTGATGATGGTACTGGCTTGCACCACATGGTTTTTGAGGTAGTCGATAACTCTATCGATGAAGCTCTTGCTGGTCACTGTGAAGATATCATTGTTACGATCCACGAAGATGGTTCGGTTTCTGTAAGCGATGACGGTCGTGGTATTCCGACTGAACTTCACGAAGAAGAAGGGGTGTCAGCCGCTGAAGTTATCATGACTGTACTCCACGCTGGTGGTAAGTTCGATGATAATTCTTACAAAGTGTCTGGCGGCCTCCATGGCGTAGGTGTTTCTGTTGTAAACGCCTTGTCTGAAAAAGTTGAGCTAACCATTAACCGTAAAGGCCATATCCATCAGCAAACTTACCATCATGGTGTGCCTGATGCACCATTGGCTGAAGTGGGTGATACTGACAAAACCGGTACTCGTTTACGTTTCTGGCCAAGCGAAGAAACCTTTACCAACAATATTGAATTTCATTACGAAATTTTAGCTAAACGTCTACGTGAATTATCATTCTTGAACTCTGGCGTGTCTATCAAGTTAATTGATGAGCGTGAAGACGGTAAGCAAGATCACTTTATGTATGAAGGTGGTATTCGCGCGTTTGTCGAGCACCTAAACCGTAATAAAACGCCAATCCATCAGAAAGTTTTTCACTTTGATAGTGAGCGTGAAGATGGCATTACCGTTGAAGTTGCAATGCAGTGGAACGATGGTTTCCAAGAAGGTGTTTACTGCTTTACTAACAACATTCCACAACGTGATGGTGGTACCCACTTAGCGGGTTTCCGTGGTGCTTTGACCCGTACTCTTAATTCATTTATGGATAAAGAAGGCTACTCAAAGAAAGCCAAAGCAGCAACGTCAGGTGATGATGCGCGTGAAGGCTTAGTCGCGGTAGTTTCTGTTAAAGTGCCTGATCCTAAGTTCTCAAGCCAGACTAAAGATAAACTGGTTTCAAGTGAAGTGAAAACTGCGGTTGAATCAGCAATGAACGAGAAGTTTGCTGAGTTCTTATTAGAAAGCCCAGCTGACGCTAAAATCATTTGTACTAAAATTATTGATGCCTCTCGTGCGCGTGAAGCAGCGCGTAAAGCGCGTGAAATGACACGTCGTAAAGGTGCATTAGATTTAGCGGGCCTTCCAGGTAAACTTGCAGATTGTCAGGAAAAAGATCCTGCTCTTTCTGAACTATATATTGTGGAAGGGGACTCTGCTGGCGGTTCAGCCAAGCAGGGACGTAACCGTAAAAACCAAGCGATTCTACCGCTAAAAGGTAAAATCCTT
Source organism: Photobacterium piscicola (assembly GCF_900166965.1). Lineage (GTDB taxonomy): Bacteria > Pseudomonadota > Gammaproteobacteria > Enterobacterales > Vibrionaceae > Photobacterium > Photobacterium piscicola. The sequence continues at coordinate 16,956 of NZ_FUZI01000013.1, read as the reverse complement.
AACGTTGAAAAAGCCCGTTTCGATAAGATGCTATCTTCACAAGAAGTGGCAACACTGATCACTGCAATGGGCTGTGGTATTGGTCGCGACGAATACAACCCAGATAAACTGCGTTACCACAACATCATCATCATGACCGATGCCGATGTCGATGGTTCGCACATTCGTACGTTGCTATTGACCTTCTTCTACCGTCAAATGCCAGAGCTTATTGAGCGTGGCCACATCTATATTGCTCAGCCACCACTTTACAAAGTGAAGAAAGGTAAGCAAGAGCAATACATTAAAGATGACGAAGAGATGAACCAATACCAAACAGCATTAGCATTAGATAATGCATCTCTGTTTGCAAATGATGGTGCACCTGCAATGACAGGTACAGCACTTGAAGCATTGGTGACTCAATATAATGGCGCGATGAAACTGATCGAACGCATGAGCCGTCGTTACCCAGCGTTAATGCTGAATGAATTGGTTTACCAACCTCGTTTAAGCACTGAAATGCTAGCGGATAGCGCGCAAGTTGAAGCATGGTTAACTCACCTTGTTGCAGCACTAAATACCAAGCAATCAGGTGAAAGTCAGTTTACGTTTGAAATCTTACGTGATGAAGAGAACAACGTCTTCGTACCTAAGGTTGTGGTGCGTACTCACGGTGTTGATCATGAGTACCCATTAAGCTTCGATCTATTGAACTCAAAAGAATATGCTAAATTAGCGGATCTTTCTGAAGCACTAGATGGCTTATTGGATGATACTGCTTTTGTTCAACGTGGTGAGCGTAAACAACCAGTTTCAAGCTTTAAAGAAGTGCTTGAGTGGCTAAACAAAGAATCACGTCGTGGCTTATCTTTACAACGCTATAAAGGTCTGGGTGAAATGAACCCGAACCAGTTGTGGGAAACAACCATGGATCCTGAAGTACGCCGTATGCTACAAGTTACCATCAATGATGCTGTTGCGGCCGATGAGCTGTTTACTTGTTTGATGGGTGATCAAGTTGAACCGCGTCGTAACTTCATTGAAGAGAACGCATTAAAAGTAGCTAACCTTGACGTGTAGTTTGTCATTAGGTTAATAGTTATAAAAACGCCGCTAATCATAGCGGCGTTTTTTTATAGGGTAATTTTATTGTTGTTACTAAAGGGGAGGGCAGAATAGGGTTGGTTAACCCATGGTATAAGCTCGTGTAATTTCTTCTGCAATAATTTTAATTCCGCGCTCCATTTGTTCGTCACTTTGAACGTAGTTCATGCGTATACATTGCTGACTGTGTTGCCATGGTTGTTGTAAACCAATAAAGAAATATTCACCTGGAACAATTAATACTCCGCGAACTTTCAGACGTTGATAGAGTTCTTTAGTGGTGATTGGTAATTCATCACACCATAACCATAAAAATATCGCGCCTTCTGGCTTATGAATTCGAAACCGTGGATCAGTAATATAGTGCTGTAATCGACTCACGGCATATTGTGCTTTGCGCTGATAAAAAGGGCGAATAACGTCATGGCTTAGCCGTAATAAATCATTTCGGGCGATTAGCTTATCAGCAATTGCCGGGCCTAAACTGCCGGGTGCTAAATTGATAATACCGTTGATATTAGTGAGCGCAGTAATAATCTCTTCATTGGCAATCACTATTCCGCAGCGAATACCGGGTAAACCCAGTTTAGATAAGCTCATACATAAAATGGTATTGCTGTTCCAAAAAGGGGTGACATCAGCAAAGATAATATCAGGGAAAGGCATGCCATAAGCATTGTCGATAATCAGTGGAATATTATGTGCTTGAGCGAGCGCATCGAGTTGCTTGACTTCATCATCAGTCAGCACGTTACCTGTCGGGTTGGTTGGGCGAGAAGCACAAATTGCACCAATGCTGTCATCAATAACCAACTTACTAAAATCAATATGGTATTTAAATAAGCCATTATCCAATAAGCTAATCGTGGGTTGGTAAGAGACAAACATATTTTGTTCCAAACCCGCATCAGCATAGCCAATATATTCAGGAGATAGCGGTAAGAGAATTTTCTTACTGGCACCATTACGGCATTTGCCTGCTAATAAGTTAAATAAATTAAAGAAGGCACTTTGACTACCGTTGGTGAGAGTAATGTTTTTACTGCTGATGTCCCAACCATAATGGTGTTTAAGCAACGTCGCTAGGGCGTTAATAAAACGGTCTTTTCCTTGAGGGCCATCGTAGTTGGTGATCGATGCGGTCAACTCACCAGAGGTGGCCATTTCTATTAATAGCTGATTAAAATAATCAACCATTGTTGGAATCTGAGCTGGATTACCACCACCGAGCATGATCGCATCAGGGTTGGTTAAGCCATCATTTAAATCGTGCATTAATTGAGTAATGCCTGAATCGCCAGCGAACTTATCGCCAAAGCCAGAAAATTCCATGGTGCTATTGACCTCTATATCAGTGCAGGGTTACGTGCTTGCGATGCCCGTTATTTATGATGGGCGATAGATCAAAATACCTGATTGCAATCAGAAGCGAAACCCTTTGTTTGCTCTAAGGGTAGTGGTCGGCTGTGTCGATGTGTTTCACGTGGAACAATGTGAAATTATCAAATGCAGATATAAAAAAACCACGCCAAAGCGTGGTTTATATTATGAACCAGTGATGATTAAACTTACTTTTGTAGTAATGAAATATCAGCTACTTGTAAGAACTGGTTACGTAATAGATTAAGCAGTGCTAGACGGTTAACTTTAAGTTGTTCGTCATCAGCCATTACCATTACATTATCAAAGAACGCATCAACAGGTTCACGAAGTGATGCAAGCTCTGTTAGTGCTTGTTGGTAATCACCCGCAGCAAAGACAGGTGCAAGTGTTGCAACAACCGTCTCTACTTTTTGTGCTAGTTCTTTCTCTGCCGTTTCTACTAACAAGCTGTTGTTAATGGTCGCTGGTAGCTCGCCATCAAATTTCGCGAGAATGTTACCTACACGCTTGTTGGCTGCGGCAAGTGATTCTGCTGCATCTAAGTCACGGAAATGACTTACTGCTTTAACACGCTTATCAAAATCAGACGGTTGAGTAGGGTGCATTGCAAGTACAGCTTGAATAACATCAATGCTAAAGCCTGCATCTTGGTACCATGCGCGGAAACGACCGAGCATGAATTCAATTACATCTGAATCAACATTAGCATTCGTTAGTTTGTCACCAAATAACGAGTGTGCTTTAGCGACTAAATCAACAAGATCTAAGTCGTAACCGTTTTCAACGATAATACGTAGTACACCTAAAGAAGCACGACGCAATGCAAATGGGTCGCTACCTTTTGGTGCTTGGCCAATACCAAAGATACCTACGATAGTATCTAGTTTGTCAGCCATCGCCACTGCAGAAGAAACACCAGTGCTTGGTAGTTGGTCGCCAGCAAAACGTGGCATGTATTGCTCGTTTAGTGCTAGTGCAACATCTTCTACTTCGCCATCATGACGTGCATAGTGCATACCCATAACACCCTGGGTTTCAGTGAACTCAAATACCATAGAGGTCATTAAGTCACACTTAGCCAGTAGGCCAGCACGCTTAGCGTTAGTGACATCAGCGCCGATTTTCTCTGCAATGTAGCCCGCAAGCTCAGTGATACGATCGGTTTTATCTTTAATGGTACCAAGCTGTTGTTGGAAGATGGCTGTCTCAAGTTGAGGTAGGCGATCAACTAACTTGCTCTTAAGGTCAGTATTAAAGAAGAACTCAGCATCCGCTAAACGTGGACGGACTACTTTCTCATTACCTGAGATAACTTGGCTTGGATCATTTGAGATGATGTTAGAGACGAAGATGAACTTAGGGACTAGTTTGCCTTCCGCATCATAAACAGGGAAGTACTTCTGGTCACCTTTCATGGTGTAAACTAACGCTTCAGAAGGTACCTTTAGAAACTCTTCTTCAAATGAAGCGGTCAGCACGACTGGCCATTCAACAAGAGAGGTAACTTCTTCAACTAGCTCATCATCAAGATCTGCAATACCACCAACCGCTTCAGCGGCTAGTTTCGCATCAGCTAGAATGATTGCTTTACGTGCATCGTAGTCTGCCATTACCTTGCCACGTTCTTCTAGAATCGCAGGGTATTGGTCAGCATTATCGATAGTAAATTCAGCTTCACCCATAAAGCGGTGGCCACGAATAGTACGCGCAGAAGCAACACCTAAAATAGTGCCTTCAATGAGCTCTTCACCTAATAGCATCGTCAGTGTTTTTACTGGACGAATAAATTGGGTGTCTTTATCACCCCAACGCATTGGGCGAGGGATAGGTAGTTTAGCTAATGCTGCTGCAACAAGTTCAGGCAATAATGTTTGGGCTGGTTGGCCTTTTACTTCTTGCTTGAACAGTAGCCATTCGCCTTTATCGGTAATCATGCGTTCAGCTTGATCAACCGTAATGCCGTTACCACGCGCCCAACCTTGAGCCGCTTTAGTCGCATTACCTTCTGCATCAAATGCTGCCGCAATCGCTGGGCCGCGCTTTTCTACAATTCTGTCAGGTTGATTTTCAGCAAGCGCTGTTACTTTAAGTGCTAGGCGACGCGGTGCTGCATACCACTTAATACCTTGGTGAGGTAAGTTAGCGGCTTTTAGCTCTGCTTCAAAGTTGGTTGCAAACGCTTCAGCTAGAGTGCGAAGTGCCTTGGGTGGCAACTCTTCAGTACCTAGCTCAATTAAGAAATTCTTATCTGTCATGGCTATCCCTTACTTATCTTTTTTACACATTGGGAAGCCAAGTGCTTCACGTGATGCATAGTAAGCTTCAGCGACTTGTTTGGTTACATTACGAATACGTAGAATGTAACGTTGACGTTCAGTTACTGAAATTGCTTTACGAGCATCAAGAAGGTTGAAAGCATGTGCTGCTTTCAAAATACGCTCGTAAGCTGGCAATGGCAGTGGCTGCTCAAGTGCTAACAGCTTCAGTGATTCTTTCTCGCACTGGTCAAAGAAAGTAAATAGGAAATCAACATCAGCGTGTTCAAAGTTGTAAGTTGATTGCTCAACTTCGTTTTGATGGAAGATATCACCGTAGGTTACTTTACCTAATGGGCCATCTGTCCAAACTAAGTCATAGACTGAATCAACGTTTTGAATGTACATCGCTAGACGTTCAATACCGTAAGTGATTTCGCCAGTAACAGGCTTACACTCAAGGCCGCCAACTTGCTGGAAGTAAGTAAACTGTGTTACTTCCATGCCGTTCAGCCAAACTTCCCAGCCAAGACCCCAAGCACCCAAGGTTGGGTTTTCCCAGTTGTCTTCTACAAAACGGATGTCATGTACTTTAGTGTCAACACCTAGGACTTCTAGTGAGCCTAAGTACAGTTCCTGAATGTTATCTGGAGACGGCTTAAGCATTACCTGGAACTGATAGTAGTGCTGAAGACGGTTAGGGTTTTCACCGTAACGACCGTCGGTTGGACGGCGAGATGGTTGTACATACGCTGCTGCAATTGGTTCTGGACCTAGAGCTCGTAGACATGTCATCGGGTGAGAGGTACCTGCACCCACTTCCATGTCAAGAGGTTGCACAATTGTACAGCCTTGTTGGCCCCAGTAATCCTGCAGCGCGAGGATCATGCCCTGAAAGGTTTTAATATCGTATTTCTGCATTGTCAGCTTCGCGAGATTAGTGGATGAAATAATTAATTATCAAGTATACATTGCCAACCCAGAGGCGAGTAGGGGCCGTGAGTGTTTTTTATCCATCTGGCGCTTGTTTTGAGATAATTCCTCAGATTGTCCCTTGTGGACACTGGGTTTTCATGAATATTTGACATTATTTTGATGGCGTAAATGTATCGGTTGATTACAATAGCGCTAACAAATAGCTCGTTGGTCTGATTATTAACGTAGTTTTATTCGGTATGCGATGTGCGTATCAAGAACATGGGTCTTTAAATTAAATGGCAAAAAATCAAGTGATGGCATCAAAAACTTGGGTGCGTGCTGCGGTAATTTCTGTTGCTGCTGCTGTTACGCTTGCGGGTTGTTCAACAGTTAACCCTTATACTGGTGAGAGCCAAACTGCAAAAGGTACTGGCGGTTCTATCATTGGTGCATTAGCGGGTGCTGCAATCGGTATCGCGTCTTCAAGCAAACATGATCGCGGTAAAGGTGCATTGATTGGTGCAGCATCTGGCGCAGCTTTGGGTGGCGGTATTGGTTATTACATGGATGTACAAGAAGCTAAACTGCGTCAGCAATTAGCATCTTCAGGCATCAGTGTTACCCGTAATGGCAATAACATCATTTTAAATATGCCAAATGAAATTACCTTTGGTGTTGACCAATCTGCATTAAATAGCCGTGCGATGGAAGCGTTACATAATGTAGCGATAGTTGCTAAAGAATACCCTAAGACCCAGTTAAACGTTTTAGGCTTTACGGATAGCTCTGGCGCTGCGGCTTATAATCAGCGTTTATCACAAGTACGTGCCGGTGAAGTCGGTAACTACCTTATCCGTCAAGGCGTAAATGTTGATCGTGTTGTTTCTCAAGGCCGTGGCGAGAATAGCCCGATTGCGACCAATGGAACATCACAAGGTCGTGCTCAAAACCGTCGTGTTGAGATCATTCTATCTCCATTGGCTTAATTGATATTGATTGATTATAGTGGTGTGTAACTAACATCATATTGAAACCATGGGCTCAGGCTCATGGTTTTTTTTGTTTTATTTTATATTGAGTGTAGTTAGTTTCATGTGAAACTTGGATGTGAAGTTAAGCGGGTTAAATCGTCATTAAATGTGAATTAATTTAAGTGTGTAACTGTGATAGCTGCAAAAGATTATCGTGATTTACCATGCTAGAGTTAATGTTAATTAATCGTTAACTTAAATTCTGTTGGGTGATGTAGGGGGTTTCTATGGCGCGCTTCTCAGCGATCTCACCGCAAAGTCAATGTTGGTTATTTCATATTGCATTAGCACTGAATGTAGCGGGAATGATGTTAACTGATATGTGGTTTCCTATGGTCGTCGGAACGGTTGTTACAACCTATTTGTCTGTCGATGCGTGGGTTCGATTACGCTATGTATTACCACTTAAAAAAGAGTTACGTCAGGTGCAACATGAACTCGAAAACTTACGTCAGCAACAACACAATCAATAACAACTAAAAAGGCAGCGTTTATTAACGCTGCCTTTTTAATTTGATTTAATTGCCAGCGCCTTTTTTGATCAGAAAACGATAGGGTAGCGTTTCTGTTTCTGCGGCGATAAGCGTGTGATCCATGAAGCGACAAAAGCTGGGAATGTCGCGCGTCGTTGATGGGTCATCGGCAATAACTAACAAGGTTTCATCAGTTGCCATTTTTCGGACTGTTTTGCGCACCATCATTACGGGTTCAGGACAACGTAAGCCGAGAGCATCAAGGCTATGGGTCGGATTTTCAAAATTAGCAGTCATAATTTACACGTATTATTGTAGACATTATGATCATACTGCGGGATAAGAATTAATCAATAAGGCTTGGTAAATCTAGATAAAATGTGTAACCTTATTAACATCACATTAACTTTTCTTCTAATGGATTAGGGGGATATTATGTTAACTTCAATCGATCGTGTCATGATTTATGCGGTACTGTGCATTATTTCATTTAGCACTATAATGCTTATTAGTCACCATGCTACCGGGCTCTTTGCTGTTGGTGGTTTGCTGGCCACAATCCTTGGATTATGGGTTGAGTTCGCCAGTAAAAATAAGCTAGAACAACAAAAAAAATAACGCTAACGGCGTTGAATGATGCTTGCTCGTGAATATTCCCGTCTTAAAAAGGCGGGATTTTTTTTATCTATCCCGCCATACTGTTGCCATATTTGATTAATTCATAGCGTTAGAGAAGTAAAACTATGGAGCTCGAAGAAGTTTATCGGCGTGACTTAAATTTACTGGTTGCGTTAAAGGTGTTATTGGATGAAGGCAGTGTTAGTCGTGCAGCTATTAGACTTAACTTGAGCCAATCAGCAATGAGCCGAGTGCTTGGCCGATTACGCGACTTAGTCGGTGATCCGTTGTTTACCCGTCAAGGGCAGTCATTACTACCGACACAACGGGCATTGGAATTAAATGAACAATTAAATGAACCGTTAGAATCATTACGATTATTACTGACGCCGAATGATTTTGATCCCGCTATTTGTGATCAAACTTTTAAAATTGCGACGACGGATTATGCAATGCAAACCATTCTGCCATTTGCATTGCCGCGTATTTATCAAGAAGCACCCCATCTGTCATTAGAATTTAGCCCGTTACAGCATAATAACGTATTGTCACAGTTGACTACGGGGGGCTGTGATATGGCAATTTGTCGTCCTAGTGCTGATATGGGGCCACTGTGTCAGCAGTTATTAGGCTTAGTGAGTGTGTTTTGTCTTGTGAGCCAGAATCATCCATTAGCAAATAAGCCACTTACCTTGCAAGATTACTTAACCTATCCCCATGCAATGATAGCGGTAAGCGATGGCGTTAAAGCGTTAATTGATGAACAGTTGCGTGGTCATCCTCAACCTAAAATGGTATTACGGGCTTATCATTTAGAAGCGGCTTTAGCGATCATCGATCAAATACCATTGATCATGACGGTGCCTGCAGATTTGGCGTATTTAGTCGCAGAACGTTATCAGTTAATCGTCAAGCCATTGCCATTTGAGTTTAAGCCATTTGATTATTCATTATTATGGCATGCGCGTTGTGAGCATTCGGCATCGCAAATATGGCTGCGTACTATTATTAAAGAAGAGTGTGGGCGACTGATCAACTCCCGTATTCATGATATCGGGTTGTTGTAGTGAAATATTGAGATCAATAAAAAGGCCAGCACATGGCTGACCTCATTGATTAACGACCATCATTCAGTGGCATTAATACTGCATTATTTGATCATTACAGTTTAATGACTACGCGGCCGGTGATTTGACCGTTGGTGATCGCTTCTGCACATTCTGTTACTTGTTCAAGTGCGACTTCACGGCAGGCTTGTTCAAAGTAGCTAGCGGGTAGTAACTCAGTTAGACGTTGCCATGCTTGTTGACGTTTTTCAAATGGGCACATTACTGAATCGATACCTTGTAAACGTACATTACGTAGAATAAAAGGCATAACTGTTGTCGGTAAATCAAAGCCGCCAGCAAGGCCACAAATAGCAACTGCACCGTTGTAGTTAATTTGGCTTAATACTTTAGCCAGTACTTTGCTACCAACAGTATCAATTGCGCCAGCCCACAATTGCTTATCTAATGGGCGAGCAGGTTCTTCAAACACACTACGATCAATAATTGTCGTTGCGCCAAGTTGTTTTAGTAATGGGCCATTAGCTTCAGCACGCCCCGTTACTGCGGCAACTTTATAGCCGAGTTGTGCCAGTAAAGTAATCGCAACTGAGCCAACACCACCGCTGGCACCCGTGACTAAAATCTCGCCATCTTCAGGTTTTACATTTGCATCAACAATAGCTTGTACACACAGCATTGCCGTTAAGCCTGCAGTACCGACCATCATCGCTTGTTTGCCATCAAGGTTTGCGGGTAATGGTACTAACCAATCTGCATTTAGGCGGGCTTTTTCAGCCATGCCACCCCAGTGACCTTCACCCACACCCCAGCCCGTCAGTACTACTTTGTCACCGACGTGGTAGCGATCATCACTTGACTCAGCCACTGTGCCCGCTAAATCGACACCTGGTACCATTGGGAATTGACGTACGATACGACCTTTACCGGTAATTGCTAAGCCATCTTTATAGTTTAATGAAGAGTAATCAACATCAATTAACACATCACCAGCAGGTAATTCAGATGTTGCCATTTGACGAATAGTTGCGAGTGTTTTTTTATCTTCTTGTTCTAGTACTAGTGCTTTAAACATTGCAATACTCCGGAAAAATCATGGTTAGCAATCAATATAGGATTGAGTGTAGACGGCTTATCTTGATGAAGAAAATGAAACTTACTCATGGTATCTATGTGTAAGTTGCATGTCGTCTGTACCATTATATGGTTGAAGATCAACACTTGCGATATTTTTGGAGGTTATTCTATTCGTTCAAAGATAGTCGCAATACCTTGTCCTAAGCCGATACACATGGTGGCTAAACCAAAGTGAGCTTGCTTTTGTTCCATAATATTGATGAGAGTGGTTGAGATACGAGCACCTGAACACCCTAATGGGTGACCAAGGGCAATCGCACCACCGTTAAGGTTAATTTTTTCATCAAGATGATCCATTAACCCGAGTGCTTTAATGCACGGTAATGTTTGTGCCGCAAAGGCTTCATTGAGCTCAATGATATCAATATCATCTAAACTTAAGCCTGCGCGTTGTAATGCCTTTTGAGTGGCAGGAACAGGTCCAAATCCCATGAGTGATGGTTCACACCCAGCAATTGCCATGGCTTTGATTCGGGCTCGAATAGGTAAACCTAATGTGCGCGCTTGGTGTTCATCCATGAGTAATATTGCTGCCGCACCATCCGATAGCGCTGATGATGTACCGGCTGTTACTGTACCATGGATGGGATCGAAAATAGGGCGTAATTGACTTAATGCTGCCACGGTTGTTTCGGGACGAATGACTTCATCGGTAGCATATTTAGTTAAAATGCCATTGCTATCATGGCCTTCTGTTGCGAAAATTTCATGGGTAAATCGACCTTCAACCGTCGCGGCATGGGCGCGCTGGTGTGAACGGGCACCAAATTGATCTTGTAGCTCCCGACTAATATCATATTTTCGGGCTAACATTTCTGCGGTTAATCCCATCATCCCTGCGGCTTTAGCGACGGTTTTCGATAGGCCTGGGTGGAAATCAACCCCATGAGTCATTGGTACGTGACCCATATGCTCAACCCCGCCAATTAAACAGCTTTGTGCATCGCCCACCATAATAGCGCGAGTGGCGTCATGCAGTGCTTGCATGGATGAACCACATAAACGGTTAACGGTTGTTGCACCGACAGAGGTTGGGATCCCTGCAAGTAGTGCTGCATTACGACCAATATTAAATCCTTGTTCTAAGGTTTGTTGCACACATCCCCAATAAATATCTTCTATATTATTCGCATCTAATTGAGGGTTACGGGTTAACAATCCTGTCATTAAATGCGCTGATAAATCTTCAGCACGTACATGGCGGAATGCACCGCCTTTTGAGCGTCCCATTGGGGTACGAATACAGTCAACAATCACCACGTTATTCATAATTAACTCCTTAGTGATGCAGCAGCAACAGTGGGGTAATAATACTCATCCGCCGCTGCTTTGGCGCGCAGACCGTCAGGTACTTGATATAAAGGACCGAGTGATTGATAACTATCGGCTAATGCGACGTAATTGGCTAAGCCTAGGTTATCTAAATAACGGAATACGCCACCTTTAAATGGCGGAAAACCTAAGCCGTAAACCAATGCCATATCTGCTTCTGCAGGCGTCGCAATAATATTTTCTTCTAAGCAGCGTACGACTTCATTAATCATTGGAATCATCATACGATCGATAATGGTGGTGTTTGCAAATGAGGTCGATGTTGCTGTGATGGGCGCAAGTAAATCAGCAGTTTGAGGATCCACTGTTTTTTTAGGCTTACCTTTCTTATCAAGATGGTAGTTAAAAAATCCCGCTCCTGTTTTTTGGCCAAAGCGTTGTTGTTCGTATAAGACATCAATGGCATCGGTATCATGTTTAGCCATGCGTTGTGGGTATCCCTCTGCCATCACTTTTTGAGCGTGATGAGCGGTATCAATACCCACCACATCGAGCAGATAAGCCGGCCCCATTGGCCATCCGAAATCCTGCTCCATAACATTATCAATCTGACGATAATCACCGCCATCACGCAGCAGCAAACTAAATGCCGCTAGATAAGGAAATAAAACCCGATTAACAAAAAATCCCGGACAATCATTTACTACAATAGGTTTTTTGCGCATTTTAGCCGCATAAGCCACCACTTGAGCGATAGTTTCATTTGAAGTGTGTTGGCCGCGAATGATCTCAACCAATGGCATTTTATGGACCGGATTAAAAAAGTGCATTCCACAAAAATTTTGAGGTCGTTGTAATGATGCTGCGAGTAAATTAATTGGGATTGTTGAGGTATTTGAGGTGATCACCGTAGTATCGGCAACCTGTTGCTCGACGTCTGCGAGCACCGCTGCTTTTATAGTGGGGTTCTCAATTACTGCTTCTATAACAATATCAACGTGGTTGGAATCGGAATAATTCAGGGTTGGCGTGATGGTGGCTAATGTTGCTGCCATTTGTAAGCCGTCGATCCGTCCTCGAGTGAGTTTTTTATTGAGTAATTTTGCGGCTTGTTGCATGCCAAGAGTTAAGGCCTCACTGGTGATATCTTTCATGACAACAGGGATATGGTTTGTTACTGATTGATAAGCAATGCCACCACCCATAATGCCAGCACCTAATACCATTGCTTGTTGTGTTGGGTGGGCTGTTTTAATGGCTTGTTTAGCTTTGCTTTTTAAATATTGGTCATTTATAAAAATACCTACTAAAGCTTGAGCAATATCAGTTTTAGCAAGGGTGACAAAGTGAGAGTTTTCAATAACCAGAGCTTGTGTGCGCTCACAGGTTGCAGCGGTTTCGATTGCGGTTACTGCCGCCATTGGTGCAGGGTAATGTTTACCTGCGATCTTAGCGACCATAGCTTTAGCCGTGGTAAAACTCATTAATGCTTCAGTAGTTGTTAGCTTTAATGGCATTTTTTTTTGAGATCGGCGTCGTTGCCAATCTAAATCACCCGCAATAGCTTGTTTAATAATACGTAATGCTGCTGTTGGTAATATATCTGTGGCAACTACCGCATCAATAATACCTAGTTTTAAGGCTGCATCTGCTGCTTTATCTTTACCTGAGGTAATTATTTCCATTGCACTGTCTGCGCCAATTAATCGTGGTAGGCGAACTGTTCCTCCAAAGCCGGGCATGATACCGAGTTTAGTTTCAGGTAATCCAATACGTGCTTGATGATCTGCAATTCTAAAATCGGTGGCGAGTACGCATTCGCAACCACCACCAAGGGCATAACCATTAATGGCTGATAGAGTAGGAACTGGTAAATCTTCTAACTTATTAAAAATAGTATTGGCATGATGAAGCCACTTTGAAAGTTGATCTGCTGGCAGAGCAAATAATCCTAGAAACTCGGTAATATCGGCGCCAACGATAAATGCCGCTTTGGTTGAACGTAGGATTAAGCCTTTGAGGTTGGGTTGTTGGTAGAGTGCATCAAGAGCAAGACTAAAACTTTCAAGAGTGGCGAGATCAAATTTATTGATGGAAGCTGGTGCATCAAAAATGAGTTCAGCGATCCCTTCTTCGAGGTAGCGTACAGAGAGTGTTTCACCGTGGTAAATCATGTTCTATCTCCATATATTCCATTCTATGACGGATCAGGTGTGATTTAACTGGTTTGACCTGTAGTGGTTAATATTTAGTCTGAACTGCAATGGCCACAAATTCAACAATTAATTTAAACATTTATTTAACATTGTCGATTGGTACATTATCTTAACGGTAATAATTCGTAGAATGACGCCATTGTAAGCAATAATGAGCATTGCTTGGGTCATAATAGGAATATGATATCCTGCGGTGGTTTTTTGATGACGAGGTATGTTTTATGTCAACCAGCGAACCTTACTTGATTCCACTGCAAGCCGTGACTTTTGAAGAAGAAATCAAAAAGAGCCATTTTATAACGTATTTAGCTCATACGGCGTCGATTGAAGCGGCTAAGCAGTTTATTAATGAAATAAAATTAGCTCATCCAAATGCCAATCACCATTGTTGGGGCTTTGTTGCTGGCAGACCGACAGATTCAATGTTGTGGGGCTTTAGTGATGACGGCGAGCCATCAGGAACCGCTGGAAAACCGATATTAGCGCAATTAACTGGATCGGGTGTCGGTGAACTAACCGCAGTTGTTGTACGTTATTTTGGCGGTATTCATTTAGGAACGGGTGGGTTAGTTAAGGCCTATGGTGGAGGCGTGCAACGTGGATTAACGCTACTGAGCACACAACAAAAGATCATCATCAGTGAGTTGTTTCTATGTTGTGATTATAATCAAATATCATTAGTTGAAGCGTTATTAAGCGAATATAACGGCACACAATTAAAGGCTGATTATGGTCAACAAGTCAGTATGCATCTAGCGCTTGATAGCCGTATCGTGACTGAATTTAGTACCAAGCTAATTAATCGTAGTGGTGGACGGATTGTTGCAACATCAATTCCTGAGAGTTAACCATTATTTATTTTATTCTATATTTTCATATGAGGGCCGGTTAGGGCCATGCAGTTTCGTTCAATTATACGTATCGTCGGGCTGTTGCTCGCCTTATTTAGCGTCACCATGCTTATTCCTGCTCTGGTCGCGTTGATTTACCGTGACGGAGCCGGATTTCCTTTTGTTGTTACTTTCTTTTTACTCTTCGCAGGCGGATCTGCGTTATGGCTTCCTAATCGCCATCATCGACACGAATTAAAAGCCCGTGATGGCTTCTTAATCGTGGTACTGTTTTGGGCTGTTATTGGCAGTGCTGGTGCGGTGCCTTTTCTGTTGTCTAAAAATCCCGATTTGTCGGTTGCTGACTCCTTTTTTGAATCATTTTCTGCACTGACAACAACGGGCGCAACGGTCATTGTTGGCCTCGACCATTTACCTAAAGCGATTTTATTCTATCGTCAGTTACTGCAATGGTTTGGCGGTATGGGAATTATCGTGTTAGCGGTCGCAATATTACCGGTGTTAGGTATTGGTGGAATGCAGTTATATCGTGCTGAAACGCCGGGGCCAGTAAAAGACAGTAAAATGACCCCTCGTATTGCCGAAACAGCAAAAACCTTATGGTATATTTACTTAGTATTAACGATTGCATGTGCATTCGCGTTTTGGCTTGCTGGTATGAGTGGCTTTGATGCGATATCACATAGCTTTTCAACTGTCGCAATCGGTGGGTTCTCAACTCACGATGCCAGTATTGGTTATTTTAATTGTCCTACTATTAATATGATCACCGTTGTTTTTCTTTTAATTTCAGCCTGTAACTTTTCCCTTCACTTTGCTGTATTTGGTAATGGTAATATTAACCTTAAAACATATTGGCGAGATCCCGAGTTTCGAGCCTTTTTGGTCGTACAAGGTATTTTATTTACGATTTGTTTTGGGGTGTTATTAAAACATCATTCTTACAACAACTCTTTTGATGCTTTTGATCAAGCGCTGTTTCAAACGGTCTCTATTTCTACAACGGCAGGTTTTACTACCACTGGTTTTTCTGATTGGCCGTTATTTCTACCTGTGTTATTGCTGTTTTCCTCTTTTATAGGTGGTTGTGCTGGCTCGACTGGGGGCGGCATGAAAGTAATTCGAATGTTGTTATTGTCATTACAAGGCGTTCGAGAGTTAAAACGTTTAGTACATCCTCGCGCGGTGTACACCATTAAACTTGGGCATAAAGCGTTACCACAACGAGTTGTTGATGCTGTGTGGGGGTTTTTCTCGGCTTATGCATTGGTTTTTGTGGTATGTATGTTGGCTCTTATTGCGACAGGTATCGATGAATTAACAGCATTTTCAGCGGTGGCCGCGACACTTAATAATTTAGGTCCAGGTTTAGGCGAAGTTGCGGTTCATTTTGGTCAAATAAATGATTCAGCGAAATGGATCCTCATTATTGCTATGCTATTTGGCCGTTTAGAAGTGTTTACATTATTAGTTTTATTTACGCCGACATTTTGGCGTAATTAAAGGAGCTATCATGGAAAAGGTATTATTACTGCATTCTAGTTGTGAAGGACAAACGATTAAAATCCTTAACCATATAGAGCAGGACTTAGGCGAACCGTATCAATGTGACTATATTGATATACATTCAGAGCCAAAAATTGATTTCAATGGTTATGATCGCATTCTTGTTGGTGCTTCCGTACGCTATGGCCATTTAAATAAAAAGCTATATCAATTTATAGAGCAAAATATAGCTAGCCTTGAACAAGCAAAGGTCGCTTTCTTCTGCGTTAATCTCACCGCTCGTAAAGAAGGTAAAGATACGCCAGCAACAAGTGCTTATGTTAAGAAGTTCTTATTGAAGTCACCATGGCATCCTAAAATGATGGCCGTATTTGCTGGAGCATTGCGCTATCCACGTTATAACTTTTTTGATCGCACAATGATTAAGTTAATAATGAAGCTTACAGGGGGCGAAACTGATACAACAAAAGAAGTGGAATATACCGACTGGCAAAAGGTGGCACATTTTAGTCACCAATTTAAGACGTTATAATCGTATTATTGATCGCTTTGTTTGCTTTTTGATCTAACGGTTCGTTTTTATTGATAAAAAGCATAAAGTACTTGCGATGAACGTCGTTGTCTCTATACTGCTGCTCTATCGGAACGCGAGCAGCTTTATAAAAGAAGATGTTATGCAATAATCGATTGGATGATAGACCTGATAAAAGAAATAAAAAAGTGGTTGACACTTTATGTTATTTCGCTAGAATGGCCATCCACTTCAACGAAACGATTAAACGGTCAAATGTTTGATAATTCGAAGAAGATTGTTCTTTAACAATTTGACCATGCAATCTGTGTGGGCACTCGTTGAATAGTTAAGTCGAAAGATTTATCAATGAACTGAGTGACCAATACAAATAACTACGGTTATTTGGCACAGTCAATTCATTACCATTCTGTTGGAATGGTAATAGCTTTAAAATTACTAAGGTAGTTTTGAAGTCAGTATTCATTGAGCCGTCTCGAAAGAGACAACAAAACTTTAATTGAAGAGTTTGATCATGGCTCAGATTGAACGCTGGCGGCAGGCCTAACACATGCAAGTCGAGCGGTAACAGAAAGAAAGCTTGCTTTCTTTGCTGACGAGCGGCGGACGGG
>NZ_FUZI01000043.1 GCF_900166965.1 Photobacterium piscicola | reverse complement strand
AAGACAAAATTTTATTCTTTTTTATCAATCGATTAAAAAGTAAAAACTTTCTGTTGACGTCGCTCACATTACAATCAGTAAGAGCGAAATAAAAGCCCGTTCATTGAACGGGCTTTCATAAATTTGAGCCTGGCGATGTCCTACTCTCACATGGGGAGACCCCACACTACCATCGGCGCTATTACGTTTCACTACTGAGTTCGGCATGGGATCAGGTGGGTCCATAACGCTATGGTCGCCAAGCAAATTCTGGTTTATTTATTGTCTTATGACAATAAATAGCAATCTGGGAAAATCTAACTAGTTGTTCTCAACACGCATTCAAGTGTTTGCAGAGTCCGTCTCTTCTCTTATGAGAAGGAAAACCCCTTGGGTGTTGTATGGTTAAGCCTCACGGGCAATTAGTATCAGTTAGCTCAATGCCTCGCAGCACTTACACACCTGACCTATCAACGTTGTAGTCTTCAACAACCCTTTAGAGACCTTAAAGGTCTAGGGATGACTCATCTTGAGGCTCGCTTCCCGCTTAGATGCTTTCAGCGGTTATCGATTCCGAACTTAGCTACCGGGCAATGCATCTGGCGATACAACCCGAACACCAGCGGTTCGTCCACTCCGGTCCTCTCGTACTAGGAGCAGCCCCTCTCAATCATCCAACGCCCACGGCAGATAGGGACCGAACTGTCTCACGACGTTCTAAACCCAGCTCGCGTACCACTTTAAATGGCGAACAGCCATACCCTTGGGACCGACTTCAGCCCCAGGATGTGATGAGCCGACATCGAGGTGCCAAACACCGCCGTCGATATGAACTCTTGGGCGGTATCAGCCTGTTATCCCCGGAGTACCTTTTATCCGTTGAGCGATGGCCCTTCCATTCAGAACCACCGGATCACTATGACCTGCTTTCGCACCTGCTCGAATTGTCATTCTCGCAGTCAAGCGGGCTTATGCCATTGCACTAACCTCACGATGTCCGACCGTGATTAGCCCACCTTCGTGCTCCTCCGTTACTCTTTGGGAGGAGACCGCCCCAGTCAAACTACCCACCAGGCACTGTCCGTAACCCCGATAAGGGGTC
>NZ_FUZI01000041.1 GCF_900166965.1 Photobacterium piscicola | reverse complement strand
CCAGAAGTAGATAGCTTAACCTTCGGGAGGGCGTTTACCACGGTGTGGTTCATGACTGGGGTGAAGTCGTAACAAGGTAGCCCTAGGGGAACCTGGGGCTGGATCACCTCCTTACCTAAAGACTTATACTGTTTTATGCAGTGTCCACACAGATTGCTTGGTCGAAATGTAAAAGAGCCGACGTAAGTTGCCCAACAACTTGCGTTATGAACATTGTCCCGTTCGTCTAGAGGCCTAGGACACCGCCCTTTCACGGCGGTAACAGGGGTTCGACTCCCCTACGGGACGCCACTTCTCTTTGAAGTGAAAATTGGGTCGTTAGCTCAGTTGGTAGAGCAGTTGACTTTTAATCAATTGGTCGCAGGTTCGAATCCTGCACGACCCACCATCTTCTCCTCGAAGATGTAAAAAATCGGAGGGCGATTAGCTCAGTTGGGAGAGCACCTCCCTTACAAGGAGGGGGTCACTGGTTCGAGCCCGGTATCGCCCACCATCTTCTCTTCGGAGAACTTCTTTTGAAGTAAAATATTGGGGTTATAGCTCAGCTGGGAGAGCGCCTGCCTTGCACGCAGGAGGTCTGCGGTTCGATCCCGCATAGCTCCACCAATGTCCCGTTCGTCTAGAGGCCTAGGACACCGCCCTTTCACGGCGGTAACAGGGGTTCGACTCCCCTACGGGACGCCACTTTTTAAACGTATTTCTCTTAAGTAAAGAGAGTAAAGTGCTTTTAAAAAGTGGACGTCGAAAGATAGACACATGCTCTTTAACAATCTGGAAAGCTGACTAGTAAATTCAATCGAAAGATTAATTTTAAAAATGTTTTTATTCTTTGAATAAAAATGAGTTCTCAAAACATACACATTCAAGTGTCTGTGTTTGCTTTCACTTTTTAAAGTGAAGACAAATAAATGAGTCCGGCGAAAAACCAATGTTTAATATTTTCTTGATCGGAGTATTAAACGCAAACCTTGGTTGTTTGAACATACAAGACCTCTTGGGGTTGTATGGTTAAGTGACTAAGCGTACACGGTGGATGCCTTGGCAGTCAGAGGCGATGAAGGACGTATTAACTTGCGATAAGCCCAGATTAGGCAGTAAAAGCCTCTTGAGTCT
>NZ_FUZI01000016.1 GCF_900166965.1 Photobacterium piscicola | reverse complement strand
CCAAGCAGTGTCAGGATAGTACCGCCGAATACGGCTGTCGCACCACAAGCGTACACACCGTAGATGCTGTATAGAACCGCTAATGTACCCACGGTTGCACCAAGACGGTATTGCTTTTGAGATACCACGTTTTTACGAAGTAGTACTTCAAGGCCAGTCATCGATAGGATGTAAGGTACCATGTTAATGAATACGGCTAGGTTCAATAGTGCGTTGAACTGACTGATCAAGTTAGGAGAGATAGTCATTACTGCAAGAATAATCTCAGCCGCAAGCATGATTAACATACCTGCAATCGGTGCACCTGCTTTGTTTGTTTTAGAGAAGATTTTAGGGAATAGACCTTCATCAGCCGCGGCTTTAGAAACCTGGGCGTTAGTGAACTGCCAGCCAAGTAGTGAGCCTAGACATGCAACAACTGCTGCCAGTGTAACAATGTTACCTACTGTTGGGTTGAACATGTGGCTGAATACAAGACCAAACGGTGCAGTTGATGCTGCTAGTTCTGAGTTAGGAATAATACCTTGAATAACACCCGTTGAAGCAATGTAAACAATCGCTGCGAAACCAGTACCAAACAGTACTGCAAGTGGTACGTTACGCTCTGGGTTTTCAACCGCATCAGAGTTAGCACCTGCAGACTCAATACCTAGGAAAGCCCATAAAGTCAATGCGATACCAGAAGATACAGAGTGCATTGTAGTGTCGTGGTGTGGGTTCCATGCGTTCATGAATGTTTGTGGATCGAACCACCACCAACCGATGATAGACAGACCAGCAACCGGAATAATAATACCCCAAACAGTGAAGGTTGAGATTTGACCTGTGATTTTCGCACCGCCAAAGTTAGCTACCATAGTGAAGATAAGGATAGCGACTACACCGTAGAAAGTGTGCATAGGTGTATCAAGCCAAGGCATAAAGGGTTTGATGTAACCTAAACAAGAAACGGCAATAGCAACACAGCTAATCACCAAACACACGTAGTAAGTGTAAGAAGAGATGAAGAAAGATGATTTTCCGTGTGCTTCTTCTGCGTAAGCTGACATACCGCCAGAGCGTTTACAAAATGCACCACATTTAGCGAATGTGTAAGCAATACACATTGCACCTAGCGCAGTAACAACCCAAGATAACATTGAGATTGCACCAACTTGCGCCAAGCTTGCTGGTAGCATAATAATACCGGAACCCATCATGTTAACTGCAACAAGTACAGTTAAGCCGACAAGACCCATTTTTTTAGTGCCAGTATCTGATGACATTATATTCACCTATGATTGAGGAGGATATAAACGCTATAAAAATAGTTTATTTATCGTAATGAAAATAAAGTCATGCTAATTAAAAAATTCAACGCCGATAAATAATTAAATTATTTTTTTGATTGTCTTACCTAACCAAAAAAATAAATTAAATATACTTTTTCATTGCTGGAATTATTTAATCTCATCACCGTTTACTTATTTAACGAGTGCTATGATGCTGCTATTTTGATAAAAAAAAAACCGTAAAAGCGCAAAGAAACGTTGCATATTTAGAGAGTAATTTAATAAAGAGTATCGTTATTCGATCGCTTCATTTCGTGAAAATTAACATTCCATTATGAGGCTATAAGGATTAATAATTAAAAAGCATTAATAACAGTAGCTTGAACTGATAACTAGATAGTGATTATGCTACAAACTCCACATTTGCAACTGTAAGCATAAAATAGTTATGCATTAATAGTGAGGTTGCATGCCTTGTTATGTGGGCATTTATTTTACTAATAATGCGCCATAATAACCGCGACTCTCTATCTTTGAGAGGATTACCTACCAATAAACGTACAGATTGGTATGAAGCTACCGAGGAATAGCAAGGGCTTTTAGTCAGTGATGACTTTCAAATATGGCTTTTTTTGAATAATAAAAAAGGAGTCGCAACTCCTTTTATCAAAATAATGGCACTATTTTTATGCAGGTGTTACTCGCGAAGTACCATCATCACTAAGGTTAACTTGTACTCGCTCTCCGGTATGAAACATAACTTGAGGATTAACTTGTTGCACAATAGATACCGTGCGACCACTGTCCATTTTTATGGTTAAGTTAACTCCATTGTGTTTGGTTACTTGATTACCTGCTTCATTGCCCAAGAACCCCCCCAGCAATGCGCCACCAATAGAGGCTATTTCAGCACCTTTACCACCGCCAACGCCAGAACCAAGAATGCCACCAATTGCGCCGCCAGCTAAGGTGCCGATGCCATTACCATTACCGTTTAGCGTCACTGCTTGGGTTCGCACCACTGTACCGTAGTAAACTTGTTGCATCTGGCGAGCATCATTTACATTGTAGGCATTGCCATAAGGATTGGCCGCACAGCCTGCAAGACCTAAGGTCGAAGCTATTATTACTACAGCAAGAATTTTGGTTTTCATGGTATCTGCTTCACTAAAAATACGGTGTATAAAATGGTTATTTCTAATTTGAGCCTTTTTATTTAGAAAATAAAGCAGTAAATCTGATATTACAAAAACAACTGTTAGATAGTTTAATCGCAACCGGTGGTTATTTTGCGTGACCACTTTTATCGGCGTGGTAGGTATTAATAAAATGATTAAAATAGGTTTGTAGTTGTTGTGCCGCTTGAGGTTGTTGCAATAAATTTAATAATTCAATACCGACCTCACAGGTACATAGATGTCCTGGTTGTTGATTGCGACGCAAAGCGTAGTTAGATGTCTGCTGAGGGGTGATTGCAATACGAGGTAATTGGCTTAGCCATGGACTTTTACGCACCATTTTGCGGGCTTCTTGCCAAGTTGCATCTAGAATTATTAATAATATTTTTGCATCAGTTGCTGTTGGTAATGTTAAAGGTTGTGCCAAATGTTGTTCATCACTTGGAAAGACTAACCATGCTTGATAATGAGGATTTTGTAGTTGGTCTAGTAATCGTTGTGGTGGTTGTGTGCGGTGCCACATTTCAACGCGACAACTGGGTAGAGTTCGAGTCATTAATACGCCAGTATTAGTGTCTTTGTTGCATTCACGAGGATGAGTTAGCAGGATAAAATCGGCCGCTGATTGTAATTGTGGTTCGATGTCACAAATACAATTAAATTGAAAACCGCAACGCTGGCAAGCCATGATTTTTCTCATAGTAAACAATAAAGGTGGCAGTGTGGCATAACGCCACCTTTGAGTCACGATAGAGAATAATATTGATCGTTATTGGCGTTGCAGAATTAACCCTTCAACGCCAAGTTCATAAGTTTGACCATCGACAGTTTCTTGTTTTGTGCTTAATTGTTCACTATGAGGATCATAACTATAAATGCGTTCGCTATTTAATGGGCGTCCTTGATGGGTAGTCATTGTGACTTTGACTGTGGTGGTATTGATTGCTTGCCAATGACCTGTTTCTAATAAACCAGGATCACCATTAGTATAAGTGTAAGTCGTTGTTGCGTCATGATCGTCAGCTAAGTGAAGATGTGTCGTTAGACCCATTTCAGTATCACTTTTATAATTTCCCACCCATTGTGACTCTGCAGGATCGCTTTTAAAAGCAGCGGGTATCCAGCTAGCACAGCCCGATAAGGTGGTTGCCGCTAGCAGTAATGCAAGTGATAAACGTGGGTATGGCATTATGTACTCTCTATGGTAGGCTCAATTTCAACATTGAAATTAGCGTAATGAGGGAAAATCTATGGCGTATTGGTTATTTAAAACCGAACCAGATACCTTTTCAATAGACACCTTAAAACAACAAAAAGTTTCACCATGGGAAGGGGTGCGTAATTACCAAGCTAGAAATATGCTACGCGATGAGGTTAAATGTGGTGATCTAGTGCTGATTTATCATTCTTCTTGCAAAGCTATCGGTGTGGTTGGTATCGCGAAAGTGGTGAAAGAAGCCTATGTTGATCATTTTCAATTTGAACCAACAAGTGCGTATTTTGATCCCAAGGCCAGCTGTGAAAAACCACCGTGGGTAATGGTGGATATTGAATACCAACAACATTTGCGATTAGTAAGCTTAGCACGAATGAAAAAGACGCCTGAGTTAGCTGAAATGCCATTAGTGAAAAGAGGCAATCGACTCAGTGTGATGCCAGTAACAGCGGCGCAATGGCAACACATATTAGCCATGACGGGACAGTTTTAAATAAAACAGTGACAACATAGAGCGCTATGAATGTCACTGATTTAGATTTTTCAAGCATAAAAACGGCCAAATTAGCGCGTTAATAAATGCTGTTCTAAATAATGTGCTACTGCTTCGTCAGCGTTCGAGCCAATAACTTCATTATTTGGTAATGCCTGTTTCACTTTTTCGTGTGAGGTTCCCATTACCAGACCTTTACCGGCCATTGCTAACATTTCAGCATCATTCATACCATCACCAAATGCAATACAGTCAGCCAGTTGGTAACCCAGAGCTTCAGCGACGGCTTTAAGTGCATGACCTTTTGACACTCCCGCATCCATCACTTCAAGACACCAGGGAGTTGAAAAGGCGACGTTGGCTTTATCACCAAAATGGGTATTGAAACACTGTTCCCATTTCACTAACGCTTCATGATCTTCGTCATCACGAGTAAAGAAGATTTTAGCCACGTTTTCTACTGGGGGATTATTGGCATCATACAAGTGATAACTAAAGCTATCATGGAACTCTTTTAGCTGTTCATTATCATGATTTAAAAGCCATTGATCGCCACAATACATATGAATATGTAATGCAGGATCGTCTTTAGCGAGTTCAATTACACCACGAATAACGTCAGCACTTAGATCTTGTTGAAAGACCAGTTCGCCTTGGCTGTTATGTACGCGAGCACCATTAGAGGTGATCATATAAGCTGGAATAGCTAATTTTTCACGTATTTCTTCGACATCGATATGATGACGGCCAGTGGCGAAGACAAAATTTATTTGTTGTTGGTCAAGGCGCTGTAATACATCGCGAGTAAATGGCGCAATTTTATGGTCGGGATTTAGTAAGGTGCCATCTAAATCTGAAGCAACGATTTGATACATGAAAACTCTCAATAAATAGAAATGTAGCGAAAATAAAGATAACGAGATCAAATGTGAGTCGCTAATCTTAAACTACTATGAGAGATAAAAAGGGGTTGATGTTAGTAATAAATATTTCCGCTTTTATTTTTGTGATGGCGTAGTCTTTTTGAATTTATTTACTATTATGATGCCGCAAAATGGTTGCAAATTTCTATTAAAGCAATATTACGATATTGGTCTTTTTCAAATAATAATTCGTGACGAGCATCAGCGATCGTGACTATTTGACTGTAATTAGGCGTGTGTTGGCAGAAATGATAATGGGCTTGGTTATCGACAATATGATCGGCACTACCTTGTAATATTAAGGTTGGAGTGATGATGTTCTTAGCTTCAGCAATACAGTGACGGGTCGCGGCCATACTTTGCCACACCCAACGATTACTGGCACCCCCTAAACGTAATTGGGGTTGTTGTTGGTATAAACTTTTGCTCCATTGAAAACGCGTTTCGCTGTGTGTCAGTGGATTATTTGCAAACGGTTTTGGGTAGTAAGCGCGTTGTCCTGGTGCATAAGTGGGTTGGCGATGAATGTAATCATTAAAGCGTGCTAATGGCTCAGCAAAAAAACGCAAACTGGGTTTAAGATGAATACCATGCATTGGTGCACTTAATACCGCTCGATCAATCAGTTTAGGATGACGAGCAAGCAGTAGACTACTGATAGCTCCCCCCATCGAATGACCTAATAGAAAGTGATGTTGATAACCTTGAGGTTTGACAATATCGGTGATGAAGGTATGCAGATCCGTAACGTAATCATCAAATTGATCAACATACCCCATTTCAGGATCCGCCGTTAATCGTTGTGACATGCCTTGGCCACGGTGATCAAGGGCGTAAATATGGTAGCCTTGATTGATTAAATCAAAAAATAGTTCTTGGTATTTGTAGTAACTTTCAATGCGCCCATTCACAATCACAATGACTTTATTGCTGGTACCCGGCGTTAAACTAACCCAACTTAATTGGCACTGATTGACACCTTGCAACGTGCCTTCATGCCGTTGTTGCCATAGCGCAGTAATTGGGCCTGCCATCATATTACTGAAGCTAGCTTCTTGTGAAAAATGCAAGGCGGAGTGGGTCATAACGTTTCCGAAAGTTGTGAACTACGAGGCAAAGAATTGAATGATAGTTTTGCGAACGAGCTATCTCGTTGCTTATTATCATATTTGCCAGTATACCTTATTTATTGCCCACCGCGTAATAAAGCAATAAGTTGCTTGTTTATCTAATGTCGAGGTATAACACAGCCTTATAATAGCTTGATACAATAATAAGGGAATATCAATGAGTGTGGAGATTTGGCTAACCTATGTTGTTGCAGCCATCGTATTTAGTTTTGCTCCAGGATCTGGAACGGTTAATTCCATCAGTAACGGCATGGTGTATGGCTGGCGTAAGTCGTTAGCATCTATTGTGGGGTTACAATTGGGAATGGCGGTTCATATCGTGCTTGTTGGAGTCGGATTAGGTGCATTAGTAGCGCAATCAGCAGTGGCTTTCTCGCTGATAAAATGGATTGGTGCCGCGTATTTAGTCTGGTTAGGTATTCAAAAGTGGCGTGAGCACAATGCGTTATCACTTGAAAATGTTGATAAGTCAGTCACTGCTGGATGTTTATTTCAGCGTGCAGTTTTGGTGAATTTAACTAACCCTAAAACGATTGTTTTTTTAGTGGCACTATTTCCGCAATTTATAAACGCTACGCAGCCACAATTACCACAATTATTAATTTTAGGTATAACGACATTGGTGATTGATGCCAGTGTAATGTTGTTTTATGTCTGCTTGGCGTCACGTTTTACCCACTATATTCGTTCAGCTACGATAATGACGCGTCTTAATCGTATTTTTGGTTCGATGTTTATTGGTTGTGGAGCATTGCTTGCATTGGCTCGTGCGTAATAAAAGTGGGGTTAGTCTTGAATTAATGTGTCATTAATCGCTGTGATCTAAAAGGTATTATTACAATGTTTTCTTACGTCGCTCGTCAGCCCATTTTTAACCGTCGTCAACAAACGATTGGTCATGAGCTGCTATTTCGTAATGGAGAGTGCAATGCTTTTCCTGTAATAGAGGCTAACGAAGCAACATGTCGGCTTGTACTTGAAAATTATATGGCAATTGGTAATGAACGTACTTTTAAAGGACAACGAAACTTCATTAATTTTCCTCAACATTGCTTAGTGAGTTTAATGCCGTTACTGTTACCAAAGAGCAAAGTGGTTATTGAAATATTAGAAACCTGCATTCCCGATGATGAATTATTTTCAGCCATCAAACATCTTTACCACAAAGGCTATATTATTGCGCTGGATGATTTTGAATACGATGTAAGATGGCAACGTTTCTTTCGTTATGTACATATTATTAAGCTTGATCTATTGATGCTTGGCTTGGATAAAGCGTGTGATTTTGTGCGTAATAATCATCATATGAAGGTGAAGTTTTTAGCTGAAAAAGTAGAATCATATGATGACTTTCAGGTTGCTCTTACTGCTGGGTTTGACCTGTTCCAAGGTTATTATTTTAGTCGCCCTGAGCTTCTTAAACGACGCAAAGTTGCCTCCTCTGAGTTAACAACTATTCAATTATTACAGGCTATTAGTACTGAGCCTGTGAATTTTTCCGATATTGAAATGATCATCAGTAGTGATGTGTCATTATCTTATTTGTTATTACGTTATGTGAATAATGCAAACCGACGCTTGATTGAGCCGATCAGCTCTTTTCATCAGGCTTTAGTTTATTTAGGCGAAGAAAAATTACGGATGTTTGTTGGCGTTGTTGCCACTGCACATGCAGCATTAGATAAGCCTAAAGCTTTGTATGTACTGTCATTACAACGTGCCAAAATGTGTGAGAAATTGGTACATTACAGCTCATTAATGATACCGCCTGAACAAGCTTTTTTGGCAGGAATGTTCTCATTGTTGGATGCGTTATTAGATAGCTCGTTAGCTGAATTATTGGTGTTATTAAAACTGCAGCCACATATTAAACTGGCATTATTACATCGCCAAGGAGACTTAGGGATGGTGCTTAATGTTGTTGATGCTTTTGATAAAGCGGATTGGCAGCAAGTGACATTAGCCGCTGGTGAGTTAGGAGTATCAGAACAGCAAGTACAAGAGAGTTATTTACAAGCCGTTGCATGGGCAGAAAAATGTACTCAACTTGATTATTCAAATGAATAAAAAAAACGGGGCCGTAAAGACCCCAAAAGAACCATATAATGTATTGCGTTAGTCAGGCGGATCGCCTTGGATAGAAATACACGGGTATGACACTCGTATATTTTTAAATGTTAGCCAGTGACTAGTTTACTAACATTTTGTAGTGTTAATTTTAGTTATTGCAGATAAGCGTTAAGCATCCACAATAATTTTTCTTGCTCGCGAATATAATCGCCCATCAATGCCGCTGTTCCTTCATCACTTGCATCGCCTGCCGCCGTAAGAATGCGACGTTGTTGACCAAGTAGAATGCTGAATCCATCGACTAAGCCTTGCACTCCTTGCTGACCATCACTGACATTTTGGTGTTCTTTGATGTCACTTGCCGTTAAATAACGACTGAAGCTGTGATCGGGTGTGTAACCAAGGGTTAAAATACGTTCTGCTAATTCATCAATTTTGATTTGCAAATCAGTATAAATTTCTTCAAATTTCAAATGCAATTCGAAAAATTGTTGGCCTTTGATATTCCAATGGTAACCTCGAGTATTCATATAAAATACTTGGTAGTTAGAAAGCAGTTGATTGAGGTCAGCAGCCAGCGCTTGGGCTTTATCACTGTCAAGACCGATTAAATTGGTTTGGTGAGCCATGGTACATTCCTCATAAAATGGTTAAAAACAAAAGCAGGTTTTGTTTTGATGAAGTTAGTATAGGTAAATAGTCTTGATAGATATAACTGTTGCTATCTATTGTAATGATAGATTTAATCTATGAATGCACGATGGCTTAGGCAACTAACGGTTCAGGATCGCAATGATCACCTTCACAAGGAATAATGCCACAGACATGATGGCCTGCTTGTTTTCCTTGTAAGTAACCTTGTTCTAATTTATTGAGGTTGCGAGTTAGGCGGCCAACATGGAAATTGTGATTAGGGGCAATAACGGTAATGGTGCAATCTGCTGGCGGATGATTAATGAAATCAAGCGCTGCATTATAACGGCTAGGACGCGTCATCACGGCTTCTGCAAAGGCTGGGTGATCATGAAACATTGATTTGATTAGCCATGGTAATTTGGTGTCGTGTTTATGAAACCCTAGTGGTTTTGATAAAATTACCGTGATCTTACGTGCTCCACGACGATACGCTTCAATAACTGGAATTGAATCGCCAATACCGCCATCACTCATTGCAACGCCATCAATGGTTGGATTATGACGATAAGCGACGGGTAGGGCGCAGGTTGCTTCCATTAGCGGCATAATATTATGCCGCGTTACCTTAATATATTCAGCGGCACCTGTTTCTAGATTGGTTGTGGTCGCATAAAGGGGAATTTGACGTTGTTCATATTTGAGTAGGTTTAACGGTAAATAACGTGAAGTTGTGCGCCATAACCAGTCAATATCGGTTAAATGACCGCCATGGGTAAAACGAGAAAAATTAATAAATTGGGGATCACGAGAATATTGAGTAATGATCTTATGGCTACGGCCGTAATTACCACTTAAATACCCAATTAAATTTGTCGCTCCGGCTGAGACGCCAATAGCAAAATCAAACGGTAAATAGTTATTTTCAAGGAATGCATCAAGTACACCGCTAGCAAAAATGCCACGCATTGCACCACCTTCGACAACCAAGGCATGGGAAGTGGGTTGGATTGTATTCATTGCATAACCTATTTATTTTAATCTATTTAACTGACTTTGCTCTAATTTCAGAATAAACAGATTTACAGCAATAAAAAATTCGATTTTTCTTATTGCTGTGATAGGTAAAACTTAACCATTGGATTGATGGTCAATTGCAACCTGTTGACTTAATACTTTAATGCAAGCTGCTAACGCTGGATTTAACGTTTTAGTGGCGGGATAGCATAACCCTAAGCGACGGAACATACGTGGACCTTCTAGAGGAACAGTAACCAATTGGGTCGCACTTTCTAGGACACCCGTTGGTAGAAAAGAGATCCCTAATCCAGCTTGTACTAAATGCATTACTTGGGTTTTATGTTCAGCTTTTGCCACTAAATTAACCGATAGACCATCACATGCCAGTAAGCCTATGGTTTGTTGGTGAGCCTCACACGGCGGACATTCAATAAAATCATGTTGGTGTAATTGCTGTGGCGATACGCTAGTTAGGCTTGCTAGTGGGTGATCGGGCAACATACACAGCACATAATCTTCATCCCATAATGGCAGAAAAATCTCATCTTCAGCTTTGAACATGTCTAGTGTTAATCGCGCATCGGCTTTTTTATCATGATCGACTAATTCAATTAAAAGATTAGGAATTTGCTGGTGCAGTTGTGCTAATACAATCGCTAACTGACTTTGGCTAAGATCGGCAAAATTAGCTAGTGTTAGCGGTAAACGTTCAGTACGTTGCTGAAAGAGTTGCGGCAGGGTATTAACGTCATTTAACAATCGAATCGCTAATGGATAAAGGTAGTGTGCTTCATCGGTAAGGTTAACCCCTTTTTTATGACGAATAAAAAGCTGAGTCGCTAACTCTTGCTCTAATTGCTTGATGCCACTCGATATTGATGGTTGAGACACACAGCATCGTTCTGCGGCTAAGGTGATATTTTTTTCTTCATAAACAGCAATAAAAAATCGTAATAAGCGTAAATCCATCCGTTAATACTCGATTGAAAAAGACCTTGTTAGCCTATCACATTGCTGAAACTTATGACGGTTTGTTGTTATCCATAGTTTTTGTTGATGATAAACCAAGGAAATAGATATTTTTCAGCTGTGGTAATTCGTTCTATAGTTATTGCCATCAACAGCATCTTAGCTGGCTGCATCAATAGTGCGGTTTATTCTAGAGGAAAAAAAACATGTCGAAATCTTTAGTTGTGATCACGGGTGCAAGTTCAGGTATTGGTGAAGCTACTGCGCGTAAATTAGCTGCGGAAGGGTATCCGCTATTACTTTTAGCACGTCGTGTTGAAGCGATGGAAGCACTAAACCTACCTAATACATTGTGCCGCAAAGTAGATGTAACGGATGTTAAAGCAATTGCGGCGGCAGTTGCTGAAGCTGAGCAAAAATTTGGCCCAGTAGATTGCTTAATTAATAATGCTGGTATGATGCTACTTGGTCTTGCTGATGAGCAGGATCCTACCGAATGGCAAACCATGTTTAATGTCAATGTAATGGGGATGCTAAACGGTATTCATGTGGTTCTTGCGGGCATGAAAGCACGTAAAACAGGTACTGTTATTAATATCAGCTCAATCGCTGGTCGTAAAACATTCCCTAATCATGCAGCTTATTGCGGTACTAAATTTGCGGTACACGCTATCACTGAAAATATTCGTGAAGAAGTGGCAGATGATAATGTGCGCTTTATTACTATTGCCCCTGGCGCTGTTGAAACTGAGTTATTAAGCCATACTAGTAGTGATGCGATTAAAGCAGGCTACCAAGAATGGAAACAAGGCATGGGGGGTGTAATTGCACCGCAAGATATTGCCAACGCGATTAGCTATGCTTATAACCAGCCTCAAAATTTATGTGTGCGTGAAATTGTATTAGCTGCCACACGTCAACAGCCTTAACTATCAGGTAAAATTGCTGTCAACAATGAGTGAGTTATCGGTTAATTCATCACTGTGATAGATACTTGCTGCTAAGTGACTGCTATATTCAAAGCAGAGCCGTAAATGATTATGGCTCTGCTTTTTTGTATCTGCTTTTTATATAAGGGGCCATTGGTGAGAGAAAAAATAGGATTTTTTGATTTACTGCGAGTGGTTGCTGCCTTGGCAGTTGTCGTGATCCATGTCCTTGGCCCCTATCGAGATCAAATTGGTCAGATACCCGATTGGCAGTGGATGAGTGCAATTACGTTTAATAGCCTTAGTCGCTGGGCTGTACCGGTGTTTATTATGATCACTGGTGCTCTTATGCTTAGTGATCAACGTTCTTTTGATCCCGTCTACTATATTAAACGTCGGTTTGGCAAAGTACTGATTCCCTTTTTAGTATGGTCGGTGTTCTATGCCTTCTTCTCTGGTCTAACGGTTAATGGTTTTGATAGCGCATTAAGTTGGTCGGTACTGAAAAAACTACCGACCCATGAAACCTATTATCATCTTGGTTTTTTCTATTATTTCATTCCGCTTTATTTGGTTATTCCGGTTATTCAGTGGTGGGTACAAAAAGCAGAACCAGGACAAGTGAAGGGGGTCATTATGGTATGGCTGCTGATCACCGGTTTATATCTGTTTTATATTGACGGTTTATGGAGTGAAACCTATTTATTATATAGCGGCTATTTATTACTTGGTTATTGCCTGTATCAATACCGTTGGCCAAGTTTAAAGGTGTTATTGCCATTAGCACTGATTGCGGTTGTCGTAACTGACTATAATGTGATCAGTCATAGTTTTGCTGCTGATGAATATAAAGTCGCTCGCTGGATGTCATATAAAACCTTGAATACAGCGGTGGTTGCAGCAACGGTATTCTTACTTTGTCGAGCGGTGAGTAATAAGTTTAGTGCGTCGACTCAGACTAAATTAGGCTGGTTAAGTAAATATAGCCTTGGTGTGTATTTGATCCATCCGATCTTTTTGTGGCCATTACGTCAATATGATCTTTATTTTGCCAATCCATTAATTGCGATTCCAGTATGGACATTAATTGCTGCGAGTTTAGCTTTAGCGACCAGTTGGTTGTTGAGTCGTCATCGTTATACGGCGTGGTTGGTGCCATAACCGCATTTATCATCTGTTTGCTCATTAGACAATGAGCAAACAGTGCGATATTTATTGGCGTTGTAACGCGAAATGAATGAATTGTTGGCCACGGTAGGTCATGGTGCCGATGTCCCCAGGATTAAGCGCATGGTAATAATGAATGCCAATCATGAATTCACGTTTAGGCCCCCCTGTTAACGGTTGTACATAAAACCAATATTCTTCATCTTCCTCTCCTGGTTGGGCACCAATAATACGGTTACTTTGTTTATCTAAAATCTGAACTTCAATCTTTTTTTCTGGTGCATCAATACCTAAGATATGACGGCGATAGTTATAGATAAAATAGGTTAATGCCAGTAGTAATAGTAGGCATAGTACGACAATAATCCATGTCGGCATCTCCAAGCTCCTTGGTCGTTAATCAGCTATATTAAATAAATACAGCGATATTATTCACAGCAAATTTATACATACCTAACTATGGATAATAAAATCGTGATCTGAATACAATTATTTTACTAAAACACTATGTTGAATGGGTAGCTTAGGTAAGGTAATCATAATTGAATATTTAGGGAGGTGATGATGGATATTGAACAAGTCATTGAGAGATCACGTCGGTTAGAAGACTTATTACGCCAACATTATCACGCGAAAGGCTCTGACTTAACTCAATTAGTTGAGAGTTGTGATAATCGCTTTCCTGATGAAATCTCTAGTAAATTAAATAAAATCAATGTAATACATCAGAAGTTAATGACGGAAGATGGCTTTGATACTGAGAATTATCAATTGTTTATGGATTTATGTTCTGAGTGTGAAATGGAATTAATGCCACGCAGTAGTCGCTTAGTGTGGGGAGCTGCTGTTTTGCTTTTGGGTGGGATTACGTTAGCGGCGTTGGGGTTCTATTTTTATCATTGGCAGCACATTACGTTATAACAATGCTGAATATTCAGGGTATAGATAAAAAAATGGCGCCATTAGGCGCTATTTTTTTGTTTCTTGAATGAGGCTTAGTAAATAATAGGTAGTGTCATTAGACCAACAACAACAGCAATCATTACAAGGCCTTGTTTTTGTGAATGTGTCAGCATGTTTTCAATCCTTGGAGGTGGTGTGTTTTTTATCTTGACAACAAAGATAACATGTTTTTAACCGTTTTGACAAGGATGAGTGGTGATTATCTTGGATAAAAACATTTTAGAGTGACAATAAAAGCCTTTTATCACCATTAAAACAGTGTTTTCTTTGGTGTTATTTTTATGTTAATTAGTGTTATTTGCTTTCCTTATTTGGTTTACTCGTTGTTTTTAATGCGGTTTTTTGTTTTATTGTGAGGGTTGATTATCACTCTTAATGATTTTTGTTATAAATACGCAAAAAATGGAGATATTTAACTGTAATGCTGTTTTGGTGTTGTTTTTTAAATTTATCATTTTTGGGGGTTATAGGTTTTGTATGAAAAACAGCTAAGTTGTTGGTTTTTCATTATTTTTAAATATTTAATACGTTGTTTTTATCTGTTTATTCAATGTTGGTTGGTTTTATATATTATTTTTGTTTTTTTTGTGATATTTAAAAAATAACCTTTTGTATTTTATTGCTTTTTTTGAGTGGGTTTTTATTTTTATATTGGTTGTTTTTGGGGTTTTGATGTGTTTTGGTGAGGTTGTTTTATTTACTTTACGTAGTGATTTGGCTACTGACATCATAAAATGGGTTTAATATTAGAGACAGAGATTTGATTATCTATTGCTATCTTTAAATGATGATTAGTCCGTTTATTGGAGCAGGAGTATGACGGATCAACAATGGCAATGTGTATATAGCGCAGGCAATAGTTTAGAAGCACATAGTTTAAAAGGATTGTTAGAAAACACAGGGATATCAGTACGGTTGACTGGGGAAGCATTGGCCGCGGCAGCAGGAGAGTTACCGATGAGTGTGGTTGAGGTGCAGTTATGGGTGATCGGGTCTCAATGGCAACAAGCGTTAGTGGTGATTGGTAATTATTTACGTAACGATTATCTTGATTGGTATTGTGGTCATTGTGGTGAAGTGAATCAGGGGCAATTTGAATTATGTTGGCATTGTCAGCATGATCGTGAAGAATAATGCGTCAGTGTTTGGAATAAAAGAAATAAAAGCGAGCACCAGTGATGTTGCCCGCTCAATGGATATTACATCATGTGCTTGCGACGAATATCAAGCAGCGCGAAGATACCAAAAATTAAAATTGACCAATGCTCCCAACGAGACATATTGATTTTATCACCAAACGCACCAACGAAAATCAGCATTTGCAAACCGTGCATCATGAATAAAAATGCGGTCATGATATAAAGTGCTATTGCAGAAACCCCAGGGAAAGGGTGGACGATGTTAATAAATAATATCAGCCATACTAAGGCTATCGCTATTTTGGCAGTAATGATCAGTGCTTTCATGGTTCCTCTCTAGCAAATAAACGGTAGCACACTTGGCCTGCGTTTTTTTCGCGATGTAAATGCCAGTGGCTAGGGATTGCCAACTGACCTAATTCCTTTTCTGCTTCAATATAAATCATTGCATGTGGTGTTAACCAGCCATTATTTTCTAACGCTGTGATAACATCCTGAATAAGATCTTTTCTAAACGGTGGATCGATAAAAATAATATCGTGTGGCGTACCTGTTTGTGACAAAAAGCGTAAACTGTCGCCATTTACTACGGTGGCATTGGTCGCTTTTACTGTGTTGAGGTTGATTTCAAGTTGTGCGGCGGCTTTTTTATCAAGCTCAAGCATCGTAACGCTTTCTGCACCACGAGAAAGTGCTTCAAAACTTAAACCACCACTACCAGTAAAGAGGTCAAGGCATTTAGATTGATAAATGTCTTGCGCTAACCAGTTGAAAAGTGTTTCTTTGACACGGTCAGTGGTTGGACGGAGTCCTTCGACATCATGAACGGGTAATTTGCGTCCACGCCATTGTCCGCTGATGATTCTAACGAACCCACCAGGACGATTATTTTGTGTTTTGCGAGTTGTTTGCTGTCTTCG
This sequence comes from Photobacterium piscicola, assembly GCF_900166965.1. Taxonomy (GTDB): domain Bacteria; phylum Pseudomonadota; class Gammaproteobacteria; order Enterobacterales; family Vibrionaceae; genus Photobacterium; species Photobacterium piscicola. The sequence goes on along the minus strand of NZ_FUZI01000016.1, from coordinate 49,835 downwards.
CTGCGTCATAGATTTTTTTGACCGTTAAGAAAATGATAGTATACACCTGTTTTTAGGCCGTAAATTGTACCAATCAAGCGCTAGGATTTGCCAATGGCAGAAAAAAAGAAACGCGGATTATTTTCATGGCTAGGATTTAGCTCTGAAGATAACGACGCACCAAAGGAACAAGCTACTGATCAATCAGTAGTTGATGGCTCGGTTGATAGCCAACAATCAACACATTCCTCTGACGATGAGCCGTTGAAAGCCAGTCATAATCATGAACTTGAGCTAGAAACACCCATCGAATCAGAATTAGTAGCTGAAACGAATGATCGCCAATTGGCTGCAACGTTGCAAGAAAATGATCATCAAAAAGACACCTTAGTAACAGACAGTGTCATTGATGATGAAAATGTAATCGCAGCCAATACCAAAAAACCTTTAGCTGATGAACCTAATGATGATAGTGAGTTATTACTAACATCAGTAGAGGAAACCGCTGAAGAGGTAAGTGGTAGTGAGACAATTACCACGACAGATGATACTGATGTGGCTGTGGTTACCACTGCTGTTGAACAAGAAAAACCAAAATCAGAAGGCTTTTTTAGCCGTTTAATGCGTGGTTTAAAACGCACAAAAACCAACTTTGGTGCTGGTTTCTTTGGTTTGTTCCGTGGCAAACAAATTGATGATGAGTTATTTGAAGAACTAGAAGAGCAATTATTAATTGCTGATGTGGGGATGGATACCACATTAAAGATCATTAATAACCTGACAGATAAAGCGTCTCGTAGTGAATTGCATGATGGTGAAGCATTATACGGTTTATTAAAAGATGAGTTGGGTGAAATGCTGGCAAAGGTTGAGCAACCATTAGTGGTTGATATGACCAAAAAGCCGTATGTTATTTTAATGGTTGGCGTAAATGGTGTCGGTAAAACGACCACTATTGGTAAATTAGCCAAGCAATTCCAAGCGGAAGGCAAATCGGTAATGTTGGCGGCAGGTGATACTTTCCGTGCAGCTGCCGTTGAGCAGTTACAAGTTTGGGGTGAGCGTAATCATGTTCCCGTGATTGCTCAACATACCGGTGCCGATAGTGCGTCAGTGATCTTTGATGCGATTGAATCCGCTAAAGCGAAAAACATTGATGTTGTTATTGCTGATACCGCAGGGCGTTTGCAAAACAAAGGCAACTTAATGGAAGAGTTGCGTAAAATTGTGCGAGTAATGCAGAAGGTTGATATCGAAGCACCGCATGAAATTATGCTGACATTAGATGCTGGTACAGGTCAAAATGCCATTAGTCAGGCCAAATTATTTAGTGAAGTGGCGCCAGTATCGGGGATCACTATTACTAAATTAGATGGTACTGCTAAAGGTGGTGTTATTTTTGCAATTGCTGATCAATTTAATATTCCGATTCGTTATATTGGTATTGGTGAAGGGATTGATGATTTACGACCGTTTGCGGCCGATGAGTTTATAGAAGCGTTATTTAGCAACGAGGAATAATAAAGTGATTCGATTTCAGCAGGTAAGTAAAGCTTATCGTGGTGGTAGGCAAGCCCTACAAAAAGTAGATTTTCACCTTAAACCAGCAGATATGGCTTTTCTAACGGGTCACTCTGGGGCCGGTAAAAGTACCCTGCTGAAGTTAATTTGTGCCCTTGAGCGTCCAAGTGACGGCAAGATCTGGTTCAATGGTCACGACATCACTCGATTGCCAAATAAGCAAATCCCATTTTTGCGCCGCAATATTGGTATTATTTTTCAAGATCATAAGCTTTTAATGGATCGCAGTGTTTTCGATAATATTGCGTTGCCATTACGGGTTGAGCAAATGAATGAACATGATATCAAACGTCGTGTGAGCGCAGCGTTGGATAAAGTTGGATTATTGGATAAGGCGAAATGTTTGCCTATCCAATTATCTGGTGGTGAGCAACAGCGCGTGGGTATTGCGCGTGCTGTTGTTAACAAACCAATGTTACTGTTGGCTGATGAACCAACGGGTAACTTGGATGCAGAATTATCACAACAAGTGTTGCGATTATTTGAAGAATTTAATCGCGTTGGTGTCACCGTATTGATGGCAACGCATGATACCTCATTGCTTGCTAGCCGTGATTATCGTCGTTTAGATCTACATAAAGGTAATTTAAGGGAGCTTGCACATGGCGCGTAAATCTATTGGTTTTTTTGCAATTCATCGCCAACAAGCAAGCTCTGCATTAAAAGACATGTTTCGCCGTCCATTGGGGAATTTTTTAACCCTTGCGGTGTTAGCTGTCGCATTAACCTTGCCATGTACTTTTTATTTAATGGCAAAAAATATTACAGCAGTTGCTGACGCATGGCAAAACCCAAGTCAAATAACTTTGTATTTACAGCATGATACGACTAATGACGATGGTCAGGCTCTGGCTGATAAAATTAAAAACTGGTCACAAGTTAATAGCGTTAAATATATTACTGCCGATCAAGGATTAGAACAGTTCCGCCAAAATGGTGGCTTTGATAAAGCCCTCAGTTTGTTTGACGAGCAAAATAATCCTTTACCCGCGGTAGTGATTGTTGAGCCGAAAAGTGATTGGCAGACAACGGCTAAAGCCAATGAATTAGCTTCAAAATTAGGCCAGCAAAATCACGTTGCAGAAGTGCGTTTAGATCGTGACTGGCTACAGCGCTTAGCCGCTATTCAACAGTTAGCGATTGCATTAGCGTTATTAATGTCAGGCTTAATGTTATTTGCAGTGTTCTTAATTGTTGGTAACACGCTGCGTTTACAGGTGCTTAGCCATAAAGATGAAATCCAAGTCATGAAAATGGTGGGTGCAACCAATAGTTATATTCTACGCCCTTATCTGTATGTCGGGGTGTGGTATGGCTTGATTGCCGCATTAATTGCATGGGGGTTAACCCAAGGAGTGAGTTTATTATTAGGTGATGCTGTTGCACAGCTATCTAATTTATATGGCAGTAATTTTAGAATGTTGGGACTTAGTTGGGATGAAAGCTTGATCATGATAATGGTCGCCACCTTCCTTGGTCTGATGGCTGCTCGTTTAGCAGCTGGGCGTCATTTGCGTGAAATTAACCCGGTATAAGCGCTGTTGTTAAGGATTTTAAAACAACACGATAAGAAAAAATGTTGCTTATAAGCATATATATTTGCGCTACGGCTTGCATTTTAACTATGTTTACAGGCATCATTGTCGGTTCACACAACGTTAGCATATGCTCAATAACCGTTGTGATCGCACAAAAATTACACGAGGTTTTCGAATGTCAAATGAGATGTCGAAATTAGTTCTAGTTTCGGCGGATAGTCTTGAAAGTTATATTCAGACTGTAAACCGTTATCCAATGCTAACGCCTGAGCGTGAGAAAGAGCTCGCTGAAGCTTTACACTATGACGGTGACATTAACGCAGCTAAAGCATTAGTGATGTCCCATTTGCGATTCGTAGTGCATATTGCGCGTGGATACTCTGGCTATGGCTTACCTATTGCTGATTTAATTCAAGAAGGCAACATTGGCTTGATGAAGGCGGTTAAACGCTTTAATCCTGAAGTCGGCGTTCGATTGGTGTCGTTTGCGGTACATTGGATCAAAGCTGAGATCCATGAATATGTACTACGTAATTGGCGTATCGTTAAAGTTGCTACCACCAAAGCGCAACGGAAATTATTTTTTAATTTACGTAAATCAAAGAAGCGTTTAGGTTGGTTTAATAATGATGAAGTCAATATGGTCGCTGAACAGCTCGGTGTAGAGCCGGCTGAAGTACGTGAGATGGAATCACGTTTAGCGGCACAAGATCCGACGTTTGAAATGCAAAATGATGACGATGAACGTGACTCAACGCCGATGGCTCCCGCTTATTTCCTTGAAGATAAAGGCTCAGATGTTGCCTTGAGTTATGAAGAAAGTAATTGGGAAAATCATGCCAATAATCGCTTATCACAAGCATTAGCCAGTCTTGATGAACGAAGTCAGCACATTGTTCGTTCGCGCTGGCTTGACGATCAAAAGTCGACGCTACAAGATTTAGCTGATAGTTATGGCGTTTCTGCTGAGCGTATTCGTCAGCTAGAAAAAAATGCCATGAAGAAGCTTAAAGATGCCGTTGGTGATTTTTACTAATAAGTGTCATTAATCGATGCAATAAAAACCGACCTTAGTGTCGGTTTTTTTGTAGCTGTTGATCGCCTTAATTGGCGGTGGATAATCGTGACTTGATCAGCTGCGGTTATCTACCTGATTTTATGTGTCATAGGTCACATTTGTGAATAGTTGTGTGTATGCTTAGCTGACTTATCCACAGCTTATAGTAGGATCCGATCTACATATAGTGGATCTTTTTATAGCAAACCACATTATCAACGCAATCCACAGATTTTTCCACAGGTGGTTACTTTGTGTGCGGTTGGTAATTATAATCAGCAATAACCCCTTGTTGGTATTGAACTGTTATTGTTGTTACGGATGGTTATTATGTGGATAAAACCTTATTTTTTGGTGGGAGATACCGCAGTTAAGCTGAGGTACAATAGTCATTAACTGCCGTTTTGAGCAGATCAATTGTCAGGATCGTGTGTTGTCGATCTCATTTCGATAGCATCGATCGTGATCATAAATAGCATTTCAGCCATTGCTATTCACGATATTGTCACTCTTAAAAGGAAGACCCATGGAACAGTTTCAACATATTTCAGTACAAGATGCCCTGCAATTATTACAACAACCACAAGCCGTATTGGTTGATATTCGCGATCCCCAGTCTTATGCACTAGCGCATGCTCAAGCAGCCTTTCACCTTACTAACGATACAATGGTAACATTGATGGATGAAGTTGATTTTGAACAACCATTGTTAGTGATGTGCTATCACGGTGTCAGCAGTCAAGGCGCCGCGCAATATTTAGCTAATCAGGGGTATGAGCAGGTGTATAGCATTGATGGTGGTTTTGAAGCTTGGCGTCGTGAAGCCTTACCTATGGTACAAGCTTAGTTAAGTTTGCCATTGATAAAATAAGAATAAATTGGCAGATGTTACGTGTATTTAAGTTACACGTTGCCGTTTTTACTACTTATTTATGTCCTACCCATTAGAGTGATAACTATGCATCGCTTAGCTGAATTTTATAACCCTCGTCATGCGCAAGCATTTATTGATTATATGGCTTCGCGAGGTATTGAACTGACTTTAGCGCCAGAGCCTGAAGGGAAGTTCGCACTATGGTTATCTGATAGCCAATATCTGATAGAAGCCGAAGCTGAATTAAAGGCATTTATTGCTAATCCCAATGATAGTAAATATCAAGAAGCATCATGGCAAGTTGCAGAAAGCCGTACTGCAAAATTTGATTATTCCAGCCCTAGTTTAGTGTCGATGGTCAAAGCGCAAGCGGGTCCATTTACCTTATTGGTGATGGTGGCATCACTGGTTATTTACGGATTGTGGTTATTAGGGTTTGAATCACTGTTATTTAATTGGTTCCATTTCCCATTTATGAATGGCGATCAATGGCAGCTGTGGCGTTATTTTAGTCATGCCTTGCTCCATTTCTCAGCGCTGCATGTGATTTTTAACTGTTTGTGGTGGTGGCTTTTAGGTGGGCAGATTGAACGCCATAGTGGCTCTGCAAAACTCGTCCAGTTATTTTTGATCTCATCATTGATTTCAGGTTTTGGTCAATTCTGGTTGGATGGACCTAATTTTGGTGGCTTATCTGGAGTCGTTTATGCCTTATTAGGTTATATCTGGTGGATGGGTTGGCTTGCACCACAGCGTGGGTTAGTGATTGCTCGCTCTTACGTGGTGTTTATGTTGGTGTGGCTTGTTATTGGTTTTGCTGAACCGGCTGGGATTGCAATTGCCAATATGGCTCATCTAATGGGACTATTAACTGGCTGTGCGATTGCTTTCGTGGATGCTAAATTACTGCGTTCTAAACACTAGCTTTGTGCTTGTTTCCCCTGCAACTACCACGGTGATGTTAAGCCTACTAATATCACTGTGGTAGTGATTATTATATTGATATTAACTAAAGCTGTTGATTATTTGATAGTGAGTCCAATGTTGATATAAACCCGCGTTATTTTCATATCTATTCATATTTATCTGTCTGTCTTTGACTGTTTTCACATTTTTAATCAACCATTCGCGCAATAATTCGTGTTGTTTTGATCGATATCGAAAATAAAACGATTGTTTGTAGTGTTAAATCCAAAAACAATCCCCATAAGATGCCAGCAACGTATTGATATACGTCAACGGCACACGCTGCCCTACAGTAGTGAGATAACAGAAAGGAACATCTATGTTTGGTTTATTTACCCCCGTAGCGCATAAACAGCGCTTGCCTGATGGCAGTATTGATCCGGTCTATAAGCGGTTACGGTGGCAATTGTTTGTTGGTATTTTTTTTGGTTATGCCGGTTACTATTTAGTGCGTAAAAACTTTTCGCTAGCAATGCCCTATTTGATTGAAGAATATGGCTATAGTCGCGGTGAATTAGGGGTTGCGTTAGCGGCAGTATCAATTGCTTATGGCTTATCTAAATTTTTAATGGGGAATGTATCGGATCGATCCAATCCTCGCTTCTTTTTAGCCTCAGGATTGATATTGTCATCGATAGTGATGCTGTGCTTTGGTTTTATGCCATGGGCGACAGGCAGCATTACAGCGATGTTTGTGCTGTTATTTTTAAATGGCTGGTTTCAAGGGATGGGATGGCCAGCGTGTGGGCGAACCATGGTTCACTGGTGGTCACATAAAGAAAGAGGTGGATTGGTTTCGGTATGGAATGTGGCCCATAACGTTGGTGGCGGTTTAATTGGTCCATTATTTATATTTGGTTTATGGGCGTTTAATGATGATTGGCGTTCTGCTTTCTATGTTCCGGCTTTCTTTGCGCTGCTGGTGGCTGGGTTTACCATCTTAGTGATGCGTGACACTCCGCAATCTTGTGGTTTACCACCGATTGAAGAATACAAAGATGATTATCCTGAAAGTTATGATAAGTCGTTTGAACAAGAGATGACGGCGAAAGAAATTTTCTTTAAATATATCTTTAATAATAAATTATTGTGGTTCATTGCGATTGCGAACGCGTTTGTTTATTTGATTCGCTATGGTGTTTTAGATTGGGCTCCCGTGTATTTAGGCGAAGCTAAAGGTTTTACCGTAGATAAATCATCATGGGCCTATTTCCTTTATGAGTGGGCAGGGATCCCGGGCACATTATTATGTGGTTGGATATCTGATAAGCTGTTTAAAGGTCGTCGTGCGCCTGCCGGAATTTTATTTATGGCCCTAGTGACCGTTGCGGTATTGGTCTACTGGTTGAATCCTCCGGGTAATCCAAGTGTCGATATGATGGCATTGGTTGCGATTGGTTTCCTTATTTATGGCCCAGTAATGTTAATTGGTTTGTATGCGTTAGAACTGGCACCTAAAAAGGCCGCAGGAACCGCCGCTGGATTAACCGGGCTATTTGGTTATTTAGGGGGGGCGGTTGCTGCAAACGCATTGCTTGGTTATACCGTTGATCATTTTGGTTGGGATGGTGGCTTTATTGTTCTAACGGCCTCGTGTGTGCTTGCTATTTTCTTCTTTATTATCACTATGATTGGTGAAAAGAAGGCCTATAAACAGCAACAACTTGAGTTACAACAGCAAAATGGGTGATTAAATTTGGCTTCTTAGTTGAGCTGTAGGTAATATAAAAAGGCTTCGCATTGGCGAAGCCTTGTTTTTATTACCTTTCATTGCTGAATATGGCAGGTATAGATAGGAGCTTTCTCAGCCGTGAAGCAAAGTAAACGTCATCAAGAAATTATTGATTTAGTTATGAGTCAGGGATACGTCAGTACGGATGATCTTGTGGCACGTTTTAATGTAAGCCCACAAACTATTCGTCGTGATCTTAATGAATTGGCTGATGAAAATAAAATTCGCCGTCATCATGGTGGTGCAACGGTTCCTTCCAGTTCAGTGAATACTGCTTATACCACCCGTCAGGTATTACAATTAGAGCAAAAAGATCGTATTGCTCAAGCATTGGTGAGTCATATTCCAGATGGCGCAACCTTATTCATTGATATTGGTACCACTCCAGAAGCAGTGGCTCGCGCGTTAATGAATCATAAGGATTTACGGATTGTCACCAATAACTTGAATGTCGCCAGTTTATTGATGGCGAAGGAAGACTTTCGCGTTATTTTAGCCGGCGGTGAGGTACGTAATCGTGATGGTGGTATTGTCGGTGAAGCAACTCTCGATTTTGTGTCACAATTTCGGTTAGATTTTGGCATTCTAGGTATCAGTGGTATTGATCTTGATGGTTCATTATTAGATTTTGATTACCATGAAGTTCGCGTTAAGCAAGCGATCATTGAAAATAGTCGCTGTGTGATGTTAGGTGTTGATCATACTAAATTTGGTCGTAATGCGATGGTGAATTTAGGCGATATTAGCCAAGTTAATATGCTGTTTACTGACCAACTTCCTCCTGTCAGCCTTGTTGAACGGTTGCAGGAAAATGAGATCCATTTTGAAGTGGTGGTGTAAACGCTTACCGCGATAAATAAAGACTGCACTAACGGGCTTCTATTAAAGAAGCCCGTTTTTTTTGCCCAAATAGCGATAAACATCAAATTTGCGCTAATGATCAAACTTATGTCACAACAATATTAACTAAGGCTGGATTAGATCAATATATACGCTATTATCAAATTAATTACTTTCGAACGAACATTTATAGTTCGTTTTGTTATGTTTGATTGAATAGGTGTGAATATTATGACAGTAGCATTAAGCGGCCTCGAAAATAGTCAAACGTTAGATTTAATAGTGATTGGTGGCGGCATTAATGGTACTGGCATTGCTGCTGATGCCGCAGGTCGCGGGTTGAGTGTCGGTCTTTATGAGGCAGATGATTTTGCTTCTGCGACCTCATCAGCAAGCTCTAAGTTAATTCATGGTGGCTTACGTTACCTTGAGCATTATGAATTTCGATTAGTAGCAGAAGCCTTAGCTGAGCGGGAAGTGCTACTTAAAAAAGCGCCCCATATTGCCAAACCCATGCGTTTTCGATTGCCACATCAACCGCATTTACGTCCCGCATGGATGATTCGTGCTGGATTATTCTTATATGATCACCTAGGAAAACGCACCACTCTCCCTGCCAGTAAAGGGTTATCATTTGGTGCTGAATCAGTATTAGTACCCTCGATTAAACAAGGTTTTGAATACTCTGATTGCTGGGTTGATGATGCGCGACTGGTGATTTTAAATGCGATGGAAGCTGACCAAAAAGGCGCTGAAGTACGCAATCGCTGTCGAGTAGAACAAGCCGTTCGAGAAGGGGATTTGTGGCGTGTCACCATTAAAGATCAGTTGTCGGGTGAGGTTTTTCAACGTTATGCGCATGGGTTGGTGAATGCGACCGGACCTTGGGTGAAATCGTTTTATGATCACAGCACTGATTTGATTTCGCCACGTAATATTCGGTTAATTAAAGGCTCCCATATTGTGGTGCCACGAGTGCATGATCAACCACAAGCGTATATTCTTCAAAATGAAGATAACCGGATTGTGTTTGTGATTCCATACTTGGATCGCTTCTCGGTGATAGGTACCACCGATGTTGAATACCATGGTGATCCACGTGATGTCGCTATTGATGATCAAGAAATTGATTATTTACTTAAGGTGTATAACAACCATTTTGTGCACCAATGCCAGCGAGAAGATGTGGTATGGAGTTGGAGTGGCGTTCGACCATTGTGTGATGATGAATCCGATTCCCCACAAGCGGTGACACGTGATTATACCTTAGAGTTAGAGCAGCAAGCAGATGAAGCGCCTTTACTGTCGGTTTTTGGTGGTAAGCTCACTACTTATCGAAAATTGGCAGAATCAGCGTTAGCTAAGTTAGCGCCATTTTATTCTCAAATGGGCCCATCTTGGACTAAAGACAGTTATTTGCCAGGGGGCAGTGCTAATTTTGATGGTGATAAATTAGCCGCACAGTTGCAGCAACAGTACCCATGGTTAACGACGTTTACTTGTCAGCGCATCGCACATAATTATGGTATTCGAGCAGAGACGTTATTTGCTGGAATCACCACTGAAGCTGAAATGGGACAACATTTCGGTGAAGGGGTTTATCAGTGTGAGCTGGATTATTTAATGGCGTATGAGTTTGTACAAACCGCAACTGATGCGCTATGGCGTCGAAGTAAATTAGGTTTGTATTTAACGCCATTACAACAACAATTGATTGGTGATTATATTACTGAGCACCAACCACAAGCAGTGATCGCCGCCGCATAGCCATTATTATAAAAAACGGCTATAAAAAAAGCGCCTTTGGGCGCTTTTTTTATGGGTAATTATTGGTATAAGTACTTAGTAAACAACAGTTCATTGACCGCGGTCTGACCCGTTTCAACAACTAATAATTGATTAATTTTTTGTTTACTTAACTGACGAATTTTTTCACGTCCAGCTAAGGATTTTATTTGTTGTTCCGGTTGTTGGTTAATAATGCTGATAATGCTATCGCGAATCAGTGGCGCATGGTGTTCAATGTTAGCCCGTTGATTATTGTCGGTGAGCATTAAGTCAACTTGGAGTCGAATATACCCGAGACGAGTACCATTAATAACATAATTAGTTATGATATCAGGTGTTAAGGTGTAATAAGTAATACCTGACTGAGCCGACTCAGTTGCGGGCTGTTTTGCATAAGTGATTGGCGAAAGGAATGTTATCGCCATCAAGAAACTTACTACAAAAACAGTTTTTTTCATCATGATACTCATGCAGTTAGGGACATTTAGACGCAACAAGGTGTAATCTACTAGCGTTAACGATATTCGAAGTCGTTACCTCTTGCTACAATAGCAGATCAATATGGTAATAAATTAACCGCTTTCTACCAAGTGTTTTGATCACGTGTTTGTTAATTTTGTAGTATAAAAAATGTCGGAATTCAAGCAGTTGTACAGTCCCCTGATTCAAAGTGCTAAATGGTACTCGGTGCAATCATGGGCATTAGAACAAACATCACATGGAGCCTGGTTGCTAGAATCGGCATCATTGTCACGTCGATTGGCACAATATTGTCAACATTTTACAGTGACGGTGTTAGCGCAGACAATGATCAGCAACAGCCATCTGTCAGTAATGGAACGGCAGCTTGTCGGTGACAGTGATTGTTTAGAACGAGAAGTGATGCTTTATGGTGATCAACAACCATGGGTATTTGCGCGAACGTTGATCCCAATGACAACCTTAAGTGGTGCAGAGCAAGACCTTGTCGATTTAGGCAATATACCGTTAGGTTATCGTGTTTTTAATGATAGAAATTCACGCCGTGACGCTTTGGAAGTCGCCAATCTTGGCACTCAACAGCAGCCTCGATGGGCACGACGTTCGCGATTATGGATCAATGAAAAGCCAATGCTGGTGGCGGAGCTATTCTTAACCGAATCGCCAGTATATGCTAAGGAAAAAGGATGTTAGAAATAACCAAGGCCAGAGCTTTTTGGCAGTTAGCCCGTTTTGATCGCCCAATTGGCAGTTTATTGTTGTTATGGCCAACCTTGTGGGCGTTATTTTTAGCTGGGGATGGTTTTCCTAAATTAGATGTATTAGTGGTGTTTGTGCTGGGGGTGGTGTTTATGCGCGCCGCGGGTTGCGTGATCAATGATTTTGCAGATCGCAATGTTGATGGCCATGTAAAGCGTACCGCTAATCGTCCAATGCCATCAGGGAAAGTCTCTGAACGTGAAGCGTTAGGGTTATTTATTTTATTGGTGTTAGTGTCGTTTTTATTAGTACTCACCATGAATAACCTTACCATTATGTTGTCGGTAGTCGCTGTAATACTGGCTGCGGCTTATCCATTTATGAAGCGTTATACTCATTTACCACAATTGGTATTAGGGGCGGCATTTGGGTGGTCAATTCCGATGGCATACGCTGCTCAATCGGGTGCGTTACCTGCCGTGGCATGGTTATTATTTGCAGCCAATATTTTATGGACCATTGCTTACGATACGCTGTATGCGATGGTTGATCGTGATGATGACCTCAAGGTTGGAATTAAATCCACCGCGATTCTTTTTGGTCGGTTTGATAAATTAATTGTGGGTTTATTACAGTTAGCAACGATCATGTTATTGATTGCTATCGGTGGTATTTTACAATTAAATCAAGGTTATTATTGGGCATTGTTATTAGCTTCAGCTTTGTTTGTTTATCAACAAATGCTGATTCAAGGCCGCCAACGTGAACAATGTTTTAAAGCATTTTTAAATAATAATTACGTCGGAATGGTGATATTTATCGGTATTAGCCTGAGTGTATTATGGCAATAAGCGATCAATAGCCATGATCTTGGAGCATAAAAAAAGCGCCGTTAGGCGCTTTTTTTATGGCGAACCGTTAGTCGTTGGTTGGTTCTTCATCTGGCTGCATCACAGCTTGAATGGTTAATTTCACTTCAGGTGAAACTAATGACGTCAATAAATCTGCCAGCTTCTCTACCGGTTGTGTCACAGCATGACACTCATCATTAAGGTAGCCTTCATTACGTAACGTTTTGACTAATGTACTAAATACGCCTTTATCGAAAAACTCAGGAGCATTAATACCATGTAAGCGACTTAAACGCTGAGCAAGCACTTGGCTCTGTTGTTCTAAATCGGTTTTTGGTAATTGCGGATCAGCGTTGAGTAGCGTCAGTGCAATGGCGTAACGTTGTAAGGTTTCAGTAATGGTACGAGCTAGCAGTTGTAATGGCCCAATTCGAGCATTATTAATCGCAATGCTGTCACCATTAAGTAGTAATAATCGCTGGCGAACAAGCTCTGCGATTAGACGATCAATTTCTAGTGTTAATTGTTCTGCATCAAAACGTAAGAACAATTCAGCTTTTAAGAACGGATACAATAATTCAACTTTTTGATGGATTTCAGCTCGGGTTAAGCATTGTTGTTGTATCACCATATGAGCAATTAGTGACGGTAGCGCAAACAAGTGAATAATGTTGTTGCGATAGTAAGTCATTAAGATTGATTGCTCACGATCCAGTGAGATAATTTCACCGAGTACGTCACGCTCAACCAAGAATTTATCCATGGTAATCGCATGATCAACTAATTGAGTGGCATTATCTTTTGGCGTAGTGCAATGACTTGAGTACGGTGCATTACGTAGCAGTTCAAGATAACATTCAATTTGCTGCTCTAATGAACTACGGCTTAATGCTCGTTGGCGAGATGACAACAGTGCTAGCGCACATAATGTTAGCGCGTTAGTGGCGGCTGCATCATTAATATGGGTCATCATCTTAACCGCTAAATCATTCACCACTGGTGATAGCCAGTTTGGACGCTGCGGCTCTATTGGATTGATATCTTGGTGCCAGTCAGGCACGTTATCATTTAAATATTGATTGAGTGATAACGGCTCACCAAAGTTGACGTAGCCTTTACCAAAATTACGTAATTTACGTAGAGTACGCAGTACTTGGCCGACATTTTCTTTTTCTTTGCGTTTGCCTTGTAGCTCTTTGGCATACGTACCCACTTCCATTACGTGCTCGTAACCAATATAAACCGGTACCAAGGTCACAGGGCGATTTAAGCCGCGTAACATCGCTTGGATGGTCATTGATAACATGCCTGTTTTAGCGGGAAGTAAACGCCCAGTACGAGAACGGCCGCCTTCACTGAAATACTCAACCGAGTAACCTTTAGCAAATAACTGGGCTAAATATTCGCGGAAAACCGTCGAATAAAGGCGATCACCTTTAAAACTACGGCGAATAAAGAATGCACCACCTCGACGGAAAATAGGTCCGGCAGGGAAGAAGTTAAGGTTTATACCAGCGGCAATATGCGGTGGTACTAATCCTTCTTGGTACAGTACATAAGACAGTAACAAGTAATCCATATGGCTACGGTGGCAAGGGACATAAACAATTTCATGACCATCTTGTGCTAACCGACGAATTCGCTGCGCATTGGTGATGTTAAGCCCTTGATAAAGCTTATTCCATAGCCAACCTAAGAAACGTTCACCATTTTTAATTAATGGGTAAGAAAAATCAGCCGCAATTTCTTCCATCATCGCAATCGCTTCACGACGTACTTTTTCAACGGGTACTTGACGGCTTAATGCTTCTTCTTGTACTACCTTATCAATCGCTTTTGATGCTAATAAACGTTTGAAAAGTTGTTTACGATCTGGCAATCGAGGGCCTGATGTTGCGAGTAATTGACGTGAAAAGTGAATTTTTGCCACGCGCGCTAATTTTTGTGCAATCGCATCATCAGTACCGTGGTTATCTGCCATATAGCGAAGAGACACTGGTGTGCTTAGACGGACAACACAATCACGACCATGACCGACAATTGCCCAGGTTTTTTTAGGACCATTAAGAGGACGTAAAATAGGTTTGTTTTTTGATTCTTTACCTGGAGCACGACCCCATAAAATAGACGCTGGAATTAATTGAATATTTAATTCACTGTCTTGTTTATGTAATTCCAATAGCTCACTAAAAAGTGTAATTGAATCTTGTGGTAAGCCGGTTTTATTACCAAACACACTTGGATTTTCAGCAACACAAACGAAGCGTGGAAATGATTGGCCATTAATTTCTAATAGCGATAATGGGTCTGGTAAGCCTGATGCAAGTGCACTGCTACGTAGAGTTAATAGATCAGTATTAGAACGGTACGGCAATATATAGACGATTGGGCGTGCTAAATCGAGTTCTAGGTCAGCAACTGGATCAGATGGAATCGAATGAGGTTTTACCAACAAAGAAAGTGGCAATTTTAATAATTGTTGATAGATTTTCTGCCCGCTTGACATAGATATAATTAGCCTCTGAATCTTAATGCGCCGCACAATAGCAGAAAAATGCAGCTTTCATGCAGGAGATATGCGGTAAATAAACGTTAAAATACCACTTTTTTAACTAAGTCATGGTTTATTTTTGTGACAACTTTTGGATTAAAAATCGATCTGGCATGACCAGTTAAGTAAAGATGATTGATTCTGTTAGAATTATTGCCACAAATAATAGCATTATATTTTTTCAATCCAAGTGACTGAATGGCTTTGAATTCCTACTCAAATTGCTGTTTTCGTAAACAATTGGCTTTTATTGTCTTTGAACACTGGATATACTCACAGCAACTGTATAAAAAGACAGGTGACTCATGAAGCCGTTAACGCCGCGACAACAACAAGTCTTTGATTTAATCAAAGCAAAGATTGATGACTGTGGAATGCCACCAACACGTGCTGAAATTGCACGTGAACTTGGTTTCCGTTCTGCTAATGCAGCAGAAGAACATTTAAAAGCCTTAGCTCGTAAAGGTGTATTAGAAATTATTCCCGGCGCATCACGCGGGATCCGCTTATTAATTGCGGATGATGTTGCCGATGAAAAAGGGTTACCTTTAATTGGCCGTGTGGCTGCAGGTGAACCTATTTTAGCGCAAGAGCATGTTGAAGCGCATTATGAGGTTGATCCAAGCTTGTTTAAACCTCGCGCCGATTTCTTATTGCGTGTGAATGGTATGAGCATGAAAAACATCGGCATTATGGACGGTGATTTACTCGCTGTACATAAAACGCAAGATGTACATAATGGCCAAGTTGTTGTTGCTCGTGTGGATGACGAAGTGACGGTTAAACGACTGGATAAGCAGGGCTCAAAAGTATTACTTCATGCTGAAAATGAAGAATTTTCGCCGATTAAGGTTGATTTAGAGCATCAAAACTTAACCATTGAAGGTATTGCTGTTGGCGTGATCCGTAACGCTGATTGGATGTAACTATCCGCTAACGACAGATTGAGTCAACACCAAATAGCGTAGCGCATAAGCTGCGCTTTTTTTTTGCTTCGTAAAATGATTTTTGGCGATTATGTCTCGAATATCATTGGCTTATCTACTAATTTGTTAGTAATTATTTGTGGTGATTTTTTGCGCTATTGCTGTTTAGTGCCTAAGTTAAACATAGAGGAATGTTATTTTAGCTTTGCTGCGGGTGAATAAAAGTGTCGCTGCATGTGCTGTGGAAGGTGGAATGTCGCCGACAAAGGAGGTCAGGACGATGGTGCGTAAACTGATCGGTAGTAGTGGATTAATTGTATTTTCATCCCCATTGCTGGGTGAAACAATGCAACTTAATATGACGCGGGGTGTTACCGCAATAAGCCAAGATGTGTTTGGTTTACATATGACGATTCTTTATATCTGTATTGCTATCGGTGTGGTGGTATTTGGGGCCATGTTTTGGTCTATTTTCCACCATCGAAAATCAAAAGGTGCTGTTGCTGCCTCTTTTCATGAAAGTACCAAAGTTGAAATTATTTGGACGCTGATCCCCTTTATCATCTTAATTGCGATGGCTATTCCCGCTACGAAAACCTTACTTGCAATGGAAGACCCCTCTAAATCTGATCTCACTATTCAAGTGACAGGCTCGCAATGGAAATGGCATTACCGCTATTTTGATCAAGACGTTGAGTTTTATTCTCATCTCGCGACCAGTGCTGCTCAAATTGATAACCAACGCCCGAAAAGAGCCAATTATCTGTTAGAAGTTGACTATCCATTAGTGGTACCGATTAACAAAAAAATCCGTTTTTTAGTGACGTCACAAGATGTTATCCATTCTTGGTGGGTACCTGCGTTTGCCGTTAAAAAAGATGCTAATCCGGGGTTTATTAATGAAGCATGGACACGCATTGATGAACCGGGCATTTATCGAGGTCAGTGTGCGGAGTTGTGTGGTAAAGATCATGGTTTTATGCCAATTGTGGTGATTGCAAAAACACAGCCAGAGTACGACCAATGGCTGCAACAAACCCAAGCGAGTCAACGTCAAGCACGTGAGCAAGAACAGCGGTTATTAGATATGACCATGCCGATGGATGAATTAATGGTTTTGGGTGAAAAAACCTATAACAACCGTTGTGCGATGTGTCATCAAGCCAATGGTGAAGGGATTCCGGGGGCTTTTCCTGCATTAGCGGCTGAAGGGGTATCGATTGATCCGCAGCAGCGTATTGAACATATCAAAATTGTGGTGCATGGCAGTACGGGGACGGCGATGCAAGCTTTTGGCCCGCAATTAAGCCTTAAAGAATTAGCGGCCGTGATTACCTATGAACGTAATGCTTGGGGAAATAATACCGGAGAAACCGTGCAAGCCGCCGATGTTCAAGCAATTAAAAATGGACTGTAGTGATAAGGAATGACCAGCATGACGGATATATCGCCTCACCAACCTAGCGTTGATCACCATGAACATCATCCGCCAAAGGGAATTAAACGGTGGATCTTTACCACTAACCATAAAGACATTGGTTCGTTGTATTTGCTGTTTAGTTTGTCGATGTTTTTTATTGGCGGAGCGATGGCGATGGTTATTCGTGCTGAGTTATTTCAGCCCGGATTACAATTAGTTGAGCCTAACTTTTTTAATCAAATGACCACCGTTCATGGTTTGATTATGGTATTTGGTGCGGTGATGCCAGCCTTTACTGGTTTAGCTAATTGGATGATTCCATTAATGATTGGTGCGCCAGATATGGCATTGCCACGGATGAATAATTGGAGTTTTTGGATCCTACCATTTGCCTTTAGTTTGTTGTTGGCATCATTATTTATGGAAGGCGGCGGCCCGAATTTTGGCTGGACATTTTATGCACCGTTATCAACCACCTATAGCCCTGCGAGTACTGGATTGTTTGTGTTTGCGATTCATATTATGGGTATCAGTTCGATTATGGGGGCGATTAATGTGGTGGTCACCATTATCAATATGCGCGCTCCGGGCATGACTTACATGAAAATGCCGTTGTTTGTGTGGACATGGTTAATCACCGCTTTTTTATTGATAGCGGTAATGCCGGTGTTAGCGGGTGCGGTAACCATGGTATTAACCGATAAATATTTTGGTACCAGTTTTTTTGATGCCGCGGGTGGTGGCGATCCGGTGATGTTTCAACACATCTTTTGGTTTTTTGGTCACCCTGAAGTTTATATTATGATTTTGCCGAGTTTCGGTATTATTTCGGCCATTATCCCTGCATTTTCGCGTAAAAAACTCTTTGGTTATAGCTCCATGGTGTATGCCACCGCTTCGATTGCTGGACTGAGTTTTCTGGTGTGGGCACACCATATGTTTACCACTGGTATGCCTGTTGCGGCAGAGCTGTTTTTTATGTACTGCACCATGCTGATCTCTGTGCCTACGGGGGTGAAAGTGTTTAACTGGGTAGCCACTATGTGGCGCGGCTCATTGACCTTTGAAGTGCCGATGCTATTTGCGATTGCGTTTATTGTGTTGTTTACCATTGGTGGCTTTTCGGGATTGATGTTAGCTATTACGCCGGCTGATTTTCAATACCATGATACCTATTTTGTGGTGGCTCACTTTCATTATGTATTGGTGTCTGGGGCTATTTTTTCGATTATGGCAGCAGCGTATTACTGGCTCCCTAAATGGACAGGGCATATGTTCAATGAACGCCTAGCTCAATGGCATTTTTGGTGCTCATTAATTTCAGTCAATATTTTATTTTTCCCAATGCATTTTCTGGGATTAGCGGGAATGCCTCGGCGAATCCCTGACTATGCGTTGCAGTTTGCTGATATCAATGCGGTGGTCAGTATTGGTGGGTTTTTATTTGGCTTATCGCAGCTGTTATTTGTTGCAGTGGTGGTGAAGTGTATTCGCGGAGGAGAAAAAGCAGCATCAAAACCGTGGGAAGGTGCTGAAGGGTTGGAATGGACCGTTCCTTCTCCGGCGCCGTATCACACCTTTTCAACGCCACCTAAAATTGATTAACGGAGGCTGATATGGAATCGCAATCGAAACGCTCTGTTATTGCATTGGTGTTTGCAGCAATAGCCATGTTTGGATTTGCGTTTGCGTTAGTGCCGTTATATGACGTCTTTTGCGATATCACAGGAATTAATGGCAAAACAGCAACCACACCAACCAAGGTTAGCGACAATGTTGATCGTAGTCGAACCGTGACGGTTGAGTTTGTTGCTTATATTAATCCAAATGTGAAGTGGCAATTTACACCACAAGTGACGCAAGTTGATGTTCACCCAGGGGAAACAAAAATCATTAAATATGATGCTAAAAATCTCAATTCACAGCCGTCAATTGGACAAGCTGTACCCTCGGTAACTCCCGGCATTGCGGCGAAATATTTTAATAAAATTGAATGTTTCTGTTTTAACCATCAGCCACTAGCTGCGGGTGAACAAGCGCAATTACCGTTGGTGTTCTATGTCGATCCTGATTTACCGCGCGATATTACGGTGCTGACATTAGCCTATACGCTTTATGACGTGACCCCTGACGTGCAACCCCTTCCTCAATTGACTGAGCAAGAGAATGAGGTGAAAAATGTCGAATTCTTATAATGACTCCGAGCAGCCAGCGGTAGTAAATCCTGATGAATATTATGTTCCTGAAGCGAGTGGGTGGCCTATTTTAGGCGCTGTAGCATTATTTTTAATTGCTTTAGGTGCAGGCGCAACTGTGGGGGATTTATTAGCAGGACAAGGCCCCTGGATTTTATTAACTGGGGTTGGACTGCTTTTGCTGATGTTGATTGGCTGGTTTCGAGATGTTATTACGGAATCGATGGGAGGCTTATATAGTACTCAAATGGATCGCTCGTTTCGACAAGGCATGAGTTGGTTTATTTTTTCTGAAGTGATGTTTTTTGGTGCGTTTTTTGGGGCGTTATTTTATCTACGAATGATTGCTGTGCCATGGCTTGGCGGCGCCAGTAATAATGCAATGACCAATATGGTGTTGTGGCCTGATTTTATTGCCGATTGGCCGTTAGTGTTAACGCCAGATGGTACTGAAACGCAAGCTATGGGGCCGATTGGATTACCGTTGTATAATACGATTATTCTGCTTACCTCATCAATAACCCTCCATGTTGCTCATCTTGCATTAGAAAATAATCAACGGCGTCGATTAAGTCTGTTTTTATTAGTCACAGTACTACTTGGTGGCGTGTTTGTTTATCTACAAGCGGTGGAATATATCCATGCTTATCATGAGTTAAATCTACGTTTAGAAAGTGGTGTCTACGGCAATACTTTCTTTATGCTCACTGGCTTTCATGGTGTGCATGTCACTTTAGGTGCCATCTTATTATTTATAGTGTGGTGTCGAGTATTAAAAGGCCATTTTACCCCTAAGCATCATTTCGCTTTTCAGGCTGGAGCTTGGTATTGGCATTTTGTTGATGTGGTGTGGTTATGCTTGTTTGTGTTTGTTTATATTTTATAACCGCGACTGATTAAATAAATGATTACAGGATAATAAGTTATAGCGTGTATGGGTTTGGGTTTGGTTGAATAACTCCGGTCATTAAAGCGATAACTACCAGTCCAAATAATATCACTGCAATCAGTAATCGACGCCCAAGGTAATGCGATAACGGACGTGATGATTGGCCTTTAATGATGGCTGGTAATGCACAAAATAAGCACATTACCATCAATAGTAATAATATGATAAATAACAATTTAATCAGCATTTAATGTGCTCCTTTGTGGTTGTTTTAAGCATAGCGGGTTTTAACGGTTAGCGATAATAAGGAGAGGTAATGTTGCGAACTGTCGCTTTTATTGTTTTTTCTATTGCTGTGGTAAGTTTGCTACTCAAACTTAGCTGGTGGCAATTGAGTCGTGCCGATGAAAAAAAACAGCTGCAATCACAAATTCGAGATCGCCAACACAGCATGATTGTTGATTTAGTTCAGCTACCTGCTGAGCCGTTATGGCACAGCGTGACACTGGAAGGTGAATTTGATAATCAACATCCTATTTTGTTGGATAACCAACTTTATCGTGGTCGTTCGGGGTATCACCTCTATTTACCATTTATCAGTCAACAACAACGAATATTAGTTAATGTTGGTTGGATTGCTGCACCACCATACCGTGAAATATTACCGATATTGCCTCAATTTAAAGGGCGTACAGTGATTCATGGCGTGATTGCTCCGGCTCAGAAACTGTTGCAATTTAAACCTGACTCTACTCAACAGCAATGGCCACTACGTGTGCAAAATATTGAATTAGAATGGCTTTCTCAACGATTGCAACAGCCGTTATTACCCTGGGTTATTCAAATATCAGCTTCAAGTCCAACCGCTCTTATTCAAACATGGCAACCTGTCGTGATGGGGCCTAAGAAACATTATGGTTATGCGATACAGTGGTTTCTACTCGCGATTGCTGTCGGTGTTATTTCTTTATTATGGTTACGCAGGGAGCGCGAAGAATGAAAAAATATCAATTATTATTAGTGATTGCCTTAGTGTTTGCACTACCGATTATTATTGCAAAAGTGATATTACAGCAGCAATGGTATCAAGGTGGGGCGATGAATCGAGGCCAGCTGCTACACCCAACAATGACGATAACTGCATTTTCAAAACCACAAACATGGCAACTGATTTATTGGTTACCATCTGCCTGTGACGAACGCTGCCAAGGGGCATTATTTAATTTACGTCAAGTGCCGCAAGCCGCTGGCGCTGATAATGGGCGGCTACAAAGTGTGGTTCTTGTTGCTGATCAACAACCGTCATCTCATGCCTTATTACAGGGATTAGAACAGCACCCAGTGAATGCCGCATTACGGCAGCAATTAGCCCAATTAGAATATGGTTTAACCTCGATTTATATTGCTGATCCGCACGGTAATCTGTTAATGGCATATCCCTTAGTTGCCGGCGAAGTGGCTATCTTAAAGCAGGGTAAAGATGTATTACGTGACTTAAAAAGGCTGCTAAAAGTCTCAAAAATTGGCTAAGTCATTGCGGTTATTATGGAGGATAACAAATGATTACCACCAACAATAATGATCGATACTTCTTTTATCTCGTTAGTTTTAGTTTTGTTTTATCACTAGCCGTGGTGGCATTAGGTGCGTTTACTCGCTTAACGGAAGCAGGTCTTGGTTGTCCTGATTGGCCTGGTTGCTACGGTTTTTTAACTGTACCTCAAACGGTTGCTGAACAGCAAACGGCCGCTGACTATTTCCCTCAAACACCACTTGAACCTCAAAAAGCTTGGAATGAAATGCTACATCGCTATATCGCAGGTAGTTTAGGTGTGTTTATTTTAGCTATCAATCTTATGGCGTGGCGACAATCATCCCGACCTAAATTATTGCCAGTGTTGTTGCTATTAATGGTTATCTTTCAAGCCGTATTAGGTATGTGGACGGTGACTTTAGTGCTTATGCCTGTGGTGGTAATGGCACACTTATTAGGGGGCTTTACCATTGTTTGCTTACTGTGGTTATTACGGTTACAGCTATCTTCACCTCTCGTTAATATGGTTCATATTGAATTAAAAACAGTCTCTAGGCTGCGAATAGTAGCAATATTCAGTGTAGTGGTGGTCGTTTGCCAAATAGCGTTAGGGGGCTGGACCGCCGCTAATTATGCAGCCTTAGTGTGTAGTCAATTACCTATTTGTGAAGCTAATTGGCAGCAGTTATTTGATAGTAAAGCTTTTTTATTAATACAGCCACAGCATGATAGTTATCAATATGGGGTGCTTGATTACGGACAGCGAGTTTCCATTCATGTGGTACATCGCCTTGGTGCGATAGTAACAACTGTGGTGGTATTAGCGATGGCGTGGTTATGTTGGTTACAGCCCGCATTACGAAGTAATAGTTTGGTTTTGGTGTTGTTGCTGACACTACAAATTGCATTAGGCGTGACCAATGTTGTTGCCAGTTTGCCTATTGCTGTTGCGGTCGCACATAACATTACTGGGTTGGGGTTATTAGTGGCGATGGTAACGGTTAACTATCGAGTAAGGCGTTGTTCGCAATCATCACTCTGCATAGAACAACCGTTAAGGGAGGATCAATCTCATGGATAAATTACAATGGCTTGAGCGTGGTAATACATTATCAGCACCAACGGCAATCTGGCGTGATTATCTCACCATGACTAAGCCTAAAGTAGTGGCAATGTTATTGTTAACAGCCTTAGTCGGTATGTGTCTTGCTGTACCTACGGTGCCAACGATAGAGGTGGTGATATTAGGGTTAGCAGGGATCGGTTTGCAATCAGCCGCCGCTGCTGTGTTTAATCATGTGCTTGATCGTCGCTTTGATGCTCAAATGGCACGTACTTATCATCGTCCATTAGCTAAAGGACGCATAGCAACCTCAAAAGCGGTGTTGTTTGCATGTGTATTAATGGTCTCGGGGTTTATTATATTGTGGCAGCTTAACCCCTTAACCGCATGGCTGACGATGGCAAGTTTAGTTGGTTATGCGGTGATTTATACTGTGTGGTTAAAGCATGCAACTCCGCAAAATATTGTGATTGGCGGTTTAGCCGGAGCGGCACCACCATTACTGGGTTGGACTGCCGTGACGGGAAGTTTGAATCCCCACGCGTTATTATTAGTAATGTTAGTGTTTGCGTGGACGCCGCCCCATTTTTGGGCATTGGCGATCCATCGGCGTGATGATTATGCTAAAGCTGGCATTCCAATGTTGCCGGTGACACATGGCATTGCATACACAAAAACCATGGTGTTGTTTTATACCTTGTTATTGTTTGCCGTTGGATTATTACCGTGGTTAACCGCCATGAGTGGCTATGTTTATCTTATCGGTAGTAGTGTCTTGAACCTTGGCTTTATTGGGTATGCGATTAAACTTAAATTCTTTGATAGTACTGGTCACGCTTGGGCGACATTTAAGTATTCAATCTGGCATTTATTAACATTGTTTGTAGTGTTATTGGTTGATCATTGGTGGTTAAACTGGGGAGTAAAATACTAGTAATGTGAGCAGTTGCTCTGTTGTTACTAGGATCAGACTGTTGTCACTGTCTTCAAATAGGTACACTAAGCCCTTATTTAACCTCAAGTAAGGGACGAGTGTGCTGGCTGCATTAAAAGATAAATCACTGCATTATCAAGTTTTCGCATTAGCACTGCCTATGGTGCTATCTAATATTACCGTCCCCTTACTTGGATTAGTCGATGCCGCGGTGATCGGCCATCTTGATCAATCGTGGTATTTAGGTGGTGTGGCTGTTGGCGGCACCATGATTAATGTCACTTTTTGGCTGCTTGGCTTTTTACGGATGGCCACCACTGGCATTACTGCACAAGCGCAAGGTAGTGCAGATAAAGATGCCCAAGCCGTAATTTTTGTTCAAGGCATGGCGTTGGCGTGGCTATTTGGTGTCGCATTAGTTGTATTACACCAACCAGTAAGCCAAGTTATTTTTCACTTTAGTAGTGCTGGCAGTGAAGTCAAACTGTATGCCGCGCAATATTTCTCTATTCGTATTTGGGGCGCGCCTGCTGCTCTCGCTAATTTTGTAATCATGGGTTGGTTGCTTGGTATGCAAAATGCCAAATTACCGATGTGGCTATTAATTGTAACGAACGTTGTCAATATAGCGCTAGATTTGCTGTTTGTACTGGGTTTTGGTTGGAAAGTACAAGGTGCCGCGGCAGCGTCAGTGATTGCCGATTACAGTGGCATGATATTGGGATTGTGGTTTGTGGCTCAACAATGGCTACAGTTAGGATTACCCCCGTTAAAACAAAAGTTAGCCAGTGTTCGCCATGGTATGGGACGATTACTTAAACTTAATCGTGACATCTTTTTACGTAGTTTATGTTTACAAGCCACTTTTACTTTTATGACTTTTCAAGGGGCACACCTAGGCGATAATGTTGTAGCTGCCAATGCTGTATTAATGAGTTTCCTAATGTTAGTTTCCTATGCAATGGATGGCTTTGCTTATGCGATGGAAGCTTTAGTAGGGAAAGCAGTAGGGGCTAGAAATAAAGGTCAGCTAGAGCGTTATTTGGTGGGAACTACATTTTGGAGTTTATTAATCTCATTAGTGCTAACCGCTATTTTTGTACTCTTTGGAACCCAAATTATTGGTGTAATTTCTGATATTCCAGCGGTACAACAACAAGCGGATCAATATTTACCTTGGTTAACGGCTGTGCCTTTGGTTGCAATGTGGTGTTTTTTATTGGATGGAGTCTTTATTGGAGCGACACGAGGTAGAGACATGCGTAACAGTATGTTTTTAGCTACGTGTGGTTTTTTTGCGATTTGGTGGGCAATGAGTAGCTATGGTAATCATGCTTTATGGGCGGCAATGATTGGTTTTATGGCGTTACGAGGGGGAATATTAGCTGTGAGATTTATCTCTTTATGGCGAAAAAATATATTTTTGCCACATGCTTAATAAACAATAAGTTATATTTACAAAGTATACTATTGATGATTTTTTGTACAAAAAAGTCTTTCAATCCTGATTGTGATTTGCTTAAATGCGTTCACTTCTTATCCAGGTGGTGCGAATGACAACTAAGATTATAGGTTATTTTTTACTGGTACTGAGTTTAACCTTCAGTATTCATAGCTATGCCAGTAGTTTCAAGAAATTAAATGTTACAGCAACAGCATATAATTCAGTACGAGCACAAACGGATTCAAATCCAAGCATTGCCGCTTGGGGGGATCGTTTAAAACCTGGCATGAAAGCCATCGCTGTTTCTCGTGATTTACTCAAAATGGGATTAAAGCGTGGTTCTAAAGTTAAAATCTCAGGTTTACCCGGTGAGTACGTGGTGCTAGATAAAATGCATCATCGTTGGAATCGCAAAATAGATATCTATATGGGTAAAGATGTTAGAGCGGCTAAGAAGTGGGGAAAACGGCGGGTAACTATTACCGTTATTAGGGCATAAAACGTTTTATTATGAGTATTTTTTATTGTTGGGATTGATCGGTAAATATATTCTTGATTAACTATTTTTGGTTTAATACCACGTTTTGATTCTCAAGGCGTGTAGACAATGAAAAAGTCGATCTATTTTATTCTGTTATTGTCACTGTTTTTTAGCTTTCAAAGCTCAGCTCATTCAGTCAAAACATTACGTGTTACCGCGAGTGCTTATAACTCAGTAGCAGTACAAACTAATCATCATCCCAATCTTACTGCTTGGGGAGTGCGTTTAAAGCCCGGAATGAAAGCTGTGGCTATATCGCGTGATTTACTCCGCAAGGGACTTAAAAAGGGTTCTCGAATTACCATTCAAGGACTCTCTGGGGAATATGTTGTGTTAGATAAAATGCATCGCCGTTGGCATAATAAGATTGATATTTATATGGGCAACGATATAAAGGCAGCCCGGAAATGGGGTAAACGAAATGTCACGATTACTGTACTTGATTGACGTTTAATGTTTTGTCTTAAAATAAGTTAATAAAAAAGCCGCATATCGATGCGGCTTTTTGCTATCTGTAATGAGTGGCTCAAAACGATTAATAATAAGAATGATCGCCACGAGCGTGATCGGTAATATCACGTGCACCCGTTAACTCGCCTTCAAATTGTGCTAATAGCTCTTTCTCGATGCCTTCTTTTAGCGTGACATCAACCATTGAACAACCATTACAACCGCCGCCAAATTGTAGAATGGCAACACCATCTTCAGTAATTTCAGACAATGATACATTACCACCATGGCCTGCAAGCTGAGGATTGATTTGCGTTTGTAATACGTAATCAACGCGTTCAATTAATGATGCATCATCAGCCACTTTACGCACTTTTGCGTTAGGTGCTTTTAATGTTAGCTGTGAACCCATTTTGTCAGTAACAAAATCAATTTCAGCGTCATCAAGGAAGGGAAGGCTTAATTCATCAATAAAAGCAGAGAATAGCTCAAGTTTCATTTCTGTATCACTTGCTTCAACCGCATCTTGTGGGCAGTAGGATACGCCACATTCAGCACTTTGAGTGCCTGGGTTTACAACAAAAACACGGATATTAGTACCCTCAGGCTGCTGAGCAAGAAGCTTGCTAAAGTGCTGCTGAGCGTTTTCAGTAATAGTGATCATGGACACGATGTAATACCTGACTTATTTAGTAAGTTTTATTCATTCTACTCTTTGTGAGTGATTGTCGCATCTCTAAAGCGACATTTTTTATTTGACCACGTTTTATTAATTAATGCGCGTCTTTTTTGCGCAATATTAATTAACTAATTGTTCAGTATGACATAACGTATAAATATCGACTTGTTTAACGCCACGCTGAATCAGTAATCGAGTGAGTTGATCGACGGTCGCACCCGTAGTGACAACATCGTCAACAATAGCGACATGGTCTGGTAATGTTATTGGTCGCAATTGAAACGCATGGTGTAAGTTATGTCGCCGTTGGTTTTGTGTCAGTTGTTGCTGGGGTTGAGTATGTCGTAAACGCTGAAATACACGGTGATTAACGCGACTATTTAAAATTGCGCCAAGGGCCAATGCCAGTTGATGGCTCTGATTAAAACCGCGCTGGCTGTAACGTCGCCAATGCAAAGGAACGGGCAATAAGAGAGGGGCTGGCTGAGTAATTTGGTGGGCCAACTGTTGTGCCAATGGTCGTGCCAGCCAAAATTTTCCGCAAAATTTTAGTTGATGTACCAGTTGTTGTAGTGGGGGGCGATATTCACCTAAACGGTAAAGACGATGCCAACGTGGCGGTTGGGTGAGGCAATGACCACAATGGGCGACGCTGGTTAGGGTGGTTGAACCACAATGGTGACAATAGGGCGGTGATGGAAAATGTGAGATACAGTGCTGACACCAATAATGTTCAGCGTGGGCTAAAGGGAGTTGGCACAAGCCGCAATGTCGAAATAACAAATGATATAAATTATCTCGCCATGATGGCATTCTGTTTGGCATCATTATTACTCATTCACAATTGATGCAAGGAAATATAAATGACATCACTGTTTAATTGGCACAGTGAAGGCCAAGGACCTGATCTGGTTCTCATTCATGGATGGGGAATGAATACGGGTGTATGGCAAGATGTGATCCCACAACTAAGTCAGCACTATTGTGTTCATTGGTGCGATCTTCCCGGTTATGGTGATAATGCTACGATTGTTGCGCCATCATTAACTGATATTGTGAATGTGTTATTGGCACAAGCCCCGGCTCACGCTGTTTGGCTCGGGTGGTCACTAGGTGGCATTATTGCCAGCCAAGTGGCCTTGACTGCATCACAACGGGTTACACAATTGATTACCGTTGCAAGCTCACCCTGTTTTATGTCTCGAACAGATTGGATGGGTATTCAACCTCGCGTTCTGGCTAACTTTCAAACCCAGCTCGTCACTGATTTCGCACTCACTATTGAACGCTTTTTAGTATTACAGGCTTTGGGGAGTCAAACAGCAAAAGAGGATATTCGCCAATTAAAAGCAGCAGTGTTATCTCGGCCGCAACCGCAATTAGCCGCCTTAACGCTAGGGCTAGAATTATTAGAGAACATTGATTTACGCCAATCACTGACAGAATTATCACAACCATGGTTGCGTGTGTACGGTCGATTAGATGCTCTTGTGCCGATTAAAACTGAATCGCAATTAAGCGTGTTATATCCTCAATCACAACGTTATGTTTTTGCTAACGCATCTCATGCACCGTTTATTTCTCATTTGGATGAATTTATTACAGTAATAAAGACATTCATAGATTAATCAGTTTTAGTGCTTTACGTCAGACAATGAAATTTATAACGGTCGGTATAGGTAAATAATTAACGTGAGCGGTCGATATTATGACTAAGATGATATAACTGTATTTCGAGCATAGTGACAATGGATTATCTACTATGGTGATTGCGCCGTTACAATCAACAACACCAGTATTAGCGACGACTATTAATCCATTAACGGATCAAGTTACGCGGGACAACCGTGTGCGTGAAAAGATTGTACCGATTGTTGAAAGTAGGGCGGCAGCCGCTGAAAATGCTCTTAGTGCAGAAGAGAAACAACGTAATAAACCGAGTTGGGACCCAAGTGAACATCCTGATTATGCGCAACCACAAGCGATGACTTTTAAAGGTTATCAGCAGCAGTTAGCACAGCTAGTGGCGGTTCTTTCGTTGGGGAATTATGTGACACCAGATCAGCCATTAGGTTATTCGATGCACATTGAACTTCCCCGAGAATTATTACAACAATTAGCGCTCATCAGTGCCAGTGAACGCACCAAAGGTGTTGTGAGCCATCATTACGCGCAAGCGACATTGCCCAATCCTCCCACGCAATATCTTAGTGTTATCTAAAACAACAGCCAGCGTTAATGGCTGGCTGTTGAGAGGTACCATGATATCAGTGGTAATTATTTTTTCTTAGCGTTAGCAAATGCCGCAGCAAAAGCACCGCCCATTGGAGGTGAGTTCTTTTGTGGTGCAGATGTGTTGGTTTGACGTGGCTGCTGATGAGATGGTTGCTGGCGAGGTGCTGGCGTTGATTGACGAGTGGGCTTTTCCTGTCCAGGCTCATCACTTAAAC
Organism: Photobacterium piscicola; assembly: GCF_900166965.1. GTDB lineage: Bacteria > Pseudomonadota > Gammaproteobacteria > Enterobacterales > Vibrionaceae > Photobacterium > Photobacterium piscicola. The sequence goes on along the minus strand of NZ_FUZI01000016.1, from coordinate 20,374 downwards.
GCATCGTCATTGCAATACGTTTACGCTGAATATCAACTTCCATCACTTTAACTTTAACCACATCACCGGCTTTAACCACTTCTCGTGGATCTGAAATAAATTTATCAGATAGAGCAGAGATATGGATCAAACCATCTTGGTGCACACCAACATCGACGAAAGCGCCAAAGTTGGTCACGTTGGTGATCACGCCTTCTAATACCATTCCTGGTATTAAATCTTTTACTTCATTTATACCATCAGCAAAGGTGGCCGTTGTGAACTCAGGACGTGGATCGCGACCGGGTTTATCGAGTTCGCTAATAATGTCTGTTACGGTCGGTAAACCAAAATGAGTATCAGTATAATCGATAGCATTAAGGTTACGTAAAAAGTCACTATTACCAATAATAGCGTCAACAGGTTTGTTATTGGCTGCTGATATTGCTTTAACGACCGCATAAGACTCAGGGTGAACCGCAGAGCCATCAAGAGGGTTTTTACCGTTCATGATTCGTAAGAAACCCGCACATTGTTCAAATGCCTTTGGCCCTAAACGTGCGACTTTTTTAAGGGCTGTACGTGCATCAAAGCGGCCATTTTCATCTCGATAATTGACAATGTTCTGGGCAATAGTGGCATTTAAACCAGCAACACGTGTTAGTAATGCTGCGGAGGCCGTGTTTACATCAACACCAACGGCGTTTACACAGTCTTCGACCACTACATCCAAACGTTTAGCAAGCATGCTTTGGCTAACATCATGCTGGTATTGGCCAACACCGATGGATTTCGGATCGATTTTAACTAGCTCTGCCAATGGGTCTTGTAGACGACGACCAATGGAGACCGCACCACGAATCGACACATCCATATTAGGAAATTCTTTGGCGGCTAATTCTGATGCTGAGTAAACTGATGCACCGGCTTCACTGACCATTACACTTTGTACTTTAAGCTGATTATCTTTAATAAGCTTTGTGACAAATGCATCTGTTTCACGTGAAGCAGTGCCATTACCAATCGCAATTAAATTAACGTTATGCTTATTGATCAGCGCGACAACGACTTTGGTTGATTCAGTAATTTTATTATGTGGTTGGTGAGGGTAGATGGTGGCGGTATCTAAAACTTTACCAGTTTCATCAACCACGGCAATCTTACTGCCTGTTCGTAAACCGGGATCAAGTGCTAGTGTGACTCGTGGACCCGCAGGTGCTGCCATTAATAAGTCATGCAGGTTATCAGCAAAAACTTGGATTGCGCCATCTTCAGCTTTTTCACGCAAAACGCTCATAAGCTCAGTTTCCATGTGCATTAAAATCTTAATGCGCCATGTCCAACTGATCACTTGTTTGCGCCATGCATCTGCTGCTTGAGTGCCCAGAGTAACGTTATAATGCTCAGCAATGATGATTTCACAATATGAACTACGAACGGCTTGGTCTTTATTGGGATCAGCATTCAGTGATAGTTGTAGAAAGCCTTCATTACGACCACGGAATAATGCTAACGCACGGTGGGACGGAATATTTTTAATCAGCTCGTTATAGTCAAAGTAATCTTTAAATTTAGCGCCGTCATGTTCCTTACCTTCAATGATACGTGAAGTAAGTTCAGCATAAGTATTTAGTTGACGACGGATTTTTTCAAGTAGTGCTGCATCTTCAGCAAACTGTTCCATTAAAATGGCACGCGCACCATCTAGTACAGCTTTACTATCAGCAAAGCCTTGCTCTGGATTTAAATATTGCTCTGCTGTGGTTTCTGGTGAGTGTTGAGGTTGATTCCATAACAGTTCAGCCAGGGGAGCGATACCAGCTTCAATCGCAATCTGACCTTTGGTGCGGCGTTTTTGTTTGTAAGGCAGGTAGAGATCTTCAAGACGAGTTTTACTGTCAGCACTATTAATTTCAGCCGCTAGTGCAGGCGTGAGTTTACCTTGCTCGGTAATGGATTTTAGAATGACCTGACGGCGGCTATCGAGTTCACGTAAGTAGCCTAAACGTGATTCTAAATTACGAAGTTGAGTGTCATCCAATTCGCCAGTAACTTCTTTACGGTAACGGGCAATGAAAGGCACTGTGTTGCCGTCATCAAGTAAGGTGACGGCCGCATTGACTTGTTCCGTGCGTACATTCAGTTCGGTGGCGATCTGGTGGTTGATAGCGTTGCTCATCCGTTGATTTCTCTTGTTGATCGTTAAGCGTCCATTCTACGGCTGAATCTTGATCTGGCAAGTCAACCGCGGTGAAGAGTGTGTCAGACTGCATAAAGCGAGTCATTTTTTATTGTCTGTTACTAATAATAGCGGGTTGGCGGTTGGTTTCGATGTGATTTAATCATGGTAACGAATACGATTAATAAACCATGTTTTTTTGCCTAGTGGCGTTGGTACTACTGCATCATCGTCAACCTGCTTACTTAATAAAGCGCGTGCCATAGGGGAGTCGATTGAGATGTAATCATTACGGCCATAGATCTCATCAGGGCCCACGATGCGAAAGGTTTTTTGTTCACCCGCCTCATTTTCAATCTCGACCCAAGCACCAAAGAAGACTTTGCCGTCTTGTTGAGGGGAGTAATCAATAACTTTAACCGCTTCTAAACGTTTTCGTAAAAAGCGTACTCGACGATCAATTTCACGTAATCGTTTCTTATTATATTGATAATCCGCATTTTCACTGCGGTCGCCTAAACTCGCCGCCCAAGTCACTTTTTTGGTGACTTCAGGGCGATCTTCACGCCATAAATAATTTAATTCTTGTTCTAATTTATCAAACCCTTCCCGGGTAATTAAATTGGTTCTCATCATTATTCTCAAACAATAGTTTGGCATTGTTCTATCATCGCTAGGGTAAAATAGAAAGCAATAACACGATAAAATATGACCGTTAAATGGGGGATAATTCGCTGAAGGAATTAATTGTTAACGGGGCGCGAATCAGTCAAATGTGATCTTGTTTACGTCGTAAATTAATCTCTCAAGTAAAGTAGTGTTCAGAGTTGAATCACCATGCTATAAAGGCATATCAAAAGGGATGTTGTTAGAGATGATGATAATACTAATAACACAATCATGATAATAATTAGCATGTTATAATCATTATTATGCCGTAATTAGTGTGTGTCGGTAATAATTACTCCCCTATAATCAATATAGGCTGTGATAATGTTCACTTCGATTGATTTGGTTGAATGTTCTTAGGCAACCGTGATTGAGGTGAAGATGTTCACCGCTAAATTAAACGTTAGTTATTACGACTGCGTACATTTAGTAACAATACGTTATCGTGATCGATGAAGGTGAAAAATGCAGGAAAATTATAAGATTTTAGTGGTCGATGACGACATGCGTTTACGTGCGTTACTTGAACGTTATCTTTCTGAGCAAGGGTTCCAAGTACGCAGTGTCGCTAATGGCGAACAAATGGATCGTTTACTTGCACGTGAAACTTTTCACCTGATGGTATTGGATTTAATGTTACCAGGTGAAGATGGTTTATCTATTTGTCGTCGCTTACGTAATGCTAACAACATGCTGCCTATTCTAATGCTAACGGCGAAAGGCGATGAAGTTGATCGTATTGTCGGGCTTGAAGTCGGTGCAGATGATTATTTACCAAAACCGTTTAATCCACGTGAATTACTTGCCCGTATTCGCGCTGTTTTACGTCGTCAAACCATTGAAGCGCCGGGTGCGCCAAGTGTTTCCAGTAAAGTGATTGAGTTCGGTGAATTCCGTCTAAATCTTGGCACCCGTGAAATGTTCCGCGGTGATGCTCCTATGCCACTGACATCGGGTGAGTTTGCGGTATTAAAAGCCCTTGTAACTAATGCACGTGAGCCAATGTCACGGGATAAATTGATGAACATGGCGCGTGGTCGTGAATATTCAGCAATGGAACGTTCAATTGATGTGCAGATTTCACGTCTACGTCGAATGGTTGAAGAAGATCCTAGTCGTCCGCGTTATATTCAAACGGTATGGGGTTTAGGATACGTGTTTGTCCCTGATGGTCGTGAGGCGTAAGCCATGCGGTTATCGCCCAAAAGTACTTTTGCGCGAACACTGATATTATTAGCTGGCTTGTTAATCGCAAGCCAGATTTTTTCATATCTGACAATCGTCAATTACGCGCTACTTCCTAGTATTCAGCAGTTTAATCGTATTTTAGCGTACGAAGTAAAATTGATGCTGAAAGAAAATATTAAGATGGCTAATGGCCAAACCATCTATCTTGATCGTCCTATTCGACGAGAGTTACTTGAAGAATTAGGTGTGACGTTACATGCGCCTAATTCACCCGGTGCAGCAGAATTTCATGATGCCACTCATATCACTTATTTGAGTGAAGAAATGTCGCGTGAATTACATTCGCCGACTGATGTGCGGTTATTGCTTGGTGCCCATAGTTATGTGCTATGGATGAAAACCGATGCGATGCCAAATTTCTTAATGCGTATTCCGTTGTCTGAATTGCAAGAAGATGATTTTTCTCCTTTATTTCGTTATAGCTTAATTATTGCCTTTTTAGTGATTGCTGGCGGATGGTTATTTATTCGTATTCAAAATCGGCCTTTAGTCGAATTGGAGCAAGCCGCGTTGCAGGTCGGACGGGGGGAAACCCCACCACAGTTACCTGAACAAGGTGCATCGGAAATTCGCTCAGTAACCAAAGCTTTTAATCAAATGTCACAAGGGATTAAACAGCTTGAAGATGATCGAGCGCTATTGATGGCTGGTGTCAGCCATGATTTACGAACGCCATTAACCCGGATTCGGTTAGCGACAGAGATGATGTCAGCAGAAGATAGTTATTTAGCTGATTCGATGATCACTGACACTGAAGAGTGTAATGCTATTATTAGTCAGTTTATGGATTATCTTAAATCGACTAAAAAACAAGCCGAAGAAGATGTTGATCTTAATTTGCTGTTAGAAGATGTTGCTCATACTGAAGGTAGCTATGGCAATGTTATCGAGCAGCAATTAACGCTGATTCCCGGCACTGTTTCAGTCAATGCTGTTGCCCTTAAACGTGCAGTTGCAAACTTGGTGATAAATGCCCAACGCTACGGTAATGGCTGGGTTAAACTTTCCAGTGGTGCTTCGGCTGATCGTAAGTCAGCATGGTTTTGTGTTGAAGATAACGGGCCCGGTATTGCCCCGGATCAAGTCACTAAGATGTTCCAACCATTAACTCGTGGTGATTCTGCCCGTGGCAGTGAAACTGAAGGTACGGGTTTAGGATTGGCGATTGTGAAGCGAATTGTTGATCAAAATGAAGGTTCAATTTCGGTGCGTAACCGCAGCGATGGTGGCTTAAGAGTTGAGATCAGTTTGCCGTTACATAAATTGAAGTAATCTTCTGTAACCTAGCTAACGTGGTTATTAGTAAAATAAAAGCCCGCTTTCAGTAATGAAAGCGGGCTTTTTTAATGGGGTAATAATTAGTGTTCAGTTGCGGTTGCTTCATCAATCAGTTCAATCGATTCAGCATGTTCGTTTGGTAAAATAATATTTAATAAAATCGCAGTAATACCGCCAGCAGCCATACCAGAAGAAAGAATACTTTTTACTATCTCCGGTAAGAATTGCAGTATTTCAGGTTTTTGGGCGATGCCTAATCCCATTGAAAACGATAATGCCATGATTAAAATCGCACGGCGATCAAGATGACAGCGTGAAATTATACGAATCCCTGATGCGGCAATGGTGCCAAACATGACAATGGTTGCGCCGCCCAATACTGGCTCTGGAATCAATTGAACCAAGCTTGCTACATCAGGAAATAACCCGAGTAGAACTAACATTCCTGCCACAAAGTAGCCGATATAACGGCTCGCCACGCCTGTTAATTGAATAATGCCATTGTTCTGGCTAAAGGTTGAATTAGGAAAGCTATTAAACACAGCAGCCATGGCTGAGTTAAGGCCATCAGCAAGAACGCCGCCTTTGATTCGTTTTAAGTACAACGGCCCTTTTACCGGCTGTTCAGATGTTTCTGAGGTTGCCGTAATATCGCCAATGGCTTCCAGTGACGTAACCGCAAACACTATCATTAACGGAATCAATAAACCCCAATCAAAACTAAGTCCATATTGCATTGGCATTGGAATTGCGATTAGGGTATCAGATGTGGTGATGTTGGTATTTATCATCCCTAGTGACCATGCAAGCAAAGTACCCGCCGCCATTGAAATGACAATAGATGACACCCGTAAATAAGGATTTTTAACACGGTTGAGTAATACGATAAAGCCTAATACCGTGCCTGCTAACATCAGATTATCAAGGCTGCCAAAGCTACCGTCGGCAATTGCACTGTAACCGCCACCAATCGAGGTTAGGCCAATCTGAATTAAGGTTAAACCGATTAATGTCACCACAATACCAGACACTAATGGCGTAATTATGCGTTGGGCGTGTTGTAAAATGCGAGAGATAAACACTTCAGTAAAAGCGGCAAAAATAATGGTCCCAAAAATAGCCGCCATCATGGTTTGAATATCAGCACCGCCAGCTTTAAGGGCTAGGCCTGCACCAATAATAGGCCCCAAGAAATTAAAGCTGGTACCTTGAATTGATAATAAACCAGAGCCAATTGGGCCAAAGGTTTTAATTTGAATAAAAGAAGCTATCCCTGATGCCAGTAATGACATACTGACAATAGTATTAGTATCACTCGCGGGTAAGCCTAGTGATTGGCAGATGATCAACGATGGCGTAATGACCGCAACAAACATTGCCAGTAAATGTTGTGTGGCAGCAAACAACGTTTGTGGTAGTGGTGGCCTATCATCTAAGCGGTAAATAAGGTCAGAATTTTTTGGCGTTGCGCTAGTGTGATGCTGAGTCATACGTGATCCTAACTGGCACTCTGAAATCCATTATTCGCGCTGAATGGGCGATTATTGTGTTGTTGGCGGTGATCTGTGATTGCTGTTACTCAGAACCAAATCAACACTGGCAGAGCGTAAAGTGGCAAAATTTTGTCGCTATTGTAGTGATCTTTTGAAAAATAGCAATCGTTTGCTTTGTTTTTAATAATGGCGGCCGCTAGGTCTAAATCTGTAAGAGAAAGTGAATCACGGTTAATTACTTTTGGCTGTTATAACCGTGATAAAAGAAGAGTTAAGCGTTAGAGTAATTTTCGCGTTGACCTATCCAACGATCGATAATAGCGCTGGCGTTATCAGGATATTGGTCATGAATATAGCGGGCTAATTTTTGGACTTGAGGAATCAAATATTGGTCGCGAATTAAATCAGCCACTTTAAAATCAGCAATGCCGGTTTGTTTAGTACCCAGTAATTCACCAGGGCCTCGAATTTCAAGATCGCGTTGCGCTATGACAAAGCCGTCACTGCTTTCACGTAATACCGCTAAACGTTTCTGAGCTGTTTTGGTCAGTGGCGCATGATAAAGCAACACACAATGGCTGGCAATTTGACCTCGACCAACACGACCTCGAAGCTGGTGTAATTGAGCGAGTCCAAGTCGTTCGGGGTTTTCAATCACCATTAAACTGGCATTGGGTACATCAACCCCAACCTCGATAACGGTAGTCGCTACCAGTAAATCAATTTCCCCAGCTTTAAAGCTTGCCATAATGGCTTGTTTCTCTTTGGGCTTCATGCGACCGTGAACTAAACCTACTTTAAGTTCTGGCAGTAAGCGCGTTAATTCATCGGCAGTATCTGAAGCGGCTTGTGCTTCTAGTACTTCTGACTCATCGATTAAAGTACATACCCAATAAGTCTGTCGACCTTCTTGTTGGCATGCGGCACGAATACGTTCAATTATTTGCGGACGACGGCTATCAGGCAACGCTACTGTTTGAATTGGCGTTCGTCCTGGCGGTAATTCATCAATCACCGAGGTATCCATGTCGGCATAAGCCGTCATGGCAAGAGTGCGCGGAATCGGGGTTGCAGTCATGACTAATTGATGCGGGTAACGTCCATTTGTTGCGCCTTTTTCGCGAAGATCAAGCCGTTGATGGACGCCAAAGCGGTGTTGTTCATCAATAATAATCAGCGCGAGGTTATTAAACACTACTTGGTCTTGAAATAAGGCATGGGTACCAACCACCATTTTGGCCTCACCACTGGCAATTTGCAGCAGCTCTTTTTCACGGGCTTTGCCTTTGAGCTTACCTGCCATCCAGCCAACTTTAATCCCCATCGGGTTAAGCCACTGGGCAAAGTTAAGTGCATGCTGTTCTGCTAATAATTCTGTCGGCGCCATTAATGCAACTTGATAGCCATGTTCAATAGCGCGTAAAGCGGCAAGGGCTGCAACCAAGGTTTTACCTGAGCCTACATCCCCTTGTACTAAGCGCATCATTGGCTGTGATTGGTTTAGATCTGCCTCAATATCTGCTACCACTCGTTGTTGGGCGCCAGTGGGCGTAAACGGTAAGCTGGCAAGCAATTGCTGTTTAAGGCTATCTTGCGGTGTTAATGACCAACTTTGATGTTGCTGACTTTTACTACGTAGCGCCAGCATCGATAAATTTTGGGCCAATAATTCTTCTAAAATAAGTCGTTTCTGAGCGGGGTGCTTTCCTGCATCAAGTTGTTCTAATGAGATATCAGATGTAGGACGATGCATCAATTGTAATGCTTGAGCAAGGGTCATTTGTTGATCGTATAACCCGGTTGGAAGTAATTCTGTTACGGCTGATTTTTCAAGTAGAGCTAAGGCTTGATCGGTTAAATTACGTAATGTTGTTTGGCGTAAACCATCAGTGGTTGGGTATACCGGAGTGAGGGTTTCTTCGACACTTAATTCGGTCGGCTCTGAAAAAAGGCGGTAATCAGGATGAATGATTTCTAATCCAAATTGGCTGCCTTTAATTTCACCATAGGCTTTAACTTGTTTGCCTTGGCTAAAGCTATTTTTCATCGCGGCATTAAAATTAAAAAACTTTAATGTCACTGAGCCTGTAGTGTCGCCAATTTTTACTGTCAACATCTTACGTTTGCCAAATTGAATACTGCAATGGCTAACTTCACCTTGAACCGTTAAAAATTGGCCAGGAGAGACGCGATTAATCGGCCAAATGCGGGTGCGATCCTCATAACGAAGTGGCAAATGAAACAGCACATCTTGAACATTATTAAGCCCAATTTTATGGAGTTTTTCTGCCATTTTTGCGCCAACACCTGCCAGTTCGGTGAGGGCGACAGTGTTGAGGAGTTGTCCGCTCATGGTTAGTCCTTTTTAATTTCGCTAGCTGCGACGGGATGTTTGATTTTCTTCGCTTGCATTGCAGCCCACCATTGTTCATCAGCAACAATTTGGCCTTGATCATCTAATTGTGGGTAAGGTAAGTTTTTCTGTTTAGCGACATTGGCTAATATTGGGTGACCACGCTCAAATAAAATGCGATTGACTACATTGTCATCAAGTAAGGTGGTGGTGCGATCATACATACCTGCATTTTGACGTTGGCGTTGTGCTTCATACAAAATTAATGCACTTGCAACGGAAACATTGAGTGACTGTACCATGCCTACCATTGGAATAATGATGTCTTGGTCTGCCAGTGCTAATGCTTCAGCGGTGATCCCATTTTTTTCGCCACCGAGAATAATCGCGGTCGGTTTTGTGTAATCAATCTCACGAAAATCGACGGCAGTGGTCGATAAATTGGTAGCAAGCACCTGCATTCCCTGAGCTTTTAAGGCGCTAATGGCATTGACCATTGTTGTGTGAGTTTCAAGTTCAACCCAATTACGAGCTCCCGCTGAGGTATGACTCAATACTTTCATCGCTTCTTTGGGCCATACGGCATGCACTTTATGAACCCCAACTGCATCGGCGGTACGAATAATGGCAGAGACATTGTTGGGTTTATGGACTTCTTCCATACACACGGTGAGATCAGGTTGGCGAGTGGCTAAGACTTGATGAATTCGTTGAAAGCGATCTGGCGTCATCTGGTTATACTATTTATGAGAATAAGGATGACGTTATAATAATATGGATCGGAATCCAAATACACAAAACGCCCACAAGTGGGCGTTTTATTCATATCATTAACAAGCTATCACGCTGATAGTGCTAATTCTTTTGGCGAGCAACACGAACGACGTCGGGCATAATACGAATACGACGCATGATATTAGCTAAGTGCACACGGCTCTTAGTCGTCAGGCGAACAGTAATCGTATATAAACGGCCATCTTTTTCTTCGGTTGATAAACCTTGAATATTAGAGCCAGTTGCAGCGATAGTATTGGTTAAATCAGCCAATGCTCCTTGGTGATTTTGCATATCGACTTTGAGGTTAGTGACAAACTCTTGTTCAAAATCTTCACTCCATTCAACCGCCATGTACTTATCCGGTTCTTTACGATAGCCCCGAATATTGGCACACTCTTCACGGTGAATAACAAGGCCTTTGCCTGGGCTTACATGGGCTACAATAGGATCACCATGAATCGGATGGCAACAGTTAGCAAAGGTTAGCAAAATACCATCGGCACCTTGAATCGGTAATCGACGATCGCTGTTTTTCGCCGTCAGTTCGTCGGCATTACCCAATAATCGGCGCGCAATAACCACACTCATCAGTTCACCCAAACCAATTTCTGTCAGTAAATCATCGACAGTTTCTAGTTTAAGATCGCTTAATACTTTGGCGATATTCTCTTCCGCAATTGTCTGCATGTTCACACCGCCTAAGGCATGATTCAGTAGACGACGGCCGAGAGTTATTGACTCATCACGACGCATGGTTTTTAAAATTTGACGAATTTTAGTACGCGCACGTGATGTCACCACATAGTTAAGCCATGCGGCATTAGGTCGAGCACCAGGGGCGCTGATAATGTCGATGGTTTGACCATTTTTCAGCGGCTTACTTAATGGATAAGGTTGGCGATCGACGCGAGATCCAACGCAGGTATTACCAATGTCAGTATGCACGGCGTAAGCAAAATCAACCGCCGTGGCACCAACTGGCAATTCAACAATGCGGCCTTTGGGGGTGAAAACGTAAATTTCATCTGGAAAAAGATCAGATTTGACGTTTTCGATAAACTCAAATGAGCTACCGGCGCTTTGCTGTAATTCAAGCAGGCTTTGCATCCAACGTTGGGCTTTAATTTGAGCAGTGGTGCCTGGGGCTTCACCGTCTTTATATGTCCAATGGGCTGCAACCCCTTTATCCGCCATTTGATCCATGTCTTCAGTACGAATCTGAACTTCAACCGGTACCCCATGCGGGCCAACCAGTGAGGTATGCAGCGACTGATAGCCATTGGCTTTTGGAATGGCGATATAATCTTTCATTCGACTTGGGCGTGGCTTGTACAGATTATGTACCTGACCTAATACTCGGTAGCAAGTATCAAGATCATCGACTAAAACGCGGAAGGCGTAGATATCCATGATCGAATGGAAGCGTTGTTCTTTATTCTTCATCTTGTTGTAGATGGAGTATAAATTCTTTTCACGACCAGAAACGACCGCGGTTATTCCCGCATCACTGAGGCGACCCTCAATTTCAGCGTGAATTTTAGTAATGATTTCTTTGCGGTTGCCACGGGCTGCTGCGACGACTTGTTTTAGGACGCGGTAGCGGTTGGGATATAACGCTTCAAAGCCAAGCTCTTCAAGTTCAGATTTGATGTTATGGATACCAAGGCGGTGGGCAAGCGGAGAGAAGATTTCAAGGGTTTCACGAGCAATACGACGTCGTTTATCAGGGCGTAAAGCACCTAACGTGCGCATGTTGTGAGTACGATCGGCAAGTTTGATTAGAATAACGCGAATATCATGCGCCATTGCCATGATCATTTTGCGGAAGTTTTCAGCTTGCGCTTCTTTACGATCGCGAAATTTGAGCTTATCGAGTTTAGAGACGCCATCAACCAATTCGGCAACAGTATCGCCAAAGCGGCAGGCTAGATCCTCTTTAGTGACCTCGGTATCTTCAATCACGTCGTGCAGCAATGCTGCCATCAATGCTTCAATATCGAGACGCATTTCCGCCAGAATACGGGCGACCGCAACTGGATGGATAATATAAGGCTCGCCGGTTGAACGAGTTTGGCCTTCATGGGCGTCGCGAGCAACAAGATAAGCCTGTCGAAGCACCTCAATTTGAGGCTCCGACAGGTACTTGGTTGCGACTTCTTTCAGGCTATCAAAAAGATACAATTCGCCTGGTTCCCTGATTAACGGTGATGGTCGCCAGCAATAGCACTTACCGCAGCTAATTCAGCTGCTTCTTGCTCTTGCAGTTCCTGACGCTCGCGAGCATCAAGGATATCTTTAGTAATTAGGCCTTCTTCGATTTCACGAAGTGCAATTACTGTGTATTTGTCGTTTTCTTCAGGAACCAATGGATCCTTACCGCCGGTTTGCATTTGACGTGCGCGGCGAGCAGCAATTTGGATCAGATCGAAACGGTTGCCAATTTTATCAACAGCGTCTTGAACGGTTACGCGTGCCATGGAGGACTCCAGTGGTTATTAAATTAGGAATAGAAAATTGTACAAAATAACTTACTGATCTGCTAGTAGCGCAGTCAACATGCTTCTATATTTAGCAGTTTGCTTGTCTTGCTTCAATCGTTCTGCACGAATAATTGCTTTAAAGTCAATTAACGCGACATCGAAATCATCATTAACGATTACATAATCGTATTCGTTATAGTGTGAAATTTCTGAACGAGCTTCTTCCATACGACGGGCAATAACGGCTTCGCTGTCTTGACCACGGGTATTAAGTCGACGCTCCAATTCCTCTTTTGACGGAGGTAGGATAAATAAGCTCTTGGCGATAGGCATTAGTTTACGGATTTGACGCGCACCTTGCCAATCGATATCTAAAAAGACATCAATGCCTTTATTCAATTGCTGTTCAATCCATGGACGAGAAGTACCATAGTAATTGCTAAACACTTCGGCATGCTCAAGGAATGCACCTTGTTCTACCAAGTCGGTAAATTCTTCTACGCTAACGAAATTGTAATGAACGCCGTTTTCCTCGCCCGGGCGCATGCCACGAGTCGTATGGGACACGGATACTTTCATGTCATAGGTCGGGTTAGTTTCAAGAAGGGCATTAATCAAACTTGATTTTCCAGCACCACTTGGGGCCGACACGATGTATAGAGTACCTTTGCTCATTGCCTATTTTCACTCAGTGATAGAAGGGCGCGAAGATTATCACGATCTGCGCATAATTGAAATTAGCTGATTGCTTGAAAATTCATCTTTTTATTGAGTCAATACAACTTAAGCCTAGCTGGCTTTAATGATATTTCATAATCAGACTACATTTTCAAACAACTTTCCAAGCTAAATAGCATCAGCTTGGAAAGTTTGGGCAAGGGTTACTTACTCAATATTTTGAATCTGTTCACGCATTTGCTCGATCAATACTTTTAGTTCAACGGCAGATGCTGTGACGTCAGTATTAATTGATTTTGATGCCAATGTGTTTGATTCACGGTTAAATTCTTGCATCATAAAATCTAGACGACGGCCACATGCGCCACCTTTAGCAAGAATCTTTTGGGTTTCTTTTACGTGAGAGTCAAGGCGATCAAGCTCTTCGGCGACATCACTTTTCTGTGCCAGCATGATCAGCTCTTGTTCAATACGGTTACTATCAAGATCGACTTTTGCTTCATCAAGACGTGACATAATACGCTCGCGTTGCCATACCATTATCTGTGGCATTAGCGTACGAACTTTAATGGCTTCTGTTGAAATAGCGGCTAAACGATGATCGATTAATTGTTTCATGTTATCGCCTTCGCTTGCTCGGGCGGCAATAAAATCATCCATTGCTAGCTCAAAGCCAGTTAATAGATCTTTATTAATCATATCTAAATCTTGTTCTGGTGCTTCCATCACTCCTGGCCAATTAAGCACTTGGAATGGACCAATATTACCTTCACCCGCAGTTTCTGTTACCCAACGAGCTGCATTAATAACTTGTTTGGCTAGTGCTTCATTGATTGTCAATTCAGTATTAGTGGCAGTGTTGGCTTCGTAGCGAAGGTTACATTCGACTTTGCCACGTGCTAAACGTTTACGAAAACGTTCACGCAATACCGGCTCAAGGCTACGGAATTGCTCTGGCATACGAATGTAGGTTTCAAGATAACGTTGGTTTACTGAGCGGATTTCCCACACAGCAGTACCCCAGTCGCCTTTTATTTCGCGACGGGCGTAGGCAGTCATACTATGGATCATTGGCTTGTGGCCCTTAGGTTATGATGGTTGCGGCGGCTAAACTTAGCGCATTTAACGGTAAGTCAGGTCTTCTAATAACAATAGCGATGCGTCGTAACCGAGTTTTATCATTATATGCGAAATCGCCGCTTGCGGGCTACTGTTGTGAATGCAAAACAAGGTTGAATCTATCGTTTAAGCGGTGGTTTTCTCGTGCACTGGGATTGAGATGTCGCTATAATCGCCGGTTAATATCATCCAGCCAAAGGGAAATCCCGATGCGTCCAAGCGGAAGAAGTGCCACTCAGGTACGTCCAATCACTATTACTCGTAACTATACAGCCCATGCTGAGGGTTCAGTATTAGTTGAATTTGGCAACACCAAAGTAATTTGTACTGCCAGTGTTGAAGAAAATGTGCCGCGTTGGCTTAAAGGTAAAGGCCAAGGTTGGGTGACTGCAGAATACGGTATGTTGCCACGTGCAACCCATACCCGTAACCGTCGTGAAGCCGCGAGTGGTAAGCAAGGCGGTCGCACCATGGAAATTCAGCGTCTGATTGCACGTAGTTTACGTGCTGCGGTTGATTTAAAAGTCCTTGGTGAACAAATGATCACGGTTGACTGTGATGTGATTCAAGCCGATGGCGGTACACGTACTGCTTCTATTACAGGTGCGATGGTTGCTTTAGTGGATGCAATTAATTATATGCTTGAAAAAGGCATGATTAAGAAAAGCCCACTTAAAGGCATGGTTGCTGCTGTTTCGGTTGGTATCTATAAAGGTGAACCAATTTGCGATCTTGAGTACCTTGAAGATTCAGCTGCTGAAACTGACATGAATGTGGTCATGACCGAAGACGGTAAAATGATTGAAATTCAGGGTACGGCTGAAGGCGAGGCATTCAGTCATGAAGAGTTATTGGCAATGTTAGCGCTGGCGAAAGACGGTATATCCGATATTATTTCGATGCAGAAACAAGTATTAGAAAATTAGTTATTGAGCGGTTCCTATTAAGGAGCCGCTTTTTTTTATCTAAAATTTATAGGCTATAGGAATAGTCATGAGTTTTAGCTGCAACAGTTTTACATTCTTCGCAATGTAAAGGTTGTGTCCATTTCAACATTGTAAAACACGAAAGTCGTTTAAGGAGCCACAATGAAAGCATATCAGCGTCAGTTCATCGAATTCGCCCTAGAGAAAGGTGTCTTAAAGTTTGGTGAGTTCACTCTGAAGTCCGGCCGTAAGAGTCCGTATTTCTTTAATGCGGGTTTATTTAATACTGGTCGTGATCTTGCACGTCTAGGCCGTTTCTATGCTGAAGCATTGGTTGACGCTAACATTGAATTTGATGTGTTGTTTGGCCCTGCGTATAAAGGGATTCCCATTGCAACTACCACCGCTGTTGCATTAGCGGATCACCATGATGTAGATACGCCATATTGTTTTAACCGTAAAGAAGCGAAAAATCACGGTGAAGGTGGCAATCTTGTTGGGAGTGACCTTGTGGGGCGCATTATGTTAGTTGATGACGTTATTACCGCAGGCACAGCTATTCGTGAATCAATGGAAATCATTAAGGCGAACGGTGCTGATTTAGCGGGTGTGTTAGTCGCTATCGATCGTCAAGAAAAGGGCCAAAGTGAATTGTCTGCGATTCAAGAAGTTGAACGTGATTTTGGTTGTGCAGTCATTTCAATTGTGTCGCTAGGCGATGTGGTCACGTATTTAAGTGAGCAAACAGGTATGGAGCAGCATTTAGCTGCTGTAACAGCCTACCGTGTTCAATACGGCGTTGAATAACCGTTTAATTAACTAGTTATTATAAAAAAGCGAGGGTCATGGACGCTCGCTTTTTTTATGGTGCTTTATAATGTGGTTTGTCAGTGTGATTAACCTAACTGACCACTAAGCAATTGCCAGTAGTCATCAAAATTTTCAGTTGGCTTATATTTAAAGCTTGAACGAACATAACGACTAAGACTGCCTTCAACTTGACCTAATAGCTGTGCTGCTAAAATCGATTCATCAACAGGAAAGCCTTTACCTTCTCGTAATTTACGTTCTTTTAGTATTTGGCGTAACTGTGATTCAATACGTTCAAATAATTGGTTGATGCGTGATTGTAAGCGATCTTGTTCAAACATCAGTGCGTGACCTGTCATGATACGACTGAGGCCAGGGTTACGTTCACCAAACATTAAGATTAGTTGTAGCACCATACGCAGACGAGTAAGGGTATCTTTTTCGTCATCAAGAATGCGGTTAATTCGAGTAGTAATTGAATCTTCGATAAATTCAATCAGGCCTTCAAACATCCGTGCTTTACTTGGGAAGTGGCGATAGAGTGCAGCTTCCGAGACCCCAACATTAGCCGCCAGCATTTTGGTCGTAATACGTTGGCTTCCTTGATTAGATTCCAACATATGAGCAAGACACTGAAGTATCTCTTCGCGGCGATTGCTTTTTTTGGTGCCAGCCATGAATTATCGTTCCTTTGCAAAATGAGACTGTCCATGGACAGCATGAAACCCGCCTATCTTAGCGATGCCATTGCGTCGTGAAAAGCGATCGATGGTAAATGTATGCAGTTTATCAGCAAAAAAAGCGCCACCGTCAAAAGTTGCGCTTTGTGCTTGATCGTTATCGGTTATTTTATCATCAAAACCGCTTTATGCGTTAAAAGCATAATTGGCATGTATTGATTGAGGTGGTTTTATTTTCGGCCTGAGTGACCGAAACCGCCTTCACCACGATGGCTTGCATCATCAAAATCCGTAACGATATTAAATTGCGCTTGTACCACAGGAAGGAAAACTAACTGTGCAATACGATCGCCCGGCTCGATAGTGAAGGTGGTATCACCCCGGTTCCAAACGGATACCATCAATTGACCTTGGTAATCAGAATCAATCAGACCGACAAGGTTACCTAAAACAATACCATGTTTATGACCAAGACCTGAACGCGGTAAAATTGTTGCCGCTAGATTAGGGTTGCCAATATGAATAGCTAAACCTGTTGGTACGAGGTGGGTTTCACCTGGGGCAACGATTAATGCTTGATCAAGACATGCACGTAAATCCAGTCCAGCTGAACCTGTCGTTGCATACGCAGGTAATGGAAACTCTGTTCCAACGCGTGGGTCAAGAATTTTAAGATCGATAGTATTCATAATTATGCTCTAGTGCGTGACATGTTGATAAAGGCTAACAATTTCGGTAAGCAATTGCTGACCAAGATCGGTTTTAGAGGCTAATGGTAATGTTTTATCGCCATTAGGCCAGTATAAATGTAAGGCGTTGTTATCACTGTTGAAGCCTTGCCCTTGGACAGATACGTCATTGGCGCAAATTAAATCGAGGTTTTTATTGGCTAATTTACCACGAGCATAATGTTCAACATTTTGTGTTTCAGCCGCGAAACCGACAGTAAAGGGACGGTTTTCAGTAAGAGCGGCAACACTGGCAACAATATCTGGGTTTTTCACTAGTTGAATGACCATTTCATCATTGCCGTCTTGTTTTTTCATTTTTTGCGGCGCGACATGGGCGGGGCGGAAATCGGCAACCGCAGCACAGGCAATAAAAATATTGTTATTGATTGCTTGTTCTAATGCGGCTTGATGCATCTCTTCAGCGCTATTGATGTTAATACAGGTGACGCCATTAGGAACGGCTAAGTTAACGGGACCACTGATTAAGGTTACGTTTGCACCACGTTGTGCTGCGACCTGTGCGACGGAATATCCCATTTTACCTGAACTGTAATTACTCAAATAACGTACAGGATCAATGGCTTCACGTGTTGGACCCGCAGTGATAACAATGTTTAGGCCACTAAGATCGGCAGGACGGAAAAAATCTTCACAGTGATGGACTAATTGCATCGGCTCTAACATTCGCCCTGGGCCAACATCGCCACATGCTTGTTCACCACTGGCAGGTCCCCATAACATCGCGCCACGTCGTTGCAGAGTAACAAGGTTCTCTTGAGTGGCGATATTACGGTACATTTGTTGATTCATTGCAGGAGCTACGGCAATGGGCGCATCCGTGGCTAAACACAGTGTTGAGAGTAAGTCATTTCCCATACCCGCGCTGATACGTGCGATTAAGTCTGC
This sequence comes from Photobacterium piscicola, assembly GCF_900166965.1. Taxonomy (GTDB): domain Bacteria; phylum Pseudomonadota; class Gammaproteobacteria; order Enterobacterales; family Vibrionaceae; genus Photobacterium; species Photobacterium piscicola. The sequence continues at coordinate 2,068 of NZ_FUZI01000016.1, read as the reverse complement.
AGTTGCGGGCGCCAGTAAGACTAAATCAGCCCATTTAGCTAACTCAATATGTCCCATGGATGCTTCAGCGGAAGGATCTAATAAGCTACTTGAAACGGGGTTTCCCGACACTGCTTGCATCGTTAATGGTGTAATGAATTCTTGTGCTGCTTTAGTCATGACGACTTGAACTTGTGCGCCACGTTCAATTAAACGACGGGTCAGTTCTGCGCATTTATAGGCAGCGATACCGCCGCTAATGCCGAGAAGGATTTTTTTTCCTGCCAGAGTTTGCATGGTTTTGCCTGTGTTTAGATGCCAATAAATTTTGCAGACACGATAGCATCAAACGTATTAACGGTCATTGACTGCAATTCATCGTTTTATCTTTAGAGGTGATCGTTTCGAGGTTCTATTGCTGTAATGCGAGGTGTTAAGCATAAACTTTGGAGACGCTTTCATGGAACATTGGTTGTGAAGTTGTATAAAAGTAGCAGCCTGTTTTGCTAATAGTTGATCAATACAGGAGGGAATATGTCGCTTAAGCAATTGCCATTAGCATCTCGACCGCGAGAAAAATTATTATCTCACGGTAGTGATGCGCTTACTGATGCCGAATTATTAGCTATTTTTTTACGTACAGGCATAAAAGGAATGAATGCGTTGGAATTGGCGACGTATTTATTACAAGAATTTGGTTCATTACGCGCTTTGCTGGCGGCAGATAAAGAAACTTTTTGTCAGGTTAAAGGCTTAGGCCCAGCGAAATTTGCACTTTTAAAGGCCGTTTTAGCGATGGGGGATCGATATTTAGAAGAAATTTTAAAAAAAGATAGTGCGCTCACAAACCCACAAAATACTCGCCAATATTTAGTCAAAAAATTACGTCATAAACAGCGCGAAGCCTTTTATATCCTATTCCTAGACAATCAACACCGAGTGATTACGGGAGAGATATTATTTGAAGGAACACTCGATTGTGCGAGTGTTTACCCACGTGAAGTTGTAAAAAGATCGTTAGAACTTAATGCAGCCGCGTTAATTTTAGCGCATAATCACCCATCAGGCGTTGCTGAACCTAGTCAGGCTGACCATCGAATAACCCGCAAGATCAGCGATTCGCTGGCTTTAGTCGATATTCGTGTTCTGGATCATTTTGTTGTCGGTGAAGGGGATGTTATTTCCTTTTCCGAGCGCGGTTGGCTATAAAATAGACAATTATCGAAAAAAAAAGTGAGAAAGGATCTGCTCGGGACTTGAGCAACTGGTTTTGACTTAGTATAATGCGCGACCTTTGATAGCTGTGGTTATATGTGAAATTGCATTTCACATTAAATTTCCATGGTAGATATCGAGCGAAACGATTTGGAGAAGACAGTAATGTCCCGAGTATGCCAAGTAACTGGTAAGCGTCCTGTAACGGGTAACAACCGTTCACACGCACGTAATGCCACCAAGCGTCGTTTTCTGCCGAACCTGCAAACTCATCGTTTCTGGGTAGAAAGCGAAAAACGCTTCGTTAAACTACGTCTTACTGCTAAAGGTATGCGTATCATTGATAAGAAAGGTATTGATACCGTTCTTGCAGAGATGCGTGTCCGCGGCGAGAACGTTTAGAGGAATTTGAACAATGGCTAAAGGCATTCGTGAGAAGATCCGTCTAGTATCATCAGCTGGTACAGGCCACTTCTACACTACCGACAAGAACAAGCGCAACATGCCAGGCAAATTTGAGATCAAGAAATTTGATCCAGTAGTTCGCCAGCACGTGCTTTACAAAGAAGCTAAAATCAAGTAATTGATTTTTAAATCTTTGATAAAAACCCAGCCTAGCTGGGTTTTTTTATATTTAAAATTCGGTATTCTTTCCTGCTTTCCTGCTTTCCTGCTTTCCTGCTTTCCTGCTTTCCTGCTTTCCTGCTTTCCTGCTTTCCTGCTTTCCTGCTTTCCTTCTTTTCTGCTTTCCTTTTTTTCTGTTTTTCTTTTTTCTTTTTTTCCTTTTTTCCTTTTTTTTTTTCTTTCTATTTTTTTTTCTTCTTTATATTCTAGTCTACTTTTTTTCTTTTCTTTATTTTTGCTATTCTTTCTT
>NZ_FUZI01000040.1 GCF_900166965.1 Photobacterium piscicola | reverse complement strand
CATATTAAAATTTGATACGATTCGTCGTGTTGAATAGTAAAAGTTAATTCCCTCTTAGTTCAGTTGGTAGAACGCCGGACTGTTAATCCGTATGTCACTGGTTCAAGTCCAGTAGAGGGAGCCAAATAAGAAAGCCCGCAAGCAATTGCGGGCTTTTTTACATCTGGAGTTTAATGAAATTCCCTCTTAGTTCAGTTGGCAACACTTTATGAGAAGCTTAGGTACGGGCTATCCGCGATCTATTCATAGCGTGATTGACCCCAAAAGACACCAGCCAAAACAATCAATCCACAACGCGCGAATAGTAGATTCCCTATCTCGTTCGTAACCTCACTGTAGGGAATGACGGGGTAGCCCATCATTCACATCTCGAAAGCTGAGGTACGGGCTATTCGCGATCTATTCATAGCGTGATTGAGCTTAAAAGATGCCAGCCAAAAACAATCAATCCACAACGCGCGAATAGTAGATTCCCTATCTCGTTCGTAACCTCACTGTAGGGAATGACGAGGTAAGACTTGTATGCCACCTCAAAAATGTCGCAGCTTATTATCCGCGATCTATTCACAACGTGATTGAGCCTAAAAGATGCCAGCCAAAACAATCAATCCACAACGCGTGAATAGTAGATTCCCTATCATCCTTGCGGGTATTTACTATAAAAAATGACGATGATTGCTATCCGCGTAAGCATAAAAATACCAGTCAAAAATAATTAATCGCCGTGTGAGAGAACAATGAGGATCACTTTTGACGGTTTTCAGTATTAATTATTCTTTTTCAAAGACTAAAATTTGTTATTTTTTATGCTTACACTCACTTTTTAACGTTCACTATCGAGTTAGTATTAATAGTGTCGATAACTACAAAAACATATAAAACCAAACATTCACGTTCAAAATACCAACAATCAGAACAAAAAAGATAATGTTAGTAACTATTTAAAAAAAAACCATTGACGAAAAGGTCAAAAACCTTTTTAATGCGCTCCGTTGCCTTGATAGCTCAGTCGGTAGAGCAGAGGATTGAAAATCCTCGTGTCGGTGGTTCGATTCCGCCTCGAGGCACCATTTCTTCTCTTTTGAAGTTTGGTGTTAAGCAACGATAAAATCTGTT
>NZ_FUZI01000038.1 GCF_900166965.1 Photobacterium piscicola | reverse complement strand
ACTTTCCAGAACCTTCACCTAACGCAGAACTAGCTTAAGGGCTAATCCGGTTTCGCTCGCCGCTACTACCGGAATCTCGGTTGATTTCTCTTCCTCGGGGTACTTAGATGTTTCAGTTCCCCCGGTTTGCCTCATTAACCTATGTATTCAGTTAATGATACTTGCTTATGCAAGTGGGTTTCCCCATTCGGAAATCCCAGACTCAAGAGGCTTTTACTGCCTAATCTGGGCTTATCGCAAGTTAATACGTCCTTCATCGCCTCTGACTGCCAAGGCATCCACCGTGTACGCTTAGTCACTTAACCATACAACCCCAAGAGGTCTTGTATGTTCAAACAACCAAGGTTTGCGTTTAATACTCCGATCAAAAAAATATTAAACATTGGTTTTTCGCCGGACTCGATACAAGACACTTGAATGTGTGTTGTTTTGAGAACTCGTTTTTATTCAAAGAATAAAAACATTTTTTAAAATCAATCTTTCGATTGAATTTACTAGTCAGCTTTCCAGATTGTTAAAGAGCATGCAATTATCTAACGATAACCACTTTCTAATGATTTTCAGCGACAACAATGCGGACTTAATAAAGGTATTCTTCATTAAATCTGCGATTCCGTGCAGAAAATTCTTAGAGAGTGGTGGGCGATACCGGGCTCGAACCAGTGACCCCCTCCTTGTAAGGGAGGTGCTCTCCCAACTGAGCTAATCGCCCACGATAGTTTTAATTCCTTCGTGAGAAAGAATGGTGGGTCGTGCAGGATTCGAACCTGCGACCAATTGATTAAAAGTCAACTGCTCTACCAACTGAGCTAACGACCCAATTTGCACTTCAAAGAGAAGTGGCGTCCCGTAGGGGAGTCGAACCCCTGTTACCGCCGTGAAAGGGCGGTGTCCTAGGCCTCTAGACGAACGGGACAATGTTCATACTTATTATTGTTGGGCAACAATAAGTGGCTCTCTTACATTTTAACCAAGCAATCTGTGTGGACACTGCATAAAACAGTATAAGTCTTTAGGTAAGGAGGTGATCCAGCCCCAGGTTCCCCTAGGGCTACCTTGTTACGACTTCACCCCAGTCATGAACCACACCGTGGTAAACGCCCTCCCGAAGGTTAAGCTATCTACTTCTGG
>NZ_FUZI01000037.1 GCF_900166965.1 Photobacterium piscicola | reverse complement strand
ACCGTGGGCGCAGATGTTAAAGTCGGCGATACCGTTACGGTCGTTGTTGATGGTCAAACCGTGGGCACCACAAAAGTTGTGGAGCAGGACGGCAAGTTAACGTGGACGGCAGAAGTTGAGGGCAGTGTTTTAGACGGTGCGACGGCTGATAGTGTGACGGCAACCGTCACCACCACGGATGAGGCGGGTAACAGTGCCACGGCGACGGACGATCACCCTTACAACATTGATACTGACATTGCGGCAACGATCACTATTACCTCGATTGCTACCGATGATAATGTAACCGGCCCTGATTCTGAACAGTCCCAAGCGATCATCGGTACGGTTGGCGGTGATGTAAAAGCGGGCGATTGGGTAACAGTGACCCTTGATGGTAAAACGTTAGGCACCGCCGAAGTACAAGCGGATAAGTCATGGCGTTTGTCTGTTGATGGCAAGGTCTTGTTGGATGCGAATTCGGATCATGTTGGCGCAACAGTGACCACCACTGATACCGCAGGTAACAGCAAAACCGCCACGGCTGAGCATAATTATACGGTGGATGTTAACGCGACTATCGACATTGATAAGATCACTGGCGATAACGAGATCACTCAACAAGAAGGTCATCAGCAGAGCATTGCGATCACCGGTACGGTTGGCGGTCAGGTGCAAGTGGGTGACAAGGTCGTGGTAACGATTAATGGCACCGATTACAACACCCAGGTTGAGGCGGGTAACACATGGTCAGTGAATGTCACGGGCAAGGATGTGTTGCATGCAGATAAAGCCACTGCCACAGTCACAACGTCATACAGTTCACATAATGACACCGCAAACAGTGAAGAAAATTATCAGGTTGGCATCAATGCGGGTGTCACCATCACCACCATTGGTGGTGACAATGTAATCAATGAGAATGAGTCCCACGGCAAAGTGCCTGTAACCGGTACCGTTGGTGGTGATGTCAAAGTTGGCGATACCGTTACGATCACTGTAGATGGTAAAGCGGTAGGTACGGCCACAGTAGAAAATCACAATGGCAAGTTAACGTGGACGGCTGAGGTTGACGGCAGCGTATTAGATAACGCTACCACCGATAATGTCACCGCCACCGTGACAACTCATGATGAAGCAGGTCATAGCGCTACTGCGACAGATGATCATATTTACA
>NZ_FUZI01000053.1 GCF_900166965.1 Photobacterium piscicola | reverse complement strand
GGTTCTTTTCGCCTTTCCCTCACGGTACTGGTTCACTATCGGTCAGTCAGGAGTATTTAGCCTTGGAGGATGGTCCCCCCATGTTCAAACAGGATATCACGTGTCCCGTCCTACTCGATTTCACTAATAATGCATTTTTGGTTACGGGGCTATCACCCTGTATCGCGGAACTTTCCAGAACCTTCACCTAACGCAGAACTAGCTTAAGGGCTAATCCGGTTTCGCTCGCCGCTACTACCGGAATCTCGGTTGATTTCTCTTCCTCGGGGTACTTAGATGTTTCAGTTCCCCCGGTTTGCCTCATTAACCTATGTATTCAGTTAATGATACTTGCTTATGCAAGTGGGTTTCCCCATTCGGAAATCCCAGACTCAAGAGGCTTTTACTGCCTAATCTGGGCTTATCGCAAGTTAATACGTCCTTCATCGCCTCTGACTGCCAAGGCATCCACCGTGTACGCTTAGTCACTTAACCATACAACCCCAAGAGGTCTTGTATGTTCAAACAACCAAGGTTTGCGTTTAATAATTCGATCAAGAAAATATTAAACATTGGTTTTTCGCCGGACTCGATACAAGACACTTGAATGTGTGTTGTTTTGAGAACTCGTTTTTATTCAGAGAATAAAAACATTTTTTAAAATCAATCTTTCGATTGAATTTACTAGTCAGCTTTCCAGATTGTTAAAGAGCATAACGCAAAAGCGTTAATCAATGCGTTTGCATTAATTAGCACTTTCGCTATTTTCTAATAACTAATTTTACCAAGCAATCTGTGTGGACACTGCATAAAACAG
>NZ_FUZI01000042.1 GCF_900166965.1 Photobacterium piscicola | reverse complement strand
ACTTTCCAGAACCTTCACCTAACGCAGAACTAGCTTAAGGGCTAATCCGGTTTCGCTCGCCGCTACTACCGGAATCTCGGTTGATTTCTCTTCCTCGGGGTACTTAGATGTTTCAGTTCCCCCGGTTTGCCTCATTAACCTATGTATTCAGTTAATGATACTTGCTTATGCAAGTGGGTTTCCCCATTCGGAAATCCCAGACTCAAGAGGCTTTTACTGCCTAATCTGGGCTTATCGCAAGTTAATACGTCCTTCATCGCCTCTGACTGCCAAGGCATCCACCGTGTACGCTTAGTCACTTAACCATACAACCCCAAGAGGTCTTGTATGTTCAAACAACCAAGGTTTGCGTTTAATAATTCGATCAAGAAAATATTAAACATTGGTTTTTCGCCGGACTCGATACAAGACACTTGAATGTGTGTTGTTTTGAGAACTCGTTTTTATTCAAAGAATAAAAACATTTTTAAAATTAATCTTTCGATTAAATTTACTAGTCAGCTTTCCAGATTGTTAAAGAGCATGCAATTATCTAACGATAACCACTTTCTAATGATTTTCAGCGACAACAATGCGGACTTAATAAAGGTATTCTTCATTAAATCTGCGATTCCGTGCAGAAAATTCTTAGAGAGTGGTGGGCGATACCGGGCTCGAACCAGTGACCCCCTCCTTGTAAGGGAGGTGCTCTCCCAACTGAGCTAATCGCCCACGATAGTTTTAATTCCTTCGTGAGAAAGAATGGTGGGTCGTGCAGGATTCGAACCTGCGACCAATTGATTAAAAGTCAACTGCTCTACCAACTGAGCTAACGACCCAATTTTCACTTCAAAGAGAAGTGGCGTCCCGTAGGGGAGTCGAACCCCTGTTACCGCCGTGAAAGGGCGGTGTCCTAGGCCTCTAGACGAACGGGACAATGTTCATAACGCAAGTTGTTGGGCAACTTACGTCGGCTCTTTTACATTTCGACCAAGCAATCTGTGTGGACACTGCATAAAACAGCATAAGTCTTTAGGTAAGGAGGTGATCCAGCCCCAGGTTCCCCTAGGGCTACCTTGTTACGACTTCACCCCAGTCATGAACCACACCGTGGTAAACGC
>NZ_FUZI01000022.1 GCF_900166965.1 Photobacterium piscicola | reverse complement strand
GAATAATACCTTGAATAACACCCGTTGAAGCAATGTAAACAATCGCTGCGAAACCAGTACCAAACAGTACTGCAAGTGGTACGTTACGCTCTGGGTTTTCAACCGCATCAGAGTTAGCACCTGCAGATTCAATACCTAGGAAAGCCCATAAAGTCAATGCGATACCAGAAGATACAGAGTGCATTGTAGTGTCGTGGTGTGGGTTCCATGCGCTCATGAATGTTTGTGGATCGAACCACCACCAACCGATGATAGATAGACCTGCAACTGGAATAATAATACCCCAAACAGTGAATGCTGAGATTTGACCTGTGATTTTCGCACCGCCAAAGTTAGCTACCATGGTGAAGATAAGGATAGCAACTACACCGTAGAAAGTGTGCATAGGTGTATCTAGCCAAGGCATAAATGGTTTGATGTAACCTAAAGCAGAAACGGCAATAGCAACACAGCTAATCACCAAACACACGTAGTAAGTGTAAGAAGAGATGAAGAAAGATGATTTTCCGTGTGCTTCTTCTGCGTAAGCTGACATACCACCAGAGCGCTTACAAAATGCACCACATTTAGCGAATGTATAAGCAATACACATTGCGCCTAACGCAGTAACAACCCAAGATAACATTGAGATTGCACCAACTTGCGCCAAGCTTGCTGGTAGCATAATAATACCGGAACCCATCATGTTAACTGCAACAAGTACAGTTAAGCCGACAAGGCCCATTTTTTTAGTGCCAGTATCTGATGACATTATATTCACCTGTGATTTAAAGGGATGTAAATCATATTTAAAATAAGATTTATATTAATATAAATAAAACCAGATCCATGGGGAGTTATTTATTATATAAAGGAAGTTAATTATTTTATTTTACTTATTATAAAATAATTAAAATATAGTTCTCAGCATAAGAAATATATTTTAAATGGAATAAACAACTTCGCTTTCGAGACATATAATGCGCTGATTCTTTAAAATTAAAACCGTAAAAACGGAATGAATCATTGCATTTTTAGTGGGTATGATTGGTTTTAGTATCATTATTCGACCATTATTTTTAACAAATGGTGTAAAAATGTAATTTGTTGCATTTTTTTGTGATTAAAGGCCTTTATTTACAATGAGTTGAAATTCTCACTGGGTGGTAATTTAAAATCAATCAAAAATAGCACAAAATATAGTTATGCTTTATCAGTGAGAATAAATTCATCATTAAAAATTGATTTTTTTTTTGAATGATGGGTTAAGAAATATTTAATTTGTATAAATTATAATTAGCTATAGATAGGTTAATGCAACCTGAGCGCTAAGATTATGGCTAAATTTGTACCGATAAAAAAATCCCCCGCTGTTACCAGCGAGGGATTGATAGGCTGTCACACTAATGCATTAAGCGATTATAGTGCTTCTTTTTTGATACAAAGAACGTGGTATTTACCGTCTTCGATTTCTGCGCCTTCAGTTTCGTGTTCGAAACCAGGGAACTCAGCGTCCCATGCTTCTAGTGCTTTCAAGTACTGGATTTGAGGACTTGTATCATCACCGAAGTTTTCGCCACCCATAAGCATTGGAATGCCTGGTGGGTAAGGGATAACAGAGTTCGCTGCAACGCGGCCAACAAGTTTATCTGAAGCCACTAGCTCTACGTCATCTGAAACTACGAACTGGTAAGCAGTACGTGGTTTCACTTCCATTACTGGAAGGCTTGAGTAAGCGTGGTTTAGCACTTGGCTTGGGTTGTGACGTACTAGGTACTTGTACATACGTTCGCCAAGATCTTTCAGACCAAGACCACGGTAAACTTCTGGAGCAGAAGCAACTAGCTCAGGCAATAATGTTTCGATATCTGCGTTGGCATCGTAGTGACGTTTGAACGACAACAATGTGTTGATCAAGGTGTCACGCTTACCTTTAGTAATACCCATTGAGAATAGGAACATTACTTGGAAGTCAGTAGTACGTGTTGGTACGATACCGAAATGGCTTAGGTAAGCTGTTACAAGTGCTGCTGGAACACCTGTTTCTAGGAAGTTACCGTTGTCGTCAAGACCTGGAGTTAGCAAGCTAACTTTGATTGGATCAAGCATACACCAGTCATTGTCGATTTCGTCAAAGCCGTGCCACTTGTCACCAGGAGTCAATTTCCAGTTCTGTTGGATAGTCATTAGAGATTCAACAGAAGCGTCTTCGAAATTAACTTTGTCGCCGTTCATTTCTGTAACAGTTTCAGCGTTCCAAGGCTTGAAGAACCAATCGTTTTCAGCGGTGTAATCGTTGAATAGTTGACGCATGTTCTGACGGAAGATGATCGCTTCGCGGTTAACTTCGTTAGTTAGCGATAGACCACTTTCGCCTTTCATCATGTTTGCAGCAACATCGTTAGACGCACAGATTGCGTATAGTGGCGATGTTGATGTGTGCA
>NZ_FUZI01000029.1 GCF_900166965.1 Photobacterium piscicola | reverse complement strand
CCCGTGACCGGGACTTTGCTGTGCGCTTCATCTGCGTTGATAACACCATCGGTAGCAATCGAGGTAATAGTGATCGTTGCCGCAATGTCAGTATCAATGTTGTAAATATGATCATCTGTCGCAGTAGCGCTATGACCTGCTTCATCATGAGTTGTCACGGTGGCGGTGACATTATCGGTGGTAGCGTTATCTAATACGCTGCCGTCAACCTCAGCCGTCCACGTTAACTTGCCATTGTGATTTTCTACTGTGGCCGTACCTACCGCTTTACCATCTACAGTGATCGTAACGGTATCGCCAACTTTGACATCACCACCAACGGTACCGGTTACAGGCACTTTGCCGTGGGACTCATTCTCATTGATTACATTGTCACCACCAATGGTGGTGATGGTGACACCCGCATTGATGCCAACCTGATAATTTTCTTCACTGTTTGCGGTGTCATTATGTGAACTGTATGACGTTGTGACTGTGGCAGTGGCTTTATCTGCATGCAACACATCCTTGCCCGTGACATTCACTGACCATGTGTTACCCGCCTCAACCTGGGTGTTGTAATCGGTGCCATTGATCGTCACCACGACCTTGTCACCCACTTGCACCTGACCGCCCACCGTACCGGTGATCGCAATGCTCTGCTGATGGCCTTCTTGTTGAGTAATGACGTTATCGCCAGTGATCTTATCGATATCGATAGTCGCGTTAACATCCACCGTATAATTATGCTCAGCTGTGGCGGTTTTGCTGTTGCCTGCGGTATCAGTGGTGGTCACTGTTGCGCCAACATGATCCGTATTCGCATCCAACAAGACCTTGCCATCAACAGACAAACGCCATGACTTATCCGCTTGTACTTCGGCGGTGCCTAACGTTTTTCCATCAAGGGTCACTGTTACCCAATCGCCCGCTTTCACATCGCCGCCAACCGTACCGATGATCGCTTGGGACTGTTCAGAATCAGGTCCGGTTACATTATCATCGGTAGCAATCGAGGTAATAGTGATCGCTGCCGCAATGTCAGTATCAATGTTGTAAGGGTGATCGTCCGTCGCCGTGGCACTGTTGCCCGCCTCATCCGTGGTGGTAACGGTTGCCGTCACACTATCAGCCGTCGCACCGTCTAAAACACTGCCATCGACTTCTGCCGTCCACGTTAACTTGCCGTCCTGCTCCACAACTTTTGTGGTGCCCACGGTTTGACCATCAACAACGACCGTAACGGTATCGCCGACTTTAACATCTGCGCCCACGGTACCCGTAACAGGGACTTTGCTGTGCGCTTCTTCTGCGTTGATAACACCATCGGTAGCAATCGAGGTAATAGTGATCGCTGCCGCAATGTCAGTGTCAACGGTATAAATATGATCATCTGTCGCCGTGGCACTGTTGCCCGCCTCATCCGTGGTGGTGACGGTTGCCGTCACACTATCAGCCGTCGCACCGTCTAAAACACTGCCATCGACTTCTGCCGTCCACGTTAACTTGCCGTCCTGCTCCACAACTTTTGTGGTGCCCACGGTTTGACCATCAACAACGACCGTAACGGTATCGCCGACTTTAACATCTGCGCCCACGGTCCCCGTGACCGGGACTTTGCTGTGCGCTTCATCTGCGTTGATAACACCATCGGTAGC
>NZ_FUZI01000054.1 GCF_900166965.1 Photobacterium piscicola | reverse complement strand
ACCACAAAAGTTGTGGAGCAGGACGGCAAGTTAACGTGGACGGCAGAAGTCGATGGCAGTGTTTTAGACGGTGCGACGGCTGATAGTGTGACGGCAACCGTCACCACCACGGATGAGGCGGGCAACAGTGCCACCGCGACGGACGATCACCCTTACAACATTGATACTGACATTGCGGCAACGATCACTATTACCTCGATAGCTACCGATGGTGTTATCAACGCAGATGAAGCGCACAGCAAAGTCCCGGTCACGGGGACCGTGGGCGCAGATGTTAAAGTCGGCGATACCGTTACGGTCGTTGTTGATGGTCAAACCGTGGGCACCACAAAAGTTGTGGAGCAGGACGGCAAGTTAACGTGGACGGCAGAAGTCGATGGCAGTGTTTTAGACGGTGCGACGGCTGATAGTGTGACGGCAACCGTCACCACCACGGATGAGGCGGGCAACAGTGCCACGGCGACGGACGATCATCCTTACAACATTGATACTGACATTGCGGCAACGATCACTATTACCTCGATTGCTACCGATGGTGTTATCAACGCAGATGAAGCGCACAGCAAAGTCCCGGTTACGGGGACCGTGGGCGCAGATGTTAAAGTCGGCGATACCGTTACGGTCGTTGTTGATGGTCAAACCGTGGGCACCACAAAAGTTGTGGAGCAGGACGGCAAGTTAACGTGGACGGCAGAAGTCGATGGCAGTGTTTTAGACGGTGCGACGGCTGATAGTGTGACGGCAACCGTCACCACCACGGATGAGGCGGGCAACA
>NZ_FUZI01000032.1 GCF_900166965.1 Photobacterium piscicola | reverse complement strand
GACCGCCCACCGTACCGGTGATCGCAATGCTCTGCTGATGGCCTTCTTGTTGAGTAATGACGTTATCGCCAGTGATCTTATCGATATCGATAGTCGCGTTAACATCCACCGTATAATTATGCTCAGCCGTGGCGGTTTTGCTGTTGCCTGCGGTGTCGGTGGTGGTCACTGTCGCGCCAACATGATCCGTCTTCGCATCCAACAAGACCTTGCCATCAACAGACAAACGCCATGACTTATCCGCTTGTACTTCGGCGGTGCCTAACGTTTTACCATCAAGGGTCACTGTTACCCAATCGCCCGCTTTCACATCGCCGCCAACCGTACCGATGATCGCTTGGGACTGTTCAGAATCAGGTCCGGTTACATTATCATCGGTAGCAATCGAGGTAATAGTGATCGCTGCCGCAATGTCAGTATCAATGTTGTAAGGGTGATCGTCCGTCGCCGTGGCACTGTTGCCCGCCTCATCCGTGGTGGTGACGGTTGCCGTCACACTATCAGCCGTCGCACCGTCTAAAACACTGCCGTCGACTTCTGCCGTCCACGTTAACTTGCCGTCCTGCTCCACAACTTTTGTGGTGCCCACGGTTTGACCATCAACAACGACCGTAACGGTATCGCCGACTTTAACATCTGCGCCCACGGTCCCCGTGACCGGGACTTTGCTGTGCGCTTCATCTACGTTGATAACACCATCGGTAGCAATCGAGGTAATAGTGATCGTTGCCGCAATGTCAGTATCAATGTTGTAAGGGTGATCGTCCGTCGCCGTGGCACTGTTACCCGCCTCATCCGTGGTGGTGACGGTTGCCGTCACACTATCAGCCGTCGCACCGTCTAAAACACTGCCGTCAACTTCTGCCGTCCACGTTAACTTGCCGTCCTGCTCCACAACTTTTGTGGTACCCACGGTTTGACCATCAACAACGACCGTAACGGTATCGCCGACTTTAACATCTGCGCCCACGGTCCCCGTGACCGGGACTTTGCTGTGCGCTTCATCTGCGTTGATAACACCATCGGTAGCTATCGAGGTAATAGTGATCGCTGCCGCAATGTCAGTATCAATGTTGTAAGGGTGATCGTCCGTCGCCGTGGCACTGTTGCCCGCCTCATCCGTGGTGGTGACGGTTGCCGTCACACTATCAGCCGTCGCACCGTCTAAAACACTGCCATCGACTTCTGCCGTCCACGTTAACTTGCCGTCCTGCTCCACAACTTTTGTGGTGCCCACGGTTTGACCATCAACAACGACCGTAACGGTATCGCCGACTTTAACATCTGCGCCCACGGTCCCCGTGACCGGGACTTTGCTGTGCGCTTCATCTGCGTTGATAACACCATCGGTAGCAATCG
>NZ_FUZI01000001.1 GCF_900166965.1 Photobacterium piscicola | reverse complement strand
GTTGTTGGCTGTAGTTGTTGGCTGTAGTTGTTGGCTGTAGTTGTTGGCTGTAGTTGTTGGCTGTAGTTGTTGGCTGTAGTTGTTGGCTGTAGTTGTTGGCTGTAGTTGTTGGCTGTAGTTGTTGGCTGTAGTTGTTGGCTGTAGTTGTTGGCTGTAGTTGTTGGCTGTAGTTGTTGGCTGTAGTTGTTGGCTAGAATTATAATATTTACAGTGTAAATTAATATGACGATTTACACTGTAAATATAATTAAGTCTCAGTTTACACTGTAAACCAAAACATTATCTGATCACCATTTATGATTTTCATATTGTTCAGCAACAGACTTTCCACGCTCAGTTAAGAATGCTAAGAATGTTTCAGGGCATTGAGTCACAATTAATTCCTGCGGAAAATCAACATGTGCTAACAAAGTCTTAATGCTTGAGAAGTTACCAACATCCGCCGCAAAATGAGCATCAGACCCTGTCGTAATTCGAGCCCCAAGTTCTTTTGCTAGTGCAGCAATATCTTCACATCGAGGTGCACTACCAACACGAGAGCGGCCCAATGATGAGTTATTGATTTCAACTAACACATTATTCTTAGCGGCAATACGAATGACGGCTTCAAAATCGAAATCATAATTAGGATTTCCAGGGTGACCGATCGCATCAACCACGCCTGACTGTATTGCATTAATCAATGCTTCAGTATGATCACTTTTCGTCATCGGTTTAAAAACGGGCTCATGCAAACTAGCTATCACCCAATCTAATTTCGCTAAAACGGTATTATCAAGATCGACCTCACCCGCAGTATTCTTGATATTTGCCTCAACACCACGTAAAACAGCGACACCTTCAAGAAATCGAGGAAGGACACGTTGATTCGCAAAATACCAGAAATGAGGAGCACCAGGCATTAAAGAAGCATGGTCAGTATTACAAAACATTTTTAATCCCTTTGCCGCAGCAGCTTGGGCATTTTCAATGATTGTACTATAAGCATGACCACTGGATAATGTATGTGTATGTGTATCAACTTGAATTTGCATAATGAAAAACCTCTAATAAACTTGAGAAGATAAAGAATAATAACGAGCAACTATATTTCGTAAATGCTGCTGAGCAACTTTACGACTGGCTAAATGATATCGCTCCCCTACCGCTGACCAAGTTTGTTTTTGCAAAATCTTAGCTACCGCAAAGCCGACATCATCATTCCAAGCACAATCATCTTGCAACAAATACTGTGAGAGCCAACTTTCAAGACTAGCAACCACGACATCATAACCAAGTCCACCTTGAATAAAGGTTTGTAGCTGATGTTCAATCTGTATCTGTGATAAGCCATAATTCAATGGTTGCTGAACATTTTGAGAATATAATTTAAAAAACAATTGGCTATCAAGCTGACTAAATTGTTCAACTCGCTGGCAAATAAAAGATGCACTGAACAAAGCAACCGCCTCATCAAACCATAATAACGCAGCGCTTGATAACGGTTTAACAAACAATAAAGAATGGAGACCACTCGCTGCATCTTTAGTGATTCCTAACCGCAACGGCCGTAATGAACAATGACACCAAAAATCCACAAGCTCATTAGCCGCACCAAAGCTTGTACCGATATAGTCAATGTTTTCATTCTGTGCTTGTTGTAAAACAGCGTCCACCAAATGGGTACCAATACCTTGTTGTTGAAAACTATCAGCAACAGCAATACGTAATATACGATAACAACGCTGCTCGGCCGCAATCGCATAACCTAAATGAGCCGCTAAGGATTGAGCCAATAAATGCCCTTGTGGACGACGTTTACCTTGCATCACTAATTGTGCAAGTTCAGCATCAAATCCACCTTCTTTAGACACAACACAACAACCAATAATTGTCTTCGCTTGTAACGCAACAATCAGTGATAGTTCAGGATCATCTAGCAGTTGTTGAATATCATTGGGCGAGGTTTGGTAATGGGCGTTAATCAATAAACCAAACAGTTGGTTTAATAAGTTTTCATTAGCCGCTAATTCAGAGGTCGGTAACACAGAATATTCAATCGCAGCGACATCAGAACCAACATCAAGCGCAGTACAATTCGGGGCTTCGGCGGATAATAACAACGCTTTAAAAATCCAAGCTTCAAGCGGATCGCCTACAGCCCAGCGAATAGGTTGTTCTAAATGATAACTGCGCCACTGTGGCATTTTAATTGTTAATTGTTGTTTGAATTTAATTTCAAACCCACGCCCAGTGCCTTCATAACCATGAATAGTCGTCGCAAAAATTAATCGATTATGATGAGAAAGTAACGCCATTAAGATAGATGCTGGAATAGCGGCAGCTTCATCCACCATAATAAAATCAAATTCTGATGCGCGGTTAACTATTTCATCAGCGGCTACAAATTCTAACTGGCTAGCGCCAAAATGTAATTGATGTCGATATGGTTGTAGCGCCGTTGCTAAGCGTAATTTAGCAAGTTTAAATACCGTATCCGCACAAGCAAAAGAAGGAGCCGTAACAGCGATTTTAATTGTTCGTGTTTGTAATAATTCAGCAGCAGCAATACCAAGCGCCGCCGATTTACCTCGACCACGATCAGCAGACAACACTAATGGACGTTTACTATGGCCGGTCACAACTTTAATAATCGCATCCACTGCGTCTACTTGGCCTGCAGTTAAACACCCTCGTTGAACATTAGCATCCGTAAATATTTGAGAAGAAGATAAGTCATCAGGTATCACAGCTAAAGATAATAACTCGACAGGTTGTGACTGCTGAATAAGCATAACCTCAGGCTCTAAAAACAAACGACCTAAACGATGATAAAAATGAGAGCTAATATTAGCAAGTCGCCATGTTGGTGGCGTAATAATAACAAGAATACCCCCACCTTTAACGGTGCCAGAAAGTGCACCGAGTGTATTTGCATTCAATCCATCTAATGCGTTGATAGCCACCATATCAAACTCTTGCCCAAGCCATTGCTTTGACTGTTTAAGAGATGAAGGCACAAATGACATTGGCGCATTATCCCCAGCCCATAATCGTTGTGAAAAGTGCTTACCAATAACAGTTGCCATTGTCGTTGCCCATTCGCAATCGCCTTCTAAGACAATTAACTGACGACAAAAATGGTGTGATAATTGTTGCTGAAGTTGAGCGAAGAAAATATCTAACTGCGCCGACATAAATAGATCCATAAATAAATGACCTACAGATCATAACACAGCCACAACAGGCATAAAAAAACCACGCATAATTGCGTGGCTTTTATTAAGTAAAATAAACGTTACTTTAGATAATCATTTAAATAAGCCAGTACATCATTGATTTGACGATCACTCATCTTTTTCAATTTAAGCTGTAACTTATCACCATCACGCATATAAGAGACTTTACCCTTAATTAAATCTTGCGATGTTGGCTTCTCAATCACTGTCTTAGGATGTAATTGCTCACCTAATTGTTCTAATTTACCTGTTACTTCACGCGTAATACGGCTAATGCCTTGTGCGTTAATCGTCTTCCACAATGCTGCATTATCACCGCTCAAATCAGCAATCATGTGTTGCTGTTGTTCGTGATTTAAACCAAAGAAAATACGGTGAAGTTTAACAATAGTAGGACGACCAAGTTCACCCACACTAGGATAAGCCATCAATAATTCCATCGGTAAACTTGCAGCTTTTAGTGCACCACTCACTAATGCTTCACTGCACTGTAAATACTTAGCCAGTTCTTTTTGATCAGCAACTTTGCCAGTATCTAACAGCGACTGCATTTCTTTACCACGTTCAAATAAAGATAATGGCTTATGCGCGTTCGCAACATCGGACAAAAATTTAGCATGCTCAGTATTGATGCCTTTAGCGACATAAATTAGAAAATCTTTATGAGCAATAATACAAGACATACGACGGCGGCTACCGTCTAATACTTCAATACGACCATCATCAAGCCAACGACCAACGGCGGGATATTGCTGGCCACGATCTTTTAACGTTACTAAAATATCAGCAAGAGCATGCTCATTTAAAAAAGCTTGCTCACGCGCATTTTCAGCAAAAACGATCGTTTGTGTGCTGATATCATCTGCGTTTACTTTTACTAATTCAAAAGCAACAGTATCTTCGCCAGCAACAGCTAATTCAATCACAGCGGCTTTATCACGGGCTGCTGTTTGTGCTTCTGTAACATTGGTCGCACGACGTTTATCGGCTTTACCAAATAAACGTGCATTAAGATCTGTAGTTTTAATTGCCATCTGTCAATTACTCCTCGTTCAAGTTTGCCCAGTGGCTGTGCATAACACGTTCTAATTCAAGACCAACACGCTGAATGGCTTCTTGAGCCGTAGAAAGGGTCTTCTTACCGCCCTCAAATTCAGCCGCAGTAAGGTCAAAAACAGTGCTATAAGTGTCTGCACATGTCTCAAAAGCGCGGCTTCGTGGTACTGTCGCCATCATTACTTGCTCACGTAACAAGTAATTCATTTCGGTTAATACTGAAACTTGCTTTTTATTATCGTCTTCAAACATCGTTGGCATCAGACGAATGAATTCTAATCCGTGCCAATCTTCTGGAAACATCTCATAAACAGTGGGTAAATGCTGAAAGAAGTTAACGGTTGATGCCCAGTCTAAACGTTTAGCAGCACAAGGAATGATCAACGCATTTGATGCATACATTGCATTCCAAACTAATGGATCAATATGAGGACCCGTATCAATCATGATGATATCGAACTCATCAGCAATCGGATCAATCACTTTTTCTTTAAGTAAACGCACGATATCAAGATCTTGATTTACAGCCAAATCTTGCCATGCATCAGCATTGAACATCGCATCTTCAGGGAAAGCTGCAATGGTTTTAAGATTCGGATATTGGGTTGGCATTACCACATTATCCATTACAAAATGCTTATCTGTTAACACACCTTCCGGCACGTTATCTAACATTACGTCCACTGCTGAATAAATAGTCTCTTGTTTACCTATACTAATCAATGGATTAAGAAATAAACGTAACGATCCTTGAGGATCAAGGTCAATAAGACAAATTCTGTAACGCTTATCTAAATCTAAGGCTAAACAAGCAGCGATGTGCACCGCTGTCATCGATTTTCCAGTACCACCTTTCTGATTCTGGACATTCACCACCCAAGGTTTACGTCCAGCGCCTTCTCGTTGATAAAAAGCAGGCTTTTTTGCTGACTCCATCAACTGATGTGCTTCTTCAAGGGTAATTGAATAGTGATTTGCTTTATTTTTTGTAAATTGATGCCCAGTCGCTTCCATACGTGAAATTGCATCATCTAACTTGCGACGAGTTAAACCTGAGCGCGTTTCCATTAATGCTTTTGACATTGGTGGAAAAACTTCCTCGCGACGCTCTTCTAAAACAATTTCAATACGATCCGCTTGTACTTGTTTAGTTTGCTCTGCAATATTGAGCAAATTTTGTATCGTCTGTTCCCTATTCATTAGTACTCTTCGCCATGATAATAGACTGCCTCTATTGTACAATAAAACACACTGTAAACAATAAAAAGCTGAACAAAAACATGTGATACCAATCTCAACTAAAAAACATCGATTAATGCAAAAAGCATAAAAAAATAAGGTTTTTAGACTTCAATCTACTCAAAAATCCAACCTAATCTACCTCATTAAACCCATTTCGCAAAACTGTTACAGTGTCACAAGTTTACAATGTAAATTCAACTCATCTGCATTATTAGCGGAACAATGAAAAAATAGTGATAATTTACGGATAATGTCATTTCAATATAAAAAAGAGTCGATGAAAGATTTTATTCTATTTGCTAGTGAAATCACCCAATTTCATTAGTAAAAAGTAAAAAAAAGCAAAATAACACTAAAAACAACCTGAAATCATATTCAGTGAATTCATAAAAGCTCATGATTACTTGATCATTGTTCCAACAAAGAAGAACAAAAGATGAAACGATGATCAAGCAAAGATAATTGCTAATATAGACCTGTAAACCGTACTTTTAGACTCACTTAATAGCGGAAAAATGATCAAGATAAAGTTCAATGATCACAATTATTGAGTTAACAACACGGAAGCATGTAAAATTGAAGATAAACTACGGGGAACGCTGATTCAATAAGGGTTGGGGCTTCATAGCTGTCATTTAAAATCTACTAAACAACCGCTTAATTTCTTCAATATGGAGAATTGAAATACACCAAATACACGATGATCATTGATCCAATGGCGGATACATGACAAATCCACATTGGTTTACGTTGAATGTCATCTCAATTAAGTGTCAATTCAACTTAAAAAAGCATTTGCGAGAAGCAATACAAGCATAAATATGCCCCAAAAACTTGAAAACACACCAACATGATCATCTTTCCAGTAAAAAAAGGCTATCGATAACACTGAAAATAACAATCAACACCAATAAATACGTGCTCTCACATCTTAGTTGTGGATAACTTTGTGGAAAAGGTGATAATCAATGATGATCATGCTTTCATTATTATTATGATCATGTTTTCAGCTTTATAATGATCATCTTTCCAGTGCTATGATGATCATGCTTTCTAGCGCTATATGATCATGTTTCTGTACTTCTGTTGATCATCGTTCCAACTGCCTGTAAAATAATAATCATTATAAACATACAGTTACAACAAATTTTCTCACCTGATCATTAGATCATATAATCAATAAGATCAGATTTAATCATAAAGATCAGTTTTAAAATCTTTAAATAAAAAACTTTATTTATTGATCTTTTTCTATTAATCTCTACGGAAAGATGATGCTTCTACGGCTAATGACAAATGAATTCCGTTCGAAATACTAAAAAAAATCCGATTGATAAGATATTGATCGAAGCGCCAAGATCACACAAAGATGGTCATTTATTTGTGATCCCTGCAAATTTGGTTGATTGGTTACCCCAATACCAGCATTTTAAAGGTGTAACCAAAAGTATTATCGAACTGTTGAATTTAATTTCATTACGTGGCTTATCAAGCCAAGATGGTATGGTTTCAACAACTGAACTTATTGAAGCAACAGAAGGCCAGTTAACCCGCGCTGCTATTCAGCAACGTTTACGGGCAGCTGTCAGTGTTGGGCTATTTAATCAACAGCCAGTGCGATTTGAAGAAGGCCTTGCTGGTAAAACTATGCTGCATCACTTTATTAATCCAGCACTACTCATCTCTCAGCTTGGTACTGGTAGTTTACTATCAGATCAATTTAAGCAACGTGAAAAACAAAAGCGGTCTAAGGCATTAGCCCAAAATCATGTTAACCGTCGCTTATTGACTGAATATGGTTTAGGTACTCCACCATCGATGCCAGATGAAGCCGATCAAATTGTGGTATCACCAACAAGTTGGGCTGGTATTATCGATCAAGCTTTAGCGCCACCACGAACAAAGAAAAGTTATCAAAAAGCAATGGTTGCGATCAGTGGCACCAAAGCGATCATTGAAACACGATCTTCAAAATCGATCATGACTGTTGATGATCTTATGACGTTATTTGCGTTGTTTACGCTAACCGTACAATATCACGATCATCATCTTGCGGATTATGAGATCCAACTCCGCTCAATGGCAAATAAAACCCCTGTTTATATCACTGATATTTTAGCTTTACGTGGTAAAAAAGACAGTGGCCCTGCTCGTGATTCTATTCGCGAAAGTATTGATCGTATCGAATTTACAGATTTTCAGTTGCATGAATTAACCGGTCGTTGGCTGAGTGAAAATATGCCAGAAGGTTTTAAAAGTGATCGGTTTAGATTTATTGCTCGTACGATCACAGCATCAGAAGAAGCGCCTCAAGAAGGTGACGATGGTGAGATTCGCATCAAACCTAACTTGTATATTTTAGTGTGGGAACCTTCCTTTTTTGATGAATTACTCACCCGTGATTATTTCTTCTTGTTTCCACCTGAGATTTTACGTCAACATACTTTAGTGTTTCAGTTATACACCTTTTTCAGAAGTCGTATGTCACGTCGCGTTGTTGATTCAATGCTATTAAGTGAATTGAATCAAAAGCTTGCTAGAAATATTGAATGGCGTCGTTTTTCTTCGGATATTATTCGTGAATTAAAAAAATTGGCAGAAGGTAAAGTGACCGAGACGATGTTTGCGGTTAATTTATGGGGCTATCATTTAACGATTTCGGCTGATGATGTTGATAAACGTTATACGGATTATCGAATAGATATTAAATCTGATGCTGAAGAAGTTATTCGTTATTCTCGTGCGAAAACCACTAATGAAGGCAAACGTAATATGGCACCAACGATGCCAAATCCATTACGTAATGAGATTATGCCTAAACAAGCACTAGATCAGTTATCCGCGATTATTGATGGCGAATTTGAACCAATCCAACGTAAAGAACCTCGACCTCGAGGGCGGTTAGGACGTCGTATTAAGCTGCGTAAGCATTTAGTTGAAATAAATGCAGATGAACTTACTATCGTTTTATCTAAATATACCTCTTCTGAGGCGCTACAACGCAGTATTACGGCGTTGTCTGCAATGACTGGTCATCCAGCTACTACGATTACAGAAGAGTGTCAGGGGTATTTAGAGAAGCTTGATTGGCTTCATGTCGCAGGGGAGCGTGTTAGTTATGAAACGCTCAGTAAAACGGTTGAGCTGTACAATAGTCGTCAAGATGAACGCCATTTATCTATTGAACGCTTAATTTCAGGTTTAGCCGTTCGTCGAAAAGTATGTAAATTGGTTCATGAAGGTCATATAACCGATCAAGTATTAACAGCCTTAGATGATGTCGCAAAAGGAATTTAAAATATAAATAGTGATAGCTGAATAGAGAAAGAGCGTGTTTATCGACGCTCTTTTTGTTTTAATACTGCTAAAGGGTTAACACGTAATACTTTGATGTGTATTACGTTATACTAAGTATTATTGTTAGCGGAGTTAGACGATGTTGTTTAGTAAAAAGAATTTTAGCAGTATTTTATGTTGTATTTTTGTGAGTACATCAACTGTTAATGTCTATGCTGCAACAGCAGATCGTCCTGTTATTGAGCGTCCTAAAATTGGTGTAGTGCTTAGTGGCGGTGGTGCAAAGGGTGCGGCCCATATTGGCGTACTGGAAGTTCTTGAAGAAAATCGTATTCCAGTTGATATTGTAACTGGTACGAGTATGGGGGCCTATGTCGGTGGCATGTATGCCATGGGGCTGTCTGCTCACGAAGTTAAACAACGAACATTTGATATTAACTGGAATACGGGTTATATCGATAGGGCTAGTCGTAATGATCTATCGTTACGAAGAAAGAAACAAGGCGATACTTATCAATTACATACTGATTTAGGTTTGGATATTAATGGTGAGTTTAAATCTCGGCCTGGTGCATTTCAAGGCCAAGGGCTCGCTGTTATTTTACGCCAACTTACCGTTAATTTACCGGCATTAAAAACCTTTGATCAACTCGCTATTCCATACCGCAGTGTTGCGACGGATATAACGAAGGTAACCCCTGTTATTATTGACTCTGGTAATTTAGCCACTGCAATGCAAGCATCAATGACGGTGCCTGGCGCATTAAAACCCGTTCACCTCGATGGTAAGTTACTTGTTGATGGTGGGGTCGTTAATAATATGCCTGTTGATGTGGCAAAGCAGCTTGGCGCTGAGGTTATTATTGCGGTGGATTTACGTGATAGTTTAATGCCTAAAAAAGATTTAGACAGCGCTTTAAATATTGTGTCACAGTTAACGACCTTTATGACTAATGCCAGTGCTGATTATCAGAAAAGCTTAATGAAGCCGAATGATATTTATTTACAACCCAATGTTTCTTTTATGACTGCAGCTGATTTTGATAAATTAGATCAGGCTTATCAAGCGGGACGGAAAATAGCCCAAGCATCACTTCCTCGTTTATTACGCTATCAATTATCAACTTCTGATTATGCTAAATATAATGAAGAAAAAAATATGAGACGAGTGAAATTATCTGCACATGACTCATATTTTATTGATGATATTGAAATCATCAATAATACTAATTTACCTGATAAAACATTATTAGCACAACTAGAATTAAAAACAGGTAAAGTGATTTCTAATAATGAATTAGAACAATCTGTGAAACGCTTACAGAGTGAAGATATCTATGGGCGAATTAATTATTCAATAAAGCAAAAAGATAATAAAAATATTTTAGTGATGGATATTAATGAAAAATCTTGGGGGCCTGGATACTTAAACTTTACACTGGCGTTTGAAGATGATTTTGAAAGCCGATCTGATTTTTCTTTTGGCGCACAATATATTTATACTGATCTTACCGATAAAGGTGGAGAGTGGTTACTTGAGTGGAAACTGGGGAGTTGGAAGGATATTTCAACTGAACTATATTTTCCGATAGATTATCAACAACATTTCTTTACTGCTTTTGGCGCTGCAACGAGTAATGAAATTCGTCGATTTGATAATTTTAATGCTTATAATTTAAATACAGAAGATCTAAAAAATATTGATGCGAAATATAATCAAACTAATGCTTACGCTGAAATGGGATGGAATATAAGACCATGGGCAGCATTAACATTAGGGTATAAAGGTCAAACAGGTAGTATTGCGGTATCAGCATTGGATAGTAAAGAAAACTATGATTTATATGGACCATATTTAGATCTTACTTATGATGATTTAGATAGCTTCTTTTTTCCATCTTATGGTTCTTATTTAAATGGTGAGATTGGCTATAGTAATACCTTACGTCGACCAACGTCAGGTGAATCAGAGTCTGGTGACACGGTATATTATAATTTATCGATAATTAAACCATTCACATACGATAAGCATACAATGGTATTTTCAATAAAAACTGCTGGTTCAGATGCTGATAATTTATTACCTATCTACGCTCAAGATCTTGGCGGATTATTTAATTTATCGGGCTATCATCGTTATGAGTTAAATGGTCGTTATAGTGCTTTAACCAGTTTAATATACCGTTATCGTGTTATTGATAATAATTTTGGAGCATTTAAGTTTCCGGTATATGTTGGCGGTTCACTTGAAAAAGGTGGCGTATGGGATCGCACATCAGCCATGAGTTGGCACAGTGCGATTACTGCTGGCAGTGTGTATGTTGCCGTAGATTCCATTTTAGGGCCTGTTTATTTAAGTTATGGTCAGACATCCACGGGTGAAAGCTCATTCTACCTTTCACTCGGAGGGACATTGTAAATATAAATGTATTAATGTTTATTTATTAACGATGGATATTCAATTGTGAATATCCATTTAATACTTTACATATATTTGACAAATTAAAGTGAATTTAGTTGATAATCGTTAGCGATACACTTTTTGCTTTTATTTATTTATTTTCTGTTTATATGGATATAAATAGATTAACAATAAAATATTTAAAAGTATTATATGATTTTTTCGAGTCTCTTGAGGCTCGTTTTTTTTTGTTATTAATTTGATTGAATACACGCACAAAAACGCCCCTTAATAATAGTAATTAATAAAGGGCGAATAATAGGATGATTATTTAGTATTCCCAATGCTCAATATTATGTGAACCACTAAACTGATTAGGGAAATAATCCTCACACTTACCTTCACGCCATACATCAGCCGTTGCACAGTGTAAACCACCACCAAAAGCATACGCATCACGTAAATCAACCGGAATAACGTTAAAGCCGAGTTTATCAAATTGCTCCATTTGTGCTTTTTCGCTGGCTTCAACACACACTGTTTTATGGTCAATGATCAATGTATTCATTGATAGCCACGTACTTGAATAACAAAGTGGTGGTGGGTTATCCCATGCAGGTTTAACGGCTTCAACAATTTGCCAATCATTCTTTTCAAAAATTTCACGTTGGCCGGCAAATAATGGCCGATGTGGATTAAGCAACATTAGACCTGGGCGTAAAGGACAGAATGTAGCATCAATATGAATTGGGTGATTATCTGCAAAACTTAATGTATGGATACGGTATCCCATTGGCTCATATTTACGCTTGATCCAGTGAATACCGGCTAAGTTAGTGGTTAAGCCATGTTGAACAAAGATATCTTTACCTAAGCGCATGACATCTGCGGCATCAAATAAAATATCTGTTTCTTTGGTGCTGTATTCTTTATTTAATGAACGCGCCATTGTTTCTTCATCAGATAAATATTCATAAGCAGCAACATAATCCATACGGAAACTATCGTCAGATAAACGTGGGCGTGGTGCTTGTTCGATCATACATTTTTGATCTGATTCAAAATATTCACGAAGAAGATCAGTGTATGCCAAATATTCAAAATAACGGCTTCTAAAGCTCATGGGTGCCATTAGAATACTTTTACCCATAGTAAGCAAGCAATCACGAGGAGGCATGCAACCAAAGCCTGAGCTGATTGAAAAATCGGGAGTATTGATACGATCATGCCAGTCAACGGCGCCTGGACGGTCAACAATGATGCCACGGTTTTCAAGGATCTGCGCAAAACCATTTAAACATTCGTTTGCACGATCAATGGACTCTTGAGTACGGCGACCTGCTTTACTACCACGCATTGGTGAATCAGCAGGGATCTTTTCATTACTAGCGGGGCAAGCTTCTGGAATATGTTGGTTATCAGCAATACCAACAATAACATGACGAAGAGGATCAAAATCGTTATAAGACTCGACATGTAATCCCGGTCTAACATAAGGCACACCTGATTCTTTGCGCTCAAGCGGTAAAGAAGCATTTGGATAAAAATCGTTTGAAATACTCATTGCAAATTCTCCATGAGAACGAATAGTTGTATTGAAACAGTGTGTATTGGCACATTGTTAGTTTTACTTACGATAACGAATATTTATTCTTCTATTTAACAATGTGTTATGTCGCTGCCTCTCGCTGTTGAAGATCATGAGTTGTGCTCTTCAATGGTTTTATAATGCGCCTTTAAAACTGATTTTATAGCGAAGTTATGCCGATAAATGTCGATTATATGCTGATGATGGTATTTATAGCGGTTGTTATCACTTTTTAGTGGGGATAACACATAACAATGGCTCTGACCGATTTTTATGGCACTCTGAATATGCTCATTTCAGTTATTACTTAAAAAGCTCGATGGAATATCACATAATTTAAAAAAGACTATATCGTGCCAGTGAATAGCCGCTCACTTTGGACTAAAGCATCTAGCTCTGTGGCATAAAATTGTAATAATGGAGTGATTCAAGGAGGGTAGGTTATGTATCAAAGGGTCATTGCAAATACACCTAAATTTTTAATGTTCGATTTACAGCCATTGATTGAGAATAAACAGTTTATTTTTGGAGCTGATTATATATTGATTCGCCCCCAACAAAATGGTGGCACTCTTTATTTGTCCTCCACTGATATACCATTAGTTGTTGGACAGCTAGTCTTAATCGCACCATTCAATCCATTTAAAATAAGTGGTGAAGCGCTAAATAATAATGACAGTGCGGGAGACGTACTGCATTTTCGTTTAAATGCTTTAGGGCAAACTTTTATTGATAGTATTCAATTTACCAATATAAAAAACATGCTGGATAATGCGAAACAAGGTTTGTTATTTGATAGTGGGGGGTTAGAAACTGTATTTGAAATTATGGATAATATAGAAAACTCCTTTGATTTTAAGCAGCTACTGAATATATTAATGCTACTGGATCAGTTAACGAAAACACCATCGCAGCAATGCTTAGAAAGCCACCCGATTACTTTTTCTACCACCAAAAGAACCGAAAATCGGGTTGATATTGTATTGCAATATATTGCGACAAATCTTGCTGAGCCATTAACTGTTACTATTGTCGCCCAGCAATTACACATGGCGGAAAGTACGTTTTCACGTTTTTTCCATACTCATCTAGGGGTGACGTTTCGACAATACTTAATTGAACAGCGGGTGAAACAAGCAGCAAGATATTTAGTCTCAACAGATTGGACTATTGCACATATTGGTGCTGAAGTCGGATTTTCATCATTATCAAATTTTAATGAAAAGTTTAAAACGTTATTACATGTAACACCGCGGCATTATCGAGTGAATCATTTATCATTACGGGAAAATATCGATACATCTCAATCAATACAAGGGCAATTACAAAAGCAATTACATCATTGGCAAACCAGTGCTTCGATTGCGCCCTAATAACAAGAGAATAACGGGGAAATTATTCTCTTGTTGCTTCGTTATAGGTGTCGAAGATGATTGGCTATGAATTGATATTGGCAGCATTTAGCCACCAGCGCATAACTACAACAAGCTAAAAATGAAGCATAAAGCGGTGCCTCAACCCAGCCAAAATGAAATTCAACAAACAGTAGGCAGCCACTAAAAAAACCAATCACTAATGCGCTCAATGCGGCGTAAATATTACTAGGTAACCAATGGGCTAATAACGTTGGTGCAACTAATGCTGCCATTAATGTTCCTGATCCTAAAATTGCTAACATAGAAAGCATAAACGGGGGCGCAAACAGCATGATAATAAATCCGAGAGTGCCAAGTCCGAGTACTGCACTACGATTGAGTAGTAACAACTGTTTTGCTGTTAGTGATGATTGGGGCCACAATGCTTGACGTAAATCATGAGAAACTGCACCAGATATTGCATGTAATACTGAGTTCGCGGTTGATTTCATCGCAAATAAAATAAACAAGGTCACAATGGCGGACAAGGACGGTGATAGAAATTGGGTTAGAAAGACGGGCATGGCATCGTCAGGGGTCGTTAAGGTTGGTACTTTTACACGAATATAGCAGCCAACGATAGGAACCAAACTTAATAAACACGCCATAGGGGTCATATAAGCCGCTACATGGTGTAATTTAGTGGTATTAGCAAAAGCCATAAACCGTATCGACATATAGGGCAGGGTAGCACTGTAGATAAACGCATACGGTAGAACCATTAATACATGCCAGCGGCTACTACCATAAGGGCCTGAATCTTGCGGCGCTAATAAGTTTTTATCGATGGCATTCAGTTGTTCGATTAACACTGAAGGTGGCAGATCAGTAAAAATGGTCACCATAATAATAATGGCTGATAAGCACATACCGAGCACCATAAACGTATCAGTAAAAGCAACCGCTGCAAGCCCACCGATTGATGTGTAGATAATAATAATCGTCACCATAATCAATGATGCACTGGTGTGACTGATACCCAACCATGGCCCCGCTAATAACCCTAAGGCTTTTATTTGGCCAACAAGGAAAATCAGTAATAGTACGATGGTAATAATGGCACAGAAGGCTTGAGTTACCCGTTTGACACTTTGAGGACCATCATGACTGGCTGCAATATATTCCGCAATCGTCAAGGTCCCCATGGTTTGGGCCTTTTGGTGTAAAAATCGCGCACAAAATAGTACCGCGAAAATCATCGCGGGGGCAAAGAAGAAATTGCCCAATAATTCAATCGCACCATATTTATACGCAACCCCAGGAGAGCCCATGAATCCCCAACCAGAGAATGCAGTCGCAACAATGGTTGAGGCACCAATAAAAGGGCCTAAGCAATTTGCGGCGAGTAAAAAACCACCTTCCCCCTTGCTGCTGTGCATGACTTTATTACTGTACAGAGCTAAAGCAACCATAATTGTTACGGTTACTAGGAGTAGCCCCCAATTGAGTGAAGTGTGCATAGCATCACCTTATGATTGTGGTAGCGGTTTATGAGATAACGCCCGTTTCTTGATGATATTAATCACTATCTCTCCCATACCACCACCAATCACCAATACGCCACCAATGGCTTGTAAAACCGTTAATGATTCACTAAAGACTAAAATCCCCAGTCCTGCACCGACAACCGTTTCTAAATAAGATATACAGGCTAATTCCGCTGCTTTTAAATGTTTAGCGGCAATGGTTAATAATGATAGTGCGCCAAAACCAATAAAGAACCCCATTGATAGTAGCCATAGCCATGAGGTGCCATCCATTGCTGCTAATGATGGGGGATTAATGATAAAGCAAATCGCAATGGCTATCGCACCAAATGAAAAGTTAAATAATGAACGCGAGTCTGAACCAATATCGGTACGGTAACGACTAAAGAATAAATACAAGCCATAGCCGATACCTGACATTAATCCCAGAATATCCCCGATCATATTTTCTTTAGAAAACGACAGCGATAACGTCAACCCAGTGTGAGGGTTATAACTGATAATGCCGATAATAAACAAACAGCCAATAAATACTGCGGTTAACATCGATGCAGTCAGGGCTGAAATTTTTTCTTTTAAGAATATCGCAGCGAGGATAGTTGAAAAAACAGGGCCGGTATAAATTAAAAATACCGCATTGGCTAAGGTTGTATATTGGGTGGCGGAGACATATGCGGCTAAGCATAATCCTAAACAGACGCCACTGGTTATGACGGCTGGGGTCAGGGTTATATTTTTTAATTGTTGCGCTTTACCTTGGTAGAGCATAATGGCAAAAATACAGATAGCACCGACGATCATCCGTGTAAATGCAATGACATCACCACTGGTATTAATATTACGTGAGAACAAGCCAACACAACCCATAAGGGTGGCAGAAACAATCATCGTGGTATATCCAAGCGTTTTAGGGTTCATTTTCTACTCCTTGAATGGGTACTATTTGATTGGTTTACCAATGATCCACCACCGGAATGTTGTTGATAGATAAAAATACCTGTCACCGTGATCCAGAGGATAATATTGGCAATAATAAAAGCATCAATTGCCCAATAACCTGTTTGCATTACTCTTTCCTTATATTTAGGCGGGGGGAGTAATTAAGGGAAATGCTAATTATTTATTAATGACAATAATTGATGATTTTGAGCGAATGAACTAGCTAAAAGCTGCTATAAAATAACCAATAAACGCTCTCTATGTTTAAATGAGATCTTGGTCATTTTTAGGTATTAAGCGGAAAGAACAGGGGAGTTGATAATTTGAATCGAGGTTTAAAATGACAAAGCCCCTCAAGAGAGGAGCTTTATATTGATAAGCTTACGTTTAAATTATAAGCCAATCTGTTCAGTAATAATGGCAATAATGGCTTCTGGTGATTCAGCCTGACGTAAACTGTCACGGAAACTTTCATGAATAAGTTTACGTGCAAGCCCGGCAAAGATACGCATGTGTTGATCACCTTGGTCTTTGTTTAGGGTTAGCATGATAACAAAATCAACTTCACCAGAATCTGACATCCAATCAATCGGTTTATCGAGATGCGCAATACTGATACTAGAATGACGAATATGGTCAGACTTCGTATGTGGAATTGCAAATCCATGTCCTAAACCGGTAGAGAATACGGCTTCACGTGCCCAAATATCTTCCTCAAGCTTATACACTTCATCTGTACGGCCTTGAATACCCAAGTTACCAACTAGCGCTTGGATCACTTCTTCTTTGTTAGCAAAATCGGCGGCTTTAAATACACATTGCTGAACTAATATTGGTTTAACTTGTGCTTGAGCATGACGTTGTTCAAGTAATGCTTCAACTTCTTCAATGGTGGCGCACTCACACGCTTCTGCAAATAAGGTTTGGCTATCTGCAAAATTAATTTCGGTCAACTGTGCTTTGGTCGCCGCAATTTTGGGGGCACTCATGCTTATTTCATCAAGACCTGCACCGACTAATAATGGTAATACTTTACTGTCTGCGCCAAGTTCACCACATAAGCCTACCCATTTACCATGAGTATGCGCAGTAGTAACTACTTGCTTCAATAAGCGTAGGAAAGCAGGGGCTAAGCTGTTATACAGTTTTGATACGCTGGCGTTATCACGATCAACCGCTAATAAATATTGGGTCATATCGTTTGAACCGATACTGAAGAAATCGACTTCTTTACAGAATAAATCAACAATAAATGCCACTGATGGGATTTCAACCATGATGCCCAGTTGCAGATCAGCATCAAAAGCAATATTTTGTGCTGTCAGTTGTTGCTTAACGATTTCTAGTTGTTGCTTAACCCAACGGATCTCTTCAATGCTTTGAATCATCGGGATCATGATTTTGGCTTTGCCATGCACTGATGCACGTAAAATCGCGGTTAATTGGGTATGGAACAGTGCTAAGAACTGCGGGTAAATACGTACCGCGCGGTAACCTAAGAACGGGTTGTTTTCATGGGGTAGGGCGAGGTAATCAATGGGCTTATCGCCACCAATATCCATGGTACGAATGATCACTGGTTTACCATTGGCGGCGGTTAATACTTCACGGTAATGATTAAATTGCTCTTCTTCATCGGGTGCTTGCTGGCGATCCATAAACAGCATTTCAGTGCGGAACAGACCAATTCCTTCAGCCCCTTGTGCAAACGCATTATCCGCTTCGACTGAACAGGCAATATTAGCAGCGACCTCAATCGTGTGACCATCTTGAGTGGCTGCTTGCTGGTGGGCATACTGACTTTGCTGTTGTTTAAGTGTATTCGCCAATGTGATGGCACGATCGAAGTAACCACTAACTTCATTGCTAGGCTCGATAGCCAGTACCCCTAACTGAGCATCAACATAAACATGATGATTTAATGCCGCCGCACAGTCTTTAATTTCAATCCCTGACAAGGTTGGAATATTAAATGCACGTGCCAAAATTACGGTGTGTGAAGTGCTACCAGCATGAGTTAACACCAAGCCTTGCAGTAACGCTTTATCAAGCCCTAAAAATTGACTTGGGGTTAAATCGTTGGCGATCACAATACTTGGTAGCTGGAGTGAAAATTCAGCTTGGTTATCAAGTACTGTTGGGTAAGCGGCGGTTAATAGTTGAATTGATACATCTTTGATATCCAATACGCGTTCACGTAAGTAACTACTTGCTGACTGTTCAAGTTGATGACACAGTTTTTCCATCACTGCCAAAATAGCATTAGCCGTTGAATGGGTTGCTAGCAGTGTTGTTACGCCATCAATGAAGCTTGAGTCGTTAATGATGGCTAAATGCGCACTAGTGATTTCTTGTTCATGGTGTGAACCATTAGCAATGGTGTTATTTAAGTGAGTACTAACTTGTGCTCGTGCTTGCTCAAAACGTTGGGCTTCATTGTTATCGTGGGTTGTTGTCGCAAATTGCTGTGGATCAATTTGGCTCATTGCAACGAGTACACCACAACCAATACCTGGGGCAAGACGTTTACCGGTGATCAAATGGGGCTGGTGGCGTAATAATGATTGCGGTAACACGATTTCGCTCTCATCCGATAACGTTTCTAATGCTTCATCACAATGTGGAAATTGTTGTTCAATGTAAGTTTGAAGGGTCTGACATGCTTGTTCACTGTCTGCACCATCAAAGCTTAAGGTACAGTTATCATTTAATAGCGTATCTGTACCCACTAATGCCAAAACACTTTTTGCATCACCTGAATTGTTAGTGCGGTGATTGGTTAGCGTAATTTGACACTCAAACTGACGGCACTGTTGTTCTAAATGGTTTGCTGGACGCGCATGAATGCCATTAGGTAATACACATTGAAACTGAAATTGGTGAGTCATAAATAATACGCCTTAAATTTATTTAATGTTATTGGTGAGCTAATAGCAGTTGCTGACATTGAGAAAAAATACGTCGTGGATGCTGCAATGCATCTTGAATAGAAACTTCTAGACAGCGATGTTTTGTAAAACGGTCACTTTGCTCGACATTAATATCGGCTGCGAGGATAACAATATCAGCACGCTCAACATCCTGGTCGGTGAGGCGATTTTCTACTCCCATTGCTCCTTGGGTTTCGACTTTTATTGTGATCCCGAGTTTTTTCGCTGTCTCAGTGAGCTTGTCGGCTGCCATGTAGGTATGTGCAATCCCTGTTGGACATGCGGTAATCGCGACAACTCTCATATGTCTCTCCTGCTGTTAGATAATGTAATGCTAGGGCAATGGCATAAATATAAGCAGTTAATAGAGAGCAAGATAGAAGAGAAACGACGCTTTTATAGGACATTTGTAACCGTAATAACCAACCGTGATAAGGATCTCATTGCATTTTTGGTGAATGTTCTCAGTAATGATTAGCATTTTTGTGCGTTGGGTGTTGAAAGGTAATAGTACTTTGATGATGGTTGGCTGCATTTATTAAGGGAAGAATGACGGCATTATTATTAATTGATAGTGCTTAGAATGTGGTGTTAAGAAGAAAAGATGAATAAATACAAGAGCGGTTGTCATCACGTAATAATAAAAAGGCAGCATGAGCGGGGGACTGCATGCTGCTAAAGGTCATTGTTCGGGAAAATAATGACAATATTTTATATTTTAAACGCTGGGTTAATTATTACTTAAATTAAAAATATAAATAGTGGATAAATATCACTTTAATAGCACTATTCTATCTAATCTTTTTTTATGTGATATCACGCAGTCTTCTTTAAATAATAATGATGATGTTTGATAATATATAAATTAAATATGGTCATTAATTATATTTAAACAAAAATAGCAAACTGTGATATTGAGTCAAAATATCGCAATATAACAATGAGAGCCTACTCACAGCGATTAGGTGTTGTTACAAATATACAGTGAATGCGTAATTTATCCTATATCGCCATAATTCTTTATTTTTAATAATGCGAGTCAATAACTAAGTGAAATGACACTGAGTAAATAAAACGAATAGTGATTTTATTTAATCTTATTGATCCAATTGTTTTAATAATATCAACCTTGCTCAGTAAGAGTGTGGTGCAATTAAAAAATAGGGATAGAAAACCATGTTTAAACTGTCAATCGTCGCAGCAGCAATTGCTCTTTCTGTTGGTCTTGTCGGCTGTAATAATGATAATTCAACCCAATCATCAACGGATAAAAACGATAATCTGCCAACATTAGCGGTACTTAACTATGTTGATCCTTTGATTGGCACGGATGGTTTAGGCAATGTTAATCCTAGCCCTGTAACCCCTGAAGGTATGATCCAACCAAGCCCTGATAACTGGAATCCGACGAATTGGGAGGGGAAAGGATCACCATCTGATTATCATCACTATTTAAATCAATTATCAGGATTTAGCACCACCCATATTTCGGGTGCAGGTAAAGGGGATCTTAATGATTTTGCATTTTTACCTTATACCGGTTTTCACTCAACCGCTGTTACGATGGATAAGCAAACTGAAATATCAAAAGTGGGTTATTACGCGGTTGATCTTATTGAAACAAAAGTTAAAGCTGAATTAACAGCAACGGATCGAGTTGCTTTTCAGCGCTATAGTTTTCCAGCGGGTGCCGATCGTAAAGTAAAGATCGATTTACAACATGAGTTACTCGAACAATACGGTAATCACTCTCGCAGTATTTATTATAAAAAAGTGGCAGATAATGCTATTGCGGGGGCGCGTACCAGTAATGAATGGGGTCAGTGGCAAACGGTATATTTTTATGCTGAGTTTTCAGAACCGTTTAGTGGTCACATGGCGTATGTTGAAGGTAAGCAAACTGCTGCAACAGAAGTTGGATTAGCCGATTATCAAGGTTACGGCGATAAACGTGATCGAGTACGTGATGTGGTGACCCACCTTAACTTTGGTGACGGTGATCAGCCTATCACGGTTAAGATTGCCATCTCTGGTACCAGTATTGATGGTGCGATGGCCAACTTACAAGCTGACGACAACGGTTATGATTTTGATGAGGTTGTGGCTGACAACCAACAGCAATGGGCGAAGGTGTTAAATAAATTCACCATTAAAGGGGGAACCCAAGCCGATAAGACCATGTTCTATACTTCGCTTTACCGTACTTATGTCGCGCCGTTTGTGTATCAAGACGTTGATGGTAAATACCGTGGTATGGATGGCAAAGTCCATCAAGCTGATGCCGATTTTACTAACTATTCAGTGTATTCTATGTGGGATACATTCCGCGCTGCTCATCCACTTAAAACCATTATAGATAAAGAACGTGCAATTGAATACGCCCATGATTTGATGAATAAATTTAAAACTGGTGGTGTATTACCTAAGTGGGAATTGCATTCTGATTACACCGGTGAAATGGTCGGTTACCCTGCGGTTTCTGTGATTGCCGATGTAATGGTGAAATACCCTGATGCTTTTACTCAACAAGATTTTGAATTAGCACTTAAAGCGGCAGATGTGTCAGCTAACTTTGATTTAACTATTACACAAGATTGGGTGCCTTATAAAGATGCGTGGAATGGTGATAAACGTTTTACGGTCATGACCCGTCATGGTGAATATGCTGAGCAACACGGGTATGTGCCAGCGGACGCTAAGAAAAAACCTCAAGATGGTGGTATCGCCCAAGATAAATACGATGAATTAGTCAATGAATCGGTGTCATACGGATTAGAAAATGCTTACTACGATTGGTGTATTGCCCAAATCGCTAAGTTAGCAGGTGATGATGCTCAATATCAACGTTATATAGCACGTTCACAAGCTTATAAGCCTTACTTTGATCTCAATAAGGCTGAATATGCTAAATACGGTGCAACTGGATTTATGCGCCCTAAAAATCATGATGGTTCATGGGTAAATAACTATCCATCATGTGCCATTGACGGTCAAGGCGATCCAATTACGCCGTTACCTGAGGGTTGTGATATTAATGATGCTAAATCATTTGATATTTTTTGGCCTTACCGTGCCGAGCATCGTGGTCAAGATTTCACGGAAGGGAATACATGGCAATGGAGTTGGTTTGCACCGCATGATATCGCTGGTTTAAAACAAACCATGGGCGGTGAGGCAGGTTTCTTACAGAACTTAGATGCGTTATTTACTGCAAATGATAAAGCCGATACCTCTCAAGGGGATATGACAGGTTATATCGGTCAATTTATCATGGGTAATGAACCTGATCATCACGTGCCATACTTGTATAACTGGACGGCAGAGCCTTGGAAAACCCAAGAATATGTCGATCAGGCGATGAAAAAATTCTTCCACCCAACCAAAGCGGGTTTAATTGGTAATGAAGATGTAGGTCAAATGTCAGCTTGGTACATTATGGGCGCATTAGGCTTCTATCAAGTGAATCCTGGCGCACCGATTTATACTATTGGGCGACCACTGTTTGATGAAGTGAAATTTGATATTGATGACGGTCAATTTACGATAACGGCTGAAAATAATAGCCCTGATAATATCTATGTTGAATCGGTCACTATTAATGGAAAGCCCTTGGGTAATCATTATACTTTTGCTCATAGTGAAATTATGGCTGGTGGCGAATTACACTTTGTGATGACCAATAAAAAGCCAACAATTAAATAAATTAATATTAGTTATATTTGAAGCAGACAAAGTTGATTATATTTGTCTGCCTCTCAATACTGTTCGTTTCTTTATATCATTCATTGTTTAATCATCATTGATATTTACGTTTCAATATTAATTAAACGGTGGGTTTAAATTACA
This sequence comes from Photobacterium piscicola, assembly GCF_900166965.1. Lineage (GTDB taxonomy): Bacteria > Pseudomonadota > Gammaproteobacteria > Enterobacterales > Vibrionaceae > Photobacterium > Photobacterium piscicola. The sequence goes on along the minus strand of NZ_FUZI01000001.1, from coordinate 1,374,876 downwards.
TTGTTTTATTTATTTCTTAAATACTGTCTATTTCAGCGTGGTCGCTAATGGTTTTTTATTAATGACTATTAATAACAGTGTTAAAAAATAATATATAAATTAGAAAAGGATTTGAAATGAAATTCAAACGTACCCTACTTTCAATGGCTGTTATTGCTGCAACATTGGGTTTAACGGCTTGTGATGACGACACGCATAATATTGATGTTAATGTTACTGTCCCTGATGGTGATGGCACTCTTCCTCCTGTTGACGAAGGGGATAAGCCCGTTTGTCCACCGACTGGGGACGGTGATTGTGATGATAAACCAAGTACAGAAAACCCAGTTATTGATATGGGGGTTCATATTCCGGTTGATTTATCGGGCATGGATGTCACCCGCTACGTTAATCCATTTATAGGGACTGGTAATTTAGGTAATACTTACCCTGGTGCAACTACCCCTAATGGCATGGTGCAATTGTCCCCGAATAATGGCTCTAATGGCTGGGAGTATATTTCTGGCTATTATTATCATGACGCTCGTACCAGTGGTTTTTCTCATACTCATTTATCTGGCGCGGGGGCTGGGGACTTAAATGACATTCTGGTAATGCCAATTAACTCCCGTTCAGACTTTATGATCAATGAAGGTTCAGCGACCCTCAATTTAGAAGCATCCCATTTTAAACATAAAGATGAGCAGGCGACCGCGGGTTACTACAAGGTTGAGTTGCTTGACTATGACATTACTGCTGAACTGACAGCGTCTGATCGTGTTGGTGTGCACCGTTATACGTTCCCACGCGATACAAAATCTGAAATTATCGTTAATACCGGATTTAAGCTTAACTGGGATTACACTTCTGATTCTTTTATTCGTTGGGATAAAGAAAATAACCGTTTGATTGGCCATCGTTTATCTGATGGTTGGGCAGCCTCTCAGAAAGAATATTTTGTGATGGAGTTTGATCAACCGATCAAAAATGTCCGTTTTGCTTATTATGATAAAGAGACCAAACAATACGTTAATGCGCCAGCTGACTTTACTGAAATAGGGTCAATTAAAGGCTCTCAAACCTATGATGCGGTTAATGATCGTGATGTGTTTGGTAAATATCAATATGCTCGCGCTTATGTTGAATTTGATACTGAAAAACAAGGGTTAGCCGTTGAAGCAAAATTGGCGTTATCAAGTACTGCGATTGGTAATGATGGCACCAATAAAGCGCCATTAACGGGAGCGTTCTTGAATCTAACTGAAGTTGATAATAAAAACTTTGATGATGTACGTTTAGAAGCCACCAATGAGTGGGAAGCATTACTGGGTAAAGTAAAAGTTGAAGGTGATGAAACCTACAAGCAAACTTTCTATACTGCGATGTACCATGCTTTCCTAGGTCAAACAACGCACTCAGATATTGATGGTAAATATTACCGTGCATTCCAAGGTCGTAATGCTTATCCAAATGGTCGTCCATCTTGGGGTAAAGAAGCGCCATTAGTGGATGATGTTCGTTTAGCCGATGCCAACAATGATGGTAAAGCTGACTTTACTCGTTATGACACATTCTCACTGTGGGATACTTACCGTAATGTACAACCACTAGCATCAATATTTACCCCTAATGCATTAGCGGATGTTGTGTTATCAATGCTTTCTTATGCAGAAGAAGAATTTACGCCTCTTGATGCGGCGGGTACTGCGAGCGAATCTCGTAAAGGCCGTTTACCTGAATGGACATTTAAAGGTAATGAAACCGGCATGATGATGGGGATGCACTCAACCCCGGTTATTTATGATGTATTGGCAAAAGGCATCCTTGATGCGCGAATGACAGAACTTGGTTTTAGTCAGGCAGATCAAAATGATATTAAAGCGCGCTTAATTACCGCCATGGTAACGGATGCACGCGGGAAAACGAGCCAAGGTGTGTCATGGATTAAAGAATATGAAAAAAATGGTTGGGTGCCAGCACAGCTCCATGATACAGAAACGGACTCATACGGTAAGCACTCACCTTTTAAAGATTCATGGACAGCGTCATATTCACTTGAATATTCAATGAATGATTGGATGATTGCAAAATCCATTGCCTTGGTGTTGGGCGAAGATGATCCACGTTATACCGAATTTGCTAATCGCTCAAATAACTGGCAAGCACAGTTCGATTTTGGTGGCGAAGCAAATACACCGTGGAAAGGGTGGTTTAAAGCGCGTGATAATAATGGCCAATTTATTGATAAGAACTGGACAGATCCTGTAACCGGTGGAAATGCTGGTAAAGATTGGCGTCCTGACATGTTTAACTGGGCATTCTCAGAGTCAAACGGTTGGCAATACTTCTTTAGTGTGCAACATGATATTCATGGTCTAAAAGATTTGATGACTCAAGCGGATCGTAAGTTTAACCCTGAAGCAAAAGAGGGCGAATTATTTGCGGCACGTTTAGATGAGTACTGGTCAACATATCCAGATCGTAATGCAGGTGATAACCAGTTCCCTGTCTTTAATACTGGTAACGTAGGTCAACACGTACAAGGTAATGAACCTGATCTGCATGTGTCTTATTTGTATAACTACGTGGGTCAGCCGTGGAAGACTCAAGCGGCGATTGCAGCCTCAACCAATGTTTGTTACGACAACACTGCTGATGGTATTTGTGGTAATGATGACTTTGGTACGCTTTCTTCATGGTTTGTGTTCCGTGCGCTAGGTTTCTATCCAGTGAATGCAGGCAGTATTTATGAAATTGGTACACCGATGTTTGAAACTGCTTCCATTGATGTGGGCAACGGACAGTCGTTTAATGTGGTCGCAAAGAACGTGAGTCGTGAAAATATCTTTATTCAAAACGCAACGTTTAATGGTAAGACGTTTAATCGTACCTACCTTACTCATGATGAGATTATGTACGGTGGTGACCTAGTGTTTACGATGGGTGATACACCAAATAAACAGTGGGGTGCTGCCGCTGACTCTACACCACCAGATACTGGAATTGGTGAGTTCTTACACGAGAAATCACTACCTGTTGGTGCTCGATAAAGAGTTATGCTTTTTTAGCATAAAAATTATTTATAGTTATTGTTCTTCAAATCCTACGGTTAACTACCGTGGGATTTTTTTATTCCTCTTTTTAATATTCAAATCATAATCAATATCAAAAATTGTATTGATTATGAATCCATTTATAGAATCAGTGTTTGTTATTTTAAGATTTATTTTAAATTGAAATAAAGCGTAATATTCATGATATATCCACATATATAAATAAAATAATAAAGCTATTAAAAATATTTGATAGATTATGCATTGTTAATAAGTATGATTGACGGCAAGTAATTTATTGTCATTAATAAGTATTGAGTTCAATGCGTTTAATGTCATTATTTTCAAGGCGCTTAGAATATAAATGGCAATTGGAGATATTATGTCTATTTCTCGTCGTAACTTTCTAAAATCAGCTATCGCCACGGCTATTGCAGCAAATGGTTTAACACTATTCCCCGCTAACTTTGCATTTGCTGATGATACAATTTTAATTCCTAGTGCAAGCCACTGGGGACCTTTCTATGGTGTAGTAAAAGACGGTAAATTAGTTGGTATTCAACCTCGTAAAGAAATTGATCCACTGCCAACTGAAATGTTATTAGAAGGTTTATTAAGCCGAACTTACAATAAAACACGTATCCAATATCCAATGGTGCGTAAATCATATTTAGAAAATTTAGGTGGTGACACAAAACCTGAATTACGCGGTAAAGAACCGTTTGTTAGAGTAAGTTGGGACACTGCATTACAATTAACAGCCAGTGCTATTCTGCACACAATTGAAAACAAAGGTAACCAAGGTATTTTTGACTCATCTTATGATGGTTGGTCAAATACAGGCTTATTACGCCCACCTGTTGTTCAAGGTCGTTTCTTTAATTTAATTGGTGGTTGTAGCACCACTATCGGTGACTATTCTGCGGGTGCTTCAACCGTTATTTTGCCGCACATTGTCGGTGATATGGAAGTATATTCACCACAAACAGCTTGGCCTGTTATTGAAGAAAACACTGAAGTATTTGTGTTAGTGGGTAGTGATCCTTGGAAAACCAACCGTGTTGAATTCCGTGTTGCTGATCATCAAATGCAAAGCCATTGGCTTAAGTGGAAACAAAAAGGGATTAAGTTTATTTCCATTAACCCTAAACGTACCACGACCGATCATAATTTAGACAGTGAATGGGTATCAATTATTCCAGGTACTGACACTGCACTATTTAATGCGATGGCTTTCCATTTACAAGATCAAAAATTAGCAGATCTTGAATATTTGAAAAAATATACTGTAGGTTATGAGCAATATCTTGATTACTTATTAGGTAAACAAGATGGCGTAGCTAAAACACCTGAGTGGGCAGCTAAAATTACGGGTATTCCCGCTGATGAAATTAAAAAGTTAGCCGTATTATTTAAATCTAAAAAAACCCAAATTGCAGCAGGTTGGGCCGTTCAACGAGCTGATCACGGTGAGATGATCCACTGGTCGATTATTAACTTTGCAGCAATGGCGGGTAAAATTGGTAAACCTGGCGAAGGTTTTGGTTTTAGCTGGCACTATGGTAACGGCGGTATGCCACAATCAGGTGCATCATTACCTGTAACATTAGGTCAAGGCTTTAATCCTATTTCTGCAGGTTGTCCGGTTGTACTTCAGTCTGAAATGTTACGTAATCCTGGTAAGTCATTTACTTATAATGGTCAAACTTTAAAATTCCCTGATATATCAATGGTATACAACTCAGGTAATAACCTGTTCTCACACCAACAAAATCTTAATGCTTTAATCAAAGCAATGAATGACAAAGTTGAGACTTATGTTTGTCAAGATACATGGTGGTGTGCGTCAGCGCGATTTGCTGATATTGTTTTACCAGCAACCAGTGCTTTAGAGCGGGTCGATATTACTTCTGGTGGCACATACAGTAATAATAAAGTTTATGCTATGCAGCAAGTGATTGAACCTTATGGTGAAAGTCTAGATGACTATGAGATTTTCCGCCGTTTAGCGAAGATTTTCCACGTAGAAGATAAATATACTACGGGTAAAGATATGATGACGTTGCTGAAAACAGCTTATGAGTCATCAACTGCTGCGAAAATTAAACCGTTTGATGAATTCTGGAAAGATGGCGTTACTGTTATGCCAACCCCAGAAAAAGCAGATTACTGGCAACGTCATGGTGCATTCTATGATGATCCAGAGAAACACCCATTACATACGCCATCAGGTAAAATCGAACTATACAGTGAATCTATCGCTAAAATGAAGTTGGATGACTGCCCACCAGTACCGACTTATATGCAACCGTTCGAGTTTTTAGGTAATGCTAAAGAAGGGCAATTGCATATTTTGAGCCCACATCCTTGGATGCGTTTACACTCACAAATGGCAAACGCAGATACCAATAGTTATGAGTGTGTTGATGGACGTCAGTATTTATTGATTAACGATCAAGATGCGCATGCTCAAGGCATTAAAGACGGTGATTTGGTTGAGTTACACAATGATCGTGGTGCATTACTGTGTGGTGCTAAATTATCAAAAGAAGTTCGTCGAGGCGTAGCATGTCTACATGAAGGCGCATGGATGCAACTTGATAAATTAGGTCGTTGTAATAGTGGTCAGATTAATATTATTACATCGGATCAATCATGTGGCGGACTAAGCCAAGGTACAAGTGCGAATACTTGTTTAGCATATTATAAAAAATGTACCGATCCATGTTCACCAAATAAAGCCTATGAACCACCAATGATCGAACAACCAACAGGACCAAATGATGGTTCTATTTTACCTATGGTTGATCTTAATATCGATGGTCGTATTGCATTACTTCATAAAGCAAATGCAGGTAAAAAAGCACCGAAGATCAGTCGTGGTCAAGAAATTTTCTATGCAAGTTGTACTATGTGTCATGCGGCACCTAATCCATCAGCACATACTCGTGCACAGTGGGAAGGGATCACACAAAGTATGTTCCCTCGTGCGGGTTTAAATGCAGCTGATCGTAAACTTGTCTTAGAATATTTAGATAAACACGCTGCAAAAGCGTAATAAATTTAGATTAGATATTGATTTTATATGATTAAAATCCGAACAACTCAATGGAGTGTTCGGATTTTTTTTATAAAAAAACGTAGATTATGAGGCCAATGCCACAAAATAAAACAACCGATATTGTTAAGCCTTATGATTCATAATAAATTTGTTTGGCTACGAAAATCTTGTGCCTCGTTAAGTTAATCCTGAACAATTAGCTTACGAGGCAGTCCTTCTCTTCGATTTCATTTCCCGTTTCTCTTCTTAAAATAACAGCGTTTATTAACGCTCATTCTAGTGACTATCTGGTTTTTTTTATCAGTTAATATTCAAATTATCAGAACTATCTTATTGAATTAAATAATTTTAAGCTATGGGGTTATTAGTAATTCTGCCACATTATTATTTCGCCTTTTTTGTGGCGTATTTGCCATCAAATATTCGCTGGTGGATGATGTAATTCTTACTGTTAGTGCTAACGATACGAATGTGCCTCCAGTGTTTAAATGTATAAAATTATACGATTGAAATTCGTTAAATGAACATTCCTCTAGTGAATAAATATACTTTTAAAGAATAAAAAAGAGAACAAAATTTGACAACTATTATTAAATGATTATTATTCTCATTCTCTTTTACCGAAAGGTAACATCAAATGATGCTTAATTGACTGAGGTGATTTTTGATTAATAACAATAAACTTGCTCTGGGGTTGTTATGTCTGGCAACAGCAAGTGGCACCATAAATGCAGCAACTATTTATAAAACAGACGATTCAAAATTAAATATTGGTGGTCGAATTGAAGCGCGATCTGAAAATGCAGATCATGATATTAGCGATTTAAGTCGAGCGAGAATTAAGATTTCGGGTGAGACGAAACTAACAGATACTATTAACGGTATTGGTGTTTTTGAACAAGAATTTAAAGCTGAATCAGAAAAAACACGTCACTTATATGTTGGTATTAAAGCCGCTTTAGATAATGGCTATGCAACTCTTGTATATGGTAAGACAGATGGTGCTATGAGTGTTGTTACAGATATTACCGATATTCAAGCGTTCTATGGTGCGATTGCCGCTGACAAATTTAAAGTTGGTAAGCGTATCGCTAACAGTGTTGCTACTACTTATACCAACGACTTCGGAACCACTTTAAGCGCAAACTATGCTGGAGCTGAAGGTAAAGTAAAAGGTGATTTTGATCATGGTTTCTCTGTCGCCGGATCTCAAACAATCGGCGATACTGGATTCACTACTGCGATCGGTTTTGCCAAGCAAACTAAAGTTAAACGGCAATCAAAACAACAATTTGATATTGGATTAGGTTATCAATTAAATAAATTATATCTTGGTACTTTGTATACTAAACAGAAGGTTAAGGGTGAAACGGGTAACGGTTATGATGTTGTCGCTGCGTATAAATTCAGTTCAATATATACCGCGACTATCGGATTTGGTGAATTGAATTTTGAGAATGCGAATGACACTCGTGCGGCCAATGTTGATATTACCGCAAGGTGGAATCGTCAGTTTAGAACCTATGCCGCCATTAATGTCGACACTATAAAGAACGACGTACAAGAAATGATTGGTATTCGTTACGACTTCTAACTCTCAAAAGGTTTTATTATGAAAACTCGCTTAAAGACGTTAACTATAGCTCTTGGCGCTATTGTTTCTTGCTCTGCCTTTGCCGCAGATTATCCAATGACGGTCACCGATATTACTGGTCGCTCGATTACGTTAGATCATCAACCTGAGTATATTGCACTGGGCACAGCCCGTAACTTTCCATTATTAGAAATCGTTTACGGTAAAGACGCTGGTAAGCATTTAGTCGCAATGCGTGATGATATGAAAAATTCAGCCCCTAGCATGTATGATCTTTACCTTAAACGTTATCCGTCGTTAGCGAAGGCATATAGCATTGGTAAAATCAGTAAAGGGCAATTTGATGCTGAAGCCTTTATTAACATGAAACCTAAACCTGATGTGCTGATTATTGGTTTAGATAGTGCTAAAAAAGCCCAGTCAACGGGATTGATTAACAAGCTAGATGCGGCAGGTATTCAGGTGATCACTGCTGATTTCCGTGAAAAAACTATTGCCAATACTTTAAACTCAGTGACCACTGTTGCAACTGCATTAGGCCAGCAGCAACGAGGTCAAGCCTTCTCTGATTATTACCTTAAACACTTAAACCATATTAAGGATGTAATTGCACAACATCCTGAAATTAAATCAAAAAATGTCTTTCTTGAAACGGCAGCAGGCTATACCTTTGAATCTTGCTGTGATACCTATTCTGGTGGCAATATGAGTGATTTTATTACTCTATTAAAAGCTGAAAATATTGCAACAAAGCCATTAAAAGGGGCACATAAAGGAGTAATGTCACCGGAAACAATCATTACCGCCAATACGGATGTTTATATTATGCAGTCAGCAGGGTGGATTGAGAAGAAAACAGGTAAAGCGACCCATGGCATTCCATTAGGTTATGCAATGAACACTCAGGCTATAACAGATCAAACTAAATTGCTGATGTCTCGTGATTGGTTAAAAGCAACCAAAGCATTCCAAACTAAGGATGTTTACGCTGTCTATAAACCGTTTTACAACTCGCCTTATAATCTTGTTGCTCTTGAATATTTCGCTAAATGGATTCGCCCTGAATTATTTAACGATCTCAATCCTGAGCGTACCTTTGAGGAAATGAATAAACAGCTTGGTGATCATGATGTGAAAGGTATTTTTGGGATCAGTAATTTTGAAGTAATGACACAGTAGTTTCTGTTTAGTTAAATAAATATTGAGTATTAATATTAGAAGACTTAAAGCCTGTTGATAATAAAATTAGTAGGTTTTTTTATAAAATAAATATAAGTTAATGTTCTTATATAGTAATTAATTTATATAATCTGAATAAATATTTATTAGGTTAAATGGTTTATAATAAGATTGTTTACAACTAAGCGTTAGTTATTATTTTAAAATAGCCCCTATAGTAGAGGCTTTAAATCAATCTTATGATTTGCTAATCGCTTTTATATACATAATTAAAACCATACCTAGACCTAATAATTGCCATAGATACTGACCATCAGATGATCCCGCAATGGTTTGACTAAAGAGTAAAACACTGGTTACGAATAGTGATGCAGTCGCTGCTCGTTTTGTTAAGTCATTATTTTCATTATGCATAAATTCACATTTTAGGATAGCAATTATAATCATAACAGCAGGTAAACATTGAAGAAAAATGATGACTGGAAATAAAATGTCATATGCAGGAGTAAACAGTGTGTGTGCTACCTCTGATTTATTCCAGCCTCCTGTTATATATGATTCCCACCCAGCCCATGAGTCGCCTTTATTGGACTCTGTTGGGTTGAATGCTGCAATGGTTACACCAAAAAACTTATCAATAAATCCATTTTTAAACCAAAAGGCGAAAAGAAAAATTTGAACAGGAATTATTTGGAAGTTTAATTTTTTTAAAATATTCATTGTGTAAATGTCCTTATAAAATATAAAACATAGCTATATGGAATTGGGTGTTTATAGTTTGTAATTGTTTTTTTACCTTTCTTTATTATAGATATAATAATGTTACAATTTATTTGTAAGTGTTGGTATGGTTATTTGTTTACTATTAATTAAATGTTTGTTTTCAATTTTATTAAAAATGATGGCTGGCGATTTGAAATGAAATATTAAATATATTACTTTTAAAAAATAATATATTTAATATTTGTATGTTTCTGGTTGGTGTTATTTTTTTGGCGTGTATGTGAGGGAAATATACTTCTAATTTATAAAGGATAACAATATGTAAGGTCTTAGCTTGGAAAAATAATCATTTAAGAAAATTAATAATATAAAAAGACCACTAATCATAAATCAGTAGTCTTTTGTTTGTTAAAGTCTGTAATTATTGATAGTCAGAATAATTACATCCGTGCTTTAAATATATTAACGATTTCTTCTAGGCTAGCTTTACGTGGGTTAGTTAAAGAACATGCATCGTTTAGGGCGTTTTGCGCCATAAATGCGAGCTTATCTTCTGTAACCCCAAGATCTGCTAAACGTTGTTTAGTACCAACTGCTGCTGATAAACCATCAATTGCTTCAAGGACTGCGTTAACTGCTTGCTCTTGTGTCATCGTTGCCGTATCAATCCCCATTGCTTTGGCGATATCAACAAAACGCTCAGGTACTTGTTTGGCATTAAAGCGTGACACTTCAGCAAGTAGAATAGCGTTACATAGGCCGTGTGACAGGTCGTAAACACCACCTAATTGGTGCGCCATTGAGTGCACGTAACCGAGAGAAGCATTTGAGAATGCCATTCCCGCTAAGTACTCACCGTACTGCATTGCATCACGAGCTGCACGGTCTTGACCGTTACTTACTACTGCTTCTAAGTTATTAACAATCAACTCAATCGCTTTGATGGCTGATGCATCCGTGATTGGTGTTGCAGCGGTTGAAACATAGGCTTCAACAGCGTGAGTTAATGCGTCCATACCTGTGGTTGCGGTTAGGAACTTAGGCATTGCGACCATTAGTTCTGAATCGTTAACGGCAATAATAGGGGTGAAGTGCTTATCAACTACTGGGTATTTAGTTTGATCTTGTTGGTTAGTGATGATCGCAAATACTGTCATTTCTGATGCCGTACCCGCTGTTGTATTCACTGTTACCAATGGCAGTTGTGGTTTTTTCGATAAGTGAACACCTTTAGAGTAATCACGAATATGACCCCCGTTAGCTGCAACTAGCGCAATACCTTTTGCTGTATCGTGTGATGAACCACCACCAAATGAAATCACGAAGTCTGCTTTGCTTTCAGCCAATAGGGCAAGACCATCTTCGATATTTTTCTCTGTTGGATTAGGCTGCACACCATCATAGATAACGTAATCAAGGTTATGTGCTGTTAGCTCATCTGTTAGCTTACTAACCAGACCCACTTCAACTAACACACTATCAGTAACGATAAGTGCTTTTTTCAATTCTTTTGACGCTAATTCAGCACCTAGAGATTGAATTGCATTAGGACCCATTAAGGTGACAGGTGGCATGTAAAATACATTGCTCATAGTAAAGCTCCGATAATTATTGATTAATTTATAATGACTTACCGCGATAGCCATAAGTCTGAATTTATTTGATGTCATGTTATAAACGACTGATGATGTAATATGCCATATCGAACTTAGTGGTTATGATTGGTGTCGATATGATTATTTTACACCTTGCTATTTTGGTAACAATAAATATAAAACCAAAACACTTTTACTTATAAGTAATAATGAAATTGTACGTTAAGTGTAATTACCTACTGCAAAACTATTACTTATCCGCTGCGGAGAGTAGTTTTTCTGCAAACGTCATCTGAGTGTTTTTATTTGTGATGACAATACCTGAATGTGATTTGTCAGTAGTACCATTTACCGCGTAATGTCTTGCAATCACAGTGTTATTAGCTTTGTTGTTGAAACTAACATTACCTGTGAATGCGCCATCACGTGCAGATGCAGTGTAAGAAGTAGCGATAATAGCGGTAGCGATAATTGCTTTAATAACTGTTTTCATGAGTCGTATAACCTTATATTTATAATTGTTTGTCAACGCTGTTTGCGTTTTGATGGGGGTATATTAACAATTACCAAAAACAAAACAATAACGTCAAAATGAAAAAGATTATTACCATTTTGTAATGATTGACGTGGTAAAAGGATATGGTCGGTAGTTTGTTGGAATATAGATAAAATCCCAATAAGCGTTAATAATTTTTTAAGTATGAAGTGAGCTTCTGGTTATTTTTATATTCTAATGATCATGTGAGGTGACTAATCATGAAGGTAAATTAAATTTCTGCTTTTATAGTGATTTTTCTGGTGGGTATATTTTTGAATTTTACACGGTGAATTGAGGTTAAAGGCAGTAGCTCCGATTTCATATAATAGTTATTACATGAAATCGGGAGAAGGATAATAATAGATGTATTTCTTAATTTTATATTACTTAATCTTCATAATATAATTATTCTAAATTCAAGCCAGATAATTTAACTCTTAGTAAATCCATCGCATTTGGATTATCCCAATCAACTTCGATTAATGTCGTTCCCATTTTATGACAAGCTTGAGGTAATACGGCGTCATGAAATGCACTCAGATCAGTCAAATAACGTAATGATAAGGTCATTTCTTCAGGGCGAGCTCTTTTTCGCATCCTTTGATAAGCAATTTCAGGTTTGGTTTTTAAATAAATACAATAATCGATTGTTGGGTAGTCGTGGATTTTAGCAATTAAATGTTTATAGCAATCCATATGTTTGGCGGCATCTTCAACGGTATTTTCGTAGTTTGACATGCAAGCATGAGTAAATACGAGATCACTTAATAAAGATCGTTCGATAACATAACGCTTATTAGGATTTAAGTTTTTTAATAAATTAGATCGTTGCGTTGTTATGTAATACTGAAAGTTATTGCGAGCATTAACATTTGATGGATCACAGCTAAATAATCCTAGTAATCGTTGAAATTCTGGATCTGTATCTACGGGCTCTAAAATAGTGACGGCTTGTAGCATTGCTGCGAGTTTAGGTAATAAAGTCGATTTACCTGAGCCAATATTGCCTTCAATACATATAATGAGAGCTTTCTGCATATACTTATTTCTCTATTTTTTACCTGAAAATAAGACTTCGCTTTTCTTATCTGCATCAGACCAAAAATTAATATTAAATTGAGCATCATCCGATAATTCAATACGGTGCCAATATTGAGGTGGACTTGTGGCAAATTGACCTGCATTTATTTCTACACGCACTTCTGGTTCTGTTGCGGTGCTATTAGCAAAGCCATAATAAACCACTTGCCCTTCCATGACGCATAGCTGACCAAAGACATCTTTCGCTGTGTTGTGATGCGACAAGAGTACTGGCGGTACATTTTCCTTTGTAAAAAATGCTGTTGACCGTTGAATTGTCCAATTTTTAGGTATTCTTAAATGGCTCATAGGTACACTCCGTTAACGTCTAAAAGATGTATTAATAATACATCTTTAGTGATGAGTTTCAAGTTAAATGATAATTATTATCATGTGGATTATTATTTTTTTATCTAATATATTGTTTTTATAGGAGTTAATGAATCGAATTGTTTTGGGTTATGATAGTGAAGTCGTACTTTTAAATGGAAATATCTAAGTTGAGAGAAATTCTATTGTTAGGTATAGATAAGAGGCCACGGAGAATACGGCCTCTTATTTTTAATTTAATCGGTTAAATTGGTTGATCAAGTTTATCGTAACTGTGTAGCTTATAATTAATAATAGACAGTATCCAACAGCCAATAAATATCGCAATGACTCCAATACCGACGATACCAAAATGATCGGTCATGGTATTAATGCCATCCCAAAACGAGCCGCTTAATTTTAAACTTGATGCAATGGCGCTTAATGCTTCTAAGCCACCAATGATCAACGCCACGATCACAGAAATACCTGTAATGGTCATGTTGTAGTAAAGCTTACGTGATGGTTTTGAGAATGCCCAGCCATAGGCGCCAAGCATTACTAGGTTATCAAGAGTATCAATTAACGACATGCCGACAGTAAATAAGACCGGGAAGATCATAATTAACCAGATATTCATTCCTTGAGAGGCATTGGTTGCTGATAGTGCTAATAAGGTGATTTCAGTAGCGGTATCAAAGCCTAAGCCAAACAGAAAACCGATAAAATACATGTGCCAGCTTTTATTGATAAATTTGAATGAAAAATGGAAAAGTTTATTTAATGGACCGGTTAATTGAATATTTAAATCCGCATCTGTTGGGCGAATACCTTGTTTATAAGCATTGAATTTTTTATAGACTGAAAGAAAAATTCTAAGGTTGATATAGGCCATAATTAATAAAAATAAAATAGAAACGCTAGTACCTATAATGCCGCCAATATCGCTGATAAAAGGGATTTTTGACTTAAATGTACCAACGGTTAACGCAATGGCTGCCGCGGCTAGCATTACAATAGTTGAATGGCCTAGCGAGAAAAAAGTACCAATGGTGATGGGTTTTTTACCTTGTTCCATCATTTTTCGAGTGGTGGTATCAATTGCTGCGATATGATCAGCATCTACAGCATGGCGTAAACCTAAGGACCATGCTAATAGCGACATACCAAGCATTGCAGGGTGTTGATAGAAGGCAAGTACAGCAATTACCCACACTATTATATTGATCAAAATAAGGCTAGATACCAGCCATATCGCGTTTTTTTTCGTATTATCGCTGATTTTCATTATATTTAGTCTCTAGTCTTTATTGATTATGTTTAGAACGTTACGCTAAGAGGATGAGTGAAAATTAATGTTTATTAACAGCGTAAACTAAATATAATATTTCTGTTTTAATAATAGTTATCATTCTCTTTACTTTTGATAGTTATCTTTGTCCATGTATTGAATTTATAATATTTTCTTGTTTTTTATCATTGAGTTATCTTTTTGTTATTAACAATAAAGCCACTTTTTATTTGTGGGTTATACGTTATCCGTCATTATAAACATCCCTTTGACGTATGTATTTAATTTTTAATGGTTGTTATATCGATAAAAGTAGCACAGTATATTTTGGCTCTTTAAATACAAAAATAATTTAAAAGAATAAAAAGGTGAATGTTATGTCAGTAACTGTTGAAGGCAAAAAATTATCAGTATTAGGTCAATTCCCACAAGCAGGACAACCCGCACCAGAGTTTACACTTTGTGGTGCAGATCTTGGTGATTTGACACTGAGTTCACTTAAAGGAAAGAAGGTTGTTTTAAATATATTCCCAAGTGTTGATACGCCTATTTGTGCGATGAGTGTACGCGCGTTTAATAAAATGGCGGCGGATGTTGATAATACGGTTGTAGTTTGTATTTCAGCCGATCTTCCATTTGCTGCAAGTCGTTTCTGTGCTGCAGAAGGGCTTGAAAATGTTAAAACAGCGTCATTTTTCCGTGAGCCTCAGTTTACCCAAGCATACGGTGTAAATATTAATGAAGGGCCATTAAAAGGTTTAGCTGCGCGTGCTGTGATTATTTTAAATGAAGATGGTCAAGTGACTTACAGTGAACGCGTTGCTGAGATTAAACATGAACCTAATTATGAAGCAGCAATGATGGCTTTACGCTAAAAAAAGAATCCCTCTAGCTTATAGGTTAGAGGGTTTTTTATTTATTGATGTTATTGATTAGATATTACAACCTTCCCAAACAATACGGCGATAACGGATTGGATTGGTGTCACCTTCAGTGCTAAAGATCATAACCACAGCATCTTTATTTAAGCCCATTTTTTTAGCTTCAGTTTTTCCTGATTCTGTTGTCATTAATTGATAAAGAATACCCATTGATAATGCGCCAGATTCACCACTAACAATGCAGTTATCACCTTGTAGTGGGTTACCTAAAATACGCATACCTAAAGCAGTAATACTGTCTTCTGCTGAGATAAATGTATGACTACTATCTCGTAAAATTGGCCATGTTATTGGATTGGGCTCGCCACAAGCAAGACCTGCCATAATAGAAGATAGATCCCCTGTTACATTAACCATTTCACCCTTGTTCCCT
Source organism: Photobacterium piscicola (assembly GCF_900166965.1). Taxonomy (GTDB): domain Bacteria; phylum Pseudomonadota; class Gammaproteobacteria; order Enterobacterales; family Vibrionaceae; genus Photobacterium; species Photobacterium piscicola. Next base: position 1,359,160 of record NZ_FUZI01000001.1, on the reverse strand, counting down.
GAACGGTAAATGCAATCAGCGGCTGATGGTTCACCAATAATCGTTTTTATATTTTCGGAGCCTAAACGATCCACTAAGTAACCTAATATTCCCCCCGCCATTGCACCAACACCGGCTTGCAGCATGACATGAGTTGGTAAGCCTTCGTTAGCATTCTCCGCCTGATCAATCGCTTCATCTGCCATTGTCATGTAACCTTGAGAAATCCAAGTGGGAATTTGTTCATAACCATCCCAAGCAGTATCTTGAACCAGCATCCAACCATTATCTTCAGCTGTTTTATTGGCTAAACGCACTGTATCGTCGTAATTAACATCTGTAACGATGCATTCAGCACCTAATCCTTGAATACGTTCAACACTTGCTTGGGGGGAGCCTTTTGGCATATAAACAACTGCTTTTTGCCCCATTTCCCTAGCGGCCCAAGCAACTCCTGTTCCATGATTTCCTGCTGTTGCAGTTGTAAATACTAATGGCTGTTTTAATTTATTAGCGACTGTTTTTAAATCAATTTCATTAATATTAATATTTAAATGTTTAGCTAAAACACGACCTAATGCATAAGATCCACCAAGTACTTTAAAAGCATTTAAACCAAAGCGTTTTGATTCATCTTTTATTAGGATCGCTTTAACACCAAGATAAGCAGCCAAGTGAGGCAATGAAACTAATGGTGTTGGACTGTAGCCTTCAATTTGTTGATGAAAAGCACGTGTTTCTTGAGCTATTTTCTGAGTAAATAAAACACTTTTATTACCGTTATAATGTCGGTTAGCTGATACGTTTAGCATGGCGTTCACTTTATAATAAATACGTAGAAGAAAGAGGCAAATGGCGGGTTCTATTTGCCTTTATAAATGCTTACTTATTAATAAAAGCAATTGCTTCTACTTCAACAAGAGCATCTTTAGGTAATCGGGCAGCTTCGATACATGAGCGAGCTGGTGCCATTTCTGTGCCAAAAAATTCAGTATAGACTTCATTGAATGCAGCAAAATTTTCCATATCAGAAAGGAAGCATGTTGTTTTTAATACGCTATCCATTGATGCACCTGATTGTTCTAAAATCGCTTTTAAATTCGTTAGAGATTGGTGAGCTTGTGCTTTAATGCCACCTTCTGCAAATGTCATTGTCGCAGGATCAAGAGGTAATTGACCTGAAGTAAACACAATGTTTTGAAATGCTAATGCTTGAGAATATGGACCAATTGCTGCAGGCGCTGAATCTGTGTGTATTTGAGTTTTCATTATTTATCTCTTTTTATGATTTAAACTCACGCAAATATTTATAAATAGCGTGTCGAGTTATACCTAATCGTTCTGAAACTATTGCTGTTGCTTCTTTTAATTCAAAGATGCCATTTTCAAACAATATTTTCGTTATCGTTTTATTCTTTGTTTTTAGATTTATAGAGGTATCGTTTTCAACATCAATAATGGCGTGTTCTAAAGCATGATCAATAACATCATTAGCACTCGCACTGAAATTTTCACTCACAGTAATATTGGGGTGATTCATATCAGGCATAAGTGTTTTTATTATTTCAGGGAAAGGAAAAGATAGGTTCATATTGATACAGAACATACCAATAGGTTTTTCATTTTCTCCCATCAACATGCATGTTGTTGATTTAAGTAAAGCGCCATCTTTACTTTGAGTAAAGTAGCTTTTTGGTGTTACTTCACCTGTTTTTTCAAATGCGCTGAGCATTCTCAATCCTAAATCTGTTAACGGCGAACCCAGTTTTCTTCCTGTGTGATGACCGTTCACAATTTTAACGACTGATTTTTCAATATGTTCGAATGAATGAATAACAACCTCACTATGAGGCCCAATAAAATCAGCAATCGTATCGGCGAGTCGAAAATAAGAACATAAAATTTCTTTGTCTCTTTCACTAAATATTGTTACTTGTGAATTTGCTGTTTTTTTATTCATCATTACGCACTTTGGTTAACTTAAGTTGACTTAAGTTTGATGTAAAGAAGAGTCTATATCAACTCTAAAATCTAAATTCGTGAACTATAAGAAGCTATTTTTAGACTATAGGCAATAATTTTAATCATTAAAGTTTACAAAAGTTGACTTTTATCACCAATTTAATTCAAAAATCAAAACTTAAAGTCACAAAAGTTAACTATGGTGGTTTGGTCACATTATTTTGCATTTAAATACGTAAACTCCTTATCAACGTCAACAATTGTTAACTTTATTGCAACTTGTATAGACAAGTTGTAATTAAAAAGACTGAATGTAATAGGGAATAAGATAATGAACGACTATTTAATGCGTGGTTTTGAAGTCGCTGAGTTTGAACAACGTACAATGAAAGCGCAGCAGATTATGCGTGAGTTGAAATTAGATGCAATGCTATTAACCACAGAGCCAAATGTTCGTTATTTTACAGGTTTTCATACTCAATTTTGGCATAGCCCAACTCGTCCTTGGTTCTTAATTATTCCTGCTGAAGGTAAGCCTACTGCTATCATTCCAGAGATAGGTGCAAGTGGTATGGCGGGGACTTGGATTGATAATATTATTACTTGGCCATCGCCTCGACCAGAAGATGATGGAATTAGCCTTGTTGCCAGCTTTTTAAATTCATTACCTTGTCGTTTTGGTCGTGTTGGTGCGACATTAGGTATTGAATCTCATCTACGTATGCCTGTTAATAATTACCTTAAGTTAACGACATTAGTGAAAAAAACATTTGTTGATGCATCATTGCCGATGCATGAAATTCGTCAAGTTAAATCTGCAGCTGAAATTGCAAAGGTAAAGGAAATTTGTCGTATTACGAATGTTGGTTTTGCCAAGGTTCCTGAATATGCTAAATCAGGAATGACAGAACGTGAAATTTGTAAACGTTTCCGTATTGATATGTTGATGGAAGGTGCTGATGAATGCCCATATATTATTGCTGGCTCAGGCCCCGATGGCTATGACAGCATTATTATGGGACCAACTGATCGTGTTATTGAAGATGGTGATGTACTGATTATTGATACTGGTGCAGTACGCGATGGTTATTTCTCTGATTTTGATCGTAACTGGGCTTTTGGTTCTGCAAGTGAGCAAACTAAAGCAGCTTATCGTGCTGTATATGATGCAACAACCAAAGGATTTGAAGCGGTTAAACCAGGCGCGACAACATCAGATATTTATAATGCAATGTGGTCAGTACTAGAAGCTAATGGTGCATTAGGTAATGACGTTGGTCGTTTAGGCCATGGTTTAGGAATGGAATTAACTGAACGTCCATCAAATACGGCAACAGACAATACATTATTAAAACCTGGAATGGTAATGACTTTAGAACCGGGGATGGTTTACGCCCCTGGTAAATCAATGGTTCATGAAGAAAATATTGTCATTACTGAAAATGGTGCGGAATGGCTTTCTGAACGTGCTGAACCTGAACTAATTATAATTAAATAAAATATAACAATAATAAGGGCTAATTATTATTAGCCCTAAAAATATCGACAAGAAGAGACCCTACGAATGAACACAATTAATGAATTTAAACAATTTGAAAAAAAATTAGATTATATTGCAGCACCTCGAATTAATCGTACTCATATTGGTTTGGTACAATTAAGTACTGATCACTCTTTAGAGATGGATTGGGCTAAATTAGTTGGAACACAAGCTGCCGTATTTAGTACTCGTGTTTTTTATAATAGTGAAATGACACCTGAAGCTTTGGATAATATTGCTAATGGTATTAGTGAAGGTTCAGATCTTATTGCAAATGGTTTACCAATGGATGTAATGGCTTTTGGTTGTACTTCTGCATCTATTATTATTGGTGAAGAACGAGTTGGACAATTACTAACGCAAAACCGAGATAATATTCCAGCGACGAACCCATGGACAGCTGCTAAAGCGGCATTTAATCACTTAAAAGCCAAAAAGATCGCGGTTTTTTCTCCTTATCCAACTGAAGTTAATTACCCATTATATCAACAGCTTAAAGATGAAGGGTTTGATGTTGTTGTATTAGGCTCATTAGGCATTGAACGTGATACAGATATTACTACAGTATCAAAAGAGTCGATGATAACAGCTCTAGAACAAATATTACCAGAATCAGGCGCTGACCTTGTTTTTATGTCTTGTACTAATTTACGTGTGCTCGACCATATTCAAGAGATAGAAGATCGCTTTGAGATCCCTGTTATTTGCAGTAATTCAGCTATGTTTTGGCATGCTATGGATCTGGCTGGAAAAACTGCTTGCTGTCCTGGATATGGACGTTTATTAAATAGTGATAACCCCTATTTAGAATAACCTAATAATATTTTCTACCGTACCAAGATCTAAAGTTATAGGTTACCGATCGTCCTTATTTAATCAATGGAATAAAGCTGAAGTATTCAGCCTGTGGGGACGTTCGTCTTAAATTTAATGGATAATAAAGGATTTAAATTATGAACCGTACGACAATGGGTTGGACTGCTGCAATATTTATTGGGCTTTTATGGGGGATTCCATGGATTGTAGGAACACCTATTCTTGAAGTAATGGATGCTCAAGTACTTGTTTGGGCCCGTTATACTATTGCATTTATGACGCTTGCTCTAATTTTAAAAGTTGGTACAGCAACGGGAAAATTAACAACGAAAAAAGAATTTAAATTAAATTGGGAAAATCGCCACGATATTATATGGTCAGCAGCGTGTGGTATTATCGGACAAGGTGCTTTTAGTTTCTTTTCATTTTTATCTCTTGATTATATTACAGCATCAGAAAATGGTGTTATTCAAGGTTTAATTCCTATTCTTATCTTAACCGTTGGTTTCTTTCGTCATAATGCAAGATTTACTCCATTACAAATGGTCGCAGCATTAGGTGCTTTTGTTGGTGTTGCTATTTTGGTTATGGATCCAAAATCAGAAACAAATGGTTTCAATATTGGTCATTTAATCTGTTTTGCAAGTGCTGCCAGTTTTGCCACAATGGCCTATGCTCGTGCTGAGTTAGCTGAGAAATATGGTTCTGTTGCAACAATGTTCCATCAATTTGTATTTGCTTCAATTGGTTTCGGGTTATATCTTCTTGTAACAAATGCAGATTTAAGTTCAGCCTTAGGTATTTTTAGCTCACCATTACGAATCCTTTGTATTACGATTCTTGGTGTTGGTATCTCAGGTATCAGTTATTTAATTTATATTTATGCTATGGAGCGTGTTGGTGTTGATGGAACAGGAATGGCACTAAATTTAATGCCTCTATCATCTTTTGTCCTGGCTGTTTTTGCTCTTGGTGAATCCGTAACTCCTATGCGTTTACTTGCAATAGCTGTCGTGATTATTTCAATGATGATGTTTATGAAGTTTGGTAATAATAAACAACAAGAAACAACAGAACAAAAAGTGAATAAATTAAAACCTCAAAAAGCATAATTAAATATTAACGCGCAGTCGATAATAGATAACGACTGCGCTTGTGTTACTAAAGGAATACAGTAATGACCATTAATACTAAAGTTATAGAGTGGCGCCATCATATTCATCAGCATCCAGAGTTCGGCTTTGAGGAAGAAATGACATCTGCAATGGTTGCTGAAAAGTTAGAAGAGTTTGGCTTAGAAGTACACCGTAATATTGGAAAAACAGGTGTTGTTGGTATTTTAAAATGTGGTGATAGTGAACGATCTATTGGGCTTCGTGCTGATATGGATGCATTACATATCTGTGAAAAAAATACTTTTGCTCACTGTTCTGTTCATGACGGTGTTATGCATGCTTGTGGTCATGATGGTCATACTGCAATGTTATTAGGTGCTGCGCATGAATTAGCAAAAACACGTAACTTTGATGGCACGGTGTATTTTATTTTCCAACCAGGTGAAGAGCATGGCGTTGGAGCTAAGGCTATGATTGCCGATGGTTTATTTACACGTTGGAATATTGATGCTATCTATGCAATGCATAATTTACCGGGGATCCCTGCGGGACACTTTGTTACTCGTCCGCATTCATTAATGGCAAGTGAGAGTAGTTTTGAAATAGAAGTTATTGCGACTGGTGGACATGCTGCAATGCCACATATGGGGACTGATCCTATTGTTGTGGGTTCCCAAATTGTAGTGGCATTACAAACAATTGTTTCCCGTCACCTTAGTGCTATTGATGAAACGGCTGTTATCTCTGTTACAGAATTTGCTACAAATGGTACTGTTAATGTGATTCCATCACGAGTAACTATTAAAGGAGATACTCGTAGTTTTACAGATTCTGCCTTGCATAAAATAGAAGCTGCAATTGAACGCATTGTTGCTGGTCAATGCATGTCTGCAGGAGTTGACTATCAATTTAAATTTAATAATAGTTTTTTATCTACAATTAATACGCCACAAGAAACAATTCATGCAGTTAATGCTGCTATTACTGTGGCAGGTGTTGATAAAGTGAATGGTAGTTGTCAGCCTTTTACAATTAGTGAAGATTTTTCTTTTATGCTTAGAGAAGCTAAAGGTTGCTATATTTTAGTTGGTAATGGTGTGGGGGAGTGTGGCGGCACTGCTTTGCATAATCCATATTATGACTTTAATGATAATATTCTTATGGATGGTGTTAATTTTTGGCAGACACTTGTTGAGCAACAATTAGCTAACCATTAATAAATATAACTAGTGATTAAAAACTTTTAATTTTAACGGCTTTTAATTTAGGCCGTTTTTTTATTCTTCAATAAAATCTATTACCTTAAACTTTATTAACTACTTTTTATGCAAGAAAAATAAAACTGTGATATTGAGTCCAAAGAGAGCTTTAAAGGAATATGCGTTATGTCACAGCGAATAATTGCGGTTACAAAAAGCCAGTGAATGCGTAATTAATCCTATATATCCTATCACTAAGTTTATTGATAATTCAGTTAGAATTTTTCAATCGTAGTTGTCGATATAACAATCTACAGCTAACGAAATAAGCTAGGGAATGGATATGTCGACAATGAAAATAATGCCTTTGGCACTGATGGTCGCAGCAGTATTAGCTGGGTGTAATAACGAAACGATAAATAATACGACCATTGTGCCAGATAAAGATCAACCTGCGATTGAGTTAACGGGTAACACTAAATTTGTCGACCCATTTATTGGTACTGGCTTTAATGGTCATACTTTTCCGGGGGCAGTGGTACCTGAAGGTATGATGCAGCTTTCACCCGACACTGAATTGATGGGGTGGCATTCTTCATCAGGTTATCATTACGATAAAGATACGTTATTTGGTTTCTCTCATACTCACCTAAGCGGTACTGGTATGGGGGGATTAGGCGATATTCTATTTTTACCGTTTACTGAAGATAATCAAAAATATATCGAAGATAATGATGATTACCGTAACGCTATTTCAGTGAAAATGGATAAAACAACTGAACATGCTGAAGTTGGCTATTACAGCGTAGAAATTGCAGACAATGATATTAAAGCTGAGCTAACTGCTTCTGAACGGGTTGGTTTCCATCGTTATACTTATCCTCAAGATACTGATCAGAAATTAAAAATTGATTTAAATTCTATATTAAACAGTGATTGGGGCTCTACGTCATTACGTAATCAATTAACGGTCAGTGATGATGGTTATACGATCACGGGTGAAAGAGATGCCGCACATTTTTCTGGATGGGCTAAAAATCAAAAAATATTCTTCTATGCGACCTTTGATAAAAAAATCAAGAACGTTGTTATTCTGGCTAACGGTAAGCCTGTTGATGGATTAACTGCCGAGCATGCATCAGTGTTACTTCATGATGAAACGGGTAAACCAGTGAAGCGTACTAAAGCTGATGTTACCGCATATGTGGAATTTGAAGCTGGTGATACCCAAGTTGTTAATGCCGCAGTTGCAATCTCTGCCGTGAGTGCTGATGGTGCTAAAGCAAACCATGATGCAGAAGCTCATCAGTCATTTGATGAAGCTCGCGCCAGTGCCGTTAAAAAATGGCAACGAGCATTAAATTTTGATGTGAAAGGTGGTACGCCAGAGCAAAAAGAAATTTTCTATACCGCGCTTTACCATACAAAAATAGCCCCTCAAGTGCATCAAGATGTTAGTGGTGAGTTTAGAGGCATGGGTAAAGGTTCAATTCGTAATGGCGAAGGTGAGTATTCTATTGCTTATGGTCAAGCAACGCCTGAACAACCAAACTTTTCGGTGTATTCATTATGGGATACTTTCCGTGCGTTACATCCATTAAAAACCATTACTGAGCCTGAACGTGCCGTTCAATATGCCAAGAATATGGTTCAGAAATGGCGGGAAAGTGGTTTATTGCCTAAGTGGGAACATCTAGGGGATGAAACAGGCACCATGATTGGTTATCCCGCGGTTGCTGTTATTGCTGATGCGATCACCAAGTTTCCGAATGAATTTACACAACAAGAAAAACAACAAGCACTGCAAGCTGCGGTTGAATCATCCACTTATGATAACTATGCAACATTAGCGCAAGAGTGGGATCTTGATGTATTAAAACGTGTTCTACCTGATGCCATCAAATTTTCTCAGCAACAAGGTTTTGTGCCTGTCGCTAATGAAAATGCTGAAAATATTAAAGAATCGGTATCTTACGGCTTAGAAAATGCATTTTATGATTGGGCTATTGCACAAATTGCTAAAGCTGCGGGTAATACTGACATTGAGCAACAATATTTAGCGCGATCAAAAGCATTTGAACGTTACTTTGATAACAATCCAACTGAATATGCCAAGCATGGCGTAACTGGTTTTATGCGTCCATTAACCATTGATGGTGAGTTTATTTCGCCATTTGATCCGTATAATACGGCTCATGAATCAGGTCCTTATGCAGAAGGTAATGCATGGCAATGGACTTGGTTTGTACCGCATGATATTAAAGGTCTGCAACAGGTCATGGGTGGGCAAGCTGCGTTTGCGAAAAACTTAGATGCGACCTTTACCGCCGGTAGTGAAGGTACAGAAACAGCCGATATGTCGGGAATGATTGGCCAAGTAGCCTTTGGTAATGAGCCATCGCATCATATTCCATACCTTTATAATTGGACCGCGGAACCTTGGAAAACCCAAGAAGTGGTCGATTATATTTTAGATGAAATGTACTTTGCAGAACCTGCTGGCATTATTGGTAATGAAGATGTTGGTTCTATGTCGGCATGGTATGTGATGTCTGCAATGGGTTTCTATCAAGTTAACGCAGCAGCACCTATATATACTGTTGGACGGCCATTATTTGATGAAGTACGTTTACCTGTAAAAGACGGTTTCTTTACCGTTAAAGCGATTAATAATGCCGATGATAATATGTATATAAAATCGGTATCAATTAATGGTAAGCAGTTAGATAACGGTTTGTTCTTTAATCACTCCGAATTTAAAGTAGGTGGTGAACTTAAATTTGTGATGACAGGTGATAAATCTCAGGCTATGCAAGCTTCATTCATTGAATAATTAGAGTTAACTAAACAAATAAATAAAGAAAATAATCGGCAGTCATTTATATTTAATGGCTGCTTTTTTATATATTAATATTATTGATTATTACGTTGAACCAATGTCACTAAAATATAAGTTGGTGATAAAAATCCAGTAAATGTGCCTTTTTGCTACTATTTAAATAGAGTGTTTATTTTTATTATTAATCGAATGTAAAGTGAGTTGATATTTATCTAACTCGTTACCCAACTATCAATAATATAGGTCGATAATAATGATAAATAAACTGAGTCCAATAGCATTTTCTATTGCATTAGCGATGGGGTTAGTTGGTTGTAATTCTGATGATACATCGGTATCTAAAGATAATATTACTCCAGTTTCAGACGTATATTTACAATATGTAAACCCTTTTATTGGTACTGGTGCTGATGGTCATACTTTCCCTGGTGCGGTATATCCATCGGGAATGGTACAGTTAAGCCCAGATACTGAGATGGATGGTTGGGGCTCTGCTGCGGGTTATTTTGATCATGGAAAACAACAAGATATTCCTGTTTATGGTTTTTCACATACCCATTTAAGCGGGACGGGCATCACTGATTTAGGTGACATATTAGTCTTGCCTTTTACTGAAAAAAATAACGCAACTTATAATACCTTTGATAAAGCGAATGAAATTGCAGAAGCGGGTTATTATTCTGTTGAATTAAATCGTGGTGATATAAAAGCGGAATTAACCACAACAGCACGTGTGGGTTATCATAAATATACCTTCGCTGAAGGGACTACTCCATTTATTAAGTTCGACTTAGATCATACTCTAAATAAGAGTTGGGGTAATCGTACCACTGTCGGTAATATTGAAATAATTGATGAATATACTATTCGAGGTCAACGTAGTTCAGATGGTTGGGCAAACAATCAACATGTCTATTTCTATGCTAAATTTAATCAACCGATTGTGAAAGCAACCGCATTAATTGATGGGGTTGAAACGAGTGTTAAATTAAATAATGATAATATTGAAGCGGTTAAAACAATCGCTTATTTAGAGTTTGCGCCAACAGATCAACCATTAGAATTAAAAGTGGGTCTATCTCCTACGGGCATTGACGGCGCAGAGAAAAACCTTAATGCAGAAGTACCTGCGTGGGGCTTTGATCGTGTGTTAGCGCAATCTCAACAGGCATGGCATAACGAGTTAGCCAAGGTTGAAGTTGAAGGTGGCACTGAAGATCAAAAACAGATTTTCTATACTGCCCTATACCATGCTTCTATTGCGCCAATGATTTTCCAAGATGTGGATGGTCAATATCGTGCAATGCGAACCCAAGAAATTAAAGACGCTGGGGATACACCTAACTATTCAGTGTATTCAATGTGGGATACTTTCCGCGCTTTCCATCCCCTACAAACTATCATTAATCCACAACGCGCGACAGAATATGCCAATGATTTAATTCGTAAATATAAAGATGGCGGTATGTTACCTAAGTGGGAATTACAAGGCCATTATACGGGGACGATGATTGGTTTTCCGGCCATTTCAATTATTGCTGATGCAATGGCAAAGGATTTAAAGGTGAATGCGCAAGATGCATTAGAGGCGGCAGAATTCACCGCGCGTTATCATGAGAAAAGTGAATTTCCAGATTGGACTGACGATCAAAACATTGGTGCTGCAAATGTGGTGCAAGTGAAGGTTTATGAACAAAATAAATATGTTCATCATGGCTACTGGAACTCAGCATCTTATACCTTAGAGTTTGCTTATGGTGATTGGGCAGTATCAGAAATTGCGCGTATGGCAGGTGATGTAAAACTGCAAGACGAGTTTTTAAGCCGTGCTGATAACTGGTTGCAGCATTGGGATAAAGTTAGTGGCTTCTTACGTCCGAAGAATCACCCATTAAGTGTTAGTCCGAATAAACCTGCATCACAATTTAATCAGCCTATTGATGAGTCGCGCAAAGATGAATGTGTGATGATAGATGTGGTACAAACGGATGGTAGTAGCAAAGCAATGGAGCAATGCCCACTATTACCATTTGATCCGTATTTTGTTGATGAATTTGCCTTTACTGAAGGTAATGCATGGCAGTGGAAGTTCCAGCCAATGCATGATTTTGAGCGTCTAAAGCAAGAAATTTATGCTGCTGATGTTGCTCAAAATAAACCGGATATGACACCTGAAAAATCATTCCGTGAAGACTTAGATGAGTTGTTTACTGCTCGCTCTTCAAATACTGGTGAAGAACTGCCTGATTTAACCGGTTATATTGGTCAATATATGCATGGTAATGAGCCATCGCACCATATTCCATACTTATATAATTTGACTGATGAGCCTTGGAAAGCACAAGAATATTTAGATCAAATAATGAATCAGTTCTATACCACTGAACCGACAGGTTTGATTGGTAATGAAGATGTCGGCCAAATGTCAGCATGGTACATCATGAGTGCTTTAGGCTTTTACCAAGTGACGCCAGCCGATCCTACTTATTCAATTGGTCGTCCATTGTTTGATAAGGTTGCGATTGATGTGAAAGGCGGTGAATTTACCATTGTGGCTGACAATAATAGCCCAGTGAATAAGTATGTGCAGTCAGTCACCATTAATGGTCAACAGCTAGGTGCTAACCTAACCTTTAAACACAGTGACATCAAAGCCGGTGGCGAATTACGTTTTGTGATGACAGGTGATAAGAAGCAAGCATTGCAGGCGATATTTTAATTAACGAAAATTAAATGAAAATATATCGTCTTAAAATAGGTTGATGATTTTTAATGAAGGCTAAGTGCATAGCACTTGGCCTTTTTTATGCTTTTGATTTGGTGTTTATATTGCTAAGCGTAAATGTGGGCGATAATTTGCTCGCTAGGCAATAGTTTGCTCGATCCTGGGCAATAACTTGCTCAGAGTATTAGTTGAATCATTATTTTTATTTTTATTTGCTTACAATTCAATATGTTATTGTTATTTTTTAATGTGGTATGGAAGTTGCTTTAAAAGTAATGAAATTCCAATATTTTTAAGGACATTACAATGCCAACTCCATGTTATATCTCTATCCAAGGTCGTACTCAGGGCAACATCACCGCAGATGCATTCACTGCTAATTCTGTTGGTAACATTTACGTTGAAGGCCATGAAGACCAAATGCTGGTGCAAGAATTTAAGCATACCGTAACCGTGCCAACTGACCCACAATCAGGTCAACCTGCTGGTCAACGTGTTCATAAACCTTTTAAATTTACTGTGGCGTTAAACAAATCTGTGCCGTTGATGTACAACGCATTGGCATCAGGTGAAATGCTGCCAACGGTTGAACTTAAGTGGTACCGCACTTCTGTTGAAGGTAAGCAAGAGCATTACTTCACAACAACGTTAACCGATGCAACGATTGTAAATATCGACAATCAAATGCCACATTGCCAAGATTCAACCAAAGCTGATTTCACTCAACTTATTGAAATCTCAATGGCTTACCGCAAAATTAATTGGGATCACACTGTCTCTGGCACATCGGGTGCTGATGACTGGCGCGCACCGTTAGAAGCGTAAGTATCACATAACTATTGCCCGCACTGTTATCCAGTGCGGGCTTTTAGCGTTTATGTCTTTGCTAAGGCATTTTTTGATCGCTTTAGCACAGGCTTAATTGAGGCAATATCATGGCACAACAAACAGGATTACAATTTACCTTTACCGTTGAAGGGCTTGACGCGTCAACATTTGCTGTGACTGAATTTAAAGGTAACGATACGTTGTCTTTGCCTTTTTCTTTTACGATCGATTTAGCCAGCCGAAACTCAAGTTTAACGCCGCTTGAAACCATTGATCACAATGCAAAATTGACGGTTTGGCAGCACGGTGAATTACAGCAACAATGGCATGGTATTGTGCGCCAATTCTCTCAAGGCGATACCGGCCACAGCCATACAATCTATCAAGTTGAATTTGTGCCACCTTTGGCGCGGTTAGCCTTGCGTCAAAATAGCCGTATTTTCCAAACACAAACGGTGCCTGAAATTATCTCTATCTTGCTGCAAGAAATGGGGATTAATGATTATAGTTTTGCAATCAGCCGCCAATTAGTACAGCGTGAATATTGCGTACAATACCGTGAAAGTGATTTAGCCTTTATCGATAGAATTGCCGCGGAAGAAGGGATTTTTTATTACTTCAATCACGACAATAAGAAAAATACTCTTATCTTTAGTGACGATACTCAACACGCTGTCAGTCTCGTTGAGCCTCTGATTTACAACAGCCGCAGTGGTGGTAGCAGTAACGTGCCTTTTATTCGAACTTTTGCGCGTAACACTCAAATTTGCTCATCATCCGCTCAGCTAAAAGACTACAGCTTTAAAAAACCAGCTTATAGTTTTTTGCAAACTTCAGTAGCCAAAGAAGCGGATTATCAACAAGCCACGTATGAGCACTATGATTACCCAGGTCGTTATAAAGATGATGCCAGTGGTAAGCCCTTTGTGCAGTTTCGAATTGAATCACTTCGACGCGATGCCCAAACCGCGAATGCCAAAAGTAATGTGCCGACTATTCTTCCCGGCGTAAAGTTTACGCTGCAAGAGCATGATGATGACAGTTGTAACCGTGACTGGTTGATCATTGCCGTCACCCATGTTGGTACTCAACCCCAAGCATTAGAAGAAGCCGGCGGCGAAGGAGCAACAACCTATAATAATGAGTTTGTTGTCATTGCAGCTCATCGCCCTTGGCGTCCGCCGTTTAATGCCAAACCCACCGTTGATGGCCCACAAATCGCGATGGTTGTTGGGCCTGAGGGTGAAGAAATTTATTGTGATGAATTTGGGCGAGTCAAACTTCAATTTCCTTGGGATCGTTACAGTAACAGCGATGATAACGCCAGCTGTTGGGTGCGAGTTTCACAAGGTTGGGCGGGTAGCCAATATGGTATGGTTGCCCTGCCTCGTGTAGGCCATGAAGTGATTGTCAGTTTTTTAGAAGGAGATCCTGATCAACCGATCATCACTGGCCGTACTTATCACGCCACCAATCAGCCTCCTTATGAATTACCTGCTCATAAGACCCGCACTGTTTTACGCACTGAAACCCACCAAGGTGATGGCTATAACGAACTGCGTTTTGAAGACCAAGCTGGCAAAGAAGAAATCTACGTTCGAGCGCAAAAAGATGTCAATGTCTTAGTTGAAAATGACCGTACCGACAACATTAAACATGATTTACACCTTGATGTAGAAAATGAACGCTTTAGTCATATCAAAGTAAATGATCATTTAACGGTTGATGGTGAAAGTCGCCACCATGTTAAAGGTGATCAAACATTGATGATCGACGGCACATTACATCTTAAGCAGGGTAAAGCGATATTAGTCGATGCGGGGAATGAGATTCATATTAAAGCCGGTAATAAAGTTGTGATTGAAGCTGGTGCTGAAATTACATTAAAAGCAGGCGGTAGCTTTATCAAAATAGACGCGTCGGGTGTGTCATTGGTCGGGGCGGCAGTGAATTTAAACTCAGGAGGGAGTGCGGGCAGTGGTTCAGGCTATGCGGGTGTTTCACCGTTATTACCCGGCGCGGTTGAAGCTGCCGTGGCATTAGCTGCAATAACACTCATAAATTGGCCGCAGCAACTTGAGGCCATGAAGGGAAAAGTACCCGTTTGTGAAGTGTGTATGGAGAATGCACAATGAGTTTTAGCCTTCAACTCCCTAAGCCGATCCCCGACTTTGACATCCTTAGTCATGAAGCGTGTTTTCTTATTCTTGATGGTAGCCAAATTGAAAAACTTGAGTTGTTATTACTGCAACAAGATTTGCAACCTCAAGCTATTTGCCCGTTACGCTTTTTACCATTAAGAGAAGTATCACCATTCATCATTAAGCTAACACCAACCGCAATGTCTTGGTTTACTCAATATAATCAGGCAAATGTGGGATATATCATTAGTAGTGATGCCAATATCGACCAGCTTGCCATCATACTATCGGACTTCTTTGAGGTTCTTTCGCCATATGGCTCTAAGGTTTTTTTTAAAGTTGGCCAACCAGAGGCAATGAATGTGATCTTAAACGATCAAGAATGTCACATATGGGCTGCTATATCCAAAGCTTGGTTGCCAACCCGCGAGGGATGGATTTCTCTTTGTCATGACGAAAAAATAGACATTAGAGAGAAACCTAAGGCCTATCACTTATCAGATCAACAGTGGAAACAATTAGGTGATATCACTCGTCGTAATACCGTCGAAAAAGTACATCAACATTTGAGTACTTACTTTCCTGAGGCGCTTCAACAACACAATTATCCTTTACTTTGGATAAAGGAATGGGTGCAAAATGCCCATGATATGCAGTTTGAAACAGATACTGATGTCCTTCATTTTTTTAATATTCTCGCATTACTTGGAGAGAATGTGTTGAAGACTGATCGCTACCCTCACATCAAGCAATTATTAGAAACACCATCAGCGCAAACACCGTCAATGCGAGTAGCAAAAGCTGATGAACTCGCCCATAAGGAGGTTTCTCATGTCAAGTGATGCTTATAATGCCGCAGAAATTGGTGGGTCAGCTAGCCCTAGTTCACCTGCGGGAGCCTGTCCGCTACAAGCTACAGAAGTCGGTATTATTCCGGTTCGGTATGCTATTGATGGTTCAATGGGAGAAAAACCTTCTTATTCATTACCTGACGGAACTCATTGGAAGCCGACCTTTAAACTTCATCAACACTATATGCTTCGTCAGCTTCGTGATGGTTGGCTGTATGTGTTTAGTGAAAAACTGAAAGTACTTCATACCTATAAAATTGAAGGTGAAATTTTTACGGCTCAACATGACGGCGGCACTTGTTCATCATGTTTAACCTATGACTCCGATGATACGCTTTGGCTTAGCTACGCGCATCAAGCTTGGACGCCACGTATTGTTACGCTATTCAGTAATGAGGAAAAATACCGTAATAAATGGATGCGGCCGTTAAACATCTCGGCATTTAAACGGAGAATGAATGGGCCTCATGCTGGAATGGCGAAAAATCTTGAGTCTTCAGTGGCTGATATTGGCTCTGTTAGTCAAGATATCATTAATGGTTTTTCAATCACCTCGACACCATTAAAGGCAGACACGTCTACGTCTGAGGGTGAGTTTAGTCGAACTAAAACAGCGATTACAGCCCCGACTTATCAAGCAGCCCTTCCAAATGCTAATGTTAATGATGGTTTATTCATTGCGCTAGAAGATCCATTGGCTGATATTACCGACATTGCGTTGAAATTAGGCACATTTCAAGCACAGAAAGAATATATCTTTGGTAGTGATACAGATAAACACAAACTGCTGATGTCAGAGTTTACCCGTTCTATTGCACGTGTACCTTATGACCCAAAAACTGCGCCAATGGCATTGAAAAGTAAACTAAAAGACAGTCCATTGGAGACATTAAAGTTTGAGGCTGCTTTAAATGAGTACTTACGCTATCAATTCCCACTGAAGCAAACACCATATGGGAGTGAAGCTAATGCTGTTAATGCCTTATCTTCTGAGACGGTACGTAGCGCTGCACTAAATACACTCCAAAATACTTATGGTTACACTCCAACAGATAAAGATATTGAACACTTCAAAAGTAGAGAAAAAAATATTGGTGAAATCAACTGGGAGCTAATGTCTACGTTCCTCACCAATAAGTATAACGACCTAGATAAACTAGAAGGTGAAGCAGCACCGTTAATTGAAGATCTCGACAATGCGTTAATATCATTGGGAGAAGATGCATTACGCGTCGGTATTGATATTGAAAGTGAACAGGGACAAAGCTTCCTCAATCAATTGTTCTCACAATTATTTTCTTTAATGACCTCTGTATCAAAGGAGTGGAAAGCCGCCCAAAAACAGTCACTACTGGCACTGGCGCCTTATTATTACAGCCCTGAATTTCAATCTGTGATCCATACGCAAATATCGAATGATGCGGTATCATTTTCAAGTTCAAGTGATATTACCAATATGGCCTCTCGTGTTGGTGAAAGCTACGGATTGCTTGTTGATGGACGTATTCCTGACACCGATGATGCGATAAAGGCAACACTCGTTGCTGCAAAAAGCGCATTTTCAAAGGCAAGCAGTTCAGCTTGGAAAGGACTGATGGATAGTCTGTTTCCATACCATTTTTCAGGTAAAAATGGGTTGGCTTCTGGACTACAGCTTATTGTCGCTCGAAGTTTAGTGAGCAAAGAGAATAAAATTCAAATTTCTTCAGATTATAGTACGCAATTGGCGAAGTTTAATAAGACGTTAACCCCCTTTCTTCAACAAGCAGAGCGTCAATCTGGTCAGTTACATTCCCAGAATACAACCGCAATGCGTAATGCACTGGCGAAGACAAAACAACAAATCGCAAATCATATCGCACAAGAAATGCCACTATTGATCACGTTTGAAACAGAGGCCATGAATACTGCGGTGCGTGAGAAACTGACTGCGTCAATTGTAGGGCTTCGTTCTCGTATTGGCCAATCAATGGAAAGTATTAACGGTGCAGGCACTGTTATTGGTGGATTCGCAGCAATTTGCAACCTTTGGAATTTATCGGTTGTGTCTAAGCAAGTGGTCTCTAAACTTAATAGTGCGAGTTCTACCCAAGAGCAAGCCGATGTGTATATCGAATTGGCATCAACGATATCGTGGACCCTCTCTGCATTTGCGGGAGTGGGGCGTGATGCGCAAGTGATACCAAAAACACTTATTGAGAAGTCAGTTCGAGAAGCAATTGGATCAGCTAGTAACATTGAACAACAAGTGGTGATAAAACGCTTTGTGGCTGCGGCGAAAGTAACCGCTATCTTTGGTTTGTTTGCAGCCAGTTCTGAAGCCTATTTAACCGTAAAGCAAATTCAAAAATCGGATGATTTTTTTGAACAAATAATCCTAACTAGTAAAGGCTTAGCTTTAGGTCTTCAAGGTTATGTTTCTGGGTATCAATTAGTAAACTTTGTACGTGGTGCTGTACTAAGCGAAATTGTGGCTGCTTGGATGATCAGTGCCTTATTCTATGCAGGTATTGCCTACCTAATCTTCTCGGGTTTGTATAATTATTTTCATCGAAATGAAATGCAAAAGTGGTTACAAGGTTCAACTTGGGGTAACTCACCAAAAACACAAACACCAGAACAAGAGTTAATGGAGCTAGAAAATATCATCTGGAAGCCTAAGATCGAATTGACTAAAAAGAATGTCGATATATATTTGCCCTCTTATCTCTTCGATGATGAGAAGCAACATTACGATTTACAAATCGTTGTACAGAAAAAGTCTAAAAATATAAATTTGAGTTATGCGCCTCCTCACGTCATTCAAGAAGAAATGAATAAACCGCGGAAAGTGATGATTGATGTCTCTCAAGCTAAACGGAAGAAAACGGCAAACGGTGTCTCTTATATTGCAGTTCCTGTGACCCATGATGAAGGTGATACTGTTGTTATTGCCATAAACTATGACAGAGCATGGACACATAATTGCCAAAGTTACGCAGGGCGTTTAAACAAAACGGGAACGTTTGATTTAGAAAAAACCAAAGACGTAATTATTGCTCCTAACGGCGTAGCCGGTATCAAACTTCCAACAACAGGAGAAACCAATGAAAACACTCGGTAAAGAGCAACAGTTTGAACGCCTCTATGCAACTCCTCCTGTCTATGAATGGGAGTTAATAGTTAATCCTGATCATGGTCGTACAAAAATAGCATACGCAAGTTTTGGCATTTGTATAATTTTAGCAGTTGTATCATTTTTTTGGTTTCAAGGTAATACAGGTTTAATCGCCGCAGGAATGTTAATTTTTTTAGGTAGCTGTGGAGCTCCTTGGGGCCGATTTTTAATACATGCAGACAAGCGCCACTATTACGCGATAAATCAGTACGGGATGTACTCAACAAGTGAGCAGATAATTCCTGAGATTGCTTATACCATAGTAAGACGCTCGGCATGGGTTGGCTGCGCTATTTGTGTGTTTGCGGCAATATTCATTGGACCGATGGCATTTGTGGGGGCTGGCGGCGCAGCATTGATGTCATTTACGATGACAAACTTTCATTCTGTACCATATAAGAATCAGTGCTTGTTTGACGGCTACGCTAAATTACTAAATTTTAGAGAAGAAGATTATACTTTATGTTCGCATAACTCTATGGCTGGCTGTAAATTAATCATTCCTCAAGAGAAACTTGTGCCAATTATTGAAGTCATCAAGCAATATAACGACACCTTTGAAGAAGAGTTTATGGATATATATAAAGATGCTAAATTCCAAGCTCGGCCTATTATTCTGGAAATAGTGCGTTAACTTACCTTTAAGAATAACAAACCCCGCGCCCTTTATTGGGGGCGGGGTTTGTTTTATTGGCACAGATATGGAGAATGATCTTAAGGGAAAAGTGTTTCCATTTGAATTCAGGATTAGTCAGTTGCCAGATTAAACCCGCTATGATTGCCTCATTTTTAATAATACTTCGTTGTTTATTATTTAATGATAGCCTTTGTTACAACTTCCTATCTTTCATACAAATTGAAACATATTGCTGATATTTAAAAGAAACAAGAGCGAGTATATTTTATTTGAATTTCTTTTTTATATTTCCATTTTCACGGTTGTTGAGTATCTCAATCGTTTCAAGGACGGCAACAATGACAAGGTTTAAGTTAAAGATCACTCATGGCTTATCTCATCATCCTGATATTATAAAAGTGACGACGGATCCTCGCCAAGCTTTACGTTTTCTTGAACGTGAAGTGTCGCCTTATACGCGTGGTTTTACGAAAATTGTCACTACCGATAATAAGCAGTATGTAAAAAGTATTGCAGAAGATGATAGCAAAGCCTTTCGTTATGATTATGTACCTTATAATCAACTCGATATGATATGGCAAAAGCTGTGGGGATTTGTACTTAATAAATGTAAATAATGAAATGACCGTTGCTATATAACAACACCCTGTAAGTATGATCTTAGCAGGGTGTTGTTGATCTTAGTGTCACTGTATTCTCTTTTCGATGAGAATAATTACTTAGTCATGATCACTTCAGCTTGGCGCTCTTCTGGCTTATCCATGCCTGTTTGCCACAACCAGTAAGTAATATTGCCCGGACAATTTAAGCTCACCACTTTGTGATTACCATGGCAATCAATTGCATGAATAGTGACGCCTTCAGTATAGCCATCTTTTAAATAATCAAGATCTTGAATAGCTTCATAGACGGCATCATCAAGTTTCATGCCCATTTTCATATACAGCACTACCGCATGCGCAGTTGCACAACGAATACTCATTTCCCCTGTATGGGTACACGCACAAGCCCCGTAACGACTGTCGGCATAAGAGCCAGCACCAATAATTGGGCTATCACCTAACCGACCGGGGTATTTCCATGCCCAACCTGATGTTGATGTGGCGGCGGTAATTTTGTTATTAATATCACTGCTTAAAAAGACGGTAGTGTCACGTACACGTTCAGGATCGGTGGCATTATTTGATAATGGCGCAAGAGGCACATTAGGAAATGCCGCTTGTTGCTCAGGTGTCATGGCTTGCTCTAGCTTTTCCCACCACACTTGCTTTGAATCTTCGATAAGATTGTTACCAGCAACCGCATTAATTTCATTGGCAAAAATAGCCGCACCTTCACCAACTAAAATTTCATGGTTGAGATCGGTCATCACCTTATAGGCGACTTCTATTGGATGGATGTAACCTTTTAATGCACCAACAGCGCCAGTGCGTAAACTGTCACCGTCCATTACCGATGCATCTAATTCCATTTCGCCTAATACGTTAGGCCAGCCGCCATAGCCCACGGTACGCACCCGTGGATCTAATTCCACCAGCTTAATGCCTTCAACTAAAGCCCGTAAGCCTTCTTCACCTGCTTGCAGGCGACGTGCTGATGCTTCAATGCCTGGGTAGGCTTCTGAGTTTGCTAATAAGATCATGTTCAACGTCCTTGTTATTGGTGCAACCGATCTTGCAAGATCAATTGTTGGCAAAGCTCGGTTAATAATAAAGTGCCGTAGCCCGTTGTGGCTTTCGGGTAAATTTTACGGTGATTCATACCCAGTGACATTGCGGCTGAATCAATATGGATCCATTTTTGATCAGGTTGAATAAAGTGTTCTAAAAAGGTAGCGGCAACACATGGGCTACCGTCAGGCTCTTCGCTACCGTGGCGCAGATCAGCAAAGTCACTTTCAAGTGCGGTGGTGAACATACCTCCGGTAGGCATTGGCCATAACGGTTCAGAGCATGCTTGACCTGCTGTTTGAGCACGCGTAATTAAATTATTATCATTACCCATCAATGAGGCATAGGCTTTACCAAGTGCAATACCAGTACCGCCTGTTAAGGTTGCAATATCGACTAAATAATCAGGTTGGTAGTGCTGCTGAGCATAGTGCAATACATCCGCTAGCACCATTCGCCCTTCGGCATCGGTGGTGATGATTTCAACATTGGTTTTATTGAGCATCGTTACCACATCACCGGGTTTAATGGCTTTACCTGACGGCATGTTTTCAACCAAGCCACATAAGCCAATCACTCGAATAGGTAATTGCAGTTGTGCAATAGCATTAAGTGCACCAACAACCGCCGCTGCACCGCCCATATCAACTTTCATGGTGCTCATATACCGCGGTTGTTTAATGCTGATACCACCGGAATCAAAGGTGACGCCTTTACCGACTAAAGCTATGGTAAATTTGGGATCTTGAGGATGATAGTCGAGGCACAATAAACGTGCTTCGCGATCACTGCCTTGAGCGATACTCATTAAGCCACCAAAGCCTTGTTCAAGCATCATTGCATCATTGAGATAAGATAACTCAATATTGTTAATCGCTAATGCTTCTACAGCTTCGACAAAGGATTGTGGATACAGAATATTGCCCGGTTTATTGGTTAACTCGCGTGCAATCAATTGGCTGTGAGCAAGAATTTTACCATTTTCAAAGGCTGTGTTATCACTAGCATCAGCATTCAATAAGGTGAAATCTGCCAGTATTGGGGTTAACAATGGGCTGTTACTGTGGCGATAATGATAATTTGATAACGCTAAACCAAAAGAGAGCCATTTCAGCCATTGCTGACGTTCAAAACGAGTGGCAATATCGGCATCTATGCACAATTGAAGCGTGGTTGCTTGCATAAATGTAGTCGCGATTAAATAGCCAACATCTTGAATATCGGCAACATCAATAACGCGCTTACTGATCTCAGCATTAAAATCATTCACATCTTGGTTAACGGTTAATGTTGAATGTTTACTCAAGGTCAGATGAAGCGTTCGCGTTAATTGATCGCATTGATGCTCACGACTAAAAGTTAAAGTTAATAGGTTACTCTTCATTATTTGATTCCACCATCAGCGATAGGGTGAGGCATTTCGGTTTGAGTATCGATAAGGGTTGCATCACTGCGCTGTTGCCAACGACGCATGCCTTTGTGAGAACGTAACTGAGGGTTGGCAATTTCATCGACGGCAAAGTTTAATAACGATAAACCGATAGCAATAAAAATAAGCGCCATACATGGTGCAAGTATTTCCCACCATGCGCCAATCAGCATCGACGATGAAGTTTGGACGTTATATAGCATCACACCCCAACTGATGGCATTTGGATCACCAAGACCAAGGAACGATAAGCTGGCTTCAGTCATGATCGCGAGCAATACACAGCCTATAAAACTAGCACCAACAATCGACATTAAGTTAGGCAGAATTTCAACGGCAATAATGCGCCACGGTGATTCACCTAATACTTCTGCGGCACGAATAAATTCTTTTTCACGTAAAGATAGCGTTTGAGAGCGCACCACTCGCGCACCCCATGCCCATGAAGTAATGGCGATCACAATCGCTATCGTAAATGGCCCAGCCTGACCAATAAACGCAGCAATAATAAATAGCAACGGTAATTGTGGAATCACCAACATGATATTCATGGCAGCCGTTAAAATTTCATCAACTTTACCGCCAAAATATCCAGCTGAAACACCGATTAAGGTTGCCAGAAAACACACTAAAATACCTGCGCCTAAACCAACGGCCAGTGAAGTACGTGCGCCATAAATTAATTGCGACCACACATCACGCCCCATGCGGGTAGTCCCTAAAATATGATCAGCTTTTTTTGACATTAATAAGGTACGTTTATTGGTGGCTAAGTTTTTCGCTATCCAACCATCAGGATTATTCTGCGCGGCTTTTACTACAAAAGCTGGGTATTCATGAGGGTTGCCTGTTCCTCTATCTGGTGCATGGTTAGTGATCATTGGCGCAAACAGAGCCGCTAATACAAATACCACTAAAATACAGAGTCCAGTTAATGACTTAGGGTTACGAATTAATAATTGAATAATACCTTTCATGTTATCGATCTCCCTTACGTAGACGTGGGTCTAACAGCACAATTAATAGATCGGCCATAAAGTTAAAGAACAACATAAATAAGGTCATCAGTAATAATTGCCCTTGAAGCACTTGGTAATCACGGGCGTGAATAGCGTTTAATAACACCGTCCCAAGACCGGGGTAGTTAAAGATCATTTCCACAATTAACTGGCCACTGATTGCAGTACCTAAGGCCATTGATAGTGCGGTCACGCTTGGCAGCATGGCATTACGAGCGGCATAGTTAAAAATCACGCGATGTTCGCTTAATCCTTTGGCTTTTGCCATGGTGATAAAGTCTTCATTAAGCAAGTTAATCATGTTGTTACGCATGCTAATTAAAAAGCCACCAATTTGGCTGACAGTGGCACATAACAACGGCAGGGCAGCGTGATACATGACATCTTTATAAAATGCCCAGCTTGACCAATCAGGCGTAGTGCCAGAGGTGTAAGCATTGCCAATCGGGAACCATTCTAAGCCAATGGCAAAGGTGAACATCACCAGCATCGCAATAACCACTGACGGGATAGATTGCACCACCAGCGTACTTGGCGAAATAAATGTATCGTAATAGCTGCCACGACGCCAAGCGGCAAAAATACCCATTACTGAGCCAATACAAAACGATAAAACAACCGCAGTTCCGGTTAGAAATAATGACCAACCAATGGCACTACCAAGCAGATCATTAACCGATAATGGATAAAACTTAATGGAGGTTCCCCATTGTCCGGTAAATATATTGGCAAGATAAGAAAAGTATTGTTCATATAAAGGGCCATCAACAAAGCCAAGCAGTTTTTTCATGGCTTCAATACGTTCAGGGCTAACGTGTGAAGTAGCATTAGCAAACATCATCGTAACGGGATCACCAGGCATGGCGCGAGGCAATATAAAGTTTAATGTGGCTGCAAATAATAACGCGACAAAATAAAATGATAATCGACGAAAGAAAAAGCCCATCGTATTTATTCCTAATAAAGATATTTGATTTAATAAGCACTAAATATTGAAAGCGACCGTTAAATAAATAACGGTAGCTTTATATATTTGGGCTGATATCACAGCGAAATAAATACCGTTATCAAAAGATAACGGTATGGTTGGTATTACGCTTTTGGTTTTAAATCTAATACGTGTAATAAACGCTCAGGAACGCCCGCCCATGCTAAAGGACGACCTTTAGGGTTGTCTGTGCTCCACCAACCGGTATAACGACTTTCATTAAATTGGTACACATCAACGCCAGACATGACTGGAATCGTGATTTGGTTTTCGGCAATAATTTTTTGAATCTTATGGGCGATAACCATTTGCTCATCCTGATTCGCAGTTTTGTAGAAATTATCCAGTAACTGGTCTAAATCAGCATTTTTAAAGAAGTGCATTGCAAAACGTGGCATGCTCGCACCTTCTTGATAACGAGAATGATAGGCGCTGTTCCAGTAACGGTAAGGGTCGGCACCGTTAAAATAGTTAGTGTAAGCCATATCATAAGTACCATTGGTCATGGCTTGGTTATAGACCGCAAAATCAGAGGTTTTGGCTTTGACATCAACGCCTGCCATTTGTAACTGCTCAACCCCAAGTTGAACGGTGTTGTTGAAATCAGTCCAGCCGGTTGGAGATTGAATTGCAATTTCTATCTTTTTACCTGTAGGCGTTTCTACATAACCGTCACCATCAATATCTTTAAAGCCTGCTTTTGCTAATAATGCTTTGGCGTTATCAATGTTGTAAGTGTTAAAGCCCTTGTATTGGTTGTAAATATCTTTATCAGCCCAGAATTCTAAGCCTTTACCTAAGCCTGATGCGTAGTCATTAACGATGCCGTTGCCATAAAAAGCGACATCAATGATTTTTTGACGATCAATAGCCATTGATAACGCGCGACGGAAATCAAGGTTATTGATCGCTTCATTATTACCTGGGTGCGGCGTTTTAAAATTCATCATAAAAGCTTGGGTACTTGCTGCAGGATACCAGTATTTATGGTTTGGATTTCGAGCGGCATACAGTGCATCAACATCAGGAATAAAGGCACTGGTCCAGTCAAGTTCTGACTTAATGATTTTATTTAATAGCTGATCGTTATTGGCAATTTGCGGTACGCGTAAACAATCGACTTCTAGGTTATCGTTATCCCAATAATTAGGGTTACGGCATTGCACATAAAGCTGTGGTGTAAAGGTATCGATTTCAGTAAATGGGCCTGAACCTACTGGGTTTTCATTAGTAAATAATTCAGGTTTTTCAATGTCTTTCCAAATGTGTTTTGGCACAATAGGGATCGAAGCAATTTCAAATGGCAGATTAGAATTGGCTTCAGTTAATTCAAAAATAACCTTGTTATCTTGCTGATGGATGCTTTTTATCCAGCGATCCATGCTTTTCGGATCAAGCTCAGGTTTATCATGAATAAGTTGGAATGAATACACTACATCATCAGCGGTAAATGGCGTTCCATCTGACCATTTTACGCCGTCGCGAATTTCAAATGTGACTTGCATCAAATCGTCAGACATATAGTAGTTTTTCGCTAACCGCATTACCGGTTTATTGCCGTGCATTTGGTTAAAAACAACTAAAGGCTCATAAATAAAATCGGTTGTGGTACGTAAATTTGTCGCTAAGTACGGATTAAAGTTACGGATCATGGTGGGATAAAAATCAGCCACAATCGTTAATTGATTTTTTTCAGCGGCAAAAGAACTTGGAGCGCACAATGTTGCTAGTGTTATTAGCGCTAAAGTATGGGTTTTATTTCTGATCATGAAAATTCCTTATTATAAATATGAGAAGATAAATTCCGTATAAACATGATGAAAATAGATAGTATTTATTAATAAATAGCAGTCGTAACAAGATACACATATAAAAATATGCGTATCTGTTGCTGTTATTTATATTATTGTGGAAGCTTTATAAACTAATAGGTTCCTCGAAGGTGATATAAGGTTAAATGCTGTTTTAATGTATTAAGATCACAATCACCAATATAATAAAGGCGATGCTTCGTGCCTGTAATATGACTTGGTAATAAAGTAAAACTGCTATCACTAAAACGACCTTGGCATTCAAGTTGTGGTTCAACAAATAATGCCGGGCAGTCAGTGTCGAGTTCTAGCCAAATAGTCTCATTATCTTGATGCCATTCTGTGTTAATGGTTGGATTTTGCAGTTGTGCGTGTTTAAACAAGCATGGGTAATGTGTATTTTCAGTCACACTGCCATCAGCGGCCGTTAAACTAACATGGTAAAACACCTGTTTAGTTTCAGAGGCGGTTAAGATGTCTTCTGTTTGCCATACAATGTCACTGCTGTCAGTAGCTAATTGGGTGTCTAGTTGCCATGTGGCGAGGACATTCCCTTGCCAATCTGCCTTGATCACTGTTCCGCTAATTGGCATTGGTTGATGATGATCATTAACCACATGCAGTGTTAGAGGTTGTTGCGGCTGTTGAATAAATGTCGCCATCACAGGGGCAAAGAAACGTTTTGCGTGGTGATGGAGTTGTTTCCAACGCCCTGTATATTCAATGCTTGACCATGAACTCACCGGCCAGCAGTCATTGAGTTGCCAATAGAGAATACCGCGGCAATGTTGTTTATGGGCGCGCCAAAACTCAGTCGCTGTTTTAATGGCGATTGCTTGTTGTACTTGGCTTAAATACAACATGTTGGCAAAACCAACGGGAAAGCGGAAATAGCGAGTAAACATTTCGGTCATAATGCTATTACCACGACCGTTCTTTTGGTGTTGTTCAAATGTCGGCGAGGTGACATTCCAATCTTCACTGTCGGCGAAGGTTTTTACCGTTGGCAAAGATGGCCATGATTGATAACCAAATTCCGAACAAAAACGTGGTTTAACACTGTGGTAGGCATCGAACGATTTACCTGAATGCCATACATCCCAGAAATGCATATCGCCACGGTTATCGTCATGCCATGCATCGCCAAAATCGAGTTCGCCATTACACGGTGAGCTTGCCCAAAAACGACGGCTAGGATCGTACTGTTCAACTACTTGTTGCAGCATGCGGTTTAAACGGTCGTAATTCACTACGTATTTTTCACGATTGTGTTTAGATTCGTCATACCAACCAATTGCGCCAATGACTTCGTTATCACCACACCATAATGCCAGTGAAGGGTGATCCGCTAGGCGTTTTACTTGGTCAACAATTTCTAATTCAACATCAGCTAAAAACTCTGGGGTTGATGGATACAAGGCGCAAGCAAACATCAGATCTTGCCACACTAATAATCCGAGTTCGTCGCATAACTCATAAAAAATATCATGCTCATACATGCCACCGCCCCACACACGGATCATATTCATGTTAGCGGCAACTGCATCTTCTAATAGTTGACGATAACGTGCAGGAGTTTGACGGCTGGGTAGGGCATCAAGTGGAATCCAATTAGCACCTTTGGCGGTGATCGCATTGCCATTAACCACAAATGTCATTGCACTACCAATAGCATCGGTTTGTGTATCTAATGTGAGTTCACGTAGTCCAAGTTTTTTGGTGATGGTGTGATTATTAAGCGTAACCGTTAATGGGTACAATGGTTGCTCGCCATAACCTGCAGGCCACCAGCGCTGTGGATCTTTTACGATAATAGTGGTGGTAACGGTTTGAGTGCCATTGTTTATATTATCTATAGCGATAGTGTGTACTTGCTTATCAAAGTTAATATCAAGTGCTTGCTCCGTACTTCCCCCCAGTATTTCACAATCAATGTTAACTGTGACTTCACAATCGCCATTGGGTAGCCATGCTTGTTGGGTTCTAACATGGTGTAAGCGAGTGTCATAAACAGGGGTGAGTGTTAGCGAGTTATATACCCCTGTTGATAATAAACAAATGCCCCAATCCCAGCCCGCGTGACATTGGGTTTTACGCAGAGTATTCATGTGTGGAATTTGATTATTACCGACCGCCCATGGCACGGGGAAAGGTAGTTTTTCTGCACGTCGTTGTGCTTCACTATCATTACGCGCTAATGCAATACTGATGTGATTTACACCCTGTTGTAGGTAGGGCAGAACATTAACCTGATAAAGACGGAACATGTTGCTACAGGTTAATACCTGAGTACCGTTAATGCTAACGATAGCCATGGTATCAACAAACGATAAATTCAAATCGATGGCGGTTGCAGTTAGTTGCTCGGTTGTGAGTGTGAAGTCTGTTGTTAGTTGCCACTCACTTTCACCGACCCATTGAATTAATTCTTCATTACAACCGAAATAAGGTTGTGGCAGTAAATCCGCTTGAATGAGCGCTGAATGTACATCGCCAGGCAGTGAGCATGGAATAGAAATATGTGAATGCTGTGGGGAAGTGAGTAGCCACTGACCATCTAATGAAATATGCGACACGTGAGACTCCTGTCAACTGCGCGAATAAAGTAAGAGTGTATTACGCTCGTTAAAAAATTAGCAGTGGACAAAAGGCGTTGTAACTGGACTTATGTACCCAATTGATGGATATGTGACCGTGTTAAATACTCTGTGATAGGTTGAGGATATGGCTGGCGGGGATGATTTGTCATTATGTTTGATGAACAAATGACATCGAGATTTATTGATTTCAATGTCATTTGTTTTAAGTGGCTATAAACTTTAATTCAAAGTGATTTTTAGCGTGTAGTTTTGGCTTGAGTTACGTTTACTGATGGCGTGATATTCACCGATACTAAGATGATATTGACCAGTAAAAGGTAAAGTATAAGTATCGCGCTGATTAGGGTTAGTTGAAATAGCTGAAATGTCGACCGCTTGTTTCATCTGTGGATGCTTAATTGTCACCCATAATTTCGCGCTATCAGTTGTTACTAAGGTAGTGATTTTCTGGCCTTGATGGCCGTAGAAACTGAAGTCATTAGTAACATCGTTATTAACGACGCCAGAATATTGATAGCTATGGATCTGCTGAGAAAATGGAATTGATAATGGTGATTCCATGGCCGGTGTTGTATTAGCAAAAGCAGAGAAGCTAATGTTACATGCGCAAAGAACGATCAAGGCTTGCAGTGATTTTTTCATTGATGTAATAAACCATTAAAGCGGATAATTTTATGCTTATTCGCTTTAATAGAAATAGGCAAATATAGAATATAAATATTCAGTTGTTTGCCTTATTTTTTAATGCACTCGGTATTCTGTTGGTGTCTTGCCTGTTTTACGTTTAAAAACACGACAAAAGTAATTGGAATCATGATAACCACACCGATTTGCCACCTCTTCTAAACGGAAGTTGTAGCGTTTTAGCATGAATTTAGCCCGTTCTAAACGTACCCAAGCGATATAATCGGCAAACCGCATATGGCCTTCTTGGCGAAATAAGCGCGAGAGGTGATTGGGTGAGATATTAAACCTTTCAGCAACCGTATTACGGTTAATATTACGGTGAAAATTTTCTTGGACGTAAATACAGATGCCTTTAAATAAATCTTGGCTACGACGGGTACAGTCAGCCGTTGGCATTTCAAGCATGTCTTTGCAATAACACAGCAAAGCTATTAATAGAAATTTATCAGCAGGTTGTTTTTTCTTTTCATGGGTTAAGCTTGATAAGGCATTGAGAATATGATCGATAGCATGGCTACTGCGTTGCGGTACGCTGTATTTTTGCACATCATAAAATCCGTCTTCATTTTCTCGCTTACTGACCAAGCTAAAGCCAAGTTGACTCTTGCCAAACAATAAACTTAATACTGAGCACTCGTGTTGCCAATCTGGTTTATTCCATGCATTGGCAGGAATGAATAATGCTTCGCCAACGCCAAGAGTGATATCTGCTACATTTGATTGTTGATTATCAAAGGTATTGGCATAACGGCCTTTAAATACCAGTTCAAGTCGTGGAAAGTTAACTTGATAACTTGATTCTAGCGGTGGTAACGAGTCACCAGCAAACCAAATGTTATTTAAAGATTCAAAATCAGAAATGGCACTATCAAGCAAATCAATAAAAATATTATGCATGTCTTGCGTCTACTTATTGTTATTCAGTATGGACGTGGACTGATGAATGACTAAAGACCACTAAAAAAGCACTATATGTATGAATATGAGTATTATCAGTTAGCTGGTGGTTGATTGCGATATAATGCTCTTGAATTTGTTATCTTGATGCCAGTTTATTTTGATGATGAGGCTGTTTTAGCTGTTATATAAAAAGCCACCTTAAATAACGTGATCTAAGGTGGCTTTATTTGACGGGTAAATTATAAGGCACACATTTAATTGTGCCTTATCGCATGATTAAGCTTGAGCTAAATGCGCTTCAATTTTATCCATGATTTGTGGTGCTTTCTTTACTGCATCAGCCACGCCTACACGGACAATTTTCTTACCTGCGAAACGCTCTTCGTTTTTAATGGCGATATCTTTAGTCAGAATAATAATATCAGCGTCAGCGACTTCACTCATGGTGATTTCGTTTTCGATACCGATAGAGCCTTGTGTTTCAACTTTAACATCCCAGCCTTTTGCTTTTGCGGCAACTTCTAGTGCTTCAGCAGCCATGTATGTATGTGCAACACCAGATGGGCAAGAAGTGATAGCTAATAATTTCATGTGAATCTCCAAATTTGTTATTTAATGCGATTAACGCGTTGATAAATGAATGCGATGTTATTAATCAAAACTTAGGTCTAGGTCATCAGATGCAGCAGCTTGTGCTTTATCTTCTTCACGGTCTGCAATTGGCTTTTTAAGGAAGTTAACCATGAGTGCCGTCGTTACAGAGCCCGCAATGATAGCCACGATGTAGAAGATACGACCATCAACAACCGGAAGAACAATCAGACCACCCCAAGGAGCGTGGTTTAGGACACCGAACAAGAATGCTGTAACGTTACCAACGATACCACCGACAACGATTGACGGGATTACACGTACTGGGTCAGCAGCAGCGAACGGGATTGCACCTTCAGTGATACCGATACAGCCCATGATGCCAGCCGCTTTGCCTGCTTCGCGCTCTTCATCAGAGTAACGCTTAGGTGATAATAGAGTTGCAAGGAACATACCTAATGGTGGTACACAGATAGCAACACCCACACCACCCATTAACCATGGTTGAGTACCAACTTGTGTTTGAGCAAATAGAGTAGCAACTTTGTTGATTGGACCACCCATATCAAAGGCTGTCATACCACCAAGAATGGCACCTAAGAAAGCTTTAGAGGTGCCAGCCATGCCTTGTAGCCAAGTGTTCATGCCTTCCATTGCCATTGCAATCGGAGCACCGATAACCCAGATAACTAGACCTGAAACAATGAACGTACCACCGATAGGAAGAATGAAATAAGTTGAGATGGCTTTTAGTTTGTTAGATAGCGGAATACGTTTTAGTTGTAGTACGACGTAACCTGCAATGAAGCCGACAATGATTGCCCCGATGAAACCGGCGTTAACTTGGTTTGCAAGGTAAGCGCCAATCATGCCTGGTGCAAGTGCTGGACGGTCAGCGATAGAGTAAGCAATGTAGCCACCTAGCACTGGTACGAATAAAGTGAAACCTGCGATACCCATGTCCCAAAGGCCTTCAAGGAAAACACCTTGAGGTACAGCACCTTTACCACCTAGCATTACTGATAAGGCAAGTAATACACCACCCGCAACAACGAAAGGTAGCATGTGACTAGTACCAGTTAAGAGGTGCCGCTTTAATTGCGATAATTGGTTTTTCATAAGAATAACTCCATTTCGTTATGACGATGTTGGCCACGGATAAGGACAAGAACATAACAGGTTTAAGATGGCAGTAAGCCGTTTTGTTGGAGCTATTATGGGTGGCAGAAGCTATTCTCGATATGGGATAAAGCGCGCATTTACTGGACATTTGTAACCAGCCAAATGAGATGTGATTTAACTCTCAGGTTGAAGGTCAAGATAAGGAGATCTAGCGCACAGAACAGGCGCTGATAGTGTTTATTTTTGGTTGCAGTAACAAGAAAAGCACTTTATACAGGGAATTATAGGGGACTTGAGTGCTATAAGCGTTTGATGAAGGTGGATTAATCTAACCGTAATCGATATTGATCTGGCGTGGCACCTGCATATTTTTTAAATAAGGTAATAAAGGGGGAGGCTTGGTGATAGCCTAATGTTAACGCCGTTTCGTTGACTGACATGCCTTGGCGCAGTAAATGTAATGCATAGATAAATTTACGTCGCTGTCGCCATTCAGTAAAACTGATGCCTAATTTATTTTTATAATGACGTGCCAATGTACGCTCTGTGGTATGTAGCTGTTGTGCCCACTGGGTGAGTGATAAATTATTGGTTGGGTTATGCTCTAACTCAATAAGGATCGGTTGTAATAGTTTATCTTCGCTGGTGGGCAGAAATTGGTCGTGTTCTTTACACAATAGCACCTGATCAAATAATACTGTGATTAAGCGTTTATCTTGCTCGGTTGTTGCAACCATAATCTGACGTTGGCGCAGATCTTCAATAATAGCGGTTATTACATCAGTGACTTCAAGTAAGCATGGATAAGCCGGAAGTTGATCGGATAACGGTGAACACACATTCATTGAACAATAATTAAGGCTACGACGAATGTAACTTTTATGTTCAATCATGGCTGGTATCCACAATGCATAACGAGGCGGTGCTAAAAAACGATTATTGTGAGTACTCAGTTCAATAATACCATTAGTAACAAGATGTAGTTGACCCCAGTAATGACTATGGTAGAGGGTACTGGTGTCAGGTTCAAAAACTTCATGAACAAAAAATATATCATCAGGTGGATTATTATTGTCAATAATTGGGTTATAAATAATGGTCATTATGAATCCAAATGATGTTATTAAGTATTAAGTATATCAGCCACTAAGAGAGAGAAGAAAGAAACAATTTGAGATAAGTAATTGCTTTTATGATGCGGTTTATTTCTTAGTTATATCAATATCCCTCCTAAAGAGCATAACCCATGAGCACCTTTAGTGCTGATGTTATATTTTATACATATGCATGTTGTTTGTTTGAGCTTTAAATATTGTTAGTAATTGTCAAATTTGTTGTTTTTATGACATTAAAATTAAGGTTATCGTTTATTTTCTTGTTCTTCATTTTTCAGCGTCATCAATATGTTAGCTGTATAGGAATATTATGAAATTTAGAGCCGATATTAATGGCTTACGTGCCCTTGCAGTTATTGCGGTAGTGCTTTATCACTTCAATCCACCATGGATCCGCATTCCCGGTGGTTTTGCTGGGGTTGATGTTTTTTTTGTTATTTCTGGTTTTCTAATGACCAGTATTATCTTTCGAGGGATAGATAATAACAAATTTTCTATTATTCAATTTTATATTGCACGTGCGAATCGTATCATTCCACCATTAATGGTGGTGTGCAGCGTTTTATTAATATTAGGTTGGTTTTACTTAACCCCTGTAGATTATCGAATATTGGGTAAGCACATTGCAGGCAGTAGTGGCTTTATCTCCAATATTTTTTATTTTAAAGAGTCTGGATATTTTGATGCAACATCTCATGAAAAATGGTTATTGCATACCTGGTCGCTTTCTGTTGAATGGCAATTTTATATTATTTATCCAATTTTATTGGTTATTCTAAAAAAAATATTAAATTTCAATAGTATAAAAAGAGTATTGTTAATTGTTACGGGCTGTGGCTTTTTATTTAATGTGTATGTGAGCTACCAAAACCCAACGTATTCTTATTTTTTATTGCCAGCGCGTGGTTGGGAGATGCTATTAGGCGGTTTAGCCTATTTATATCCGATTCAGCTCAATGAAAAGAATCAGAAGTATTGCCAGTGGTTAGGCGTCATGTTGATTATTGCTGCTTATAGTACGATGAGCGAAAAAGACATGTGGCCGGGGTACTTGTCTTTGATGCCTGTTGAAGGTGCCTTTCTTATTATTGTGGCTAATTATCAAGGTGGTTTCTTTAATAACGCTGTTTTTCAGCGCCTAGGTACATGGTCATATTCAATCTATTTATGGCATTGGCCAATTGTTGTGGTGGGCTATTATTTATCAATACCTTTTTTTGAATTTATAGGGATACCTGTATCAATAGTCTTGGGTTATTTGAGTTATACCTATATTGAAAATCGCAAAGTAGCGCTTAAATCGCCATCATTATTACGTCAGTTAACCATGAGTAAACCTTTATGGCTAATTATTATTGTGGGGGGAGCAGCTGCGATAGTATTTAAAAATAATGGTTTTGCTATCGATAGATTTCCAGTTAGTGTAAATAACATCGTAAAAGATATTAAATCGACGCCTAATCGAGTGAATTGTCATATTTATGATTATCAAGATCCAACTAAAGCATGTGAGTATTATGGGCATGATATTAATTGGGCAGTGCTTGGCGATAGCCATGCGATTAGTATTAGTTATGCGTTAGCCCAACGTTTAAAAGCAACAGATCAAGGCGTTAAACATTTTAGTTTCGCAGGGTGTATTCCTTCTTATGGAAAAGGTAATGATTTTAGTTCTTGCTCTCGTTGGTATAATGAAGCGGCTGACTATATTTTACAAAATAAGCAGATCCAAAATGTGGTCTTGATTCATCGTTATTCAGCGGGTTTATATGGTGAAAATGGAGGAATATACCCTCGGTTATCACATAAAAAAATGCCGGAATATGCGGGAATATTAACATCGTTTGATGCGTTAGTATTGAAATTAGCTAAAACAAAAAAAAATGTGTACGTGATAAAACCTAAGCCTGAAATGGGGCGTAGTATTAGTAAATTATTTTATGAAAATTATTGGGTTAGTAATACAGTTAATGATGTGAAATCTGTTTCCCTTGCATATTATCAGCAGCGAAATAAGGATATTTTACGGCATTTCCAGCAGGCTCACTATCCAAGCAATGTGCATTTTATTGATCCTATAAAAGAATTTTGTGATGGCCGTAATTGTTATGCGATTCAAGACTCACAACCGTTATACTATGATGCTCATCATGCGACGCAGCAAGGGGCTGATAAAATTGTATCGCAGATAGTGATGTAATATTGAAGATAATAATCTGGGGTTCAAGGATGAACCTGAAGTGACAAAATGGTATTATCTGCGCCCGTTTTACCCCGTAACTCTTGGATAGCTTAATGAATTTTGATCGTATTGTCTGTTTTGACCTCGAAATGTGTTGTTGGAATGATGGCCGCACATCGCGTACTGGTGAAATCATCGAAATTGGGGTGGCGGAACTGGATCTAAATACGGGCCGTATTGTGCGACGAGCACAGCATTATGTAAAACCTGAACATGATGAAGTTTCACCATTTTGCACCGAATTAACTGGGATTAAACCTGAGCTAATTGAAAAAAATGGTAAGCCATTAGCGACTATTTTACGTTCGATTGAACAAAAATTTGGTGGTCGGCATAAGATTTATGGTGCTTGGGGTCATGATGACCGTATTTTAAAGAAAGAGTGCGCTGCAAAAGAATTGAAAGAGCCTTTTCGTGAGTATTTAAATTTAGCAACATTATTTAAATTACAACGTCATGTCACCAATAAGCGCTTAGGGCAACGTGCTGCAATGGAGATTGCCGGTGTGGCTTGGGAAGGACGTCAACACTCAGGCTATGTTGATGCTTACAATCTTGCGCGATTAGCAGCAACTATGTTCTGTGAAAAAGAGTCATAGCCGAGCGATAAATAATCAGTCGCTAACTCACATATAGTCTTCAATTTAAAACCCTAAGCATATTACTTGTGACAACAGAGTAAGGTGGTTAGGGTTTTATCATTTTCATTAATAAATGTCCGACTAAGCATTTTCTATGTCTGGTTACGAATATATATTTCTCATAGGAAGTGACAAAATAGCGTCGTCCTCTATTTCAATCTCCCTTATTGAAATAACTGTTTTATCTAAGGCTTAAAATGTTCTATTTACTCCCTCTTTTTACGGTTGCGATCTGGGCCGGAAATGCGATTGTTAACAAAATGGCCTTCAGTGTCATCGACCCCGGTGCGATTTCGTTCTATCGGTGGTTTTTTGCTTTAGTGGCATTAACCCCTTTTTTAGCTAAGTCGGTATGGCGTGAACGAGTCATCATTAAACCGTATTTAGCTAAGTTAGCTTTTTTAGCTTTACTAGGTATGGTATTGAATCAGTCGTTAGGATATTTTGCCGCGGCAACCACAAGCGCAACCAATATCGCATTAATTATTTCATTAGTGCCACTAGTCAGTATGTTTTTAAGTGTGCCATTACTTGGCCAACGTTTATCTCCTTTTGCGCTTATTGGTGCCGTTTTATCATTAAGTGGTTTGGTCTTGATGTTAAGCCATGGTCATATTAGTAATTTGATCAGCCAGGGGATTAAACAGGGTGATGGCTTAATGCTGTTAGCTGCGGTGGTGTACGCGTTATATTGCGTGTTACTAAAACGCTGGAAAATGCCGATTTCAAATTGGCACTCAGTGTATGTTCAATGCCTATTTGCAGTGATGATGCTAACACCTCTATTGTTAACCAGTCATCGAATAGCAATTACTGCTGCTGCCGCACCTTTAATTATGTATGCAGCATTATTAGCATCAGTGTTGGCGCCTTGGTTATGGATGCAAAGTATTGAACGCCTAGGCGCAGATAGAACAGCGATGTTTATGAATCTTTTGCCGATTATGGCTGCCGGCATTGCTAGTGTTATGTTAGGCGAACATTTACAAAGTTATCATTATGTTGGTGGCATTATGGTGCTATCTGGTGTGGCAATGGCACAGAAACGTGTTAAAGCGAAAAAACAAGTTGAAGCAGTTACTGTATAAGTACACAGATATATTCCACTAATGTACAAATAAAAATGCCGCAGTTAATACTGCGGCATTTTTTTAGCGTCATGTTTTTATGAGGATGTGACGGTTTAGATAAACACTAATAGCGGTGAGATACAGAGCAAGATACCAGTGATGATGATAAGGTTTGTTGCTGTGCCTTTATATTGATGTAAATGTGGTACTTGATACACTAAATAGGCAGGAATTAAACAACCTACAATACCGAATATTGGAGAGCAGATTGATGTAAACGATAGAATCGGTAAGTTTAAAGCAACCGCACCCCACGCAATTAAAATAATAAATACAGTGGTAAGCTTATTCACCAAATTGATATTAATATTGCTTGGATCAAATTTACGTTCAAGTAGGTTCATGGCTAAACCGCGACAGGCTTCTTTAAAGGCAAGAAAAACACCAAAGAATGAAGTCACAACGGCAAAGATATTGATCACGATACCAACAATTGTCGCAGAGCTACCAGGGAAGTAATGTGCAATCATTGCGAGTGCTGAAATGTTTAATTCCATCGCATGTTTAGCTTCAGTCTGACTGATGGCAAAAGTAAACGACACTGCAAAGAAAAAGACAATGACAAAGAGAATAGTAAATGCAATTTTCATCGCACGAGTGGCTTTATAACGTGCAACTTCAATGGATTTTTCATGTGAACGGTAAGAAATAACCATTGGGCTCAATGACTGAATAAACAGAATTGATGTAAGGGTAAATGGCAATGTAATAATGGCATTTTTCAACATTAAGCCCCAATTTTCAACGGGAGTAATATTGGTAAGGCTCCATTGAGGGACTAATAATACCCCCATAACCGCGACTAATAGCAAGACGGTGACAGCCATAAAGCCTGATATTTTAAATAAGATTTTTTCACTTTTAGAACCGATATAACTGAGTAAGCTAATCAGTGCTAACCCATAAAAGACATTATGATTAAGATGGTTTTTCGTTACACCAAAAGAATGTAGATATGAGGCGCTATCATTGGTCACGGTTAATGCATAGACCAAGACCCAAATCACTAACATTAAGAAATAAAGAATACCTAACGCAATTCCCCAGTTTTTACCTAAATAACCAGAAATAACACCAGGATAATCCGTACATTTTTTTGATTCAGCCAAAGTATTGATAAAGAGCTTTTGGAATAAATACATGGCTGGATAACCGATCACAGCTGAAAGTAAAAATACCCATAATCCCATAACCCCTACTTGGACAGGTAAAAATACAATACCTGCACCAACGGCCATGCCGATACTCATTACAATCCAACCGATGTCGACATTGTCAAATTTTATCGCCTGTTGCCATTGTTCAAGCGTCATATTGGCACGAACATGCAACGGCGTATTCGCTGTTGAAGGGGAATTATTGACTGTTTGGTTCATAGTAATGTCAGCCTTGAATGATTAACCTAAACACAGTGTTTGGCTTATTATTTTGGTGGCAGGATCGCCAATCTAGTTCGCGTCTTTCTAGCAATATAAAGCAATTAAATTATAACGAAAGAGAAGCTAAAAAGAGTGTTCATGGCTCATGCATTTGGCTTTAACTTTATGTTATTTAAATATTTTAGAACCACTTATCAGAAAAAAACGGATAGATAAAACGCACTCAATGTCGTTACAACAAAGATAGGGTAGGGCGATTTATTTAAGTCAATAAAGTGGTTTGCCTAATAGTGTTTACGCTGTTTATGGAGGGAATTATCACGCTATTATAGTGGCTTTTAAATAACTAGAAGTAATAACTTATAGTCAAATAGAATATTAAAGGAGGGGGAAATGCTGTTTTTACTGTTTTTTGCTTATGAACGAAGAAATAAGACAATATAGTCCTCTAGATAATGATAAAAAAGCAACTGAGTTATCTAGCTTTATATGTATATCTAGAGGATTTATCCACAAGTTAGCTGAATGTGTGGTTATTTATTAATCATGATATCAAGGATTTGAACATCTGTTTGTGTCATCGAACCATTTGCTAATGCTGAAAGATTGCGAATAGTACTATCAACATTGTTTGTAACAATGCCTTCATTTCCTGTAACACTAAAACCATCAAGTGCCATTAATGCAGATTTTATGGCAGAGCCTGCGGATGATGATACTTTCATTGCACAACTGGTTTTTGCACCATCACAGATCATGCCAGCAATA
Source organism: Photobacterium piscicola (assembly GCF_900166965.1). Lineage (GTDB taxonomy): Bacteria > Pseudomonadota > Gammaproteobacteria > Enterobacterales > Vibrionaceae > Photobacterium > Photobacterium piscicola. The sequence goes on along the minus strand of NZ_FUZI01000001.1, from coordinate 1,319,279 downwards.
TCGCCAATCATACTATTGATTGCAGCGCTGATTTGCTGAATATTACCGCCAAGCAACCATGTCATTCCAGCAACTGCGCCCATTGAAGCCGTTGTTGCACCACATAAGGCAGATAATTTGTTTTGATGGCTTTTAATATAAATTGCCATTAAGTGTGACAGCATTAAAGCACGAATTAATTGTTCGTTAGTCGCCTTGATAAATTCAGCGACGACTACCACCGGCATAGTCGCAGCAATACCTTGATTGCCTGAACCAGAATTACTCATCGCTGGTTTCATGGCGCCACCCATTCGAGCATCAGAAGCTGCTGCAGTACGTAGTAATACGTCTGTTAATAGCCCTGCTGATAGCAAGCCTCGATCAATATTACGCTGAAAAGTTGCGCCCACTTGAAGGCCATAGTTACCCGCTAAGCCTTCAATCGAAAGTGCATTGTTGAGCTGGTAAGCTTGCTCAATAAAGCTAATATCTGCTAATGGTGCTTGTGTTGCGAAGTCAAAAATATCTTGAGCACAAGCATCAGTGAAAGGATTGGTATTAACTTTTTCTTTGGCCAAGTGAGTCGTATTTTTTGGATCAGCAATGTAAGTTGTTATTCCGTCTTCTTCTATTGCAAGTATATGAGTGTGAGTATCTGCAATGATGACGCTTGCAGAGCGATCGCCACTAAAGACGGTGACTTTGGAATACAGAATATTACTGACATCCGCAACACTAACGGTTACTAATTTCTTATCAAGCATCGCTTTTGCAATAGCAACATCTTCAGGAGTAAGGTTTTTGAGAACTTCTAATTGCGCCTGACTGTCGCCTGCAATAGCACCCGTCGCTGCGGCGATTTCTAGCCCGACCATTCCAGTACCAGGTACAGTTACACCCATACCATTTTTCATTAAATTAGCCGATACGAACGCTTCAATTCCGGTAATTTGTTGATGATTAATATTAAGTTTGTTTACGGCAATTGCTGCTGCTAATGCAACGGATACGGGTTCAGTACAGCCAAGAGCTGGTACAACATCGCGTTTTACAACATCAATAAATGCAGGCCAAAGTGTATGTTTCATTGCAATCACCTAACGCTCTATATAAAGAGTCAAAAATTATGGATAAAGCAAATTGAGATATTTGCAGAGTCAATAATCAGCTAATAGTCTTTTTTTGTTCGTGCTGCTGAGTATACGTCTAGTTGTAAAGAAAAAAATTGTATAATCATTACTTATAGCAGGGTTAAATAGAATTAATTACTATTAATTAGATTTCTTGTGGAATATATGATGCGTAGATCACGGTTTTTTTGGTAGTATTTTTCATTAAGGCGATAAGGGATTTTTATGATAACTGTAAGTCTGTTATTTTAAATAGGCAAAAAAAAGTAGTTTCTAGTGGCGGTAGAGGTTACTTTTTAGGTATCATCCTCAGGTAGAGATCATATAAAGGTTGAAGATAATCACTTCAGCCTTTTCTTTTTTTGAAAACGTAAACGTTTGCGTTGGCGCAGTAATAAATTATGGCCAGTGATGACGGTTTGAAACTAGAAAATTATAGGAAGACATCATGTCTGCTGACAATAGATCCAATACCCAAAGTTTACCAGCGCACGGCTTAGATCGTTATTTTCAAATATCTGAGCGTGGTAGCAGTGTTAAACAAGAAATTATCGCTGGGTTAACGACCTTTTTAGCAATGGTATATTCAGTCATTGTTGTACCAAGCATGTTAGGTGCGGCTGGTTTTAATCAAAGTGCTGTTTTTATTGCAACCTGCTTAGTTGCAGCTTTTGGTTCATTACTGATGGGATTGTGGGCGAGATTACCAATGGCCATTGGTTGTGCGATATCGCTTACTGCCTTTACTGCTTTTAGCTTAGTACTTGGACAAGGGGTCAGCATTCCTGTTGCTCTTGGTGCTGTATTTTTAATGGGGGTTCTATTTACGCTGATCACTGTGACGGGTGTTCGTGGTTGGATCATGAGAAATATGCCGACAGGAATTGCACATGGTACAGGTATTGGTATTGGACTATTTTTATTATTGATTGCCGCTAATGGTGTGGGTTTGGTTATCAAGAATCCACAAGCAGGCTTACCGGTGGCTTTTGGCCATTTTATGTCATTGCCTGTGATTATGTCATTGGTAGGGTTGGCTGCAATTATAGGTCTTGAAAAACGTCGAGTACCTGGCGGTATTTTGCTCGTCATTATTGCTATTTCAGTTTTTGGTCTCATTTTCGATCCTAATGTGAAATACCATGGCTTGTTTGCACTGCCTACATTTGGTGGTGAAGGCTCTTTAGTTGGTTCCTTAGATATTATGGGTGCGCTTAACCCCGTGATCTTACCGACAGTGCTTGCGTTAGTGATGACGGCTATTTTTGATGCGACAGGTACGATTCGAGCGGTGGCAGGCCAAGCTAATTTATTGAATGAACGTGGCAATATCATTAGTGGCGGTAAAGCGTTAACTGCCGATTCAGTAAGTAGTATTTTTGCTGGTTTTGTTGGAGGCTCTCCAGCAGCGGTTTATATTGAATCTGCTGCGGGTACTGCTGCCGGTGGTAAAACAGGTCTAACGGCAACAACGGTTGGACTCTTGTTTGTTTTCATGCTGTTTTTAGCGCCTTTAAGCTATTTAGTTCCCGCTTACGCAACTGCGCCAGCTTTAATGTATGTAGGTTTATTGATGCTAAGTAATGTGAGCAAGCTAGATATGAACGACTCTGTTGATGCGTTATCTGGGTTGTTATGTGCCGTCTTTATTGTGCTAACAGGCAATATTGTTACAGGTATTATGCTTGGTTTTGTGAGTTTGGTTATTGGTCGCGTTGTGTCTGGTGATTTTAAACGATTAAATATTGGTACGGTTATTATCGCAATCGCATTAGTGGTGTTCTACGCTGGCGGTTGGGCTATTTAAGCGAATAAAATTATATTGTTATCATTAACCCGCGTACTAAACGCGGGTTTTTTTATTGAATAAAATAGTTAACTTCCAATTTTGGTCTGTTGTATTGATCAAAAATGAAAACTTGCTTTACATGATCTGTGGTTATCATTGTTGCTCAGTACATTGATAGGTTATCAATGCTGAGTTTAAATAATATCGGATCGTATTTATAATACGAATTTAAATCTATGTTATTTAAATTCAATATGTTATTGCTATTTTGTTGTTGGTGACTAAGCATGAAAAGAAACGCTAACGCATTTTAGAAGGTAATTAACGAAGAATGGTTTTTCATGCTCTCTATTTATGTATCTAACGTTGCAATTTACATGGGATGACAATTAATTTAATGCTGGTAGATTTAAAAAAGATGAGTTGCCTTAGGGGTTGGTCATTATTTTATTTTTATTAAACGTTGAGGTTAACCATGAAAGTTGTTATTGAAATTTTAGAATCAGGTACATACCGTGATCAAGCATGGGAAGGAACTTTTTTATCAACGAAAGGTGAATTACGCGCTGTTACACCGTCTTATGCTGCACAATTGATTGGCCAAGAAAAAGCGGCACTTTATCTTGATAGTAATGGAGAAATGAAGTTTGCATAAATACCAATATGGTAGTGAAATTTAGAAATGGCGTTTCTATTAACTTAATAGAAACGCCATTTTTTTAACTTTAATTTATGCTTATTTACAATGTAAATTTAATATTAATCAATTGGTTATGATTTATTGCTGATATTGACGAGAAATCACTGAAAGAGCTCAAGTAAATTGTGAATGAAGGTGAGTAAACTTCCTAAAAAATTCATCCATTCTATAAACAAAGCAGGCATAAGATAATTATCTTTGATTCAAAAAAGTAAAAAGGGGCGTAGAAAACGCCCCTGTGATGGTATGACTTACTTTGTTATGCAGTAACTGGTTTATTTTTGATCTTTGTTTTTAAGAAGCGGTCAATTGGCATTTCTATAAATTTATAGCATAAGAAACCAGCAATGGCGCTACCAACGACTAATGCTGTTACATAAAGTGGGCCAATATTGATCAGGCCTAGCTTACGCATTACGATCGTAACACCAGAAATAATAAATGGGTGTACTAGATATAGTGCATATGATGACATGCCTAATTGATATAGTAGGTTAATTTTTGGCATTTTTGATTCTAAAGAAACGAACCCAATAAATAATAGGAACATTGGAATACCATAGGTAATAACACGACCTAATGAGGTAGGTAAAAGTGAACAATCAAAATTATGAGCAATCAGTAATATCAATGCCACTATTGTTGCTATAGCTGCCATTTTCATTGAAATCATTTTATTAGTTATGATTTTATATGCAACGATGCCTAGTACAAATTCGATTAAAACTGGATTTGTAATAAATGTGGCTGGGTTTAAAACCCATTTTGGATGTGCAGGTGGGAATATAAGACCTACAATCACTAAAATAATTAAAGCAATCGATGTAAATAATTTTTGTTTGTCTTTAGAAAATAAGAAGGAAGCAAAGATTAAATAGAAAAAGAATTCATAGCTTAATGTCCATGCATTATTGATTAAATATGGATGTCCATTAGGGATTAAAGTAAAAGAAGAGAATATAGACGTTGAATGTGAAGACGAAGAATTGACTAAGGCCGGATTAATTAAGTAAATGGTTAAAGCGACACAAGTTAAAATCCAATATAAAGGTGCAATACGTATTACACGGGATTTCATAAATGAAGTAAAGGATTGTCGATTTCTATCTACAGTTAAACACATGATAAAACCTGAGATAATGAAGAACAGATCAACCCCGCCTCCGCCAATTTTGACGAAATTCAGAAGATCGATGTTGTAAATCATTGCCTTATGGTTTGAATGAGCAATAACCACCATTATTGCTGCTAAAGCCCGTAAGTATTGTATAGATAGGTACACTGTAAATCTCTTTATATTGAGTTGATAGTAATCTTTAAAATATGTTAACACTCGACGATATAAAGACAACCCAGATACAAGTTTTGTTTATGAAATACACTTAAAAGCATAATCTAAGTTAATGTTTTTAGTTTTATCATTTGTAGGGTAAATGTGTTGTTTTGTCTAATTTATTCGATAAACTGGCTTATTTTGAATTCTGTTAATCAATATAAAAAATCATAAATTATTAAAGATGCCTGAGATTAGGTCTATTTATATGTGATTACGTAATATAGAAGTCATAATTAGCACTGTCTAAACGTAACATTTTGATGAAGCTACAATGAAGTGTAATAAAAAACTTACCTAATTGTACTTAAGCGACGATGATAATTATCAATGTAACGTTATCAACAGGAAAAATAAGCTTCTATAATCAATGCAATGTGTTTATTTTATACTTTATGGTTAAAATTTGTTTGATTGGAACTTTTTTGTGTTTTTTCGCTTTACAGATACAGCAGATGACTATAATATTCACCGCACTTACGGAGAGATGGCTGAGCGGTTGAAAGCACTGGTCTTGAAAACCAGCATACGTTTATAGCGTATCTAGGGTTCAAATCCCTATCTCTCCGCCATATTTAGTTATCAAGTTTCGACTTGGTAGTAAAAAAAGAAATTAGTGTGCCGACTTAGCTCAGTAGGTAGAGCAACTGACTTGTAATCAGTAGGTCACCAGTTCGACTCCGGTAGTCGGCACCATTAAATTTCGGTGGGATTCCCGAGTGGCCAAAGGGAGCAGATTGTAAATCTGCCGGCACTGCCTTCGAAGGTTCGAATCCTTCTCCCACCACCATAATTTGTAAAGATACATCGCAGGTATCGTATAATGGCTATTACTCCAGCCTTCCAAGCTTGAGATGCGGGTTCGATTCCCGCTACCTGCTCCAAACAATTCCCTCTTAGTTCAGTTGGTAGAACGCCGGACTGTTAATCCGTATGTCACTGGTTCAAGTCCAGTAGAGGGAGCCAAATAGAAAAGCCCGCAAGCAATTGCGGGCTTTTTTACGTCTGAAATTTAGTAAAAATAGTTTTTGAGAGTGCAAGATATCAGATTTCATCACTAAACAATTCCCTCTTAGCTCAGTTGGTTGCTTTTTATTAGAAGCTTGGCGGACTGTTAATCCGTGTATCACTGGTTCAAGTTCAGTAGAGTGAAGCCAAATAGAGAAGCCCGCAAGAAATTGCGGGCTTTTTTACGTCTGGACTAAACATAGGACAGCCATATCTTTACTTTAAAAACTCAACACACTGTGGGTAGATTTCTTATCATCATCACCCGCATTCTTTTTTTGGAATGACACTATCTAAGTAAAAAGTTATGGGTGTCCAGTATTTCTGTATTTATCCCTAGTTCAAGTCCCATTTAGTCACAACAAGTATTACCTCAAATTAACGAACTAATTTTAATCTGCAGTTATAGTCGCGGTATAATAATGTCTAAAAATAGATAAATGGGCTAAATTTAAATATGTGATATTGAATACCGTTAGGAGAGTTTAAGATGAATGAAAGAACTTTAGCCGTTGATGCAATTCCTGATAAATTAATTCCTCAGTTTTTAAAGCAAGCGAAAAAAATAGATAATTTTTGGTTTGATATGTTTCTACTTTGTGTCACTTTTGGCTTGAGAAATATAGAATGTAGGGAGTTGAAATTTTCACAGATCAATTTAAAAGAGAAAAGAATAACATTATCTAATACAAAAGCCGACAAAGCGAAATTAACCAGAAAAGTTAACCAGCACCTTGATAAACAATGGAATATAAAAGGGAGGCAATGGCTACGAAAACACATGGTCGACCTAAACGCATCGTTGATTATCAGGTTGGCAACTTCGCTAGATGAGTTGGGTTTTATAGCAGAAGAATATCAATTGGGTGTTGCTTATGAAAAAGCAAAACAGCATTACTACGATAAAGAAAAACCTCAAATTTACAATTATTTAAGAAGAACCTTGCCATCCCACTCTCGGCAAATCGATTTTTCATCATTTAAAGCTATAGAACAAATGCTTTCTCGACGATTAAAAAAACACAAAGGGCGTACATATTTATTTCCTCGAGATGAACTCATTCGTAATAAATCAATCACAAACAAAGATAAGCCTTTATCCAGACAAAGTGTTTACAACGTAATAAAAAAAATAAGTTATTCATTAAAAAATAAATTAAAAGATATTAAATTAGGATTGCATTCTTGCCGAAAATCAGCGGTTCAGAAAGTTGCAACTTTAATGAATGATGTTTTTGCAGCATCCATTTGGATTGGTCATGGCCATGGCAAAGGCAATTTATCAATGACAGAGCGGTATTTAAATCGTTCAAAACATCGATTCCAAGAAATAAACCTAAAGTTATCTAAAACTTGTCATTATGACCATTGCGTCAAGTTATCGAAGTCCTCTTGTTGTTAACCCAGTAACAACACTGCCTACGAATCTACCATCTATTCCTTCTTTATTGTTGTTATTTAATATAAAAAGAGATGAAACATGATTATGTTCTTATTTAACATGTAGTTAATCAACATTGACACAATGGTCATTATGACAAGGTCATTGCGAAAGTGCCGAGAATAGCGTAACGATTAATTCGCTCGCTAAGGTATTTTTCGTGATTAAAAAATGAAAGGAAGGAAATGGAGATGATAGAGAAAATACTGGCAATGAAAAAAGTGCAGCTTGAAGGATCGATATTATTACAAGTATCAGATGGGTTTGAAACCACTGTTACAGGGCTAAATGCTAACGGGGAATATTCATTAAACACTTTTTGTATAACATCTTTTACAATGGATATAACAACACAATTGCTATCTGTTGTTGTTTCTCGACGTTTTCCCATTATTCCAGTACAACAAAAAGGTTGGCTTTGTGCTAATGGTTGTGAATTTGAGTATGAGCAAGTGGAATTAACCTGTAATTATTGCCTGATTTATAATCACGTCGTTAGTGTTGATATACAAGTTGATTCAGGTAAGAGACTTAAAGTAATTTCACTTTCATCACCTTATCTTGAGCTAGATAATAATGTTATTTTCTAAGTGTTATTGAATAAATATAACAACATAAGATAGAAATGGCTTAATTTATTTGCAGCCATAGTGAGTAACATTTATTGATTCCAGTTCATAGAAAAGCCTATGATTTGAAAATAGTTCAATATGGCATTTCTAAATTTAGTAGATGTAACAGATGTTATGTGAAATGGGTGAGGAAGTTCGTCGATATGGCATAATATTTGTGAAGTTGGTTATGACGGAATCGCTTGGCGCTTTTCACAAGCGACTTGAAAGTAAGCTGATTTTTGAACAAAATAGTACGATATGTAAACAGCGCCAAAATTTAATTTTTGACGCTATATCTTTTTATTAGTACCAGAATCTGACTCAAGAATAACTATGTTATACCTCAAAGGAAACTCTATACCATTACGAATAGTGATTCCTAAATAGATTGAATGGCGAAGGTTATAATGGCGCCCTCATCACGTATGTATTCACGTCTGTCAACACAAGTCATTTTAGCAACTAGATAATAATTGTTATCTGTATGTTCTTTTAACTTAGTAAAAAAATCTTTAGGTACAGTCATATAAGTTCCTAATGAATTACCAATTTCTACACTATGCGCTGGATACCAGTGATCTACCCAATATTTCCAGACACCATTACTTACTGTACCGCCAAAATATTCTACACTGGATTCATTCTGGGTTACTGAGTTTATTGGTAAATCTCCAACACAATAAGTAGGACGGAAATAGCCTCTAAATAGCCAATCAATTTCCCATCGCCCAAAGGAAGATGGGTAAGTCTTCTTGGCTAAAGGAAATATACCTTCTTCAGTATTCCCACGATCAATTGAATCGAATATGTAATGAGGGTTGAGCATTTCGGTATCATATATAGAAACTAAGATGATCCTTAGATCAATACAAACGCCAGTATGGTTTCTGAGAACAGGGCCATTGGCATGTAATAATATTTCGTCCGAATTGGCTATCAGGGAAAGGTATTGATCAAGTTCACTTTGACCAGGTAAAAGATCATCCTTCTTTAAATCGTCTAACCTAGGCCAGATTTTAGGCGGTTCTGAAGGTGAGATGTTTATTGCAATAGAGCCAAAGGGCAATACTTCTTCAGCATGCATCAAAGCTATATCTTCAGGGATAGAGTGTTGAGCGATAGCGTAAGCCAACGTCCTAGTATACGCAGATAATATTGATGATTCTGCAGTCCATGAAAAACTACACCTAATATTGTCTCGAGAAGAAAACTGATCGCTACAGAAGTTATAGGGGTTGAAAACATGACAAGAATGTCTTTTCTGAATTTGTTCCCATTCAAGAAGAAAATGCTTAACTAGCGGAGCATTATATTCTTTTTCCAACTTTTCGATAATCGTTATGTACCTAAATAAAAGGCCATTGGCATATCTTTCATACTTTGCTTTATTTGGAATTAGATCTTCCAAAAACTGAGAATATAAAGGTGTTAAATCATCCCTTCCTGCATCGATATAGTCCAGATTTGATATCAGTTCATCTGATATAATAGAGGGAAAACGTATGTTTTGAACTATATCTCCTGTGTTAAAGGGAGATTTTTCAATAAGTAAGAGAATTGACAAATAATCTACGATATCAACTTCATACTGCTGTTTTGATAGATATTGGATATATAGCGAACGAAATTCAGTATTAGTATCGTCTTGCAAGAGTATTGAGATTTGCTTTGCCGTTTGGAGTCTAGCATAGCGATCAGGCCATTTATAATGAAGATAAATTAGATGTAAGGGGGCAACTCTTTGCTCAATAGGTTGCTTATACCAATACAGCTCATTTAGTGGAAGATGTGCAATATCTCCCTCAAGACTGCCAACCATGGCCTCTGTAATTTCAGCAGCAAGTTCCAACTTTCCTGCGGCAACTAAATAAGTTACAAGTTGAGTCGAGGGGACAATTATTGCCTCGTTTCTTTGTTCCTTCGATGAACCTGGCGACATTGTATCTCGTAAAATACTTTCCCATTTGTTCTTATATGTTGAACCATATTCTCTTAATGATTCTTCTGACTGAGAGTAAGCATAACGATTCCAGCTATTATTAAGATTTATATCTCTAATGGCCCATGTATATGCTTTTGTCTTGCCATTAATCGTTTTACTCAATAAATATATTTCATGCAAACACCTATTAAGCTCATAGTCTGATTTTTCTTGTTCATAATATTCGTTAAACGAATTGAGAATAATGGCACCCTGTCCTTGCTCTTTCCAGTGCGTTATCCAATCTATGATAAATTTTTTGCGAACTTTGTATGATATGGAGTGCAAAGTAGAACTTAATTCATCCAAGTTGTTCGGCTGGATAGCCTTAACGTTGGAGAATTCAGGTGTTTCTTCATGTTCTGTCGAATTTAGTTCTCTAGGAAGTGGGGGAATACCACCAATAATTTTGCATTGCTCTTGATAAATTTTGTCTAGTGTTGCGTTCCCCTCAGCCCTTTCTTTTAATGCTCTGAGTGCATCAACCGTGGTCATACAACGTAGAAATGAATACTCTGATTGTGTAGTCAGTGGAAATGTCTTGATTATATTCTCAAGAATAACATCTGTTCGATGCCAATTTTCTTCTGACAAATGATAGTCAAATTCATCAACCAGACGTTCTGGGTTGTGTTTTGCTAATAATTTTGTGTACCAATTTGGAATATGCCTTATTTCTCGTTCTGAAAAATCAAAAACATCTGTTGTAAATGTTGCTACACGCCTCAACCAGTCAGGTACTTGAGGGAAATTCGAGTTTGAGCACTCGTCAATGACTTCAAAAACTTCATGTAAAGTAATGTCTTTTCTATAACCATACCCGACCATATTCAAAGCTGTACGCTGGAGAAATAAGTTAGCTTCATCGTGAAGTCCGTACTTACTTGCCAAAATTCCCATTTCAAGACTGTCATTTGCTAGTGTAGCTGTGTCTTCTCTTCGATGAATCTCTGTATCAAAGAGCTTATGAAATACTTGAGATATAGTCTTTTTAGGAAAGCTAATAATCGAATTTTGAGCAGCAACATCGAAAAACACATACGAATCCCACCAGTGACTTTTTGTAAGCATCGAAAAATCACTGTCATTGAGCATAGTAAACTCATCAATCGAGTCACAGATAATATTTAGATGTAAGGCTATCTTGGCTAAAGATTTTCTTATATTGAATAATACGGGCGTTAATTTATAACCCACTCGGAATTGATCTGGTAGTTCAAGAATGACGAAACAATTATATAGCTCCGATACTTCGAATTTATCTCCTGCCTTAAGCTTTTTAGCGATAGTGGCTGATGTATATTGAAAAGTCATCCACGAGTTTTTTATAAACTCTTCGACCGTATTCGGCTCAACCAAATACGGTTTCTCAATAACTACCGAGTTACTAAACCTGTGAGCTAGAGTATTGAAGAAGTACTGATAGAAAAGATTATAAGTGGCGTCTTCATACCTCTCTGGGCACTCTAATTGTGTGACTTCTTCAGAATCAATATCTTTTCCATTTAGCATTAAATGGAGTAAGCCTAAGCTAGAATTGGAAATATTAAGATTTTGGGAGGTTTCTTCTAATGGTACACCTTCAATGCAAGCTGCCAAAACAACCTCATCAATTATTTTTGAAGAAATATCCTTTGGTATATCAAAGAGAGATAAATCTAATAGTAAATGTCTATGCCCATATTGAACAAGTAGTTCTACGATCCTTGTGAAGGACGATGACTTATCGGTAAGTCTTTCATAAAACTCATTGATGAGCTCTAAATCAGGATTATCATAGCTCATCAAGACTTGTAAATAGTCATCAACAAGGCTATTTAATGTCTGATAGCGTTCAGAATCCTCTAATCTGGCATAAAATTGTATCCTGCGATAAATTTCTCTTTCGCAATCTTTAACTATTTTTTCATTTTTTCCTTGTAAATGCTTAGCAACGATTACAATTTCCTTATCAGGAATAATCCTCAGATTATCGGCTCTCCAAAGAAGCCCAAAATTATCTGATGAACAGTTAAGTGAACAATCCAAAAATTGACTAAAATCCTGTATCTGAAATTCAGGGCCATTCAACAACCTCATTTTCAACATTCGAAGTCTCAATAGCTCAGAATACAGTGATTGTTCAAAGGCTATACTTTCAGCAACCCCGACTATGTGTTCTATATGCTCTAATGGATATGCTTTACAGAGTGAGCGAACGAGCCATTCTTTGGTGATCCCCTGTAGTAGAGGAGTCGCATTCCCTAAATTTGCTTGAATTATCCAATCCCAACCCCATTTCCAGTATTCGGGGGCATGCCGGTCGATCCAGACCTTTGATTTCGTATTTAACCTTTCTTTTGATGTGGAGAAGGCATCTTTTCGCTTTAGATAAACAAACAAGCTGTTATGAAATGGTGTTATTCCGCTAAGTCTATTTTCAATGAGATGTTGAATTTCAGCAAAGCTATTTCTAAAAATAAGACTGTCATCAAAACAAAATCCTAAATGCGTTTTATCCGGCCATGAAAAGTCAGCATTAGCAATAAGAAGGAGAATTTCTTTCGCACTTTCAGATAGTGAAACCCACAAATTCTCATAGTATGCGTGTATATCCCCATCAGGGCAGATTGGAAGCTTTTCCACGTCATATTTATTGATTTTATTTCTAGCCAACTTCATGCTGTTTAGAGAATAAATAATATGAAGGGGATATCCTTTTGAAATATTTAGTAATGCCTGCGATATTTCTATAACTTCTTGCTTTCTGTGTTCATTCACACCAACAACATCTATTTCTTTAATGGAGACCAAGAAGTCTACTCTATCCTTAATGGCAGCTAATCCCATAGCTGGAATATCGAGCCATGACTTATCTCTTGGTGCTGATCGTAATAATGAATTAGGTAAATATTCATCACTTATTGGTTGTGTACCATAGAGTAAGCAAATTTTTTCTTTGAGTGGATCAATTCGATTAACTAGGTGTTCAAGTTGATTGATATCTGATCTTTCACGATAAACATGGTCTAGCCCATCAATGATAACGACAAGTATTTCATTACTTTCAGTCGCTATATCAGCAGCCTTGCGAATCCACAGTTCTAATTTTTCAGGATCAAGTTCATCGCTATTAAAATCAGATGGGTATAGGATCTTTATTTGACTTTGTAGTGATTGTGCAGCGTTATTGAAGGCAATCCTATCTCCAATAAAATGTGGAGACAAATAATAATGATGCCTTATTACTGGTGTCTTCTTCTCTATAAGTTGGTCGGTCAAGAAAGAAAGATATGTACTCTTCCCCATGCCAGGAAGACCTGAGATAACCGAGCAACCAGGCTTGGTAGTTCTTTCAATTATTTCGCTATGGAATTCTTCTAGAGGTGGTATGTAGCCTCCCGGCACCTCAAAAAACTGAGATATAGTCCTTTTTGAACCAAGGGATAAGATCTCACGAATATGCTCGAGACAAATTCTCCCGTCTGGGGACGGCTCGTTTTTTCGAGTGGCCCAACGCTCAACTGTTTTTAATAGCTGAAGCCAGCTTTCATTATTTGCATGATCGGGAACTAATGAGTCCTGAAGTTTGAGCTCTAAATCATCGATTTCGTGTTGGCTGTGTTCAAAGATTAGGTTTTCAAAGAATATTATGGATTTTCGTTCGTCGCCAAGCTGGGTTGATACTTTAAATTTTACTTCGTCTGGAATCAGGTTATAGTCGATCTTGTTCCCATGAAGACAATTAGATAATATGGTGTCGGGTTTCCTATTTGTAATAAGTTTAGCAACCGATATCACATTTGAATCGCTAAACCTTTCAAGATCAGCAGACCATTTTTCAATTAGAGAAGTACCCTTCGGTTTTTTCTTTAATAGCCAATCAAAATCAAGCCTTAGATCATCACGAGTTGAATCAGTTGTGAATTTGACTTGGTAGAGCTCATACTCTCCACTAGGTGTAAAACAAATAACATCGTCAAGGCTTTTTACACCACTTAGCCCTTGGCTATCTTCAATACTTATCCATTGGTATTTTTCTGGCTCGTGATACCAATTTATCAGTATCTGGATACACATAAGATCTTGATATGTGTATCCAACTCGTGTCAATTGAGATGGTTTTATTCCTGAAAGTCTTGTCAAAAGAGAGATCCTTTATGTATAAGCTTTCTAACGAATGACAAGGATAGGAGTAACTACTCTTATTAGGGTCACTATTAGCACAGCGGAGTTATATCTGGATATTATTAAATGCGGGAGTAGTTTATCCCCGAACGTAAAGAGCCAGAACTAAAAATATGTGTGCCAATGCACATTATTGGACCTTAATGCTAAGAAAGAACCTTCGACCCAAACAACTGTTGCAAATTATATAACAATTAGACTGTCGAGAATTCTCGGTAGTTATTAATGAAAACTTTAACTTTTAGTTGCTATCTAAAAACGCCTAATGACGAAATAAGCTATTTTGTCATTTAAGGTATACCCCAGCGAAACCAGTCTACATTACCCCTCAACCCGCATTGTAGTATTTAAGAAACCATCTATAACAAACCAATCAACGTAACCAACTTAAATTGAACCAAGAGGTGATAACAATGCGTTCTCTATCCCCATCACTTACACGAAGCTATGTCTAACAAAAGTACTTTAAAACGTCATAATTATGTCATTTTATTTTCATTTAATTACAAGAAGATAAGTTAACTTATTTAATGGATATGTAATTACTCATGAAAAAGCACATTGCGTTTATTAGTCTGCTACTTAGTTGTTCATCAGCGTTTGCTGACTCAAACTTTTCAAAAGTTGATACTTATACAATTAAAGCCGATCAAGATTATTTGTCAGCAACGCCCGCGAAAAATAACAATGGAACAATTAATGCCATCATTGAAATTCCTACTGGAAGCAATGAAAAATGGGAAGTGAGTAAAGTTGATGGCTCAGTGATTAATTGGGAGTTTAAAAATGGCCAACCACGGATTGTGCATTATCTTGGTTACCCAAGTAACTATGGCACGATTCCTAATACAGCATTACCTAAATCTTTAGGTGGCGATGGTGATCCTTTAGATGTGTTAGTGCTTGGCTCGGCAATGGTGCAAGGAAGTGTCGCACAAGTTCGCTTAATTGGTGGTCTTAAAATGCTAGATGACGGTGAACAAGATGATAAATTAATTGCGGTTCCTGTAACTGAGCAATCACCATTTAAGAATGTTCATTCTATAAAGCAATTACAGCAGCAATATCCTGGCGTATTAACAATCATTGATACATGGTTCTCTAATTATAAAGGTGCTGGTGCAAAGGTTGATATTCAAGGTGTACTATCTAAGCAACAGGCATTAGATGTGCTTGATAAAGCAGCTAAATATTATAAAGAAATTTAGAATAGGAAAGATGACTTTTTGATTTAAAAACGATTGTCAGCGCATCCTTATCTTAACTATTTTGGCTGACTGTCATATTGTGATTATAGAGTGTGGAGCTTGCATTATTTATTGGTGAATTTAAATGAAGAAATGATTCCCATATGTGATGGGAATCATTTTTTATTATGGGGCTAATTAAGAGTATTGAATAACCGCCATAATTAACACAACCACCATACTGCTTAACATCGGAACACTGGTACGCTTAATAACATCAATCGGTGTTAGGCCTGCCATGCCTGAAACGGTAATAATGACCCCAGCAACTGGTGACATTGTTCTGCCAATGCCCGCTGCAAATAAAATAGGCAGTAATGGAAGTAGGGGATTAACACCAAAGTTAGTTGCAATTTGAGGTACGATAGGAATAAAAGCCATTACAGGGGCATTGCCTGAACCAGTAATAAATGCGGTTAATAAAATAAAGCCAGAAAAGACAATAACAATACCGCTTGGACCAAGATCAAATGATTTTGCGGTATCAATTAGTGTGTTGATGGCGCCAATATTAGTTAAACCAGCAGAGAAATATTCAGCCGCAATCATTAACGTTAATACGCTCGCAAATATCATTCCGGTACCTTTTAGCCACGCTTCAAAATTATCAAAGGCACGTTGAATTGAACGAAATCTTATTGCTTCTATTACGATACAAATACTGATTGTTGACATCATCGCAATTGGAATTGTCATGGTAATAGATTGCATTACCATACTTGAGAATCCAAATAAAAAGATAAAAGGCAAGACGGGAAGCAATGCGTAAAATTTAGGTACTATATCATTGTCATCATGTTGTTTTTCTAGCGTTTCTAAATATTTACCTCTATCTTCTGATGGGTTATAACCGTCAATACGATCACAATGACGTTGCCATACAATGTTAACCAAAGGAATTAAAATAAGTAGCATAGCTTGAAATATGGTTTGATGGTTTACCACAAAATCCATGATTTCAACATTGATTGTATTGGCACCAATAACCGCATTAATTTGCCCTGGGCCATATTCCCATGCTGTTGGAATAACGATAGTAGCAACGGCTGTTTTCGCACTAATACCCGCATTACGTAATACTGGGTAAAGTGTGCCCATTAAGAGTAATGATAACGATGTTGCACCAGTAATAAATACGTACATTAGAGATACAAATATTAAAACGAGTATCAACAGGATATAAGGATTTTTTACCGCCATAACTGGGCGAGATGTGGCTTTCACCAATGCCTGAGATGCGCCAATGTGGTTTAGATAGGTTGAAACACCAGCAATAGAGACAAGTGTTAGACCGACACTGCCTAAACGGGTATTGGTGATTTCTGTAAAACGTTGCCAGAGGTCAAAAAATAGTGCGCCTTGCGTCTTCCCATCGGCAAGTACAGGTGCAATTCCTGATATGGATGCGTAAGCCAGCAACAATAAGCCTGCGGTAATTAATGTTGCTTGGGGATTGAATTTTTTTAACATTGAGTAGGCGACAAGCCCAACTATACATAGTGTAAAAATATATTCCATGTTGTTCTCATTGATAAAGACAGATGGAATAATTATTTATTAATTGAAGTAAAAAAACGCTGATGATTATCTTATAAATAACTAACAAAAATTACTTTAATAATAAGTTAGATCTTAATCGCATTGTTGCATTTTAAATGTTGTTTGATTGTTTATCAGTAACCATTAATAGTTGTTATTATGTTAACTGTTTGAAATAAAAAGATGCCGTGAATATCAATTTATTATGTTATATCTATTTTGAGACTTATATGGATGATGAAATCGAGATAATTAAAAACATAGCTTCATTATTTATAGAATATGTGATTACACGATGAAAATAAAAGAGACGCGTTACCTTTGCCGCCATATTATTGATATATATAGCAGGAATATGTCATCTCTTTTATGTGTTTTTTAGCGCATCACAAATAATTCTTCGTGGTAATTTTTCTCAATATCAAAGGAGCGTGCACCGAGCTCTTTTTTTAATGTTTTTGAAAAGATTTCTGGCCCGCAAAAGTAAAAATCATAATCATTTACGTTATCGCATTGAGTTGCGATGTCGTTGATATTTAATCGCGGTGAATGGAGGGTATCTATTACGTTTAACCTTACGCCAGCTTGCTGTGTCAGAGAGTACAACTCATCAGCTAAGTTATTATCAATACCTCGACAACAATAAAATAAATCTATTTGAGGATTGTTCGTTTTTCCTTTAAGTGTTTCTAAGGTAGCGAAAAAAGCAGCGATACCAACACCACCAGCAATCCATATTTGTGGCTTGCTAAGGTCGAAATTAACACGGCCATAGGGACCTTCAACCATTACTGCATCACCTATTTTTACCCGTTCGTACAATCCCGTAGTGAAGTCCCCCAAGGCTTTAATTAAAAAACGTATTTCGGGGTCGGTAGTGCCTGAAACAATGGTAAATGGATGTGGATCTTCATTACCAAACCGTAAATATGCAAACTGTCCTGCTGTATGTCCTTGCCAAGCACTCTTTGGTTTTAATATTAATTCCATTGTTTCAGCTTGTGGAAAATAACGCGTCGAGACAATAACAGCAGCGTGGCGGTTACTGCGTCCGACAAAACCCAATAAACTATATATTGCCGCAATAGAGCCAATAAAAGCAAAGCCGAATGTGAGGTAATAAATAGGTTCTCCCCAATAAGCATGCTTGAGTAGTAATACTGAGTGAACAACGATAAGTAAATAGGCAACTGACATTAGGCGGTGTGATAATTTAAAGGGTTTATATTTTACCGTGGCCCATAGCGAGATCATCAGTAAGGCCAATAGTAAATAAAATCCCCACTCCCCAATATTTTCAGCAAAGCCATGTAAATTATTGACCCACGCATTCCAACTAAACTCAGTTGCCGCTGGGTTTGAATTATGCTGACGAACCGGTCTTGTTAATACGCCAGACATTACCAGCCATTTAGGAACTTGGCACCATAACCAGTGTGAGATACCGAGTGCGATGCTACTGATACCCAACCATTTGTGTACTCGATAAGCTTTATCCATGCCATTAAGCCAGTTCTCAACCATAGATAAACGCATGGCTAATATCATAGTGATGGACATTAATATCAAAGATAAAATGCCGGAGTATTGAATAATGGAAGATCGCCATTCAAAGAGATTGGTTGAAGTAAATAATTGCGGTTCCATCGCAAACCAAAAGGCTGATATTGTGGCAATCATTGCCCAGATAAAATTGCGAGTTGTTGTCATGACTTTGTGCCTATATAAACGATAGCTTTATGTTACCTATTGCGATGTAAAGCGACGTCAATATACGTATATCTATGCAAAGTTTGATTGTTTTTATTTTACTTATTTTAAAGGAGCCATTATGACGCCTTTAAAATAGTATTATGGTCATTGATATTAATAAATAGATTACTCTTTGATAACCCCTCCGTTAATAACATACTTTATTTGGAATGATTAGCTGTTTCCTGATTACGTCGCTGAATTTCATCTTGGAAACGTGTGATTGTAAAATCAATAAATGCACGTAACCGTCGAGGCATTAAATCGCGTTCTGGATAAATAAAACTGATGGGAATAGGAACTTGTGAGGCATAAAGGCTGGGTAAAATATGGACCAATTTTCCTTCAGTAATAAGATTACGGCACAAAAATTCTGGAATGTAGGTAATTCCAAAACCATCTAAACAGAGATCTAATGCGGCGCTTAATGTATTGACCTTAAAACGATAAGGTAGGCCTTCTAATACATTTTTATTCCCCGTACGAACACTACTGATCATTTTAATTTGTTGATGAGGCGCTTTTAAATCGGCCAAGCTTTGGGGTAAGTCGTACTGTGCTATGTATTGAGGGCTTGCTACTAAGACGCGTGTTGAATGATGGAACGTTCTGACGATCAATGATGAATCTTCAATTTCGCCAACTTGTATCATAACGTCAAAGCCTTCTTTAATAAGGTCAACTTTACGGTTTGATAATTCAAGATGTATTTTTAAGTTAGGATGTAAAGCCATAAATGCTTTTATACAATCGCCAAAAAAGCCTTTTCCTACCTCTACGGGCATGACCATTTTTAAGGTGCCGCAGACTAGGTCGTGACTCGCGGTGACTTCAAGTTCAGATTGTTCTAAGACGTCTAGAATCTGTGAACAAGAACGGTAAAAAGTATCTCCCTCAGCTGTTAACACTAATTGGCGTGTTGAGCGAGTTAATAATCTAATTCCTAAATAACGTTCTAATTCTGCAATTTTTCGGCTTACTGTTGATTTTGTTAATTCTAATTCAGTCGCCGCTAGCGTAAAACTTTGGCGTTCAACTACGCGTGCGAATATTGCGATCGTGTTTAAATCAAAGCCAATTTTATTGTTTTTTGTCTGCAACAGTCTTTTCCTTTGTAGTGTATATAACAACAATCGATTCCACTTTATACTTTATACCATAAAGTAATTTAGGACGAAAAATGAAAGCATTTTATATCACTCGCACCGCATCTTCTTTGGCGGCGGTGTTGCTATTATCGGCATGTAGTATGATTCCACCCTCTGAACCACAACATCATTCACTACTAACCGCCCAACAAGTTCATTTATATCAGCGTGATCTTAGCGACATAAAAACGGATTGGTGGACTCAATTTAATGATCTGCAATTAAACCAATTAATTACATTAGGGTTGACGAATAACTTAACCTTGCAGCAAGCCCAACAGCGTATTGAATTAGCCACTCAGCAGGTTGCTTTAGCTCAAGCGGGTGATAAACCAAGCGTAAATCTCAATATTAGTGGTGGGGCAATAGGGGCAAATTTAGATTCTTTATCCCCTCATAATGCAGAATATTCAGCATTAGGAATGTTGCTGCCTTCTTTTTCTTACCAATTTGATTTTTGGGGTAAAAATAAGGCAATCATTGCTGCTGCAACCAATCAAAAATTATCATTAGAAGCGCAAGCGGTACAAGCGAAGTTACTGTTGTCTGCGGCTATTAGCAGTAGTTATTTTACTTTACAGAATAATTACCGCTTAGAGCAAAATCTTCAGCTGTTGTTGCGTGAAACGAATAAGCAAAAAGCCGTTATTAGCGATCAAATTAAACGTGGTCTCGCAAGCAAAGCTGAATTATTTCAACAGCAAGGCGATCTTGATAAGTTATCAGCACAGCTTTCAATGACGGTTACTCAACAGCAATTAGCAAAAAACCAATTAGCGTTATATTTAGCTAAAACGCCAGAGCAATTGGGAACGCTATTAACGCCAAATGCACACCCAATAAATCAATTGAATACCATGACGACGATTCCAATGAATTTATTGGGGCGTCGCGCGGATATTATTGCGAATAAATGGTTGGTTGAAGCGAATCAACAAGGAATAAAACAAGCTAAAGCAGCTTATTATCCTGATATGAATTTAATGGTCATGGGCGTTTTTCAAAAATTATCTTCGATGAACCCAGCCGATCTGTTTTTAAGTGGTGCAACCATTGCCACAACCTTACCGCTCTATGACGGTGGCGTACGTGATGCTAATTATGCGTCGGCAAATATTCATTATGATCAAGCAGTGACGGTTTATAACCAATCTGTTCTTACGGCTGTAAAACAAGCTTCTGATGCGATTGTTAATTTACAAGAAGCATTACAACAACAAGCGCTTACCGTGGCATCAACCACGCAATATCAGCAAGCCTATATGATTTTTAAGCATCGCTATCAACGTGGATTAGCCAGCTTTTCAGAAATGAATAATGCACAAATAAAATGGCATCAGCAGGTTATTCAAACCACGAATGCTGATAACGCTACGTTACAAAATCAATTACAACTTATTGTTGCCCTCGGTGGTGGTTATCACGCTTAACAATAAACTACCGTCACCTAGCACAATAAATAAGATGAGATTCAATATGACAAATCAACCGCTTAATTCTACTTCTAAAAAAAAGCGCAATACTATTATGAGTGTTTTTGTGCTTATTGTTATTGCAGCAGCAGGCGCTGCGTATTTATTAATGCCGACTACCTCACAAAGTACAGATGATGCTTATGTTGCAGGCCAGCGAATAATGATCACGGCACAAGAGGCTGGCACGGTTAATGCCATCAACGTTGATGATACTCAACAAGTTAAGCAAGGTGCGCAGCTTGTCACCTTGAATCGTAATCCATTGTTATTAAAGCAACAACAAGCGGAAGCTAACCTTAAAAATACGGTTCGCGATGTACAAAGTAATTATTTGAAAATAGCGCAGTTAAAAGCACAAATAGCAGCAGAAAAAGTTATGTTAGCCCAAGCGAAGCAAGATTATAAGCGTCGAATTGGGGGCGATAAAGATGGCTCAGTATTAGCTGAAGTGTTATCGCATGCTAAAAATACGGTCATGATTAAAGAGCAAAACTTAATTGCATTAAATAAACAATTACAAGCGCTACAAACATTATTGCCGCAAGAAAACATTTTAGATAATCCTCAAGTTCAAATGGCGATTGCGCAATTACGTCATGTTTACCTTGATCAACAAAATGCCACTATCTATGCGCCTAAAGGCGGTATGGTTGTTAATCGTAGTGTGCAAGTGGGTCAACAAATTCAAGCAGGCCAAGCACTAATGACTATCGTGCCATTAGATAATGTTTGGGTTGAAGCTAATTTTAAAGAAACACAGCTACATAATATGCAGCCAGGACAACCCGTTACCATTAAGTCTGATCTTTATGGTGATAAATATACCTATAGCGGTGTTGTAGCGGGTATTGGCGCTGGTACGGGTAGTGCATTTTCAGCAATTCCTGCTCAAAATGCGACGGGTAACTGGATTAAAATTATTCAACGTGTACCTGTCCGTATCTACATTGATTCACAACAAATTAAACAACATCCATTACGTGTTGGTATGTCAATGACAGTGACCGTTGACACCAAAACGACAGTGACGAAACCGTTTGATTATGCTGTGTTTACCGCCAATGAAAGTGCACAGAAGACCACGAACGAACGCTTGGCTGTTGTTGATAACAAAGTAGAGACATTTGTTAACCGCCTTATTAAAGCTTAGGTGATGTAATGAATGAATCTGTGCCACTAAAAGGCGTTAAACTGCTATTGATTACCTTAGCGACATCAATGGCAACTTTCATGATGATTTTAGATACATCAATTGCCAATGTCGCGATTCCAACTATTGCGGGTAATCTTGGTGTATCAACCGATCAAGGTATTTGGGTGATCACCGCGTTTGGTGCTGCAAATGCGATATCAATGCCAATGACGGGGTTTTTAAGTCGTCGTTTTGGTGAAGTAAAATTATTTATCTTTGCTACTATGGGGTTTGTTATTGCATCGATGCTATGTGGCATGTCGAGCAGTATTGAAATGTTGATTTTTTTCCGCGTGATTCAAGGGGCTATTTCTGGGTCGATAGCACCGTTATCACAAAGTATTTTATTGCGAAATTTCCCCAGAGAAAAACACGGTTTAGCGATGTCGTTATGGTCAATGACGGTTGTTGTTGCACCCATTATGGGGCCAATTTTAGGTGGTGTGCTAACTGATAATTACTCGTGGTCATGGATATTTTTCATTAATGCCCCTATCGGTATTATTGCGAGTGCGTTAGTGTTTTTTCTACTCAAAGGTAAAGAAACAAAAATCCAACGTGAAAGCGTCGATTATATGGGAATTGGGCTATTAGTAGTGGCGGCGGGTAGCCTACAAATGATGCTTGATTTAGGTAAAGATCATGACTGGTTCCAATCTAATTTAATTCTAGGATTAACATTTGTCGCTGTTCTCTCTTGGGGCTGTATGATCATTTGGGAATGGTATCATGATAACCCGGTGGTAAATTTTCGCTTCTTTACCCAACGAAATTTCACGATTGCGGTCATTGTGATGAGCTTAGGGTATATGGTTTACTTTGGCTCTACAGTATTGTTACCGCTGTGGTTACAAGGGGTGATGGGATATACCGCGTCATGGTCAGGTTATGCGACAGCACCCGTCGGTATTTTAGCGGTTGTGAGTGCGCCTATTATTGGTAAATTAGTTCAAAAAATAGATATTCGTTATATTTTAACTTATGCATTTTTGATTTTTTCTGTGGTTGGATTTTGGCGAAGCACTTATAATTTAGCGGCTTCATTTGATTATATTATGATGCCACAATTGATTCAGGGTGCGGCAACGTTGGCTTTTTTTGTGCCACTGCAAAATTTAATTGTAAATAGTGTTAAACCTGATCAAATAGCCAATGCGGTCGCGTTATCAACATTCTTCCGGACTTTATTTGGTAGTTTTTCATCATCAATTGTTACTACGATGTGGGATCAACGAATGGAATTTCACCATTCACGTATTGCAGAAGGATTTACGGTTGCTAATCATCAAGTCAGTCAGTTTATTCATTCAATGGGCAATAACCTTGATGCGGTGAATAATGTCATTACTCGGCAATCCTATATGATGTCAACGGTCGATTTATTTTGGTTGTCAGGGATCTTATGTTTATTACTGATTCCATTAGTATGGCTAGCAAAACCGGTGCGTCATTAATTATTTAGGGTAACCGTTATACGAAGATCCTATAAAAAAGAGTAACCATTTATTATGGTTACTCTTTTTATTGTTGGCGTTTATACATTTTATAATGATAAAAAACATCGCAATATAGATCTATTTTTGGTGATAAATCTCTGGTTGTATTAAAAATAAACGGATTGAATAAAAATAGAACCAGAAAGAATATTTATACTGATAATCGGGTTTATTTGTGAATATATTGGCATTGATAACAATAATATTTTTAAAATTCAATTAATTAACAAAACATAATATAGATACAATTATTATTTTTAGTATTAAAATTTTGCTTATTACTAAATTTTAAAGCTATTTTATAGTGCGTTTTATAGAATATATGTTTGCATATCTTTTTTTGCTAGAATTATGAGCGTAATATTTTTTTACTCTCAAATATTTCAATGTGTAAATACCAATGAATATCAAAAAAATAGCAACAGTTAGTATTCTTAGCGCTCTAACATTACTTGTTACAGGTTGTTCACCATCAGCTGATTCATCGCATTCATTTACATTTGATATTGCGAATTCAACCATTAATCATAATCTTTCTTCAGGTTCTGGCATGGTTGTGAATAATGGTAAAATCATGGTTGTAGGTGATGATTCACCTTGGCTATTTAGTGTTAATAACGATTTTAAAATTAATAACAAAACATTGATTGAGCATTTTCCTGTTAATGAACAAAATCGTATTAATTACAAAATAAAGCCTGATTTTGAATCAATGACAATGGTTAATTACCTTAATAAGCCTTATTACTTAGTGATGGGTTCTGGTAGTAAAGCCGTATTACGTGAGCAAGCTTATTTGATGCCTGTCAATGGCGGTGAAAATCAAAAACTGTCACTGTCTAACTTATATGCTCAACTGCATAAAGCAGCAAACTTTACTCAACAAGAAAAAATCAATATTGAAGGTATTGCGAGCACTGGTAATGAAATCTTTATCTTTAATAGAGGTAATGAGGGTAAAAATGCCATTTTCACAATGGATAAAAATGAATTAATGTCTTATTTAGAAGGTAAAACGCAAGCATTGCCTTCTTTAAAAGTATATCAAGTTCAATTGCCTAAAATTAATGGTGTACAGGCTTGCTTCTCTGGTGCCGATTATTGGAAAGATGCTGATAGCATGCTGTTTACTGCATCCGTTGAAGGTAATAATAATAGCAGCATCAGCGATGGCGCGATTCAGGGGAGTTTTGTTGGTGTATTACCATTGAAAGCCTTAGCAAATAAATCATCAATTGATTTAACTGGCTATACTAAAGAGCTGAAAAATAACGGTAAAGCGATTATTACAAAAGCGGAATCTATTGCGATTGAAACCCAAACAAATAAAAAAGCGAGTGGTTACATCGTGAGTGACAATGATAATGGCACCAGTCAATTCTTTACTTTTACTATTGATAAATAAGCCATTGATGGATTAAATAAAAAAGCAGTAATAGTTTATTATTACTGCTTTTTATTTAAGAGGTTGTCTGATTAATTCGTTGATAGCGGAAGACATTTCACTGAGCCCCGATCAATAATAGTAGGCTCAAAAGCAGCACATATGCGGGTTGGATTAATTAATAATTTTGTTGCCATGGTTGCCATTTCTGCAATAGGAAAATGAAGACTGGTTAATTTGGGTGAAATAAATGCTGCTCGTTCGCCACTGTCATAGCAAATTAATGAAATATCATCAGGAATGCGTAACCCATATTCAGATATCGCCAATAATGCCCCCAACGCCATTTCTTCGTTACAACAATAAATCGCACTTGGCCGTAGAGGCTGTTGAAGCAATTGATTGCACGCATCATAGCCACTAGGTAAATCATATTGACCTGAAATACAGGCGATAGGTGTTAGTTTTGCAGCCGCCATAGTATCGATAAATCCTTGATAGCGTAATCGACTGGAGGTGCGAGTTTGTGATCCACTAATGCAAGCAATATGACGATGACCATGTTGGATAAGAAATTGGGTAGCGAGTGTGCTAGCTAAGTGATGATCAAAGCTAATACAGCGAGCTTCTAGGCCCATTACGAGTCGATCTAATAAAATAAAAGCATGTGTTTGCGATAAATCGATAAGTTGCTGATCAGTCATACAACGCACATGTAATATTAAACCATCACAGCGCATGTTATATAATTTAGTGATCGCTTTGAGCTCATTGGCTGCGGTTCCTCCCCCTTGTGTGACAAGTAATTGTTTATGGCTTTTATCGGCTTCTGTTTGGACATTATTCATTAACATGCCAAAGAAACCACCAAGATAGGAGGTAGTGACTAAGCCTAAGGTTTGGCTTTGACTGGATGCTAACGCACGAGCGGCAGGGTTAGGGCTGTAGCCAAGATCGCTAATTGCTTGTTCTATTCGTTGGCGAGTAGCAAGTTTAACGTTACTGTCACCATTTACTACTCGCGATACTGTTGCGCGAGAAACGCCTGCATGGGCTGCAACATTTTCTAATGTAACCATAAATTATCTCTTTTAAATAGGAATGACTCATAATAAGCCATTCCTATACATATCGTTAGTGAGAAAATTGAGGTAGGTATTGAGCATTAATGCGAAGTATGTCGTCTAAGATAGGTTGTGCTAATTGCGCATCGCCAATCAAAGGGTTGGTGACTAATGCTAATAATGCCGCTTCTTTATTGCCATGAACTGCGGCTTCAATAGTTAACCGTTCAAACGCTTTTATTTGTTGGGTTAATCCATGCATTGAATCAGGTAAATGTCCAAAGGCTAAGGGATGAGCGCCTTGGCTATCGATAATACAATCTGTTTCGATGGCGGCGTCATCAGGTAAGCCGATAATTGCACCATTATTGGTGGTATTTACCACTAATCGTGTGCCTAAGTTATTGTGGATAGCACAAACAAGTTCAATCGCAACTTCTGAATAAAATGAACCACCACGGAAGCTTAGTTGCTCTGGTTTATGATCAAGATTAGGATCTTGATATAACTCAAATAGCTCTTGTTCCACTTTCATGACTTGTTCGGCTCGTGTGCCTTCATTAGCTGCTTGTTTTATTTCATCTTGTAACATAGTTTGTGTTTGATAAAAATAACGATGGTAAGGGCATGGAATTGCTCCTAATGCGCGTAAAAACTCAGGCGACCAAGGTTCTTCTTTAATATTATTCATGGTAAGTGCAGCACCATCACAAAGCATTTCAATCACTTTGTTGGTGACATTCTCACCTTTTAATATGACTTCGTGTGCCCAGACCATATGGTTAAGACCCGCAAAACGCAGCTGTACATCGTTATAATCAGCGTTCAGCATGGTCGCAATCATATGGTGCATAGTGACGGGAACATTACACAATCCAATAATTTTTGCATTGCTATAACGTGAGACTGCTTCGGTAACAATACCTGCTGGATTAGTAAAATTAATGATCCATGCATTTGGCGCGAGTAGTTCCACTTTTTTAGCAATATCAAGCATAACCGGAATAGTACGTAAGGCTTTAGCAAAGCCGCCGACGCCTGTAGTCTCTTGTCCTAGTAATCCATATTTTAGCCCTAATCGTTCGTCAGCGGCACGTGCAGGTAGTTGACCGACTCTAAATTGGGTTAGAACATAATCAGCACCTTTGATGGCTTCATCTGGGGAAAAATGCACGCTGACGGTAACATCTGAGAGCCCATTATGATCTAACATTCGACGTGTTAATGCGGCAATGATCTCTACTTTATTGTGGCCTTTTTCAACATCAACTAATGCGATCTCATGCAATGGGATTTGTTGCCAACGTTGAATAATACCTTCAATAAGTTCAGGTGAATAACTGCTGCCGCCACCAATAATGGCAATTTTTGCTGTGTTCATGTTGTTATTCCTTATCTTATAAAGCAGAAGTACGACGGTACAATTCAATAAAATCTTGTGCTAAATCTTGAATCACCATGGCATTCATTAAATGATCCTGAGCATGGACGACGATTAAGGTCACTTTTAATTTGCCTTCGCCTTCATCAAGACCAATTAAATTTGTTTGAATTTTATGGGCTTGATTAATGGCTGCTTTGGCTTCATCGATGAAATGTTGTGCTTGTTCAAAATCATTTTTTCTTGCGGCTTGAATGGCCATTAATGATGCACTTCGAGCACTGCCTGCTGTGACCAATAATTCCATAATAGTTTGTTCGATATCCATGATATTTCCTTTAATAACAATGTAATACTTAGGCATTAGCCATAGCAGGCGTCGTGTCGATTTCTTGTTCAACTAATTGTTTTTCATATGCTTTGAAGAATGGATACCAAATAACGGTATCAATCACCATCAGTACAATAACTAAGATAAATGCGCGGTAATCCCAAGCAGCTGAAATCATTGCGCCAATAGGAGCAGGCGTTGTCCATGGTGCCATTGCAATCATTTTTTGAACGAGATTTAAATGCAGAGCAAAATAAGCCAAAGTTGCATTGATCATCGGAACAATAATTAATGGGAAGAAAAGTAATGGGTTCATTACTACTGGGGAACCAAAAATTAGCGGTTCATTGATATTAAAGATGGCAGGGATAACACTAAGTTTACCAATGGTACGTAAATGAATGGAGCGGCTACGAAGATAAAGAAATGCTAAGACTAATGTTGAACCAGACCCGCCAACACAAATATAAAATGACCAATAAGGGGCGGTTAATATTTGCGTGGTATCCATGCCTTTTGACATTAAAGCAGCGTTAGTGGCAAGGTTTGCCATAAATATAGGGTTAAGAAGGCCGGTTACAATATTGTCACCGTGAATCCCTGCAAACCATAATAAGTTAGCAATTAATAAAGCGATTAAGATTGCGGGTAGGGTGTCACCGAGGGCGACTAACGGTTGGAACAGTTGCATGATTGCCGCTGGAAGTAATAACCCATATTGGCTTTGTAAGAATAAGCTAATAGGGTACACCGTGATCATAATACCAATAACGGGATACAATAATTCAAATGAACGTGCAATCGCTGGTGGTACTTGCTCTGGCATTTTGATAGTGATGTTGTATTTTTTTAATAAATGAATTAACTCAACAGACCATAATGCACAAATTATTGCGGTAAATACCCCTTCACCACCAAGAAAGTCCATCGACATTTTATTTTGAATTTGTGGTGCGGCAGCCAATAAGAAAGCGGTTAATGATAACATCGCTGCGGTTAGGCCATCTAATTTATATGATTTAGCTAAACTATATGCGGTCCCTAAACTGACAAAAATGCCCATGAGCCCCATTGTCATAAAATAGGGCATAGTAATTATGTCCCAATTACTTTTTGCGAAATGGAGCCACCATTGACCAAAAGATGATTGAGTATCAGCATCAAAAGGTGGGTTAGCAACAATTAACATAATGCTGCCAATAATTAAAAAAGGCATGGCTGAAATAAAACCATCACGAATGGCTATAATATGACGTTGACCGCCAATTTTAGCTGCAATGGGTGCTATTTTATTTTCAACGATGTTCATCATCGAAACATAAAGGCCCATAGTGAACTCCTTTCAATAATAAATCCTACAAGCACGGTATAAGCCGTGCTGTATTGATACTAAAATAATAAAAATAAAGAAGAGGTATAAATTAACCAATTAAAGCTAAGGCTGTATCTAATACTTTATCGCCCCGCATGGTGCCGTAATCCATCATATTAATAACAGCAACGGGTGTATTTAATGGTGTTGCAAGTTCTGTAATTCGAGCCAGTTCATATTTAACTTGAGGGCCAAGTAATACCACATCATATTGTGGTAAATGATCTTCAATATCAGCAATCGAAATAGCATTAATCATCGTTGCTAATGAACGTTCTTCTGCAGCTTGTTGCATTTTCTTAACTAACATGCTGGTTGACATACCTGCTGCACAACAAAGTAAAATCTTTTTCATTTCAATGCCTTTTGTGATTTGATTGGTTATGAGAGCGCTCTCATTTGCGATTACAATAAGGTTTATAAGGAATACGTTTTGTGATTAAAATCACCATTTTATAAATAAATGCCTTTTGGGTATTTATTTGTGTGATAAAGGTTTAATTTTGATGTTGGTGAATTTTAAATAAGATAGCTTATATTTAATCTATTAATTAACGGTGGTAAAAAGCATGAGATTAGATAACTCATTGGCCTTGAATGAGTATTTGTGAGCGTCAGGGAATAATATGTATTATCAAAACACATATTATTTAGGATTTTAAATAGTCATATTTTTGATACACCTCTAATTTTATAGTGAATGCATGTCGAAAGTGACATTAGTGTATTTTTTTACTTATAACTATTGGTCACTAAAGTTAATATTATTATAAATTTAACTATGGTGATGAGTATGATGACATCTAAAATATCAACGTCGCAGTTAGCAAAAGCAAAGGGGTTGGTTGCTAAGAATTTATTTAGTGAGTTAGCTGAAGCTGGTTATATTATTCGTGATAATAAAGAATGGTTGTTAACAGATATTGGTAAAGCCGCACAAGGGGAATATAAACAATCATCTCAGTTTGGACAGTATATCGTTTGGCCTGAAGCATTAGAAATTATTACTACGCCATTGTTTGATGGGAAAAAACTATCAGCAACTCAAATAAGTACCCATTTTAAATTATCATCACAGAAGATAAACCAAATACTTGATGAATTAGGCTGGATCAATAAAGCGGTAAAAGGTTGGAAAGTCAGTCAATCTGGCTCTCGATTAGGTGGTGTTCAAAAAGAAGACTCACGTACGGGTATCCCCTATGTAATATGGGATGAAACAGTACTAAAAAATAGCAGTTTACTGCATTCTGTTAATGAAATTACAGGCATAAATGCAGAGGTTAAAAGTACCGATAATTCCGTATCTAACTTTAGACAAAAATTTGAAGCGAAACACCGTGCCGCTGATGGTCATTATGTTCGCTCTAAAGCTGAAATGCTGATTGATAATTGGCTATATATGGCGGGTATAGTACATGCCTATGAGCGAAAATTACCGATTGAAGAAGATTTATATTGTGATTTTTATCTTCCAACTGGCAAGGTATATATTGAATTTTGGGGATTAGAAGATGATCCTAAATATGCTAGTCGTAAGAAAATAAAACAAGATCTGTATACAAAGTATGGATTCAATCTCATTGAATTAAATGATAATGATGTGCAAAACCTTGATGATGTGTTACCTCGAATGCTATTAAAATTTGATATAAAAGCTTATTAAAGGAAAGAGTAAAAGAGAATAACCGTTATAATATTAATTGTTATCGTTTTACTCAATAGCTGATTAATCACTTAATTTCGTTAGGTGATTAATCAGATATTTATTGTCTATCTAAGCGAAGGTTTGGCTAAGAAATAAAAACACACTAATGATAGTTGGTATTGCTGTGTACTTACCTACTTGTTTTAGTGTTAATTTTGTTAGCCTTGGTGCAAGGATATTAACTAATATACTGATATTACAAAAAATGAAAACACCATAGGTTTTTATATCAATTTCGTGGTCTTTGAGTAATTTTATTTGAGCAAGAATTAGAATGACATTAAATGTAATACTCAGTACTCGAGCAATTTGAAATTGGGGAGTATTAAATTCATTTTGTAAGTTATTTTCACTTGCTTTGATGAGGTCATTGTCTTGTTGACTCATAAAGGTTAATTCCTGCTGTAAAGGGGATCACAGCTGCTCTACCCATCAATAATAATAGACGTTGGTAGAGTAGCGATATCTCAAATCGATAATATTATGATCGCACAGCAACGTAGGTTGTGCAATTTTTCACGTAGTGAACTTAACTTGCATTAACTGAGGTTAATCTTGGCCTCGTTGTTCTTTTTTTCGAGCCAACTTTTCTGTACGTCGAAGTGTTTTATGGTAGCTACTTTCAGCACCAATATGTTGCTCACCGCGTGCTATTGCTAAAGCGATCTGTTTTTCACGTTCTCTAAATCGTGCCAGTTGTTGCAAAGAGTGGTGGCCATGGCATTTAGGACAGCTTACACCTTGTTCATATAAATTCGATTGTTTGTCTGCGACGGTAATAGGTAATCGACACGCGTTACAAATATCATAATCAGCTTGTTCTAATTGATGATTTACAGCGACGCGGCCATCAAATACATAGCAGTCACCTTGCCATAAGCTATCTTGTGGTGAAACTTCTTCAAGGTATTTTAAAATGCCACCTTCAAGGTGGTAAACGTCCTCAAAGCCTTGTTGTTTCATATATGCAGTGGATTTTTCACAACGGATCCCCCCAGTACAAAACATCGCGACTTTTTTATGTTTAGTCGGATCCATGTTTTTTTTAACATAATCAGGAAATTCTCTGAATGTGTTGGTATTGGGGTTAACTGCGCCTTTAAATGTTCCGATTTTAACTTCATAATCATTACGAGTATCTACAACCAATACGTTAGGATCGGCAATAAGATCATTCCATGCACTGGGTTTAACGTAAGTGCCTACAACATGGCGAGGATCAATCCCTTCAATGCCTAGCGTTACGATCTCTTTTTTGATCTTTACTTTACAACGATTAAACGGCTGAGAATTCGAAAGTGACTCTTTATAAACAATACCTGCGAGGGAGGCATCAGCATTTAACCATGCTAATAATGTATCAATGCCTTTACGATCAGCGGCAACAGTACCGTTAATGCCTTCATTTGCCAGTAATAAGGTGCCTCGAATGTGATGCTTTTCCATCAGATCCTGCATGGGTTGACGCAATGTAAGATAATGCTTTAGATCGACAAATTTATACAGAGCACAAACAACATACTGACTCATGATATTTCCTTGTTTTTATTGGGCGTAATAATCGATAACGTTTATGAAAAACAGTATACCTGACTAAATTGGTCGGGTATATATGAGCCGCGATTTTATAATACGTAACAGGGATAACGTCAGCCAAGAAAGGGGGATTATTGATGGGTTGCCAGTGCTAATTAGGACTGCTGTGGTAGCATTTTCAAAAATAAATTATGTTTGCTAAAATAAGCGTGTTTATTTATAGCATTGTCAGCGTAGTCATTAGCTGTTAGTGTCGCAGCCCTTATGCATGTGTTATAGCGTGCAACCTTATATTAAACAGCATATCGACACCTCTTTTTACGGTGAGATGGGTATGTTGACGTTTACAGGACATCATTTTGAGTCAGACGGCATTTTCTACCTTAAATCTTCATTCTGATCTATTGAGTAACTTAGACTCTTTAGGTTATGAAGCAATGACACCTATTCAAGCTCAGAGTCTTCCACTTATTATTGATGGCAAGGATGTCATTGCTCAAGGTAAAACAGGATCAG
Organism: Photobacterium piscicola; assembly: GCF_900166965.1. Taxonomy (GTDB): domain Bacteria; phylum Pseudomonadota; class Gammaproteobacteria; order Enterobacterales; family Vibrionaceae; genus Photobacterium; species Photobacterium piscicola. Next base: position 1,285,993 of record NZ_FUZI01000001.1, on the reverse strand, counting down.
GTAAAACCGCAGCGTTTGGCTTAGGATTATTAAATAACCTTAATGTAAAACGTTTCCGTGTACAGACGTTAGTATTATGTCCAACACGTGAACTTGCCGATCAAGTGGCTAAAGAGATTCGTCGTTTAGCACGTGCTATTCATAACATTAAAGTGCTGACTTTATGTGGTGGTATGCCATTTGGACCTCAAATTGGTTCATTAGAACACGGTGCGCACATTATTGTGGGTACGCCTGGTCGTATTGAAGAGCATGTTCAAAAAGGTTTCTTATGCCTTGATGAGCTAAACACGTTAGTGCTTGATGAAGCTGACCGTATGCTAGAAATGGGTTTTCAAGACTCATTAGACGTGATTATTGATGCTGCTCCAAGTGATCGCCAAACATTGTTATTCAGTGCAACTTACCCAGATCAAATTGCTTCTATTGCAAAGCGCATCATGAAAAACCCAGTGCAAGTAAAAGTAGAATCTAGCCATGACGATAGCAGTATCTCACAGCACTTTTACAAAGTAAGTGGTAATGAAGCGCGTTTAGATGCTGTGCGTTTATTATTGAATCAGCATCGTCCAGAATCATGTGTGATCTTCTGTAACACCAAACGTGAAGCACAAGAGATGTCTGATGACTTAGAAGACTTTGGCTTCAGTTCTATTGCATTGCATGGTGACTTAGAACAACGTGAGCGTGATCGTACTTTAGTTCTGTTCTCTAATAAAAGTAAATCAATCCTAGTGGCGACTGACGTTGCAGCTCGTGGCTTAGATATTGATAATCTTGATATGGTAATTAACTACCATTTAGCACGTGATACAGAAGTGCACGTTCACCGTATTGGCCGTACTGGTCGTGCGGGTAGTAAAGGTATTGCATGTTCATTATTTAGCGATAAAGAGCATTACAAAGTTAAATTACTTGAAGATTACCTTGATCGTGACATTGAAGGCGAAGCTTTACCTGCCGGTAATTTATTAGATCAACCGACTTTCCGTCCTGAAATGATCACGTTAATGATCGATGGCGGTAAGAAGCAAAAAGTACGTCCGGGTGATATTTTAGGCGCATTAACAGGTGATAAAGGTATTGCGGGCGCAGCAGTGGGTAAGATCAATGTATTTGATCACTGTGCTTATGTTGCAGTTAAACGTGAGGTCGCTCGTGAGGCTTTACAAAAATTAGAAAAAGGTCGTATTAAAGGTCGTAACTTCCGTTCACGTCAACTACGTTAACTGACATACCAGCCCTTATAACCATTATAATTATGCCGATGTTGTGCTTTGTAAATAAAGCCACCATCGGCTTTTTTGTTATTGTAAAACAGAATAATCATAATGGTTGCTAGTTTATTGTATCTGTATTGTGATTTAATTGTAGCGTATGTGCATACATTGTCTCTAAATTAGCATTCTCAAGCTAATGATTTAAGGGGATGACATCGTGCTGCTATTTGTGTTGTATTTTTTAAAGAGTATCCATTTATGCATCAAGAAATGATTGGATTGACGATTGCAGGCCTTGGGGTACTAGGGCTTGGATGTCAATGGCTTGCATGGCGTATGAAATTACCCGCGATTTTATTATTGCTTATTGCTGGTTTATTAATTGGCCCTGTGACAGGCATATTTAACCCTAATATTCTGTTTGGTGATTTACTGTTTCCACTGATTTCATTAGCCGTGGCCGTAATTTTGTTTGAGGGGAGCCTAACCTTAAACTTTGCTGAAATAAAAACGGTGCGAAAAAACGTAAAAAGTATTGTTACTATTGGTGCGATTATTACATGGGTTATTACCAGTATTGCAACGCACTATTTATTAGATTTCAGTTGGTCATTGGCGTTCCTGTTTGGCTCTATGACTGTTGTAACGGGGCCAACAGTGATAGTGCCTTTATTACGGACAGTAAGACCACAAGCTAAACTTGCCAATATTTTACGTTGGGAAGGAATATTGATTGACCCTATTGGGGCGATCTTTGTGGTGATCGTATACGAGTTTATTGTTTCTAGTAGCCAAATGCACAGCCTTGAAGTCTTTGGTTTAATGCTGTTGGTTGGACTCGTCATTGGTGCTGTAGCGGGGTGGTTTATCGCTTATGTGCTGCGTAATCATCTTTTACCAGAATATTTACAACCGTTTGCTGTATTGGCCGTTGTGTTGGGCGTGTTTGCTGGCGCGAATGTGCTTGAATCTGAAGCTGGATTATTAGCTGTTACCGTTATGGGTATGTGGCTTGCTAATGCAAAAGATGTTGATATTCGCCATATTCTTCACTTTAAAGAAAACCTGACTATTTTATTAATCTCAGGGTTATTTTTAATTCTAGCATCCCGTATTCAATTGGCTGATTTCCATGCATTAGGTTGGGGGGCTATTACGTTATTTGTGGTGATTCAAGTAGTTGCAAGACCTGCGTCTATTTTTATTTCGACAATGTTTAGTCAGTTAGCATTTAAAGAAAAATTATTTTTAGCTTGGGTTGCACCTAGAGGTATTGTTGCCGCAGCAATTTCAGCTTTATTTGCATTGAAATTAATCGATGATGGTGTTGCTGGAGCTCAACTGTTAGTACCACTTACTTTCATGGTGATTATCGGCACGGTGGTACTACAAAGTTTAACTGCTCGTCCTATTGCTCGTTTATTAGGGGTTGCTGAACCATCACCAAAGGGCTTCTTAATTGTTGGCGCTAATGATGTTGCGCGAGAAATTGGATTAGCGCTTAAAAAATACGACTGTCGAGTGGTGATGACGGATTCTAACTGGGATTATATTCGCGCAGCTCGAATGGCCGGTTTAGAAACCTATTATGGTAATGCGGTCTCTAGTCATGCTGATGAATATTTGGATTTAATTGGGGTGGGCCATTTGTTAGCACTTACTCCAGATAAACACTTTAATGCAGTTGCCGCCAGCCATTATGAAACAGATTTTGGACAACGTAATATTTTTCGTTTAAATGGTCGTCGGCATAATAGTGGCCTAGAGAAGCACTCTGCGACTCAAGCTCACAGCGGATCGGTTCTATTTGGCGATGATATCAGTTATAAAAAATTGGCGAGTTTAATTAACCAAGGTGGAGAAATTAAACACACTAAATTAAGTGATAACTTTACACTGGAAGATTATTTTCAGCAGTATAAAGGTTCATCACTTATTCCATTGTTTGCGATTGATTTAAAGCAAAATATTGTTCCGTTTACCGTCACTTCAACGCAAGAAGCAAAAGCGGGATGGACGATTGTCGCTTTAGTTAAAGAGTCGGCATAGCAGTTATTTTTTACGATAAAATAAAAAAAGCACCGAAATGGTGCTTTTTTATTGTTTGTAATTAACTACTTAATGTTTAATTTTTCCATTTGTTGTTGCAGCTTATCTAATTGCTGCATTTTCGCTTTTAATCCAAGTGACTCAGCGTTGATGGCAGCAGGATTCATTTGGGTACTTACCTGCATTGGGTAATTAGGCAGGGTCTCAAAGAATTGGCCTAATACGTCTTGCATGGGTACGAATAACCACATGTTGTCAGCCATCCAACGTAGATACATTCCAGATTCATGAGGCGCTTTTTCAAATGGGTCTGCACGTAGATGGATAATCTGAGGCCAGTTTGGTGATTGACGAACGGCATTTGAGATATTGCCATCCATTACGGCGAAATTCAGTTTCCAATCTTTCCAGCGCACTGCATTTAACTCACCATTAGCCGTGAAATAAAGCAGTGATTCACGTGGTCCTTTATCTACTTTGCCTTCAAATAGTGGTTTGAAATCGTAACCATCAATATGAACTTTAAATTCTTTGCCATTGGCTTTATAGCCTTTAGCCAGTTTTTCTTTTACATCTGGAACACCAGCAGCATCAAGTAAGGTTGGAAGCCAATCTTGGTGTGCCATCATTTCATTAATTTTAGTTCCAGGTTTGATTGTGCCCGGCCAACGTACTAACTGAGGCACACGCATACCGCCTTCCCATGTTGTGCCTTTTTCGCCATAAAATGGTGTAGCACCGCCATCAGGCCACGTTACTGTTTCAGCGCCATTATCGGTGGAATAAATAACGATAGTATTATCAGTAATGCCGAGCTCATCAAGTTTATCCAATAAAATACCCACTTGATCATCATGTTCCATCATGCCATCTGCATAAATGCTGACACCTGATGCGCCACGGTATTTTTCTTGCAATCGTGTCCAAACGTGCATACGTGTAGTGTTATGCCAGATAAAGAATGGTTTATTAGCTTTAACGGCTTTTTCCATAAAGGCCAAAGAAGAACTTAGGAATTCTTCATCGGCATGCTCCATACGTTTACGTGTCATTGGTCCGGTATCTTCGATTTTACCGTCAGCATAAGATTTGATTACACCACGAGGGCCATAGTTTTTATGAAATTCTGGATCTTTAGGGTAGTAATAGGTCTCAGGTTCTTCCTCGGCATTTAAGTGATAAAGATTACCAAAAAATTCGTCAAAGCCATGGTTGGTTGGTAAATGTTTATCTTGATCGCCTAAATGGTTTTTACCAAATTGTGCTGTCATATAACCCTGATCTTTTAATAGATCAGCGATAGTTGGTGCCCAATCAGGAATGCCATGCTCCGATCCAGGCATACCGATAGTTAACAAACCGGTACGGAAAGGTTCTTGACCTGTAATAAAGGCGGCACGTCCAGCGGTACAAGATTGTTGTCCATAGTGATCGGTAAACAGTGCCCCTTCATTAGCTATTCTGTCAATATTGGGGGTTTTATATCCCATCATGCCTTGGTTATAAGCACTGATATTCCAATAACCGACATCATCACCAAAAATGGCAAGTATATTCGGTTGAGATGCAGCCATTGCTGATCCTGACGCGGCAAGTAGTCCAATACTAAGTGCAATTTTATTAAGGTGATTCGCCATGCATAAGTCCCATTAGTTGCGATTAATTTTAGGTACTCTAAGTGAGTAATAAAAATGCGTCGCTTTATAGGCGTTATAACCAAAAGTTATTATTTCTATTAAAATATTGATTTTTATTGGTTTTATATGTTTTTACGATGAGCGTGATATTGCTGAAAAGTGAGAGCTTTATCTCATGTTTTGGTGATATAAGTTTATTTTTAATAGGTACTTAGGATATTGCTAATCTATTTTGTTGATATTAATAAGATTGTCAGTAATGGCGTTATTTATTGCATTTTTTCGCTGTTAAATGTGACCTGTGTGTTAATTTATGTTAGCTAAAATGTACTCTCTGAGCTATACATTTAAAGGTGTTTTTTACTCGTGTATACAGGAGTTTATATGACAGTTAGAAAGGGAACTCAACGCCGATTAAGTATTTTAGCGGCCGTTTTGATGGGCGCTTCTGGCTATTCTGTTGCAGCAGAAAAGCCAAATATATTAGTTATTTGGGGCGATGATATTGGGCAATCTAATATTAGTGCTTATACCTTTGGTCTGATGGGATATAAAACGCCTAATATTGATAGTATTGCCAAAGAAGGAATGATGTTTACCGATTATTATGGTGAGCAATCGTGTACCGCTGGACGTTCTACATTTATTACTGGGCAAGGGGTGCTTCGTACTGGATTAAGTAAAGTCGGATTACCTGGCGCTGATATTGGTTTACAAGCCGAAGATGCAACCATTGCTGAAGTACTTAAACCTCAAGGTTACATGACGGGGCAATTTGGTAAAAATCACCTCGGTGATAAAGATGAAATGCTACCTACAAACCATGGTTTTGACGAATTTTTTGGTAATCTTTATCACTTAAATGCCGAGGAAGAACCTGAAAATATTGATTACCCTAAAGATCCAGAATTTCGTAAAAAATTTGGCCCTCGTGGTGTCATCCATTCTTATGCTGACGGTAAGATCGAAGATACCGGCCCATTAACCCGTAAGCGTATGGAAACGGTTGATGATGAAACGGCGGCTGCCGCGATTGATTTCATGGGACGGGCAGTGAAAGCGGATAAACCTTTCTTTGTGTGGTGGAATGCAACTCGTATGCACTTTAGAACCCACGTGAAGCCTGAGCTTCAAGGTTCAACCGGTATCAGTAATTATGCTGATGGTATGGTTGAGCACGATAACCATGTTGGTGAATTATTAAAAGCGGTAGATAAGCTAGGCATTAAAGATAATACCATTGTCTTTTATTCAACTGATAATGGCCCTCATATGAACTCATGGCCAGATGCGGGTACAACACCGTTCCGTAGTGAGAAAAATACCAACTGGGAAGGCGCATACCGTGTTCCTGCAATGGTTCGTTGGCCGGGTAAGATTCAGCCTGGTGTTGTATCCAATGAAATTATGCACCACATGGATTGGCTACCAACATTTGCAGCCGCAGCAGGTAATGACAAGATTAAAGAAGAGCTAAAAGATGGCACTAAACTCGGTAATAAGAGTTTTAAAAACCATCTTGATGGTTATAACTTCTTACCTTATTTAACAGGAAAAGAAGACAAAGGACGTCGTGATGAAATCTTCTACTTTACCGATGATGGTGATTTAGCGGCGCTGCGTTATAACAAATGGAAAGCCGTGTTCATGGAGCAACGCGCGAAAGGTACTCTTCAAATCTGGGCTGAACCTTTTGTGACCTTACGTGTGCCTAAACTATTTAATTTACGTATGGACCCATACGAAGTGGCTGATGTGACGTCAAATACTTACTATGATTGGTTATTAGATCACGCGTATATGTTTGTTCCGGCACAAGCGTATGTAGGCAAATATCTAGAAACCTTTAAAGAGTTTCCACCACGTCAAAAAGCGGCAAGTTTTAGTTTGGATCAAGTAATGGAAAAACTTCAACAACCGCATAATAAGTAATTAAGCATTGACTAATATTTGGGCTCTTCGGGGCCCATTTTCATTCTAGAATAAGCCGCTTTTATTCACATAAAGACTAATGTAAATGGAAAATTCATCCGATATAAGCTATATCTGAAGTATCGCTATAATATATTTTAAATACAAAGGGTTAGTTAATATCAATACAAGGATGTATATGATTGATAAAACAGTATTCGCTATTTTTTGCCAAGTATGGATAAGTCTAATGATGTTGACATCAACGGCTTTTGCTGCGGATTTTGTAGGTAGTGATCAGTGTATTGATTGTCATAACGATCAAGTTAAGGCATGGCAAGGGTCTGATCATGACATGGCGATGAAACACGCTGATAAAAACAGTGTGTTGGGTGATTTTAATGATGTAACGTTTACATTTAAAGGCAAAGTGAATCGTTTTTTTACTAAAGGCGATCAATATTGGGTCAATATTGAAGGGCCTGATAACCAGTTTCATGATTATAAAATTAGTTATACTTTTGGCTTTGAACCACTACAGCAATATATGGTGGAATTTGACGATGGACGTATTCAATTGATTCCATTTGCTTGGGATGCTAGAGCGCAAGAGCAAGGAGGACAGCGTTGGTATCATCTTTATCCTGAAATGGAAAATACAGACGCGTTTTATTGGACTAACACTGGCCAGAATTGGAACTTCATGTGTGCAGATTGTCATTCTACCGATGTTAAGAAAAATTATGATGCTAAAACGAATACTTATAACACCCAATGGTTTGAAATAAACGTTGGTTGTGAAGCTTGTCATGGGCCTGCCAGTGATCATATTTCATGGGCTAAAAGTGAGCAAAAAAACACTACGGCTCATTATGGTTTTGAACGTGATTTAAGTAAGTCTGTCAAAGAATGGGTGTTTAAAGAAGGGCATTCAACTTTGCAGCCCAAAGAAATTCAACTTACAGATCAAATAACGGTGTGTGCGCAATGTCATAGTCGTCGAGTGCAATTAAATGAAGACCAAGCCCACGTTAAAGGTTCACTGCTAGACAGTTATTTGCCGAGCTTAATTACGTCTGAGTTATACCATAATGATGGTCAGATTTATGATGAAGATTATGTTTATGGTTCTTTCATGCAGTCAAAAATGGCTGAAAAAGGGGTAACTTGTACCAACTGTCACAATCCGCATTCAACCAAATTAGAGATTCCTGAGCAGGCCGTCTGTAGTCAATGCCATATAGCATCTGAATATACGCCCGAAAAACATACTTTTCATAAAGCAAACACGGAAGCGTCACAATGTACCACTTGCCATATGCCTGAAACGACGTATATGGGAGTGGACGCACGGCGTGATCATAGTTGGCAAATTCCCCGTCCTGATTTAAGTAAAAATATTGGTACCCCCAATGTCTGTACTCAATGTCATCAACAACAAGATGATGCTTGGGCAGATAAACACGTTGGTCAATGGTTCCCTGATTCACCTTATCGAAATCAACAACATTTTGCGGTCGCATTTTATGCCGCAGATATTAATTATCGAGGCGCAGGTGATGCACTGTCTTACACCGCTCAAGATATAAAACAAGCGGGGATCATTCGTGGTTCAGCATTACAGCGCTTAGGTGCTTTTCCAAGTAAGAATACGGTCGTAGCTTTGGGGCGGGCGATAAAACATGACGATCCATTAATACGTTTAGGCGCAATTCAAGGCTCCGCTGGATATTCAGCTTACGATCGGTGGCAGATATTATCGCCGTTATTAACCGATAAGGTACTTGGCGTACGAACGGAAGCGGCAGGAGCATTAGCGGCATATTGGCCAGAGTGGAACCCATTACAGCGAGAAAAGTTATCTCCAGCATTAGATGAGTACATTGAAATTCAATTATTTAATGCCGACAGAGGCTTTGGAATGACGAACTTAGGCAATGTTTATCGTGCTCAGGGAGAATTTAAAAAGGCAGAACAGGCATATTTAAAGGCAATAAAAGTTGAGCCTTATTTTGTTAATAGCTATGTCAATCTTGCTGATTTATATCGAGCGCAAGGCAATGAAGTTAAAGGTATTGAATTAATGCAACAAGGGATCACCGCGCAACCTAAATCTGGGGTATTACGCTATAGCACAGGTCTTGCATTACTACGCCTAAACGACAAAGCACAAGCATCCACTTATTTTGAACAAGCGACAGCCGTTGATCCTCAAAATGCGCAATATTGGTATGTTTATGGTCTTTCTCTAGAACAGAGTAATACCAATCAAGCAGCAACTGCATTAGCAACAGCGTTCAGTTTAAGTGCAAATCCGCAACATTTATTTGCCCAGTGTGATCTGTTGTTAAAAGCGAAATCATCACAAGCAAAAGTCTGTATTACTCAGTTGGAACAATACGCCCCTAAAAATGTCATTGATGCACTCAAAAAACGGCTTTATTGATGAGGTCTATAACCAATAGTTATGGCGGATTTGATTAAGATAATACGTAGTCAATCATCAGGTAAGTGGGCATAAGGAGAAAACATGAATCAAACTCAACAGGCTATTACAACGCTTATCTCTCAAGTCGAGGCATCGGTGATTGGTCAATCCGATGTGGTTCGTGCACTTGTTATTGGGTTATTAACGCAGGGACACGTTTTACTTGAAGGATTACCCGGCACGGCAAAAACACGCTCAGTTAAGTCATTGGCGGATAATTTGCAGACCTCATTTGGACGAATTCAATTTACACCTGATTTACTGCCTTCCGATGTAACAGGAACTGAAGTCTATCAAGAATTAAATGGTAAACCGCAATTGCATTTTCAAGCAGGACCTATTTTTAATAGTATTGTGCTTGCTGATGAAATTAACCGCGCACCCGCAAAAGTTCAAGCGGCGTTATTGGAAGCGATGGCAGAAAGAACAATAACCGTCGGTGATAAAACGCACGTATTACCAGAACTTTTTATGGTGTTAGCAACGCAAAACCCCGTAGAACAAGAAGGAACGTATCCACTACCCGAAGCGCAAATGGATCGATTTATAATGAAGGTCAGCGTTGATTACCCTGATGATGACGCTGAACTTGAGATTATTCGTCTTGTGCGCGGTGAAGAAACCGATCCTAAGTTAACCGCTGAGATTACAAAAAATCATACTAATACCAATATTCAATTAGATCCCTCCATTGTGATGCAAGCACGAGCTGAGCTTGCGCTGGTGGAAATATCTGAAATTAGCGAACGTTATATTGTGGCGTTAGTGATGGCAACGCGCAAACCTGAACGTTATTTAGCATCGTCACTTTCTCGTTGGATAGAGGTGGGAGCAAGTCCTCGCGCTTCAATTGCATTAGACAAATGTGCCCGTGCTTATGCATGGCTACAAGCGAGAGATTATGTTGAACCTGATGATATTCGAGCAATGGCGCACGCGGTATTAGGACATCGGATTACGTTGAGCTATGACGCATTAGCTGATGGTGTGACTCAACAACAAGTGATAGATGAATTGTTGGATTATGTTGTTATTGGGTAGGGCTTTTTATGAGTAAAAAAAGCACAGATAGCCGTATTCATTGTGAATATAGCCAACTAATTAAATTACAATCTCAAGCGGGATTTTTCAGTTTATTACCCAATTTAAAAGCAGGTACAGCGTTGTCGGGTCGCCATTCGTCTATTTTTCGAGGACGGGGGTTAAATTTTGAAGAGTTACGACATTACCAATTAGGGGATGACATTCGTAATCTTGATTGGAAGGTGACGCTGCGAACGGGAAAACCCCATGTTCGCTCATATACCGAAGAGAAAGATCGTAATTTTATTATTTGTGTCGATCAACGCAGTAGTATGTTCTTTTCATCCATTGATACCATGAAATCTGTGGTTGCCGCAGAATTAGCGGCATTGACCGCATGGCGTATTCTTAAAGACAGCGATCGCGTTGGTTTTATTATTAATACCCCTCATCAAATACATTGGTTAAAGCCAAAGCGATCTCAAGCTGATCTGCTGCATCGATTACAGCTATTGTCTGATGTGAATCAATCGCTTGATGTCAGCAGTAATGATAACTATGAGGTTGGATTTACTCAATTTGTTACGTTATTAGGTCGTTTGAAACTCAAAGAAGCCACCATCATTATTTTAAGTGATTGGCATGGAGCCACGGTTGATGAAATTACCCATCTGAAACATCTACAAAAACATAATGATGTATTAGGGGTATTAATTTCTGATCCTTTTGAATCTCAGTTTCCATCGCAATACAGCCATTGGGTGGTGGGGGATGGATCGTATCAACTTAATTTAAGTGATGCTAAGCGGTTTGACTTAGCCAATAAAGGCTTAGGTAAACATCAAGATTTAAAGAAAGAGCAATTAATTCAACTGATGGCGACAAAAGGGCTGCCATTGATTGAAGCAGATACGTCGGGTCATCATCTTGAACAATTTAAACGTGCAATTGGAGGCCGATAATGAGCATTCATGCGCCACCTAGTAATTACATGTTAAGAAATATGAGTGAGGTGACAATACCTGATCATGTGAGCTGGTTTCCTCAAACTATTGGCTGGAAAATTGTTGCGGCTATTTTGATTGTTGTTGCTTTATATTATGTTATTCAATCGATTAGGTTGTGGTGGAATAACCGTTACCGCCGAGAAGCAATGGCTCTGATGAGCGTCATGCAAGCCTCAATAAATAGCGCCAGTATGCCATTATCATTGCCTTTAGATGTATTTGAAGTGATGAAGGCGGTATTAATTTATCTTAACCCTCAAAAAAACAATACTTTTGGTGACCAATTCCTCAATGATTTAGATGAGTATCGCTCACCACAAACTACACTCTTTAATGATGATCTTGGTCAGAAGTGGATGCGGTCTTTGGTGCAAAAACAGTGTCTATTATCCAAGCAAGAATTATCAGCACTAATGACATTATGCCAGCAATGGTTAGTCGAACATGGTGAACTTCATTTAAAGAAAAATGGAGGCCAAAATGTTGTTTAGTCAATTGGAGTTAGTGAATCCATATTGGTTATGGCTATTACCATTACCGATTATTATTTATTGGTTTATTCCCGCTTATCGCACCCGTCAATCAGCGATAAAAGTGCCTTTTTTTGATGTGCTAGTCCAAGCGTTAGATGAAGTACCGTCTGAGGGGGCAGGTCAGTTAAGAGCCAGTTATTGGCAAAAAGCCTTGCTTATTATTTCATGGTGCTTATTAATTTTTGCATTAACTAATCCGACTATTTTAGGGCCACCACAAACACGAGAAAGTCTAGGGCGAGATGTGATGGTGGTTGTAGACTTATCCGGTTCAATGGCTGAGCGAGATTTTGTCTCAAAAACAGCATCTGATAATGGCGGTATTCAAAAAATATCGCGCTTAGATGCAGCGAAAGAAGTATTAGCTGATTTTGCAACAACGCGTCAAGGAGATCGCTTAGGGCTGATTTTATTTGGTGACGCAGCATTTGTACAAACACCGTTTACAGCCGATCAAAAAGCATGGTTAGCACTCTTAAATCAAACTGATGTGGCAATGGCTGGTCAAAGTACCCATTTGGGTGATGCAATCGGGCTCGCGATTAAAGTGTTTGAACAAAGTGCATCTGCTGAACTTTCTACTTCAACTGACTCCCAACACCAAAATGAGAAACCCCGAGAGAAAGTCGCGATTGTATTAACTGATGGTAATGATACTGGTAGCTATGTTGAGCCGATTGATGCCGCTAAAGTTGCTGCGGCTAAAAATGTTCGTATTCATATGATTGCGATGGGGGATCCTACAACAGTTGGTGAGAAAGCATTAGATATGGATGTGATCAATCGGGTTGCGGAAGTATCTGGAGGGCAAGCATTTCAAGCCATTAATCGAAATGAGTTAGAACAAGCTTATGCGGCAATTGGTAAATTAGAGCCACAGTTATATGAAAGCACCACATATCGACCTAAAAAGTCGGTTCATCAATATCCAATTATGTTAATTGTGGTGATGTATCTGTTTGGATTTGGGGTTGCAACGATGAGGCGACAGTTGACACCATCGTTAAATAAAACCACGCTATACTCAGGAGAAAAACATGTTTAATTCCCTGATGTGGCAACAAATTGTCGATAATTTTCATTTTATTCGCCCATGGTGGTTATTGCTCTTGGTTCCTTTGTCCATTGTGATTTATTTACGCTGGAAACAAGATTCAAACAATGAATGGCAGCAACAACTACCGCAACATTTGCGTCAAGTTTTAACCATTGGTGATAGTGGTTGGAAAAAACAATTACCGCTGAAGTTGTTAAGTGTATCCATGCTGGTGGCCATTATTGTGTGTGCGGGTCCAACATGGGAACGTGAAGCTTCACCTTTTGGGGAAGATAAAGCCGCTTTATTGATTGTGCTTGATAACAGTGAATCTATGTTACAAAAAGATCTTGCCCCTAATCGCTTAGAACGTGCGAAACAAAAGATTCGAGATTTAATTGCATTACGTCAGGGGGGGAAAACTGGATTAGTCGTTTTTGCAGGTTCAGCGCATTTAGCGATGCCATTAACCAAAGATGATGCTGTTTTTGCGCCTTTTTTAGCGGCGATTCAGCCTGATATTATGCCAGTAAAAGGCAAGAGCGCCGAAACAGCGCTAGCGTTAATTGAACCGCAACTAAGTACTGAAAATGTAGGTACGGTATTGCTCATTACTGACGCCGTTAATTCGGTAACAATTGAAGCGTTTAAAGATTATTTTGCCGTCAGTCCTCATCAATTATTGGTGTTAGCGGCGGGCAATAAAGACCGCGTCAGTAATGAACCTCTTGATTTGGCATCACTTAAGTCCCTCGCAAAAAACACGCAAGGGAGCGTAGTGGAAGTGACCATTGATGATAGTGATATCAAGGCACTTAACCGTAATATTGAACGCCATATGCAGTTAAATAATGAATCTGCAATGCCATGGAAAGACATGGGGTATTTTTTGCTGTTTCCCGTGATGTTATTGATGTTGTTATGGTTTAGAAAAGGGTGGTTAGTCAAGTGGTGTTTAGTAGCCGCTATTGTGTTTCCAAGTTTTTATTCAACGATCACTTATGCGGAAACCGTAAGCCTAAAAGCGGTTACAAATGAGCCGATAGCCGATGTGACGATGTGGGATAAAACAGTACATTGGTGGATGAATATTTGGTTGACGCCGGATCAACAAGGGCAATGGTATTTTAATCAATTTGATTATTTAACCGCAGCAAAGCGTTATCAAGATCCTCTTAAAAAAGGCATCGCTTATTATTATGCGGGTGAATATAAATTATCTCACAGTACTTTTTTACAAGTAAAAACACCCCAAAGTCTTTTTAATGCTGCGAATGCCCTCGCAAGGCAAAGAGAATATGTTGCTGCGCGTGATCTTTATCAGTTATTGCTTGATAGCGGTGAACTTGAAACGGAATTAAAAGCACAGGTCGAGAACAATTTAGCCATTATGCAAGGCATCGTTGATGAAGTAAATCGTATCAGTGAAAGCCAAAAAGGCAGCACTGATGGTCCTGAAGAGTCGTTTGAATTAGGTGATGATAAGCCTAAAACAGGGGATGGCGCTGATGAAAAAGTGGATGCTGCAATGATGGCAAAAGAGACGCTTAATGCGAACGAAATATTAGGTAGTCAAGCACTGGCTGATAAATGGTTACGTCGCGTAGAAGCTGATCCTAAGTATTTTTTACGTGCTAAATTTCAATTGCAGCTTCGTTCGCAATCAGTGGATATAAAAGATGTGCCTAATGAGGAGATTAAATAATGCCCCCCTATAATGCTCCCCATTATTTTCAGCGCTACGTTGTCTATATTTTGGTTATGCTTATATTGCTGTCGATAAGTGTTAATGCACAAGCAAGCACAGCCAATATGCTTGATAAATCAGATCAAGTGACAATAAAAACATGGTTAAGTGATACAGAGAATATTCACAAAACAAAAGACAGTAAGACGCCAACCTATGCCGTTAATCAACAGATTATTCTCTATATCGAAGTGATTACACCGCGATGGTTTACTGGTGGAACGCGAATCGCACCGATTGAAATACCCAATGTGGTGGCTAAACAGCGCAATCAATTAGCGATGAATTTTACCGAAAAAAAAGAGGGGATTACCTGGACCCATCAACGTTGGGAAATAACATTATATCCTCAAGTTGAGGGACATTTTGTGGTGCCCTCAACGGCTGTAACGGTACAAGTGTCACGTCCTAATTCAACCAATGCCACAGGGGTTTTATATACCGAACCACAGGCGTTCTCCGCTATTATTCCATCAGGATTATTAAGTGATCAATCGGTATGGGTTTCAGGGCGAGATTTCTCGGTTGAGCAGCAATGGAGTCAATCTAACCCTGAATTAAAAGCAGGAGATGCGATCACGCGTACCTTGATTGTAAAAGGGTCAAATACCTTAGCAATGCTGATTCCAAAACTGATTCAACCAATAGCGACTGCGGATTATCAAATATATCCTCAACCCAATCAATTAAGTGATTCACAAACCCGTGGTGATTATTTTTCTGAACGAAAAGAATCGACTGTTTATGTACTTCAAAATGGGGGGCAAGTAAGCTTTCCTGCTACTCATTTAACGTGGTGGGATACTGAGACTCAAACTTTAAAAACTATTAAGCTTGAAGGGCAATCTTTTCATGTATCTCATACAGTCAGTTCATGGTTGCATCAATATTGGCATTGGTTGGTCACATTAGTAACAGCTATTGTGGCGATAGTGATGATAGCGTTTAAAACCGTCGCCTATTATAAAACACACCCGTTACCGGCTTGGTTTATCTATGCAAAAGCAATAAAGCATCAACGGTGGGGCCAAGTGAGAGTGTTACTTTACCGTGCATTAAGACGTCATAACGATCAGTTACAATTAAAGCAATACTGTGACACTGTCGATTGGCAACAAGATGCAACTCAGTTTCAATCGAACGGTATTACAAAAAAGTTATCACTGTTTTTATGGCAACAGATTACTCAATCAGGGCGAGGTTTGAATGCTATCCGTGCGAAGTGTAAGCCCAAGCCTGTTTTTCCTCATTTGAACAAACAACGTACAAAATATAAGAAAAATAAAGAGCATTAACACAGAAATGAGATGGAGCTGTTGTCTCTTCTTGGCTGCGTTATACAGTAATATTAATTAGATTAGTAATATCAATCCTTATGAAAAGTACAGAGCTTAACCTTATACCTATTTTTGTGGCTATTTATGAAGAGAAGAATCTATCTAAAGCCGCATCACGAATGAATGTTAGCCAACCCGCGGTCAGTAAAGCACTTAAAAGGTTACGTGAAATTTATAATGATCCTTTATTTCATCGTAATACCACAGGCGTAGAACCGACAGTCTTTGCTACTGATATTTACCCTGCAATGTCGACTGCATTAAAAAATTTCACATCGACTTTGTCTGCATCGAGAGAATTTGATCCTAAAATATCGAATCGTATTTTCTCTATCGCGGTTGTGTCGACCGTGAGTTATTCATTAATACCTAAGTTAATGCAACAAATTCGGTTATGTGCGCCTAATATTGCGTTAGAAGTTCATCCTCAATTTACTGAAGATCTTGAATCTGATTTACGCTTACAGCGCTATGACTTAGTCATTGATTTAGCCCTTCGTGGACGTACAGTTTTAAAGTCTGAAGTTATTTATACCGAAAGGTTACGGGTTGTTTGTCGTGAAAATCATCCTCGTATTGGTGATTCTATTTCATTAGCTGAATTTTTAAGTGAAGAGCATGTTGCAGCCTCACGGTGGCATAGTCGTAGTAGTTTGTTGAATGCGGATGATATTGGTGAACTTGAGGCAAGAAATATTGTTATAAGAGCGGCTGGTGCATTTGAAATGATGCCTATTATTGGCTCAACAGATATGATTGGTATGTTGCCACAATCTGCGATTGATGATTTAGGTGCGTATTATAAATTGAAAGCGCTTGATTTACCGTTTGATGGTCAACAACATGATTTATGTACGATTTGGCATCCAAGTCGTACTGCTGATAGTGGTCATCGATGGTTAAGACAACAAATAAAAAAAGCAGCATTAACTGAATAATGCTGCTGTGCTATTTATCATTATTTTTTTACGTCTTTTACTAAGCGCAGCCCTATATCTGACATGATAATAGATTGGCTAGCAAAATCACGCCGGTAGTTTTGAGATTCTTTAGCGTCATAAGAAAAACTACTACCACGGACTGATTTATGGGCTAACCCACTGGCTTCTTGACGCGAATTTGTTGGGTTAGTTTGTGGAGAATAACGATAAAAATTATCATCATAAGCATCACTTACAAATTCTCCGACATTGCCTGTCATGTCGTATAACCCTAGTTCATTGGGCTGTTTCATTCCAACTTGATGAGCCTTATTTTTTGCATTTTTTGAATACCACGCCACATCTTCAATATTATTAGATCCACTGTAAATATAACCTCGGCTTAATTGACCCCCTCGCGCGGCATATTCCCATTCAGCTTCCGTTGGTAATCGGTATGTTTCACCTGTGATTTGGTTGAGTTTTTTAATGAAATAATTAGCTTGTTGCCAACTTAAATTGTTCACCGGAATATTGGGGGATTGGAAATAGCTTAAAGACGACCCCATGATCGATTCAAATAATTGTTGGGTGACTTCAAACTTAGCAATATAGAAATCATTGAGAGTAACAGCATGCGTCGGCTTTTCTGATTTTTTAGCTTGGTTTGAATCTGATCCCATTAAAAAGCTACCGCCACTGACATAAACCATATTGTGATCTATCGCTTGAGCAATTGGGTGCGGTGGCGCTTCAGCACAACCTATTAGCTGTGAGCTTAGTAACATTGTCATTAATGATATTTTGATAGTGGGCAAAAAAGAAGTGCTAAACATGATGTTCTCAACAGTAATGATTGACCATTTATCATACAGTGAAAGAACTTTCTAAATTGGAATAATACATATAACTAATTTGTATGTTCTTTTTGTTTATTATGATGTTAGAACTTGTTTTGTTATTTAAATTGATAAAAATATTAGACGAGTTTGTATTATTAAATTTGTTATAAAATAGGAATTAGAATGATTATTACTCAAGGTCCTCAGTACAAAGGTAAAGCCTCGAAGCGATTACATGTTATGGCCAAACCCATTGGGGCTGTGTGTAATATTGATTGTACTTACTGTTATTATCTGAGCAAAGAAGACTTACTTGACTACAAAAAAGGGTGTTCTCCACAAATGGATGATGCCACGCTAGAAACCTATATTCAGCAGTATATTGAAGGTCAAAACACCCCTGAAATTATTTTTTCATGGCAAGGTGGTGAGCCGACATTGCTAGGTTTGGATTATTTTAAAAAGATTGTGGTATTACAGCAAAAATATCAACCTGAAGGCGTTATTATTTCCAATGACCTTCAAACCAATGGCACATTATTAACCCCACAATGGTGTGAGTTTTTGGTGGAAAATAATTTCTTGGTCGGACTGAGTATTGATGGTCCTGAGTTATTACATAATGTGTATCGTACCAATAAAGCTGGTCGTGGCACATTTAAGCAAGTGATGAAAGCGGTAGATTTATTGCATCAATATGGTGTGAAATTTGCCACATTAACGTGTGTTAATAATCTCACGAGCCGCAACCCTCTTGACGTGTACCGTTTCTTACGCGATGTGGTTAAATCACCTCAAATGCAGTTTATTCCAATTGTTGAACAAAAAAGTTTTCGAACTGTTGCGCCTCAAACGGAACAGACTAGTGCTCAATTGTGTCAAGGTGATAAACGTTTAATACCCGGTAATAAGCAATCAATAATGGAACCTTGGTGCGTGTCAGATCAAGCATGGGGTGATTTTTTAATTGCTGTGTTTGATGAATGGACGAAGAACGATGTAGGTAAAGTGTTTGTTCAATATTTTGAAGCTAGTGTGGAGACATGGATGGGGAGAAAAAACCCATTGTGTACGCTAGGTGAAATTTGTGGCAAAGGTTTGGCAATGGAACACAATGGTGATGTGTTCTCTTGTGATCACTACGTTTATCCTGAATATAAAATTGGCAATATTCACCATCAGAAATTAGATGAATTGGCTTATAGCCGTAAGCAACAACAATTTGGGTTTGCAAAAGCGAAAACGCTGACAACACAGTGCCAACAGTGTGAGTATAAGTTTGCTTGTCATGGTGAGTGTCCTAAAAATCGATTCATAAAGACCAAAGGCGGTGAGCCGGGGTTAAATTATTTATGTGCGGGTTGGCAAAAATTCTTTGCTCATGCAGATAAATCAATTGCTTATATATTGAATATGTTAGGACATTCGGTGCAGCAAGGTAAATACAGTGATGCCAAGCGATTACAAGCACAACGTGCGGCTGTTTATCATACTAAATTTTAATATTTTTCTCTGCTTAATAGCGGTAGATCAAGACGGTTATAGTATGGAGTGTTATCAGTGACTAATACGATAAAAAAATATGCAGTGATAGGATTAATGGGAGTGTTGAGCTTTTCTATTCCGTCCTATGCTGCCATCGATGCGACAGCTGCAAATCAAGTTCAGAATATGCCAATAGAACAACAACTTGCATATATTGCTCAAAATAAAAATGAAACGATTGAAAAACGCGCCGAAGCACTGCGTCAATTAGCTCAATATCCTAATCAAAACAGTTTAGTTGCTGTTGCTCGTGCTTTGAAAGAACCGAGCCCTGTTCTTCGTCAAGCCGCAATTACAGGGGCAAACTTATATAAATTTGAACATCGGTGGCGTCTGCTTGCACCACTTTTAAATGATCCAGAGTTAAGTGTTCGTCGGGCTGCTACGGTAAATTTGTTACGTAATTACTCGGCGATGAGTACCGATCAGAAACATAAAATGGAAGCGCCATATCAGAATCTTGTCGCGTATTTGCAGCATCAACCGGAGCAGCAGTTGTTAATGGCTGATGCCTATCGTTGGCATGGTGACTGGAAAAAAGCAGACGTTATTTATCAACAATTAGTCATACGTGATCCGCAAAATAGCCAAATTTGGCTGAATTTATCTGATAATTATCGTGCTCAAGATCAAGATGAAGAGGCTTTGGTTGTTTTAAATAAAGCCACTAAGCAATTATCAAAAGATGCGAGTCTATATTATGCAAAAGCATTGACTCAAGTGCGTTTAAAGCAAAAAAAATCAGCGGCTGAATCAATGACAATAGCCACTTCGTTGGCGAATAATAATAGCTATTATTGGTATCTTAATGGTGTGTTACATCAAGATATTGATGTAACTGTAGCGATAGCATCATTTGAAAAAGCCTATTTGATTTCTGGTGCACCAGAACAACTGTATGCTTTGTGTGATATTTATATTAGACATGGTAATGAAAAAGCGAATGCATGTATCGTGGAGCTAGCAAAAGTAGCACCGAGGTCAGTAATTGAAGAACTAAACAAACGTCGTAATTTATGATGTTGATATCAATGAAATTTACTAAATAGATAGACATCATTATGTTTTTATCTTAAAGCCGAGTATTAGTAAAATACTCGGCTTTTATTTTTTATATAGCATGTATTTCAATAAAAACGGTCACAGAGATAACTAATATATAAAATAAACGTAATAGTTGTACGTTGGTGATCATTTTTGCCAGTGATGAACTTCACATTTTCATTAAAAAAATGATTGTTTAACTGTTACGTTATTTACTAAAAATGGTTACAAAAGTTACATAAAGTGCTTTTGGGGGGTGTTATTATTTTTTTGGATAGAGGATCGCATTCATCTTCTTTATTGAACTGATTTTTTGTATCAGCATCACATGATTTTCAGGATAAATAATAGCCTCACGCTTATTTTATAAGCTTATTAATAATTGAATTTTTTATTCCTTTTAGGTCTTGTTTTTATAGTGTGATATTCCTTCCTATATAAGCTCTTTTTTTAATAAAAAGTGTTACAAAATGTTTCTGTCATTTTTTTGTGCTCTATTTTAGTAAAATAATAAACGTGATTTACCTCAATTTTAGTTGTTTTTTTTACCTTTATTATCCACCGCAATTGCAGAGTACGGGTTGTATTCTGCCCATAAAAAAATAGCTGTACGAATAATTATAAGATGCAGCTCATCATTAAATCTCGGGGGATTTTAAATGATTAAACAATCGACGGTAGCAAAAAAAACCTTATTAGCAGCGGCTGTGAGTTCGTTAATGTTTACTGCTGGGTGTAATACTGATGATAATGTAAATTCAATCAGTGAAGAGAAAGACAAACCACAGATAGCATTGAAATTTAAGAATATTCTTGATCGAACTGGGACACCTCAACATTTAGCTGAAGTGGGTGTCGGTGGTCATATGGCGTATACACCACTGCATGATGACGGTGCATGGCATGGGCATTTATTACCGGATTTAAAAGCACACCCTGAAAATAAAGGTGGCTTTGGTGCGACAGCTATTACTGAAGAATATAATACCTCTGTCGCCGAATACTTTGATAAGTTATCAATATTAAAAGCAGGTCAGCCAGTAGATTTTAGCGCGGAGGCTCATAGTATTCCGGGCGCATTAATTCAAACAATGACAGCCGACGGTATTAAAGTTGAAATGAAGTTACAGTTTGTATCTTCACGCTCATCGATTGTTGAAACGATTATTACTAATACGACGGGTGAAAATTTAGAACTCGTGTGGGACGGTAAACTGGTTGACGGTTATTATGCCAAAGATGGTAAACCTGATCCTAAATACAAGTCTACGGTTGCTGAACAATTACCTAATTTGACCCGTGTAATGACATCGAATGATAGCGGTGACATTGATATTGCTTTTGGTAAAGAACGTGATTCATGGATGGTGCGTACCAGTGGATCTTCTGCGTTTAATATTCAGCGTAACATCACCGCAGACACCCATATTAATGGTTTAGAGTACCAATCAGTGGCTAATATTGGTGCTGTTGCTAATAAAACTATTTATACCGTATTTAGTCATACGCTGACCGCAGCAGAATGGCAAAAAGAACAGCCAATTGTTAAAGATATTTTGTCTAACCCAGTCCATTACATCAACGCAAGCACTACCCGTTGGGAAAACTATCTAACTAATGGTCTTGTTAATAAAAATGCGACCTCAGAACAAGAGCGCGTTGCTGTTAAAGCGATAGAAACCTTAACGGGTAACTGGCGTAGCCCTGCTGGTTTTGTTAGCTACGATACGGTGACACCATCAGTAACTGCACGTTGGTTCTCTGGTAACTTAACATGGCCGTGGGATACCTGGAAACAAGCGTATGCGATGGCACATTTTAACCCTGATTTAGCGATGAATAACATTCGTACCGTGTTTGAACATCAAGTAAAAGCCGACGATATATTACGTCCTTATGATAAAGGCTATCTACTGGATGTGGTTGGTATGAACATGTCTAAAGAGCGTGGTGATGCGCTTGGTTTAACTGAAATGAATGATTCGCAGTCATGGAATGAACGTAATACTAAACCATCATTAGCGTCATGGGCGGTGTGGGAAGTTTATACAACCTTAAAAGATAAATATAACCGTGCTGATGATGCTCAAGCGTGGTTGGAAGAGATGTACCCTAAATTAGTTGATTACCATAACTGGTGGTTAACAGCGCGTGACACCAATAGTAACGGTATTCCTGAATATGGTGCCGCGGTTGATCCTGCGCATACAACTGAAGATGGACAATTAATTTATGAATATAAAACGGCGGCTGATCCTGATAACTGGATTCCAGCTAAAGGTATTACTGAATATAATAAATTATTAGAATCATTTAATTATATTGATATCCATAGCCCAGCACAAACCGCTGCGTCATGGGAATCAGGACGAGATGATGCGGCAGTATTTGGTTTTATTGATACTATTGCTGATGCTCAAGGTCTAACTGACTTTAGTGAAATTGCACTTATTGATCAGCTTGGTCGTTATGCTCATAAACAACATGGGTTTGATAATACTTATGCTGTGAATGGTGAACAAGTAACGTATGCCAATACGAATGAAGATAATACGGCTAAATTAAACCAAGCGAAGAAAGATTGGCAGGTTAAGTTTAGTGAAAACCGTGATGATAGTGGTCAATTAGTGGGTTATTCACTAATGCAAGAATCTGTTGACCAAGCATCATACTGGTACAGCGATAATAAATTCTTAGCACAAATTGCGACTGCATTAGGTCGTAATGATGCAGCGGCTGATTTTACTGCAAAAGCAGTGGAAACGAAAAACTACATTAATCAATGTATGTTTGATAGCACCACTGGTTTTTACTATGACATTAATATAAATCCTACTGAAGCTGCGCAATTAAATAATGGTTGTGCGGGTAATCCGATTGTTGCGCGTGGTATGGGGGCGGAAGGTTGGTCACCACTGTTTAATGGTGCGGCTGATGATATGACTGCCGCTGCTGTTGTGAAAAACATGATGGATACCACGAAATTTAATACTAAAGTGCCATTAGGTACAGCAGCAAAAGATAACCCAGCGTATGGTGCAGATATTTATTGGCGTGGCCGTGTGTGGGTTGATCAATTCTATTTTGGTGTTAAAGGCATGACGAACTATGGTTATACCGCACAAGCGAATGAGATGGTTAATAAGCTATTTAAAAATGCAGAAGGTCTAACGCTTGATCGTCCAATTCAAGAAAACTACAACCCAGAAACGGGAGCCGTACAAGGTGCGAATAATTTCTCTTGGAGCTCAGCGCACTTATATATGCTTTACAATGATTTTCTAAAATAGAGCAACTAAGCTTTACTGAATACAAGCTTTATTGAGTAGAAGCAGGGTACTTTTCCCCTTGTACCCCTTTAAATTACGCCAATACATGTCAGTGTATTGGCGTTTTTTATATAGATGATTTCATCATGACCAATAGCGGAATTTGGCGGATATTAATCGATTAAATCTTGTGCTTTCAAATATGCGAGGATCATTAATGTTGCACTTGAACTAATGTCGGTATTATTAGTATTGATCCATCGAATTTCTTCAATTTCAGAGGCTGGTAATAGATCGCCGTTATATTCAGCATAGTAGCAAGTCATGTTAACCATTATACCTTGTGCTTTACCGTGGGCTTGCGCTTGGAAGCTATTGGCATAACATAGCGATTCTGGCACGAGATCAACGGATAGCTCTTCTTGTATCTCTCGTATTAATGCTTGAGCATCCGTTTCACCAGGATCACGTTTTCCGCCAGGAATATAATAGAGTGCTTTTCCATATGAACGTACAGCCAGTAATTTTCGTTGGTCAATATGAAGCCAAGCAAGTTTATCAATAGGTTGAGGTGTATTCACAGTATTCTCCTTTACTGCTTTTAGTGTAACAGTTTTCATAAATATAAAAAAATGAGCTACTATTATATCAATCTATGTTTTCATTAATGCTTCAAACCATATTGTTTAGATGCATGTCTATTAGTTATCTTTATAGGCATAATCATCGCTCTTAAATGGAACAATGATAGCCACGGTTGGCTTTATGCTTACCAGCGGTTTTTCACCACAAATGTGCTGGTAGTTTATGTGATCGTTATGAAATATTAGGAATACTCCATAATGAAATTTCGTTTAACCAGCATCAAATATATATTACTCGTTGCTGTCTTTTTTGCTGCGATACAAAACATTGCTTTATGGAAACATTTAAGTGAATTATTTCTAAAAAGCAGCACTAATGATGTGGTTTTTATTGCGACCATTCCACTGTTTATTATTGCAGCATTAAACATTATTTTTAATCTATTATTATGGCCATGGATACAACGACCATTACTCGTAATAATGATTTTCTTTTCAAGCTTAGCGACATATGCCATGTACAACTATGGGGCGTATTTTGACTATGGCATGATTGTTAATGTATTTGAAACAAACTCAGCCGAAGCGAACAGTTATTTTTCTATGGCTGGTTTTGCATGGATTGTTGTTATTGCTCTTTTTCCTATAATTATATTATGTCGAATTAAGGTTATTTATCGTTCTGTAGTAAAAGAATTAATTGCTCGTAGTTTAAGTATTATTATTTCGTTATTAGTTATTGTTGTTATTGCCGCGGGTTATTATAAAGATTATGCGTCATTAGTACGCAACCACTCTGAAATTAAAGCGCTGATTAATCCAACCAATTATATTTCAGCCACTTTCCGTTACACTAAATACCAGCTCATTGAAGCTAAAATGCCATTTACTCAGATTGGATTAGATGCTCAAAATACCCATCAAGGTGATAAACATAATGTTGTTGTAATGGTCGTTGGTGAGGCTTCTCGTTCAATGAATTATTCATTAAATGGGTATGCTAGAGAGACTAACCCAGGTTTATCTCAACGTAATGTTATTAGTTTTTTAAATGTAAAATCGTGTGGTACGGCAACTGCAGTATCATTACCTTGTATGTTTTCTGTGATGAATAAAGCCAATTACGATGCTATCACTGCACGTCATCAAGATACCGCCATGGATATTTTACAACGTGCAGGTATTGATGTGTCTTGGAAAGACAATGATAGTGGTTGTAAAGGGGTGTGCGATAGGGTGAAGCATGTTGTTATTAATGCAGATGTTGATCCTAAGCTTTGCCATGATGGTACTTGTTATGATGCGGTTTTACTTAAAAATTTGCAGGCACAAATTGATGATGCCAAACAAGATACATTTATTGTTTTGCATATTATTGGTAGTCATGGTCCAACATATGATGACCGTTATCCACCTGAATTTAAAATATTTAAACCAACGTGTAATACCAGTAATTTGCAAGAGTGTAGTCGTAAGCAAGTGACAAATACCTACGATAATACGATTTTATATACCGATCATATTTTAAGCAGTGTGATTGATATACTTAAACAAGATGACAGTAAAGCCAATACTGCCATGATTTATATGGCAGATCATGGTGAATCATTAGGTGAAGATGGGGTCTATTTACATGGGTTGCCGTATTCCATTGCGCCAAAAGAACAAACGACGGTGCCATTAATTTTATGGTTGTCACCTGCTTATCAACACAGTCAGCATATAAATCGTCAATGTTTACAACGTGAAGCAACGGCTGGTGGTTTTTCACAGGATAACTTGTTCCATTCATTATTGGGGATGATGGATGTTAAAACAAAAGTTTACGATGCTAAATTAGATATATTTGCTCAGTGTCGGCAATAGGGCTTTTTGACGAAATAATAAGTAAAAAGTGCAGTAAGACTATTTTTGCTTTTATTTCATTGCTCAAAGGGTATTATTTACCGCAAGTGAGTTATTTACTTATAATAAAAAATAAAGAGAGTTAACGATGAAACCTGGTGCTACGGGCTTAAAACGTATCATTGATGCGACGGGATATTCGATACAAGGTTTAAAGGCGGCATGGATTAATGAAGCGGCTTTTCGACAAGAAAGTATTTTATTAGTTGTGATGACTGTTATTTCATTTTTTATGCCAGTAACAAAAATTGAACGATTAATGATGATTAGCTCGTTATTTATTGTTGTTATTGCTGAATTGATTAACTCAGCGATTGAAGCCGTAGTGGATCGTATTGGGCCTGAACGTCATGAATTAAGTGGTCGAGCAAAAGATATTGGCTCGGCTGCGGTCTTTGTTGCGTTAGTGCTGGTGGCTATTATTTGGGGCAGTATTTTGTTTTTATAGCCACTCTTAATCGAGTTATAAATTAACGCCAGTATTTTTAATCATCAAAATACTGGCATTTTTTTATGTTATTACGTAGCTACCCTATTACGTGACTATCATATTGCATGATTTATTGTTTCTGTGTCGCCCAAAGATGCAATAAGTCCGTGGCAATAGTTGCGGCTGCTAATGCTGTAATATCGGCATGATCGTATGCAGGTGATACTTCAACCACATCCATACCAATCAAATTAATGCCTTGTAAACTACGAATGATTTTTAGCGCTTTATCTGATGTTATTCCACCGCAAACAGGCGTACCTGTACCTGGTGCGTAAGCCGGATCTAAGCAATCAATATCGAACGTTAAGTAAACTGGCATATTACCAACGGTCACTTTTATCTCTTCAACAATCTGCGCCACACTCCAATCGTTGGCGGTGTCGGCTGAGATAACATTAAAACCTAGTTTGTCACTGTGTTCGGTACGAATACCAATTTGCACCGAATGTGTCGGATCAATTAATCCTTCGTTAGGTGCATGATAGAACATCGTGCCATGATCAAATTTACTGCCTTGATCGTAAGTATCGGTATGGGCATCAAAGTGAATTAATGCCATTTTGCCAAAGTGTTTAGCATGAGCACGCAATAACGGCAGAGTAATGAAATGATCACCACCAAAAGTAAGCAGTGTTTTTCCTTGTTCTAATAAGCCGCTTGCGTGAGCTTCTAAGCGCTCACACATTTGACCAGCATCACCACAATCAAATACTAAATCACCACAATCGGCAATTTTAATTGATTTTAAAAGGCTAAAATTCCACGGCCAACGTTTACCTTCCCATGCGAGGTTGGTTGAAATTTGGCGTATTGCACCCGGTCCCATACGACTACCAGAACGACCCGTGGTTGCCATATCAAACGGTACACCAGTAATAATAACGTCAGCATCAGAGGACATTGGCGAAAAATCTAATGGTTGACGTAAAAAGCCAAAAGCGTTGGCGTATAAAGAATAATCTGGGTAATTAGCGAGTGTTGCCATGGTTTTCTCCAACAACAATATAGGGCGGAAGGCCCACTAAAAGCCCTATTACTACCTTTATAGTAATAGGGTGTTCTAAAATAGGGCGACTAAGTTTTTAGTCTTAAATAGCGCGAACATCTTCTAGATAGGTATATCCTTTAAGCCCATCGGCCAGTTCTTTAAGAATTGCTTCACGTTCATTTTCAGCAAGATGTTGCTCTGCCATTAGCTGATATTGACGTAAGAATTCATTAGCATCTAAGTGTACATAACGTAATACATCACCGACATTATCGCCACGATCTATTTTCTCAATATTATAGTGACCATCTGCAGTACAACGCACAACAGCAGTATCGGTGTCCCCAAATAAATTATGCATATCGCCTAAAATTTCTTGATATGCGCCAACCATAAAGAAACCGATACGGTAAGGCTGTTCATCACTCCATGTTGGTACGGGTAGGGTGCTTTCTATGCCTTGGTTTTCAACATATTGATCAATTGTGCCATCGGAATCACAGGTGATATCAAGAATAATGGCACGGCGTTCAGGGGCTTTATTCAAATTACTTAATGGCAAAATAGGGAATACTTGCTCAATGCCCCATGCATCTGGTAATGATTGAAATAGAGAAAAGTTTACAAAAAACTTATCTGCTAAACGTTCATGTAATTCATCCAACAGTGGTCGATGAGCACGGTTTTGGGTTGACAGTGTTTGAGCTAATTCATGACATAAACGTAAACTGACTTGTTCAGCCCATGCTCTATCAATAAAACTGATCATGCCAACGGCAAAGAGAGAGTGAACTTCAGCTAAATCACTTTGGTTATCATGATAAAGCTCAACCAATGAACGGTGATCGGTATGTTCGGTTAGCTCTTTCCAAGAACGCCACATATTATGCAAAATATGCGGAGCATCCTCAGCGGGGGGATTGATCGATTCTACTTTGTAACTTTCAATACCCACTACATCGGTAATTAAAACCGCATGATGAGCGGTTAGATTACGGCCTGATTCGGAAATAATACGCGGCATAGGCATATTGTATTCTTTACAAATATCACCTAAAACATAGACTACATTGTTTGCATATTCATTGATGCTGTAGTTCATTGAACAGCTACTTTGACTACGTGTTCCTTCATAATCAACCGCTAAACCGCCACCCACATCAACGGTAGAAATGCCAGCACCTAATTTTTTAAGTTCAGCATAAACACGACCAGCTTCGCCAACACCATTGCGTACATCACGGATATTGGCGATTTGTGAGCCTAAATGAAAGTGCAATAGCTGCAAGCAATTAAGCATGTCACGTTGACGTAGAGCGTCAACAACCGTTAATACTTGTGATGCAGATAAACCAAATTTAGATTTTTCACCACCGCTAGCTTGCCATTTGCCTTTACCTTGAGAGGCAAGACGAGCACGAATACCTAAGCGAGGTGTTACACCAAGCTCAGCTGCTTCTTGTAAGATGATGTTTAGTTCAGAGAGCTTTTCTAGCACGATATAAACTTCGTGACCTAGCTTTTCACCGATTAAAGCTAATCGAATGTATTCTCTATCTTTGTAGCCATTACACACGATCACCGAACTTGCTTCTTGTGCCATGGCAAGCACAGCCATAAGCTCTGGCTTACTGCCCGCTTCTAAACCTAATTGACGTTGTTGTTTGGCATATTGGCTTTTTAAAATCTCGCTAACCACTTCTTGCTGTTGGTTAACTTTGATTGGATAAACCGCAAGGTAATCACCTTGATAGCCATAATTTTCAATGGCTTGATTAAAAACACCGCAGAGGCTGTCAACGCGATGATGAAGAATGTCGGGAAAACGAACTAACACTGGCAATGACGCGCCTGCCGCAATTAATTCATCAGCAAGTTGTGATAGCCCAATAGTATTGGTTGGGTTATTAACATCGGGACGGGCGATAACAGAACCGTCTTGCGCTATATCAAAGTAACCTTGACCCCAGTAAGGTGTATTGTAAACATTACGGGCATTATTAATTGTCCAATCACTCATTGTTTAATCTCTTCCTGAGCGAAAATACGCCAGCCATAAAGTACAGATGATAAACATCCCTGCGTGGCTGCAGTAAATATCGAAATAGTGTGATGCCTGACGCGATAATGGTCAGAATAAAAGTATGTTGTTATTGAAATCTAATGACGCCACAAAGAGCGTATAGCATTTTCAATTACAAGCTTCTGGGACTACCTGAGCTGGAATCATCATTGCAAGTCATGAACAAGCGGGATGTTCTTCTTGATTGATTAGGTTTGGCGTTAGTTATTGCGTTATCGCATACTTTATTGAGGCTAAAAAAAGCCCTCGAGTATAATGCTGCGAGAGTTTTCATTGTCATTACCCTTAAAGGTAGTGCTGTTACAACAAGCACAGTATGACAGGGAATAAGAATGCCCGATGCAATCTCAGTCTACACCTCAAACCAATGATGGGTGCGTTGCGATTAGACAATTGAATCGTTTTTAGCGCAAACAAAAAAGATTTATCGTTATCATGAAAGATGATTATTGCGCCGCAAAACCAATATTTAAATAATTAAGCCAGCATAATTACGGGGTGTTTTATTATTATTCTAGTTTATTTATTAATGACTTATCGCTGCAATTTAGTGAGGTAAAACCAAACTATTCTCATTGAAAATTAACTGGAGTAAATAGTATATAATGGTAATACTTGGTTACAAACAATGTCTTTAATCCGTTTATTATATTTATAAATACGAAATTATTAATTTAGAACCGTATGGGTTCTTAGTGAGGAGTATGCAGTGGCTGGCGCAAGTTTATTAACATTACTTGATGATATCGCAACCGTTCTTGACGATGTTGCATTAATGACCAAAGTGGCAGCACGTAAAACCGCTGGTGTATTAGGTGATGATTTGGCGCTCAATGCCCAACAAGTATCTGGTGTCCGCGCTGAGCGAGAGTTACCTGTGGTTTGGGGCGTTGCTAAAGGCTCATTTAAAAATAAATTAATATTAGTCCCTGCGGCATTATTAATTAGCGTTATTGCACCATGGTTAATTATGCCAATGTTATTACTTGGCGGTTTATTTCTATGTTTTGAAGGCGTAGAAAAAATTGCAGAGAAATTATTTTCTCATGGTGATGAAGAAACACAACAAGCGCAGGAACAAGTAGCAACCGAAGAGATTGATTTGGTCGCTTATGAACAAGACAAAATAAAAGGTGCAATAAGAACTGATTTTGTTTTGTCGGCTGAAATTATTGTGATTGCACTTGGAACTGTACAAAATCACCCGTTTTTAACCCAGGCTATAGTGGTGAGTTTAATTGCATTTGTAATGACAGCCGGTGTTTATGGTGTAGTTGCTGGCATTGTAAAGCTGGATGACGCGGGACTGTATTTGGTTAATCACAGTAAAGACGCAGGCTTACAGCGTAGCTTTGGTTCGCTATTAGTGAATGTTGCACCTTACCTTATGAAAACATTAGCGATTGTTGGTACTATTGCGATGTTTTTAGTGGGAGGGGGGATTGTGGTTCATAGCATTCCACAAATACACACAGTGGTAGAACATATAGCACAATTGGCTGTTTTTCCTGGTTCTCATAGTATTATGACACCGTTATTGAATGGCGTTGTGGGTGTGATTGCGGGTACTATCGTGGTGATTGTTGTCACTATCGTGAATAAGATCCGTGGAAAATCAACTCATTAATTTATAGCAGTTAAAAACCTAAACCCTATAAAATAAAAATGCCAGTGATGATAAGTCACTGGCATTTTTTGTTTGTTATTAGTTTAGATTATTACCATGTGTATTTAATACCCATACGGTAACGAGTTTGACGATTGTCTGTTACTCGACTTTGGCTAACATTACCCACTTCTACGAATGGACGCCACATTGTGCCTTCTACTGTTTTGTAGGTGTACATTAAACGGAAATTATGTAGGTAGTTGGTGTCTTTATTATCAAATTGTGGTTGAGCTGCGCTTTCCATTTCTTTCCAAATTTGAAATTCATATTGGAAATCCCAATTATTGGTGTTGTAGCCTAACCATAGATCAACTTCTTGAATTTTTGATACGTAAGACTCACCCGCCGCATTATTCATGCTGTAGTCCCACAATTTCCACTTATAACGACCCTGAACACGAATACCGTTATCAAAGCGGTAGTTTAAACGTGCGTAAGGAACATAGACCAGACCATCAGGTGTGAAATCAAGTGAAAGACCACCAATACCAACGATATTATCACTGAGCTTTTTGTAGTAAAACGCTGAAAACTCAGAGCCATTCATTGTCATGCCGTCAAACATGGTATTTTGCTGGTCATTGTTATAACGCGCGTCTAATTCAAAACCAATATTCTTACCCGTATCTAAAAATGCTTTAATACGATCGCCATGACGGTTGGTACCATCACGGTACTCATGACGATACTCAATCGTTGTTTTGTAATCATTGGCATAACTAAAACTGGTTGCGGAAAAAAGGGTAGTCGCAAGGATTACTTTAGTGATGGTATTCATAGATTGTCCTTAATTAGTATGAGTTTTGTTGCGCTTTCTCTGTTCAATAGAGAAAGCGTAAAAAATAATAAAAAGTGGTATTACGCGTTGTTATGACTACGGTTATAAATAAGCATTCGCAGTGTGTGCTGGTACCGTTGTTGGTCGCCATGGATCGCCAGTGTGCTCAAGCCATGGCATTAATTCTTCAGTAATTAATTTGTCGATAAGCATTGGATTGGTGGCCGCAATATTCTCCATTTGGTATGGATCTATTTGATTGTCATGCAGCACATAGGTTAATGGCTTACCAATTTTTCTATCAATCATTAAGGTATAACGTTGCGAGCGAATACCACGGCGTCCGTATGATTGACCGCCATAAGGCATGAAAGTATAAAATTGAGAGCTTGGCTTACTATCACCTTCAACGCCTCGTAATGTATTGGCGAAGTTAGTCCCTTCTACGGTATCTGGAATCAGATCTTCCATGCCCATTAAACCAAGCATGGTTGGGTAAATATCTGGAGCTGAAAATAACAGATCATTTTGTTGTGGATTAAGCTTGCCAGGCCAACGGAAGATCATTGGAATGCGCATTGCTTCGTCATAATGAACATTTTTAGTCGGTTGACCATTTGAGCCCATACAACAGCCGTGATCAGAGAAGAACACCACTAAGGTATCTTCGGTAAGATTGAGGCGATCTAACTCGTCAATAATGCGTCCGAATTGCTCATCAACCCCATTGACCATTGCCATATATTCTTTGAAAAACTGT
Organism: Photobacterium piscicola; assembly: GCF_900166965.1. GTDB lineage: Bacteria > Pseudomonadota > Gammaproteobacteria > Enterobacterales > Vibrionaceae > Photobacterium > Photobacterium piscicola. Next base: position 1,253,125 of record NZ_FUZI01000001.1, on the reverse strand, counting down.
GGGCCATAACCTTCTTGGTAAGCGCTATCCCATTTAACATTTGGACGAGTATTTAATTGCTGAGATGTTTTTCCATTAAAGCGATCTAAATATTTTTGTGGAACTTGATCATAAGGCGAGTGTGGTGGATTCATCGAAACCACAAGCGTAAACGGTTGATCTTGTTTACGGTATTGACCATTTTCATTACGTAGATATTTAATTGCGATATCAGCTTCGTGTTCAGGGCTCCACTGGTTGATTCGTAGAGGTTTATCGCGGGTCGTATCATTGGTCCAATACATTGGTGTCATGTGTTTATCATAGGTGCCATAGGCATACCAGAAATCAAAACCATGGCGACGATCTGGAGCTGTCCAATCATTCCAATAACGTCCTTCAGCAGGGTTATTGTAGCTAGGGATAAACGGAGCTTGTGGCGCATCTAAGTGCCATTTACCAATATAACCCATGCTATAGCCTTGTCTTTTAAGCACATCAGACCATGTAAGGGTATTTTTCTTCAGTTCGATACCAAAATCTTTACCGCCAAATTGGCCTTCAACACCGGTGTGGCTATTACCTTGAATACCATTGCGATAAGGGTATTGTCCTGTCATTAACATGCCACGAAATGGCGTACAGAGTGGAAAATTAGAGACTGCTTGACGTAATACTGCACTTTGACGCGCAAATTTATCAATGTTGGGGGTCATTGATGGATCTTGCTGCATAAAACCTAATGCTTGAGCTCGAAACTCATCAGGAAAAATAATGACTAAATTGGGCTTTTTTAATGACTTCTTCGAGCTTAACGTTGGTGCAGTTGCAGCTTGGGTATAGCCGGCTGATAAGGTTGCAGCAACAGCGCCACTGGCTGCCATACCTTTCAGTAATCCTCTACGTGAGATAGACATCAACGAATCCTTATTAATAGTAAATATAAACGATTGGATTATGTATTTTTGATTTGCTTCGTATCGTAAGCTAACGAAAGCTTAGTGACTGTGTAATCGATCACATAAAAAGCAAGTGAAAGTAAAATAATGTAATTACTTGTTTTATTGCAGTAAATATTATGGAGTTTCAGCTCTATTTTATAAATTGAAAGGATGAATGGTTGGTTTATTGACTTTCGTTCTATATGATAGAAACACTTACGCAAGTATGCATAAGTTCCAATGAAAGATAACGAAAGAATGTGAAAGAGATCAAAAGTTTTGTCTTAGTGCATTGTGGCTTTATTTTTTAGGTGTAAGCTTATTTCGAAATCAAGTGAAAGTAATTTTGGTTGATTTCACAAGGAGACAAAAGTGAAAAGTGCAATTGAAAGGCGAATGGAAATCGTCAACGTGGTGAATCTAGAAGGAAAAGCCCGTGTCGAGGATCTCGCTGAAAAATTTAATGTATCCAGTGTCACTATTCGCAGTGATCTGAGCTTCTTGGAAAAGAATGGTTATGTTGTACGCTCTCATGGTGCAGCAATTCCTAACTCAGGTGTGATTGCTGAATTAACTATTCATGAAAAGCGTCGGCATAATGCGGGAGTTAAATCTCTCCTTGGCCAAGCTGCTGCCAAGCTTATTCATCATGGTGACACTGTGATTTTAGATTCAGGGACAACAACGCGTGAAATCGCAGCCAGCTTAAAAAGCATGGAAAATGTTGTTGTCATGACTAATGGTCTGGATGTGGCTATGGAGTTGGCTTCAGCACCCGGTGTTGAAGTGTTAATGTCAGGTGGCGTACTTCGTAAAGAAGCGTTATCTTTTTCGGGCTCACTAGCAGAAGCCGGCCTTAAGAACTTTCGTTTTGATAAAGTTTTTCTAGGGGTCGATGGCTTTGACTTGCGAGCTGGTATCACTACGCACAGTGAACAAGAGGCAAGCCTCAATCGTTTAATGTGTGAAATTTCTGAACAAGTGATTGCGGTAGCTGATTCAACCAAATTTGGTAAACGTAGCTGTCACATGATTCGTGAATTTGGAAATATTGATATCTTAGTAACAGATGCAGATATTCCTGAAGATTATTTAGCTGGTCTTCGTGAAATGAAAGTAGAAGTTATTATTGTCGAAAAAGAGCACTGACTGACTTAACTCCATGATCACATCACAGATGATGATTGTGGAGTTAATGAATGAACACGCTACAAACTCTCGTTCAACGTCATAAAGCAGGCGGCAACAATGGTATTTATGCTGTTTGCTCTGCACACCCGCTGGTTATTGAAGCGGCATTTTCTCAAGCGTTGGACGACAATTCAGTTTTATTAATCGAAGCGACGTCAAATCAAGTTGATCAATTTGGTGGTTACACCGGAATGACACCCATTGATTTTCGTCACTTTGTATTAGCCATGGCTGAAAAATTCAATTTTCCTACCGAAAATCTTATCTTAGGTGGCGATCATTTAGGCCCTAATCGCTGGCAACACCTTACTGCAACTGATGCGATGGTGAATGCCGATGATTTAATTGCTGCTTATGTTGCTGCTGGTTTTAAGAAAATCCACCTCGATTGCAGCATGTCTTGTGCTGATGATCCGATGCCTCTTTCTGATGATATCGTTGCTGAACGTGCCGCTCGTTTGGGGGCTATAGCTGAAAAAACAGCGATAGCATCTTTTGGCTATAGTGATTTAGTGTATGTCATTGGTACTGAAGTTCCTGTACCTGGTGGCGCAGCTGAAACATTAAATACTGTTGAAGTTACCTCTCCGCAAGCCGCAATGAAAACAATCGAAACTCATCAACGTGCATTTACTGAGGCTGGTATTGCCGATTGTTGGGCGCGTGTGGTTGGTTTAGTGGTGCAACCTGGGGTTGAATTTGATCATACTGGTGTTATTGATTATTGCCCAGAGAAAGCGAATCAATTAAGTGGCGTGGTTGATAATTTTCCCCATATGGTATTTGAAGCGCACTCGACAGACTATCAAACTCATGCCGCTTATCGTCAATTAGTACAAGACCACTTTGCGATTTTAAAAGTGGGCCCAGCTTTAACTTTTGCTATGCGTGAAGCGTTATTTAATTTATGTGAAATAGAAGCTGAAATTATTCCTAAGGCGCATTGCTCAAATTTAAGAGAATGCATTGAAGCACAAATGTGTGAAGCGCCACAGCATTGGCAAAAATACTATCATGGTAACGAATCAGAGCAACGCTTCTCACGTTGCTTTAGCTTTAGTGATCGCATGCGTTATTACTGGCCTGATAGTGTGATTAATCAAGCCCAAGCAACCTTATTTAGAAATTTATCTCGAGTTGATATTCCGTTACCCCTTCTTAGTCAATATATGCCACAGCAATTTCAACATCTGCGTGAAGGCTTAATCTCATCAGATCCTAAAGCGTTGGTATTAGACACTATTCGTCAAGTTTTACGTGCTTACTCTCAAGCATGTACTGAAAAATTAATCGCAGAGGTTTAAACACATGGAACAATATTTAGGTTATTCAGTCGCTGAATTAGAATGTTTATCTGGTTATTGGACAGCGAAAGAAATCAATCAACAACCCGCTTGTTGGGCGCAAACAGCTGCAATTACGCGTGAGTGTGAACCACAAATTAAGCACTTTATGGACCATGTCTATAGTTACCCAAATCTGCGCATCGTTTTAACGGGAGCGGGTACGTCTGCCTTTGCCGGACGTTCATTAGCGTTAGGGTTGACTCAGCGTTTACAACGTCGTGTTGAAGCGATGTCAACCACTGATATTGTTTCTAATCCTAAGCAGTGTTTTGCCGAAAATATTCCTACGTTATTGGTGTCGTTTGCCCGCTCTGGCAATAGCCCTGAAAGTGTGGCTGCGGTTGAACTTGCCAATCAAACATTAACCGAATGTTTTCATTTAGTACTGACCTGTAATGCTGATGGAAAGTTATACAAGTGTTGCGATAGTGATAAGCAATCACTTGCACTTCTGATGCCAGCCGAGACCAATGATCAATCTTTTGCCATGACATCAAGTTTTTCATCAATGATGCTGGCTGCTTTTTCGATTTTAATGTATGGCAACGATTACACGAAAGAAATCGAAAGCATTTGTAAGTGTTCTGTGGGTTTGATCAAAGATTTGAATAGCCAAATAAAGGATACTGCTGATCAGAAACTAGAGCGGGTTATTTATTTAGGCAGTGGTGGTTTACAAGGTTTAGCTCAAGAGTCGGCATTGAAACTTCTTGAGTTAACCGCTGGCAAAGTTGTTGCTACATACGATTCGCCATTAGGGTTCCGCCACGGACCAAAATCGATTGTTAATCAGAACACGATGATTGTGGTGTTCATTAGTAACGATTCATATACCCGTAAATATGACCTTGATCTGTTAGCTGAAATTTGCCGCGATAATATTGCAGCGCAAGTGGTAGCGATTACAGCACAAGCGGATGAGATTGAAACACGTGCTGATGTTATTCGCGTTTCTAGCATGGAAGCCGCAACGGACATCGAATTACTTTTCCCTTATATGCTATATGCGCAAATGTATGCTTTTCATCGTGCGCTAGCGTTAGGAAATACACCTGATAACCCATGTCCTACTGGTGAAGTAAACCGTGTAGTACAAGGAGTTACTATTCACGATTTATCTAATTAATTTAAATAATTACGAAAGGTAGAACAGTCATGACAACGCCAAATATTGTATGGACACGAATTGATGAACGTTTGTTACATGGTCAAATTCGTATTACTTGGGGTAAACATTCAGGCGCTAATCTTATTTTAGTGGCTAATGACGATGCAGCAGATGGTCCTAACGCGGCTTTTATGCAAGCTGGAATGAAAGCATCAGCGGGAGGGGAATACGCAGTGCGTTTCTTCTCAATCCAAAAAACAATTGATGTCATCGGTAAGGCTTCTCCTCAACAAAAGATTTTTATTTTATGTAATAACCCAACTGACGTTGCTCGGTTAGTTGAAGGTGGTGTGCCCATTGCCCATTGTAATGTCGGTAATATGCACTACCACGAAGGTAAGCGTCAGATTCATAAGACAGTTTCCGTTGATGATAAAGATATTAATGCTTTTGAACGCATGGTTGCAAAAGGGGTAACTTGTACCATTCAAAATACGCCTGATCAGAAACCAATCAATGTACTTGAACTGGCTACCAGCGCTGCTTAAATCGCGATAGTCAAACGCCAAACGTGTAAAAAGGAATAAATCATGTTTTTAGAAGCTGCGTTAGTAGCGGTGTGGGCATTTTTCTGCGGTATCGATAAATACGATGTTGCATTGAATATTCACCGTCCGCTTATTACAGGTCCAGTTGTGGGCTTGATCATGGGTGACATGCAAATTGGTTTGATTGCAGGTGCGACGTTAGAACTTGCTTGGTTAGGTCTAGTGCCTAATGCGGGTGCTCAGCCACCCGATGTAACAATGGGTACGATTGCTGCGGTTGCGTTTGCAGTGATGACGGGTCAATCAGCAGAAGTGGCAATGGGCGTAGGTATGCCGATTGCAGTAATGATGCAGATGTTGGTTATCGGTTTCTTTGCAATGACATCATTCACAATGGGTAAAGCTGATAGCTTTGCAGAGCGTGGTGATTCTGCTGGCATTGATAAGCTTCTGATTACAACGATCTCATTACGTGCATTGTTGTATGCCTTCGTCGCTTTTATCACAGTTTACTTTGGTGAACATGCAGCAACTTGGATTGATGAAAATGCACCAAAAGCATTATTAGAAGGCTTAGGTATTGGTGCCAAGATGGTTCCTGCGATTGGTTTTGCGATGTTGTTGAAAATCATGTGGTCAAAAGAAGTGGCAGGGGTGTTCTTCATTGGCTTCGTTATGACAACTTACTTAAAACTACCCATTATGGCGGTTGCAATAATCGGTGCTTCAATTGCAGCACTGTACTACTTCTTTAGCGGTTCAAACAACGGCGGCTCTAACAACCAAGCAGAGGAATTTGAAGATGGCATCTGATATCACAGCGGGAACACTTCGCGATAAAAACACGCAAGAACATGTCAATTTGGTTGATGATATCGATGCATATGAAGATACCACGCCACAAAAAGTGATCACCAAGAAAGACCTGTGGATGTGTGCAATCCGTGGTTTATTCATGGAAGGTAACTTCAACTTTGAACGTATGCAAGCGGGTGGTTTTGCTTACTCAATTATTCCAGCACTGAAGAAAATCCATGGTGATAATAAAGCGGATTTGGCGAAAGCATTAAAGAACCATCTGCAGTTTTTCAATGCTTCACCTAAGCTGTTTACCTTCTTATTAGGTACAGCAATTGCGATGGAAGAGAACAAAGAAAAACCATCAACCGTTAACGTAATGAAAGTGGCGGGAATGGGACCAACAGGTGGTATTGGTGATGCTATCGACCACATGACATTGATGCCATTAACGCTTGCATTAGGTGCGTCAATTGCAATGGAAGGGTCTATTGCTGGTCCATTTGTGTTCTTCTTCTTATACCAAATTGTTCACTTTGCGGTTTACTTTGGCTTGATGTTCATGGGTTACAAAGCGGGTACTGCCGCGATGGTTAACATGAGCGATTCAACCGAGAAATTGGCAAAAGCCGCCAATATTATGGGTATCTTTGTTATTGGTGCGCTTTCCGCGACCTTTATCAAGGTGCAGACCACCCTCAGCCTCGAACTGGGAGGGAAGGTGGTGGATTTACAGACCGCATTATTTGACAAAGTGATGCCGAATATTCTGCCACTGATGCTGGTGTTCTTCATGCTTAAAATGGTGAAAGGTACAGGATTCTGGGCTAAGCCTCCAGTGTTGATTTTCAGCACACTAGCGGCAGGTGTAATAGGCCATCTAATCGGTATTTTGTAGTTAATAAATTGTTTTGTATTGATATTTGTCATTATCAATAGTCTCAAGGGGGGCATCGTTCCCCCTTATATTCAAGGAAAGAATCATGATTGGTATCGTTGTTTCAGGGCATATTAACTTTGCATCAGGTATGGAGTCGGCTGTTCGTGCTATCGCGGGTGAGCAAGAACAAATGACATATGTAGATTTTGTTGAAACCATGTCTACCGATGAGCTAGAACAGGCTTTACGCCAAGCGGCTGCGGATGTGGATAGCGGTGATGGAGTGTTGTTTTTAACTGATATTCCTGGTGGTTCTCCTGCCAATCGCGCCCTAGCTATTGTGATGGACACCCCTAATGTTGAACTTATTGGTGGTGCGAATTTACCGATGATCGCCAATGCTGCCTTTGAGCGTGATGATGCTGATCTAACCGATCTTGTTGATACCTTGCTTGATATTGGTATGTCATGCATGAAAGACATGCGTCGTGAGCTTAATAATATGATGACGCAATCAGCTGAACTTGAATGTGAAGACGGACTGTAATTATGCGTTTTGCACTTCATCCACAACGTATATTCACCCCCACAGGGATCCGTTATAACCACTATGTTGTAGTGAATAGCGGTAAGGTTGAATGCGTTACTGATAGCCGACCTTTTGATTGTGAAGTGATTGAATTAGAAGATCAAACATTAGTCCCTGGTTTTATCGATATTCATATTCATGGCCGTGCAGGCGCTGATGTTATGGATGCAACACCACAAGCTTTACAAACCATAGCTCAAGCATTACCTGCTACAGGCGTAGTGGCATGGGTTGGAACAACCGTTACCGCACCGTGGCAGAATATTGTTTCGGCTTTACAGGTGGTGCGTAATTACTGTGAGCAGCCACAACAAGGTGCCACGTTATTAGGTAGCTTTCTTGAAGGACCTTATTTTACTGCAACTCACCGTGGTTCACACCCAACTCAATACTTAACCGCGCCAACCATTGTGGCGTTAGCAGAATTAAAAGAAGTGGCTGCAGATTCATTATTACGCGTTGCGTTAGCACCAGAGTATGACGGCGCTAATGAAGCGATTCAATGGTTAACCGATAACGGCATTAAAACTTCGATAGCACATACCAATGCCAATTTTGAACAAGTAACCCAAGCGCACCAACATGGAGCGGATTGTGGTGTGCATTTATTTAACGGTATGAGTGGCTTACATCATCGAGAACCTGGTTGTGCAGGGGCGGTGCTTTATCACGATATGTTAGTTGAACTGATTGCTGATGGTATTCATGTTCACCCAGTGATGATGCAACTTGCTTATCGTATCAAAGGCTATCAAGGCATGGCATTAATTACTGACTGTATGCGTGCTGGTGGCCTTGATGATGGCAAGTACCAACTTGGCGCGCAGATGGTTAACGTGACCAATGGTGAAGCGCGTACTGATGATGGCTCTTTGGCAGGAAGCACGTGTAGTTTAGATCAAGCCATTCGCAATATGGTTATGTTAGCCAATGTTCCTGAGTGGGAAGCGATTCAGATGGCAACCGCTGTGCCTGCAAAATATTTAGGCATTGATCATCAATTAGGTGCGATAGCAACAGGCTACAACGCCAGCTTTACCGTGCTTAATACGCAATTTGAAATTCAAGCAACGTTAATTGACGGTGAGTGGTATTACCCAACATCGCATCAATAGCAATAATTCGTCAGTATTTATGCCGTATTTTGATGGTATGGATACTGAATAATGTAATGATTTAAGAGGTTTTTCATGGAAATTCGTCAACCAATTCATAGTCAGCATGCCAAGCAATTAGATACTGCGGGTATTCGTGAGCAATTCTTAATTGAAAATATGTTTCAAGCCGGTGAAATTAATCTTACTTATAGCCATATCGATCGCATTATTGTGGGTGCGGCCGTGCCGACGACTGCGGCTATTGTGTTTGAAGGTGGTAAAGAGATTGGTGTTGATTACTTTTTACAACGTCGTGAATTAGGTGTGATTAATATCGGTGCGCCAGGATTAGTGATTGTTGATGGTGAGACTTTTGAAATTGGCGCACGCGAAGCTATTTATGTTGGTATGGGCGCACAAGATATTCGTTTTGAAAGTGTCGTTGCCGATAAACCTGCGCGTTTTTATTTAAATTGCGCACCTGCTCATCATAGCTACCCAACCCGTAAAATTACCCGTGAAGATGCATCACCAGAGCAAATTGGTAGCCAAGAAAACTGCAATGTTCGTATTATTTATAAGTATTTACACCCCTCTGTATTACCAACTTGCCAGCTATTAATGGGCATGACTGAGCTGGCTGCTGGCAGCCTGTGGAATACCATGCCATGTCATACCCATGAGCGTCGTATGGAAGTGTATTTGTACTTTGATATGAGCCAAGACAACATCGTGTTCCATTACATGGGTGAGCCCCAAGAAACGCGCCATATCGTGGTGCGTAATGAGCAAGCAGTGATCAGTCCAAGTTGGTCAATTCACTCTGGTGTGGGTACGGCGTCTTATACCTTTATTTGGGGCATGGTAGGTGAGAACCAAACCTTCCACGATATGGATCATGTCGCGATGAACGATCTTAAATAAGCCTTAGTTTTTCACCGTAACGCGTTAATTTATTTAGCAAGTAGTGCTGGCTAGCGTTGGCGCTACTTTACAAGGATAGAACTCGATGAATATGTTTGATTTAAGCGGTAAAGTTGCGATTGTGACTGGTTGTAATACAGGTCTTGGTCAAGGTATGGCATTAGGACTTGCAAAAGCAGGGGCTGATATTGTGGGTATTGGTCATCAAGCAGCGCCTGAAACTCAAGCACAAATTGAAGCATTAGGACGTAAATTCCATTACATCACCGCCAACCTTATGCAGCAAGATAAGCTTGAAAGCATTGTTGCAGAAGCGGTAGAAGTGATGGGTCATGTTGATATTCTTATTAACAATGCTGGTATTATTCGTCGTCAAGATCTGCTTCAATTTTCTGAAAGTGATTGGGATGATGTGATTAACATTAACCAAAAGACCCTGTTCTTCTTATCCCAAGCGGTTGCTAAACGTTTTGTTGAGCAAGGCAATGGCGGCAAGATCATCAATATCGCTTCAATGTTATCTTTCCAAGGGGGTATTCGCGTACCGTCATACACCGCAAGTAAATCTGCAGTTATGGGTCTAACCCGAGCATTAGCCACTGAACTTGCTGAATACAATATTAATGTTAATGCAATTGCTCCTGGTTATATGGCAACAGATAACACCGAAGCACTTCGTGCCGATGCAGATCGCAACGCGGCAATTTTAGAGCGTATTCCTGCTAATCGTTGGGGTTTACCGTCAGATTTAGAAGGCCCGGCAGTCTTTTTAGCATCAAGTGCGAGTGATTACATTAATGGTTACACCATCGCGGTTGATGGTGGTTGGTTAGCACGCTAAGGAGAGCATTTCATGGCAGCATTAGGTTCAAAAGAAACGATTTTAACGGCAATGAAGCGTGTTTATCGTTACCAAGCACAACACCAGACTCGCAGTGTGATTCGTCGCAGCGGTAAAACCCGTTTTATTAAAGATACGGATTGGGAACGTGGCGTATTTTGGTCATGTGTCTCCGCAGCGTGGCTAGCAACGGATGATAATGAATACCTTGATGGGGTAATGAATTATACTCTCCATACCGGTTTTCGTCCTGGGCCTAATGATCGTTTTGCTGATGATCATATTTGCTGCCAAGCCTACCTTGATGTTTATCCATTAATTGATCAAATTGAAGCGTTAGAGCCAACCATTAAAGCGTTAGATCTTATGGTTGAGAGCCCACAAGCGGGTCGTAAAGATTGGTGGTGGTGTGATTCATTATTTATGGCACCGCCCGCATTTGCTGCATTAACCCAACGCACAGGTGATCCTAAGTATCTTGATTACATGAATACTGCATTTTGGGATTCAGTTGAGCATCTACTCGATCCTGAAACAGGGCTATTCTACCGTGATTATCGTTATATTCCTGATGGTAATGGTGGTGAATTACGTGAAGCTAACGGTAATAAAGTATTCTGGAGCCGTGGCATTGGCTGGGTATTAGCCGCAGTGCCCCGCTTATTAGCCCGTATGCCTGACGATTACCCACAGCGTGAAAAGTATTTGGCGCTATTTACCTCACTGGCTGCCGAAGTGATTAAATATCAACAAGCGGATGGTTTTTGGCGTACAAGTTTACTCGATCCTGAAAATTTCCCTGCCCCAGAAAGCAGTGCTACAGCGCTGTTCTGTTACGGCTTAGCATGGGGTATTAAGCAAGGTCACCTTGACGCTGATATCTACATGCCAGTGGTTGAGACTTCATGGACGGCCTTACAAACCTGTATTCACGATAACGGCATGATGGGTTGGGTACAATTACCTGCGTTTAACCCACGTGATGTCGCCTTTGAACATAATATTGACTACGGTGCTGGGGCGTTTTTATTAGCTGCCACCGCTGTTGCTGATTTAGTGTCATAAATAAAAAAATAACGTCAATGTAAGTTGGTGAAAGCTAGGTAACGTCAAGCCGATTTGCTCGTCAGGTCGGCTTTTTTATACTTCATTGCGGATTAGTTGAAAAACGATAAATAAGGATATTGTAATGAATAAGTTAGTCATCATAGCTGCTGCTGTGACTGCGAGTATGACAAGCTACCATGTGGTTGCTGAAACAGTGACTCCAACAGTTGAACCTGTTGCTGCGGTATATAACATTAATTATACCAAGGTTGCCCCTGTTATTGATGGTATCGCTCATGATAATGAATGGAAATCAGCCCAAGCGTTAACTGATTTTACCTTTCCTTGGCGTGATACACCCGCACCTGCAACGGAATTTAAGGCGGTGTGGAATGCAGATTCACTCTATTTTCAATACACAGTTACAGATGCAAATGTCGCTATTGGGACTGATCCTGAGCGAGCAATTTTAGATTCTGATCGGGTTGAAATTTTCTTAGCGAAAGATGCTAACTTATCCCGTTATTACACCATGGAAATTGATCCTAAAGCGCGCGTGTTTAGTGCAGAAGCAAGCTATGATATGACCAATAAAAAACGCGCATCGTTAGACAGTAATTGGACATGGAAAGGTCTAGAAACCAAAGCAAGTTTAACCGATAGCGGTTATGTTGTGGAAGGTAAATTACCACTGCAAACATTGACTGATTTAGCGCTATGGCAGGATAAACAACAAACGCAATTATTGTGTGCTTTAATGCGGGCAGAGTTCACTCAACAAGCCGATGGCAAGTTGGATATGGGCTGGATGACATGGATCGATCCCAAAACACCTAAACCTAACTTTCACAACCCGCAAACATTTGGTCATTGTCAGTTAGTGAAATAATAGCTATTAATTTATTATAGGTTATTAAAAAATAAGGTTTATGCCGATATTTATATCATATGGCATAAGCCTTTTTTGATTCTAGGTATCTTTTTGTTTTTTTATCGTGATGTTTTCGAGGCGAATATAATGCAAATATTGGGATAAACACTAAAGTCTGTGAGATAATACTTGGCTAAGGTATAAATCTACCATCATCTGCGGCTAGGTTTATTCTCTCCGAGATATTTTTATTGCATTCCCAATCGAGTTAGTGGACTTAATGATACGTATTAATGAAGTTAAATTACCGTTAGATCATAGTGAAGTAGCTTTACATGATTTTGTCATCAACAAGTTATCGATAAATAAAGACCAACTAGTTGATATTCATGTCTTTAAACGTGGTTATGATGCCCGTAAAAAAAATGATATTTATCTGATTTACACTGTAGATATCACTTTAAAAGACGTTGATGAAGAGCAATTACTAACGACGTTTGCTAACGATCACCAAGTGAAAGCATCACCAGATACAAGCTATAAATATGTGACTCAAGCGCCTGAAAATATCACCGAGCGCCCAATTGTTATTGGTATGGGGCCATGTGGCTTATTTACTGGACTTATTTTGGCGCAGATGGGATTTAAGCCTATTATTCTAGAGCGCGGAAAATCAGTACACGAACGTGCAAAAGATACTTTCCGTTTTTGGCGTACGCGTGAACTCAACACTGAATCAAATGTACAGTTTGGTGAAGGTGGCGCAGGTACATTCTCTGACGGTAAATTATACAGTCAAGTCAAAGATCCTCGTTTTCTGGGTCTTAAAGTAAAGCAAGAATTTGTTGCAGCGGGCGCACCGGCTGAAATTATTTATCTAAGTAAGCCACATATTGGTACCTACAAATTGGTAACAATGGTTGAGAAGATGCGTCGTAAAATTATTGAACTTGGCGGTGAGATTCGTTTTGAAACTCGCGTTGAAGAAATAAATATTGAAGATAATCAAGTTACTGGCGTTACTTTATCAACTGGTGAAGTAATTCCATCTAAGCACGTTGCATTAGCGATTGGCCACAGTGCGCGTGATACCTTCAAGATGTTACATGACAAAGGTGTCCACCTTGAAGCGCAATCATTTTCAGTTGGTTTCCGTATTGAGCATAAACAAGAAACTATTGATGCTGCACGTTTTGGTAAAAATGCAGGTCATCCTTTATTAGGTGCTGCGGATTATAAATTGGTTCACCACTGTAAAAATGGCCGTTCAGTTTATAGTTTCTGTATGTGTCCTGGTGGCGTTGTGGTTGCAGCAACCTCTGAGCTTGAGTCAGTAGTAACCAACGGTATGAGCCAATACTCACGTAGTGAGCGTAATGCTAACAGTGCGATTGTTGTCGGTATTTCACCTGAAGACTTTGCTAATGATCCAATGCAAGGTATTGCTTTGCAGCGTAAGCTAGAGCGTAATGCTTATGTTCTTGGTGGCAGTAGCTATGATGCGCCAGCACAATGTGTGGGTGATTTCTTAGCGGGTAAAACAGTTAGCCAAATGGGTGATGTTGAACCGTCTTACAAGCCAAATGTTAAGTTCACTGATCTAAGCAGCAGTTTGCCTGATTATGCTATCGAAGCGATTCGTGAAGCATTGCCTGCGTTCAATAAAAAGATCAAAGGTTTTTCACATGCTGATAGCATGTTAACCGGTGTTGAAACGCGTACATCTTCTCCTGTACAAATTAAACGTGGAAAAGATTTCCAAAGCATTAATACTAAAGGTTTATATCCTGGTGGTGAAGGTGCAGGTTATGCGGGTGGTATTTTATCTGCAGGCATCGACGGTATTAAAGTTGCCGAAGCTATTGCGCTTGATATGTTAAATGCATAATTAGTTAAATCAAAGGGTGTAATAACAGTAAATCAGCATAATGTTATTGCACCTTTTATTATTTTTATTGATGATCTCTTGGTCGCTACTCTCTTAACCTCTTTTTTCTGCTTGTTGTTGTCTTATTTTTTTCTTTATTAAATAAAATAACGTCAAAATATTGCATTAATATAATGCGAACGATTAAGTTTTTTAATTCCTTGTTTTGAATGCAAAAAATAGCATCCTTCTGCCTTTTTTACTGATCATTGGTATCAAAATCCAATAATATTGGGTTAGATTTTTATTTTTATTATGTGATTTGCGTCACTAAACTGAAGTTGCTAGCTATGCTGAAATATTTGGTTACAATAGCGATTAGCAAGGGTAAATAGCCTCTTTGATTAATAGAGTGCTAAGGGTTTACTGATAGTCATAATATGGAAATATAGTCGGATATGCAGAGTAAATGTTAAATGAAAGGCGGTTCTTTTTATCATTAATGCCATATTTGTTATTGTTTATTGCTGGCACTGTTGATGCGGTTGGTTTTTTACATCTAAAGGATGGCGTGTTTGCTTCTTTTATGAGTGGTAATTCGACTCATATGGGAATGATGCTGAGTTATCATGATTGCCCTCAAGCAGCCATTTATATTGCAATCTTGGGTATTTTTATTATCGGCTCCATGTCTGGCGAATTAATTGCCTTATCTGGGCGTCGATTTTACCGAGGTGTGGTGATGGCTTCCGTTTCGGTTGTGCTGATATTTGCCATTATCATGGAGTCTTATCTGCCTTTTTTAGCGATTAATTTTATTCTGTGTTATGGCATGGGGATGCAAAATATCGCATTACGATTAACGATAGAAAAATCAATTCCTCTTACGTATGCCACTGGATATTTAGTTAATATTGGTCGTCTATTGGCACTGGCAATTGTTGGGCAAGGTGATCGTAAACGGTTGATGCAATACCTGTGTTTATGGGGTTCTTTGATTTCAGGTGCAATGAATGGCGGGTTTATAATGCAAACAATTCCCCAATATTCATTATTTCCAGCATTGGCATTAACCTCCTTTATTGCTGTCACTTTGTTTTATATAGAATATACCCATCGCTCAACCCCAATTGATACTGAACTGTAATATTGGCCTTAATTCACACTGTAAATGATGAAAAGCCAGCAATTATTTGCTGGCTTCTTTATAGGAGAAAAATAACTAAGCCACTAAAATGGCATCGCGCATTTTACATATAACATCCTGTTTTTGTTCGGTTGTTAATGTGCGTAATGGTAGGCGTGGGTTACCTGCATCAATATCATGTAGCATCATTGCCGTTTTACCTGCCGCGACACCGCCGTATTCAACTAAGACACGAATAAGTGCAATTACATTGTCCATTTTATTGATCACCGTTTGATGATCGCCTTGAGCAAAAGCATCAATCATGTCGTGATAAAGAGGCGCAGCATAATTGTAGGTACTGCCGACAGCACTAATTGCTCCCACCGCTAATGCGCCAGGGAAATGCTCATCAACACCCCATGGTACATCAAACTTACTATCACAAACACGTAAACAACGTTGGTATTCATATAAATTGGTGCTGTTAAATTTAACCCCATATAGATTTGGAATCACTTTATCAGCAGCAATTAAGAATTGTTCCATATCAACCGTTACGCCACTCATTTCTGAATGATAGTAGTAGAATCCTTTCGATGGAGCAGCCTCTGCTACAGCTTTACAGTAATTAACTAAATCAGTTACGTTATTAGGCTTAAAGAAACATGGGCCGATAGCTGAAGTTGCATAGATGTCTAATTGATCGGCATGACGAGTTAACTCTAGTGTATCGGCAATACTTAACGCGCCAGTATGAATGATCAGTTTTAGTTGACCTACACTTGCCTGTACCCACCGTTCTGCAACTGCTTTACGCTCTGCCACAGAGCAATGAATACCTTCGCCCGTCGTACCTAATACATAAGCACCCACAATATTGGTATCAATAAGATGCTTAGCAATAGCATCAATGGCGACATAGTCAATTTCACCGTTAGCTAGAAATGGCGTATGAGGGGCTGCAATTAAACCTGTTAGCTTTTCCATGTCTCAGATCCTTGTTGTGAAGTTTTACTTCTAAAGTGTAATTCTTTTGGAGTTGCATTATCATACGAAGTGGAATTTAGGTTGGCAATAAAAAAGAAACGACTTTTAGGGCTTTTAATAGAAACTGTGATCTATTGCTATTAATTGATTTTTTAAATTTATAAAATATCTTTTTGTCGTTATTTTGGATCGAAATGATGATTGGATTTGATTTTGGAGTAAAACTTCATAATGATAATACGATAAAGATCGCCACCTAAGCTGAAGAATGGCAAGGATAACGTATGAATGCAGTAACAGATGCAATTCAAGTGGGTAAAATTTTAGATACGTTAGGTAGTCTACGTGATAGCTTGACACCATCGGCACGTCGAATCGCTGATTATGTTTTAGCACAACCTCAACCTGTGACTGAACTTTCAATTGCAGAACTCGCTCAGCAAGCTAACGTTGGCGAAGCCAGTATTATTCGTTTTTGTCGGGCACTCCATTTTAAAGGTTTTCAAGATCTTAAGATGAAGTTAGCGATTGAGGTTGCAACACCTCATGATACTGAGAAGCACATGCTTGATACCGAATTAACCGCAGATGATGATGCTGAACATATCGGTCGAAAGTTACAACAGACGATCAATAATGTCTTAGGTGAAACATTAAATTTATTAGATTTTTCTGAATTAGAAGCGGTGGCTCGTGCTTTACAGCAACAAAAACGGATTTATTTTTTTGGCGTGGGGTCCTCTGGCATTACTGCAGAAGATGCGAAAAATAAACTTATGCGGATTGGATTTGATGTCGATGCGTTAACCAATAATCATTTTATGTATATGAAAGCTGCATTATTAAACAGTGATGATGTTGCGATTGGTATTAGTCATTCCGGAACGTCAAAAGAAACCATTAAAGCGTTAGCATTGGCCAAAGAGTGTGGCGCAATTACTGTGGCGCTGACGCATAATCCATTATCGCCGTTGGCTGAATTGTCTGATTATGTATTAATTAATGGTAATCGTCAGGGGCAACTGCAAGGGGATTCTATTGGTACTAAAATAACGCAACTGTTTGTATTAGATATGCTTTATACATTGCTGGTTCGTGACAATCCTCAACATACACGGCAGCAGAAGTATAAAACAACCCAAGCGCTAGATTAAAACTTTACCAGAAATACTATTAAGGTCACATTCAAATGTGGCCTTTTTTTATGGGGGTAAAGTAGCCTTACTGGTTATTCATTAAACATTAATCACAACGAATTGATTATTTTTAACTGTGATTTACATCGTGATTTTGAGGTTATTTTAGGCAAAGAGTGTGCAATATATCTCTATTTAAAAAGTTCATTATTGCGTCACTCCAATGATATCGACATTATGGAGTCAAACTTCATAACGTTGATATTTTTGGAGCTAACGATCATGGTTAAGCGTTCACAAACACTTCTTGCACATATAAATAATGGTTTTATCTCTTCTTGCCAGCCTGTTGATGATAGCCCTATGGATCAGCCTCAGATTGTATCGGCAATGGCGCAATCATCGGTTTTAGGTGGTGCTGCGGGTTTACGTATTGAAGGTATTGCAAATTTACAAGCAACACGTCCACATGTGGCTGTACCTATTATTGGTATTATTAAACGAGATCTGAATAACTCAGCAGTAAGAATTACACCTTTTGTACAAGATGTTGCTGATCTTGCTGCAGCTGGTGCTGACATTATTGCGATTGATGGTACGCAACGCCAACGTCCAGAAACAGTTGAAAATTTAATTAATGCTATTCATCAACATGGATGTTTAGCAATGGCTGATTGTGCAACGTTGGCTGATGGGGATATGTGCCATCAATTAGGTGCCGACATTATTGGTTCAACATTATCAGGTTATACCGAAGGTGAGGTGCCTGCTGAACCTGACTTAGAGCTTGTCATGGCTTTACACCAACGTGGTTATTTTGTGATGGCTGAAGGGCGTTATAACTCACCAGTATTAGCAGCTAAAGCAATGACTGCGGGAGCGAACTGCGTCACTGTTGGCTCGGCAATTACGCGTATTGAACATATCTGCGAATGGTTTAAACAAGCGGTAAATACTGCTGCAACCGCAGATCAATTACGTGTTAAGGATATTGCATGAGTGTTTGTTTAGCGGTTGATATTGGTGGCACAAAAATAGCTGCGGCACTAGTGAATTGTGCAACTAACCAGATTATAGATCGTCATCAAATAGCTACGCCTCAGTCACAACAGCCCGCGGTGTTTTCAGCAGCCTTAGTCTCTTTATTAACCCCGTTTATCGCGAATGCTGATTTTGTTGCTATTGCTTCTACGGGAATCATTAATAACGGGATTTTAACGGCATTAAATCCCGCTAATTTAGGCGGTTTAAATCGATTTGAATTAGTTGATGATATTCAGCGTATTACAAAATTACCGACATATGCAATGAACGATGCCCAAGCCGCGGCATGGTATGAATTTATTTCGCTAACGCCTAATAACAATACTCACAACATGTTGTTTATTACTATTTCTACCGGTATCGGTGGTGGATTAGTGTTGAATCAACAATTACAAACGGGTGCTCGGGGTATTAGTGGTCATATTGGACATACGGTTGTTGATGCTAATGGCCCTGTGTGTGGTTGTGGTCGTCAAGGCTGTATAGAAAAAGTGGCCTCAGGTACCGCGATAGGTGAACTTGGTAGTGCCTTATTTAAGCGTCCATGTAATGGGCAACAGGTCTATCAACTGGCACTTGACGGTAATGAAGATGCAATAAGTATTATTCATTCTTCAGCCGCTGCAGTCGCAGAATTAATTGCCAACCTCACAATTAGCTTAGATCTCGATGCGGTGGTTATTGGCGGCAGTGTGGGTCTTGCACCTCATTATTGTGAATATATTCAACAATATCTAAATGAAAAACCAGAACTTTATCGACCTCATATCATTCCCGCTCAGGCAGGTGGTGATGCAGGTTTGTTAGGTGCAGCTCATTGGTTTGCACGACAAGAAAATCATATATAGAAATTAATTATCTTCTCTCAACCCCTAAATGGTGAGGCTTATATGGAAATTCAAGCATTTGGTACGATCAATTACATCGTATTGTTCGCGTATTTAATTGGTGTCATGTTGGTTGGTGTTTATTTTGCTCGCCGTCAGAAATCAGCAGATGATTATTTTAAAGCTGGAGGCCGAATACCAGGTTGGGCGGCGGGAATCAGTGTATTTGCAACCACATTAAGCTCGATTACTTTTATGTCTATTCCTGCCAAGGCTTACACTTCGGATTGGACTTTCCTTGTCGGCCAATATGTGGCTATTCTTATTCTGCCGTTAGTGTTCTATTTCTATATTCCCTTTTTTAGAAAACTCAATTTAACCTCAGTATATGAATATTTAGAACGTCGCTTTGATATTAAGATGCGCTTGTTTGCCAGTATGTCATTCATGTTATTTCATATTGGGCGCATTGCGATTATTACCTATTTAACCGCACTTGCATTAATGCCATTTGTACATATTGATCCTCTGACGATCGTATTTTTAATCGGTGTGTTATGTATTGTTTATACCTTCCTTGGCGGTATTGAAGGGGTTATTTGGACGGATGTGATTCAAGGTATTATGCTGTCCGTCGCTGCAGTTGTCATTTTTGTTACTATTTGTTTTCATGTTGATGGCGGTGTGACTGAGGTATTCCGTTTAAGTGCTGAACAAGATAAATATTTCCCAAGTTCAAGTTTTGAATGGAGTTGGACTGAAAGTACCTTACCTGTATTAATTATAGGTTTCTTATTTGCTAGTTTACAGCAATTTACTGCGAGCCAAGATGTAGTACAACGCTACATTGTGACTGATTCTATTGAAGAAACGAAAAAGACCTTGATCACTAATGCTAAGTTAGTTGCTTGTGTGCCTATTTTCTTCTTTGCTATTGGTTCTGCGCTATATGCTTTTTATAGTCAAAATTCACAATTGATACCTGAGAATTTTAATACAGGAGGTATTCTACCGTTTTACGTGATTTCTCAAATGCCTGCGGGTATTGCAGGGTTAATTATTGCGGCTATTTTTGCAGCTTCTCAATCAAGTATTTCAAGCAGTTTAAATAGTATTTCTGCTTGTTACACTGTAGATATCTATAACCGGTTTGGCGAAGAAAAAAATATGCAGCAGAGCTTTAACATGGCAAGAGTTGTAACGATTATTGCTGGTATTTTAGGTGTTGCTGCTTCTGTTTATTTAATTAAAAGTAATGAAAGTCAAATATGGGATGCATTTAATAGTTTAATCGGTTTAATGGGCGGTCCTATGACTGGTCTGTTTATGTTGGGCATCTTTGTTCGCCGCGCTAATGCGGGGAGTGCATTATGTGGTGTGATTGCTGCGGTTGTTGCTGTGTTAATTGTACGTGGCTTTACTGACCTGAACTTCTTCTTCTATGGTGTGATTGGTACTTTAATGGTGGTCATCGTGGGCTTTATCACGGCCCCATTATTTAAAAGTAAGTCAGCTGAAGAACTGAATATAGTGACTGAATAATAAACTTAAAACAAAGCGGAGAAGCGGATGCTTTTCCGCTTTTTATTTATAAAAGGATAAGAAAATGATTTTTGGTGAAATTAAACAGCCGTTACATGCATTGCCTGCGGCTTTTCAACAAGCGATAAATTTTATAAATACACAAGATCTAGCACAGTTAGAGAATGGCCGCTATGAGATAGATGGTGATCGTATTTTTGCTAATGTGATGAGTTTTGAAACTCAAGCTGCGGCAGCTAAACAAGGAGAGGTTCATCAACAATATATTGATTTTCAATACTTAATCAGTGGTGAAGAACGTATAGATGTGTCACTCAATTTAACTGACTGCATTCCTGCAACTGATTATGATCATGACAATGATTTTGCGTTAGTTGAAACCATGCCAAATACTAGTTCTTTATTATTAAAGCCGGGTATGTTTTTAGCCATTTTTCCACAGCAACCACATAAACCAGGGTGCGTTATTACGACCCCAATGATGATTAAAAAAGTGGTGATTAAAATTCATCAACAATGTTTGTGTGAGTAGCTACTTGATGTGATTGTATTGATGATTAGCATTGATGGGAGATGTTATGAAAAAATCATGTACTCGATTCGCAATGGTGTGTGCTTTATTGTCTTTATCTACTAGCGTTACTGCACAACAATTGTGGCCGGATTTACCGCAACCGATCAAAAATGGCATTAGTGCGCAAGCTGATAATATTGTTTATGTTGGCCTAGGCACTGCTGGTCAGTCATTTTATATGATGGACACAGCAAGTCGTCAGCCTCAGTGGCAAAAATTAGCTGATTTTATTGGCCCGATAACCGATCAAGCAACGGCGGCGGCGGTTAATGGAAAAATTTATATTTTTTCAGGCTCGGGTAAAGCTGCGGTAACCGATAAATCTCCCATTATTTTTGATAGCGTCTATGTTTACGATATTCAAAATAACACTTGGAGTAAGCAAAATACACAAACACCAGTGGGTCTGTTAGGAGCGGCGGCTTATCCTCTTAATCAAACCGAAATTGCTATTTTTGGTGGTTATAATAAGCCGCAATTTGATCAATATTTGAGTGCTATTACTGCCATTGATAAACAAGCCGAACCCCAAAAATGGCAACAAACTGTCACTGATTTTATGGATCGCGCACCTGAATCTTATCATTGGAATCAAGCTATTCAGATTTACCATACCGATAGCAATACTTGGTCGACAAAAGGCAACAGTCCGTATTTAGCAAATTGTGGGGCAGCATTGGTTGGGGATAAAGATCGCATTACTCTAATCAGTGGTGAGATTAAACCCGGTTTACGCACACCAATAGTGAAAACAGTGACCATTAAAGGGGATGACGTTAATTGGCAATCATTAGCACCTTTACCTGATGCTGCTAATGGTCAATTACAAGAAGGTGTTGCTGGCGCTTATGCAGGAATAAATCAAGGTTCATTAATTGTTGCTGGTGGCGCTAATTTTATTGGTGCAAGAGCAAAAGCTGATCAAGGTGATTGGTTTGCTCATGATGGTTTAAGTAAACATTGGAGTGAGGATATTTATACTTACCGTGGTGGTAAATGGGCGTTAGCGTCCACGAAATTGCCACAAGGGTTAGCCTATGGTGCATCTTTTTCTACTCCAGCAGGGGTCCTGATGGTGGGGGGAGAAAATGGCACGGGCAAACCACAAGCAAAAGTGTATCTGTTACGTTATGAGCAATCGAAGGTGAGTATTATTGATTGATTCGATTTTAACCTTAATCTCAAGCTACTGTTTTATTAAGTAGCTTGAGGTATAACATAAGACGTGATCATACTCGCTGAATTAAAGGTCAATAATTGCCACCAAGTGCATATGTTCATACACTGTTATTATTGCGTTATTGATGATGGAGAATGGCATGTATACCCCAATCCCTTACAATATGATCAGTGGTGTTATTTTTGATTTAGATAACACACTTGTAAGTTCAGCATTAGATTTTGATTGGTTACGCCAACAATTATGCTGCGCAGCAGATATCGATCTATTGCAATATATTGCTGATATTCCCGATGCAACTCACCGTAAGCAGCTCGAAGATAAAGTCATCGAACATGAAATTATAGATGCTCGTCAGTCATCTATTATGCCCGGCTGTCACGCTTTACTATCTTATCTTCGTCAGCAAAATATACCTACCGCAGTGGTCACACGTAACTGTATTCAAGCGGCAAAACTGAAGATAGAGCACCATCAATTGCAATTTGATCGTATTGTTTCACGTGAAGATTTTCCACCAAAACCCGCACCAGATGCCTTACTTGATATTACTCAACAGTGGCAACTTGCACCACAAAATATACTCTATGTTGGTGATTATATTTATGATTTACAAGCTGCTTTTCGCGCAAATATGCCATCATGTTTAGTGACTAATGGTGACGATTTGCCTTTTACTGATCAGGCATCAATAGTGGTTCAACGGCTAGATTCCTTGACGGAGATTTTACGTGAGCAAGCATGTATGTTACAGCGTGAGCATGTTAGGGTAGTAACGAATGTTCAGTCAGGAAATTAATGATGACGAATCCAGTGAATCCCAAAGCGTTACTTCATAGCAAATGGACGAAAGTGGTTGTAGATAATAAAGAAAAACATTTTGAGATAGTTACAGTATTATTTAATGAAAATCAGCAAGTAGAAAAATGTGTTATTCAAGCTGTAATGACAAATAAACTGTATGATATTGATTGGCATGATTTAAAAAATGACCAAACTTGGATTATCGGTTGGAATTAGGCGTGCTCTTGCTCTAAAGCCAACAGTGTTTGTTTTTTATCTAATCCACCAGCATAGCCAGTTAATGTACCGTTTTTACCAATAACGCGGTGGCATGGAATGACAATGGATAACGGGTTTTTACTGTTTGCCATTCCAACAGCTTGGCATGCTTTAATATTACCAATTGAGATAGCGAGTTGCTGGTAACTCCAGCACACACCATATGGGATTGTGCATAACGATTGCCATACACGTTGCTGAAAATCAGTGCCTTTAGGTGCCAATGGTAAATCAAATTGTTGGCGAGTCCCTGTGAAATACTGTTGTAATTGTTGTTCACATTCAACTAATAATGGGTGTTGTGGCATATAGGTTGCTGTTTCAGGTTGCGGTGTTTGATCTTGATAGAGGATAGCTGTTAACGCATGGTCAGTAGCGTACAGTGTTAAGCATCCAATGGGGGAGTCCATCGTATTGAAGTAAGTGCACATAATAAAAACCTTCGCGCTACACTAAATAATCAGTATAGCGCGTTTTAGAGTGGATAAAAAAGAGCTTACGACTGGTGGTGTTTTAAATATTCAAGAGCACCAATAATGGCCGCTACTTGGGCCATATTACACTCTTGATCTGTAACACGAGGGCTATCTGGATAAACTTCAGTCGTTGAAGTATACAAAGCGTCAGTTACGCTAGCACATAAACCTAATGCTTTTAGTGGATAATTAATCACACCTTCTTGGGTAATTGGCTCTCCAATAATATTACCATCATTGTCAGTGGGGGCAATGTGAGTAACATGGCGCACTGAATCAATAATGGCTTTTTGAAAGTCATGTTGTGGGTTTTCAGTATCGCCGACGCCATAAAAACCGTCAGGTACAATATCGGCGATATATTCTTTACCATCACGTGCGGCAAGCGCTGGTCTAAATTCACTTTCATCACTATCAGTGGTTTCATGCAAATCAAGGTGAGCGAGAAAATGTGTATGCTGAGCTTGAACGAGCTTCATTAATGCGGCAGATTCTTCTGCTGGGCTATTTGCATAAAATGAGCGGTTTGGATCGACTGCATTAGGATTCCAACGATTGATCGTTTCATATCCCCATGGGCTTACACAAGGCACGACCATAATATTAAAATCAGTACTGTATTGTTGTGCTTTTTGTGCCAAGAACGTTAATGCACCATGAACACCACTAGTTTCATAACCATGAATACCCCCCGTGATTAAGATCGTTGGTTTTGCGTTATCCCAATGGCGAGTCTTAATGACAAATAGTGGATATTTTTCAGGTGAGTAAGACAGTGCACCATATTGCTCAACATCGAATTTTTCACTTAAAGTATGAATGTGGGAAACAACTTGCTCAAGGTAACTACGTTTAATGGTGGTTTGTGCTAACCATGCAGCTTTTTCTGTGGCGCTCCATTTTATTCCCGGAGTACCAATTGCGTATCCAAATGAATTGTCCATTGTGTTACCTATATCATTATTATTGAGGTGTCTGTTTTTAGAGGGTAAACAGCTGGCTATATTTAAGCAAATTTTATCTAATTATCATTTCAAAAAAATAGAAATACTTATAATTATACTGAATTAAAACTAATACTATTAATCGAGAAGAAAGTAAAATTAGGTTGCATTTATCTGCTGGTACTCACTATTGTCATACAAATCAAACAGCCTATAGTAATGATGTTCACAAAATTATTACTAAGGATAAGACGATGAGTACTACAATCTTGAATGAAGTTCAAATTGAAGATGCTAAACAACATCTCACTCGTCCTCTAGCCACACCTACAGATCTATGTGTAGACGCGACTAAAGAGATCAGTGGCGCATTAACTGCAATTTTAGCTGATGTGTTTGCGATTTATATGAAAACCAAAAACTTTCATTGGCATATGAGTGGTGCGCATTTCCGCGATTACCATTTAATGTTAGATGAGCAAAGTACTCAGTTATTTGCAATGACTGATGATATTGCTGAACGTGCACGTAAAATTGGTGGTCGTACTATTCGTTCAATTGGTGAAATTGCTCGTATGCAGCGCATTTTAGATAACGATGCTGACTATGTTGAGCCCGCAGATATGCTTGCTGAGTTGTGTGAAGATAATAAACAATTAGCCGCTGAACTTCGTGCCGCACATATTTTATGTGATGAACGTAATGATTTTTCTTCAGTGAGTATGATTGATAATTGGATTGATGAAACAGAGCGTCGTGTCTGGTTCCTTTATGAATCATACCGTCATTGATATAAAAATTAATCAATTTGTTACTAGATAAAAAAAGGATAGGTTTAATAACCTATCCTTTTTTATTATATATGGTTTGAGCGTCATAAAAATGACGATACTTTAATAGACTAACTTGATAACTTATAAATCAATATTAATTTGAAATTTGTTGTTTTTTGAATAAAGATCTCTTTACCGTTGTGAAAATAGTTTATTTATTGTCTGTTTAGCAAAAAAAATTATCGAATGTAAACCTTGTTGTTGTTTTTATGTTGTCTTTATTTAATTTAAATAAGTATTCATATTTTTGGTTTTAATTCATTGTTGTGTATATGATGCGGAAGTATAAAATACGCAATACTAGGTATATCTATTTTGCGTAAATAGTAATTTTAACTCGCTATTCTTATTTTTTGTTAATGACCATTCCATTAGTAATGGTTTAGCAGGAAATAGAATTTTAGATTTGAAATAATATAAAAATTATAACGAGAACGTTAAAGGAGTTAATCATGTCAATGGAACTTTCGCGAAGGAGTTTTATTAAACATGGTATCATTGCTGGTATCTGCGTTTATACAGTCCCCGCTTTAGCCCGATTTAATCTTAATTTAGATGGGAGTAATAGTTTAGTTGCTCCTGAATTAGCATCATCTTGGAAATCTGATTTTAAAGTACGTTTTCGAAGTGATGCTATTGCTAAAGTGACGGGTGAAAAAGTGTATGGACGTGATTTACGATCAACCGATATTGACGGTTGGCCAAGTGAGCAGTCATGGGCTTTTTATATTCGTGCCGATCGTGCTGATCGTATTTATCAAGGTGTTGATTTAAGTCTGTTATCAGCAAATGCTCGACCTAGTAATATTGTTACAGCAGCAACATTAACTAAAGATAAAATTGAATTGCCACAATTTTATGGCACAAATATGTTAGTGGCTGAAGGAGCTATGCCTGATTATATTGGTCAGGCTGTTATGTTACTTATTTTTGATGATTTTCTTACTTATCATCGCGCTAAAAATATATTGCAGTTTAATAGTGAAATTATTAAATATGGTAAGCAACAGCCTTTAGTCGCAACAGAGAAAGATCCGTGGGGAGTCTGGCGTATTACTCGTGAGCAAGGTAATACGGCAGGTGTATTGCCTGATAAATACAGCGCATTAAAAAATGGTGTTAATTTCCCTAATTATGTTGATCATAAACCATTTTGGCCACAACCCAATCATCTCGGTACAGCATTAGAGCAACAAATGGCGGTTGCTGACGATATTAAAGCAAGCTTAAAAGATGATAATAATTTTGTGTTAGATCGTAATTATCAAACTCAATTTATTGATCCGATGTTCTTAGAGCCAGAATGCTTTAATGGGTGGTTTGATCCTAAAACTCAGACCATGCACACCATTCCGTCTTCGCAATCTCCAGCTAACTTCTTTGGCTTTGCAACCAAGATGCTTAACAATGGTCCTCTTGCAGGTAAAGTGAAGAACTTGGTTGTGCATTCCCCGTTTATTGGTGGTGGCTTTGGTGGTAAAGATCACTCTATCTTGCCTTATTACGGTTTATTAGCTGCGATGTACAGTAAACATCCTGTACGTATGGCGAACGATCGCTTCCAACAGTTTCAATCAGGTTTAAAACGTCATCCTTTTAAGATGCACAACCAATTAGCGATTGATAAAACAACCGGTAAATTCCAAGGGATTGTGAGTTACATGGATCTTGATGGCGGTGGCCGTGAAAACTTCAGCTCTGTTGTTGCTGAAGTCGGCGCGAGTGCATTGCAGTCAATTTATTATTTCCCTAAAAATGATATTACCGCTGTTGCCAATGTGTCTGAAAACCCCGCATCAGGTTCTATGCGTGGTTTTGGTACGTTACAGACAATGTCAGCCATGGAAATGATGGTTAATGAAGCAGCACAATTGCTCAATATTGATCCGATTGATTTAAGACTTCGTAATACGATTCAAACGGGCCAATTGAATACCCAAGGTGCGGTACCAACCAGCACTGAACATTATGCTGAAATATTAAAACAAGCACAGCAGCATGAAATGTGGACCCAGCGTGAACAACGCCGTAAAACCTATGAAGCGAAATATCCAAATAAACGCTTTGGTACGGGTTTTGCCATTTGTACTAAAGATTATGGTGCGGGTGATGATGCACCTTCAACTTATATTGAAATGGATAAAAACGGTCGTTTAGTGATGGGTATTTCTGCGGTGGAAATCGGCACTGGCGCACAAACATCACAAGCAGCTGTTTTAGCTGATTATTTTGGCCGTCCTGCTGATACTATCAACCTTGCTGAAGTGCATGGTTGGGATCCGTTACAGATGATCAATACTCAATCACCATTTACGATGAGTCAAGCCTACCAAGATAAAATGCAACAAAATCCACGTTGGACACCAACGATTCCTTATGCATCGTCTGCATCAACGTCGGCTTATTTCCAATCTAAAGCAACAGAAAATGCAGCGAAAGTAATTTTTGAATACGGATTATGGCCTGCGGCAAAAGCTATTTGGACTAAGTTGTATTACAGCGGTGATCTGGCTGCGATAGATTTTGGTGCAATGGAAGATGCTGTTTGGGTTGATGGTAAGTTAAGTGCTAAAGGGATGGAGCCATTACCTCTTGATATGTTAGCACGGCATGTTCATCAGCAAGGTTTAGTGGCCGGTGCAATGGTGCATACATTTAACCGTTGGGGCTGGGTGGATGCAGATTTCACTGTTGAAGGACAGACAAAAACGTATCAATTAGATGCAATGGCAGTGAAATATGGCCATGGTGCTAATGCGAAT
This sequence comes from Photobacterium piscicola, assembly GCF_900166965.1. Lineage (GTDB taxonomy): Bacteria > Pseudomonadota > Gammaproteobacteria > Enterobacterales > Vibrionaceae > Photobacterium > Photobacterium piscicola. The sequence continues at coordinate 1,224,602 of NZ_FUZI01000001.1, read as the reverse complement.
AAGAAAAAATTAATGGCCAGTGATGGCTGGCATTTATTAGACCGTAGCAATGTTAACTATCCAGCGACTGTTTTAAATAATGCAATGGTGGTGTATTACGCCCCTTGTGCAGTCTTGGTCGAATTAGCGGTTGAAGAAGGCTCAGGTAAAGTTGAAATTGTTGCCACTCAAACTTGGCTTGATGCAGGTAAAGTGATCGTTAAAGAGTTGGTTGAAGGTCAAATTGAAGGCGGTTTGGTGATGGGGATTGGGCATGTATTGCACGAATACTTACCACCAGGTGAAGAAGGTCCAGGTAATGGTACTTGGAACCTCAATCGTTATCAGGTGCCATTAGCGACAGATGTGGGTGTATGGCAAATGAATCATACTATTTTGCCGCCATTTAATAACTCTGATCAGCGCAAAGGTATTGCTGAAGTGGTGATGATTCCAATTGTCGCGGCTGTTACTGAAGCACTTTACCAAATTACTAATAAACGTTTTTACCACTTACCTGTAACCGCAAATGATATTAAGGAAGCACTCGCATGATCACTGTAACAATGACTATTAACGGTAATGTTGTCGGTCCAGTTGATGTTGACGAATCAGTGAAAATGATTGATTTTCTTCATGAATATCAAGGGTTAACTGGTACTAAGTTTGGTTGTGGTATTGGTGTTTGTCACGCCTGCTCTATCATTGTGGATGATGCCGATGGTGGCTCGCATACGGAACGTACTTGTATCAATGGTGTTGGTAATTTTAACGGCAAAAAACTGCGTACCGTCGAAGGTCACGCAAAACGTAATTTAATGGGGCAGATCACAGCATTAAGCCCAGTACAGCAAACATTTGTGGATCATTTTTCTTTTCAATGTGGTTGGTGTACTTCTGGTTTTGTTAATGAATCAACCGTATTAGTTGAGCAATTAGCCAAGCAACCTGTCGATAAAGAACAGGTTGAGAATGTGATTGAAAACGCATTAAAAAAACATATTTGCCGTTGTTCTGGTTACCGTAAATACTATGTTGGTTTGCGAGATTTAGTACTGTCACAGCCGGGGTTAGTCAAATGAAACCGAGTTTAAAAATCAGTGCCATTTGTGGTTTATTATTAAGTAGCGGCGCAGTGTATGCACAAGCCGAATCAACGGATACACAAGCGCCATTATCCGAAAACATGGCACAATTGATCGCGCAAGGTAAATACTTAGCGGCTGCGGGTGATTGCAGTGGTTGTCATACTATTGATAGTGGTCAAGTTTATGGTGGTGGGCGTGCATTTGACACACCTTTTGGCACCTTATATTCAACTAATATTAGTAGTGATAAACAGCACGGTATTGGTAATTATAGTTATCAGCAATTTGTTGATGCGGTGCGTAATGGTGTTGCACCTAAAGGTAATTTATACCCTGCGATGCCTTATACGTCGTATCACCGCATTAACGATCACGATATGCACGCGTTATATGCGTATTTCATGCAAACCAAACCTGCGACTCAACCGAATAGAGAAAATGGGATTGGGTTCCCGTTCAATATTCGTATGGGATTAAAAGTCTGGAATCTTATCGCGTTTGATAAACCGACCTTTACACCTACCGCGGATAAAACGCCATTATGGAATCGTGGTAAATATCTAGTGCAAGGATTAGGCCACTGTGGTGAGTGTCATACTCCGCGTAATTTTATGATGGCAACGGAGCAACAACACGCACTAGAAGGTGCGGTAGTTAATAATCTTAATGCGCCTAATATTACCTCAAAAAATCTTGCTCAAGAACATTGGACATTTAATAATTTAGCCCAGTTCTTAAAAACAGGACAATCACCGAAAGGCACTGCGTTTAATGATATGTTCATCGTTGAGAAACATAGTCTAACTCAACTGGACGATCATGATATTACTGCAATAACCAGTTATTTATTGAATCAAACACAACCACCACAATCGGCTGTGGCACAACCTAAGTTAACGTCACTTGTTACATCACAATTTGATACTAAACTACCAGGATACCGTATTTATATGGATAAGTGTTCTGGTTGCCATGGTCAAAATGGTCAGGGGACACCAAATGTGGCCCCTGCGTTAGAAAATAATGCGACTATTGCAAACAGTAATATTTTCAATACGGTAGCTGTGTTAAATAATGGTATTGAGCGACAAAGTTACAGTCAGAATCAAACTTATTATGCTATGCCTGGATATAAAAATAGCTTAAATGACCAACAAATGGCTGATTTGATAACGTATCTGCATAAACGTTTTTCTTCACAAGTAACAACGACCACCGCAAAGCAAGTCGCGGCAGTTAAAAAGCAATTAGCTAACGATTAAGCTTAAGATTAGCCTGCATTATTGCAGGCTAACTTCGGTATTGTTGTTATAGTAAACAAAGTGATAGACGACTTATGAATGCCTTAGATAAACACGTATTATTAGATTGTCAGACATGGCTACACCAAGGGAAATCAGTGTGGTTATGTACTATTTTGTCCACTTATGGATCGGCTCCTCGTCCTGTTGGCGCTTTATTTGCTACTGATGGTGACATTCGCTCAGGATCGGTATCCGGCGGGTGTATTGAAGATGCTTTTATGAAGTTAATTCAACAACATGAGCTAGATAAACCACTACAAGTGTTTGATTATGGTACCCATTTAGCCGCAAATGGTAGCCAATATGAACTGCCGTGTGGTGGTCACATCTCTTTATTAATTGAACATTTATACCCTGATGATTGTTATTTAGTCGATAGTTGGTTAACGGCAGCGGAACAAACGCCTGCCTTTATTCGTGCTATTAATATTGAGACAGAGCAACGTAATATTGTCAGTGGTACAGATACTACGCTATATCCTTCCCCCTGGTTAACGGTGCATTACCAGCAACATTGGCAATTACTATTATTGGGTATAAGCCAAGTCAGTGAAGAGGTTGCACGGTTAGCCGTGAGAGCGGGATTTACTGTAAGATTGTGTGACATTCGTGAAAATTACAGTCAAAGTTGGCGTTGGACAGCGGCAGAAGGGGGCATTGATGTTGAATGGTGCTCTGCGGATGCTTTTGTTGAGCGTTATACCAATGTTTATACCGCAGTGTTAGCACTTGCCCATGATCCTCGTGTTGATGACATGGGATTGATGGGAGCATTAGAGTCCAATGCGTTTTATATTGGTGCATTAGGTTCACATGCGAACAGTGCTCGTCGTCGTGAACGATTAATGCGAATTGGTGAATATACACAGTCACAATTAGCACGATTACATGCGCCAATTGGGATTGCTATTGGTAGTAAGACCCCGTTTGAAATTGCCATTGCCGTGATCGCAGAAGTTATCGCAGTAAAAAACGGCATTGACTGTGATTCATGGCATTATCACCATGGTTGATTGTGTTATACCGGCTGCGGGGCTGTCATCACGAATGGGGGCATGGAAACCTATGCTACCTTATCGTGACAGTACACTACTCGATATTGCTATTGAACACGCCTTGGTCTTTTGTTCAAAAGTAATAGTCGTTGCCGGTTATCGCGCCGATGAATTGGTACAGCAATACCAACATCAGCCACATATTCTTGTGGTGGTGAATCCTGATTATCAACAAGGCATGTTAAGCTCTATTCAAAAGGGAATTGCAGCGGTAACCAGTTCATGGTTTTTTATTACTCATGCCGATATGCCTTGTATCGATCCGCAGGTATTTTCGCTGTTATCGCAAATGCGTCATGAGCGAGTGGTCTTTCCTGGTAATAAGCAACAAACAGGGCATCCCGTTTTAATTGATGCTGCGTTAATTCCTCAAATTTTAGCTTTACCGACGACGGCGAAAATGAAACAAGTATTACAAACAGGTGAAGAGCAATATTTACAGTTAGATGCATCAAGTGGTATTTATCATGATATTGATACACCTGAAAAATATCAGCAATTACTTCGAACATGCAAATAAACAGTAAGTTACAAAATAAATACCATAAAAAAGAGAAGCTAATAATGCTTCTCTTTTTGTTTGTACTTTATTTATAGACATCTTTTAATGATAATGATGTATTAGCTGGTCATGCCCCATTTTAAATCATCATCAAGCTCTTCAATCGCATCGTAAAGATAAGACTCAACTTGCTCTTCTACTAAGCCATCAGGTTCTTCAAAAAACGCAATGTGGAAAATAGCATCACCTTCGTTCACGAGTGGTAGTGTTTGTTGACCAATGACAATGCCACCTTGTGGTGCAATCACTGTTATTTGATTACTACCAGCAGGATCGCTGATCGTCGCAATAACTTGGTTTTTATCTACTTTTTCACCTAATGCAACGTGTGAGCGTAGTAAGCCATCAGAATCAGCACGTACCCAACGTGTCGCCTTTGGCACCATTGGCTCTACTATTTTTTTACTGCGGCTCGTACGTAACATTTCTAAGTGCTGCATTACTTTTAATACACCTTGTACACCTGAACCAACGGCATGGGCATCAAGGCGAAGTGCTTCACCTGCTTCAAAGGTGATCACGGGAATATTAAATTCTTCGGCTGCGGCACGTAATGAGCCTTCACGAAGGCTGGCGTCAACCACTACCGGAGAGCCAAATGCCATTGCCATTGCTTTTGCTTGTGGGTTATCAAGATTTGCACGAATTTGTGGTAAGTTTGTACGATAAATAGCGGCGGTATGCAAATCAACCACATGAGTAGCTCGGCGTACAACTTGATTAAAGTATTGATACGCCATACGGCCTGCGATGGAACCGCGTTCTGCGCCTGGAAAACAACGGTTTAAATCTCGGCGATCTGGAAGATAACGTGATTTATGAATAAAGCCAAACACGTTAACGACAGGTACCGCAATAATAGTGCCGTGTAGTTTTGATAAATCTATTTTTTCAATAACTTGACGTACAACTTCAATACCGTTGAGCTCATCACCATGAATAGCAGCATTGATCAGTAATACTGGACCTGGATGTTTTCCATGCAGAATATCAACAGAGACTGATAATGGGGAGTGAGTATATAGGCGAGCAATTTCAAGTTCGCAATTGGCATGGCTTCCCGGTTCAACCATAAGATCTGCAAATTCAAACGGGATATTTTTTGTGGCCATAGATACGTCCTGTATATGGGCTATTGAGAGATAACGATTAATTAATGTTTTCGTATTGGCACTGCGTTATAACAGTCTGAGAATAATCATTAAATCCATTTTAAAACAGGAACAATATCACGTTTAATTGAATTTTAAGTAACATAAATGTATCAGAGTGTATCTAAGGTGAAAGGGATCTGTTGTAGTGATGTTTAATAAAGGCATTGCTGTGGGTCAACAATGCCTTTTATAGGGTAATTACGAATCTTTTGGTTCGTTGCTAGCGACTTGAATCTCACTCTCTTTCGGTGGCAATGGCTGCTGCATTAAACGGTTGTATTGCACCACATCAAGCTCAAAGGCTTTCTTTTGTTGATGTGAAACCGATGCGGCTAGTGGAATCTTCGCTGTTAATGGATTAACAGGTTTGCCACGTACTAACAATTCATAGTGAATATGAGGGCCAGTAACACGTCCAGTTCTACCAGATAATGCGATTTTTTGACCGCGTTTTACACGTTGACCGACTTTGACCAAGATGCGGCTATTATGCAGATAACGGGTACTGTAATTAGCACTGTGTTTGATTACCACATAACGACCAGCGTAAGGGTGATTTGTCACGCGAGTTACGACACCATCACTGGTCGCTAATACCGGTGTTCCTGTTGGGGCTGCAAAATCGACCCCGTTATGAGGTTGAATACGTCCTGTTACTGGGTGGCGACGATAAGGGTTAAACTGTGAACTAATACGGAACCGTTTCGTTGTTGGATAGCGTAAAAATGCGCGCTGTAAGCTTTCACCATTTTGATCATAGAAATTACCATCACTGCTTAAATAAGCTGAATATTGGTGTTTTTTGGTGTAAATACGAATTGCCTGAAGTTCCGTATCACCACTTGCTTGATCATTGACATATTTGGCCTTACTTACAACTTCAAAACGATCACCTGCTTTTACGTCTTGTGTAAAATTCAACTTATCTTTAAAGATAGCAATGATTTCACTGATCTCACTGTTACTTAGACCCGCTTTTCTCGCTGAAAGGCTAAAACTTCCACTAATATCACCATTGATGACTTTTTCACGCCATACTCCGGGTAAGGTCACTTCTTTAACATCAAAGTCGTTATTTTTATCTCGTGTATAGTCAATCGTATGCGCGACATTAAATTGCAGTTGGAGTTTATTTAATCGATGATCTGTGTCTGTTACCCAAAATCGTAAAATATCATTGGGACGTAGGTTATCAATCTGTAAGCTATTTAAATCTGCAGCCATGATGTTTTTGACATCTGATTGTGGCAAATTTAAACGAGAAAAAATTTCACTCAGTGTATCGCCTTGTTTTACTTCATATTCATAAGTAGGTGGCAATATAATGTTTTTGATCACTGCGGCTGGTTTTAGAGTATTTAATACAACTTGAGGATTAGTTATTAAAGGCAGTTGTATTTCATTATGGCGTGTTGATGATGTGGTGTTAATTGATAATACGGCAGCAGTAGTGATAATTGATAGCCCAAAAAGGCTAATAAGGCGATAGTTTACAAAATTAGTTAGTACTGTCGTTTTAAACGTAAACATAATACTCGTCAGTTCTTTTATTTTTAATAAGTGCCTGGCACTTGGCTTATTTGGCGAATAGGTATCAAAACATAGCTTTTCTGAACCCTAAATGAATTAATGCTGTAGGCGCTATTTTTTTACTTAATTTCTCAATAATTACAGCTAGAAAGCATATAAATGATGAGTATAAGGTATTTTACTTGTCAAAGATGCAGAAAAGGCAATTTCGCCCAGTTGATTGATGCAATATTAAGCTGGGCGAATAGAGTATTTAGAGAAAAAGACAATATTTCATTATCTTAATGATTATTTATATTAACTATGGCTTTGATAGTGACTGGTGTGTTTTTTCTTAGGACGCAGTATAACTTCTCGTTGTTCTAAATGCGGATCTCTATGGGAATTGATCTGTAAGTAGTTATTAGTATTGATTGAACTTACTACGTCGGTTTGAATTTTTTCTGCAGCCGTTAGTTGATGAGTATGATCTATATACTCAATCATATGTTGAGTCGTTAACGGGGGTTGTGTGGCGGTGGTTGGCATTGATGCTAATGCTGAGAATGAATGCAGTGCTAGCGATAATGCTAACGTTATTATTAATCGTTTCATGAAAAACCTCATGTTATTCAGAACGGGTATTTAAACCTATGGCACCTGAATTGAGGGTGAGTCATTGATTCATTTATCATTCATGGCTTCAACATAACGGTTGGCCTGATTTCGGTATAGAATAGATACTCTGTGATTATTAAAGTGAAGTTGTTATGACAGATTTAGCGCAAGAAATCAGCTTTATGCAGCGTGCATTAGCATTATCACATCAAGCATTGCCAGCTTGTCGTCCTAACCCACCTGTTGGGTGTGTGTTAGTGCGAGATGGGGAAATTGTGAGTGAAGGTTTTACGCAATCACCGGGGTGTCATCATGCAGAAGCGATGGCATTAGCAAATTATGCATCGCCACTTAACTATGTGACCGCTTATGTGACTTTGGAACCTTGTTCGTTTGTTGGTCGAACACCATCTTGTGCACATACTTTGGTTGAAAAAGGGATAAAGCGAGTCGTAGTTGCTACTCTTGATCCTGATCCACGAAATAGTGGTAAAGGTATTGATGTGTTAAAACAGGCAGGAATTGACGTAAGTGTTGGTTTGTGTGAGCAAGAGGTTTTTGACTTTATATCGCCGTATTTATTAAATAAAATATAAAATAAATTTTTATTTAAAAAACATTGGTATTAAAATAAAAAACAAAAGCCGATTTAAATGGATAATAAAACTATTACCACTATTAAATCGGCTTTTAAAATATCACGAATAAAAACGTAAACTTAAATAATTAATTATTTAGTTGAAGTTTTGTGATGTTCACGAGATGATTCTTTATGATCATGCTCTTTAGTTTTGTGATGACGGTGTTCGTCATGTTCATGACGGTCGCCATGAGTTTGTTCTGGGTGTTTATGACCTACAGGATCGCCACCATGTTGAGTGTGTGGGTGGCTTTTTTCATGGTCACGTACTTCATGGTGGTCACGGTCATGTTTGTGTTCTACTTCTTCACCGTAACGACGTTCCATCTTCACATGTTCAGCTTCAGCTGTATGTTGATGACCTTTTTGAGAACCTTGATGTTCTTGGCTATTATGACTCATATTCTTAATCCTTCAATAAACAGCGTTAATAATAAGTTTGTGTCTGTCTATGGGGTTTAATTTACGCTTATTTTAAATTTGAACAATATACTTTTTTATAATCAAATATTTTATTTTTGATAATTGCTGAATATTTAAAATGGGTATAAGAAGCAAAAATCATTATGTAGATATTTAATTAAACATAGAGTTTTATTATTATATTAGTATATAAAAATGGAAACATAGCTATTAATAATAATTACTTTTTTGTGGAGTAAACAAAGCAGTTATTTGTTTTTAAAAGGTATTAATATTAAGTAATAGCTATTTATTATGATTAGTGAGCTTTATAGTCAAATATTCTATCCACCCGATGAATAGGGTGAAGTAAATGTTAAATAGTCACCTATAAAATGAATGTAAAAAGTAGCACCGAGTGCTACTACTAAAGGCTCGTAATCATAGTGATAAAGAACTCAATTCTAAAAATATCATGCTTAAGAAATGAATGTCGGGTTAATTTTTGATAGTTTTTATCATACAGTAAGTAGCCTTTTGTCTTTCAACAAGGTGAAATTTATTGTGGATATCAGTTGAAATTATTTTTTGGGGAGTGGATTCCGTTTAAATAACGAGAAAATAATGACTGTTTGCGGATGATTATGAAGCAATACTTATGAAGTAACACTTAGGTCATAAAAAACAGATAAAAAAATGGCCTAACATTTGTTAGACCATTTTTAGATTCGTTATTTAAGAACAACAAATACGGTTCTTATTAACTATTAACTTATGCTAGTAATTCTTTAGCATTGTTAACGATGTTTTCAACAGTAAAGCCGAACATTTTGAATAACTCTTCAGCAGGCGCTGATTCACCAAATGTTGTCATACCGATGATGCGACCGTTAAGACCTACATACTTGTACCAGAAGTCAGCAATACCCGCTTCAATAGCAATACGAGCTGTAACGTCTGCTGGTAGAACACTTTCACGGTAAGCGGCATCTTGCTTATCAAATAAGTCAGTAGCAGGCATAGAAACTAGACGTACTTGACGACCAGCTGCTGTTAGTTCTGCGTATGCTTCTGCTGCGATACCCACTTCAGAACCTGTTGCAATTAAGATTAGCTCTGGCTTACCAGCACAATCTTTAAGGATGTAACCACCCTTAACGATGTTAGCTACTTGCTCTGCAGTACGATCTTGTTGAGTTAGGTTTTGACGAGAGAAGATTAAAGATGTTGGACCATCTTTACGTTCAATCGCGTATTTCCAAGAAACAGCAGATTCAACTTGGTCACATGGGCGCCATGTGCTCATGTTTGGTGTTAGACGTAGAGATGATACTTGCTCAACTGGTTGGTGAGTTGGACCATCTTCGCCTAGACCGATTGAATCGTGTGTGTACACTTGAATGTTCTGAACTTTCATCAGAGCAGCCATGCGTAGTGCGTTACGTGCGTATTCCATGAACATTAGGAATGTTGCGCCGTAAGGAACGAAACCACCGTGTAGTGCCATACCGTTGATGATTGCAGTCATACCAAATTCACGAACACCGTAGTGAATGTAGTTGCCTGAAGCATCTGTTGGTGTGATTGACTTAGAACCAGACCACATGGTTAGATTTGAAGGTGCTAGGTCAGCAGAACCGCCCATGAATTCAGGTAATAGTTTACCAAATGCTTCAAGTGCGTTTTGAGAGGCTTTACGTGATGCAATGTTAGCTGGGTTTGCTTGCAGATCAGCAATAACTTTGCTTGTTTCAGCTTCCCAGTTAGCAGGTAGACCACCGTTCATACGACGAGTAAACTCAGACGCTAGCTCAGGGAATGCTGCTGTATATGCTGCAAACTTCTCGTTCCAAGATGCTTGCTTTGCTTTACCTGCTTCTTTTGCATCCCACTCAGCATAGATGTCTGCTGGAATTTCAAAAGGACCGTGGTTCCAACCAAGGAATTCACGTGCTGCTTTGATTTCTTCAGCGCCTAGTGGAGCACCGTGACAGTCGTGAGAACCTGCCTTGTTTGGTGAACCAAAACCGATGATTGTCTTACAACAGATCAAAGTAGGTTTAGCTGTTTCAGCTTTTGCTTCTTCAATAGCGGCATTGATTGCTGCTGCATCGTGGCCATCAACGCTACGAATTACGTGCCAGCCGTAAGCTTCAAAGCGCATAGCTGTATCGTCAGCGAACCAACCTTCAACTTCACCATCGATAGAGATGCCGTTGTCATCCCAGAAAGCAACTAGCTTACCAAGACCTAGCGTACCTGCTAGAGAACATGCTTCGTGAGAGATACCTTCCATCATACAACCGTCGCCCATGAAAGCGTAAGTGTTGTGGTTTACGATATCATGACCTTCACGGTTGAATTGTGCAGCCATTGCTTTTTCAGCAAGCGCCATACCAACAGCGTTAGTAATACCTTGGCCTAGAGGACCTGTGGTTGTTTCAACACCTGGTGCGTAACCGTATTCTGGGTGACCTGGTGTTTTTGAATGCAGTTGACGGAAGTTTTTAAGATCGTCAATTGATAGGTCATAACCTGTTAGGTGAAGTAGAGAATAAATAAGCATAGAGCCGTGGCCGTTTGATAATACAAAACGGTCGCGATCTGCCCATTTAGGGTCTTGTGGGTTATGGTCCATATGACCACGCCAAAGAACTTCTGCGATATCAGCCATACCCATAGGTGCGCCTGGGTGACCTGAATTTGCTTGTTGTACGCCGTCCATGCTTAGAGCACGAATAGCGTTAGCTAACATTTTATGTTCCATAGTGTTTCCACCAAAATATTAAGTAAATTTAAATTAAGAAAGCGGCTCTAGGAGCCGCTTTTTGAAATAGTGCTTAGCGATTAAAGACGATCTGCGATCATTGTCTCTAGTTTGCCTTGGTCTACTGCGAAGTTACGAATACCTTCAGCTAGTTTCTCAACTGCCATTGCTTCTTGGTTGTGATCCCATAGGAATTCAGCGTGAGTCATAGCAGCAGGACGTGCTTTTAGCTCTGTTGCTGGAAGTAGTTTCTGCTCAACAACACCAGTTGCATCTTCAAGTTCTTGAAGAAGTTGTGGGCTGATAGTTAGACGGTCACAACCTGCTAGCTCTAGAATCTCACCAATGCTACGGAAGCTTGCGCCCATAACTACTGTATTGTAACCGTGTTCTTTGTAGTAGTTGTAGATATTAGTTACAGAGATAACGCCTGGATCTTCTTGCGCTTCAAAACTACGGCCTTCTTTCGCTTTATACCAATCCATAATACGACCAACGAATGGTGAAATTAGGAATACGCCAGCTTCAGCACATGCACGTGCTTGAGCGAAAGAGAATAGAAGTGTTAGGTTACAGTTGATGCCTTCTTTTTCAAGAATCTCAGCTGCACGAATACCTTCCCAAGTAGACGCTAGTTTAATCAAAATACGATCGTTGCTGATGCCAGCATCGTTGTAAAGTTTGATTAGGTGACGTGCTTTAATTACGCTGCCTTCAGTATCGAAAGAAAGACGTGCGTCAACTTCAGTTGAGATACGACCAGGAACAACGTTTAGGATTTCTTTACCAATGTTTACTGCAAGCATGTCGCAAGTATCTTGGATTTGCTGTGCTTTATCATTGCTTTGTGCTTTTGCATAAGCAATAGATTGGTCAATTAAAGGAGCGTATTCAGCAATTTGTGCCGCTTTTAAGATCAATGATGGATTTGTTGTAGCATCTTCAGGCTGGTATTTGCTGATATCTTTGATATCACCAGTGTCAGCAACAACAGTAGTTAGTGCGCGTAGTTGTTCTAATTTTGTGCTCATATCTATCGACCTTATGTATAGGGCTTATGTCATGATGGCATTAGTTATAGCCTTAAATGGCACCATGTTCAAAAGAATTAATACTTACTCTAAGTACATTAATGATGACCATTAACCCACAGAGTGAGCATATGGAATGCACTGGAGCATTTGATGGATTGATAATTGTCTTTTTTGGCTTTTTTGTCAATTTAAAATGGGAATAAATCATATTCAGATCGCAATAAAAGCAGTTTCAAATTTTATTTAGGCTTTTGTTATGAACTATATGTGCTTTTTTACTTTTCATGAGTCGAACATTTGATCTGGTTATTGATCATTTGCGCGCGATAGTAATGATGTATAAGTTAATTGTTTATTAAATAAGGCGGAATAAATGTTACATAATAGCAATCAAAAAAAATATGACTAACTGCATTTAAAGTCTTTTTTCACCATCCTCTACCGTGAATTTTTGAAAAGGACGATAGATGGGGTAATACGTTTTAAACCTTATTCACTTAATAATGGGTTGGTATTGGCTTTACTAATGTAGGGGGGAGTTAAGTGACAATAGCGAAGGTAGGCTAAATAGCAGATATAAAAAATGCCGACCTTAGCCAGCATTTTTTCATTTATCAAAAAAGATAAATTATAGGGCTACAACGTTTGCAGCTTGAAGACCTTTTTGGCCTTGTTCTACTTCAAAAGACACTTTTTGGCCTTCAGCAAGAGTTTTGAAACCTTCAGAAGCGATAGCACGGAAGTGAACGAATACGTCAGCACCGCCGTTGTCTTGAGTAATAAAACCAAAACCTTTCTCTTCGTTAAACCATTTTACTAAACCAGTAGATGTATTAGACATGTGATGCCCCTTATATAGATGATTAATTAACCGCTAAAATGCGATGTATTAAGTGGTTAAATTATTAATGTTACTGCCAAAACAAGGGAAACACTGAAGTACAAAACGATAACGTTGCTGTAGCTGAAGGTTTAACTGTGACTTGGTGTTGCATTTAATAACGTCCTGAACAACAAAACGAGGCTGATAATAACAGCTGTACGTTTTTTGTACAGTTATTTTTATCAATAGGAGTAAAAAAGTTCTTGCTGTGTTTTTGGTGCCAGAAATACTGATGGACAATAATAGTCTTTATTTTTCTGTTTTATGTACATTGCGAGCTTGTAGTGCATGTTAGATCAATACTGCTAAATACGGCTGTTTTAATAGCAATATAAACATTGGTTATAGTGTTTATAAATGGAAAATCAGCTTCAACGAACTAGAATCAATGTAATTAACCTCAGCAATTCATTCAACAGCGTGGTGGTGCTATGAATAAAATAACTCTCTTGTCAGTCGCGATTTTATCAAGCTTTTCTTTCTCAGTTTTTGCTAAAGATTGTGATGCTACATTGCTCCCTTCTTGGAAAGATAGTGAGAGTAAATCCGCTATTGTAGACTTTGTGGAGCAAGCCACTAAAGCCAAATCCAAGACTTTCGTCGCGGTTGAGGATCGTATCGCTGTGTTTGATAACGATGGCACGCTGTGGTCGGAAAAGCCTTATTACTTTCAATTTGCCTTTGCATTAGATCGTATAAAAGAGATGGCGTCTGAGCACCCAGAGTGGAAAACGCAAGCACCATTTAAGTTTGTACTTGAAGGAGATATTGAGAGTGTTCTTGGCAGTGGTGAAGAAGGGTTATTGAAAATCATTATGGCGACCCATTCTGGTATGACGGTTGAGCAATACCAACAAGAAGTTAAACAATGGCTGAAGGCCGCAAAAGATAAACGCTTTAACAAAGCGTATACTGCTCTTACTTATCAGCCAATGAAAGAGATGCTGACTTATCTGCAGCAACATGACTTTAAGACTTACATTGTGTCGGGTGGCGGCGTTGATTTTATGAGGGCATGGGCGCCACAAGCTTACAACATCCCTTCAGAGCAGATCATTGGTAGCGCGCTTAAATATAACTATAGCTACAACGATGGTAAACCGACGGTTACTAAAGATGCATCTATTTTGACCATTGATGATAAAGCCGGAAAGGTCACTAATATTCAGCATATTATAGGTAAGAAGCCTATTTTAGCGGTGGGTAATTCAGATGGTGATCAAGCGATGATGCAATGGGCAACGAGCCAACCAAATTCAATGGCAATGATTGTTCACCATACTGATGCTGAGCGTGAGTGGAAGTACGATCGTAAATCCCATGTTGGTAAACTCGATAAAGCATTAGATGAAGCGAATTCTAGAGGTGACTGGACATTGATCGACATGAAATCAGATTGGTGTGAAGTGTACTAACGTCTAATTGCCACTCAGTTAAAACAACAAAGGCTCGAATTTTTTAGTTCGAGCTTTTTTTTGTAAGAATGGTGGCTAAATGAAGTTTTGTGTAGACGACCTGCATCCATAGTGTTCAATTAGAAAATGTATCATTACCTGATGACACTGATGTTCCTTCTAAATATATAGCAACACTGTTACCGCAATAGCTGTTCAAGTGTCATTGGTGATGACATTAAATCCAGCGTTTGAGCTGGGGTTATTCCGGTTTTATTTTGATGGCAAAGATTATGCCAAGCACGATAAATGTCCAATAATGGTAATAAGCTGGCGGGACGCAGTTTACGTCGTGGCTCATTAATCATATGGTTAAATTGATCATAAAAACGTTGTTGATAAGCCGTTGCTGCACGATGAGTGGCAATCGTTAACCAGCGTTGTTGATCTTTTTTATTACCACCAAGATGACAGATGCCTTTATTTCCGCTTTTATTACGACTAAATGCCCACCGATCTCGCCACCATCCCATTAATACGATATCAATTTTTTCAACCTGTTGTCCGTGTTGCCATTGCTGATCTTCAACTACATAAAGTGGGTCAATAGTATGGTTATTTATGCGGTCAATAAAAATAGATAAACACGCTGAACGTAATAACGTTTCTTGCGGCATAAACACGGCTAAGGTCGACGTATTGTGATTGAGCAATTCATGCAAGTATAAAAAGTGACTATATACAGTATATTGAGGACGAACTAGACAGCCTTTAGCTGGGTAATTAATGTTGACTTGGGCACTAAGTGGGTTCTCCATATTTTTACGGGCTAAAATATGGCGATAAGTGGTATCAATATGGGCCAGTAGACCTTGTGATAATGGTGCTGCACTTGATGGATAATGGTCGTTATGAGGGGCAATAAAACGGGTTCCATTGCAATAAGCATCATGATGAGTGACCGAGGTGGCTACGGATTGTGTTTGGTAATTGACGTGTTGGCTTATCACATAGCCTGAATTAACTTCAGCGGTTGCTACCCATAATACGCCATTATTACTTTGAGGCTGCAATGGGGTCAGATCTGTTGCTAGTTGGCGAGCTTGTGATTGTTTACCTAAACGGGCATCAAAAATGGTTAATTGATGACGACAACGTGCCGCAATATTATTCAGTTGATCATAAAACGTTTTTGGGTTCATCGCCAAACGTCGACAAATTTCCCGTACGGTATAACCCGTAAATAAATATGCCAATAATTTTTGTTGTAACTGGTGTTTGTTATTACTGCTCGACCAAGGATCGACAAAGGTGTGGTGACAGGCTCGACAGCGATAACGTTGACGTTCGCCACTAAAGCCAAAAGCATGATAATGCTGACGGTAGGTGAGAACAGGTAAGCCATGATGAGGACAGTGCTTATTTGAACAAGCGGCTAAACCACTATTTTGTTCTAGTTTTAAGCGTTGTTTTTCAGCGACCACATCATAATTACTGATGACAGGCGGAAAAGCACCACATTCACGGCAGATAAGCACGGGGCGTTGGAGATTGCTGTTTTGTAGTACATATAAATTAGGATCAGTACGACTAAAATTAGCACAGGCGACAGTTTTACAATAATTTAGCTGAATATTATCGCAAGCAGGTGGCAACTGATCCAGCGTCGTGGATAGTGAGGATGAAGTCATAGAGCATTGCCTAGTTGCGGTTTAAGAAGACGTAATTATACCTAAGTGAAATAATGATATAGAGATATTGTTAGCATTATCAAATTATTGAATATTTTAAATATTAGCGGGTATAAAAAAGTGGAAAATATATTCAAAGATACGTTTTCCACTTTATATCGAATTTCTATTATAAATGGTCTATGACCACAGTAACAGATTATAGATTGATTGCCGTTTCTAGCGCTACGTTCATCATTTCATTGAATGAATGCTGACGTGCTTCTGCACTTAGTTTCTCACCACGTTTGATATGATCAGACACTGTTAGAATAGTCAGTGCTTTAGCACCAAGCTCTGCTGCAACACCGTAGATGCCAGCCGCTTCCATGTCGACACCAAGGATACCTAGTTGTTCCATCTTATCAAATAGACCAACTTCTGGGCTGTAGAATAAATCAGCAGAGAATACGTTACCAACACGAACTGCAACATTTTGTGCGCGTGCTTGGTTTACTGCTGTTTCTAATAAATGATAGTCAGCAATAGCCGCGAAATCGTGGTTAGCGAAACGAATGCGGTTAACTTTAGAGTCAGTTGAAGCACCCATTGCAATGATAACATCCATTAACTTAACATCATCATGAACAGCGCCACAGCTACCAATACGGATGATGTTTTTAACACCAAAATCTTTGATTAGCTCGTGTACATAAATAGAACATGATGGAATGCCCATACCATGACCCATTACTGATACTGGCTTACCTTTATAAGTACCAGTGAAACCGTACATGCCGCGTACATCACATACACGCTTTACATCTTCTAGGTAAGTTTCTGCAATAAACTGTGCGCGTAGTGGATCACCAGGCATTAAAATTGTTTCTGCAAAATCGCCAACTTCGGCATTGATATGTGGAGTAGCCATGAAGAGCTCCTAGGTTTATGAGTTATCAGAAGCAGAGTTTGTGCTTCAATTTATGGTAGTAGTTTATGGAATAAAATATTCAGATCTTGAGATCTAAGTCACAAAATTAAGGCTGTTTTATTATTTTAGCTCCGTTGATTACCAAATCTGTTGAAAGTGTTAAGGGTATCGTTTTCTTTTTTGTGTTTGATTAAGTGTAAAAATGTGCGTAATAATATTTAAACCTATAATAAATAATGGGTTTATTTTTGATTGGTGGTTTTTATTCTTTACCGCTAAAAAATAGGCATTGTTTAAAATGTAATGGATTACACAAGTAAAAGTGTCAATAGATTGCTTTTAAAGCGCAAAATAGGCATAACAATAATCAAGTTTGAAAAGGGTTCTTCTTGATTCGAATCTTGGGTAGAATTAACAAAAAAGTAGGCTGAGAATAATATGTATAATTTAACCCAATTGTCAGATAGCGAAAGAATGCGTATCGAGTTAGATAAGCAAGCGTCTTATGCGGTATGGAAAGTAAAAAATGGCAAAGTAGGGTATGAGGCTTTTGCTGAATTAACCAATAATATTGAAGACGATGACGAACGCGATTTTTGCCAGCAAGCCATTACGAAATATAAAACCCTGATGGGGGTGAATTAATTCATTGCATAGCTTTGTTAAACGTTAGGGTAGAAATGATTATTTATCGACGCTTTAGCATAATCGCGATTTTTGCTCATCAGATGATATCTGATTAATTTTTGTAGTGTAGTACTATTAGCGTACTAATATCAGCTTAAATGGAGATTATTGGCTTAATATTGCGTATTATGCGTATGGAAATTAATCAAATGGTGAATGATAGTGAAGACAACTGAATTTTCTGCTCTTGATGATGATAATGATACCAATAAACCGGAATTATCATTTTCTTTACATGCAGAAAAACGTTCTGGGCATAAAGCGCCACCGGCGAATACCCCTGATTTTAGCCAACCCGCATCGCGCTCAGATGTTGGTGATGACAACATAGCGACTGAAATTATGACAAAGTCTCGTTCTAAGCGTTTGACTGATTGCCCAGCTTGTGATGGTACGGTATCTCGTCGTGCACATTTCTGTCCTCATTGTGGTGAACCTGATCCTTCGCGCCATATGCAACGAACACAATGGGTTTCTCGCATTGTATGGACCGTAATCATTGCTACGGCAACTTGGTATGCTTATACATCTTTAGTGCCACTTATTGTTGATCGTCTGAAATAATGAAGTGGCAACATACTGATTATTAAGCAATAACCCTAATAGTTGAATAATCAATTATTGGGGTTTTTTTATGATTTTTTATTGTGTTTTTTGCATGCCACGAGTTTGATTCATAGTGCGTGATCCTGCGGTACCATAGCTATTAATGTCATAACGATTAGGGGAATAACCGATACGTGCACGGTAACGACGATCGAGTGGATATAAGTTAATGTTATAATTTTCAATAAGTTGTTTGATCACCACATTCATTTCTTTTTGTGGTGTATTTTGTTCTCTAAGATAATAATAAAGATTCTCTGCGCGTTGTTGATTCATTGTGCCCTCCAATGGGAAATATTTGCTGATAAGCAAGTAGAAATACACAGGAAAGTCGATTGAATAACAGCAACGGTATTGCTGTTATGTGGCACTGATTATAATCAATATTGAATCAATGATAATTGGATGAATACTTAAATTACTTTTACTCAATTGTAATAATTAAGCACTAAGTCAGTTAATTATTTTGAAATAATAATGTGACTTGAAATATTGTTACTTAATGGTGTTTTTTAATTAACAATAAAACACCGTTCAAATGTGAGGTGCATATGTTAAAACAAGGTATTAAAATAAAAATAGTGAGTATTGGCGTTGGTATCTTGATTTTACCATGGCTACCTTTGCTTATTAGCCAATACTCATTTATAGATACAATAAAGGATGCTATTGGTGGAATAGCATTTACATTAGGTTGGGGAATGGGGGTGCCAGCTGGTATCAGCTATGGGATCGCGATTGTTATTTTACTATTACCAATGATTGCCGTTTATTATGGTATGAAACGAATATTAACCCCCCTCGTGACCAACGAAGCAGAACGATAGATAAAAAACAAGAAGATCTCTGAGTGATCTTCTTGTTATAAAGCGACGCTTAATGTTGGTTAATTAACGCTATCATTAATGATTACGCACCTTCGAAATGGTATGTCATATCGGTGGTGTAGGTCATTTGAGTAAATAATGTATTAGTTAATTGTTCGGTTAAGGCTAATGCATCAGCAACCGTTGTTTTCTCAAAATCATTGATTAACGCTTGTGCTTTTTTAGGCTGGCGCTTGTAAATTTTAAGGTAATTCTTCTCAAGTTCACGCTGTTTTGATGCTGTTTGTACTTCAAACTTATGATAAGCGGTTTGTACGATTGGAGAGAATACTTTCCAGTTCGTCATCGCAAGTGTTTGTAGTTTACGGAAAGCCCAGTTAGCAGAAGCACTATCGGCTTTATTTGTACCAATAGTTAATGCATGAGGCACTTCTGTCATGCCTTGGTAATAAGGTAAGTAAACGCCAAGTGCTGTCATGCCATACGAGATGTATGCCACATCACCAATAGCAGTCGGTAAATTTGGACGTACTTGTAATACGTGTGACTCTTGAGTACGGAATACCGAAATTGGACGGTAAGCTTCTTTAGGGTTTTGGGTTGAGTATGGGTCGTGAGATGTTCCTTGGTAATGATTACGCAAGCCTTGTTCAACATCGGCAACACTGAGTTTCTTGGTTGGTTTTAGAAATACAGGGAAAGTAGTACCTTGGTCGATCTTGGTGGTTAATCCTTGAGTGTACATATGCTGCAAAGTCCACACTCGTGGATAGTTATATGTTACATCGTTAGGTGTGTCTTGTGAGTAAGCAGCATGGAAGTTGAAAGGTTTGCCTGCTTCTGATTTGTATAAACCATGTTGCTCGGCAAAGCTGACTAATGTTGGCGATGCCATGTAATTAGGGTTATTTGGTAAATAGGTACTTAAACGGCCTTGGTTAGCGGATACAAAATACTTATCAGCTGGAATTTTTTCAGCCATCCATTGGTGACCACTGCCCGTTTCCAAATACCAAATACCCGTATTATCAACAAATGCCACACCAAAGCCTTCTGCTGCACCTTGAGTTTCAATGATTTTACCAAGTAACTCTACGCCTTCTTTTGCAGAGTGAATACGGGGTAAAATCACATTTTCAATGGCATCTTCACCAATCCCTGTTTGAGTAATATATGGGTCAGCTTTTAGTGCTTTAACGCCATTATAAATGGTCTCTGTTGCTGAAAGACCGGCACCTGCTGAGTTAAAACCAACTTCGCCCATACTCTTATTATTGGTGTCAAAGTCTGACATTGAGGTGTATTGCAATGCATTTTTAGCTGCTGGGTAGCTAAAGTTGTTGGCATTACCATGGAAGTCAGCTTGTTGCATTTTTTCTGCTGGATGGAAAACAAAGTGCTTAGCGTTAGTGGCTTGGTAATCTTCATTACGAGCAATAATGTAAGAACCATCAGTTGTGGCTTGGTTACCGACAAGAATAGTTGTACAAGCACTTGCTGGAAACGCGATAACAGCGGTCAATGCTGTGGTTATCGCTGATGCTAAAAACGGTATTTTTTTCATTTTATTCATTAGTTAAGTGGGTAATTGATCTGTTATACGGGGAAAGTTGTCTTTATTTTGTGATGAATATCACTTTTAAATGTCTCTAATTGGTATAATTATTTTTCAGTTTTATAACCTATTCAAGTGTTAGCAATATAAATGTAAGAGTATTTATGGGTATTAGTTGTGATGTTATTACTCGGGATTGATCAATTATTCAGGTATGATAAAAATGAAAATTTACATTAAATATCATTGATATAATGTCATTACTATAACAATAAGAGGACAAAGCTAAGTCATGAACAATAAAACACTTATTATTAGTGCGTTCACCTCGCTATTATTATCAACTTCAGCTCAAGCTGCTGAACCTTTTGTATTACAACCTGTTACTGATAATAATTCGACGATCCCGTTAGTTAAATTTGATGATAGCACTCATTACTTTGTTGGTTTAACTGGCGGTAGCAGTGATATCAGCATGACTGCGGGTAGTGTTAATGGTAATAACACTACGCTGATCAATCGTTTTTCAGCACCTGATGCCGCTGGATTTATTGGTGTCGATCTTGGTTTTTATACCGCGGGTGGCTCTGGCCGTATTTATTACAGTTGGCAAAAAATGAGTACTCAATCTGATTTTGAGGGTGCTAAGGCAATTGAAACTGATGTGACATTACACCTTTTAAATGCCGATTATTTTTTCCGTGCAGGCAAGGCGATTAATCCATTTATCGGTGCGCATTTAGGGTACATGACCGCAGATCTTAAAGGCCAAAATTATGGCTCGCATAGTCAATCTGGGCAGGTGCTTGGTGTTCAAGCGGGTGTGGCTTGGCGAATTTCAAATCATATTTCAGCCGAAATGGGGATGCGTAATACCGCGACTCAAGGTGAAGATATTAAACCATGGTCATCTAATAAAGCCGCGTCACAAATAAAAAGTGTGCTAACAGGTTATGCTTCATTAAATTATCGCTTCTAAAGCATGGCTTGTTGATGTTCCAGTGTGGCTATCACGACAATATAAGGGTGTTATCACTGTACTGGGACATTTTATTAAAGGGTAAGAAAACTGAAGGTTTACTCACTCGTTGAGCCGCGTATAATGCATTCCCCTAGTAAACGACAACCATTATCAATAAAGGACTTCACCTTGAAGCTATTCGTTAGAGACCTCACTGTAATTGACGCATCTTACTTATGTCCACAACGGGGAATGGTGGGTGAAAGCTGGATCCTTGATGTGGTGATGTCGGGTGAGTTGAATGAAATGAGCATGGTGCTTGATTTCAGTCGCGTAAAAAAACAAATTAAGCAACTTGTTGATCAGTATGTTGATCACCGATTATTGATCCCTTCAGCCTCTGCCGCTATTCAGGCCGCAGCAACGAAAGCGGATTATATGACGGTTGATTTAGTCAGTGATCAGCACGCTATTCATCTGCATAGTCCTGAGCAAGCTTTTTGCTTTATTGATACAGATGCAATCACTATTGAAAGTGTGACTGAGTATGTACAGCAATTATTGTTGGGTCATTTACCTAGTAATGTGCAAGGATTAGAAATAACCTTACGTCACGAAAAGATTGACGGCGCGTTTTATCATTACAGCCACGGCTTAAAAAAACATGATGGTAATTGTCAACGCATTGCTCACGGTCACCGCTCACCTGTCGAGTTAGTGGTTAATGGTCAACGCAATGCTGAATTAGAACAGCAATGGGCGCAACGCTGGCATGATATCTATTTAGGGTCACAAGAAGATGTGATCAGTGTTAGCGAATTAACGCTAAGCAGTGCTGTTAATATTAATGACGATACCCATTACGGTTTTCGTTATACCGCGCCGCAAGGGGAATTTGAATTAGCGATTGCTAAATCAGTGACGGAAATTTTAGCCACAGACACCACCGTTGAGTTACTTGCTAGCTACATTGCAGAGCAAATTAAGCCACAATTAACGGCAACTGATCGTTTGGATGTTTTTGCTTACGAAGGTGTAGGTAAAGGTGCGATGGCAAGCATAGGCTAAAGGTCTCTTTTGATCATGTAGTTGATATAAAGCATAAAAAATAAGCTCAATGTGGTATTTGTAGTAATACAAATATTGGATTGGGCTTTTTTTTGGTTAAAATTAAAGCAAAATCAGTGTAATAGTGAGATCTTTCGCACTAAATATAGTCTCTATCACCTAATAGTCAGTTATTTGTGCGTAAACTTAGAATAAGTGTCATAAATGAGAGGGATCGATTATGCCTTTAGCGCCTCTAACCAGTGACAAGCTGTATCGAGTTGCAGCCCTAAACGGATTGAGTGATGCGTGTAAGTCAACCAAGCACCTTACACCATTAGATGAAATAGTAGGACAAGAACGCGCTCAACATGCTGTTGAATTCGCGATGTCGATAAAAGAGAAAGGCTACAATATTTATGCCATTGGTCGTAATGGTTTAGGTAAGCGTACCATGGTGATGCGTTATCTAAATCGACATGAGCCAAATGGTAATAGCCATGCACTGTATGATTGGTGTTATGTGTCTAATTTTGGCGATACACGTTGCCCGAAAGTGCTAAAACTACCCGCAGGGGAAGGGTGTAGCTTTAAAAAAGACATTGAAAGCTTAATGAAGCGGTTAGTCAAAGCGTTTCCTTTAGCGTTTGATAATGAACTTTATTATTCGCGTGCTGAAAAATTAAAATCAGAATTAGCTTCAAAACAAGAGACCACCTTAAAATCATTAACGAAAAGTGCAGAAGAACGCGGTATTAGCGTTTCAATCACAACCCAAGGTGATTATCAATTAGTGGCGATGAACGGTAAAGAGCCCCATAGCGAAGATAGCTTTGCGGCATTATCGGCTGATGACCAGCAAACGTTTGAAAATACCATTAATGATTTAGAAGTTGAGCTACGTGGCATTGTGCGAAAACTGACTGAATGGGAAGAACAATATTCAGATAAACAGCAAAAGCTGGATGAAAATATTGCTCAAGAAGTTGTGGGTCATTGCATTAAAGATTTGCAGCTCAAATATAAAAAAGTTGTCGATGTAAAAGCATATTTAGCTGATATGTATGCAGATATCTTAGATAACATTGATATTTTCTTAGAAGAAAATGAAGAGCAAGTGGCACTCGCTTATGCCTCATTAGATAAAAAAATGCCACGCCGTTATCAAGTTAATGTGTTGGTACATCAATCTGATACCCGTAAATTTCCAATCGAGGTTGAAGAGAGCCCCAGTTATCATTCTATCTTTGGCTATGTTGAAAACGCCACTTATAAAGGTACTGTCTTCACCGATTTTTCATTAATTCGAGCAGGTAGTCTTCATCGTGCCAATGGTGGCGTGTTGATGATGGATGCGGTGAAAGTGCTAGAGCGGCCGTATGTTTGGGATGGGCTTAAACGTGCTTTACGCGCACAAAAGCTAAATTTAAGCTCACTTGAACGTGAGGTGACACTGTCTGGCACCATTTCACTAGAACCAGAAGCGATTCCACTGAATGTGAAAATTATTCTGTTTGGTGATTATCAAACTTATCAACTATTACAACATTATGATCCTGAGTTTAAAGAACTATTTCGTGTAACCGCTGATTTTGAAGATGATATGCCGCGTAATGATACTTCAGAAGAGCATTATGCACGTTTCATTGCCAGCATTGTGCATGATAACGATATGCTGCATTGTGATCGTAAAGCCATTGCGCGCATCATTGAATACAGTTCGCGCCAAGCAGATGATCAAAATAAGCTATCGTTACACTCGGCTGATATTGCGAATTTATTACGTGAAACAAATTACGTTGCGCGAGCATCTAATGCCACTATGATTCGCAGCAGTCATGTTGAACAAGCGATGCTCAATCAAGAATTGCGTGTTAGTCGTTTAAAAGATCATGTGATGCAAAGTTTCGTAACCGGAACTACTTTGTTAGATGTTCACTCACATGCGGTGGGGCAAGTAAATGCGCTATCGGTGATTGCGACCTCTGATTATCAGTTTGGCGCACCGAGTCGTATTACCGCGACAACGGCTTATGGTAGTGGTGAAGTGTTTGATATTGAACGCAGTGCTGAATTAGGCGGTAATATCCACTCAAAAGGGGTGATGATTTTATCGGCGTACTTAGCGTCCGTGTTTGGTAAAACAGCTAAGATACCATTAACCACCCATCTGACCTTTGAGCAATCCTATGGTGGTGTTGATGGTGATAGTGCATCCATGGCGGAAGTGTGTGCGATAGTCTCTGCTTTTTCTGGATTACCATTACGGCAAGATATCGCGATCACAGGTTCAATGAATCAGTTTGGTGAAGCTCAGCCAATCGGTGGTGTGAATCAGAAAATTGAAGGCTTTTTTGATGTGTGTGGCATTAAAGGGAGAACGCCAGGACAAGGGGTGATTATTCCTGAGTCAAATGTACATAATTTAATGTTACGTAAAGATATTGTTGACGCAGTTGAAAAAGGTGAGTTTACTATTTGGGCGATTAATCATGTTTCACAAGCGATTGAAATATTTACAGGTAATGCTGTAGGTGTTGAAGCTGAACACGGTTTTTATCCATCAAATACTGTCTTTGGTTTAGTCCAAAGTAAACTTAATTCCCTGCGCCGATAGTTCGTGATGTGAACGATGATGTGCTGTAAATAATACATATTGAAGCCGACGAGAGAATTGTTGGCTTTTTCTTTTTATAAATGCCAAATAACAGGCATAAAAAATGCCGGCCTTAGCCAGCATTTTTTTCATTTATCAAAAAAGATAAATTATAGAGCTACAACGTTTGCAGCTTGAAGACCTTTTTGGCCTTGCTCTACTTCAAAAGACACTTTTTGGCCTTCAGCAAGAGTTTTGAAACCTTCAGAAGCGATAGCACGGAAGTGAACGAATACGTCAGCGCCGCCGTTGTCTTGAGTAATGAAACCAAAACCTTTCTCTTCGTTAAACCATTTTACTAGACCAGTTGTTTTGTTAGACATGAGATGTCCCTTATTAGTTGAGATTAATTAACCGCTAAAATGCGATGTGCTACGTGGTTAAATTATTAATGTTACTGCCAATACAAGGGAAACACAGAGATACAAAACGAAAACGTCACTGTAGCTTTTAGTTTAACTGTTACTTGGTGTTGCATTTAATAACTCTTAAACAACAGAGCGAGACGGATAATAGCAGCTGTGTTGCTGATGTACACATCTTTTTGTCTTTTTTTAAAAAAACTTAATCACAAAATATTAAAACAATGGCTGTTTGTATCAATTATTGATTGATTTTGTGTGTTAGTTTTTAGAACAAAGCCTAATATGACACTATGATTTGGAGTATTCATAATCGTTCGTGCTTATGGGATATACAAATAGTATATTAATAAAAGAACTGAACACAAACAGGGGAAGCAATAATGACTTATGAAACTAAAACAATGGAAGTACCTGTTGCTATCGCTGAAAGAGTGCAAGCACTTATTGATGGGTTTAAAGCAAAAGAAATATTTAAGGCTGAGCGTAAGGCGGTAGTGAATAACTTCCTTGCGATGGATGGTCTTAGCTGTGAAATGGCTGTTTATAGTTTACCGCAGGCTGAATTGCTTGATACGCTACGTTTTGTTTATGAGTTGTCTGGCACAAACAGCAAATTCATTACAAATATTCTGATTCAATCGCGAGAAAATCCAAAGAAAGTGTTGTCTGATGCGCAGAGAACAGCGGCTAAAAGCCTATTATTTAACTTGATTAATGATCCATCAGTCGTTTCAGCGATGAAAGAAATTTAATCGTTATAAATAATGACTGATGATAAAAAACCCGCACTGATTCTCTTATGATAAGAGTATCATGCGGGTTTTGTTTATCGGTAACGGTGACCGATTTTTGCTACTGTTGTAGAGGCAGGTTTTGGCCGTGTTTATTAACCTCATCAAAATGACGTAAAGTCGTTTCATTGGGTTTTTCACCTTTTAAACTCACCACAACTAACGCAATAGATGCTAATTAAGAAAGCTGGAATAATTTCGTATAAGCTAAAGAGAGTTGAATTTGATCATGCTGAATGAGCTGCAATCCACCTTGGGAATAAGCCTTTGGCAAGTTCCAAAAAGATCATTTCGTTATTGAAGTTATGATGTACACCTGAGTAATACATTGCGCCAGTAATACCGACGGCAAATGCACCGACTAAAGAAACCACCATCCAACTCATACAAATTTTTCGAGCAACACTTATGCCTTTTACATCAAAAAATATTGCACCGATCCATACTGCTTATATATAAGGAATATGGAATAAGGTTTGAATTAAGAAAGCACCACTCACAAAGCCTGCGGCTGCATAAAGTGTAAAGAAGATAAGGATAACTAATGCCGTCATTAACCTAAGAGTATGATTATCAATGCCATTTACGAGCGTGATGGTATTTTTTGTAATAAATTCAATATTTTTTTGGAAAGATAATTCTTTTGTAGATGAACGTATATAAAAAGAAATTCTTATTTTTTTAATGTGATGGTTGTTTTTTGTTCGAGATTTTGTTTCTATTCTTTTGATTTTTAAATGTTATTTTTATTTTAAAAATCAAGTATATGCATCAGTTTGTTTTGTTATTTATTGGTGGTTAAATTATTTAGGATAATATCTAATATTACTTTTATTATTTTATATTTAAAGGCATATAAATATAGACGTAATTTAATAAACAACAGAGTCTCTCATTAAAAATGTGACATTAATTCAATAAAAAGAACATTGTGTTAACATGTTACGAATTTGCTTTACATCCCTTATTTGAATTAGCTAGTCTATATCGCATTCCTATGCAGCAAGGTTGTATGCTGAAGTGGTATGTGCAATTGGTTTTTAGAGGGCTGTATGATTAAGAAAATTCCAATGATTATTGGTGGTGTAGAGAGAGATACTTCAGAACATGAATATCATGAACTGATACTTAATAACAATAAAGTTAGTATCCCTATCATTAATCAAGATGATGTTGAGAATATTAAATCAAAAATCATAAAAAAAAATTTAAATATCAATCAGATAGTAAATTTTTTATATACTGTTGGTCAGAAGTGGAAAAGTGAAAATTATTCTCGGCGACTAATATATATTCGCGACTTAGTAACGTTTCTCGGATATTCACCTGAAATGGCAAAATTAGAAGCTAACTGGATCTCAATGATCTTGAGCTCAAAAAGTGCCTTATATGATATTGTCGAAACCGATTTAGGCTCTCGGCATATTGTAGATGAATGGTTGCCTCAGGGTGATTGTTATGTTAAGACGATCCCAAAAGGGAAATCAGTTCATTTGTTGGCCGGTAATGTCCCTCTATCTGGGGTCACTTCTATTATTAGAGCAATTCTAACTAAAAATGAATGTATTATTAAAACATCATCGACTGATCCATTTACGGCAATGGCATTAGCTTTAAGTTTTATTGATACAGATGAACACCACCCAATTAGCCGCTCAATGTCGGTAATGTATTGGTCTCATAGCGAAGATATTGCAATCCCACAACAAATAATGAATTGTGCTGATGTTGTTGTTAGTTGGGGGGGATATGATGCAATTAAATGGGCAACAGAACATACACCAGTAAACGTCGACATATTAAAATTTGGTCCGAAAAAAAGTATTGCGATTGTTGATAATCCTATAGATATTACAGCTTCTGCTATTGGTGTGGCTCATGATATTTGTTTTTATGATCAGCAGGCCTGTTTTTCAACCCAAGATATCTATTATATTGGCGATAACATTGATGCATTTTTTGATAAGCTTGTAGAGCAATTAGATAGATATATGGCTATCTTGCCAAAAGGCGATCAAACATTTGATGAAAAGGCATCATTTTCATTAATTGAAAAAGAGTGTCAATTCGCAAAATATAAAGTTGAGAAAGGTGATAATCAATCTTGGCTACTTGTGAAATCACCATTAGGATCTTTTGGTAATCAGCCATTAGCTCGAACTACATATATTCATCATGTCTCCGATATATCAGAAATAATACCTTATATAGAAAATAGAATTACTCAAACTGTAACAGTTACTCCTTGGGAGTCATCATTTAAATATAGAGATATTCTAGCAGCTCATGGCGCTGAGCGTATTGTTGAGTCTGGAATGAATAATATTTTCCGTGTTGGTGGTGCGCATGATGGTATGAGACCTCTTCAACGGTTAGTTAAATATATTTCACATGAAAGACCTTATACATATACAACTAAAGATGTAGCCGTGAAAATTGAACAAACACGCTATCTAGAAGAAGATAAGTTTTTAGTCTTTGTACCATAAAAAGGAATTAATATGAAAAGTGAAAACAATTCTATACCAATAGATCATATTATAAAAGTTGACAACGAACGTCATATACGTGTTTGGGAAACTATTCCTAAAAATCAATGTGATAAGAGAAATAGCACGATTGTTATTGCTTCTGGATTTGCTCGAAGAATGGATCATTTTGCAGGTTTAGCACAATATTTATCAACCAATGGATTTCATGTTATTCGTTATGATTCGCTTAATCATGTTGGATTAAGTAGTGGTGAAATTGATAAATTTTCGATGTCAGTAGGCAAAGAAAGTTTATTAACCGTTATTGATTGGTTGAAATCTGAGTATGGTATTTTTCAGGTCGGTTTAATTGCATCAAGTCTTTCTGCTCGAATTGCTTATGATATTGTTACTGATGTTAATTTGTCTTTTTTAATTACCGCTGTTGGTGTGGTTAATTTACGAAATACACTTGAAAAAGCACTGAAATATGATTATTTGCAGATGGATATTGATGAAATACCAGAAGATCTAGATTTTGATGGATATAATCTTGGTTCGAAAGTATTTGTTACTGATTGTTTTGAAAATAATTGGGATACATTAGATTCAACTATAAAT
Source organism: Photobacterium piscicola (assembly GCF_900166965.1). Lineage (GTDB taxonomy): Bacteria > Pseudomonadota > Gammaproteobacteria > Enterobacterales > Vibrionaceae > Photobacterium > Photobacterium piscicola. The sequence continues at coordinate 1,195,025 of NZ_FUZI01000001.1, read as the reverse complement.
AAAACGAAAAATTTAAACTTTCCATTTATTGCTTTTATTGCAAATGGTGATAATTGGGTACAACAGCAAGAAGTCGAAGAATTAATACGAAATATCAGTTCAGATAAAACAAAGATTTACTCTTTAATAGGTTCATCACATGATTTAGGTGAGAATTTAATTGTGTTAAGAAATTTCTATCAATCAATTACTAAAGCTGCAATTGCGTTAGATAGTAATTTAGTAGGATTAGTGAGTGAGATTACTGAACCGCAATTTGAAACTCTAACTATTGTTACAGTAAATGAACGTCGTTTAAAAAATAAAATACAAAGTAAATTATTAGCTTAATTATAACTGAGACATAAAGCATCAAAAGGAATATATTTATGAAGTTTGGGAATATCTTTTTCTCATATCAACCACCAGGTGAGACACATAAAGAAATTATGAATCGCTTTGTTCGTTTAGGCATTGTATCAGAAGAACTAAATTTTGATACTTACTGGACTTTGGAACATCATTTTACTGAATTTGGATTAACAGGTAACCTGTTTGTTGCTTGTGCTAACTTACTTGGTCGAACCACCAAATTAAAAGTTGGTACTATGGGCATTGTTCTTCCAACCGCTCACCCAGCTCGTCAGATAGAAGATTTATTACTTTTAGATCAAATGTCAAAAGGTCGTTTTAATTTTGGTGCTGTACGTGGCTTGTACCACAAAGATTTCCGTGTTTTTGGTGTAACGATGGAAGATTCTCGTGTTATCACTGAAGATTTTCATACCATGATTATGGATGGTACAAAAACAGGTATACTTCATACTGATGGTAAAAACATCGAATTCCCAGATGTAAAGGTTTATCCGGAAGCATATTTAGCGAAAATTCCTACATGTATGACTGCCGAATCAGCAGCAACAACGACTTGGCTTGCTGAGCGTGGCCTACCTATGGTGCTTAGTTGGATTATTACAACGAGTGAAAAGAAAGCTCAAATGGAACTTTATCATGCTGTTGCCCGAGATAGTGGTTACAGTGAAGAATACATTAAAAATATTGATCATAGTATGGCTCTCATCTGTTCTGTAGATGAAGATGGTAAAAAAGCTGAAGATGTGTGCCGTGAGTTCTTGGGTAATTTTTATGATTCATACGTAAATGCGACTAACATCTTTAGTGAAAGTAATCAGACCCGTGGTTATGATTATCATAAAGGTCAATGGAAAGATTTTGTTCTTAAAGGACATACTAATACTAAACGTCGTGTTGATTATAGTCATGATTTAAACCCTGTAGGAACACCTGAAAAATGTATTGAAATTATTCAGCGTGATATTGATGCAACAGGTATTACAAATATTACCCTTGGGTTTGAAGCTAATGGCTCAGAGGAAGAAATCATTGCCTCTATGAAACTTTTCATGACACAAGTTGCACCATTTTTAAAAGATCCAAAATAAATCACTAAGACTAACGTTAATAAATAATATAAGGAATATAATATGAATTTTGGATTATTCTTCCTCAACTTTCAGCCTGAAAATACATCGTCAGAAACAGTTTTAGATAATATGATTAACATTGTATCTTTAGTTGATAAAGACTATAAAAACTTTACGACAGCTTTAGTAAACGAGCACCACTTTTCTAAAAATGGTATTGTTGGTGCACCAATGACAGCTGCAAGCTTTCTATTGGGATTAACTGAACGCTTGCATATTGGTTCTTTAAATCAAGTCATTACAACACACCATCCAGTTCGTATTGCAGAAGAAGCAAGTTTACTTGATCAAATATCAGACAGTCGTTTTATTTTAGGTCTAAGTGATTGTGTTACTGATTTTGAGATGGATTTCTTTAAACGTCAACGTGACTCACAACAACTACAATTTGAAGCTTGCTATGAGCTTATTAATGAAGGAATCACAACTAATTATTGCCAAGCTAATAATGATTTCTATAACTTCCCTCGTATATCAATTAATCCTCATTGCTTAAGTAAAGAGAAAATGAAGCAATATATTTTGGCTTCTAGTATGGGTGTTGTTGAATGGGCTGCTAAAAAAGCGCTTCCATTAACATATCGTTGGAGTGATAGCCTTGAAGAGAAGGAGATTTTTTATAAACGTTATTTAGATATTGCAGCAAAGCATAATGTTGACGTTTCTAATGTTGAGCATCAGTTCCCACTGCTTGTAAATATAAATAATGATCGTGATGTTGCTTATCGAGAAGCAGCAATTTATTTAACAAGTTATATTTCCGAAGTATATCCCCACTTAAATTCGCAACAAAAAATCAACGAGCTTATTAGTCAACACGCGATTGGTACAGATAATGACTACTATGAATCAACATTGCACGCGTTAGAGCGAACAGGTTCAAAAAATGTATTACTTTCTTTTGAATCAATGAAGAACCATGATGATGTTATAAAAGTAATTAATATAGTTAATGATAAAATCCAAAATAATTTATAAAATAATTGGTATTATTATGAGTAAATTAAATTTCGACGTTTTATTTGTTAATTTTTTATAATAAACCCCAACAAAAACAATCCAAAATGACAAGTAATTTATTAAGAAATTATCCATTATTGATTAATATACAACTATTCATAATGTGGTTAGTATTAATAACCATAAGCTTGTAATCATTGCTAAATATAATGGCGGTGCTAATTTAAAGTTCTGTCATTATATTTAAAATACATTTTAAGTAGGATTGAATATGACTATTGAGTTAGATGGTTATGAAAAAGATATTATTGTTAGTACAGAGATTGATGATGTTATTTTTATATCTTCACCACTTGATATTACTTATGAACAACAAGAAATTTTAAAAAAGAAATTAATTTTAGAATCATTTTATTACCACTATCATAATAATGAAGATTATAAGTTTTTCTGTAATGCTTTGGATGTTGATGACAATATCTCATCACTTGATGCTATTCCTGTTTTTCCTACTTCAATGTTTAAATATGCCAAAATATGTACAGCAGATGAATCTAACATTGAAAACTGGTTTACCAGTAGTGGTACTAGTGGTGTAAAAAGTCATATTGCTCGTGATCGTATAAGTATTGAGCGTTTACTTGGTTCTGTAAATTACGGAATGAAATATCTTGGTTCATTTCATGAAAATCAGCTAGAACTTGTTAATATGGGACCTGATCGTTTTAATGCTAAAAATGTTTGGTTTAAATATGTAATGAGTTTGGTTGAGTTATTATATCCAACTACATTTACTGTAAATAATGATGAAATAGATTTTGAACTTACAATTAAAAGTTTAAAAGAAATTTATAGTAAAGGAAAAGGTATTTGTTTAATTGGGCCTCCATATTTCATTTACTTATTATGCCAATACATGAAAGAAAATGAGATTGAGTTTAATGCTGGCAATCGTATATTTATTATTACTGGTGGTGGTTGGAAAACCAAGCAAAAACAAGCACTAAATCGTCAAGAATTTAATAAACTATTAATGGAAACTTTCCATCTAGCACATGAAAGCCAGATTCGAGATACATTTAATCAGGTAGAATTAAATACATGTTTCTTTGAAGATAATCATCAGCGTAAGCATGTTCCGCCGTGGGTTTATGCACGTGCCCTTGATCCTGTAACGCTAAAGCCAGTTAAAGATGGTCAAGAGGGCCTTATTAGTTATATGGATGCATCATCAACGAGTTATCCAACATTTATCGTTACTGATGATATTGGTATTATTCATACTATTAAAGATTCAGATCCATACCAAGGTACTACGATTGATATCGTCCGTCGTTTGAAGACAAGGGAACAGAAAGGGTGTTCGTTATCAATGGCATCAGGTTTAAAATAACCTATAAGGAAGATTTATGATTTTATATTGTAAAGTAATTAAAATTGAAGCTTCTGAATGCAACATTTTCAAAGTATTTATTAAGCCTGATAAGTGTCTAAACTTTAAAGCAGGACAATATATTTTAGCATATTTAGATGGTAAACAATTACCTTTTTCAATTGCTAATTGTCCTACATGTAATGAGCTTATAGAGTTACATATTGGCAGTTCAGTAAAAAACACCGCCGTTAAATCTATTTCTTATTTTTTAGGTGCTTTTGTGAATAGCTCTGAGATACAGATAGATGCACCTTATGGTAATGCTTGGTTACGTGAAGACAGTAACTCTCCATTGTTACTTATTGCCGGAGGTACTGGACTATCGTATATTAATAGTATTCTTAGTAATTGTGTAAATAGAAAATTATCGCGTTCTATTTATGTTTATTGGGGGGTTAATAATATTAATTTATTATATGCGGACTCTCAATTAAAAGCTCTTTCTAGTGATTTTAATAATGTCAGTTACGTACCTGTTTTAGAAAATTTTGATAATAGTTGGTATGGAAAAAAAGGCAATGTTATTGATGCAGTTATAGAAGATTTTTGTGATTTATCAGATTTTGATATTTATATTTGTGGCCCGCAAGGTATGACGCGTAGTGTTCGTGAAAAGTTAACATTACTTAAAAAAGCTGATACGGATAAAATGTTTTCCGATGCTTTTGCATATCTGTGATATTAATTTATTTTAATGAAATATAACTTATATCCTAACTTTTATTTGAAATAATATTGGTGTCGATTAATGTAATAACTCTATTTTTGGTTTTTAACACAACCAATAAATAGAGTTGTTGGTATGTTTTTAATTAATTTTAAAATTAGATGATATTTAAATATTCATTGGTGGTTGAATTTCAATCGATATATTGGATATAAGTTTCTCTTCAATATGAAATAATAAAGGAGTGATTATGACGTTAAGTACAACTCAAGAAATTATTGAGGATATTCGGCAAGGGAAAATGGTTATATTAATGGATGACGAGGATCGCGAAAATGAAGGGGATCTTATAATTGCATCAGATAAAGTCACGCCTGAAGCAATAAATTTTATGGCAACTTACGGTCGTGGTTTAATTTGTCTGACATTAAAAAAAGAACGTTGCCAGCAATTAGAATTGCCGTTGATGATAAAGAGCAGTACCGATAAATTTGCTACTCCGTTTACTATTTCTATTGAAGCGGCTTCCGGGGTTACAACTGGTATTTCAGTCAATGATAGAGCGCGTACTGTTCAAGCAGCCGTTGCGGCAACAGCGACTGCAGCAGATATTGTTATGCCAGGACATATTTTTCCATTAATGGCTCAAGATGGCGGTGTATTAGTTCGTGCTGGACACACTGAAGCTGGTTGTGATATTGCGCGTCTAGCAGGGTTAGAGCCCTCAAGCGTTATTGTTGAAATATTGAATGATGACGGTACGATGGCGAGACGTCCGCAGTTAGAACTCTTTGCTAAAAAGCATGGCTTAAAGTTAGGCACTGTCGCCAACCTTATTGAATATCGAAATAAATATGAAACCATGATTGAGCGTATTTCTGAGTGTAAATTAAATACTGAATTTGGTGAGTTTAATATGATTATTTATCGAGATAAAATTAATCATCAAATTCATTATGCGTTACAAAAAGGCAATATTGAGCCTAATTCTCCAACTTTAGTGCGAGTACATTTACAAGATACATTTGAAGATATTCTGCAAATAGGATCAACGCGATGGACATTACCTGCAGCGATGGAGCGTATTAGTTCTGAAAATGGTGTCCTTGTTATAATTACTAAACAAGAAGATCCAGAAATTGTAATTAGTAAAATTCAGAATCTAGCTTTGGATAAGAAAGAAATGCCTATTTTTAATAGTCAATCACATCAGGTTGGATTAGGCTCACAAATATTATTAGATCTTGGTGTTAAAAAAATGTGCTTATTATCATCTAGTCGTCAGCTTTATCATTCATTTTCTGGTTTTGGCCTGAAGATCGTTGAGTATGTGTGCGATTAGGTTGGTGGTTATTGAAAATGAAAGCTCCTTTATTTTAGGCTATATAAGAAATAATTAGGAATATGATGGTCAATGTTAGGGAAAGAGTATCTTTAAAAGTAGGTATTAATAGTAATACTCCTGCTGAGTTGTTTTCGTTTAATGGCCTTGAATCGGGTAAAGAACATATAGCACTCATTTTTAAAGATGCAGAAAAAACCTTGGTTCCTTTAGTTCGTATACATTTTGAGTGTTTAACTGGCGATGTGTTTCATTCATCACGTTGTGATTGTGGAGAGCAGTTAGATGAAATCATTGAAAATATGGCTAAGCTAGGTGGAATTATTTTGTATCTACGTCAGGAAGGCCGTGGAATTGGACTTTATAATAAGATCGATGCTTATAAGCTACAAAGTCAAGGTGTAAATATTTATGAAGCGAATAATTATTTAGGTTTTGATGATGATTTTCGAGAATTTTCTGAAGCCGCTCAAATGCTTGCAGCGCTTGGTATTAAGCATATACGCTTGGTAACGAACAATCCTAATAAAATATTGGGGTTACAGAAAAATGGTATAAATATTGTTGGAGCTGTGGGCACTAAAGCTCATTTAAAAGAAGGTAATAAAGAATATTTAAAAGCGAAAGTTTCTCATGGTCATCATCGTTTTAATTTTAATAAATATTGAACTTTTCATGAATAAAATAAGCCCGTTTTGGGCGGGGCTTATTTTATTTAAAAACATAAATTAGATTAAGTTTATGCACTTAAGATAGTTTTAAGATCTGCCTCTGGGGTTGAGATCGGACGCATATCAAATTTTTCAGCAATAATTGCAAGCAGGTTATCGGTTAAAAATGCAGGTGCTGTTGGACCGGTATAAATACCTTTAACGCCTAGTGCAAACAAGGTCAGTAGAATCACAATCGCTTTTTGCTCAAACCAAGATAACACTAATGTCAGTGGTAATTCGTTAATACCACAATCGAACTCTTTCGCTAATGCGAGGGCTAACTGAATTGCTGAATAAGCATCATTACATTGGCCTACATCGAGTAAACGTGGAATACCGTTAATGTCGCCAAAGTTATTTTTATTAAAGCGATATTTACCACAAGCTAAAGTTAAGATCAGTGAATCTTGAGGAACTTGTGCTGCAAAATCAGTAAAGTAACTACGTTCTGCTTTATCACCATCACAACCACCAACAAGGAAGAAGTGGTTAATATTGCCTTGTTTAACTTGATCAATAACAGCAGGTGCGGCTGCCATTAGCGCATTACGACCAAAGCCAACCGTGATCATATGTTCGATTTCAGTGTGTTTAAAGCCGTCTAATGCTAAAGCACAATCAATAACTTGAGTGAAATCATCACCTTCAATATGCGCCACACCAGGCCATGCCACGATACTACGTGTAAAAATACGATCTGCATATTGACCTACATTAGGGTTAATTAGGCAGTTTGATGTCATCACAATGGCGCCAGGGAAATTGGCAAATTCAATCTGTTGGTTCTGCCAAGCACTACCGTAGTTACCCACTAGGTGAGGGTATTTCTTTAGTTCAGGGTAGCTGTGAGCAGGTAACATTTCACCATTGGTGTAAACGTTAATATTTTTGCCTTCAGTTTGTTGCAGGATCTTTTCAAGATCGTGCAAGTCATGACCTGAGACTAAAATACATTTACCTTCAATTGGCTTAACGTTAACTTGGCTAGGTTCTGGGTGACCAAAAGTATTGGTTTCGCCTAAATCAAGCATTTCCATTACTTTGTAGTTCATCAGACCAATTTCCATTGAACACTCAAGTAATGCATTTAGATCAGTCGGATCTGTGCCTAACCAGCCCATGATGTGGTGGTATTGTGCATAAATAGCATTATCAGTTTGATCTAATACACGCGCATGCTCCATGTAAGCCGCTGCGCCTTTTAGTCCATATAAACACAATAAACGTAAGCCAATCACATCTTCATTGATGGTTTCATAGCCGCGGTTAACGGCAACTTGTGGCGCTAACGCTAAGATAGCGTCAATATTATCGGGTAATTCAAATGTAGCCACTGCGGGTAGGGTTGGTAATGGCTGTTGTGTCAGTGTCATTGCTGCTGTTACGGCTTGTGTTAAACGTGCCTTATAACTTGCAGCAAGGTTTGTTAGCGCTAGAATGCGATCACGATCAAAGTTAACATTGGTTAAGGTCGAGAAGAATGCACGTGGTGCCCAATGGTTAATTTCATCATCAACAATATCAAACTTTTGTGCAAGATCCGCCCAGTATGATACCCCTTGCAAGGTATAAACTAACACATCTTGTAGATCTGAAATTTCAGCCGTTTTACCACACATACCTGCGGCGTAAGAACAGCCTTTTTTAATCGGTGTTTCTATTGTCTGTTCACATTGAATACAAAACATGAAAAAGCTCCAGCGTTTGATTATCTAATTATAAATATTATCTCCTCGCCATATAGCATTAACCGTGCCACCTTTTATGTTATTGTTTTTAAGTATTTTTTTTATATTTCCATTTATTGATGATGTTATAAATACATCATAATCGTTGTATATATGACATCATTAGTTTGATGGTGTTGTTATTTAATACCTAATTTTTTTCCCATGCGGTAGAGATTACCGCGATCCATTTGTAAAAATTCTGCCGATTTTGACCAGTTTTTGTTTGTTTTTTCAAGCGTGTGTTCAATTAACTGCCTTTGATAATTTTCAACTAATTGTCGCATTGGTTGTGATTGTTCAGGGAAAAATTGTGATGTGTTTTTAACATCATTGGTTGGTGGTAAATCAAAATATTGATTAGTTACAGTCTTTTGTTCATCTTGTATGGCACGTAATGCTGCTCGGGTAAGTGTATGTTCTAATTCACGAATATTACCCGGCCATGACTTCGCTTCAAGCATGCTTAATACTTTGGGATGAATATGTAGATTAGGTATATTAAATTGATGGCGCACTTTTTCAAGTAAATAACCAGCGAGTACGGGAATATCATCATGACGTTCACGTAGAGAAGGCACAAAGATAGGAAAGACATTAAGGCGGTGATATAAATCAGCACGAAAGTGACCAAGCTCGACTTCTGTCTCTAATTGTCGGTTAGTTGCGGCGATAATCCGTACATTAACGTGTAAATGTTGGTCACTGCCAACCCGTTGCAATTCACCTTGCTGGATCACGCGTAATAATTTTGCTTGTAAAAGTAGCGGTAACTCGCCAATTTCATCTAAAAATAGAGTTCCGCCATCGGCTAATTCAAATTTACCTGCGCGATGGCTATTTGCGCCAGTGAATGCCCCTTTTACATGACCAAACATCTCACTTTCAGCGAGCCCTTCGGGTAGTGCGGCGCAGTTAACATAAATCATTGGCGTATCTGCACGTGCAGATTGAGCGTGAATTTCATGAGCTACCAACTCTTTGCCTGTGCCTGTTTCACCACTGATCAACACCGCATAATCAGACTTTGCAACGGTGGCAATATTGGTACGTAACCGTTGCATTACAGGGCTAATGCCAACCATTTCACCTTGCTGTGAGCGTGCTTGTTGGATCAATGTATTTGTGAGTGATTTTTGCTTTTTATTTTGATCTTTCAGTGCATTAAATTGGGCGATATTACGTAACGTTGCCGCCGCTAAAGCCGCAAAGGTTTCAATGGCAACGGTTTCAATATCATCAAATGCGCCAACGGTTAATGAATCTAATGTTAAGACGCCAACCAATTGTCCTTCAACGTATAAGCTACAACCTAAACAATCATGAATATCAATGGTTTGTTGTTCATTAAGTAAAATACCGTCAAAAGGATCGGGCAATGGTGAATCGGCATCAAAACGGACCGGTTGTTTACTGGCCATAATGGCTTCTAAACGTGGGTGTGCTTGAGGATAAAATCGACGTCCTAATACTGCTGGGGATAATCCTTTAACGGCAACAGGAGTTAATAAACCTTGCTTATCGAGTATAAATAATGCACTGGCATCACAAGGGAAAACTTGATCAATTCCATCAATAAGATGCTGATAATGCTGTTTATTAGCAAGGTTTGCACTGAGGTTGAGCGCGATATTAAGCAGTACATTATCGAGTTTTGAATTCATAATAACCTTGTTGATGCTAATGATGTGATAACAATAAAGTTGATGTCTTTATTACATCATAACCAAGGTGGTGATTCTTTATTTTAAAACAACAAAATAAAAAAAAGATGGATTATAAAATCCATCTTTTAACATTACAGGGAGATAATGCGCCTATTGTGTTTGCCAAATTCGCTGGCATTCCGCACTGCCATTAGCGGCAATCGGTTTTTCAAACAGCCATTGTAATGGCGCCACGACAGGGCTGGTTGTAAACCGTATCGATGTTTCAAAAATGGCAGAGAGCGGTATTTCAAGATTAAACTTCTCAAACGTGCCATGCACTTCTACAGGGGTTTGAAGGCTAAATATTTGTGCTCTTTTAGATCGTGGTGATAGATACAAGTTAAAGTCATGTTTCTTATAACTGGCATTAAATGCGCCATGTACTTGAATGCGTGAGGTATCAAGTAATAAATCACGTTGTTTCATATTGCCATTATGGATATTAAATCCGCCAGCAACGCAGTTAAGTACCGAGTTATCTTTGGTGGTAAAGGTGGGTAATACGGCATCAGCTAAACTCACCGCCCACAGATCGATAAGATTAGCTTGATAAGCTTTAGGCCATGCCGCAAACCCAATAAAACCATTGGCATTATTCATTAAGCTTTCTGGTGTATTAGCAACACTGCTTAAATCAAATTTAGCACTGATCTTACCGTGCATATCAGTTTTAGGATCGATACGGCGGGCGATAATGCCGTAATCAAAATTCTTCACCAGTCCATTGAGTTTAATAGCAAATTTATCACCTTTAGGCGCAACAGAACCATCAATATTGATATCACCACCGGGTAATTGAATATGTAATGGTTTCAGCGTTAATAGACCATTATGTAAGGTCCAATCCAATCTACCAGCACCTAACCAATCTTTACCTGAACGTACATTGCCTACGTTTAGTTTAAAATCTGCATTGAATAAATTTAATCCCTGCGGACTAATGACATTTACGGGCTGATCTTTAACGGTAAGCTTATGGTTTTTTTGGTTAGCAGGTAACCATGCTTGCCAATTTTTCAGCTTGAAATCGTTGATCTGTATAAACGGTGCATTAAGTGCCAATTTAATATCAGGACGATGACGACCATCACCTTTAAGCGGTGGTAAAAACTCACCACGGCCTTTAAGAGTGCTGCTACCAACCTTGATTAACATGTCACGCAGGTGGTAACCGATCTTATCCATTGATAATGATGCGGCGACTTTTACGGGTCCATAAGGGGGTAATTTTATGCCAGTGAAATCATCAAAGCGGTTTAAGTTTGGGGTCGTTGCCTCAAAGATTAGATTCAGTTTTTTAGGATCAATCGGTAATACAACCTGTGATTGAGCATCAAACTTAATGTCACCAATATTGGCATTTAGTTTAACTGGAATTGACTTACGGCCATCATTGGCTTGCTTCAATGATACTGAATTAAGCGTGATTGCTACGGGTTTATTGGCCGCTTGTCCATCAAGGGTAAGATGAGTCGCCGTATTCGGCCCTGTAATAAAGTGGCCTTGGTTCAATGCGATATCAAATGCTTTACCAGTGTAGCTGTCTGATAGGCTTAATTTACCACCATTGAGTTTAGCATCTATCTTTGCTTGTTCCATTAACTCTAACAATGTTCGACCTGATAATGAAACAGCAAGTTTGGCACTATCTAAGCTCATACCGAGATTATTGACGATATTAAATTGATGTAAAATACGGCCAATATTAGGTTTGTTTACCGCTAAATGTAGCTGTGAGTTAATGGTTTGATTATTAATATCAAAGGCAATATCACCGTTATAAACACTGCCTGCATAACGCGCACTAAACGGTGATGTACTGAGTTTACCGTTACGGATTTGACCTTTAAATGCCATATCATCAACTTGCTGTTGTGCCCACAGCATTTTATTAACACGTAAATTCACATCGGCATCTGCAATGATAATTTTGTTACTCAGAATAGGCACATCAAGATTAACGCCTTGGGTAGGGACCGTTTGTTCTACTTTAGGTAAGCTGGTCTTATTAATAAACTGACTTAATTGAGTAAAATCAAGTGTATTGAATTGGCTATTTAATTTTAAAAATGGCTGATCGTGTAAAGATTGCCACTGTAAATTTAATTTACCCTGACTGTTAAGTAGCGTGATATCAGGAATATCAAGATCCAGCCATTGACCGTTATTGGTTAGCTTACCTTTGAAATTAAGTTTACCATGCATGGTTTCACGAGTATTGAGCCATGGACTTAGTTTTCCAACGTCATTACTGTGAACGTTAATGTCAAACCAACTGCCTTGCTGCCAGTCAGTATTGACTAACTTACCTTGTGCTTTTATATCTAAAACTGGACTTGAGAAGTGCAGTGATGGTGTCCAAGTGCGATGATTAATAATATCGGCTAATGTGCCCGTTTTGGCAGTAATCTTAACCGGAATATCCATGATTTTACCGTTAATATTTGAGCTGAACGGCTGTGACATTCCGGAATGTAATTGCGCTTTATCAATGGCAAATGACGCTTTAGCCCCCCAATTGATATTAGCATGACTGATAGTAAGTCCAAGCTGACTGTTATCTAACCATTGTTGTAATTTGGTACCTTCCGTTGTGAGTTTCAGTTGCGCATTTTTAAGGTATCCCGTTGCATTGGGTAAGCCTGAAATCCAACCAGCCATTTCACCTAATGGTGAATCTTTAGCGCCTAACGTAACATCTACTTTTGATGTCCATTGCGTTGCATTAATACGGGCATTGCCTTTAAAAGCAACATTAGCAATATTGGCTGCCATTGGTGCAGATAATTTGCCTTTTTCACCATCAATGTTAAGTGAAATCGTGTTAACAGGTGTACCAAGACCTTTGATTTTACCGATGGTCAAGCCGAAGTGAGTACGCGTTTTAACTAACCACTGATCCAATGCTTTTTGTAGTGGTGATTGTTGTGGTGCTGCGGCATACATTGATGCACGCATCATTTGTGGTTGCGGTTGTAGCCATGGGCGAAGATCAATCTCTGGAATATCTAACTTGCCATTAATAATGTTTAGCTGTTGAGCATTTTGCGCAAAACGAACATTAATATATCCCTCAGCAGAGGTAATAGGGCTGTGTATTTGAATATTTTCAAAGGCAATACCTTTATTGGATACACTGAGTTCAGTGGTCATCGATAAAGGGGCAACATGCTTTAAATCAAGATCTAAGAGGTTTGAAATTTGGTTAGTATTTTTCCACTGTAAACTGATATTAGCCGTTGAATCATCACCACTATTAAATGGGGTTATGTTGGCATCAATATCGACTTCAGCACCTGCAAAGCTGCCTTTGGCAAATAATTGACCATGTTGATTATTGATCAGTTTTTGTAAATCACCCGTCAGTGAAAGGTTATATTCACTGCCCATAGCATCGCCTTTAGCGACTAATAACCATTTATCTGGTTTGGTTAGCGCAAGGTGATCAAGATAACCACTGTAATAGGTTCCTTTAACTTGGTCTTCATAATTAAGACGAATTTTGTCTGCGATAATATTGTTACTTAAAATTAATTTAAGTGACGATGATTGGGTGTTTTTTGGTGATGTAGTCGGCTGATTAAACAACCAATTCTCATTACCTTGTTGATCTCGTAGTAAGTTTAATGAGATATCTTTAAGATTAATGTAATCAATTTTCAGTGTGTTTTTTAATAATGGCAATACTGAAATTTTGGCTGCAATATAGCCTGATTTTAGCATTGGCTGCCATGGCATTGATGTTAAATTCGCAATGGTAACATCACTTAATTCAATCTCTGGGCTAAATGACAGGGTGACAGTCATATTTCCTTTGATATCTGTTTTTCTATCAAGGGTCTTGGTTAGCCATTGATTAATTTCATTTCGATGTGAGCTCAGATCAAGTTTAACGCCATAAGCTAATACGCCAGATACTGTGATGATGGGCGTTAAGAATGCGATCATTGCCCATAAGGCCACTTTTTTTACGGTCTTTTTTTTATGGACAACTGGAGTTGATTTTGGGGTATCTTGAGTCATTACTTATTCAGTTTCTATCCGTAGTCATGAAAGATAAATCCAGCAGCGGTTATTCGTAAAAATGGTGTTTTACTTTTATTTTTGTTATCGCTGGAGCGTTATTTATGAAAGCCATTATACAGTGTGACATTTCGCAATGTCTGTGGTTCCATTCTTTTTTCGTATTTTCATGGTTATAAATGCATAACTTTCGCGTTTTTAACAAAAAAATGTCGTAGTGCTGATTTTAAAAACGATTAAAGATTATTCGTTGGTGAGTTTTTAAGCGATTGTTGCGCGAGAGCCATAAATAATAGATCGGTTAAGGTCTGTTGGGCTGCTTGTAATGCAATTGAATAATTGTATTTTTGAGTATGACTACACATTGATGTCTTTACCGCTAAGGTATCCAGTGTAAATTGTGCAACTTGTCGCAATGTGCTGGAGTCGTGGGAAGTTAAGGCCACTAATGGTACACCTTTCGTTGTTGCCTGGTGTGTAGCCTGAATGATCTCTGGCTGGTGGATCTCTTCACCAATGACACACAGCATATCACTTGGCTGTAGTGTGTGGGTAATGATGATCTGAAGTGAGGGCTCTTGTTGTGTAATTACTGCCATGCCTAGTGTCAGTAATTTAGTACTAAAATCTTTCGCAATCCCTGCGGCATCACCTAAACCGATTAATTGAATACGCTGCGCTTGGGTAAATAGCGCAATGATATGGTGAAATGAGGCTTCATCGATGGCATTTGTCGTTTCAATGATGGCATCAGTTTTTTGATGTGCTAATTTTTGCGCGAGAGTAATAACGCTATCATTGGGGCTAATTTGGTTGGGTAGCTGTTGCGGATCACTGCCAATGGCTTGTTGACGATCCAATTCTTCAATCATTGCCATTTTGAACGCTGGAAACCCTTTAAATCCTAGCTTTTGCGTGAATTTAACGATACTTGATTGACCAACATTAGCTTGCTGTGCGAGTTGCTGCGATGACAGCGTTACCACGGATTTTGGGTGTTGTAATATTAAAGCTGCAATTTTCTGGGCGCTAGGTGATAACTGTGATTTGATATTGGCAATATTAGCAAGAATCGTCATAGGTTTGGTTGGTATTGAGGTGATGCTATTAGCATAATCGATAGCCATAAATAAAAGTATGATGATTTTGTATTTATCTGTTGCTATTGGTTGCTCGGCCGTCGTTTGATTGTGAAATTATTATTTAATCGCAACATGAATACGTTATGCTATCACTAATGTTATTGATTTTAGAGCGTTACCATGCAAATTGATTTAACGAAATTAGTCACTGAAAGCCGAAATAATGCCAGTGAAGCGATAGACACATTATCAACGTTAGAGATGCTGAAAGTTATCAATAATGAAGATAAAAAAGTCGCATTGGCTGTTGAGCAAACATTACCTGCGATTGCTCAAGCTGTGGATGCTATCGCTACTGCATTTTCACAAGGTGGACGGTTAATTTATATTGGTGCAGGTACGTCTGGCCGTTTAGGTATTCTTGATGCAAGTGAGTGTCCACCGACATATGGCAGTGCGCCAGAACAAGTGGTCGGTTTAATTGCAGGTGGCCATCAAGCGATTTTAAAAGCAGTTGAAAATGCAGAAGATAATGTTGAAATGGGCGCTGATGATTTAAAAGCCATCCATTTTTCTGCCAAAGATGTACTTGTTGGTATTGCTGCCAGTGGACGTACGCCGTATGTATTAGGGGCAATGGCGTATGCGCGTTCTGTGGGGGCGACTGTCGCTTGTGTAAGTTGTAATCCTCAAAGTCCAATGACGGCTGCTGCTGATATTGTGATCACACCAGTTGTCGGCGCTGAAGTTGTAACTGGATCATCACGTATGAAAGCGGGCACTGCCCAAAAGTTAGTGCTTAATATGCTTACAACTGGCGCAATGATTCGAATGGGTAAAATTTATGGCAATTTGATGGTAGATGTAGAAGCGACCAACGCTAAATTAGTTGAACGTCAAAAGCAGATTGTGATGCAAGCGACGGAATGTGATCGTGAGCAAGCAGAAGTAGCCTTAGATGCATGTGATGGCCACTGTAAAACAGCGATTGTGATGGTATTAACAGGGATTGATAGCGAGACAGCGAAAGCACTTTTACAGCGCAATAAAGGTTATATTCGTCCTGCAATTGCGGAACTTAACTAAGCTAAAATCATGAAATAGCTTTGGGCTGAGAAATTATATAAACACACACTTGAGCATTGTGTGTGTTTAACTTTGATTATAATAATTGTTCCGATATTTGTTGTTTTTGTTCTAATATCGGCGGTGGTGACGCTGGTGTGGTATTGACTGATTGTTCGTTCGGACTATCGTTAAATCGGCATAAACGCAGTGAAATAACCAGTGTTAATGCCGATATAATGAATAGTACTAATAGAATGATCATATTTTATCCCTAAATACTTACATCAAAAAGGTATGCTTATACAGTATACACAGACAATGAGTTTATTGTTATCGTAATGTCATATCCTATCCATTACATTGCTTCAAATTCTTTTTGAAAATTGAGTACTTTCTCTAAGTAGCGTCGAGCTTCTGCTTTGGGGTGTTTATTGGTTAACGCCCAGTAAACTTGATTGGGTTGTAACTGGTTAAGATCCACCATCGCCTGTTTTCTGTCGGTATCAAAGGTTGCCAGTACGCCACCGGTGCCACCGTTATAAGCAGAAATCATAGTGTAATGTTTAGTAGTGGGGTGCTGAACTTCTTTTAAGTAACGATTTTTTAAAATATAAAAATACGCTGTTCCAGTATCTATATTATTGGCTGGATTAAATAAGTATTCTTTAGTTGGAATCCCAGGTTTATTTTTTACCAGATTAAATACATCAGCCCCTGCTGTTTTAGGAATGACCTGCATTAATCCATAAGCCCCTGCATGGCTCACGGCATAAGGATTAAAGCTACTTTCTGTTTTTACAATAGCGTAGATAAGATCTTCATCAATATCGTAACGCTTAGCGGCTTGACGAATCAGATCAGCATATTGATATTCTCGTTGCTCAAGGTGATCTGCGACCATATTAATTTCAACATAGTATGCTGTACCGCGTTGGAGTTGTTGGGTCTTCAATTTATTTGCAATTAAGTAGTCAGCATATTGACCTGCACGCCAAGGCCATTGAATATTTTGATTTTGATGATCTTTCACTTGGCCTAGCAAAAAAGGTTTACCATTAAGTGGAATGGGTTTATCACTAAAGATGTCAACTTGAGATGGATCTGCGGGCATTAATAATGTTTCTTCAATCGCTTTTTTAAGGGTGTGTTGCGGTGCATGTTGAGTTACCGTTGAAACATAAATTTTGCCGTTATCAAAATCAATGTGTGCACGGGTACGATAACCATCAAAATATTTCACATAACGGTGTTTACCCGCCTGTAAATAATTATCGTCGCCCCATTGTTTTTTAACTTGGCTTTCAAGGTAGTTCAGTAATGCTTGGCGTTGTGATTCAGTGAGTGCACCGAAATTATTATTGTTGTTATTATTTCCAATATTCGTTGATGGTGCACAATTATAAATACAATCAGGTGTTGGTGATGTTGAACACGACACTGTAAATAAACACGCTACGATTGTAAGCCAAGTTTTTTTCATTATTATCCCTAATTATTATAAATAATAGATCTTCCTTCCAAATATTAATGGTATTTTGTGGTATGAGAACCAAAAATACCATTAATTATAAGATGTTAGTTTACCTAAGCTCTGCATGTATTGGGGGCTAATTTTTTCATGGTGGCGATGAAATTTTTAAATATACGGGGTGTTTATTTTTGATAACTATTGTCTATTGAATTGATAGATAGGGAGTATTGTCTTTAATTCTTTAAGTGCTATAAATTATACCTAACGAATAAACAAGCCACTTACTTCAGTGATAAATTTAATTTATTAGATTTTAAATTTACCCACAAAAATAACGTTACTATATTATTTGATTAGGCTATGTTTATACAAAATATGATGTTTAATGATTATCAGTAATCATACGAAAAATTAGGATAATAATAATGTCAAAGTGCCCATTCAATCATACACAAGCGGTTAATCCTTCAATTAATCCAGGTAATGGTACCTCTCCAAGCGATTGGTGGCCAAATCAGCTTAAATTAGGTTTACTTCACCAACATAATACTAAATCAAACCCAATGGGTGATGATTTCGATTATGCAGCAGCATTTAAAACACTAAATCTAGAAGCTGTTAAGCAAGATCTTCGTGATTTAATGACTGATTCTCAAGATTGGTGGCCTGCAGACTTTGGTCATTATGGTCCTTTCTTTGTTCGTATGGCTTGGCACAGTGCTGGTACTTACCGTACTTCTGATGGCCGTGGCGGTGCAAGTACTGGTAACCAACGTTTTGCGCCACTAAACAGCTGGCCTGATAACGTTAACCTTGATAAAGCTCGTCGTCTAATTTGGCCTATTAAGCAAAAATACGGCAATAAAATCTCTTGGGCTGACTTAATTATCCTAACGGGTAACGTTGCTCTAGAATCAATGGGCTTTGAAACAATCGGTTTTGCCGGTGGTCGTGTTGATATCTGGGAACCTGAGCTAGACGTTTATTGGGGTAAAGAGAAAACATGGTTAGCTGATGATACTCGTTACGAAAAAGGTGATGCAGTACGTGAGCTAGAAAATCCATTAGCAGCTGTTCAGATGGGTCTTATCTATGTAAACCCAGAAGGTCCAGATGGTAACCCAGATCCACTACTTGCTGCTGATGATATTCGTCAAACATTTGCTCGTATGGCAATGGATGATGAAGAAACTGTTGCATTGATCGCTGGTGGTCACTCATTTGGTAAGACACACGGTGCTGGTGATGCAGCGCACGTTGGTGCAGAACCTGAAGCGGCTGGTATCGAACAACAAGGTTTTGGTTGGGCATCAAGCTACGGTAGTGGTAATGCTGCTGATACAATTTCAAGTGGCCTTGAAGTTACTTGGACAACAACACCAGCAGAATGGAACCATACTGGCTTCTTCCATAGCTTATTTAGCCATGAGTGGGAATTAGAGAAGAGCCCAGCAGGTGCACACCAATGGATCGCTAAAGACGGCCGTGATGAATACCCAGATGCATTCGGCGAAGGTATGCACAAAGGTACAATGCTAACAACAGATATTTCACTACGTGTTGATCCTGTTTATGCTGAAATTTCACGTCGTTTCTATGAGCACCCAGAACAATTCGCTGCAGCATTTGCTCGCGCTTGGTTCAAACTAACTCACCGTGATATGGGTCCTCGTGCTCGTTACTTGGGTTCTGAAATTCCAACACAAGAGTTCATCTGGCAAGATCTGATTCCTGCAGTTGAATATGATGTTGTTAATGATGCAGACATCGCAGCATTAAAAACTGAAATCGAAGAATCTGGCTTATCTGTACACGAGTTAGTATCTACAGCATGGGCATCAGCATCTACATTCCGTGGTTCTGATATGCGTGGTGGTGCTAACGGTGCACGTGTTCGTTTAGCGCCTCAAAAAGATTGGGAAGTGAACGAACCAGCTCAGCTTGATAAAGTATTAACTGTACTTGAAAGCATTAAGGCAAACTTCGCAAAAGAAGTGTCTCTAGCTGACTTAATCGTACTTGCTGGTGGTGTTGGTATTGAAATGGCTGCTAGAAAAGCAGGTAATGATGTATCTGTACCGTTTACACCTGGTCGTGCTGACGCAACACAAGCACAAACTGATGTAGATTCTTTCTCTGTTCTGGAGCCTATCGCTGATGGCTTCCGCAACTTTGAAAAAGCAAAATACACAGTTGCAATGGAAGAATTGCTACTTGACCGCGCACAGTTACTAACCCTAACAGCGCCTGAAATGACAGTACTAATCGGTGGTATGCGTGTTCTTGATACCAACTACCAACGTAGTGAGTTCGGTGTGTTCACTGACCGTAAAGAAACATTAACTAATGATTTCTTTGTAAACTTACTAGATATGGCAACAGTATGGAAACCAACTTCTGTTGACCAAGATATCTTCGCAGGTACTGATCGTAAGACTGGCGAGCAGAAGTGGATGGCAACACGTGTTGACTTAGTATTTGGTTCTAACTCTCAACTACGTGCAATCGCTGAAGTATATGCTTGTGCTGATGCTGAAGATAAGTTCACTAATGACTTTATCAATGCATGGGTTAAAGTAATGAACGCTGACCGTTTTGACCTTAAAAAATAAGGTTACAATTCGGTAGTATCACTACTCAATAATCTTTAATGAAGAGGCGCTGATTATCAGCGCCTCTTTTTTTATGGGCGTTATTTTGTTATTGCCCACTCCGTTATTTTTCTACTATAACGATCAAACTTCCCCCGGCATTTATTGCCTACAATGAATGCGAACTACCCACCGTCATTCCCTATAGTGAATACAAACCACCTGACGTCATTCCCTACAGTAAATGTCCGCTAGGGCGATAGGGAATTTACCATCAGCGTGTTGTAGAATTACTATTTCATTGATGTCTTTTAAGCTCGATCACGTGATGAATAGATCACGGATAGCTCATGCTTCGCTTCCGAGATGACGAATAATAACCAATCCTCACTTTGTGATTATTATCGGATTCTATAAATAAAAATGTATCAGATTTATAATGTTTTTGTATTATTGTGAGAAAAAGATGTTACGGATTCAAAGAATAAATTTGAGCTAGTTATTAATATAATAAGCTATTATGAGTTTAATAAAATCTGAGGGAGATAATTGAATGGTAGCAGTGATTGAAGAAAGAAAGCGTGGCTTTTGGTTAACAGCATTCTTGGTTTTAATGGTGATCGCAAATGCTTTGTCTGTATTTAATTATTTTTTAAATCCAGACATGGTTATAACAGCATTTCCAAATATATCGTTAGGGTTAGTTTATTTACTAGGTGGCGTGTGCCTGCTTAATGTATTTTTAGCGATTGGAATATGGATGTGGAAAAAGCGAGCAATATATGGTTTTTATATTGTTGTCATTTTCGGTCTTTTAATCAACCTGTATATTGGTGTTGGGCTAATTGGCTCACTGTCTGGTTTAATTGGTGGTATTATTTTGTTTTTAGTGACAAAAAAGAAGATGCAGTATTTCGTATAATATTGTTAGCATTTAGATGTAAGAAAATAACAGGATAATATTAATGAAAAGTCAATCATCCATGTTGCTTTAGTTGTGAAAGATTATGATGAAGCCATTGATTTCTATGTGAATAAGTTGAAGTTTGAATTGGTTGAAGATACTTATCAGGCTGAGCAAGATAAACGGTGGGTGGTTATTTCGCCTCCTGGTTCAAGGGAGTTGGCACGCGCATCAAAACCAGAGCAAGATGATTTTTGGCGAGACTATAATCGTATGGTTTCTGACGGCATTAAATTTGTTCGTGAACCACAAGTTCAAGATTATGGGACAGTAGCCGTTTTCGAAGATCTATACGGTAATCTTTGGAATTTATTGGAATTAAGTGCCGTTCATCCAATGGCGATTAGAACGCTATAACAAATAAAGATGGTGTCACTCAGTTAATAAAAATTAAGGATGTTTGATGAAAAATAATTATATTGGTGAATTGGTTTTAAGCCAGCAGCAAATCAAAGAGGGTGTAAGTATTGTTGCTAAAAAGCTGAATGAACGTTTTCAAGATGCGGTCATTATTAGTGTGGTTCCCGGTGGTATATTGTTTACAGCAGATTTAGTTCGTGAATTAATGTTTGATATTTGTATGGATTATATTTCATGTCCACATACACCCGGTGATAGTAATAATAATTCGAAGATTGTTTATCATCAGAATATTAATATTGAACATCGAGATGTGATTGTGATTGATGATGCTATTGAGTCGGGTGGTACCATGAAACGCTTAATCCAGCATATTTCAGATAATTATCACGTTAATTCATTATCTATCGCGACACTGTTTGTTAAGCCAAGTCGGGTTGATATTGCTGTGCCTCAATATTTTGCGTATGAAATGAAAAATGATGATTTGCTTGTAGGTTATGGTTTACCGTGGCAAAACAAATTAAGAAACGTGCCTTATGTCTCAAAATTGGTTAATGAAAACGAGAAATAAAAGAGAGGAAAAAATTGAGAAAAAAATAGGACACCCATAAGTTGTTTTCTAAATAATACCTCGTCATACCTACCCAACGTTTTGAATAGATAGAGGTGTTATTTTAGCTAGAACCAATGAATCCATTATATTTAGTTACATTTGATGTGTGTTCATTTTCCAAAAAAATAAAGGACAGCCATATCCTTGCACATTAACCATGAGTAACTACACTTAAGCTTCAAGTTGCTTATGGTAAAGCCAATGACAATCTCAAGACGGAAATTGATAGAGCCTCAAATTACGCCTTTTTATCATGTAATTAATCGTTGTGTGCGGCGTGCATATTTGTGCGGCGACGACCCGTATAACGGCAAAAACTATCACCATCGTCGTGGTTGGATAGTAAATAAAATCAAACAATTAGCAGCTGTTTTTTGTATTGATGTTTGTGCTTATGCGGTGATGAGTAACCATTATCATTTGGTGCTAAAAATAGATACAGAGCAACAACAAAAGCTAACTCAAGAAGCGGTAATATCGCGTTGGTTACAGTTATTTAATGGTCATCCTATTGCGGTCGATTTCTTAAAAGAAGGGCAAATAGGCGCAGATAAACAACAAGCATTATCAAATTTAGTGGCTGAATGGCAACAACGATTAGGCAGTATTAGCTGGTTTATGCGCTGCCTTAATGAAGAAATCGCCCGCAAAGCCAATAAAGAAGATCAATGTAAAGGGGCGTTTTGGGAAGGACGGTTTAAATCTCAAGCATTACTAGATGAACAAGCGTTATTATCGTGCATGATGTATGTTGATTTAAATCCGATTAGGGCTGGCGTTATACCATCACTCGAACAGTCTGATTTTACTTCAATTCAGCAGCGCATTCGTGAATATCAGCAACTGAAAACTTCTGCTAAACAATCACCATCAAATAAAGGTCACTTTCAATTATTACCCTTTGTTGGTGCTGAACATCAGGAGAAAATACCAGGGATAAATTTTGCTTTTGTCGATTATCTCGAACTTATTGATTGGACTGGCCGTTGTATTCGAAATGATAAAAAAGGTTTTATTGCATCTAGCCAATCAAAGATTTTGCAACAATTGGGAATAACGCCTGATGCTTGGCTTGAGCATAGTGAACAATTTATGGAACATTATGCCAATGTAAGCGGCAAATGGTCCCGAATGTGTGCTTTCAAACAACATGCAGGTGGGCATTGGTGCAAAGGAAAATCAGCGAGTCACCAGTTGCACCCTAAATAGATATAGTTTCTTATAATCAGATAAAAATACTACAATAACCGTCAGGATTGTGGGTTTTATTGATCCTGAAATATGGAAACAGCATTGATTTAACAAAGAATATAAATAACAAGCCGTAATTTTTATAGTAAAAGAGTTTGTTGTTGATGGAATAGTTTATTTTTTAGGGGCTCTATTTTATAAC
This sequence comes from Photobacterium piscicola, assembly GCF_900166965.1. GTDB lineage: Bacteria > Pseudomonadota > Gammaproteobacteria > Enterobacterales > Vibrionaceae > Photobacterium > Photobacterium piscicola. Next base: position 1,171,420 of record NZ_FUZI01000001.1, on the reverse strand, counting down.
AAAATATTTGGCTGTCCAACGTTGTGTTGTTAAGTTGTCGAGTCTTTGTTTCATTATGGTGGCAGTGTGATAAATAAATCTAAATTTACATCTCTAGCATTTACGACAACTAGACTTGAGGTTGTAAATGTTGATTTTTATTCGATGTCAGAATTAATGAAATCAATCTTATTATCAGAGATTATTAGTTTACTTTCTGCTTCGGTTGTCGAATCGTTACCACCTTATTTTCATGAAATTAATACTACATCAAAAGCCGAAACTTGGCTTATGAGAATGTTATCAGAAAGTCATTTATGCTCAGTTAAGCATAAAGGTTGTGATTCGATTATTGGCTTTGTTTTCCTTTCTGAATCAGATGTTGCTACAGCTAATTTAGGTTATTTATTAGCTGAATCTCATTGGTATCAAGGTTATGGTAGCGAATTACTGATTGGCTTACTTCAATGCTGCCGTGATAACCAATGGGCTGAAAAACTAATTGGTGGTGTAGATATGAAAAATGAGGCTTCGAAAAAGTTACTTCAAAAAGTAGGTTTTGTTGCGTTGGAAGAGAATAATCAAAACATTATTTTTTATGAATATAATTTATGTGGATAACCTCATCCTTGAGGTTGTTCTTATTTTATAGCGCGCGAATCTTAATGATTTCATCGCTAGAAATTCCCAGTGACTCTAGGAACTTCTGGTGCTCTAGTGGCTCTAGTGCTTCAAATTTTTGATGCCATTTAATCATATCGGTTTCAGTGAATCCTGCTGCAACCATTATTTCTACCCAACGATCTTTATTCACAATATTTTCCTCTAATAAACTCGGTTCTTGAAGCAGCATCACAACAGCTTTTTGCTGTGCGCGTAGGTTTTGAATTTCTTTCTCTAATTCATTGAAATGATCTTTCAATATCTGAGTTTGAGATTCTGCGTTTCGATTTAACAATGTACGAATACTTGCGATAGACAGACCATACGAGCGATAAGAGGTAATTGTTTTTAAGCGTTGAACTTCTTTGTCGCCATACCAGCGGTAGCCATTCTCAGAACGGTAAGCGGGCATCAAAAGCGCTTCTTTTTCGTAATACAAAATAGTGGTACGAGAAACGCCGAACTGTTTTGCGATATGAGTGACCGTAAGCATATATTCCCCATTATTTGAGCGAAGCTACATCTTGAACCCTAGCCTTATAGACGGGTCAATAACTTAATTATTCTTAAGTCCTAGCCTGTTGGCAAGTCGATGTAAATTACTGCAATCAACTTGTAGTGCTGATGCTGATTTTGACCAATTTCCTTTTTGTTGTGCCAGTGTTTTCTTTATATATTGATATTGAAAAATCTCAGTAGCTTCACGCAGTGATAAATGTGTTTTATTATCTTTAATATTTTCTTCAATTGGCACGTTAGTTAAAGGTTGATCTGTCTCATTATTCACTAAAATATTGTTAGCATGTATGCAGATATCTTTATTACATTGTTCAAATTTAGCCACTAATGCTGCTCGATATAAGCTATTTTCTAATTCACGTATGTTGCCAGGCCAGCTATAGCTTTCTAATAAATGAATACAGTGAGGCGTCAAATATAATTTATAAAGAACTAATTCATGCTTAATTTTTTCTAAAATATATTCGGCGATAGGTAAAATATCAGTCATTCTTTCGCGTAATGTTGGCACTATTATTGGGTAAACATTTAGGCGGTGATAGAGATCTTCTCTAAAAGTATGGTTATCAATTGCTTTGATTAAATCAACATTAGTTGCTGCAATAATACGGACATCGACATGGGATACGGTATCAGCCCCTATCCGTTGAATATCACCATATTGTAGTACTCGTAATAATTTTGCTTGTAATCTTAGTGATAAATCGCCAATTTCATCTAAAAATAAAGTCCCTTTATTGGCGAGTTCAAATTTTCCAATTCTGTTATTTATTGCACCAGTAAATGCCCCTTTTATATGTCCAAAAAGTTCACTTTCTGCGATATTTTCAGGTAAGGCTGCACAATTGAGATATACCATATTTGATAAAAAGCGATTTGATTTTTGATGGATAGCTTCGGCAACTAATTCTTTTCCAACGCCAGTTTCGCCTTGAATTAAAACATTTAATTCACTGTTAGAGACTATTTCTATATCTTGTTTTAGCTTTTTTGCTGCCGCTGAAAATCCTATTATTTCCCGTTTTGAATGTTTAACTATATGATTTTTATTAACAATATTAGACATACCTAGGTTTTATTTCCTCATTTACCCATAACATGTATTTATAATGTCATTATAACCATGTTGGTGTCATTAGTACTATGAGCTGTTTGGTCTTTATGACTGTTTATTGATATAAATTGCATTTAAATCATAATGTTAATTGTTGGCATGGCTTATGCCTATAAGTGGTTACTTTGATTTTAGAGGACACCATTTTGAGCAGATTAAAGGCCAGTGTAATAGTATTATTCGCTATTTGTTTTATCTCTTTTGCTGTTTTATTAAGTTTAGGAAGCGAAATATATCAAGAAGCACCTCCGATTCCGTCAAAAGTCGTAACGACATCAGGTAAGGTAATTTTCACTAAAAAAGATATAGAGCAGGGTGAGTTAGTTTGGCGTTCTATGGGTGGGCATGAATTAGGATCTGTTTGGGGGCATGGCTCATATGTGGCTCCTGATTGGACTGCGGATTGGCTTCACCGTGAGAATCAAGCATGGCTTAACATCTTAGCGAAACAACAGTTTGGGCAATTATATGCGACGTTAGCAAATCCTAAGCAAGCGTTTTTACAGCAGCAAATAAGAGACGAGATTAGGCAGAATAGCTTTAATCCAACAACAAAAGTGATCACCATATCGAACGATCGTGGGCTGGCTATTGATGAAGTTATTGCTCATAACATCAAACTTTTTGGTAATGATAAAAGCTTAGATAAGCTTCGCCAAGATTATGCAATGAAAAATAACACCATTCCATCGCGTGAACATCGTGAAGAACTTAATGCTTTTTTATTCTGGGGAGCTTGGGCTGCGGTAACAAATCGCCCTAATGAAAACTACAGTTATACTAATAATTGGCCGTATGATCCTAGTATAGGCAATATACCCACTTCTGATAATATCGTGTGGTCAGTGTTAAGTCTTGTTGTACTTTTAATGGGGATTGGTGGCCTTGCGTGGTATCAAGCAGCGCTACGTCATGACCCGCTTCCTGCTATTCCATCGCAAGATCCATTAATTAATATCAAGCCTACACCGTCTCAAAAGGCTGTTGGTAAATATTTTATTACGGCGATTGCATTATTTTTACTACAAATAGTATTAGGTGGAATTACCGCGCACTATTCTGTTGAAGGCCAAGACTTTTATGGTATCCCGTTAGCTAAAATATTGCCGTATTCTTTAACTCGAACGTGGCATACACAATTGGCTGTTTTTTGGATCGCAACAATATGGCTAGGCACTGGCCTTTATATTGCGACATCACTATCAAAACATGAGCCTAAATATCAGCGATTAGGTGTGAACGTGTTATGGGTTGTGTTGGTCTTTATTGTTTTCGGTTCGATGGCTGGAGAATGGTTCGCTATTCAACAATACTTCAATTTAGATACCAGTTTCTTAATTGGTCATCAGGGAATGGAGTATATTGATCTGGGCCGTGTATGGCAGATATTGCTATTTATTGGTTTGTTAGTTTGGTTAGCGTTAGTCACCGCCGCTATTTATCCTAGTTTGGTTAAAAACAGCAATGATCGTCCGGTTATTTTAGTACTCTATTCATCTTGTGTAGCAATTGGCCTATTTTATGGCGCAGGGCTATTACAGGGTAAACATACTAATTTAGCTATGGCTGAGTATTGGCGTTGGTGGGTGGTTCACCTATGGGTTGAAGGGTTCTTTGAGACCTTTGCTACATCTGTGATTGCACTTATGTTTGTACGTCTTGGTTTAGTTAGAGCGAAAACTGCAAATAGTGCTGTGGTCTTTACCACTATCATTTTCTTAACGGGTGGCTTATTAGGTACATTGCACCATCTTTATTTTGCAGGCACACCAACATCCATTGTTGCATGGGGTGCTATCTTCTCTGCTTTAGAGGTTGTGCCGTTAGCTCTGATCGGATTTGAAGCGGTTGAGAGCTATCGTTATTTAAAAACAACACCTTGGATACACAACTATCATTGGGCAATTATGTTTTTTGTTGCCACTGCGTTCTGGAATTTAGTGGGGGCAGGGATCTTAGGCTTTTTAATTAATCCACCGATTTCACTTTATTATATTCAAGGTCTTAATACGACAGCAGCTCATGCGCATGGTTCTTTCATGGGGGTATATGGCATGCTGGGTATCGGCTTAATGCTTATTTGTTTACGTGGTATAAGTAGTAAGCGAAAACTGTGGAGTGAAAAACTTTTAAAATATGTATTCTGGACTCTGAATTTAGGATTAGGCGCGATGTTGGTCTTTTCTTTGTTACCCGTCGGTATTGTGCAATTCTTTGCTGTTATTAATCATGGTTATTGGTATGCGCGTAGCCCTGAGGTAATACACAGTGAATTAGTTCAACATTTAGTATGGGCTAGAATGCCTGGCGATCTTTTATTTAGTCTAGGGGGCATTATATTAGCACTATTTTTAGTTAAGTTAATATTTCAAAATAAAGTTGCCGATGTAAGATAATGTTTTGATTTAAAGTGATATTTCAATAGTTATTATCGAGAGGTATTATAATTTAATACCTCTTTTTTTAGCATGTTTACTATATAAATTTAAATGGAATAAAAATAAATGATAGCAAAAATGATTGTACTCATATTTTACAATATTAAAGATGTGTTTTTTATTGGTGGTGATCAATAATTGTTGCTATTTTTTGCTTTAAAATTGGAAGGATAGTGGATTCAAATGCGGGATTTTTAGAAAGCCAAATATTGTTTCTTGGGCTAGGATGAGGAATGACAAAAATATTATTATCACGGTTTTTTTGATTGAATACTTCGGTAGTAACCGCCGTTTTCTTACCTAAATAATAATCTATCGCATATTTACCTAATAAAATAACCAGTTCAACATTATTTAATTTTGGTAATAAAACCGGATGCCATGTTGCTCTGCATTCTGGGCGGGGAGGCTTGTCACCTTTTCGCTTACCATCCACGATAATAACTCCCGGATAACAGAACCCGATAGGAATAATATTAAAGATGTTTTTATCATAAAAATCGTCATTATTGACCCCTAACCATGAGCGTAATCTTTCTCCACTCATGTCATCAAATAATGTATTTTTAAAATGTGCTTTTTCTCCGGGGGCTTGCCCTAATATTAATATCTTAGCTTTATAACCAACTTGTAATAATGGGTTTGGCGGATAAGGCAATTTACCTTTGCAAATTTCACATTGACGTATATTAATCAGGAGTTTATCGAGTTCCATAACTTAATCCTTAAAGAAATTGAATGATGACAAAATACTATCATAATTTATTACTATGATAATACTTTAAAATTAAAATATGATTATACAAGAACAATTTAATTGAATTTCTGTGTAATTATAAAAATAGGTGAATTAATGAAAAATCTTACACTTTATACAATTGGCTCTCCTAATGGGATAAAAATACCTATTTTACTTGAAGAGCTAAAACTAGATTATACTTTGGTTAATATAGATATTACTAAAAACGAACAATTTTCGGCTACGTTTTCAGCTGTAAATCCCCGACATAAAATACCGGTATTAATAGATAAAGAATATCCTAATGGGGAATCGAATGTTATTGCCGAATCGTGTTCAATTTTATTGTATTTGGCTGATAAGTATAATGATTTTATTTCTAACGATATAATAAGCAGAACAAAAACAATAGAGTGGCTTTTTTATCAAGCAAGTACAGAAGGCACTGTTTTTGGTGCTTATGGGCATTTTTCTACTTATCATAATGATAAAATTATTGATCCTTATCCACGTGAACGATATTTAAAAGAAACTATTATTGTTCTTAATTATATAAATAGTGAACTTAATAATAAATTATTTCTTGTTGATAATAAATATTCTATAGCAGATATTGCAATGTTTCCGTGGATTATTTGGATCATTAATTTCTATAATATTGAAGACGTCATTGATATGAGTATTTATTCAAATATTACTGATTGGGTTGCCCGATGTTGTGCGAGACCAGAAACAATAAAGGGATTGGATACTTATCATTATTTAAATATTAAAAATAACCAATAATTATTTAAGGACAACAAAAAAATTGAGGAGATTTATATTAAAACCTCCTCAATTTTCAAGTGATAAGTGGTAGCTGTTTTTGTTAGTAATTATTGTTATATTTTTAATGTGTGCAACAAATAGAGAAAATATAGTCGTTTATATCTAATGGTAACTTTTTATTAATAAAATTAACATCTTGGCAGATAAATGCATAATCACCATTATCAATATCAACACGGTTTAATGTGATCGCTTCAGCTAAGAATTCGGGTAATTTAGCATCAATTAAGCGTTTTTTATAATCGTTATCAGAATAAAGTGCATATTTGATTTGTTTATGACAATTGGCATTCATTAAATCTACAATATTCTGCATAGAATACGCAGCGGAGCCAGTAAAGGTGTAGATTCTATCTTGTAGATTTACATTAATAGCAATTTGAGCTAAGCCTTTTGCAACATCTTGTCGAGAAATAAAACTTATTTTACCTGTGTTTGAGTTATCAATAAAAACTTGATTGTCCAATGCATTGATTATTTCTGTTTTAATGTTTTCCATATACCAACAACTACGTACAATAGTATGGCTTATACCTGATGCTTTTAAATAGCTCTCTGTATCAATATGTTGGCGTGTAAATGAAAATTTGGAATGAGGATCAGTAACAGTGATAAAACTTAAATAGATAATATGTTTAATGTTTTCTTGTTTGGCCGCATCAATTAAATTTCGATGTTGTTGTATTCTATGCTCGGTTTCAGCGTTACCTGAAATAAAGATGATAGTATCAATATTTTTAAATGCGTTTCTCATTACGCTGAGATTGTCATAGTCAATATATTCTAGATTACAATGATGGCCATTGTATTGATTAATATTACGAACACCAGCAACAAACTCAGCTTTGTTATTTAGTAACTCTTTGATGACTAATTGACCAAGATTACCAGTCGCACCTGTAATTAAAATCATAAGTAGTTCTCCTTATTCAGTTTTTTATTCTCATATTTTAATGTATATATTCTATATAAATTAATGCCTACACAGATGAAGTTCATAGCAAATACAGGCCATGATTGTATGATTAAACCGTATATAGCGTATAAGCTACAGCCTAATAAATTTACATATCTGAGTAATTTTATATTCTTCATCAATAACGATAATATAATGAATGCTGACGCTATATATCCTAAAAATGTAACTTCCATAAATAATCCTTTACATTACTTTTAGGTGGATATTTTTATTAAATTAATAAGATGTATGTAATATGAACCTTTGCTGTTTATTATGCAATAACGATGAAACTAAAATACTTTTGCATATAACGCAAAAGTGAACGGGTAGGCATATTTATTAATTTTATACACTTAGTGAACATTTTTAATATTAACTCATCATCAATAGGTGCCACATACTAAGGTGGGTTTTATAAACAAAACTCATTACATTTGGTTACATTTGAGAGGTTTTCATTTACTGTATTTACTGCTCAAATACAGCTTCATTCTTTATTGAGGTATCAAAACACATATGGACGACCCCTCGAGTTGTTCTTTAATTCCTAACTCCTTTTCTATGGAGTTTGTTCAATGCTAGAGTTATTCCTTCAACCTGAAGCGTTAATGATCTTTGCGACCCTATTTGCACTTGAAGTGGTTTTAGGTGTCGATAATATCGTATTCATCTCTGTACTTTGTGAACGTCTACCTGTACATCAACGTAAAATGGCCCGTAATCTTGGTATTGCATTAGCTGTTGCTGCGCGTATTGGTTTAGTGTTCTCTATTAGCTGGGTAATGTCGTTAACCCAACCATTAGTCAATGTGCTGAATTATGATTTTTCTGGACGTGATTTAATCATGATTGGTGGTGGTGCTTTCTTATTAGCGAAAAGCTTAAAAGAATTGTGGATGTGCTTTAGTCATGCTCACCAGCAACAAGCAAGCACAGTCAGAGCCGGTATAGCATTAGTGTTATTGCAGATTGTCGCGGTTGATGCGGTTTTCTCAATGGACTCTGTGATCACTGCGGTGGGTTTAACCAGTGAAGTTCCACTGATGGTTGCCGCTATTTTAGCGTCAGCAGTTATTATGGTGCTATGTGCTGAGAAAATTAACGATTATGTGATGCGCTATCCGGGATTAAAAACATTAGCACTGCTGTTCTTGGTTATGCTTGGCGGTATGTTAATGGCGGAAGGTTTTGCTATTCACTTGAACAAAGGATATGTGTATTTTGCGATGGCCTTTGGTTTAATTATCGAAACTTGTCATATTTTGCTTAAAAAACAGAATAAAAAAATAATTAAACGAATATATCCTCAACCTTGTGGCTGGGCGGTAAAAGCCAAATAAGCCTCAAATAAAAACGCAGAGCTAGAAGCTCTGCGTTTTTTATTGTCTTTTTTATTTCTTTCTTTTAAACATTAACTAAAGCGTTTACGTTCCACAAAGAAATGCAGTAGTGCCATGCCGCCATGACCAATTAAATAAGCTTCAATTAGCCCTGTTAATGATTTATGTATTTCACGTGCTTCGTTGGCATAAGGAGAGTGGTTTAACCATAATACTAACCAAACTAATGCTGCCGTTTCAATTAGGATTAATGCACCAATACCTAAACCTTGAATAATATTACCTAAGCCTTTTTCACGAGGTTCAGGTAACTTTCCTTTCATTATCTGCTTTATATCATCTTTTAAAACAGCATTATCACCGAAAAGATACGGGAAAAATTGTCTAAATGATTGTTTAGTTAGCATGAAAATAATCATACCAATGGTAGCAAGTACGGTTAATGAGCCAAGAATAATATGCAACCACAAGAAAATAGTATTAGACACGCCTACTTTTACGGCACCAGCATGCGTCATATGTACTAAATTACTGTTTAATATTTGAAGAATAATTAATCCAGCAAGCGTGGTATGCAGATGACGCAAACCAACGTTAGGAAAGTAGTGGGTAATATAACGCCAAAAAGAACGTAAAAGGGGCATAGCGTCTCCAAATAACAATATTGATAGTATGAATAATACAAACGGAATTTTTATAAATTTAGCATAAGCTGTAAAATTGTATACGTAATAAATTACTGTCATAACGAAAAATAATTATTCATTAATAATGATAAGGGTGTCTATTTGTCTGTGAATATTAAATAATTACTCTAGGTTTTGTTAATATTGTTTTTATATATGGAGATTCCCGTGAGCCAATCCTTAGTCGTACCGACATTATCACAGATACATGTTTATCCAGTAAAATCGACAGCAGCATTAACACAATCTCACGCTTGGGTAGAAAAGCAGGGGTTAGCCTTTGATCGTCGTTTTATGGTAGCGAGTGACGAAGGTGCGATGATCACTGCCCGTAAATATCCACAAATGGTAAAAATCACTGCAACACTAACGATGACAGGATTAGTGCTGCAACACCCAAATAAAACCGATTTAGTTTTACAGTATGCTGATTTTGCAATGGTTGATGCATCTGCAACCGTGTGGAATGATAATTTTAGTGCTTACACAACAACGATGATCGCGAATCAATGGTTCAGCGATATTATTGGTCATTCGGTGCAGTTACTTTTTTGTGGTCAACAATCTAATCGAGTACGCTCAAAAATTGGTCATAATGTTAGTTTTGCCGATGGCTATCCATTATTGGTCATCAGTGAGGCCTCATTGGCTGCGTTAAATGAACGTAGTCGTGACCATCACACCATGGCGCAGTTTAGAACTAATTTAGTGGTGTCTAATACTGATGCCTTTGCTGAAGATGAATGGAAACGGATCCGCATTGGTGAGGTTGAGTTTGAAATTGTTAAACCTTGTGCGCGGTGTATTCTAACAACTGTAGATCCACTAACTGGCGAGTTTAATGCGCTAAAAGAACCATTAAAAACCATGGCGACGTTTCGCGCTGATGCGGCAGGAGATGTCTTTTTTGGACAAAATTTAGTGGCTTTAAATGAAGGTATGATTCGCGCAGGGGATGTCATTGAAGTTTTAGAAACGCAACCCAAACAAGTTTATGTTGATAATGCTGAAACTAAGTTATTACTTACTTGCGTTGAACGAGAAGACATTGCCGCTGATTTTACAACGTTTTGGTTTGAGTCTCATCAGCAATTACCGTTACCGCCTTATTTACCAGGGCAGCATTTGCCATTACAACTTGAGATTAATGGTGAGTTTATTACTCGCTACTATACGTTATCTTCCAGTCCGTCTCGCCCTGGGCGTTATGCTATTTCAGTAAAACGAATTGATGATGGCCGAATATCTAATTGGTTACATCAGCATTTTCAAGTGGGGGATGTACTTGCTGCTGATAAACCTGGTGGTGATTTCCACTTAGGGATTCATACTGATAAGTTATTATTATTGTCTGCGGGAAGTGGTATTACGCCGATGCTATCTATGCTGCGGTATTTATCTGATAACGATAATATTCGTGATGTTGTGTTTTATCATCAATGCAGCACTGAAGCGGATATTCCCTCGCTACAAGAATTACATCAACTTGAAAAGATGCACCCATCACTTGATTTACGGATTGTGCTTAGTCAGCCACGACGAGATTGGCAAGGTGAGTCAGGGCGACTAAGTTTGAGCCATTTAGCAATGATCAGCGATTTAGATCAGCGCCAAGTGTTTGTGTGTGGCCCCAATGCCTTTATGGATACGGCTAAAAAGTTATTATTGAAAATGGGCGTATCTCCTGCGCGTTATCATCAAGAAGCTTTTGGTCCTTTAGGTGGATCATCAACACCAAAACAAGCTGTAAAGCTTAATATTGATGGTTATATTTTTAGGGGTAATAATCAGCAAACGTTATTAGAACAAGCAGAGACAGCGGGTGTTGAAATTAATTATAACTGTCGTGCTGGTTTTTGTGGCGCGTGTAAAGTAACTTTAACTTCGGGGCAGGTTGAACAGCCTGATGTCCCTGCGTTATTACCGCAAGAAAGGCAGCAAGGTAAAATATTAGCATGTTGTTGTATCCCTAAAACAGATCTTAAAATAACAAAATAAGTATTTATCTTGAAAAAAGAGCATTGATATTATTGTCATTGCTCTTTTATTTTACTGTTTAATAAATTGTTATTTAAAATTAAAATAGTGGATGCTTTATTGGTGGTGATATTTAAAAATAAACGGCACTAAACAGTAAATAATGAATATTTCAGTAATTGATCTAAAACAATAAAACCATAAGTTAAATTTAGCCGATTTATTTGTTAATTATTAACAGTAATTATTATCCTCATGATATTAAAAGAATATATTGTTAATTTACGCGTGAAATAATATTTAATCGAATTTCTCAATTAAAGCATCCGTTTTTTTCGTTTTGAACTCTTCCTTAGAAGCGATTATTTTCTTTTAAAATATCTTTAGAGGGAATCTTAATGAAAAAATCATCATATATTGCGTGCGCGATCAGTGCGGGTATCGCAGGTTATTTAGCGACGGTATATGCCGTTGATCAAGGCGATGAAACACGACATAAAAACTATTTATCTCAAACAAATTTGGTTAAAGCCGATCCTCTTTCACAGCAAGCTTTTAATATCTTTAACCAAAATGGTTGTCAGTACTGCCATACAAAAAATAGTGAAATGCCATTTTATGCGGATGTTCCAGGAGCTAAACAATTGATGCAGCGCGATATTGATCATGCTTTACGCCAGTTCAATATATCGATGCTTATGGAGCAAGTACAGCATAATACCCCTGTTTCTCAGGTTGAATTAGCCAAGCTTGAATCAGTGTTAAATGACCATGCAATGCCACCGAAACAATTTTTATTAATGCACTGGCGTTCAGATTTATCACAGCAAGAAACCAATACTTTATTAGACTGGGTTAAGCAAGAACGTCGCCAATATTATTCAGATCCTCTCGTGAGCAGTGAGTATCAAAATGATGCTGTGCAGCCTATTTCTGCCACATTTAAAGTGGATCAGGCGAAAGTACAATTAGGTGAAGTGCTTTATCATGATACCCGTTTATCTGGTGATAATACTGTTGCGTGTTCAACTTGCCATAGTCTGACAACGGGCGGGGTTGATAACCTAAAAACCTCAACGGGAATTAATGGTTCAAAAGGGCCAATCAACGCCCCGACAGTATTTAACTCTGTGTTTAATATTCATCAATTCTGGGATGGTCGTGCAAATGATTTACAAGCTCAAGCGGGAGGGCCGCCGATGAATCCGATTGAGATGGGAGCCGGGTCGTGGGCGAATATTATTAACAAATTAGATCAAGATTCCGCACTTAAAGCACAATTTGATGCTATTTACCCACAAAAAGGGATCAGTGAATACAGTATTACTAATGCGATTGCTGAGTTTGAGAAAACCTTAGTTACACCAAATAGTCGGTTTGATAAATTTCTAAAAGGGGACAAAACTGCGCTAACAACAAAAGAACAACAAGGTTATGCGCTGTTTAAACAGAATAAGTGCCAAACATGCCATAGTGGTCAGGCGATGGGGGGCTTATCATTTGAAGTCATGGGGCTTAAAGATGACTACTTTGGTGATCGAGGTAATATTACTGACGTTGATAGTGGTCGTTTTAACGTCACGAAAGATGACAACGATATGCATCGCTTCAAAGTGCCAACTTTACGCAATATTGCATTAACCGCCCCTTATTTCCATGATGCGAGTGCGAAAACATTAGAGCAAGCGGTAAATGATATGGCGTTGTATCAAGTTGGTGTGAAATTAAGCCCTGATGAGATTGATAAAATTACGGCTTATCTCAAAACGTTAACTGGTGAGTATAACGGTAAATTGTTGCAATAAATTTGCTATAGAAACGGTTTCTTAGTGAAGAAGCCGTTTTATATCAGTCAAAATAAAAATTCAAATTTAGAGAATATTATTTTGACGCATAATGCTGAAAAGGAATTTAATGTGGAGTATGCTGCGGCGCAAACGATTACAACGTAGTAAGGATTTCGTATGTTTAGTAAGCCACTTATCGCACTATCGATCACTCTAGCTCTTTCTGGATGTGTCACAACACCTGCCGTTCAACATCAACCTTTCACACTTACTGTTGCTCATATTAACGACACTCACTCGCATTTTGATCCGGTAAAGTCGAGTTTTTCTGCTGATGGCGTTGAAGTCTTTAATGAGTTTGGTGGTTATCCTCGCCTGCAAGCAATGGTTAAACAATATAAAGCGCAAGCACAAAAGAATAACCAGAGTTTGTTGTTTTTAGATGCCGGTGATGCTTTCCAAGGTAGTGCTTATTTTAAAATAAACCAAGGTGCGATGAATGCTGATCTTCTTGACCAAATGGGGTTAGATGGCATGGCATTAGGTAATCACGAATTTGATCTTAATAATCAAAAATTAAATCGTTTTGTGAGTAGTTTAGATTTCCCTATTATTGCAACAAATGTTGATGTTAGCCATGACACTAATTTCAATGGGCAGACAAATATTTTACCTTATCAAATTTTTGCCTTTGATGGTGATCATAAGACCGTTGTAAAAGATATTAATAACTTACCAAAGCATAAAAATTTAGTTGCTGTATTTGGTTTATCTTTACAAGATATGCCAAATATTGCCCCACATACGGGGGATGTGAAATTTCTTAATGAAGTAAAAACAGCACAATCAACGGTTGATTTTCTTAAATCTAAAGGGATTAATGACGTTATTGCATTAACTCATATTGGTAATGCAACGGATATTGCTTTAGCCGAAAAAGTGAACGGTATTGATTTAATTGTTGGTGGTCACTCTCATACATTATTAGGCGATTTCACGAATATCGGTTGGAGTAATTTTGGTCCTTATGCACAAATGGTGAAAAATCCAAATGGCAAAGCGTCAACCTGTATTGTGCAAGCTGGAAAATATGCAGAAGCTATCGGTAAGGTAAATGTTAGCTTTAACAGTCAAGGTGAAGTAACCAACTGCGCTGGGCATAATACGCTACTAAGTAACGATGTGTTTTATCATAAATCAGATCGTAAACCACAAGACAAGTTTACTGCGGCACAAACGGCACAAGTAGAACAGTTTATCGCTAAGCAAAAGAACATCGTTATTATTAATGAAGATAGTCAGCTTCGTCATGAAATCGATACTAAATACAAACCTGCTGTAGAAAAAGCCTATGGTAGCATCATTGCTCAAGTACCGACTGAAATTATACATGAGCGTCGCCCTGGAGATAGTGGTGCAGCGGATAAGCATGGTTCAGCCGTTGCGCCATTAATTGCAGAAAGCCAGTATTATTGGGCTAATTTACCGCAAGTTCAAAAAGTAACAGGTAAAAAGGTTGATTTTGCACTAATTGGTGCGGGCGGTATTCGTACTAATATTAATGAAGGCGAATACCGTGAAGGTAATGTCCGTTTAGAAATGTTACCGTTTTCTAATTATTTATCAGTGTTGTCATTAAAAGGTTCAACGGTTAAGCAATTATTACAAGATACAATCACCGCGACGTTACCTGAAGGCGCACATGCGGGTAAATACCCATACGGCGGTCATATTCGTTATACTTTTGATGAAACCAAGGCACATAAAGCGGGCCATTTAATCAGTGTTGATGTGATGTCGGGTACTGAAAAACACCCTGTATGGACACCATTACAAGATAACAAAACCTACAATGTCGTGATTAATAATTATAATGCGACAGGTAACGATGGCTGGACTCCGATATTTACTGCTCAAAATAAACATTCTAATCGTATCGATCTTATTGATGTGAATGGAAAATTAGTGGGTTACAAGGTTAAAAAGATTGAAAAACAGGGTGATAAATATCAAGTTATTTATCAAGGTAAAGCACCTGATTGTAAAGCGGCAAACACTGATTGTGATACCGATGCACAAGCCTTTATTGATTATGTTGGACAAACTCGCCATCAATTGGTCCCACTATCGTATTCAGTAGTCACACTCGATCGTATCGTAACGAAATAAGCGTTATTTAAGATCAAATCATGGGCAATATGTTTCGGCATATTGCCTTTTTTGTGGGTTATTTTAATAGTAAACGACAGTCAGTAAAAAACTGTTCATATTTATTTATTGAAGTTCTATTGGCATGTAAGTATAAGTAGTAAATTTAAATATTAATATTTTCATAGTGTTGATGTTTTTTAGTGCAAATAATCAGCTTGTTTTTTAGCGTATAATATCTCGAATAAGCATTAAAAAATAAAATTTTTGTTTGTAGAACGTTAAAAATTAAAAAAAAGGCTATACAATAGGATTAATTTCATTAGTATAGAGCTCGGCCTGTAATTCAGACCTATTTATATGTAACATTATGTTTTAGAAAACTTTCTTTGTAGCGCTTTACCAGTGTCATGAAGCTTTCCACTCATAAACTATAAATAATTCTTTTTCTGGCTACATTACGCAATTTTGCGAATTATTTAATAAAATATTGGAGACAGTCATGTCTAAATCAACTGGTATCGTTAAGTGGTTTAACGAAGAGAAAGGTTTCGGTTTCATCACTCAAGATAACGGCGGTGCTGACGTATTCGTTCACTTCCGTGCTATCTCTGGCGAAGGTTTTAAAACGCTAGCTGAAGGTCAGAAGGTTTCTTTTGACGTTGAACAAGGCCAGAAAGGTCCTCAAGCTGCAAACGTTGAAGCTGCTTAATTTGCACTTACGTTAAAAGTTTTGAAAATACCGACATTGTGTCGGTATTTTTTTATTTGTATTTTACGTATCAAATGTAATTCTCCCATCTATATCATTGATACTGCCTGTATCGATCTGATTCATAGCGATCATTAACGTAAACCATTTGAGTAATTTTTTGGTTTTTATACACTTATCATTCTCAATCGTTATTTGTGTTAATTGCCATGATAAATTCATCTTCAATATCGACGTCTATCTCTTATGATGCTTTACGCTTTTTTCAATTACGATCAGGTTTTGAAAATGTACAAGTAGAGTCATTAACGGTTGATTTATTACCAGGGCAGCATTTAGCGTTATCGGGTGCATCTGGCTGTGGAAAAAGTAGCTTATTGCAAGTTATTGCTGGACTTAAAGCGCCACAAAATGGCTCTTTTAATTATCAGCAACAAGGTATTGATAGTGGGTCATTACCATTTTGGCGTCAACAAATATGCTACTTGCCACAACAACCAGTGATGGGAGCGGATACTGTCTTAGAGGTTTTACTATTGCCTTGGCATATGAAGGCAATGCAATCACCTCATGTAAAACCCACAGAGTCTGATTGCTTACAAGCATTAACTGATGCAGGACTGATAGTTGAGCTTGATAAAGATGTCGTATTATTATCGGGTGGTGAAAAGCAACGATTAGCCATTGCACGAGCAGTGATGATGCAACGTTCGGTGTGGTTAATGGATGAGCCTACGTCAGCATTAGATCCTATGGCGAGAGATAAAATTATTTCATTAGTGAAAGCATTAAATGTTATCTGTATTTCGGTTTCTCATGATCCGGTATGGCTTGCGACAGCTGATCAGGTACACAATATGGATATTGAATCAGGAATAGACCAATGACCGCAACCATTAATCATACTATCGATTTACATTGGTCAGCTATGGCTGGGTTTTACCTATTATTACTGATTCCATTACTCTTATTTCAGCGTTGGCAATTGGGATTAAGTCGCACACTGATCATGTCTGTATTACGGATGACTTTACAGTTATCTGTCGTTGGGATTTATTTACATACATTATTTGGTTGGCAAAGTCTTAGCCTTAACGTGATTTGGTTAACTGTCATGGCATTGTTTGCCAGCTACACCATTTGTAAACGTTCTGATGTAAACCTATTTCGCGTGATCCCCGCCGTTATTTGTGGGCAAGTTATCGCATTATCGGTGGCATTACCTGCGGTTTTGGCGGGGGTTATTCAAGTTTCACCATGGTGGCAAGCACAATATATGATCCCGATAGCAGGGATGTTATTAGGTAATAGCTTAACTGCGAATGTGTTGGCATTGTCTCGTTGGGGAAGTTTACTGAAAGAGAATCATCAAGAATATCAATATTATTTAACGATGGGAGCGCCTAATCCTGCTCAGCCTTTTATTCGTACGGCTTTTAAAGCGGCATTAGCGCCACAATTAGCTTCAATGGCAACGTTAGGTATTGTGAGCCTACCGGGTATGATGACGGGACAAATTTTAGGCGGAGCAATGCCGCTGGTCGCTGTTAAATACCAGTTAGTGATCATGGTAGCGATATTTGTATCCGGTGTGCTTTCTGTTGCGACGACACTAACACTTGTAAAACGTCGTTCATTTGATGATTATGGTAATGTGTTGTAATTTAACAGAATAAGAATAAGAATAAAAAAAGCAGCGTTATAAGCTGCTTTTTTTATAATCTGATGACTGGGTTATTTATTTAATTTCTGTAATTGGAAAAATTTCAGTCGGTGCGACAATTTCATCTTGAGCGGCGATTGTTTGCAGTTCCCATTCGCCACGGCGGTGAGTTTCTTTTAATACGGCATAACAAGCATTATGGGCATGCTCAAAGGCTTGTTCTGCTGACCAGCCTTTTAATAAACCACCGGTAAATAATGCTGAAATTAAATCACCCACACCAACAGGCTGGTTATCAAATGCCAAATGTGGACGTTGTGCTAGATAGCAGCCCTCTTTTGTTGCTAGCATCATCGAAAATTTATCAGTAGATAAACTATGAAGATGTTTTACCAACACTATTTTAGGGCCGAGTGTTAGCGCGTGCTGACAAGCCTTAACAGCATCTTCCAGTGTATTGATTGTCATGCCAACAAACTGACTAAGTTCAAATTGGTTAGGGACAATAACATCTGCCAGTGGCATTACATCATTAATAAGGTGTTCTGATATGCCGTCAGCAACAATGCATCCTTTTTCTGGATCACCCATAACAGGATCACAGATATAGATAGCATTAGGGTTTTGTTGTTTTACTGTTTTAACTGTATCAATAATGGCTAAACATTGATCAGCACTACCTTGATATCCGGTAAGGACTGCTTCACAGTTTTTAAGCTGATCAATGTTGTTGATGCCTTTAACGAGTTCAATCAAATCAGAGGCAGGGAAAGCTTTACCTGTCCAACCTTGTTTGTATTGAGTATGGTTAGAAAATTGTACTGTGTGTAATGGCCAAACTTCAAAGCCCATACGCTGAAGAGGGAATACTGCAGAACTGTTACCAGCGTGACCGTAAACAACATGTGACTGTATTGATAGAATACCTTTCATCGAGGTTCCTTATAACCATCGTGTATATCGGTATACTTTACATGTGCTGATATCAGAAACCTAGTCATTTTATATCGTAATTATTCCTTTCAAAAATGCAGACTATTTATTGTTCAACAAAGGATGATAATTTCTTTTATTTTAGGTTAAATAGAAATAATAATGTAATTGAAATATGTTTTATTAGTGATTTGTGTGTTTTTTGAACATATTCAGTGTTTTTATTTATTTTTTTGTTTGTTATTTTTTTGTTTTAAAACAGTTGCTTATTGTTTTGTTCAGTGGTTATCCACAAATTATTATCGTTTTTGATTAAAAAAATATTTACAGCATCATAATTTGGCGTTAATGTTCGATTCGTCTGTTACTCAGACCTAATGTGTTTTAAATAAAACCAC
This sequence comes from Photobacterium piscicola, assembly GCF_900166965.1. GTDB lineage: Bacteria > Pseudomonadota > Gammaproteobacteria > Enterobacterales > Vibrionaceae > Photobacterium > Photobacterium piscicola. The sequence continues at coordinate 1,152,535 of NZ_FUZI01000001.1, read as the reverse complement.
AATGTCATTTCTAATCATTGTTATCCGTTTATGTTGCAAACGTAGTAGCAGTGCAAAGCTATAAGAAGGGTGATCTTATAGTTAAGAAGTAGTAGGTCAATGAGTAAAGCTCTATACCAAGGTTAATTAACTATTTGGTATATAACTATTTAAACTCAAATTGATAGCCTCAAATATAAATGCTGATAAGAAAGCAATATTTGGGCGTAAAGGAAATATAAACTATGACTTCACAAACAGGTATTATTCGTAGCTTCAACCCAGTTGAAAAAATTGGTTTAATTACTAGCGATCTTGGTGGCGATATTCGTTTTGACGCGTCTCAAGTTTGCAGTCGTTCACAGCCTTCATCTGGTAGCATGGTTGAATTTACGTTAGATGATTCAAGTAATAAGCTTAAAGCGGTTAAAATCCGTTTTATCTAATTTAGTTAATGAGTTGAATGTTTACTTTATATGTAAATGTTCTTCCATAATTAAATAAATAATCCCGGCCTAGGTCGGGATTTTTTTATTTTAGTCATGATAATACTAATCACAATAGGTCACTAAAATATTAGTATTTATAATACTGGTATCATTTTGATGTATATTGGTAAGATATTAATATATCGAATAGAAAACACATATACTGTAATCATTGATATTATGTCTGCTGAAATATTGATAAGATAATAATGCTGTTTGTTGAGTGGTTTGATGCTTAGAAAAGGTAGAAAAAATGCATGAATTGACAGAAAGTGATTATGATATTCTTCGCGCCATGGAAAATATTGTTGATGGGATTGCAGCAATGTGGGGGGAGCATACCGAAGTCTTATTGCATTGTTTAGACGCGCGTAATCCGTCAATTATGAAGATTGCCAATGGCTATATTACGGGACGTGAAGTTGGTGCGCCGATCACTAATATTGCATTAGTTAAATTAAATGAAGGTAAAGATGTTTCTGACGCTTATATTACTAAAGCGCCTGACGGTAGAATGTTACGTTCATTAACAACCGTGATCCGTAATAAGCAGCAGCAAGCGATTGGTTTACTCTGTGTTAACTTTGATTTAGATGCACCATTTCAGTCTATGATCCATAGTTTGATGCCAACAATCGGTACTTATTGTGATCATGGTGTTACCGCAGAAACGTTTGCGCGTAATAGTGATGAAATGATGCATAGTTCGATTGAAAATGTTCGTGAGCAGGTAACGAGTGATAGTTCGATCCCGCCCTCAAAGAAAAGTCGAGAAATTGTAACGCGATTACATGATCTTGGTATTTTTGATCTCAAAGACAGTGCTCAAATAGCAGCAAAAGGGTTGGATATTTCCATTCATACTATTTATCGCTATTTGCGAGAAATACGTGCAAATTAAATATTTAATTAAACAATGACATTATTTCATCGGATAGTGTCATTGTTTATTATTATAAATAATCGATAACGTTTTTATTTTAAAAAAACATGTTTTTTTATATTTTTCATGATGTTTCTTTAATTGATACTCTGCTTATTTTAGACCTTCCGCTACTCATTAATCCCCATCAATAAACGTGCTTAAATAACAGGCGTGGTTTTTGCATTCTTTTTCGTTCCCTGATTAACTACGTTGGTTGAGTTATGGAAAAGATGAAAATTATCCGTAGAGTATTAATGCTTGTTTGCTTTTGTGGCGGGTTGTTGTTCAACACCTCGATTGCTCAGGCTCAACAGTGTTCTCAAAGTTACGCTTCACCGACAACTTCTGGCGGTAATTACTATTTTGATGGTGATGGCGGTAATGGCTGGGGAACCCGAAATATCGGGGTTTATAATACCAATTTAACCGGCGGTACTGGCTCTGGTGGTCGAATAATTATTAGTGCCAATTGGGGGTGGAACAACGGTAATCAGTGGACTAGCCGTGGTGATTTTACAGAAACAATCAGGATACGGGTTAAGGTTAATGGAACTACCGTTGCTGAATTAGTGACCCCAAGTGATAGCCAAAATAATGCAACTTTATCGTCACAAGGTGGCGCTTCAATGTTGAGTGGTGGCGGTAATGTTGGTGTAACAAGTTTTGGTCAATATCCTCATAGTTCACAAATATTATTACCTTCTTGGATGACATCGATTACCAGTATTCAAATTGAAGGAACCCAAACACCAGCATCGGGTGGTTCATCAGGCGGAGCGGGTGATGACGGTGGTGTAAGAGTTAATACCTCTGGTTATGCGTGTAACTTCGAAGCAACAGATGCACCAAGTAGTTATGGCGTTGCTCGTCATAATGTCGATTTAACCGGAATTAATTTGCGTTTTGGGACGAATGTTAGTTTTGAAACTGCAAATCGCAATAGTGCATTAGCAAATTCAGATACTTTTGATGATGGTATAACTGGTTTTCCTCAGTCTGAAATTGATGCCGGCACAGGGGCCGTTTCAGTTTCTGCTAGCGTTTATAACAATACTGGCTCACCGCGTACATTTGTTGGCTGGGTTGATTGGGATCAAGATAATGCCTTTCAAGCTGATGAAGGTGTCGCGATAACGGTTCCTGCTGCGGGCTCTTCTAATGCAGATTGTACTAATACATCAGGATCTAACTTTACGTGTAATGTCGATTATATTGTTGATGTGGCAGATCGAAGTAATACTGGCTATTTTTTTTCTCGGTTTAGAATATCAAATGCAGCGTTAACGACGTCAACAATTTCAACCACAGTTGATAGTGGTGAAGTGGAAGATTATCGATTCTGTATTGGTTGTTTTGATATTAGCGGTACGGTTTATTTAGATGAAAATGGCGATAGTGATATATCCTCTGATAGCGTAACACCAAATGAAGTAATAGTAAGACTTTACCGAGACGATGATAATGATGGTGTGCCGAGTGCGGGCGATACTTATCTACAACAAGTGACTACCTCAAGTGGTGCTTATTCTTTCACTGAATTACCGATTGATACCTATTTTGTCGCAACAGCACCACCAACAGACAGCACTGCGATTTCAGAGCAAACTTATGCGGCAAGTAATACCTATACCAATGCTTTTTGTGATAGCAATGGTGATGCAACCTCTGGCGACATACCTTTAACGGCTTCTGGCGCTTGTTATGGTGGTATTGATGGCGATCGTGCTGATGCAACCACCAATTCAACCACGCGTGAACACATATCTAAGGTTGATTTATCATTTACTTCAACCAATCAGACCAATGTTGATTTTGGTTTCTCATATAACGTTGTTACTAATACCAATACATCAGCGCAAGGTTCTTTAAATCAATTTATTATTAATGCCAACAGAATTGTTGGCGCTAATGAAATGCGTTTTGTACCAACAGTTCCTGCAAACGATACTGATCCTGCTGGCGATTGGTGGGTTGTTTCTCCAACGACCTCTTTAACTACAATAACGGGTACTAATGGCGCAAATACTATCATTGATGGTACGGCATACAGCAATGCTGACGGTACAACGATCATCGATTCAAATTCAGGTAATTATTCAGAAGCGCAAACCGTCGGTAGCTCTGATGGGTGTAGTGTTGAAACCATTCCTGCATTAGCGAAGCCTGAATTACAAATTGATATGCCAACTAACGCCAGTGCTTATGCCGCTGAATTATTAATTATTAATGCGGATAATACGACAGTACGAAATGTCTCTCTGACGGGTGGTTCTTTAGGTATTAATATTTACTCGGCGGGCATTACTGACACCTTAATTGAGCAAAACTTAATTGGTATTGATCCTGCGGGTAATGATGCGGTTATTGGCCAAGAAACCTGTGGTACATCATTAGGGTGTGCGGGTATTGCGATTGCAAATGCAGGTAATGGCTCGCTTAATGGTGACAGTGGTATTATTCGTTATAACGCAATAAAAACAGCGCATAATAATATCACCTTAAATAATCTAAATAGCCAAACCAATGTTGTTAATTGGCAAGTAATACAAAATCAATTATTGGGTTCAACCTCGACCACTGCAACACCGTATCACAATGTTTATATTCGTTACGGTGTGCCTGCTTATCTTAATATCGCTGGTAATATAATGCGTGATGCAACCAGTGATGCAATATATCAACGTAATACATCAAATGTTGATTTATTCCAAACTATCACCAGTAATGACATTCAAAATGCGGACGATAATGGAGTGCATTTCCAAAGTGGTCAGCTATCGATAATCGAATGTAATATTATTCATAATAATGGTGATTCAGGGGTTTCTATTGATGGTAATACCAATATTGAAGGGTATTTAATTACTAAAAATAGTTTTGATAATAATACTGATAATGCCATTGACCTTCATAATCTCGCAACGGGTGAAGGCGTTTCATTAAATACTGATTTATGTAATAACGACACCGGAACAGGTGCCAATAATAATGTAGCTCGCCCACAAATTACTTATGCTTTTTTAGAAGGTGCAAATCTACGTGTTATTGGTGATATGTGTGCCACGGGTGAATTTACTTTTGAAGTCTATAAAGCGAGTGTTGGTACCGGTGAATTGGGTAGTGATGGGTTAAATGCAGGTGAAGGCTTAACATATTTAGGCAGCATTACGGGCCAATCAGGTTCAACGTTTGATAGTTTATTTGCAACGTCGAGCATTAATGTTGGCGATGAAATTACTGTCATTGCTCAACGTACGACAACGGGTGGGAGTGGTGAATTACAAGATACTTCAGAATTTAGTGCCAATATTGTTGTTGATGTTGATAATAAAGACTGGGGTGATGCACCTGATACATCGATGTCAACCGCAATGGGTGATTACCAAACATTAAGAGCTAATGGTGGTGCCAACCATATTGTTATTGATGGTGATACTGATAATAACCCCGATCTGTTTTTAGGGGTGTTATTAGATACTGATATTGATGGCCAACCTACTAGTATCGCCGATGGTGATAATTTAGTTGATCTTGCTGATGAAGATGGCGTGACTGCGAATGGTATTTATGTGCTCAATCGTGACCGTGATATTGAGGTTACAATTGGTAAAGATCCTGATTATGCAGGTACTAGCTTCCATGTTTATGGCTGGATTGACTGGAACCGAGACGGTGACTGGGATGATGCAAACGAACAGGTAATTAGTAATACAACTGCCACCGTTGGTATGACAACTTATACCATAACGACGCCTGTGAATGCTATTTTAGGCAATACCTATGCACGCTTCCGTTTGTGTTCATCTGGTGATTGTAATACACCGAACGGTTCAAGTATTGACGGTGAAGTTGAAGACTATGGCGAAGTGATCATCAGTATTGATTTCGGTGATGCGCCAGATACTGGTGTGGGAATTGGTACTGGTAATTATCGAACCACGTTAGCTGATGATGGCCCTCGTCACTCTATTGATGATGATTTATTTTTAGGTGCAAACGCAACTGATACCGAAGTTGATGGTTTACAAAATACCACCGCATCAGGTGATAATGCTGACGGTATTGATGATGAAGACAGTTTATTGATTCAACCGTTAACCAGTGGTGCAACGGCTTATAATACGCAAACAACGGTGACGAATACTTCAGGTGCTGATGCTTATTTATATGCATGGTTAGATGTGAACCGTGATGGTGAATTTGATCGTGATGAGTTTATTTCAAATGGTGCAGGTCCAGGTGGTGCGATAGTTGTTGCTAATGGTGCAAGTGCAACCGCGATGCCATTATCTTGGGGGACAATTACACCACCGACTAATAATACCACGGTATATTTACGTACACGTTTATCGCCGGTTGCACTAACTGATGCTGTGACAGGGGCTGTTGAAGATCCACGCTCTTATGGTTATGTTGATGGCGGTGAAGTTGAAGATTATGCTCTACAAGTTGCCGATCAAGATTTTGGTGATTTACCAGATAGTTTTGATACGTTAGGACTTAGCGGCGGTCCTTACCATGGTTTAAGTAATATCAGTAATCTCTATATTGGTAATACAACTATTGATAGTGATGGGGATGGTCAACCAACGCCAAATGCGGATGGTGATGATCTCACTGGCAGTGATGATGAAAATGCCTTTAGTACTCCAACCCCTATTTTACCGTTAACAGCGACCAATTATTCTGTACAAGTGCCAGTTCGTAATAATACTGGTGTTGATGCTTACCTTTATGGTTGGTTAGATTGGAATCAAAATAACCAGTTTGAAGCGGCAGAATATGTTGCAGTAACAGTACCAACAGGTACAACAGTATCATCACCGATTACATTAACGTTTACGGGTATTTCAGGACAAAGTGATGGTAATGCAGCACTGCGTTTACGTTATACCACCGCAGGGTTAGCTAATACAGGTTGGGGCGGTGCTGCACCTGATGGTGAGGTCGAAGATCATTATGTTCTTGTTGGTAGCTATGATTTTGGTGATGCGCCAGATACTGGCGTAGGTGTTGCTGCTAATAATCACCGTACTTTGCTCAACGATGATGGCCCTCGTCATGGTCTTAACAACCAACTGTTCTTCGGTGCCGCTATTGATGCTGAGCAAGATGCGAATAATCCCGCCAACAGTGCCGATGGTGATGATCTTGATGCCAATGGTGATGATGAAGATGGCGCGCTGTTAATTCCACTTCATTCAAGTGCAACGTCATATGATTTACCTGTTACGGTTACCAATAATACTGGTAGTGATGCATATATTTATGCATGGATTGATTTTGACCGTACAACAGGTTTTGATCGCGATGAATTTGCTGGTGGCGCAGCGGGAGTTCCGATAACCGTACCGACAGGCACCAACAATGGTAACGTCACTATTTCATGGAATAGTTTTCCTGGTATTGCCATTAATACTGATGTCTATATTCGTTTACGTTTAACCTCTGATGTCTTAACTGATTCAGCGACAGGCACTGCCGAAGATCCGCGTTCATTTGGTATTGCCACTGATGGTGAAGTTGAAGATTATTATTTACGGGTTGATACCTATGATGGTGGTGATGCGCCAGATAGTTACGATACGTTATATACCAGCAATGGTCCGTCGCATTATCACAATAATCTCAACTTGTATATTCGTGATGCGACTCATGACAATATTCATGATACCGACGGCCAACCAACGCCAAATGGTGATGGTGATGATAACGATGGAACAGATGATGAAAATGCGGATTCTCTAACGCGTATTCCATTATTAGGGGTATTAGATACTACCTATACCTTAGGTGTGCCACTTTATAATGGAACAGGTGCCGATGCTCATCTTTATGCTTGGATTGATTTTAACCAAGATGGTGATTTTGCAGATGCTGGTGAATTTACATCATTAGAAAATCTTGTGAATAGTACCAATACTTCAGCACAAACAACGCCAACAACCGAATTAACTTGGACGGGTATTTCAGGGTTAACTCAAGGTAGTACTTTTGTTCGTATTCGTTTAACCAGTGATATTTTAACGGCCGATGATTGGGGTGGTATCGCTTTAAATGGTGAAGTTGAAGATCATCAAATATTTATTGGTGATTTTGATTTTGGTGATGCACCAGATACCGCAAGCGGAGTGAGTGCGAATAATTACCGGACTAACTTTAATGATCAAGGTGCTTACCATGGTTTAGATGCGGCTGTTTATTTAGGTGCTGCCGCGCCAGATACTGAAAATAATGCTAATACACCAGCCATATATGCATTAGGTGATGATCAAGATGTGAACGGTGATGATGAAGATGGTGTCTTTATTTTACCGTTACACAATACCGCAACGACTTATGCTCTTCCGGTAACAGCAACCAATAATAGTGGCGCTAATGCTTACCTTTATGCGTGGATTGACTTTGACCGCAATGGTCGATTCGACCGTGATGAATTTGTAGGGGGCGCAGCTGGTTCTCCAATCACAATAGCAACAGGAACAACAAGTGCCACACTTGATGCCATTTGGGATAGTTTCCCTGGTATTGCGGTGAATACTGATGTTTATGCACGGTTCCGTATTACTACTGATTTATTATCCGATTCAGTAACAGGTACAACGGAAGATCCTCGCTCTTATGGTGGTGTTACAGATGGTGAAGTTGAAGATTATTATATTCGTGTTGATACCTATGATGGTGGTGATGCGCCAGATTCATATGACACGTTATACCTAAGTGATGGCCCTGCCCATTATCATGTTAATGCCAACCTTTATATTCGTAGTGCAACCCATGATGATGCTCATGATACCGATGGTTTGCCAACAGTAGGTGCTGATGGTGATGATAATGATGGTGTTGATGATGAAGATGTTGATTCCTTAACAAAGATTCCATTGCTGGGTGTTTCAGATACGACATATACGTTAGGAGTTCCGCTTTATAATGGAACTGGCGTTAATGCTAATCTTTATGCTTGGATTGATTTAAACCAAGATGGTGATTTTGCTGATGCGGGTGAATTTACCTCACTAGAAAACATCATTAATGGTACCAATACCTTAAATCAAACGGCACCGACAACTGAGTTAGTTTGGAATGGTATTGGTGGCTTAACCCAAGGCAGTACTTATGTTCGTATTCGTTTAACTAATGACACGTTAACGGCTAGTGACTGGGGCGGTTTTGCTCTTAATGGGGAAGTAGAAGATCATCAAATCTTTATTGGTGATTATGATTTTGGTGATGCGCCAGATACTACAAATGGCGTTGCAGCTAATAATTATCGTACGACGTTAAATGATGGCGGCCCTTATCATGGTCTGAATAATAATTTGTATTTAGGTGCTGCGGTACCTGATACAGAAAATGACGCCAATGCACCTGCGATACTGGCATTGGGTGACGATGATGATGTCAATGGTGATGATGAAGATGGCGTCTTTATTATGCCATTACATAACTCAGTGACTAATTATGGGGTGCGCTCGGTTGTAACCAATAATACAGGCAGCGATGCATATATTTATGCATGGATAGATTTTGATCGTAATGGTCGTTTCGATCGTGATGAATTTGCGGGTGGTGCTGCGGGCGCGCCGATAGTTGTAAATTCAGGCGTGTCTAATTTTGTCGCCAATATTAATTGGAATAGTTTCCCTGGTATTGCTAATAACACCGATGTTTATGTTCGTGTTCGTTTAACCAGTGAGTTATTAAGTGATGCGGTTACAGGAACAACGGAAGATCCACGTTCATTTGGTGGTGCGGTTGATGGTGAAGTTGAAGACTATTATTTACGTGTCGATACCTATGATGGTGGTGATTTACCTGAAAGCTACCAAACATCATACAGTAACGGCGGTCCAGCTCATTATCATACCAATGCGAATTTATATATTCGAGATGCAACCCATGATAATAATCATGATGAAGATGGACAACCAACGGCTGCTGCAAATGGTGATGATAACGATGGCACTGATGATGAAAATGCTGACAGTTTAGTTCCACTTCCTATTTTAACATTGACGGATACCAGTTATACCGTAGGGGTTCCGCTTTATAACGCAACAGGGGCTGACGCAAATCTTTATGCTTGGTTAGATTTAAATCAAGATGGTGATTTTGATGATGCTGGCGAGTTTGCTTCACTTGAAGGGCTTGTTAATGGAACGAATACTTCAGCACAAACAGCCCCAACGACTCAGTTAACATGGGCGGGTATCAGCGGGCAAACAACAGGTGATATGGCGTTACGCCTTCGTTTAACATCTGATATTTTAACGGCGACAGATTGGGGTGGAATTGCCAAAAATGGTGAAGTTGAGGATCATTATGTTTATGTAGGCGATCCCGATTTTGGTGATGCGCCAGATACCTCTTCAACAACGGCGGCGAATAACTATCAAACACTCTATAACTATTTTGGCCCTTATCATTTATTCGTAGATGGTTTGTATATTGGTAATACGGCGCCTGATATTGATGATGGAACATTACAAGATATAACCGCAACTGCCGATGATCTTGATGCAACCGATGATGAAGGACCAATTACATTACCGCCATTATTTAATGGTATGGATTCATACAAAATTACTGTGCCAGTTACAAATACGACGGGTAATATTGCCACCTTGGCAGTATGGATTGATTTCAATCGAAATGGTCAATTTGATGATAGTGAAGGACAAATTGCAGTTGTGCCAACGGGATCAAGTAATACGCCAGTAGAACTTGAGTGGGCGACGATTCCTGCCGTTACCAATAACACAACCTCATTTGTGCGTTTACGTTTAACTAACCGTTTAGTGGGGCAAATCAGTGATATTTCCTCATTAGGCGGTGAAGCGGGTGGTGAAGTTGAAGATCATAGTATTTTCTTCGGCCTACAAGATTTAGGTGATGCGCCTGCGAGTTATCTAGTTGATCCTTTATTAGGTGGTCCTCACCATATTATTACCAATAACACCAACTTGTATTTAGGTACTTCAACTATTGATGGTGATGAAATTGTATTAGCGTCTGTTGATGCTCTTGGTGATGATAATAATGGCAGTGATGATGAAAATGGTACCAGCCAACCATTAACTTCAATTCCGATTAACGGTTCAAGCCATAGCTTAGAGCTCACAGTACGTAATACAACAGGTAATGATGCTTACCTAGCAGGTTGGATTGACAGTAACCGTAATGGTATTTTTGATGAAATCGAAGGCCGAGTTGATGTTATTCCTACGGCTCAGAATGGTGTTTATACCTATTCATTTGATTCAAATCAGATGCAAAATCTCTCTGTCGGTAATACCTTTATTCGTTTCCGTTTAACGACCGATCCATTAACAACGACCGATGTTGGTGGCCGTGCGTCAGATGGTGAAGTCGAAGACTTTATGATTCAAATTGGTGGTCAAGATTTAGGTGATTTACCCGATACTTCTTCAGCAACGGCGGCGAATAATTATCAAACGAATTTAACCTTTGGTGGGCCTTATCATAATGTTGCCGCTGAGCCTAATCTATATCTAGGCACTGTAGCGCCTGATGTTGATGGCGCAACACCACAGAGTACTGATGCCACAGGTGATAATGTCACAGGGATTGATGATGAAAATGCCTTAGCAGATATTGCCTTACCTGATTTAGATGCAGGTGATAATTATGACACCAATATTACGGTGACAAACAGTTCAACCTCTACCGCATATTTATATGCATGGATTGATTGGGATCGTGATGGTAATTTTGAAAGTGATGAGATTGCACAAGCATCAATTAATAGCCTTGGTTCAACCCAAGCGATTAATAATGGTGTGATAACTATTCCTGCGAGTACGGGGACAGAGACTTATACCGTTACTTTTACGACAGACACTGCATTAGTAGATGCAAGTACTTATGGCGTACGGTTACGACTAACAACAGAGTTACTCACTGATGGTGATGCAACAGCAACCGTTGATGAGCGTTCGTTAGGTGCCGCTCAAGATGGTGAAGTGGAAGATTTCTTTGTCACAGCTGAAAACACAGATTTAGGTGATTTACCTGATTCATACTTAACTTTACCTGTTAGTGGCGGCCCGGCGCATTACTATGTTAGTAACCTGTATCTAGGTGCTAATAATATTGATGATGACGATCAAGCGTACCCAGATGCAGCGGCATTAGGTGATGATAATACGGGTGTTGATGATGAGACTGGATTAGTTGAGCCATTGACCACAGTTGCTACCAGTATTACTAGCTACAGTGTTGATCTTGCGGTTTACAACTACTCGGGCTCTAATGCAACGTTAGTCGCTTGGTTAGATACCAATCAAGATGGTAGCTTTAGTGCAGATGAGGTTGTCGATGATCTAAATGTCGTTGCAACAAGTACACCATTTAGTAATGCTACCTTTGCGTCTGATAATTTGCCAACCAGCAGTAATAACTTAACCAATAAAGTGACATTGACTTGGAACGGTATTTCAGGATTAACACAAGGTTCAATGGGGCTGCGTATTCGTGTTGCTAATACCAGTTTAACCGCCAACGATTGGGGTGGTATTGCCCAAGGTGGTGAAGTTGAAGATTATGTCGTTTATGTCGGTCAATTTGACTTTGGTGATGCCATTGATAGTGCGGCTAACATAGGTGTTAATAACTACCGAACCACTTTGAGTGACAATGGTGCTTATCATGGTATCGATAATACGATATTGATGGGTGCTTTACTCGATAGTGAAAGTGATGCCAATGACCCAACTACTGCCTTTGCTCAAGGCGATAATATTACGGGCAGTAATGATGAAGATGGTGCGTTTATTCCACCATTAAACAACACCAATACGACCTACAATATTCCTGTGACGGTAACCAATAATAGTGGCAGTAAAGGGTACCTGTATGCTTGGATTGATTTTGATCGCAATGGTCGATTTGATCGTGATGAATTCTTTGGTGGTAATACCGCTGAGCCTAGAGAAATTAATACCGGTAACACTAATACAACAACAAACTTAGGTTGGAATACATTCCCAGGCATCGCAACAGGTACTGATGTTTATATTCGTATTCGTTTTACAACTGATTTATTAGCTGACACAGAAAATGGCGCCATAGTTGAAGATCCACGTTCTTATGGTGGCGCGGGTGATGGTGAAGTTGAAGATTATTATATTCGAGTAGAAACCTATGACGGTGGTGATGCCCCTGATACTTATGACACTCTATATACCAGTGGTGGCCCTTACCATATTCACAATAATGCTAACCTCTATATTCGTGATGCTACCCACGACAATGGTCATGATCAAGATGGTCAGCCATCTAATGGTGCGGTAGGTGATGATACCGACGGTATTGATGATGAAAATGCCGATGATCTTACGCCATTCCCAATTTTAGCCGTTGCAGATACTACTTATACTGTTGGTGTTCCTCTTTATAATGCGACAGGCAGTGATGCACATTTATATGGTTGGATTGATTTTAACCAAGATGGTGATTTTGCTGATGCTGGCGAGTTTACTGAATTAACCTCGATTGTAAATGCAACCAATACCAGTACTAGTGCAACGCCAACAACCCAATTAACGTGGACCGGAATCAGTGGATTAACCGCAGGTAGCACCTATATGCGTCTACGTTTAACTAACTCTGTTTTAACCGCTAATGATTGGGGTGGAGAGGCAATTAATGGTGAAGTGGAAGATCATCAAATATATATCGGGGCGCTAGATTTTGGTGATGCTGAAGATGGTGTAGCTGGAACCGCAGCAGGATCGGGCGATTACCGTTCTCGTTTAGTTGATGATGGTCCATATCATGTTATCAATAATAATATTTATATTGGTAATAGTGTGCCTGATAGTGAAGCTGATGCTAATCCAAGCAGTGGTCCAATTCAAGCTGATGGTGATGATACCACAGGCAGTGATGATGAAGATGGCGTTACGTTACGTGCATTAGATAATTCACCTGTACCGAGCAGTTATACCGCAGCAGTTAATGTCACCAATAATACCGGACAAGATGCAACGTTGTATGGCTGGATTGATTGGGATCGTAATGGTCAATTTGGTTCAGATGAAGTGGCCGAAGTTATCGTACCTACGGGCACTAATGGTTCGGTTGATATTACATGGAACAGCTTTACGGGTATAGCAACAGGCTTTACGTTAACCCGTTTCCGTTTAACAACTGATGGATTAGTCAACGGTAACAGTGGTGCAGCAGAAGATACCCGTTCATTATTTGGTGCCAGCGATGGTGAGGTGGAAGATCATTTAATCTATATCGGTGATCAAGATATGGGTGATGCGCCTGATACTTATCAAACCTTAAGTGCCAGTGATGGTCCATTCCACGGACGTAGCAATAGTGCCACCGTTTATCTTGGTACGGCAACGATTGATGCAGACACAGATGGTCAACCAACCAGTGATGCTTCTGGGGATGATAACAATGGCAGTGATGATGAGAATGGTTTATCTCAACCATTAGCAAATATTGCGATTGCAGCCACCTCTTATAGTGTGCCTGTTACTTTACGTAATTCTGAGCTTGCCAGTAATCCGGCAACCTTAGTCGCATGGCTTGATACTAATCAAGATGGTGAGTTTAGTGCTGCTGAAGTTGTATCAACCATTAATTATGATACGACAGGTGATGCGCCATTTAGCACTGATAATATTCCATATTTTAATGGTGTTAAAACCGCAGTATTAACATGGAATGGTATTTCAGGCTTAACAAATGGCTCGATGGCATTACGTATTCGAATTAGCTACCTGACAGATCTCACCGCTAATGATTGGGCTGGCCAAGCATTAGATGGTGAAGTTGAAGATTACATGGTCTTTGTGGGTGAGTTTGATTACGGTGATGCACCTGATGAGGCTGTGAATGTCGGGGCGAATAATTACCGTACAACCCAATCAGATAGTGGGCCATTCCATGGTGTTGATAGCAATCTGTTTATGGGTACAGTGCCAGATGCAGATAATGATGCTCAAACACCGACGATAGCACTTCAAGCATCAGGCGATGATATTGCAGCTAGTGATGATGAAGATGGCTTAATTTTACCACCATTAACCACAACCCAAGGTAGCTATAGTGCAAATGCTATGGTGACGAATAATACAGGCAGTGATGCTTATATTTATGCTTGGATTGATTTTGATGGTAATGGTCGTTTTGATCGTGATGAATTTGTTGATAATGGTACAGGTACTGGTGGCGCAATTGTCACCTCAACAGGCTTAACAAATAGTTCTGTTGAGTTGGATTGGACGGCAACAACAGGATTAGCCGCGGGTCAAAATCGCTATATGCGTGTGCGTATTACCTCTGAATTATTAGCCGATAGTGCAACAGGCGTTAATGAAGATCCTCGTTCTTATGGTGGCGTATCAAATGGTGAAATAGAAGATCACTATTTATTGAGTGATAGCGTTCGATATGATGGTGGTGATGCCCCTGATTCATACCTTGTTCGTTTTGCTGACGGTGGTCCAATTCATCCTATTAGTACTACGCTACGTTTAGGTACAGCAACCACTGATGGTGAAGATGCTGATGGAAGTAGTGATGCGTTACTTGATGATATTACAGCCACTGCTGATGAAGATGGTATTTCATTACCGACATTAGCCTTAAGCGCAACCAGTTATACATTGGATGCAAATGTACTTAATAATACAGGTGCAAATGCGGATCTTATTGTATGGATTGATTGGAATCAAAATGGTGTCTTTGATGCTGCTGAAGGGCAAGTGATTAGTGCGACTTCAAACGGAACCAATACTGTTTATAACCCTAGTTGGAACAGTTTAACACCTGTGACTGCGGGCTATTATTTTGGACGAGCACGTTTAGCGCCCAATAGTGATGGTTTAACGGTTTCTGATGCTGGTGGCACCGCAACATCGGGTGAGGTTGAAGACTTTAGAATCTCAGTATTAACCGCTCAAGATTGGGGTGATGCCCCAGATGCTTATCATACTTTAGCTACAAATAATGGTGCCAATCATGCGCCTTCAACAAACCTTTATATAGGTACGACAGCGGCTGATGCTGATGTTGATGGTCAACCAAGTGTGGCAGCTGATGGTGATGATAATAATGCTACGGCGGATGAAACTGTTCCGACTTTCCCTGTTCTTTCTCCGTCAATGACAACATGGTCATTTGATACCACGGTAACAAATAACACTGGCGGTGCAGCAACACTGCATGCATGGGTTGATCATGACTTAGATGGTGAATTCCAACTTGATGAGTATACCAGCGTTGCGGTTGCTGATGGTGCAACGGATCTTCCAATTAGTGTCGCTTGGACTAATCTATCTAATGCCGAAGGCGGTAATGTTGGTGATAGTTATGTTCGTTTACGTTTAACAACCGATACATTAGTTGATGATGGCGCGACAGCCATTGATGAACGCTCACAAGGCACAGCGACTGATGGTGAGATAGAAGATCATTATCATAAAGTCACCTTCCACATGTTAATTCAGCAAGATTCAGGTGCGATTGAATATACATTACCCAATACGGCAAATAATACTGTTGCTCTCATGGAAAATAATTATGGGGTTGGTTATGTAACTTACGATCTTCTTGTTCCGACAGATAATA
The DNA here is from genome assembly GCF_900166965.1 of Photobacterium piscicola. Lineage (GTDB taxonomy): Bacteria > Pseudomonadota > Gammaproteobacteria > Enterobacterales > Vibrionaceae > Photobacterium > Photobacterium piscicola. Next base: position 1,136,530 of record NZ_FUZI01000001.1, on the reverse strand, counting down.
TTACCACTGATTTCACGTTACGTGATTATCAATTTATTCTTTATCAATCAGATCTAGCGGGTGGAACCAGCCCTGATACAACCGCAGAAATTGATGCGTTATTAGATTATCGTAATCAAGGTGGTGTGCTACTGTCTCTTGTTGAAGGTGATACATTTGCTGATGCAACCACGACCCGTATTAATGCATACATGGGACAACAAGTAGGATTCCCTGGTACAAGTGCAACGGGTTTTGCAGGGTATGCTGGACCAACAACACTACCTCGTTTCCATCCATCTGATGGCCCTGGTGCATTATCAACCCAAGCAACAGTAGCAACTACGGGTACGCTATCAACGATTACGGGTATTGATCACCGTAGTGTTATTTATACGCTGCCAACGGTAACAGGCTCTTGTAATAATGTTGATGCGATGGCGTGGTTGATTCCATATGATCCAACCACAACCGGTGGTTATGGATATCCTCGTACGCATACAGGTCCATGGGTTGGTTCTGGTGAGCGTCAGTTCTATTTCACGCCAAATTACTATTCAAGCAATCTTACGCCTTACCAAGCGTTAATGGATTTTGTGTATGACTACTACGAAGATCAAAGTGCGTTCTTAGCGCGTAATAATTGGTTAGCAGATGATGCCAATGTGAATGGCAATTGTTCAAATACAGAGCTTGATTTTGATGATTTACCTGATTCAGGGGCAGGCACTGCGACAGGTGATTATGTAACAGCCTTCCAATTTGATGGTCCTCGTCACCAACTTGGTGCCAATATCTTTATGGGTACGGCGCCAGATGGTGAAACTGACGCCTATGCAACGGTTGCAGCCAATGGTGATACTGATGATGGTGTCGAGATATTACCGTTATCGAGTACCGCTACTCAATATTCAGTGCGTGTTACTACCACCAATACTACGGGTACCGATGGTAATGTATATGCGTGGGCTGACTGGAATAAAAATGGTGATCTAGAAGCATCTGAAATGCAGACTATCGCTGTTGCTGATGGCGAAACTGATACTGTAAAAGTACTGACATGGCCAATCACAACGGCTATTACCAATGGTGATACTGTTTATGTTCGTGTGAGAATTTGTAATACCACCACTGACTGTAGTACTGCTATTGGTGAAGCAACCAATGGTGAAGTTGAAGGGTATGCGATTTCTGTGTCAGACAATGTTGATTTTGGTGATGCGCCAGATACGTATTTAACCTTAGCGGGAAGCGGTGGTCCATTCCATTATGGTGATACGTCGTTATTCCTTGGTGATCAAGCCAGTGATGGTGAGTCTGATGGTATACCAACAGCAACAGCAGATGGTGATGATACCAATGCTTCCCCTGATGATGAGGATGGCGTTAATGTCATTTCACCGATAAACATTAATGCGAGTGATTATAGTCTTACCGTTGAAGCGTCAAATACTTCAGGATCAGTTGCTTATCTCGCTGTTTGGATTGATTTTGACCAAAGTGGTACCTTTGAGGCTGGCGAAGGGCAAATTCAAATCGTACCTGATGCCTCTTCAGAAGTGCAATATGTATTTAATTGGACAGGGCTAACAGGATTAACGGCAGGAGTTACCTATTCACGTATTCGTATTACTAATGATGTGTTAACAACATCGTCAATGGGTGGAATCGCCACTAATGGTGAAGTTGAAGATCATCTTATTGTCATGGGTACATTTGATTTAGGTGATGCGCCAGATACCTATGGAACCGATCGTACTAATGCCAGTGGTGAGGGCATCGGCCCAATGCATATTCCTAGTGCAACCATTTTCCTTGGTACCAATGCTACGGATGCTGAAGCTAATGGTTTTGTGGATGGTATCGATGATAATGGCCTTGCTCAAGATGATGACTTAGCGGGTGTTAATGATGAGGATGGTGTAACTATTCCGGCTGTAATGTCGGCAGAGCCAAATAGCACAGAAACCTTAACTGTACGGGTACATACTGATGTTGATGCCACTGTTTATGCATGGCTAGACTTTGATCGTGATGGTGTGTTTGATGTGGCGACTGAAGCTGCAACGCCAGTGAGTATTACGGCAGTGAATGACGATACGGACGTTACATTAACCTTTACGACACCGAATGATGTGCTTGATGGCGGTAGTTATGTTCGTGTTCGTATTTGTTCAACCACAACGGTATGTTCAACGCCTCATGATGTAGCGAATGACGGTGAAGTTGAAGATCATCGTATCATTCTTGATGTTGCTTATGATTACGGTGATGCGCCTGAAACCTTAGGATATAACACCTTATTTACCAGTAATGGTGCGCGTCATCGCATTGGTAATACGACATTAAGCTTGGGTTCTGTTATTGGTGACGGTGATAGTGATGGCTTTGGTGACGGTGTTGATGATAATGGTGATTCAACCGATGATGATACGCTAAATATCAATGATGAAGATGGTATCTCTACAGTTGGTTTCTTATCTCAAGGTGCTACGAGCTTTACTCAAGATGTGATTTGTAATGATCATAATGGCACCGCAGATATGGGTGCAAATGTTTATGCTTGGGTTGACTTTAATGCTGATGGTGATTTTGCCGATAGTGGTGAATTTGCTCTAGCGGCTTGTACTGATGCCGATGCAGTTACTGATGGTAGTGCGTCATTAAGTTTCCCTTCAATAAATACCACTACTGTTGCAACTGAAACCTACATGCGTCTTCGTATTACATCTGAAACATTAACTGTTGATGATTACAACGGCACGGCTATTAATGGTGAAGTTGAAGATCATCAAATTCCAATTTTAAAAGGACCAATTCAACCAATAACCCCTGCGGTTGTGATAGCGCAATGTTTGAACTCTGGCAATATTGAAGGTGTTTCAGGTACACCTGTTGATATTACGGGTGTGGTTAATACTTATTACCCAGCAACGGCAAATGCATTAACTGGCACGAATAGTATTACGCTTGGTACGGCAACAGGTAATACGACAGAGACCTTAAATCCAGGTGATCGAGTGATGATCATTCAAATGCAAAATGCCTCAATTGATACCACTAATACCGATAGTTATGGTAATGGTGTTGCAGGTGGGTATGCCAGTGGTTGGACGGATTATGGTACGACTGGGCAATATGAGTTTGCGACCGTTGCTAGCTTTACCGATCCGACTTTAGTATTAAGTGAAAATTTAACGAATAACTTTACTGCTGACGGAAATAGTTCTTTCCAAGTTGTACGTATTCCAATGTATGAAGATGCACGTTTAACTGGCACGGTTACGTCTGCTGACTGGGATGGTTCTAGTGGCGGTATTGTGTCGTTATATGTCAATGGAACATTAGATCTTAATGGCAATATTATTGACGTTAACGGTAAAGGCTTCCGTGGTGGTACAAAAAATACCGCCAATGGTATTGCGACCGGACTTAATTACGTTATGGCTGTAACCAATATCGATGGTGGTAAGGGTGAAGGTATTGCAGGAACCCCAGTGAGTCTTGGTGGTTTAGGCTATAGCGATGGTGATAATGGTATCGGCGCGCCAGCAAATGCTGGTGGTGGTGGTAACTTTAATTCTGGTGGTGGTGGTGGTGGTAACGTTGGCCCTGGTGGTAGAGGCGGCAATTATTCAAGTTCAACCAGTTTTTATCCGGGAGAACCAGGTACAGGTATTGGGCTGGCTGATCCTACTCGTTTAACTCTTGGTGGCGGTGGCGGTGCAGGTCAAGAAAATAATGGTGTCGGTCGTGATGGCGCTGATGGTGGTGGTATCGTATATATCACAGCTAATACAGTGACAGGAACAGGTACTATTAATGCCAATGGTAATACTTCACCAAATGCTGGTGGCGATAGCCCCGGTGGTGGTGGTGCGGGTGGCTCTGTATTGCTATACAACACCGATGGTGCATCTCTATCAACACTAACCGTTAATGCTGTCGGTGGTAATGGTGCAAGTTCATCTGGTGGTCATGGTCGCTCTGCTGGTGGCGGTGGTGGTGCAGCTATCTTTAATAGTTCAGGTGCTACTGCTAATGTCAGTGCAGGTACTGCAACATGTTCTGGGCAGTTATTATGTGGCGATGACGGTGGCGATGGTCAAGTGATCAATACTGCGACATTACCAACAGCGCCTGCCGTGTGTAGCTTTGAACTGTCTGGTTTTGTCTTTGATGACAGCAGTACCGCCCCAACTTTAAATGGCATTAAAGATGTAGCAGAAGCGGGTCTTGGTATTGCTGTTCCGGTGATTGCTTATAACACCACAACCAGTGAGTGTTTTGTTGCCACAGCGGATGCAATAACGGGTGCTTACTCAATGACTATTCCTGGTGGAAACTATGAAGTTTATGAAGCAGCACTTGAAACTGATTTAGTTAATCCAACCTGTCCACCAACCATTGGAACGCTAGATCCAAATGCTGGTGGTTATGCTGGCGCGACAATTGGTGATCCAATCAATGTCCATTCTAGCTCACCTAACATTCAATCAGTTGCGTTAACAACGGATGTGAGTGATGTTAACTTTGCTGATTTCACGATTGTGACGTTCCCAACTTGTAGTAGTGATGGTTATTTGTTGCGTAATAGCCCAACCGATATTACTAGTATTAATTTGGCTATGGGTACAGTAACACCATTATATGATGATGTTCTGCCAACAGGCACTGGTGTCTTTGGTGGTACGGGGTATAACTTTATTACCAATACACTCATCGGCGATAACATTAAAAATAAAGACACTGTTTTAATGGTTGATGGTGCAGGATCTGCCTTCGTGTTACCAATTACAGGAAGTACGATGGCAATCAATAACTATAACAGTGGTGATATCGATGATAACGGTGTTCTATTGCTGATGCATAATAGCGGCACCAGTATGTATCGCATTGATGTTAATCCAAATAGCAGTACTTACTTACAGCAAATTGGTGAAATTACAGTTTCTGCTCCAGTGATGGCTGATATGGCGATTAATCCTATCGACAATATGCTTTATACCTTAACGCCTACGGGAAATTTAGTGAAGTTTGATCCTGTAACAGGGGCGCAAATTAATTTGGGTTACGTTGGTATTAATGGCGAAACTGGCACTGGATGGGGTGCGGTATACTTTGATGATCAAGGCTTCTTCTACGCAGCTCAAAATCCAAATCCTGGCCGTATTGTTCGAATTGATATTTCAGACCCAAGTCTTCCATCTGGTGGTTATAGTGCAGTCAACTTCACTCAGATAAATGCTGCAACCAGCCAAAATGATGGTGCGCGTTGTCGTTTCGCTCCACTGCCGTTAGATTTTGGTGATGCGCCTGAAACTACTGGTTACCCTACAACGTTGGTTAATGATGGTCCTCGTCATTTAACTGAAGAAACAGGGTTATATATTGGTTCGGTAGCGGCAGATAATGAAAATGATGGTCAGCCAGATGCTGATTATGCAGGTGATGATAATAACGGTACTGCTCCTGATGATGAAGATGTATTAAGTGCATTAATTACTGCCGATGTATCAAGTCCTACTGTGACGCAAACCGTTCCTGTGGTAAATACAACAGGCAGTGATGCGTATTTATCTGGTTGGATTGACTTTGATAATAGTGGTTCATTTGATGATGATGAAAGTGCATGGGTTATCGTGCCAAATGGTGCCACATCAGCAACATTGACATGGAATAATGTGGGTACTTCTGGGGCAAATATCAGTAACAGTGTGGTGGGTTATCGTTTACGTATTAGTTCTGATTTTAATACAACAACAAATACGCCACTAGATGCTGATGGTAATGTCTTCCCAGATCCTATTGGGCCAGCACCTGATGGTGAGATCGAAGATTATCGAGTATTAGTGTCAAGCCTTAATGGTGATAATACTTGTGACATTATTGTTGAAACCAAAGGCGATAATACCAGTGGTTATGATTTTGCGGAATTTGATCCAACCACCAATCCTGCCCAATTAAATAATATTGTGAGTCCTATTGTTATTAATGGTTATCCAAATGCTGAAAATATTAATGCTATTGGTTTTAATCGCCTAAGTGGTTTGTTTTACGGTACTTTTATTGATGGAAGCTCTACTAATGACGATGTGATTTTATTTGTAACGGATCGTGATGGTACTGAATTTGTTTCTCTTGGTACGATACGATCTGATGGCGTACAGAGTATTATTCATTCGATACATGGAACCTCTAATTTTGCTAATAATCAAATATTATCTCGATTAGGCGGTAGTTCAAATATTAGTTATCCTGTTCGAGGTGATGTGTCACCTGATGGGCAGTATCTCTACATTATGAATGGGAATTGGGACTCTCTAGTTCGTATTGACTTAAATACTCAGACGTTTACGACGATCACATTGTCTTCAACACCAGCTATGGGTGGCGATTTCTCCTTCAGCTCGAATGACGGTATGTTATATGGTGTTGATCTACCAGGTGGTAACTATATTCAAATCAATCCAACTACAGGAGCTGTGACAATAAATCCTCTGAACTTCAACGGGTTACTTCCTGTGACGAATACCGGTAGTGCTGGGGCGGGGGGAACCATTATGGATGATGGTATTATGCTTTATGCCTTTGCTAATGGTGGTGATCACGATACCGATGGTGATAATGCTCACGATCTGATTGATAAGACGGCAGTTTATCAATTGAATGTGATTACTGGTGAGTTGATGTTTGTAACTGAAGGTATTGATGTCTCGGTTCAAGGTAATGATGCTGCTGGTTGTTACTACGCACGAGACTATGGTGATGCACCTATTTCTTACGGTGATGCTTTCCATAATTACTCTGATACAGGCAATGATGGTGATGCTGCGCTTGATGGCGACCAAGATCTCACGTTGGGTGCTAATTGGGACAGTGAGTTTGTTAGTCAGTTCTCCCTTGATGCAACAGGCGATGATCTTCAAGCTTCTGATGATGAAGATGGCGTAACTCTTCCTGCTAGTATTACGGTTGCAACATCTACTCCAGTGACCGTATCTGTGCCACAAGCTGCGGGTTTCTTAAATGTATTTATTGATCTGAATGGCGATGGTGATTTTGCTGATGTTGGCGAGATGATTATTGAAGACCAATTGATTACAGCAGCCACAACGAATCTTGATTTCAATTTAGATGCAGGGCTTACCGCAGGTTATAACGGCGATACATTTGTTCGTTTTCGTTTATGTAGCACGGCAGCAACGTGTAATTCTCCAATAGGTGAAGCCGCTGATGGTGAGGTAGAAGATTATCAATTTGAGTTAATTAATCAGATTGTGCTCAGTGGTTTTGTGTTTGAAGATAATGGTATCTCGGGCGCAACCGCGGCTCATGATGGTATTTTTGATGGTGGTGAAGTTGGTATTGGTAATACAGTTGTGCGTGCTATTTATAACGGCACAGGTGCTGGTGGATTTACAACTGGTGATGTTGTTGCAACAACGGTGACCTCGGGTGATGGTGGCTATCTATTAGTCGTACCAGTATCACTTGCTAATGAAAATCTTGTACTTGAGGTGGTTAAACAAGCTGATTGGATTGATATTAGTGAAGCTGACGTGTCAGCGCTTACTCAAGTCACCAATACCAGTGTTATTGATAGTCAGATGTTAATTAATGCCGCTGCGGGTGATTACTTAACGGGCTTAAACTTCGGTAAAGTGAAAGAACCGCGTATGGAGCCTGATAACTTTACTGAAACTGAGCCGGGTAAAGGAGTGCTCTTTAGTCATAAATTTACAGCTGAAACCGCAGGTAGTGTTAACTTTACCATTATGAATATCTCTACGGAGCCCGCAAATGACGGTTGGAGCGCAATACTGTATCAAGATAATGACTGTAATGGTTCAATTGATGGGGCTGATAGTCAGATAGCTAACCCTGTCGCTGTAAGTGGTGATAGTAGTGTTTGTTTAATCAGTAAAGTATTTGTTCCTGCTGATGCACCATTAAATGCGCTTTATCATTATGATATTCAAGCTGATATGACGTTTGAGGATAGTGTTGCAACAGGTCATGATGTTACTCGACAAGTGATAGATACCGATACTGTTCGTGCTACTTTCGCTGGTGCTGGTGAGTTGAAGCTTAATAAAACAGTGGAAAATCTGACTCAAGCGACTGGTGTAAGTACCAGTAATGACGGTAAACCGGGTGATATTTTAGAATATTCTATTGAGTTTACCAATGTGGGGAGTGGGCCAATAACAGAAGTCACAATATTTGATACTACACCTGCTTATACTGACTTAACGTTAGCGATTGATTGTACATCTGGTGTTCTACCTGCTGGTTTAACATGTAATGTATTAACACCAAATGGTGCAAATATTGCGGGTTATGAAGGTGAAGTACGCTGGGAAATGACCGGAGCCTTAAATCCTAGTGAAACTGGAACTGTTATTTATCAAGTTACTATCAAATAGTGGAAACAGTACTAATGTTAGCTAATTGCTAGCATTAGTCATTACTTCCATTCAATAGTAAATGGCTTATATAAGAATGCTGTGGTGATTAATCTCACCACATTCATTCTTTAAGTAACTAATACTCGTTAGCCTGATAGGAAAATGTTAATTAATGCAGTTGGGATTTTGAATATTTTATTATCGGTATTTTTATTTTATCGTAGTTCTCAGAATATTTAAAAGTATGACAGCTCTTGTTAATATTAAAGTTCAGCTCTAATTTGATATTATTGTACCACAGTCTTGTTATGCAATAAATATTCTAAAAATAAAAACCATTTTGAAATAAGCATAATATATTGCTTGTTTTAAAATGGTTTTTTTTTGGCATGGATGATGCTTGGTTTTATTAGTTGTTCTTTGTTCCATTATATCCATATAAATGACATGAGATTGTTGAGTTGTAATGGTTGAAATAATTATAGGTATGTTTTCTTTATTAATACTTTGAGGTGTTTATGTTCAAAGGATGGAATATAATAAATGTTTTTGTTTTATTACTTTTTTTTATTAGTAATAGTGCATTAGCAGCCTCTGTTACAGGAACAGTCTTTGAGGACATCACTGGTGATGGATTAACTGATGGTGATGTTACTTTAAATGATAACTCTGGAGATCAGCGCGGTTTACCTGGTGTTACTGTAACGATTTATCTAGATGATGGCGATAATTTACCCGATAGCGGAGATACCGTTGTTGCAACAGATATCACTAATGCTAATGGTAGCTATTCTTTTACTGGATTAGCGAATGCGGTGTATTGGGTTGCTGCTGATACACCGACAACCGCCAGTAATGGTAGCGGTGGCTTGGTTGCAGAACAAACCATTGGTATAGAGGCTCTAAGCACAATCCCGACGCCTTTTGCCATACAATCATATTGTGCGGATGGTATTGGGGGGAGTGTTTTAACCACGAATGCCACTCACAGTTTTGATGTTTGTTATGGTGGTAAAACAGCAACAGGGGGAGACGTTACAACAAATGCAGGAACTCGTGAACATATTACGGGGTTGTATCTTGATTATAATCTTGGCAATTTAAGTTTTGGCTTTAGCTTCAATGTTGTTGTAAATACAGAATTTGATGGTGTTGGTTCTTATCAGCAATTTTTATTAAACGCTAATGCTTATAGTGGTGCAAATACAATGCGTTTTGTACCCGTGGTCCCTCCTAATCGCACATCGTGGTGGGAGGTAGAAAACCAAGACTTTGATTTTGCAATGGTGGTTTTTCCAACCATTACTGAAGGTAACATTACGATTGATGGTACTGCTCACGATTTTTCTGATGCAACATTACTGCGTGAGCTTGATTCAACTCTTCTCGGTACAATAACCACGGTTGGTGCTGATTGGAACAGCCGTTCAATTAGTCGAGTGGATGCACCTGATTTTGCTATTAATCATATTGCTGATAATTGTGAGCGGAGTTTTTATCAAGAGCCTGCTGATGAAAGTTCAACATGGACTGGGTGTGCAGGTATTGAGTTAGCGACAAATGTTCATAATGTCACAATTCGTGATATTGCTATTTATGCCGATGATAGTGATGGTACAGTTGCTGGGCCTGCTTTTTTTGCTCCTGATGGTATTCAAAATTTTGACTTTGTAAATAATGTTATTGGTGTTTTACCCAATGGAAATGATGCTAATAATCAACTTTATCGTGGTGTGATTATTAATAATGGTATTAATTGGGGCGCTGAACAAGATTACGATACATTCGGGAAAATAGATAATAACTATTTTAATAATACTTGGGATGCCGCCATTATTATTTGGTATTTAACGGGGCCAACTGATTCTAGAACAAAATTTGTTATTACTGATAATTATATTATTAATGTTGATGGTTCTGGAATGGTTTTTGATCGAGGGATGAATGCTTTAACCGTACAAGGTAATTATGTTGATAATGCAGGATTTGCAGGTATTGATAATGCCGCGGGAAGCTCTTACTTAGATATTTTACGAAATACCGTCACCAATACCCGTGGATTTTATATTAAAAGTGATAATAACTATGATAATTCACGTAATTCAGAGTGGTACCCTAAATCGGGTATTTCTTTAGGTTATGGCGCTCATATTAATGCTGAATATAATAAGGTTATTAATGGCGGAACGGATGTAAATGGTATCGATTTAGCGAATGGTGCTAGTCGAGCAATAAAAGTTAGTCAAAATCAGTTTGGTGGTAATGGTGGTATTGCGATTGATGTGGGTGAGAATAATGGTATTGATACCAATTCACATCAAGGTGATAGCACCGGATGTTATTTAGCAACCTATCACGGAACTCCAACAGTAACAGGACCTAGTATTCCCGTTATTACTGCGGCAACGATTGATGGCAATACATTAACTGTTGAAGGAACTATGTGTAATGGTACTGCAATTCAAGAAAATAGTTATGAATTACAATTTTACGTTATTACATCAGGAGTTGGAGATACTAGTACATCATCAAATACGCCAAGTCCTGTAGGTGGTTGGAGCTTTATGCCCAGCATTGGTAACGAAATAACCGGTCTAACTTATGGTGAGGGTACTGCTTATCTTGGTCGCTTAACGAATCAAACCAATGGGACTTTCAGCGGTACAGTTACGGTATCAGGTGTTTCTTCTGGTGCTCAAATAGGCGCTATTGCATTATCAGATAGTAATAGTGCAGGGGCTTTTTATGCAGGTCAGACCTCGGAATTTTCTGCGACTCAAGCGGTAACTTCTACTTTTGCAGATTATGGTGATGCTCCTGATTCAGGTGTTGGTGTTGGAGTTAGCAACTATCGAACACTATTAGCAGATAATGGCCCATCTCATATTAGTTCAACGTTATTACTTATTGGTACGAATGCCACCGATGAAGAATCCGATGCTCTCGGAGCTGGTGTAACAACCGCAGATGGCGATAATAATGATGCGACAAACGATGAAGATAGTGTATCGAGTTTAACCATAGAAGATACCGCAACAACCTTTACTGAAACTATTGATGTTGTTAATTCAACAGGTTCTCTTGCATATTTATACGCATGGGTTGACTGGGATAATAGTGGTACCTTTGATGTTGATGAATTTATCTCAAATGGTTTGGGTACTGATGGACAAATTAACATCGCAGATGCTGCTACTTCATCATCTTTAAATTGGTCTGGTATTAGTGGATTAAGTGTTGGTGATCAGCATTATCTTCGTATTCGTATATCAGAGACTGAACTTGTATTAGGCGGGGCAAGTGGTGGTTTGGAAGATCCGCGTTCGTTTAATGCAGGAGGCAGTGGTGAAGTTGAAGATCATATTATTACTGTAACTGCGACGACTCCTCCTGTTGTTGTCCCATTAGATACGGATAATGATGGAGTGAATGATGATATTGATATTGATGATGATAATGATGGAATTTTAGATACAGAGGAAGGGTTTAGTTGTTCTACTGTATTTAGCGAGTCATTTGAAGGTGCAAAAAGTGTTGCTTGGTTTGAAAGTGATCAAGGTACTTTAAATAGTACGACAGGAGGTTCAGGATGGAATCAACTTGTGGGTACAGCAGATACATGGCAAGGCTCGTTTTCATTAAATGGTAGTGGTCATTGGCTTGGAGCTTTGAATGGCGTTTCCGCAACGCCAGATGGAGAGGTTTTCATGGCACTATATAATGGTCTTATTGATGAATCAATTATTACGGAAATCCCAGTATCTGAAGGTATTAATATCGGTGATAGCGTCGAAGTGAGCTTTATCCAAGTATTTGGCGGAATTTTTGGTATAACCCCCATTAATACACAAGCTCGTTTTCGTTGGACGATAGATGGAGTGCAATATTTATCTGATATATTAACTTATAATGGTAATAATTTAAAAGCATGGGAATCTGATTCATTTATCTTTGTTGCCACAACAACATCACCTAGTATTATATTAGATATCGTACCATTAGCTGCTACGGAAGGTAATTATTTAGCAATTGATGGATTTACTATAACAAATATAACTCAACCATGTATTAGTATAACGACAGATACTGACAATGACAGCATCCCAAATCATCTCGATCTCGATTCCGACGGAGATGGGATTCCAGATAATATTGAAGCGCAAACAACCCTCGGATACATTCCACCAAATACTGATGATGCAGCAACATATACTGCAAATAACGGTTTAAATTCTGCTTATACTTCAACAAATGGGTTAACGCCTATTAATACAGATACTACGGATGAACCTGATTATTTAGACCTCGATTCAGATAATCAAGGTGGTGATGATACAGCTGAAGCTGGATTAACATTGTTAGGTACTGTGGGTACAAATGGTTTAGATAATAACTATGATAATAGTGATGATTTTGCTGATGTAAATGGTAGCTTTGATAATACCCAAGCTGATAATTTCCCTGATAATGATGGCGATGTAAATTCTGGTGGAGATGTTGATTGGCGTGATAGTTCAGTATTGGCGGACTTTGGTGATGCCCCAGACATAGGCATAGGCGTCGGGAATAACGATTATCGTACTATTTCCAGCGATAATGGCCCTTACCATAGCGTAGTTCTGGGGGCTATTTTTATCGGTACTACAGCACCTGACGGTGAATTGGAGGGAACACAATCAACCAGTGCCGATGGCGATGATTTAGACGGAACTGATGATGAAGATTCTCTAGGTATCACTCAGCTCTATGAAACCAGTACGACTTTTTCCTATAATCAGTTAGTCAATAATTCATCAGGAGCTGATGCTTATTTATATGCATGGGTGGATTGGGACAATAGCGGTACGTTTGATAAAGATGAGTTGGTTGATGGTGGTGTGAGTGCAGGTGATCCTATTATCATTCCGACTGGAAGTTCAAATGTTGGAACATCTATGTTGTGGAGTACCTTACCTGCATTATCATCAATGGATGAATATTATTTACGTGTTCGAATCAGTGATCAAATTTTAACAGATAGTGCGACAGGAAGTGATGAAGATCCTCGTTCCTTTGGTAATGGTGGTGCGGGTGAAGTAGAAGATCAGATTTTAATCGCTGAAATTGAACCTACGCTTCCACAAGTTTACTGTGCTGTATCGAATAATGCTGAAACGGGTGAGCAAATAACTCAGCTTGATGGTTATAACGATAACCCTGCTGATGGATTCTCGGGAACCAGTATTGTCGGTGACGAACTGTATTCACAGGCTGGCAGTGGGCAACCATCGAAACGATTTGAATTGGAAATTTTAGCGCCTAACCAACAAATTACTTACCCAATTGGCATTGAGATAGAAATGCGACTCAGAAACCTAAATTCAGGGGATGGAGATGCACTATTTTGGATTACTGATCATACCAATATGAACGGAATATTGATCGGTGATAATGCGGTCTATTTAGGTGTAGATGCTCTTTGGAATGGATCTAATTCCACTGTTGCCAGTTATAGCCAATCACCTGTGACCGTGATGGGAAATTCTGCTGGTTTTATGACAACATCTTATAAACGTTATCGCTTAAAGATGTTTGTTCAAAGCGATAATAGCGTCACCATGCAAGCTATTACGATGAACGATGATGGTTCTATCATTGAAACATCGCCTGTTATTACTGGTGATCAAACCTTTGACCCGAATAATGGTATTTATTTTACGCATACTGGGCATAACAATGATCCCGCTTCTCAGCGACATATTTTTGGTGAAATAACCGTTGTTGCAACTAATGGATTAGCTTGTGACTATGGTGATGCACCTGATGCCAATGTGGGTACAACGCTAGGTGATTATAAAACCCGAGCGGCATCAAATGGACCATCTCATGCTATTGATGGCACAATTTATTTAGGAAGTACGGGTCCTGACAGTGAATCTGATGCCTTTGGTGATGGGACTGATACTAGCTTTGATGGTTCAGGTGATGATACCAAAGGGACAGTACCTGATGATGAAGATGCTATAGCGGGAACATTGAGTTTATCAGGCAGTGATTTAAGTTTTAATATTGTCTGTAATGATTTTAGTAGCGGTAGTGGTGATCTAGGCGCAACGGTTCATGCTTGGGTTGATGCTAATAGTAATGGTGACTTTGAAGTTTCTGAATATACCTCAAGCGCTTGTAATGATACATCAGCGACAGCAAATGGTATGGCATCACTCAGTTGGACGGGGTTACAGCGAGTTGCTGGTGACAGTTATATTCGTTTGAGAATTACTAATCATACTTTAACCGATGTCGATAATTTAGGCAGTGATGATCGTGCTTATGATTCGGTATCCAATGGTGAAGTAGAAGATCATCCAATTACTATTAATCCGTTTATTTCTGGGTTTGTTTTTAATGATGATGGTAGCGGTGGCGGTACTATTACTAACGGTATACGAGATGGGACGGAAACGGGGTTAGGCATTGCGGTTCCTATTATTGTTTATAATACGGCAACAACCACTTGTTATATAACAACATCTGATCCTGTAACGGGTGCATACGCCATTGATGTACCATCAACTGGCACCTATAAAGTTTATGAAGCCGCGAATGAAACAGACTTAGTTTCTCCAACTTGTCCACCAACAGTTGGTGCGTTAGACCAAGCAACAGGCACTTATATCAATGCAACAATAGCTGACCCTGTAACTTATATGTCAAGTTCGGCAAATGTTGTGGAAGTTAATGTGTCTTCAGGATCTGTCGTAACCGTTGATTTTGGTGATTTTGCTGTTAATTCGTTTGATACATGTTCGACATCTGCGTATCTATCACAATCTGGCGAGCTAAATGCTGTAAATTTAGCAACTGGAGATGTTTCGTTACTTGATCCTTCAGTAACTCAAGGGTCAGCGTTGGGATATTCGATTCATTCCAATACATTAGCGGCGTTGCAAGGAACCAATACCCTAACAATTTTAGACAACGCTTATAATGTGTATTCATTACCAATATCAAATTCGACCATGCCAAGCCAAGCAAATAATGGTGATATTGATGATAATGGTATTCTGTATGCGCATAATGGCGGTAATTTCTATTTATTTGATACCAATCCAAACAGTGAAACCTATTTAACTCAAGTTGGAACCTTATCGACGACAAGTTTGAACTATGCTGATATCGCCTTTAATCCGATCGATGGTCAGATATATGCCGTTTCGACGGCCAGTAATACGTTGTACCGTTTTAATCCTACAACAGGCACGAGAACCTCGTTAGGAGCTCTTGCTGGTATTTCATCTGGACCATTTGGAGCGATGTATTTTGATGATCAAGGTTATTTTTATATCTCTGAGAATCCAGCCCCAGGTCGTATTTATCGTATTGACGTGTTAGATGGATCAAAACCAGCTGGCAGTTATACCGCGACACTATTTTCTCAAACGAGTTCCTCTGCATCAGGTAATGATGGCGCTCGTTGTCGTTATGCACCAGTGCCATTGGATTGGGCCGATGCACCTACGGCTGATGGTTACGCAACAGAGTTAAGTGAAGATGGTCCTCGTCATCAAACCGAGGTTGGTTTACCGTATTTGGGCGTTAATGAGCCAGATAATGAAAATGATGGCCAACCAACAAATATTGCTGATGGTGATGATACTAATGGATTAACGCCAGATGATGAAGACGGCTTCGTTCAACCTACCATTAATGGAATTTTGGTCTCAGGAAATACAGTATCACTCACAATACCTGTAACGTCTTCAGGCAATGATAATCTCTATGGTTGGGTTGATTTTGATGCTAGCGGTACCTTTGATGCAGATGAAAGACAAACCGTAACGGTTACCGCTTCAGGTAATGAACAATTGGATTTCACTGTGCCTGTGGATGTTCAGTTGGCCGATAGTTTTGTTCGCTTACGTATTTGTTCAAGTACGGAAACTTGTGATTCACCAACGGGGAGTGCGGCAGATGGTGAGGTAGAAGATCATCTTATATCATTAAAACCAGTAGGCGATCTTGAACTTTCTTTAGCAATGGACCCTGGAGTTAATGTAACACTAGGTATCCCATTTAATGTGGTTGTCAGTGTTGAAAATAAAGGTGCAACCATTGCTTATAGCACTAAAGTGACGTTACCTATTCCAACAGGATACAGTTTTGTTAAGGCGTATGCCGGTGATGGGGTTACTGAAATTACCGCCTATGATCCCATTACAGGAGAGCTTGATTTAGGGGCTATTGGTCTTGGGTTCAATGATTATGCAGTGATCCGTTTAGCACCACAAGATCTCTCTGCTCCTGCCATTAATGCGGAAATTATTGAAACGGGTATTAGTGATATTGACTCTACGCCAAACAATGGTTTTGGTAATGGTGAAGATGATACCGACACAGTAACTCCAGGCATATCCAATATTATTCAGCCAAATATTTGTGAGGCTCCGGTTGTATTTGAAGGCGGCGATGCTTATTTGGCCGCAAATGGTGAATATGTTGTGACTCCTAATGCCACCAATCAGCAAGGGTATTTGTGGAGTTATGAGTATATTGATTTGAACCAACCAATGTATGCCGAATTAGCGGTGTATTTAGGCGATAGAGCCTGTAATACCGGATGTCCCAATGGAATTGAAAGTGGTGCTGATGGAATGACGTTTGTGCTATCTGCGGATTCACGAGATCTGAATGCCTTTGGTGCTTTTGGTGGTGGATTAGGGGTTGGTGATATTTTTGGTGCAACCCCTGTTTCGCCATCTGTCGTATTTGAGTTTGATACCTTTGATAATACTTATATTGGCGCAACTGATGATGCTATTGGCGGGCAATATATAGATCATACGGCTGTTTATCTCAATGGTGATGTCTATACCCCTGATGCTGCTAATACCCTTGTTTCTGCCACGTCTGTTGCTGGGGGTGAATTAGAAGATGGACGCTATCATATTGCGCAATTTGAATGGGATCCAACGACCAATCAATTTACTTATTATCTCGATGGCATCATGGTTAGTCAATTCACTCGTAATATTCGTAATGATATTGGTAATAACATGGTGCGGTTTGGATTTACGGGTAGTACTGGGGACGGTTATAACCTCCAAAAAGGGTGTTTTACTAAAGCACCGAATGTCTTAGGTTCTGATCTCGGTGATGCGCCTGATACTAGTGTCGGCACTGGTATTTATAATTACACAACCACTTATGAAAATGATGGTGCGCAACATGTTCAGGCCGACACTGATGATAATGGCTTGATCGATTTACGTATGGGTAATGAGTGGGATGCCGATTTAGGTGATCTGCAAAATATTGGTGCTATTGCTGATGATGATGATAATTTTGATGATGAAGATGGTGTGTCAGTGGTGCTAGCGGCAACCAAAGGCGAGAATTTTGATATTACAGTCAATGTTGTTGAAGATGCTGCGCGGGCTAGTTCAGGGCAACGGATATACGCATGGCTTGATTTTAATTTAGATGGGGATTGGGATGATGCGGGTGAGCAAATTATTGCAGATACTAGTGCTGCAATAGGGAATAACGATTACAGCGTACCGATCCCCGCGAGTGCGGTCGTAGGCTACAGTTATTTGCGAGTACGTTTGTGCAGCGATGTTGGTTGTGATAGCCCTATTGGTTTAGCTAACGACGGAGAAGTCGAAGATTATCGTGTGTTGGTATCAGATCTGGTAGGCAATAATCAGTGTGATCTTATTGTACAAACACGCTTACCTGTTGCGGCAACAGATTATAGTTACAATTCTTTGAATGTGACGGTCGATCCGATCACGTTTACCGATATTGTTAATCCTATTGCTATTACAAATCAGACTAATATAAATAATATTAATGCATTAGGATTTAATCGGGTCAATGGGTTGGTTTACGGTACCTTTACCGATATGTCACAAGCAGATCGAATTCATCATTTATTTGTGACAGATAAAACGGGTACTAGCTTTATTGATCTTGGTGAAATTCGAGCAGAATCTGCAACCACTATTCGTCGTTTACAAGATGGCGAAAGTTTTGATTTTGCGGCCGGTGATTCACTGCGTCATAGCGGCTATAGTTCTACTTCTACTGTATTGAGTGCTCCGACTGCTGGTGATGTCACTGCTGATGGCAATTATCTGATTGTATGGCGCACCTCATGGGATTCCTTGGTTAAGATTGATCTTAATACACAGACATTTACAACTGTTCCACTCGACATTGCCACCATGGGGGGGTCATATGGTGGTGGTGCGATTGAGGTAGGTGCTGATTTAGCGATAAGCAGTCAATCAGGACTTGGGTACGCAGTCGATTTAAATGGGGACCTACTTTATAGCATCAATATTTCGACGGGAGCAGTGACAGCGCAACCATTAACTTATTTTGGTGCAGAGCCAACGCCAGATACGAATGGAAAATTACAAGCGGGGGCGTTAGTGATTGATAATGCAATCAGTCTTTATGCGATGACGAATGGTGGTAATCATGATGCCAATCAAGACGGCACCATTGATTTAAATGAGCGTGCTGTTGTATATCGTATTAACGTGATGACTCAAGAAGTTGAGTATTTGACAGCATCAAATGAGGGCAGCTTGCAAGGTAATGACGGTGCAGGTTGTTATGATTCAACTGACTATGGTGATGCAGCTGTCAGTTATGGTCAAGCCAGTCATGCTTATTTAGATGCGACATTAGATGGTGTGGCAGATTTAGCGCTTGGTTCTCGTTGGGATCCTGAATTTACACAGTGGATCAGTGCCGATGCAACAGGGGATGATACCCATGGACAGGATGATGAGGATCTGAATATTCCTACTCAAATTATTGTAGAGACCAGTACTACATTACCGATTCAAGTGGTGGGTAATGGGTTTGTGAGTATTTGGGTTGATTTAAATAATGACGGTGATTTTGCTGATAGCAATGAATTATTAATTAACGATCAAGCTGTTACAGCAGGAAATAATAATATAGCAATAACGTTAGATGCCGCCAGTGCTGAAGGGTTTAATGGCAATACTGTAATGCGAGTACGTTTATGCTCAGCCGCTAACAGTTGTAATACGTTTGATGGTGCAGCCGTTGATGGTGAAGTCGAAGATCATTTATTTGAATTGCTCAATCGGATTGTTTTAAGTGGTGTGGTGTTTGAAGATAATGGTGTTGGTGGTGCAATAGCAGCGCACGATGGTATTCAAGACGGCACTGAAATTGGGTTAGGTAACTTTACCGTCACCGTTACCTTTAATGACACGGGTGTAACAGGGGTAACAACGGGGGATGTGATAGCCACAGATGTTACGTCGGGGGATGGTAGCTATAAATTTATTCTGGGTGTTGATTTTTCAGGTAAAAATTTACTACTTGATGTAATTAAACAAGCGGATTGGATAGATATTAGCGAGGCCAATGTTACCGCTATTCCACAAGTGACTAGTAGCAGTGTGATTGATAGCCAGATGACTGTTAATGCCAGTGCGGGGGATGATATCAGTGGTCTTGATTTTGGTAAGGTACGTGAGCCAAGAATGGAACCTGATAATTTTAGTGAAGTTGAACCTGGAAAAGCAGTGTTATTCCCACATAAGTTTACTGCAGCTACGGCTGGGAGTGTGAACTTCTCCATCATAAATCCAGAGGTTGCTCCAGCAAATGACGGCTGGAATACTGTACTGTATTTCGATAATAATTGTGATGGCGAAATCGATGGTGTTGATGCACAAATAATTAATCCGGTTGCTGTTAATGGTAATACAGCAGTTTGTTTACTCAGCAAAGTGTTTGTTCCTGCAGATGCTTCGCTCAATGCTCAATATCATTATGATATAGCAGCAGATATGATCTTTAGTGATAGTGTGGGAACAGGACACGGTATTGCTCGTCAAGTGCTAGATAAAGATACCGTCAGAGCAACGTTCCGTGGTGCCGGTGAGTTAAAGCTTGAAAAGAGTGTGCGTAATATTACTCAAGGTACCGCTGTTGGAGTGAGTAATAATGGCTACCCTGGGGATATATTGGAATACATTATAACCTTCACTAACGTAGGGAATGGCGATTTAACTGAAGTGAGTATTTTTGATAGTACACCAAGTTATACAGAATTATCTCAAGCAATAGATTGTACATCGGGTAGCGTCCCAACGTTACTCACTTGTGCAACTGTTACTGCGAATGGAATAAATGCTGCGGGTTATGAAGGTGAAGTTCGGTGGAATATGACAGGTTCTTTAGCACCAGGCATTCAAGGTTCTGTCATTTATCATATTGCGATTCAATAAAAGAAATATATTTGCTTAGTTTTATTTTGCAATATAATTTTAAATAATCATTATTAATAATTAGTATATGGAAAAAGGAATACAGCTATTTTATATACGTTAGTTAAGTTGGCGTTATTTATGCAATAGACATCTTATGTTCATTGATGGATAAGTGACATGAAAAAGTCTATATATTTTTTGTTTATAATACAATTGATCTTGGGTTACTTTTTACTTAAAAACAATAATAATCAATTGCCTTTAAAAATGGTTATTATTGATCAAGAATTGATATCGAATGATTTCTTTAGTAAGCATTCGTTACAGTATTTAAAAATTAAAGATATATCTAATTTTATTTTTCAATTAGAACAACAACCACAATCAAAGATTGTTGATTTATGGGCTCATGGGACGGCTGGAAAAATTAAATTTGGTCGAGATATTATTACATTAGAAAATATCGAAAAATATAAAAGTGAGATAATAAAAATAGGCTCATTATTAGGTTCTGATGGTGTTATTAATTTCTTAGGTTGTGATTTAGCAAAGGATGAAAAAGGGAAAAAATTATTATCAAAATTTTCCGAAATATCAAAGATTTCTGTACGAGCATCTATTGATAAAACGGGGCATAGCAGCCAAGGTGGTGATTGGGATCTAGAAATGGCGTTTGGCCATCAAAAAACTGTGTTTACACCATTATCTTGGTATTTTGATTATTCAGCTGTTTTAGCCGATACCGATAGTGATGGAGTTGATGATGCAATTGATATTGATGATGACAATGACGGTATTTTAGATACTGATGAAATAGTATGTGAGGTTGATGTACCTCTTGATTTATCAGGTATTACAGCGGGCTCACCGGATGAATCAAATATGCCACTGTCAACAACAATATTTGATGGTGTTTTAAGCGGTACGAGTGCAGGCTCACCAGAAGGAACAAATACAGGGCAAATAAGATTATCTGTGGCGGGAGGGGTTGGTGAACAGATGGTTTATACCATTACTTTTGCTGATCCAGTTAAGTTAACTCTATCTCAATCAGATGATTTTTATTGGTTTGACAGTTCGGATGAATGGTCAGTTAGTGTTACTGGCGCGACTTTGTCGGTCTATAATCCCGCCATTACCCATGCAAGATTAGGTGGGACTTCACCAGAATTACAAAACGTTGTTGGTAATAATACAAGCTCTGTTAGTTTCCAACCCTTATCAACAGGCGGACACATTTCTGCTGCTAATTCTCAATGGTCTATTATGTCTAGTGATTTTGTTTCTAGCATAACATTTACTTATTCAAATTCGACCTCACAATCAAACAGCTCTCCGATTAAATTACGCACGACTTGCGTGTCTGATGATGTTGATAATGACGGTATTTATAATCATATCGATTTGGACACTGATGGCGACGGTATTCCGGATAATATCGAAGCGCAGACAACCACGAATTATATATCTCCTAACAATGATACCCCTGCAAATTACACAGCAAATAATGGTTTAAATACAGCTTATACTCCAACAAGTGGGTTAACACCCGTCAATACAGATACTACTGACAATCCAGATTATTTAGACTTGGATTCTGATAACCAAGGCGGCGATGATACAACAGAAGCTGGCCTTATTTTATCGGGTACAGTAGGTACTAATGGTTTAGATAATAACTATGATAATGGGGATAACTTTGCTGATGTAAATGGTAGTTTTGATAATACTCAGAATGATAACTTTCCCGATAATGATGCTGATGTGAATTCAGGAGGAAATATTGATTGGCGAGATACAGTTGTGAATTGTGATACCTCTGAATTAATTGGTGCAACAGCAAAAACAAACAGTCAATATGAAATAATTAATGGATCACCATTAATTATTCATCACATTGCCGCAGGGGGGAATGGTGTATTTAAGGATGGTCAGCAACAATCATATCAGCAGTCACCTTATAGCTGTGGTGGTACGTTTCCTTACATGCATCTTAATGATGGTAGTGTCGGCGAATATTGTAATTATAAAGAATTTTTAATGAGTACCGTCAGTGGTGTTGGAACTGAAGTTGATCCTTTCTCTGTATGGTCATCACGATATTGGGACAGAAATAATAATAATATTTATGATAGTAATGATATAAAAATTGTGACCGAAATAACTTATATAAATGGTAATGAATTTTTTGATCAACATTATTGTTTAGAATCAGCAGATGGTTCGAATAGTTCTAATATTGGACTAGCACAAGGGTTCGATACGTATTTAAACGGTGGTGATGCAGGCGCTGCATTTGCGATTCCATATAATTCAGTAAATTATCAACCAGATACAGGACCATATTCATTAGTTGGTGTAACCAAAAACTATACTGCGACTGATCAATTTATGGGGTATATGGAATTAGATAAATCTTGGGATCGTTATTTCTCTGGTCCTTATTCCACTATGCTTGACTCTAATTTAAATGCGGCGCCATTTTTACTCGATAATACTTTAAATACTAATCCTGGTACTGATAATGGTATTGGGGTTCAGTGGGGATTAGGTGTTGTAAATGATGCATCTATGCACTCAGTGCGTTTGTTGTTTAGTACATTAGGTGGCGCGATATTTCAAGCGGATGAGTATGATTTAGGTGATGCGCCAGATACATCGACTGGAACCACTACGGGTGATTATCAAACATTATATGATGATGGTGGTGCAGGCCATGCTTTTAATGATACTGATACGGATAATCAAAATGATATTGTATTAGGTACGTTATGGGATAGTGATGACGGGACATTACAAAATATCGCGGCAAATGCAGATGATATATTAGACAGTGATGATGAGGATGGTGTTAGTTGGGTTAATAGTTTTGTTCGTGGTGGTAATAGTGATCTTTCAATAACAATAACAAAAGATCCTGAATCAACGTTAACCGGTTTACGATTATATGCCTGGGCTGATTGGAATCAAGACGGTGATTGGCTTGATAGTGATGAACAGGTTATTTCAGATATAGCAGCGACGAGTTCTACTCAAGGTTATACGATAGCTGTTCCGATAAATGCAATACTTGGTAATACTTATTTACGTGTTCGAGTTTGTTCTGATGTTGATTGTAATTCATCTATAGGGCTTGCAGATGATGGTGAGGTAGAAGATTATCTTATTACCGTTGTCGCACAACAAATATCAGGCTTTGTATTTAATGATGATGGCGATGGTGGTGGTACGGCAACCAATGGTATTAAAGATGGAACCGAAACTGGGTTAGGTATTGGAGTTCCGATCGTCGCCTACAATCCCTCGACAAGCCTATGTTATGCAACGACGGCAGATGCAACAACGGGAGCATATACTCTGACTGTTGGGGCTACGGGCACTTATAAAGTCTATGAAGCTATTAATGAAACCAATATTGCGTCTCCAACTTGTCCACCAACGGCGCCTATATTAGATACCAATACAGGTAGTTATGTTGGCGGTACTATAGGGGATCCTGCTACATATCAATCGAGCAGTGCCAATGTTAAGACGGTTACAGCAATAGGTGGCGCTTTAACTGATATAAACTTTGCTGATTTTGTTATTAACTCTTTTGATATTTGTTCATCTTCCGCTTATTTGACTCAAAGTAGTGGTGGTGTTAGCCAATTAAATGCCATTAATTTAGCGACAGGATCGGTTAATTTATTGACGTCACCCGTAACTGCTGGTTCTGGTGTCGGGTATTCAATGGTGACAAATACACTGGCTGGAATACAAGGAACGAATACTTTAAATCTATTTGATAATGCCTATAACACTTATTCATTACCTATCTTTAATTCAACTATGCCAAGTGCTGCTAATAATGGTGATATTGATGATAATGGTATTTTATATGCGCACAATGACGGTAATTTCTATTTATTTGATACCAATCCAAACAGTGAAACTTATTTAACTCAAGTTGGAACCTTACCGACGACGAGTTTAAATTATGCTGATATTGCGTTTAATCCGGTTGATGGTTTTATTTATTCTGTTCCAAGCAATAATTCACGAATACTATATCGATTTGATCCTACGACAGGTGCTCGTACTTCATTGGGCGTATTACCTGGAATCGCTAATGGACCATATGGTGCGATGTATTTTGATGATCAAGGGTATTTCTATATTTCAGAAAATCCAAATCCCGGCCGAATCTATCGTGTTGATGTATTGAATGGCTCAAAACCAGCAGGTAGCTATACGGCGACGTTATTTTCTCAAACGAATGCATCAGCTGCTGGTAATGATGGTGCGCGTTGTCGTTATGCTCCAGTACCTCTAGATTGGGCTGATGCACCGACTTCAGATGGCTATTTCACTGAATTGACAGAAGATGGACCTCGACATCAAACTGAGGTTGGTTTGCCATATTTAGGAGCTAACACGCCTGATAATGAAAATGATGGCCAACCGACAGTTACCGCTGATGGTGATGATACTAATGGGGTAACACCTGATGATGAAGATGGGTTTATTCAACCGAGTATCCCCTCTATTTTAGTCGGCGGGGATAGTTTGTCTTTGACGGTTCCTGTGGTTACATCAGGCAGTGATAACCTTTATGGCTGGATTGATTTTGACGTAAATGGTGTCTTTGATGCAGATGAGACCGCAACAGTTGCTGTGGCTGCTTCGGGTAACAGTACGCTTAACTTTACCGTGCCAGCTGATGTTGAAATTATTGATACCTATGTCCGTTTACGGATTTGTTCGAGTACGGAAACGTGTGATAGTCCAACAGGAAGTTCAGGTGATGGTGAAGTTGAAGATCATTTAATTTCATTAAAACCACCGGGTGATTTGGCATTAATGTTAGCGATGGATCCTAGTGTGAATGTAACTTTAGGTATTCCCTTTAACGTTGTTGTTAGTGTTGAAAACATGGGGGCAACGGTAGCACTTAATACTAAAGTAACGCTTCCTATTCCAGCTGGGTACAGCTTTGTTAAAGCTTATGCCGGTGATGGTGTTACGGAAATCACCACCTATGATCCATTAACAGGAGAGTTAGATCTCGGTGCTATAGGGTTAGGGTTTGATGATTATGCTGTTATTCGTTTAGCACCTCAGTCACTTACGGCACCTGCAATCAATGCCGAAATCATAGAAACCAGTATCAACGATAATGATTCAATCCCCAATAATGGTTTTGGTAATGGTGAAGATGATACCGATATCGTAACCCCTATTATTTCAAATACAATCCAACCTAATATTTGTGAGGCTCCGGTTGTATTTGAAGGCGGCGATGCGTATTTAGCCGCAAATGGTGAATATGTTGTAACCCCTAATACCACTAATCAACAAGGGTATTTGTGGAGTTATGAATATATTGACTTGAACCAACCCATGTATGCCGAATTAGCGGTGTATTTAGGTGATAGAACGTGTAATACCGGATGTCCCAATGGAATTGAAAGTGGTGCTGATGGCATGACGTTTGTGCTATCTGCGGATTCACGAGATCTGAATGCCTTTGGTGCCTTTGGTGGTGGATTAGGGGTTGGTGATATTTTTGGTGCAACCCCTGTTTCGCCATCTGTCGTATTTGAGTTCGATACCTTTGATAACACCTTTATTGGTGCTACCGACGATGCGGTAGGAGGGCAATTTATTGACCATACAGCCGTTTATCTTAATGGTGATGTATATACCCCTGATGCTGCTAATACCCTTGTTCCTGCCACGTCTGTTGCTGGGGGCGAATTAGAAGATGGACGCTATCATATTGCGCAATTTGAATGGGACCCAACGACCAATCAATTTACTTATTATCTTGATGGCATCATGGTTAGTCAATTCACTCGTAATATTCGTAATGATATTGGTAATAACATGGTGCGGTTTGGTTTTACGGGCAGTACTGGTGATGGTTATAACCTTCAAAAAGGGTGTTTTACTAAAGCGCCCAATGTATTAGGGAGTGATTTAGGTGACGCGCCTGATACAACGGTTGGTACTGGAATAAATAACTACACCACGACTTATGAAAATGATGGTGCGGCGCATGTGCAGGTAGACAGTGATGACAATGGCTTTATCGATTTACGCATGGGTAATTTGTGGGATGCTGATTTAGGTGATCTGCAAAATATAGGTGCGACTGCTGATGATGACGATAACTTTGATGATGAAGATGGTGTTTCACTTGTTTTATCCGCGACGAAAGGTGAAAGCCTTGATATTACTGTGAATGTTGTTGAAGATGCGGCGCGCACCAGTACTGGACAACGTTTATATGCATGGCTTGATTTTAATCTTGATGGGGATTGGGATGATACAGGCGAACAAATCATTATTGAAGCTTCAGCATTAATAGGTAATAACAGTTTTAGTGTACCGATACCAGCGAGTGCTATTGTTGGTTACAGTTATTTACGGGTTCGCTTATGCAGTGATGTCGGTTGTGATAGCCCCGTAGGCTTAGCGAATGACGGTGAAGTCGAAGATTATCGGGTGTTGATATCAGATCTGGTGGGAAATAATCAATGTGATTTAATTTTACAGACAATTAAGCCGGTGAGTAGTAGTGATTATGCCTATACGTCATTGGATGCAACGTCTGATCCTATTACTTTTTCTAATATTGTAGATCCCATTTCGATTACGAATCAAACCAATATTAATAATATAAATGCTATTGGTTTTAATCGAGTTAATGGCTTGATTTACGGCACCTTTACCGATATGACCTCAGCCAATCGTAATCATCACTTGTTTGTGACCGATAAAACGGGTACTAGCTTTATTGATTTGGGTGAAATGCGAGCAGAAAATGCTGCGTCAGTGAGCCGTCTTAGTGATGGTGAAACCTTTTCATTTAATGCTGGTGATGCATTACGAAATATTGGTTATTCATCGACAACCTTTAATTTTACCGCTTCAACCGCTGGTGATGTTACGACGGATGGTAATTATCTTATCGCTTGGCGAACGGGATGGAATTCCATGTTTAAGATTGATCTTAATAGCCAAACATTTACCGTTATTCCATTAGATATTAGTGCCATGAATGACTCCTTTACTGGTGTTGTTATTGATGTAGGTGCAGATTTGGCCATAAGTAGTCAAAATGGACAAGCCTATCTTGTTGATTTACGAGGTGAGAAGTTATATCAGGTTGATCTTAATACCGGCAGTATTATCAGTCAGGATTTGATTTATCTTAGTGGTAAACCGACTGTGGATTCGAATGGGAAATTACAAGCGGGGGCATTGATTATGGATAACTCTATTAATTTGTATGCCATGACTAATGGCGGAAATCATGACTCAAATCAAGATGGGATTATTGACTTAAATGAGCGTGCTGTAGTCTATCGCATCAATGTAATAACCGCTGAAATAGAGTTTGTTGTAGCGTCAAATAATAGTAGTTTGCAAGGTAATGATGGTGCTGGTTGTTATGATTCGACCGATTATGGTGATGCAGCTACAACATATGGCCAAGCCAGCCATGCTTATTTAGATACGGCATTAGATGGCGTGGCAGATTTAGCGCTTGGCTCTCGTTGGGATCCTGAATTTACACAGTGGATCAGTGCTGATGCAACGGGTGATGATACTCATGGGCAGGATGATGAGGATCTGAATATTCCCGCTCAAATTATTGTAGAAACCAGCACCACATTACCGATTCAAGTAGTGGGTAATGGGTTTGTGAGTATTTGGGTTGATTTAAATAATGATGGTGATTTTGCTGATAGCAATGAATTATTAATTAATGATCAAGCTGTTACAGCAGGAAATAATAATATAGCAATAACGTTAGATGCCGCTAGTGCAGAAGGGTTTAATGGCAATACTGTGATGCGAGTACGTTTATGCTCAGTTGCTAACAGTTGTAATACGTTTGATGGTGCAGCCGTTGATGGTGAAGTTGAAGATCATTTATTTGAATTGCTTAATCGTATTGTTTTAAGTGGTGTGGTGTTTGAAGATAATGGTGGCGCAATAGCAGCGCACGATGGTATTCAAGACGGCACTGAAATAGGTTTAGGTAACTTTACTGTTACCGTAACGTTTAATGATGCTGGTGTTACGGGAGTGACGACGGGTGATGTGATAGCTACGGACACTACATCGGGTGATGGTAGCTATAAATTTATTCTTGGGGTGGATTTCTCAGGTAAAAACTTACTACTAGATGTGATTAAACAAGCAGATTGGATTGATATCAGTGAAGCTAATGTCACTGCGATCCCACAAGTAACCAGTACCAGTGTGATTGATAGTCAGATGGCTGTTAACGCCAGTGCGGGGGATGATATCAGTAGTCTTGATTTTGGTAAGGTACGTGAGCCAAGAATGGAGCCTGATAATTTCAGTGAAGTTGAACCCGGAAAGGCAGTATTATTCCCACATAAGTTTACAGCTGCAACCTCGGGAAGTGTGAACTTTTCCATTATAAATCCAGAGGTTGCTCCAGCAAATGACGGTTGGAGTACCATTCTTTATTTAGATAATAATTGTAATGGAATAATAGATGGTGCGGATGCTCAAGTTATTAATCCGACAGTAGTAAATGGTAATACAGCAGTATGTTTACTCAGTAAAGTGTTTGTGCCAGCGAATGCGCCACTTAATGCCCAATATCATTACGATATAGCAGCAGATATGATCTTTAGTGATAGTGTTGGAACAGGACACAGTATTACGCGTCAAGTGTTAGATAAAGATACCATCAGAGCGACGTTCCGTGGTGCCGGCGAGTTAAAGCTGGAGAAAACGGTACGAAATATTACTCAAGGAACGGCTGTTGGAGTGAGTAATAATGGCCGCCCTGGGGATATATTGGAATACGTTATAACCTTTACTAACGTTGGAGATGGTGATCTAACTGAATTAAGTATTTTTGATAGTACGCCAAGTTATACGGGGCTCTCTCAAGCAATAGATTGTACCTCGGGTAATGTGCCAACGTCACTCACTTGTATACCTGTTACTACTAATGGGGCAAATATTGTAGATTATGAAGGGGAGGTGCGCTGGAATATGACGGGCGCTTTAGCTCCAGGAGATCAAGGAACCGCTGTTTATTTAATAAAAATAAAATAATATCATCATTGACTAATATTTTAGGAAAGAACCATACGATAAAATATCGATATGGTTCTTTTTTACATTGATAAATGTAGTATGTGTTAAATATAAAACAGTTGTTGTTTAATTAAGAAGTTAACCAATAAAATCATCAAACAAATTGATATTTAATAATCGTTTTTACGTAAGAAATTGATGTTGGATTTATTTTAAATTAAGTTGTTATTTTTATAATACACGCTATGTAAAATGTTCTACCTTTTAAAAAATTATCTTATGGTTCAATAGTTATAACTTTATATTTTTAATTTTTATTTCGCATTTAAATAATGATTCGCAAAATTATAATTAATTTTCTATTTTGCTTTTTAAATAAACGTATGTGATTAACTCATTGTTTTTTAATGATGTAAAAATATTTATTATTGGCATGCTTATCGCATTATATATATTTCATGGATCATAAAGGATGAGGTGTAATATGAAAAATTTATTATTGATAGTGATTGGCTGTTTGATGATGTCTTTTTCTGTTTATGCGGAAGATGATAACTTACTAGTAAGTAAAATGGATGCATATATAGTTGAAGTAAATGATAAAGGAGAGGAAAAATTAGTAAAAGCAGAGAAAGCCGTACCAAAAGATAAAATCGAATATAAGTTAACTTACACAAATAATAGCGAAAAGCCTTTGAATGGCTTAATTATTACAGGACCTATTCCTGAAAATACTTTTTATATTGCCAATACAAGTAACACAAAAATTAAATCGAATTTTTTAGTTAGTATTGATGGAGGTAAAACATTTGAAGAAGAGCCAGTGAAACGCGAAATAATGAAAGATGGAAAAAAAGTTGAGGTTATTATTCCACCTGAAAAATATACCGCAGTTCGCTGGATACCATTAACACCTATTAATGCTAAGGAAAAACAAGTTTTTGCTTATCGCATCGAAGTTAAATAAACGTTAAGTAAATGTACCGCCCTGCGTTTTTGCAAGGGTATTTATACACATCGTAATTAAACTAATGACCTTAAAAGGTAACCACTTTATGAATACGCATTTAAAACCTATAAGTGTATGGGTTGCGGCGGGACTCATAACGGTAGGTGCAGGTTTACTATCTAGCCAAGCCCTTGCAGCTACTGCCGCCGGAACTGATATTAAAAACTTAGCAACAGTAACCTATGAAGATGAATCTGGAAATAGTTATACCGCGACATCGAATGAAGCGGTTGTAACTGTAGCTCAGATTTATAGTGCAACGATTGAGCAGGATCTCAATACTACAGGCTCTCCTGGTCAAACTGTATATTTACCTCATGTATTAACCAATACAGGTAATGGTGCTGATACTTATACATTAACATTTGCGCAGAATCTTCCAGGAACTGATACGCGAGGAACGGATACGATTGATGCTACCACATTGAAGCTCTTCAATGATGAAAATAATAATGGTCAACCAGATGCGGGTGAAACCGAATTTACTTCTGGTGATACTGTTACTCTAAATGCTGGTGAGCAAATGAACTTAATGCTTGCAGCAGCAGTGCCTACAACAGCCGTTCCTGGCGATACACTTGGTGTGACATTAGAAGCAGAAGCTCATGATGGTACACTTGCTCCTATTGATGGCTCTGTCACTGATATTGGTGATAACAATGATGCCTTACCTGATACTAACGCATCATTAATTACAGTGACTAACGATGCTGTGGTTAATATTACCAAATCAGCGACGCACTTAGAGAATGTTGGTACGGAAACCGCATTAGGTATTGATTTAGATGGTGATGGTGGTACAAACCGAGAGTTAAGTTTAATTCGTTACACAGTAACCGTTTCTAATACAGGTAATACAGACGCTAAAGATGTGGTTATCTTTGATGGTATTCCTGAAGGAACAGTATATGTCGCGAGTAGTACGGGTGGGTTATATGATGCATCAAGCAGTGGTTTGTTAACTGTTAATGGTGATACACCGATTGATTTTGCAGCTAATTTAGTTGATGAATCTACACATGGAGTTGATTTAGACCAAGATGGTACTAATGATACCGCTGAAAATCAAATTGATGGTGGCTTAGATCTTAACAGTAACGGTAATACAACCGATACCGCAGTACCTGGTGTATATGCTGTTGATGATCAATTAGCGTCAAATACAACTATCTCCATGACTTTTTATGTAGCATATTCTCCTGAAACAATGATGGGCGACACCGAAATAGGTAACGTTGCTTATTCATGTTCAGATCTTAATGGTGATGGTGATTACGATGATGCTGGTGAGTGTAATGATCCAGATCCTACAACTGCAGGTCCCGATCCATCAAACCCAACTACAACGACTACAACGACGACTACTGGTGTAGGTATTACCGATACTGGTACTGAAACAGGAACATCAGGTGGTGGTGACTCTGATGGTACTGATGATAATATTCAGACAGTAGATTCAGCGGCTGCGGGTAGTGAAGTATTCTTCTATAATAAGATCATTAATAATGGTAATACTACCGATAGTTTTGATCTTTCGACTGCAAATGTTAGCTTTCCAACAGGAACAACATTTGAATATTGGAATGCGGATGGTACAGCACAACTTGTTGATACTAACGGTAATGTAACACCTGATAGTGGTCCTGTTAATCCTTCAACATGTATCGATGCCGCTGTAACTATTGATGGTATTACTGTTAATTGTAATGAGACATTGTTCCGTGTCGTTGCCAATCTGCCATCAGATGCTGCTGATTCTCCAACACCATTTGAAGCAACAACAACGGCAACTTCTTTCAATGATGCAACTAAGACTGATAGTAAAACTGAGCGTTTAGATAATATTACAGGTCCTACTGTTGATATTGCTAATACACCAATTACTACTATTGATCCTGCTGTAGATGTCGATCCTGTGCTTCTTGCGGGTGGCGTTCTTACTAGTGCAGATGTAGCTACGGTGTTTAATGATGAGCCTTTAGGTTCAACGGTTACTGCGCCTATCTATATTGCCAATGAAGGCGGTAGTTCAGATTCATTCCTATTAAGTGCAGAAGGTAGTTATAACGGTACAAGTTGGGAAACTGCATTACCAACGGGCTGGACTGTAGTATTCAAGCATAATGGTATTGATATTGATGCAGATGGTACGGTAGATATTGCAGCAACGGGGAATGTGATTACATCAACACCAACTATTCCAGCAGGTGCTGTATTGTGGGTTAATGCTGAAATTACTATTTCTTCTGATCCAACTCAAGCTTTAGCTGACAGTGATCAAACGGCAGCGATTGATGCAAATAGTGATGGTGATATGGATTATATCATTTCACTTGTTGCTACATCAGACGCATCTAATGCATCTAACCGTAAAGTTGAAGCATTTGATGTCGCAACTGATGCCAGTATTGATATTACGCCTGCATCATTAAGCAACCAAATCGAACCAGGTGGTAGTGTTACTTATGACCACACGTTAGGTAACAATGGTAATACAACTGAAACCGTTGATTTAAGTTCAGGCAATAATATGACTGGATTTAATAATACAATTACTGTTGATACTGATGGTGATGGTGTGCCTGATACTGAAGTTGGTAACTTATGTGATGATCCTGTAACGACGCCAATTATTGTGCAGCAAGCGGATGGTTCTAGTGTAAGTGTAGAAGTAGCGTGTGATGCAACAGACGGCTCAGATACAGTTCCAACATTAACGTTAGAGCCTGGTGAAACCATTCCAATGGAAGTCACTGTATTTGCACCAACAGATGCAACATCTGGTACAAATAACCTAACAACAATTACTGCTGTATCAACAACAGATCCAACAGTGACTGCTCAAGGTCAAGATAACTCTGAGGTTGTTAAAGGTCAGGTCCGTCTTTATAAGTATGCTGATTTAGATACTGATTGTGATGGTGTTGCTGATACTGATAAGACCTTCTTAAAAGAGCAAACAACGAATGTTGAACCTGGACAGTGTGTTGTTTGGAAATTGATTGCAGTCAATGAAGGTACATCAAATGCTCTCAATACTGTTATTACAGACCAATTAACTGAGTACTCTCAATTTCATGCGGGTGGTAGCTTAGTAAGTTGTCGTAATACGACCGATTCAGGCACTGTTGTAGCACTTGCTGATGCAACATATCCTTTAGAGACTGATGATTTAGGTCCTTTATGTAACCCTGATGGTACTACTGGTGCTGACGTTACTGGTGCGGTAAGCGGTAATTCAGTTACCTTTACTGTAGGAACACTTGTTCCTGGTGATAAGGCTGTCGGTAACTTTGTAGTGAAGATTGATTAATAGCAAATATAACCTAGTCCTCCCTACCTTGTAGGGGGGCTTATTGAGCTTATTTTAAATATATTTGAAAATAATTAAATCAAGTAAGTTCAATAAGCCTATATCCATATCTTTGAATTACTAGCCTTTGGAGAGTGCTTATGGCCCTCTTAGATGTAATAACTAAAATGAAGTACCTCATTGTTTTTATATTATTAAGTGTGAGTTCAACAGTTTTTGGGTTAACTAATGCTGGTACAAAAATAATGAATCAGGCCATCATGACTTATTTTGACTCAACGACGGGTGAGAATATTCGAGTGCTTTCGAATATATCTCATATTAAAGTTGAAAAAGTATATGATGTTTCATTATCGCCTAATACATCTGGCGATAATAAGACAGAAAAAAATGTTCCACCTGGTTCTATTGTTAGTATTCCTCACACAGTAACTAATACTGGTAATATTAAAGATAGCTATATTATTAATGTTAATAATCTAACTGATGATAATGGGGATCTTACATCACCAAATGCAGATAATATAAAAATATATTTTGACACTAATGGCAATGGTATTCATGATCCTGGCGAGCCAGAGCTTAATAAAAATAGTGATGGAGAATATATTTCTGGCCAGTTAAAGCCGGGTGAATCTATTAATATTGTTTATACTGTCGAGCTTCCAACAACAGACAAAAACAACGACTTCTATAATATTGATACTGTTGTTATATCAATCAATGAACCTTCAGTTGAAAAAACCAGTTCGACTAAACTTACCGTTATTAATGGACCAATCGTTAATCTAACGATTGAAAATTCACCTATTTGTCAGCAACAAGTGACATCACTTTCTGAAATTGACTTTAGAGTTAATTATACCAGTGTTGGTCGCACCAAGCCTGAATCGGCAGCACTGCCGTATAATATTTTTGTTCAATCAGAAGCAGCAGGCTCACAAGTGAAAGTTAGCCATACTGGTGTGTTAATTTCAGTAAAGCTTCCTGCTAATATTTCTTTATTACAAGATAAAGTGATTAATGGCCAGCCTGCTAAAGATCATTCACCAATAACCTTAATTTCTCCTGAATACAATTTTGATGGCGGTGTGGTATTAGTCGGAATTAATAATAATTTTATTTTTGAACAAGATGACCATAATTTAGATTGGTATGAATATAGCTCTTGGGATGGATCAGGTAATGTAGAAAAGGTGGGTTTTTTAGTTAAACCTGATTATATGAAGCCAAATACATCAGGACATTTTACTTATTATGCACAAGTTAATGATGTACGTGGAACCGTACCATTTAAAATATACAGTGAAGCAGAAGTTAACTTATCGTCAACAGCTGAAAATATCACTAGAAGTGGTGAAGTATGTAATACGTTAGTAGGTAAAGAAGAAGATAATTTAATTGATTTCGAACTTATTGACGATACTGTATTAGACCCAAATAGTGCTTTTACAATTTTATACAGTAATCACGAACATTTTATTCCTACAAACTTTTATTATCATTCAAGTTCAGCTGGATTTGATTCAAAATTTGATGGTATTCATGCTCAAATTATCCTTCCTCAAGGTAATGAACATGCGTCAACGATTGATATTATTGGCCCAAGTTCTTCTAATTACCCCGTGACATTACGTTCAACGGAAGGTGATTCTTTTTATTGGATTTTTGCTGAAACAGGGCCTAACACTGGTATTTTCAGAAGTGTTATTCCTGTGCATGCGGTATCACCAAAAGATAATTATATTCGCCCTGGGGGTAACCACTGTTTAGAAGATATTGCTATTCCATGGCGTACAGGTGAAATTACTCGTACAGAATTGTTATCGAATATTGATGGAACAATTAACTTTACAGGTTTTGGCCTTAATGGTTCAACTGCCGTAGACTGTGAAATTCAGTCAAATCCAAATGATGAATTAGTGATTGAAGTCTTTGATCCTAATAATAATAACCGAATCATTTTGACTGATTTAGCGTACATAAGTCCTCAATTTGTAGTATTTGATGCGACTAATTTTAACGGTGTAGAAAATGCGATAGTGAAGTTTTATCAAACAGAAAATAATGTAGCACCAACAGCAAAAGTACGAGTTCCAAATGTTGATGGTCTCACTCCTGTTGCTGAAGTGATGTCTGATGTTGATGGTCGAGTATTATTTCCTAAATTAGCCCCTATTGATGGTAATCAATATTATATTTCGGTTGAGCCACCACAAACGCATGTGTGGCCATCTGCTTATACAACATTAGCAAATTTTAATATTCACAACGTTACCCCGATGTCATATGGCCCATATGGTAATGATGATATTGAAAATTCAGGTCTATTCCCAATTACGGTTAGGGATAGAGTTGAAACGTTTGATATACCTTTGGATCCCAAAAGCTTAGATCGTAGATTAACGATTCAAAAAGATGCTGATAAAGATAACGCAGAAATTGGTAGTTTCGTTAAATATTCAGTAACCATTAAAAATAACCTGCCAGACAGTCAATTATTTGATGCACAAGTTTTTGATTCAATGCCATATGGCTTTAAATATATGGAAGGCAGTACTCGATTAAATGATCAACCTTATAAAGATCCGGTTCGAATTGATACTTACACTTACCGTTTTGATATTGGAACATTAAGTGGTAGTACACAGCCGCCTGAAAATGGTAGCTATAAATTAACCTATGTTCTGCAACTAACAGCTGGTGCTATAGATTCAGATGGTATCAACTCTGTTTATGTCAATGCAGCGACCTTTGGTGGTACGACTGATTCCCGTATTACTTCTAATATTGATAAATACCAAGTTAAGGTAACGCAAACTGGCGTGATGTCAGATAGAGGCATTATTTTCGGTAAAGTTTTTGTTGATGCACAGTGTAACGACATCATGAAAAATCAAATGTGGCCTATTGGTGGAGTGAAAATATATTTAGAAACGGGTGATTATGTTATCACTGATGAAAACGGCCAGTATTCAATGTTCGGTGTTAAGGCGGGTAATCATGTCATGAAAGTTGACAAACAAACCCTACCTTTAGGCATTGAATTAGAGCCAACAGACACGCGTAATGCAGGAAAAGGTGATTCTCGATTTGTTGATATGCGACGTGGTGAAATGCATCGCGCTGATTTTGTCGCGCCATGTCCGGTAGAAAATCAAGAAGCGGTTTATCAAGAATTAAAAGAAAGAAACACTAATATAAATGGTGATTGGTTATTTAAAACATCAGAGAATTTTAAAGGATTACAATATGACGCTAAACCAAAAGCATTAAAAGCGGATGAGTTACAGTCAGGTGTAATTAGTGGACCGTCAACTGCTGCTGATAATGTATCTCAAACTACAGCATCTACTTCCTCTTTAACTGTATTTAAAGGTTATGCGTTAGAGTCACGTAAAGGTGATGAAGGTGACCTAGCTA
The DNA here is from genome assembly GCF_900166965.1 of Photobacterium piscicola. Lineage (GTDB taxonomy): Bacteria > Pseudomonadota > Gammaproteobacteria > Enterobacterales > Vibrionaceae > Photobacterium > Photobacterium piscicola. The sequence goes on along the minus strand of NZ_FUZI01000001.1, from coordinate 1,099,081 downwards.
AGATGATTTTGTTATATCCAAAAGCCGTACAAGATGAAGCTTATATTTATCCAAGCTCTGATAAATTATCATCTATTCGTTTTGGCTTTAGTGATTCACAAGAAAAGCTGAATGATTTGAGAACAGCATTATCGCTTTATAAAATTAAAACTGAAATTGTACCAACGGCATACAATAATATTCCTAAAGAAGCCAAGTTTAGAATTGATAATATTCTACAAGAAGCAATCCCATTACCTGAAGATGAAGCAAAAAATATTACTCGAGCAGAAGCAGAATCAGGGGCATGGTATTGGCCAACCAATGATTATAGCTATGATGGCCGTTTCATTGCCGTTATTCGAGGTGATGTTGAACCAACATTGTATGTTAATGGTAATGCAATCAATGTTGATCAATTAGGCGAACGTATTATTAATAAACGTGAGAATGCTCAAATTGTTGGTTGGTATGGTATTCCATTAGACGATGGTGATAACGTTGTTGAAATTAAAACGGTGGATCCATTTGGTAATGAGCGTCTTGTTTTAGGAAAAACGTTCTCTCATCCAAAGTCTGCAAAACGTATAAGTGTTGTCGCTGATGGTGATGTGTTACGTGCTGACGGTGGTCGTTCTGTTATTCCTGTTATTATTAAGTTGTACGATGAAAATAATAATTTGGCACGTGGTACTTACTTTGTAACGCTAGATACAGATCAAGGTGATACTTGGTTAGACCCTGATATTCAAGAGAATGAAACGGGTCATCAAGTTCGTGTTATTAATGGTGAAAAAACCGTTTATTTACGCAGTACTGAAAATACGGGCCAAATTAATATCCAAGCGTCAGTTGAAGACTTCTCTGACAAAATCAAACTTTATCAAATTGCCGCTAAACGTCCGTTATTTGTTTCAGGTATTGTAAATTATACCGGACGTTATGGCCGTTTTAGTGGAGAAAGACCGCCTGCTCAATTAGACGGTTATGAAAATAAAACCTATAGTCATGACGAAAGAGCCGCCGCCTTTATTAAAGGTAATATTAAAGGTGGTATGCATTTAACGTTAAGTTATGACAGTGACAAGTCTGATGAAGAATTTTATCGCGAAATATCACCAGACAGCTATTACCCAATTCCAGGTGATGCAAGTATTAAAGGTTATGATGCTCGTAGTACCAGTAAGCTCTATGTGAAACTTGAAAAAGAACGCCATTTCGCAATGTGGGGCGATTATAGTACCGCTGATGGAACTGATGAGTCTGATATTGGACGTACAAGTCAGATTCTTAATGGCTTCAATAGTATGTATAACGATGGGAAAATTACCGCACAATTATATGGTGCGCGTCCTGAAGATTTACATAAAGTGATTGAGTTTAATGGTAACGGTACTGCAATGTTTTATAGTATCGGAGACACACGCATTGTGCGTCATTCTGATACGGTAACTTTGGTTACGTATGACAGAGATAATACTGGTCTTGTTCTAAATCAGCAGCTATTAACCCGTTATATTGACTATACCATTGACTATTTCACTGGTGATATGCGATTTAATCGTGTTATTCCTAGTTACGATCCTAATCTCAATCCTATCAAAGTGAGAGTCGCCTATGATGTGGATGGTGATGGTGATGCCTATACCGTTGCAGGCGCAAGACTTTCTTATTTATTCACCCCTTATTTACTTGCCGGTCTGAGCTACGAATATAATGACAATGATGTTGAAGGTTATGACATTGGTAGCCTTTGGGTTAACTATGATTTTGATAATAAAACGCAAATAACCGCTTCTGTTGCGAGTATGTCCCATAAGGGTGATGAAAGTGCCAGTACGTTAACTACTGATACTCAGGAAAAACTTAAAAATGGTATGGCATATAAACTTAGACTTAATCGTGATTGGCACGCTCAAGCAGCGACTGAGCTTGAATATGTTTATGCAGAAGAAGGGTTTACTAATACTACTGGTGGTGTAACGCCAGCTCGTCAAGAACTTCGTCTTCGCCATCGTCAGAAGTTAACAGGCTTAATGAACCTAAACATTGAAGCCAGTCACTCTGAATCTTTAGCTCATAAAGAAAAGCAACAGTCTATTGGGGCAACGGTAGATAGCAAGATTTTGGGCTCTCAATGGGTAACACGTTTAGGCTCTCGTTATATTAAAAATGAAACCGAAACAGATTCAGAAGAATATACCACCGCAATTGTGGGGCTGGGTCGTACATTTAGTTTGTGGGGACGTCCAGGTCGGTTAGACACTGAATATGAGCAGAGTTTTGGTCATGATAGCAAGCGTCGTTTTAATGTAAAAGCGGATTGGAAAGTACATAAGCAAGCCAGCATATATACCCAATATGAGTATATTGATTCTTTAGACGGCATTAGTAATTTAGGCAGTGGTTCAACAAGCTTATTTACGGCAGGTATCGATGTTGATTGGCTTCATGGTGGTAGTACGTTTAATGAGTTTAGACAACGTGGTGCATCAGATGGTCGTAGCCTTGAGCTAGCTAATGGTTATCGTGGTCGGTTTGAAGTAATTCCCGGTATCAGTGTTGATCCTGCGATTGAATATGTTGAAGTTATTGAAGGCGAAGGAACCTCTGGTGTTGCGGTGTCATTAGGTTTAGCTGATGTACGTAATCCTAATTATAAAACTACGGGCCGTATAGAATATCGTCACGGTGATACTGAAGATTATTATGGAATTTTGGGTGCTTGGGTCACGCGTTTAAGTCAAGATTGGAGTGGGCTTGTACGTGAAGAGTACCGTTATATTGATAAAGAAAATGCACAAAATACATGGAGTAATCATTTCAGTTTAGGTTTTGCTTATCGTCCTAGATTAACTAATCGTTACCATATGTTAGGTGCTTATGAGTGGAAAACAGAGCGTAATGACAGCACGCGTACCGCACATATTTTATCTACCCACCAGAATTATCAACTATCGCCAGATTGGACAATATCGGGACGTGTTGGGCTGAAGTGGGAGGATTTCACTGAATATGAACAAGACTATGATTCTGTGGCAACAATTATTGATGGTCGTGTAATTTATTATATTAACCGTCGTTGGGATCTTGATGTACATGGCGGCATGTTAGGTACTGATTGGTTTGATAGTCGCCGTTATTCTTTCGGTGTCGGTTTGAACTATCTTGTTATGAAAAATCTACGTGCAGGTATTGGTTATAACGTAATAGGTTTTGATGATAATGACCTCGACCCACAAGGTTATAACTTACAAGGTTTTTACTTTGAAATGATGTTTAAGCTTGATGAAGACTTATTTGGTTGGTTAAGCGAATAGTGGTGAGGAATGTAATCATGAAATTATTAACAACTTCTTTATTATTTTTAAGTGTAGGGATTTCAGGCTGTGTTTCTAATGAAGCTATTTATGCCGACTATGGTGATCTTGCTTGTGGCAATACAACAACAGTTATCGACGGTCATTATTGGCCAACCGTCGTTAATTTTGACTTTGATAAAAAATCGTTAGATGTACAACAACAACATGCATTAGATCAAGCGGCACAATTATTGCAAACTAATCCTACATTAAATGTGGCTGTTATTGGTTCTGCTGATAATTCAGGAAAAGCAGGATATAACGATCAATTAGCAAAGGCACGCGCTGACGTTGTTGCAAATTATTTACAACGTCAAGGGCTTGCTGAACACCGTATAGTGACATTAGGTTCAGGATCAAGGGAACCGTTTATTGTTTCAAATAATAAAATAAGTAATCGAGTAAATCGCCGTACGCAACTGATTCTTTTAGATGCTGATTTTAACCCGGTTAGTATGCAATACAACGCAGTGGCTAGTCATTCTAGTGCACAATAGGGAAGGGGGAGCTTCATATGAATGTCTTCAAGGGAATCGCCAAAATAGGTATAACCGTTGTTGCTAGTGCCAGTTTCGCTGTAATGGCTTTGACTGAATCTGGTACAGTGATTAAAAATCAAGCTGGTGCTACGTATCGTGATAGTGCCAATATTTTACGTAGCACAACATCTAATTTAGTTGAAACCCTTGTTCAGCCTGTTGCGGCACTGACATTGATTAATGATCAATCTAAGTTGGGCGCACCGGGTCGAACGGTGACATTCAATCATGTATTAACGAATACCGGTAATAACACCGATTCTTTTGTACTTGATATTGTGATACCTGCTTCTGTTATTAGTGCTGCAACTATTTATCCTGATGAAAATAACGATGGTGTTGCTGATCCTGGTTCATCACCAATAGCGTCAGGTTCTGTAATTGGTCCTCTAGCGGCGGGTGAAAGTTTTGAATTTGTTATTGTGGCTGATATTGATGCTGCAGCGACAATTAATTCATCGGATGCGCTAACGGTGACAGCAACTAGCCAAGCGGTGAGTGTTGATGGTATTTCTGTGGCAAATGGTGGCGTGGGAACACAGACCAATACTGATACTGTAACTGCAACTAATTTACCGATTATTGAAATTTCAAAAGCATTAAGTGCCAATGTCGGTGCATCACCAAGTGGGCCACATACGGTAACATTTACATACACGAATGTGGGTCTTACGGATATGGATCCGTTACAGACTAATGGTGTGATTTTAAAGGATGTTCTGCCCGAAGGGATGCGTTTTAATGGCGCGGTATCTTGGAGTTTATCAGGAACAACAATCACAGCTTCTGGTGCAACAATCGGTGGAAGTGAAACAACAGGCGATCAAGATTTACTCTTTACAACTTGTATTGCACCGAGTGGGCTTTGTTCTGATAATGATGAAATTCAATTTGTAATGGATGGTTTAGCTGCCGATGAATCAGCGACGATAACATTTGAAGTTAATATCGATTCAGGCCTTTCTGCAACCACATTGTATAACCAAGGTATTTATGGTTTTGATGAAGATAATAACGGTACTGTTGATGCAGGTGAGTTAGATTCAACCAATACCAATAGAGTGCCATTTCTAATTACGTCTAATTATGCGGTTATTGCTAACAATGGTGGCTGTGATGTTGGTACCGATAATAATTGTGATGCACTTGATGACACCAATCATGAGATTGTTGAAGTAGCGTCTGCTTCGCAAGGTGCACGGGTTAGTTTTACCAATTACATCTGGAATACGGGTAATGATGAAGATATTTTTAATGTCACTATTGAATCTTCCACATTTCCAAGTGGTACTAGCTTCTTCTTATATAAAAGTGATGGTGTAACACCATTAATAGATACTGATAATGACAGTAATCCAGATACCGGCGTTATTCCTGCTGCAGGCGAAACCTGTCCATCATACTTAGTGACTGACAGTAATGGAGTGTGTGGATATAAAGTCATATTGGTTGCAACGCTCCCTGCTTCAGCTATAGGTGGACCATACCAGACGGTTAAGCGTGCAAGATCGTCAAACGATACCTCGAAAACAAATACTGTTATTGATCGTTTGGGAGAAATAGTCGCGAGTACCGTTGATTTAACCAATAATGTGAGAGCAGAAACAGGGCTAACAGTTGAGGATAGCTGTGATGCCGTTGACGATAATTGTGGTTATGGTGCAGGTCCTGAAGCTGCGGCTGTTACAACAAATACTGCAATACCTGGTGCAACCACTCGGTTTACTTTATACGTAACTAATAAGTCAGATGCAGCTGAAAGTTATGAGTTGCAATACAGCGGCTCAAATTTTGCTGTTAACACCATGCCTGCAGATTGGACTGTTGTGTTTAAAAATGCTGAGAATGAAGTTATTACCAATATTCCAGTATTAGGTCCTGATGATGCGGTCGTTGTTTATGCTGACGTGACCGTTCCTGTAGACGCAGAATCTGCCACTCAAGATGTTTATTTTAAAGTCTTTTCTCCAACAACTGGCGCAGAAGACATTAAATATGATGCAGTGACTGTTGATAATAATAATCAATGTCTGGCCTTTGGTCCGCCAAATTCAAATGGTGTAACGTTTGCTGGTGGAAGCATTGTGTATAAACATATTTTAAACAATAACACCAATGATGAATTCTTAAATATTGTGCTAACTGTAGCGAATTCAGAAGCTGGTTTTTCTACAGTTATTTATGAAGATACTGATAGCGATAATATACTGACAGGGGCTGATAATGCGATAACGTCAGTGGCTTCTCTTGCTGGTGGTGCTCAGAAGGTCTTATTTATCAAGGTCTTTGTGCCTGCGAATACACCACAGGGAACGGATAATATTACGACTGTCGAAACCACTGTAAGTTGTGGCACATTGCAAATTATCGATACAACAACAGTTGCAAATACAAACATGAAAGTAACGAAAGAACAAACACCTGATTTAGATTGTAATGGTGTATCAGATTCTGGTACTTATGTGACGACCAATTTTGCTGTTGCACCTGGTCAATGCATTATGTATCGGTTAACAACAGAGAATATCGCCATTGAAGAGGCACGTAACGTGACCTTAACCGATGCCACACCCGCTTATACAACATTTAATGTAGTTGGGTCTTTACCGAGTATTTCAAAAGGTTCAATCAATACGATTGCAAATGGTTCTACAGGCGCAATTATAGGAACAATAGGAAGTGTTTCTCCTGGTGAGTCAGAAGAACTCATATTTAGTGTTCGTATTGATAATTAGTTATCGTTTACTTGTGACGGCAATACTTGCTTGATGTTATATCAAGCAAGTTTTTTTATTCGTAAAACTATAAAAGCCCAATATAATTATTGGGCTTTTATTATCATACAATAAAAATTATTTATTCTCCGTTTTGAAGAATCTCTTTAGCGCGATTATTACCATTTTTAGCTGATTCTATAAGCCAATATTTTGCTTCTTCAATAGAGATATCGACACCATCGCCATTTATATAAATACTGGCTAAATTATACATTGCTCTATTATTTCCTTGAGCAGCTGAACGTTTATACCAATAAATAGCTTTATCAAAATTTTGTTCGAGAAGATCTCCTTGATCATATAACTTTGCTAATTCAAAACTGGCAGAAGGGTATCCATTCTTATCTGCCGATTTTAATTGCTCTATTGCAATATTAATATCATTTTCAATAAGCGATAAATTTTCCAAACTTAATGTAGCCAAATCAAATAAGGCTTTAGGATTATTTTGCTTTGCTGCAATATTAAGATGTTTAAAACTCTTTGCTGTATCGATTTCGATGTCATAGAGTCCTCGGCGATAGATGTCACCTAATACTAAATGAGAATAAGGATGATCTTTTTTAGCTGAGTTATGTAATAAATTAATCGCTTGTTGTGTGTTTTTATTTAATTCTAAATATGAAATGGCTAATAAATAATTTGAATATTCATTATTGGCATTATCGTTTTTACTTAAAATATCAATTACATCTTGATGTCTTTCTTGTATGAAATATAAATAACCTAATGAGTAAGATGATGGAGCATGTTGATTTTTAATATTAATTAGTAAGTTTGATTCAGCATTAACATAGTCAGTTTTGCCACCTCTGCCATCGATCAGCATTAGTGAATAATAATAACGAGCAAGGAGGTGATTTTGCTCTGTTGCTTTTTTATATAGTGATCGTGCTTTTTGTTCTGATTTTGTGACTAATTCACCTTCTTCGAACAATGCGGCTAAATAAATCATTGCATCAGGATCATCTTCTGCCATAAATTCTATTTTTTTTATTTCATTCTCCTTCTCAGGTTTAGATGTTTCTGTGTTTTCAATCTTTAATATTGATTGAGATAATGGTGAGAGTGTTTGTAGTGCTTTATTTTTTGAAATAGAGGTTGGTTTGTTTAATTCAGGCCCGTTTGTTAAACTTGAATCATTGTTTTCAGCACTACAACCACAAAGTATTATTAAACTTGATACTATCATTTTTTTCATTATTGCTTTCTCCTATCCCTGTACTATTGTTAATTTTAGAACATAACTTAAAGGGATGTATTATGCGTTCAATCTTTATTTTTATATTAACAATGTTATTAACATCATGTGCTTCTAGTAATTTAACCTCATCGTGGGTAGATAGAAATTATTCAAATGTTCCGATAAAAAGTTCATTAGTGGTTGCGATGTCAGATAATTTACGTGTTAGACGAATATTTGAAGATGATATGGTTAAAGAATTACAAAGTAAGGGAGTTAATGCTGTATCGAGTTCTCAAATATACCCTAATAAATTACCATCAAAAGCGGACTTATCGAGTTATATTCAGAAAAATGGCACCCAAACAGTTTTTGTTGCGAAGTTAGTTAACATCGAAGATAAAAATATTCGTTATCCAGGTAATGGCTATGGTGGATATAGCAGCGGTTTATCATTCCATAATTACTATAATAGTTCGTATAGCTATATTTATGATGACAGTTATACGGTTTCTTATGAATTTGTGAATGTTGAATTTACCTTGTTTGATACAAAAAGCCATAAGCCTATTTGGTCAACATCATCAGAGTCTGTTGACCCTAATAACATGAACGATATTATTTCAGAATTAACACATATTCTAATTGAAAACCTACAAGATAATGGGGTTGTAAGATAACTTAATAAACATATTATCTTTTTTGTTTAAGCCTTACGGTAGCGTAGGGCTTTTTTTGTTCATAATGATAACGGAATTTAACTTTTGTATGATGAAATATTACACGTTCAAATAAATACTTTATTGGTATAGTGGTATTTGTGCTACGAATTGATATAAATCAAATAATAACGATGATAGTTACATTATGATGCAAAAGAATTTCGGAATGAGATGAGGTCTGGTGGCCTTCTCGGTCTTCAAAACCGATGTGAGCTGTATAAGCTTTGGTAGGTTCAATTCCTGCCTCTTCCGCCATTTTTCGCGCGTTTAAATGGTTCCTCTGACACTCGTTACTTTGCCTATTTGGGCTAGGGTATGAGTGCTGTTGTCTGCAATTCAGCCAAGGAACTTATCGTGACGACAATAACATCGCCAGCTCTACCTTCTGCATCACTCGCTCCAACAATCAACTACCGTTTACCTCAAATTGAACAACTTCTTCAGCATTCAGATTTAACTGATTATGTGCGCTTATTAAGTCGCCCAGTTGTAACTAATACACTGCGTCAACTGTTTGCATCTATCCGTCAGCACCCTGATTTTAAAACTCAAGGTGTTAATGATCTCGATATTATGGCCTTAGTGCTTGATAGTTGCCGTCAGTTATATCGTCGTCGCCAACAACGAGTAATGAATGCTACCGGTATAGCAGTGCACACCAATCTTGGACGTTCTCCAATTAACGAACAAATTTGGGACAGCGTTAAAGCAGTTAATACGGGGTATAACAACCTTGAGTTGAAATTAGCTGATGGTAAACGTGGTGATCGTAATGGTTTATTACCGACCTTGATCCAGAGTTGGATTGGCGCTGAAGATTGTGTAATTGTAAACAATAATGCTGCGTCAGTTTACTTAGTGCTGCATGCGTTGGCTGCGGGTAAAGAAGTGATTGTTTCTCGCGGTGAGCAAGTTCAAATTGGCGGTGGTTTTCGTATCCCTGATATTCTAGCCCTTTCTGGTTGTAAGTTAGTTGAAGTTGGCACCACCAATATTACCACCAGTGATGACTATATTAATGCGATCACTGAAAATACTGCGATGGTCTTAATGGTACATCAGTCTAATTTTTCAATGCAGGGGTTTACTGAATCGCCAGATATTCAGGATGTGGCTGAACGCCTACCTGAGCATGTTTCATTAGTGATCGATCAAGGCTCTGGATTATCGTCTGAACAATATGCCCAAAGTGAAGTGTCATTACCACGCTATTTGCAAATGGGCGTTGATTTAGTCTGTTTCTCTGGTGATAAAATCATTGGTGGACCGCAGGCGGGCATTATTGCAGGGTGCCCAAAACTTTGCCAACAATTAGCTAAAAACCCGATGATGCGTACCTTCCGTCCGGGACGAATTGTTTTATCCATGCTTGAGCAATTATTAGTCCAGAAACTTAACCGTGATCCTGCGGCTTTTGGTGTCGCGCAACAGGCGTTAGATCGCGCTAAAGTGAGTCAAACGTTAGCTCAACAATGGGCGCTACGATGGAAATCTTATGCTCAGGCTGTTCCTCTGGTGATGCAAGTCGGTGGCGGTGCCATTCCTAGTGAAACCTATCCTTGTTATGGTCTTAAACTTACCTTACCCGGTAAAGCACAACTGCATTTAGATGCGCTACGTGAATTACCGATCCCGATAATTGGCTATGTTAATAGTAATCAGTTGCTATTAAATGTCGCGACTTTATTAGATAGCGATCATATCGACTTTATTGCTCAACTTGACGGTTATATTCAATCTTATACAAATACTGAGGCTAAATAATGGCGGTAATATCGACACAATATCAAGCCGTAGTTGGTCTTGCTGGGCATGTTGACCATGGTAAAACTGCGTTGATTGAAGCGTTAACAGGCATGATCACCGCCCGTCCTCATGAGCAGCAATTAGGCATGACCCAAGATTTAGGCTTTGCGCATTTTCAAGATGATCATGGCAATACTATTGGTGTGGTTGATGTACCAGGACATGAACGTTATTTGCGTAATATGGTCGCGGGCGTATGGCATTTAAATGTGTTGTTATTAGTGGTAGCGGCCGATGAAGGTTGGATGCCAATGACCACTTCACACCTTGATGTTGCACATGCGATGGGGATTGAAGATATTGTTGTTTGTATTAATAAACGCGATAAAGTCAATGCAGAGCAATTAGCTGAAATAGAAGACCAAGTGTTAGAACAAGTCATGGAACGTAGCGGGTTGTTACCTGAAATTGTGACTGTTTCTGCATTAAAGAAAGATAACATTGAAGCGCTGCGCCAACTTTTAATTGATACCGTACAGGTCAACATTGCACGTCATAAAGTTATCGCGCCAGCAAACAGTGATGATATTGCAGTGCTTGAGCCTGCGACAGATCCTCTGATGTATATTGATCGGGTGTTTGTTGTTAACGGAATTGGTACGGTGCTAACGGGTACACTCGCGCAAGGACAATTAGCGATTGGCGATAAAGTACGGTGTCATCCATCAAACCTTGTTGGGACAGTGCGATCAATTCAGGCTTATCACCAGCAATTAACCTCAGTTTCAGCAACATGCCGTGTCGCGGTGAATGTTAAAGGGGTTGGCCGTAAGGATATTGGTAGAGGGCAGTTGATTACCGGTATCAATCAACACATCACCTTGCGTGATCAATGTATTGTACGATTAACTAAAACAGCGACAAAGTTAAAAGTTAAAAAACAACGCCAAGTGGAAGTGGCGATGGGAACATGGCACGGAACAGCACGTCTGAGCTATATCCCCAATACTGAGCTAGCTCGATTAGTGTTTGAAAAACCAATGCCATTATTATTTGGTCAACGATTGGCGATGATCCAAAAAGGTGGCAGTGGTTTACAGCATGGCGCAGAAGTGGTGTGGACTGATTATATTTTTGGTTATCAAAAACGCCGTCTATATGACGTGCTAAATAATTTACCGCATCAATTACAGCCAGAGTCACAACGACAGATGTTGTTAGTGCTACAAGGTTATTTTGAATGTCATGACGTTGATTTTAAACCAACGGAACAACAAACATTTATTGCACCATTTTGTTTTGACAACCAATGGCTAACAGATATATCGCAACAAGTTGAAACATTACTGGGTGGCGGTATCTCTATGGCTTCGACGGAATTATGCAGTCGGTTACGGATCAATGACGCCGTGATTGAACTGATTATGCAGCGTTTAAAGCAACAACAGAAAGTGCATTTAAGTTACGGTAAATGGTGTGTTGGACAAGGTGATAATGAAGACGATTTACCTCAAGATGCGCTTAATATTCTGCATCAAATTCGTCAGTTTGGCAAAGCTGGGCTTGAGTTAAATAAAGTCAAAATTGTCGGTGGTAAAAAGTGGTTACGTCAATTAAGCCACCAAAAATACATTACCGCGCTTGATGAAAATATCTATTTTGATATGGGGGTATATTTAGATCTTGTGAAAGCGGTAATTGCAGATCATCAACCCCATGATCGTATTACCATGACGGATATTAAAGATCGTACCGATCTCAGTCGTAAATATTCTATTCCGCTAGCGAACCGAATGGAAAAAGATGGTTGGGTTAAACGTGATGATGATGATCGCATTATTTTAAAAGCATGGCATTAACAGATAGCGGTAAATATAGGCTAGCAAGCAACGTTGTTAATACCATGCAGCATCCTATCTAGAGTATCAATAAAGGCCTTTTACTTATGTGAAATATAGGTAGAGGGCTTTTTCGTATGGTACTTTTTCTGATATAGACGCCGCTCTTTAAGATGATGGTTCGACACTCGACTGTCGAAGTGTGTCGACATGGCTGTGTCGAAGTTACCGCTGACGGCACCACAATCAATATATTGTTATCTAAGAAAGTATTTTTTTACCATTATGTATTTTTAAGCTTTTGATATTATAGTTATTATTTAAATTATACTTGTGTGGCATATTTCTTGCTTTAATAGGTTTTTTTGCGATTGACTAGGTAGACAATGAAAAGCTTTGTAATTGCAGATCCTGAGAAGTGTATTGGTTGTGGCACCTGCATGGCAGCTTGTTCGACAGTACATAAACAACAAGGACTGCAAAGCCATCCCCGCCTAACCGTGGTTAAACTTGATGATGCCACAGCGCCTGTGATGTGTCGTCATTGTGAAGATGCACCTTGTGCCACAGTATGTCCAGTACAAGCGATCACCAAGCAACAAGATCGTGTCATGCTTAATGAAACCTTGTGTGTTGGTTGTACTTTATGTGCTGTTGCTTGTCCTTTTGGTGCAATCGCATTTGATGGTAGTCGACCTATTGCGATGGCAAATAGCTACGATACTTATATCCCTTCCACTATCCGTTCAAGTAATCCTTCAACTTCTATTCCAAGTACATTTGGTCAAGATATTCTTGCTTGGGAACCAGGAGTAAAAAGCATTGCGGTTAAATGTGATTTGTGTGGTTTTCGAGAACAAGGACCCGCGTGTGCTGAAGTGTGTCCAACGCAAGCGATAATCCTGATTGATGAAGCAAGTATCGCGAAAACACGTGATATTAAACGTGTGTGCGCGGCAGATAGTTCAGCGTCAGCCAAAGGTGGAGCAGTAACACGATGAGCCCATTAGTTTTAGTTTGTTTTGCTTTAATTAGTTATGCCGTGGCTGCGATTTTATCGTATCAGGGGCGTAAACATGAGCAAGAAAGTTTACGTATTGCTGGAGTAATCAGTGCATTTGGTGGATTGTTTGGCATCATTGCAGGGGTAAGCACGATTGTTTCGGGTTTCGATACAGCGGATGCGACGGCGGCGATCAGTCATTGGTTTAGTATGGATATGCTATCAGCACTAATGGTGGTGGTCATTTCAGTCGTAACCATGGCAGCTTCAGTTTATTCAATTAACTATTTAGAAGAATACTACGGCAAAGGTGGTTGGAAGGTTAATGTCCTGTTCAATATTTTTGCCGCAGCGATGACAGCGCTTGTGGTGTCAGCCAATGTAATGGTCTTTATTGTATTTATGGAGATCATTTCACTGGCTTCTTGGTTAATTATTACTAGTGATGGTAGTGCGACAAGTAAAAAAGCAGGCTTGCAATATTTTATTGCTGATCATGCAGCCAGTTTTTTAGTTGTAGTGGCATTTATGATCGTTGCTTCTCATGCCGATAGTTATCAGTTTAGTGCCATCATGCATAACCCTGTTACTGGAGCAACGGCATCTCTAGTGTTCTTATTAGCCTTAGTTGGTTTTGGTATTAAAGCGGCTGGTATTGGCTTACATGGCTGGTTACCTAAAGCGTATCCGATTGCACCGTCATACTGCTCAACCTTGATTTCTTGTGTGATGGTTAAGATTGGTATTTACGGTATTTTGAAGTTTGCGATTTTATTCCTTGGCGCAACCCAATTATGGTGGGGCTTCTTGGTGTTAATCTTTGGTGCAGTGTCTTCTGTGCTTGGCGTAATGTATGCACTAGCAGAACACGATATCAAACGATTGTTGGCATACCATACTATTGAAAATATCGGCATCATTTTAATTGGTGTGGGTGTGAGTATGATTGGTATTGCTTCACATCATCCAGTATTAGCATTGCTTGGTCTTCTTGGTGGTCTATATCATTTATTAAACCACGCAGTGTTCAAAGGCCTGTTATGTTTAGGCTCTGGTTCAATTGTATTTCGTATGCATACCAAAGAAATGGATGACATGGGTGGTTTGGCGAAAACAATGCCTAAAACAGCCGCAGCATTTTTGATTGGTACGTTAGCAATTTGTGCATTGCCGCCATTAAATGGTTTTGTCTCAGAATGGTTTATTTACCAATCGCTATTTAGCATGGGTAAAGTTGGCACAGTTGCAAACCTAGTCTTTGGTCCATTTGGTATGGTAATGCTTGCGTTTACGGGCGCATTAGCATGTATGTGTTTTGTGAAGGTATACGGTATTTGTTTTACTGGCGCACCTAAAACAGAACGCGCAGCCAATACTCGAGAAGTGGGTCCTGCAATGATCACCGCAACCACATCACTGGCAATATTGTGTGTGGTATTAGGCGTGTGTGCACCATGGATAGCACCTTACTTCTCATCAATTGCTTCATCAATGTTAAATATGGCACCATTAGCGGTTGCTCATGGTTTAACGGTATATCCTGCGGTTGCTGATCAAGCGATCCTTTCAACACCTGTCATCGCCATTGCACTGGCACTATTAACTTTAGTACCTGCTGCGTTACTTTATGCTTTCCGTCAACGTCGTCTTGCTCGTCGTCATCAAGGTGATCCTTGGGCGTGTGGTTACCAATACGAACAACGTATGACGGTTTCTGCTGCAAGTATTACCCGTCCGATGCGTAATATGTTTGGTTTTATTTATAACAACCGCCAAGCATCATTGACTGAGCGTTTTGTATTGCCTCATTTAAGTGAAGGTGGTGAAAATCCAACACTCGATAGTCGTAAAGTGTGTCGCTTCTGCGTTATTGCGGTGGTGATTGTGGTGTTGTTTGTTCCTCTCATTTCAGGAGTTAGTCTCTAATGTCCCCACTTGAAATGCCAACAGCGGGTTGGATTGTTTTAGCGATTGTCCAAGCTATTTTAATGCTGATGTTAGCGCCACTGGCAACGGGTTTTTCTCGCGTTATTCGCGCTAAAATTCATTCGCGTCAAGGGCCTGGTGTATTACAAGATTACCGTGATATTGCCAAATTATTGCGTCGCCAATCGGTAGCACCTGCAAACTCTGGTTTTATTTTTTGGATAATGCCATGGGTACTTGTAGTGACAATGCTATTAATTGGCATGGCACTGCCTACCGTTACTCAAGTGTCACCGTTTCCAATTTCGGGTGACATTATTACCGATATTTACTTGTTAGCGATTTTCCGTTTCTTCTTCGCATTATCAGGTATCGATTCAAACAGTATGTTTGCAGGTATCGGTAGTAGCCGTGAATTGACGTTGGGTATCTTAGTTGAGCCAATTCTAATTCTTGCAATTGTCGTGGTTGCGTTAAGTGTTGGTACCACTGACTTAGGTTATATCAGCCACGCGTTAGCGAATAACCATTGGCAGCATCCATTAACCGTTATTCTTGCAGGTCTTGTATGTGCGTTTGCATTGTTTATCGAAATGGGCAAAGTACCGTTTGACAGTGCAGAAGCAGAGCAAGAGCTTCAAGAAGGTCCAGTAACAGAATACTCAGGTTCTGCATTGGCGATGGTGAAATTGGGTTTAGGTTTAAAACAACTTGTTGTTGCGCAGTTATTCCTTGCGATTTTCATTCCTTGGGGTAAAGCAAGCAGCTTAAGTTTTGGTGGCTTATTTTCAGCTTCCATCATTTTGTTGATTAAATTGTTTATGGTGTTCTTGATTGCTGGTTTAGTTGAAAACACCATGGCACGTGTACGTTTTACTCAAATTCACCGTACGATTTTCCCTGCGTTTTTAGTGGCTGTATTGGCACTGATATTTTTAATTTTTGGTTGGTAAGTAATAGATATGACAAACAATACATCTCAACAATTTCACTCGCAGCCACAAGCGGGTCGTATTGGTAAAAATTATGTCGATGGTGTGAATCATTTCTTTCCATCCGCAATTATTGATGAAGAGTGGCAGACCGAAAACCAAGTGACTATCACCGTTAAAATGACTTCGTTGGTTGAGGTGATGAAATGGCTTTACTACGATCAAGGCGGCTGGTTAACGGTTACTTTTGGTAATGATGAACGTAGCCTTAATGGTCACTTTGCGGTTTATCATGCGCTTTCTATGGAAGGTGAAGTAAAAAGCTGGGTAACGGTAAAAGTCTTAGTTGATGCTAATAGCCAAGAGTTTATCTCTATTACTCCAACCATTCCTGCTGCGGTATGGGGCGAGCGTGAAATCCGTGATATGTACGGTCTACGCCCAGTAGGTTTGCCTGATGAACGTCGTTTAGTTCTACCCGATGATTGGCCTGAAAACCTGCACCCATTGCGTAAAGATGCAATGGATTACCGTCAGCGTCCACAACCAACAACAGAAACTGAAACCTATCAGTTTGATAATCAGCTAGGTAACGACAGTAACCGTATCGTGCCTGTGGGTCCATTACATATTACGTCGGATGAACCCGGCCATTTTCGTTTGTTCGTTGATGGTGAAGACATTGTTGATGCGGATTACCGTATGTTCTACGTTCACCGTGGTATGGAAAAATTAGCTGAAACACGCATGGGTTACCATGAAGTGGCACAGTTAACTGACCGTGTATGTGGTATCTGTGGTTTTACTCATAGTGTCGGTTACAGCAATACCATTGAAAATGCATTATCGGTTGATGTGCCATTCCGCGCCAAGATGATCCGTACGGTATTACTTGAAGTTGAACGTCTGCACAGTCACTTATTAAACATTGGTTTATCAAGCCATTTCGTTGGTTTTGACTCTGGCTTTATGCAATTTTTCCGTGTGCGTGAAAAGACCATGGAATTGGCTGAGTTACTAACAGGTGCCCGTAAAACATATGGCATGAACTTAATTGGTGGCGTACGTCGTGATTTTTTAAAACAGCAGCGCGTACAAGGTATTGCGATGGTGAAAGAAGTCCGTCAGAAGTTCTCTGAGCTGGTGGATGTGCTACTTGCGACACCAAATATCGGTAGCCGCACTGAAGGTGTGGGTATTTTATCAAAGCAAATTGCACGTGATTACAGCCCTGTAGGTCCATTGATCCGTGCGAGTGGTTTTAACCGTGATGTGCGTATTGTGCATGGCCAATCATTAGAGTCATACGGTAGCGTACCGATTGATATCCAAGTGATGGAAAATGGTGATGTATTCTCTCGTGTAATGGTACGTGTACGCGAAGTGTTTGAATCATTAAATGTGATTGAATACGGTTTGGATCACTTGCCACCAGGTGCGATTTTAACTGAAGGCTTTGACTATAAACCGAATAAATTCGCATTGGGCTTTACTGAAGCACCACGTGGTGAAAACGTTCACTGGAGCATGACCGGCGATAATCAGAAGTTATTCCGCTGGCGTTGTCGTGCGGCTACATATGCTAACTGGCCAACATTACGCTATATGTTACGTGGTAACACTGTGGCAGATGCGCCGTTAATCATTGGTAGCTTAGATCCATGTTACTCATGTACTGACCGTGTAACTATTGTTGATACTAAAAAACAACGTAGTAAAACAGTTCCTTATAAAGCGATTGAGCAATACAGCATTGACCGCAAGAACTCGCCATTCAAGCTTTAGGAGGTCATGTGTTTAAGTTATTAAAAACGGTAATAAAAACAGGGTCAGTTACCACCAAATATCCTTTTGCTCCGATGGAAGTGAATGAAGATTTTCGTGGTAAGCCAGAATTAGACGCTGATCAGTGTTTATCTTGTGGTGCATGTACGCGTGCTTGTCCTGCCAATGCTTTGATCATGGAAACAGATGCCAAAGCGGGCACTCGTCGTTGGGAACTGTCAACCGCTCGCTGTATTTTCTGTGGCCGTTGTGAAGAAGTGTGTCCAACTCATGCGATTAAATTGACTCAGAATTTTGAGTTAGCGGTAACCAGTAAAGCCGATCTTTATGATGAAGCGGTATTTACGTTAGCAAATTGTCGTCAATGTGAACGTCCATTTGTGGCACGTAAGTTACTTGAATATGTTTTAGATACGTTAGCACACAGTGGTGTAACGGGTGAGCAACTTCAAGAGCGCCGTAAGCAAATTGAAACATGCCCTGAATGTCGTCGTCGTAACAATATGCTAGATAGCGAAAATGTCAGTCACCTACGTTACCTTGGGGATCAAAAGTAATGAAAGGTATTAAACAATTAGTCGGCACAGCCCACACTCAAACCGTACCTGTTGAATTGCCACCGAATAGCCAAAAGCTAAAAGATGCATTGATCAAGGAGATTCGTCGTTCAGCGTATGTATACCGAGTTGACTGCGGTGGTTGTAACGCATGTGAGATCGAAATTTTTGCGGCCACGACACCTATTTTTGATACCGAGCGCTTTGGTATTAAAATTGTAGCGTCTCCACGTCATGCTGATATTTTGCTGTATACCGGTTCAGTAACTCGTGCTATGCGTGCACCTGCATTACGTGCTTATGAAGCAGCACCTGATCCTAAGATTGTGATTTCATACGGTGCATGTGGTTGTGATGGTGGTATTTTCCACGACCTTTATTGTGTATGGGGTGGTACGGATAAAATTGTTCCCGTAGATGTATATATTCCTGGTTGTCCTCCGACCCCCGCGGCGACCATTTATGGGTTTGCGGTTGCACTGGGTTTACTTGATCAAAAATTAAAAGCCAAAGTGCATCAACCTGAAGTACAAAAGGCAAGTTTAAAACACACTGAAATTCCATTGGATATTAAAGTGATGATTGAGCGTCAAGCACGCGTACTTGCAGGTTATGTGCAAGGACAACGTATTGCTGATGACGTTATGAATGTACTCGCTACTTGTAGTGCCGATGACGTTGATCAAAAAATCAGTGCTTACCTTGCAACTAAAGATGATCCGCGACTTACTGAAATCGTGAATATTTTGCTATCAAAAACCATGACAGCATTAACAGGTTCAGAAGCATGCCCGAGCACACAACAAGGTCAAGCATCGTGTGAAGGTTGTCACCAATGAGTGCTGCTCTAGTGGAATTAACACAGTCGCGTCATTATCAAGGCCACGTCTACTTTTATACCTTAGGACGTAAGTTTGTTGATGAGAGCTATGATGTGCCAGAAGAAGCTAAGCAGATCATGTATTACAGTTTGGCGATCGGTCACCATTTAGGTGTGGTCGATTGTTTAAAGGCCGTAATTGAATGTGAAGGTGATGAATACCTAGATTGGATCAGTGGCTTACCACAAGACGGTGAAGCATTTAATAAAATGAAAGGCTATTTTGTGTTTGGTGAAATCACCATTTATCCTGAACATCTTAATATGCTGGCATTAGCGTTTGATCGGATTGATAGTTCAACTCAAAATGCGCGATCACAGCAATTGACTCGTGATTTTATTACCGCGCTTGGGGATATTCACCGTGAACCGACCATGTATATGATGATTCGAGGAATACGCTAACTATGTTACAGGAAGTGAATTTGTCAACAGTGATGGGCGAAAGTGTCTCTAACGATGATGTTGATTTGTCTGTCAGCAATATTGTACTCACCGTGGGTAATAGCATGATGGGAGATGATGGCGCAGGACCCTTATTAGCAAAAATGATCAAAGATAATCCGATTACAGGCTGGAGTGTACTTGAAGGCGGCTCGATGCCTGAAGATTGTTTGCACCTTATTCGTAAAGCTCAACCGCAACGAGTGATTGTGGTGGATGCGGCTGATATCGGTGAACAGGCGGGAGAAGTGAGAATTATTGATCCAGAAACTATTGTCGATATGTATGTGGTCTCGACCCATAGTTTACCGCTCAATTTTTTGATTGATGATTTAAAAACCTTTGTGCCTGAGGTTATTTTTGTGGGTATTCAGCCTGCGATTGTCGCATTTTCATTTCCATTAACTGAGATGGTGCAAACCGCGGTTGAAACTATTTATCAGCGTTTACCTGAATGGCAAGGATCGGGTGGTTTTGAGCATTGCTAAGTAATCGCTGTTAGTCGGTGTCGATAAAGTGTCGATAGTATTGACGAAAAATGACGATGGATTTGATTAATAGAAAGTGATTATCGACACTCTAAAAAAAGAAAGCGTGACAGTGCTCGCACTTTCTTTTTTTTTAACTATATTTCATTGGCTTAAAAATAAATTCGATTTGTGGATATTTTTGGTACAATAAATGCTTATAAAGTATCGTAGCATAACACTATGCTGTGATGTATCGACATTAACAAGGTATAGACCATGAACCGGTTTGTTTTTGCAGATCCAAATCTGTGTATTGGGTGTCGAACCTGTGAAATTGCATGTGTTGTTTCTCACCAAGTAGACGGAATGCTTACTGGTGTTGATGCAGTAGAATTTACACCTCGTTTGACCTTGGTGAAAAATGCGCATGTAACAACACCAGTTATGTGTCGTCAATGTGATGATGCACCTTGTGCTCAGGTTTGCCCTAATAATGCCATCGTTTTAGAAGATGGTTATGTGAAAGTGATTCAGTCACGTTGTATCGGGTGTAAAACCTGTGTCATCGCTTGTCCTTTCGGCGCAATGAATGTTGTGACTAAAATGGTTGAAGAGTCCAAAGGCGCGTCGTTATTTAAGCGCATGGTTCCTCAGTCTCAAGCATTAAAGTGTGACTTGTGTTCCCATCGTGATGCTGGTCCTGCGTGTGTGGAAGTCTGTCCAACAAACGCGATTCAGATTATTGAACCTGAAACATTGACCGAAGCCAGCAAGCAAAAACGTGAAGCAGCAGCGCTCAATGATGCTGTAGCAATCATTCGTTAGTGTTATAAACCCTTGGTTTAAAATACGCATTAATAACAATTATAGCCAAAAAGGTTAGTATGAAAAAATCAATTGTTGTTTGTCCCTACTGTGGTACTGGGTGCAAACTAAAGTTGGTTGTCGAAAATAACAAAGTCGTGGCAGCAGAACCAGCAATGGGTCGTACCAATGAAGGCCAACTTTGTTTGAAAGGCTACTATGGTTGGGATTTCCTCAACGATACCAACTTATTAACGCCACGCTTGAAGCAACCAATGATTCGCCGTACACGTGAGTCAGCCTTAGAAGCCGTGTCTTGGGACGAAGCTATTCAATTTGCCGGCGATAAGCTAATGGCAATTAAAAAGCAGTATGGTCCAGATGCGATAATGACAACAGGTTCAGCCCGCGGTCCGGGTAACGAAGCCAACTATGTGATGCAAAAACTCGCAAGGGCGGTGATCGGAACCAACAATGTTGACCACTGTGCTAGGGTGTGACACGCACCATCAGTCTCCGGTCTGGAGACAACAGTAGGTAATGGCGCAATGAGTAACGCGATTCCCGAAATTCAACAAACTAAATGCTTACTCATCTTCGGTTACAACGCGGCTGATTCTCACCCAGTTGTAGCACGACATATTTTAAAAGCCCGTGCAAATGGCGCTAAAATTATTGTATGTGACCCACGTAAGATCGAATCTGCGCGTGTTGCTGATCAATGGTTAGCGTTAAAGAACGGCTCGAACATGGCACTTGTTAATGCGTTAGCAAATGTGATTATCGAAGAAAATCTTTACGATAAAGCGTTCGTACAATACAACACTGAAGGTTTTGATGAGTTCCGTGAAATTGCTTCACGTTACACGCCAGAAACAGTGGAAGAAGTAACAGGTCTAAAAGCTGCGGATATCCGTTTGGCTGCACGTACTTACGCTGCGGCACCTGAAGCTATGATTCTATGGGGTATGGGCGTTACTCAGTACGGTCAGGCAGTTGACGTGGTTCGTGGTTTAGCGGGTCTTGCACTGTTAACCGGTAACTTTGGCCGTCCTGGTGTAGGTTGTGGTCCGGTTCGTGGTCAAAACAACGTTCAAGGTACCTGTGATATGGGTATGTTGCCGCACCAATTCCCTGGCTATCAAGACGTAAACATTGATGCAAACCGCGAAAAGTTTGAAAAAGCGTGGGGTGTTGAGCTTTCAGGTAAGCCGGGCTACCGTCTGACTGAAGTTGGCCACAAGGCTGATGAAGGTATTTGTAAAGCGTTTTATATCTTTGGTGAAGATCCAGCACAAACTGAAGCTGATCTTGCCGCCATGCGCGCGACTATGCGTAAAATGGAATTGGTTATCGTTCAAGATATCTTCATGACTCAAACAGCGGAATTTGCGGATGTTATTTTCCCTGCAACAAGCTGGGGTGAACATGAAGGCGTGTACAGTAGTGCTGACCGTGGTTTCCAACGCTTCTATAAAGCAGTGGTTCCGACCGGTAATGTGAAACCTGACTGGGAAATCTTTAGTTTGTTAGCAACGTACATGGGTTACCCTATGTCGTACAATAACACTGAAGAAATCTGGGATGAACTACGTGCGTTATGTCCTGATTATGCCGGTGTGACGTATGAAAAAATGGCTGATCTAAAATCTGTACAATGGCCTTGTCCAACAGAAGATCACCCAGGTACGTCTTACTTATTTAAAGACAACAAGTTCACTACACCTTCGGGTAAAGGTATCTTCATTGGTGCTGATTGGCGTCCGCCGCTAGAGCAACCTGATGCCGAATATCCATTGGTATTGTCAACTGTACGTGAAGTGGGCCACTATTCTTGTCGTTCAATGACAGGTAACTGTTCTGCACTACAAACATTGGCTGATGAACCTGGTTATGTGCAAATGCACCCGAATGATGCCAAAGCATTGGGGATCGATGATCAACAATTAGTGTGGGTATCTTCTCGTCGCGGCAAAGTTATCTCGCGTGCTAACTACAATGAGCGCGTAAACAGAGGTGTGGTTTACATGACATACCAATGGTGGATTGGCGCATGTAATGAATTAACCATTGAGCATGTCGATCCTATTTCAAATACGCCTGAATTTAAATACTGTGCGGTTAAAGTAGAGAACATTGATGATCAGCCATGGGCTGAAAATTATGTACAAACTGAATACAGTAATTTAAAAGCACGTTTGAAAAACCATGTTGCTAATGCATAAAAATGTTGTGTAAATAAGACTTGTTATGTTTTATATACAATATATAGCATCATAAATGAAAATAAGGTTTCCAAGATAAAAGATTGATTATTTTTATCTTGGTTCCTTATATTTTTTGTTATTAAAAATCATTGTTTTAATTTATTTGTCAGCTCAAATGTTTTAATTTTTATTCGTTTTATTTTAAAGATACTGTTGTTAATAATTATTGATTGATATGGATCAATACTTGGTTATTAAAATGATTGAGAATTGTATAACAAATGCTTGGATTTTTATTCGCTATTCGAGCCATATTATCAGTAAGAGTTAATGTTAGCATGGAAAACTTTGAAAGCGATTTAATGATCTTTTCTAAGGCATTATTGTCTATAAATGACATTTCAGGTGTGATTAATTTTCTAAATAATGAACGTTTATTATTTATTGATGCTGATCGTGTTAATATTATTTTAAAAGATGACATAAGTGCTCAATCAATTTTATATTATCAAAATGCAGATAAAGAGTTCCAACGTTATGATTATTCAGAAGATAGTTTAAGTCTTCATCATGTTGTATCGTGTGAATATAGCCATTACATTAATGGTGAAGAGCTTTATCGTACTTTTCCTCAATTATCTCTTCATCCGGCATACACTAATATCCAAACATACTGTAAAATACCGCTACTAATAGCAAACCAACAGTTAGGTGCTATTGAATATATTAACCTTCGTCTACCTAATCATGATGATGTAGAAAAACAATTTAAACTGTTCAATAATATGGTTGCTGCAATGATCGAACATATTCTTGAACATCAAATTGCATCATCGCTCACTCAGCAATTAAGTAATGAGCATAAAGATTTCCAGTTTTTAGTTGATATTACAAATGCGGTTATTAATCAGAGTTCAAAAAAAGAACTGATTGGTTCATTATTGCATTTTTTATATCAACGTTTTGGAATGAATGAACTATCAATTATACAGTCTCAAGACGGCCACTATAATCAATATTCTGGTGGTGATGTTGATATTAATGGTGAAATGGATTATCAATGCCATTTTTTTACCGATGACAGTATGATTAAGAATGCGGTTCAAAATAACCAAGCTGTTATTTTGACTGCGGCTGATATTTATAAATTAAACCATGATGATAATAGTCCCTATTTTTCATCACAGGCTAAAAGTGCTTGTATTATACCTATGATATTTAGAGGGTTAACGATCGGTTATATCTGTTATGTCAAGGCAGTAGAAACACAATTTCAGCAGACGGAGATTGAGTTATTTAAGCAAATATCAGCCCGTGTTGCATTGGCTATACACAGTATAAAAGTGCATCAATCAGCAACACCGCATCGACCACAGACTAAGTTTATCAGCATTGAAGAGAGCTATGACGAGCATGCTATTTTCGATGACATTATTAGTCAAAGTGAAGTGATGAATAAAGTGTTAGAGCAAGTTGCATTAGTAGCAAGCTGTGACAGTACCGTATTAATTTTAGGTGAATCTGGTACAGGTAAAGAGTTGATTGCACGTGCGATCCATAAAATGAGTCATCGCAGTAAAACTGACATGGTAAAGATGAATTGTGCGGCGATCCCGAGTGGTTTGTTTGAAAGTGAATTGTTTGGTCATGAACGTGGTGCATTCACAGGTGCTGTAACTCAACGTGTGGGGCGATTTGAACAAGCGCATAAAGGCACACTATTTCTAGATGAAATTGGCGATATGCCATTGGAGTTACAGCCTAAATTATTACGTGTTTTGCAAGAAAATGAAATTGAGCGTGTTGGTAAAAATCAGTTGATCAGTATTGATGTTCGTATTGTGGTGGCGACTAATGTGAACCTATTAGACATGGTACAACAAAAACAATTTCGTAATGACTTGTATTATCGCTTAAATGTTTTTCCAATTGAGATTCCGCCGTTACGAGAACGAGCAGAAGATATTCCTTTATTGGTAAAACATTTTACGCGAGAGTTAGCAAAAAAAATGGGTAAAAATATTACCTCTATTGCGGTTGAAGATATGCATATTATGCAGCAATTCTCATGGCCCGGTAATGTGCGTGAGTTACGTAATGTGATCGAACGTTCAGTTATTTTGACACGAGGTCATGTGCTTAACGTGCCAACCCAAGAATTGGTTTCATCACCATCAATGTTAACTCTTACGCCAGTCGAGCCTGTGATACAAGATGTTGTATTGCCCGCTGATGTTAAATTACCGTCACCGATGATTGATAAACAAATGATAGTCGATGCATTAATTCATTGTGGTGGTGTTATTGCAGGTCCTAATGGTGCGGCGAATCAGTTGGGTTTAAAGCGAACCACATTGTTATCACGCATGCAAAAAATGGGTTTGAATAGTCAAGATTTTCGTTTAATCAATTGAATATTATAAATAAAAAATAAATATCGTAATAGATAAGTAAAGGAAAAAGATGTTGAACACCTTTGAAGCGTTACCGGAATCGATGTTTTGTAATGCAAGTGAACGTCCTATTGTACGTTACCGTAAAGGCAAAAATGATTGCAATGAACTTGATTACATTATTGAAGAAACGCCGGTTGCCATTGCTTTTAATGGTGTTGCTTACACCGTCATGATGTGCACGCCTAATGACTTAGAACAGTTTGCGATTGGCTTTTCGTTATCAGAAGGGATCATTGATCACCATCGTGATATTCATGATATTGAGATGACACCCACATGCGATGGCATCAATATTAACGTTACCATTGCTAACCGTTGTGTTGTACGTTTACAGCAAAAACGTCGCTCATTAGCAGGGCTGACGGGGTGTGGTATTTGTGGTGAAGAAAAATTAGAAACGGTATGCCGTGTATTAGCACCTGTGCCGTCATCGGTGCAATTTGATTTAAGTCATCTTGATCCTGTCTTACAACAATTATTACGCAAGCAGCAATTGAATCAACTAACAGGCTCTGCTCATGCTGCGGTGTATATCGATAACCAAGGTCAAGTCGCTGCTATTTTTGAAGATGTCGGTCGTCATATTGCATTAGATAAATTGGTGGGGTGTATTCATCAACAACAGCTAACCGGTGGCGCTGTATTGGTCACAAGTCGTGCCAGTTTTGAAATGGTTCAAAAAGCAGCGGCAGCAGGCGTTGAAGTATTATTAGCGATTTCATCAGCGACCAAAATGGCCGTTGATTTAGCGGAAAAACTTAACCTGACGTTATTGGGTCATTGTCGTAATGGCCGTGCAGATGCTTATACGCATTCTGAGCGCATTATAGGAATGATTTAATCACGCTTAGGTATTGAATTTAATGTTAATGAATAAGCTTATTATTCATTAGCAATAAATCCCCGTTAGGTCGGGTTTTCATTCTATTACACTAAGGACAAAAATAAATGAAACTTAAACATATTGTTGCCAGTGCGCTTACTCTTTTTTCACCCCTCGTTTTAGCACACCCAGGTCACATAGGTCCCCATACAACAACGGGTTTTATGACCGGTTTTGTTCACCCATTTACAGGTCTTGATCACTTATCCGTAATGATTGGTGTGGGTCTATTAGCTGCATTAATGGGCGGTAAAGCAGTATCACGTTTACCTATGGCATTTATTGGAATTATGGTTATCGGTGGTGCATTAGGTGTTGCGGGCATGGTATTACCGGGCATTGAAATGGGTATTGCTTTATCTGTTATTGGTATGGGGGCAATGTTATTAGCTGGTGGCCGTATGTCAGAGAAAGTGGCAACGGGCTTAGTAATGGCTTTCGCACTATTCCACGGTATGGCACATGGCATGGAAATGCCGCTTGACGCACAAGCACTGGAATACTTCAGTGGTTTTATTGTAGCAACGGCAATCTTACATGTGTCAGGTATTGCATTAGGTAAGTTCGTCATGACATCAACAATCAACCAACGTTTAATGCGTGTAGTTGGTGTTGTTATGGCAGCCTTTGGTGGCATATTAATGCTGTCGTAATTTAGCTGGAAAATCGCAGTGAAAGACAACTTTGCACGACAATATATTCATATTACCGGCATTGTACAAGGGGTCGGTTTCCGCCCCTTTGTCTACCAACTGGCGCTGAAATATGCGCTTGTTGGATGGGTAATTAATGATTCAGAAGGCGTCAAGATAGATGCTCAAGGTAAGATTGAAAACCTTGAACAATTTATTATTGAACTTCAGCAACAAGCACCGCTATTAAGTCGTATAGATCAAATGACAGTGATGCCATTATCATTATGGTTCAACGCAGAAAAACCAACATTATTTAGTATCGAGAAAAGCCAGTATTGTGATAGTACTACAGTGTGTGTTTCTCCCGATCAAGGGCTTTGTAATGCCTGTAAACAAGACATTATGAATCCTACTTCGCGTTATTATCGTTATCCTTTTACCAATTGTACTCATTGTGGCCCTCGTTACAGTATTACGCGATCATTACCTTATGACCGCGTAGCAACCAGTATGGCAAGCTTTGCATTATGTCATGATTGTCAACAAGCGTATGAAAATCCCCTTGATCGTCGTTACCATGCTCAGCCAATAAGTTGTGCTGTTTGCGGACCATGGACACGGTTTATTGATTATCATGATAACGCTGTATCAGATGAATTAACCCAGCAAGCGGCCATTAATCAATTAGCCAAACGTCTTCAAGCTGGGGCGGTGGTTGCGATTAAAGGATTAGGTGGTTTTCACCTTGTTTGTGATGGCACCAATCCTGATGCTGTTGCACAATTGCGCCATATTAAACATCGTCAACAAAAACCATTAGCGGTAATGGTTGCAGATATTACGTCGGCACAACAATTAGTCATTGGTGATGCGATGGAGTGGCAAGCATTGGATGCTCAGGCTCGCCCGATCGTGTTAATGCATAAATATCAAACTATTCATGGCACCCCGTCTGGTGTGAGTGTTGCTGCGAATGTTGCACCTAATGTGCCTTATTTAGGGGTTATGCTACCTTATACTCCTTTGCATTATTTATTGTTTACCGCGTTAGCTGACATTAATGCAACCGCCGTGTTAGTCATGACCAGTGCGAATGTTTCTGGCATGCCAATTGCGACAGATATTGAGCAAATTAAACACCAATTTTGGGGGGTTATTGATAGTGTACTTGATCATAATCGTCCCATTATTCATGCCTGTGATGACAGTGTCGTTCATTATGCTGGTGGAAAAATACGTACTCTACGTATGGCGCGTGGTTATGCGCCCTATAGCCATTTTGGTCATAAAGCTGAGACGATGACATTAGCTTTAGGCGCACAACAAAAATCTACGATAGCTTTAGCTTTACCTCAACAATGGGTTTTATCACCTTATATTGGTGATCTTAACAATCTTGATACTGAGCAGCGTTATCAACAAGCTGTGACTGAGTTACAAGAGCTATATCAAGTGACGGCACCACAACTTGTGTGCGATAAACATGCGGGTTACTCTTCATCAATCTACGCCAAGAAATTGATTTCTGAATCAAAAATCCCATTAAATTTATTACAAGTACAGCACCACCATGCGCATATTTTGGCTGTAATGGCTGAATTTAATTTAACCAAACCGGTGATTGGTTTTACTTTTGACGGCACAGGTCAAGGTGATGATGATACGGTTTGGGGAGGTGAAGTGTTACTAGCATCGTGCCAAGACTATCAACGTATCGGTTATTTACGTCCTTTCCGTCTTCTTGGTGGTGAAAAAGCAATAAAAGAGCCTGCACGACTATTATTTGCAATGTTACTTGAATGCTATTGTCTTGATGATATTAAAGTGATGCAGTTAAATGCTTTTTCTTCTTGGAATGATAGCTATTTCAATAATTTATATCGGTTGTGGCAAAGTGGTAGTCGTTCACCTTATACCTCATCAATGGGACGATTTATCGATGCTTGGGCTTGCTTACTTGGGTTGATTGATAAGGTTAATTATGAAGGTCAATGTGGGCTGTTATTAGAACAAGCGGCTAAACAAGATCTATGCCATATTCCATTGTCTTTTCAGATCACAGACAGCGGTATCTTTGATTGGCAGCCATTATTTGCACATGTAGTGCCGCTTGTTGGTGAAATCAATGATATACAGCATCAAATATGGATTAATAGCTTAGCACATAGTGTGTTTATGGCTATTGCTAAAATGATTGTCACGATTGCGAAACAACATCCTCACCACGCAGTTGTTCTTGGTGGTGGTGTTTTTCAAAACCGAGTATTGATGGATCAAATTTATCACCAGTTCTCTGTCCTATCGCAACCGTTATATTGTGGTGAAAAACTGCCATCAAATGACGGTGCAATCGCAGCGGGACAGTTATGGTATGCGCTTCACCATCCACTAGATTCAACTATTACCCCATAGGTGCCACTAAAATGCATGAACTATCACTAAGTATAAATACGGTTGATACCGTGGTTGAACAAGCAGAGAAACAAGGGTTTAAGCGTGTTGTTAGTGTAACCCTGACCATTGGTACTTTGTCGTGTATTGAACCTCAAGCATTAGCAACAGGGTTTGAATTTGCTTGTCGTGACACGATTGCGGAAGGCGCCCAATTGAAGATTGAATCTATTGCTGCTCGTGTATGGTGTTTAGATTGCCAGCAACATGTAGAAATTCCTGAGCGAGGGGTGAGTTGCCCGCGCTGTCACGGTTATCAACTTAATGTTGAAACTGGAGAAGAATTAATGATTAAACATATCGAGGTTGAATAATATGTGTAACGTATGCGGCTGCGGTGATAGCAGAATTGAAGGTCATTCTCACGAACAGGATTCTCACGAATATGCTCATGAACACCATGATCATCATCACCATGAACATTCACATCAGCATAACGATCAATTAGCGGTAGAAGTACCACAATCAGTTGTGATTCATCACCATTATCATCATCAAGGTGATGTTCATCATCATGTTCATTATACATTGCCTGCGGGCGTTATGCCGCAGCAACATGTGGATGGGCATCATCATGAGCATGAAAAGGGTCATATACATTCGCATGACCACGATCATCACCACGCCCATAGTCATGATCATCATCATGCAGATCATCAACCTGAGTGTTTAGATTCTGGTGATTTACATTACGGTAAGGGTGAAGCTGAAGTGCATGTTGCTGGTGTATCACAACGACAGTTATTAACATTAGAAATGGATATTCTAGGTAATAATAATCAGTTAGCAGCACATAATCGTGAGCATTTTATTGAAAACCACCAATTAGTACTAAATTTAGTATCAAGTCCAGGCTCAGGTAAAACAACCTTATTAACCGAAACATTAATGACATTAAAAGATCAGTGTGCTTGTGCTGTGATCGAGGGTGATCAACAAACTAGCAACGATGCTGATCGTATTCGAGCAACCGCTGTTCCTGCTATTCAGGTTAACACCGGTAAAGGTTGCCACCTTGATGCACAAATGATCCATGATGCCTATCATCAGCTTGCGATTAATGAACCTGGTTTTTTGTTTATTGAAAATGTTGGTAATTTAGTTTGCCCTGCAAGCTTTGATCTCGGTGAAGCCTCTAAAGTTGCGATTTTATCCGTGACGGAAGGTGAGGATAAACCGCTTAAATACCCAAATATGTTTGCAGCTGCTGATTTAATGATTATCAATAAAGTTGATTTATTACCTTATGTTGATGTCAATATAGATGATTGTATTGCTAATGCACGTAAAGTGAATCCTACAATTCAAGTTATTAAACTGTCAGCAAAAACAGGTGAAGGAATGGATGCATGGTTTAATTGGTTAAACGAAAACCGACAACAACTGTAATTATTTCGCGAATATTATTTGTTTTAAAATGCTGTAAATATATTTTATATACAGGCAGCATTTTAAATATTATCTGTTGATAAGCATGAATTAAAGTTAATTAGTGATAATGTTCAAAAATTTTTCCAAACAGACAAAGTATTACTATCATTTTTCTTATTTATCTATAGAATCCCGCGCAAACAAGCTAACAGAGCCTAAGCGTGCACCTACGTTATGCCTCTCATTAGCAATAATCTTGATGATAAACAACGTAAGTAGCCAATGAAAAAATACGCTTTTGTGACCGCATTATTATTATTAGCCGGCTGTGATATTACGACTGAAACACGTCAACCGCCGACAGTTAAAGATATTGAAATGTGTCAACAACGGATCGCTGTTAAAACAAATTATATCGTTAGCGCAATGTCTGATAACAGTGTGGATAATAAGTCGAAAGATAACCGTGGTTGGGTATATGTTAATTATCAAAAAGATAATAATCGTGGTTATTTAAAGTTTCGATGCAATGCCAACTATGTTGAAGTTTGGGCCGCAGGTGCTGCGATGTGGACTGGCCTGTAAGTGAAAATTAAGATGCTCGTACTATTATCAGTATGAGCATTTTTTGTATGTATTATGCTCTAGACATGTGTTGTTGTTAGTAGGGTGGGAAACAACGTATTTTTTTCATAATAGTATTGAATCATATATTCACCATTAACCGAGAGCGCTAAAAAATAAAGTAGTTCGTAACATTGTTTTTTCTTCACGAAATTTTCAATGGTTTTTAATGCAATCGCATTACTTAACGTCATTGGAAGGTCACAATACGGCGTGATAAACAAGCGCGTATCATTCTCTATGTTAGCAACAACTTCCACTATATTTTTATCATTGCTATCTACCACCTGTGGTGGGTTGTTTTTTGTTAATGGGTATTTAATTACCCGTTGAATAATACAGTAATGCTCATACTCAGCCCAACAACATAAAATATTGCCGAATAACGAAATGGCTTGCTTTTCTATTTCAATATAATGTGGTGCAAGATCTTCCAGTGGCACTACACCATTTATAGCTTGGGCATAATCACTAGTAATACAGTGGTATAGATTATCGGTTTGTAACGGCATTAAGTGATTAATCGTCTGTATACGAGCTGAGACTAATGTAGCAAAGAAATTACTATCACCATTTAAATGGATATGCTCATCAATGAATTGTAGAAAATTGTTCTGCAATATTTCTTGTGGCTGTGAGCCTAAAGGAATAGCTAAATTTTTGATTACACTTGTGTACATTCAATAACCGACTTAATAAAGATAATTTATAGATGAATGATAAGGTGTTCATTTATCAATTAATGCATCGATATGTATATAGTGTGACTATCATCAAATAAAATCGATGTCTGTTTTTCCATTTGTGTATTATGCGCCATTTTAGTATTAATAAGCAATACTTGTATGTTGTAAAAGTATTTTTGATGGGGTTTTATTTTTTATCAAATCGATAAATGAATACGATTGCAATAAGACTTATATCCTTGTTTATCGTTTGCAATTTTGTCATTCATCGCAAAAATAATGCTGCTTTAAATAGTGTTGAATATATATTTGTGATCGCGCCTGATTCGTTTTCATTAACTATTCTCATTATTTTATTAGTCGTTATTATATTGATATGTTTTTTAAATACTGATGCCATAAGATTTAATTTTGGATAAAACAATGTCGTGCTGGTATTGTTTATTTTATTGATGTTAAAGGAATAATATGAGTAAATTTTTTTGGTTTGCTTGGACTTGTGCCACAATGTTGCCTGTTCATGCAAATGCATCAGAATGGAATTCTTCAGGGATTGATGGGCATTATGTTTTATCGTCTTTAATTGATGAGCAAAGGGGACAACAAAAAGTGTTCTTTTCGCTTTATAAGGCAAAGTATAATAATAATGGCTTTGAGCGATTTTTGAGCCAATGTAATAAAAATGGGTTAGATAAAATTGTCTTAATGACGATTAATGGCCAAAAAGTAGAAATGGATAAGATTTGTCGTAGACCGAAAGATGGTAAAAATTATTGGGTTTATACTCCCACGACAAATGAAGGACTTGCTTTTTTAATTACGCAGTTTAAATATACAGAAACAGTCAAGATTCATAAAATTTTTGTCAATATATATAACCAAAAAACAGAATTAGATTTTAAGATTTCAGCTCAAGGATTTGTGCAATCGTGGAATAAAACAGAACCTATATTTTAATTTGTACGTGCCGTTGCATATCAAATGAAGATCAAGAGCGATATTAATTATATTGATATCGCTTTTTCATTTATTGGTTTCTGTATTTTGATAATGAGAATTGTTAATTGATATTATTATCATTATATTGAAATATTTATCGTTTATTGCTGGAATAATAAACAGATAAGAAAAATAATAGAGAGTACAATACATTATATAAGCGTTTGTTTTAGCTTGTATAATTCATTTTTATGATAAGGTTGGTTTTAATATATGTAAAATTGATATAGGTATTAATTTATAAATAATATATTATTAGTCAGAATCAGGTGTTTTTCTATTAAGTTAATATATTGAAGTTATATTACTTTTGATAAAAAGATGTGGAAGATATTGCTTATGCATATTAATCCTTATCATTTTCTTAAATTCTAATCTATTTTAAAAAACGAAATGTTTAAATACACACGTACTAACCTTAATCATAAAGGCAATAATATATATTTTACAAGTAATGTTATTGTTAATTAAATGTTTTGTTTTTAATGCGTTTAATTATATTTGTTAGATAATATAGGTAATAACCTATATTAATATAATTTTTAGGGTATACCAATACATATTGAAAAGATGTAAAAATTAATATGGTAATTTTGTTTCATTGTTACATATGAGTTATTATGATTAAAATGTATAGATTTTTTTTGATTTTATTAGTTTCTTTTTTTATTACTTTTAATTTTACAGCGATAAAAAAAGCCAAACTTGAAAATGAAGTTGAAGAATATTTTAGATACTTAACAGATACGATTTATACGTATCAAATTAATGTATTTAATTCTAAGTTAATAAAAGGTGAGAATTCCAAAGAGCTATTAATTTTTAATAAGCAACCTATTGATAATAAAGTAAAAGATATTTCTGAAACGATTGATAACTTCTTTTATATGATTAACGAAAATAGCATCATTAAAGGTAATTTATGGTCTGTCGCAAATGTTTATCCTAATTATATGTACATTAAGCCATATAGGAATGAATGTAAGAGTAAAGTAGATGAAAGAAATAATATAGGTAATCAATATTTTAATTTTTTATTAAAAAAAGAAAATATTAAACGTAACTTAGAGCGTTATAATTTAATTATATATAGAACAATGAGAGTTGAAGGACCATTCTTTCAATGTAAAACAAATGAAAAATTAATAACAATATATTATCCATTATATTTAGAAAGAAAAATAGATTCTATATTGTTATTAGATATAAAGGCTGATTTTTTGAATGATTTTTTCAGAAATTTTAATCATAAAAATATGACTAACTTTAAGTTAGATAAAACAGTAAAAATAGATGATTTTATTTATAATATTATAGTGAAACAAAAATATTTTGAGGCAATGAAAATTCCAATAAAAAGAAGCTATTGGTTTTTTTCATTAATCTGTCTAGTTGTTTTTACTTTTTTATCTGTAGTGTATGAGTTCATATTATTTTTACGGAAGAATATCAATGAAAATAAAAAAGACAAACTAACGGGATTTTATAGGAAAGATTGCTTTAATGATAATAATCGTATTGTCAGTTGTTTGATTATTATCGATATAGATTATTTTAAAAAAATAAATGATACTTATGGTCATCAAATGGGCGATTATGTGTTAACTGAAGTATCTCATCGAATTATGGCTACTATTAATAAGTCAGATATTGGGATTCGATGGGGTGGGGAAGAATTTGTTATTTTAGTAGATGATATTGTTAATATTACTCGGTTACATTTAAAATTAAATGCGCTGCTACATGCTATAAGTGATCAAAAAATATGTGATATAGATGTTACGATATCTATCGGATCTTTTTTATCATCTAGTAATATTATATTATCTGAGGCCTTTAAATATGCTGATGATGCTCTTTATCAATCAAAAAAAACTGGGCGAAATAAGTATACTATTACTGCTTATTAATATGATTAGTGGTGATTTATTTTATATAGGAGTGCGAGTAAATTTAATGATTATTTAAGAGGTTCTATTTTAGGAAGGAAGAGGAATAATTGTTCTTATAATAATAAAACAAGTAGAAATAAAATTAAGATTGGAGCGGATAACGGGAATCGAACCCGTGTCATTAGCTTGGGAAGCTAAGGTAATACCATTATACGATATCCGCTTGATATGAAAACAATAAACATTTGTTGTTATGAGGTCAATAGAAATCATGGTAATTAGTGTAATTAGTACAAATATATGAACAAAATGTATGATATCTAATATTCACTGTTTAAAATAACATCAATAAATGAATTTAATGTAAAGTTATATTTTTATAAATTATGCTGCATTTTTATGTCTTTAAAGAATATCGCACCTAAAGTTTTATCATAATATGTTTAAATTGTGACGAAATATGTATTTTAGTAGTATTTTATATTCATTGTCTTGTATATGGGATAGTATATCTGATACAAGCATATGAATGTAATTATAAACATAAGCTAATAGCTATGTGATGATTTCATCTTAGTTTTTAATGCATCCTGAAGTATTAATAATGAAGTTAAAAATTACCCCATCGAGTGTAGCAATAGTTATTTCTTTATTGTTAACGTTGATCGTTGTTGAAATGTTTTTTTTAAATGAAAAAAAACAATTTGAGCTATTGAGTAAGAAAAATGATTTAGTCTTTGAACAAGACGTATCAAAGATTATTAACAATGAAATCAATAATATGGTTATTACGTTAAAAACATTTAATTTGTTATTTAAATCAACAAATTATGATTCTTCTCAATTCAATATATTAGCAAAAGAGGTTATGACAACCAACAGTAGTGTCTCTGAGTTACAATTTGCACCATTGGGGATTATTCAACTTACATATCCTTATTCAAAAAATAACTCAGCAGTTGGTCATAACTTAAATCGGTTAAAGAAAAGACATAAAGGCGTCTCATTATCGATTAAAAATCAATCGCTTACTTTAATTGGACCGATAAGGCTCATTCAAAATAATCGTTTATCTTTTATTTTACGGTTGCCTATTTTTAATGAGAAGTCAAAGTTTACAGGGTTTATTATTGCAATCAGTGATCTGGAAGGTCTTAGTAATAAGTTACCTTTTAAAAACTTATCTTATAAAATTCAGGGGTTTGATCCTGATGGCGAAATGCTAACAATATTTGATAATATTATTGATACGAAAAAGGGACCAATATCTGTTTTTAATGTACCAGTACCTAATGGTAACTGGTTGTTTTCAATGCAAAATGATAAGTATAATGAGCAAAAGCATGTCATTATTCGTATTATATTATATTTAACGGTGTTGTCTTTTTTCTTTTATATTTACAAGCGAGAGCGGCAGCTTTTATTGACGCATAGCCATATTAGTGATGCAAATAATATACTGAAACTTGCTATTTTTACCGATGAGCTAACTAATATTTATAATCGTAGATATATGAATAACGTACTGAGGCAAATATTTTTTTCAAATATTACAGCAACACATAGTATTGCCTTTTTAGATATTGATCATTTTAAAAGGGTTAATGATACTTATGGACATGATGCAGGTGATGAAATATTAAAAGTATTTGCAAGTATTTGTTCAAATAACATACGAACGACAGATGTTATTGCTCGTTGGGGGGGGGAAGAGTTTATTTTATTTATGGAGAAAACCAGTAACATTCATGCTGAAGATGTCTGTTATCGAATTTTAAGGGCTGTTAATAAGCATTCTTTTTTATATGACGGCCAAGTTATTCATATTACTGTTTCTATCGGGTTAACTTCATTCTCACCACAAAATGATCAAATTGAGATAGTGCTTAAAAATATCGATAAAGCTGTTTATCATTCAAAAAATAATGGCCGTAACCGAATTACTACTATATAAGATTTATAAATAATAATGATTAAATTTATTTATATATAGCGAGACATACATATTGCATTATCACCGTAGTTTATAGGTGTAGTTAAGCTGTTATCAGTAATAAAATTATATCGTTGCCAAAATGCTGCGGAATTTTGAACTGAAACTAATGAAATAGACTGATAGTCCAAATTTTCAAGTACAGTAAATAGATGGCTAAGCAATAATTTTGGTAATCCTTGTCCTTGAGCCGAGGTAATGATTGCTAAATCATGTAGGTGTAGGTGATTACTCTCAATTGGTGTACTTAGTTGATCTAACTTAGGTGTTGAACCTTTATGATGAGGGTGACTAATGAGATACCCAAGGACATGCTGTTGCTCATTGATACATACAAAGCACGTTTGTGGTGATATTGTAACTTTGCTTTTTAATACTTCAATAGCTTCTGAAAAATCATCACCATAGGCTAAATGTTGAATATATTCGATTTGCTGCCAATGTGATGTCTGGATGGGGATTATTTTCATAAGTTTCTCATAGTTAGAATAAGCACTACTTATACCTAGCCATAGTTATGATTACAATCCGAACATCTTACTTAATATGGAATAAATTGTAACCAAAATTGAATGGGTGATTTTAATACGCTGATATCGAAGTTAATATTTAGGTGAACTTATAATATATTTTTAAGAATTTTGATTTCATTTTAACTTATTAATTATATTCTAAAAGTTGTTAGAATGCAGAGAGATATTACGTTATATTATTCTTTGGATTCAAGATGGCTTCCCTCGTAGGTTTTTTCTTATTACCACACCAACAATTAAAATATCGATTAATTATTGCTCGATTTGAAATCAAAGGCACGGAAAAAACGATTCGTTATTGTGTGAATCATGGGTTAAATAAAAACCTAAATTTCTTATTACATCAGTTAGATCGATATTGTGTTGAATTTGAAATGATTTATGCGTTAGTTGGTGAAATAAAACCATTATAAATCAGTTAATAATAATGTTTTTTAAGCGGTAATTATTAAATCCGTTATTCGCTTTAGATCTCATTTGAAAAATCCAGTATCATATTAATATGTTTCTCTACAGTTATTACGTATGAAAGAGCCGCAGGCCATTCCTTTAGTTGATGATGTTGATACATTGACACGATTAAAAAAAGCATTTGTTGCGGGTATTTGGGCAACATTAGCCAGTATTTCGATTGGTTTTTTGTTTAAAGTTTGGTTGGCACAGTGGGTAGCAAAAGACGATTTAGCACTATTTAATAGTGTTATTGATATTGTGTCATTATCATTAATTTTAATGACGGGCTTTCGATCATCAATGGTTGTTACTTACAGTCAGACACACAATGATCATGATATTATCAATATATTCCGCTTCAGTTTGATT
Source organism: Photobacterium piscicola (assembly GCF_900166965.1). Taxonomy (GTDB): domain Bacteria; phylum Pseudomonadota; class Gammaproteobacteria; order Enterobacterales; family Vibrionaceae; genus Photobacterium; species Photobacterium piscicola. The sequence continues at coordinate 1,060,582 of NZ_FUZI01000001.1, read as the reverse complement.
ATCGTTGTACTTATTACATGGGGTTTAGTTTTACCCTATATAAAACATGAATTACATATAAATGTTGGCTATTTTGAAATGGTTGGCGTTATTTTTGGTATGGGGTTAAAAATATACTTTACCAATTTAATCGCTATGTACCGTTTATACGATGTTTCAAATAAAGTGACATGGATTGAACCGACATCAAATGTTATTACCTTTGTGTGTTGTTACTATATTTTACACTTTACTGCGTTAGCTTCTCTTTTTTATAGTGTAATGGTTTCTTCATTGATTGTTGCTCATTTCATGTATTGGAAACGTAGAAAACAGATAGCGACAAAACCGTTAACGACGGTGCAGCTTGATCCTAATATGCGTAATTATGTCCGCAAAAGTTTCACGGCATCTTTAGAAGCCGGAGCCAGTATTTTAATGATTTATGCGGCGGTTCTACTAACGATCACCCATTTTAGTTTAGATGAGTTAGGTGATTTTCAAGTGGTTGTTAGACCGATATTTACTTATATGACAATGTTATTCGTATTTCCTATCTATCGATTTGTATTACCTGAATTATCGCAAAGTGTACGTAAAGGTGAGCATGCTCAAATACGTGCTATTCGTCGTTGGGTATACCGATTAGCTGTCATTGTGAGTGTGAGCTTTTTCTTGGTTATGCTTATTGGTGGTAAAGATATTGTTGGGTTTATTTTCCCTACACAATATAAAGGTGCAGAGATTGTATTATTTCATTTCTCTATTTTCTTTATTTTCATGATGCTTAATGCTTACCAGTTAGCGTATATCAAAGCTCATGGTAAATTTACATTGAGTTTAATGATTCGATTAAGTGGCATCGTTACTTTGGTGGTAAGTTATTATCTGCTGGCACTGTTTACTGCCAATGTGGTGGCAATTATTGTGGCGCTGGGTTTTGGGTATGTGATGATGTTTATTTTATCGACCGTGGCAGAGCAGCAGATTTTACGTGAATATCGACGACAAGGTGTTAGTGTTGATTGAGTGATTAAATCTCCTGATGTGAGCCAATAAAAAAGGTTGAGTGTATTGTTATTTCTTTCTTATTGAAAGTGATAGCCACTCAACCTTTTTATTTTCTAGATCAACCTAGTCGCTCTGTTGGGTATCTTTTGATTATAAGACGGGCGACATACCATAGCTGTGACCGTTAAGTAGTATGATGGCTAACAACACCAACAATATGCCCCCGAATAATTTTAGAATAATACCAGTCATTGTTCGTTGGCGTTCGTTGGTGGCTAAATAGCGGCTGACGATTTTCTTACCAGATAAGGTCAATAATGCAATGGCTGATGTGGTCAGTGCTGTTCCCACTGCCATGAGTATTGCACTTATAACGCCAAGCCAATACAGTCCAACCATATTAGCAAATAACAACACTAAAATAGCACCAGTGCAGGGACGGATACCAATACTGAAGATGATGACAATATATTCTCGTAAACTGGTCGCGTTATTAATTTCATCTGCACTAGCAAAGTGTTTATGACCACAACCACATTCACTACCATGGTTATGGTTATGGTTATGGTTATGGTGCTGTTGTTGCATTCTAAGTTGCCATGCCTGTTTTAGACTGCGGTAAATAACGATCGCTCCAAGTAACAGCATGGCCATAAAACTATAGCTAATAAATTGATCTGCGGCATCGTTGACTTGTCGCATTGAGGATTTAAAAAATATTAATAAAATACTGACTAACGTAATGGCAACCAGCGCTTGTACAAATGCTGATACCACTGTCATTACTAAACTGGCCTTTATTTTTGCAGGGTTAGTGGCGAGGTAAGTGGTGACAATCATTTTACCATGACCGGGGCCTAGCGAATGAAAAATACCATACAGAAAGCTCAAGCCTGCTAATGAATAAGCGGCGGTTATGTTTTGTTGTGCATCATAGAGTAAATCACTTAACTGACCATTAATGTCGCGTTGCCATTTAATACTTTCCATCAGTAGTGCTGGCCATTGCTGCCATAACATATAGCCACTAGCCACAAACAGCAGTAACACACTTATACGGGCTAACCATGAGACAGGTGTTGGATGAATTTTAGCGTGTTCATGCGATTGATGATGAGCACAAGATGATAGTGGAGGATTATTATCAACCTCTACAGGGGAATGATAGTCGGATTTCATTGGATAGATCCTAAATTAAAACTATTTGGTGGAAGGCGCAGTGGTGTTGATATCGCAGTGTAATTTTACTGTTTGCGTAAACACTTGCCCTAATTGATTATCAGGATCAGCATCTGCTGGAAGTGACATGGCAAAAGTTACTTGTTCTGGCGTTGGGTTTGGCTCTACTAATGTAAAACGACATGTTTTTGCTAGTTCTGGAGAAAGGATAATGTCACTTTTATTACCCCATGACATATCAACATAATAACTTGGCTCAAAAATTAATAATTTCAACGAATCTTTGGTGATAGCTTTTGGCTTTGATAAAGGTAACTCAAAAGTCAGTGTTGCTTTTGCGCGGGGTTTAACCAATTCGCCACCGGCTGGAATATGGTATTTAATTGGCGTTTCATTATCATAAAAATAAGTAAAATAGTGCGCATTTTTCATGTTTTCCATCACTGATTGGGCTGTATCTTTCAGTGTTTGCTGCTTGTTTGCTGGCGACATGTCTTCGCCATCCAGCATATAAGCAGTCGTCATGGCATCAAATGTCCATACCATCTTAAACCCTGTAATTTGAGTGCTACTTCCCTCTATGTAGGTTTTCATATTAATCCAAGAGTGGGGATGCGCTTGGCTGGTTAGGGGTAATAACGCAGCGATGGATAATATAAAACAGGGTAAGGCATTCAAACGCATCTAAGTAGGCTCCATATTCATCATTTGATGAGTGACAATAATTCTGGTAAATAGCAATATTCTTGTTATGTTATAACATAGAGCTATTAATGAATCTAGGTGAAGATATGGGCATTATTTGAAGAGTATTGAGCTGTTAACTATAGAGTACTAACAGCTCATTGCTTTATTAGGTAGATTAATTGTCATTGCCTAAAATAAAATCAGGTTTTACTAGTCGACGGCAAAGAGATAATAACTGTTCACATTCTTGTGCATTAAGGGGAGCATAAAAATCAAGTGTAATGGCTTTAATGACAATATCAGCTTGCTGCTTGACCGTTAATCCCTTAGGAGTAAGCACCAAGTACCGTGCTTTTTTATTATCGACACTTTTCTTTGCTTCAACTAAGTCTCGTTTAATGCAGTTATCGATTAAACGTTTTGTTACTGATCGCTCTCGTTGTAATGCTTCTGCGACGGTCTGTTGAGGTATTTCACCTAAATGATCTAATACTCGTAATGCACCTAGCATTTCTAAAGTGATATCAAATTTTGAATTAAGTGATTGATTAGCAATGGTTCTAAATTGTTTGTAAGTAATTCCAATGGTAAAACTTAGGCTACTATCCAATTCAGGTATATTAGTAATAACAGAATTCATTAGGATCTCTTGGTCGAACTTAAGAAATGGATTAAAAACAATATACCTAAAGTTACCGCCAGTTCCCACCCGCGTAGAAAGGTACTGTTCAAATTAAAGCTATTATTTCCTAAATAGAGTTGGATCGGTAATACTGTCGCTAAAATGGTATCAGCATGAATGTCACGCGCAATACCGTTAGTTATAGTCATCATCAATGCTAGAACAAATATCAACCCCCCAAGAATAAAAGCGTAGTAAGGAATAATGGTTTGATGTCCCATCATCAAAACTGAAAAAATCAGAGCAATCACACAACCTCCAATTTGAGTGATAAAACGTAATTTTACCGTTTTTACATAGTTAGTTCGGTTTAACTGTGTAACCGCAGCAATAACGGGTACTAGGCAAAATGTGGCTGAAATTAAGTCAACGATCATAAGAAACGCAACGCTGATCCCCAGTAAAGTTAATGTGATAAATCGGTGTCGATAACTGACATTAAACATGGGCATAGGAGTTAATGGTGGTTGTTGGGCCGTGATAGGAAATAGCCTTATCATTATTTTTGCTATTACAGCGGTAATGATCATTGCTAATAATATTTCATGGATCCTCATTGCCATATTCATATCAGTATGTTGAGCAAAAATAATGATTAAAATCCAATTAAACGTTGGCATTAATAATTGATTTAATTTTGCAGGCGTATTGGCTCGACGCCGCATAAAATCAAAGAAAAATAAGCTGATCGTCCAAATAATAAAAGGATGGTTATAAAATAAGTTACTAACAATTAACGCTGTGCTAGCGGCGATAAACGTAGGTAAGAACATTCGGCCAATACCAACCCATGAAAATTGACGCCCTTTGGTCATTAACAGTGTTGGATAAAGTGCAAAATAAACTGGCGAATTAAAATTGGCTAATTTACCTATTAGCATACAAAAGGTGATGGTTAACGCAATTCGTAACGCATTATTGGTATCACTTTTATTAAATGTCATATGCCTTACTCACTAATAAATATAGTGAAAAATAGCGACTAGCTTGATCCATATTTGCGCTATTGTATTGATAATTGGGTTACTGCTTTGAACAATAACACTGGCCCTGGCACCTGAAATTAAAGCAGGATCAAGATCATTAACCGTAATACGAGTGCGAATTTTTTGTAATTCACGGATCCAATTTTTATCATTTGCTACTGTTGATAGTTGGTTATTGGGGTTTTCAGCATCAAATTCAGCCCGATCTTGACTGCTTATCTCACCTTTGAATACTTTGCCTGGAATGGCGTCAAACGCAATATAAACCATATGTTGAGGTTGTAATTGGGTCATTCCTTTTTCATTAAAATCGGCGCTTAACCAGACATTGTTTTCATTAACGATAAACAGAGCAGGCGTACCTTGATTAATATAGCTTCCCACCTGTAGTTGTAGGTTGGTGATTGTGCCTGTGGTTTGGGCGATCACATGGGTATGTGCTAAATCTAATTGAGCTTGAGCTAGCTTAGCCTGAGCTAATTTAACTGCAGCATTGTTAGATTTGCCATTAAGCAGGGCTTTTATGCGTAGTACATCAGCTTTAGCACCTTGATAAGCACTATTTGCAACTGCTGCTTGTGTTTGTATGTCATCAAATTGTTGATGAGTCACCAAGCCTTTATTAATTAATTGCTGAAATCTAGTGAGTGAAATAGCGGCATTATGTGATTGTAATTGACGTTGTTTTAACAGCTGATTTGCAGTGACTAATTGCTGTGTTTGTGCGGAATAGTTTTGATCTGCTTGGGCTAAATCTGCTTGAGCCTGACGCACCTTAAGTGCATAGGGGGTAGGATCAATGTTAAATAGTAGCTCTCCTTTATCGATTGTTTGGCCATTTTTAACCGCCACATTGGTGATCACACCAGAAACTTGCGGTGAAATATTGGCAACAGCACGGTATAAAGTTGATTGAGTGGTAAAGGGCGCAATGTTATCACTAATCAATAAAAAGAGGGAAAAACACGCAATGATAGTGAGTACGCTATAAATAAGGTATTGATAAAATTTTTCTTTCATTTTTTTGTAACCTATACAACAATAATAGATGTAATTTAATCTTATTTTGTTGTATGTGCAACAATAATTTGATGTGTATTTATAACGTATTGATTATATGGAATATATATTTAGCGATAAGGCATGAAGTGAAACAAACAAATAGCTTTAAGATAAAACTGTAAAAATAAGTTAGAATATAAAAAGAGCGATATATTTTAAGTGCGTAAGAAGAGAAGCAATAGCGTCTTTAATTCCTTGGTATTATCGTGGCAAAATTAGCATCACATGATGAGAATAATAAATAATGAAGAAAAAGCTATTTACTGCGACTTTACTCTTACTTTTGAGTACCTCTGTTTTGGCTGCTACGGCAGAAACAGCACTACCTATCCAATTATCATCTGTTACTCAAGATGTTGATGTTGAAAATAATACGACAACACTAATCGGCAAAGTAGATATTGTTCAAGGTGGCATCACCATTAAAGCAGATAAAGCGGTGATTAAACTTAATGCGAAAACTAAAGAATTAAAAACGATTGAAGTGTATGGCAAGCCTGCTCACTTCAAACGTGTAATGAAAGATGGCAAAGTCATTAATGGTGAATCGAGTTATGGCATCTATACCCCTTCTGATAGCATGATGGTATTAAAGAAAAACGCTAAAATAACCCAAGATGGGAATATTATTCGCGCCAATACCATCAGTTATAATCTTAAAGCGCAGTTTATGAAGGCGACGGGAACTAAATCTCAGCAAGTTAAAACCAAATTATTACCGGAAACGAAGTAAATATATTTTAGAGCAGACCGTCACTATAAAAAAGCACCGAATTATCGGTGCTTTTTTTAATGTTTTTAGATACCATCTTCTTCAGGAATTAATTTGGGTTTCTTTTGTTGCTGAAATTGTTCATCTAAACTTGTTATTCCTCTATGTGCTGATGCTAATGCTTGTTGGCAAAAATCAGTTAAAGTATATTCATCTCGCTCAAGTAGCATTTCTGCTGCCATTTGTAGATTCGTGCCCGTTAATACTTTTATCTTTTCATTATGCTGACTGAGAAGTGATGCACATCTAAAAGGCGTGCCTCCCAATAGATCTGTCATAAAAACAACGCCATCATCGAGTGGTAATTGGCTGAGTGCTATTTTTATTTCTTTATCTAATTGTGCAGTGCTCATGGATTCTGAAAAATTGATACAGATAAGTTGAGGCTGATGACCAATGATTTGCTTTAAGGCTTGTTCCATACCGGATGCAAAAGCGCCGTGGCCTGTAATAATTATAGATATCATGGTTTATTCCTTAAAGTATGCCACTAAAACGACCAGCTATGCTTATTACAACTGTTACACCAATAAGTTTTAATGGACTCCAACCCCGTTTGACTAAGGCATACATAAGTAAGGTGTATAGCAAAGGTAAAAATGCAGGCATTAACTTATCCAGTACATCTGCCTGTAATTTCACAACGGCATCGCCAGCTTCAATTTCAGCAGTTGTTGATAGACGAACATAAGTGGCAACCAATGCACCAATAACGGTCATTCCGACAATAGAGGCAGCATGACCTACTTTTTTAGTATTTGCTTTGATCATTGGAATTGCAGCCACCCCCATTTTGTAAGCATAGTGAGCGAGTCCAAACCGTAATCCAAAATGTACGCTATTGAATAACAATAAGAATACAACAGCCCCCATGATTGAGCCTTGCAAAGCGAGATCGGCACCAATACCTGCACAAATAGGCAATAAAGTTAACCAGAACATAGCGTCACCAATACCTCCCATCGGTGCGCCAACGGCTATTTTCGTGCTTTGGATACTGTTAACGTTTTGTTTTGAACGCTCCATTGCCAAAATAATACCCATGACGAATGTCACTAAAAATGGGTGAGTATTGAAAAACCCCATATGACCTTTCATTGATTTGGCTAAGTCAGCTTTATTGGTATGAATTTTAGATAGACCGGGCAATAAGCCATATAGCCAACCAGAAGCTTGCATACGTTCATAATTAAATGATGCTTGGAGTAGCATTGAACGCCATGCCATACGGTTTATATCAGCAGAGGTGAGTTCTGCGCCTGTGCTTTTATCTTCGTATTCATCTTCACCAATACCAGGTGCTGGACGTACATCAGGGTTTTCGGCAGGAATAGAAGTTGCAGGGTGAGTGTGAGCATTAGATACCATCTTCGCAATCCTCTTGTGGTTTAGTTTGTTGTGCTGGTTCGGGTTTACGCATGAAGTCAATAATTGCCATCGCTGTTGCGGCAGAGGCAATGGCTAAAATAGGCAGTTGTAGCCAAGCTGCGGCAACGAATCCAAGGATGAAATAAGGAATGTAAATATTTTTCATCATGATCTTCATCAATACTGCAAAACCAACCGCAGGCATGATGCCTCCTGCAACGCCTAAACCATCAATCAGTTGTTGAGGTAGCATTTGCACCATAGTTCCCGCATGTTCAGCACCAAAGTACACAGGTAAAAATGCACATAGGAAATAGAAAGACCCAAGCACTAATAATGCTAAATAGTTAACAGTTTCAATTCCTTTAGTATCTGCATTTCCTGCCATCTGATCACATTTTGACATCACGGCAGACATTGCTGAGAACAGTAAAGTGATTCCCATTTGTACGGCAACCGCGAAAGGCACTGCTACACCAACGGCCACATTGGGTTCAACCTTTGTTGTAATAGCAAAAGCTGTGCCCACGATAGTACCAATGATGACATTTGGTGGTTGCGCGCCTGCGAGTGGGGCTAATCCCATCCAAATCAGTTCTAAAGTACCGCCAACTAAAATACCTGTTTGAAGATCGCCAAGTATCAGTCCGACAAGAGGCCCAAGAACAACGGGACGGTGAAAGTGTGTTAAGCCATTAAATAAATCTAGCCCTGCGAAAAAGGCCAGAATACCGAGTAGTACTGCTTGTAGAAATCCTATTTCCATGACGTTATCCTTTTACAGTAGAGTAAAAATATCCGTTGCTGTTTCTGTTGGAACACCTTGGATATAACATGCAATTTGATGATCTTTAAGGTAATGAAACGCGGCAATATCATCGCTATCAACCGAGACTGTTTTCGCTATTTGATTTTTATTGGCACAGTAATGCATATTGCCGACATTAATCGCAGCAATGGGTACACCACCTTCAATAAGATGCTGAAAATCTGTTGGTGTTTTACAAACAAGTAAAATCCTTTGTTTATCGTTAGCTTTATGAATGGTTTCAATTGTTTTTTGAAGGGTCCAGAATCGAATACTGATACCATCAGCAATAACCATTTCCATCAGATTTTGCTGTATTTCATCATTGGCAACCTCATCATTGGCAACAACAACAATATTTGCGTCAGCGAATCCAACCCATTGCACACCCACTTGACCATGAACTAAACGTTCATCGATACGACTTAACACTATATTTGGCATATATAGACCTCTGTTATTTTGGTTTTCACTTTCTTTCTTATTTTTATGAAAACATGTTTTTAAATCATATTTTGTATTTCAAGTCACAATTCGAAGTTATTCGAAAATATAAATCTTTCGTTTTGTTGTTTTTGTGCTTTTGCTTTTGATGTGTGTCACTAAATAAATAAAGCATCAGGAACTTGATGAATATGAATGTTAATTGATCAGATGTGTTATGACGTGAGCAGATGAAGCTGTTTGATTTTGTTATATGCGGTATTCTATGACGAGGATTTACCAACAAAAAAGGATACACAGTGGAATTAGTAAAAGTTAATACCAGCAATCTAGCGATCTATTTAAATTTAACTCAAGCTTATGAAGCTGAATTTTCACCGTTAACGAAGAAAATGCCTGATGATGAGGGTAAGTTTGCTTTAGACACTCCAATTGAGGGTAATGTCACTGGCTATTTATTGTATATCGAAGGTAAACCCGCAGGATTAGCTGCTATTGCTAACGAGAGTGTTGATCATTACGAAGTGTGTGATTTTTACGTTGTACCCGTATTTCGTAAGAACAAAGCTGGTCAACGTTTTGCCCATACGCTATTTGATATGATGCCGGGTCTATGGCAAAGCAAGCAGATTGCAGGCGCTGATAATGCGATTGCTTTTTGGCGACGCGCGATTGGTAGTTACACCAATGAAGTATTTGTTGAAGACATTTATCACGATGAATACTGGGGTGATGTCACCCGCCAATGTTTTAAAACCACCGCTTAATTCGCAGTTGCTTAAATAGTAATATATTAAATAAAACCCCTATTATTTATTCAATGATAGGGGGGCTTTTTTTAACTATATATTTAAATTAATGGCTTCTTTTTAACTACAAAAGTAATGGCTGCTAAGTTATCACTATGCTGTCGAAAAACATTTCGCATATTTAAAACCCGTTTTCTGACATCAGGCTTTGTGGCTAAATTTTTAAAAATCTTAAAACACCCAATAACCCCTTCATCTTGCAGCATTCTAGCCGGCTCCAATAAATGCATCGGAGCAATCGCTTCATATTCTATTTCAAAGCCACACTCATTAAGAAGCTGCCCCCATTCTTTCGGAGTAAGTGGCTTCGCTGGATGTTGAATAGTTTCTGTTAATACTTTTTGAATATAACGCTGTTTGTTACTATCAATATCACTGGGAATGATGCACATTTCATGAATACCAAAGCGGCCATTAGTTTTTAATAGTCGATTGGCTTCCTCAATAATCTGCTTTTTACGGGTACTTGTTTGCATGGTTAACATTGCTTCACAATATACAATTGAAGCAATTTCTGAGCCCAATTGAGTCTCTTGTGCGCTATTAATATGGCAGGTTTGATGATCGCCATTGAGATAAGAACGGACAATTTCTGCTGCTTGCTCATTTTGCTCTACTGCGATGTAAGTTTTAGGTCGCTTCGTTAGCGTTATTTGTGCCGTTAATCCAACCCCTGGCGCAAATTCGATAACATCATCACTTGTCGTAATATTAAGTTGAGTGAGCATTTTATTGGTGAGATATAGTCCACCTGGGCGGAGTACTGTTTTTCCTATTTGCGCAAGTAACCAATGGCCTGGTCGTTTTTCAGGTTGTTGGTTTTCACCTGGCATCATAAGTTTATTCGGCATATTTTTAGTATCCTAATGAAAAAGAATAGGAACAAAAAGTAGAAGTATTGAGATAAAACTTATCCAGCGAAAAGTTACACTAATGTCATCCATAAAAAGTTCCTTTCTAAGCTTGAATCTAAAATGATAATCATTATCATACAATGATGCATTTAAAATGCATCTTGATAATTATCAAGTAGAGGACGGTAAGATGAACTTTTCCATTATCTCTTTAATGAGTAAAACACAACTTGCCTCGTTGGCATTACTGCAAGAGAAAAGATTTTATCAGGCTGGTACGATACTGTTTCATCAAGGCAAAGAAGCTAATCGTATGTACGTAATTGAAAAAGGGAAAGTGACACTTTATCGATTAATGCCTAATGGCGAAGAGAAGGTATTCAATGTTTTTCTTGCGGGTGATGTGATTGCTGAAATGGCGATGTTTATGTCACCTCGTCAATACCCAATGACGGCAAGGGTAGAGCAAGATTCTGTTTTAGCGATATATAAACATACTGATATAAAAAAAATAGTCTCTCAAACACCAGAGCTTGCTGTCAGCGTTATGGAGTATATGACCAATAAAATTCATAGTTTAGTCAATGAGGTTAATATTTTAACGCAAGTAAATGCGAATCAACGGTTTGTGATGAAACTGGCTGAGATATATAAAAAGCAATCAACCAAAGATAATAAAATCAGCTTATCGATAACAAAAAAATTATTAGCTACGCAATTAGGTATGACCCCTGAGACATTATCAAGAACGATTAAACGTTTAAAAGATGAAGGGCAATTAATTGAACATGGTAATAGTTTTCAAATTAAAGATATTGCAGTGCTTTGCCTGTCAGTAAATTTAACCGCTGATATCTTCTATCACTAACCGTTAGTAAAAGGTACATAATATTGAAGTTCCCAATAAAAAGGCTAGATATAAAATACCTAGCCTTTTTATTTATGGTTTATTTATGGTAATAATATTGGGTAATGACTACAGCGCGGTTTCTAAAATCTTGCGGCTGTCTGCAATCGTTAGTTTTCCTTGTTCACCTAGTGCTGTTCTGCCATGTTTTTCAAGGCTAGCAACTAATACATCAATATCAGCAGTGCCTAGTTCAACATCAGCCAGTGAGGTTGGAACGTCCATTTCTTTAAAGAAAGCAATCGTGCGTGCGATTGCTGCATCAATACGCTCGTCAGTTGTGCCGTTAGTAATACCAAATACGCGTTCTGCATATTGAACTAATTTTGCTTGTTTCTCTTTACGACAAACTTGCATTACCGCAGGTAGCACGATGCTTAATGTACGGGCATGATCGATACTGTAGTTACCAGTAAGTTCATGGCCAATCATATGTGTAGCCCAATCTTGTGGAACACCCACACCAATTAAGCCATTCAACGCTTGCGTTGCAGACCACATGATATTGGCACGAACCGCGATATCATCTGGAGTTGCTAGTGCTTTCGGGCCTTCTTCGATAAGCGTTAACAATAGACCTTCAGCAAAACGATCTTGAACTTTAGCATTCACAGGGAAAGTTAAGTATTGTTCCATGGTATGAACAAAAGCATCTACAACACCATTAGACACTTGGCGAGGTGATAGGCTTAATGTGGTTTGTGGATCTAAGATAGCAAACGTAGGCTTCACTAATGCTGAGCCAAAGAACAGCTTATCGTGACCACGAGAAACCACAGCACCGCCATTAGTTTCAGAGCCTGTTGCTGGTAATGTCAATACACAACCGATAGGTAACGCAGCTGTTATTGGTGCTTGATCATGCAAAATTTCCCATGGATCTGCGCCTTCATAACATGCTGCTGCGGCAATGAATTTAGTGCCATCAACAACTGAACCACCACCAACAGCTAATAAGAAGTCATAGCCTTCTGCTTTCACTTTAGCAACGGCTTGCATTAGGGTGCCATATTGTGGATTTGGCTCGATGCCTGAAAACTCACTCCAATTAAAGCCTGTTAGTGCTGCGGCAACTTGTTCATAGACGCCGTTATTTTTAATTGAGCCGCCACCGTAGATAACTAAGATTTTCTTATCTTTCGGAATGTCATTGGCAATTTCAGCAATTTGACCTTCACCAAAATGAATTTTTGTAGGGCTTTGATAGGTAAACTTATCCATTTTATTTTCCTTAGAACAGCAAGCTGAGCTGATTATTATAATGATTTTAGTTATCAGATACTGAGTACCTTAGATGTCTCCAGTCTAGGGGATAATACGTATTTACTTAATACATAATTCTCTTTAATGCTTGCCTATTTCTCTTTTGTTGCTGCTATTAATAGTAAATGTCTGCTAAGGTGACTGAAATGATTCTGTGAGTAGATAACCATGAAAAGTGGAAGCATTGCAAAGATAACCGCATCCCAACCGACCACCATACCAACATCCATAATTACCTTGGCCTATTCGTTATGTGAGTATTATGGCTTAGCGCATCAATCTGGTCGTGTAGACACCAATCTTGCTGGAATACGGTTATTTAGAATTGATAGTTATCACAAACATAGCCCACAAATGTATGAGCAAGGTATTGTTATTATTATTCAAGGTCACAAAACTGGTCATTTAAATCAACACCAATTTAATTACGATCCACAACGATGCTTATTAGTTACGACACCTTATCCTATTGTTTGTGAGACCTTTGCCTCACAACAACAGCCATTGATTGGAATTAATATCGATTTTGATCTAACTGTTATTCGTCAGTTAGTCACCATGATTGAATCTGAGCAGCAATATCCATTTAATTATGAAGGCAGTTGTGGTGTGGCAACCGCAAAGATGACAGAACGCATGTATCGCAGTGTCGAGCAATTATTAGAAGTATTGCACGATCCTCTTGATGCGATGGTTGTTGGTCCATCACTGATTCGGCAGTTGTTTTATTATTTACTGCAAGGCGATCAAGGGTATTTATTAGCGCAATATTGTGAACAAGATAGTGCGTTAGCTAAAATTTCATCGGTAATAGATTATGTACAATTGCATTATGATACTAAATTACAAGTGCATGAGTTAGCGGCAATGGCTGGAATGAGTGTGTCTGTTTTTCATAAAGTGTTTAAACAGGTCGTGACCGATCCACCACTGCAATACATTAAGAAAATACGGTTAAATAATGCCAAGACGTTAATCTTACAACAAGGTATGGCTGCTAATATTGCAGCGGGACTGGTGGGGTATGAGAGTCCTGCGCAGTTTAGCCGTGAATTTAAGCGGTATTTTGGTTTACCGCCAAGTAAAATTCATGAAAATGCAGGATTTATTCGGTAGTATGTCTAAATAGTATCGCTGATATGCAATCATGATAGATTTTTATAATATAATGTTTTATTAGCGTACTATTTATCAATGATAAGACAACAATAATAAGGAAAATAATGTCTGCTTCTCAAAAAAAAGTGCTGATTCTATTTGCTCATCCGTCACAAAACCGTTCTGAAATCAATGTACCGTTATTTAATGCATCTAAAGGTTTTGATCACGTTACTACCGTAGATTTATATGCAGAGTACCCCAATTTCCGTATTGATATCGATAAAGAGCAGCAACGGTTACGCGATCATGATGTGATTGTATTTATGTTTCCATTGTATTGGTATTCCACGCCATCGTTATTAAAAGAATGGCAAGATCTGGTGTTGGAATATGGTTTTGCTTATGGCAGTGAAGGTAAAGAATTAATAGGTAAAAAATTCTTTTGTGCGCTAACTGCTGGTGGCTCTGAATCAAGTTATCGCAAAGAAGGTTTTAACCATTTTACGATTCGACAATTGTTACAGCCGTTAGAACAAATGGCTGAATTAACGGGGATGGAGTTTTTGGCTCCGTTTGCGTTATTTGGTGCAGGCACAGCTACGGAAGAACAACGGATCACCAAACATCTACAAAATTGGCGTCGCGTATTAATCGCAATAGCAGAGAACAAGCTTGATTATGACGTTGCGAGTAAATTATCAAAATTAAATCATAGTCTTGATATTGTGATCACGGAGTAGCTATGACGGGAATATTTTTACAAGCATTTATCTATTTAGTCGCAGCTGTGATTGCGGTGCCGATTGCGAAACGGTTTGGGCTTGGTTCTGTGCTGGGCTATTTAATTGCCGGTGTCGTTATTGGCCCTGTAATTGGATTGGTTGGCAGTGAAACCACTACTATTCAGCACTTTGCTGAGTTTGGGGTGGTGATGATGCTCTTTATCGTTGGTCTTGAGCTTGAACCTAAAATGCTATGGGGTATGCGCCATCGCTTATTGGGGTTAGGTGGACTACAAGTTGTGGTGACCGCGGCTGTTGTGATGGGAATCGCTATGGCATTAGGACTTGGTTGGACTTATGCCTTAGCCATTGGTTTGATCTTTTCATTGTCATCAACGGCGATTGTATTGCAAACCTTTAATGAAAAAGGGTTAAGTAAAACTGAAGGCGGAAAAAGTGCGTTTTCAGTGTTACTGTTTCAAGATATTGCCGTTATTCCGATGCTGGCATTAATTCCGCTATTGGCATTGCCTGAATTAGTTGAAAAAGCACAATCAACCATGGCGACCGCTGCTGAACATCATGAAGAACTGAGTTTAGTCGCAGGTTTGCCCGGATGGGGATATGCCATTGTGGTGATCCTTGCCATTGCAGGAGTTGTTGTTGGTGGGCATTATCTTAGCCGGCCATTATTCCGTTTTGTTGCTGCGTCTGGTTTGCGTGAGATTTTTACAGCTACAGCATTAATGTTGGTGATTGGTATTGCCACATTAATGAGTTTAATTGGATTATCGCCAGCGTTGGGTACGTTCCTTGCGGGTGTAGTACTGGCAAACAGTGAATTTCGCCACGAATTAGAATCGAATATTGAACCGTTTAAAGGCTTATTGCTGGGATTATTCTTTATTACTGTTGGCGCTGGGATTAACTTTGGTATTTTGTTTGATCAGTTTGGTACCATTATTGGATTAACTCTGGGTGTAATGCTGATTAAAGCGTTGGTATTACTAATATTAGCGTTTGTTTTTAAAGTGAAAGGCAGTGATAGATGGCTATTTGCACTTAGTTTGGCACAAGCGGGTGAATTTGGGTTTGTATTATTGAACTACACCGTCCAAAACAATGTATTACCTGCTGAGTTGGGTCAGACATTATCATTAGTCGTGGCATTGTCGATGTTCTTAACCCCTGGGTTATTTATATTATTTGATAAAGTCATTTTACCCCGATTTAGTGCGGCTAAAAATGAACGCGAAGCGGATGAAATTGATGAACAAGGAAAAGTCATCATTGCGGGTATTGGTCGATTTGGTCAGATTGTGAATCGCTTATTGACCTCAAATGGCATGCAAACCGTGGTACTCGATCACTCTGTGACTCAAATTGATAATATGCGTCAAATTGATATTAAGAGCTTTTTTGGGGATGCGACGCGACATGATTTATTGCATACCGCTGGTATTGAAGATGCCAAAGTGTTTGTTGTGGCCATTGACGATCAAGAACGCGCGACAGAGTTAGTTCATTATATTAAACAGACTTACCCGCATGTTCGTGTATTAGCGCGCGCTTATGATAGAGGTCATCATTACTCATTACGTTGTGCTGGTGCGGATTATGTGATTAGTGAGACCTACCGTTCGGCATTAGCGATGGGTGCACAAGCTTTGAAAGAGCTCGGTGTACACCCGTTTAGAGCAGAGCAGCAAAAAGAAATGTTTGTTGAGACTGAAGCAAAGAGTAAAGAGTTGCTGTATCAAACATGGCGTGATAGTACCGAAGAAGATCGTTTTAATGCTTCTTATGTCGAGCTGTTTAGACAATTAGAACAAACGCTAGGTGAAGCCATGAAACAAGAGCGTACTGATAAACATACTAAATCAGAACGTGGTTGGACACCGCCCCCGAAGAATTTTATTGCAGAAGCAGAACAAATGCAGGCGAATAAGAATAACTAACCTTGATGGGTGAGATTCTTGAGCTCAAATAACACATGCAATTAAGTTAATAAGACGCTAACTGATTAATCATTAGCGTCTTTTTTTTATATTATTGAACTCATATCTATGTAGCATTTGCATACAATTTCTAAATAACTGCTTAAATTTATTTATGTTATTGTCAGCTGGGAAAGCTTATTTCGAGCTTTATTTGAATATTGGTAATAGGTGAAATGTTTAAAAAGAATCTACTTGCATCGCTTCTACTTAGCTCTTTCGTTGCTCAACCTGCTCTCGCTGACACAACATTAAATATTTATAATTGGTCAGAATATCTACCAACAGAATTATTGACACAGTTTACGAAAGAAACCGATATCAAGGTTAACTATTCAACGTTTGAAAGTAATGAAACGATGTATACCAAGATCAAAATGATCGACGGTAAAGGGTATGATTTAGTTTTCCCATCTACTTATTACGTGTCTAAAATGGCTGATGAAGGCTTATTAGCGACATTAGATCATAGCAAGATCCCTGCATTTTCTAAACTAGATAACACGATTTTAAATCAATCATTTGATCCCAATAATCAGTATTCATTGCCTTATGTTTGGGGGAGTACCGCATTAGGTTATGATAGTGATCGCATTGATAGCCACCAGATCACACACTGGAAAGATCTGTGGAAGCCTGAATTTAAAGGTAACGTGTTATTAACTGACGATCCACGCGATGTGTTTGGCATGGCATTGATTATGAATGGTCATAGTGTTAATAGCCGTAATGAAGCTGAAATTAAACAAGCTTATGAAACATTAAAAACATTGATGCCAAATGTGGCAGTATTTAATTCAGATGCGCCACACATTCCTTATATTGCTGGTGAAGTGTCAGTTGGAATGCAATGGAACGGTACTGCGGTACGTGCTGAAAATGAAAATCCAGCACTTAAATTTGCTTATCCTCAAGAAGGTACTATTTTCTGGATGGATAACATGGTTATTCCCGCTGCCAGTCAGCATAAAGATGCGGCCTACCAATTTATTAATTTCTTATTAAAGCCTGAGAACCAAGCTAAAATTATCACAGAAATTGGCTATGCTGCGCCTAATTTAGAAGCATTAAATAATCTTCCTGATACTATTCGTCAAAGTGAGATTATCTTTCCACCAAAAGCGATTAAGCAAAAAGGTCAATTTCTAGCGGATGTTGGTGATGCGACGGCACTCTACCAGCGTTACTGGATGGAGTTAAAGAAATAATGAAAGTTATCTACACTGAAAAACAACGTTTGCACCATGTACGTTTTGAATTTTTAAATGGTGAAGCGACGCCGTGTTTTGAAAAACCAGAACGTGCCGACATGGTGCTGAGTGCGCTAAATAACCACGGTGGTTTTACGATGGTTGAACCCAATAGTTATGGTGATGCGCCACTGCGTTGGGTTCATACTGATGATTATGTTGATTTTCTTGCTAGCTGCTGGGATCAGTGGGTAGAAGCGTTTGGTGGTGTACATGATGCGTCGCCATACTGTTTTGCACCTGCACGTCATTTACGTAACCGTATTCCAAAAGATATCGAAGGTCGATTAGGGTATTACAGCTTTGATATGACCGCTGCTATTACTGCTGGATCTTGGAAAGCAATTGTTGCTGCAACTGAATGTGCACTAACTGGTGTTGATTTAATTAAACAAGGTGAGCATGCCGCGTTTGCGCTATGTCGTCCCCCTGGTCATCATGCGGCTTCTGATTTGATGGGGGGTTATTGCTACGCTAATAATGCGGCTATTGCAGCAGAGAGCTTTATTCGTCAAGGCGCGAAGCGAGTTGCAGTCCTGGATATTGATTACCATCATGGCAATGGTACGCAAAGTATTTTCTATCATCGTAATGATGTGTTATTTGCTTCTATTCATGGCGATCCTGATTATGATTATCCACATTATCTAGGTTTTGCTGATGAAGAAGGTGAAGGCGAGGGACTAGGCTTTAATCTAAACTTGCCATTACCGCTACATACAACTGATTGGTCGGTGTATGAGCCAGTATTAGCGCAAGCATTAACTCGCATTGCAGACTATAAACCTGAAGCGTTAGTTATATCATTGGGTATGGATACCTTCGCCGATGATCCTATTAGTTACTTTAAATTGATGCGTAATGATTATCAAAATATTGGTTGGATGATTGGCTTATTAAATATTCCAACACTATTTGTTTTTGAAGGGGGCTACGCGGTTGATGACTTAGGCCATAATACCGTTGCCGTCCTTGATGGATTTAATAAAGCACTCGTTTAAGTTTATCGTAATCTAAAATTATGCAAGATGAAAAGCGATAGTCGAATGGCTATCGCTTTTTTATTTATAAAACAATCCCCATATAAACGCATAACTCACGCTTAATTCGGTTATATTCACTTGATATGACTTTCTGAGCTTGATAGTCAGTATCATCATCGGTTGCTATATCGTTTTCTTCAATTTCTAAAAAAGGCAATTCAGTGCTATTTGTTAATAGATAAAGAGCACGATGACCATCTATTTTATAATTTAAATCAAAGGCTACAATCGTTTCCATATTGATATAAATGTTATTAATTTTTAGTGCTTTTTTCATTACTGATATCCTATGTAAGTAACGTTAAAGTCACATATAACTTGTGGCTGAAAATAGCATATTCCGAGTCTTAGCCTTTGTATGCAGAAAGTTCTGCAATGAAAGATTGTATTATTCGTTAACAGCAATCGCTTGAATTGAATCTTTTTTATGCTGCTTTCTTTCAACTTTAGCTAACCACAATAATGGCGCAATTATCATTACTGTTCCTACTAAGGTTGTTACATCTGGCACTTCATTAAATAAGAAATAGCCGACAATCACGGCACCAATTAAGCCGCTATATTCAGCACTGGCGATTTTATTACTTTCTGCTGCTCGATAAGCCACTACGCATGTGGCGGCATACACTAAAATTAATGCACTAGAACCAGAGGCGGTAATCAAAGGTGACCAATCCCATGGTTTGTTTTCCCATAATGCTAGTGCGAGTGATGCAGGCATACCTATTAAGTTTGTGAGTAACAATGTTTGGGCTACGCTTTGTTGGGTTGGTAATTTGCGAATAAAAAGGTTATTTACAGCAATCGTGAATGCAACCACGAGCGCGGCTAATGCTGCCCAGCTAATGTCTGTTGGGCGTACAATAACTAACACGCCGGCAAAACCGATGATCCCCGCAGCAATAGAATAACGACTGAGTTTTTCACCGTAAACCATGACGGCTAACGGAAGCATGATCAAGGGTGCAGCATAGAAAATAGCATTGGCTGTCGCTAGTGGTAGCGTATTTAAAGAAATAACCATAAATATTGCGCCTAATAACCACACATGAGCACGCATACAATGCCATTTTAAGCCGACTAAAAAACTTTGTTTGGTTGCGCGTAAACAAAAAGGAAGCAGGATCACTACCGCTGATAATTGGCGGAAAAAGACAAATTGGAATACTGCGGCATCTTTGCCCATGGTTTTTATTAGTGCATCAGAAAGTACAGCGACCAAATTACCAATAATTAAAATGGTCATAGCAAAGCCAACAGAACGTTTTTTCATTATACCTACCGCAATAAACAAGGAGAATAAGTGGTACTGATTGAGGTTAAGAAACGCAAATAACAGCATTAATAAGCTTGTATATTATGATGAATTTCACATTATGTATAATAATATAAAATGTGTTCTATCGGTATTGTTTATGCTTAAAAGCTATCACCAAGGAAGGGTGTTACCGTCATAACTTAAAAATTGCCCCGTTTCTTGTGGTGTGAGTCGTGCTAATAAGCTCAATAAGCATTGTGCAGTATAAGAGGGGGTAAATAACTTGTGGGGCGCAACATTACGTTGAAATGGTTTTGAGAGTTGGCTTGCGGTTGTGCCAGGGTGAAAAGCAATAACACAACAATGGGGAAGTTTGGTGCGCCATTCAATACTAATAGTTTTAATAGCCATATTAAGTGCGGCTTTTGAGCTACGATAACTGATCCAGCCACCTAATTTATTATCTTCAATACTGCCAACTTTGGCTGAAATAGTCACAAAATAACTGCGTGATGATGTTTTTAATGCCGCCATAAAATGTTTGGCAATTAATAAGCTAGGTAGTGTATTCGTTTGAATGTTGGTTTGGAAAAAATTCGTATCAAATTGTTGAATAGACTTTTCAGGTTGATGCTCAGTTGTATGGAGCATACCAACAGCATTGATCACGACATCAAGTTGAGGTAGTTGTTTTGCTAGTGCTTTAATATGATTCTCAAGTGTAATATCACATTGATGCCAATGTAGCTGTGAATGTTGATATTGAGGCTGGTGGTGAAAAAAAGTCGCATGGATGTTTGCATGTGGTTTAATGAGTAACAATTGTTGAACGATCGCTAACCCTATACCACCTGTGCCACCAAGAACTAATACATTCATGAGATCTTCCTTGAAATCGTAATATTATTATTTATCAATATTGTAACAATGGCTGCTAAATTAAATTATAGCTAACCTTCTGTAATATGCAGGGAGTGATAAAGCAGCTAAAATTCAATTATCAGTGTAATAAACGCTCGCTTAAATTCCTTTATAGAATAAAACCTTTACAGATAATACTGACCGCTATAGTATACGCCGCATGGAGAGATGGCTGAGCGGTTGAAAGCACTGGTCTTGAAAACCAGCATACGTTTATAGCGTATCTAGGGTTCAAATCCCTATCTCTCCGCCACATTCTTAAAAAGCCAACACTTAGATGTTGGCTTTTTTGCGTCTGAATAAAATAGCGATGTATTTAATTGGTGTAATAAAAGCGGGTTCAAATCCTCTAATACCCAAATCAGCTCCGCCAAATTTAAGAAAGCCGTTAGAATTTGGCTTTTTTGCGTCTGAATAAAATAGCGATGTATTTAATTGGTGTAATAAAAGCGGGTTCAAATCCTCTAATACCCAAATCAGCTCCGCCAAATTTAAGAAAGCCGTTAGAATTTGGCTTTTTTACGTCTGAATAAAATAGTGATGTATTTAATTTGCGTAATAGGGGAGTGATTATCAGTATGTTGTAGAATAACCTCGTTGATGATAACGAGGCTTTGATATATCGACCATCGAGATGAGAAAATGTTGAAGGCTAGTCTGTTTTTGATGGTGGTTGAGTGTATTAAATAGCTAACGCATTATGCACATTGATATTGTATTTTATAATATGTGATAGAAATAATAACCGTTCAACTTTTAAGTCAGTTAAGCGATGTAAATCATATTCTGATGGATATTTATGATTAAGATCCAATAAATTAAATTGGTCATCAATAATTATTTCTTTTTTTAATGATTTCATTATTAATGAATGACAATAATCTTGTGGTGAGTCTTCGAATGGTATTTTTTTAATGATTTCATCAATTGTTATTATATTTCTATATTCAAAGAAATCGAATAGTTGATCTTCAATCATATTTGCTAATTTTTCACTATCAATATGAGTGTCTTTTGATATTTTATTATATTCAATTGTAACTCTAACTTTAGGGCTTGAAATTATTTTTTCTTTTATTTCAATTTCAAGAATACAGGTTGTTTTATACTTTTCAAACCAGGAACGAATTCTTTTTTCAACATCAGATTTATAAAGAAAAGGTTTTATCCATGCTTTATTTAATGATATTGAAAGTGATTTTGTAGAACTCAGCATGTAATTAGTATCCTAAAATAGACGAAGCATGATTACATCACTATGTAGGATTTGATTTTATGATAAGCATCACATTGCAAGTATGAAGAAATCAATAATTATTAGAATTATCAGTAATATTACTTTCCAAAAAAAAGAGGCTTACTCAGCCTCTTTTTATATTGGTTATTTATTATTCTTTTTTCTTAATAGAAATATTCCAAATAAGGAGATTAGTCCCATTAAACCTGTTGAACCGCCTGAGTGTTTATCTTTTGTTTCATCTTTTACTGGTTTTGTAATTTTTAAATCCATGACAGCCGGATCGTGATCAGATGCTCGGTAAATATCTTTATAACGAGGAGAACATGTGCCTTTATTGCAATTATTTTTATCTGCATATTCTAATAACGTAGTTTCTCCAGCATTAATATTCCAATCTTTAGCATCGATAACCTTACTTTTTAGATCCGGTGATAATAGAATATAATCTAATGTACCAATATTATTTTGATATGAGAAGCTGTATGAATCAGGATGTAATTGACGGATGATATTAGTGTAACCATAACTTTTATTAATCACTTTACCTTCTGGTCCATATAATGGTGTTCCAGTTTCTTGATTACCACCAATATAGGTATACCCTGCAGCTTTGATAGTATGATCTTTAGGTACATTATTACGATTAGTTAATATTATTACAGGATCTTCATTTGCGTACGAATTTAGATCGCCAATAATAACTTTAGATCCTGGAATTTTAGCTAATATTTCACCTAAATGTTCTGCGGCAGCAACCCGCAAGTTTTCGCATGAGCCTTGTTTATCTGCATCAAGTTGTTTTCCAGTGTTAACATCTTCCCAGCAAGTAGAACCTTTGGATTTAAAATGGTTAACAGAGATGGTTAACGTCTTATCTGTACCTTTGATTTTAAAGGTTGGAGCAATAGTATCACGTTGATGATTACTACCACTTTCTATTTTTTGTTTACCTTTTTCATCGGTATATTTAACTTCAGGAGCATGTTGCTCTGGCATTTTTATTATACGGTATTGCTCTAATGTGACTTTACTTGGTTTATAAATTACTTGGCTTGAAATGGCATCACCGCCAACAAATTTTTCATCATTATTAGGTTTTACATACGCATAATGCTCAGTGGGATCTTTAATGCGATCATTAATTTTAGTTACGAGATCATTAACGGCAGAATCCGATTGAAAGCCATTATTTTCAATTTCCATTAAACCGACAATATCAGCATTCATACGTACAATGGCATTGGCTATTTTACTGCTTTGAAGATCAAATTCGGTTTGAGTTGTCGCCCCTCTATTTTGTTTTAGCGGGTTTTGAGTTTCACCTGTAAAGGGAGAGTTGAAGTAATTCAGAACATTAAAACTAGCAATACGTAAATCACCGCCTTGTTTTAATTCTGGCGCGTAGGTTCTATCATTTGTATGAATAAATGTATTTGTATCAGCTTTATTCGTGACATAGAAACGGTAATCACCATAAGAATAACCAATTACACCTTCTAAGCCATTAACGACATCACCAATACGAATATAATTATCAGTTGTTCCGGTGCCGTTATCTTTACCAAAGGTTGGGTACCAAGGAATATCACCGTTTGCAGCTTTGGTAAAAGACTCAATAACTAATAAATCATTGGACTGATATGTATGAGAGGTTGTTGGTGCTTGTGTTTGATTAGGGTGTACGTTTACAGTCCCATGTGAAAGTAACATGTTGTTACGATATGAATTAAAATCAAAACCATAATTTTTCGTGACGTTTAGATCTGAATTCTCATTAATGCGTACTAGCATTCCTTCGTAACGTTCTAAATCAAATTTATTGGCATCATCAAATGTTAAAACGGTTACTGGTGGTAATTTATTATCAACTTTACTTAGTTGGATGTCTGCAACATCAATTAATTTAGTCCAATGATAATCTTCACTAACTCTGGCAGTAAGGTTTATCTCTTGTCCTACCTTTAAGTTATTAATTGCTGTTGTTTGA
Source organism: Photobacterium piscicola (assembly GCF_900166965.1). Classification (GTDB taxonomy): domain Bacteria; phylum Pseudomonadota; class Gammaproteobacteria; order Enterobacterales; family Vibrionaceae; genus Photobacterium; species Photobacterium piscicola. The sequence goes on along the minus strand of NZ_FUZI01000001.1, from coordinate 1,036,252 downwards.
ACAAAAATACCATCAGAAGTTGCAGGATTATTATCCGTCATGGCTTGCATGAAAAAGCCTTGCTGCAGATCTTTACCTAAATTGTGTTGCTGAATAGCAGTAATAATCCCTTTAACGTTATAGCGGTAAGTGGATACATGTTGTTTATTAGGAACATCAATGCCGTCAACAGGAGAGTATTCGTCATTACCTTGAATCTGTTGAATGGATAATGTTTTTAGTTCATTTTGATTATCAGCAGCACATAGTTGAAAACTAAATGATGAAATGGTGGCACCAATAATTATTGCTAAAATATTTTTTTTCATGAGTTACGTTCCATGTGTATAACAATATATAAGTATCATTCAATGAGTTAAAATATCTGATGTTATTTAAAACCAATAATATGCTTTTAAATAACCTAGTGTACCTGTATTACCCCCCATTGCAGCTTCAGCAACGAGTTTTACATTCTTGGCATACATATATTGCGTACCAACGACAACATGTTGGTCATCTTTGTCGTTATTATCGTCATTGTAAATATTACCTACAATATAACCTGTTAATTGGCTTGTAATGTCGTAAGAGCCCGATAATACATAGGTCATGCTATTTTTGTTTACACCATCACGGTCGGAATAAGAGGTAAACCCACCAATAGCAAATTTGTTAATTTTATACTTGCCGTGTAATGAATATAATTCACCACGATTATGGACGGTTTCAGCAGCAGCTATAATGGTGAGATTGTTAGTAAAATAGCCAGCATAGCCATTTATAACTTCACCTTCTCGAGAATCAGTTACGTATGATCCTTTTTTCCCTAAAAATATGCCATTTTCATCATACATTGATTGCGCGTCTTGTTCGTAATCCCAACCTTTTGCTGAATATGAAATTCCAACTTTTAAAGCGCCAAATTCACCACGGTATTTAATCGTATTATCTTGATCTCCCGCTTCTGATACTTCGTCGGCTAATTCATTTGAGAAATCGCCAAAAGCATCATAGTGATCATAGGCTGTATCTGTTCGTCCAAATTCGACTGTTTGTTTATCTGTTAAGAAATATCCGATATAAGCTTTATCAATGACTAATCTAAAATTATTTTCATAAGTCCAATCAGTGCGTTCTGCATCAATTTCTAATTTGGCATAAAATTTATTAGTTTGTCCTTTTATACCAATGGTTCCAAAAGAGTCATCAACATAGGATTTAGATTTGTCGCCAAAAGGGGATTTATCTCTATTTGTGACAATGGTTCCGCCAATTTCAGCGCCACCATAGATATCTAATCTATCGCCATTATCTTTTTTATAAATAGTTGCAGAATGAGCTAAGCTACTCATAAGCAGGGATGAAATAGCAATCGCCAATATTTCTTTTTTCATTTGATTTACTCACAGATTAATTTCTGCGAATAAAATACCCCCAAGGAATAACCTTGATGTAGTAATTAATGATGTCAAATGCATATATCGAATGGAAGTGTGATACGTAACAAAGCAAACGTTTGCTTTTTGATTTAAATTTGGAGCAAGATCAAAGTATTAATTATTGAGTTAAATAATGATTTTAGTGATAGGGCTCGAAAGGGTAGTTAACGGTGAATACTCTGTGTTGTTTCAATATTACCATGGGCTTGAATAACTGTACCTTGAGATTGGCAACAGCCGCTGATCGCTATAGAGATTAGTATTAAAGCAGCGATGTTTTTTATGGTGATCATTTATAAGACCAGAATGAGTAACAATGAGGTTAAGTTTACCTGCATCATTAATAAGTAACAAGGATGTAAATTTTAACTATTATGTTGTGTAACGATTTTTACATCGTTATCTATTGTGTAACTCTAGTGAATCTTAATCATTAAATCATCGATAAATATAGATGAAATTCTAGGATTATGAGCTTATTGATCTTATTTTGATTGTTTTTAGTCATGATTGATTGATAAAAGTGCAGTTGATGTTTTTTTTACGATTTTTACTTTACAGTTAGCTTCACCAACTATATTATTCGCCGCATTGGAGAGATGGCTGAGCGGTTGAAAGCACTGGTCTTGAAAACCAGCATACGTTTATAGCGTATCTAGGGTTCAAATCCCTATCTCTCCGCCATATTCTAGAAGTTTGATTTAATCGAGTTTCATACAGAATTGGAGCGGTAGTTCAGTTGGTTAGAATACCGGCCTGTCACGCCGGGGGTCGCGGGTTCGAGTCCCGTCCGCTCCGCCAACATAAAGACATAGTGTTGATTAATATTAACATGCTATGTAACGAAATTTTGTGCCGACTTAGCTCAGTAGGTAGAGCAACTGACTTGTAATCAGTAGGTCACCAGTTCGACTCCGGTAGTCGGCACCATTAAATTTCGGTGGGATTCCCGAGTGGCCAAAGGGAGCAGATTGTAAATCTGCCGGCACTGCCTTCGAAGGTTCGAATCCTTCTCCCACCACCATATAATTCCTTCTTAGTTCAGTTGGTAGAACGGCGGACTGTTAATCCGTATGTCACTGGTTCAAGTCCAGTAGAGGGAGCCAAATAGAGAAGCCTGCAAGAAATTGCGGGCTTTTTTACGTCTGAAATTTGGCAACTGTTGAATGATAAAGAAGCGAATCCTTCTCCCACCATCATATAATTCCTTCTTAATTCAGTTGGTACTCTTTATTGGGAAGCTTAGCGGTCTGTTAAGTCACATGTCACTGGTTCAAGTCCAGTAGAGTGAAGCCAAATAGAGAAGCCCGCAAGAAATTGCGGGCTTTTTTACGTTTGAAATTTGATGCTTCGAGAATACGAGAATGTGTGAAGCTAACTCCCACCATCATATAATTCCTTCTTAATTCAGTTGGTACTCTTTATTGGGAAGCTTAGCGGACTGTTAATTCACATGTCACTGGTTCAAGTCCAGTAGAGGGAGCCAAATAGAGAAGCCCGCAAGAAATTGCGGGCTTTTTTACGTCTGGATTTTGGTGTGCTAGGTGCTAGGTGCTAGGTGCTAGGTTTTGAGGTTGCAGGGTACTTGAACCACCACCATATAATTCCTTCTTAGTTCAGTTGGTACTCTTTATTGGGGAGCTTAGCGGACTGTTAATTCAGATGTCACTGGTTCAAGTCCAGTAGAGTGAAGCCAAATAGAGAAGCCCGCAAGAAATTGCGGGCTTTTTTACGTTTGAAATTTGATGCTTCGAGAATACGAGAATGTGTGAAGCTAACTCCCACCATCATATAATTCCTTCTTAATTCAGTTGGTACTCTTTATTGGGAAGCTTAGCGGACTGTTAATTCACATGTCACTGGTTCAAGTCCAGTAGAGGGAGCCAAATAGAGAAGCCCGCAAGAAATTGCGGGCTTTTTTACGTCTGGATTTTGGTGTGCTAGGTGCTAGGTGCTAGGTGCTAGGTTTTGAGGTTGCAGGGTACTTGAACCACCACCATATAATTCCTTCTTAGTTCAGTTGGTACTCTTTATTGGGGAGCTTAGCGGACTGTTAATTCAGATGTCACTGGTTCAAGTCCAGTAGAGTGAAGCCAAATAGAGAAGCCCGCAAGAAATTGCGGGCTTTTTTACGTTTGAAATTTGATGCTTCGAGAATACGAGAATGTGTGAAGCTAACTCCCACCATCATATAATTCCTTCTTAGTTCAGTTGGTACTCTTTATTGGGGAGCTGAGCGGACTGTTAATTCATATGTCATTGGTTCAAGTCCAGTAGAGTGAAGACAAATAGAGAAGCCCGCAAGAAATTGCGGGCTTTTTTACGTCTGTATTTTGATGAAGTGAGGTTTCGAGGCTGCGAGAGTGTAAAGTGCTAGATCCCACTACCGTATAATCCCCAGTTAGTTTAGTTGGTGCTCTTTATTGTTTTTTAAATTGTAGATAGGTGAAAATCGAAAGAGTAATGAAAAATGCAGGATCACTCCATCCGAAACCAACAAAAATTCCAGTTATGCCAGCATAAACAGTAATTAAAGCACCTAAAATATTTAACGTTAATAATGCAATGAACAGTTTTTTTGCAGTAGTACCAGACTCAATTTCTCTTAGTTGTAAGTTAATTACGGCAATACCGCCTAAAAATATTGTAGTGTGTTGGGATAAAAAATAAGTATATTTATCATTTATTTCAACGCCATACATCGGCCATATTATGTTAGGAATAAAAAAAAGCGCTAATGCAAATAGTAAATAAATATAGCCGTGGAATGTTAAAAACGTTTTGTTAGTCATGTTATAGTTTTAGTGCTGGATGGTGTTAGTTATTGGGCCTTGATTAATATTAGTCAGTGGTTGATTAATATCAAAAATAACACCACGTACTTCAGATACTCCTAATTGTTGTAAGCGTACTGTGTGCATCGCTAAATAGGCTTTTGCTGTTGCTTCAGTTTCAAAAAGGTAGATACCGCCAGCTAATTTTTGTTGTGCATTTTCAGTCCAAATTTTCCAGATCATACCTGGTTCTTGATTTATAGATTTAGCAAGCTCCGTCAATGCCGCAGTCATATTTTCGCCAAAAGGCCCATTAAATTCGAAATCAACTTGTAGTAATTTAGCCATCAGATTGTCTCTTTTATGTGTGAGTTTGTGTTTTACTCATTATTGTCTATAAAAAATAAACAGAAAAGTTCATAATATTGCATTTAAGTGTGAAAAAATTAGACATATGAGACTTAAAAGTACGTTAGACCAGTGGTTAACATTATATGAAATCGATCGTGCAGGTAGTTTTCAAGCGGCAGCAATTGTATTAAACAAAAGCCATACCACACTTATTTATTCAGTTAAAAAGCTAGAATCACAATTAGGTATTATTCTTATTGAGGTTCAAGGACGTCGAGCAGTATTAACAGAAGACGGTAAATCTTTGTTACGGCGTGCAACGACGATGCTAGAGCAAGCGCGTGAATTGGAAAATATAAGTCAGCAGCTTTCCAAAGGGTTTGAATCTGAAATAACCATTGCTGTTGACCATTTATGTGATTTAGCTTGGCTTTATAAGCCGATGGAACAGTACGTAAATATTAATGGTGCAACATCTGTTCAAGTCGTTGAAACATCATTAACAAAAACCACAGATATGGTAATTAATGAGCGAGCCGATATTTCAATTATTAATTTACCTGTAACAAATTATTCAGCAGAAGCTTTTGGTGTTATAACAATGGTGCCAATAGTCGCTGTGACTCATCCGTTAGCCTTAAAAAATATAGTATCTCTTGCTGAAATATCGACACTTCCTCAAATAGTGATTAGAGATTTAGGTTATGAACCGACAAAAAAACATCAGCAAGATGTTGGTTGGTTGAAGTCGAGACAACGTATTACTGTTGACAATTTTGCTCATGCATTTCAAGCGGTGGAGCAAGGTGTTGGTTTTTGTCGTATACCGGAGCATATGGTGAGGGATAGGAATAAAACTCAAGTGGTTGTACTTGAAGTAGAGCATGCACAAAAGTACCAAGTACCGATGCACTTAACGCTTCCCAAAGGAGCTAAGACAGGTCCAGCAGCGAAAGCTTTTTATGACATATTATTGCAGTCAGCCAGTCATCGACGTAAACAATACTCATAATTGGACAGAGAAGGATCGAATTGAACAAAGGCTGTTCGCTTGAGTTATTCTTTATAAATAAAGAGTTTACAGAGTAACTGGAAGCCGTTATTATTCTCGGCATTGGAGAGATGGCTGAGCGGTTGAAAGCACTGGTCTTGAAAACCAGCATACGTTTATAGCGTATCTAGGGTTCAAATCCCTATCTCTCCGCCAAATTCTAGAAATGCGATATAATCGGGTTTCATAAAGAATTGGAGTGGTAGTTCAGTTGGTTAGAATACCGGCCTGTCACGCCGGGGGTCGCGGGTTCGAGTCCCGTCCACTCCGCCAACATAAAGACATAGTGTTATTTATTAGCATGCTATGTAACGAAATTTTGTGCCGACTTAGCTCAGTAGGTAGAGCAACTGACTTGTAATCAGTAGGTCACCAGTTCGACTCCGGTAGTCGGCACCATTAAATTTCGGTGGGATTCCCGAGTGGCCAAAGGGAGCAGATTGTAAATCTGCCGGCACTGCCTTCGAAGGTTCGAATCCTTCTCCCACCACCATATTTTTAGTTCTACTGGTGATCTTTATTGGAAAAAGTTGTGGCCTGTTAATTATATGTCACTGGTTAAAATCCTGAAAAGCAAAGCCAAATAGAGAAGCTCGCAAGAAATTGCGGGCTTTTTTACGTCTGGATTTTAGTCAATGTAGTTTCGAGTTTCGAGTTTCGAGGCTGCGAGAGTGTAAAGTGCTAGATCCCACCACCGTATAATCCCCAGTTAGTTCAGTTGGTGCTTCTTTATTGGTGAGATCTTACAGTCATTCGTTATGGAGGGTGATCCTTTTGAAATCTAGTCACCTCATTATATTGGCTTGTGGTTTGTTGTATAAAACACCAAATTGAATGATATTAATAAGCTTTGATTAATTGGCGATCACTTAAAAAGCTTTTTAATATTATTGCTTTACAAGGAAAGGGTCGCACTATATTATACGCGGCATTGGAGAGATGGCTGAGCGGTTGAAAGCACTGGTCTTGAAAACCAGCATACGTTTATAGCGTATCTAGGGTTCAAATCCCTATCTCTCCGCCATATTCTAGAAGTTTGATTTAAATCGAATTTCATAAAGAATTGGAGCGGTAGTTCAGTTGGTTAGAATACCGGCCTGTCACGCCGGGGGTCGCGGGTTCGAGTCCCGTCCGCTCCGCCAACATAAAGACATAGTGTTGATTAATATTAACATGCTATGTAACGAAATTTTGTGCCGACTTAGCTCAGTAGGTAGAGCAACTGACTTGTAATCAGTAGGTCACCAGTTCGACTCCGGTAGTCGGCACCATTAAATTTCGGTGGGATTCCCGAGTGGCCAAAGGGAGCAGATTGTAAATCTGCCGGCACTGCCTTCGAAGGTTCGAATCCTTCTCCCACCACCATATAATTCCTTCTTAGTTCAGTTGGTAGAACGGCGGACTGTTAATCCGTATGTCACTGGTTCAAGTCCAGTAGAGGGAGCCAAATAGAGAAGCCTGCAAGAAATTGCGGGCTTTTTTACGTCTGAAATTTGGCAACTGTTGAATGATAAAGAAGCGAATCCTTCTCCCACCATCATATAATTCCTTCTTAGCTCAGTTGGTACTCTTTATTGGGGAGCTGAGCGGACTGTTAATTCATATGTCATTGGTTCAAGTCCAGTAGAGTGAAGACAAATAGAGAAGCCCGCAAGAAATTGCGGGCTTTTTTACGTCTGGATTTTGGTGTGCTAGGTGATAGGTTTTGAGGTTTCGATAGTGCAGGGTACTTGATCCACCACCATATAGTTCCTTCTTAGTTCAGTTGGTACTCTTTATTGGGGAGCTTAGCGGACTGTTAATTCACATGTCACTGGTTCAAGTCCAGTAGAGTGAAGCCAAATAGAGAAGCCCGCAAGAAATTGCGGGCTTTTTTACGTCTGGATTTTGGTGTGCTAGGTGATAGGTTTTGAGGTTTCGATAGTGCAGGGTACTTGATCCACCACCATATAGTTCCTTCTTAGTTCAGTTGGTACTCTTTATTGGGGAGCTTAGCGGACTGTTAATTCACATGTCACTGGTTCAAGTCCAGTAGAGTGAAGCCAAATAGAGAAGCCCGCAAGAAATTGCGGGCTTTTTTACGTCTGGATTTTGGTGTGCTAGGTGATAGGTTTTGAGGTTTCGATAGTGCAGGGTACTTGATCCACCACCATATAGTTCCTTCTTAGTTCAGTTGGTACTCTTTATTGGAGAGCTTAGCGGACTGTTAATTCAGATGTCACTGGTTCAAGTCCAGTAGAGTGAAGCCAAATAGAGAAGCCCGCAAGAAATTGTGGGCTTTTTTACGTCTGGATTTTGGTGTGCTAGGTGCTAGGTGCTAGGTGCTAGGTGCTAGGTGCTAGGTGCTAGGTGCTAGGTTTTGAGGTTGCAGGGTACTTGATCCACCACCATATAATTCCTTCTTAGTTCAGTTGGTACTCTTTATTGGGGAGCTTAGCGGACTGTTAATTCACATGTCACTGGTTCAAGTCCAGTAGAGTGAAGCCAAATAGAGAAGCCCGCAAGAAATTGTGGGCTTTTTTACGTCTGGATTTTAGTCAATGTAGTTTCGAGTTTCGAGGCTGCGAGAGTGTAAAGTGCTAGATCCCACCATGAAGTGGCATAGTTTAGTTGGTGCTTCTTTATTGGCGAGATCTTGCTGTCATTTGTTATGGAGGGTGATCCTTTTGAAATCTAGTCACCCCATTATATTGGCTTATGATTTGTTGTATAAAACACCAAATTGAATGATATTAATAAGCTTTGATTAATTGGTGATCACTTAAAAAGCTTTTTAATATTATTGCTTTACAAGGAAAGGGTCGCACTATATTATACGCGGCATTGGAGAGATGGCTGAGCGGTTGAAAGCACTGGTCTTGAAAACCAGCATACGTTTATAGCGTATCTAGGGTTCAAATCCCTATCTCTCCGCCATATTCTAGAAGTTTGATTTAAATCGAATTTCATAAAGAATTGGAGCGGTAGTTCAGTTGGTTAGAATACCGGCCTGTCACGCCGGGGGTCGCGGGTTCGAGTCCCGTCCGCTCCGCCAACATAAAGACATAGTGTTGATTAATATTAACATGCTATGTAACGAAATTTTGTGCCGACTTAGCTCAGTAGGTAGAGCAACTGACTTGTAATCAGTAGGTCACCAGTTCGACTCCGGTAGTCGGCACCATTAAATTTCGGTGGGATTCCCGAGTGGCCAAAGGGAGCAGATTGTAAATCTGCCGGCACTGCCTTCGAAGGTTCGAATCCTTCTCCCACCACCATATAATTCCTTCTTAGTTCAGTTGGTAGAACGGCGGACTGTTAATCCGTATGTCACTGGTTCAAGTCCAGTAGAGGGAGCCAAATAGAGAGGCCCGCAAGAAATTGCGGGCTTTTTTACGTCTGGATTTTGATGCTTCGAGAATGCGAGAATGTGTGAAGCTAACTCCCACCATCATATAATTCCTTCTTAGTTCAGTTGGTACTCTTTATTGGGGAGCTTAGCGGCCTGTTAATTCACATGTCATTGGTTCAAGTCCAGTAGAGTGAAGCCAAATAGAGAGGTCCGCAAGAAATTGCGGGCTTTTTTACGTCTGGATTTTGGTGTGCTAGGTTTTGAGGTTGCGACAGTGCCGGGTACTTGATCCACCACCATACAATTCCCTCTTAGTTCAGTTGGTGCTTCTTTATTGGAAGATTAGCGGACTGTTAATTCAGATGTCACTGGTTCAAGTCCAGTAGAGTGAAGCCAAATAGAGACTTCACAGTAGATAATATTGGTTATGTATTGTTATTGCTAAAATAATTTTTACTATCAACTAGTGTCGTTGATATTTTATTTTTTATAAAGGTAATTTCCATTTTAGTTACTATCAATTCATTAAATATAGGTATTTAATATAGAAAGAATAATATAAGGACAAAATGATGAAAAATTTTAATCATAGCCATCATGATACATTAGATTGTATTAATTCATTCATTAAAGAGCCCAATAAGTTAATAAATTATTTATCTGAGTTTGATGAATGTATAAAAACCGTACATATTAATGATGCGGCTTTTATTATAGAAAGTTTATTTGAACAAGAAATTGCTAAAGATACAATACTATTTCCAGAAATACATATTTATGATGTGAAAACAGCAATTGGTAATGATCCTAGTGATTCCATAAAAAAAATGATTGATAAGTTACCTTCCTTGACATTATGTCTGATAAAACTTAAGTGTGGTGAACTACTTACTTTTGTCGATGCATTTTTTTGTAGTCGAAATACGGCACTTCTTATGTTAAAAAACTTAGAGAATAATCTTGATGAACATAAGCGATCTTATCATATTGAGTACCACGGTTTACCTCATGGTGAAATGCTTGAGTCATTACATTGCAACGATAGATAAGTTTGATAGTTATAAAAATAGAATGGATGATTAACAATAGTAAGTAGTATATATCAAGTATAAAAATGGCAAACAACAATAATGCTGCTTGCCATTACATTTATAATGCAGGCGGTAATTGTCTTAATAATGCAAATACTTGTTTTTGTTTATTATGAGAAGCGATAAATCCAATAAGAGTCTGATCTGCTGTATGTGCCTTTGCAATATAGCCTTCATGATCTCGTTCAACTTGCCAATGGATATCCATAGCGGTTGTGATCCCCGCTAAACTTAATGGCAACCATGGCGTTTTTGCTTTAATTAACATTGGTGGTAGTGATAATGGCGTCGGTGTTCCTGCTAATGTTTTAGCCAGTGCCATCGCTGATAACATGATGGGTTGAATAAACGCACTAATTTTACCATTGATTTCAGCACAATCGCCAATAGCGTATACATTATTAGCGGAGGTTTGTAGCATATTATTAACTATAATACCTCGATTAGTACTGATTCCGGCTTGTTTTGCTAAATCAATTCTTGGTGCTAGTCCCATCGCTGCAATAACGATATCTGTATTTATATCTTCTCTACCTTGCTGTGAAATTATCATCTTTTTGCCATCAGAATTAATTTCATTTATGGTAGCGTTTAGCTGAAGATCTATTTCTTTTTGACTTAATATTTGATACAACTCTGCGGCAATAAATTCTGGCAGTAAAGCGGGCATCATGGCAGCGGCTTTATCGCATAATGTAATTTGTTTACCAGCGGTGGCTAAATCAATCGCGATTTCAGTACCAATTAAACCCGCACCTAAAATAGTAATATGCTTTGCGGCATTTATTTGTGATTGATTTTGTTGTAATTCAGACAGACTATTTAATGTGATGATTTTATCTGTCGCATTACCTGCAAATGTTGGTATAAATGAAGTAGCACCAGTGGCAATTATTAATGAAGAATAATGCAATTGTTGCTGATTAAAATACACCCATTGCTGTGTGGTATTAATTTCTTTAATAGCCGTTTTTGTTATTAGCTTAATATTATATTCTGCTGCAAACTCAGCGGCAGTTTGTTTAATAAGATCTGTTGCTTGTTGGCTACGACTAAAGACATGGCTTAGTTCTGGTTTAGAATAATCAGCACCTTGATCCGCGGTTACTAAAGTAATGGCAGTATGTTGATCCAGTTTTCTAAACGATTTCACCCATTGGTAAGCAGCGAAGCCACTACCAATGACAATAATTGGATTTGACATTGTTAGCTCTCATTTCATTTAGTTAATAGGTTCAAATACTTCTTTACCAATACCACACTCAGGGCATAGGAAACTATCTGGCACATCTTCCCAAGCAGTACCAGGGGCAACATCTTGATTTGGTTCACCAAGTGCAGGATCGTAAACCCACTGACAAACCGTGCATAACATTTTCTGGCCACCTGCAGCTTGTGCACAACATTTAACTGCTGTCTCTGTTGTTGGCTCTACTTCAACAACACTTGCTTGTTCGATTATTTCAGGAGCATCAATCGCGACTTGTATTGTTGCTGCTGGCGTTACTTCGGTAGTGAAAGGTGTGTAATGATCATAAGGGCGTTCATTTTGAGCCCACTCTTTAGCGATTTTTTTACCATGATCACGACACTCTTGTAATGCTTTGCCATCTGGACGCCACTTGGTTTTAAGACCAATAGTCGTGAAGAAACCAGCATCAGTTAAACGCGCGTGAATACGATCAACAGCACCACCATTCCAACCGTAGCTACCAAAGGCACCTGCTTTTTTATTTTTAAAACGTAAGCCTGTGATTTCTTCTAGTAGGCCAGCAACTTTAGGCATCATGACGTTATTCATTGTTGATGAGCCGACAAGTACCCCTTTAGAACGGAACATATTAGCAAGAATTTCATTTTTATCATGACGAGCAACATTGAAAATACGCACAATGACTTGATCATCTTCTTCGGTGATCCCTTGGGCAATAGCATCAGCCATCATACGGGTGTTATTTGACATAGAATCATAGAAAATAGTGATACGGTTTTCTTGATATTGATTAGCCCATTCAAGATATTTTTCAATAATTTGAGTTGGGTTATCACGCCAAATGACACCGTGTGAAGTGGCAACCATATCAACTGGAAGGTTAAAGCTTAGAACCTCTTTAATCTTATTGGTAACAAGTGGGCTAAATGGCGTCAAAATATTTGAGTAATAACGTAAACACTGATCAAGCAATTCGTTTTGGTCAACTTCGTCATTAAATAAACGCTCATCACAGTAATGTTGACCAAAAGCATCATTACTAAATAGAACTGCATCTTCGGTCATGTAAGTCATCATACTATCAGGCCAGTGCAACATTGGCGTTTCAACAAACACTAATGCTTTACCATTACCAATATCAAGCGTGTCACCCGTTTTTACGGTGTTAAAGTTCCATTCTGGGTGGTGGTGATGACCAACGATTGAGTCAATTGCGTTTTCAGTACAATAGATAGGTGTATTAGGAATACGGCTCATTAATTCACTTAGCGCACCAGCATGATCTTCTTCTGCATGGTTAATAACAATAAAATCAATGTCGTTAAGATCAATTTCTTGTTCTAAATTTTGTAGGAAAGCTAATGTGAATTTGTGATCAACGGTATCGATGAGCACATTCTTGCCTTCACGAATTAGATAACTATTATAGCTCGTACCACGGGTTGTTTTATATTCTGTGCCATGAAAATCACGTACTTCCCAATCACGTTGTCCAACCCAAGTAATATTGTTTTTAACATGAACAGCCATTTTAAAATTCCTCTAACGCTTTAAGTTGTATTTTGAATGCATGTTATGCCTCGAAGAAATATCTGTCAATGCAAAAGAGTCATTTAAAATGCACGTTATGATTTATTTGTTTATTATCATTGTATTAGTGGTTTATTTATTTTGAACCGTCAGTGAGTTGGCGGTTCATTATTGGAATCAAATAAATGGAGGAGAGGATGAGAAGTGTTAATTAAGGTTAAAAACCAGCGCAACGATAGTAATTAGGCTTACTGCATTAAGTGCTGAATAGAGAATTGTTTTTGGCATGCTAAATGCCAAATTATTAAAATCCCGTTTTGAGCCAATAACGGTAATCGTTAAAGGTAATACAACCAATAAGCCAAATACCCATCGAATAGTATCAGTGATGACGTAACCTATTTGAGTTTCAGCAATAATAAAACCTAGAATAGACAAAAGGAGGGTGGTGAGTGAAATTGCAAAGGTTCGATTATAGGAATCCATTAGCTGAGCAAAAGCTTGGTATTCTTCTTCCGTAAAGTCTGGTTTGTTTGCCATGTGTTTTTCAGTCTAATAATGAGATAACTATTTCTATTATAACGGATCACTACTGAGATAACGAAAATAAAGATAGCAACGCTAAAAGAGAAATATAGAAAGTGTGCATTTAATAACCACAGATGAATGGTTTTAGTTATCTAACTGTATCTGTTAGGTAAAATACATTAAAAAACGTTTTAAAATTAATCAGTTGACCGTTTTTTAGTTTACAGTAGCTAATGTGAATTGTATTATACGCCGCATGGAGAGATGGCTGAGCGGTTGAAAGCACTGGTCTTGAAAACCAGCATACGTTTATAGCGTATCTAGGGTTCAAATCCCTATCTCTCCGCCAAATTCTTAAAAAGCCAACATTTAGATGTTGGCTTTTTTGCGTCTGAATAAAATAGCGATGTATTTAATTGGTGCAATAAAAGCGGGTTCAAATCCACTAATGTCCAAACCAACCTTACTAAATAACTTGATTATTTGACTGGTACTATAAAGTTAACTTAAATTTTCGCACCTCGCACCTCGCACCTCGCACCTCGCACCTCGCACCTCGCACCTCGCACTTAAAACAGATGAAATACCCCATTATCTATGTGAATATAGGTATTATTTATTTGGAAAATACCAATAATGACTTTTGAACAATGGGCTTTTGTTGCTGATATTTATACTCCAATGATCGTCATTATATGCGTTATTAGCATGGTGCAATTAGGACGTGAGCAGGGGATGAGAAGTGGGTTATTCGCGCTGAGTGGAGTCTTGCTCTCAACGGCTTTTATTTATGCAGTTATGTTTTTTGATAATGCGTTGGGGATTTGGCCAGCATTTAATTTGGATTACAGTACCCATACCGCCATTGCGCTTGTTTTTATTGGCTACTTTCTTGTATATACCCCCAAATTAAGAAGGGGGATGGTGCTTTCTATGGTGGGTTATGCCGCTTTAATGATGTATCTGAAGTACCATACGTTAAGTGACATTATTACGACTACTGCCTGCGTTATGCCTGTGATATTGTTGTGCCAATATAAATTTGCTGTTATTGCTAAACGTTAGTTTTTCTTAGTAAGAATAACGTAATTGAATAAGATTAATCCGAGTACAAAACAACCAAATTGAAAAGTGGGCAATACTGTTGCAACGGAACCGATAAGTAATCCTGAGCCTAGTCCGAGAGCAATTTTTTGTCGGGTATTCATTATTAAAATCCTTTTTTAGTCATGATTTTTTTTCGGTAGTATGTGAATTGTATTTTTCATTATGGCGATGATATTTACGTTCATTCCAGTACCAAAAAAAAAGGCCAACTAATGGAATTATAATGCTAAGAGTCATAAACGTGATTAATAATTCTTTGGCGAACAGTAAATCTAAATCATCATCAGAGAATGATAATCTTTCCAGTGTTTTTCCTCCTAAGAAACCTAAACCTCCTAAAAAATAATGGCTTATGATAAAATTAAATAGCCCTTTTTTACGTTGTTGCCGCCATTGAGATATTTTAAGGTCAGAATCTAACATTAATTTATCCATGAAAATGTGAAAGTCATGGTTATTATAAGAGGTGAGCTTTTTATATCAGGTGCCGGTATGTGAATAGAGAAGCTAGCTACATTATTAGTGCTGTGAAGAGATTAATTACATCAATCATTGGGATATATAAAGACGTTGTGGATATAAAAGCGTTAGATGTTATTTTTTCTCAAACCCGCTGTAGTAACAGCGAGTACGGTATGAATATTGAGTGATAGTTAGGGGAAATGTGCTAGCCTTAGTCCGTCAAGATCTCGCTTTCATTAAAATGAATACTGATAATATCGTTAAAATGTGTGTGCTCACAAATGAAAGGTAATTCAATATCAATCGTTTCAGATGGACTCAGTGGTAGCCATTGGCCATTCGTGGTCACTTTCCAAGTAATACCTTCTAGTTTGATATAGATTTTGGGCTGCATCCTTTGCCTTATGCTATTTGTCATGGGATAGCAATTATGAGTAGTTGGTTGTCTTATGGTATCGAACAAAAATTAATCTTCAATTGATATTTATAATAATTAAGACCTTTAATGATAAATTTACCTGTAAGACATTAACTATGTGCCTAAGGATAGTCATTGTGGCTATATAAGTATTGAGCTAATAAAAAAGCTAACAGCAATAACTGTTAGCTTTTTAAAATAAGGTGTTAGCGAAGAGGATTAATCTTCAAAATCAACAATCAATTCATCTTCTAAATAATCAATAAGACAACCTAATGCAGGGGCTGAAACAATATAAGATGTTATTTCAGCGACTTCAGGCGTTGATTGTTGTAACACTTCTAATACTGTGTGTTCTGGGTTATAAGCGACATTAAATTCTTTGGCAATGGTGCAACTGTCGTTATATTCATCAACAGACAGCTCAATTTTACCATTGTACTCACCAATATCCGTATCAAAATTATCAACCAATATTTCGATCATAGCTTCATAGTAATGTTGGTAATCCATTGATTTTACCTTAATCTCATTCAGAAAATTGCTATCTAATACGTTAGCAGTGATGGCACTATGTTACCTCATTTCCAACCGACAAAAAGCTTTAATCTTTAATAATACGTTATTCATTATCAAATGAGATTAAGCAATTGTCATCGATGTCAGATGTATTATTCAGCAGTAAAAATTAAATAATTTCATATTTGAACTAAAAATAAAAACCAATTATTAATTGAAAGGATATTTTAAAATCCCGTTTTATTCCACGTAAGCCTTTTATTAGATAAGGGTAATTGCTTAAAAAGGATATGGATAGCGGCTGTTACATTTAGTGCAACACTTTAACTGTTTGTTACATAATCTATTAGTTAATCTAGTGATAGCTATAATTTTTAATTGTACAATGTATAAAATTATATTGGTTAGTAACGCTTCATTAGTGAAAACAAAGGCTAAATATAAGTAAGTTGTATGGAATACAACAATCGGTACTTATGAGGATGAGAGCTTTAGATTTGTTAAAACGAGTGGACATACTTAGGAAGTTAAGTGAAAAAAATAAATAAAATAACAGCAGCTCTATTTAGCGCTATTCTTAGTAGTAATGTTTATGCAGCTGACGCTCGTATTGTTTCTTTTGTTCCTGGAGAAACAATAGTTCAAAATGGTGATGTGGTTTCTTATAATGGCGCATGTTTTATTGCCAAAAATAACCCTGGAATATGGGAGTCTCCAAGTGCTGATTCATGGTTTTGGGAGTCTGCTGAATGTACTGGTGAGCCCAATCCAAACCCGACTCCAGATCCTGAGCCTGAACCTAATCCGAACCCAGATCTTGACGGTATTATTCCTTTCATTCCTGGCACAACACAAGTCAAAAATGGCGATGTTGTCTCCTATGACGGCCAGTGCTTTATTGCTCAAAATAACCCAGGTATTTGGGAAGCACCAAGTGCTGATTCATGGTTTTGGGCTTTAACTGAGTGTTCTGGTGAGCCGTCTCCTGAGCCTGATGTAACAGAAGTATCTATTTTATCGCCAATGGCGGGTCAGTTGCTGAAGGTTAATGAAGCGATTGTAATCAAAGCCAACATTGAGGGTGAGTTAGCATCTAAAGTTGAGTTTTGGGTTAATAGTACTAAATTAGCAGAAAAAGCAATTGATCAAAGTAATATGCTTTACACGCAAACTTGGACGCCAAATGAAGCGGGTAGTGCAGTAATTAATGTTTTTGTGTTTGATAAAAATAACCAAAAAATAGAACAGCAATCGGTTTCTGTGAAAATCGACGCTGAAACTAATGAAGATTTTACCGCACCTGTGGTGAGCTTTGTTTCTCCAGCTAATGGTTCAACCGTTAATAAAACGGATACAGTTTCTATTTCTATTAGCGCGTCAGATGTAGATAAAGATCTAACGACATTGGTTGTTAATGCGAATAACCAACAAATTTGTACCTTTGATGCCGCTGTAGCAAGTACATTTAGTTGTGACTGGCAGCCGACTCAAACAGGTAGCGTAACCCTGAATGCTATCGCAACGGATGCACAAGCTCTTTCTTCAAACACAAGTTTAACTATTACCGTTAAAGAAGAAACAGTAGAGCCACCAGTAACACCACCAGGTGGATTATGTGAAGAGTTTAATGTTTACCCTGATTGGACGCGTGGCGATCATGCGACAGGGGGCGACATTATGGTTCATAACAATATCGCTTACTCTGCTATTTACTGGACGCAAACAGCACCAGGCAGTGATGCTTCATGGACGCTGCACCTAAACTGTGATGGTTCAGAGCCCGGCACTGCGCCATTACTTTCGCTACCAAACCCGATGGATCCTGTTCGTTTGGAAGTTGCTGGTTGGCCAAATACATTTGTCGTTGCAAGTCCATCTTCAACGGCTCCTGCGACATTAACTTTTGAAGCAAGCAGTAGTGCAGATTTAACCAATGTTGATAAGCTAGCAGCATCGTTTGTATCGATGATTGAAACAGCGACTCAAACGGATTCTGCATCGATTATTATCAGTAGTGATGTGCTTGATAAGGCAACACAAGATAAGACTTTATCATCACAAAATATTGCGGTTAAAGAAGCACTAATCAAAGCCGTTGATAGTACGGGCAGCAAAGTTGATATTGATGCTATCAATGCTCTGAGCAATGATCTAAAAGGCTGGGCACAAGCGTACAATTTGATTGTATCTACACTTGCGCCAGAAGCGACATTTGGTTGGTCTTTAACGATTGGTGATTTTGCCTTTAATACTCATTCAGGCCGTCAGTCAGTATGGGATGCAGCGTCTAATCATACGGCTGATCTATTAGATAAGTTAGCACTTTATAAAGCTGATAGCGCAACTAAAGCTGATTTTGTTGTGTTTACTAAATCAAGTACAACAGCGCCATTATCAAGTGATCAATGGCATAATGCGTTAGAGTATGTGAAGCAAGTTACTGATTACGTAAAGACACCGGCTATGCTGGCGAGCATACCAACAGATCAAGCCGCTAACTACTTTATGGGTGATACAACACATAAAGCACAAATTCGTAAAGCAGCTTACAGTAATGTTTTTGCGCTATTGTTTGATAAAAATACCACTAACTTAACCGCTCAAATTGAACGTTACCAAGAAACAAAAGTGCCACTATATTATGTCGGTAAAGAGTTAGAAAAAGGTTCGTTAACGCGTATTGAAGCACTTAACCGTGAATTAACTAACGCTGCTGATGTAATGAATAATGAAGCGTTCCTTTATGAAACACCGCAATCACAGTGGATTCCATCTACCGTTTATAAGTGGGATGATTTCCTTGATGGCCTAAATGCAATGCATAACATTGGTGTTGCAGGTAATAAATTCTGGCTATTAAATGATGAAGCAGATGATGCAACGAATATCACTTACGCCAAAGTTGCGATTGCTGCATTCTTAGCTCAAAGCATGCAAGAAACTATTCGTTACAATGCGTGTGATGAGAATAACTGGTCTGAAGTTAAATACGGTGCACCCGCAGACTATCCGATGTCAGCAAGTTGTGGTCAGTTAGGTCAGAAATATGCAGATTATGGTGTAAACCCTAATTCAGGCTTAGATTACGCATATTCTTGTCCTCGTGATAACAAGATGGAAGTGAGCGCGTTAACACATGCTAAGTGGTATGGCGCACCAGCTCCAGTATTTGCAGCGCCTAATGCTGTATTAGAAGAGCGTGGTTTGCTTGTTAATGGCAGTGTTGGTCGCTGGACTAACAGTGGTCACTGTAATGATGTACCAGAGAAAGTGGATACCTCAAAGCAAGTGTGGGAACGCGATACGTGTAAAACGTATGTTGGTCAAAAAGCAGGTACATTCCTTTGGGATGGTAGTAGCCAAGAAAGTGTTGAAGGTTGTGGCTGGTGGGGACGTGGTGTTATTCAAACTACGGGTCGCCAGAACTTTGGTACGCTTAACCATTACTTAGGTCGCTCACATGTTGATCCTGCAACGATTGGTCAAACAATTGATGGCGTAACAGTTGAAGCACCACCGGCAAACCCATTGTATGCTGATCTGGATTTCTGTTCGAACCCAGGCTTAATTTGTAGCTCTGAAGAGAACAAAGAAATCAAATGGATTGCAGGTTTATTCTACTGGGTAACATCGGTTCAAGCATATTCTGATGAAGGTGGTCAATATGCAGATTGGAATTACTATAACGAACTGAAAAAGTACGTTGATGGTGGCTTAAAAGGGACTGATTTTATTGATGATGTTTCAGGTATTGTGAACCGTGGTTGCCCAGATTCTGTTTGTTCGACTGGCGAAGTGCATAATGCGAAAGAGCGTCAAGCTAACTTTAAGCTAGTGTTAGAAAAGTTAGGTCTAAACCCACAATTATAACGGTTAGCAAATAACAGTTATTTTAGACTGTCAGTCAGTGAAGATTGACTATAAATACTAAAGAACCCTGCTTTGAAGTAGGGTTCTTTTTTTATAAACAATCAGTCGTGTCGCAAGAATAAATAGTGGCTTATAGCCAACCCTTACGTTTGAAAAATAAGTAAGGTGCAAACCCCGCCAACACCATCAGCCCTAATGCATAGGGATAGCCGAGTTCCCAGTGAAGCTCAGGCATAAACTTAAAGTTCATACCATAACTTGATGCAACCAGTGTCGGTGGTAAAAATACAACCGATACCACAGAGAATATTTTAATAATGCGGTTTTGCTCAATATTAATAAAGCCCATTGCCGCATCCATCAGGAAGTTAACCTTTTGGAATAAAGATTCATTGTGCGGTAGCAAAGAATCAATATCGCGTAACACTTCACGAGCTTGTTCTAATTCAATTTCAGGTAAACGCGCTTTGCGGACTAAAAAGCTTAATGCTCGCTGAGTATCCATTAAGCACAAGCGTATTTTCCATCCCGCATCTTCTTGTTTTGCTAGATGTGATAAAGCTTGATCAAAATTAGCACCGGGTTTGTTGCCGCCTAAAATGGTTTTACCAATTGATTCTAGTTCGCTGTAAATATCTTCAATAACATCGGCAAGTTGCTCTATTTTCGTTTCAAATAGATCGAGTAGTAACTCATAAGCATTGCCTTGTTGTAAACGTTGTGTACGAGCACGCATGCGATAAAGGCGAAAGGCTGGTAATTCACGTTCGCGTAAGGTGAATAAGCGACCATCACGAATGGTGAAAGCGACTGTCGCATTACTTACATAATCATCCAGATCTTCAAAATAAAAGAAAGAGTGAATGTGTAAGCCATCTTCATCTTCAAAGAAACGCGCACTGGCTTCAATGTCTTCTAGTTCTGGACGTGTAGCAAGGCCTTGACCTAGCTCTTCTTGAACGCGTTCTCGTTCTGCTTCATTGGGCTCGATGAGATCAACCCATAATGCTGATGAAATAGGATCTTGGGCGTCTAAATCTAAACGTTGTAAACGTAGGTCGTTTAATGTGTATGCGTTCAGCATGTCTCATATCTCCACTAATGGCGATGATATAAAGAACACTTTAAAACACGATTTGAAACTGATAAATACAGGATCTACCAATACAAAACTGGAATAATAAGATTTAAACAGAAGCAATGAACATAAGGGATTGCGCATGCTGGCAGTTAAAGATTGCCAACTCACATGCAAAAGCGAGAGAGGGCAGATTAACGAGGAAAAATCTCATTCCAGTACCGACTGGGTGTGTTCAAAGCGGTGTCCTCTCTAAATAATGGTGTGCGCATGTTACGTCTGACTGGAAAAGGGTTCAAGTTACGCTATTGCAACATTAGATTTTCTTCTCGGTGTGTTAAGACAAAATTCCATTCATGCACGATTAAGGTTTATTAACCATCTGTTTAATTAATTATAAAGAGAGATTGTTGTTTTGCGTTATTAAATGTGGAACTAAGTAGGGTTATTGTTATTAAAGGTTAAATATCCGTCTAAGCGTAGCATTTAGCTAAAATGTTCAGTCAGAAAATCTAAAAAGACGCGTACTTTACTTGAGATTAATTGCCGATGTTGATAAATCGCATAGGTGCTTGTTTCATAGTGACATGGACTGAATGTCGATTGAGGGAGCAGTTGTACTAGTTTGCCATTGTTTAGTTCTTCATCTATCGCCCATTGTGGTAGTAGAGCGACACCACCTCCGTTTAATATGAGTTGCTTTTGGCCATTAACAGAGTTGATCTCCATGTAATAGGGAATCTCTATTTTTGATGGTTTATTATTTAAGATATACCAATTATGCCAACCTTTAAATCCATAGATCAAGCAATCATGTTGGGCTAAATCTGCGGCTGTTTTAGGCATACTTCGATGTGCTAAATAGCTTGGACTCGCACAAAGTATAAAATGATTATTCATGAGTTTTTTAGCGATTAAATTAGAATCGGGTAATCGACCACTACGAATAGCGACATCGACATTTTCTTCAATTAGATCAACGATCCTTTCAGTAATTTCAATCTCAACTTTTATGTCAGGGAATGCGTTTCTAAATAAAGGTAAAAGTGGCAGTATTTTACTTTCACTAAACGCCACCGTTGCACTGATTTTAAGTCGACCTTTAGGTGAGTTGTGCACAATATTTACCGCACGTTTCGCCTCGTCAAATTCAGCGATGATACGTTTGGAATATTGATAAAATATCAATCCAGCTTCAGTTACGCCAACATTGCGTGTTGTCCGATCTAATATTCGAACATTTAATTCTTCTTCTAAAGCAGAAAGCTGTCTTGAAATAGATGAGGGTTGAACATCGAAAACTTGGCTTGCTTTGGATATGGAACCTTGTTCTACGACACAATTGAAATAAGCAAGGCGAGTGAAAAGGCTCATATTAATGACTCATATAATAAAGTTGATTTTTTTAGGGGCGAAATACTGTTCATCACCAAGATAGTACATGTTTATCTTATATTATTGATGCACTTTTTAAACATTAATGCTTACATAATTGCTTTTAAAGCAAAACTATATTGCCTGAACGTTGGTTCATGTCTTTGGTTATTATCATTAATATGCAGATTCTGATTAATTGAGAGAAGAATAAAATGAATTCTATAAATACCGCTATTATTGCATCGTGCTTTTCTGTAACGGCACAACAATTAATTAAAAAACTGACCGCGACAGGAACCCATATCATAGCGATTGGCCGCATTGGTGATGAAAATAGAGCCAAAGATTTAGAACGTAAATACTCGGGAAAAATTACGGTTTTATTGGGAGATCTGACTGATGAACAGCAAAGTCAAACATTGGTAGCAAAAGCTGCTGATATTTTGGGCCATGTTGATGCTTACTTTCATTGTTCTGGAATATATACATGGAGCTACTGGAAAGATATTGATGTTAATAAAGTAGTGGATCTATTTAATGTTAATTTTATGACCGCATTCGTTTTTGGACGTGAAGTGTTTAAATTAATGGAGGCTCAAGGTGACGGTTGCTTAATGTTTGTATCAGCTCGAGATACTGTACGTAATATACCCGCAGGATTTGGACCTTATATGGCTTCAAAAATCGCATTGAATGCATTGGTAGAGAGCTTGGCCGCAGAAGGGGCATCATCAAATGTGCGTGTAAATGCAGTTTTACCTACGATTGTTGATACAGCTATAAATCGTGAAGTTATGCCTGATGCCGATCCTACTACTTGGGTACACCCATCAGATCTTGCAGATTTGATGATTGATTTAAGCCAACCTAATAAAACCTATTTAAGTGGTGCCTTGATAACCGTTAATAATAAGCTACATTAATTTTCGGTTATTTTTACTTATATAATTTCTGATGTTAAATCGGTCCTGAAATCATAGATATGGCGACAATAATAGATAATATTAACGTTATTATTGAAGGGATAGCATCTTTTACGGTATCAAATCTAAAGTGAAAGAACATTGCTCCCGTTGATACGCATATAATAAAAGTAGCCCCGATAGTGCTGATTAATGGGCTGACCATTATCATTCCGATTAACAGCATTATTGCCCCTATTGCTTCAATAATACCGACAATAAACATTATGCTACGGTTAAGTCCATAACGACGAAAAAAGGCCAATTGCGGTTCAAAGATGACTTTTACCCAACCAAACATTTTAACTGAACTTGCGAATAAGAAAAATGCGATGAGTAGACCTTGAATAAATAGCATGATGAAAACTCCTTGATAAACGATAAGCTTATTAAAGCATTCCAATTGGAGATTAAGAAGGGTAGTATTTCGCTTATTATGATTCCAAACTGGAATGTGTTGTGGATAAATTTGATTGTTTAAAAGTCTTTACTCGAGTTGCTCATTTAGGGAGTTTTACCGCTGCAGCGAATGAATTCAATACGACGCAAAGTGCGGTAAGTAAGAAAATCGCTTGGTTAGAAAAACAAGTAGGCGTAAGCTTATTTTATCGGCATGCTCGTGCGATTAGCCTTACTGAGAGTGGGCAACAATATTTAGGTTTAGCGTTGAATATTACCCATGAAATGGATTGTTTTGAATCTAATTTACGCCAAGAACAGGCAACCATTTCTGGGGTACTAAAGCTCTCAGTGCCAAGTGCTTTTAGCACCCAGTTACTGTCTCAGCCTCTTAATCAATTTTTAAATTTACATCCACAAGTTACCGTTGATGTTTCAGTGTCTGATAAATTTGTTGATTTACTTGAAGGCAATATTGATATAGCCATACGTGCTGCTTACCTTAAAGATTCAGGTTTAAAAGCCAAATGGTTATTGGATAATGAATTGGTGTACTTTGCATCTCCTGATTATTTAAAAACGATTCCAGCCATTGTTGATATCGACGATTTACGTCAGCATAAATGTTTAACTTATTCTTTATCGACACCATCAAATCTATGGCGTTTCAATACAGGCAAAGAAGTCGTAAAAATAAAGGTTAATGAGCAAATTAGAAGTGATAATCCTGAGATGTTAGTTCAAATGGCTAAATTAGGTCAAGGCATAGCGGCGATGCCAAGATGGATGGTAGAACAAGAGCTACAATCTGGTGCGTTGGTTTTATTACTGACACAATATCAAACTCAAAAATTACCCATGTATATGGTCTATAAAGACGCAGAACAGCAACCCCAACGGATTCGTGCTTTTATTGATTTTTTAGTGGATTACTTTAATTCTTGATTCTGTAGATACATTTATTTTTATAGCGTTTTATTATTCTTACGCGGTATTTAACGACCTTTATTCTCTACAACGCTTTTCTGTGTTCAAACTTCAGTATTCTTTACAATACATGGCTGTATTCAAATGTCGTTATTTCCCACAAAACCTAAGCGATAGCCTAAAGGAATGACTTGCCGAATTTTATTCAGTATAAACATCATTACCGTTCAGGTTTCTATAAAGGATCTGCTGGTAAGATGGAAATAGACAATATATTGAGAGGCTATAACTAACATGAGGTTCAAATGATCTGCAGAGAAAGCAGAACTTACGCACCATCATTTGGATATAGCTATCAACGGGATTAAGGTTATGTTCGCATAATGATCGGAACATCATTATATAAATGCGATTTGTAACCAAAGTCATTGCAACGCTGATCAAGAACGAAAAAGCACTCACCATTTTTGTGGTAGTGATGGATAGACTCTGCAGGGCATTAATTACTCAGCGAAGTCAGTATTCTATCTAGTCGCTTTTTTATATCGCGCTTTTAGTAAGTAACTGTAAATTAAATACTCTTATGATAATAATCAAACAGCTTTCATTAGCAGCAACCATCGCTGCATTATTTACCTCCAGTACCGTATTTGCCGCACCTAGCAACGATGCAATGAACACTATGCCTAATAGTGAGTACTTCGCGGCAACGCAATACAAAGCAGCTCAAGCTCCACTTAATAGCTTTGGTGCTATTGATGTAAAAACCAGTATTCCAGAAAATATACAAGTGCCTTCTGCACCCGTAGGAGCTGGTGGCAATAATGGGATTCCAGAAACACTGGTGCAAAAATGGGCTCAGGCAGGAATATTCTCACCTCAAGTTGAAGCACGCGCTTTCATTTTAATGGATGCCAATACGGGACAGATTATTGCTGCTAACGATGCCAACATGCGTATGGCCCCAGCCAGCACCACCAAGTTAATGCTAATGTACATTGTTGAGCAAAAACTGGCTGACGGTGTAATCTCACTAGATTCAAAAGTACAAGTACCAGAAGTCGCGTGGCGTACGGGTGGCTCAAGAATGTTCTTAAAGCCTGGCTCTTTTGTTTCAGTAAAAGATCTTATCTCAGGTGTCATTGTTGAATCAGGCAATGATGCCGCTGTCACTTTGGCAAATTACGTAGCTGGCTCGCAATCTTCATTCGTTGCAATGATGAACGCGACTGCCGTTAAGTTAGGTATGCACAATACCCACTTCACAACTGTTATGGGCTTGCCAGCGCCAGCACATTTCTCAACCGCTTATGATCTTGGGCTGCTCGGACAGCACATCATGAACGACTACCCTCAATACTTTCATTTTTTCAGTCAAAAGTATTTTGAATACAATCATATCCGTCAACCAAATTTCAATCGCTTATTGTTCACTTACCAATATGCGACAGGCATGAAAACAGGCAGTACAGAAGCCGCGGGTTACTCGCTGGTAAGTTCTGCTGAGATACCAAATAACCCAATGAAGTTGGTTGGCGTTGTTCTAGGTACAAAATCACTGAATGATGTTGCCGCTCAAAGTAAGGCACTATTTAATTACGGCTTCCATTTCTTCAAGCAAGACACCTTGTATGCAGCAAACAGTAAGCTTTCTGAACAAAAGGTTTGGGGAGGAAAACAAGATATTGTCTCTCTAGGCCTTGATAAGCCACTAACCTTGGTTCTTCCTTCCAGTGTTGATGAGAAAGGTCTGGTAACTAAGCTTCAAATTGACCGTGATATCAAAGCACCGGTTGAGAAGGGTGAGAAATTAGGCGAAATTACCGTAACCTATAAAGATAACGTTATTCAATCAAAGCCACTTGTCGCGCTCAACAGCGTTCAACAAGGCGGCTGGTTCACTCGAACTTGGGCAAGTATCTCATTATATTTCCATAACTTGCTAGCATCTTTCGGTCTGTAACGTTAAAACAACCGCAATAGCTATCATACAAATAAAGCCAATACTCTTAGTCGAAAGTGAATAAGGTATTGGCTTTTATTTAGGTACAACAATACCCATAAAAATAATGGACACCCATAACTTTTTCTCTCGCTGCTGCCATTCTCAACAACTCATGCCCGTGTTCAAACTTCGTCATTCCCTACAACACATGCAGCGTCCAATCTCCGTTATTCTTTACAATGCATGTAGTGTTCAAACGTCGTTATTCCCTACAATATATGCAGAGTCCAAATGCCATCATTCCTTACAGTAATGCCTGTGCCTAAATTCCGTCATTCCCTACAGTGAATGCCCGTGAGGGCGATAGGGAATCTACCACCCGCGCGTTGTAGAGTTTTTATATTTGTTGGCATCTTGAATGCTCAAACACGTGCTTAATAGATCACGGATAGCTTTCGTACCTCGATTTTCAAAATATATGGCTGTCATGTTTTCCCTTCCACAAAAGATAAAAAGAATTAGGTGTAAAATGCAATTAAGCTCATAATACAGAAAGGTTATATCGATTATGATAAAACTTCGTCCGGTGTTTGAAGTGTTATGCCGTTATGTGAAAAATTCATTTATTCATATAAAATACCGCAGATTCAGTTATGTAGAGTTTTGTTAATGGTCGCAAGTCAGCAAAAGTTAGAATTATTGAAAGTTCGAAAACTTAAAAATCTTATAGATTTAGAGATTGATTTCACTGGTTCTCCTGTAACCGCAATTCTTGGTCCGAATGGCAATGGTAAGTCAACAGTGCTTCATATATTAGCTAGCGCTTACAAGCCAATTGATAGTGGTGAAAATCATAAGTTTAGCAACTTTTTCCTTCCAAATACTGACGCATTGTGGGATGACTCATATCTTGAAATCATTCATTCGTATCGTGATGGTCCTACAGTTCATAATAACGTAAAAACTATCTATGAAAAGACGCGCCGTTGGATGCCAGTTTATGCGCGTCGCCCTGAACGAGATCTGTTTTACATTGGTATTGAAAAGTGTGTGCCAATGATTGAAATGGAAAAAAAGCAAACAAAAATAAATTATGCGACGAGTGAAGTATCAGAGAATGTGTTTGTTACCATTTTACAAAAAGCATCACAAATTCTTAATCGCAGATATTTAAAATATAATGTTCACACCGCATCAGGAAAAGATTTTATGGGTGTTGAAGTTGATGGTCTAAGATACTCAGCCCTGAGTATGAGCGCTGGCGAACAAAAAGTTTTCCATATCCTTAAAACGTTATTCAATGCACCTAAAAACGCCCTTATCTTAATTGATGAGTTAGACTTGCTTCTACATGATAAAGCAATGATGTCCCTAATTAATGTCATCTATGAGCGTGCTACCGAAAAATCTTTACAAGTTGTATTTACCACACATCGTGAGTCAGTTATCGCACTGTCCGATATTGTAAATATTAGACATTTACTCAGTACCTCCAATAAGACATTGTGCTTCAATGAAACAACTCCAGATGCCATAAATCGACTAACAGGTAATCAACCTAAACCTATTGAAGTGTTTGTGGAAGATAATTTGTCTGCGGCAATTGTGACCAAAGTGGCATCAAAACTGGGTGGCAAAAGACTAGTATCGATTCAGCGCTTTGGGGCTGCTAGCAATAGCTTTACAGCTGTATCTGGTTTACTTTTTAGTAATCAAGATATTTCTAGTACTTTATTTGTTCTTGATGGTGATGTTTACTCTACTGATGATGAAAAGATCCAACGCCTAAATAAGGTGATTACTGGAACTGATGATTTAGCTGAGAACTACAAGGCTCAGGCAATGGAAGTTATTAAACAATATCAACTACCTAACAATATAAAGCCAGAGCCATATTTGCACAACATAATATCAAATCTTGGTTTTACAGATAACGAAGAGCACCAAGAGATCATAGATGCAGCTAATGAAATTGTAGTAGCTGATGAGAGTCACAAGTATATCAATGACATTATTGACAGGTTGGGATTAGACAGAGGTGTAGGTTTAGCGAAAGTTATAGATTTAGTTGCTACTACACCTGAATGGTTAGAGTATACAGCAGACGTCCAAGCTTGGTTAAGTGCCCAAATACAACCGCTTTTGGAACCTAGGGGAGCTGCTGCATAACAGGGAGTTACCAATATCTCTCCCAATACTTATTAGCTCAAGCCACAAATAAAAACATCACCATAAAGCACATAATAAAAAAAGCCGCTAATCAGCGGCTTGGTGTTATAAAAAATCAAATACAGTTATATATTCTGATTCAAATCATCAGCGCTGTCAGAAACATCCTGCTCGCCAATAAACCCACCCGTTTCGTTCTTTTTGGGTTGTAATGTTTGTAACTTATTGATTGTATTAGAATGGGGCTGTTTTTTGAGTTTTACACTTAGTCAAATGAGTTATTTTAATGAGTAAAAGTGACTTCAAATGAGTTTTATCGCCACTCTGTCGCCACTTAAGTTAATGGGTTTAATCTAACTGCTTCCATTAAATGATCTGGTGAAAAATGGGCATAGGCCATTGTTTGATCTATTTTTGAATGTCCTAAAATTCGTTGAAGTACGAGGATATTACCTCCATTTATCATAAAATAACTTGCAAATGTATGTCTTAATATATGTGTTGCTTGTCCTTTGGGGACATGAGGTGGTAATGCCCGTCTAACACATTCCCAGCAAGCGTAATAACTAACCGTGAAAATATTCCCTGCTTTTGGGGAAACATTAATAATTTCATCGTATAACATTGATGAAATAGGAACAGATCTGTTTTTTTTACTTTTCGTATCTGTAAATATTAATTTTTGATGTGTAATATTCGAATGGTTTAAAGATAATGCTTCACCAATTCTTGCGCCAGTTGATAAGCATATTTTTATAGCAATAAGAATTTCATTTGATAATGGGCTTTTATCGTTGGCAACTTTGTCTAAAAATAATGGTATTTGTTCTTTAGACAAAAAAGCTAATTCTCGTTCAGAACTTCTCATTAATTGAATATTCTTGAGCGGATTTTCAAGTTTCCATTCATTGTATTTAATCAATAGATTGAACATAGCCCGTAATGATTTTAACTCTATATTATGTGTTGCTGCAGCAATGACAATATTAGGTCGCGTTGAGTGGTGACTTTGTCTTGTTGATCTATAGTGTAGATAGTCTTGAGCTGTAAATTTTATAGCAAGCGGATTGTCTATTTTTTGGATAAATATTTTGATGATGTTATAAGTTTGCTTTCCCGTTTTTACGGAATGACCATGTAAGCACCACCATAATTTTAGAATGTCTAATAGTCTGCGGTTATCAGTTTTTTGAGCAAGCCAAGGTTTTTCCTCAATCTCTCGCATGGTGAAACGTTCAAAAGTAGTGGCCTCACCTTTAGTGGAGAAGCGCTTACGGATACGTTTACCTTCTCGTCCTTGAGGATAACATTCACAAAGCCAAGGGTTCTTACTTTTATCCTTTAAATTCCTTACTGACATAATCAACCCTAATAGTACTGTTTTTATATACAGTATTATTTTTTGAAGAAAAAGCAATGTTTGTTTATAACGAATAAAACAGAAGTGAGGTGATGTGGAGGGGAATGGAAAAAACCGCCACAAAAGGGCGGTTATTTAACATTATTTCTATTTATGCGCACTAATAAACAAACCAATTTTTAGACAAAAAATATAATTGTCATATAAGACTAAAAATCTACTTATTTACAAGATAAACTGGTTGTGCAGCAAAAGATCCTATGATTGAAAGTACAGCAAAAACAGCAAAAACAGGTAGACTTATTAACGCTAATGTGCCAAATATTGATATCTGTATTGTTGACCCAAACAACCCGTAGACAAAGTTTGTTTCTTTTAGATTATAAAAAACAACACCTAACAATATTAATCCTCCGACGATCATTAACACTAAACCGTTTAGTGTATCATTACCACTTTCTAGACTACTCTCGTACCACATGTTTCCTATCTGCATTATTCCAACTGAAACAGCTAAGATAATAAATGATGAAAATTTAAAGAATCTGTGCCCAAACTTTTCATCACAGCGCTCATCGAAGATGAATAGTAAAAAGAGGGCTAGTGCCAGAACCAATAGTCCTCCTATTATTTTTAAAACTAGCAAATTACCTCCTCGTTACTTTTTAGGAAAAAAAACATATTAATAGCCTCACAAAATAAGCCTGCTCAATTATCTTAAAAAAAATAATTTCATTAATAAAAATTCAGTTACTTAAATATTTTCTATTTATTTTTAGTAAATCTACAATCAGGCAAACACCTTAGATTTATTTTAAATCTAAGGTGTTTATATCAATCCATCGAATCATAAATCGCTTATCAGTCTGATGTGACCCAAATAGCCCCTGAAAACGATTTTAAGACCACAAAAATAGATCACTCGCCTAGTATTGCTTTTCGCTAAAAACGGCTGTATTCAACAGTATCCATTTAATCCGCACTTCGTAATTACACTTCAACTTAATTGAAGGTTATAAGTCTTTTTTTAAGATACTAGTTGCATTGATATTAACAATAAATTGTAGTTAATGGTTTGTTGATTTTGTTACAGGATGTTTCAAAGGCCATTGCGCTTCATAATCAGGGTTAAAGCGCTACATTTCTAAATTTAAGCAAAACTTGTTAGTTCAATTTAAGTTAGTTTCTTTAATTGGTTTGTTATAGGTGGTTTCTAAAATTTCTAGAGTGTAGGCAAACTGGAGGAGGGGATGATTTCGTTTGGGTATACCTAAAATAGAAGTTGCTTAGTAAAAGTTCATTTTCAATCTTCTACATAGTGAAATATTCAAAGGGGATAGCTTCATCTTTATTGGACAATAGTTTGTGTATGCGTTTGCCTTATTATCCTTGTTGATAGCATTCACTGTAGGATAAATAGGGGGCATTTCAAAATAACTATCAATTTAGTGTTAAATGCTAAAAAGATTATATATGTATCGTTGGTGTAATTATCAACGATACATATTTCGATTTATTCAGTTTAAAGGTTAGCTTCCAATTCCTGTTAGTACAGCTAAAGGCATCGCTAATTTTGATGCTATATTGTTATATTTACTAGCTAAGGATTCAACTTGTGAATAAATATCACCAGCTTTATCAATAACTTTACCAACATTATTTGTTTTAGCGAGTACGTTAGTTAAAAAGTTTTCAACTCGAGCGAAGTGTTTAAGGTTTTTGTCTGCGCTTTCTTGATCTGATACATTTTTGTCTAATTCATCAATAGCATTAGATACCTTTTGGCATTCTTTTAATGCGTGCTCTTTTAAGACGCGATCACTACTAGTTAGATCATTGATATCGTCTACGATATCATCAATAACAAATTCAGATTGCCCTTTAAATGCTCGTAACTCTGCTTTTATAGCAGTCGCAGTCGCAGTCGCAGTCGCAGTCGCAGTTTGTGTTGTTGTTACTGTATTTGTCGCTGTTCCGCCATTAGCGGTATTGGTGATATCATTATTCATAGTAAAATTGATTAACCCGTTACCTTGTTTTAGTAATATTTGAAGAGCTCTATCTGTATCTTCTTTTTGTTCAATCTCACCCAATAAATCAGTTACAAGATATGTTTGCCCTATTTTTCCGCAGTGGTATGCATGTATTCCCATATTTTGTAAGCCTAGTAGTTCATCATAGCTTACTCTTTCATCAGTATCATCTAATTGTATAAGCTCATTCATGCCAATTTCTTTTGGATCCGCTAATCTATAAATTAGCTCTTTTATTATAGATCGTATCGTTATAAATAAATCTCTTTTATCTGGACCTATTGCTTTAATCTGAATTTCTTTAGAAACGCTATCAGAGTCAATTTTAGCTATGGCATCACAATAAGATGGCCTCAATATAGCACCTGTCCTCCAGCGACGATTACCTGAAATACTGTCATGAATTTTAACCAAAAATATTGGGATAAGAGCTGGTGGAAGTAAATGATCAAATTTAAAAATAAAATTTATACTTTGATGTTCATCGTCAAAAAAATTGAAATCACTTAAGTCAATCTGCGGGGGGAGTAGTGATGGTATCAAAAATTCGTCTTGTGTTGATGTCATATGACATAGGTCAAAAGTTTTCATTGCATCAATAATGTATTGCGCTTTATCATCAAAACGTTGATGTTCAGTATAATTATCTAGAGCTTTTTGTGCTTGTTTTGTCGTTATTATACCATTATTTTCCGCTAATGAATCTGAACGTATTAGCGCATATATCCCTTCTGTTATCCAATGAGGGTTTAATATTGCAGTATTATGAGAAGATAATTCTTTGAAGGCAATGACAGAGCCTAAATCATGAAGTAATTGTAATAATGTATCTTTAGCTAGTTTACTTTTTATATCATGCTCTGCACAAATTTTTTTATAATCATGTAGATATAATAGATCTTCTTTATCTGCTTGTTTTTTTAGCTCATTTTTTACTATTAGCCAATTTGTTGGTAATTCAATTCTTCTCATTGATAAGTTAATAACGAGATGGCTTAATTCTTCTTTGAGGCCTTTTAATCCATCTTCTGTTTTACAGGAAATTTCATGAAAATTTTCAATGTTTTTAAATTTAGTTTTTAATTTCTGTGTCTGAATATCACTGTGAGGATTCTCATCAGTTTTATTTTTAACTACTAAAATTGGTGGTTTTCCACCTAAGCTGTTTATTTGTGTTAACCATTTATCGATATCTTGATCTTTATGTTGGTCATTTTTTCTATCTTCAACAACAAGAACATAAATACTTCTTTTAGATAGAAATAGCTGATGTGTAGCTTGTAGTATTTGTTGACCACCAAAATCCCAAATTGAAGCTTTTATTATATCTCCATTTGGAGCTTTAATATTTAAACAACTAATTTCAATACCATCAGTTTGTTCTTCATAAGAAGAGAAACTATTATCTACAAGACGTTTCATTAAAGATGTTTTTCCTACTGCACCATCTCCAACAAATATTATTTTTGCTTCATTTAGAGTTGAGGTTTCTCCTTCCATTGAATCATAATATTCACTTATAGCATTAGAACCCTGTTTTATGATTTCTAACGGTGGGTTTTCAATAGGATTTTGCGATATTATTAATTCAGGACTACGGTCTTCTTTATTTAATGTGTCAATACCTAAATATTCAAATCTTGATAATTTATTAGCTATATTTATAGAGTAGTGAGTTGCAATTTTTTTCGGTATGTTAACTATATTTGACTTTGATATCGTTACTTTATTTATATTGAAATTCCACTTTTCTGGAAATTTATCTAATTTATTTTGGTCTGATGTTAAGACTTCTAGGTTTTTTATTTTTTCAATAAAATCAAGATCTTCTATGCCAGTGTTGATCAACTTTAATACTGATAGGTTATTACAATCACTTTTTAGGTCAATTTTTATTTTTTGGTTTATAATTGATAGAGATTCTAATTTTTCTAATTTAAATAATTGTGATATATCTTCTTGAGGGAGGTTGCAATTTTCTAAATCAAGGATATTGAGATTCTTATTTTTCAATAAATCATCAATATTTTTTATGTTTACAGAGGATAACTTTAGGTGTATTAAATTTTTCGAGTGTATCTCTAGGTTGATTTTTTCTTTATTTAATCTACCACTAAATGAAGAAAATAGATTAAATTTTTCTAAGTTTTCATTTTCTATATTTATATTTATATTTAAATTGTTTCTGACGGGTAATGTAATAGATTTTAATGACTTTATATTGAAAATATCTTCAATTAATGACTGATCTAAATTGATAAACGCAAAAAAATTATAGATTGATAATTCTTTTAAGTTTTTAAGCGAATGATTGACAGAGCTTTCTTTATTATCATTTATTCTATCTACATGGAGTGATAAAGAATTTATTTTTTTTGGGAAAAGTATATTATTTGTGTTGATTTTTTTTTCATCGTCAAATGATAGTGTAAGATTAACTTTTTCATTTAAAAAAGATATATCTGTTTTTTCTTCTGTGTTTACTTTGAAAAGGATATTGTCTTGATCTTTATATTCGGATAAAAGTGATAATGAATTAATGTCATAATATCCAGGTAATGTTTTTAATTTTAAAGTTAAATTATATTCTTGTGCTGTTTTTATAATTTCATTAGCAGATATTAAGATGTTTGTAATTTGTTCGCGTGTATCTATATAAATAATATTAAATGAATCATCAATTATAATTGTAGTTAAATAATATTCTCCTTTTTTATACAATTCGTTGTTATTTTCATCTGAAATCACAAAGCCATCATAAGTGTCTCTTAAAATTGAGAGAGCGAATTTTTTTATATTTTCTAACATAAGTAGTAGACCCATTAGAGTTGTTTAAAAAGATCATTATTTATTGCCATAACAATATGACTAATAATTTTAATATCTTCTTGTGATATTTGAATTAAAGAATCTATAAAACTCATCACCAATTTTTATCTAGTAATAGATATAGATGGTTAATCGATAGCGAACTATCTATATCTATTAAGTATTTACCTAATGTTGTATTTGTCTCAAGTGTATTAACAAAAAAGAAGCTACTTTTTTGTTCTACAACTGTTGTTGATGATTCCTCTAAGTTATACTCTTCTAGAGGAATTAAATTTAAAGGTATATGACCTTTAGTTTCTAAATTCCTATTTAATCTTTTTTCTATAAGAAGTGTTTTTATTGAAGATTTTTCTGTTTTCTTAAATCTTTCTCCCTCATCTAATGTTAAATATCTTAAAGATGCCTCTGTAACTAGACATATTCTAACGATAATCTCATGTTGGATCATATCTCGTCGATGCGACGTCGCTATTGTTGTTCTCGGAACACCAATAAGTTGTGCAAGCTTACTGAGATTAGATGCACCAGTAACTGTTAGTAGTCTAGTGGTGAAATCCTTACCGCCTGTGTAATTAAATGTCTTAATTTCTGGTTGAGATATAGTCATCAAGAGTTACCGTAATAGAATATTTTGTTTATTTACTCTTTGCATATAGCTAATGCAACACGACCAATCACTCTAATATCTTCCTCCGCAACCTCAATTGAAGAATCCCCAAAACTCATCGCTAACTTCTTACCCGGTAAACGTTGTAAATGATTAACTGAAAGAGATCCGTCAATATCAATTAAGTATCGACCAGACGCTGGGTTTACTTCTTGGGTATTAACAAAAAGTAATTCAAAACCATTTTCAATGATTTTGGTATTTTGAATATCGATGTCGTAATGATTCAGTAATGTTATATCAAAGCTGACATCACCACCGTCTTCAACTAATACACCATTCTGTAATTTGGTTCGAATAAACGTTTTTGATTGAGTGTTTTCAGCTGAATTTACTTGGAAAGGTTCACCTTCATCTAGAAGTAACCATCTTAATGATAATCCTGTAGCCAAATGAACAATAATAGATATTTCAAATGGCGTCGTATCACGCTGCAACCACGTCGAAATAGTACCTTTTGGAATTCCAAGTCTTCTTGCGAGTCCTGTGTCAGTAGTCTCACTAAGTATTGACTTCAATTTAATAATGTAATCTTTACCGCCTGAATAATTAAAGCGCTTCAATTTATCTTGATTGTTAGTCATTTGAGTCCTATAATCTTTCCGGTGAGTTACTTTTGTATCGAGTGAAGGCGATAAGTAACGAGTGAAACGTTCATAACTTCTTAGGATACCACTATGCTGCAATATCAAATAGCAATAACCACTCCATTTGTTACGGTTGACCAATATTGCATCCTTACAGGGATGGCAAAGGGCACTGTTATTGATTACATCCGTAAAGGCCGAATCTTCATTAAGAAGAAAGAGCTACCACGTGAAAAGCCCCTCATCAATATGGTTGCCATGCATCAACTTGCTTTAAAAGAAGCAGAGCTTCAAGTGGGGTAGCGTGTGTACGCAAATGCCTTATTAAAAATCATAGACCAACTAATTATGAGTCATAGATTAAGGAGGTAAAGCGGATTTGACTGATAAATCATGTCTGCTTTGCTCATTTGAATTGTTGCATATTCAAGGTCGATAACAATGTATGCCGCTGATCCCGTTAAACACGATGCTTTTGAAAGTGCAGCTATCCGGTTTGCTGAGAAAGAGAACCTAGAGAAAATCGCAATGGAGTGCGCAATAAGACCACAGATTCTTCGGAACAAACTGAACCCTAATCAACCACATCAATTAACCGTGCGTGAGTTGATGCTTATTACTAAACAAAGTGAGAATTGTGATCTCGTCAATAGCGTGTTGCTGGATTTGGATTTAACGGCAGTACGTTTACCGTCGAGAGGTGAGGGTAAATCACCTGTTATGGCCGCAATGGCGATCAGTAGTCACACTGGTGATATAAGCCGCCATCTTGCTGAAGCTGAAAGTACTAAACGCTTAACGCGACATAGAAAAAATCAAATTGTCACTAAAGCTCAAGCTGCTATGCGTGAATTAGCTTTATTGATGAACGATGTTGAAAACCGTTGTCAGGGTACTACGCCATTTATTTCGATGTGTACCGACGCGGTGATGAACGGTTTACCCATTCCCGGTTGGGCATAAAGGAATAGATAATTATGGCACAAGCTCAACGTATTCCGACAGTGGAACAATCATTAGCCAATATACATGCCTTGTTTGGTAGCCAGTCACATGCCGGTTTGGTGTATGACAATTTACCAGAAGACTTTAGACGAGCTATCTGCTCAGCTGCTCGTTTAACTAAAGCGCATATAAACATGCCCCTTGCTGATATGGATGAAGTATCGCGGGCGAAGTTACATCGTGCCATCAATACATTAGCAGATGCATTAAAGCCATTAGCTAATCGTTCATTGAAAGATTTTAGATAAATACGTTAGGTTATTTAGGGGGCTGTATGAATAAGTTATTAGAACAAGCGCAACAAATTGCAATCGATGCAAATAAATTAAACCGTTTAATTAAACATGAGTATAGAGAAGTATCTCCTGCAGCACGTTTAATTACTGAATTATCACAGTTAGTCTTTGAGCATAGAGAAAACCACAAACTATTCCTCACATTAAATATTGATTCATATAATATTTCATCACAAAGCGGTGTTATTGATTTTAATATTCATGAATATATAAAAGAAAATGATGTGGATATTAGCGTTTCATTGCAATCACCCACTTTAGTTGATGAATTACTCTCATATAGAGATCAGGTTCTAGTCAATATTGAGTTGGCACAGCAGCATGCTTTATTACAAAGCGAGCAATATGCATGAATTATTTAGCAGCGTTTATTAATAAAGACGGTGATTTTGTTCGTGATAATGAAACGGCAGAGGTAATGAATTTATCTTTGGGTGAATTTGAACGTCGCGTTTTAGCGATTGAATCTGCCAAAATATCATTGCAATGCGAATTTGAAATCAATGGTGTACTTGTTAAAGGAAATAACCAAGGTGGATTTTTGGTGTGTGATACACAGGAGTTTGCTCAGTTATGATGAAATTTTCAGAAAATAAATTATCCGGGCTTATGTCCGGATTTTTTTCAACTCAAGAAATTAGATTATGTACTGGTGCATCACCGAACTTAATCAATGAAGCTGAATTCTTTTTACAAGATCACTCAAACGATAAAGTTTTAAAACAAGCATTACATTATTTTGATCCAAGATTTCCACGAAACTTTGCCCCGCAGGGCAGTCGCGAAGCGGCTGGGGGTAATAGCCTTGTCCAGCGGCGCAAAAGTCCGACAAGGGAGGAATTAGCGCAAAAAGGGGCTAAAGCGACAACAAGAGCTAAGAAGCAACGCCTTAAGCAATGGGGGTATTTGTTTAAAAAAGTGAAAGCTCACCGTGGTGAGAATGTCAGGTATGAACTCGCACCTAAACCATTACCGTTTGAGCCGATTAATCTTAATTGGCAACACGATCCAATGGGATGTCTTAATGCACATGGATTCGTTCAAAATGCACCTGTTATGGCTCGGTTATTTCATCGTGGTTGGTCAAATGAATGGCGTATTCGATTACAAGCCCAATCTCGGCCATCAACTATGCCACCCGCTCAATCTGGTGATAGGTTTACGGATAAGTTAACAGATGGTGCCGTGCGTAAAGTGTTTGAATCGGGTGCGTATGTTCAAGCATTACGTGGTGGTTACACTACCTTTGGTACGTTAACGTTTACTGAAGAACAGCGGGAGAAAATTCTTACCAGTAAACCCCAATCTAAAAATAGAATTAAACCAGGAGTTCGGGGAACTATTGTTGTTATGAGTCCTCATTCCCGAGAGCCGTATCGTATTAAAGCTTCGGGTTTATTTTCATGGTTAGATGATATGGGAAAAGAAGGTGAGCTGGCCGCCATTAACCAAGAAGCGATTAAGCCAACTGGTGAGGTTGATGATTTTGGTCGTAAGATATTTGATATTGGTGATCCCAGTATCAGAGCAAGTGGACCATGGACAAAAATTCGTGCTTATCACCCTGATTCAAGTATTGGTACTGAAGTCAGTCGCTTTATTGATTTAGCACAGAAGATGTATCAACGTGGTTGGACGCCTGATTATATGCCTGTTCGAGTAAAGCGAGGACAGGAACGAGTAAAACCTGCAGGTACAAAATGCGGTAATGTTATTGCTGATGGTTCTTTTACACCTATTCGTCGTGGTGATTGTAAAGATAAGATAATTCAGCACCCTCGTTGTAAACAAATAAAGAAAGACGTATTTAAAATTGGTGCAGTCCCTCTGGATTATTGTTGGGTAGCAGAAATGCCAGCTAATGAAGATGGAGAGCCAAATCCCCATGTTCATATTTTATTACGTTGGCAAGTACCTAAAACCCACTTTTTTGCATGGGTCGGACGGTTAGAGCGTATTTGGGGTAATGGTTTTGCCAAAATAGAACGTATTAAGCATGCTAAAGCGGGGGCTTCGTATTTAGTGAAAGCAGTAGGTTATGCAGCTAAGGGAAGTGATGGTAATCAAGGTTTGATTAGGGGGAACCGTTACGGTATCGGTGCCGTTTCAAGAGCCAAAGGTTGGAAAGAAATGGGCAGCTTCATCGCTGATAATATGGCCGCAATTATTGCTGAATGTGAAGAGAAACTGGCACGTAGTAATGCACATTACAATGCTGTGGTTATGTATTCTCAAATTAAACTTAATAAAGCCAAAAAATATTACCAAATTAATAAGAATAATAAGAAATTAACGGCAGAAATTAAAGCGCAACGGGCTGAAAAGCTAACAGCTAGAATGCTTGAATGTGATAAGGCAATTACGGAAGCAAAAGATGCTAAACGTCAACGCGGTGTTATTGCTGTAGGCCATTATCAAATTACATTTATGGGTGATAACGCCACACAAAAGTTTGATGATTTTTTAGGATGGGCATTTAATAATCGCCAATGGCAAGCCAATACACGAAATGAAGCTATTAAAGTTGAATTAGAACAGAACAAAGCAGCGCTAGTTGAAGTGATGAAGGAAGAGCATGCTGCATTACAAGATAATTTGGATATTACAGATCAGCAGTTAGAGCGTTTAGCTTATCTCGATAACCGTTTAGATAATGTACATAAAGATATTAACTATGCTCGCTTATCAAGATTACGTATGGCAAATACATTAAAACAACAGCGTAGCTATTGGCGCCATTATTCTTCAACGTTATCTGAAAAGCGTTCAAGTTTGGATTATTGGACGTCATTTTTAAATAGGTATGAGTTGGAAACTGATTGTGACGACTGGGATACTTGTATGACTATTGTGCATGAAAACGACTTAGGATGCATAAATAAAAATAATAGGATGCCTGTTTTTTAATGTATATATACCTGAAAACTATACATAGGCACCAATACTACTGTATATTAATACAGTAGTTTGTGAGGGTATTCCTATGGATAAAAACGAACAATTAACAGAAGCCATGGATTTTATTATTGAGGCTATTGCTCAGAGTACTGATGAAAATAGTAAAGCAGAGATAGGCTATTACTTAGCAAATCTGGTAATTATGGATCACCAACAAGAATTTAGTGCGCGCAAGAAAAAGCGCTTAATGGTGTTGCTAAAAAAAGCGGATGAAATAAAAGCAATGAGGTAATTCTAGCTAGAACATTGATAATTGATTCTGCAATTGTTTTATTTTTTCAGGTGATAATACTTTGATTAATGAAACAATTAGTTCATCCGTATTTTTTGCTGAAGGGCTAAGTGTGTGACTAAAACCAAGCGACATAACAAAAGAGTGTCCACATTCAGGATCTGAACATGAGCAATATAAATCGGCAGAATCTGTTGAGAACCAATTGGTTTTACTGATTCGAGCATTTTTACCACATTGATTACATTTAATGCGCATAGCCATATGAATAATCCTCACTGTTATATCACTCTAATTTTAAATTAAAATGAGTGCTATTAATATGATTTTATTAATAAATTAACCGTCTAGAGTGTTATTTTTAGTCTCGAAATGACACTGTATTTTAGGGTTTGATACTATTTCTTTATCATTGTTAATTTCATCTGTAATGATGTCACAAACAGGTATCACTTCGTTTTGTTGATAAACAACATCATATTTTAAAGGGTCGCCTAATCCTGCTGTATTGGCTGGAATTATACCTGCAAGACCAGGGGGGAATCGGTGTGCGGCCAACACGTCTTGTGCTGTTATTTCTTTGATCGCTTTAAATTCATCTTTAGTCGCAATATCACCCACGGGAATGAGTTGAATGCCTTTTTCTGTGCCATTCGGAATATTAACAAACATAGAACGAAAATTGCCGACGCCTTTGGAGCTTGCGATGGTTTTTTTCATTTCCTCTTCATCTTCTGCAGATAAGTTGGGATCCGTGGCATAGAAGATAAATCCCATATGCGCCCCGTTAAGAAAATACTTACGGCGAAACATGGTGGCATCATTATTAAGTAGCGCTGATTGCACGCCGCCTAAATAATCAGGTACCCCATATTTATCTTGATAAGGGTCATACTGAGCAATAAAAATGATGTCGTTCGCGGGATAAAGGATATGTTTACCGTCTTGTTGTAATAGCAACCAATCACCATTTTTCTTTCGACGCATAAACATTGATGGCAATGGATACAAGCGTGTAATACGACCGACACGATCACGTATTTTAAGTATGTGACAATCACCAAATTGGATATAGTTTTGGCAGATAGCTTTCATTTGGCGTTTACGTAATCCACCGCCACTAATAAAGCGGCGTGAAATCATATTGGCACGGGAATGCACGACTGCAGAGTGATAACCATTGGTTGAAAGTAGTTTAGCAAGGCCAATCCGTGAAATTGGTGGCGTATAGAACTCACTAAAAGCATCATAAAAGACCCCCATGTAGTCGGCCATGCTGTTGCCTAGTGTGTTTTCAACACCACCAAAGCTAAAATGTAGTGGTTTGTTCTTGGTTGTTTCCGTCATTGAGTTACTGTCCATGTCGATTTACGTTGTTTTTGGTTTAGGGGCTCTTTGGCGATAGCATGCGCGATAGCAAAAAATACATCAGCGTGACCGGTAGCTGCATCGCGTGAGGCTTTAAAGGTCATTGCATTTCCACTGCCCGTGGCGGTACGCGTGATGGCCATAAATGACATCAAGACATCTTTATGCTCTGCATCAAAAGCCAAACGGTTATCTTCAATCACATCAATCATCTTCATGACCAATCTGTTTTTTGCCTCAACACTGTAATGAATCGGCATGGTTTCGCGCGGAAAAGCTTCTTGAAGTAATTCATATACGCCGGCACCAATACCTGTGATATCGACCCCAATATGAGTGACGTTATAACGTTGAAAGAGCTTCTTTATTTCATTGACTTGGTATTTGAAATTCAGTCCACGCCATGAGAATTTCTCTAATAACCTGAACTTTTCAGGGGCAAGAATAGGGGGAGCGATTGCCACTAAACTGGCATTGTCTCGGGTTCGACTTGGATCATATCCTAGCCATACTTCACGGTTACCAAATGGCCGTGCTGCTGTCGGTTTAAAATCCTTCCAATGACTGGCATCCACCATGGCTTGTTCAAGTTTACTGAAACTAAAGACGCTATGGCTGTCATCGACGAATATACACATGAACAGGTTTTGAAAATCTGATTTATTGTATTCGTCTCGTAGTTCGTCAATATCAAAAAGAGTACAGCCACCATTGACTGCATCTTCAATGGTAACAATGTAGCGCCATTGCCTATCAGGGCATCGAATTCCTTTTTGCATGGCTTCAAAGCTAGGGAACTCAATAGTTTCTCGTGCTTTACGACCTTGTCGCCATTCATCACCAGTCCAAAAACCATAGGCGGGGTGGGCTTTTGTTGATGGGGTTGAGAAATACGTTTTGCGCCACTTAGTATGGGTGGCCATCGCAGAGGCTAATTTGTTGAGCTTCTTAAATTGCGGGATCCAAAAGTATTCATCGATGTAAACATGCCCGTGATATGACTGCGCGGTGTTACTGTTTGTCGATAAAAAGTGTAATTCTGCATTTCCATGGGCTGTTTTTAGCACCATAGGGTTACCGCTAAGTTCAATATCGAAAAAGGTTTTTGCCATCGATATGATGTAGCGGCGGAATACTTCGGCTTGTGCTTTTGATGCACTTAGAAATATCTGGTTATCACCGGTTAATACTGCATTTTCAAACGCTTCCCCTGCGAAGTAATAGGTCGCGCCAATCTGGCGTGATTTGAGGATGTTACGAATACGCTCCCCAAGGTTCGCCCGCATCACTTGTTGATAAGCAAATAAGGAGTCATTCCATTCAGTAAAGTCAGCGGCTGTTAATTGGCTAACATCATTTGGGGTGGGCTTTGTTTTTTTCTTCTTCTCTTTATTGGGTCGAGGGGATGAAACGGGAGGATGATTGTTATCTTGTTCATTGTCTGAATAAAGGGATTGCCCACGGAGCTTTTTGAGCTTGAGTTGGTGATCCATTAATAGGCTCATTTCTTTGAGCTGCATGTCATTTTTTTCAGGTAAACCGACTAACAAAGCATAACGACGGGCTATCGCTTCGTCGGCTTGCTCTTCCCGTAACAAATCGCGCCACCCATGTTTATCAGCCCAGTGATAAATAATGCGTGACGAATTAAGCC
Source organism: Photobacterium piscicola (assembly GCF_900166965.1). Taxonomy (GTDB): domain Bacteria; phylum Pseudomonadota; class Gammaproteobacteria; order Enterobacterales; family Vibrionaceae; genus Photobacterium; species Photobacterium piscicola. Next base: position 992,737 of record NZ_FUZI01000001.1, on the reverse strand, counting down.
GCAATTCTGCAGCAATTTCTTTGGGCGTTAACAACTTCAAATAAAGTCGTTTCGCTGCCTCTTTTATTTCAATTGAATAAGCCATGACGCAATATTACCTGTAACGGTAACGCTTTTGACGGGTTTGTGTTCGGTGTTTTTCTATTTTGTTGCATATCCGAATGCACTTGAACGCAATTGAGTGATCTAATGTTTTTGGTTGCGTATATTTGTGTTGCAGGGAAAAGAAACATCATTAATTAAGTAAGGCACAGTATGTAATGGCAGGGAAGATAACAACGGACTGGGTGCGAATTGCTACTGCAGGTGAAACCGTCGATGGCCGCACCATAGAAGCAAGTTGGATCACTGACATGGCTGAAACGTACAACTCCAAAAAATATGCCGCCTTGATTTGGCCTGAGCATACTCGATGGGGGGGTAATTATGGTGAAGTACTGGAGGTTAAAGCAGAAGAGGTTGAAGGCGAAACTACGTTATTTGCACGTTTATCACCGAATAGTCGATTAGTTTTCGCCAATGAACAAGGGCAGATGCTTTATACCAGTATTGAGGTGCATCCTGATTTTCAAAAAACAGGAAAAGCCTATTTGATTGGTTTAGCGGTAACAGATAGCCCAGCATCAACCGGCACGGATAAGCTGAGTTTTAACCAACAGCAACAGGGTGTGATTTTTTCTACACCCTTACGGCTTGAGATTGACAAGATAACAGAAGAAAAAGCGGGTTTATTTCATCGTTTGTTTTCTTCTGATAAACCAGAAAGCAAGGAAGCAGACATGACCCCAGAAGAGCGGGCAGCATTTGCGGCAGAAACAGCCACAGCATTAGCTGAACAATTACAACCGATGTTCAGTGCATTAGCTCCGTTAGCACCAGAAGATAAACAGGGTGAAGAAGCACCTGCAATGGTGACATTGGCGCAATACAACCAATTAGATGAAACGTTGCAAGGTCTGAAAACAGAGTTTGAAGCATTTAAACGCCAAGAACCTCAAGGTCAAGAGCCCCACGGCGATCATGGTACAGAACAAGTGGAGCTTAATTAAATGGGTTTGAATGTATTAGCGACAAAATATGTTGAAGAATTTGCCACAGAACTGGCAAAGCAATATGGCATCAGTGATCCCTCTAAACAGTTTGCGATAACCGGTCCTAAAGAAACCCAGCTACGTAAAGCGTTATTGGAATCTGTGGATTTTCTTAAAGCCATTACGACACAAGATGTTGATCAGATTAAAGGTCAAGTGGTCGATGTGGGTATTAATACATTACGTACCGGTCGTAAATCGTCAGGGCGTTTTAAAAGTACCGTTGGCGTTGATGGTAATGAGTACGAGCTGATTAAAACAGATTCGTGTGCAGCGTTACCGTGGTCATTGTTATGTGTGTGGGCGAATGCGGGCAGTGCGGGTGAGTTCATGCGTTTGATTAATGAAACCTCTAATCAATCTTTTGCGCTTGATATGATCCGTATTGGCTTTAATGGTGTCAGTGTGTCTGAAGATACAGACCCTAAAGCCCATCCTCTGGGTGAAGATGTCAATAAAGGCTGGCAACAGCTTGTGAAAGAGAAACACCCTAAGCAAGTCATTGAAGTCGATGTTTATTTAGACCCCACCAATGGCACGTATAAATCACTCGATGCGATGGCGTCTGACTTGATTCACTCGTGTATTGATCCGAGTTTCCAAAATGACCCGCGTTTAGTGGTGTATGTCGGTTCTGATTTAGTGGCCGCAGAGCAACAGCGTCTATTGAACGCAGCAACCACCCCAACAGAGAAAAATGCCGCGCAACAATTGGCAAACACGATTGCCGGTCGACGTGCATTAACACCGCCATTTTTCCCGAGTAAACGAATGACGGTCACTATTCCTAAAAATTTGATTATTAATACTCAAAAAGGAACCCGTAAACGTAAAGCTCAAGATGTTGAAGATCGTGAAGCGTTTGAAAGTACGTATTGGCGCATGGAAGGGTATGCCGTTGCTGAGCCTAAAGCGTATGCCTCGTTTGATGAAGCGCATGTAACGATTGGTCCTAAACCAGCAGAAGGTTAACAGATGGGGTTATCACCGATTCAGCAATATCACCAACAGATTGATGCTCAGCATATAACGGTTGATAACGGACATTATTCTTTCGCTGACAAGCAGCAATTACATGACATTGCCCTTGAGCAAGATTTAGCGCAGCTAAAAATGCTTGGTCGTATTAGTGACAAAATTGAGTTTAAAAAAACGGTGTTACTGCCTAAATATAGACCGATGGCAGAGCAACACCTTGCCTCAAAGCAAGTGAACCAAGATGTAATTTTTCAATATGTTGTGGTGTGGCTATTTGATACTGAGCAATTTGATACCGCCATTGAATGGGCATTAATAGCGATTACGCAGGGGCAAGGGTTGCCCATCGCCAAACGGACTTGGCCTGCCTTTATTGCCGATGAGGTATTGATATGGTCTGAACGAGAAGCGGAAAAAGGCAACAGTGTTGAACCGTATTTTTCGGCTGTATTTGAAAAAGTTATGGACGTATGGCGCTTAAATGAAGCGTTAACCGCAAAGTATTACAAGTTCGCAGGGTTACAGTTATTGCGGGATGAAAGCGGCAAAGCGGTTGCCACCGGTATTGGTGACATAGAACAACTACACCAGGCAAAAACATTATTAGAAACAGCCATGGACATTCACCCTAAATGCGGGGCGAAAACCCAAATAGATAAGATAGCGATGCGCCTACGGGCATTAGAGAAAATGTAACCACTCCCAACCATTGCGCCCGCTTGTTTTTCATTAATAGCAGATATTGCTGAATGCGTGACAAAGCAAGGCAGGGCGCAACTCAAGAGGTAATGCAGCCATGTTTTCTGGAAAAGGTATTGATTACCAAGAGACGGAAATTCATCAAGAATGGTGGCCAACGATTCATGTTGGTGATTTTGAAGCCCGTCGTGGTGTGCCTGCTGATATGGCACCAGAGAAAATTGCTGCCTTACTTTTTGCCGCTGTTGAACAGGTAAATATTGAATTAGCACCGTATCAACAACGACAAATTGAACAAGGCTATAACAGCGCAGAGGCGGTGCAAGGAGGCGCCACAATGCAAGGATTTAACCGCCTTTGCCACTTATACCAAACGGCTGTTTTTGCGAGAGCGAAAGCTGATTTACTCCCTGAATACGCAACGGGACAGATGCGTAAAGCAGGGGACTCGGTCGCTGAACGAGAGCCTGATACTCGAGAGAGTTTATTGGCTGAAAGCCAAGTGCATATACGCACTATTTTTGGTAAGCGTCGCGCTTCGGCGATGTTGCTATGAGTGTCGAGCCTCAATCAAAGAAAGGTTATTACCTACAAGGTGTGACTCAACGGTTATATCAGGTACTGCCTAAAAAATTTCATGACCACATGGATGCGTGGATGACAGAAATCACCCCAGTAACAGGGGCGAAAAGTTATGGCTCAGGGGGAATGACACTCTATTGGATGAAATACACGGCGGTGTTTGATTTTGAGCGGTTTCCGTTTACAGAGTTTGACCCTCAAGTGTTGTTTGCCAATGTGATGGCATGGCTTTATGACCATGACCTTTATCGTGATGATCATGGGCTTGACGCACCAACGTTTGATAATGAAGCAGAAACAGATCGCACGAGTACCGTATCAATTGAAATTGAGTTTATTGAGCCGGTTGATATTGTCCTCGACCCACAGGGAGTGATTGATTATATGGGGCAAAAATGGACGTTAGCCCCCCATAAAGAATGGGCGGCTGAGCATGGTGATATTGCAGTAGGAAGTCATTAAATGCTGAGTGTGACAATACCGAGTAAAAGCTTACTCAATGTATTGGAACAATTACAGTTATTGAACCTTCAGCCAGCGACCCGACGAAAAATATTACGCCGTATTGGTCGTGAAGTGGTGAAAACCAATAAAGCATCGATGCGAGCGCAGCGTGATCCCCAAGGACGAAAATGGGTCGGGCGTAAAAGCGGTAAGAAAAAACGGATGATGCGTAAATTAGCCTCCAAGTTTACTGCGATACCTGATACCGACAAGGTGATCATGACATGGAAAAACAATGTAGCGTCGAATGCCGCTTTTCAGCATCAACATGGTATTGAACAGCATTTTACGGCAAAGCTAGCAGCAAAAATCCATGGTAAACCTGATTATAAAGCGCCAGCGACACGCGCACAGGCTAAAAAATTAATCGCGTTGGGTTATCGCATTAAAGGAAAAAGTAAGAAAGGTCGCCGCCCCAGTCTCAAGTGGATTATTAGTCATCTTAATCAAGGTAAAGCCGGGTTGATTATACGTTTATTGGCCGATAAACCAACCAAACAGGAATGGGATATTCGTTTACCTGTACGGCAATTGGTTGCGATTGATGACCGGCAAGTGAACTTAATAATTAAACAAGAGTTGAAAAGGAATCGTCAACGATGACATGGCCGACAGTACAAGTTAACCAGCTCAATATGATGGGTGGTGAGCTCAAGGAAGTAGAACGCCACTTTTTATTTATTGGCACCGGTACGCAACAACCTAATGTGTTGCAACAAGTCACGAGTCAAACGGATCTTGATGCCGTTTTGGGGAAAGCAGACACCCCATTAAAACAAGAAGTGAAGGCGGCATTATTAAATGCAGGTCAAAACTGGACTGCAGCCGTTATGGAAATACAGGCCGATGATGATTGGACTGTTGCTGCACAGCAAGCGCAGCTGACCGATTCATTTGAAATGATTGTGCTGTGTGATCCGATTGGCATTGATGCAAAGGCGGCTATCACAAAAGCACAAGCACTACGCTCAACCTTGATTTCAAAGTGGGGACGTTTTGTTCGAGTGATGTTGTCAGTCAAAGGTATCGATCAGAAAACGCAAACGTGGGCGCAATATGAAGCGGCGGTGGTGTCATTACAATCCACCTTAGCGGCTGATGGCGTGATGCTTGTCCCTCAAATTTTCACCGATGGCACGGTAGGTAAATTAGCAGGGCGATTGTGTAACCGCGCCGTGACGATTGCCGATACCCCTTGCCGAGTAAAAACAGGGGCGTTACTGGGTGATATGACGTTACCCGTAGACAGTGCTGCAGAAGTGTTACCTATTGCCAGTTTACAAAACCTTGAAAAAAACCGGATTAGTGTCCCAATGTGGTGGCCTGATTTTGATGGGGTTTATTGGGCTGATGGGCGCATGCTCGATGTGGAAGGTGGCGATTATCAAGTGGTGGAATACTGTCGCATCATGGATAAAGTCGCACGTAAATTACGGGTGCGTGCCATTGCTCGTATTGGTGATCGTTCGTTGAATTCTACCCCTGCCAGTATTGCCAGCACTAAGCGGTATTTTTTACGTGATATGCGTGTAATGGCGAAATCGACCACGATAGCCGGTGTGTTATTTGTTGGGGAAATTGCACCACCGGTTAACGATGATATGAACATTCAATGGGTAACAAAAACGAAAGTCCGTATTTATGGCGTGGTTACTCCCATTGATTGCCCTAAACAAATTGAAATCAACTTAATGTTGGATTTGCAGTTAGCAGAGGATGCATAAATGGGCGGAAAACGCATAACAGGGAGCAGTTTTGATACTGAGATTTTAGGTGAATTTATTCATGTAGAAAAAGGCACGGTCAGTATTACCGATAATAGCCAAGCGGTGAGTACACGCGGTATTCCTGATGGTTGGGTGGCGGGTGATGTCTCTGCCACGGTAGAGCTAGAGATTTCAACTAAATACATTAAGCAAGTGATCGATGCCGCGCGTAAGGCGGGCAGTTTTCGTGAACTACCTGTTGATGATGTCAGTTTCTATGCTAACACCGGCGCAGAAGAATTGAATATTGAAGCCTTTGGGGTGAAGTTCAATGTTGAAGACTTATTGGATTTTGAATCAAAAGGCAGTGACGTGTTAACCCATAAATTAAAAGGGGCAGTAACCAGTTCTGACTTTATTCATATTGATGGGGTGCCTTATCTGAGCCAAGACGATACCCGTAATATGGTGGCTTGATCATGGACTTTGCCGATTATGGTGCTGTGATTGAGCAGCAAGAAAGAGAACGGCTGCTCGCTAATTTGCAGATTAAAAAGAACACAAACAAACCCAGTGCAATGGAATGCCAAGAATGTGGCGACCCTATTCCCAAAGCGCGGCAGGATGCTGTGCAGGGTTGCCAATATTGCGCATCGTGCCAGAGCGAAAAGGAATAAGCGCAATGCACGAACTTTTTGACCGTGTCACTAATAACGTTGCTTATATGGTGTCGGTGTTAGGGGTCATGTCCAGTTCAATGAAATTAGAAGATTGGTATTTTTTCACCTCTATCTTAGTGGGTGTCGTGGCATTAATTGCCAATATTTGGCACAAACGCGTGATGCAACGAATTGCAAAAGAAAAAGGGATTTTTTTTAAGAAATGAAGCATATCAAAAAGGTCGTGTGTGCTGTCTCCGTCATTGTCGCTTTAGTGACGGGGGGCGTTGTCACTCAAGGTAATGATGCTGTAGGGGACGTTGTGATCGATGGGCAATCATTAGGTGTTTTATCGGTGAGTCAGGAAGGGCTTTTACTGATAGCTAATGCTGAAGGGTGCCGTCAAGATCCTTATCGTTGTCCTGCTGACTTACTTACTAATGGTATTGGTAATACGGTAAACGTGACAGGGGAGACAATCACACAACAACAGGTTGCGAAAGACTTTGTGCGGAATGTTCAAGCGGCTGAACGGTGCATCAATCAACTTGCACCGACGACACCAAGCCAAGGGCAATATGATGCTTTTGTGAGTTTTATTTTTAATACCGGTTGTACGCGGTTCCAACGTAATCGTGATGGTACCAGTACGACTATCGGTAAATTAGTGAAGCAAGGGGATTATGCTGCAGCATGCCGTGAATTACCTCGGTGGGTGTATGGCGGCGGCAAGAAATTACGAGGACTGATCACCCGTCGAGGACATGAATATGATCGTTGTGTGGCAGTGGATTAAAACGTTTATAGGGTTTGGGCTCACCGTTTCAGTTGTGGTGTTTGCTTTGGCTTTATCTCAAACGAAAACGGAATTAGTGACAGCGAAAGCGACGGCCAATAATGCCCATTTAGCTAACCAAGTTAATCAGGCACAGATAAAGGCCTTAACCCAACGAAATACACAATTGGACATACTGTTAACTCAGCGCCGTGAACAGCAATTACACCAAGAGGCCACACTTCGTGAAACGACCACAGCACTGCGTCATGCACTGGAAAAAGAGGCGTGTTATCAACGTCCTTGGCCTGATGATGTTATTAAGCGGCTGCAGCAGTCCTATTGAAAATACACAAGTGAGTGTGATCACTCTCTTACCACCTTTAGGCTTGATTTCCCGTTGCCATAAACCGCAAGTGATTGGGAAGACGCCAGCAGAAACGGCGGCGGATGATGTACCTAGGTTAAAAGTGGCGTTAGCCGATTGTGCTCGCCAAGTGGATGATTATTTAACATGGCGCGCTGACCAAGCGATGACCTTAACACCTTAATGGATAATTTTATGACACACGTAACATTGGATGTTCAAAATACGTCAATCACCTTTGCCCCAACGTTAAAGGCATATAACGACTACATCAATAAATTGGGGATGAACGATAAGGTTGCCCCTACGATTAATTACCTTAAACGTATTGTGGTACCTGAATCGAAAGTGGATTTAGACACGCTGATTTTATTACCTGGTGCAGCATTGTCATTAGTGGCGGTCATCAATGATGAATTTGCTCCTGACTTAGAGATCACGGTAAAAAAATAATGGCGTCTGCCGCTGCATTAGAAACCAATGCATTGGGACAAATGTTAGCAATTAAAGACATGATGCTACCGCATAGCCCAGATGATACAGAGACTATTGGCAAGGCATTATGGCTCTATCATCATCAACTTGAAGGTCAAAGTATTGCCATTGCTAATGGTATCGGTAAAGCATTCATGGGGGCAGACGAATGAGCAGTGGTTTAGATAAATTAATGCTGCAAGTTGGCTTGATAGACAAAGTCACTAAACCGCTAAAAGGCATTAAAGGCTCTGTGGAAAAATTGGGCGAATCGACAAAAGCTGGGTTTCAAAAAATGGCGGGCGGGGCGTTAAGCATTGCCGGTGCAGGTCTTGCTGTTCAATCAGCGTTAATGCCTGCGATTGAAATGGATCGTCGTATGGGAGAGTTATCAAGTTTAGGCACGACGGAAACGGCCATGGCAAAGCTCAAGAAAACCGCATTAGGTTTTGCGGTGGAATATGGCAAATCAGCAACCGAATTTGTTGAAGCCTCTTATGATATTCAATCTGCTATTGGTGGGCTGAAAGGTGATGAACTGGCTAATTTTACCAAAGCGTCGGCCGTTCTTGCTGCAGCGACGAAATCCGATACCAAAACCATTACCAGTTATATGGGCACGATGTACGGAATTTTTCAAAACCAAGCTAATGAGATAGGGAAAAGTACGTGGGTTAACCGTGTTGCAGGCATGACGGCGCAAGCGGTGAAGATGTTTAAAATGGACGGTGACAAAATGTCACAAGCGTTTGAACGTTTAGGCTCCAGTGCCACGGCTATGGGGGCATCAATGCAAGAGCAAATGGGGGTGTTAGGTATGTTGGGTGCTTCGATGGGAGGCAGCGAAGCAGCGACGAAATACCAAAACTTCATTGCAGGTGCAACGAAAGCCCAAAAAGCCTTGGGTCTGTCTTTTTCTGATAGCCGAGGCAAGCTATTACCCACGGTGAAAATTCTTGATCTTCTTAAACGTAAGTTTGGGGATTTAAGCCATATGGGTACCAAAGATTTTACCACCTTACAAAAAGCGTTTGGTAATAAACAGGCGGTGGAATTTATTCAAGCATTAGCCGATAAAACCCAAGAACTGAGTGCCAATATTAATACGTTAGGTCAGGTTAAGGGGATGGATATTGCGACAAAAATGGCAAAGAAACAAACAGACCAATGGGAGCGGCTTGAGAATGCATGGTTTGCTATTCGTGCCGCCGCCGGTGGATTGATTATGCCCGCTTTTGCTCGTATCGCGGGAATGATGGCTAACGGCGCTACTGTACTGATGACCTATATGGATAAATACCCAGAGTTGACGGCTTTATTAGGGTATGCCGCGATGGCGGTAGTGGGATTTGGTGTCGCGTGTGGTGTCGCTTCGTTTATGACCGGGGCATTAGGGGTTGCGATGGCAGTATTGACGAGTCCAATTACTTTAACGGTAGCGGCGATTGCAGCGTTAGTCGCGGTTGTTATTTGGGGATGGGATTATATCAAAGCCTTTTTTGACGGTTTTTATCAGGGGTTTATGAAAACATCGGGATTGACAGCTGTTATTGCTCCTATTAAAGGCATTTTTATCACTATCGGTGAAGCTATTAGTTTTGCTGTGAAAAAATTAATGGAATGGTTTCCTGTTCTTAATAGTGCCAAAGGGGATATGGCTGAGATTATCCAATTGGGGGGTAATGTCGGAGAAACCATAGGCAAAATATTTAACGTTATTACCACGCCAGCTACGTTTGCATTGAACATGATAGATAAACTCTTAAATAAGATAAAAGCTCTAACGTCTATTAAAATGCCATCGTTTTCATGGCCGTTTTCAAGTGACGACGATAGTGAGACTAAGCGCACAGCAAGCCAATATCTAAAACAAAAAGCATCAGTAACTGCAGTGCCAAGTGGTGGACTTTCTCAAGTGATGGCTTCTCAAGGCAATCAAGGTGGGAATGTTACTCATACTGGTGATATCACGGTTATTCAGCAGAAACCACAGATGACTATTGCAGAGATCACCGAGCAAGCAGAGTTACAACATGGATAAACAACAGATTGATATCTTAGTGATGGCAGGGGGATGGGTGATTGATGCGGGGCATCAACCCCAATTAACGAATAATCGCTGGTCAATTGGGCAAGATATTAAACATGCCATTATGGAAAGTGGTTTAGCACGAGAACTGCAGGGTGAACGGTCAGTGGCTTATCGGTGTGATGTGATGACGCGTATCGAATTGCTGACTGAACAAGATAATCGAATTAAAGCTGGCACCGCACGGTGTATAGAAGAAAGTCAGCGTCGCTACCTATTGACGGCAGAGACGAAAGACTTTGGTGTGATTAACGCAAGGATGCAGTTTTGAATATACGACCAGACGTTGATTTTGACCCATTATTGGTAGAAGCCGGTATTCCTACGGATGAAGCAGCTTTAGCGGCCATGCTTGCTAAAGCGGTCAAAGATGCAGGCAGTACGTTATCTAATGATTCTCGTATGTCACCGTTTTGGCGCTGGGTACGTGCTGTGGTGGTAACGCCGGTATTGTGGTTAGTGAATGAGTTATTGGCTAAGAATGTTTTACCTGCGATGTTTACGGCAACGGCCACCGGCGCTTTTGCTGATTTAAAAGCATGGGAAACGAATACCACCCGTAAACCTGCTCAATTTACAGTGGGGAATATTGCATTTACTAAAAAAGATGAGCAACAAGCAGTCGTGATCAAAGCGGGTACAGAAGTAACGACAGAGCGTATTGATGATCACGTCTATCGGTTACATGTTCAACATGATGTGCTGATCCCGATGGGTAAATTGACAGGATTGATACCCTGTAAAGCATCAGTAGCAGGCAAAAATTATAATTTGGCTGCAGGGTATTTTAATATTTTACCAGACGCTGTCGCCGGTATTGAGAGTGTGACAAATCCTACCGATTGGATTGTACAGTTAGGCGCCGATATTGAAGGCGATGATGAATTGTGTTTACGCAGTCGTAATGCCTTTTCAACTGTCGGTCGTTATCACATTGATGCCGCTTACCGCGCCATTATTTCTCGCGTGGCGGGTATTCGTCCTGATTTGATTTGGTTTAAAAATACTGGGGATACAGCACCGGGTTCAGCAGATGCGTTGATTTTAATGGAAGTGGGGGAAACGCCTCAACATGTATTGGATCAGCTTAATGATTATATCAATCACCAAGGCTATCACGGCCATGGTGATTTACTCACTTGTAAGGCATTACCTCGTATTCCACAAGTATTAACCGTTGTGGTGTATGTGACTAACAATCTTGAGATAGAAGCACGTACTGCAATACAGGCGGAGGTTGAATTTCGTATCCGCGCTGCTTTTCGTGAAAACGATGCTTTTCCGGATATGACACGCACTTATGCACAATCGTTGTTCTCATTTTCTGAAATGATACGTGAAATTCATAACGCGATGCCCACGGTTAAACAAATCACCATTAATAAAACAATGATCCAAAGTGGGTTATCAATACCGGTGATATCAACCTTGTCTATCGAGGTGAAAAATGAAATCGGTGCATGACGCGATGAAAGCCATGCCTGATTTACCTGCAGCAAAGGTGCCTTTTTGGGAAGATGGCAAGACGTTAGTGACGACAGTGATTGAACCTTATTTTATTACTCGCGGTATCACGGCTTTTTTTCAATATATTAAAAACGGGTTACAACTGCCTTTGCAGCAACTTGACCCATTGACCTGTAGTGAACGCGTGTTGGGGCTCATTGCATGGCAGCGTGATATTGTTCGGTTTGAACATGAGCCGTTGGATTTATACCGCAAGCGGGTCGCGTTTGCTTTTATTAATGCAAAAGATGCCGGCGAGGTGGCGGGGTTTAAAGGTATTTTTACTCGACTAGGCATTGGTTGGGTTCAAATTCACGAGCGCCAAGATGCGATCGCATGGGATGTGATTGATATTGAGCTAAGTGATAGCGATTTAGCGAACAATGCAGATTTGATGATGGCGATTATCCATCATTATGGCAGAACCTGCCGACGTTACCGGTTTCAGGTGACCTATCCGGTTGTTGGTAATTGGCGAGGTGGAGAATGGGGATGTTCAACCCAAACTTACATAGCGGCTGATGTTATCAGCACCGTTATTACTCCAACAAGAACAGCGATTGAGTGTGAACAATCGATATTTAGTGCACGTTTAAGGAACTAACATGGCACAAACAGTGATCCCCTTTTCTTTTGAAACTTACTTACAACGGAAACTTGCCAGTGGTGACCCTGTCACGCTTAATAAAATTGTTTTAGCGAATATTCTTGATTTGGACTTAACGCAACCTATTCCACGTGATACTGGCTTACCCACTCATGATCAGATTGTTCATGAACAAGTTATTGACCAAGTAGGCAAGATTAATACCAATGCGTTAGCGTATTCCATCGTCATGGATACAACGATGGGCGATTTCACCTTTAATGCGATGTACTTAATTGATAAAGATGATCGTAACAGTATTGGTATGATTGTATGGAAATTACCGGAAACAAAAACCGCAACTGATGACCTTACCGGCACCACAGGTAATTCTTTAGTGAAATCCATGCTGATGGAATACGACGGTGCAGCAACAGCTGCAGCAATAACAGTCACCGCCGCAACATGGCAGATTGATTATTCCGCTCGTTTAATCGGTATTGATGAAGATGTTCGTTTACAAGCACTCGATGTCTATGGACATGATGCTTTTATTGATGATGGTTTTGTTGTTACTAAAGCGACCAATACCGATCAGTATTTTGTTAATGCGGGGATTGGGTACATCGGTGGATTACGTGCTGTATTAGCACAAAATCAAACACTGACTATTAGTACAAAACCAACGTCAATTTGGGTGTCGGTTTCACGTCAAGGCACGGTGCTTGGTGCTTGGTCTAATGCCATTGAATTAAAGGTCAGCGCGACAGCATTAACGGATAATGTGGTGGATGGTGGTGATCATTATGTGGCAAAAATAACGGATATCTCGGCTGATGGTAGCATTATCGATGCACGTCAGATGCCATTATCAGGACTTGCGCAGGGATTACCTTATAACGTTCATCGTGTTTATTTCCCTTTCGATACCTGTACAACGATGATTAATGGGCAACGAAAGGTATGGGAGTGTTATCACAATCAACCTATTAAAGGACAAAACCCCGATAATCCAGCTAATCGGCATGATGGTTGGACAGATAAAACCAAGCCGTTCTATTGGATCCCTAAAACGGGTGGGCGCGTTGGGATGCCGTTTTATTGGTTGAATGAGGCAGCTCCAGAAGAAGCCGTGATGGAAATTGGGGCTGATTTACCTGCTGCGGTATATTGGCGATTAGCGCAAATTTATCCGCATTTAGTACGTAATGGTGTGATTAATACGGGTGATGTGCGGGGTGAGTTTTTACGTGTACTTGATCAGGGACGAGGAGTTGATAGGGGGCGTTCTTTAAATAGTCATCAAACGTCTCAAAATAAAAGTCACAATCATAAATTAAGTATAGGAAAAACGGGCTCAACTGAACGGTATGAGAGCGATGGATTAAGTTATTTTGATGGTCCTTCAGGAGATCGTCAAGGTTATGCATGGGTTAATGGACTTAATCCACCAATGTTTAATAAATCCAGTTTTGGTGACACATTAATTATGGTTGCAACTGATGGCGAAGGTGAAGCGCGGCCGAGTAATTTGGCACGCTCAATGGCTATTTTTATTTAGGGATGAAGAATGAAATATTGGCAATATGAACCAATAACAAAAGAAGTGAATATATCTCCGCTTATCGCCATTTTTCGTGGTGGAATTTATCATCTTCCACAACATAGTATTACGTTTGAGCCATTGCCTCAAAAAACGGGGTGTGCTGTTTTATTGAGCAATCAAGGTAATAAGACTGAATATGTTGAAGATTATCGCGGGGTAACTGTTTTTAGTCAAAGTGATGGTCATGCCATTGAGATCACTGAACTTGGTCCTCTACCAGAAATCTATACTGAGCAGAAACCCACTACAGTATTTGATGAATGGATTAATGGGCAATGGGTTACGAATTTAGAAAAACAATATCAGTATGATTACAACCAAGTAGATGATGTACGTCGTGCTTTATTTACCCAATATGTTGATCCATTGTTGGCTGAGGCATCCATCAAAAAAACACAAGATTTAAAAGAAGAATCAGCGTTATATGTCCAACAAGCATTAGCATTACGTAAAAAAATTCAAGATGAAAATCCATGGCCATCATTACCACAAGAGCCAGCTTATGGCATGGAATGAAAAACAACTACAGTGGTCGCCGAGTGCGGCCACTATTCAATCTGATGCGGAAGCTGTTATTAACCAAATTAATGCGCAGTCACAGCAAGGACTCAATCAGCTATCGGCAATATCAAGCAATGCAGCTTATCAACGTAATACGTTATCGGTTAAAGCAGAAGGCATATTGTCACTCAGGCAAAAACTGGATGCGTTATTAGAATCAGGGCAAGTATTAACCGTGACGCCTTATCAATACGGGGTGGGGTTAGTTGAATCTAATGGGCATTTTTTATCAGCTTCAAATGCGATTAATACGTTATCTATTAAGCTGAAAGATAAAGCGGATGATAATCGGCCGTTAACCTCACAATATGCCTTGATGGTGTTAATCACAGCCGAAACACTGGCAGATTATCACGCTAACATAGAGGCTTTTTGTAAAGTATTACCGTTACCTGATGTATTGGCATTACAACGTCGATTAGCCGCAGAGCTCATCATCAAACAAGAACGGATGTTAACGCCCGCCGTTGATGCTGTTCCTCGATTCAAACCTATTAGTGCATTAAATAACTCTCCTTTACGACAAGCATTGCAATGGCAAGGTGCTCAAATTACGCAATTAGAATCTTTGGCCGCAGACAGAGAAACTCCCATCACTAAACTCAAACAATTGGCAGCCAAACGACAAAAAGTGTTACAGCAATTAACGGATGATATTAATCACCTCAAAAAGAATACGGCTAAAACATGGGTGTTTGCGACACAAGGCAGTGTTGAAACCATAGCGGCAGAGCTCGAAGTACAGACGGTACCCAATACAACAGATAAGTTCAGTGTTGCGGTGATGTTCTTAGCCCCTACAAAAATGGATTTTCTAAGGGAAGTACTGAATGTTTGATTTTGATTTTACAGATAATGCGACGGATTTTCTTGATAGTGTTTTAGATACTGTGCCAGCTATTCCATGGAGTCGTGCCAATGTGCCGACGTTCACCCTTGGAGGAAAGTCTATTGCCTTAAAAGCAATCCGCATTTCACCGAGCTTTGAACTTAAAGATAAAGATTTATCAGCGCAATCTTCTTCGTCCAGCTACGCAGAGCAAGGGGATAAAAGTAAAGTGTTAGCGGTGACAGGGCTCGTTCCTTTTAATGAACGTGATCAACTTGAAACGTTGTTTACATTAGCGATGGCCAAGCAAACAAAAACAGAGACTGTTACGGTTAAAAAAGGCGGTGGGATAACTGAAAAATACGTAGGTTCTTATGGGCATTGGACAACGAATAGCAGTGGTGAAAAAGAGTGGGTCGAAAGTACCCGCCATAAAGTAAAAGAGACGGCACCCATTGTCGTTAAAAAAGAAATACATACCCGTGTGGTGCGACAAACATACACTATTGGGTGTGATATAGCACGAGTACTTAATATTCGAAAAGTCCGTTTTTCTGGCCGTATTACTGCAACAGAACAAGAAAATATTCGAGCATGGCAAGTTACATTTAGGCTTGTTGAGGTTGAATCACCTAGTGAGGTGATGGAACAGCAATTATTGGAATCTATGATGGGGCAAGTCAAGGATGGAATGGCAGATGTATTGCCTGATGGACTCATGGACAGTGTGAATACGGTACAACAGCAATTAGGCGATAACATACCGACGCTACCACAGGGACTCATCGAATCAGTAACGGGAAAAAGCCAAGGTGATTTAGCCTCTTTACTGCAAAATCAAATATGGGAAACGTTGAAATGAAGTTTATTCATTCCGTTTTTATTGACGGCCAATTGCGGGACACAAATGATCATACTTTAGTATTAGAAGCTAATGCTGGAGGGCGTGGCGCACTAACGGTGAAAGGGTATGTTGAAAAAGGTCAACGTGTGCGCATTGATTTAGGGATAGCCGGTTCTACTATTGCACAGTGGTTTTCAGGATTCGTTACACAAGTGACCCCGAATGAAAACGGCTATTATAGAATTATTATTCGTGAGCTCTGTTTTTTACTTGATAGCCAGCAATCAGTCAGCTTTCAACATACGACTATTCCGGAGATATTGGCTGCTATCACTGATAACACCGGCTTACAATTTGTGTTACCACAAAATAGTGATAGTCATTACCAAGATAAAATCATTGCTAATTTTTCTCACCAGGGTAGCGGTTATCAATTATTGAATAATATTGGCCGAGCCTTTGAGATCACTGATTTTACATGGTATCAACAGCCGGATGGTTTTATTTGGTTAGGTAGTTATCATGATACTGTATGGTCTCAACGACCGGTCATCATTCCCCCAGACTTAACCACAGCCAGTGCTGGCGGTAATGTCATGCAATGTATGTTATTTCCGCCGATTCGACCACATGCCAAAGTAAATGGTAAAGCGATACAAAAAGTCGTTGTAGTTGGGGATGAGATGACACTGACATGGCGAACATCGACAGGGCAAACAACCCCAGAACAACGTCAAATTCGTCAGGCTTTTCCTGAATTAGCCGCCGGTTATCATTTACCAAAATTTGGTGTCGTTGTGGCGGTTACAGATAAAGCGACAGCGGGGCAACTCAATGATCCTTTTCGCCCTCGTTATGCGGCTGATGTACAAGTTCTTGATGAAAATGGCCAGCCAGATAAAACGGTACCAGTGTACAAAGCCTTACCGTTACCTGTTGGTGCTGGAGGTAATGAACAAGGCAATATGGCAACGCCAACAGAAGGTACGATGGTTGAATTAGCTTTTGCTTATGGTCGTACAGATAAAGCCTTTATTCGTACCGTATTAGGTTATGGTTGGTCACTGCCTGACATTGCGCCAGATGAGCAACTATTACAACAGCGTGCTGAAGTCTTTCAAAGAACCACCCCTAACGGACATCAATATCGAGCAACAGATGGCTATCAAACTGATGATGCAATGATTAAGCAGGATATTGCAGATCGTTATATAGGAACATTTGGACAACAAACGGTACAGGTTGATGGACTTAGTTATGAAGATATTGGTCGTAAAGTCATTGAATCGTTAGGTAACGTTGAAATTATGGCAGGGGATAATATTGAGTTAGGAACGTTAGGTAATTTACATACTGCCACAGCAGGAGAATTGGTTGATATTATCGGGGGCTTACGTCGTAGTGTGGCGGGAGAAACACAACATTACCAAGCGCCACAAACTTGGTTAGGTAATAGTGAAACAAATATACTGCAATTACTGCAGCGCTTAATGGCCGTAACGGAAGCGATAGCCACAACGAGTGCTAATCATACTCATAATAGCAAGCCACCTGATCAGTCGAGTCAATTTATATCACAATCAAATCAAGTAAAAGATCTTACAGAAACATTAATACCCATGATTAAAGCATAGGGTTGGCTTATCGTTTTGAGTGTAACAATGCTGATTCTCAGCGCGATAAATTGTGATGTTCGTAGCAATTACCTTCTGAAATGTTACTGAATTAAATTAAAGGTTAATAAAGTGTAAACGCAAAGGAGGCCGCCTATGTCAGAGATAAATGAACTATATGTCTGTGAAGTCTGTGGACAGTCAGAATACCTTGAAGGGGAACATACTATTATTTGTATTTGTGGGCATATTCAAACGCTCCCTGATGACATACCATCTTCGGACTAGAGTATTATTCAAGCCACTCAATATTGAGTGGTTTTTTTTGTCACGAAAAATAGCGCCTAGCCCACGGAATCCGCACTCATCCCACCTCCGCGTTATGTGTATTTTTTTGAAATTTTTTCAATTTTATTTCAGTAAAAATAGCCCTTAAACCCGCGTCAATACTGGCTTTAAGGGAAAAATCAAAATTGCGAAGAATGAAAAAAAATGCAAAGAATTGCAAAAATCATGATCACGTCAATGATCATGTAAAAACATAACTAATTGATTAATAATGATTAGTTATGTTTTACGTGAGATTTAATGATCACGTTGATCACGAATAAGGATCAGGGTGTAAAATAGATAATCCTTATAGAACAAGGACTAGTATCTTTTTTAGGGCGATTTGTTTTTGCAAAAAGGTGTATTAAATTATAGTGATATTAAACCGACTAAATTTAAATATACGTCAACCGAGAATTTTATTATGGGTTTAGCAAAACGTAATGGTTTTGAGACAAAGGCATTATCAAGGATAGGATTTAAAGCTGCTGATAATATTCTATCGTCATGGGGATGCACAAACCAACAAAGCCAAAATATTTTAAAGTTATCAAAATCGTCATACCATAAATTTAAAGCAACGCCTGAAACAATTAAGTTAAGTGATGATCAATTAGAACGTGTCAGTTATATATTAAATATGCATCAAGCATTACGTCTTGTATTTAGTAATCCTGCCAATATCAGTAATTTTATGGGGATGAAAAATAATAATGATTATTTTGCAGGTCGTTCACCGTTGGAAATTATTGAATCAGGAAAGTTTGGTGATTTATATGAAGTTGCACGACGCGTTGATGCATTGAGAGGTGAGCTATAGGGATAGAAGATAGCCTGTTTATGGTGTTATACAATCCAACCTTTTGGAAATGATTTGGGATGGAGAGAAGATAGCTGAAGTAAATAAGATCAATTATATGAATATTTAACTGTAGCCATCTTGTCGCCATTCCCAAGCCTTTTGGGTCTAAAGTTTTGTTTTTGTTGGTTTATTTTTCTCGCCAATAAACCCACCTGTTTAGTATTTGGTTATTAAATGAAATCATCAACTTATCGCCATTTTATCGCCACTTACAAGTGTTTTGGATCTAAGTTTTTGTTTTTATTGGTTTATTTTGCTCGCCAATAAACCCACCCGTCTGATGCGCCCATAATTGTGCATAAATTCCATTTTGCTGTAATAACTCAGCATGGGAGCCTTGCTCAATGATTTGGCCTTTATCAAGGATAATCAAACGATCCATCGCGGCAATGGTCGATAAACGGTGGGCAATGGCTATGACGGTTTTACCTTGCATCAATTTATTAAGACTGTCTTGAATTGCGGCTTCAACTTCAGAATCTAATGCTGATGTGGCTTCATCTAGAATCAATATCGGAGCGTTTTTAAGTAAGACCCGTGAAATAGCAATACGCTGACGTTGTCCTCCTGAAAGTTTAACGCCACGTTCACCCACTTGAGCATCATAGCCGACATTACCAAAAGAATCGGTGAGCGTTTCAATAAACTCATGCGCATGTGCTTGGTGTGTTGCCGCTAATAAACGTTCTTCACCAGCATCAGGGGCGCCATAGAGTATGTTTTCACGAATGGAGCGATGCAGTAATGAGGTGTCTTGGGTAACCATACCAATGTTACAGCGTAACGAATTTTGAGTGACAGAGGTAATGTCTTTGCCATCAATACGTATCTGTCCGCCTTCAACATCATGGAAGCGCAATAATAGGTTAACTAAGGTTGATTTACCTGCGCCAGAACGCCCGACTAAACCCACTTTTTCACCGGGTTTAATATTGAGGTTAAGATGGCTGATCACGCCTTTATTTTCGCCATAATGGAAGCTAACATCATCAAATTCAATACCACCTTGAGTGACGTCTAATGGTTTTGCATCAGGGGCATCTTCAATCGCAATTGGTTTTGATAAAGTTTTCATGCCATCCACAACCGTACCTATGTTTTCAAATAATGCGCCCACTTCCCACATGATCCACATCGACATACCATTGATGCGTAATGCAAGGCTGATAGCTATCGCGATCGCACCCACTTGAATTGCACTGTGCATCCATAAATAAATCGAGATCGCAGAAATGGCAAACAGCAGGGTATAGTTAGTTAATTGAACACAGAAGTTAAACCCTGTTACTAACCGCATTTGTTTATGAACAGTGCTTAAAAAGCCTTTCATGCCTTTTTCAGCATATTCGGTTTCACGTTGATCGTGAGAGAATAATTTAACTGTGGAAATATTGGTGTAGCTGTCCACAATTGAGCCCGTCATGGTTGAACGTGCGTCTGCTTGTTCTGCTGCAATGTGCTTAAGTTTAGGTACAAAATAAAGTTGAATACACACATAAGCGGCTAACCAAAATAACATTGGTAGCATTAATAGCCAGTCAGCTTGGGCTAGAATGACTAACGATGACGTAAAATATACCGAGACATAGACAAATACGTCAGCGGTTTTCATTACTGTTTCACGCACCGCAAGTGAGGTTTGCATAACCTTGGTCGCGATACGACCAGCAAAATCATCTTGATAGAACGACACACTTTGCTTGAGCAAGTAACGGTGTGCTAACCATCGAATTGACATCGGATAGTTGCCCAATAATGATTGATGGGTAATTAACGATGAAATTAATACCAGTGTTGGCATTAAGACCAAAATAACCAACCCTAACCAAAACAGACTCGTACCATTTTGAGCCAGAAAAGTATGTGGATCACTTTCTGTCAGCCAATCAACCAGTTTTCCCATGAAACCGAATAACACAACTTCGAGAATAGCAACAGTTGCACTAAGGATTGCCATTATAAGCAATGGCTTTTCAAAGCCTCGGCTATAGTAACGACAAAAAGCAATAATACCTTGTGGTGGTTGCTCTGGGTCTTGTTTGGGAAATGCTTCCGTGAAATTTTCAAAGCGTTTAAACATGGTTCACCTAATTTGATGAAAGGCGCAATAAGCAAATTAACGAGATGTATAGATGAATATTAAGCCGTGGTTACGACAATTATTTTAATAACAATAATGGAAGAGGGTGTGTTGCTATTGTATGCATTACTTTAATTGCACTCAACAATTGTGATATTTTTAATGATGAAAGTATTAACTTGATAGCAAAAAAAGGTTTACGGCAGTGTAATGTCGTTATAGCCGTTATTAAACAAAGTATTCATTGATAATTGTTATAATAAAGCATCAGTAATTCATGGTGTTATCTATTATTCATCGTTAATTAATCTTCGTTCTGTTTACAGTGTAAAACAATAGGTAAAGCATGAAATATAAAGGCACGGTTGTGCAATGGAATCATCAAAAAGGCTTTGGCTTTATTCAACCTCAAACGGGTGGTGAGAATGTGTTTTTTCATATCAGCGCACTAGTGGATCGCCAAAGCCACCCTAGAGTGAATGAAAGTGTACATTATCAATTGGGTAGGGATAATAAAGGTAAGCAAGCTGCACAAGCTGTTGAATTTGTTAAGCCTCATTCTGGGTTAGATAAATATACGGCTCCAATGAGTAAGGCCCAAGGATTCAGTGTGTTGTTCCTTGGATTGGTTAGCCTGTGTGTATGGTTATTTCAGTGCCCGTATTGGGTATTAATTGGTTATGTCTGTTTAAGTATTGTGACTTTTGCTGTGTATGCCCATGATAAACGAGCTGCACGCAAAGAGGCATGGCGAACCAAAGAAGCGAGCTTGCATTTATTAGCATTAGCTGGTGGTTGGCCTGGTGCGTTATGGGCGCAGAAAATCCTGCGGCATAAATCACAAAAACAACCGTTTAAAGCTATTTTATGGCTAACAATTTTTATTAATATCAGTGTTTTTATTATTGTATTTACGCCACTAGGGCAGCACTGGCTACATAATTTTATTGCTTCTATTGGGTATTAATTACCGCGGTGTTGGTGGTTGCTGTATTGGTGTTAAAAACAGAGGAGAAGTTAAGGCTTCTCCTGTTTAGCTTTAAATGAAAACAACGATAAAGGTTTAATTGAGAGGGTTAATGCGAAACAGTTTTTGATAAAAGGTTAACCACTAATACACCCGCAATAATTAATCCAATACCAATAATAGCGGGTAAGTCTAAGCGTTGACCATAAGCAAAATAGCTAATGGTTGCGACCAGAACAATGCCTGAACCACTCCAGATTGCATATACAATTCCCACTGGCATGGTTTTTACGGTGACAGATAATAAGAAAAACGCAATCGCGTAACCTGTAATAATAATCACACTGGGTACCAGTTTTGTAAATTGCTCTGCTTTGGGTATAAACGAAGTGGCAATGACTTCAAAAATGATGGCAATTGATAATGCGACCAATGGTGGTATTGACGTTAATAACTTAAACATAAAATATATCTGTATTGATTGAAAACGGGCATTTTAAAGGGCTTTGTGGTGCGCGACTAGGGTAAAGTTACGTAATTTATATTTACCTTGTTTCAATAATGCACAGAGTTATGCAATGCATTTTGCACGGTTATATATAAATTATATTCGTATAAAGGATATTAATATTATGACAATGGCGGTAATGGATATTATTAGTGGCTATTTTATTTATATCACTAAAAAATAGACGTTGGCATGCAGCTTGCTCTGTATATATTGTCATTGCTTATTTTTACAATGGACGTAGAAATAAAAGATGGTGCGAGAACAGTATGTTTTATTATTTCCTTTTTGTAACCGACATTATTAATAATGTCGGTTTTTTTTATTTAAAAATCGTAAATTTTAATTCGTTCCATTTTTACGTACATTTGGTGATAGAATTTAGTAAGCACTAGCTGTTTTATATTGATGTATAACTAAACAGCTGAATCATAATGTTCGGTGGAGGTCATTAGTATGAATAGGTCTATGATACGAAATTGGGGTTTAAGTTCGGTTCTTTTGATTATAGTGTCTGGGTGTGCAACATCAGATATACCTGATAAAACAGCAAAAGTTGAACCACAACGACCAGTGTTGATCGTAAAACCTGTTGAGTATAAGAAAGAGGTTACACAAATATCAGCACCAACATCTTCATCAAAGGTGATTTATGGCAAAGCGTCTTTTTATGCCAATATGTTTCAAGGGCGAAAGACAGCGAGTGGACAAATTTTTGATCAAGGTAAGCTTACCGCTGCCCACCGTACATTGCCTTTTGGTACAAGAGTAAAAGTAACCAACACCAGTAATCATAAAAGTGTGATTGTTACTATTAATGATCGTGGGCCTTTTATTCGTGGGCGTATGATTGATTTATCAAGTTCTGCATTTAAAGCCATTGGTAATCCTCGCACTGGCGTATTAAACGTTACGATGGAAATTTTAAAATAAACGCAATATTTTTTGTAAGCTGGTGTCAGGATACTGAGGTAATGCTTGCAGCAGAAGGGTGGTGAAATAAGCATGGCGAGAGATTGAGAGCTGGCTTATATAATAAACAAAGAGCGCATAAGCGCTCTTTATTGTAGGTCAGGACAAAGCGATTAGAAATCGTCGTCGTCGCCACCAAAATCACCGCCAAAGCCGCCGTCGGTATCACCAAAACCGCTATTGTTAGCAAAGGTGTCGTCGTTGCCAAAACCACTGTCGTCACCGAAACCTGAGTTACCAAAGCCGTTATCATCACCGCCGAAGCCTGAATCACCAAAGCCGCCATTGTTATCGCCAAAGCCTGCATCACCAAAACCACCGGTGTAGTCAGAAGCGAAGCTGTTTGAGTCATCATTTAAGAAGCTTTCATTATCAGCTTGTGGATCAGTCGTTGCGTCAGCTGCTGTATCCGTCTGTGCTGTGTCTGTTGCTGAAGTATCTGTTGCCGCGTCAGCTGCTGGTGCTGGATCTGCCGCTGCTGTTTCAGCTGGCTTATCATCAAACAACATATTACTGATCACGCTGCCTGCAACCATACCCGCCGCGACACCCGCTGCTGTTTGCATGAAACCACCAAAAGCACTTGGTTGGCGAACAGGGGGTTGTGGAGGCTGTGGAGGCGCTTGACGAGAACCACCAAACATACGGCTCATGGTGCCACGGTTTGATTCTTCTTTATAATATTCAGCGTTTTTCTCTAGGTAATCGTTCTTTTCTTTTAATTGCTTT
Organism: Photobacterium piscicola; assembly: GCF_900166965.1. Classification (GTDB taxonomy): domain Bacteria; phylum Pseudomonadota; class Gammaproteobacteria; order Enterobacterales; family Vibrionaceae; genus Photobacterium; species Photobacterium piscicola. The sequence goes on along the minus strand of NZ_FUZI01000001.1, from coordinate 968,820 downwards.
AATGCCATTTCTTGCACAAGAACCGCTTGTGTTAGTTTGTAGATAGCATCAGGCTGTGCGCCAATTTCAGTGTTAATAAATTGCTCTGCTTCTGCATCTTTCTTGCTTTCAGGGCTTTTTTGAAGCTTAGCAGCAACGCTTTGAATAAGTTCTTTTTCTTGTGGAGTCATTATAATTACCTTCTCAATACCCTGTCAGTGGTAGGGTGTACCGTTGCTTGGTTGATGGTCGTTTCGCTAACATCAGCCTTGCTAAATAAGATTATTCACAAATTATAGTATTCCCATACCGATGTTGAATAGGTGATGAATACACCATCATAATTTGTAAATCGAAATAGAATGCGCGAATACTGTATTACGTTCGCTGTACTACATCTATAGTTTGCTACAAGAAATTTAATTTAGTTTGTTACTATCTGTAAATGGGTACTGATAAATGTATTATCAAGCATAATGATACTATTTATTGTTTGATGAGCAATCGGCTCTCATTATTGTGCGTTTTTTATAGTGATCGTGTTGCTTATTTTGAGAAGGTGGGCGCTAATATAACGAAAGGGGAAGAACGCCGTTAACGAAGAATATTGTTGTCGTGACGCCAATCCATGATCGTCCATTCTTGCATCTGAGCATGCATGGCTAATATTGGATCAGGATTAACAGCAAAAGGCTTATTTACCAAGCTAAGTAATGGTAAATCATTGATTGAATCACTGTAACCATAACTGCCTTTGTAGCTGTGTTTTTGTTGTTGTAACCATAACTTTAAACGTTCAACTTTTCCTTCTTTAAAACTTAATATTCCGGTTGTTTTTCCAGTATATACCCCTTGATTTTGTTCTATTTCAATTGCAATAACATTATCAATACCAAGGGCGGTTGCTATTGGTTTTACCAGATGCTCGCCTGTCGCAGAAATAATCAAAATATGATCTCCTCGTTTGCGATGCCATGCGATACGATCAAGTGCTTGTGGATATATTGCTGGTATAATAATGTCTTGAATAAAGTCATCAACCAGTTGTTTTATCTCGTTAGGACTTTTCCCTTTTAGTGGTTCAAGTGTCGTGGTCATGTAACTGTTCATATCTAGCGTGCCTTTAGCATAGGCGATCATCATGGTGGCTTCATGTGTGAGTAATGTAACAGGCGCTAGCCCTTTCTCAACAAGGAAATGGCTCCATAGGCGGGCTGAGTCTGCTGCAATAAGGGTTTCATCTAAGTCAAAAATAGCAAGGTAAGATGGCATCGTTATGTTGTTATTGGTTATCGTCTGAGTGGTAAATGACAAGTGTAATTCCTTCTTTCTTTGTTGTTATATTTATAGTTAGTGTGTAATTAGCCATCAGAGTAGGAAATAACGATGACACTTTTATGATGTTCCGATGTTGTTTTTACTACATTTGATTACGTAACTTGTTCGTGGCGAGCATTTTTTGAGTACTACAGGGTTATGCAATATAAAAATGATCTTATGTTATTTTTGTAGTGGTGGGTGTAATTTATCGTTAACGATAGATGTCTCTTCAATAGGAAATGGCGATGAGTAATACTGTAGTGATTATTACAACGAGTTGTATTAATGATCTAGATCTTGCCTCTGAATTGGCACAACAGCAGGTTGTTGTTACTGATATTGAGCAAATACAGATTCAATTAGCGGATAATACCACCGTGGTGTTTCAAAAAGACGCTGCTTTACAACATTATATGAACACGCTTTTAGGAACAAATTTAAAGCGTGTATTTAGAAATAATACCCACCAACTTAATCACTTAACTGAAAAGTCAGTCAATATAGATGGCACGCTACTATTATTAAAAGCTGACGGTGATTGGCTACGAATGCAATCTGATAATGGCACCTTAGCACAGTTGTAATGGCCTAAGGCGGGGTGGCCAATCTAAATCAATACGATAGATTGGCCATTAACAGATATAATTAGCGGATTACTTCGCAAACACGTTTATTATTGGTGTAGTAATAACGGTGGTGGCTATCAGGTGTATTATCGCTAAATTCTTTATCGATAACATAAGGCGTGCCTTTGGCAAAAAGCCAGATAAATTGCTCAATAGCTTCGTCGAATTGGTCTTCGGTAGCATTTAAGGCGGGCACTGAAAATTTAAATTGCGTTAGCTTTGTTTTATCGACGATAGAACAACGCTCAAAATCTTTAAACCCCAGTTGCTTAAGATTCGGATGCGGCATACCACCGGGCACCATATGTGAGGGTACTGTCAGTACAGCTTGAGCAAGATTCATCGTATATTCTTCCTTATAATACTAATCTATCTATAAATAACTTTAACTGAGTTTGTCACTTGTCTCTAGTTTTAAATATAAATAATCATATTCAATATAGTACAGGCATTTTTAATATAAGACGGGAATAATTAACTGTAAACAATGTTTTAAAATCAATTAATTATTCGTTTTTTTGAATGAGATAGTATATCTTTAAGACACGTTAGATTTAAGGATAAATCATGTTTATGAAACAGACTAAAATAGCCTCGTCTTTATTATTTTTATCTTCAGTTATTTCTTACTCGGCATTTGCGGCCCCATCAACAACACCTGAGACAACCATTTTTTATGGCGGTCCAATTATTACGATGGAAAAGGCAAAACCAACAGCAGAAGCTGTGGTAACGAGTCAATATGGCAAAATTGTTTACGTTGGTTCTGAGAAAGATGCACTAAAACAATATCCAGATTCTAAAAAGATAGATTTGAATGACAAAGTGCTAATGCCTGGCTTTATTGAACAGCATTTACACCCATTTTTAGGTGCATTGACATTAAACATGCCCGTTATTGCGCCAGAAGAGTGGCAGTTACCTAATAAAACATGGCCAGCAGTAACCAATCATGAGGATTATATTGCTGCGCTAACGGCTCAAGAAAAAGCATTAAAAGATCCTAATGAAACATTATGGACATGGGGTTTTAATAACTATTTCCATGGCGAATTATCACGTCAAGAGTTGGATAAGATCTCAAGCACCCGTCCGATTGGTGTATGGCATCGCTCTGCGCATGAGTTTTATGTCAATTCAGCTTTTATTGAAAAATATAAGTTAAACCAAGCGGATGTAGATAAGTTAGGAAAAGAAGTCGCGGATCAAGTTCATTTAGAGAAAGGACATTTCTTAGAAGGTGGCGCATTAATTTATTTATTACCACGCATTGCAACAGATCTTGCCAATAAAGAACGTTTTACTGTTGGATTAAAGCAAATGGTAACCATGTTACACCAAAAAGGTGTGACGGCTTATAATGAGCCTGGTGCTTTTATTCCTGATTATATGATTGACACTTATCTTGATGTGTTAGGCAGTGAATCAACACCTATGTATTCGTTTTTTACACCTGAGAGTAAAACACCTTATTTCACAAAAGGAAAAGAGGGTGTATTAAAAGAAGTGGAGCGTATTACAACGACACTACCAGAAACGGGTAAAGTTCGTTATTTTGATAAACAAGTTAAATTGTTATTTGATGGTGCGATCATTTCACAATTAATGAAAATGAAAGACGGCTATCAAGATGGACATCATGGTGAATGGATTCAAACACCAGAAGATGTGGAAGCGATTACCAAGATCTTCTGGGAAAATGATTACCAAGTATTAGTACATGTAAATGGTGATCTTGGGGTTGAGAAGCTTATTGGTATTTTAGAAAAGCGCCAAGCAGAATATCCACGTAAAGATCACCGTTTTACCATTATTCATTTTGCTAACTCAACCGATGCACAAATTAAGAAGCTAAAATCCCTTGGCGCAATTATTAGCGTAAATCCTTATTACGTGACAGGTTTTAGTGAAAAATTTGGTGAGGTTGGTTTAGGTAAAGAACGTGCTCATGCGATGGTACGTTTAGCCACCATTGAGAAAGAGAACATATCAGTCTCTCTTCATTCTGATGCACCAATGGCACCGTCTGATCCATTACTATTAGCGTGGAGCGCTGCCACACGTATTACCAACTCAGGGAACGTCGTGCGTCCTGATTTAGCTTTATCTCGTGATGCAGCATTGCGTGGTATTACGATTGAAGCGGCTTACTCTTGGGGACAAGAACAGAACTTGGGTAGTATCAAAACAGGTAAGATTGCAAACTTTACCATTTTAGAACAAGACCCTTATAAAGTTGAGTTGAAAAAGCTAAAAGATATTCCTATTTATGGTACTGTTTTTGAAGGGAAATTATTTCCAATTGATAAATAACCATTAATGAAAATCTTGAAAGAAGAGCTTTAATTTATAGTACTTAATAAAAAGTACAGTTATAAATAAAAGCGATAAAAAAACCGCCTTCAAAGAGGCGGTTTTTTATGATTTATGGTTAGAGAATTAATCTTTAACCCATTGATCATTTACTTTCTTCATTGATACGGTTTCATTAATCGTATCAACGGTTTGTCCTGCTTTGAAATCACCGTATTTAGCACTAAATGCAACAACCATTACTTCTGCTGCTAGATTATTTTTTAATGTATGCAGTGCTGATGTCATATCATCTTTTGTCGTATCAGCAGTAGTATCGGTCGTATTTGCTGCTGGTGCTTGTGGTTTAGCAGCAAGTGCTTTCATTGAGCTCTTAAACTCGTCTAAGCTCTTATTTGCAACTAAGTCGTAGCTTACTTCTGCTTTGTAGTCTGTTTTAGTATCAAGCAATACTTTAGTAATCTTGAGGTTTTTTACTTCAAAAGGCGTTGTTTTTGCAGTAATACCTAGATTAGGCTGCTCGTACTGGCTTGTTTGAACAACATTAGTAATTGTGGACTCGTCAACTTTATCACTACAACCTGCTAAAAATAGTGTTGACGCGATAGCTGCGGCTAAAACAAATTTTTTCATTAATAATGCTCTTTGTTTGTCAGAGATACCCAGCACAAGGTGTTGAACTGGCGTCTATTTATATTATACGTTACATCCAGTTTTACACATGGACAAGTAGCGGCAATGATTAATTGCTTAAGACTAACATTCATTATACTAACATTTCAAAACTGAACAATGTTTTATATTTCTAATTAAAAGGAACTTATTTCGCAATACCGCCTTCGGTAAGCTTTTTAGGATCTAACAATGATTCAAGTTCAGTGCGGCTTAAATCTGTTTCTTGTTCTGCGACATCAATAATAGGACGTTGTTCTTTATAGGCTTTTTTGGCAATGGCTGCCGCTTTTAAATAACCAATAACAGGATTTAACGCGGTGATAAGAATTGGGTTTTTACTCAATGCTTGTTTGATATGTTCATCACGGACAGTGAAGGTCATTATTGCTTTATCTGCTAGTTGAACGGCAGTGGTTGCTAATAAACTAATGCTTTGCAGTAAATTATAGGTAATAACTGGCAGCATTACATTGAGCTGAAAGTTGCCTGATTGACCCGCGACAGTGATTGTGGCGTCGTTACCAATCACTTGTGCTGCCACCATTGCCGCAGCTTCAGGGATCACTGGATTTACTTTTCCCGGCATAATCGATGAACCGGGTTGTAATGGCTCTAACTCAATTTCACCTAGGCCAGCAAGAGGGCCTGAATTCATCCAACGTAGGTCATTAGATATTTTCATGATTGCCACAGCGAGGGTTTTTAACTGCCCCGATAAAGCAACTACAGCATCTTGGCTACTCATGCTATAAAAGAAATTGCTACTGGTTGTAAAAGGCACGGCGGTTGCAATTGCAATGTTTTTTGTAAATATGGCTGCAAAATGCGGATGGGTGTTGATACCTGTACCAACAGCTGTCCCTCCTTGCGCAAGTGCAGAAACGGTGTCTAATGCTTGTTCTATACCATTACGCGCATGTTCAATTTGGCTTTGCCATCCACCTAATTCTTGTCCTAGTGTAATCGGCATTGCATCCATTAAATGGGTACGACCTGTTTTCACACAATGACTAAATTGCTGACTTTTTTGTGCTAGTACTTGTTCTAAATGCTTTAATGCGGGTAATAGTTGCTGGTGGCAGGTGATAGCGGCACTGACTTGAATGGCTGTTGGAATGGCATCGTTACTGCTTTGACCACGGTTAACATCATCATTAGGGCTGACTGTTATGCCTAATTGTTGTGAGGCTAGTGTTGCAATCACCTCGTTAACATTCATATTAGAGCTGGTACCCGATCCGGTTTGGAATACATCAATGGGAAATTGATCCGAGTGAGCCCCATCAATAATTAGCTGGCAACTGTCAATAATGGCATGGGCTGTTTTATCATCAATTAATTGTAGTTCAAGGTTGGTACGTGCTGCTGCCTGCTTTACATAGGCGAGTGCCTGAATAAAAGCATCTGGCATGGTTAAATCGCTGATAGAGAAATTATTGATAGCACGTTGTGTTTGAGCTTGGTATAACGCGTTTTGCGGGACTTCAACGTCACCCATACTATCAGTTTCGATACGATGTAATTCTGACATAATGTTATCCTTTAAATTGATGATGCTCCAAAACGGTAATGGATGTGGTTCTGACACTATCGTTACTTATTACCATGAGACGATAAGTTATTATAGGCCACTGTTTGGTCGAATTTTTATTGATATCATAGTTTGCGAATACACAGCTATTGTTTTTATTATTAGGCGCTTTTTATAATAGTTTCACTAAGGTAAATAACAGTAACAGATAAGTCATTTTATAATTATTGGTGCAATTCTTGCTTCTCACATAAGAGAGATAATATTGAGAAGGTTAATGTTAACTTTAGCAAGTGTGCTATTAAGGGGGACAAGTGATCAGAAGTGTTAAGGTGTTATTTATTAGTAGTAGCATGTGTTGCTTATTACAAAGTTATATTACTCATGCTGATCCTGTAGATACCAGCGCGGCTAATATGCTAAGTGTGCCGAGTGCCATGAAGCAACTTGAATCTGACGGTTATTATGATTTTAGAATGATCAAGATCGAACGAAAGCATAATGAAATTGCAGTGAAAGCGCGTAACAAAATAGGTGAATCGGTTGAACTAGAGATGGATTTATATACTGGTGTGATTTTGCATGAGAAAAGACATGGAGTAGAAACACCATAGCAATCGTCTATTTCTGTGTTGCAGAATACTGATGATTTGCGGCTTCAATATCAAAGCAAAGTGAGTTTTTTATGTGTCATAAAGTATGCAATGGATAAGTAATGGTGATGGTCCTTACTTATCCATTGATATGCTATTCGTCATCGTTAAATATTCGGCCTTCTAGGGAGTATGGATCGTTCTCATCGTATAAATTATGATGACCACGAACACGCTTGAGTGTCTTTTCAAGGGCTTTTGCTTGCTCAAAATGACCTTCTTGGTAGGCAATAGATATTTTCTGTTCCATATCTTCGATTCTATCTTGGTTGTTCATTTTAATCCTCCCATTGAGTGACGGTTCAATACTGCCTCTTATTATTTTATACCAAAATGTAAAACAATGAATTGATGCAAATAAGTAGGTGTTTATTGTACTGTTTTTATCGAGTGGTTTATGTTTTCGCTCATATTATTTAGATTAGTGGCTATGCGGTGCCTTGTTAACTAAATGATGCGTTTATGTGTGAACATTGTGCTATAAATAACGGTGAATGTAGTTGTTAGCATGAGTATGGCCGCTGAAAACGCTAACATTACTTTTATTCTTGCGCTTTCCTCTTAACTAATTTTACGCCAATACTCGTAAATTCTTAGTAAGCCCGATTTCTATCGGGCTTTTTATTATGTGATCTTTATCGTTAACATAATGTGTCATCATTATTTTCTGCGATGTAGATTTGCTGCTTTTTCTTCTTTTGGCGTGCTATGCGTAATACCTCAATGGCTTGTTGTAATACTACTGCGGCTGTTTGCTCGGTATTCGCACTACACATCCCTGCGCTAACACTGACTTTGATGGCTTTTTTTCGTGGTTTTTTTACTTTTGTTGCTGTTTGTTGTGGCTGAGGTTCAATTATTATGGGCGCTATCGTGTGTTTTTCTGAGCCAATAGCGTGTTGCAGTTGTTCTATTATGGCCTGACAGTCGGTTATTTTTTTATGCTCAAAAATCACAATAAATTGCTGTGCGACAAAATAGAGATGTGGCGATAGTTGAGTTTGCTCCGTTAAGATGGCGGCAATAGAAGCTTGTATATCACTTATCGCTTGTGGGTGATGTTTATCAATGATGGCGGTTGGGTTATCAATATCTAGTACTACAATCGTACAATCATGGTGTAATAGGGGGAGCGCTTGTGCAAGGGCGCGATGATCTGCTAATTGAGTGAGTGGATCGCGAAAACTTTGTTGGTAGTGACTATAACCAAGATCAATTAACAGAAATACAGCGCATAGAATAAAAGCACTGCTTGATATAAATGGATAATGAAAAAAAATAAAAGTGGTGGTCGCTAATAAGCTGCATACAAAAATATGACGATCAATGCGACGATGATATTTAACGGCTAATGCTCCTGTGCTACAACACACAGCAAGGTTAAAAAGAATTAAAATTAACGGCAGTGATGAAATATTGTGATAGGTAAAAAGGTGGATCTGTTGCCAGTTTTCAAAATCAGTATGATAAAAATAGCTGATAGTTGCACCAATACTGCATTGAATCATCACCAATAACAATAATGCCGCAGTACCCCAAGACAGTAATTTAGGTAGGGTAATAAAGCGCAGCAATAAAAGATTAATGGGTAATAGTGTCGCTAACAAACAAAAAATTAACTTAGTGTCGGTATTTGCTAATGACGTTTGTAGCCAATATAAAATAACGCAGTAAGCAACCAACATAACGATAGCAATAAACCCACTTTGCGCTTGAGGTTGTTTGTTACTGAGAATAATAACCGCACCCAGTAGTATAAAAGGAAGATTAACCCACAGTTGTGAGTAGCTCACTACAAAAGGGGTGAATAAAGGGTAACAAATAACCATGAGTACAGTGATAAGCAAGGGCAGTATAAAGCGTAAATTGGGTGAGTGTTGACGAAACAATGACAGCATTTAACAATGAGCCCTAAGCAGAAGATGTAATGGGCTATTAAGATAACAAATAAATAGCGACAATAATTGAATATTGTCGCTATTTTATGACTTCGACGTTTAAGGTTATAACGTTAAGAAAAAGCGATCTATTATTTGATTAAATAAGGAAATAACTGACGCATTTGTTCTGGCGTTAAATTTTCAACGCATTCAATATTACGATCAGGGATTGCTTCTGGATTAGGGTAGTGCTTGATCACTTTAGCCATGCTTTCTTCACGGATAAGGTGAAATACTGGGTAGGGTGAGCGGTTGGTGAGGTTTTCTGCATCATCAGGTTCTGCACCATAGAAGCAGTAATCAGGGTGGAAGCTGGCAATTTGATAGGTGCCGCTTTTTCCTAATTGAACCACTAAGCCTTCAACAAGATCAAGAAATTGATTGTAGTCATCAAATTCTTCAAATAAGTAGGGGGCGACCACTAGAATCGTTTCTAGTATTTCGGGTGGTGTTTCATCTAATTCTTTGAACTGCATATAAATTGTTTCAAGCAGATCATTTTCGTTATCGTCTTCACTCACAAAGATCTTAATTTGTTTATTGCGATTAGGCTTTGCGGCAAAAGGGCATAAATTAAGGCCGATGACGACATCTTCAAGCCATTGTTTTACTTGTTGTTCGATAAGCTGGATTTTTTCTGAGCTGTGATTTGACATTGAGAGCTGACTTCTATGAATTATTTATATTGGAATAATAGTGTGTAAGATGTAAAAAAGGCCAGCATTCACTGGCCTTTTGTTTTGTTATAAAAGCCGATTTACATCGTTATGCTTTTTGTGGTGCGTCTGTTGCTTGTTCCGGTACTGATGTTACTTCTGGTGCTGGGTACTGTTGTACAGGTTTTGCTACTAATTGACGTGTTGCTGCGCGAACTTCCGCTAGCTTCACCTCAAAAGTATCACCTAGTTGGTATTCTTTAACACCATCAATGTTGATAATGCCAAGTTCACCGCTACATACAATACGCTCTTTGTTATCAACAATTAGCGACCCAGGAATAAAGGCTGCTGCGCCATTTTCAAGTAGGCGTACACGCATACCTGCGCGGTTAATATCAAAGATTTCAGCCTTAAAGACGGTTTCGTTCTTCACTGCATCTTTAAGTAAACGCACGTATAGCCAATCAGACACGTCACGTTCCGCCATGCGATGGTGACGACGGTGATTAGCAATCTCATCACCTACATTATCATCAGGCTTTTGTGTTGGCTCATTGCCTGTGATTAATGCTTTTAGTAAACGGTGATTGATCATATCGCCGTATTTACGAATAGGTGATGTCCATGTAGCGTAAACATCCAGACCCATTGCATAGTGAGGCGCAGGTGTATTAGCCACTTCACTGTAAGCTTGGAATTTACGTAGGCGGTTATCAAGATAGGTGCTATCTAGCGTGTTTAACCAACGACGTAATGCACTAAAGCCTTCTAAAGTAACTATTTCTTCTTTAGTAAACGGTGCTTCTGCATTGGTGATGAACTCCATTGCAGCATCAAGTTTTTCTTGATTGAAGCCGCTATGAACGTTAAACACACCCGTTGCAAATTTCTCTTGTAAAGCACGACCCGCACAAATGTTGGCGGTGATCATTGCTTCTTCGATCATGCGGTTAGCAATACGGCGTAAGTCGGTGTGAATAGCGACAACATCGTTATCTTCACTTAACTCAAAGCGGTAATCGGGACGATCTGGGAACACCACGGCATTTGCCATGCGCCAATCAGAACGTAACGTTGCAAAACCTTGTAGAGCAACGATTTGTTGTTCGATAACAGCGCTTGGTGTCCAGTCATCACAATGGCCATTTTCAAGGAAATCAGACACATTGTTGTAAGATAAACGTCCTTGAGATTTGATCCATGCACCAAAGAAAGTGATGTCATTCTGAATAACACCCGTATTATCGATAGAAACACGGCAGCATAGAACTGGGCGTTTTTCATTTTCGATAAGTGAGCATAACTCATCACTTAGCTCACGTGGCAGCATTGGAATATTGCGGCCTGGAAGATAAATAGTGAATCCACGTTCACGCGCTTCATCATCCATCTTATCGCCAACGGCAATGTAAGAGGTAGGATCAGCAATCGCAATGGTGATTTCATAGCTACCGTCATCTTTAGCGACAGTATATAAGGCATCATCCATGTCTTTGGTTGATTCACCATCAATAGTAATGAAAGGCAAATCAGTTAAGTCTTGGCGCTCAATACCTTCATCAAGCATGGTCCAGCTATCTTGTGGTGCTGGCTCTGCATTAGGTAGCTGGTGGCGAGCAAGTGTTACCCACCAAGGTGCAATTTTGTCATTACTGTCAGTGATTTTTTGAGTGACATCACAGAAGAATGGTTGATTACTACCAGCAAGAGGGTGGCGAGTTAGTTCAGCAACAACCCAATCACCTTCTTTTAAGGTTTCGGGATTAATACCTTTTGCGGCACGTGCTCTAATCGCTTCTTTTAACTGTGGGTGATCTGGAATGATATGTAGGCGATTACGAATCAGTTTTACACGGCCAATGAAGCGTGTAATAGATTGTTCAACAAGCTCTTGTGGCTCAGCAACTTCGCGCTCTTTTTCGGTACGAAGAACGGCGATAACACGGTCACCGTGCATAACGTTTTTCATGTATACCGGTGGAATGAAGATGCTTTCTTTGTTATCAGTTTCTAGAAAGCCAAAGCCACGATCGGTCGCTTTGATGTAACCTTCCTTCTTAGGAAGTGTTTCTTGTATTTGCTTTTTTAGCTGTGCTAACAGCGGGTTATCTTGAAACATTATGTCTGGTCTCAGATTATCGACATAGACACTATACGTTTTTGGTCATCTAAAACCAAGATTTGACTGTTTTAATTTTCATCTTACATCATGATTTATCTTACAATCAATGAGTTACGTTTCATATTTTGCAGTTTGTGTCATAAAGTAAATATTTAATAACAACATATGATGATAAATATAAATAATAAAGAAAATATCGGCTAGAAACAGAAAAGAACCTTAAAACGGCATATATAGCTTTTTTATATTTTGGTAGCACTAAATTTATATAAAGCAATGTTAATTTGTTTATTTAAATTCATTAAAAAACAACAACTAAAGGTGAGTGTTGTCGAAGAGTGCTCGCTAAGCATAAAAAATCAAAAAGAACACTTATATAAAGAAGGAACAAAAAAAACGGCAATATAAAAATGCTAATAAAAGATTACCCTAATCTAATGTCAAAACTCAGTTTAATAGATTAAGTTTGGTAGCGAGGTTAACTATTGCTCTTATTTTCAACAACATAGTTAATTGGTAATCGATGAAAAGTTCTAAAATGTTTATCAGATGTACTATTTGTTCAATAAATGGTTGTTTGTGAGTTATTTTGTGACGTTGTTCAATTTTTTCTGGCTTTTTATCCAGTATTAGCCCACAATACGCCCCCTATTAGTCGAGGCCCGTGCTAGTGGTTGCTGTTGCAGAACCCTCTGTAGCAAAGGGGCCCCGTTTTTAAGTTGATCATATATTGGGATCCCAATGCAAGAAACTGTTACAGAATTTCGCCAATTAGATTTGGCCGACACGCTTTTATCCGCACTAGACTCTATGGGTTTCGTATCGCCTACACCTATCCAGGCGGCGTCAATACCTCTACTTTTAACTGGTACGGATGCGCTTGGTAAAGCACAGACTGGTACTGGTAAAACAGCAGCGTTCTCGTTGCCTGTACTGAACAAAGTAAATCTTTCTCAGCATAAGCCACAAGCTATTGTTATGGCTCCAACACGTGAGCTTGCAATTCAGGTTGCTGCAGAAATTAAAGTACTTGGTCAAAATATCAAAGGCCTTAAGGTTCTTGAAATTTACGGCGGTGCTTCAATCGTTGATCAAATGCGTGCACTAAAAAATGGTGCTCACATTGTTGTTGGTACTCCTGGTCGTGTTAAAGACCTTATCTCACGTAAGCAACTTCACCTAGACGAAGTATCTACTTTCGTTCTTGATGAAGCTGATGAAATGCTAAAAATGGGTTTCGTTGACGACGTTACTTGGATCATGGAACAAGCACCAGAAACTGCACAACGTGTACTTTTCTCTGCAACTATGCCTCCAATCGTTAAAGAAATCGTTGATCGTTTCTTACGTGATCCAGCACGCATTGACGTTGCAGGTGAGAACCGTACTGTATCTCAAGTATCTCAACAATTTTGGGTTGTTAAAGGCGTAGAGAAAGACGAAGCAATGAGCCGTCTTCTTGAAACTGAAGATACTGATGCATCAATCGTATTCGTTCGTACTCGTCAAGATACTGAGCGTCTAGCTGATTGGTTATCTTCTCGTGGCTTTAAAGCTGCGGCACTTCACGGTGATATTCCTCAGTCGCTACGTGAGCGTACTGTTGATCATATCAAACGTGGCGTGATCGATATTCTAGTTGCAACTGACGTTGTTGCTCGTGGCCTTGACGTTGCACGAATCACACACGTATTCAACTACGATATCCCATTTGATGTTGAGTCATACATCCACCGTATCGGCCGTACTGGTCGTGCTGGACGTGAAGGTAAAGCGATCCTATTGGTTCGTACTAACCAAATCCGCATGCTACGTACTATCGAGCGTGTTACTAAGTCTCGTATGGAAGAAATCCAACTTCCTCTACGTGATCTAGTAGCTGCATCTCGTCTAAACCGTTTAGGTGAAGAACTAGCTGCACAGAAAGAACAAACAAATGTTGATGCATTCGTTGAACTAGTAGCAAAACTACAAGAATCAATCGATGTTGACGCAGCAACACTAGCAGCAATGCTTCTTCAGCGCCAACAAGGTAATCGTCCTTTATTCTATAAAGGTCCAGATCCAATGATCGCAGCTATCGAGCGTGAATCACAACGTCGTGAGCGTCGTGGTGATCGTGATGACCGTGGTAGTGATCGTCGTGGTGACCGTCCTGATCGTGGCGAACGTCGCGGTGAGCGTGGTGGTGAGCGTGGCGAACGTCGCACTTTCAACAGCGCTGATTGGGATACTTACCAATTACAAGTTGGCCGTGAGCAAGGCGTTCAAGTTAAAGATATCGTTGGCGCAATTGCAAACGAACTTGGCTTAAGCAAAGAGTTCATCGGTGCAATTAAACTTGCTCCTTCACATACTTTTGTTCAACTTCCTAAGAAGATGACAGCAGAAGTTGCAGCACAACTGAAGAAACTACGTATTCGCCAGAATGACGTTAAAGCAGTTGTTGTTGAAGGTGAAGTACTACGTGAACATCGTCCACGTACAGGCAATCGCGACGGTAACCGTGGCGGTGAGCGTACTGGTCATCGTGGTAGCCGTGACGGCAATCGCGAAGGCAACCGTGGCGGTGAGCGCGGTGGCGAACGTCGTTTCGATCGCAACCGTGGCAACGACAGCCGTGGTGGCTACCGTGGCAACCGTGATGGTGCAGCAGCACGTCCAGCGGGCGACCGTAAGCCTCGCACTGACGCTTAATTTGCGCTAGCGTAATAAAAAAAGCCAGACGAAAGTCTGGCTTTTTTATGTCTTTTTTTTGAGGGTATCAACTTACATTACGGCTAAGGTTAATGTCTGCGACGCGTTTCAATAGATATTCTTTAAAATTAGCACAGCGAGCTGGCATGTATTTTCTGGGCTTGTAATATAAGCTCAGTTCAAACTCACTGCTAATATAGTCATTAAGCACTGATACTAAATTGTTTTGCTGTAAATCCTCTTGAATCAAGCTGTAAGGCAAATACGCAATTCCCCCACCAGAAAGTGCAATACTTTTTAAAATTTCACTGTCATCAACTTCGACGGTACGTGAAATCTGTACTGAGTTATATTCTCCATCTTGTTCAAAAATCCAACGGTTTCCACCAACAAGCGTGGTTGCAAATAAACATAAATGATTTTTTAAATCGTTAGGAATAACGGGTTGCCCATAACGCACAATATAAGCAGGTGAGCAACATGCTTTTAGTGGCTCACGGAATAGGGTTCGTTTTACCAATAAACTGTCTTTATCTTGAAAACCACGATAAGTCGCATTCGCGCGTATCGCAAAATCAACTTCATGCACATTGTCGACTTCAAAAGCCGTTTCAATAACGACAAAATTAATGTTGGGGTTATCACTGACGTATTCACCAATAATGACACTTAAATAATGCTTGGCAAACAGTGGAGTACAGGCGACTTTTATGGTGCCACTATCTTCTTGGCTGAGGTTTTGTATTTCATTAAGTACATCGGTGATTTGATTATTAATCTGCGTGAAACGTTGAAATAAGTGTTGCCCAGCCTGTGTGACAGAAATTTTGCGCGTAGTTCGTTTTACCAGACTGATGCCCATCATTTCTTCAAGTTCAGTGATCCAACGGCTTCCTGCTGATGCTGAAATACCATATTGTTTTGCTGCTTCTGTGACAGATTGGCACCGTACAACATGCAGAAAAAAGATAATTTTATTTAGCATCGTTTTCCTTACGACAACAATTAAAAGTAAAAATAAGCGATGAATAAAGTATACTAATATGCCTCATGTTGCACTTAATAATAGTGGTAATAATGGCGATTATCTTGTTTATGCAATTGTGTCTTGTGATATTAGGCCTAATGTTCTCGCTAGAGTTATCTAGAATGAAGATTAAGCACTTAGTTTTACTTTGTGTAATAGGATGATAATAAATATAAAGAGGGGAAAAATATGTTAGCAGGTAAAGTATGTCTTGTAACAGGTGGGGCTCAAGGAATTGGCCGTTGTATTGTTGAAACCTTTGCTCGTCAAAACGCAACCCGTGTTATTGCTTGTGATATGAATATGGGCATGATGGCGGATCTAGAACAACAGTTTCCTAATGTGACCGCTTTAGAGCTTAATGTTTGTGATCGACAAGGGGTTGCAGATGCTGTGAAGCAGTTAACAGAACAATATGGGCATATTGACGTTTTAGTGAATAATGCTGGCATCACACGTGATAATTTAATCGATAAAATGACAGAGGCTGACTGGGACTTGGTCATGGATGTTAATCTCAAAGGGGTATTTAATATGACCCAAGCGATTGCACCTACGATGATGCAAACAGGCAGTGGTTCAATTATTACCATGTCGTCAGTTGTGGGAACCGACGGTAATATAGGTCAGACTAACTATGCCGCCACTAAAGCTGGTGTGATTGCAATGACGAAGTCATGGGCAAAGGAGTTTGCGCGTAAAGGTGCACAAGTACGTGCAAATTGTATTGCTCCTGGGTTTATAGAAACACCAATGACGGTCGACTTACCTGAAAAGGTGATTGATCATATGACATCAAAAACACCATTAAAGCGTATGGGTAAAGCACAAGATATTGCGAATTGCGCATTATTTTTAGCGAGTAAACAATCAAGTTTTATTACGGGACAAGTATTAAAAGTCGATGGTGGACTGGTTATTTAGTGATTGATTATGATTAAGCGTTGTTTTAAAACCATTGTGTCTATTGATTGTTAATATTAATAGATGCAATGCTTTTTATATTTATCACGCTAAGGGTATGGTTATATAAGCATCATATTTATCAATGTTTCTTTGTTTATGTTAGTTTACGGTAAAATTAGTATATTTTTGAAATTAAAGTGAAGGTTTAATTAATAAAAAGCGTTAAAATGCTAGTAGCGTAAATTGCACTTTACTGGTATTTCATAATGATATTTTCATCGGCTACACTATGGTTTATAAGTATTGCTTGCGTTCCATTATCCGTCACCTTTTTTTTATGTTCACTTAAACAGAAAAAAATTTGGTGGAATATGACGACATTAGCGTTTGTCTTTATTGCCTGCGGATTGATCGTTGTTCAGCAATATGAAGATTATGCACGTTTTACTGACTGTATAAGAAAAGGTTTTAACTACAATGCATTTTCAGGTGAATGTAGTGTGGGTGTACAAGATATAAAATGAGGATTGATAATAAGCTCATTCCTTTGAGCATAAGGTTATTATTATCAATTTATTCTTTAGCACATACTCGCAACAATAACCTGAGTTGAATGAAATAAGCCGTAAATAGGCATACCTAACCGTAACGTTTCATCCATTAAATCTTGGTTGTCAACGAAAGCACAAATGCTAATTTCATCAGTTAAGCTAATTGTGATTTCAGTTGATTGCTTATCTTGTTTCATTGCGGTAAGTGTACCAAGCAATTGGTTATCAAACCGATCCCGCTTTCCATGAATAAGATTTTCTTCACTACAGACCGTAATTGCTGGCCCTTTAATTAATGTCACCACATCTTTGTTAGGCTTAAGGTGCAAACGCAAGGTACTGCCATGGGTGATTGTTGCTTGAATCTGATGCTGCTCAGTAATCGCAATAGTGACCACATCATATAGGTCATGGGTTTCAATGGCGCTAATATGCCCAAATAATTGATTACGCGCGCTTGTTTGTAGTGAGAAACGACTCATAACGCCGAGCAGGCTATCAAGAGGTGCATTTTCATCATTAAGCGCTTGTAAGCCCATATCTTGAATTTTATTTAACAGATCATACATCTGGATCAGACGTTGACCAAATCGCGTTAGGGTTGCGCCACCACCGCCTTTACCACCTTTCTCACAGTTAACTAACGGTTGTTCGTTGCTGGTGTTCATATCTTTAATTGCATCAAAGGCGGCTTTATAGCTAATGCCTGCTAATTTAGCTCCTTGGCTGATAGAACCCGTTGTATCAATGGCTTTTAAGAGTGCAATACGACGTGGGTTAGCAAACATTTTATTATTCATTTGTAGTGTTGCAATGGCAGTAAGATTCATGGTCTTATTCTCATTCTTATTAGGTGTTTTTTCTATGTTATCGCATTTTGTGAAAGATTTTAAATCTAATAATAGGGATTGTTAGTTGTAACGATACTAATGGACAAGTATTTGAGTTGGCGCAAAAAAAAACCTTACTGATGAAGAACATCAGTAAGGTTTAATCAGGTTAAATTGTATTATTTCCCTGCGATATTTAAGCGAGAGAAGCGTATTTTAGGAGCATAGAAACTGCGGCTATAGTCATTATCAAGTTGGTTTCCTACGGCATCAATTTCTTTGATCATTTGGTAGAAATTACCGGCAACAGTAATACCACGAACCGCTTGTACGCGTTGTCCGTCACGGCAGAGAAAACCACTAGCACCAAATGAGAAGTCACCACTTACGGCATCAGCACCTGAGTGAACGCCTTGTAATTCAACTAATTCAAGGTATTCACCAGCGGTAATATCTGCTTCGGAACTACTGCCTGCTTGAATAACGGTATGAGAACCACCGACACCTAATCCACCTTTGGCTGAACGGGAACCATTGGCTGTATTCTCGATGCCAAAATAACTCGCAGTGTGGCTATTGTGTAATAAGCTCTGAAGCTTACCTTCACCAATTAATAATGTGTCACGGGTTGCAAATCCCTCACTATCAAATGCTTTAATTGCAAAGCCGCCATTTACATACGCGGTATCAGTAATAGTTAGCAGTGGGCTTGCAACTTGAGTATGAAGCGCATCACGCCAAGGGTTTATCCCTTTCATTGCTGCTTGTCCTGATAGACACATGCCATAAGCAGAAAAGAGGTTACTCAAAGCACTAAGGGTAAATATTACCGAGTAGTGCTTACTGGCAATGGGAGCACCATCTAATAGTGCTTGTGCCATGTCGTAGCCGTGGTTAATACAATATGTTGAATCTAGCTGATGAAATAAACGTCCTGATGACATACCACCATGCATGGCTTGTTTACCATCTTTTTCATATAAAGTATAAGCATAGCAATATGTTGAACGTTCATTATGACTGCATAATGTGCCTTGGGTGTTGGCTAAAATGACATGGCTATCTGATTCAGCAAAACCATTGTAAGGTGCGCTGGTCGCATTAGGCTTACTCACTACACCTTGCTCTAACGATAACGCAAGTGCAATTTTGTCGTCAACAGTTGCCGTTTCTATTTGGTACACTTCAGGTTCAATTGTCGCTAATCGGCTATCAAGACAACTGATGTTCTGATGGGGATCTTGTTGAGAATATTCAGCATTAATTAGCGCATTATTTACCATTAAATCAAGGCTAGCGATATCAAGTGATTCTGAGTAACTGGTGGCCGTACGTTGATCTTTAACTACTCGTACACCAATGACTTGACCAGATGTTACTTTATATTCATCCAGTTCGCCTTGGTTAGCTTTTAATGAAAAATTGTTACTGCGATTTGCAATAACATCAGCTTCGGCATTATGTGCCTTAACACGATCAAGGACGTAATCGATGGCCTGTTGTAGTGCATTTTGATCTGTCATTAGTTGCCACCTCCCACAAGAATATTATCCACTTTCAATGCTGCTTGACCGACGGTTGTTGGCACTGAGCCACTTACAGATCCGCACATGCCAGCGGCAAGGGCAAAATCATTACCTATCATGCTAATTTCTTTTAGTACTTTAGGGCCGGTGCTGATTAATGTGGCTGATTTTAGTGGCTTGGTGATTTTACCGTTTTCAACTAAATATGCTTCTTGGACGGCAAAGTTAAACTCACCCGTACCTGGCTGTACTGATCCGCCGCCCATTTTCTTAGCATAAATACCATGTTCAACGCCCGCAAGCATATCATCAAGAGTGCTTGTTCCCGGTTCAATAAAGGTATTACGCATTCGTGAAGTAGGGGCGAACTTATAAGACTCGCGTCGACCGGAACCTGTACGTTCAAAGCCAGTTTTTAGCCCACCCATACGATCGACCATAAAACTAGTTAGCTTACCGTCTTTAATCAATTGAGTGCGTTGGGTTTCCATGCCTTCATCATCAATATTGATGGAACCCCATTGATTGGTCATGGTGCCATCATCAACAGCACTAACAACAGAATTAGCAATCATTTCGCCCATTTTGTCGTAAAAAACCGAGGCTTTTTTAGCAACAGAAGTGGTTTCAAGTAAGTGACCACAGGCTTCATGGAAGATAACGCCACCAAAGCCGTTACCAATGATGACAGGCATTTCACCAGATGGACAGGCGTCAGCAAACAGTTTAACCATGGCTTGTTGTGCCACATCATATCCCAGTTTTTGTGCGTCTAGATGGGTGTTAAATTCCCATCCTGTAAATGCGCCAGGTGCTTCGTAACCTGTTGATTGCTCACTACCATTTTGTGCAACAGCATTAGCAGAAATACGGGTGTAATGACGGGTATCGCCAATATGAAGGCCATCGGAATTGAAGATCTCAATTTGCTGTTCACGTTGTGCAACACTACCGATAAATTGGGCGATTTTTTCGTTTTCAGCGCGAGCAGCTTGATCCGCTTGGCGTAAGAAGGCAATTTTAGCCGCCATATTGGTGTCTTGGCTTAGCGGTAATTGACAGCTATGTTTATTGTCATAACGGCTTAAATCGAAAGAGCCCGCCGTTAATATTTGGTCGCGTTTATCTTTTGCAGCCAGTAAAGAAGTAACACGTTTTAACTCTTCTTCATCGGTGCTATTGGTGTAACCGTAGAGGACTTTATGGCCAAAGAATAGGCGGATGCCAATGCCAAAATCAATGCCTGAGTTAACTTTATCAATTTCAGCCGAGATAAGTTGGACTGAACTTGATTGATGATGTTCGACAAATAATTCAGCAAAATCGGCACCAAGAAATAGCGCGTGATCAATGACGGTTTTAGCAGTATTAGGGTTTAGCATTTGTGCTCCCTTCTTTTTATGAGCTCTATTTTATAACCTAGCAGTAAAGTGATAAAATTTCTCACTATTACTGCAATCGGTATGAGCAATGAATCGATAAGTACGGATCAATAGGGTTATTTAGCTACTGTGTTTTCAGTGATTGAACATAAAATATTCTCTAGTTCATCCCACGGTAGAACTTCACTATCGATCACTTCAATGCGTGATTCAAAGCCTTCTAGCGAGAGTTCATTAACCGATACCACTTGATTGACCACGTTAAAGGCAAAGCAGCCATTTTCAGTATTCACTACAGCCTTAACACGATTAGCATTAAGATTAGAAAATAGACTAAATAGTTTTGAAAATTCAAATAATTGATCAGCTGCGAAGAACCAACCGCAACTGTGATAACCCTGACCATGGTTTTCTTTACGAATAAACTGCTGACCAGGAGCGAGCTCTAATTCTGGCAATGGTTCCATTTGATTATCGTGATGGTGGTGGTGGCTATGCTGTGCCTGACGTTCTATACGTTCAATGTCTAGCCACTCAAGTTCAAGACGACCATGATCTACTTCTGCGATTAGGGCTTTTTTAGGCTCTGCTTTTTCCATTGCGGTTTGGAATGTGTATAAATCAAAATCGTCACACTGATCGATTTTGTTGGCAACAACAACATCAGCTAATGCAAGTTGATCTTGGAAATTAGCGTTATCAGTATAAATACTGTCAGCAAAATGGCGAGGGTCAACCACTGTGATGGTTGCTCGAAGATCAACATAATTACGGTAGCTTTCAGAGGTTAACTTATTGATGACTTCTTTGGGATGACCGAGGCCTGTTGGTTCTAACAATAAGCGGTCAGGTTTTTGTGCGAGTAATGCGTTAATACCTACAGACATAGGTAAACCTGCCACACAACACATGCAGCCACCAGGGACTTCTTTAATAATTGCCCCTTGCTGTTCTAAAATAGCACCATCGACACCAACATTACCAAATTCATTAATTAAAATGGCCCACTTTTCATGTTCAGGTTTGCGAGCGAGCAAAGAAAGAATAGAGGTCGTTTTCCCTGCACCTAAGAAGCCAGTAATAATATTTGTTGGAATACGTTTCATGTTTTTACTCAATTCCTAAACGATTAAGTACCAAAATAATACGGTCAGTTTACGTGAGCAGCCCTAAAGTGACTAGTATAACTGAGAGAAGCGTTAGTTAAGTGCCGTTTTTGGCTGCAAAAATGATGAAAAGCAAAAAAAAGTAGGTATGTTATAACGTTTTTGGCATGATTAATTATTCAAATAATAACGAGTGAATATGAATGATTAATTGGTTTATTGTGAGTTCTGATGTGATAAAAAAAATAGGGCATGATGCGAGTAATGACTGCCTTTATATTGATTTTGGCCAGCGCGGTGAATACGAAGTTTATACTAATGTATCTCTATATGCTTTTTATCATTTTTCGTTAGCCACATCGATTGATGAGTATTACCAGCAGGTTATTCGGTCAAGTTATTCACTGCAGTCTTAATATTATTAGTGGTAACTTTGTTATCATTTTAATATTCGTATTAAGTTGAAAAATATATGTAAAAAGAATAATTTAACTCATTTATTAAAATAACAAACACAACAATAAGTAATTGTTCGTTCGTTTTTATCTGTAATGTTATTTATCAATAAGTGAGTCAACATGAGTATTGCTTCTTTGACAGAAGATGAGTTTCTTCACCAGAATCGAATTAGTCAACAGCAGTGGCAAGCAAGCCAAATTTCATGGTCGACATTAAAAGCAATTGGTTTGTGTCATGAACAACGAACCGAGGCATTGAATGTTACCGCAGAATCATATGCACGCATTATTCAGCAATGTTCTCATGTTCATTCTGTTCGTTGGCGAGTGAAAAAACCACAGCATTTGATGGAGAAAATTGTTCGAAAAACACAACCTAATAGTGCGACGTTTAAAGCTAAATATCTCGGTATTAATCAGTATAATTATGACGCCATTGTTACTGATCTTATTGGCGTACGTGCGCTACATTTATTTAAAGATGATGGGTTAGCTATTCATGATTATTTAATGAGTAAGTGGCAATATGAAGAGCCACCGGTTTATTATGTTCGAAATGGTGATGATGAAGTGTCGGCTGAATTACCCGCAGATATTACAGTAAAAATACATCCAGCAGGTTATCGATCATTACATTATGTGTTTGGTAGTGAACTACAACACCGACGTATTTTTACTGAAGTACAAGTGAGAACTATTTTTGAAGAAGCATGGACAGAAATAGATCATAAAATACGTTATCCCAATTTTTCTACTGATGCAGAAATTTGTTCTTTTTTATTAATATTTAATCGTCTTGTTGGATCTGCTGATGAAATGGGATCGTTTGTAAAACAGCTTGCTATTGAGGCTGAGCAACGACAACAAGCATTAATCGTATCAAAAAATAGAACCGAAACAAGTGTGCTTGACGTTGAAGATTTATTTCAACAATTAGAAGAGAAAGCTGAAAAACAACATAATTATCAATTAGTTATTGATCAACTTCGCCAGCAAGTCATGCAATTACAGGCGGATAAAAAAGCGTTACAACAATCCATGAATTTAAATATGCTATCGTCGTCAACTATGGTAACTCAGCGCAGCTATAAGGCTTCGGAATTGTTAGACAAATAGTTAATCTATCTCTTTTGCGGATAGGTTCTAGCTTGTTAATAGCAAAAAAACATTTATAGTCCGTATACAGAAAAGCTATCGATTATAAAAATACATGTACTGAGGGAATTTTTGATGAGAACGCGGTTGGATCGTATTCGCCATGCGATTTGTTTTGAAGTTATTGGTTTAATTTTATTGGTGTGTGTATTAAGCCAATTCGGGTTTGATGGTAGTCATGTTGGCGTAGTCGGGATTGCTTTTTCAATTTTAGCAACGGGTTGGAACTATATTTACAATATATGGTTTGATCGTATGCTTTATCGTCGTTATAAAACAACGGTAAAAACTACAATTGTTCGTATTCTTCATAGTATTGGATTTGAAGCTGGACTTCTTTTTGTTACGATTCCTATCTTATCTTGGGCGCTAAAAGTGACGTTATGGGAAGCTTTTGTGCTTGATATTGGAATGGTACTCTTCTATCTCATTTATGCATATGTGTACAACATTGCTTATGACCGCTTATTTCCAGTGCCAGTAGTACCACAAGATTAATACCGAATAATGTAAAAAAAGCCCCTAATGTTGATGATAACATTAGGGGCTTTTTTAATGGTTAACATAAAAACTGTAACAGTTTTTGCCCTTTTTCTTACTGTCATAAACCGCTTGATCTGCATTGTTGATCAATTGTTCGATATCGCGTGTTTGATTATCTGTTACGGCAACACCAATCGATGCTGAAAACGGAATGACTATGTCACCATTACTTACGGAACCATTTAGCTGACTAATCAGAGTTTCTAATATGTTGATTAAATCTGTTTCATTATTGAAACCACTGGTTAATACAATAAATTCATCCCCACCAAAACGACCAATTAAATCGATTGGATTATTAAAAAATGACTTCACATGTTGGGCAAAGATACTAATAACATCATCACCGTAATAATGACCTAAGGTGTCATTGATGGTTTTAAGGTTATCTAGGTCTATAAAAAGTAAGGCTAAATTTTGATGACGTTTTTGAATCGTAATGTTTGCATGTTGAATAAAGTACTTACGATTCAGTAAATTTGTTCGAGAACAATAGACACCATCTTTAGTCGTGTTAATGATGTTTTTAAAATGATGATTTATATCGATATTGCTATTTTTAGATGGTGATTGAATTGGAACAATAGAGGTACTTTCTTTAATAAATGCATCTATCGGAGATGTAATGATAGATACTTTTTTCATTAGGTAATAGCCAATAGCGATTGATGCAATGACAGAGATACAAATATTAATAATCATAAAAAGAACTCTATCTTTTAAATATTGATTATAGTTAAGTGTTGTAACTAAATACCAAGGTGTATTTTTTAATGGATGTAATGATAATATTTCAAGTTGATTTTTATTATTGATAACATGATAACTAAATGTGTTTTTATTCTTAATGTTATGTGATATTTGTTCGTTATTTAATGAAGAATAAATATTATTTTTCTTGAGTGTATTCGTGTTCTTACAATTATTACTGGTGTCTTTGCAATCATTGAGAATATTATTTTTGATGCTGGTGTTTTCTTGATAAGTTAAGGCGTGATTGATATCAGCATAAGAGACTGATGCAAAGATAGTGCCTTCATTAATGCTATTATTAAACGGCTTACAGATTATATAAACATAGCTATTAGAGATAGGAGAGTAGATTAAGTTACTAATCGTTAATCTTTTTTCCTGTATTGCTTGCTGAAAATAATGACGATAGTTTATATTTTCAGCATTCATTCGGTAAGTTGTTGCAGCATTACCTTTCATGTCACTAATACCTAATGTTTCGATATTAAATGCTTGTTGATAGGGGCGAATAATTTCAATTCGTTGGGGTAACTGTAATGATAGATCCTGCATGACGGTATCATTCGATATTGCTGTTAATAAGTCAGTATGTTTACTAACAATCGTTAATACATTGTTCTCTGTGACGGTCTGATTTCGTGTCAGCATCTTTTGAATATTAGTATATTGGTTATAGGACCAATAGCCTATATTGAATATAACTAATAAGCTTAGACATAGTAAAATGTAGTGGGTGATCTTCTTTCTAATACTATGGCTAATGTTCATGTTGTGGTGTCTTTTATCGGATAATATATTGATACTTAATGAAATACTATATTACTGTGTTTGAAATACAGATGAATAGTCTTTATTTGTAACAATTCATCATGATTTCAAATCATAAGTAGGGATAAAAGTGGTTAAATTTACAATAAGCAGTATTTTTGTGTGAAAAAAAGGCGTTTTATTGGAGATTTGTGCTTTATTAAACTAAGTAGCATAATTCTGTTATTAGAAGAAGAGCATAAGTAAAAATTAACTGTTGGTAAATGTAATGCAGCATAGAGCGAGAATACTGTTATAATGTATACCGTTCAAAATAAAATTTCATAGTAAAGATAATGATAACTAATCATAAATAATCTAACTATATTAAACAATATATAAGGATTAATTATATTAATTAGCCAACTTTTGTTGTTAAGTTTTTGATGTTTAATGCATTACTTGTAATTATTGGATTGCGTTTTAGAATGATGGAATAACTGGCATATTCTAAAATAATCATATGTAGCGATATAGATTTAGGATGTGATAATAATGCGGTTTGGGGGGCTCAGCGAAAGACTGCTGACCATTTGTCTATTTTTTGAAAATGATTTTTAACATGTTAGTAAACTATACTATCAGATTTATTTGTCATAGGTGATGTACGTTGAGTAAACAAAGTAAACTCGCACGAAAGGCGGTTGACGTGCAACAATCGATGATGATTGCGTGTGAAGAGTGTGGGTTAGTCGTTGATATCCCGAATTTAAATGAAGGTGAAAAAGCGACGTGTCCTCGTTGTGGTCATACTTTAATCAAAACCGTTAGTTTACCTTTTCAACGTCCAGTTGCTTACGGTATCGCGTGTTTGATCATGCTAGCATTAAGCCTCTCATTTCCATTTTTATCTTTTACTGTAAATGGTATGGGGCATCAAATTACACTGTTAAATGCGGCGGAAACATTGCAGCATTTTGAAAATAGTGTTTTAGCAGTTTTATTAATGACAACCGTTATTGTGTTTCCTGCGGCATATATAGTGTTAGTTCTTTACCTTTATTATTGTGCCCACAAAGTAAAGAATATTGGACATGTGATTCATGCGCGTAGTTGGCTTAAATTTTTATGCCGAGTATTGTTTAAAATCCAGCCATGGCTAATGGTTGATGTATTTTTAATTGGCGTGTTAGTGAGCCTTGTTAAAATATCCGCATTAGCTCACATAGGCTTAGGGAATTCGTTTTGGGCGTTTTGTCTTTACAGTGTATTAGTCGTTAAATGTGTTTCATTAGTTGATAGAACGTGGTTGTGGGATCAGTTTTTTGCCATGGTTCCCGTAGCAGGGGTTCATGATGGTGATACACATATGGATCATAACCATGTTGGGTGCCATGCTTGTAATCAAATAAATCCAATGCCAACAACCCATCACGCACGTTGTTTACGTTGTGATAGCCGATTACATGTCTTTGATGCTACCCATTCATTGCAATTTGCTTGGGCATATTTAATTGCCTCCATCGTTTTTTATATTCCCGCTAACTTATATCCAATGATGTACACCGTGAGTTTAGGTCAAACTGAAGGCTCTACGATTTTAGGCGGTGTTGTATTACTTTGGAAAATGGGGTCGTGGCCGATTGCATTAGTTATTTTCATTGCCAGTATTTTTATTCCTATGGCAAAAATGTTTACCTTAGCATGGCTCTACTTTTGTGCGGGTAAGCAAGCAGATAATTCCGCCCATGTCGCAATTAAACGTTTAAAATTATACCGTTTAACCGAATTTATTGGTCGTTGGTCTATGGTTGATATTTTCGTTGTTGCTATTTTGGTGGCTTTAGTACAGTTACAAAATGTGATGGCAATTTCACCGGGTCCTGCGGCGTTATGTTTCGCAACGGTGGTGATATTTACAATGTTATCAGCGATGAGTTTTGATCCGCGGGTATTTTGGATACCTAAAGGTAAGTCGTATAAACAAGATTCAGAGTTAGATGCTACTGAATCCCATTCAGTAGTGCCTAGTGTACATAAATGAGAAAGCAGATTATGAGTGATAACCAGCCGGTTGAGGCTAAAGTGCAACGTTTGAAACAAGTATCACCAATATGGATTGTTCCATTGGTTGCGTTAGGCATTGGTATTTGGATGTTTGTTCAATATCTAAATAGCCAAGGGCCTGTCATTACGATTCGATTGCCAAATGCATCAGGCATTGAAGTGGGTAAAACCGCGATTAAATCGTTGAACGTTAAAGTGGGTGTGGTAACCAAAGTCCAATTAAGTGAAGACTATAGTTACATTACCGTGACAGCTCAAATGGATAACGATACAGGGCGCATGCTTAAAAATGACACGCTATTTTGGGTGGTTAAGCCGCGCATCGGTAAAGGTGGTGTATCTGGCTTAGATACTTTGCTTTCTGGTTCATATATTGAAATGCAACCAGGTGAAGGTAAAGAAGATAAGCATCATTTTGTTGCACTTGATGTTCCGCCAGTTGCTCCTGCGGATGCAAAAGGGTTACGTGTTATTTTAACCAGTCGTCAGGCGGGTAAATTAGGTGTTGGTGATCCAGTTCTTTATGACGGATTTACTGTTGGTCGTGTTGAACAAGTAGGTTTTGACATCAATAGTAAACGCGCTAATTACCAATTGTTTATTTTTGAACCTTACGATCGCTTAGTACGCACCAGTAGTAACTTCATCTTATCTTCTGGTGTCCAAGTGAAAGTTGGTGCTGAAGGTTTTGATGTTAAAATTGGCTCATTAGAATCATTAATTACAGGTGGCGTAACATTCTCTACGCCGATTGATGACCAAGGTACACAACAAGCGAAGCAAAAATCATACTACCGTTTATACGATAATACAGCGGAAGTTCGCGAGAAGACGTTTGAACAACATCTTGATTTTGTGATGCTATTTAGTGAATCTATTCGTGGCTTAAAAGCTGGCGCTCCAATTGAATATCGCGGTATTCAAATTGGTACAGTACAAAAAGTGCCATTACGTTTACCAACAAGCCAAGAAGGTTTTACCAGTAAGCAGATTCCAGTATTAGTACGCATCGATCTTGGTCGTGTTTATGATCATACTGATGAAGGTACTTTAGCGTCATTGCATGCCAATCTTGAAAAAGAATTTAAGAAAGGCCTACGAGCAACATTGAAAACCGGTAATTTATTGACTGGTGCATTGTATGTTGGCACTGATGTTTATAAAGGTGAAAAGCCAGTTCAAGCATTGGAATATGATGGTTATGATATCTTCCCAACTAAAGCTGGTGATTTAGCTGAGGTACAGAAGCAACTAACAAACTTATTAACGAAATTTAATAAGCTGCCTGTTGAAGATACTTTAAACTCAATGACGGCAACGTTAAAAGCATCTGAAAAAACCATGGCGACTATGCAAACAACGATCAATGATTTAGATCGTTTATTAAAGCAAAAAGACACACAAGCATTACCTGGTGATGTACGTGCGAGCCTAAAACAGATTCAGACAACACTCAATGGGTTTGGTCCTGATGCAGCACCATATCAGAACCTTGAAGGTGCATTAACACGTTTTGAAGCAGTGATGACTGAATTACAACCTGTGTTACGCCAACTAAATGAAAAACCAAATTCACTTGTGTTTGGTGATGAGCAAACAAAAGATCCAGTACCTGTTGGAGGTCGTTAATAATGAAAAAGTGGTTAATCATCGCAATGGCTACTTTAGCCGTAACGGGTTGTAGTAGTGCACCTGAAGGAATAAATACCTTCTTGTTGCCCGCGGGTAAAACATTGACCGTATCACACGCCAATAATCAACCATTATTGATTGTGCGTCCGGTTGAAGTTGCAGCACACTTATCAGGTACTGGCTTAGTTTATCAAACGTCAGCAACAGAAATAGTGGAAGCACAGCAAAACTTATGGGGTGAGGCATTAGCGAAACAGCTAACACGTCGCATTACTCATGACTTACGCCAAAAGCAACATCGTTTATGGGCAACACAGCTAACACCAACCTTATCAACAGTGGGAGCACCGCGTTTACAGGTACGTATTAACCAGTTTAATGGTGTATATACAGGTGTCGCTAATGTGGCTGGTGAGTGGATGATCATTGGTGCTAGTGGTGACCTGCAAACAGTGCATCCATTTGAGTTTAGTGTGCCATTATCTAAAGACGGTTATAGCGCCCAAGTTGAAGCGCTATCAACTGCGGTTGGTGAATTAACAACTCAAATAGCAAATGCAGTGAAGTAATATATTCACTTAAAAAGAAGCCCACAGGTTAATAGCTTGTGGGCTTTTTTATTACTTTTAATGTGGTAGTTACGCTTTATTGGTGTGTTTGTAAAAACGTTAATGCATCATCCATAGTGTTAAAAATATCATGTCCTAAAGCGCGAGTTTCAGTATCAGGCTCTACAAGGTCGATAATTTGTAACGTAGCCATATTGGCAGCGACTGCCGCTTTGACGCCGTTATTTGAATCCTCAAAGGCAATACATTGATTAGGCTCTACATGCAGACGTTGTGCCGCGAGTAAATATATTTCAGGGTGAGGTTTACCTTGAGTTACTTCATCGCCACAGGTTATATGTGAGAAGTATGTTGATAATCCAGCGAGATGAAGTTTTTTCTGTGCGAGTGCTTTGTGAGTGGAAGTGGCGACAACCATGGGGATTTTTTGGGCTTGTAGCCAGTTTAATAATTCGATGACACCGTGTTTAACGGGAATGGCTTGATGTTCAACAACGGCGTGGTAGTGCTGCATCCAGCGAGGGTGAAAAAGGCTATAATCCAACATATCACCGTAGCCTTGCTTAATGATAGGTTTAATCCCAGCTTGGTTTCGTCCAATCATAGAAAGATAAACCTCTTGCTTAAAAGGAAGGTCCATCTCACAGCATGTTTGCTTAAAAGCAGTCATACACACTTGTTCGGTATCAAGCAGTAATCCATCCATATCAAAAATTGCTGCACTATATTTCATCATATTCTCAGTGTGGTTATTTTTTAGGTAGTCTCTCATAATATTAAAATTCAGAATAGGTTATATATAACAAATAATGATAATTGTTTTATCAGGATGATTTTATAAGATGAGCAAATAATAGGTTGTGTATTTTTTATTTGATAATAATATATCTTCGTTATTTATAAATATGTAAATAATATTATTTTAATTAAAAAGGAATATACCATGACAAACCATAACCTATCTAAGCCACTACCAGACTTTATAAAAAAAAATTGAATTTCATCTTGAAGAACTTATTTATCCTCGAAAAAACCAACAACATTTAGTTTTAGGTAAAAAACCAACAGAAAATGGGGTGTTATTACAGAGTAATGACTATCTTGCCATTTCTAATCATGATCACATTCGAGAAGCATATATAGAGTCGCTCAGTAATAATAAAAAAGACATTGTTATGTCCGCTATATTTTTACATAAAGAAGATGATCATTCATTTGAGCATCAGTTGGCGAGTTATACTGGCTTTGAGCATTGTATATTGTCTCAATCTGGATGGGCGGCGAATGTGGGCTTAATTCAAACAATTTTGCCTGTTAATACGCCAGTTTACATTGATTTCTTTGCTCATATGTCATTATGGGAAGGGGCTCGGGTTGCAGAAGCGCAGATTCATAGCTTTTTACACAATAATATTCGTCATCTAGAAAAGCTAATAAAGCGTAATGGCCCAGGACTTATTTTAGTTGATTCTGTTTACAGTACCTTAGGTACAGTCGCGCCTTTAACTGAGATTGTCGCGTTAGCCAAAGATTATGGTTGTGCTATTTTGGTTGATGAGTCACATTCATTAGGTACTCATGGACCAAAAGGTGCGGGGCTCGTTGCTGAATTAGGTTTAACCGATGATGTTGATTTTATAACAGTTAGTTTAGCAAAAGCATTTGCTTATCGCGCAGGGGCGATATTGTGTAGTCACAAAATTGGGCAAGCATTACCGTTTGTTGCGCGTCCTGCTATCTTTAGTTCTGCGTTATTACCTCATGAAATTGCAGTATTAGAGGCGACATTGAATGTTATTAAAAACAGTGATGATCGCCGTTCACGATTGGTAGAGCAAGCTGACAAATTACGTCATGGCTTAATCCAACTTGGATTTAATATTCAAAGCCAATCTCAAATTATTGCTCTTGAAACAGGTAATGAAGAAAATACTGAAATAATGCGTGATCATTTAGAAAATATGAATATCTTTGGTTCTGTTTTTTGTGCGCCCGCAACACCAAAAAATAAAAATCTTATTCGTTTTTCTGTCAATAGTGAATTAACAGATCAAGAAATAGAGGCTATATTACAAGCGTGTTATTTGATGAAAATCGAATTAGCATCATAATTATTACTAATATGTTCCAATAGCTAAATAGATGGTATTAAAATAGTAAATAATATTAAGCCTGCTAATAGTATTTAGTGGGCTTATTTGTTTTTAAGTATACAGTTTTTTATATTATTAAATATATACTTCTAATGTATTTTTGAGTCGATATTAATACTTTAATGAGTAATGAATACGATTATTTTAATTAATTGTTGATATTGTTTTTTGCAGCTGTAGTATTTATTACAAGATTAACGATTAATTATTTAACCAAATAAAATAAACATGCAGATGTTATTTTAAGGGATACTCATGCAAAAGAAAAAATTATGTATATTATTAGCTATGTTTACAGGAAGTGTAAATGCTGCTGAGTTTGAGTCACCATTAATTTTACCAACAGAGATTGCCCATACAGAGGTTGCATCACAATGGGCTGTTGGTCATTATCAAAATATTAAGCAAGCGAACCGAGTTTGGAATCATTATAATATTGATATTAAATTGTCACCGGCTACTATTAGTTACCTTGACTATCCTTATGAGACCATTGAAGAAGTTTCTGACAATATTAAACAAATGATCGCAAATGACCCAAGTATTATTAGTAATACACTAACGACTTTTGCATCACAGGTTTCAAATACAACCAAGGGGCATGCACGTTCACCAATAGGATTTGAAGATCTAGAGTCAATGAATAATGCTCAATTGATCTTAAGTGCTGATAGTGTAATAAATAGTCGTTATAAATTTGTTTATGCTCATGAAGTTGGACATACTTTTGGCGCTAAGCATACTGAAGCGAATACTGTTGATAGTACTGATGCTCTGTTTAAAAACGCTTACGGCACCAAACAATGTAATGCGGAAGGAACAACCAGTTTAATGTCTGGCTTTAGCAGCTATAACCCGGCAAATGGCTTACCGTTCATCAATGGTCAAGCTGGTTGTGATCAAGGTCGTGGTGATGTCGTGAGTTTATTAAATGAAACGGCTATTGCAAAAAAAGGCCTTACGCCATTAACGAATGTACAAACATTAGCTGCAAAAGTACGCGAAGATATCAATGCTCAACAATTTGAAGTCACACTTACTAGAAGCAAAGATATTGATAACGCGCAGCAAGCAATGGTTTATGTTGCGACTAAAGTCAGTGGTAAGCAACAAGCCGCTCTAGCACCTAAAGAGGTATGGTTTAGCGCAGGCAGTAAAACTGCGACGTTAACATTACCTTTTGATCAAGTATATCCATTGTTTGATAACGCTGCTTCTGATCAAGGTACGTACTTAGTTGCCGTGACTAAAGATGAAGTAGTGCCAACGGATATTAACCTATTGGATCACAATACACAGTGGCCATTAAATCATGATAAAAAAGAAGGTTCAGGTGGTAGCTTATCTCTATTTTGGGTGATGATGATGTCGCTGGTGGCTTATGGCCGTCGTAAAATAATGTAATTAAGTCATTTTTTAAAAGTAGGTATGAAATCATACCTACTTTTTATTGGTGAATTTATACCTTTAACCATTTGTGAACGATACTTAATAACGTTGTTTTTGATGATGGTTTTAGTAAAAAGTCAGTGATTCCAATATTGATTAAATGGTTTCTATGCTCTTCATCTAAAGATCCTGAATAACAGATAATAGGAACGTCTTGATGTGCAGAATATTGAAGATTAGTTCTGATTTCTTTGGTCGCATCGATACCTGACATGATCGGCATTTGTGAATCCATCAAAATAAGATCAACTGTAGATTCTTGTAGATAAGAGAGGGCTGTACGTCCATTGTCTGCTTCTACAACCTCATAACCTGCATTTTTTAATAAAATACCTGAGTACAAACGTAATGAAATATTGTCATCAACAAGCATGATTTTAGCTTTGGTTATATTGATTGTTTTAAATACGTCATTTACTGGTGTTTTATGTGTAAAAATTTGAGTGCTTAATTTCTTCTGTAATTCATCAATATGGTCATATGTAAATAAATAGGGCTGATAAATTTTTGATAACACTATTTCTTTAGTATCATTTAAATGATGGATTAGTATCATCTTTATTGTTGTTGTCGTTATATGGTTATACAGTTTCATTAATAATTCATTTTGAATTGAATGCATATCAATAACGATGCAATCATAATCAATTGCATTAATGTCAGTAATGTCGTAAGTCGATGCTTGTTTATAATACAACGTGAAATTATAAAAGAACGCAAGATGACTAATATCTGTTAATAACTGATTTTGACGACCTAAGAATAATATTTTTTTATGACACATTAGGTCATATTTCATTTTTTCAACGATTGAAGATGTTACGCTTGGTAATCGAATAATAAACGTTGTTGAAATATCTTCAGTTGAATAACATTCAATGTTACCAGCAAAAGCTGTAATGACTTTTTTACAAAAAGATAACCCTAAACCTGAATTGTTCTTTTTCCCTGAAGTATAATATTCGGTAAAAATATTTTTAATCGCGGTTAGTGGAATACCTTTCCCATAATCTTTAACACTGATAATTGTTTCATTTTTTTTACTATAAACAGAAATGACAATTTTAAAGTTTAGTTTATCTTTATAATAAAAAGAGTTCTTTAATAAATTAAAGATAACATAGCGCAATAAAATATCATTACCAAAAAATAGATTATCCTTGTTTATTTGAAAACTGACTAATTGGCGGTCACTTTTTTGTTGATAGCCATAAACATTAAGTGCGTCAATAATCACATCATTAATAGAAAGGTATTGAAAAGAATGAGGTGATATTTTTTGACTATCAATAGAATTAAGTAAAAGATTGATAGTATTATGGCCATTATTAATTATTGAAATATTGTCTTGAATAATATTACGTAATTTATGTATTTCAGCATTTGAGATCAGTCGATGTTGTTGGGGATCATTGGTTAATGTTTCAGGAAGTAATTCTAATAAGACTTCTTGAGAGGCGTATAAAGCACCTAGGGGATTACGCATTTCATGGGCGATACCGCTACTAAATGATCGTGAGAATAATTGCTTACTTTCAATTTCAATTCGATTACGGTAATTAAAACAGATACCTGTGAAATAAGAAAAGCTAAACACAATAAGGTATGAATAATGGAAGCCAATGCCAATATTGCCCATCGATAGATAGCCCAATAAGGCAGCGCTGCATGCTGCTATTGTGGTGCATATTAGAATAATTAGCCAATCATAGATAATAATAATAGACAGAAAAATAGCGGCCATAAAAGACATGATCCATTCAACAGACCATTCATTGCGTATCATCATATAGCAAAAGAAAAAAGGTAAACAAAAACATATAGTAAAAACAAAATGCTTTTCTTTATAACGAGAAAATAAGCTTGGCATATGATTTTTAATCGCAAACGGCAAAAATAATGCGGCACAAACTAACCGTAATGGTAAATTTTCATAGGGCTGGGGGAAAACATAAGCCCAAATAAGATAATAAGCAGGGAAGCCGAGAAAACCAAATAATCCTATAAAAAATAGATTTGGCTCGATATAGCGGTAAGCGCTGGTTATTCTTTGCTTAATGCTCATTACATTTCACATGACTACGGATGACTATTGTTAATGTTATCTGTGTGGTGAATCGTTGGCAAGTTTTTACTCCTTTGTTGTTATATTTTATTGTTAACAATAAAGATTAGTTAAAAACTCTGTTTGTCACTTTTTAAAGTGTTAAGGTAGCCACTTATCACTTTGGAGCGTTGTAATGTCTTTCTTTACTGCTTTATTTTATGACAATGTAATGAAATATACCGAAGAAGCTTGTTTGGTGGAATGGCGTCGAACGTTGCTTGAAAATGTAGATGGTAATGTATTAGAAATAGGTGCTGGAACTGGAGCGAGTTTAGGCCTTTATCCACAAAAATCGTCATTAGCGCTTTATTTATCTGAACCAGATCAACATATGCGAATGCAATTAGAGCAAAAATTACATTCACAATCGAATATTAAAGCGACTGTTTTATCTTGTTCAACTGAAAATATTGATAGTGATGATGACTTTTTTGATTATGTTTTTGTGTCATTAGTGTGTTGTTCGGTTAAAGATGTGGCTGCATCATTACAAGAAATTAAACGGGTACTCAAACCGACAGGGCGTTTCATTTTTTTAGAACATGTTGCCGCCGAGCCAAATTCTCGTTGTTATCATTGGCAACAACGACTTAATTTTATTTGGCGTCGAGTTGCAGATAATTGCCATCTTAACCGAAATACAGAGCAGTCAATCATTGATGCAGGCTTTGTGATTGAAGATATTCAATATGAAAAAATGCGTAAAATGATTGCCGTCGTGCAGCCAACCATTAGAGGTGTTGCGCGTATAGCACCTGAGTAATTAGTGCTATGTGATTTATGTGCTAAGAACTAAGCATAAAGTAGAGAAAAGAGTGCACGACACTCTTTTCTCATAACTCATTTTTTTGCGTGTTATTGTACTATTTCGCCGCTCTCAACCACGGTTTTACGTACTACATCAGCAAATTTCAATGCTTCATCACGCACGGTTTTTTCATTCACCGTCAGAATGTTACGATCTTCCATAAGCAATTTACCGTCAACCACTGAGTGCTTAACATTGGTAGCATACGCTGAATACACTAACGCAGAGTATGGATTATAAACCGGGATCATGTTGGGTGCTTTGGTATCAATCACGATAATATCAGCCAGTTTTCCCACTTCTAAAGAACCAATTTTATCTTCCATGTGTAATGCACGTGCCGCGCCAATGGTGGCCATTTCAATCACATTGATTGGAGGCATTGCCGCGCGATCTTTATTGACTAATTTGTGAACTTTCGCTACTTGGTTAAATTCATCAATCGTACTTAATGTATTGCCTGACATTGGGCCGTCTGTGCCTAAACCAATACGTAACCCATCGTTAAACATCTTCAATGCAGGTGCGACGCCTTTGGCTGATTTGATATTGGCACTCATGTTGTGGGCGACACCAACATCGTGCTTTTTCAAAATAGCGATATCTTCATCATTAGCATCAATGACGTGCGCGGCTAAGAAGTTTGAATTAAGTGCGCCAATCGATTCCATGTATTTAATTGGGGATAAGCCGCCAGAACGCTTAGCAATCACTTCACGCTCACGATCAGACTCTGCAAGGTGCATCATTACGGGCACATCATGTTTTAACGATAGCTTGGCAATGGTTTGCAGCGTTTCAGTCGAGTTTGTATAAGGGCCATGTGGTGCAAATGCTGGTGTAATACGCGGGTGATCTTTATATTGTTCAATAAAGTTGAGCGTGTATTTAATACCATCTTCCGGTGTTTTAGCACTCGCCACCGGGAATTGAATAATGGTTTCACCCAAGATGGCACGCATACCTATCTGATCAACGGTTTTAGCCACTTCATCTTCAAAGTAATACATGTCAGCGTAAGTGGTCACGCCGCCTTTTAGCATTTCGACATTACCCAGTTGTGCGCCAATACGCACCATATCTCGTGAAACTAATTTTTTTTCTAATGGGAAGATATAACGGTGTAATCGATCGGGCACATCATCAGCCATTGAACGGAAAACGGTCATTGAGGCGTGAGTATGGGAGTTAATTAGGCCAGGCATAACAATGTCACCATCAGCATCAATAGTTTTAGTTGCTTGGTATTCTTTTATGTTTGTACCATCAGTAACGGCATAAATCTTATTGCCTTTTACTGCGACCAAACCATTATCAAAGACGGTTTTATCTTGATCCATGGTGAGGACTGTCGCATTTGTTATTAACAAGTCGACATTTTCGATGGCATAAGCAGATGGGCTAATAAGCGAAGTTGCAGCTAAAGAAACAGCAAGTAAAGTCTTCTTAAACATTATGTATTACCGTAACGATGGATTTTTGCTGATAATACAGAGCAATAAATGAATGAAAATAACTATTTTATGCATTACTTTTATTTGTGACGAAGATCGTATTGAAAACCTGAATTTTTAAATAAAGGGTGTAAAAATGCTCAATTATCAGATTGGTAATCGATTGCTTTTTGCTGTTTTGTGAATTTTTAAGCTTTACATGACATAAGTTTGAATCAGGGAAAAGGGAAGTATTGGCTCTAGGAATTAAAATTTATGCTTGGTAAATATCGATATGTACATTACTATACATCGAAATATTATGGAGGTTGTTATGTCACTTAAATCTGCGGTTATTACTGCTGCTGTATTATCTCTTTTTGCACAACCCGCTTTCGCTGCTGATAATGTTACTGTTTTTGCTGCATCATCATTAACCAATGCGTTAAATGCCATTGCGGCAAAATATCAACAGCAAACAGGTGTTGAAACCACATTATCATTTGCTTCATCATCAACTTTAGCACGCCAAGTTAGCCAAGGTGCACCTGCTAATATTTATTTATCTGCGAATGAAAAATGGATGGATTATGCCGAGCAGCAGGGGGCTATAGCGGCCAATACCCGTAAAGATATCGTTAAAAATAGCTTAGTGATGGTTGCTCCTTTGGCATACCCACAAAATAAAGTGAATGTTAGCGCGAGCTGGAATTTAACCAAGGCATTAGATGGCACCCGTTTAGCGGTTGGTGATCCTAACTATGTGCCTGCCGGTATTTATGCAAAACAAGCATTAGAGTTTTTAGGTTTATGGAAACAAGCACAACCACTGTTAGCCAGTGCCAATAATGTGCGTTCAGCGCTGGTGTTAGTTGAACGTGGGGAAGCTCAATTGGGCATTGTCTATAAAACAGATGCTGAAATTTCTAAAAAAGTAAAAACAGTGTATCAATTCCCCGCTGATTCACATAAACCGATTGTATATCCAATGGCGCTAGTGAAAGGCAATGTGACACCAGCAGCTAAAGGTTTTTACCAGTATTTACAACAGCCTCAAGCCGCAGCAATTTTCAAATCTTATGGCTTTGATCAGGTTACAAAAAAATAGCGTGATCGATTAAACGCATAATAGTAATAGGTTAACGATAAGGTACTGAGTGAAAGCTTAGTACCTTTTATGTTTTACCTTTGATTGTGTTTAAAAATACAGCGAATAAAGCACAGAAATCAAATCATTGCTGACTGACGGTAAATGATTACCTATGCTATTGCTATAACGAATAAAAGTTTTTACAGGATTGTTGGTAGTGCTCACTGAATATGAATTAGAAGCGTTATTTTTAAGTTTGAAAATTGCCAGTGTCGCGGTAATTTTCAGTTTACCATTAGGGATTGGCTGTGCCTGGTTATTGGCACGCCGCCAGTTTTGGGGTAAATCATTACTCGATGGACTGATTCATTTACCGTTAGTGCTACCACCTGTGGTGATCGGTTACCTATTATTGATCACTATGGGTCGCCAAGGCATGGTGGGCAAGTGGCTGTATGATTGGTTTGGGTTTACGTTCAGTTTTAGTTGGCGCGGTGCTGCGTTAGCTGTTGCGGTGGTGTCGTTTCCTTTAATGGTACGCTCAATTCGATTAGCTTTAGAAGGTGTTGATAAGAAGTTAGAACAAGCGGCTCGCACGCTAGGTGCATCTTCTACTCGTGTGTTTATGACCATCACCTTACCATTAATGATCCCTGGTATTTTGACGGGGACAATTCTAGCCTTT
Source organism: Photobacterium piscicola (assembly GCF_900166965.1). Taxonomy (GTDB): domain Bacteria; phylum Pseudomonadota; class Gammaproteobacteria; order Enterobacterales; family Vibrionaceae; genus Photobacterium; species Photobacterium piscicola. The sequence continues at coordinate 929,328 of NZ_FUZI01000001.1, read as the reverse complement.
GCGCGTGCATTAGGTGAGTTTGGCGCGACGATCACTTTTGTGTCAAATATTCCGGGTCAAACTCAAACCATTCCTTTGGCGATGTACTCCTTTATTGAAACCCCCGGTGCTGAAAGTGAAGCGGCACGCTTATGTATTGTCGCTATTGTGATTGCATTATTATCATTGTTTGCTTCTGAATGGTTAACCCGCGTGGCAAGAAAACGATTAGGGGCTGCGTAATGAGTACGAAAACAGCGCAAAAAAGATTAAAAATGTGCTTTACCCAACAATTAGGTGATCTTGCGTTAGCCATTGATCTTAATGTGCCGATGCAAGGGATCACGGCCATTTTTGGACGCTCAGGTGCAGGAAAAACATCTTTAGTAAATGTGCTGAGTGGATTAAGTCATCCAGATAATGGCTATATTCAGCTTGGTGATCGTGTATTATTCAATAGCCAGCAAGGTATAGCGTTAAGTGCTGATAAACGTAATATTGGTTATGTATTTCAAGATGCGCGTTTGTTTCCACATTATACGGTAAAAGGTAATTTGAATTACGGCGTTAAACATACCGATCAACAACATTTTGATGATGTGGTTAATTTATTAGGTATTGCACCGTTATTATCACGTTATCCGGCTTCGTTATCTGGTGGTGAAAAGCAACGGGTAGCCATTGGGCGAGCATTATTGACTAAACCCGATATGTTATTAATGGATGAGCCTTTAGCTTCATTAGACATGCCACGTAAACAAGAACTGATGCCTTATTTGGAGAAGTTAGCTAAAGAGGTCAATACACCGATTATTTATGTGACCCACAGTTTAGATGAGATTCTACGCTTAGCGGATTCAATGGTGATGTTAAACCAAGGCAAGGTACTGATTTCAGGGCATGTGAATTCTGTGTGGAGTTCTCCTGAAATGCGACCGTGGTTACCTGCAAAAGAGCAGAGTTCACTATTAAGTGCGCGAGTAAATATTAACCATCCTCGTTATGCCTTAACACAAGTAATGTTGAGCCACGATGCCTCATTATGGGTGACACAGTTGCCACATCAACGAGGGGAGTGGGTGCGGGTACGTATATTTTCTAATGATGTTTCAATTGCGCGTCATTATCCTCAAGCGAGCAGTATTCGTAATATTCTTGCGGCAAGGGTTGATAAGATTCATTACGCTAATGATGAACGTGTGGAAGTTAAATTACGTATTGGTGAAACCCATTTATGGGCCAATATTACCGCATGGGCAGCGGATGAATTAGCACTAAAAGTCGGTGATCAGGTGTTTGCTCAGATAAAAGGTGTGAGTGTTACTAAAGATGATTTAGCTTAACATCTTATAAATAACGCTATGATTTATATATTTATTATCCACTTATGGTTAAAATGTAACCGCGAGAATTAAGCGTGTGAATTTATATTACAATTATACTCCAAAAGAATATGTTAACTGTTGTTTATGTGATTAAATGAATATCACTTTTATTTATCCATTTTAGAGTTAACTTAATGAAAAAAGTAATTTTAGCAACAGTAATTGCAGCGACGGTTATGACAGGTTGTGCACGCCAAACATTTATTATGTCACCTGCACCACAAACAAAAACAGCTGAATTAAATAAATCACAACCATTTTTCGTTTCAGGTATTGGTCAACATAAAACTGTTGATGCTGCGAAGCTATGTGGTGGTGCTGATAACGTGGCTAAAGTTGAAGTGCAACAAACGTTTGTTAACGGTCTATTGAGTGTCGTTACATTTGGTATTTATACACCACGTCAAGCCCGCGTATTCTGTAAGTAATAGTCAGTATTAGCATCATACCAAGCCTCCCGCAGTGGAGGCTTTTTGCGTTTAAAGAGTCTATTTGTAGTGGTACATTAAATTTCATTATGGTGCTTAAACAATCTGATTTAAAACATATCGCGCCTCAAAGCGTGATCAGCGATATTTTAAATGGCAAAAGAACTATTTATTTAGCTCAAGCAAAAGGTTTCAGTGAGTATTTCAATTTACCTTTTGAAACCTTCATTGATTAATAACCGTCGTGCTATCGCTAATAAAACCGCCGAGCATGGCGGTTTTGTTTTATCTGGCCTTTAATCACCGCGCTGACTCTCGCCACTATCTCAATATTCTCGGTTAGCTGTCGGCTAACAAGATAGTCTGATCGACCACAATAAAAATTGTCAAGATACAAAAAAGTTTGATCAATTTTGGGCTTTAAAGTCGCTTGGTAATTAAGGTACGACAGAATCGCTTGGTGATCACAAATGAGTTAGCTACTTGGCTAACTCATTTATGCCCCTTTATTAGTTAGACCTAATACTCATTCATATCGTATTAACGTGATTTTGGATTAGTTTTAATTATACCTTTTATCTTACTCTTAGCTTACAGCCTTCAAAAGTAACAAACGATACTGCGGTAATGACACCGCATGCACAGCAAAAGTATAGCCGCCTAAATATTTAGTTGTTAAGTAGTGTAGAAACAATGCGTTAATACACTTTTAGCCATTTGTTGGAGAATTTATGCAAACACGTTTTTTTGCAGATCCAGAATCGATTCTGGGAACATTAGCTAGATTGTTTGCTGCAAAGGGTGCAGCTCGAGAAGTTGCTGTATTGACGTATTCATCTCCGGAAGTCAAAGAGACTCTTTATGATAACTGGAACGGTGGAATAACTCAGTACACTTTGTATCTACATGTTCCAATTAATTTGTATCCACAATTAGAATCAGATTTGGCAGAAATTGAGAATACAATTTTACAGAATGCGGGTGTGTTCTTGTCAAATTTTGAAAATGACATATTGTCGAATGTAAAAATTATACCAGCTGTCCTAGAAGACCCTCAATGGCGTGATAAAGCGTCAGCTTGGCTATCAGGTAGCAAAATTACAAACCAAGGTCGTGTGCGTTCAGATAATGTAGCACCTCTAACGACTGATGGTTTGTTGTTTAGGTCACAACCAGAAATTCATTTTTACAGGGCACTAAAGTCAGAAGGTGTATCTTTTTCACCATTGCCTGTTTTTATTCGCGGTGGGCAAGTGTATAGCCGAATCGAGCCTGACTTTGTAATAGTCCATAATGGAATTACGATGGTTGTTGAAATCGACGGTGATACCGTACACCAGGAAACGCCCGCAGAAGCACAAGCAAGAGTAAGGACTTTGCAGCATGAAGGTGTACATGTTGAAAGGATTTTGGCTAGTGAGTGTAATGAACCTCAAAAAGCCATAGATGCGGTAAAAAGAATCTTAGTAGCAATAGACAAATTGAAAGCATCTAAGTAGATGGCTAATAAACTTTTTTAAGAGTGATTCTAAACGCGTGGCATTTTTACTATGCGTGGAATTTATTGGTTAAGGCGGAGTGCGCTGGCTTCGGTATAGCGTTGCTCACCCCTTGACTGGGTGTTACGTCACCTAGAGGAAATATGTACGAATCCAATATAAAGAAGATCATCTCAGGAAATGAGCAACTGGCAGATTTTGGGGGGTAATTGCCATAGTTGGGCGGCTAATTGTGGTTTTGGGATACTTAAAGTTATTCGAAAGGTAGATATCGGATAAAAAACGTAATTCAGTTCTGTCCACTTTTTAGTTAGTCAGAATGGCTAACTAAAAAATGCCCCAAAGTGAGAGCTGATTTCACCCCTCGCAATTTGAATTACCCAGAACGTTAACGTTATGATCCAATTTATAATCCACTTCAGCTATAAAAAGAGCCAATATCAAGTTATGGTTGTGCCAACAAAATCTTAGCCGTGACTAAAATGTTCATTGGGTGATTTGATCACTCGTACTAGAAAATGGTGAATAATCCAAATAGCCATTGAGGTTAAAATGACGGCAACCAAAATAGAACTAAAGCGATAGAAAATAGCAAATACGGCATCTTTTTGATCGGGAATCAGTGATGTCGTTAAGGGAACCGTTAATGCCGACATAGCCGAAAAAGCAATGCTAGATTTGATGGTGCCAAGGGCAAGCCAAGAGCAAAAAAATCCTGCTGCAATCGCGTAAGCCATAATAAATAACACTCCATTATCAGCCCATGAATAGAGTCCTATTTGGATACATAACCCCGCTAAACACCCTAGAAATGTTCCTATAATGCGTATTTTTGATGCCGCCAGTGAGCCAATTAATGTCATCGGTGAAAGTACGATCAATATAGATGCTTGCGCCGATAATGAATCATTCAGATCGCCAAATTGAAACACCAAAAATGCAAGCATAGCGATGATCCAGCCTAGTGCGGTTTGTCTTATCATGCCGATATGATCGTAACGTTGAACATTATTGGTGGTGTCACTTACGGCATCTATTGTTGTTTCAGTTGTGGGTTCTGGAAAAAAGTAATAAGCCAGCGCACAGACTGGTACCGTTGCAATCGCACTACACCATAACGTTATTGAAAAGTCTTCTAAATCAAAACTACTGTAGCTGGCAAAGTTAAGCGCTATTGAGCCAACAAGTAGTCCAATAAAGCCAAACAAATAGCTATTCTTGTTACTCATCGCAACACATTTTTCAAGGAAGAATATGCCGACGACAATGGTTAATAGCAGTGGTGATGACTGAAAAAAACCATGAATAAAACTGACTTCAAGCGTCACCCACACCACACCAATCACTAATTGGACATAGCTATCCCAATGCCAACTATCTGAATTCATCATGATATTAATGGGTAATAAGGCAATAAAAAAACCGTACGACCACCCAAAGATCATACTGATTGCTAAGCCCACGACACAACCAAACCAAAGGCGCATTGTTTTCATAAGTTATGACTCCGAAAATTAATAATTAATCGCTTTAACTTATTGTTGGGGTTAGTAAATATAATGCAGCACACTGGCTAAATGGATTTCTATTTTTGCTAATAATTGCCATACCGGATTGTTTTGCGGATAGACAACAACAGTCGCACGTGAACCTACGAATAATTGCGGTGGTAAGGGCTGTTGGCTGATGAAATTGACTCGTACTCGCTGCGCATCTCGTACCCAACGGTTACTGGTTTCAATACTTGTTAGGTGTCCATTGGCGACTTGTTGTGCCGCGGCAACACCAAAGTCACGATTATTAATAGTGAGCGGGAATACTTGGCCAGGCAAAGCATCATAAGCGACATAAGCCATTGACTTGGAATGAAAGTTAGCTATTGATTTTTCTCTAAAATCTGCCGCAACCCACATTGAATCGGTTGGAATAAAGGTCAGCATAGGTTGGTTAGTGTTTGCCATCGTACCAACATCAACTTGCAGGTTGGTGATTACGCCATTGCTGGGTGCAATAACCTTTGTATGGGCTAAATTAAGTTTAGCTTGTGCAAGGGCATTTTCAGCCGCGAGTACAATAGTACTTTGGCCGTGTTTAGCGCCCAATTGAGTTTGTATGACAACAGCTTGTTGCTTTGCTGCGGCTAAATTTGCTTGGGTTGTTTGGTTTTTAGCATAAGCATTATCACGCATTGACGCTGAAACCAGTTTCTTTTTCGCTAATTTGTTTATGCGGTTAAAGTCGTTATGGGCATTATTATAATTTGCTTGGCTGGTGGCAATATTGGCTTTAGCAACACTGGCTTGAGCATACAGAGCTTGCTCTTGTTGATGTGCTTGCTCTAAAGCAACTTGCGCTTGATCTACCGCTAAAAGGTATTTTTGATCATCTATACTAAACAATAATTCACCTTTAACAACGGCCTGATTATTCTTAATATTTACTTGTGTGATTGTGCCTGAAACCTCAGGTGCAATTTGTACTACATAACCTTGCACACGACTTTCACTGGTTAACGGTACATACCTATCTGCAATAACAATATAGGCCATAAATAAAATAAAAATAACAATTAGACACCGCATCCAATGTTGAAAAGTAGTATGAGAATTAGGCATGAGATATTCCAGTGATCACAATCAAGCTGATCAGTATAAGAAAAATTAACTTGCTAGAATACTGCGACAAATGTCACACTTATGAGCTAAATATAGGACAATGTGGGAACGCATAATGAAAGCATCAATGGATGACTTGTATTTGTTCATGTTAACGGTACGTCATGGTGGAATCAGTGCTGCGGCAACAGCGCATGGATTACAACGTTCAAAAATTAGCCGGCGCTTACAAGAATTAGAAAAAGCGCTGCATTGTCAGTTATTAATTCGTACTACCCGCCACATAGAATTAACCGAAAATGGGCGCTTATTGTATCAACATATCAATCAACCATTAACGGAAGTGAACCATGCTGTTAATTTACTTGAAAGCCAGCAAAACAGTTTGCAAGGGGTTCTACGCTTAGCGGCTACATCATCTTTTATTGCATCATCGATGTTTGCTGAAGTGCTAGATAATTATGCTAGTCAGTTTCCATTGGTGCGGATAGAGTTATTATATTTGCAGAAAAGTGTTGATTTAGAAAGAGAAAATATTGATCTTCAACTGTTGCCGAATATGGCTGAAATTATTAATTTAGATTATGTACAGCAAGCCTTTTTGACCTCTAGTAATGGTTTATTTGCATCACCTGATTATTTAAAAAAGCATACGGAGCCTAAATCAACGGCTGAGCTGCAACAGCATTGGCTATTAGCGAGCCGTTATAATTCAACGTTGCTGCAAGAGGGAACACGGTTACGGTTAATGTCTGAAGATATTAATATGATTCAGCAGATGGCTATTTTAGGGCAGGGAATCGCGTTGTTACCTAACATTTTAATGCAAGAGTCTTTACAGCAGGGAAAGTTAGTGCAAGTGCTAACGGATGTTAATTACTCCGATATCATGATGACAGTGGTGTACCCATCACGGCGTTTTTTACCAGAAAAAACGCGCGCAATGGTGACGATGTTACGTGAGAGATTTGCAGATCAACAATAAATAATACGATGAAGCAGGGTTATTTTTGTGTGTGATCATTGTATTTCGCGTGCAAATTTAATTTTATCTACCTCTGCAACCCAAGCTGGGCGGTTGATATAGTGACCGATGATCAGTGCGGGAATAACAAAGATAATGTGTGATAACGCTAAATGCACATTTGACGCAGCTAATGCTGTGTTACCACTGGCATAGTTGAAGAATGCAATTGTCCCAAAAATAACACCGAGAATACTTAATATAAAAAAGCCAACGACACCAAGACCAAGAATATCTCGAGAGTAAAGTTTAAAAAGGTTCATTAATTAACTCCTAACCTCGACGGTTTGTTATTGCATAAAGAATAAATAAGAGCGTGTTTCCACCGTTATTTTATTACTATGCGCCTTCAAAATAAGAGCAATATTGATCTTGCACATAAATTAATGCTTATACATTTAAATAGCCGATAAATATGCGTGTTTCTATTTATTGAACTGGTGTGATGTTTAATTTATGCGGTATTACCCACTGAAATGCGGCGGAAAAATAAGCTTTTGCATTGTTATCTATCACCCGCCCATGAGACAAAATAATACGATCAAAAGGCCATGTTAGGATTTCTTGAATTGATTGGCGTAATTGGGTGTGATTGCGAAAGGTGATCCGCCAATACCAAGGCATTGCTGGATGAAAATAACAACCATTAATTACAGCAAGAGCAAAGGTGAGAGGGTGATGACTGTCGACCATCCATGCTAATGCGTCACCGACAATCAGGGTTTTTGATTGTGGATCACAAAAAGCAATTTCTTCCATGCTGTCACTGCCTCTGATTACCGTTTGTAGTAATTGTCCTTGCCAGAGGGAGGGGGTGTGACTACTAAGCGCACCATCAAAAGTAAGATCGCTTCGCTTATATACTAGCCCCGGAGGAGCATAAAAATACGCTTGAGGATAAGTTAACCACCAATCAGAGAGATAAATATTGTGGTTTTTATTAGGCGTTACCACATAGGCAATCTCACCCAGTTGGCTAAGTTGCTGTTGTAAGGCTGCTGTTATTTCAACGGGGGAATGGATAAAGAGTTTATGGTTATCTAATCGAATAATGGTCATTCGGTGACCCATAGGTGCACCGGCTACTCGGTATGGCATATCACAATACCAAATACGATTTGTAGCCCATTCAACGAGAGTGCAATCCTTGCTCATAAGCGTCATAACTATTTATCAATAGGTAATTATTATCATATGACTAATTTAGCGATGGTCAATATTTTTGTTACGTATTTGTTGAATAAAAATAACAACATAAAAAATAGCCACCGTGATCAACAGTGGCTATTAAATTGAGCTTACAATCGCGTCTGGTTAGCTGTTAGTTGTATTAGTTTCTGTTGTGGTATTTGAAATGTTCACTGCTGATGCAGAATTTGCTGGTGTGTGATCCATTTTCTCTTGTTCTGCTTTCGCTTTGTAAATCATTGGTGTAATTGTTGAACCTTGCACAATAATAGAGAAAATAACTACAGCATAAGTCATTAACACCACGATTTCTTTTACATCAATGTCTGGGCTAAAACCAATTGGAATGCCGCTTGGAATCGCCATTGCCATCGCAAGCGCTAGACCGCCACGTAATCCACCCCATGTTAGAATTTTAATCGATAATGGGTTATAGGTACGGTAACGGTTAAAGATTTTATAAGAATATTTTACGCTGAGGTAACGGCTCAGTAGTACTAATGGAATTGCAATCACTACTGCTACGATATCAATGGCATGGAAGGTGAACGTGATCATCATTAAGCCAATTAATAAGAATAAGACCGCATTTAAGATCTCATCAGCGAGTTCCCATAAATGTGATATTTGATGCGCAGCTTCTTCTGAGATTGAATTACGAGTCCAGTTACCAATAATAATACCCGCAACCACCATCGCCAATGGTGCAGAGACCTCAATATGTTCACTAACGACATACCCAAATGTTGGAATTAGAATCGTTAAAATTAAGCGGAACATATTGTCATGTGAGCTTTTAATTAAGAAGTGGAACACCACTCCAATAACCGCACCACATGCAATACCCCCTAATGCTTCACGGGCAAATAATAGCGCAGTACTAGCGACTGTTGGCGCTGTTTTGCTGAATGCAATTTCAAATAAGGTAACAAAAATAACCAAGCCAACACCGTCATTAAACAGCGATTCGCCTTCTATTTGAGTTGAAATACGTTGAGGAGCATTAAGCTTTTTAACTATCGCTAATACAGCAATAGGGTCGGTTGGTGAAATTAAAGCACCAAATAGGCAGCAATAAATAAAATCAATATCAATAGTACAAAGCTTAAATAACGCCCATAACACAATCCCAATAAAGAAGGTTGAGAAAAGAGTGCCAATAAGTGCTAAAAACGTGATTTCAAATTTTTGATCTTTAAGGTGAGGCAATTGAATATTTAATGCACCAGCGAAAAGGAGAAAGCCTAATACGCCTTTGAGTAAGAAGTCATCAAAGTTGACTGCTTGTATCATCTGAATGACTTCATGTTCCTCTTTATGAGGAATATAGCCTAATTTACTGAGTGTTAAGAGAGTCAGTGATATTGCAATTGACCAGCCAGTGATGGCAATGGTTGGTTGAAACTTACCAATACGGTGGTTAATAATTGAGATAAAGACAGCAATGGCTGCCATTATACAGACGGTGTCATAAGCTGACATGAATAATGTGCTCCACTAGGCATCAAATAAGTTGTCGTTAGACAGTTGTTGGCATAATTATCTGATATTGTGTGTAATAAAAGAGAGTTATAAATAAATGGGGTTTAATTTATATTCTCTATAAACATATTTTTACATTTTAATGATATCAAACATAAATTGTTTATATTGTTTTGAAATGTAAAGTTCCACTTTTAGTGGTAATAAAACTGCCGTATAAAATATAGATGAAAATCAATATGTGGGGTGTAAAAAGAATAAGAGGAAATGAAAGTGAGGTTTGTTACGAGTCAATATTGGCTATTCATTGACTCGTGAACAATATATTAAGAGGTGATGATTATTGCTTTGCTGCTGAGATTAATAAACCAGGGTTGTCACTAATAATAGTGCTAACACCCCAACGGGTAAATTTATCTATTTGCTGAGGATCATTCATGGTCCATATTTGTAGTACTTTCCCTGCATCCGTAATTTCTTTTGCCAACTTCTCATTGAGTAAGTGGTGATCTAAGTGGATGCTGTATAGGTTAAGTTTGGCATCTAAACGAGCGATGTCTGGCACCCAGTCTTCAATGATTAAGCCTCGGCGAACTTCAGGCCATAGTTTTAAGCAGTGTTTTACTGCGTTATAAGAGAAACTAGATAAAATGAGCCTATCGGTATCGAAACCATAATCTTTAATTGTTTCAATGGTTTTTCGAACTTGAAGCTCAACTTCTTCCTCATAATGGACTTTAATTTCAAGGTTGATATTTAAGCCATAATCATCACAAGCTTGCAGTAATTCTGTCAATGTTGGAATGGTAGCATCGGCAAATTCAGCAGCAAACCAGCTTCCTGCATCTAATTGCTTTAGCTCACTGAGTGGCTTATGACGCACACTTCCGGAACCATTGGTACAACGACGGACACTTTTATCATGAATAATAACGGGAATGAGATCCTCGCAAAGTTGGGTATCCGTTTCAATCCATGTAGCGCCAGCATTTGCCGCGGCTTTCATGGATATTAATGTGTTTTCTGGGGCAACTGCGCGCGCGCCACGGTGACCTGCAATCATCACTTCTCCAACATACATATTATTATCTCAACATAGAGAGTTACGGTTGAAATTTTATTGGCTTTCCTTTAATTCGCAAGTGATTAAATACGAATAATGATATCTCAATTGTTACGTTTTAACTCATTGCTATAATGGTTAAGTCTATTTTGTCATCAAGCTAACAGATTTTAGGTGATTGGTTTTGTATCTGGTGCGAGATTGGATTAGTATCTTTGCCCGTCGTGTTATTTTATTAAGCATAACCTTGCGCTGTGAGTAATAAAATAATCTCTTCCCTTAAATCTGAAACAAGGATATTCGAATGAAGCTTTCTGCGCTAGACCAACCCCTTTTCGATCACCTTTACAGCGATATTCGAGAGTTTCGTTCTACCTTTGACTTAGATATTGAAACCCCTGCGAGCCTAGATGCTCAAGCTGATGCATTACATACTTCATTAGCTGTTGAAGAAATGACAGAGCTTGCTGAAGCTGATTCATTGGTTGAGCAAGCTGACGCGATTGTTGATTCGGTGTATGTATTAATGGGGCGTTTAGTACATTTAGGTGATAAAAAAATCACTGATAATATTGGTATCAGTTACTTGATTGATATTTTATTGCAGATGTCTGAGCGTTTAGGATTTACATTCATTGATTGTTGGAATGAAGTCCACTCAAGCAACATGAGCAAAGTATGCCGTAGCCAGCAGCAGTATGACGAGACTGAAGCTTTTTACGCCGAGCAAGGTGTTGCATTGATGGCAAGTACCAAAGGTGATTATATCATTGCTAAATGTGCACAAGATGTTGAAGTCAATGGTAAGCTGATCCGCACCGGTAAAGTTTTGAAATCTGTTTATTACCGTCCGGCTGATCTTGTTAAATTAGTTATTCGTTAATTCACATCTAAAGTTATTTTTGATCCTCGCTATGGCGGGGATTTTTTATTGGTAATCAGTACCAAGTCGAAAATCGATGCGTTGTACTCGTTACTAACGTTTTATTTAAGTTGTTATTATGAATGTAAAAACAATGACACTTCCAGCGTCCCGCAGTTTAGCTCATCAATTGTTTACCATGACATGGCCAATGCTCTTTGGCGTATTATCACTGATGAGTTTTCAGTTAGTCGACAGTGCGTTTATTGGCCAACTTGGTATTTTACCGTTAGCCGCGCAAGGTTTTACTTTACCGATGCAAATGTTAGTCATTGGTTTACAAGTGGGATTAGGAATTGCAACCACCGCCTTAATTTCACGGGTATTAGGTAATAATGATCATCATCGTGCGCGTCAATTAGGCGGGGTAGTGGTGATCCTTGGCGATATTGGCATCATGGCGCTGTGTGCGGCAATCTGGTTTGGCCGACATCAGTTGTTATGGTTACTTGGTGCGCCTGATAATGTTTTTGGTGTTATTGATAGCTATTGGCCCGTATGGCTAACAAGTGCATGGTGCGGTTCGATGGTGTACTTTGCCTACAGTATTTGTCGTGCCAACGGTAATACCTTGTTACCCGGCATTATGATGGTGATCACCAGTGTGCTAAATATTGGTTTAGATCCACTGTTTATGTTTACCTTTAATATGGGTATTAATGGTGCGGCATGGGCGACTATTGTGTCGTTTAGCATCGGTATGCTGGTGGTGTTTCCATTATTATTTAAACGCCAATGGTTGAGTTTTGACTGGCGTGGATTGGCCGTTTATAAAGCCATCAAAGAATTAGTTCATATCATGGCTCCAGCAATGTTAAGCCAATTGTTACCCCCTGTTTCTGCCATTTTAGCAACAAAATTAGTGGCTAGTTTTGGTGCGGCAACCGTTGCTGCTTGGGCATTAGGATCACGATTAGAGTTCTTTTCACTGGTTATCGTTTTGGCATTAACCATGTCGATGCCACCGATGGTGGGACGTTTACTTGGTCGTAAAGATATTGCCAGTATTGAAAAATTGATCATGATAGCGGTGCGATTTGTATTGATATGGCAAGTGGTTATCGCGATCGTGCTCTTTTTAAGTGCGCCGTCGTTAACCCAGCTATTAACCAGTGATAGTTCGGTACAACACATTTTGATGATCCATTTAACGCGGGTGCCTATTAGTCTTGGTGCATTAGGGGTTTGCATGCTGATGGTTTCTGTTTGTAATGCCATGGGATTACCGATGCGAGCTTTATTGATTTCTGCATTACGATTATTTGTGTGTTATTTGCCCGTATTATGGTTGGGTGCGCATTTCGCAGGTTTGTCAGGGCTGTTCACTGGCGCAATGTTGGGTAATATTGCCGCTGGACTCTGCGCGTGGGTGTTCTATCGCCAAGGATTAGTCCACATTAGAAATAAGTATCGAGTTACATCAATGGCGTAACGGTTATGATAATGTGCGTGATAATTCAGATGGATAATCTTAGCTTAATAATAAAATAACGAATTAATATTCACGATATGTGAATCAAGAAAGGATACCTGCAATGCAAACATTCGCTATTGATGGTCAGCAAATGACTTACCGTGATCAAGGAACAGGGCCAGTGCTTGTTTTTGGTCACAGCTATTTATGGGATAGTGCAATGTGGGCACCGCAGATCGCGGTATTAAGCCAACATTACCGTTGTATTGTGCCAGATTTTTGGGCGCATGGTGGCTCTGACAGTGCGCCATCAGCAACACGAACATTGCGTGATTATGCTGATAACGTGTTGGCATTATTGGATCACTTAGAGATTGAAAAATTTGCTGTTATTGGTTTGTCCGTGGGGGGGATGTGGGGCGCAGAATTAGCCCTTAAAGCGCCTGCGCGAGTGACGGCATTAGTACTAATGGATACCTTCTTAGGTTATGAGCCTGAAGTATTGCACGCGAGATATTTTGCGATGTTAGATACTTTACGCGATCAGCAACATGTTCCTGCGCCATTGATCGATATGATTGCACCATTATTTTTCCGTCGTGATGGTCACTTGCATAATCCGCAGTTAGTGAGTGAATTCCGTAATTCTCTTGCACAGCTACAAGGGGATCGCGCGGTGGCAGTGTCTGAGATGGGACGCATGGTGTTTGGGCGTCGTGATACGTTTGATGATATCGAGCAACTTACGGTTCCGACATTAATTATGTCAGGCTTAGAAGATAATCCGCGCCCACCACTTGAAGCACAATTAATGCATGACGCAATTGATGGTAGTGAATATGTGCTGATTCCTGAGGCTGGGCATATTAGTAACCTTGAACAACCACAATTTGTTACCGCTCAATTGCAGCGTTTTTTAAATAAAGTGGTGGTGATGTAAGCTCGGTTTACTTAACTAAAGCGTGTTTCAGTACAGTATAAGTTAAGCCCAGTGAGATTCAATTCTCACTGGGTTTTATTATTTTAGTGGGCCGGTAATGGTTGGCTGTGCAATTGAATAAACTCAATTGAATGATGATTAAATGCTTCTGGCTGTTCAACATTACACACATGGCCGCAATTTGATAATTGGGTTAACACACTATTTTGATGACGTTTAATCATCTCTTTGACAGACTTAATAAACATGTAGTCATGTTCACCCATTAAATACAAAGTCGGAATAGCGAGTTCTTTTTCCTTAAAGTATTTCATAATCGGGTTAACATCCGTTGCCAATTTGAACCATCGTTTAAATTCTTGTTGGCAAAGCTTTTTAGCTTCTCGAATAAATAAATGACGTGATTGACGCTGGTTTTTTTGTGGCATCACTACATAAGCAAATATACGGTATAACCACATATAAGGCAGAACATGTTTGCTTAAGTTCCCCAAGCTAATTAACACTTGAGAGCGTGTATTTAAACGTGTTACCGCGCCACCTAATGTCATTGTTTGTACTCGCTCTGGCGCCAGTTCAGCCAGATGGCGGATAATGATTGTTCCTAATGAGATACCAACAAAGTGAGCCGACTCAATTTTAAGATGATTAAGCACATTTATAATATCTTTAGTCACCATTTTGAAGGTATAGCGATTGTCCATCACATCCTGAAACATGGTGTTAGATTTACCGTGACCACGCAAATCTAAGAGCAATAAATTAAAATGCTGTTTATAGGCTTTTATTTGCTTAAACCAAATAGCAGAGCTTCCCCCCGCACCATGGACAAATACGACCCACTCTTTACTTTGTTTATGTGGGTATGTTTTGTAAAACAGCATGTTATCCAAATTCTTCTTCCTTCCTTGAGAATGGCTTAGCATAGTAACATGAGAATTCTTACGCGTGCCTGTCTTATTAGGTATCAAAGAATGATAATTGGAAGTTAGTCGTATTTAGTTGATCACTTCTTCATCGTCATGCGGAATACTATTAACAATTAATCGTTTAATAATATGCGGCACAATACAGTAGACTGGCATTTGTTTTAAACGGCCACGAAAACGCAGTGATTTTACGGCGTCACGATAACCAATGTTGCGATGCAAAGGAAACTGGTAGAGAAAGGCATCAATAAAATGTTGTTGATAGAACCAATAGGATAATCGGTTTAACTTATGTTGCTTAAAATATGCCCATACATTATCAGGCACAGATAAATCAAATAAGCGGTGACATAAATTGACCGCAAGATAAAGGCTATTATCATTGCCGACTTGTTGGTGAAGTTGAATTAAATTATGCCAAAACGTGGGGTCTTTACTGAAGAAAACAAACTGCAAATATAGGCTGTAAATATCCCGTAAGCCATAATGGTAATCCATTTGGTGAAATAACATAATTGCTTGATGAAGTACCATTGCATCTGGCGATAATAATGTGGCAGGTTCACACAATGGCGGTGATAAGTGGTGGTGGAGTAAAGGGGTTGGGTCGAGTTTGTTGATTAATGTTTTAGGTAATAATTGAAAGTGAATTGCCAGCTCAGTACGCCTTTGTTTATGGATCAATGGCGTGGTTTGCTGTGCCCAACGACGATAAAACGTTTCTTCATAATCAGCAATATTTTTATAACGCCAACCATTGTTTAACAGTGCTTTTTCTACATTGGCAACGTGTTGCTGCGGAACATAAATATCAATATTATGCTTAATTCTGCCAGCAAACATATCGTTATCAAGTA
This sequence comes from Photobacterium piscicola, assembly GCF_900166965.1. Taxonomy (GTDB): domain Bacteria; phylum Pseudomonadota; class Gammaproteobacteria; order Enterobacterales; family Vibrionaceae; genus Photobacterium; species Photobacterium piscicola. The sequence continues at coordinate 913,603 of NZ_FUZI01000001.1, read as the reverse complement.
ATTGCAAGGCGCTACCGCGTAAGTAGCGCCATGAACTAATAACCCCTTGTAAGTGCTCAGTGAGATATTGATGTTCAAGTAACAATTGCTGTTGTTGTTTTTGGTAGCTGTGAAACCCAGACAGTAATTGCTGTTGGGTGTGGAGGGGAAGATCGTGTTCGATATTCGCCCGCTCACAACACGCCTTTAATTGCCCTAATAATGAGAGGTGGCGGGCTTCAGTCATGATCTGATAACTGCATTTATGATTAGCATTCAATAATAGTGTTGGATTATTGAGAACATCTATAAGCAATAATTGTGACATTCCATCCTGTTCCTTATCCCTGTTTATGCTTTTGAAGCACACGGTGCTGTGTTCAAAGAAGGGATAAGACTTCTTTTTTATTTTGCATTATTACAAGGGTAGTGGGTAAGTAAAAAAGACTAAATGAAATAAGTTAAATGCAAAATGAACCACGATAGCGACCGTTATCTTCTTAGTCCAATAATAGCTTAAACCATAAAGTATGCCAGCCAGTGTCGCAATTACGATAAACAATGGACCACCAGCAAAGTGTGCAAATCCAAATAAAACACTCGCAATAATAATCGCTATAGGTGGAGCTAATTTCTTACATAGCAGTCCCTGAATATAACCACGGAAAAGTACTTCTTCAGCGACACAAGTAAAAATGAGATTATTAATAGCAAAGATCCACCACCATGACGGTAAAGTGAATTCAGGCTGTACCAGTTGTAATGCCCATGCTAATAACGGTAATGTGATTAATCCGCCACCAATAATACTTTTTTGCATGCGGGAGAGCGAAAGATGATGCCAGTTATATTCGTTATTGCTTACTATATTGGGCACGAGTAGTAGCAGTGCAAAAATAAGTATGGGTTTATCGATATTAAAGTAAAGCGTAAATGATCGACTAAGTGGGCCACTATTGACGTGATCAAGCACCAACAAATTATTGATACCAGGGTATAAATGTAGAATTAGCCCGATGACCCACAAAATCACAATGGTATGACCCGCGTAGATTAAGGGCTTAGATTGTTGCCGAGCAGTAAAACTGGCAATAGCAATACCACTGATCATAATGGCTGCACCGATAACTGTTAAAACGTTAAACGTTACGGCTGTGATCAGTGACAATAGTAGTGGTATACGCCAAGAAGTTGTTTTTGTTAACGCACAACCGATGCTAATTGCCAACAATAGCCATACCAACATGGTCGGTAAAATAAGATAATTCATAAAAAAGAAGTGATAAAAAATGATAATCGTTATCATATACACCAGATTGATGATTATTCAAACTTGTTTTTTATGATTTATTACCAAATATGAGCAGTAGCTAAGATGGTTAATTCGATATAGATAACGATGATCTGCGATTACTCACTTTTATTATATGAATATGGAATTAGGAAATGACGGATACATTACAATCGACAACACGTGCATTAATGGTACAAGGTACGACGTCAGATGCAGGTAAAAGTGTGCTGGTAGCTGGATTATGTCGCGTGTTGGCACGCCAAGGTATTCGTGTGGCACCGTTTAAATCACAAAATATGGCATTAAACAGCGCTGTGACCAAAGATGGCGGTGAGATTGGGCGAGCACAAGCCGTTCAAGCTCAAGCCTGTGGTATTGAGCCTAGTGTACATATGAATCCGGTATTGCTTAAACCCAATACCGATGTTGGCGCACAAGTGATCGTACAAGGTCACGCTTTAGCTGATATGGATGCTGTGGGTTTTCATAACTACAAGAAAGTGGTAATGACGCCGATCATGGAATCATTCGCATTGCTGCAACAACAATACCAAACCATTGTTATTGAAGGTGCGGGTAGTCCTGCTGAAATCAACTTACGTGAAAATGATGTGGCAAACATGGGCTTTGCTGAAAAAGCCGATGTGCCGGTGATCATTATTGCAGATATTGATCGCGGTGGGGTGTTCGCCCATATCTATGGCACGTTAGCGTTATTGTCTGAATCAGAACAAGCGCGTGTCAAAGGTTTTGTTATCAACCGTTTCCGTGGTGATATTAAGTTACTTGAATCGGGTTTAGAGTGGCTAGAACAAAAAACAGGTAAGCCAGTATTAGGCGTGTTACCGTATTTACATGGCTTAATGTTAGAAGCTGAAGATGCGATTAACTGCCAACAAGTTGATGCCGCTGATCATCAATTAAAGGTGGTAGTGCCTGTTTTAACCCGCGTCAGTAACCATACTGATTTTGATCCCCTGCGCATGCATCCGCAAGTTAACTTGCAGTTTGTCGGCAAAGGTCAGCCTTTTCCTGCCGCCGATTTGATCATTATTCCAGGTACCAAAAGCGTTCGCAGTGATTTAGCATTCTTACGTGAACAAGGTTGGGATAAACAGATCCAACGTCATTTGCGTTTAGGCGGCAAAGTGATGGGTATTTGTGGTGGTTATCAGATGTTAGGTGAAACCATTGCTGATCCGCATGCGATTGAAGGTGAAGCGGGGGTTAGCCAAGGTTTAGGGTATTTATCTATTGCTACCACCATTGAGAAAAACAAATGCCTGCAACAAACAGAGGGCACACTAACCATGCCTAATCAAATGCCTGTTACCGTTAAAGGTTATGAAATTCATGCGGGTGTTACTCAAGGTGTGAGTGCCAATGCACCATTACAGTTAACAGATGGTCCTGATGGTCAATTAGGCTGTGATGATCACGTGTTTGGCACCTATTTGCATGGTATTTTCGAACAACAAGGTGCATGTGATGCTATTTTACGTTGGGCTGGTTTAGAAGCGACCCAAACTCCTGATTTTGATGAAATTCGTCAGCAAGGCATTGATCGTATTGCAGATACTATCGAACAGCACATGGATCTCGCGGCTATATGGCCACAATGGGCTGATAAATTTAAGCGTTAATTAGGCTATTTTGCACAGCTTATTTTACAACGATAGTTATTGCATAAGTTACTACCAACAACCATTGTTGGTAGTAACTATGACATGATTTATATCACGAGCTAAGTAAAAATCAGCCGTAACCATAAGCCTATCGGGGTTGTTGCTCCGGTTGTTATTGACGAAATCTGACCATTTTTAATGATTATGATTGAAGGTGTCGCAGTAACGCCCCATTCTCGACCAATTTTACCTGTTGGATCATTGATGACTGGGAAATTGTATTCTTTATACTTCATAAATTGGGCAACCCGTTGGTTCTCGCCAGATGTAACCGCAACCGATACCACTTGATGATTATCCGCAAGCCAATCAACACTAGGGCTAACAAATTTACACACTGAGCACCATGTCGCCCAAAAATAGAGTAATACGGGTTTTTCATCACTCATCTTTTTAATATCAACCCATTCCTGATCCAGTGTATTTGCCGCTAATGTAGGGATCACGTCTGATGGCATATCTTTACTGCGCCAAGCATCTATAGCGATAAAAAAGAGTGATAAAATGAGCACCAGTTTTATGATTTCTTTTGCTTTTAGCCATAGCTTAGTTGCTATATTGGTCGCTTTTTTAGATTGGTTTTTTTTAGTTGTCATTATTATTTCCCCCTTCCAAATTCTAGTGTTTGAATCACCGTATCGTGATTGAGTAATTCCGTTAGTATTAAACAGAGTTGTGCTGGTGGATGGGTTAACATGCCTGTTTTTAGCGATGGTGTAGCGACAGGGATCGTCGCTAGAAATAGCACTGATACTAACGATACCGTAAATAAAACAGTACTAATAATTTGATTTTTAAACACAATGTTGCTCCGTGAATAATTATATAAAAAGATATAAGTATTAGGAGGGGCTGTTATCACACACTATGATGCCTTGGTTTTTTAAGGCGTAATAATGCTCGTTCTTCAGACCCTGATTGTGTTTATTCTTGAAAGGTACAAAAAGCTAAATGTCGCCGTACACCATAGGAGGTTGTTGGCTCAGGAGGGAAGTACTTAACACCCGATTGCTTTAATATCGCTGCAATAATAACAAGGGCGAGGATAAACATTGGAATCGCAAAATCAATGTTAATCGTGTTGGCATTAACAAGATGCTCACTATTACTGCATTGCGTTTCTAGATCTGAGTGCGTTTGTGGATGAGATTGAAGCTGTTCAGTTGCGTCAGTTATCGGCGTTAAAGAACATAATGTAGAAAGGCCTAAATTTTGAGAAATACACACCAATAGCACAATACTCACTAAAATCAGTGACCATGAAGCGAGAGTTTGACGCTTATATTGTAAGAGTGAGAATTTCAAAAAATTAACTCTGTGGTGAAATATTTAACAGAATAATATCATATTTAGCCCATGATAATTAATCAATATTTAAAGTGTTATTAAAAGTAAATAACATCAAGTACACCTGAACATTAATTTTCAAAATATAGCTGTTCTATTTTTGTTGTTATATGTAAAGATGTTCACTTCTTAAAAAGTACATTTTCGAATGCATTTTTACATACTGCGGATATTGTTATGTTATGAAATCGTCTACCACTCGACTCGATCGTTTTATAAGTCAACATAGTATTTACTCTATATCAGACACTCGTCTTTTGGTTGCTCAGAAAAGGATCATCGTGGATGGAGAAGCCGCACATTCAACGCATCAGAAAGTGACTCAATTTATGCATGTTGAATTAGATGGTCACAGCCTTCAAGATAATAAACCGATTTATATTATGTTGAATAAGCCGCAAGGTATTGTCAGTGCGACCAAAGATTCTAAGCATACAACTGTATTAGATTTAATTGATCATCCTCAAAAAGATGAATTACATATTGTTGGGCGGTTAGATTTTAATACGACAGGATTAGTGTTGTTAACTAACGATGGCACATGGTCACGTCAAATAAGTTTACCTGAAACCAAACTCGCAAAAGTATATGAAGTGACTTTATCAAAACCTGTTACTGAAGAATATATTACCGTGTTCAAAGAGGGTATTTATTTTGGGTATGAGAATATCATCACTAAGCCCGCGCATTTAGAGATCGTCTCAGAGTATCAAGCACGGCTTTCATTGGTTGAAGGGAAGTACCACCAAGTGAAACGTATGTTTGGCTTTTTTCAAAATGAAGTATTAGCACTGCATCGTGTATCGGTAGGACACTTATCGGTAGCTGGGCTTGAAAGTGGTCAATATCGAGAGTTTTCGATTGATTAAAAACAGATAAAATAAATCCGACTTATTTAAGTCGGATTTATGTATAAGTAAGTGTGATCTTATTTACTTCGCAGGCACTGTCGCTGGTGTATTATCTTTTAGCCATGTTTTCATAAAGCTAATTTGTTGTTGTTGTGACTTGATAATACTTTGTGCGAGAGTCTTCGTTGATTGATCTTTTAGATAAGGCATGATGACTTCTGCCATTTCTACTGCTGCTTCATGGTGAGGGATCATACCCGCAATGAAATCAACATTTGGATGACCAGTTAATTTAACTTCCATCATGTTGTGCATGATTTTCATTGATTTGGTCATCATTTCTTGTGAGTTAGCAATATCACGTTGTGCTAGTGGTATTTCTTTGTGTGTGGCTAACCAATGCTTCATATAAACCACTTCTTCTTTTTGTGATTTAATAATATTAAGTGCTAATTTATGCACCGCAGGGTTAGTCAGTGTTGGTAGAATTGATTCACTCATCACAATAGCCCCTTCATGATGAGGCAACATACCCGCTACAAAATCTAAATCAGGATCACCGGTTAATTTTAACGTATGCATACCTGACATTGCCGCCATCGAGTCTTTCATCATTGTTTGTGATGCTTGTAGACTAACGACTGATTTAGTTGGCATTGCATGACTGTGATCGACCACATTTTCACTTGCAAATGCAGTGGTAGAAAGTAGTGCTGATAAAACAATAGCTAAAGATAATTTTTTCATGATGAGCTCGATATGTATTTGTTATTAGAATGACAGCATAAAGCTTCCATTACAGGGAAGGTCAAGATGATTATGCTGTTTTTTCTTTTATTTGAATTTTTTTATCGACCTCGCTTGATCTTGAATGGCGGTGACCATTTTAGTAAAGGTGCGATCTTTTGCTCTTTTTTGTGCCAATGTCGCACTATTATGAGCGTCTTCGCGTAATAGTTTATGAAAGTTATTCAATCTTCTTGTCGATAATTCGCCGTTTGCGATTGCTTTTACTACCGCACAGCCGGGTTCATTTTGGTGCTGACAATCTTTAAAACGACATGCAGTAGCGAGAGATTCAATATCAGCAAATGTGAGTTTTATCCCTTCTTTTACATCACTAAGTTGTAGTTCTCGCATTCCAGGGGTGTCCATCAACAGCCCGCCTTCAGGTAGCCATTTTATAGTACGGTACGTTGTTGTGTGACGTCCTTTGCTGTCTTGTTCTCGTATCGCATTGGTTTCCATTTCATTATGGTTAAGTAGATTATTGACCAGTGTCGATTTACCCACGCCAGATGAACCTAAAAAGGCGACGGTCTTACCACGCTGACAATAACTTTTTAATACGGAGAGGCTATTGTGGGCAAGCCCATTAACACAGTGAACACTTAACAGTGAGTCTAACTGTTGAACTTGTTGTCGAATATCTTCTACGTCATCACATAAATCAGCTTTGGTTAAGATCACAACAGGCTCGGCATGGGTTTCTTTTACCAGCGCTAAATAACGTTCGATTCGATTTAAATTAAAATCGTCGTTAAGTGAGCTAACGATAAATACCACATCGAGGTTTGCTGCAATAAGTTGGCGGTCTCGGCTACTACCTGCGGCTTTTCGCTGAAAAAGGGATTGCCTTTCAAGAACGCGAACCAATCTGTTTTGATTAAAAACCACCCAGTCGCCAACACATATTGCCTCAAAATTTGGTGGTAGCTTATATCTTAGTGCATCATCACCAGCTAAGATAATCACGTCGGATTTATGTTGTTCAATGATTCGTCCAAGGAAACAGTTTGCGACTTCTTCTAACGATAATTGTTGTTGGAAAAAAGGACGTAAACCTAAATCAACTAATGATGGTGTGCTCATAAGCTTTATTTACTCGGTTTTACGATAAAGTAATGATAGGTGAAATCTTTGGCAACACTGGTTTCATAAATACCAATTTCTTGTTCTACATCCAGTAATGCTTGAGAGGTTGGCATGGTTGGTTGTAATGCTTCAACCCTTGCTTTTAATGGTAGCCAATAATTTTCCCAAGCGTTTAGCCCCAGTGAAAAATGATCAATTACGTCATAACCTTGAGCCTGAAATAGCTTGAGTCTTGTAGGTATCGTTTGAATATCGGGATAATTGGATAGCCAAAATTGTTTAACGTTTTCATCAGGCATATCAGTAAGCCAAACCAAATCACTGACGACCAGAATACCATCATCTTTTAATAACGGTTTCCATTGTTGAAGTGCATTTTCCATTCCCATAATATAAACACAACTTTCAGCCCAAATAGCATCAAAACTCTTGGCTTCAAAGGGTAGAGCTGTCATTGATGCGCAAACAGGTGATATACGATCGACCAATTGTGAGTCTTTGATTTTTTGATTAAGTTGTTCAATTGCAACGGGTTCATTATCTACCGCGGTAATATGTGCTTTGGTATTGTTAGCCAGTAATACTGTCGATCCGCCTTTGCCTGAGCCAATTTCTAAAATACGGCGCATTTGCTGATTAGGCATCAGTGATATGGCATTTAAGGTATCTTGTTTACTACCCGGAGCCCATTGCTCTAATGGTGTAAATATTGTCATAAAATCGTTCATGTACGCATTGTGTTCATTCATGTCTTTTGATAACCACTTTAGTCTGAGAGCTTCTTTTTCATCATAGCCTTGCGTGTTGAGCCAGTTAAGGTGGACATTGGGTGCACTTTTACTTAAAGAACTATGTAATTCTCGCTGTGATCGTTCCCCAAGTAACCCTAATAACAACTCACGCGCTTGGGTCTTTTTTTGAATGTCTTCTGTCAGTTGAGTTAACCGTTCTGACAAGATACTTTTATCCAACTTTGCTTCTAAGCAGCTTTGACATTCTTTTAGCGTCAAGCCTGCACTTTGAAGTTGTTTAATTAAAAATAACCGTTGCAAATCGCTTTCACTGTAATGACGATATCCATTATCCAGTCGGTGGCCTTTAATCAGCCCTTGCTTCTCATAATAGAGTAGCGTGGTACGTGATATTCCTGCTTTAGTCGCTAATTCTGAAATCAAATACATGACGGATCCGATGTGTATATGTGTATTGTTAATATTTGGCTAGTATGAAGTGTAAAGCTATAGACAGGTCAATATTATTTGGTTTATTTTTCATTAAAAAATAAAAAACCGTATGGAATATTTTTTATCTTTAAAATCGAGCAAGTTAAATTAAATAATTAGTGTTCTAACTAAAATTTTCGTTTAATGCCTATCTTTGCTACAATCCCGCGGTTGTTTTTAAAGGTGGGTAAAATGAAATTATTGTATTGGTTAGATGAGTGGCTAACACACTCTCGTTCACAGCAGCAAGCGCAACTTCCAATGTCAGGAGGGGACTTACTTGATGATGTGTTTGTTAAGTATGAGTTTGTTGATGTAAATAAGCCGCTACTGTTTACATTTTCGCCTGCGGGAACCAACGTACAGCAGCAAGATATTGATGAGAATTTTGCACCTTGGGGATTCCACCTCGCTAAAAAACAGAACGTGAATGTTATCTCTTTTCAACATTTAGGAAAGAGTAATTGGTTTCGTAGTCGTAACTTAATTTTCTTTCTTGAACAGTTAACTACGTTGCTTGAACCGTTTAGCTATCGCTTAGGCTATGGTCTCAGTCGTGGTGGTTTTGCGGTGGGTGCTTTTGCCAATTTATTGCAACTTGATCAAGTTTTATTATTTCATCCAGTGAGTACCAAGAATAAAACCATCGCCCCGTGGGATAGTCGTTCTAGTACTGAACTGGCGCAGCAATTTGATTGGGAAGGGGATTACCACGATCTTGATTTAGGTAAAGCTAAAGGCTATATCATTTACGATCCCACCAATAATATCGATCGCTTACATGCCAAACGTTATCCAGAATTGACCCATTTACGTGTGTTTGGAATGGGACACGGCACGCATGCTACTTACCTTAATAAGTTTGGTTTCTATAAGCAGGTCGCTGTTGATTTTATTCGCCATCAGCAACTTGATATTGCTCAGTTTCGTCAACAAACAAAAACATTACGCTTTAAAGAAGATTATTATCAAAGCCTAAGTAAGGCCAATGCATATTCAGAACACCGATTAGGGTTATTGAGTAAAGCACATAATATTTTGATTGATGAAAAAGAAGCGCATGTACAAGAGCATCAAGCTCAAATTGATGTACAACCTTTGATTGATATAGCCTTGAAACATCAAGATGATCATCCACAAGATGCGATTCAATTACTAGAAATGGCGCAACAACTGGTTCCTAACGACCCATTAGTTGAACATAAACTAAGACAGCTACTGTAAGATAATCCCGTTAAGACTGTTACTGATTACTATCACCACATCATTCATTAATATAAAACATCAGGAATGATGTGGAGATTGATATCAGTGCTTATTTACTGCTAATGATTGATTTTGTCGTTGTCGCGATTGTTTTGATATATAACATGAATAAGAAACAGATATTCTGCTGAATACGTTTTGCTATATTTTCTGAATCGTCAACCGCATATCGGTGAATGCAAGGTGGAGTGTTACGGTATAAATAGTTAATATTATCGGTAATCAATAAATGGCGTAGCTGGTGTTTTAAATTATTCATATCCAATAATTCTGTCATCAGATAATCGTAAATATGATGAATGCTGATAGGATTAAAAGAAAGCTTTTTATCAGTAATATTAATAAAGCCTTTCGTCATCACCATCACTTCTTCTGACCAGCGTGTAGGATCGTATTGACGTGCGAGATAATGTGCAAAAGCAAAATAGCCATAGTCACTATTCAGGTTTGTCAAAGTAGTCTTATCGCGGTTCACCATATCAACCCAGCCATCAATATAGGGTGCTAATTTGGCCTCAAAGTAAGCAAAAAATTGTGAATATGAGCCTTTTATTTTGACTAAATCAAGGGGCTGTAAGGTCAGTTCAGCGTTTACTTGAGTAATAAGCAAATCTGTTGTTAATGCTATTGTAGCTTGTGATGGTGCTATCGTTATATTGTTCATATCTATCTTCGTTAGCTGTACAATCGTATGATTATTAAAATAATTTTATAGGGTGAGATTAGACAACGATTAGTAGTGGTGTTTTGTCGCCTAGCTCGCAAAAATTTAAAAAAATAAGGTTATTTAGTCGCGCTTTTAACTGAATGGTTAACTTGTAATCTATAGGGTGAGTTAATGTAATGCATTAATAAAAAACGATTAGACAAGGAGTCGATATTGTTCAAGCTTTATTACTATCCCAATAATGCCAGTTTAGCACCTCACTTCTTATTACATCACTTAAATGTAGATTATGAATTGTTGTTAGTTGATAAGCAGTCTAATGCACAAAAATCAGCAGATTATTTGAAGTTAAACCCAGCAGGCCGAATCCCTACATTAGTTATTGGTGAACAGCCTATTTTTGAAAGTTCGGCTATCTGTATTCATCTTTGTGAATTGCATCCTCAATCAAATTTAATGCCGGCGGTGGGAGATCCTAAGCGCCCTCTATTTTATCAATGGTTAGCATTTTTAAATAACACGCTACAAGCCGAACTAATGGTACGTTACTATCCACATCGCCATACAAATGATACAGCAACCATTTCCAATATTATTGCTGCACAAGACGAGAGAATTGCAGAAGCCCTAGCTATTATTAATAATCAACTCAAATATAACCAATATCTTATTGGGGATACGCTAACCGCATGTGATTATTTTTTATTTATGTTGGCACAGTGGTCGTTACCAATCGAAAAATCCCCGTTAATGTTTGAAAACCTTGCTGCTTATTTAAAATGCCTTTGTGACGATTCAACAATAAAGGCTGTTTGTAAGATAGAAGGGATTGATCTTGCTCCGTTTCGGGGGTAGTTAATTTATATTAATAAGCGAGTTCAAATAATCATTTATGTTTCTACGTAAAATTTAATTGTCTTCTTTGAGGCTTGATCACGTGTTGAGTAGATCACGGATAGCTTCGTAACTCGACTTCCGATATGTGAATCTTGGGCAGAGTGAACGCCAAGCACATCTCTCACTTTTCGTTTATAAAAAGAACAAAGAAGGATTATTGGCTTGATACCAAAGAAATGTATAATTCCCAGTATTGTCGGGTCGGTAGTCGGTTATTGGCTGGCTCGTCAGTGCGATAGTTTTCACAGTTTATTGCTTGGTCAATTTCCTTTTCTGCTAGATAAAACCATGCTTTTTATGTGTTTGGTTCCAATTATTACCCTATTGGTGATGATTGAGAATAAGTACATATGGGGTAAATTTATAAAAATGCAAACAAACGCAGATGTGTGGGGTGTTTCATTTGGATTCCTAATAGGTTTTGTAACATTAGGTATTTATTAGGAAACACTTAAGCAAACGGGTAGTTGTTAAATATATCGTCTATTTTTCTGTGAAGTAATGCCTCATTATTATTTACTTTAGCGAAGGTACGCAAACCCGTTATTTGAATTTGCACGTAGCTTGCTAATTCTTCAGCATCTTTAGTTGAATCTATAATTCCCTGCGCTTGGGCTTCTTTAATCAGCGTAGTAAATTCCAGTAAAATTTCGTTAAGACAATCTTTAGTCACATCGATTAGTTCTTGATTTTCTGACGTTAATTCTCCTATGGTTTTGGCAAGCATGCAGACACCATTTGGCGCATTAGTTTGGGTGTCGATAACTTGTGCTTTGACAAATGCCTTTAATACTTCGATAGGAGTGTCAAACATATTTCTTAACGCTTCAATTTGCGTAAGCCCGATATTGGTATAGTTACGCAGTACTTCCTTGAATAATCCCTCTTTGCTATTGAAAGCTGAATATATACTTCCCGGTCGCATATCAATTTCGTCTTGCAGGTTACGCATTGATGTCGCGTGAAAGCCTTTTTTCCAATATAAATTGGTGGCTTTGTTTATTACTTCTTGGCGGTCAAATTTTGCTGTCTTTGCCATAATATGATCTTGTAAATTTATATATGAACACTCGTTCAATTGTAGTGGTAGTGGGTGACGAGGTAAAGATTAATTTGCTTATTTTTATGCCTGTTGATTAAAGAGAAATACAAAATTAGAAAAATAAATCATTTACAATCAGTATGATAAAGATGAAGTGGTTAGTGTTTTGAACGGTCGTTCAATTTGCTGCTTGAACGATCGTTCAGTTTTCGTTATAGTTCAATTCGTAGGTAGGGAAGACGGCTTCTTTTTGTGGAGTATCACATAATATTTTCCTTTATTTTGAACAACGATTGGAGTATTGAAAATGAGCAAATTTATTTTTCACACAGTAGAAACCGCGCCAGAAAAAAGTAAACCAATGCTAGAAGGTGCTGTAAAACAAATGGGCGCAGTACCTGGCTTATTTGCGGTAATGGCAGAGTCGCCAGAAACACTGAAAGCGTACCAACAGCTTCACCAGATATTTATGAATTGCTCATTTGATGCAGAAGAGCTAACGGTTGTGTGGCAAACTATTAACGTAGAGCATGAGTGCACTTTCTGTGTACCAGCACATACTGCTATTGCGCACTCGATGAAAGTTGATCCTGCATTAACCGAAGCACTGCGTAATGAAGAGGCAATGCCAACAGAAAAACTGCAAGCATTGCATGATTTCACATTAGCGATGGTTCGTGAACGCGGTAACGTGTCTGACCAGCAAATGGATGCATTCTTTGCAGCAGGTTACGGCCAGCAGCAAGTACTTGAAATTATCCTAGGTCTATCGCAAAAAGTGATCAGTAACTACACCAATCATGTAGCTAAAACACCAGTAGGCCCTATGTTTGAACAGTTTGCTTGGGCTAAAAAACGTAATTAATCTAGCTTGCTTTTTCCAACAATGAGTTAGCTATCTAGCTAACTCATCAATGATATTCGCTCACACAACCATCACTAATTTGTAAGTGGTATTTTCAAGTTCTAATTGCGATAAATATCAACTTATGGTTGTATGAAAAGTCATAAGTTCACGCAATGTGGCAATAGGAGTAATGATATGAGTCTCGAAAAAGCAATACTGGCTGGTGGGTGTTTTTGGGGTATGCAAGATCTTATTCGTCGTCAGCAGGGCGTGATTGCAACGCAGGTCGGTTATACGGGCGGTGATGTTGAAAATGCGACCTACCGCAATCATGGAACTCATGCGGAAGCGATTGAGATTATCTTTGATACCACGCAGACCAGTTTTACTAAAATCCTGGCTTATTTTTTTCAAATACACGATCCATCGACCGTAAATCGTCAAGGCAATGATCTTGGTACATCTTACCGCTCAGCTATTTTTTATACCTCTAATGAGCAAAAAATCATTGCCGAAGATCTGATTAAACGGATGGATGCTTCTGGTGTGTGGCCGGGACCAATTGTGACGGAAGTCGTGCCTGCTGGTGATTTTTGGCATGCTGAATCTGAACATCAAGATTATTTGTTGCATCAACCCAATGGCTATACCTGTCATTTCCCTCGTCCGGATTGGGTATTACCTGAGTAATCATTATAAATAATAAGTGTCATTATATGATTGAAATAATGGCACTTAACTTGAGTGATTTTTCATAATTGAGTAATAGCACACATACTAAAATTGAGAAATACACTTTAATGGTGGCTTTATTTTACTCTGGAAAGTCACCATGAACGAAAAAGACAAAATGCTAGCTGGCCTTGCTTATAACGCGGGTGATGAACAACTCTTTGCTGATCGAATGCATGCTAAATCTGTTTGTCATCGCTTTAATATCGCTGATCCTACGCAGCTTGAAGATCAAATGGCGATATTAAAAGCATTATTGATCATTAAAGACAGAGCTCACATTGAGCCAAATTTCTTCTGTGATTATGGCTATAACATTGAAGTCGGCAGTAATTTTTATTCAAACCATAATTTAACTATTCTTGATGTCTGCAAAGTCACGATTGGCAATAATGTGCTGATTGGTCCCCATGTGATGATTTCAACGGCTACGCATCCTTTAGATCCTATTGAACGTCAACATCAAGAATATGGCGCGAGTGTCAGCATTGGTAATAATGTCTGGATTGGTGGCAATGTGTCGATATTACCAGGGGTAACCATTGGTGATAATTGCGTGATAGGGGCGGGTAGCGTGGTAACCCGTAATATTCCAATTAATAGTGTAGCGGTTGGGAATCCTTGTCGAGTAACAAAAACACTTGAAACTCAGTCAATCTCTGTATAAAGATATGAGCTTAATGCGATAAATGTTTAATCAAATATGGGTTAAACATTTATTGATATGTAATTATCATGGAGAGAGATAAGTTATGTCAGGTATTACAGAGTTAAGTGAATTGTTAGCCTCAATGAAACCTGCTTTAGTCGAGTCAGAGTTTGTTTTCTGTACGGTTACAGGTGAGCTAAAAGAGTATGTTGATTTGCAGCCAAAAGCTACGTTTATAGAAGCGGAAGGGCTAACGCTGATCCTTGAAAAAAAGGTAGCAGAGAAGGCACAATTAGCGTTTAGTGGCTGTTTTCGTCAAATTACATTAACGGTTCATTCAAGTTTAGAGGCGGTAGGGCTAACTGCTGCGGTGTCGGCGAAGTTAGCCGAGCATAATATTAGCGCGAATGTAGTTGCTGCTTATTACCATGATCATATTTTTGTTCAGGCGACGAAAGCAGATGCGGCTATGATTGCATTGCAGTCATTTAATGCTTAGTTTTTAGTTCTATTAATACAGCTCTTGAGCGTTAGTCCGAGATTGTCTACAATAGCGCACTTTTTATTTTCAACAGGCACCATCATGACCGATACTACATCACGACCAACTTTACCTGATCACCTTTCTGGTAATCCTCGTAGCCCACACTTCCTAGAAGCTGCTTTTGAATTCGAAATTGGCATTCTACTTAACGGTAAAGAGCGTTTTGATGTTGAAGAATACTGCATCAGTGAAGGTTGGGTAAAAGTACCGTCACCTAAAGCATTAGATCGTCGCGGTAACCCAATGCTTATTACGCTAAAAGGCACTGTTGAAGCTTTTTATAAGTAAGATGCAGCACTGAGTTAATGGTTGACCGTTAACTGCATTACTATCATTGTTTACCGTGTAGGTAGCAATCGATATGATGATCTTAGGGTCTAATAATGATTAGGCCCTATTTGATCAATAAAAAACTACTGCATGCCTTCCTTATTTTACATTCTCTTAGTATTTAAAATTCCCTGGTTATTAAAAATACATTGCGGCTGATTTATCGCGATTAGTTCGATACTTGTTATTGGTTATTATTCATATTTACTTAGAGGGTAATAAATGAAATAGTAATAAAGTATTTAAATATTCGCTAAAATGGAGTTAAGCATGAATATATATAAGATACTTGATGAACTAGGCATTGATTATAAAAAGTTTCAGCATCCTGCGGTGTTTAATTGTGAGCAAGCGCACTTATTAGCTTTAGATATTGATGGTGCAGCAACCAAAAATCTGTTTATTAAAAATAAGAAAGGTAATCGTCATTTCTTAATTATTATGATGGACGATAAAACCGTTGATTTTAAAAGATTAAGCCAAATATTAAACGTTTCAGGGTTAAGTTTTGCTTCTGGTAACCGTTTAGAGAAATACTTAGGCACCAGTGCTGGCTCTATTTCTATTTTGGATATTGTTAAAGATACTCAAGCAGCGGTTGAATTAATTATTGATAAAAGTATATTTAATTACTCATCCATACAGTGTCATCCCTTTACAAATACTGCAACATTAGAGATTCCGATAACGGGAATACAGCAACTGTTAGCGCATTATCAACGTCAGTACACTGAAATAGAGATATAAAATCCACGAGCAGCATTTTATATTGAGCTAAGCTATTAGTATGTTCAATAAGGGATGATGTGATGAATATTTTTATTTTAGATCATGATATTGAAAAATGTGCTCAATATCATTGTGATCAGCATGTGGTTAAAATGATTTTAGAAAGCGTGCAGCTTTTATGTACGGCGCTTAATAAAAAAGGATTTACGACACCGTATAAATCAACCCATATGAATCATCCCTGCGTGCTTTGGGTTGAGCAATCTTATGATAATTTTCTCTGGTTAAAAGCATTAACGTTAGCATTAAATAAAGAATATAAATTTAGGTACAATAAAACAACTGATCATAAATCAATTGCGGTGTTGGTAGAGATTGAGCGTCATTCGTATGATGCTATAGGATTAACGCCATTTGCTCAGGCCATGCCAAATGATTATAAAGTAGAAGCGAATGCGATTGAGGCTTATCGTAATTTTTATCGTGGTGACAAGGCAGCCTTTGCTAAATGGACCAAACGATCTCCTCCAGAGTGGTTTTACGCTGCTTAATGCATAATTTAAGTATTATCGTCGCTATAATCAACGTATTATGTTTTGGTACCATTTTGATTTTATTCGATAATAAGCAAGGGTTAATGATGAATGTAGATAAAGCTAAAAAACGTATCGCAAAACAAGTTAAAAAAGGCTTTAAAGGTTACCCTCAGCTTTCTTTTGCCTACTTTGGTAAAACATCGAATATTGCAACGGAAGTAGTTGTTACCTTTACGCTTGCAGAAGGCGCTGAGCCTCAAGAACAAAAGTTTGTGAGTGAAAATGATGTTCGAGAAGATGAAACTATTCAATCTGTTCTCGTTAAGATCATCGATCGTGCTGGTGCAAATAGTGTGCTTGAAACGGAAGGTGTTAAGATTATCTAATTCTTTATTGGGACTTAATAAGAAAGTTATTTTTATTATTGAGTTCCAATTCTTATGAAATTCCAATTATTATAAAAGTACTTGAGATTTATACCTCAAGTATAACGTTATAGGCTGTATTCAATACTACAAACACGAACGATACGCTATTAGTTTTATTTGCAAATCAATATATTAATCTTTGTTGATCTATTTTTTATTATAATAATCGCCGTATCTATTAGTTGCATTAATCGTATTAGTTATTAAATTGCTATTTTAGTAATTTACCTTTTACGTTATTAAACATTGATAATAACCGTTGATGAGCAATAAGGTGCTGCTGAATAAATTGTCGGCATACGATAACTTGTTTAGTGTAATTCTCTGGTAGAGAGAGATTTAGTTCGTGTGCAATAGTTTGGGCATGCTTAATTTCTTGTGTTGATGGAGGTGTTAGCGCTTTAGGAATAGCTTTTAAAATAGAGGCATCTAATGCTTCAGAAAATCCTTGCCATGTCGCTAGATCGATAGTGACTTCATCTGTTAATGATAACAACGCTTCTTGCTGTTTTGAAACGGTAAATTGATAAGTAATATTGCCAAGCTTAAATTTAATGATATTCATATTAATAATACGGTTACTTACAGTAAATACATGCTAATGAGGTCAGGATATATAGGGCTAATTTCTAGCGGATCCTCTGTAATAACAGTAAATAATGTTTTAACAAAGATATAAAAGCCCGCGCTGGATAACTGTGCGGGCAATAATTATTTGATTCTTACGCTTCTAGCGGGGCGCGCCAGTCATCAGCACCAGATGTGCCTGAAACCGTATGATCCCAGTTAATTTTACGGTAAGCCATTGAAACTTCAATAAGCTGAGTGAAATCAGCTTTGGTTGAATCTTGGCAATGTGGCATTTGATTGTCGATATTTACAATCGTTGCATCGGTTAACGTAGTTGTGAAGTAATGCTCTTGCTTACCTTCAACAGAAGTGCGGTACCACTTAAGCTCAACTGTTGGCAGCATTTCACCTGATGCCAATGCGTTGTACATCAGTGGTACAGATTTGTTTAATGCCACAGTAAATTTAAAAGGTTTATGAACACGTTGGCCAGCAGGTTGACCTGATTGTGGATCAGTTGGCACGGTCACGACATGCTTAAACTCTTGCACTAGCATTTGGTCTTCGTGGCCTTCAACGTAAATGTTACCGACTGAATCAGCGGTAAATGAACCTGCGGTGATGTTGCCCTGAGTACGACCTTGGATAGAGATATAACAAGGAGTTGGCATTGTAATGTCCTTTATATTAATAAGTTAGAATGTATTTGTACTTAAAGCAGGATGCATGCCAAGATTTAATTTAATATAACTTATTGTTTTTAATGCTGTTTGTTTTAAGTGGAAATAGCTGTGGGCGAGTTGTTGCTTATGCCGGGCCATTTATTGCTCAACGGGCAAGATGTTGCTCATATTGAGCAAGTTATTGCCTGAAATGGATGTGAAGAAAAATATTTCTTTAATTTCAATGGCTTGTTATTTCCACTATTGGCTTGATAATTGCTTAATATAGCTCGTTGTAGGTAGTACGAAATAACATATGTGCTTTGTCACAGCGTTTGATCTATTTTTATGGGGAGTAGTAACCATTGAGTACGATGGGTTTTTATCAAGGTCGACAATTTACGTTTGTGGATGACGAAAGCACACTTAGAAATTCAACAAGATATCAATTGATTAGAGATGAGATTAATCGCCTTAATAATCCATCCTATGGAAAAATCGATTGGGATAAAGTTAAGAGGTTGTGTGAGGATCTTGCTCGCACTGACGGATTAAACTTTCTGACGACACTTTATTATACGACAGCATTAGTAAAAGAGAGTGGGATAGGTGGGCTCGCTAATGGTCTTGAACTTCAACTTGCTGCGCTGATGCACCTTTATAATAATAACGATGCTAATCTCATAAAATGTGCAGATCTCTATCGTTGGTTGATTGCCAGATTAGGTGATGACTTACGTCGATTAGAACCGAAACAGTCACAGTTAAAAGATCTTTATCGTTGTGAGCGTTGTTGTAAAGAAATTTATGAACTGTTTCTTGATGTCCATCCTCAACATGTTCCTGATTTAGAAGCCATTAGCTATGTGATTTTTGAACATGTCGATTATCTTGAAGGGAATATAAAGCCAATAGCGTTAGTTGAAGAAAAGCAGATGGATAAGGTGGATGATATTCCGCCTGAATTACCATCGCATAAGAATAAACACCGCATACGTCCATATTGGATATTTTGCTTAGGTTTACTAGTAGGATTATCAGTTTTTGTGATTAAAGGGTATTTAGAGCTCACAACGCCTAAGGTGGATCATCAAGATTCGTTCCCTGTGTCTAGTGTGAATAAATCACTGAGTATTCCTTTATCTTTACGCCCAGCAAATGAGATACAAATAGAACCTAATCAAGCGCATATTGCCGATATTCAAGAGCGGTTTGAGACACAATATCGACGTTTTAAGCTTACCAGAACCAATATTGCAAACTTACAACAAACAATGAGCCAAAGCCGAAACAATAAAATGGCCTCATTATCAGAAGATCTCAACGATTACGCGATTGGTTTATCACCTGTTTATGGCAGAATTGATTATATTGAGCAACAAATAATTAATAAAAATCAGCCAGAAGTACAAAAAGAGCTTCAACAACTTGATAGTGAAATAAAAGGCTTAGCATTAAAATTTTCACAATTAGAAAGTCTAAGTAAAAATATTTAAAGGCTATGAGTGTTGTTTAATGGATGGATACGAATAAGGAAGGTTGGGTTAAGTGATGTATAGAAAATATCTGAGTATATTAATAAGCGCATGTGTATTAACAGCATGTAATGGAGAGACAACGGCTTCAGTAACCAGTAAAACGGTACCAGCTGAAAAAATCAATCAAATAGAAGCGAAAGTAAAAAAGCTTTACCCTGATGCAGATACCAAACTTCAACATCAAATCGTGGCTGTTGCTGTCGAATCACTAGAAAGCATGGTGTTTATTAAGGGAGGGACTTTTATGATGGGCGCATTTAAAGCACCTTGTAACCCCATTTCTACGGATAGAATGGATTGGTCGCCAGATGCTAAGTGTAATACGACTATTTCCAATTTTAAAACTGGCTCTAACTTTATACATAAAGTGACCTTAAGTAACTATTCATTATCAAATCATGAAACGACTTATCACGGTTTTGATGCTTTTAAAAGGGCGCAGAATCTGCCAGTTGTCCATGCTGAAGATAGGGAGAAGTATGATTTTACTGATAAAAAGTTCAAAAATAGAGCAACACCGACTAAAACTTGGCAAGAGGCAAAAGATTACTGTTTATGGCTGGGTGAATTAACAGGTTCTCCGATTGACTTACCCACAGAAGCACAATGGGAATATGCAGCAAGAAATCGTGGAAAGCATCTATACTATGCTACCAACAACGGTTATCTCCAACCCAAAAATGGTAGGCATCTAGTTGATGGTAGGTATGTCGATTACACAAAAGATGAGTGGAATATCGGGGACATAAGCGATAGGTATAAGGTCAAATTGTATCCACCAAATCCACTTGGTTTGTATGACATGTCTGGAAATACACAAGAATGGGTCAATGATTGGTATAGCAAAGATTATTATCAACAATCCTCAGAACTCGATCCTCAAGGCCCATCAACAGGATCTAAAAAGGTCATGAGAGGTTGGGACTTAACTACTTACAGAACAGGTGAAGATATAGTTCAAGATGAATATTACTCATCAATTGGTTTCCGTTGCGCGTTGCAGTAAACGATACCAGTAAAGTAGTATTTAGTTAGTGCCGATAATAACACTTGGCTATTGTCGGCAGCTCCAAATTAAATTTTTAATTCTCTTTTCTTTTGTTTTCTATGTTGGAAATCATAAATGGTGAATGGAGTTGAAGGGATCATACCCATATTATCTAAATAATTTACACTCGCTAATTGAGCTATCCATTGATTAAATTCTTTTTGTTGGTCGCCATCTAAGATATAATTTATTCGCTGTAGGTTTTTCACAAGCGCATCATCTGAACTATGTTTTTTACCTTCGACATTCATGTGGGCTAACACTTCAACAAACTTGCGCCAAGAACGAATAGTTCCGCTTAATAACACATAAATTGCTGCTTCTTGCTCCTCCTCAAGATTAAGCCAATATGTATGTACTAGGGTATTGAGCATCATTCCCACCGTTTCAGGAGGAAGAACTTTTAAACTGACACCACTCAACACTTTACGCTCTCTATCTAAAATCCGTTTTGTTAAACGTTTGGCTTCATCTGAAATGAATAAATTTTCGTTGATATGATCTATGCGGCCCAACCACCAAGTATCAATTTTTCTAGTGCCAATTTCTATTGCATCTTCTATTGGCTTGAAATCTTTTTCTGTAAATGCACTAAAAGCGGCTCGAAATAAATAAGTGTAAGCCTCTTCATTTATATTACCCATAATACGGTAGCCAATAGTATCAATCGCTTCCCAAATAATTTTTGCCAATTCAAATAACTGTGAAAAGTCAATCGAGGTGCCAAAACCGCCGGACGCTCCTGGGCCCCATACTAAGCGCGCACTACAATGGATTTCTAAGCTACCTCTATCTAATCGAATCTGAAAATCAACCCCAGCACCAAGCCCAAACGCCACATTGCCTTCAGCTTTAATTTCAATTAAAGCTGAAAAATCGGTAGTACCCATCTTTTGAGGGGTTAGCCACTCTACCTTTCCACTTAATTGCCCGCCAGCTTGAGCACCAGCAAATCCTTCGGCACTAACACCTATTTGCCCAGAAGGTTTTACTGCCATCGTAGGGTGAGGTGAGAAAATAACCCCAGTTCCCGCACTTTTCTCAGCCTGATTACTGATCATAGCTTTTCCATTAACCATAGCGGTCACTAAACAACTTAATGTTAATGTTGCGCTACATCTAAAGTGACCTAGAGGGTATAAGGCAGGTTTTCTGTCAGCATCAGTATAAGTAATAAGTGCGGAGTAACCTTTTTCATGTGGGAAGTAACTATTAAATGTAACCGCACCTTCTGCTAATGAAGCGGAAGACTCAGCGGCAAAGCCGAGATCAAATTTAGCTTGTTTAAGATTAAAATCACCTTTTACACTAGCTTGTGCTGCAAATCTTAGTAATTGCGCTTCCGCACTGACGGCATAAACCGTTTCGCCGTTGGCATCTTTAAATTCTTTATTTGCTTTCCATTCTTTGAGCTTATAGCCAGGGACTTGCCAGCCTATTATTTTACCTTCGAATTGGCCGTCAATAGTGTTCTTAATACCATCTGTCATGCCATTTGTAATATCTGATGATATTGCCTTACCCATTTCTTTCCAATTGCCGCTAGAGACAGCTTGATTCAAGTGGGTATGGTTTTCTGAATGACGCCAAAAAGGTTTTTCTCGTGCCATAAAATCTTGGCGTATGTAAACCAATTTATTTTGTGAAACGATAAAGATTTCAATAATCCCTTGTTTTTTATTCGTTAGTGCTACATCTTTTGATGTGAAGTTTTTTGGATTAATACCTTGTTTTACTGAGGATTCATCAGTACTAGCCACTGCTTTTATATAGTATTCTTGCCGCTTCAGTTCTGTATTGATCTCTGAGATTAAAGCATCAACGAGTGTTATCTCTGTTGGTTCAAAAGTAATAACCGTTCTTATAATTTTTTTTCTTTCTTCTAGTTCATTTATTTTTGCTTGTGCTGTGTTCTTATTAATATCACTGCGCTTGATGCCAATTGTATTTACAAAAGGATCATCTTCAGGCGTTGGTTGTGCTTCAGTTTGTGTATTAACAGGCAGAGCTCCTGAAGAAATAGCCATGTTATACCATTTTTGTCGCATGGCTTTATGCTCAGCAACAGCGGCAGAATCTTGATTTGCATTGTTTTCAGGCGCTTTTTGCAATATTTGCTCATATCCATCAATCAGTTGTTGAGTATATGAAATCTCTTCTTCAAGTAATTCTTGAGCATGTTTATCTAACAACAAGTATTCTTTAGTTTTATCTCCTGTCTTGAATATAACATCATATACTTCTATCCCTTTACAGGTAGGTCTTGCAATGGCACACCCACCTTCTGTTGGTCGATTCATATTTACAGGTTCAACAGGCTTTAGTTCTATTGAGCTTGGTTTTTCCTGATTTGGTAAGGTAATACTATCGTTGATGTTTATTAGATCTGGATTGGGTTGGTATTGGGGATTTAACTCCAACAGCTCAACAAGGCTAATCTTGTTTTTGATCGCAATACCTAACAGAGTGTCATTTGGCTTAACGGTGTATATGTTTGTCATAAGAAAATAATACCTGTTAGGATGCTAGAAATTTATTAATATTATCAATCTGTTGATCGCTGATAACCCACTGAAACTGAGAGCGTAACTTCCCTTCATGATGCTGAGGAGGAGAGAAGTGCTTCCAGCCTTTATCCCACCAAATTAAGTTATCGATACCGGAAAAAATGTTTATTTTTTCTTCTTCGTTTAATACCGTAATTAATGCATTAAGAACACGAGGTTCGTAGAAACGAAATAAAGATTCGCCATAAGAGGTATTCGCGGTTAGACGACCTCTAATTTGTTGAAGCAATTCATTCATAGTTAACGATGATGTTAAAAAACAACCGATGGGTGAGTGCATTGATTTGTCATATATCAATTGATAAAAATCAGGATTTATATCGTTTAACTGAAGAAGGATTGGCCCATCAGCAATAGATTGAAATGGTGATTCTTCAAAAATTTTTTCAAATATAGGATTATCTATTGCGTAGGTATAGCACCACTTAAAGATATCAGGGCATAGTTGCGGTTCAATAATTGCGTATTGATAATGATTCAGTTCTATTGGCGTGAATGAATTTAGCTCCATTACTTTGGAGAATGAATCGGACATGTACCACCTCCACATGTACATAACTCTACAAATAAAGCTCCGCTTTGAAGTACTGCAGAGTAATTAATTAAAGAAGCAGGAACTAATGCCACAGCCGCTTCAACCGCACCTGGTAATAACGGCGAAACACCTGCATAGCCGGAGCCACTGCCTGCACTACCACCTGAATTGAGGTTAATTGCAGCCCCCGATATTGACACACCAGATGCATCAATTTTGATAAAGCTACCGCCAGCTTTAAGGGTTAACTCCGCACCGGCTTCAATGACAATTTTACTGCCTGCTTTTAAGTGCACTTCATTACCCGTATCGAGTAACAAGGCTTTACCTTGTTTCATGTGTAGGTTGCCATCAACGGTGAGGGTAGAGTCACCTTTAACATGCTGGCGGCTTTCACCATCAACCGTTAAATGATCATTCACTTTGATATGGCTAAAGCGTTCATTTTCTACATCAAGGTGTAAATCATGTTTAATGTTATCGGTACGGTCGTTTTCAACTAAGACATTGACATCTTTTTGAGCTCGAACGTAGATTTCTTCTTTACCTGCCTGGTCTTCAAAACGCAGTTCGTTATAACCATCACCTTGGTGGGTTTCAGTGCGTAAAACAGTGCGGGTCTTATGAGCAGGTAATTCATAAGGGGGCTGGTTAGTAGCATGATAAGTACGGCCAGTGATAATCGGCTGATCAGGATCACCTTCTAAAAAACTGACAATGACTTCATGGCCAACACGAGGCAGGGCAACCATACCATATTGGCTACCCGCCCAACCTTGTGAAACGCGTACCCAACAGCTGGCGTTATCATCACTGTTACTGTAACGATCCCAAGGAAATTGAAGTTTGACTCGCCCAAATTCATCACAATAAATTTCTTCACCTTCAGGCCCAACAACCAGCGCGATTTGTGGGCCATCAACTGTGGGTTTGGCATTAAACGGCGGACGCCAAGGACGATGAGCGGGAATAACAACAAACTCATTATTATAGGTTGTTGCGCCTTCGCCGCCGGCTTCTTCTAATGCTTGGGGTTGAGTACCAACATGGGTGACGGCAATGATCAACCAGTCACGATTACAGGTGTCATCATCATGCTCTTGTAGCGTAAATTTCACGCCGGGAAGAATAGTGGGTACATTAGTTTTAGCATTCGCGGTCTGAGCATCGCGTCGAAGAGATTCAATTCTAAACTGCACAAAAGGTTTACCACTGGCATCATCTTTATAACGACCGGGGTAATCATAGTGCTCATACGTGGCTTGTTGATAATCTGCTTCTTTAGCTGCTGATGTTTGCAAAAAACTATAAGCCGGCTTTTTAAAGCTGTAGTCTTTTAGCTGAGCGGATGATGAGCAAATTTGAGTATTACGCGCAAAAGTTCGAATAAAAGGCACGTTACTGCTACCCCCACTGCGGCTATTGTAAACCAGAGGCTCAACGAGACTGACAGCATGTTGAGTATCATCACTAAAAATGAGGGTGTTTTTCTTATTGTCGTGATTGAAGTAATAAAAAATCCCTTCTTCTGCGGCAATTCTCTCGATAAAGGCTAAATCACTTTCACGGTATTGTACGCAATATTCACGTTGTACCAATTGGCGGCTGATTGCAAAACTATAATCATTAATCCCCATTTCTTGCAGCAAAATAGAGATAATTTCAGGCACCGTTTGTGTTTGGAAAATACGGCTATTTTGACGCAAGGCTAATCGCGCCAAAGGTGGCACAAATTCAACTTGATAGATTGTATGGCTGTGGCCGGTATCGCCTTGAGAAAATTGGCGCACAATACCATGCCATTGCTGTTGTAATTCACCGTGCTGCCAAACCGTCAATTTTGCATTGTGATCAATGGTTTCAAGCGGCGTTAAACTTGAGTTTCGGCTGGCTAAATCGATCGTAAAAGAAAAAGGCAAAGACAACGTATCGTTACCTTTAAATTCAGTCACAGCAAATGTTGACGCGTCAAGCCCTTCAACGGTAAAGGTAAATTGTAATCCTGTTTGTTGTGCCATGATATTGCCTCAATTAAGCCTGTGCTAAAGCGATCAAAAAATGCCTTAGCAAAGACATAAACGCTAAAAGCCCGCACTGGATAACAGTGCGGGCAATAGTTATGTGATACTTACGCTTCTAACGGTGCGCGCCAGTCATCAGCACCCGATGTGCCAGAGACAGTGTGATCCCAATTAATTTTGCGGTAAGCCATTGAGATTTCAATAAGTTGAGTGAAATCAGCTTTAGTTGAATCTTGGCAATGTGGCATTTGATTGTCGATATTTACAATCGTTGCATCGGTTAACGTAGTTGTGAAGTAATGCTCTTGCTTACCTTCAACAGAGGTGCGGTACCACTTAAGTTCAACCGTTGGCAGCATTTCACCTGATGCCAATGCGTTGTACATCAACGGCACAGCTTTGTTTAATGCCACGGTAAATTTGAAAGGTTTATGGACACGCTGACCAGCAGGTTGACCTGATTGTGGATCAGTTGGCACGGTAACAATGTGCTTAAACTCTTGCACTAACATTTGGTCTTCGTGGCCTTCAACATAAATGTTGCCGACAGAATTTGCAGTGAATGCACCCGCAGTGATGTTGCCCTGAGTACGACCTTGGATAGAGATATAACATGGAGTTGGCATTGTAATGTCCTTATATGCTAAAAAACAAATTGAATATCTGATGTATAAGCATTAAGTGTGCCATGTTGCTTTTGTTTTTTAACTGATTGTTTTATATTGTTTTAATTTAAATGTTGCAGTGTTTTGAGTTTTTCTGGGCAAGAAGTTGCTTGAGGTGGGCAATAACTTGCTCGTTAGGCAAGTTATTGCTCATTTAAATGAACCAAATATTTGAAAGTATAAAAAAGTCACTATCAGCACTATTCGAAGCCATTGATAGTGATAGATGAGATCAATATCTAATTTAGCCATTAATGTGCACGTTGTTTCCTATTTTGATGCTGTTTCCCATATTTGCTGGTTTAGCTGTGTTGGTACTAAGACTAACAGCATGTGAGCTTGGAGTAAGAAAACAACTACCGCACCCTGTATTGACAAGATCACCGACGCGAGCAAAATTAACGCCATTAACATTGGCTGCTCGAGGTGATTGAGCCACGATTGGTCCCTGGCCTTTGCAATTTTTCCGACCACACAGACAAGTTGCTGTATCACCAATGAGCGCAACTGGCTGCCCATTTATCATTACACTTGAGTTACCTGATATTACCGCTCCACCCGTTGATGTTTTACTGCCTAATGTGATGACATCATTCATTTAATTACTGTTCCTAAGTTATGAAGATAATTATCGTAACACATTAAAAATAGGAGCAATAATTTGCCTATTTAATGTTCATGTTTATTTTATGTTGTATATAGTTGCAATTTACTAGTGTTGATTCTTATTTTTTGTATAAATCTCATTTTTGTGAAGTTACTCGAGTGATTTGTCATTTTTTTTAAAATAAACATTTTAAATCAATGTGTTATGTTTTAACTGTGAAGTTAGGGGAAAATTAAGTAAACAGATAGGATGGTTTTCTTAACTTTATGTAATATAAATATATTTTTTGTAAAAAATTTTTTTTCATTAATTTCTTTCTCTTTTTTGTATTTGTATTTTGTATGCATTTCTGGTCATTGATGCTTGAATGATTATGATAATAGAGGTTTAATCCGCTTCGATCCTTATGCAACATAAGGCTATCATTATGCAATTTCAAATGGCTAAGTTTGATTTAAAAAATAAATATAACAGGGAAAAAATATGTCGAAAGAAGGCAGCGTAGCACCAAAAGAACGTATTAATATTAAATATGTTCCTCATTCTGGTGAAACACAATCGGAAGTTGAATTACCATTAAAAACGTTAGTGGTTGGTGAATTCAAAGGTCATGCTGAAGATACTGCAATTGAAGATCGTAAAACTGTATCAATTGATAAAAATAATTTTGAATCAGTTATGCGTGAAAGTAGTTTAATGCTGACGACAGCCGTTAAAAATAAATTATCTGATGATGATTCCGATTTATCTATTTCACTTTCTATTAAAGGATTAGATGATTTTTCCCCTGATGCAATTAGTCAGCAAGTGCCTGAATTAAAAAAATTAATTGAGTTAAGAGAAGCGTTAGTTGCTTTAAAAGGTCCACTTGGAAATATTCCAGCATTTCGTTCTCGACTTCAAGAACTTATTGAGTCTCAAGAGTCTCGTGAAAAGTTATTAGGTGAGCTGAAAATTGTCAGTGGAGAAGCAGAAAAGTAATCCTTTCTGTTGCTAACATTCTTTTAAGGGATTGATAAATGTCTGTACAAAAAAACGTTGAATTATCAAGTGCAACTCAAAGTAGTTTACTTGATGAAATTATGCTTCAAACTCGTATGGTACCGAGTGATGATGGCTACGATATTGCGAAGAAAGGCGTTGCTGCTTTTATAGAAAATCTATTAGGTAGCGAATATGGTGTTGATCAAGTTAATAAAGCGCTTGTTGATCAAATGCTCGTTGAACTTGATAGTAAAATCAGTGCTCAAATGGATGAGATTTTGCATAACGAGTCTGTTCAGAAAATTGAATCTGCGTGGCGTGGTGTGAAAATGCTCGTTGACCGTACTGATTTCCGTGAAAATAACAAGATTGAATTATTAAATGTAACCAAAGAAGAATTACTAGACGACTTTGAGTTTGCGCCAGAAACCGCTCAATCTGGTTTATACAAGCATGTATATTCTTCTGGTTATGGTCAATTTGGTGGTGAGCCTGTTGGTGCAATCATCGGTAACTATGCTTTTACTCCATCATCTCCAGATATTAAATTATTACAATATGTGGGTGCTGTTGGTGCTATGGCCCATGCTCCTTTTATTTCAGGTGTTGCACCTGAGTTTTTTGGTATCGAATCTTTCGAAGAATTACCAAATATTAAAGACTTAAAAGCAACATTTGATAGTCCTCGTTATATTAAGTGGCGCCAATTACGTGATTCTGACGACGCGCGTTATCTCGCACTAACCGCTCCTCGTTTCTTGTTACGTACACCATATGACCCTAATAACAACCCAGCAAAAACATTTAACTATCGTGAAAATGTTAGTGATTCCCATGATAATTATTTATGGGGTAATACATCATTTGCATTGGCTTCTCGTTTAACTGATAGCTTTGCCCAGTACCGTTGGTGTCCAAATATTATTGGTCCTCAAAGTGGCGGTGCAGTAGAAAATCTTCCTGTTCATTTATATGAATCTTTAGGTGAGCTGCAAGCTAAGATCCCAACAGAAGTATTGATCAGTGATCGTAAAGAGTTTGAACTAGCGGAAGAAGGCTTCATTGCATTAACTATGCGTAAAGGTAGTGATAATGCTGCATTTTTCTCTGCTAATTCAATTCAAAAACCAAAAGCGTTCCCAAATACAAAAGAGGGACGTGAAGCTGAAATGAACTTTAAGTTAGGTACTCAACTACCTTATACGATGATCATTAACCGTCTCGCACATTATGTAAAAGTGCTGCAACGTGAACAAATTGGTTCTTGGAAAGAGCGTCAAGATCTTGAGCGTGAATTAAATACTTGGATCAAGCAATTTGTTGCCGATCAAGAAAATCCACCGGCTGATGTTCGTAGCCGTCGCCCATTACGTGCGGCAAAAATTGAAGTACTCGATGTTGAAGGCGATCCCGGTTGGTACCAAGTTGCATTATCTGTACGGCCTCACTTTAAATATATGGGAGCAAATTTTGAGTTATCGCTGGTTGGTCGTTTAGATCAAGAATAACTGAATGTCTTATATTGAGCTAGCAGATAGGGCTTATGGTGTCAGTCTCTTTGAACGATTAGAGACTGATGCACCTCAAATGACAATGACGAAAGCTCCTGACACGAAGCAAATATTAGATTCAATTAAACGAAATGTGGCGCAATTGCTTAACAGCCGACTTGGTGAAGCAATGAGTGCGCCACAGTTAGGTTTGATTGATTTTAATGATGCAGCATTGGGAACACATGATTTAGCATTTCAGATTAAATCAGCCATTCAGCGTTGTCTTGAGTGTTATGAGCCGCGATTAAAACAGATTGATATCCGATATGTACCTGATAATGGAAGTCCGTTAAATATTTTTTTCCATATCACAGCAAGCATAAATTCTAGTGCGCTGCATGAATCAGTACGTATTGATTTGCTATTGGATAACTGTCGTAAATACCGAGTAATTTGACTTTGTCACAAGAAAAATACTTTAGAGATGAACTGGCTTTTTTAAAAGAGCAAGGGGGAGCTTTTACAGAAGTGCATCCCCAGCTATCCCGTTTTTTGCAAGGGAAAAATACAGATCCAGATGTTGAACGGTTATTAGAAGGATTTGCTTTTTTAACAGCTCGCTTACGGGAAAAGGTCGAGGATGAATTTCCAGAGTTAACACACTCGATTATTAATATGCTATGGCCCAATTATTTACGGCCAGTACCTAGTTTTAGTATTGTTCAGTTTTTACCGATCGAAAAAGCGATCAGTGTTCGTCAAATAATTAAAGCCAATACTGATGTTGATAGTGGACCTGTGGCTGAAACTGTATGTCGATTTAAAACGTGTCGGGATATAGATATTTATCCATTAAAGCTTACTGATGTGATGACGACACATAGTCGCGAATCATCGACTATTGATTTGCAATTAAATGTGTTAGGTGAGCAAAGTTTAGCTGATATTAATCTTAAAACATTGCAGTTTTTTCTTGGTGGTCAGCATTACAGTGCACAGATGCTTTATTTATGGCTGAATCATTATTTATCACATATTGAATTAATCTGTGGCGATAAGCAGTTTTCTATTCCGGCATCACATTTTAGAAGCCGTGGTTTTGATAGTGCTGATGCGGTGATGCCATATCCAAAGAATGTGTATGAAGGTTATCGAATTTTACAAGAATATTTAACGTTTCCTGATGCGTTTTTATTTGGTGATGTAGAAAATCTAGATCGCTTTATTACTTCAGATATGGGGAAGGTGTTCCATATTCGGTTTGTATTTTCAAAGACATTGCCTACGGATGTTCGTGTTCGTGACGAATGTTTTAAATTATTTTGTACACCCGTTATTAATTTATTTGCTCACGATGCTGATCCTATCGATCTTACGGGAAAACGTTCTGAATATAAGATCATACCGTCAAGTCGTTTTCCTGCACATTTTGAGATATTTAGTATTGATCATGTACAAGGTAGACAAGAAGCACATGAGTCGCGAGTGCGAGGTCAAAAACGAGTTTATACCGCTTTTGAAAGCTTTCAGCATGAAATTGAGCGTTCTCGTCATCGCTTAGCTCTTTATTATCGTGCCAGAGTTAAAGACAGTATGCGTAATAATGGTTTTGATCATTATATTTCGTTTGTGCGTGGTGATGAAACTCAAGGGATCGGATTTAGTGAAGCTATCTCATTACAACTAACTTGTACTAATAGACAGTTACCGTTGGAATTAGGTTTGGGGGATATTTGTGTTCCGACCAATAGTTCACCATCGTTTGCGACTTTTTTTAATATTACGGAGCCAACGCAACCTTTAAGGCCGACTTTAGATGGCAGTTTATTGTGGACGTTGATTTCTAATTTATCACTTAATTATCTTTCATTATTATCGAAAGATGCATTGTGTTCTGTGTTACGTGCATATGATTTTAGAGCACTTGTTGATCGACAAGCTGAGCGTGTTTCAAAACAACGTCTTGATGGAATTGTAAAAATAACATCTAAACCAATAGATAGAATTATCAAAGGGTTACCTGTCAGGGGTTTACAATCTGAGTTAGAGCTTAATCAAGAGGCTTTCAGTTCTGAAGGTGATTTGTATTTATTTGGCAGTGTATTGAGCCGATTTTTTTCCTTATATGCCAGCATAAATTCATTTCATGAGCTTATTGTGATTAATAGTGTGAATCAGGAACAGTATTCATGGGGAACACAAGTGGGTCTACAACCCTTGATTTAATGTTTGATGATATCGATTTAACATCAGAAAAAGTAGCGATATTACAACAACAAGCTCGCTCTTATGATTTTTATCAATTAGTTGAGTTATTACAACGTTTAGCGGATCAAGATCCTGATAGTGAAGGTTGGGAAACTAATTGTCGTTTATTGTTTAAAGCTAATCCGAGTTTAGGGTTTGCGGCTAGCGATATTTCAAAATTAGAGTTATTAGAGCAAGGCGGCTTTTGTATTGAAACTAATTTTTTTGGACTAAATGGTGCGCAATCGCCTCTGCCTGGGTTTTTACTTGAACAAATAGCGACAGAAAGTGAAACCGGTGTACGTCGTCATTTTCTTGATTTTTTTAATAATCGGTTATTGGCGTTGGTTTATCGCATTTGGCGTAAATACCGCTATTACATTCGTTTTCAAGAAAATGCAAGTGACGGATTTTCATCACAATTATTTGCTTTTGTTGGTCTTGCTGATGATGAATTACGTGGTGAAACGGCTATTAACTGGGGAAAGATGCTGTCTTATGCAGGTACATTAGCCGGCAGAAGTCGATCTCCTCAAGTTGTTGCTGGGATTATTTCACATTGTTTTGATTTAGAGGATGTTTCTATTCGGCAGTGGGAAGAGCGTAGTGTTGTTATCCCTACTCATCAGCGTATGTGTCTCGGTATGGCAAACAGTGCGTTAGGTGAAAGTACGATCATCGGTTCAACAGTTCGAGATTGCACTGGTAAATTTGTTATTGAAATTAAAGGGTTGACTCAAAAACGATTTAACGATTTTTTGCCCTCGGGTAAAGAATATCAATCATTTTGTAAGCTAGTTGAATTCATTCTTCGTGAACAGATGGCATTTGATTTGGAGTTAGAACTCAAAGAAGACGAAGTGCCATTATTAAAGTTAGGGAAAAATTCAACAATGTCGCTAGGTTGGTCCTCTTTTTTAGGTCAAGTTGATAAAGATCGTAACGTTTGTATTCAAGTTCGTCAGTAAAAAGGATAAACGCATGGCTGAACAAACACTACTGAAATTAAAAATCACTAATACACAGTATTTAGAACCAGGTTTATCTGCAACAAAAGAGTTTATTGCTGGCGGTGGAACGATTGGTTCAAGCTCGTCAAGTGACTGGTGCCTTACAGATCGTAAAGGAAGGTTAGAGTCGACTCATTGTCGTATCTCATTAATAGATGGATATTTTTGTATAACAGATGTTTCTAACCAAACGTATATTAATGACGCTCGAATGGCTATTGGTTGGGATAAACATGCTCGATTAAATGAAAATGATGTTATCTCCCTTGGTCCTTATATGATTCGTGTCTCTATAGATAATACCTTTAGTGACAGGGATAGAGACATAGAACATATGATCTCTGACTCAAAACATCTTGATTTGTTTGGTGAAGAGCTAGATTTAACAGTTGAAGAAAAAGAGTTGTCTATTGATGATCCTTTAACGGCATTAGATGTATTAAGACGCAATCTAGAGACTGAATCGGCGCTACAGCATTCGCAATCGAAGACCGAATCATTACTCGATAGTCAACAGCAGTGGTTTGGTCATGATAGGACAATTCAAGCAGATACCGACCGTGATCCCACTTCAGCTATTTCGTTGAGTGGCTTTAAATCGAATCCATATGAGGATTCAACGTCATTCACCGCAGCAACATATATTAACAAGGATAAGATAATGGACGATAACACGCTGGATTTACTTGAAGAGGAAATGAGTCGGAACTTTTCTTACTCCAATAATCAATCTACCGTAATAAATGACGAAAATCATTTATTAACAGGTCCATTATTTCGTGGGTTGGGTGTACGAACAAGTAACAGTGATAATCTTGCTGAAATGCAAATGCTTTCTGAAGAAATAGGAGCGTCATTACAGGCTGCGGTAAAAGGACTGATTGAACTTCACCAACAGGTCAATACTAGTCGCTATGGTGTAATGAACAAAAATCTACAACCGATTGAAGATAATCCTCTGCGATTAGGATTGACTTATGAAGATACTGTACAGGTTATGTTTGATAATCAGCGTAGCTTAGTGCATTTATCCGCTCCTGCTGCGATTGAAGAAAGTTTACGTACTGTTAAAGATCATAACGAAGCAGTACATATTGCTATTAATGATGCCTTAAATCAGATTATACAAGCCTTTTCACCTGAAGTTTTAATGCGTCGTTTTTTACGTTATCGCCGTCCAGGGCAAACAATGAATGTGTCATCTGAAGCATGGGCTTGGGATATGTATCAGAGTTACCACAAAGAACTAACATCAAATCGTCAACATGGTTTTGAAAAGTTGTTTTGGGAAATTTTTGATCAGTCTTATGACAAGAACCTGCGAGAGAAACAGCAGGAGGT
The DNA here is from genome assembly GCF_900166965.1 of Photobacterium piscicola. Classification (GTDB taxonomy): domain Bacteria; phylum Pseudomonadota; class Gammaproteobacteria; order Enterobacterales; family Vibrionaceae; genus Photobacterium; species Photobacterium piscicola. The sequence goes on along the minus strand of NZ_FUZI01000001.1, from coordinate 879,394 downwards.
ATAGACGGTGAAGATCTCTTATTTGATGCATGCTGTTATATATATATGGTTATTATTTCTAGTGGGATGTAGTTCTAAATACGATCCAGCTTTAGAGCCTAGCACCGTAACCATAAGTATGGTGACCACTGATTCTATAAATATAAATAATAATGAAGAAGCATCTTCTGTTGAATTAAAAGTTTTTGAACTTGAAGATGATTCAATGTTTAATTCGGCATCTTATGATCAATTAGCGTTGGATTATAAAAAGGCATTAAAAAGTAATTATGTTGGTGACTATGATTATGTTTTGTTACCCAATAAATTCAAATTTATTGAAAAAATAAAATTAGATGAAAACACTCGCTATATCGGTGTAATGGCATTTTTTTCAGATAGTGATCATAGTGACTGGAAAAAATCGGTAAAAGTAAAAACATTGGGTAGAGATTATCATCTACTTATTTACATAAAAAATAATCAAGTGATGTTGGACAGGGTTGAGTAATATGTCATCTAGAAGCCGAGTTATATGGAATGAGGGGCTATTTATAAAGCCTCAACATTTTCAACAGCAGCAACGCTATTTTGAAAGCGTGATCGATGAAAGACTTAACTCTGTTAGTTTATATTTATATGGCATAACAGAATTAAGTTTAAATTTGGAATACTTAAGTTTTGGTCGTATTGCAATAGAACGAGTCGTCGGAATTATGCCTGATGGTACGTCTTTTAATATCCCCCAACAAGATTTGTTACCTGATGCATTAGAGATAGCAGATAGTTCACTGGCTAATCAAATTATTTATTTAGCTATTCCGTTACGTAGTGATTCTCTGGCTGAAGTAAGTTGGAATGATTCTACTAATATGATGCGGTATAAATCGAAGCGCGAAGAAGTGAGAGATATTCAATCTATACAAGGTGATAGTTGTTTGATTGATGTTAGTTCGACAAGTATTAAGTTAATGCTAAGTAAAGATGATCGTAGTGCATATGCTTCTATTGCTATCGCACGTATTTTAGAAAAACGGCCAGATGGCAGTGTGATGTTAGATGATAATTTCATTCCTTGTCACCTTAATGTAAAAGCGGTACCTCGCTTGCAACGCTTCATTGGTGAAATTGCAGGATTAATGCGGGAGCGAGCAAAAAATATTGCATCACGCATTGGCTTATCAAACCAAGGTGGGGTCGCGGATGTCGCTGATTTCATGTTATTGCAAATGTTAAACCGAACTCAACCTAAGTTACAGCATATTGCGCATTTGCGTAATGTTCATCCGGAAGTGTTATATCAAGAGCTGACGTCTATTTGTGGCGAGCTTGCAACATTTACTGATGAAAGTCGGGTGGCAGCAGAGTTTGGTAGTTATGATCATGATATGCCTGAATACTCATTTATTCCGGTTATGTCAATGTTGCGCCAAGCGTTAAGTATTGTACTTGAACCTCGTGCGGTATCAATCCAATTACATAAGCGTAAATATGGCCTTATGGTGGCATCGATTCAAGATACTAACCTTGTTACAGATGCAGAATTTATATTGGCGGTTCGTGCTCGTATGCCTCAGGATGAATTGCGTAAGCTATTTATGCAACAAACAAAAATAGCATCTGTTGAGAAAATACGTGAACTTATTTCTTTGCAGTTACCAGGGGTTCCATTATCACCATTGCCTGTTGCCCCGCGTCAGTTGCCTTACCATGCTGGTTATACATATTTTCAGCTTGATAAGACCAGTGCAGCATGGGAAATGTTTGTTAATTCGAGTGGTTTTGCGTTCCATGTTGCGGGTGATTTCCCTGATCTTGATCTTCAATTTTGGGCGATTAGGAGTTAATTACTATGGATAGTGTAGTGAAGAAAGCTAATCATATTCGCGAAAGTAGCTATGATGATTTGTTGTTTGATAATGTAAACAATATTAATCAAGACCAAGATTTTTGGTTTCAGTTACGTGGTAATAGCATTAATTTATTTATTGATGCAGCGACACCGTTATTAGGTATGGCTTTACGTATTCGTCATTTGGGAAGCTGCGATAATATTGAAGTAATTTATCATCAAGCCGTTGAAGAAATTAAAGCGATTGACGTTGAGCTAACCGAAGCCGACCATGAGCATGCTGTTATTTTAGCTTATCGTTATATTCTATGTTCATTTATTGATGAAGCAGTAATGAGTACCTCTTGGGGGGCGGATAGTGCTTGGGCTGAACATTCATTGTTAACTCGGTTTCATAATGAAACATGGGGCGGAGAAAAAGTTTTTTCTGTTCTTTCACGGCTAGAGGCAGAACCAGAACGATACCAAGAGTTACTTATGTTTATCTATCTTTGCCTAACATTAGGTTTTGAAGGTAGATATAAGGTAATGAATAACGGTAAAGAAGCTTTTGATAAAGTTATTGCCAACCTTTATGAAATTTTGCGTCGGTTAAAAGATAAAGAGCCTCAGGCTTTAACATTTGCTACAGAGCACGTGGCTGCTAAAAAATATAAGTTAACCAAGCAAATACCTCTTTGGACTATATTTTCTGGATTTTCTTTATCTTGGATAGTTATTTTTATTGTGTATTCAGTTTTATTAAATAATAAATCAATCGATGTTTTAACGCAGCTTAATCACATTCTTCAATAGGATATTACCGTGATCAGAATTGAACTTCCTGTGCTAATTAATAAATTAAATGCACAAACTAAACTTGCATTAGAACAAGCGGCAGCATTGTGTATGAGCCGTGAAAGTAATGAGGTGACTTTTGAACATTTTTTATTTTCTCTTTTAGAAAACCCATTATCTGATGTGCGAGTTTTAATAAACCATGCTGGCTTAAATAATGACATTATTAAGCAAATGTGTGGTGACGCAATGCCACATGAAATAGGTAACGATACTTATCCTTCTTTTTCACCTTTGCTGGTGGAGTTATTACAAGAAGCATGGTTACTTGCATCAACTGAAATGAATGAAGTTGAATTACGTTCAGGTATTATATTTTTAACGGCATTAATTCGTCCTGATCGTTATTTAGCCTTCAATTTAATTAAAGCGTTTGAAAATGTTAATCGTGAATCATTTCGTAAACAATTTGCGTCTTTAGTCGTGGAGTCATCAGAGACCGCTGTGATTGATTCGACGTCAGGAAAAGCGACGGCAGTTTTAGGTCATGACAATAGTACTCTTGCTCGTTTTTGTTCAAATTTCACTGAACAAGCTCGTCAAGGAAAATTAGATCCTGTGCTTTGTCGTGATAATGAAATTAATTTAATGATTGATATTTTGTGTCGTCGTCGTAAAAACAATCCAATTGTTGTGGGTGATGCAGGTGTTGGTAAAAGTGCCGTTATTGAAGGGCTTGCTTCGCGCATTGTAGCAGGAAAAGTACCAGAATCACTGCAACAAGTAGAATTATGGGCACTTGATCTAGGTTTAATGCAAGCGGGTGCTTCGGTTAAGGGTGAATTCGAAAAACGTCTAAAATCAGTATTAGATGAGGTAAAGCATTCGGCGACCCCTATCATTTTATTTATTGATGAGGCCCATACAATGATAGGGGCTGGTAATCAAGAAGGTGGTGGTGATGCTGCTAATTTACTGAAACCAGCTTTAGCTCGTGGTGAACTTTGTACGATTGCGGCGACCACATGGAAAGAATATAAGAAGTATTTTGAAAAAGATCCGGCATTAACGCGTCGTTTTCAATTAGTAAAACTGGATGAGCCAACAACAGAGCAAGCTGTTGATATTATGCGTGGTCTTCATAGTGTTTATGAAAATGCACACAATGTATTGATTAGTGATGATGCCTTACGTGCAGCGGCTGAGTTGTCAGCTCGTTATGTGTCTGGGCGTCAACTACCCGATAAAGCGATTGATGTGTTAGATACCGCTTGTGCGCGTATCGCAATTAATTTAAGTGCGCCACCACGACGTATTTCAGAAATAGAGAGCCGTTATCATCAGCGCCAGTTAGAAATAAAGATGATCCATCGCGAGCAGCAATTAGGATTATCGATAGATGAAGATCGTTTAGCTGTTTTGATTGAAACTGAAAATACAGAACAAGCTGAATGTGAGTCGTTGTATCAAGCATGGCAACAACAGAAAATACTAGTGGCTGATATTATTGAGACGCGTCGACAGGTTCTTTCTCCTGAATCAATAGCAGTAACGGATAAGCTTGAGTTATCTGCTGATGAGTTACGAAATAGGTTAGTGGATCTTTATGTTCAACTAGAGCTAATTCCACATGATGAATTGCTTATTTATCCAGAAGTAGATGCAGCGCAAATTGCCCAAGTTATTGCTGATTGGACAGGAGTACCTGTTGATCAGATGAATACCGATGAATTAACTAAAATAACTGAATTACCTCGTATTTTAGGAAAAGCGATTAAAGGGCAAGATGTGGCAATTGCAGGGATCCATCGTCATTTGTTAACTGCACGTGCTGATCTTCGTCGCCCAGGACGGCCAAAAGGGGCTTTTTTATTAGTTGGTCCTAGTGGCGTCGGTAAAACAGAAACAGTGATACAACTAGCAGAGCAACTGTATGGTGGGCAACAATTCTTAACTACTATCAATATGTCAGAATACCAGGAAAAGCACACTGTTTCTCGCTTAATTGGCTCTCCTCCTGGTTATGTCGGTTTTGGTGAAGGTGGTGTTCTAACTGAAGCTATGCGAAAAAAGCCATATTCAATAGTGTTGCTTGATGAAGTTGAAAAAGCGCACCCTGAAGTGTTGAATTTATTTTATCAAGCTTTTGATAAAGGCGAATTAGCGGATGGTGAAGGTCGTATTATTGATTGTCAAAATATTGTGTTTTTCTTAACCTCAAACCTTGGTTATCAAACGATAGTCGATTATGCCGCTCGTCCTGAGCTATTAGAAGAGCAAATATATCCAGAATTAGCAGCTTTTTTTAAGCCTGCATTATTAGCTCGTATGGAAGTCGTGCCATATTTACCACTTAATAAAGAGGTGTTGGAACAGATTGTCCGCGGTAAGTTATCACGATTAGAGAAGTTATTAACAACGCGTTATAAAGCTGAGGTGATCATTGAGCCTTGTCTAATTGAAGAGATTTTACGTCGGGCGACACGTGCAGAAAATGGTGCGCGTATGTTAGAAGCCATTATTGAAGGTCAAATGTTACCACCCGTTTCTTTAGCCTTATTGAATCGACTTGCGCACCGTGAGGCCATTAACCGTATTCGTTTAACGGTTGAAAATGGGCAGTTCAGTGGCGAAGTGGAGTAATTGTTATGCAACAATGGCTTCATTACATATCTGCATTAATTAGCTATCGAGATAGAGCAAAGCTGACTGAGTTTTATAACACTGCCTTAAAACAGGAATTAGCGTTAACGGCTAGCTATATTGTTTATCCAACAGAGGATGGTCGAGCCTTATCTGTTTCTGATAATACAGATTGGGTGTGGGATGTTAATGATTTTGATCATCCATTTTCTCATGTCTTACAACAAGCATCATTGATTTTACTTGATCATAATCGGTTGGTTTATTGGCAACAGAATAAAGCATTTAAGCAATTAGCTGAACTGGTTGATATTAATAGTAGTTTATTAATTGCACCATTATTTAATAGTCATAAACAAATTGCTGCAATTCAAGTATTGATCGGTAAGCAAGATATTATTAATGGATTATTGACAGACGACAATTGGCACGAGTTTAGTGATGCTTTTGTGGCGCAGTGGATGTTACTCAAAGATATGGATATGCAAAATTCGCATAAACAACAATTGAGTGATTCTATTGTACGGTTAAAAGCGCAGCAACAGGAAAAAAATGCTTGGTTAGATATGGCATGTAAGTTGATTGGAAATAGTGCTGTTATGGAACAGCTGCGAGAGCAGATAGCAATGGCTGCTAGTTCTAATCTTACGGTATTTATTCAGGGAGAAACTGGTTCAGGTAAAGAACTGGTAGCAAAAGCAGTACATAGTTTGTCATCTCGTCGTAATAAATCTTTTGTAGCTATTAATTGCGCTGCAATACCAGAGAATCTACTTGAAAGTGAATTATTTGGTTATGAGAAAGGAGCATTCACTGGTGCATTGACTAGCCGTAAGGGATTGATTGCTCAAGCTGATGGTGGTTCATTGTTTCTCGATGAGATGGGTGAGTTGCCCTTAGCTTTGCAAGCTAAATTATTACGTGTATTGGAAACGTGTCAGTACCGCCCATTAGGATCGAATAAAGAACAATCTTCTAACTTTCGTTTAATTGCTGCAACCCATGTTAATTTACGTCAAAGCGTGAATGACGGCGGCTTTAGGCAAGATCTTTATTATCGTATATACCAATATCCATTATTGGTACCAAATTTAAATAGTCGATTAAATGATATTGATGAATTAACAACTTATTTTATTCGCCAATATAACGATCGTGAACAACGCAATATTTTAGGCTTGTCACTTTCGGCACTTAATAAACTTAAAAGTCTGGATTATCCGGGCAATGTCCGTGAATTACGGTCATTAATTGAATTTGCTTGTGTGCAAACTCAATGTGGAGTGTTGATTGAAAAGTCAGCATTTACCACCAAGCTTCCATTGGGTATAAAAATGGAAGTGGAGAAGCTTGTTACTAATGATAATGATTTTTCAATGATTAATGATTTACGTACCGCTTTAGAAGTTTACGAAAAAGCCATTATTCGCAATCGATTAGAACAATACAATGGTGATCGTGCCAAAGCTGCGGCAAGTTTAGGTTTACCTAAACGAACATTGGCACATAAATGTCAAAAATTGGAGATCCAGATCAGATGATAATGAAATGGATAGTACTATCGCTAAGTTTGGCTTTCGTACCCAGTTTAGTGGTTGCGCAACCAAATCTATTGACTACGTTAGAGCAGGCTCAACAATGCCGAGATATTGAATCAAAGCTTGAAAGACTACACTGTTTTGATAGTGTTTTAAATACGCCAGTAATATCTAACTTATTGATAGGTAATGAGGTTGTTCAGTACCCTCCATCATGGATACGAGCTGTTAATAGTGAAAAAAATCGTGGAGAAAAAGAAGGATTTATTTTAAATCAGCAAGATGAAGGGAATGACTTTTCACGTATGTGGTTAACTGTAACTGCAATAAATGTTTCGTCACAATCTAAGACTCAATTGGCTCCAATTTTGATGTTATCTTGTTTTGAAAAAATAACGCGTATTCAATTAATTTTACCGCACCCAATTAAAGCGGGAAAAGTTACTGTATCAATCCCTGGTTCTCCTGTTGTAACGCAAGATTGGATCAGTGATGACAGTGGTTATTTATTGCGTTCTGGCCGTGGAATACCCGCAATTGATGCAATAAAGGCGATGATTTCTGCTCCACAATTGATATTACGCTCAGATATAGCCGGTATTGATAATGTAGAGTTTGATAATAAAAATCTTGCTGAGGCGATTAAGCCAATGCGAGAAATTTGTCGTTGGTAGGAGTATTAAATGTCAATGACAAGTTTTAGAGAGCAACTGCTTACTCCAATAATGGCAGACAATCCTGTTGGTGAGCGCTTGAAAGATGATCCTCAGCTAAATTTTATTGATAGTCAGATGATGAAAGTTGGCTCCCTCGCTCATGGCGAAGTGCAATGGGAAAAAGTTGAAAAGAGTGCCGTAAATTTACTCTCAACAAAATCGAAAGATATCAAATTACTGACAGTGTTAATACAGTGCCTGCAATATAAACCTACGCCTGAACGCTTCACTTTATCTATTGGTGTGTTGGTCGATTTTATCTCGTGTTTTTGGCTTGAATGTCAGCCAAGACCAGGTGAACGTGGTGCTGTTCACCGTAAAAAGTTTTTTAATCAAATTTGTCAGCGAACATATGTTGCTGCCGATAAGTTAGATAGTAGTCTGTTTGATACTGAACTTAAAATAGAATTAGAAACGTTATTACAAGATCTCTATCTGCATGCCGAAAAGCTGATGTTACCAGTAGACGTTGTTGATGATATTAATGCACGTTTACACCATAAATTAGAAAAAGTTAATAGTACCCATAAATTTGAAACGCCAAAAGCAATTTTAAATTCAGGGTTAGATTTATCTAATAATATGATGGCAGCTTCGAATTTAATATCAGAGATATCCGCACCAATCCCGAATTTAGATATCGATAGTAGTAATGATCGTAATTTCAAAATATCACTTTTGAAAGCGGTTGAGTGCCTTTCTGATCTTGGTTGTGACGGAGTGATGCTAAGTATTCGTATTCGCCGTTTTGCAATGTGGTATTCAATCCAGAGTTTACCTGATGCTAATGTTAATGGAGAAACACAGTTAATGCCTGTTTTATTGGATCGTATTAGCGATTATGAAGAAGGCTTACAGCGCGGAGCTGATATTGAATTGTGGCGCCGAGTCGAAGAAAGTTTAACTAAAGCCCCTTATTGGTTAGATGGACATTTTTTAAGTTATCGCATAGCAACAGCGCTAGGAAAAGATTCATGGTCTTCGATTATTAAAGAAGAATTACAACGCTTTATGCAACGATTACCAGCATTGAAAGCTTATTCATTTAAAGGAGGTGTTCCATTTATTAGCGAATTGACCTTGAAGTGGTTAGATAGCTCTGTAGGAAATTTTAATATCGCAGAAGTTAACCAAGTTGGTTGTTGGAATGATAAAAGAAATGAGGCACTTGTATTAGCACAAGAAGAGGGAATAGCACCATCTCTTCAAATGTTAAATGAAGGATTATCACAAGCGACAGAACCACGTGATGCCTTTTATTGGCGGCTATTATCAGCCGATGTGATGAAGGCTAATTCATTGACCGCAATGGCAGCAGAGCAATATCAGACTTTACATCATCAAGTAAATGCAATGTCGGTTACAGAATGGGAACCCGCATTAATTAAACAAATTGAAAATAATATTGCAGCAGAATAACCACAGGGAAAATATAAAATGTGGAATTTAATAAGATCAATCGGCTTCAGGCTTGCTTCAAGTTTTAAAACATCATTACCTGTGATTATGTTAGCAACATTTATTCTAATAAATGTTGCTATCTGGTGGGCGGGACCTTGGTTAGACATTGAAGGTCAGCAACCTTTAACGACAGTCACATCTCGTGTTGTCTTGAGCATTATTTTTTCGTTGTGTTGTTTTACGGTATGGGGCTTGATGCAATGGCATAGTTTACAACGTATAAATAAAGATAAAGCACACGAAGAGAGATTAGTTGAAGATCCTATTAAACGGTTAGAAGAGCGTCAGCAGATTGAACTTAACCAAGTTATGGGTGAGCTAAAACAAAATTTAAATAAACGTAACTATCTATATAGTTTGCCTTGGTATTTGGTATTAGGGTTAGAAAATGCAGGTAAAACAAGCCTGATTAATCGTTCTAACCAGAATTTTGTATTTTCTAGTGTCATGCGTGCATCAGGGAAAAAAAGTGAAAATCCATATTCTTTTGATTGGTGGATTAGTGATGACGCCGTATTGATTGATCCTGATGGTGAATTATTGACGCAGCGTCAAAATGAAGAAAAGAATAGCGGAGAGATGGAACGACGCTTATGGCTTAATTTTGTTAGTTGGCTAGAAAAAACGCGTTCCCAACGGCCATTAAATGGGGTTGTTATTGCTCTTGATATTGAGCATCTTGCGAGTTCAACTGTTGCTGAACGTCTTGCATACGCTAATTTATTACGAGCTCGATTACGTGAGTTGATGGAGATATTATCAACACGAATGCCCGTGTATATTACGCTGACAAAATTAGATTTGTTGCATGGTTTTGATCCCTATTTCCGTAACTATACTCAGAGTCAGCGAGAAGAAGTAATGGGTTTTACTTTTTCTCTTAATACTATAAAAGATTTCGATTATTGGCTAACTGAATTTGATCAAAATTATATTCAGTTTATTGAACGTGTTAACGATTCGTTACCCTTTGTATTACGTCATGCTGTTGATACTGAAGAACGTAGTGCTATTTACAGCTTTTCTCGTCAAGTAGCTGGGTTACATGATGTATTAAAGCAGTTATTAAAAGATGCTTTTGCAAGTGATCAATTTTCAACACCGGCATTAATTCGTGGTATTTACTTTATGTCTGTCTATCAGCAAGGAGTACCAACTAATGTGTTCGTTGATGCCGCATCTCGTCGTTACGGTTTATCAAATACGATTAATAGTGCACAACACTCTAAAAACTCGACCACTTTTTTTGTAAAGAAACTTTTTAATGAAATTATTTATCCAGAAGCGGGTATTGCATCTGACAGTTTACGTGTTATCAGACATAAAGCAAAAGTACTCTGGATGTCAGTATTAGCATGTAGTATTGCATCTGTATTATTGATAGGTGGATGGCAGCGTTATTATACTCAAAATATTGCTCATGAAAATGCAGTACTGAGTCAAGTTAATCAATTTAAAAATGAATATTCAAACGTTAAGTTAATGCGTTCAGAACAAGAGTTATTAGCATCATTAAATTCAATCCGTCAAGCAACACTAGAGTTTGGAGTATTTCAAGATAAACCTAAGTTTGTATCTGATATGGGGCTCTATCAAGGACATAAGATTGGACCAAAAGTTGAAGAAACCTATTTAGGGCTATTACAATTTAAATTCTTGCCTTCATTAATGAAACAACTTGCTGTCGATATTAATGATGCTAATTCAGAGCAACAAGAGTTATCAGCATTGAGAGTATTTCGAATGTTAACCGATCGCAGTGGGCGACAAGATGATGTTGTAAGTCGATATTTTTCAAAGATTTGGCAGCATGCTTTTCCTAATGATGCTAAAACTCAAGAACAATTGCTTGCGCATTTAAATTATTCATTAGAGTACACTGATCTTCAAGGCCTTCGTAATGATGATAATAGAAATGCGATTTTAGTCATGAAGCCATACGATAATTTAATTGAAGGAACTCAACAAGATCTTAGTTCTGTAGACTTAGCTGATCGTGTTTATGACAATTTAAAGCATACAGCAGAGCAAGAGCTTGGTGCTCCTTTAAATATTAAAAAATCAGTTGGTCCAGTGTTTGAAATTGTGTTTGGCCAGCATATAGAAGATGATGCTCTAAACATTCCACAGTTATTGACTAAAAAAGGCTTTAATAGCTATTTTTTACCTAAAGTTGAGTCATTGTCTGATGTTGCGCTTGTTGATAGTTGGGTATTAGGTGAGTCAACCGTCGCTAAATTTAGTGCTGAAGATAAACAAGTGTTACGCCAGAAAATTCGTGATTTGTATGTTGATGATTATGTGAATACATGGCAATTAGCATTAAATAATATTGAAATTAAATATTTTTCAGACATTAATGAAGCTGTAACTATTTTGAGTAATATAGTTGGACATAAGCAGCCAATAGAGCGCTTTATTAAAACTGTTGATATAAATACGCAGTTATTTCCAACATTACCTGAAAATGATAAAGCGCGTTTGGCGTTAATGACGTCACCGCAATATCAAGTAGCGTCAATGATCGCAACCCCGTTTACTGATATAGATTTAATATTAGATAACAATGATAAACAACCTGCGTATTTACAAGAAGTGATGACCTCAGTACAGCAACTTTATCATTATATGAAAGCGATTCAAGATGCACCGGATAGGGGTAAAGCAGCTTTAGAAGCAACAAAAGATAGGCTTGCATTAAAAGACAATGATCCTATTTATACACTTCAACAAATAGCAACTAATTTACCCAAGCCACTTGATAATTTAGTTAAAGAGATCGCAGAAGAAAGTTGGTATGTGGTTAAACAAGAAGCGATTAAGTATGTTGAAGTACGCTGGCAAAGTGATGTGTATAAGGAATATCAACAAAAGTTAATGTCTCGCTATCCATTTAATAATACATCGAAAGATGTCTCGTTAAAGGATTTTGAAGCTTTCTTTGCACCTAATGGTACATTGGATAATTTTTATAATAATGAGCTGAAATTATTCATTGATGACAAGCTCTCAATGGATACGAATAGTACTAATAAGTCATCCTTATTACGTAGTGATGTACTGAAGCAATTTGCCAATGCGAAAAAGATTCAGCAAGCATTTTTTAATCGTAAAGGAATCTTGGATGTTGAATTTACACTTGAACCTATTAATTTAAGTGCTAACCAACGTCGTAGCGTTATTAATGTTGATGGACAATATATTGAATATAGTCATGGTTCTCGTCGGCCAGTAGAACTCATTTGGCCCAATACATTACGGGATTCTTCGATATCTAAATTATCATTAGTACCAGCATCGGCGAATTTATCACCGCGAGCTATTACGATTCAAGGGCCATGGGCATTTTTCCGTCTTCTTGAGCAAGGGCTGGTTGTAAGTGCGAGTGAAACAAGTATTGATTATAGATTTTCGATCAACGGCGGCAATGTTGTTTACCGTCTAAATACGGAAGAGGACGCTAATCCATTCACATCATCATTATTTAAGAACTTTAAATTGAGTAAGACACTTTATTAATTAAGTATCTATTTTAGATATTAAAGTTACTGATTTATTAATGATAGAAGAAGCTGCCTTGTGCAGCTTTTTCTCTATATATTCTTAGGTAAAATATTACGATAATTTTTAGTTTAATTTTAACATCATAATTAACAAGTATATTTAAGTGTTGTAGCATATTAAATTATCAGGATGGCTGGGGATCATAGTCGATACAACTGACATTATCTTAATCCAGATTAAAGATTTTTAGATGTAGTCACGGTATTATTCATGTCAGCTTAGCGTTTATGATAACAACACATAAAAAAGAACAGCTCAATAATGCTGTTCTTTTTGTTTTTATGGCGTTGGTGAAAATAAGACGACATGATATTTAAGAGGACGTGATTTGAGTACTTTATTTACAGAAGCCCGTATTGGCAACATGGCATTAAAAAACCGCTTTGTTCGTAGTGCAACATGGGAAAATATGGCAACAGAAGATGGCCATATGACCGATAAGCTTTATGCTATTTATGAAGAGCTTGCACAAGGTGAAGTGGGGCTGATCGTAACGGGTTATGCAAATATTGTCGCAGAAGAAAAACCCAATGCTGGCATGATGGGGATGTATAACGACTCGTTTATCGAAGAATATCAAAAACTGACTGATCTTGTTCATCAATACGATTCTAAAATCGTGATGCAACTGGCTTATGGTGGCACTAAAACCACTTACAACCTTGGCGAGCGGGTGATCTTTGCACCTAGTGCGGTGTGCGAGAAAGGCACTCAAACATTAGGCCAGACTATGACTCAAGCTGACATTGATTATATTGTTGAAGCTTTTGCATTAGCGACTAAACGCGCTCAAGATGCGGGGTTTGATGGTGTTGAAATTCATGCGGCACATACCTATCTAATTAACCAGTTTCTAAGCCCGTATTATAATCAACGTGATGATCAGTATGGCGGTAGCCTTGATAATCGTATGCGCTTTCTATTAGAAATTTACGCGAAAATTAGAACGCTAGTCGGCGATGATTTTCCGATTTTGGTGAAATTAACTGCCTCTGAATTCTTTGATGGTGGACTAACGTTTGCTGATACGCGTCTTATTTGTAAAAAGCTAGCAGCGGTTGGTGTGGATGCGATTATTATTTCAGGTAACGTGCATGGCAAGGCTGACACTATGGTGGGCGAGTCTTACGACGGTTACACCATTGAAGCTGAAGGTTACTTCCACCAATACGGTGATGTGATCAGCCAAGATGTTGATGTGCCAGTGATTACTGTTGGTGGCTTAAGTGAGTTTGATGCTATTGAAGCGATGGCGAATAATACAGGTATTGAATTTTTCGCATTATCACGCCCATTACTGTCTGAACCTAAGTTAATTAAACGTTGGTTAGAGGGGTATAAGGCTGACGTTGAATGTGAACGTTGTTCAAAGTGCCGTACTCGTCGTGGTAATTTCTGTGTGACAAATAAAACTCGCAAAGCAGAATTAGCCCGCTTATAACTAATGATTTCATTTGAATAATTAAAAAGAGCTAACCTATGTGTTAGCTTTTTTTTTACTGGTATTATTGGATGCGTTTGGTTGAAGAGGTAACCTAAAATGAATATTTGTGAACGTTTGGTATTATTTATCATTAACAGAGATCCTCACAAATTATTTTCATTTTGTGCTGCTCAATCAGCAGAGATCAGTACTATTACCTTTGCATCATGTTGATTATTAATTTATAGTATGGAGTACTGTATTTTCACTACATGGATGCAAGGTGAAGCAATGAGAAGCAATATTTGGTTATTAATGCTCGTTATTTTAGGTGTAGGTGGTTGTGCTAATAATCACCAAATAGTGAAACCAAAGACATTTACAACCTTTGAAGATTTTCGCCAAGGCCCAAAGGATGGGGTTGATTTAGTGTGGGCACAACGGGGTATATTTAATCAGCGTTCACTGCAACGTAAAATAGCGCAGTACGATAATATTATTTATGATCAGGTGTATATCGTGCTTGATAAAGAAAAAAGTGATCACTTATCAGAAGCTGACATTATTATGATAAAAGATTACTTTATCAATCAGTTAAAATCGCTAAATACAAAGCTAACCGTTGTTGAAAAGCCACAACCTAAAACATTACGGGTGACGATTGCGATCACCAATGTGCAAACACCTAATCCTATTTTAGCGATCACAAGTAGCGTATTACCTGTAGGGTTGGGGATCTCAACCATTTCAAAAGTGCTTACAGGTGAGCATACCAATGTTGGTTCAGCGTCAATGGAAATATTGATCAGTGATGCGACAACTGGTGAGCCAATTATGGCGGCGATTGATCGTAAAAGCGGCAATAAAGACTTGAGTACGATGATTGATTCTTCTGATGATATTAAAGATGCAATTAATTGGTGGGTAAAGCGATTATCTCTGACTCTGGCGCAATATAAACAGTAATTGTCTAATATAAAAATAATAAAAGAGCGGCGATTAACATTCATTAATAGCCGCTTTTTTAATTTAGTTATTCAACAGGATACCAATAACCAATATTAATTAGCTGGGTTAACATGGCTAGAAATGCTGGGTTATCAAGTTGTTCACCTAATTGTGCATGAGTGATTTGTTCTTCATCACACAATAATTTAGCGGCATCAGCACACTCTGGCGGTAATTGATATTGTTCACCATTAATATAGACAAGGTGAGCTTGATCGGGATGATAAAACGCACGTAAACCACCAATACGTTTAAATGCTTCACCGTCTTCTAAGAACTGATAAGTCTCGTTATTTTGCCATGGCGGCTCAGATGCCATTACATCAAGTTCATGACGATTTTGTGTTAGATGCTCACCTAACCATTGTTTTAATAATTGTGGGTGATCCAGCACACTACGCATCATGTTTTCTAGATCTTTGGCTTCTTCTGCCAAAATAGCACCGTTGTTAGCACGAGCTGGTAATGCTGGATTATGGTAGTGCACATCACCAATATCATTCGCAATCACAAAGTCGGCATAACTGCTCAATAGTTCTTGTTTCTTTGGTGAACGGAAGCCTACGGAAAAACTCATTGATGTTTCAATTGCGTAGCCATCATGCGGGAAACCTGGCGGAATATATAAAATATCACCAGGTTCTAAAATATCGTCAATAATTGGCTCAAAACCTTTTATTTGACGTAATGCTGGATGGCGACATTCTTCTTCGTAATCGTCTTTTTTAGGGCCCACGCGCCAATGACGCTTACCTGAACCTTGAGTAATGAATACATCATATTGATCGATATGAGGACCAACACCACCGCCAGGGGTTGAGTAGCTGATCATTAGATCGTCTAGTAACCAACCGGGTAACTGACGAAATGGAGTGATCAGTTGCGCAGCACCTTCATGCCAATGGTTTGCCGCTTGAACAATGAATGACCAATTATCTGCGGGTGTATCATCAAAAGTCAGCGGTCCATGACGCACATCCCAAGTGTCGGCTAATTTAGCGATATAACGCGAATCAACTTCTTCTTCCATTGCCAGTCCAGCGAGTTCGTCTGCTGAAATAGGATCGACAAAGTTTTTAAAACCGCCTTTGATAATGGTGGGTTTCTTTTGCCAAAACTCGGCAAGAAATTCTTCAAATGAAAACGTCAATTGGTACATATTATTCTATTTATTGTTGAGCTGGATGGTGATTATAACGTAATCCGTTAGTGGGGATATGATTTGTTTTTGATGGGGGCGCGGGTGGGGAAGATTAAGATCAAGCATGAGCCCTTGCTGAATGTAACAAAAAAGCGCCAACAATGACGCTTTTAAAGGTTAAATAAGTACTAAGGTTTAATGCAATTTCAAACTATACATTAGGTTACGTTTCAGGTTATGCCCCTGCGAAGTGTGACGCCATATCTGCTTTTTGAGTTAGTGTCGTAAACAATTCATTGGTAACTTTTAATGCATTATCTGTGGCAGTTTTTTCAAATTTATTAATTAAAGCTGTCGCTTGTTCTGGATGCTGCTTATAAAGGCTAAGGTATTTTTGTTCCATTATTTTCTGAGCAATAGCAGTATCAGTTTCGTATTTATCGTAGGCAGCACGAATAATAGGTTCGTTTTGTTTCCAATTCGCCATACCTAAGGTTTGTAGTTTACGCATATCCCAGAAGATAGAATCATTACTCGCGACATCTGTACCGATATCATAACCATATGGAATTTCAGTGGTTCCTTGATAGAAAGGAATGTAAACCCCAAGCGCAGTCATACCCAGATTAATGTATTCTGTTTCACCAATCGCAATCGGTAGGTTTGGACGTACTTCAATGATATGTGATTCAGCACAACGGAATACCGAAATTGGACGATAGTGACCGAGTGGATCCGCATTTGCATATGGGTCCATCGCAGTGCCTTGATAATGATTACGCATAATTTCTTCCACTTTTTGAAGGGAGATTTTATGTGTCGGTGTTAAGAAGACTGGGTAGTTTGGTTGGTCGCGATCAATTTGTGTTTTAAGGCTTGGGTTTAGAATATGTTGTGCAATCCATACGCGAGGGTAGTTATAAGTGATATTTTCTTGGCCGCCAGTGGTGGCATAAGCATCATGGAAATCAAAAGGTTGATTAGCTTTTGCAACATACAAACCATGTTGTTCAGCAAAAGAAACTAATGTTGGAGAGGCGAGATAATCACTGTTATTCGGTAGATATTGTTTTAAACGTGATTGGTTACCTGAAATGAAATAAGCATCTTTAGGAATTTTACGTGCCATCCATTGATGACCACTGCCTGTTTCTAAATACCAAATTCCGGTTTTATCAATAAATCCAACCCCAAAGCCTTGTGATGCTCCTCGCTCTTCAATGATTTTACCTAGTAACTCAACGCCTTCTTTAGCACTGTGAATACGAGGTAAAATCACATTTTCGATTGAATCTTCATTAATACCATTTTTAACATTATAAGGGTCGACGGCCAGTGCGGCTTTTCGGTTAGTCAGACTTTCGGTCGATGTAATCCCTACACCTGCTGAGTTTAAACCCACTTCACCCATGGTTTTATCATGAGTATCCCAATCCTGCATTGATGTATAAGCCAATGACACTTTAGGGTAAGGATAAGTAAAACCATCAGTATTGGAATGGAATTCGCCTTTTTGATTTACTGCATGGGGGTGAAGAACAAAGTGTTTCGCCCAGATTGCTTTATAGTCTTCATTACGTGCCATGTAATAGGCACCATTGGTTGAAGCTTGATCACCAACAAGCAGAGTGGTACACGCACTTGCCGCTTGAGTACCAAGTAAACTGGCAATTGCACATGCTAATAAAGGTAGTTTTTTCATGGTCGTTAATTAAGTTTATAAAATTGATTTTTATTTTATGCTTGTTGGAATAAATGACCATATCAGTAATGACAATCTCATCTTGTTAATTTTCAGTTCATTTTTCAGCCGTAAGCACCAATATAATAATTCAAATCATAAAAGGTGGTGAGTGATATAACACTTGCGAGGTTGAGGTTTATTTTCATAAAATGGTCGTTTATGTTAATGAACTGCTTCCTATGCCCAATTTTTCTTTGAATAAAATACCTGTTGGCGTCAGATATATGCTGATGTCAGCGTTTGCCTTTGCATTAATGTCGAGCTGTGTGAAATTAGTCCATACTTATGGTATTCCGGTGTTTGAAATTGTTGCTGCGCGTGCAGTGGTATCATTGCTGATTAGCTACGCTGATGTTAAACGTAAACGGATTGATATCTGGGGTAATAATCGCAAGCTATTACTCACCCGTGGTATTACAGGTTCATTGTCATTAATTTGTGTATATTATGCGGTCTCAACGCTACCTTTAGCCGAAGCAACCATTTTACAGTACCTTAATCCTGTTTTTACGGCGGTGTTAGCGATCCTTTTCCTTAAAGAAAAAATCCATATAAGTACCATTATTTGTATATTGTGCTCAATTATGGGGTTATTACTGATGGTGGGGCCAGGACTGACGTTAGATCATGTTCAGCAGTTACCATTATTTAGTATTGGTATTGCACTGCTAGGGGCATTTGGTAGTGGGGTGTCTTATATTATTGTGAAGCGGTTGAGTAGCACGGAAGATAGTTCGGTAATTATTCTTTATTTCCCATTGATTGCCCTGCCATTATCAGTGCTATTACTGGGCGATGATTTTGTTATGCCAACTACAGAGGCGATGTTCTTATTACTTTTCGTGGGTATTTTTACCCAGTTTGGTCAAGTGGGCTTAACCAAAGCGATGAAAGTAGAAGTGGCAAGTAAAGCAACCGCGTATTCTTATATTCAAGTGGTGTTCTCGATCATTTTAGGTTGGTTAGTCTTTAGTGAAGTGCCGTCAGCATGGACGTTAGCGGGAGGTTCAATGATAGTCATAGGTGCATTAGTGAATGTTATTGGAAGCTTACGTGCTAATAAAGTAACGGCAGCCTAAGTTCCTGTTGTTCAAATAATCCTGTGATATGTAATTAATAACCATTAAATATCACAGGATGTGCTGACTATCAGTTATTGCCTTTTTTCGATTTAATATGCACTACAGCGGTTGGATTATTAAAAATCTTACCGTGTTTAAAGCCTTTGCATGTTCCTAAAGCAGCGGTGACCCATGCTAAAATCAAGAAGGCGAATAGAATAATGGACGCCCATTGAAAAGCAGGTAAACCAGTATGAAGTGCTAATTGTGTTGTGCCTGTTACACATGTACCTACGGGGAAGGTAAAAGCCCACCATGTTAATGCAAATGGCATTTTACGGCGCATAGCACGTAGGGTTAACAATGCTGCGACACAGAACCATAACATCGCAAAGCCCCAAATAGGCACGCCATATAAAATTGCCATCACATTCATTGCACTCGCAATAGGCTCATTGACAGTAAACATCGCCGCTGTACCCAGACAACCCGCCGCAGTAATTGATTGACCTAGAGGTCCTAATACAATCCATAGCGTTGGCACACGAGCACTACCTGACGTACCTGCGTGTGCTAAACGGCTCCAGATCAAAGTAATAATAATTACTGACGCCATTAAACTCATACCGAAACAGGCATACATGCCATAAAGTAAGCTTTGTTGTGCTGCAGAATGCGCCATGTGGGATAAGAACATTGAGCCAATAGTCGCTGATACCATTGGCGGAACAACGGGCATTAACCACCCCCCAAAAGCGGCATCGTCATGAACTTCATTATGAGTAAATAAACGGTAAGGAATAATAATGGCCGTGATAATGCCGCTGATAGTACCAATCCAAAAGAGTGGCCAAGCAATATTTAGGGCTAGATGTTGTCCGAAAAGGTGAGGGCCTAATAATAACGTACCGCCAGCAACGGTGAGAAATGCCATCGGTGGTGCACCAAAGAATTGGGACATCACTGGATCGTTAAATTGACGTTTAATGATATGGGGTTTAGCAATTGTTTGGTAAGTTTTTACGATAGTCATAACGATCAGCATTGCAAAAGCAATTAACCAAACGACGGTTGCAAATCCTACTAAGTCTTTGCCTATAAAAGGTAAACCTACAGCTGCATTGGCGATAATACCAGTACCCATAACGGATGCAAACCAATTAGGTCCCATCTCTTTTTGTAGCTCGATTTGTTGTTTATTTGTGGACATAAATATACTTTTTAATGAAAGTGTCATTGATTAATAGCGTATAGGATTTATCTTTTTAGATGAGATATGACATTACCTCTATCTTTAAATATCGATATAAAGATCAACTACAGCAGTTGTATTGTTATGTTTATTCAACGATATATAAACTATAGCGCTATTTTTTATTTTGTAAATTTGAATATAAATAAAGATAGGTTAAGTTTAACTTAAAGTATGTGGTTGTTTTTGCATACTTATAAATTGATATTTTGTTATTTTTTGTATTTAAAGTTCCTTATGATAGTAAACATGATGCGCTCTATACTCTGAGTTAATAATAAAAGTAGGCCAAGATAATGATTAAAATAAACAATGAAAACTATTGTGGTGAGATTAATATTGATTCAAAAATAACAGGTTATGGGGAAGTACAAGGTTATTCATGGTGCTTATCATCAACCTCGACCACTATTGTTATAGAGATCGCTGAAGATCAATCGATAGACAGTAAAAGCTTGCCACTTGTGGGTTATGGCTGTGGTGGTTGGGTTTATGAGCAGCCATTAACTAAAAATGAGAATGATATCTTAGCCATAATAAATACTGCAATGATGTTATTCCGTGATAATAAAATGACTTATCTTCCGGCTGTAACATGCAGTTGTAGTGATTTATAAAAATAACTGCTTATTTATTAAATTTATAGCGCTATTATTTTTTGTGCGATAAATCAAAATAGTGTAATGAAAAATACGTTTTTAGTGATGAAAATATGCTATTAATGAATAATCAATGATAGCAGTGAATATGTGATGGCTAAATATCAGTTTTTTTGTTTACCGCATTCAAATCGCGAGAAATTTACCTATTTAGATATGGCGGATAAGCAATTTATAACGCAGAAACAACAATTATTGGCAGCCGGGTTTGAGATTGAGGATGATGTGATTTTTGCTGACACTAGCGCAGAAGCGGTTGCGCATTTTAAGTCTAACTTTATTTATGTAATGGAAGAATACAATAACTCTAATGTTATTACAGCCATGATTAACTTGCTTATCTGTGGGTATAAGGCCATCACTAACAAGAGATAATATTATGCTCAATCAGTACAAAATAAGTGGTGATTGAGCATGATCGTGTATTTTATTGATGAATATTGAGTGCGTGATTTTAAGAGGAGTTTCACAAAATGATTTTTTCAACAATTGAAACCGTTCCTGGGCATGAGATTACCGCTATACTGGGTGTAGTTACGGGTAATGTTGTGCAATCAAAGCATATCGGCCGTGACATTATGGCAGGTTTAAAAACGATTATTGGTGGTGAGCTGAAAGGATATACCGAGATGTTTAATGAAGCTCGTAGCCAAGCGATGACACGGTTAGAAGAGGATGCCGCAGCATTAGGTGCAGATGCTGTTGTCGGTATTCGCTTTACAACCAGTGCAATCATGGACGGTTCGTGCGAACTATTAGCATTTGGTACAGCAGTAACATTGCAACCATAATAATAAAACAACCATTGTAGGCTAATTATTTAAGGATGAATAATGACTCGGAGGGACAATGAGTAATTTTAGTCACAATATCGCACCTTATATTAAAAGAGAAATGATGCGTTCGTATCGTGCTCAGAAAAAAGGTGATGTAGCGGCGGCATTTCGACATTTAGAAAATGCACATGTACTTGGGCAAGAATCCACATATTGGCATGTAAAGGTACATTACTTAATGTTATGTTGGGCATTAAAACAGCGTGATTTTAAAGAAATTACTGGCCAGTTGGTGCGCATTATTGGCGCGGTATGTTTAACTGCTATTGATAGCGCGCCAATTGGTAACACCGGTGGCAGTAATGTACATGCATTAAAAGTGATGCCGATATCAGCAGAACACGCTGAGATTATTCTGAAAACAAAATCGTTATCACGCTAATTAACCACAGTAATAGTAGGAGCGGTGATAATCATCATTCGCTCCCTCTTTATCCCTTTATCTATCAATACAATCAGTTAATTATACGAAAGATCACTCATTATTCGTTAATGATCACTTGATTGATAACGATAGCTTCACATGGAACATCTTCATGCCCTTGCATCGTTGTGGTCTTTACTTGCGCGATATGATTGACCACATCCATTCCGGCTGTCACATCACCAAAAACCGTATATCCCCAGCCATTATTAGTTGTTGCTGTGTAATCAAGACAATCGTTATCCGCGAGATTGATAAAAAATTGTGCGGTTGCTGAGTGCGGCGCATCAGTGCGGGCCATTGCAATGGTGCCTAACGTGTTTTTAAGGCCACGATTTGCTTCATTTACAATGGGATCACGAGTTGGCTTTTCGAGTAAATCAGCAGTATGACCACCACCTTGAATCATAAAGCCATTAATAACACGATGAAAAATGGTATCGTTATAAAAGCCGTCACGACAATATTGAATAAAATTACGTACAGTAACTGGGGCTTTTTGTTTATTAAGGCTGATGTCGATATTGCCGACATTGGTGATCAAAGTAATACTAGTCATGAGGATTATCTAGTTAAGATGGTTGCTCGCAGTATACGTAATTTATATCATAAACTGTAGTTAACACAGATTATATATGCTGGTTATCGTTGGAATTCGCTATTTTTAATAGACAAACGCTATAAAGAAAATCAAAAGGACTCAGATAATGAACACGAACATGATCCGTTGGGGCATGATTGGCTGTGGTGCAGTAACCGAAGTGAAAAGTGGTCCTGCTTACCATAAAGTGGAAAATTTCACCTTAGCGGCGGTTACACGTCGCGACCAAGCCTTAGCTCATGATTACGCAACGCGACATAATATCGCGACGGTTTATGTGGATGCTGATGCGTTAATTAATGATCCTTCGATTGATGCGGTTTATATCGCAACTCCTCCTGATAGCCATAAGGAGTTAGCGTTAAAAGTTGCACAAGCGGGGAAGATTTGTTGTGTTGAAAAACCTCTTGCTCCCAGTTATGCCGATTGCCAATCTATTGTTGAAGCATTTGAAACGGCAGAAATACCTTTGTTTGTTGCGTACTATCGTCGTTCCTTACCGCGTTTTAATCATGTAAAACAGTTGCTTGAAAATGGTGACATTGGCGATATACGTCATATCAGTTGGCATTTGAATAAACCCGCAAATCCAATGGATCTTTCACAACAATACAATTGGCGCACCGATAAAATGATTGCTGCTGGTGGATATTTTGATGATCTTGCGAGTCACGGATTAGATTTGTTCGCGTATTTGTTAGGTGATTTTGCAACAGTAAAAGGCGTAGGCATTAATCAACAGCACTTGTATACTGCATTAGATGCTGTGAGTGCATGCTGGTTACATACAAATGGGGTGACGGGCTGTGGTAGTTGGAATTTTGGTGGTCATTCGCGCCAAGATAAAGTAGTGATATATGGTAGCCAAGGCGAAATACATTTTTCAGTATTTGATGAAGCGCCAATAGAGGTGATCACCGCCGATAAACAACAGCAGATCGTGATTGAAAATCCCACTAATATTCAGTTGTATCATGTGGATAATATGCGTAAACAGTTGCTAGAAGGTAAACAGCATCCATCGACAGGCGTAACGGCAGCTCATACTGGATGGGTAATGTCACAGATAGTAGCAAGCTAGTATGATAGGGTGTATATAGATGAGTGACGTTGTCACTTTGTGCGCGATGTGCAACTAAATAAGTTTTATTAAAGTAAAAGTAACAAAAGCAGTAAAAGTAATGAAAGAAATACAGCAAGTTATACCAATGGCATAACTTGCTGATCAGCGTTATTAAGCGACTTTTTCTTCAAGGGCAAGATTTGACATGTATTCGTCAAATGTACCGTGGAAGTTAACCACTTTTTTATCGCGAATATCAATAATACGTGTTGCTAGCGATGAGACGAATTCACGGTCATGGCTAACAAAGATTAACGTACCTTCGTACACTTTTAAGGCGTTATTTAGCGCTTCAATTGCTTCCATATCCATGTGGTTCGTTGGTTCGTCCATAACCAGAACGTTAATATTTAGCATCATTAGTTTGCCAAATAATAGACGGTTTTTCTCACCACCAGAACAGTTTTTTACTTTCTTGTTAATATCATCAGCAGTAAACAATAAACGACCTAGAATGCTACGTACGGCGAGATCATCATGATCTTTTGTACGCCATTGCGAAATCCAATCAAAGATACCTAAATCATTGTTAAACTCAGATGAGCTATCTTGAGGGCAATAGCCGATAGAAGCATTTTCAGACCACTTGATAACACCATGGTTGTGTTTTAGTTCATTGACTAAACAACGTAGCATGGTTGTTTTACCAACGCCGTTTTCACCGATGATAGCTAATTTAGAGCCCGCATCTAGGATTAAGTCGCCACCTTCAAATAAGGTTTCGCCATCAAAGCCATGAGCCAGTTCTTCTAAAATCAACGCCTGACGGTAAAGTGCTTTACCCGGCTTGAACTGTAATGATGGCTTTAAGCGGCTTGAAGACTTCACTTCATCAAGCTTGATTTTATCCATTTTCTTAGCGCGAGAGCTTGCTTGTTTTGCTTTTGAAGCATTGGCACCAAAACGGTTTACGAAATCTTGTAGCTCATTGATTTCAGCACTTTTCTTCGCATTTTCAGATAATAGTTGCTCTTGAATTAGCGTTGATGCTTCAATGAATTTCTCGTAGTTACCTGGGTAAATACGTAGCTCACCGTAGTCGATATCTGCCATGTGAGTACACACAGAGTTTAGGAAGTGACGGTCGTGAGAAATAATGATCATGGTACATTTACGCTGGTTTAACTCGCCTGCAAGCCAGTTAATAGTGTGAATGTCCAAGTTGTTTGTTGGTTCGTCAAGTAGCAAAATATCAGGGTTTGAGAACAATGCCTGTGCTAATAACACACGCAATTTCCAACCTGGCGCTACTTGTGACATTAAACCGTAATGCAGTTCTTCATCAATACCCGCATCAATAAGTAACTGTCCGGCACGACTTTCTGCCGTATAGCCATCCATTTCAGC
The DNA here is from genome assembly GCF_900166965.1 of Photobacterium piscicola. Lineage (GTDB taxonomy): Bacteria > Pseudomonadota > Gammaproteobacteria > Enterobacterales > Vibrionaceae > Photobacterium > Photobacterium piscicola. Next base: position 854,245 of record NZ_FUZI01000001.1, on the reverse strand, counting down.
AAATTCGCTTTCAAGTTCAGCCACAGCCATGCCGTCTTCTTCTGTCATTTCTGGCAGAGAATAAATACGGTCACGTTCTTGTTTTACTTTCCATAATGCAGCATCACCCATGATAACCGCGTCCACAACCGTGTATTGCTCAAATGCAAACTGGTCTTGGCTTAGGGTACCTAAACGTTGTCCTTGAGAGATAGACACGTTGCCCGCACTTGGTGTAAGCGCACCGCTAAGAATTTTCATAAAGGTTGATTTGCCGCAACCATTAGCACCGATAAGGCCATAGCGGTTACCGTTACCAAATTTAGCTGAAATATTTTCAAATAATGGTTCAGCACCAAATTGCATTGTAATGTTTGCGGTAGATATCAAGAGGTATTCCTAGCAGTTTTATTCGATGATTTTTTGGCAGTAACAGCCAAAAGAAGACGCACGAAAACAGAGATGATGTGTAAGGGGGCGCATTATACAGAAGTTTGTTTGTAAATGTCGAGGGCGAAAATGTAACCAATGTAAGATAACAGCCTTGTAAAAAGAAAGACTAAGGCTGTTATCAAGAGGAAGGGTGATGAATTTAAGTGGATTATTTCGCTAAGTTAGCAGTATCAAACAACAAGAAAGCATCATGTACGCCTTGAATTAACATTTGCATACCGATAACCGTTAAAATCAATCCCATTAGACGCGTGGTAATTGTGATCCCCGCTTCACCGACTTTATCAACCAGTTTCGGACCATAAAGAAAGCATACGAGGGTAATTAAACATAAGGTTGCAAAAGCCACAATTGTAATGATTGTATGTAGAAATGAACCTGAAGCTGAGTAATTCATCGCTGTCGCAATAGTACCTGGGCCTGCAAGAATCGGTAATGCCAGTGGCGAAATAGAAATGTCTTTTTCGTCGTTAGTATCATCAGTTTTCGATTCAGAATGCATTTTTGAACTATCACCTTGTAACATATGATAGCCGACTAGAAAGACTAAAATACCGCCGGATAATCGTAGAGCTGGTAGGGTAATACTGAATAATTCAAAGATCCCTTTACCTAAAAGACAGAAGGTGGCGATGATAAAAAAAGCGGCGGTAAGGGCTTTGTAGGCGGTCTTTTTACGTTGCTCTGGCGTTTGACTTCCTGTCATGCCGACAAAAACAGCGGTATTGGCAATGGGATTCATCATGGCAAAGAAACCCATAAATACCGTGACTGTCATTGTAGTAATATCGTGCATAACCATCCTTTTGGTTAAAAATTTGTTATTGATTTTATTACAATAGCATGGATTTTTAGGTTATGAACGTAAATCTATATAGGAAGTGAATAATATAAAAGTAATCACTAAAATAGGGGGGATATTTATTTTTATATTACATTTTGAATGAATAGCGATATTAACCATTGCTACGATGCCCGTGTTTTTAATAGAGGTTTGCGTTACTATGCGCGCAAGAAAACATGGCGATGATAAATATGACCATAGATATAACCAATATAAGCACTGAACCTGATCCAACCATGACTTGCAGTACGTGCCAAGCATGCTGTTGCCGTTTGGAAGTAATGATCATTACAGACACAGGTGTACCTGAAGAATACATTGATATTGATGAGTGGGGCGGTGAAGTGATGCTACGCCTTGATGATGGCTGGTGTGCCGCTGTTGATCGCGATACTTTGCTTTGTACTATTTATGAAAATCGACCGTGGATTTGCCGTGAGTTTGAAATGGGCTCGTATGAGTGCAGTATTGAACGAGCGACAATGCCACCACGAGCACCACAGCAAGATTAAAAGTAAGTCGATCGCTATTTTATATAATCTTTCAAACAATAACCAAGGTATATTCAGCTACCTTGATTATTGTTTGTTATTTATATTTATTGTAGAAACTAACGTTATTCTATTTATTTTGATGTTGTTTATTCGTGCTTATAGCAGCTAATATTTCTGTTGTCGCTTGGCAAGGATTGTCGGCATGACTTATTGCTGAAACAATCGCAACCCCATCAGCTCCTGCTGTCATCACTTCAGTCAAATTAGTGTGATTAATGCCACCAATCGCCACAATCGGAAATGGACATATTGCTGCTGTACGTTGCAGACCTTCCAATCCCCAATGAGTGATCAGATTGGTTTTAGTCGCTGTTGCAAAAATAGCACTGAGACCAATGTAATCAATCGGTAGACTGGCGCAGTCGGTGAGTTGTTGCTCAGTTTCAATTGACAGTCCAATCAGTTTATCTTTCCCTAACAGTTGTCGAGCCAGTGCAACAGGCATATCCGTTTGGCCTAAATGTACCCCATCAGCATCCACCGCTAAGGCAACATCTACTCGATCATTAATGATTAAGGGGATATGACGACCTGTTGTCGTATAAGCCTGTTGCAGAATCGCTTTAACGGTTTGAGCGCGCTGAATAAATGCTCGTACATCACCGTGTTTTTCACGAATTTGTACCATTGTTACACCACCCGCAACGGCTTCACGGACAACATGTTCAAGTCTGCTGAGGCTCTGCTGATCGTCAGTCACTAAATACAATAAGTAAGGATTGTGATTGCGGGTTATCATGACGCTACTACTGCCATATTTAGTCGCTGCTGAATTTGCTCAGCACTGATGTGATATAAACCATCAATAATATTGAGTTGTAATGATGCCGGGCCTGCTGATTGCTCGGCGGCGATTTCACCGACAATGGCATAGATTGCAGTAGCTGCCAGCCCTGAAGTTTCTCCAATAGCCGCAAATGCACCTGTTAATGCGGTTAATGAACAGCCCATACCAGTGATATAAGGCATCATGTGGTGGCCATTGCGAAGGCTGATGGTCTGTGACGCTGTCACTACATAATCAACTTCACCTGAGATAACCACATTAGCTTGGTATTGTGCGACTAATGCTTGTGCGGCGGTTAATGCGGTATCACTGCTATCAAGCGCATCAACGCCTTTGGTTTGGCTGGTTTCACCTGCAAGGGCAATGATTTCAGATGCATTACCACGAATGATCAGATTATTGGCATTCGCTGCCAGAGTGCGGGCAGTTTGGGTGCGTAATACACTTGCGCCACAGCCGACAGGATCTAACACTATCGGCTTATTATTGGCATTAGCTTGTTCAACGGCAAATAGCATCCGTTCAATCCATTCACTATCAAGGGTGCCAATATTGATCACTAATGATCCTGCAATGTGCATCATCTCAGCCATTTCTTGACGTGAGTGCGCCATAATAGGTGACGCACCAATGGCTAATAAGGCGTTGGCAGTATTATTCATCACTACATAATTGGTGATATTAACTACTAATGGTTTTTGTTCTCTGACCAGCGCCAGTGCCGTGATAATGCTTTCAGTTAATGAAGCTGAAGTCGCTGTGTGTTGTGATGAGTTATGCATTATCGACAGCTCCTGATTTATGGTTAATAGCCCTTGTGTTGCTAGTTCCGGCATTGAGCCCTTGTTGCCAGAACGCGATTTCCATTTCGGTTGCGACTTTAAAGGTTTGAACCAGTTGCTGACCTCGTTGACTGTGTAGCGAAATTTCTGCAAGGAGGTTATTAAGGTATACCGTCGCGGTGGCAACTCCTTGTTGATACTCTTCACCGCTATATAATGCAATCCAGCTATGGTAGGGATTATTGTCAAACACGGTTTTTGTATCATTAGCCAGCAAGTTGCCAATTTCAGCATAACCAATCGCACACGGCGCAAGGGCGACATATAAATCAATGATATCCCCTTGCATACCTGCATCTAATACATAGCGAGTGTAAGCGACTGTTGCGACATCTTCTGGCTCTTGTTCCATATCTTGTTCGGTTAAATGCCAAGCGCCACAGTAATCAATATGGTGCGCAATTTCATGATCCAATAAAGCGGTCACACTTGGTAGTGCTCGACGCATATCGGCTAAGGTGCGAGCTTTATAAATCGCTAATGCATAAGCGCGTGCATATTGTTTTAAGAATAAAAAATCTTGCTTTAAATAATGCATAAAACAATGGTGGGGCAGTGTACCTTGGCCAAGTTGCATCACAAATGGGTGCTGGGTATAGGTGGTCCACTGGGGTTGGCAAGCATCAATTAAATCTTGGTATGTCATGTGATCTCTCCTTAGAAGCTGCCAATATAATTTTTAGCTTGAGGCAGTTGCGTTATAACGTGGTGTTTAAATAGAAATTGGGCGTAATCATCGTAGCGTTTAAAGTCGACAGCCGCAGGACGCAAAGCAAACCGCGTTAAAGTGTCGTTCCATGCATTATGGTTAAGCTTGTTATCTAACGTATCGGGTGCGTATTGAATAAACTGTTTCCACGCAGCATCTGGATGATTGATGATATAGGTGGTTGCTTGTGCGATAGCAGTATTAAAAGCGGTGATCGCTTGGCGGTTATAATGTTTGCTGTTGGCAACAAAGATCAATTCATCATAACTAGGAATACCGTTCTCTTCAGGGAAAAAGGACGTAGTCGGGTAGCCCTCTAACGCTAATTGATTGGTTTCAAAGTTACGTAATCCACCCCAAATAGCATCAACTTTCCCTGATGCTAATGAAGATGATAGCGCCCAGCCGACATTAACGATATTGACATCGCTTAGTTTCACTCCGTGATCAGCAAGCATGGTGCCAATAGTTGCATCTTCATTACCTGCGACTGAAATACCAATGGTTTTACCTTTCAGTTGTGATAAATCAGTGATGCCACTTTTCTTTAATACCATCAATGTATTAAGCGGTGTCGCAATTAGAGTGGCGGTTTTAATTAAAGGTAAGCCAGCAGCGACATCAATCGTTAAATTGGGTTGATAAGAAACGGCAAGATCGATTTTATTGGCGGCGACTAATTTCGGTGGTAATGATGGATCGGCAGGTTGCTGAATATCAACCTCGATTCCATGCTGTTTAAAATACCCGCGTTCTTGAGCAATAATAATCGGACCATGATTTGGGTTAACAAACCAATCAAGCATTAGGCTTACTTTGGTGAGCTTTTGGGAAGCGGTTGCAGCTTCTGCACTCACCGATAGGCCAAACAGCAATAACATTGTTGAAGTAATTAACAAAATACGTTTCACAATAGATCCTTTAAATATTAAGTATTAAATGAGTACTGGTTACATTTTTCTATTTAAGCGGGGTTTACGGTTGCCACGGGATCAGGCGTTTTAATAATCTGTCCGTGATGAAATACAACGATATTGATAACAGCGATAAAATAAATAGCGCTGCGAACATTTCATCAATCATCATCCGTGCATTGGCTTGCAGCATTAAATAGCCTAAGCCTTTGCTTGCGCCCACCCATTCGCCAGCGACTGCGCCAATCGGAGCAATAACCACCGCGACTCGAATGCCAGAAGCTAAGGCAGGTAAAGCAGCAGGAAAGCGAATATATTTAAGTTGTTGCCATTTAGTTGCGCCCATGGTGGCTGATAATTCAAGGTAACCAGTGGGGGTATTACGTAAGCCGTCATAACAGCATGTGGTGACAGGGAAAAAGATAATTAACGCTGCCATTACTACTTTAGAACCAATGCCATAGCCTAACCACAGCATTAATACCGGAGCGATAGCAAACACAGGGATGGCTTGACTGGCAATCAGTAATGGTAATAACCATCGTTTAACGGGCTTAAACAGCAGCATTTGTAAGGCAAAAAATAGCCCTAATGATAAACCGAGTATCAGCCCTAGAATGATCTCTTGGCTGGTCACCCATGTATTGCTTAACAGAACGTCATAGCGGGAGACTAATCGCTGCGCTACAGCCAGTGGTGGCGGTAAAATAAAGCTCGGCAAGTGAAACACCATCACGGTGAGTTGCCATAACCCAAGTAGAACGCTAATACTGATCAGTAATCGTATCGGTGTTGCCAGTTCACGCTGTGGGTGCCGCTGTTGACGCGGCGATTTGGTAGCGATTAAACGGGTAATATCAGTCATGATCGTGTGCCAATATGTCAAAAATACGTTGCTGGTGGCTGGCTGATTCAGCATCAAAGCGCCGTGGTGGTAATGATGTGGGTAACGATAACGCAGTCGCAAAAGCGGGCTCGCCTTGCAAAATATACAGTTGATCACTTAATCGAATCGCTTCTTGAGGATCATGGGTTATCAGCACCACGGTTTTATGCTTGAGTAAGTTTACAAATAGATCTTGCAAGCGATAACGGGTGACGGCATCCAATGCGGAGAAAGGTTCATCCATCAATACAATCGGTTGGTCTTGTAACAGTGTTCTCGCAAGAGCTACTCGTTGGCGCATACCGCCCGATAATTGTTGTGGTAGTAGTTGATGTTTATCGGCTAAACCAACCTGTTCTAATAATGTCATTGCCCGTTGTTTTAAATTGGGTATTGAATCGTGATGACCGAACTTACTGCTAATACAAACATTGTCTAATACCGTTAACCAAGGCAATAACAGATCTTGTTGTGCCATATAAGCGACTCGTCCCGTTAAAGGCTGATTATCTGAAATAATCAGTTGACCTTGCCATTGGGTACTTTCGGTGAGTAATCCGGCTAAAAATTTGATCAACGTACTTTTACCACAGCCACTTTTACCGACCAGACAAGTCCATTTATTAGCGGCAATGGTTAAATTTAGGTTTTCAATTACCGCGTTATTTTGCTGGTCATTTTTCGTTGAGTGATAGCGTAAACTGCCATTAGTAATGGTGATTTCCAGATCAGCGCACATGATGATGACCTGTAAAAAAGTGATTCACAGGGCCGTGACCATGGCCGATATTGAGTTCATCGGCAGCGGTTATGGCGGCAGTAATGTAGCGTTTAGCCAAGGTAGTTGCCGTTGTAAGATCATTGCCTTGAGCTAAATAAGATGCGATAGCCGCAGACAGAGTACAACCCGTGCCGTGAGTGTTGTTGGTGTTAATGCGAGGGGTAGTGAGCTCAATAACGTCAGTGGTGAGAATGAGTAAATCAGTGCTATCACTACTTTGCTCTAAATGTCCACCTTTGAGTAACACTGCATAAGGATTAATCTCCCGTAACGCACTGATCATCGCTTGCATATCAGCCAGTGATTGTGGAATGTCTAAACCCGTTAATGCAGCAGCTTCTGGTAGGTTAGGGGTAATAATATCAGCCAGTGGCAGTAATTCTGTTTTGAGGGTAGTAATGGCATGTTGTTGCAAAAGCACATCACCGCTTGTGGCAACCATCACTGGATCAATGACTAAAAACTTCGGTTGATAATGACGAATTTTAGCCGCAACCAGTCGAATAATATCACTGTCGGCGAGCATGCCAATTTTGACGGCTTGAATATTTAAATCGCTGAATACGGCGTCCAGCTGTTGCTCAACCATATCAAGAGGAATGGCAAGTATGCCGCTAACGCCTTGCGTATTTTGGGCGGTAATCGCCGTAATAACCGAGCAAGCATAACTACCTGTTGCTGAAATGGCTTTAATATCAGCTTGAATACCTGCGCCGCCGCCACTGTCTGATCCTGCAATCGTCAATACAATAGGGGTAGTTGTGTGATGCGATGATGGGGTGTGTGACATACTTCATTCCTTACGCGCTAGCATGAGGAACAAGTTATCAAGCGAGGAAGTGTAAACTGCGGTATGAGAGTGTGCAGTTGACTCAGCTTGCATCTATTAACGTTGATAATCCGTTGATAGTTAGTTCCCTCCGCCAGTGTTAACTGGTTCAGGTTCAACGGGTCCCACCATTACAGTGATCTCAGCTTAACGCCCCCCGACTAATGGCAATTATCCTAATTCAGAATAATTTAATTGTCACTCTATTTTATTAAGAAATAACACGTTACGAATACTACGCGAGATTGTTAATACATAATATATTAAATTGGTGAATGTTTTATTGTTGTGATGGGGTGTAGTTTTTTATGTATCAACGATCGTCATTTTTTCAATTGTTCCTCCACTATGCTCCTATGTTTATTCTTTCAGATAACCCATACACTCAAAACAATAGCCGTCATTCCCTACAGTGAATGCCCGCGAGGGCGATAGGGAATCTACTTGCCGCGTGTTGAGTTTTTAAAGTAAAGATATAGCTGCCTTATATTCCTCAGCTATGTTCCTAAGTTCACTCTTTCAGATAACCCATACACCCAAACAGCAGTCGTCATTCCCTACAGTGAATGCCCGCGAGGGCGATAGGGAATCTACTAACCGCGCGTTGAGTTTTTAAAATAAAGGTATGGCTGTCCTATGTTCTGCTGACGACTACTAGTTGAAACCCCAGAAACTAGATGGCAAGTACCCGATTTTGTGATTACTATCGGAATTAATAACTAAAAATGTATCTGATTTATAATGATTTTTATATTATTGCGAGATAAATACGGGCGCGTGTTCAAAGAACAAATACGGGCAAGTTGTTAATATAATAAGTTGTTAAGCGTTTTATGGAGTATATATATCAATGAAAGATCATTTGGTTCCCAAAGTCGGACACCATCGACTTTATGACTTAGTTTCAGAAAAAACATCTCTTGAAACAAAAGCAAGTACCGCTAGATGGTATGCAGAAATGATGATCGATTTGTTTTTTAGTGCTAATGCAAAAGAAAAAGTCGGTGAAGACAAGTTCAACAAACTATCTCTTGGTGAGAAAATTAAGATTTTAAGAGAATGGTGCTCTGACGAGTTAATAGATGCTTTAAATTTGATCAAGCAATTCGGTGATATCGCATCCCACTACAACCCTAGTAAAACGATTAAAGAATCTGAAGTAAATAAAATAATCGTTAAGGCATTGTCTTTGTTCGATTATGCACTGATAGATTTGATGAAAGATGGTGGTATCCGTAAAACAGAAGTTACTGCCGTTTTGTTTTCTACATTTTTACCTTCTATTAGGGTCAGGGTTCTTAGTTCAATATTAGATCTTAGTGATATAAAAGGTAATTCCGACAACGATATGTTTCTTCTAGATAAGTTACTGTTGGCATTGACAAAAAATGGTGAAGGTAAGAAAGCTCAAAAATTATTGAGTAAATTACGCAAAGAAGAAAAAATTGGCGATTATCATCTCAGCTTCTGGTTAGAAAAGTTAGAAGTCATTCAAGGAAAAATAGATGAAGGAATATTACCAATTCCCGAAAATATTTCCGATTGTAAAAGAAACTTCGATGATGTTCTTAGTCAACTAACGAGTTTTGAAAAAGTTGAAAATCAGGCGCTTATCGATGTTTTTGATACGATGTTGTCTCAGGTGGAACCAAGTGATATGGGAGATAAAGTTCCTAACCTAATGGTACTCATGTAGAACGCTTAACAGATAAGGATATGTGTCGCGCAGCCGACACCTATCCGAAATGTTGGACAATCTCGAGTGGCTTTATATAAGTAAATATTGAAAATATTATAAAGTGTGATGCTGAAAAGAAGCCGAGCGTTATCCTTGTTGTGAACCAATCAATTTAATTCATTGTTTTATAATTAGTTCCTTTTTAATTATTACGCGTTAAGAAAACATAGGATATCCATAACTATCGTAATCCATGGCGGTACTCTAAAGATAGGACAGCCATAAAAGTGTTAATGGTTCAACGACCGTCATTTTTACAAATGGGGCATAGATGGGGACACGATTGTTTTAATACCCGCGAGGGCGATAGGGAATCTACTTGCCGCGCGTTGAGTTTTTAAAATAATGGTATGGCTGTCCTATGTTCTAGGTAATTTGTATCTTCATATTAAGTGCTGACAGCTGCTATTTAATGCTTATTCTCCACTGAAAAATTGAAAAATTGAAAAATTGAAAAATTGAAAAATTGAAAACAGGATAGCTATAAAAGCCGGCTGTCTTGTTTGTGGTTGTTTTTATGATCAGGAATTTACACATAGTGTGTTGAGATTTAGAAGTAAAATATTGATTTTCTATTTATTAATTTGAGAAATATGTAGGCTTATAATTATTGATTGAGCAAAATAGTGCTTGTATGCGATAATGGCGTATTGATGGTTTTTTAAAGAAATATTAACGTGTTAGATATAGGGAAGTTAAAAAAAGCTTATCAAAGATATGGTTTTGAAGTGCAACCTAATTTAGATGAAAATGTTGCTATCTTTTCAATAAGAACGGGTCATTATCATAACGCAGATATAATACCACTAAAGAATAATGTTGATGCCTCTAGAGTATTGAAGGAATTTCAAGATCTTGGTTATGCTTGCCAAACAAAACAATATCAATCGGTAGATGAAGTTGAGACAGCCATTATTTAATGGCTTTTTTAATATTGAGTCCACAAGAAAAAGGCTTATTAGAGACTATGATGAGTTTACTGATTCGTTAGTAAAAATTCATTCAGACAAAGCAACTTATACATATATTAAAACTCAATATTATGTAAATAATAAAGAGGGAAACCTTACTGTAATTCAAGAAATATTGGATCGTTTAGATACACCTAAACCTATATTATTCTTGGTTGAAGCAGCAGCTGGCTTTGGAAAAACTTGCTCAGCTTATGAATTAGTTAAAGAAATCACTAATACTAAAGAGTATCAATTACCACTTTTTTCTGAATTATCACGAAACAGACAGGCTAAAATATTTCGCTATGTTCTTTTAGATGAAATTGATAGAAGTTTTCCATTATTAAGTTCATCGCTTGTTAGAGCTGAAATAAAAAGTGGAAAAGTCCCAGTAATTCTTGATGGTTTTGATGAGCTATTACATGAATCAGCAACTGATGATAGTAAAAACTATGAAACAACAGAACCAATGCTTGATACAATTAGTGAACTCCTCACGGATAAAGCAAAAGTTGTATTAACAACTAGACGTACAGCTATATTTGATGGTGATGAATTTCATCATTGGATTGATAAACACGAAAATGATTTTGATGTAATAAGGTTAAGAATACAAGAGCCTTGTATTGAAGATTGGTTATCCTCCGAGAGGTTAGATCGTATTTCAAAGGCTGGTTTCCCTATTGAAAATCTTTCGAATCCAGTATTACTTTCTTTTTTAAGATGTATATCTAATGATGAATTTGATCAAGTGAGTCAAGACTCGACTAAACTAGTAGATAAATATTTTGATTCGATGATGGAGCGTGAAAGAAAGCGACAAGATTTGATGATGGAGCCAAAAGAACAATATAAAATATTAAGAACAATTGCAGATGACATGATACAGTTTGATTATACTAGTGAGTCAAGAGACTATATATATGCGCTAATATTAGACCATAATCAAGCATTAATTGAAACATCAAGGAAACATTATCCTGCTGAGACTAGACCAACGACAGATGAGTTAGTAAATAAGTTAACTAGTCATGCTTTACTAGATCGTAAGAGTATTGATTCTCAAGGAATAGGATTTGTAAATGAATTTGTTTTAGGTAATTTCTGTGCTGATTCTATTATAGAGGACTCTACAATGGAATGGGATGGAGATAAACGATTTATAGAACCTGCTATTCAAGCTTATTTGCCAAGGACTGAAGAAGAACGACAAATATTATGGGAGTCACTTAAGTTTGTTTTAGAATTTATTAATGGTTGTGACAAGGTTAAATATAACAAGTTATTGACAGATGAAATGCGAATGGATTTAGATGGTGAAACGGTTGAAGAATTAGCTATATCTGACATTCATCTTGGTAAGTTAGCTGATATTCAAGAGACTGTATTTATAGGTTGTAAATTTTCAAGCTGTCATTTTCATGTGGAAAATATTAAGAGTACAACATTTATTAATAGCAGTTTTTATCAATGTACAGTCGTTGGTGAATCTACTGATTGTAGTAATAATATTCATTTTTTGGGTTGTAGTGATGATAATGATTTTATCAATCTTATTAATCCGATAAAAGTAGATGAGGGTAATGATTGTAAGGATGAGTTTAATAAATGTGATATATATGTTTTAGAGAAATTTTATCCAAGAGGAAGTCAAACGTTTCATAAGCATAGAGCTATTGGTGCATTATGTACTAAGAATAAATTATTTAATCATTATGCTATTTTACAGTCTATTGAAAAGCTAAAGAAAGCAGGTTATTTATCTGTACCAGATAAAAGATCATTCCTTGAAATTAATATAGATCTTATAGGAGAAATAAAAATAGCTCTAGGGAGAACACAATGAAGAATTATGAAGAAGTTTTAGTGAAAATATTACATAGGAATATAGAGCAAGAACTTAATAGATTAGGACTTCTCTTTCGAGTTTTTTCAAGAGCGAAGACCTCATTATCAATAGATGAGAAAATAAAATTAAAAGGAGAGGGGCATTATTCTCAAGCAGGAAAGAAAATTCAAGACCTTTATGGTATCCGAATTGCTTTATATTTTCCTGATGATTTAAAAATAGCTCAAAAAGCAATAGCTAAATTATATACATTTATATCTCAAGAAGTAGATGTTACAAATATAACTCAATTTGAAGCTACAAGATGTAATTTTATATTTAAGCTTCCACAAGAAATAGTTAACGATAGTCAAGTGTTACGTAGTAATAAGTTGGTTGATGAGACGTTTGAGGTTCAATTTAGAACTATATTATCTGAAGGCTGGCATGAAGTTGAACATGATTTAAGGTATAAATGTAAATCTGACTGGAATAATCATAATGATTTAAGTCGTGCATTAAACGGTATATTTGCTAGTTTAGAAACTTCTGAATGGGGAATGATGAGGTTATTTGAAGATCTTGCTTATAGGCATTATAAGTCTAGAGAGTGGGCTCCAATGTTAAGAAATAAGTTTAGACTTAGAACTGGCAATGAGCTTACTCAAGCTCTTGAAGATATTATTAATAAAGATGATATAGGAAAAAAACTATACCGCCTAAATAGAGTAAAATTAATATTAAAAATATTAAATGGAAATATTAACATCCCTATTAACATAAATAGTTTGGTTTATATAGCAAACTATTATTTTATTAAGGATTCTCGTATCTCAGATATTATGCCTTATCCTATAAAAAGAATCTTAGATGAATTAGAAATATAAAAAGAAAAGACAGCCATAAAAGTGTTAATGTTTCAAAGACCGTTATTTTTTAAATAGGACATAGATGGGACATGACTGTTTTAATACTCTCGATGGTTATAGGGAATCGACTTGCCACGCGTTGAGTTTTTAAAATAAAGATATGGCTGTCCTATGTTTGTATTCTGCTGACGACTATTAGTCAAAAAACCAGAAACTAGATGGAAAACGCCCTATTTTGTTGGAAATACAGGACAGCCATAAAAGTGTTAATGGTTCAATGACCGTCATTTTTTCAAATCGCGCATAGATGAGACTTGACTGTTTTAATGCCCGCGAGGGCGATAGGGAATCTACTAACCGCGTGTTTAATTTTTAAAATAAAGATATGTCTTTCCTATGTTCTGCTGACGACTACTAGTCGAAAACCCAGAAACTAGATGGCAAGTGCCCGATTTTGTGATTACTATCGGGATTAATAGCTAAAAATGTATCTGATTTATAATGATTTTTATATTATTGCGAGATAAATACGGGCGCGTGTTTAAAGAACAAATTCGGGTAAGTTGTTAATATAATAAGTTGTTAACTGCTTCTTTGTTAATTTAGCTTTCAAATATGGTAATCATTCCCTTTGAGTTGTAAACTAATATTATTTCCGCATAAATGTGCGAGTTAAGCATGAAATACGAATTATTAGTTTTAGCTGCAATGACACGATTAGAATCTCCAAATACTCAAGCTATCGTAGCTGCAACTGGTATTTCTGAACGTAAAGTACAATCCGTAGTTAATTCATTAATTGAAAATTTAGGCTTAAACATTCAAAGAGAGCGCCAGGGCCGAACCTTCCGTTTTTCTATTAATAGCTGGGGTGTTTTTGAATCAGGGAAAGCGATCCAGTCTCAACTTAATGATATTGATTTAGTTATGCCAAGTAATTCAATGCTTTCTTCTTACGAAGAAAAGCATGCCTATTTCGAGCAAGTTAAAATGGATAACTTTAAAGAAAGTATGCGTTTAGAGGGGCATGATGTTGCTAGTAATTTCGATTTATCACTCGACAGAGATCAACAACGTCAAATTTTGTTAAACAAATACTCAAACGTAAATTCGTTAGAGGCGCTCAATGGCTGATAAATATGGCACAACACAAGATCCTTATACTTACGAAAATAGTACGGTTCTTGTTAATAAACTCAATATCAACAATGAAGCGGTATTAGAGGCTGCAGAACGTGATTTAACAACGTTAGCTGCAATGTATATAGAGTTTCAATTGCCTCCTTACGATTTCAGCTATCTGCGTTCAATTCATCATATGTTATTCTCCGATCTATTTGAATGGGCTGGCGAGTTAAGAACGATTGATATTTCAAAGGGAAATACACGTTTCTGTAATGTAGCTAGGATTGAAAAAGAAGCAAATAATCTATTTTCAATGTTAGAAAAAGATAAGTATTTAGTAGATCTACCATACGATGAATTTCTTACTAAGTTAGCTGAGTATTATTGCGATATTAATGTTTTACATCCATTCCGTGAAGGAAATGGTCGTGCCCAACGTTTGTTGTTTGAGCATATTGCAATCAACTGTGGTTACAATATTAATTTTTCAGGCATTACTTCTGAGCAGTGGGTAGCCGCAAATATCCATGGTTATCATTGTAATTATGTGCCAATGAAAGAGCTGTTTTCTGTTTGTGTAATTAAAGCTGAAAAGCGCAGTTAACAAATAAGAATATGCGTCGCGCAGTCGACACCTATCCGAAGTGTTGGACAAAGCCCGAGCGACTTTATATAAATAAATATTGGGAATGTTATGAAAGGTGATACTGAAAAGAGAAAAAACATAGGACACCCATAATTTTTGTAATCCATTTTGAACAATTCTGACGGTACTCTATAAGTGAAAGACAGGACAGCCATAAAAGTGTTAATGGTTCAACGACCGTCATTTTTTTAAATAGCGCATAGATGGGATATGTTGTGGCTTAATACCCGCGAGGGCGATAAGGAATCTACTTGCCGGGCGTTGAGTTTTTAAAATAAAAATATAGCTGTCCTATCTTTGGCTTGTAAGTAAGGCGTTCGTATGTGTTATTACGGCGTTAAATCTCTTTATTGAGTATGGAGTTCAAATTGAAAAGGAAAGTTTTTAGTAGTAAAGATCAGCTAAAAAAATGGGCAAAGAAAACAACAGGAGTGATATTGACATCGCTTACCTTATTAGGTTCAGCTGAAAGTATTGAGTTTAAATTTCCAACACCAAAAGCTATTTCTCATATCATGGAAACAGACCCTACGGTATTTCCTGAAGGGTCATATGCGATAAGTTATTCTAACGTTGAAGAATTGGACTCAAGTAATCTTGATTATTCAAAAATGGCAATGGTTGTTGCATTTGAAGCTCAATTAGCGGATAAAAAAACTTTTATAGGAGGGTTAAGGTTTTTAATCGAACATTTAGCTGATTTTAAGTATTGTTGTAAAATAAATAAAACTAACCCTGCATATGTTACAGCTTCAATATGGGTTATAGAGCCTTCTGATATGGTTGAATTTAAAGCGTTAGAAGATATCTTGAGTAAATATTCAGCATTTTATGCTTTTAACGATGGTACTGGTACGCTTAATTTAAATAATGCTCGAATGGGAAAAGGTTCAGCAAATCATATGTTTGAAGTTTAACAAATAAGAATACGTGTCGCGTAGCCGACACCTATTCGAAGTGTTGGACAAGCCCAAGCAGCTTTATATAAGTAAATATTGCGAATGTCATGAAGGGTGGTGCTGAAAAGAAGTCGAGCGTTATCCTTGGCGTGAACTAATCAAATTTAATTCATTGATTTATAATTAGAACCTCTTTAATTATGAAGAAATATAGGACACCCATAAAAGTATGTAAACATATGGCTGTCCTGCCTTTGGCTTGATAGAGAGAATGGCTGTCTTAATTAACCACTATCACCATTTATCAATAGTAAGCGTCTTGCCTTGGCGGCTACTTTCCATTGCAAGTGCAATCAGTTTGATATTCCATAACGCGTCTGTTGCGGTTACGGGTGGCGCTGTATTAGTGTTAATCGCTAATGCCAGTTCTTGAAAGTATTGTTGATAGCAACCAGACTCAGTTGTAATGGTTTCGCTACTATCTGCATTATAGAAATGACCATATTGTTCTGGTGTTTCATTTGCCCATTGTGGTTTGTTAGGCAAAACGCCTGCAATTAAACGCGCTTCTTGTGGATCTAAGCCATTCTTTTCATAGCTTCCTTGCGTGCCTTTCACCGTAAAACGTTTGTTTGGACCAGCACTGAATAAATCACCATGTAAGGTCGCTAAATGATTAGGGTAGTGCAGAACAATATTGAAGTAATCGACATTTGTTGAACCTTCACGCATGATTTCGCATTGTGCGGTAATCGCATCAGGAATACCAAATAGTACCAGTGCCTGATCGATAAGGTGCGAGCCTAAATCAAACAAAAGCCCACCGCCATTGGTGGCTTGTTCACGCCAACGTTGACGAACTTCTGGTCGAAAACGATCGAAATGAGATTCAAAATGCTTTAACTCACCACAACGTTTTTCTTCAATCATCTTTTTAATTGTTAAGAAGTCACCATCCCAACGGCGATTGTGATACACGCTCAAGATTCGGTCTTTCTCTGCGGCAAGGGCAATTAATGCTTCACCATCGGCAATGTTGGTTACAAATGGTTTTTCTATGATGACGTGCTTACCGTTTTCAAGTGCTTGTTTAGCGAGCTCAAAGTGGACGTCGTTAGGGGCTGTGATAATGACAAGTTCAGCATCAGAGTGGTTCAATAAATCTTGCGCAGATTCATAATGTTGTACATTGGGCCAGTCACGATTTACTGCTTCACTATTACGGGTGCTTACCGCTGTAAATTCAAATTCTGGTAAGGTGTTAATAAAGGGAATATGAAACGTTTTTGCTGAAAAGCCGTAGCCAATAATAGCGGTTTTGATGGAAGAAAAGGTCATAATAGTCACGCTCAGTTGTTGGATAAAAGCTGTTAGTTATTTGATTTAGCAAGAAGAGTTATGATGATGTGACTCACCTATAATCACTTATCGACGCGTTTTGAAATTTAAACGACGGGTACAATAATGCACAAACACTTATTAATTAGCAAAGCTAAAAAGGACAAAAGATAGGACAGCCATAGGATTATAGATTAGAGCTGTAAATGTCATCGCTGTTTAGATGATCGGTACTAATTTACATTTTACTCTTTGTTTCAAGAATAGGAAAGACAGGACAGCCATAAAAGTGTTCAAATATATGGCAGTCCTTAAGTCTTAAAGCGGCGGGTATATTAATTTTGAGTGTTTTTAGCTTGTGCAGCCTTTATTTTATCCCATTGATAGAAATCTTGTTTATAAGACAAGCTGCCCCATAACGCGAATGCATTCGCTGTTTTTATTTCGCTGTCTGGTAATTCATGTGGTATCAATGCATGGGTTGTCGGTTCATAGTGAAAGGTCATTAGATCTTTGTTTGGCTGAAAGACAACAGCATGGTTATCTTTGTTTAGCCATGCAAAGTTATTGTGGTATTGCATGATGGCTCTTTGCTTATGTTGTTCTACTTCTTTGGTGAGGTCATTACCCATCATTGGGTGATAAGCATTAATGCCAGCCATTGATAATAACGTTGGTGGTAAATCAAGTTGACTGGCTAATTGATTATCCTCACATGCAGAAATACCGCCACCAAAAATGACCGCAGGAATATGGAAGCAGTCTATTGGTACTATTTGGTCACCATAAGCACGCGAATCATGATCCGCTACCAATACAAAAATAGTGTCGTCCCAATAATCTGATTTTTTAGCTTGTTCTAGAAATTTACCCAGTGCGTAATCTGAATATTTAACGGTATTTTCTCGCGTGGTTGCAGGTTGATTATAAGGCTCTATTTTGTCTTGTGGATAATCATAAGGTGAATGATTTGTTGTTGTGAATACTAAGCTAAAAAAGGGCTTATCTTGTTGAGAAAGCATACTAAATTGTTGATGTGCTTTGTTGTAAAGATCTTCATCACACGCGCCCCATGATCCAATAAATTCTGGATTATGAAATGTGGGTAAATCTTGGATATCAACAAAACCATTACCCAGCATGAAGCCTTTCATATTGTCAAAATGACTTTCGCCAGCATAAATGAATTGAGTATGATAATTTTCATCTTTAAGTGTTTGAGCCATTGAATAAAAATTATTTTGACTTTTAGGTAATTTTACAACGGCATTAGCTGGCGTTGGGAAAAAGCCAGTAGTAACAGCTTCAATCCCCCGAATTGAACGTGTCCCTGTGGCATACAGTCGAGTTAGATTCCAACTTTCTTGCATTAATAGATCGAGATTTGGCGTTAATGGTAAGCCTCCTAATCCACCGACAAAACGCGCACCAAGGCTCTCTTGTAGCAAAATAACGATGTTCTTACGTTTACCTGTATTACTTGCTTTGTGGTAGGCAAGTGTTGGTAGTGGCTGATAATTGAAAGCGTCTGCGGGTAATTGACTATTTTCCTTTATAGTCTGAATAATGTCTTCTTTTTCCATTGGGGGATAAATAGTGGATGAGTCAATTATTTTGCGCATTAGTTTCATTGCATACAGAACTGAATATGTTGAATTTAATGGAAAATCATTCATGAGGTTATCATGTGAAAAGGCAATCATGGATGGATTTATAGAACGATGACCGAATGTCGAACGTGCACCTATTACACATAAAGCAACACTGCTTAGGGCAATGATAGGACGCCAGTACCAATTGGGTGTTTGGAGGTCTTGAATAAGATAGTTTGAGAATATCCAACCAAAGTAAAGTGTTGTTAATGAAATGATTAAACCCAGTGCTAACTCAAGTTTATAACCGCTCCACATCATGCTCATCACTTCTTTGGGATAGATAAGATATTCAACAAATAGGCGGTTTGGGCGTACATCATATTCTTTAATGAAAAATGGTGTTGCTGCTTCCATATAAACTAATAGCCATAATCCTAATGTGATCCATAAAGAAAGAATAATTAACCAAATATGATTTAAATAAGGAACGCCAATAATAAGAGGTGTGATAAGACAAGGTAATATGACCAAGTAGCACATACTTACAATATCCATGCGCAACCCAGAAATAAATATTACTCTCCAACCCTGTGCATTAGAAACACGTTCATTTTGCCAAATACATAAAAAGGTGCGTGAAATTGTTAATATGATAATGCCAGAAATAAAAAACATAACTATAGGGAACATTACACCAGTTATCTGCTTGATTAGATCTAACAAGGAAAAAAAATCCATAAATTAACTACTTAAATAATTTCGGTTTGTTTCAAATGGATAGTTTGATAGTTAATTTTAGAAAAAGTTTCATTATAGATAAAATTATCATTAATAAATAAATATTAACGTTATATTGAGAATAGATTGTTCTAATATCTATATTTTATGAGCGTTTATTGTATTGGTGCTTGTTGAAACTCTTTGTAATTAGGCAGGATATTCATTGCTAGTTAATGATTAAAGCATTACTTATTCTAATGCTTTTTATCACAACGTGTAGTGGCTGTTTTTATTCTTTTGCTCAGTGGTGTTGTAACAGATGTGCTTGCAGCGGCAGAACTTTCCGTATTGCCTATTATGGTCATATTGTTGTCGTTATTTAAATCTTAAAATCCGAGAATATTTATCATCTCGGATTTTTTATTTAAAAATAAGTAGTATTTGTTTTTTTTAACTTGGCACAATATCCGTTGTGTTAGCAATGTTAACGCCTAAAGCCATCATTTTTTCAACAAAGGCTTGTGCTTGTTGTTCAAAGCCAGCAACAGAGCTGGTGGTATCAATAAGGAGGGTTATTTTTTTTATGTCAGCAAGTGGTAGCTTATCGACCATTTGTTCAACGGTACTAGCGACGCAGTGAGATAGAGCTTGTCCTGAAATAAAGATGCGATCACTTTGTACGACTAGTGCTGTTAATTGGGGATCAAACTGAGTTTTTATATCATCGCGTAGTGGGTATTCGGCTTCGCAACCACCATAGTGTTCTGTATGCGGGTTTTCACCTTTAGATATGGTGTGATGTAAAAGTGCGGTTTGTTTTTCCCAAGCATTAATTGCTGTTTGAATTGGGGCAACAATGGTATGTCCTACTGAATCTATGACACAGTGTGTTGGCCAAATAAGCAGGCTGTATTTTCCTGTTTTCTCAAGGGATTGAGTATATTCTAGTACGTGATCAAGAAGTTCTAAGTTGGTCGGTAGCCATAAACCATCGACAATATCCTGATGGCTAATCAGTGTAAATGGCGCAGGATGTTGTCCATGCTTATTTTGCCAATAAACCGCGTGAGCAATATCGTATTTATGGTGGCTATCAAGGGTTACAACGATATTGTTAATGCTCTTTTGTTTGTTATCAATAAATGTAGCAAGCCGTTGTGCATCTTCCCATGAGTGAGGAACAGGAAGAGAAGGTGGGATCGCAGTTGGCTGGTTACCTAAAGTGAGTTGTTCATGTAATGGAACATCATAAAAGTCGTATTGAGGATCAATGATAAGTAATGATGTTATTGTTTGATGCATGGCATACTCCTTTATGCTTTGAGGTATTGAGCGACAGATGGTAAAAAAGTGGACTAAATATACGTGGGTGAGCGGTAATTGAAAAGAAATAACATCGTTATCTCAATCATGAAATAGAGGGATGTATACGTTTAGTGTAATTGATAAAGATGATGCATGACTGGAGTGGGGGTTAAGGTAAATAATCGGAAAAAAGGGCTGCTAAACAACCCTTATTAAATAATGGAACAGTCTACATTGGCTAACTATTAACTTTTGCAGCTTCAAGTAAAGGATCGTCTAAATCACGATCTTGATTTGGTAATCCTTCGATATTATGAGAAATCACTGCCGTTGTAATGCCGTTACCTAATACATTAATGGCTGAACGACCCATATCTAGAATATGATCGATGCCCATTAGTAATAAGATCCCTGACGCTGGAATATGGAAATTTGGTAGTGTTGCCGCTAACACAACGAGGGCAGAACGTGGAACACCAGCAATGCCTTTTGATGCCAGCATGAGAGTGATCATTAAAGTGAATATTTCTGAATTAGACAGCGAAATGTTATATGCCTGTGCAATAAACATGGCTGAGAAAGAGCAATAACACATTGAACCAACGAGATTAAAAGAGTATCCCAACGGTAGTACAAAAGAGGCTAAATTCTTAGAACAACCAAACTTAATTAATTGCTCTAATGTTTTTGGATAGGCTGCTTCAGAACTTGTGGTAGAGAACGCAATTAAAATGGGATTCTTTAGCATTGAAACTAAGGTGATCACTTGTTGTTTGATAAAGATATAGCCAAGACCAATTAAAATCAGGCTAGTAATCAAAATGGTTGTGTAAAATCCAAAAATAAATTGAGTGTAATTTAAAAGAACATTTAAACCTTGAGTGGCAATAATGGCTGAAATAGAAGCAAAAATAGCAAAAGGGGCAAACAGCATTACAATATTGGTCACTTTTAGCATGGTATTAGAAATAGCTTCTAATAATGATACTAATTGTTCATTTTGTTGTTGAGGAATGGATGCTCCCGCGACGCCAAAAAATAAAGAAAAAATGACAATTTGTAATATCTGATTATTCGCCATAGCACCAACAATACTGGTTGGAATCATATGAGAAATGAATGCTCTAAATGATAAACTATTGGTATCAATATTCAGTGATTGTACATTAGCTGAAATTAAGTTCATACCTGAACCTGGTTTAATTAATACAACCATGATCAAGCCAATGAAGATTGATAATACCGATGCAATAATAAACCAAGAAATTGCTCTTCCACCAATATTACGAATGGCTGATAGATCTTTTAATTTCATTATTCCTGATGTTAATGTGCAAAATATTAGTGGTGCGATAACCATTTTTATTAAATTTAAAAAAATGTCGGTTAGTAATGTGATGTTGTCAGACCAGGATTGCTGTATTTTTGGTTCAACTAATTGATTAATAATAAATCCTACACCAATTCCTAATAACATAAATATTAAAATATATTTAGTTAATGTGTTTATGCTTTTCATATGGTCCTTTTTATAAATCTATGAATATTTTATGGGAACTTATTTGTTATCGCTGAAATATTAACGTCATTATTTTGATAATAATAATTAATAGTAATTATCACTTTAATAAGTAATTATCATGAGTGTGTAAGTTAGCTCTCTTTCAAAGATGTTTATAAATTATAATTAAAAGATAGATTTATATAATTAGTTATCTTATATAAAACTGATTATAAAAAGCCACGTTGAATAAATTAAATTGAAAGATTAAAAATATCGATGTATAGTTTTGTATATATCGTTTTTTAGTGAACTGAATCTATGTTTAAAAATAAGCTTTTTTCTCCGCTTTATCATATATTACACATAACTGTATTCCTTTTTTTATTGATTAATTCACCTTCTAGTTATGCTGCTCGCCATATTATCGATCAACTAGGGCGTTCGGTTGAAATACCCGATAATGTTAATCGTGTTGTCGTCTTACAGCATCAAACGCTGAATATTCTTAATCAATTAGATGCTTTAAATAAGGTTGTTGGTATTCAACGTAGTTGGAAAAAACAACTAGGTGAAGGTTATATTCGTTTAGCACCGTCACTGGTTACTATGCCCACGCCAGGGGACTTAACTCAGGTTAATATCGAGAGCCTTTTAGCAACGCGTCCTCAAGTGGTCTTTGTTGCTAATTACGCTCCCGCTGAAATGATTAAGCAGATTGAAAGTGAAGGGATTCCGATTATTGCTATTTCTTTACGTCATGCTCCTAACTCTGAACGGAATAAGCTAAATCCAACGTTAAAAGACGACGAATCGGCTTATGATCAAGGGTTAGTTGAAGGAGTACAGCTAATTGCCGCGGTGGTTAATAAGCCTCAGCAAGGTAGGGCATTGATTGATGCTACATTTGCACAGCAAAATCAATTGAAGCAGCGGTTAGCGACAATTAAACCTAGTCAGCGAATTCATGTTTATATGGCAAACCCGGATTTAAGCACTTATGGCTCAGGGAAATATACAGGGGTGATGATAGCGCGTGCTGGTGGCGATAATGTTGCAGCATCGACATTAAAAGGCTATCACCAAGTTGCGATGGAGCAAATTTTAACCTGGAACCCACAGGTTATTTTTGTTCAGCATCGTTTCCCTGATGTGATAACAGAAATTAATCATGAACCTAATTTTAAGTGGGTTACTGCGGTTAAAAATCAACGAATTTATTTGATGCCTGAATATGCTAAAGCGTGGGGATACCCTATGCCAGAAGCTATCGCATTGGGTGAGTGGTGGATGGCAAAGAAACTGTACCCTAAATTATTTAAAGATATTGATTTAAATAAAAAAGTTCAGCGTTATTACCGTCAGTTTTATCGTACTGCTTATATTCAATGAAAAATTCGTTATATAAAAAAGACATTATCATTGCGTTAATAGCCGTTACGATGATTGCAATGTTTTCATTAATGTTAGGCCAATACCCGTTATCACTATCTCAACTTTTACATGAGTTTTTACATCCATTTTTAAACGATAGTTTAGCTAATCATGTTCTTTGGTCTATTCGTTTACCTCGCATTGTTATTGCACTTTGTGTTGGTGGTTGTTTGGCCTTTAGTGGTGCAATATTACAAGGTGTTTTTCATAATCCTCTTGTTGATCCACATATTATAGGCGTGAGTTCTGGTGCTGCATTTGGTGGCACTTTAGCGATATTACTTGGTTTTCCTACGGCTTTAATGATGGGGGCGACGTTTGTTTTTGGCTTATTAGCGCTGGTGATCATTTATGTATTGGCCAATTTATTAGGCAAAAATGACAGATTAATGCTAATTCTGTTTGGGATTGTTTTAAGTGGTATTTTTGCGGCTTTGGTAAATTTAGTTCAATACCTTGCTGATACTGAAGAAAAATTACCCAGTATTGTTTTCTGGTTATTAGGCAGTTTTGCAACCGCTAATTGGCACAAAGTGGTATTACTATTAATACCACTATTTCTCGCTGGCGGCGTGTTATACCAATTACGATGGCGTATTAATATTTTGTCCTTAGGAGATACAGACGCCAGATCGTTAGGTGTATCGGCCACTCGATTAAGACAATGGGTATTATTATTGTGTGCAGTATTAATTGCGGCTCAAGTTGCCGTTAGTGGAAGTATTGGTTGGATAGGATTAGTTGTTCCACATTTAGCGCGGTCAGTTGTAGGTGCTGATCATCGACGATTATTGCCTATGTCGTTTTGGATGGGGGCAGGGATTATGATTATTGTGGATGATATTGCACGAACACTAAGTCAGGCTGAAATTCCCTTAGGTATTATTACGGCGTTATTGGGGGCACCATTATTTATCTTTTTACTGGCCAGAGAAAAAAGAGGCCAACAATAATGACATCACATTTGAAGATTTGTTTAACGGTTAATCAATTACAATTTGGACCGAATGTTCCGCTTTTTTCACCAATGAATTTTGTCTGTCATCAAGGTGAGGTATGTGCCATTTTAGGGGCTAATGGTCGAGGAAAAACAACACTATTACATAACCTTGTTAATATTCAATCGACGCTTGCTGGTGATATTTCTGTTCGCGGTGGAATTGGTTTTGTACCACAGTCGTGTGCATTTGCTTTTTGTTATCATGTGATTGACGTTGTATTAATGGGGTTGGCGCAAAAAATAGGGTTGTTCTTTCAACCATCCGATGATGATGAAAAACGGGCTTTAGCTGCGCTGGCTGATTTAGGTATTTCATCACTCGCTAATAGTCTTTTTACGCAGTTGTCAGGTGGTCAGCAACAGTTGGTTTTAATTGCTCGCGCATTAGTGGCTGATTGTGCTGTGATTGCATTAGACGAACCTACATCAGCATTAGATTTACATAATCAGCAAACAGTATTGCAATTACTGCAAACATTGGCTCGCCGAGATAATAAGTGTGTAATATTCACAACTCATGATCCTAGTCATGCTTTCTTAGTCGCAGATAAAGCGTTGTTATTATTGCCTCAAGGAGAATGGTTATTTGATGACTGTCAGAAAATATTAAATCTATCTAATCTTCAACAAGCTTATGGTGTTAATACTAAACAAGCGACTTTTATTGTTGATCAACAACCTTATCAAACCATTATTCCATTGTTTGATGGATTGAATTAAAACCTGCTTGTTGAAGACAGTGTTGCCCTGAAGTTGAAAGTAAGTAATTAACAATAGGAAGAGCAACATCATCATTATATGCAAGGCCATAAGTTGCTAAAATATTATCTTGAACAGGAATAGGGATCACTATTAATTCAGGATCACTTGTTAGAATCGATTGATAGTGAGAATAACCAATAAATATATCAATGTTATGGTGCTGAATAAGAAACGATGCAGCGGTGTACCCTGTAGGTACGGTTAACGTATTAACTCCACCAACCAGAGGTAGTGCTGCTTTTTTTAGATGGTCACTTAATGGTTTATTGTACTGCGCTATTTTATCAAATAATTGCCACGTATAGTCGCCAGAAGGATCGCAGTTTGGTGTTGATGTGGCTAATAGCAATGTTGGATTGCTAATATAATCGAGCCATGTTTTATGTGGTTGATAATGACGACGGGCAATGGTTAAGCAAAGACTATTGTGGCAAAAAGGCATTATGTTTTTCATTGTCGTAATGGATTGTAAATGTTGTGGATGAGCCATATTTGCAGATAGAAAGAGATCACAGTCCATGCCTGATTGTATGTTTTTACATAATAAGCCCGCAGGGCCAAAAGTAAATGTTATTGAACGTTGGGTTAATTGTTCCAATTGTGATTTTATTTGAGTCATTGTTGTATTAAGGCTACCTGCGGCGAAAATTTTTATAGCAGGCTGTCGAGTATTCATAATAGGTATCCAATCGTTTAAAATAGCGTGATTGACAATATAGGAATATATTATGCTTAAAATATCGCTATGTATAATATTTATTACTAATAAAATCGTATTTATAAAAAGATTATTTGTTAACTAGTTATCGATATTTATTACGCTAAGGGGGATATCATTATTTATTAAATTAATAACATAATTCATTGATTGTTAAATATCTAATCGTTAATTTAGGTAAAACAATATGGTTAATTGTGTTTTTTTGTAAAACTTAGTTTTCATTCCGATTTGACGATAATGGTTGATTGATCGTAACGATAATCAATATCATTACCATCTTTATTGTAGTCAATCAGGGAATAGATAATGAAAAAAACACCTATCGTAATCACATCGGCTTTAATTTTGTTTTCAGCTACTGCCATTTCTCAAGAATACCCTTTAGGCCAGCCCACAATTAAAGATGGAATGGAAATTCAAGGGGTTTATTTACAGCCAATTACTATGGATATGGAAGGTGCTGGCAATAATATGGACCAATTATCCGCGGATAAGGCTGATATTCATTTAGAGGCAGATATACATTCCGTTGATGAAAATCCAAATGGATTTGCGGAAGGAGATTGGATTCCATATTTAACTATTAAATATTCGGTCACTAAATTAGGAGAGAAAGAAACCACTCAGTCGGGTATGTTTATGCCAATGGTTGCCAGTGATGGTCCTCATTATGGTAAAAATATTAAACTTGATGGAAAAGGAAAATATAAAGTGAGCTTTACCATTTATCCACCATCATATAATAAAAATGCACCGTTTTTCCGCCATATTGATAAAGAAACCGGTGTAGCACCTTGGTTTAAGCCTTTTGATGTATCTTGGGAATTTAATTATGCAGGTGTTGGACGTAAAGGCAGTTATTAATATTCATCTGTAAATAACAAGGGAAGGATCTGCTTCCCTTATTTTTGTTTATTAAGTTAATATTGAGGCAAAATGAAAAAGTATTTATCACTTATTATTCTATCATTTTATTTATTTTTACCAATATCTGCTTACGCTGCCGAAAAATATACAGTTTATTTGAAAATTAATAATGGTGACTTTATCCCTCCAGTTTTAAATGTACCGACTGATAAAATTATTCGTATTAAAGTTTCAAATATAGGTAACCAACCCGCTGAATTTGAAAGTACTCAATTACGAAAAGAAAAGGTGTTAGCGCCAGGCGCGAGTTCTGTCGTGATTATTGCTCCGCTTAGACAAGGAACGTATACCTTTTTTGATGACTTTCATTTAAACCAACCACACGGAAAGATCATAGCTAAAGAGCCAGGCCAATGAAGGGACAAATCTTATTTGTAATTTGGCGTGAAAGTATAGAAGCTTTGTTATTAATTGGCATTATTTACGCTTGGATTAAACAGCATATTGATAGCCGTAATGGGTTACGTTATCTGTGGGGCGGGGTAGTTATTGGTATTAGCTGCTCTATTTTATTGGCACTGCTCATTTATGGCGTTTTTAATGTTTTAAATGACACTGGCCAATCGTTGTTTATGATATTTATGGAGCTTAGTGCCTGTGTGTTAATTGTGCAGATGGTCTATTGGATGAATAGCCATAGTCATTCGATGAAATCTGACATTGTCTCTGGATTAGCACAGAAAACCGAAAAACGAAATTGGTGGGGGGTAACTTTTATTGTTGCGATTGCGATTGCTCGTGAAGGCAGTGAAATAGTCGTGTTCCTTTCTGGTTTTATCATGTCTCTTAATACGAATAATGCTGTTGATTTCTTTGCAGAAGTCGCTGGGGGAATCGTAATTGCTGCGTTGACATTGTATCTGTTTTCATTGATAAATCATCATGTTCCTTGGCGAGTGTTCTTTAATGTTACTGGTGTTTTATTGTTATTCCTTGCAGTGTCACTATTACTTAAAGGCGCAGAAGAGAGTATCAATCTACTTCTTGAATATGATTATTCTATTCCTGACTTTCTTTATTTACCGGCTTGGAATACGACCGGATTTATTGATGATTCTGGTATTGTTGGCAATTTACTAAATGCTTTTTTTGGTTATCGTTCACAACCTATTTGGCTTAGTGTTATTGTTTTTGTTTCGTATTGGGTTGTTATTGCAGCCTTGTTTGTACGGAGAAAAAAGCATGCGTAATAAAGCAAGTATTTCCATTGTTTATTTAATGTTTGGGCTATTTTTTTCACAAAACGTTATTGCAAAGGCTTTACGATCCCCTACACAAACAGGTAATGAGATTATTATTGCTAAAGGTAATATTCCTACACCTGAAAAATACCGAAAAATAACCACGGCATACATGACCTATGCGGTTAAAAATATTGGCAATACGATTTTACAGCTAAATAGTTTAAAGCAGAACTTAAAAGATAGTCATGTGATCAAAGCTCAGAAGGCTTACATTCAAGCACATCAATATTATGAAACTGTTCGGCTTATTATTCGATTATTTGGTCATACTGATCGGATTATTAATTCGCGCTCTAGTGACTTTCTTGATGGCGTAACAGACTACCGTTTCAAGGGTTTTCATTTGGTTGAATATCTATTATTTGATCAACATAACATTAAAGCGACTTTGAGCGCTGTTGATGAATTATTGATGAATGTAAATGACATAAAACGAAGACTTGAAACAGAACAGGTTGATATTGTAAAACTGATTCAGTCGTCATCTGATTTTATTGAAATGATATTAGAAACCAAGCTTGCTGGTAAAGAAAATATCTACAGTAATTCTGATTTGACTGATATTGCCGCTAATGTAGAAGGTTCTAAATATATTTTTGATGGCATCATGCTATTCGTACCACACTCAACATCAATGCCAATAATGAAAAACTATATAAAAATAATTGGGATTATAGAGAGCTATAAACTTAATACCAATGAGTATAAACCTTATAACGATTTAAGTTTAAAAGATAAAGCAGCGTTATTTTCTGTTTTAACACAACAAGCTTATTTATTAGCAACACTAAGGGCAACATTAAACCTTGATGTGTATTACAAGTATGAGTATTTAAAATAAGGAAATAGATGTAATGAAAACACCATCAAGTTTTAATTTATCTAGACGTAATGCTTTAAAAACATTGGCGATTGGTAGTGCTGTTCTTACTGTTCCAACAATAGCGGCACAAGAGCGTGAGGCTGAAAGTCATTATAAACAACAGATTGATTTTCATGGCCTACATCAAGCTGGAGTGATTACGAAAGAGCAAAAAAATGTTTCCTTTATTAGTTTTAACGTAACAGCAATGACATTAGCTGAACTTAAGATGCTCTTTAAAGTGCTGACGGCTCGAATTGCTTATCTGACACAATCTGAAAATTTACCTGTGAATAAAATTGATAAGATGCCTCCTTTAGAGTCTGGAATGTTGGGCGGGCACTTAGATCCTGATTCATTAACCATTACAGTTTCCTTAGGGGCGAGCTTGTTTGATTCTCGATTTGGATTAACGCAATTAAAGCCGCGTTACCTAGTAGCAATGAAAAGCTTTCCTAATGACCAACTTGATTCTCATTGGTGCGGAGGGGATATCGGGTTGCAGATTTGTGCAAATAGTCCTGAGAGTGTGATTTATGCTTTGCGTGATATTTTACAGCATACGAGTATGTATATAGTTCCACGTTGGAAAATGGATGGTTTTTTACCGTCACGTGATATTGATAATAAAACAACACCGATAAATTTGTTTGGGTTTAAAGATGGTACTGGTAATGCTCCTGCTGATAATACTGATTTGATGGATGAATTAGTATGGGTTACGGATAAAGATAAAGAACCTAACTGGTGTGTTGGTGGTTCGTACCAAGCGGTGCGTTTAATCCGTTTTAATCTTGAATTTTGGGATAGGACACCCTTAGAAGATCAAGAAAATGATTTTGGTCGCCATAAAATAACAGGTGCTCCTATTGGAATGCAGTACGAGCATGATTCGCCTAAATATGAGACAGACCCACACGGGGATCGTATTTTGTTTAATTCACACATGCGCAGAGCTGAGCCTCGTAATCCAGATAGGTACACGGCAAAATTACGTCGTCGTAGTTACAGTTACTCACTTGGCATAAATACGTTTGGCATGTTAGATATGGGGCTTATTTTTATGTCCTACCAGAAAAATCTTCAATTTGGTTTTATTGATACTCAAAAAAGGCTCAATGGCGAACCGCTAGAACGTTATATCAAACCCTTTGGCGGCAGTTACTATTTTGTACTACCAGGAGTAAAACGTGATGAATATCTTGGGCAACCATTGTTTAGTGAGGTTGTTTAACATGGACAGCCATACAAAAACAAAAGCAACAAACAAGGACAGCCATAACTCATAGATACATATGAAAGCGAGGGAGGAACTTGTATTAGTCATATGGACAGCCAAAATAGTGCAGACTTTCGATAAGGCACTACACTTAAGCTTCATGTTGCTTATGGTAGAAGAAATGACAGTCTCAAGACGTAAATTGATCGAACCTCAAATTACTCCGTATTATCATATTATTAATCGCTGTGTTAGGCGGGCTTATTTATGTGGTGATGATCCGTATAGTGGTAAAAATTACCAACATCGACGTGATTGGATCGTTAGTAAAATCAAGCAATTGTCTGAGGTTTTTTGTATTGATGTTTGTGCTTATGCAGTTATGAATAACCACTATCATTTAGTATTAAAGATCGATATACATCAACAACAGGCGCTATCACCTCAAGAGGTCATTTCCCGTTGGTTACAGCTATTTAATGGCCATCCTATTGCGGTAGATTTTGTTAATAATGGTGATGTTGGTGTAGATAAGAAACAAGCATTGTCAACATTGGTTGCAGAATGGCAGTCACGATTAGGCAGTATTAGTTGGTTTATGCGGTGTTTAAATGAAGAAATTGCGCGTAAAGCCAACAAAGAAGATGATTGTACTGGATCATTTTGGGAGGGGCGATTTAAATCTCAAGCGTTGTTAGACGAACAAGCATTGCTCTCTTGCATGATGTATGTTGATTTAAATCCCATCCGTGCAGGATTAACAACAACGTTGCAAGATTCTGATTTTACTTCAATTCAACAGCGAATCGTGGAGTATAATCAAACTGCTATAATAAAAAAAATAGCTTCAAATTCATCATCAGTTAAGCGTTCTAAAATTGGATTATTGCCTTTTGTTGGGGCTGAACATCAGGCTAAGCAGGTAGGGATACAATTTGATTTTGCTGATTATTTAGAGCTGATTGATTGGACCGGACGTAGTATTCGTGAGGATAAAAAAGGCTCTATTCCAGTCACTCAACCTAAATTATTACAACAAATTGGTGTCAGTGAGGAAGCGTGGTTAGATAATAGCGATGACTTTATGGCGCATTATACTAATGTTAGCGGTAAATGGTCGAGAATGTGTGCATTCCAACAACATTTTGGTGGCCGTTGGTGTAAAGGTAAAAGAGCGAGTCAACGATTACACCCTAACTAAATTTATCGTATTGTAGAAGCTTATTGCCGCAATAATTGTTTATTGTGGGTTTTGGCGATCTTGCTATACAGGAAATAGTGTACTTTTTATTGTCGTGTAGTAGATATTTCCATTTTTAAAGCTTTATCTAATATTCTTATCTTGTGATTACTTGTATTTATAGTGATTTAACTATTTAAAAGTTATGGCTGTCCTTTATTCTTTTTTTCTTCTTTTACGATTGAAGTTAAATTAGGTAGATTTGTATTGGTTTTTTCCTAGAAAAGATATGGCTGTCCAGTTTTCGCAGTCCAGTTTTCGTAGTTTTCGATATCTTCATCAGTATTAGATATGAAAGCAGTTACACTTGTTAATAAATAACATAATTAGTTTAATCATACACTTAACACCATCAATATGCTAAATGTTACATATAAATCTTAATCGACATAATCTATTACATATATAATATTGAACGTGATGCATACTAATATATGATGCCCACGAATTTTATTTATATTTTTAAGGTCATTATGTTCCACTTGAAAAACAAACGCTTAGCATGTCTTTTATTAACATCAGTTTCATTCTCTACTTTTGCATCAGTTGATACGAGTAAGCCACAATTTGTTGTTATTAGTATTGATGACGGTGTGAATCAGGAGATGGAAAAAAGTGTTGCTCAATTGAATAGTTCTATTCCAGTAACATTTTATGTCAATGTTGTACAGCAAGCTGGCGGGTGGATATATGATGAATCCATGCTTGATATCGTTTGTGTTAATGATGATGGGTTGACAACGGGTAATCCTCAATGCGTGAGTAATCCTAAATCTATCAATAATCTATACAAAAAAGGACATGAGTTTGCTTTACATACTTACTCTCATCCAGCTATTGCTTCAGGAAATCAAGGTGAGCCGTTAACACAAGTTCAAATTGAAAATGAGCTAAAAAATAATTATAACTTCTTGGTGGCATCAGGGGTTCCTAGCGATAAAATCAAAGGCTTTAGAGCGCCATTTTTAGATACAAACAGCAGTGGTTGGGATCGCGAAAATAAGAATGTTTCATTAAGCCATTTACAAGGAATAATGAATCAACTAAATATTAACTATGATTCTTCACTGTCAGCGCCGCCAGAGAAAACGTTACCAAGAATGGGGGTTCGCCACTGTACATCAACAGCGGGTGGCTGGGATAACGTACATTGTGATTTTACTCAAAAAGAGCAGTTTAATTGGGAAGATGGTGGTTATCCTAAATATACCGTAGCGACACAGCCTAAAAGTAATCAATTATTTATGGGCTACAAATACATTAACGGTAAAATTGTAAATGTTATGGATACTGTATTTGGTGCTTGTAATCAAAGTTGTTCTACAGATGAAGCGAAAAATATTTGGATGGAAAACTTCTTAAATCATTATAATGACGCGTCACGACCACCTTTTGGCATCTATTTGCATCGTCAGTCATTATCAATTTCTGCTGAAGTTGCTGGCTTAAATGCATTTATTGATGAAGTTAAATCAACATATCCAAACACTTATTTTGTAACGGCAAGTCAGATCAGTGATTATTATAAGATGGGTATTGATCTTACTCATGACCAAATTGAAATGTTTTTGAGTAAATAAGACCACTTTTTATTTTATGATCTTATGGTGTGTACATGTTGGTACTCACCATTTTTTGATGCTTTCGATTAAAATATTGGCAACTCCTAGCCTAATATTTATCCTCTCTACATGTTACTACTTAGCTGTATGTCAAATATCTAAAATTAATGTAATACTTAGTTTATTGTTATCACCATAAACCTTATAAGCCATTGAATATATCAGTAATTAAGTCTGCAATTCTTGCGACGATGCCTTTTTTGTTATTGTTTTTAGCGGGTATTGTTGATGCTATTGGTTTTATTCACCTTAAAAATGGTTTATTTGTCTCTTTTATGAGTGGTAATACAACGCATGTAGCGATGCTGCTTTCTAACCATCAATATGGTCAATCAATGGCTTATATAGGTGTAATTTTGCTGTTTGTTACAGGGATCACTGTTGGTGAAATGATTGCGGTACTGCAGAAAAAAAACTATCGTTGGTTGGTGATGAGTGCTGTTTCTATATTGTTATGCAGCGCTATTTTTATTGAAAAAATTACCATACCGATGGCTACTAACTTTGTGCTGGCTTTTGCGATGGGGTTACAAAATATCGCACTCAGGATCACGATCAGCAAAGCGATGCCATTAACCTTTGCAACGGCCTTTCTCGCTAACACTGGGCGAGAATTAGCAATGTTACTATTGGGACAAGGTGACAAAAACGTCTTTATAAAACAGTTTTGCTTATGGTTGTCTATTTTCATTGGTGCGATTGTTGGTAGTCAATTGATGGCGTTTTCACTAAGCTACGCATTAGTCGTACCAACCATATTATGTTTGTGTATTGCAGGACTACTTTTTTGGTTAAAAGAGTTAACCAATGAAGATTAGGTTTTTATGCGCATTAATGCTTATGTGTTTAATTATATTATAGTTAACATTTTTTTGTTTTTGTAACTGTATGTTTTTAAAGTTAAAATAATTTTTTTGTTTGTTAACGCTCCTTATTATTCTCACGGCTAATATTTTTCGAATAATTTAATTATTAATTTTTTTTTGCTTATATAAAAGAATAAAAATGATCTAATTATAATATTTTTCTTATTATTAAAGCGCATTTTTTAGCTTTGCGCTCATAATGTAAAATACGGAATTATTCGTGTATATATATTGCTTGCTAGATATTAAATAAAGATGTAATTTATTTGCGAAAGGACAATTAAGCCTAATATTAGGTGTAATCAAAAACCCTCTAATTATTTAATCTAGTTGAGCTTATAACTAGTTAATATATCTGTAGATGTGAAAATATGCGTGATTAATTATGTCCTTATTATAAGTGTTGAATTAATACGCTTGTAAGTTTTGATGGCATAGAATTCTGTTCTTGTTATTTGACGTTCTGACACGTTATATAAAATATTTAAGCAATGATTGTATTACGTTATATTAAACAAGATTAATATTAGCGCTTGATTTGAATTTTATAAAAATAAAATAATTTTCATTATTAATTAAAATATTGAGACTATAAATCAATGAAGTTAACCCCAAGAGAAAAAGATAAACTCATGTTATTTACAGCATTCTTGTTAGCTAAGATGCGTAAAGAGAATAATCTGAAATTAAATTATCCGGAAGCCGTTGCTTATATTTCAGGAATGATAGTGGAAGGAGCAAGGGAAGGTAAAACTGTAGCTGAATTAATGGATTATGGTACAACGCTATTAAGTGCAGATGATATTCGTCCTGGAATTAAGAATCTTATTGTAAATGTTCAAGTTGAATGTACTTGTACTGATGGCACGAAATTAATTTCTATACATAATCCAATTAAATAAGAGATAGCAATGATTGCTGGTGAAATTGTTTGTAATGAACAAATAAAAGAAATTTGTATTAATGAAAATAGAAATACAATAACTATTTCTATTGAAAATTGTGGTGATAGAACTGTTCAGATTGGTTCACATTATCATTTCTATGAAACAAATTATGCACTGAAATTCAATCGTGAAATTACAAAAGGCTACCACCTTAATATTGCAGCCGGAATGTCTATTCGAGTATTAGCAGGGCAGAAAATGGATGTAGAGTTAGTCGAATTTTCTGGAGCCAAAAACATCGCAGGTTTTCAAGGGAAGTTTGTACAAAAAGCAGGACAAAAAAATGACTAATATTATTCAAAAAAATGATTATATTTCAATGTTTGGTCCAACCGTTGGTGACAGCATTCGATTAGCTGATACTGAGTTATGGGCGAAAATAGAGCAAGACTTCACGCAATATGGCGAAGAAATGAAGTTTGGTGGTGGTAAGGTTATTCGTGATGGCATGGGGCAGAGTCAACTTACTAGTGAGCATTGTGTTGATGTTGTCATTATCAATGTGGTTATTATTGATCATTGGGGAATTGTTAAAGCTGATATTGGTATTAAAGACGGTCGTATTGTTGGGATTGGAAAGTCAGGTAACCCAGATATTCAAAAGAATATTGATATTGTGATTGGTCCGAACACTGAGGTTATTGCAGGTGAAGGGCAAATAATTACTGCCGGTGGTGTTGATACGCATGTTCACTTTATTTGTCCACAGCAGGTAGAAGAAGCGTTATCCAGTGGTTTAACAACATTAATTGGTGGCGGTACAGGTCCTGTTGCCGGTAGTCTTGCAACAAATATGACTCCTGGTGTGTGGAACATGCATCGCATGCTTGAAGCTATTGATGAGCTTCCAATTAATGTGGGTTTATTAGGTAAAGGGAATAGTAGTGAGCCTGAAGCATTAAAAGAGCATATTTTAGCCGGCGCTGTTGGTTTGAAAATACATGAAGATTGGGGCTGTACACCTGCAACAATTGATACAAGTTTAAAACTGGCTGAAGAATATGATATTCAAATTGCGATACATACTGATAGCTTAAATGAAAGTGGCTTTTTTGAAGATACAGTAGATGTTCTAGAAGATCGCATTATACATGCCTATCATGCTGAAGGTGCTGGTGGTGGTCATGCGCCTGATATTTTAAAAGCGTGTGGCGTGAATAATATCATTCCGTCATCATCTACACCTACAATGCCTTATACGATCAATACCGTTGATGAACACTTAGATTTAATCATGGTTTGTCATCATTTAGACCCCAAAATACCTGAAGATTTAGATTTTGCATTATCGCGAATCAGAAAGGGTACTATGATGGCTGAAGATATTTTGCATGATATGGGGGCGATTCCATTAATGACCTCTGATTCTCAAGCTATGGGCCGAATTGCAGAAGTTATTAGCCGGACTTGGCAATCAGCGCATAAAATGAAAATTCAACGCGGTGCATTAGATGGTGATTCTTGTAAATCAGATAATAATAGGATCAAACGTTATATTGCAAAGTATACGATTAACCCTGCTATTACTCATGGTTTATCTCATGATGTGGGTTCGGTCGAATGTGGAAAACTTGCTGATCTTGTGCTTTGGGACCCTGGCTTTTTTGGAATAAAACCGTCATTGATTATTAAAGGTGGCATGGTTGTAATGGCCGAAATGGGGGACCCAAATGGTGCGTTACCTACACCACAACCCGTTCATTATCGCCCAATGTATGCCGCTTATGGGAAAGCAAAAATGAAGACGTCAATTACGTTTATGTCTCAAGCAGCGATTGATGCGGGGCTTCCTGAAAAGTTGCAGTTACAGAAAATTATCAGTGGTATTAAGAATACTCGTAATATCTCTAAACAAGATATGATCCATAATAATTGTACGCCTGAAATTAAAGTAGATCCTAAAACGTTTAGTGTGTGGGCAAATGGTGAGCTTTTAGAATGTGAACCAATGCATGAATTACCACTAGCTCAAAACTATATGTTATTTTAGATGAAAGTGAGTAATGGAAAAATTTACTTTATATACTCTGCTTTTCTTATTTACCTTATAAAATAATTAAAAACAAATAATAATACATAAACTATTTTAGGATAAATATAATATGGCAAATAATATTATAAAAAATTCACGAAACACGAAAAATGCACCAAAAAATTCAGCCTCAACTCAAAGTGTTGCATTTTCTCATTACAATAATATATCGGCTCAATTACCGTTAGATCCTAATACGGGGAAAATGGTTATTGGCGGTATAAAAGAACAAACAACACAATGCTTAAATAACATTAAAGCTATTGTTGAACAGATTGATCACACTATGGATGATGTGGTTAAACTTCATGTTTTTGTTAAAGATATTTCAAATATTAAGATAGTAGATGAAGTATACAAAACGTTTTTCAATGATATTTTACCGACGCGTACTGTCGCTGTCGTCGCATCTTTACCTGACAATGATGCATTAATACAGATGGATGCGTTAATTTCAAATGGTGAGGGAACGGCCCCACAGCAACCTTGTGCATTAATTAAAGTCTCTAGAAATACGGATAAAGCACCAAATGATAAGATGGCAACGCAAACAGTTGCATTTTCTCATTATAATAACTTGTCAGCTCAATTACCGATAGATTTTAAAACGAATGAAATTATTATTGGTGATATTAAAATGCAAGTAAAGCAATGTTTATATAATATTAATACGATATTAAGCAGTATTGATCATGTTCTTGATGATGTGGTGAAAACAACAATATATATTAAGAATATTAAAGATATTAATGTTATCAATGATGTTTGTAATACGTTTTTTGGTGATTATATTCCAGCCCGAACTTTTATCGTCGTTGAGGATTTACCAGCAGGCGCACTATTACAGATTGATACTGTTGTATCGCATGGTGATGGTACGCCGCCACAACTACCTGAAGATAGCCGTCTACTTGTTATCGAGGCGAATAATAGTGTAAATGCCCCAACTGTGCCTTATTCGCATACAGTTGCATTTTCTCATTACAACCATATTTCAGGCCAATTGCCATTAGATCCTGAAACATTGACGGTTGTTAATGGCTATATACAAGCGCAAACAAAGCAATGCCTCAATAATATTAAAGCAATTATTGAAAGTGTTGATCATGTTATGGATGATATTGTGAAAGTTAATATTCAGCTTAAAAATATGCTGGATATTGAGCTTGTTGATGAAATCTATGCATCATTTTTCAAAGAAGCGCTTCCTGCCAGAACGGTGATAGGGGTATCAGCGATTCCAATGGATGCTCTAATTCAAATAGATGTGATTGTTTCGAATTGTGAAAGTACACCACCGCAATAATATAGAGCATTATATAAACTAAAGTATTAAAAATTCGCCTCATGTTAAAGAAATTATGCTTTTCTTGAGGCGATATAGTGGACTACGTATTATTTTTTTAACCATTCAGTTATTATAAGTGGAGAGTTAATGTCTGATTTTAATGTAGCATCAGAGTTATTAGCACTGAAAGCGCAAACGAAAGCAATTCGTAATCGGAAATCGATTAATAGAGTATCTAGACTTGATAAGTTTAAATTTGAATTGTTAGAGCTTTATCAAGCCGGGGCGAGTGTTGCTGAACTTCAGCGATGGCTAATGACAAATGCGAACATACAAATTGCACATTCAACCATTTTAAGATGGTTAGATAAACAAGAAAATGTAAAATAGATTTGTCTGTGTAAGTAATAAAGAAACAAAAGTATCTAGAGTATATAAACATGAATATAATATATGATACGAATGTTATAAGCTGTGATAAAAATAAGCATCAAATAAAATGTAATGAGTGTCTAAAAATAACAGATCATTACATATTAGCGTCAATTGAACAGTTTGGTACAACGACTGCCGATGAAGACGTATATTGGAATTGTAAAAATCAAACAATTCAATGTCTTGAGTGTAGTTCTGTGTCTTTTAGAACTGTGTCTATTTGTTCTGAATGTCAAGCTTATGATGATAAAGGTGAGTATTATTATCCTGAGAAAATAGAAAATCACTGATAGTATTAAATAATAAAAAATAGTATGCCGATAATTATTCATGAAATAGTTATCGGCATACTGCTTTTTATTCAATAAAATTTAAAATAGCAGGGTGATTGTTATCATTATATTGTTTACTAGAATAGCAAAGTTTATTGGTTAATTGAGTATAAGTTATGATATGTATTATTTCGTCTTTATTAATAAAAATGGATACTTTATCAAATGAAATATCTGTAATTGTTTGTATTGATGAGTCTAAAATGGCAAGAACTAACCGAATACAATTATAACGTTCAGATGCAGATAACCCAATGAGATTAGAGTTATTTAAAATACTAAATTTAAGTTCAATATCTGAGGTGTTATTTAAATTTGTGACTTTAAAATACATAGTTAATATTTCTTATTGATTTGACATAAAGATATTGTTTTTTTATTGTAATTCTAATTATCTATCTATTGCAAATTAGAAAATGAAGACAAATTATTAATAATTTATATTAAGTTAGATATTAATTCAAAAAATACTTATAAGGTAATGATAAGTAAAAAAACACACGCAAATATCTAAATAATTCACAAAAAAATAAATATTAAAAGATAAAATCAAAATAGCGAAAAACCATATTTATGGTTAAAGTTCATACTAAAAATCAAAAAGTAGATAGAATACAATGATTATATGGTTAGATAGGAGAAAGGGTATGACTACGTGCCACACCCTTATGCAATGTCTATTCTACTGACTAAAGAGAATATTAATAAGGCAATTCACCGGCTTTAACTAGCTCGCTATATACATCAACAAACAGTTTAGCAAAGTGAATTTCAGTCCAGTTACATGGAACAGGAGGGCAGCCATCATACCAACTGCGACCAATTTGCTCCCCTAGGTACAAAGCAAAATCATACATTTCACCATGTTCGACTTTATCTAATTCAGTATCAGATAAACCAAATACAGTACCAGCACTTTTACCAAAACTATAAATATCTTGGAACCCAGTTTGCTTACGATAATTAACAAAACCATTTGAATTTAAGGTCTTATCTAGTAAATCCGCATACTGTGCTTCGGTCTTAAATGTTGTGCCATATAAGAACATATCGTGCCCATAAGTTTGCTTATAATTCATTAGCTTTGTTCTAAATTTATCGCTAGATAAAATGTAAGCAACGTTGGTGATTAGTTCAATATGACGTTTGGCACTGTTAGCATCCCACGCTTTTTCAGCTGTAGGGTTTGTAATGAGACTATTTGTAAAAGTAATGTCCCAAGTGGCCGTAATGTTGTTTAATTTATCTAACAGCGGGTGTTTTGTC
Source organism: Photobacterium piscicola (assembly GCF_900166965.1). Classification (GTDB taxonomy): domain Bacteria; phylum Pseudomonadota; class Gammaproteobacteria; order Enterobacterales; family Vibrionaceae; genus Photobacterium; species Photobacterium piscicola. Next base: position 813,953 of record NZ_FUZI01000001.1, on the reverse strand, counting down.
GCAGTATTAAAACGTGAATCAATAAGGTGTTGAGTTCCATAATGGCCGTAAGTATTTCCCTTACCGTCAAGTGTACTTAACATCTTGGTATAATTATAAACACCACCACCATCGACAGTATTAAAGCTATTATCGACGTTAAGATCCGTAATAGGTAACGTAATACGTGTATATGCTGGCAATTTATTTAAATTAGCCAAGCGTACCCAATTGTGTTGACTATGAGCGCGAATATCAAGATCCAGGTTTTGCAGATCAACTTCAGTAAAGTTTGTAATTTCAACGGTATTACGATCAACTAAACGCACATTTACCATTGAACCGATATTAGCCGAAAGTGACCAGTGGCCTTCACTTAAACCTTGTTGCAATACTTTACGTACATTGGCTGTCTGTGGCAGAGCGTCAAAGTCTAATTGTGCTGTCGGTACATACGCATTTGGTGTAAATTCAAGTGTGTCTAATTTATCAAAGGTAACAGTTTCAACAATCGTATTTGTTAAAGCAACAATCTCATTATTGCGAACCAACAAATCATGGCCACTTACCCAGAAATGGTCAATTAAATAAACCGCTTTCTCTGCGTCTTTTAATTGATAATCATTAGCTATAAATTGTTGTATGTCATACATTGCAAAACGGGTTGTTGATTCTACATATTGACCATTATTTTCTTTAATAAATATGTATTTATCGTTAGCATCCATTGCTTCAATAGCACCAAGGTTATTGTGCATAGGTTGTATTGTCATACCTTGAGAGAGTGTAGATAAATCATAAATAGCAGAGCCCTGAGTACCACCGACCAGTAATTTAGATCCAATAAACTCCAGTGATGAAGCTTGACCGTGTGCATAAGCCAAGTAAGCTAATGGTTGTAGTGACTTTATTTCACCTAACATCGCTGGAATATGTTGATAAACAGTGATCTTGTCTGCGTCCGCAACCAAAATGTATTGTTCATTAATAGCAATTTTAGCCTGGCCATTATGTTTGATGGCATAAGAGTACTGGTATTGACTATTCTCACCACTAAAAACGTCAATACGGTTATGTGCTTTGATAGCAGAAACAAACAGTTGTGAGTTGTAGCTACGTAAATCGTCTAAACCTTTGTATGGCTGCTCTTTATTAATACCAAAGATTTTAGTTGTTGTGTTTGCCTTGGTGTCATAAATACCTACCATTGGTACATCGTTTTGACTATTTTCGGCTGTAGGTGACTGAGCAACAATAAGTTTATCACCAAGTTGCTCAATTGATACCATGTTAGCGTATTCTGCATTAACGCCAAATTTATACGGTGCAAGGTGAGTTGCATCTAATTTCTCATGGGTTTCTGAGCCAACAAAACAGGTAAGTGTTTCATTTAATACATAATCACTGTCTAAATGGCCATTTGGTAAATATTCAAGTACACAGCCATTATTCCAGTCGTAGTTACCCCAATCTTTATTAGCGACAACAACGCCGCCTTCATACATTGAAAACTCCCAGCTTTGATCGAAGAAACTAAATAAATTACGGGTAGCACTGTCATCAGCCCAATTTCTTAGCGGAACAATAGGAGTGCCATGTTCTTGATCTATTTCGTAATTAATACCGTTTAGTTCAATGTATTTTTTACCATCTTTAAAGAAATAGAATTCTGGATTATTGGCAAATGATTTTAGTTCTTTAACACGCTCAATCATCTTTGATGCCATTTCATTCATAAGTTGAACGTATTTAACCTGATTTGTTGTATCAATTTCAGGTGTTATTTCAGATTCAGGAGGTGGGGGTAATACTTCTTCAGGGATAGTGTTTGATTCTGATTTTGAAATAAATATCCACGGGGATTCCCATGCATTTTGAGTAATATTTGCTGGAGATTCACTAGGATTAACCCACCACTGAGCTTCAAAAATGCTGTCGTTAAATTGTACTTGCTCTTTAGCTGAATAGCTTTTGCTTGGATCATAAGTTTCAGTTGCAAACAACGATCCAGAAGTAGCCAATAAAATTGCAGCTGACAATAGTTTTATATTCATATTAACACCTTGATATTAAATGGTTTTTAATTACTGTTAGTGAAATGTAATTTTTAAAAACTTTATATAATAAAATTATATGGAAACTATCGTATAATATTATACATTTACTGTCGCTATGTTTTTTGTACTTGTTGCATATGTTTTTATGTAACAAATAGTATCTATAGCAACATACAGCGACGTTAGTATTCGCTACACTATGAATATTATGTAAATCAAAGGGAAAGGGTATGCATACACTATTAAAGGTCATAAAGCAGATCATTGATAAGCATTTTATGGCCATTAATAGATACACATTAATGTTACTTGTCAGTGGGTATGTGGTACTTAGCTGGCTCGGATTAGTGTTTACCCATGAAGTGCATTTAACAGATGAAGTTGCGCGATTTATTTACTATATGGTGACGACAAGTAGTACCGTTGGCTATGGTGATCTAAGTCCAATAACAGCACAAGGACAGTTATTTGCAGCCTTATTTATTATTCCCTGTGGTGTGGGATTATTCGCATTATCGATTGGTAAAATAGCTGTTTTTTTTACTGATTTTTGGCGAGCAAATCGAAGAGGTAAACAAAATTTGAATTTAGAAAATCATATTATTGTTATAGGCATTAATAGCCGTCGAACTCCTCATTTACTTGAAATGTTAAAAAGGGAGGAGCAAGGGCGACGTGAAGTAGTGGTTGTCTCTTGTGAATATGATGAATCACCATTTGATACAGATATATATTTTGTGCGGGTTAATTCATTTACAGATGCTATTGAAATGGAGCGTGCTAGCCTTTCAACCGCAAGTGCAGTAATTGTTGATACTGATTTAGATGACGCGACATTAACCGTGAGTTTATTTATTGCAGAACAAAATAGTGATGCACATTTGGTGGCGCACTTTGATGATGCGATTAAGCGTGATTTGTTACATAAATACTGTCCTAACTCAGAATGTATATCTTCGTTATCCACAGAATTAGTGGCTAAATCTGTTATAGATAAAGGCTCAAGTTTTATTCATTCAGAGTTGGTAAGTGCACATAAAGGTCAAACTCAATACTCAATTGAAGTTCCGGTTGATATTAACGATATTACTTTAGAATCAATATATTACATATTTAAAAAACATCATGAAGCTATCATAATTGCAGTGCAGCAACAAGGTAAAGTCTGTGAAATTAATCCTAGCTTAACGACGATACTTAAAGCTGGCGATATTGTTTATTATATTGCAGATGAACGTATTGTTGATCTAGTTTGGTAGCACTTAATGCGTGGTGATTTTGTGGGATTAATCACAGAATAGATTTTGTTTAATATACTCTTAATCAATTAACAGATATTAATATGCCACTAGGTTTGTATTGTAATGTTTATTAATGATTAACAGGATGTGGTATTTAGGGCATATATAAATATTAGTTTTAGATTATTAATTAAATACTGAATGAAAGTGATAATAAATATAATTATATAAATTATTGCTGTTATATAAAATAGAAACAAAGCTAAGTTTGTCGGTATTCATCATAAGGAAATGACGATGCAGTGGGATGATGTGAAAGGGCCAAGATCTTTTTTTGGTAAAGCACCTGTTGATATTTACAAGCCTATTGAAATAGGGGAAACAGCAAAACTACGTTCAAATCGACATGAAATCAAAGTGAAAATTATTGAGTGTCAGTTTGACGTTATTAAAGGGGAAGTGATTGACGATAGTGCTGAGATTGGCTTAGTAACCTTAGTTAATGGTGATATGGTTGAGTTTGGATCTCAACATATTGTTACCTTATACCGTAATTAGCTGAATAATGATGAAGGATAGTGAAATTGGTCGGTCTAAGTAAATCAGGCGCTGAACGTTATGGAAGAATCTTTGCTCAGTTGACTGATGAATCATGGGTATTTGGTGTGATTGTCGCCACCGTTTTTTTAGTCATAACATTATGCCTAAGTTATAGCATTATCTACTATGTTCCACTTTATCAACCAACAACAGAGCCTGCTATGGCTATAATGGCAACACTAAAACCGTTGATGTTTGTTTTTCCTCTTATTACCGCAGGGCTCACCTTTGTGGCAAGTTTTCGAGCTGTTAAATCATATTATAAATAATAAAACAGCTGTTTAAAAATAGGCTAATAATAGCGATGAGTTATCTGATAACTCATCGTTTTTTTTGAATGAAAATGCGTTAATTTTGTTAAATAAGTGAAATTAATGTTTTTCATGTGATTGATTAATGATAAAAATCCATACTGGTTATTTTTTATAGTTAATATTGACGCATTAATAAATATTGATGAGGTTAATGTGTGATCGCTGGTTTATTTGATCGCTAATTGTTTACTCGTTTTTTTTAGAATTTACGCTACGATAGCGGCCATTTCTCGTTCATTTATTTATTAGATCATGAATATAAAAAAAGCGGTTTCTTATCTATTTGTTGCTGTAAGTTTCTTTGGCTGCATGTCAGTAGCACATGCTTATGACCAAATAACGCTTGGTCGCACGATTTTGCTTGAAATCGGTGATCATGGTGCAAAAATACCATTAGTCGTGTGCCGTAATACCGACGCGATTAAAGTAAAAGCAGAACGTAACTTACACCTTGAACGTATTAAAGTAACATTTAGAAATGGTGAAACGCGTAATGTTTCTTTCCATCGGGATCTGAAGAAAAATCAAGAAACGAGCTGGCGTAAATTTTCATACAAACGTTGTGTGAAGAAGCTAGAAGTGTACGGGAATTCTGATGGTACTCGTGCAGGCGTTAAAGTTTACGGCCGTCAAAAAGATTAACTAAAAAACGCCATATGTCTTATCTTTATCATAAAGGATGAGACAATATGGCGTTGTTTTTATTTGGGTGTTTTAAGCCAGATATAATCGATTAAATTATAATAGCCCGACGGTGAAGTGTAAGCCGTAAAACACTCCGCGTCCGATGATTTCTGCTGCAAACATAATCACAAAAGCAAGGCTACTTAAGGCAGTAACCGATGTTGTCTGAGATGATTTAAATGCAGAGAATAACCATAAGCCACCCGCAATAACGAGCAATAGCAAACGGGTAATAATTGATCCTGAATAAATGGCTAAATGTTCAGCACCCGTCTGAATTGATGTTGTTATTTCAGCGATACTCACTAATTGCCAAGCTGTTATCACTAGATGAAGTGAAATAATAACGACACCGAATGTAGCTAATTTAGCGTTTAACGTTGGGGTTGTTGCACCTGTTAGGTTTAATAGTACGTAACCGAGTAATACACCTGACATTAATACGGTGCCAATAAACTCGACGTAAGTGAAACTGCTATCCCATACTGGAACGGTATTGATCAAATAGACTTTGATCATCGCTGCCATAAAAATAACACCAGCAATACTGACAACAATACGGGCAATTTTTAACACATGCTCACTCGCAATTTTAAACAGTTCAGCAAGCCAATAAATACCACCTAAAGCAAAGAATAAGCTACCGGTTAGGATCTCGTTTGATAAACCAGAGTGACCGACACGGTTTAACGCATTAAATGCACGTAAAGGACTACCAAGGTGCATGGTTGATGCCGCGAAACCTATCGCCATAAATGCCCATAAAATAAACATACTAAGCACCAGCGGTTGACGCTGTTTTGCTGTTGAGTCCATTTGGGATAAACGGCCTGCCATAGTGATATAGCCACCAACAGCAGTTTGTGCCAGCACAGTAAACACGACTAAAGGTAATTCAGGATATAACATTATTTTACCTCCCGAGGATTTTGCAGAAATCCACTGGTATCATTAACGGGCTTACCATTTGGATTTAGCTTAATGATTAAGTTTGGATGGGTAATATTTGAATCAGGTAATGGTGCACAATTAGCATTAGTGCCGTATTTTTTACGTAATTCACCGATCTCGCCAAATTCAATTGCGCGTAATGGACAACTATCGACACAGATAGGCATTAATCCTTCAGCGACGCGTTCAAAACAGCCGTCACATTTGGTCATATGACCTTTTTCTTCGCTATATTGTGGTGCGCCATAAGGACATGCCATATGGCAATATTTACAGCCAATACAAACATCTTCATTGACGACCACTAAGCCATCTTCTTCACGCTTATGCATTGCACCTGATGGGCACACTTTTGTACAAGCGGGATCATCACAATGATTACATGAAATTGACAGGTAATAAGAGAAAACGTCTTGGCGGAATACACCATTGTTTTCACTCCAGTTACCCCCTACATACTCATAGATTCGACGAAAGTTACGATCAATACCTAGATCTTTATTGTCTTTGCATGATAATTGACAAGTTTTGCAACCAGTACATTTACTTGAATCGATGTAAAAGCCGTATTGTTTTTTCGGTGTCATTACGCAACTCCCATGCTTTTCACAAGTTTCACTTCAACAAGGTTAGTGTGAGATGGATTAGATTTCGCCAGCGGGCTTGGACGGCTAGTGGTTAATACATTAATTGAACCAGCCTGATCGACACCTTTGCTGTTAGGTGAATACCAAGCGCCTTCGCCAAGTGCAGTGACATGGGGCATGATACGAGGCGTCACTTTTACGCGAACATTCATTTCACCTTGTTTACTACGCACACTGACAAGATCGCCATTTTTAATGCCACGAGGTGTCGCATCAATAGGGTTCATCCATAACTCTTGTGGTGCTGCGGCTTTTAAAATATCAACGTTAGCATAAGTTGAATGGGCACGAGCTTTGTAGTGGAAACCCGTTAACTGCAGTGGGAATTGCTCACGATCTTTTGAATCCCAACCATTAAATGTTGAGTGATATTCAGCGATCGGTGTAATTTTCTCATCGTCACTTAGGGTCCATTCTTTTGCTATAACTGCTAGCTGCTCGGAATAGATTTCAATTTTCCCTGATGGTGTTGCAAGTGGATTGGCAATGGGATCAGCACGGAAATCTTCATATGGCACATACGGACGATCAAATTGTTTCTTATAGATCCCTTGTTTACGCATTGTGTCGTAATCAGGTAAATTTGCGTCATTATTTTGCTTAACAGTTTCAGCATACATCCACTGTAACCATTGCTCTTGAGTACGTCCTTCAGTAAAGGCTTTTTCAACACCCATACGCTTAGCCACACCAGACATAATGTCGTAGATTGGCTTACATTCAAAACGGGGTTTGATGGCTTGGCTAGCGAAGATGAAATAAGGCATAGATGCAGCAGCACCGTCCATACAGAAGTCAGATTGTTCTGATGTAGTACAGTCAGGCAGAACAATATCTGCATATTTAGCGGATGATGTCATGTGGTTATCGATAACAACGATCATTTCACATGCTTTTTCATCTTGTAGAATATCATGGGTACGGTTGATATCTGAGTGCTGGTTTATCAAACAGTTACCAGCATAGTTCCAAATGAATTTAATTGGATTATTGAGTTTTTCTGCACCTAAGATTCCGTCTGTTTTATCTGTCATTTCATGGGCGCGGAAAATGGCATCAGTCCAAAGGAACATCGGGATAGAGGCTTTCACTGGGTTGGCGACTTTAGGGAAGCGTACAAATGGGTAACTATGGCTACCTTCTCGTGCTCCTGTACCACCACCTTGAAGACCCACTTGGCCACGTAGAAGCGACAGCATCATGATAGCTTTACAAGCTTGCTCACCATTAGCTGAACGTTGTAATCCCCAACCTTGAGTGATGTAAGTACGGTTTGAGTTACCAATTTCACGGGCTAATTTAATGATAATGTCAGCAGGAATACCGGTAATAGGCGCAGCCCATTGGGGCGTTTTTGGTGTTTTATCATCGCCATTACCGACAATATAGTCTTTGTAACTGCCGTTTTTAGGCGCTGATGCTGGTAATGTTTTGGCATCATAGCCAACACAATATTTATCAAGGAAAGCTTGATCAACTTTATTTTCAGTAATTAATACATGGGCAATAGCGGCACATAATGCGGCATCTGTTCCATGTTTAATTGGAACCCACTGATCTTCACGGCCACCAGCGGTGTCGGTGTAACGAGGATCAATGCAAATTGTGCGGGTATGGCTGATTTGCTGGCCATCAACAAAACTATGAACTTGGCCGCCACCAGACATACGTGTTTCTGCTGGGTTATTACCAAACATAATGCACAAATCAGCATTTTGTACATCATCAACACTGTTGTTATCAATAAATGAACCGTAGAAAAAGTCACTCATACGTTCAATATTGGCAGCTGAGTAGTCACCATAATGGTTTAGGTAACCACCACAAAGGTTCATCATTCGTGCAATTAGCGTGCTAGATGGATCCCAACTTTTCGTCACAGTGCCACCAAGTGTGCCTGTACCGTAGTTAAGATAAACTGCATCATTACCATATTCTTTAATGGTATGTTTTAAGCTATTGCCAATAATATCGAATGCTTCATCCCAACTAATACGTTGAAATTTACCTTCACCACGTTTGCCGATACGTTTTAATGGGTATTTAAGGCGATCAGGGTTGTAGACACGACGACGCATTGAACGGCCACGTAGACAGGCACGGACTTGGTGAGAATGGTTGAAAACATCATCACCTGTGTTATCCGTTTCAACATATTTTATCTCACCATCAACGACATGCATACGTAAAGGACAGCGAGAACCACAGTTCACCGTACATGATGACCAAACGATTTTCTCATCGGGCTTTGCTGGGGTTTCTTTAGCAATCGCTTTAACGCTGGTGAATGGTAGGGACATTCCTCCAGCTGCGGCTGCTAATAAAGAACCACTTTTTAGCACGCTACGACGACTGACGCTAAGTGGCTTTTTTGAATCTGTCACATTATCCCCTTAAGACATTGCTTTTTTATTTTATGAGGGGAGAAAGTATGCCTTCATGAAATTATCATTTATTGTTTTGCGTCAATATATGTAAGATAGTTTCAAAGCATTATTAACTTAATGATGTAAATTAATAGATTATGAGAAATGATGTTCATTTGTAGCGATATGGAAAATATAAAAACATTGAGCCGAGTTATTGGTGGGTTATTTTATTACCACCCCAGCCAGTATGAAACGGTAGGCCTTAGTGCGGTATTAAGCTTGGATCATACTGGTTTTACTCAGTTTGATACCACGATAGCGGCAATTTCGGCAACGGATCCCCATACATTATCTGTCTGGCATGATGAGTTATTCACCGGAATAGGGGAGATGAAAGCACCGCCGTGGGGATCAGTTTATTTAGATAAAGAAGCGGTGGTCTTTGGTGATTCAACGCTCCATTTTCGACAATTTTTACAACAATACGGCATCAAATTTGAAACGAGCCATAATGAACCAGAAGATCAATTTGGACTTATGTTAATGGTGATCGCAAGTTTAATTGAAGATAACAATTTGGATGCGGTTACTGAGTTGTTATCCAAACATTTATTGCCTTGGGCTCCACATTATTTAGCGCTACTTCAACAGGTTGCTCCTACTGGAGCTTACCGAGAGTTGGCTGAGTTAGGCCAAGCTTTTATTGTGGCTCTTGCAAAAACGTTTAATGCCGAAATAGTGCCAGGTAAGATCTATTTTAATGCGTGAATCAAAGCAATATAGTCGGCGTCAGTTATTTACGCACTTCGCACGTCAGCCAATAGAATCACCACCACGGTTATTAATCAGCAATACTTGCGATAATCTTTATGGTTATTGTGAAAGTTGTGTTGATGTTTGCCCAGAGCAGGCGATCTTATGGCTGGCGGATAAAAAGCCAACGATTGATGTTGCAAAGTGTCGTCATTGTAAACGATGTATTGATGCCTGTTTTATCAATGCAATCACAATAAATGAGTAATAAGCATTGGCCTTACTTTATTTTTATAAGTTGAAATAGCGTATATATTGACTAAACATACTATTGTTAGTTGCTATATACCCATGAAAATTAAGGATGCAATAAAAAGAGGCATTTTCTGCTATTCGGTGCAGTAATATTCGCCTTATATTGATATTCTAATTCCATATGCAATTAAATGTTAATTGGTTCATGACTTATAAGGATAAATGTTTATGACTGATACACCTAAGCGTGCTTTAGTTGTTGAAGGTGGTGCCATGCGTGGTATTTTTGCTACGGGTGTTTTAGACGCATTTCTTGAAAAAAATTATAACCCATTTGATTTTACGATTGGTGTGTCTGCTGGATCAATGGTGCTAATGGGTTACTTATGTAAAAACCATAAGCGTAATTATCAAGTCATCACTGAGTATGCGCGTAGTAAGTCATTTATTAATTATTTTCGTTTTGCTAAAGGCGGCAATCTTATCGATATTGATTGGTTATGGTCTGAAAGTATTAACAATCTGCCATTAGAAATTGATAAATATGAAAGCCAAGGTATTCCTTTATTTGCGACAACAACAAATATTGTTACTGGTGATGCTGACTATATTGAAGTGAAACGAGATAACTTACAAAGCTTGATGACAGCAACATGTGCATTACCCATTGTTTACCGTAACTTCCCCAAAGTGGATGGTATTGCCATGAGTGACGGTGGTATTGCTGATCCTATTCCTGTTATTGAAGCTTATCGTCGTGGTGCGCGTGATATTACGGTTATTTTATCTCATGCACAGGCTAATTTTGTTCATAGTCATCAAGTTCCGTGGTTAACACGTAAAATATTCAAAACAACACCTGTATTTGGGCAAGAATTTCTTACAAAAGAATCTCGGTATAATAAAGCATTGTATTTTATCCGTAATCCACCTGCTGATTGCCGTATTACTGCGATTGTACCAAATAAAGATTTTCTGATTAAACGTTTAACACGTGATGTAAATAAATTAAACGCTGGATATGAGTTGGGTCGCCAAGCTGGGTTTAAGATGATCAATGATGAGCAAGCATTAAGTTAATTGATGTGTGACAGAGTGTTATTTGATATTCAATATGAGTTTGGAAAATCGGGTAGTTAGATAGGTTTTCCTTTTTACCATGAGAGAGTATGGTATGAACTCAAGGAATATACTGTACTAGGAAAATAATATGAGCATTGTTGATGCTGCGGAAAAGCGTTATTCAACCAAAGTTTTTGATCCTTCTCGTAAGTTGAATGATGATCAATTACAACAAATTAAAGCGTTGATTCGATTAAGTGCTTCTAGTGTAAATTCACAGCCTTGGCATGTTATTGTCGCAGCAACCGATGATGCCAAGCAGCGTATAGCAAAATCAGCTGAAGGCCCTTATGTTTTCAATAAGCCTAAAATGTTGGACGCTTCACATGTGCTCGTTTTTTGCTCAAAAACAGCTATTGATGATGATTATCTAAATGACTTATTAGCGTCTGAACAGCAAGATGGCCGTTTCTCTAATGAACAATCAAAACAGCGCATGGTTGATGGACGTAATTTCTTTGTTGATTTACATCGAAAAACCTTAGGTGATGCTGATCAATGGATGCAAAAACAAGTGTACTTGAATATTGGTTCACTATTATTAGGTGTTGCAGCCATGGGGATTGATGCGGTGCCGATTGAAGGTTTTGATTGTGATGTATTAGATAAAGAGTTTAATCTTAGCGCGCAAGGTTTTACTAGTTTAGTGGTAGTGCCTGTTGGCTACCATAGTGCGGATGATTTTAATGCCAATGTGCCTAAGTCACGCTGGCATGATGAACAAATTTTTACGGAGTGTTAACCCATGATTTATTTATTAGCTGAAATTAAAGCAAACCCAAACTGTATTGAAAAAGCACAAGCACTATTAGAGTCGCTAATTGCACCGACGCATTTAGAAAAAGGTTGTGAGAGCTACCAGTTGTTCGCTGATCAAAACGTCGATGGTTTATTTGTAATGCAAGAAGTGTGGTTTTCTCAAGCACATCTTGATGAGCATTTAGAAAGCACACACTTTATGAATTTTCTAACTACAGCGGAAGAATATAAATTATTTGAATATGTGAAATTACGTCCAATGAATTTGGTTGGCTAATTTAGCTTAAATAAAAGCCACTATCTGTGTTTGCTGTTACAACAAACACTGGCAGTGGCTTTTTTATCACTAAAATTTTGTTATGACTAAATATTATTAAGCTATTATTGGACGTAATCCACTGATGATCAATTGCTTATCAACATGATAATCGGTCGCGTAATGACGCAATTTACAGTCATTACCATCATGACAACCACAACTTAAACAACGTTTTGCTTCATTTATTGCCGCTTGGTGGCTATAGCCTTTCTCAACTTCATTAAAACTTAAATGACGTGCGTTTACGTGCAGCTCTGACATTTGATTACGCATAACGTGTGTTAAGGCATGTTCAAGCTGAGCTTCAATATCTGTTGAATTATTATCTGCAAGTAATGAGCGCATAATATTTTTAAGTTTATCGACATGATCAGGGCGAATTAAATGCCCACGAGCCACATTGCGCTCACGGAATGACTCAGTGTAGAGTTTTTCCATGTTGCCACCAAATTGCACATCGATTGCTTGAGCTGCTTTACGGCCATCGGCAATAGCTTCGATTGCAGTGGCTGGGCCGCGACGAAAATCACCAATACCAAAGATGTTATCAACGCCAGAATACATGGTGTGCTCATCGGTATTGAGCGTATTCCAACGACTCATTGGTAGCTCTGTGGTTTCGTTAGCTAAAAAGTCAGTATTAGTTTTTTGTGACACAGCCGCTATCACTGTATCAAATTCAGCATAGATATATTCACCTGTCGCTTTAGGAGAACAACGTCCAGAAGCATCCGGTTCACCTAACGCCATTGTTTCTAATTTCACTTGGCAAATATGACCATTGTCATCAGCAATATTTTCCACTGGATTGGTCAAAAATAGGAATTTAACCCCTTCGTGTTCTGCTTCTTCAATTTCATAAACTTCAGCCGGCATTTCATCACGGGTGCGACGATAAATAAGGGTTGTGTCTGCTCCTAAACGTAAAGCGGTTCGTGCACAGTCAATTGCTGTATTGCCGCCACCGATAACAGCCACTTTTTTACCAATGGTGTAGTGCTTATCAAGCATTTGATCTTTTAAAAAGTCGACCCCAAGATAATGCCCATTAAGATCGGTTCCTTGATAATGCATTTCACTGGCGAGTGAAGCACCAACTGCTAAACAGACGGCATCATAGTTGTGTTGTAATGATGATAGCGTAAAATCCGTCCCCAGCTTTTTATTGGTTTCAATCGTCATACCATTACGGCACATGATGTCAATTTCTTGATCTAAAATAGCTTTAGGTAAGCGGTATTCTGGAATGCCGTAACGTAACCAACCGCCAGCTTGAGGCATTGATTCAAAAATAGTGACGTTGTAACCTTCGTTGCTTAAGAAGTAACCACAACTTAGTCCACCAGGACCTGCACCAACGATGGCAATATGCTGCGCTTTAGTGGATTTTTTTATTGGGGTATAAGCATGTAATGATGCTAAATCAATATCTGCGGCATAGCGTTTTATTTGTCGAATCGCAATCGAACCATCTACCAATTTACGCTGACATTTCGCTTCACAAAAAGCAGGGCACACACGACCAATAGACAATGGCATTGGTAGTGTTTTTTTGATGACTTCAATGGCTTTTTGAGGTTGATTGGTTGCAATAAAATAGAGATAAGATTGAATATCAACATCTGCTGGGCAAGCAACTTGGCAAGGAGGAACACTACAACTGATATTGGGTGCGGATAAAATCTGTTCCAGCGCGTGTTTACGACGTTGAATTAATGCGGTCGATGTTGTTGTAACGACCATGCCTTCAGTCGGATGAATACGACATGCTTTAACTGTGCCGTGGTGTTCTATTTCAACATCGCATAGGTCACAGTTGTGATGAAAACCGTCAATATTACATAGCGATGGGATTGTAATGCCACATTCTTCAGCAGCTTTGAGCAAGGTTAGACGTTGACTTACCTTGAATGTGTTACCGTCAATAATGATATTTACCATTAATAGTCTCTATTCTTGTTATCGACTGAGAACAAAGTTGTATTGATATCGTTAGTGTTTCTCAGTGATTTTTAATTATTTTATGAATTACTTAAAGGCTATATCCGTATAAGCCAAAGATGCGAATTGCTTATAACAAAGCAGAGGTTAGGCGTATTAAATTGTCTGTTATATGTTCGTTGGCTAAATAGGGACGGCATCATAGCATGATGCCTTGGAGGTATAAAGAGAGCTATTGTCGGTTGTGTTTTTATTTTTTATATTTAAAATCAAATGATTAAAATAGGTAATCGTTTGCTATGTGATGTTTTTATGGGAATTTTATTTGTAATAAACTTAAGGGCTAATCATAAGAAATCTGAATTATTACTGTTTGTTTTTAGGTTTGTTATTGTTGGGAATGCCTTGATGGTATAACCTAAAGCTCACGCAAGGGGGCACAATGTCAAAAAGCATATTTTTATTACGTCATGGTCAAACAGTTTTTAATGCACAACAGCGCTTACAAGGACATTGTAATTCTAACTTAACAGACTTGGGGCAACATCAAGCTGCTGCGATTGGTTTATCTCTACAAAACAAATTAGCAAATAAGCGTCAATGGACAATATATTCCAGCCCATTAGGCCGTGCGATGCAAACTGCTGCAATCGTTGCTGAACAAATAGGTATTGATGTAAGTGAGATTGTACAAGATGCACGCTTACAAGAATTTTGTTTAGGTGATTGGGAACAAGCATATATTCCTGATATTAAAGCAACACAGCCACGTCTTTGTGAACAACGTGATTGGTATTTAATGGCACCAAATGCTGAGTCTTATTATGCCGTTAAAGATCGTATTGAAGATTTTCTGGCTGATGTTTCAGTGCCAGAAAATGTCATTGTTGTTTCTCATGGGTTAACAGGCGCTGTATTTCGTGGTGTTTATGTCGGCATGACTTACAATGAAGTTTTCTCTCAAGATTTACCACAAGATGCTTATTTCTTATTAGCTAACGATAAAATCAGTCGTATTCAGTGTGATATCCACAGTGTCGCTGCCTTTGCCGTCTAAGTAGCCATAACAGCAAACTAATAGTAACGTTTTATCTATTAATAAAAATTATCTTTCATTTCTGCATAAAGTATAATAAAACACAGTTTAGATAACGAATTTATGCTTATGTTCATTGTTGGTTCATTTATAGAAAGCTATTATTGAAATAGATAATAAAAGTATTGAATAAATGTTTGAATAAGCAGACTTATCAGGTATGAGATAAACATTAGGATAACCTAATGGCCTGATTGATATAATTTTAGAGAGGCGTGTCCATGAGAAATTTACTTACTGGTTTTTTTGCTGTTGTAGTCGGTTTATTTGCAGTTTCTTTTGCTGCCATTATGGCATTGTTTCTTGGTATTGCAGCAATGATTGCGAAGCCATTTATTAAACGTAAACTTGCAGCTGAAGGCATGCAATACGAAGAAAATAATTTTACAGAAGGCTTTGCTGGCCAAGATGAAACCATGAACAGTGTTTTCCGTCAGCAACGTCAAACGACAGCAAATGTGATTGATGGTGAATGCGAAGATGTGACTAGCCGAAAGTTTTAGTCGACGTCATATAAGCACTGATTATATCCAGAACGCCTAGCTATTATTGCTAGGCGTTTTTGTTTGTACTCAGCGACAGTTATTGAACGTTATAGGCTTTTGCTTTAACCATATTACGGTATTGCGATGGCGTAATATTAAACTCTTTTTGAAACCGTGTAGAAAAATGATACGGATCTTTATAGCCTACTTGCTCAGATACATCAGACAATGACATTCCAAAATCACGCAATAACTCTTTGGCTGTTTCCATTCTTATTTTTCGTAGATATTGATGGGGGGCTTGGCCAACTTGATCTTTAAATTTACGATTAAAGCTACGAAGGGGTAATTCACAATGCTGTGCAATTTGTTTCGAGGTTAATGGTTGTGACATATAGCGCTGCATCCAATCTTGCGCTTGAGCAATAGATTCATCAAATTGCACCTGACCGCCAATTTCATAAAAAGGTTGATGACCTGATTTACTGATTTCGTGGCCGTAATGGGTTTCGATAGTGTTGGCAATTTTTTGCCCATAATATTTAGAGATCAAATACAACACCATCTCGGTTTGTGAGTTAATACTTTCAGTGCAGTAAAGCCCGTTAGCTGAAGTAATAGAGGCTTGACGGTTAAGTTTTATTTGTGGATAACGCTGTGAGAATTTATCATAAAAATACCAATGAGTCGTTGCTGTTTGATTATTTAATAACCCCGTTTCAGCCAACCAAGTTACACCAGTACCTGTCGCAATGATCTGTGCGCCATTATGGTATTGCTTAATAAGCCAAGCAGGGATTTGTGGGTGTTTTGATAGTGATGAAATAGGGTTCCCCCACATTGGCGGCACAATGATAATGTCAAAATCAGATGGATCTTCAAAGGTAATATTCGGTTGAATACGAATACCTGCGGTGAGGGTTGGAGATTCAAGAGTAGAAGCAATGAGTTTAATTTCAAAAGGAGATTGTTGTTGTGTCTTACGATCTCGAAGGCTAGCTGCACTGGTTAACATCTCAGCACTAAGTGAAATTCCCGTAATTAATGCCCTATGAAAAAGTATAAAACCCACTTTCATTATTCCACCTCTGACTATAATTGTGCATAAAACACACATCATTGTAATGTTTTCACACTTCTGGCTGAAATGTCAGTGATTTTGGCATAAATGCAGAATGAATCACAGGTCAATGCTGATATTCTGTTTCAAACGGTGTATTAAATCGATCTCAGGATATTAAAATGGCAAAATTACCGCTAATTGTTGGTTTGGGTGGCATTAATGCCGCTGGTCGCAGTTCTGGTTTTCATAACTACAAACTTATGATTGCTGATGTGCTATCTGAAGATGCAATGCAGTCAACATGGCAAGATCTTGCTCGTCGAATGGGATTGAGTGATGATGGCGCTATTACTGAAGATATTATTACTGCAATTAAAGCGGGTACTTGTGTACGCCGTATTGATTCTTTTGATCCTGATAATTTGCTCTATCAATATAAAGCGAATCTCAATTCAGCCGATGATCAAATCACCTTTACTTTACGTAAATCGAAATTACCTAATCATATTCCAAGTAATTGGCAGGTTGATATTCAAGGTACAAAAGCCGTTATTACTGTGAATGGTAATTTTGATGCATTAGTTGAAGGGCGTGTTACTTTTCCTGTTTCTAGTGGCGGTAATATTCCAGCTGGTTTTGATCCTAGCAAATTATATAACTCTCGCTTCCATCCACGAGGTTTGGCGCTGACTGTCTATGGTGCTTCTGATGCACTTAACTCGTTAGGGTTTGAATGGGATGATGTGCTTCGCCATATCAAGCCTGATGAAGTGTCAGTCTATGCTGGCAGTGGTTTAGCACAAATTGATGATAACTCATTGGGTGGTATGATTGCGGCGCATCTTACTGGCGGTCGTGTAAGTTCTAAGATGATGGCATTATCATTAGCGCAAATGCCTGCTGACTTTATTAATGGTTATGTGATTAATAGCATTGGCGCAACGGGCACAAATATGGGGGCGTGTGCGACGTTCTTATATAATTTACGTCAAGGTATGCATGATATTCAACATGGCAAAGCGAAAGTTGTTATTGTTGGTAATGCAGAAGCCCCCGTTGTTCCCGAAATAATGGAAGGCTTCCGTGTGATGGGTGCACTGGCAGAAGATGAACAATTAAAAGCACTTGATGGTACTGATAGTGTTGATAATCGTCGTGCTTGTCGTCCATTTTCGTCAAATGCGGGCTTTACCATGGCAGAATCAGCGCAATTTGTGGTGTTGATGGAAGATGAATTGGCTCTTGAATTAGGCGCTAATATCTATGGCTCTGTGGCTGATGTATTTGTAAATGCTGATGCCAATAAAAAGTCAATTTCAGCGCCAGGAGTGGGTAACTATGTCACCGTTGCGAAAGCGGCAGCATTGGCAAAAGCTATTCTTGGTGAAGAGGGCGTAAAACAAACATTTGTTCAAGCACACGGCACGGGTACTCCTCAAAACCGCGTGACTGAAAGTCATATTCTTAATGAAGTTGCTAAAACATTTGGTATTGAAAGCTGGCCTGTTGCAGCCATTAAATCATATGTAGGCCATTCAATGAGTGCAGCAGCAGGCGATCAGCTTGTGGCTTCATTAGGTGTGTGGCAATACGGTTGGTTACCTGCGATTAATACCATTGATCATGTTGCTGATGATGTTCATCGTTCAAATCTGAATATTCTTACTGAGCACACCTTTGCGGGTGATTGTGGCCAAGATTACAAAGCCGTTATTCTTAATGCGAAAGGCTTTGGTGGTAATAATGCTTCAGGGCTTGTGTTATCTCCTCAACAAACACTTGCAATGTTAACCGCGAAATATGGTACTGATGCAATGGCTGCTTATCAGGTGCGTAATCAGGCAGTTAAAGCGGTAACAACCCATAATGATGCTAGTGCATGCCAAGGGCAAGAAACCATTCGTTATCAATTTGGTGAAGCAGTAATGGATGAACATTCAGTTACTATTACACCTGATGCGATAAAATTGTCTGAGTTTGAACACGCGATCGTATTGAACAATGTTAATCCTTACGCCGATTACAACTAGAATTAAATAAGAAATAAGAAATAAGAAATAAGAAAGCAGGTTATTTATGACCTGCTTTTTATTACGATGAAAAAGAACAACAAGGATCATAGGTTAGTGACTAGAAAAAAAATAGCAGCGATATGGATTGGTGTTGCCAGTTTACTTGCTGTATCAACGTCTGCTTATAGCGCGACATGTTCAAATAATGGCGATGTGCTGCCATTATGGAATAACAGTGCTAGCCGTAGTGCGATCACGCAGTTTGTCAATGAAGTAACAACCGTTGGAAATCCTGATTTTGTAAAACCCAGTGCCCGTATTGCGGTATTAGATAATGATGGAACCTTGTGGTCTGAAAAACCAACTTATACGCAGTTTTTGTTTGCCTTTAGTCAAATAAAGCATGAGAGTGCGCAGCACCCTGAATGGAAAACAGAAACACCGTATAAGTGGGTATTAGATAACGACACTAAAGCTATTTTTGCAAAAGGTTGGGGGGCATTACTGCCTATTCTTGCTACATCACAAGCAGGATTAACACCGGAACAATATAATAAAGATGTCTTAAATTGGCTTTCAACAGCGCAATCACCACGATTTAAGCGTCCTTATACCGATCTTGTTTATCAACCGATGGTAGAGTTGATTGATTATCTCCATGCGCATCAGTTTAAGGTGTTTATTGTAACCGGTGCTGGTGGTGCATTTGTAAAGCCGTGGAGTGAAGCTATTTATCACATTCCTGCTGAAAATGTGATTGGTACTGCATTTGGTTATACCTATAAAGATGGGTCATTAATTAAGAATGATAAGCTAGTGTACATTGATGATGGTCCGCAAAAGGCGATCAATATTGCGACGATCATTGGTAAGCGTCCTATTCTTGCGGTGGGTAACTCGACGGGTGATAAAGCAATGCTCTCATGGACAACCTCTCAAAAAGGGGCAAGCTTAGGTATGCTGATTCATCACACTGATAGTCAGCGTGAATGGCAATATGGTGCTGATTCTTTTGAAGGTAAATTTACGCCGGAGCTAATGCAAGCTGCACAACAGCATAAATGGCAAGTGGTTGATATGAAACAAGATTGGTGTCGAATTTTTCCAACTAAAGCGGAACGTCGCCCATTATAGTTAGATAATGACTTGATGATGCAGTGCTTACGCTTTTGCTAAAATGCATGAGTGAATAAACAATAAAAAGCCGAGTAAGAGAGTAATCTTAGCTCGGCTTTATCGTGTTTAGTCTTGTTTAAATTACTTCTTTAAACGAGTGATTTTAGTTGCTTTACTGCTAATAGCTTTGCGTAAACGTGCACGACGTTCAGCGGCTGATTGATCTTGTGTTGGGTTGTTTTGACGACCTGCACGATCACGGTAAGCAGCTTTAGTGTTCATTCGCTCAACTAAGGCTTCACGGCTCTTAGGCTCGTAGCCTTCTAATTGTACGCGGTGAATACGTTGATTAATCAAACGTTCGATTTGAACTAAGGTTAGTTCTTCTTCACGGCTTACAAACGAGATTGCATTACCTTTTTGTCCAGCACGACCTGTACGACCAATACGGTGAACATAGTCTTCTGCAAGGAATGGCATGTCGTAGTTAACAACATAAGGCAAGTTTTGAATATCTAAACCACGAGCAGCAACTTCTGTTGCTACCATTACGCGTGCTTTACCTTCTTTAAACTCTTCTAATGCACGACGACGAGCACTTTGTGCTTTGTCACCGTGGCAAAGAACCGCTTTAATACCATCAAGTTTTAGCTCTTTAACCAGTTGGTTAGCTGTTTCTTTGTAGTTTACAAATACAAGTACTTGAGGCCAGTTTTTCTTACCAATTAATTCAGATAGCATTTCACGTTTGCGATCTTCATCAACAGGGTATACCACGTGAGCCACTGTAGAAGCAGTACTGTTTTCTGGTGTAACTGTAATGCGTTGCGGTTTACGAAGAATATCTGCTGCTAATGCGTTCATTTGTGCAGAAGATGTCGCAGAGAACAACATAGTTTGTGGCTTAGTACGAATATCTTCTAGAATAACGCGAATCGCACCGATAAAGCCCATATCAAGCATACGGTCAGCTTCATCAAATACTAAACATTCTAGATTAGCTAATGAAACGTTATGTTGTTCCATGTGTTCAATTAAACGACCCGGTGTTGCAACTAGAATATCAACACCTTGTTCTAGGCGTTTTTCTTGTGTTGCCATTTTTTTGCCACCAAAAACAGCCGTACAATTAATGTTGGTGTATTTAGCATAATCGTTGATGTTAACTGAGATTTGTTCTGCGAGTTCGCGCGTTGGTGCAAGGATTAATGCACGAACGTTAAAACGGCTTTTTGTTGCTGGTTTGTCCAACAACTTTTGAATAATAGGTAATGCAAAAGCGGCTGTTTTGCCTGTCCCTGTTTGTGCTAATGCTAAAATGTCAGCACCACGTCGCGCTTGAGGAATCGCTTTTTGCTGAATTGGGGTCAATTTCTCGTAACCAATATCGGTTAATGCTTTAACAAGCTCTGGAGAAAAACCTTGAGATAAAAATGACATGCTGTGTTCCTAAACTGTCGGCCTATGCCGATTACATTCATAAACTAATGATTATGGTCAGTTTATGAATGTAATCCGCGAATAAAATGACCGCGTATTATAATAGATTGTAGATTATTGCGCTACCGTATCCTGAGCTAATATAAACCCCGCATTACGCGGGGTTGATAGCATCATTGATAGAACAAAAAGCTTACTTAAATTCAGCTTTGCGCATACGGTTTAATACCGCCATAACTTCAATGACGCGAGGTTTAGCCATTTCACCATACTTAGGCATCATATCAGCCCAGTTATCGTGCAACATATTGGCAAACGCACGAGTAGGATTTTTTTCCCAACCTTTTGTTTGTGCTAGTTGGAACCATAGGTACCCAATAGCTAATAGCTGGCTAGAGTGAGCTATTTGCTCTAATGCTTGTAAATCAATGTATTCACGACCAAAACGAAGAGACGTCTTGTCTTTAACCTGAATACGGAATTTACCTTCTTCTAGCATTGCTTGTAATGCACTGCGGTTTATTTGACGTGTGCGAGGATGAACAATAACTTCTGTTCCTTCTTGCTTACGACGTGTTGGGTGAGAAGCTACCACAGCACGTGCTTTTTCTGTCACATCAACAGCATCATAGTTGTGCATTTGAATGACAGTATCAGCAACATCAAGATAGTCACCAGAACCGCCCATTACCAACATAACTGAGATGTTGTGTTGATCGCGTAATAGTGCAATACGGTCAACCAATGGTGTTATTGGCTCATCTTCTTTACAGATCAGTGCTTGCATACGTTCATCACGGATCATGAAGTTAGACGCTGATGTGTCTTCATCAATCAATAAGGCTTCAGCGCCTGATTCAATTGATTCTTGTAACCATGATGCTTGTGACGTTGAGCCTGACGCATTTTGACTACTAAAAGCAGTTGTGTCTTTACCCATTGGTAAGTTGCTGATGTAAGGTGATAGGTCAACATTGTGAACACAACGACCATCTTCAGCGCGAATTTTAGCCGCAGCGTAATTGGTAACAACGTACTCACGGCCATCGCCAGGAATATGATCATATACTGAGCGTTCAATAGCACTCAACAACGTTGATTTACCATGGAAGCCACCACCAACGATAAGCGTAATACCTTCAGGAATACCCATACCGCGTATTTTGCCTTTATGCGGCGCTTCTAGTTCAACCGCTAAGTTATCAGGGCTTAGGAATGGCACTGCTTCCGTTAGTGGTAAATCACTATTACCAGCAAGGCGAGGTAATAAGCTGCCATCAGCGACAAAGGCTAATAATTTGTGTTGTTTAAGCTGGCTTCGTAGCGCAACTTGATCTTCAACCGCTTCACAGTGACGTTGTAACTCATCCATGGGTAATTCACGCGCGATAGTGGCACGACGAATCATCTTTGGTAAGTAGAATGTCAGTAGATTAAGGGTTTTTTTCGCAATAATAGTACGGCCATCAGCGGGCATATTAATGCGGAAACGTAATTCAATACCTTCTTCATCAAACACAACTGAAGTGCGATCAAGAATGGTTTGTCCAGGCATGTCAATTAAGACAGCATTATCTTGCTGGGATAATTCAGCAAAGAAGCGTGCAATAAAATCACGAGCTGCACGTTGATAATCAGTCGATTTTTCACGTAGCCATTCAAGGTCAGTTAATGACCAAGCGCGACGGGCACGAACGCGAGAAGCAGGCGCAAAAGGATCCGACTGAACGGTATCGATAAAAAAGTCGAAATCAACAAAGTGATATTCACCGCGCATACTTGAATAGCTACGGTAGTTATGACGGTCAATTTTATGGAGTTTGGCTTCGAGTAATTGCATATCGCCCCGATATCGTTCGTTATTAAATACAGAGCGCATAATGTGGTTGGCTCTAGTCGCTGGATATTACACTAAACACTGACTTTTAGCATGAAAACTTTATCTAGGTCACAAAAAAACGTTTTAAGCGTCGATTGTTTCAAAACGAAGAAATAACAAAATGTAAAGTAATATTACGCTAACAAAATAATACTAATGCTGAAGTGATCGTTATGAAGCAAAGCTTTTATTTATGAGCCATATCATCATTAAATAGCACCAATAGGGCGTTGAATACCCAAAAGGCATATTAATTCCTTGTATATATATGTTTATTCTTGGTTTTTTTGGGGTGATAAATTAATTATATTTATATGAACATTTAAATATAGTTTAGAACACTAAAATATTGTTTATTAGAAGTGATTATTAGCACTAAAAATGAAATTGTAAGTAAAAGTAAACTATTTTCGTCTTTTCTATCACTCAATACTGGTTATCTTTGCTGTTATGATGCATTCTTAAAACATAAAACAACGAAAACTTACATAAAACCAATGAGTTATTCCTTTTTGGTATAATTTATCTGTGTTATGTAACAATGATTATCAAGGTAACAACTATGAATAAACCACAGCTTAAAACTATTGCCGAAAACGCTTTTTTTTCAATGTTTCGTCGCAAAGCTGATGTGTGTGATATTCAGGAAACCTTTTATGGTTGGGTAGTTTTTCTTGCCTCAGGGAAGTCGAAAATTGTGGTCAAATTTTCGCGTGAAGTAGGTCGAATTGGTAAAGAAGTGGCGAGTTTAGAGCAGTTACGTAAAATTGTGTCGTGCCCTGTGCCTGAAATTTATTTATTTGGTCGAGAAGCAGGCTATGACTATATCGTTTTAGATTGGTTAGACGGTGTCTCTGCACATCAATTACCAGAAGATTCTAAAGCGGTGATGACATTCAGAGAAGATTATACTGATATTTTATTAGCGCTACATGAACATCAGCATCCACAAGGTTTTGAACTTTCAAATGGTCAATTTAGCCAAAATTTAAGTTCAGCATTTGATGATTGGATGGGAAGTGTCTATCACTATTTAATGAGTACAGGTTCCCCTTTCAGCTCGAAGTTAAAAGAAAAATTCACAGAACTTTGGGAAAATAGGACCAAAATATTAGCACCAATTGCCCATGAGTCATCGTCATTTGTACATGATGATTGTCATATTGCGAATGTGTTATTTGATCCTACCACGTTCAAAGTTGCAGGATTATTAGACCCTTGTGACAGTGGTTTTAAACATCGAGAATTGGATGTGATTCATTTATTTGATGTGCGTAGTGATTTACATATTGCAGAACGCTACTTAGAAAAAAGTCATTTAGATGATGGTTTTGAAGAGCGTCGTCATTTTTTTAGTCTATGGGATGATGCTAAGCATAGTCGCAATATGGGTTGGTATAATGAACAATGGTTAACGAATAAGTTTTCATTATATGAATCAGCAGTGCAGTAACGACGTACTTTAACGATATAGAATTATTTGGCATAACGTGAATCTACGTATTATGGTTAGTTATGGTTTGTAAAAATGTAAAGGAAGATGTGATTTATGAAGAAAACGGCAGTAGGTTTATTAACCTTGTTTCTTTTTGGTTGTGCTCAACAATTACCTGTCGACGATCAGCAACAAACAACAGCATCGGTAGCTAAGCCAATTACCAAACCATTAGCATTTGCATCAATGGTGACGGCTGCTGAGATAAAAGCAGCGGCAAAAGCACAAACTGCCGCCGCTGAAAAAAAAGCATCCCAAAAGCATCAACAGGCTTTAGTTAAAAAGGATGTGACAACAGATAAAATTACGGCTTCAACCGCATCAGCTAAGTTAGCATCTGTTGATCATAAGCAAAAGGCGGCCACAAAAAAGACCACCAAAGATGGCATGTTAGTTTTAGGTCACCATGAATGGGTACTAATATTATCGGGTACCAAACATGTTTCTGCTTATATTGATCCTAAATCAACAACGTCTCGAATTGGTGTTAAAGATTTAGTGGAATTTGAGCGTGATGGTGATAATTGGGTGAAGTTTAATTTTCAAGGCAAAGAATATAAATACCCAGTGAAATCATGGTCAAAATCTGAAGATAAAAAACGATTACCTGTTGTGTCACTACGAACAAAACTTGGGGATCGTAATGATGAAGTTGAATATCAATTAATTGCAGGTGGTAATGGGGTTGTTTTAGGTGAAAACTTTATGCGAGATATCGCGATACAGAATAGCCAACGCCAATACGTTCAGCCGCGAGCAAAGTAATTTCATTTTATATTAAGTTAACAAGATAAGAAATGGCATTGATCTTACTTAAGATCAATGCCGTTTTTTGTTACCGATTAGTGTGCTTTATTCAGTAACGATAACTTCATAGCTACTAAATTTTCGTATATTAATCACGCCGGTATCAAACAATAAATACTGACCTTTAATCCCTTCGAGAATACCACTGACTACGGGTTCTTTATCAAAATTATGTGACGCTATTTTGGTTGGAAACTGATCAACAGGATAATGAATATCCACAATGCTATTATCCAAATATTCGATAGCATCTTCACCAAATTCTGCCGTTATCTCAGCTAATTTTTGTTTTACTTGTGGTAACAGTAACTGCGCTTGTTGCTGTAAATCGATATCGTCATTATTGCCTTTTAGCATTGTGCGCCAATTGGTTTTATCTGCCACCATTTCAGCGATAGCAACTTCAACGAGCCCTGATATTTGGCGGGTTTTTACTTTTAATACCGCAAGAGCTTGAGTTGCACCTTGATCAATCCAGCGAGTTGGGAGCTGAGTATGACGAGTGATGCCAACTTTAAGGGCTGATGTATTAGAAAGATAAACATAGTGAGGCACCATGCAATTTTCTTCACCCCATTGTGGTTCACGGCAAGTTCCTTCAGCGTAATGACAAGTTTCTGGTTTCATGATGCACATGTCACAGCTAGCTAGCTTTTTCATACAAGGAAAACAATGCCCTTGAGAATAGCTTTTTTTTGTCTTTTTTCCGCATGAACAGCAGAAGATATTGCCTGTATGAGTGAGCGTTAATTGCTTACCAATATAGGGATTAAGATGCAGTTGTTGATCGCCAACAGGGAGATAGTAATCAACGATATCTCCAAGAGATGATTTCATTTTACTGAGTGTACCTTGCATGCTCGTGCTCACCATTAATTGTTTGTTCTGAGTGTATCAGTGATTGGTATCAAGACCTAAATATCTTGCGATGATTGATATTGAATCGCAAACCCTATAATTAGGCGGATTCTGATCTCATTACATAAACAGTAGCTATAATTAAGTGAATATACATTTATTGTCATAGAGGGGGCAAATATGAAAAATAAATTTAAGAGGCTAATAAATGCTTATATAAAAATAGTAAGTAGCAAGCAGATCCATAATATTTACAAATAATAAATCTAGTAATGATATGATTATATTTATACTTATTAAATTCAATCGAAGACGTTATTACAAAATGAAAGTTAAAAAACAAGAAAACCCAAGAATATTGACTATTCTTGGGTTTTATAATAAATATTTATTAATGTTGTAAATGACGTGAACTGTGTTTTTCTAGCTTGCTAAATAGCAGTGATAAGCTAAAGCACAATAAAAAATAAACAACACCAACGATAAGCCATATTTCAAAGATAAACCCAGATGAGTTAGCAATTTCAGAACCAGTAAAAGTAAGCTCTTGTATTGAAATTAATGAAATAATGGATGAATCTTTTACGATTGATATAAATTGTCCCGCTAGTGTCGGAACAATAGCTGTTAATGCTTGTGGGAATATAACAAATCGAAATCGACTATAGGTTGACAAGCCAAGTGAATCTGCCGCTTCCCATTGCCCCTTACTGATAGTATTAATGCCTGAACGAATTATCTCAGCTATATAAGCCGCTGCAATTAATCCTACACATAGCACACCTGAAAATAAGTTTTCCCATAGGTTACTATGTCCAAATAAAATAATCTGTAAGGCGTTTTCTTGACCATTATAGTGGCGAAAGATACCGCTTAAGCCGAGCAGTGGAACTAACTGATTTGAAATGAAAAAATAGAAAATAAACACAAACACAAGCGGCGGAATATTACGCAGTAACTGGATATAGCTACTTGAGATAAGTCGCATTATTTTAAATGATGAGAGGTTAGCGAGTGCGAGTAATAAACCAAATGTAGCGGCAAAAATCATGCCCCAAATACTAACACGAATGGTGCTAATGATACCTTGTATAAAATAAGGTAAGCCACCATGATGGCTACAAGTAAAGATAAGCTCAAATGCTTGACGCCAATGCCAATGGTAGTGAATACCAATAGACGAACGATAAGCTAGCCAACTCAGAAAACAACCAATAACAATCAGTAAAAAGATATCGAGTTTATTTAGTTTGAAATTAAAGCGACGCTTTACAGGAGGGCGTAAACCCTCCTGTATTGTATTGTCACCTGACGTTTTAGCGACAGTCATTATTAATTATTCTCGTTAACCAGGTTTTGCCAATCAGTTGTTTTAAACCAATATTGGTAACGATTGTTTAACCAGCCATCTTCTGTACGTACTTGAATCCAGTTATTAAGGAAATTTAGCAAGTTAAAGTCACCTTGACGAATCGCAAAACCGGTTGCGTAACGTGTTAGAGGCTTTTTAAATGGCATAAATAAGCTTTCTGGATTTTTAATGACCATTTGCTCAGGTGTTGGCGTTGATGCTAATGCAGCTTGAGCATTACCATTAAGCACTTCTTGGAATGCTTGGGTTTCATCATCAAACTGGCGTAGTTTTGCTTTCGGGAATAACTTACGTGCAGTTTGGACTGGGTAAGCGCCACTACGAACGGCAATTGTCACACTGCGTTTATTATAGTCAGCAATTGTTGTCATTTTTGATGCTAGTTTTTTGCTAGCAACCATTTGAACCGCAGAATATGAGTATGGGTGAGTGAATAGCACGCTCATATTACGTTCAGGAGTAATGGTTAAACCGCCAATGATGACATCAAATTTACCTGCTAATAGTGCAGGAATAATACCATCCCAAGCGGTAGGTACAAATTCAACTTTTAATCCAGCATCAGCCGCTAAACGCTTAGCAACATCAACTTCAAAACCAATTAAATCGCCTTGCTTATCACGCATAGCCCAAGGAACAAATGTTGATAAACCAACACGTAACGTACCGCTTTCTTTAATTTGCTGTAGCGCATTACTGTCGTCTG
This sequence comes from Photobacterium piscicola, assembly GCF_900166965.1. GTDB lineage: Bacteria > Pseudomonadota > Gammaproteobacteria > Enterobacterales > Vibrionaceae > Photobacterium > Photobacterium piscicola. The sequence goes on along the minus strand of NZ_FUZI01000001.1, from coordinate 785,633 downwards.
CAGCAAAGGCATTATTAGCCCCTAATAAGCAAGTAAAAACGGTAACGAGTACCGCAATAAAGCGTTTCATAGCTTTCTCCATCGATGTGCATAAATTTAATGATTAGGGATACTTAAACGGCGCTCTAGCCAAACTGCTAATGCTGATAATGTTAAAGTGATACAAAGATAAATTGCAGCCACAGTGAACCACACTTCAAATGGCATCGCTGTGTCTGCGACAATATTCCGTCCTTCTGTTGTAAGATCAAATATAGCCATAATACTTACAATAGAAGAATTTTTTACTAACGATACCGCTTCATTTGTGAGCGGTGGAATTATTTTTCTAAACATTTGTGGAATAACAACAAATCGGTAACTATCAATTTGTGATAAACCTAAACTTTCTGCTGCTTCAATCTGACCTCGAGGGATCCCTTGTAGTCCAGCTCGAAAAATTTCAGCGCTATAAGCCCCTTGAAATAAAGACAGCGCTAAAATAGCAGTTGTAGTGCGATCAATTCCTAATACTGGGCCAAAAACGAAATATAATAGGTAAATTTGAACCAATAATGGTGTACTACGAATAACCTCAATATACCCACGAGCAAGGCTTCGCCCGACAATAGAGTCAGACATTCGTAATAACGCGGTGATAAAGCCGATAACAATAGTACAGACTAAGCTGATACTTGATATTTTCAGCGTTACCATTAAGCCTTCAAGTAAGTCACCAGGATACCATTGGCCATCTTCTTTAAACCAAAGGTATTCAGGAATACGGTACCATTGCCAGTGATAATGCATGGCTTTAGCACCGCTATTGAGTAGCAACATGATGATAGAAGCGACACAAATTACTTGTAAGGCGATGGCGATAATTTTAGGAATTCGAGATCGTGTGTTGTGGGTCATTATTTTGATCTCAATAGCTAAGGATATTTTCTAAAAATTGTTGTGTACGCTGATGTTGAGGACGATCAAACAATTGCGTTGGAGGTGCTATTTCAACAATTTCACCTTGATCCATAAATATAACCCGATCGGCAACTTGACGAGCAAAGCCCATTTCATGCGTTACACAAACCATAGTAATACCATCATCGGCGAGTTCTTTCATAACATCAAGAACTTCACGGATCATTTCCGGATCAAGGGCAGATGTAGGCTCATCAAAAAGCAATATATTGGGTTTCATACATAAAGAACGGGCAATCGCTACCCGTTGCTGTTGACCGCCAGACAGTTGGCCTGGAAACTTATCCGCTTGATGACCGATGTTGACACGATCTAGAAACTTACGAGCTAAATTCTCTGCGTCAACTTTTGACATTTTCAATGCGCGACGAGGGGCTAATGTAAGATTATCTAAAACCGTCATATGAGGAAATAAATTGAAGTGCTGAAAAACCATGCCAACTTGGCCACGAATAGTATGAAGTTCTTTGTGGTTTAATATATGCCCAGCGACTGTTATCTCACCATTATTGTATTTCTCTAATCCATTTATGCAGCGAATCAATGTGGATTTACCTGAACCTGATGGTCCACAAATGACCAGTCTTTCACCTTTAGTAATAGAAAGATTAATATTTTTGAGTGCATGATAATTGCCATACCATTTGTCAACATTATTAAATGTGATTATGTTTTTTTCAAGCAACGTTGCACTCCTTAAATTTAATAGGCATCTATTTATATGATCTTTAGTTATGTTTTTTTATGATTAAAGAATACAGAATTATTGAATTAATATGTTAATTTTGGTCAATGATATATTAATAATACATTGAGTGTGTCTATATTTCTTAATGTATAACAAATTTGGTCGCTAATAATTTTTATAAGTATATTTTACAGTGTTTCTATTCTCTAGTGTAATAATATATTCTGTATTTTTGATATTTCTGTTCATATATTGTCATTTATATGTGAAATGATGCAGAAGCTTACAGTGTTATGGAAAAATTGATGCGATTTTTGATTCAATAACCGTTTGCACTCTTAGTTTTTAAAAGATAAGTTAAACAAATGTATCAGAATTAATATTATATGGTTATTTGTCTCTGTAGGCTAATCGTTGGGTATTAAAAGGAATTATAGGAAGTAAGTATATGCATAAGACGGATGATATTCGTATAAGTGAAATCAAACAGCTTTTACCACCGATTGCAGTGTTAGAGAAATTTCCTGCGTCTAATACCGCGGCTAAAACAGTTTATGAGTCACGTAAATCAATCCATAACATTCTCAATGATGAAGATGACCGGTTATTAGTCATTGTCGGCCCTTGTTCGATTCATGATCCTGAAGCGGCATTAGAATATGGTAAAAAGCTGAAGACATTAAGAGATGAGCTTAAAGGCGATCTTGAAATTGTTATGCGAGTTTATTTTGAAAAACCACGTACAACCGTTGGTTGGAAAGGGCTTATCAATGACCCCTATATGGATAATAGCTTCCAGCTAAATGATGGTTTACGTATTGGTCGAAAATTATTAGCGGATCTTACCGATTTAGGATTGCCAACAGCGGGTGAGTTTTTAGATATGATCACGCCGCAATATATGGGGGATTTGATAAGTTGGGGGGCGATTGGTGCTCGAACAACAGAATCCCAAGTGCACCGTGAGCTTTCGTCTGGGCTTTCTTGTCCTGTTGGTTTTAAAAATGGTACCGATGGTAATATTAAAATAGCTACAGATGCTATCGGATCAGCGAGTGCGCCTCATCACTTTTTATCAGTGACAAAATATGGCCATTCTGCGATTGTTGCCACTGCGGGTAATGAAGATTGCCATATTATATTACGGGGCGGTAAAGCACCTAATTACAGCGCTGAAGATGTGAATGCCATTATGCAGCAACTCGCAGATGCAGGTTTACGTAATAAATTGATGATTGATTTCAGCCATGCGAATAGTTCAAAACAATATCAACGACAAGTGATTGTGTCTGAAGATGTTGGGCAACAAATTGCTCACGGTAATAACGCCATTTTTGGGGTGATGATTGAAAGTCACCTTGTCGAAGGTCGTCAGGATATCGTTGATGGTAAAACACCGACTTATGGTCAAAGTATTACTGATGCCTGCATTGGTTGGGACGATACTGATAAAGTATTACGCCAACTTGCCGCAGATGTCAGAACTCGTCGTCAAAAATAGTGGTGTTAATTGTTTAATACGCTGTAAATAAACATATTTTTTAAAGCTCCTGCTTATATAGAGTCGGGGCTTTTTTATTGGTAGTATCGATAACCATCATTAAATTCAATATCATAATGTTTACCGTAGTGGTAGCGATTAAGTAAGTTAGGATTAAAAGGAAATTGGCAATAGATGCAATAATGCTGATGTAAGCCATTATTGATAAAAGCTTTAAAAATATCGTGAGTGTCAGCAATAAGTGTTTTTTTATTCATAATGACTCCAAGAGACGATTCCCGGTAAGTAATATCATGAAAACAAGTTGTCACTTATTTAAGTGTATGCGAATTTGTTGAGAACAGGCGAAATTATGCTTAAAGATGTACACTAAATAGGACACTATTTGTTATTATTGTTTATTAAGAAGACTGTTATTTTTCAGTTTTGTTATTAATAATAAAAGATATATTTTGTTCGTCATCAAATTTGTCGAGATTCATCTCTTATCATTGAGTAAGGAGAAGATGATGCGTAGTCAAAAATGGACATTTAACCTAAAGAGTGCATTGGTGTTAACGCTTTTATTGGGGGGGCATACAAATGTGACTTATGCTAATAACCTGCATTCAACGCACCTCAGTGTCATTTCAACGATCCAAACTTACATTAATCAGCAAACGGTTTATCAACAACCACAGCAGAATATTGTTTATCATCCCACATTAGGCTACATGGATTATCAACAAATTTGGTGTAATAATTCATACCAACAACAAATGATAAATTATCAACATTTTATATTAAAGGTATGCAGTGAAAGAGGTGGAGAGTTAGTTAATCATTGGTGTTCTTTATCTGATTCACATCAGCCACTATTCTATACCTCCATTGCACCTTATGATGCAAATTGTAGCAGTAATAGTGCAATAATTGTTCATATTATTGAGACGTTGCCAGAGGCAAATAAAGATCCTATAGTGGCAGTGGCATGGATAAAAACAGCAAAAAGCTTTGGTTTCTAAATTAACGTTATATCAACTGTTATACCATTGTTTAAATAATTGCTGACTGATTATTTGGTTAAGATTATACCCCATAGAGGTTGTATTAGGGGTTTGTTGACTGAAGTCTTTTGGTGGCGTTAACGTATTATGCCCATTATAAATGACACTGTAACTTTTTTTGACATCAATAACTATTTTGTAATTATTTTCTCGTATTTTTGGAAGTATAAAATTACCGTTATTAGCGATGCTGAACGTTAACTCTTGAGGGTATTCGTTAAGAATTTTTGTTGCGTATTCTTGCGTTAATTTAGTTACTAACGCTTTATTATTATAGAGTATCGCAAAATTAACGATAGGATCTTTGATCTTATTGCCTAGTCGTAGCGGTGATAGTTTTTCATAAAATGCCATACTTGAAATGTTAACTTTGTTCTGATCGTCAAGTAGGGTTTTATCGATGTTATTTGCCATAGCCATCGTTAATTTGTTGTACTGTTCAACATAATTATCGATAGCATGTTGAGATTGTCGTCCCATATTAATTGTTCGTTTGATAGCTAAATTATTATTAGCAATCATGAGATCTTTCTGTAAATAATGATCAAAGACTTGTTTATTATAAGTTGATTCAAAATAACCATTAAGTAGTACCATTGTCTTCCATAACTTTGGTACGTATGTATTCATAACAATATTTACTTGTGATTGATATTGTTGGGGTATTTTGTTTATAAGCTCTTCTTTATTATAATAAATACAAGTGTCAGGTGATGTGAATGTGATTTGTTGATATTCACCTAAGTATTTTGAACAATGAAGTGTTTTATCTGTCTTATATTTAAACTTAATATTTGAGATTAGATCAAAAGTGAGATCATCATCAAGCAATATAGTCTGTAACTCATGTTTAAGCGAACGACGTAGTTTTATATAATATTTTTGTTTTTCTTGGATCTTGTTTTTTATGGTTTTTATTTCATTAAGATGTTGTTTTTCATCTTTTTTTATAATTTCCAGATGAGAATTAATAGATGCTAGTTCTTGTTGGTAATACATTAATTTAGCATCGATGTCTGCTTGAAGTTTTCTTTTTATAATATTAACTTCGATCATGTTTTTTTTATATATTAATGCGCTATTATTAAGTGCTTGAATAAAAATATTCGCATTTTTTATATGTGTTTGGTTAAATTGGTAAATTAGATGATTAATATCTTCAAGATAATGTGGGTTAGATAACCAATTTGAGTTAATTAATGCTTTGGATGTGTATTCGAGATTTTTAAAATCTAGCGGTGTTTTAAATGGGCTACATTTATTAGTAATAATAAACCCTTGTTGTTTTTGATCCGGAATAACTTCAGGCTGGATATTAAAAGAAGAATAATCGATATGGCTCTCTTTATCACAGCCTGCAACCATGCATAACATAATAAAAAAATTGCGCAAGATGTTCATATTCCACTGCATTTACAATTACTAATCAATAAGATGAATTATACCGAGATTGATAGTATATACAAGCGTATGCTTAGTTGCGTTTATCACCTGTGAAACATGGTGTGATTCTAATGTGATAAAAGTGTTTATGTGGTTAAATGTTTAAATAAGATAAGTGATCATAAATAGATTGGAGGCAATAATGCTCGTTACGTTTAGCTGTAAAGCACACAATGATGTCACCATGTTTGGTGATATTGCTCAATCATTAATTAAGATGATGGAATACACAACGGATATACCTGGGGCGATCATTGCAGAAGATGTTGAGCTTGCACTGGCTAATTTAGAAAAAAATCTCATTGGTGCAGCAGCAAAGCAATGTGCAACTCAAGAGCAACAGCAAGTGGTTGATCTGGATGATGAGGATGAGAAAGAACCTGAGATTGGTATTAGCGTGCGCGCAGTACCGCTGATAGAGCTATTAAAAGCGGCTATTTTAGCTAAAAGTTATGTGATGTGGCAGTAACCTTATTTAGCTATTTATAGCGTGTCTATTTGACTAAATGCAGGGGAGCAAAAGGGTCATCATTTGGGTCATTGAGCCACAAATATTCAGTATCTGCGGCAATGCGACGGGCAAGCGAATCGCCATGTTGATGACCAATAATAGCTAATGACATATCAATACTGGCAGAACAGCCTGATGCCGTAAAAATATTGTTATTACGCACCCAACGTGCTGATGTTTGCCATTGAATATTGTTGCCAAATTGAGATACCCAATCAAGGTTCTTTTGGGTAGTGGTGGCTTTACTATTATCGAGCAAACCTGCATTTGCAAGTAATGCTGCGCCCGTTGAGGTTGAGCAGATAATGTGTTGTTGTGGCGCTATTTTTTTTAACCAAGTTAAAATATCTTTGTTATGAGCTGCAAAACGAACGCCGGCCCCACCTGGAATAATCAAAATTCCTGCAGAGATTACGTCATTAAAGCTTAATGTTGGTTGCATATTAATACCTTGCGTACTGGTAACATGCTGTCCATTCGTTGTGATTATTTGTAATTGATAATGTTCAGGTAATAATCCAAACATGTGCAGTGGACCTAATGCATCAAGTAATTCAAATTGTTCAAAAAGTAATACCGTTACTGTTTGTCGTTCTAACATCATATATACCTTGCAATAAACCTAATGTTATTAGTCGATGCTATTAGTAATAGCCCAATTCATCATGATCCATTGTGTTGGAGATGATAATTTGGCATTTATAATTGCATTATGAGGATAATGCTTGTTATTCAGCTACGAATGATTACAATCAGCTCCCTGTTTGAAAATGGCTCAAAATAACAGCTGACACGATTATGAATAGAAAGAAAAAAATTAACGAAACATTAAAAAAGAGAATGAAGAAGGCGAATGCTAAGCTTAATAAAAGCAATAAGCCTCGTTATATTTCTAAAGCAGAACGTGCCAAGCTTGATGACGAAGCTGCACAGGTTACTGAAACTGCAGATGTAATATCTGATACTACTGTTGATAGTGATACTGAATCTGCGCTTTAGTCAATAGTCAAAAAACATGAATTTTATATCTTAAACAGAAACATGATTTTGGTCGTTTTTCTGTTTTTTCGCATCATGCCTATGAATATTTATAGGATGATTGCTTGCTTATCATTAGATGAGCAATCTACTACGCTATTATGCGTTTAATTTATACAAAGAGAGATGCTATGAGTTTTGCCTCTTTAGGCCTATCCGCCCCAATTCTTGAAGCCGTTGCAAAGCAAGGCTACGAAAAACCATCCCCAATTCAAGCGCAAGCAATTCCAGCAATTTTGGAAGGCAAGGATGTCATGGCGGCGGCACAAACGGGTACAGGCAAAACAGCAGGTTTTACATTGCCGCTGCTAGAAAAATTATCTAGTGGTCAACCTGCTCGTTCAAACCATGTTCGCGCACTTGTGTTAACACCTACGCGTGAGCTTGCAGCTCAGGTTGGTGAAAGTGTTGCAACATACGGCAAAAATTTAGCAATCAGCTCTGCTGTTGTATTTGGTGGCGTAAAAGCTAACCCACAAATGGTACGCATGCGTAAGGGTGCTGATGTTTTAGTCGCAACACCTGGCCGTTTGATGGATCTACATAGTCAAAATGCGGTTAAATTTCGTGATATTGAAATTTTAGTGTTAGATGAAGCTGATCGTATGTTAGATATGGGCTTTATTCGTGATATTCGTAAAATTTTAGCGCTATTACCAAAACAACGCCAAAACCTACTGTTTTCGGCAACGTTCTCTGATGAAATTCGCGAACTCGCTAAAGGCTTAGTGAATAATCCTGTTGAGATCGACGTTAACCCACGAAACCAAACTGCACCGACAGTGAAGCAGTGGATTTGTCCTGTTGATCAAAAGAAAAAAGCGAACTTATTAACAAAATTATTAAGTGAACGTAACTGGAAGCAAGTATTAGTCTTTACTAAAACAAAGCATGGTGCAAATCGTCTAGCAACGCATCTAGAAAGCCGTGGTATCTCAGCTGCTGCAATCCATGGTAACAAGAGCCAAGGTGCACGTACTAAAGCGTTAGCTAACTTTAAGTCAGGTGCTATTCGTGTGCTAGTTGCAACAGACATTGCAGCACGTGGTCTTGATATTGAACAATTACCACAAGTGGTGAACTTCGATCTACCACACGTAGCAGAAGATTACGTTCACCGTATTGGTCGTACTGGTCGTGCTGGCTGTGTGGGTGAGGCGATTTCATTAGTATGTGCTGATGAATTTGGTGATTTGATTGCCATTGAACGTCTAACGAAGCAAATTTTAGATCGTGAAATTGTTGAAGGTTTTGAACCAACCAACAAACTGCCAGCATCAAAGTTAGATACGCGTCCACTGAAGCCTAAAAAGCCAAAGAAACCGCAATCATTTACAGCGAATGGCGAAAAACGTCCACGTTCAAACGGCAAGCCAACTACGCGTCGTAAACCCACGCCACGTAGTGATGATGCTCCACGTGCTGAAGGCGCAAAGCCAGCACGTAAGCCGCGTCCAACAGATGCTAAACCTAAAGCAACTGATGGCAAACCAGCGCGTCGTTACAATGATGAAAAGCCAAAGACTGATGGTCGTCGCGCTCCTCAACGTAGCCGTAAGCCAGCAGCAACAACAGCTAACTAATATCCGCTGACGGTTTAAGCCGTTAGGGTGGAGTCGTTGTAATAAAAACCAGCGTGTAATGATAATCTGTCATTAGCGTTGGTTTTTTTATGTGTATTTATTCGAAGTGATTAAGATCTAAGTGACAATGTCACACATGGAATAGCATGATCGGTGCTATAACCATCTTCATCAAAACTGCTATTAACAAGATGTTTATCTTCAGTATGATAATCGCTAACTTCAAACAATGAACCGCGGTATTGGGCGTTAAATTCTTGGGATAATAAAATATAATCAAGCACAGAGCTTTTAGCACCAAAATAGTGTGTTGGTGGGCGAGGCAGTGTGGCTTGTTCTGTATTTTGGGTAAATAAGGTCCAGCTATCGTATAAGCGGTAATAACCAATTAAACGTTCAATATCACTGTCTGACATACCAAACACATTTCCAGCGATAAGTTGTTCTAAACATGAACTTGAAATCTCATCGTTAAAATCCCCCATAAGTAGCATTGGATGCGTGCTTGATTCACGTTGTTTTAGAATCGCTAATAATAATAAATTTGCTTCGGTGCCACGTAGCATAGCTGAGCCCCAACTGCCTAAGCGTTGGCCTGCAAAACGAGATAATGCAGTGTTTGATGGCACAATGGTATCAGGAAGTGGATCATCAAATAGTGATCGCTTTGATTTAAAATGGGTGATATAGCAGTCAGTTAAGCCTATATGAGGAATATCAATCGTGGCTCTAAGTGGTTTACGGCTAAAATGAAAATCCGTTAACCCAAGTAATGTTGCGGCTTGTTGATCTGCTGTAACTGCTGCGACTTCAGTGATCGGAAATTTAGAAGCAATGGCAACGACAGGGCTACGGTAGATAAAATCATCAATCACTGTGGGAGAATCGATTACCGCATAATAAGGGTAACCTGCTTTTTCCAACAGAGATTGTAGACTCTCACTACTAAAGACTTCTTGAAAACCAATAATATCAGGTTGATTTTTATCAAGAAATCGTGTTATCCATGCTTGTTTTTTATGCCACTGCTCCATGGTATAAATATTTTGAAAATCATAATAAGCCATCGGAGGCTCAAGATAATTCAATAAGTTAAAACTGGTAATTTTAACTGTGGGTAATGGCACTTCATAAGAAGGCTGATTTACGTCAGACACTCTACACTCTCAATAACTATAGCCGAACTGTATAACTCGGCTCTATGATTTCGTTAAATTATTGATATGTAGCATACCAGAGTGAGGTCTTAATGACAGTGGTGCTTTGATATAAGTAAATTAATGCACGTTAATTGAATAATTTATTGATATTGGCTTTGGGTGTTTTAGCAAATTTTTGCATTAACCCAAACGATACGTCTTCAACACCATATTGATGTTTTATATCGTCAATCATTGCTAACCATAAGCGGGCGGTCATTTCGGAGTCGGCTAATGCACGGTGAAAGACGCCATCATGATGAATATGTTTATAATCAACTAATGTGCCCAGTTTGTGGTTTGGAGCATGTTGATATAAACGTCGTGCAATAAGCATAGAACACGCAAATTGATCGCTATATTTTCGATTAATTAACGCCAGTTCTGCATCTAAAAAACGCTGATCAAAAGAGGCATTGTGAGCAACAAGGTTTGCATCACCAATAAAATCAGCAAATTCAGCCATGACATTTTCACAGCAAGGGGCAGTACGGAGCATATTGTTACTAATGCCAGTATAGCTCTCGATAAAACTGCTGACTCTAAAGCCTGGATTCATTAATTGCTGGAAATGCGCGACGACCTGACCATCTTCAAGTTTAACAGCACCAATCTCAATTGCTCGATCACCTTGGGTTGGTGATAAGCCTGTGGTTTCAAAGTCGAGTACGATAACGCTATTGGCAGAACGAGAATTAAACATTTGTAAATCTTTAACGATAAGAAGAATAGTATTGTAGCGTTATCCGTTCAGTTGTAAATTGCAACCAGTCAATTTTATGCCACTTTTAATGCTGTATTTTTAAACAAATAAATGTATTTTTATTCATTATTGGGCTTAGATGACATTTTGTATTCTATAAAAGTATCAATAGGGTGTTATATTTGACGATTAGCAATTTATCGCCCTCGATTATGAGTCAATTAAACGTTCTATGAAAAACAAACGCTACCGCCAGATTCGCGATCATAAGCAAGAAAAAGCCTTATTCATTCGACGAGCGATTCAAGCTTTTGTTGGTATTTTGATTTTAACCTGTGTATTAATTGCCAACCTTTATCATTTACAAGTAGAAGATTACAGTGAATATAAAGCGCGCTCAAATAACAACAGTATTAAACTTATTCCTGTCGCGCCTAATCGGGGTCGTATTTATGACCGTAATGGGGTGATATTAGCGGATAATATTCCCGTTTGCTCATTAGAAATAATTCCAGACCAAGTAAAAAATTTATCACAAGTATTAATTCAACTACAACAATTATTAGGCATCTCAGATAAAGAGATAGTGGCTTTCAATAAAGCGAAATCACAAGTACAAGCATTTAAACCTGTCACCCTTATTTCGCACATGAACAATAAACAAGTGGCGGTATTTTCGGTTAATGAATTTGAATATCCAGGGGTTGATGTTGATGCTCATTTAGAACGTTACTATCCTTATGGCGCCTCATTAACGCATTTATTAGGGTATGTCGGAAAAATTAATGATCGTGATATTGCTGCTTTAAAAAAGAGCGGTAAATTCGATAATTATAAGGCAACTCGCACTATTGGTAAGTTAGGTATTGAGCACTACTATGAAGATTTACTGCATGGTAAAACTGGCTATGAAACAGTTGAAGTTAACAGTCATGGCCGTGTTGTACGCACATTATCTTATATTCCACCGGTGGCTGGAAAAGATCTCAAATTAACGCTTGATATTAATCTACAACTTTATGCTCAAAAATTACTGACACTACAGCAAAAAGATCCTACAACAGGCTTAATGGTAACCAAAGTTCGTCGCGGTGCTATCGTGGCAATGAACCCCAAAAATGGGGCGATTTTAGCTATGGTTTCAAGTCCGAGCTATAACCCGAATTTGTTTGTTAATGGTATTTCCTCAAAAGCTTATGCCGCATTGTTGGATGATCCTGCACGTCCACTTATAAACCGTGCTACATTAGGTTTATATCCACCGGGTTCAACCGTCAAACCTGAGTTAGCTGCGGCAGGGTTAACAACAGGGGTTATCACAGTACATACTGTTCGTAACAATCATGGCTGGTGGCGCATTCCTAACAGTAAAAGCCGTAAATTTAGAGATGACAGAGTGCAAGGATTTGCCAATGTTGATATCTATAAAGCGATTGAAAAATCAGTGAATACCTATTTTTACCAAGTGGCGTATGATTTAGGTATTGATCGATTATCAATGTGGATGACTAAATTTGGTTATGGTCAGCATTCAGGTATTGATATTGATGAAGATTCAACCGGTATTATGCCAACGCGAGCTTGGAAAATGGCACGTTTTCATCATCCTTGGATGCAAGGGGATACGGTACCACTTGGGATTGGCCAGGGTTACTGGACTGCGACGCCAATACAGATAGCCAAAGCCACATCGGTTATTGCAGAAGATGGGGTTGAGCATCGTCCGCATTTATTGAAAGATATCATTGACGGTAAACTCCAACAGCCTGTTACTTTTACTGATTTTAAACCGCTTAGCTCTGTACCTCAAAAAGATTGGGCGATCATTAAAAAAGGCATGGAGCTTGTTGTAGAAAAAGGGACAGCCAGTCAAATGTTCCAAAATATGCCATTCCAAGTTGCGGGTAAAACAGGTACAAGTCAGGTCTATTCAATGAAGGATACTGAACATTACAACGCGAATGAAGTTGCTGAGCATTTTAAAGATCACGCTTTATTTACGGGTTTTGCTCCTGCTAATGATCCCACTATTTTAGTGACTGTAGTGTTAGAACATGGTGGTTGGGGGTGGCATGCTGCTCCATTTGCACGAGATATCATGGAGTATGTTTTACTAAAACCAACATTACGTCCACAATCTGATGAGTTAGTGCAACAACCATCGCCATCACTTGCAGGATCAAGCAATGTATCTAAGGTTGCAACGAAGACCGTATCTGTAGTGGCTCATAGTCATTAATTTAATGGTATTAATGCCATGATGTTAGTTGTTTGACTCATGGCTTAAATGGCGTTGATGTGAGGTATTGCACCATAAATTAAGCATTGCCAGCAATTCTGCTGCCATGTAAGGCTTACATAAAATATCGTCCATACCCGCAGTAATACAAGCTTCTCGTTCGGCCGTTGTTGTGCCTGCTGTTAGTGCAATAATGGGTTTGGTGAAGTTTTGTTTACGTAATACTTTGGTAGCACAATACCCATCCATAATCGGCATACGGCAATCCATAAGTACAATATCAAATGGTTTCTCGGCAATAATCTCTAATGCTGTTTGGCCATTATCGACAATCGTGACATTAATATCATGTTTTTGAAGCATTAATTGAATAATCATTTGGTTGGTTTTTAAATCTTCAACAACCAAAATATTTAATTGTTGTAATGCTTCATGTGAAATAGGAGGGTGATTCGATAGTGTCTCATCAAGTGTACTTATTGTTAATGGCAATGATACTGAAAACGTTGTGCCCTTATTGGTTTCGCTAGATAAGGTAATATTACCGTCCATTTGTTCGCATAACTGTTTACATATCGCTAAGCCTAAACCTGTACCTTCATGGCTGCGTTTACTTGATATATCAATCTGGCTAAATGGTTTAAATAACTTATGTTGTTGTTGTTTTTCAATGCCACAACCACTGTCTTCTACGGTAAAGATGAGGCAATTATTTTTCCAACTAAATTTCGCTCTTACAAATCCTTGATGGGTGAACTTTATCGCATTAGCAATGAGGTTAACGTAAATTTGTTTAAGACGATCTTCATCGGCATTAATTGAACGCGGAATACTAGTGTCATAGTCGATAGTAAAATCTAACCGTTTTTCTAAAGCACGATGAGAGAATATATCTCTTAATTTGATGACTAATAAATGGCTATCGAATGGTTTTTCTATGAGCTCTAACATGCCTGCATTGATTTTACTGTAATCAAGTAAATCATTAATAATCGCGCGAAGTAGTTCACCTGAATGATTTAATGTTGTTAATAACTTACTCTGATTTTGGTTTAGTTCGGTATCTTGTAATAGCTCAGCAGTGCCTAATAAACCATTAAGCGGTGTGCGTAATTCATGATTAATCATTGCTAAAAAATCACGGGTTGATTGTTCTGAATCTTCGGCACGTTGACGCGCGTGAATAGCTCGACTAAGCGTTATTTGACGACCAATGGCGGAACGGAATAATTCACAAAAAAGTGCTAGATGTTGCTGAATAATTGTAATCCTATTTATTGGTGCCGATATTCTTGCCGCAAAATACCCCACAATATCGTTGTTATTAATCAATGCCGTCCAGTAAAGGTTGGTGGTTGGGTCCCATAATGAAATCTGATTTTTAAGTGCCGCTGGTGGAACCCACATTTGTTCTCGACCGCTGCAATAATCACCACTAATAGTAATGTTTTCAATAGGCATGATAGAAATATAACAGGCAGTAATGTAGTAGCCATCAATGAGGCTTTCGATTAATTGCTGAATATTTTCACGGCAAGGTGCTTGCTTGAGGAATAACCGTGCATAAGTAAGGAGCAAGTTTTCTATTTTTGTTTGATAAGCTAGTTGAGCGGAATCTAATTCTGCCTGTAAACGTAGTTTTTCTAATGATTTTTCTAATATGTTATTAGTCTCAAAAAGTTCACGACTTTTCATCTCTAATAATTTTTCAGCCATAATACGAGATGCATGTTCTCGTTCTAGTTTGCGTTCTAATAACATAATATGGCGTTTGGCATCCATGTTAGTCACCAGTGAGAGTTAATGAAAATCTGACATGACTTTGTGATGTATTCATTGGTTGCATAGCGATGGTTAATGATTGATTAAAATAATTAGCACAGCCTTCTAATACGCCCATGCAAACATGCCCCATACAACGGGCTGAATGATAATCCATTGTCATTGTTGATTGTGTTTTATTGCTAAAAACAAATTTAGGTGGCGTCACATCAGGGTAGAGTTTTTTAACTTCAATATGAATATGGTGCTCCACTTTTTCGATAAAACTGAAAGTATCATCACTTTCAATATCGGGAATAGGGAGCGTTTTTAACAATGTTGGAAAAACGAGCCGACCATAGGTTTGTTGAAGTTGTTGTGCGGGAATATTAGTAATGTGACTTAAGCTCATGATTAGCCTAATTAATTGTCGATGATCATAGCTACCAACAGCAGTATAAACTCCCGTATCATTAGCATGATCAAACATTTTTTGACTTATTTCTAAACCAAATTGTTCTTCTACTATCGTAATAAACTCTGTGAAAATGATTCCTTTCATATCATTCCTTATTATCTAATTGTATTTAATTAATATAGCCATTATGCAACCAGCTACTATAAATAGAATTGTATTAATATTATGGCAGAGTTTATCGATGCGTCAAAAATACGGAGCGAGAACATCGTATTTTTTAGAGGTCGCCAATATAAAGTATCAAGATGCAATATGGTTACATCTTGATATTTTTATTATTTTTGAAGTACTACAGTTGTCGCGGCTTGTTGAGCAACATCTAATAAATATTGCTCCATGTCTTGCGTTAGTTGGCTTTGATTTGGAAGTGGTAGTGCATGTATATCACTGACTAAAGCTACTTTGTCACCATCGTTAATATCAGTATAAATCATACCTGTTGCTGCAGGTTTACCATTATAAAATCCCACATAAAGTTGTGCATTTTCATCAGCTTCAAACATAATTTGAGTTAAGTATTCAACAATAGCTTGTTGTTGCTCTTCTTGTTGCCAGTAGCTTGAATACACTAATGCATAGCGAATAGTAAGGGGATGACAATCTACAGGATAAAAGGTTAACGATGATTCAGTTGGAGAGGTAATTGAGTCAATAATCTGCGTAGACAGTTCTGAGTGTGCGAGTTGATACAGATGTAAACCTTGTTCACTTAATGGGGTTGGAAATTCAGCATCAGTAATATGGCTAGCCATCCACGCGTTTTTTAAAGTAATCAGTTTTTCTGTAATTAGTGGCATATCATCACTTCTTTTATTCAATTGCCGATACCATAACCTAAATTACGGTAATAAGGTATGCTATTTGATTGTTTTCGATAAAAACGTTCGTAGTTTTACTTTGTGATTGAACAAAGTATGCGCTATTAACATTTAAAGTGCATCTAAAAGAATAAACTAATGGTTGTTACCAAGAATATCGCTATATGATGTTGATTACTTATATTTTAATTATAAACCTAACTATTAGGTATCAGAGTCAGAATGAAAAAATTAGTGTTAATAGCAGCGATGAGTGTGATGCTGGCAGGGTGTGATTTTTCGCACACGTCATCATTCCAAACAGAAGCAAAAGCGACGACAGCAAATGCAGTTCAATCGGTAGCGAGTGTTGAAAAGCAACTTCCTGATTGGATAAAAGACAATACCGTTACTTCGCCATTAGAAGCTATTGTTATGGGCGGTCATACTTATGATGCTGTTTCTTTTTGTAAACCTCATGATTGTGCTAGTGATTTTATGATCACTTTAACGACTGATAATAATAAAAAATATTCAATGATTGTGCATGTGAAAGATGTGCCTGATGCATTGAATACCCCCAGTATTTACGCAACATATCAATATATTGGTGAGCCGGATCAGCAAGTGAAAGATGTATTCACACAAGCCTTAAGCCAAAACCCTAACTGGCAATAAAAATCACCGCGCTACAATTAGTGGCTATCAGAAAGAGAGCGTTCAGTATTGTACTGAGGGCTCTGTTTGTTCACCACAAGCTGAAATCTTTATTGAATAGTGATAGATATGGGTGTTCTGTATCTCTGTGGTGAAATATAAATATTCCTACTAGTGAATGCCCAACTCACCCCGTCATTCCCTACAGTAAGGTTACGAACGAGATAGGGAATCTACTATCAGCGCGTTGTTGGGCGTTAACTGTAGCTTTCAATATATGGTAATTATTCTCTTTGAGTTGTAGACTAATATTATTTCCGCATAAATGTGCGAGGTAAGCATGAAGTACGAATTATTAGTTTTAGCTGCAATGACACGATTAGAATCTCCAAATACTCAAGCTATTGTTGCTGCTACTGGGATCTCTGAACGTAAAGTACAATCTGTAGTTAATTCACTAATTGAAAACTTAGGCTTAAATATTGAAAGAAAGCGTCAAGGTCGAACCTTTCATTTTTCTATTAATAGTTGGGGTGTTTTTGAATCAGGGAAAGCGATTCAATCTCAACTTAATAATATTGATTTAGTGATGCCTAGTAATTCAATACTTTCTTCTTATGAAGATAAACATGCCTATTTCGAGCAAGTCAAAATGGATAACTTTAAAGAAAGTATGCGTTTAGAAGGGCATGATATTGCTAGTGATTTCGATTTATCACTCGATAGAGAGCAACAACGTCAAATATTGTTAAATAAATACTCAAACGTAAATTCGTTAGAGGCGCTCAATGGCTGATAAATATGGAACAACACATGATCCTTATACTTACGAAAATAGTACGGTTCTAGTTAATAAGCTCAATATTAATAATGAAGCAGTATTAGAGGCTGCTGAGCGTGATTTAACGACGTTAGCTGCAATGTATGTGGAGTTTCAATTACCTCCTTACGACTTTATTTATTTGTGTTCAATTCACCGTATCTTGTTCTCTGATCTATTTGAATGGGCTGGCGAGTTAAGAACAATTGATATTTCAAAAGGAAATACACGCTTCTGCAATGTTGCTAGAATTGGAAAAGAAGCGAATAATCTTTTTTCAATGTTAGAAAAAGATAAGTATTTAGTTGATCTATCATTCGATGAATTTCTTACTAAATTAGCTGAGTATTATTGCGATATTAACGTTTTACATCCATTTCGTGAAGGTAATGGTCGCACCCAACGTTTGTTGTTTGAACACATTGCAATTAACTGTGGTTACAATATTAATTTTTCTGGTATTACGTCTGAACAATGGGTAACTGCAAATATCCATGGTTATCATTGTAATTATGCGCCAATGAAAGAGCTATTTTCTGTTTGTGTAACTAAAGCTGAAAAGCGCAGTTAACAAATAAGTACATGTATCGCGCAGCCGACACCTATTCGAAGTGTTGGACAAGCCCAAGCCACTTTATATAGGTAAATATTGCGAATGTCATGAAGGGTGATGCTGCAAAGATGTCGAGCGTTATCTTTTGCGTGAATCCATCAATTTAATTCATTGATTTACAATTAGAACCTTTTTAATTATTACGTGTTAATGCCATTGTCTTTGTTATTTTTGCTGGTGTCTTTAAGGCTCGATCACGTGGTGAATAGATCACGGATAGCTTCGTTCTTCAACTTTCGAGATGACGTATAATGGGCTGAGTGCATACCAAACTCCGTCATTCCCTACAGTGAATGCCCGCGAGGGCGATAGGGAATCTACTCACAGCGCGTTGAGTTTTCAAACTAAATATACTTCTGCCCAATATTCTTATATTAATTATTAGTAGAAAAACCGAAACTAAACGGTGAGTGCCCGATTTTGTGATTACTATCGGGATTAATAACTAAAAATGTATCTGATTTATAATGCTTTTTATATTATTAGAAGATAAATATGGGCGTAGGTTCAAAGAACAAACTCGGGTAAGTTGTTAATATAATAAGTTATTATGCGCTTAATTGTAATAATAAAGAGAGGTGTCGGTTGTTGATTGAGTTGGTAGAGAAGTTTTGTTCAGCATTTGAAGATGAATTGAACTCTTCAGAATACTTAGATAGTGAGCTATGTTCTTTCCCAAATGGTTCATGTGAAGCTACAAGTCAAATGCTTGCTCTGTACTTGCAGTCAGGTGGTATTGCCGATGTGGTTTATACAAAGAATGAAACTGAACAGCTAAAAGTTGGTAGCATCCATTACTGGGTTGTCGTTGAAAATAAGGTAATTATAGATCTGACCGCACATCAATTTGATGAGTTTAAAGGTACCCATGTATGTTCTGTTGACTCTGAATTTCATAGTCTTTTTAGACAGTTAAGTACAAGTGTTCCAAATAAGGAAAGCTTGTGGCGACCATTCACTTGTGACTCGAATATCAAATTCTTTGAAAGAGTCATGGTACGTTTAGAACGCGCATAACAAATGCATCAACACGATTTGCTACATTCGGCGTTGTCGGTTTGCCTTTAGTTTCAGTGATTAAGGTAGTAAAATTCAGCTAAGTTTGTATCGTAGCAAACGTGTTATGCAGGCGTTATGCATCAAATTTGAGTTTGGTAAGTAAATGAAGTTAATCGAAGAAATTATCGAGTTGTTAAGCTCTGGCGAAAGCAACTTAAAAGTAGCATTGTTGAAAACAAAAGTACTTCTTCACCAGTTAGGTGAGAAAGAGCTTTTCGATTGGGTTGATAGTGAGCTCAGAGGATATGGAAATCGTGAGTCTGTTCCCTCCTATAGGAAACTACATCTTACAGTTAAAGGCAATTTGAGTAATTCTGTATATAGATACCAGAATCAAACTCTGCCTTTGATGCACTTAGATGATGAAATACGTGAAAGGCTAGACACTAAATACTTGATGGATAGTATTGTTGTTGTCGAGCAGTATTCAACTCAAGAAAATTTACAGGTAAGTATCGCACCTGAGTTCTATCCACTCCTGTCTGAGGGTTTTGATGATAGCTATGGTGTAGAAACCGCTTGGGCTATTCATTCTGCTGGTGCGATGACGCAAATATTGACAGAGGTTACTACTCGACTCTTAGATTTCGTCTTGGAATTGTCTGAAAAATTTCCAAATGAAATGGCGTTGAGTGATATGAAAACAAGAGCTAAAGAGGTTGGCGTGTCAGATTTATTTAACAATGCAGTTTTTGGTGATAATGCCACTATCGTAGTTGGTGATTCAAATACTCAAACTATTCGTAATACTGTAAACAAAAATGATATGGCTTCCTTAATCGAAGTCCTCAAACAAAATAAAGTTAGTGATGAGGATATAGAGTCACTTCAAGTTGCAATAGAAACCGATAAAGGTAGTACGGAAGTAAAATCTGGTAACTTTGGTTCATCCGTATCGGGTTGGATGGGCACTATGGTATCTAAAGCAGCATCTACGTTATGGGATGTTAAGGTCGGTGCCGCTGGTAGTCTACTGGCTACAGCTATCGGCAAGTACTATGGATTTTAATGTATAACAGATAAGGATATGTGTTGCGCAGCCGACACCTATTCAAGTGTTGGACAAGCCCAAGCCACTTTATATAAGTAAATATTGAAAATATCATGAAGGGTGATGCTGCAAAGATGCCGAGCGTCATCCTTGGCGTGAACCAATCAATTTAATTCATTGATTTATAATTAGATCCTCTTTAATTATTACGCATTAATGCCATTATTTTTGCTATTTTTGTTGGTGTCTTTAAGGCTCAATCCCGTGGTGAATAGATCACGGATAGCTTCGTTCCTCAACTTCCGAGATGACGTATAATGGGCTGAGTGCATACCAAACCCCGTCATTCCCTACAGTGAGGTTACGAACGAGATAGGGAATCTACTATTAGCGCGTTGTAGAGTAAAAAACTGGAAACTAAACGGCGAGTATCCGATTGTGTGATTACTATCGGGATTAATAACTAAAAACATATCTGATTTATAATGCTTTTATATTATTACGAGATAAATATGGGTCTCCATTTAAAGAATAAATTTGGATAAGTTGTTAGCTTATATAAATTGAATTTGAGAGGAAGGGTAAAATTGTCATTAACTGAAAAGGTCAGCGTAGTAATATCGCTATTGAGTTTTTTTGCTGCTAGTGCGAGCGCTATTGCAGCATTTCGTTCATATCAATTGTCAAAAAATCTTGCGAAGGTCTGTAATTTATTTCCTAGTGTCCATAAAAATCGTTTGATTATCACATCTACTTCTACAGCTGAACGTTTACTTGCTCATGAAATTAAAATAAAGGTACATCGTTCTTGGTTTAAAAGTGATTGTTATTCAATAAGTCAACTTTATTATGTCCATGAGTGGTTTCAAAAATCATGTCATTATGATGCTGTTTTTCCTACGTTATTTGAGCGAGGGTTAACTATTGGGGAATCTTATGAATTTCCAATAGCTGAATTATTTGAAATTTCAACAAATCGAATTATTTTACAAAAAAATCCTATTGGATTAAAACCAGACACTCTTGTTTCTGGAATGAAAGCAACATTAATTTTCATGCTTAATGGTACTGCTTACAGCGTTAAAATAATCATTAATCAAGAGTTAATTGATGAGATAATTAGCGGAAAGAAAACGTATTCTCATTTTAGATTAAGGCAAAATATAAGCTAACAAATAAGGATATGTGTCGCGCAGCCGACACCTGTTCAAGTATTGGATAAGCCCGAGCAACCTTATATTAAGTAGATATTGCGAATATCATGAAGGGTGATGCTGCAAAGATGCCGAGCGTTATCCTTGGCGTGAACCCATCAGTTTAATTCATTGATTTATAATTAGACCCTCTTAAATTATTACGCATTAATGCCATTATTTTTGTTGGCGTCTTTCTTGTTTATCATCACTCAATAGTTTCAAAGTAGAATTTGTAATCACGAACGCCATCTATATGAATGCCTTTCTCTCTTAACTCAAGATATTGCTGAATCTTAATGGTTCTAAAATCCATTGCTTTTAGTGCCAGAATTATTCGCAGTTCATCCATTGGGCGCGATTTAGCATCAGAACTACAGCTACCACAAACAACATGTGCTTTTTGTTTAAAGCCAACCTGATTAAGCCAGTTAAGATCTTTGGTTTCTTTACGTGTGCCACAAAAATAACAACGATTCTGCTGTTGTAATACAGCCTGTTCCCTCAATGCTTTAGGGCTTGATGATTTGGCTTGTGGGGGAGTGTTCGTCTTTTTATTCTGACTGAACATAGAAAGCTGAACGACATTAGACATTTGAATTACTCTTACTAACCAAGGGATAGCGCATATAACAGAACATTAATGCCATGCGCTTTTGTATTTTATTGCTTGTGTATTCGATGAGTCAAACTATCAAGCATGCGTAATGATGATCTCTTGATTATCAATCCGTTGACGCTCGCCATAAATACCTTCATCTGTGCGCTTGCCACAGCTAACAATCATGGTAATTTCATCGCTATTTTTAAGGCCTAGTAAGGCTTTAACGCGTTTAGAGTCAAATCCTTCCATTGGGCACGTGTCATAGCCTTCTGCACGCATTGCCATCATAAATGTCATTGCTGCCAGTGAACTGCTTTTGTGCAAACAAACCCGTAAATCTGCTTTACTCACTTCACGCATCATTGGCTTGTTTCTACCTAAAAAGGTGCAGATTAAGCGACGACCTAAGCCCAAAAGACCAAATCGATCGTTGCGATATACAAACGGGATCAGCTTTTCGTAATATTTAAGGGCGCGTTTAGAGGCTTTATCATCACGGCCTTTAAACATTTCTCGAATGTGAGCAGCATTGATACGTGTGCGCTGTTGCCATTTATCAGGTGTGATCACAAATGCGACTAATTCATTTGCAGTCTTAGCTGCATTTTGACCCATACAAAGTGTGGCTAATTGCTGGCGTTTATCATCATTAATCACGCGGTGGAATTGCCACAGCTGCATGTTGGAACTGTTAGGTGAAAGGGCGGCTAATTCTAAAGCACGAGTAACTACTTGATGATCAAATTTGGCTGTTAAATCATATTTACGTACCGAACGGCGACTATGAACTAAAGAGGAAAAATCGTAAGGTTGAGAAATAGATTCAGGCATGATGAGAATGAGTTATAAAGGAATAGATAAGTATGTTTTTACCTATATTTGATTTAATTAGCAACTTCTGTCGCCATGTTTGTGTTGGAATACAAAGTTTGATGTAAGAAAAGAGGAAAGACTGGCTGATACTATAAAGCTATAACATCAACCAGTGTTATTAATGATCACTCAGGAGTCACAATGGTTTGGGGGAACACATTGTAGACAATGTTCATTAACCTTGTCAGTACATTAAACGCCACAGAGTTAACATGCGTAATTTTACTCTGTGATGACACGTTTTTGTTTTGACATGTTCTATTTTAAGTTAAAGTAGAAAAGTTAAAAGAGTATAAATCGATAAATAAGGTTCCCCTTTTTATGAGTGGTCAACGGCTTAAATTGCAATTTCAACGTCTTTATAATCACTTTGGTGGTAATAGCATCGAGACTAATTTACAAGATATCTCTGAAGTCTTATTTTGTACGCGTCGTAACGTGCGGATGGTGATCAATAAGATGGTTGAAAAAGGTTGGGTTGACTGGCAACCTGCCGTTGGTCGAGGTAAGCAGTCGCGGCTTATTTTTAATAATACAGACAGTGAGTTACAGCTTAATCATGCCCGTAAATTGGTTGCAGAAGGAAAGCTTGAGCCAGCATTAGTTGCCTTAGATCATAATGCTGAAAAATTGGTGCAATTGATTCAAGAACAGTTGGGTATTTCACATCATCAAGGCAAGCAAATTGTTCGTTTACCTTATTATCGTAGCTTTGAAAATATCACACCTTTAAAGCCGTTACGTCGTTCAGAACAACATCTTGTAAGGCAAATTTTCAGTGGTCTAACGCAGCTAAATGAGGAAAAAGGGGAACAAGAAACCGTTATTGGTGATATTGCTCATTCATGGGATGCAATAACACCCCGCCATTGGCGCTTTTATTTACGGCCAGCCATTCGGTTTCATGATGGTCGATTACTTGATAGTAACGATATTTTTGCTACTTTTTCAGAAGTGAAGCAACTGGCTTTGTTTGCACATATCGACAAAGTGTCGTCACCATTTATTAATATTATTGATTTTTACCTGACTCAAGATGATTTCCGTTTTCCTGATTTATTAGCCAATACCTGCGCAATGATTCAGCCAGCTAATCATGCATCGTTGCCTAATTATGAAAAGTTTCCGATAGGTACTGGTCCTTATAAAGTAGCAGTTAATGATAAACAACGATTTAAGTTGGAAGCGTTTGAGCATTACTTTGGTTTTAGAGCGTTAAGTGATGTGGTTGAAGTGTGGATATTAAATCATTTTGCAGCGTGTTATTTACAACCGACATTGGGGGATAAACTTGAGCAACATGTTCATATTTCATCACGTTTATCCATGGATCAAGGCTGCACCTTCTTATTGTTGAACCGTATTTCTGGTTTAGCGCAAGATCCTCAGTGGCTACGTTATTTTCAATCGCGGTTATATAGTTTAAATGTAATGCGTGAGATGGATTTAACACAGGTAGGGGATTTTAAACTGTTTAATGCTTATGGGTTATTACCTGGTTGGATTCATACGCAACAATTACCTGAAGCTGTTGTTATACCGCATAAAAGAGTGGTGACATTGGCTTATCAACATGAGCACCCTATCTATCCGTATGTTGCTTCTTTGATTGAAAAAATCCTGATGAAAGATGGTATTCGGCTCAATATAATGGAATTAAGCTATGAAGATATCGTTTTAGGAAAGCATGCTGAAAAAATTGATATTTGGTTAAATGGCATGAGTCTGGGAAGCAATCGTAGTGATGCTATTTTGGCGTGGTTACATAATTTTAATCATATTAAACGTGTAATGCCAAATGCTGAATTTAAGCAATTACAGCAGGTGATCAGTGAATGGCGTTCAACGGTAACCGCTAAGTTCCCCAGTGATATTATTGGTGAAACATTGTCTCAAACAGGACAGATTATTCCACTTTTCCATAATTGGCTTGGCGTAGATGACAACGTACAGTTACAAGGAATGGAGTCGAACTTACTCGGCTGGTTTGATTTTAAATCTGTATGGAGTAAGCCTCAGTCATCGTAATAATAATGGCTTTAATATCTAAGATTAAGGTGTTGTTGTGCCGCCATAAAAATAACATGTAAATCGATCAAATCACGACTTTGTTGTTGCCAGTGTTGCGGTTGTTGGCATTGGCAAAATTCTAATAATTTCACAATGATGCTATCGAGTTTTTTTAAACTCCAGCGTTTTGTGGTGGCACTTTGCTGCGGATCGCAGATAAGCGCTTGTAACTTGGCATAAGGTAATTGGAGATAAGTAAAGGCGAGTTCTGGTTGTTGTTGGCGATGAAACTGGCTGATTTTTTGACACCCATCAAGCCAATAAGCCAACGCTTCTTCATATTTATGATTATCTTGCTTGTTTTGATGTATCTCTGGTGCAGTAAATAAACTCGCAGGGGTAGCGCTAATGATCGCGATAAGAGGTTCAAGATTATGTGGATTATTTTCGCTGTACCATGTTTTTATGGTGGCAACCCATAATTGTAAATCATCCATATATTCATCCTTGTTTAGCGACTTGAAGCTACAGCTTATACTGTATTTTTATCTATTTTAAATTCTACTTATTAAGGGTAGTTTAGGATCGTAAAGATGAGAGATAAATTTAGCGTTTCTTTGCTGGGTTGTGATGCATTTCTAAAATTAAAATAAAGCCCATATTCACAGTTGTGTATTATGGGCTATTCGTTTTGTTAGCTAATTAACAGGTTATTACAAAGCGCTTTTTAGTGCGGCAATAAAGGTGTCAATATCTGCTGTTGTGATATCCAGATGAGTAACGAAGCGCATTGGATTGCCGCCACTGATCAAAATATCTTGCTGTTTTAGGGTTGCGATCAGTTGGGTTTGATTAATGTGTTGATCGACCTTCGCAAATGCCATATTGGTTTGGATATGTTGTAAGTTTACGCTAAAACCTTCAACAGTATTTAACTGCTCTGCTAAGTAACGTGCGTTATGGTGATCGTCAGCAAGACGCTCAATATTTTCAGTTAATGCTAATTTACCCGCTGCGGCAATAATACCCGCTTGGCGCATGCCACCACCCAGCACTTTACGCCAGCGGCGAGCTTTGGCTATCAAGGCTTTATCACCAAGTAATAAAGAGCCGACAGGCGCACCTAAGCCTTTAGATAGACAAATCGTAAATGAATCAAAGTATTTGACGATCTCTGTAATATCCACGTTCATGGCAACAGCGGCATTATAAACACGCGCACCATCAAGGTGCATTTGTAAGCCGTGTTGATTAACAAACTCACGCGCTTGCTGAATGTATTCTAATGGCAACACTTTACCATTGATGGTGTTTTCAAGGCTAAGTAGTTTAGTACGCGCAAAGTGTGGATCCAATGGCTTAATAGCAGCCGTTAGTTTTGAGAATGGAATGCTACCATCAGCATCATTTTCTAGTGGTTGAGGCTGAATTGAACCTAATACTGCTGCGCCGCCACCTTCAAACTTATAGTTATGTGCTTGTTGACCACAAAGGTATTCATCGCCACGGTCACAATGTGCCATCAATGCGAGTAAGTTGGCTTGGGTGCCTGAGGTGCAATAAATAGCCGCTTCAAAACCATGACGTTCTGCGGCCCATAACTCAAGATCGTTAACGGTTGTGTCGTCACCATAAACATCATCACCAACAAGGGCAGAGGCCATGACTTGGCGCATTTTTTCTGATGGGCGAGTTACTGTATCTGAGCGAAAATCTATCATTTAATTTTTATCTTCCTTTGTTGTGTTTTTTTAATATATCACTGCGTTATTTGAATGATCTATAACAAAAGTTATCTTTCTGATGAACTTGTTAGTATGAAGAATCAAGTATATGAAATGATAGAACTATTAATAGAAGCAAAAATGCCCCTAATCTCAATTTATGAATCTACACTTAGAGATGTTATGTGGCTGGGTGTAGTGCACTCATTTTAATAAGAGACAAGGAGAAAACGATGATGTTAATTGAGCAACGAAACTTTACCTTGTGTGGCAATCAGCAAGGTAATGCCTCTGTACGTGTTATTCCTACAGGGAAGTTAGAAGTGGTTATTACGGAAGATGATGCCCTTTGTGAAGCAGATTTTTCGCAATTGTGGTTCAACAAAGCTGGCATGAAAACATTGCTAGTGTGTCGTGAAGCCGAGCAGGTTTGTTGGCAATTGGATCTCACTAATCAAGATGCAAAAGAGCTTCAATGTTTGATTGAATCAGCACAAGAAGATTTTGAAATTTTAATGAGTGCGTTGTAGGTTCTAGGAAAAATAGATGGTAAAGCAAGCGAATTAAGCCCTGCAAGCATGATATGTTGTAGGGCTTGTTATAGATGGTTATTAATAGCTAAGGTTTACTTACGAGGAATTGGTAAATAAAGCATGGCTTTTAAACCACCTAGAGTACTATTGGTTAACACTAAATCGCCACGGTAACTGTGTACTAACTCGTTAACGATATTGAGCCCAAGTCCTGTACCCGGAGTGTTTTCATCTAATCTAACACCGCGTTTTAATACTTGTTTGCATTTTTCACGAGCAATACCCGGTCCATCATCTTCAATCACTAACACGATATGACCATCGACAATGGGTTCTTGATAAACGCGAATTAAACTCGTTGCCCATTTATAACTATTCTCAATAATGTTACCGATCATTTCATCTAAGTCACTTTTTTCAACCGCAATCACCACATCACTATCTAGCTCATTGACTAATACAACACCGCGATGCGCATAGACTTTATCCATCGCTAATGAAATAGCATCAATACGGTGTGATAACGCTGTTTTTGTCGCAAGAATATTCATTGCACCAGCCATACGTGCGCGGCCTAAGTGGTAATCAATATGCTGTTGTAATTGTTGCAGCGCAGGGGCAAGTTTGGCCTGTGTGGTTGGATCTAATAACGATACTTCATTATTTAAGATCGCAATCGGGGTTTTTAGTGCGTGGGATAAATTACCTGAGTGGTTTCTTGCACGCAGCAGTAGCTCTTGATAGTGAAACAAGAGTGCATTTAAGTCATCAATCACAGGCTGAATTTCAACAGGATAAAGCCCTGTAAGTTCAGTTGAATGGCCCTCTCGAACTTCAATAAGGTTTTTACGCAGTTTACGTAATGGCCATAACGACCAACTGACTTGTAAGGTTGTTAAGACTAAAATACCAATTGCCATGATAATAAGAATAATCCATAAACCATGAGTTAATTGTTGTAATGTTTTAAGGAGCTTATCTTGATTTACCGCAACCGATAATTCGATAGGGTAATCACTGTCGGGTAAGCTGAATTTACGTTTCACAACAATGAGAGATTGGTTATTAGGACCTTCAAAACCTTTTTGCGCATTACCTTTTATGGTGGTATCCCATAATGAACGCGAGCGCAATACTTGGTGATTAAGCTTTAATGACCAATATAAGCCGCTATATGGAAAATTAAAGCGAGGGTTTGATAGACGACCATCAACAAACAGTTGACCATGCTTATCAATATCGACTTGGGCTGTAATTTGATCCATGTAAAGGTAGAGCTGTGACTTCTCTTGTTCAATTAAGTAGGTTTTTATAAAAGTAGGGACAAGGTAGCCCGCTGCTAATGTAATCGCCAATAACCAGACTGCTGCAGCAATGAGCAGTCGGTTACGAATACTGGGTTGACGATTTTTGGGTAGGTTAATTAGCATTGATACGATATCCAAGACCACGTACTGTCTTGATTACGTCATTACCAATTTTGCGGCGAATACGGCCAATAAACACTTCAATGGTGTTTGAATCACGGTCGAAATCTTGCTTATAAATATGTTCAACGAGTTCAGTTCGAGAGATTACTTTATCTGTATTGTGCATTAGGTATGACAGCACTTTAAATTCAAGTGCTGTTAAATCAATGACATTATCTTGCCAGGTTACCTTTGAGGTACGGGTATCTAAGCTTAAATCGCCAGCTTGAATAACGGGTGATACATTACCGGTTGCACGGCGTAATTGGGCGCGTACGCGTGCCACTAACTCGACCATTTGAAATGGCTTGGTGAGATAGTCATCAGCACCTGCATTTAAGCCATCAACACGTTGTGTTAGCTCATTACGTGCGCTTAGGATCACCACTGGGCAGTTAACGTTTTCTTCACGAATGCCTTTTAAAACGGTAATGCCATCTAGCTTGGGTAAGCCTAAATCAAGCACAATTGCATCCCATGGCTCTGAGGTTGCACGGTAAAGTGCATCAATACCATCTATGGAGTGCTCAGCAACCCAACCGTTTTGTTCTAAACCTGCGACAACTTGCTCGCCTAATGTTACATCATCTTCAACAACTAGAATTTTCATTTTGGAACCTTAAGGACGCTTTCAAGATGGCGACCTTTTATTTCTATCATTTTAAGAGTACGGGCTTCATACTCGACTTTAATTATATTGTTGTTACCATCAATAAGCTTTAATTCATAAATCCATTCATCAACATCTTTGTCTAACTCGACGCGAATAATACGGGCTAATAACTGCTGCTGGACTTTATGTTGTAATGCAGAAAAAGGCTGAATGAGTCCTTGGGCTACTGCATCCATAACATTATCGTGATGTTCATCTATATCAGCCGTCGGGGAGGCAAACACCTGACAACTTATGAGACTGATAAATCCAATTAGATATAAATATTTGCAATGTTTTTTCATATTTATAACTGTAACTAAGTCGCCATGAATGGAAAATGAATAGTACCATTATAAATGGATTCTTTAATTTGTAAGCCTTTAAATTTTTTCACCTTTTTAATGTTATAATATAACGAGAGGCATTAGCATTTTGTACCAACTAATGCGATAATTATCACATTAGCAAGCCCTTTATTAGTATAGCGACAATAGGTTTATTAGCATGGCTTCAACAGCAGCAGCACTCCATATTTTGGTAAAACATAAAGAACAAGCCGATGATATTTTAGAGCAACTTAAAAAAGGTGCTAAATTTCAGACGCTTGCTAAAAAATATTCTACTTGTCCATCAGGTAAAAAAGGTGGTGATTTAGGTGAGTTTAAAAAAGGTGCGATGGTACCGGCATTTGATAAAGCCGTATTTAGCGGCAAAGTGCTAGAGCCAATCGGTCCGATTAAGACGAAATTTGGTTACCATATTATTAAGGTTTTATACCGCACGTAGTTTGTGATGCTAATCGGCAGGTTCTATGCCTGCCATTAGCAGTTAATTACTATCCTTCCTTTTTTCTTTCTACTAATCACATCTTTGATGCTGAGCATTATTAATACTGTGCTTAAAAACTACCTTAGTTGATAACTATTACTGCTATTAATAGTTAGATGCCGAGGAATTATTTTATTGTGGTGAATGTAAACGCTAAAATATACCAGATTTCATTGATCGTTAAACTTAATGCTTATGAGTGTATTAATTTAGACGTTGATCCTAAAAATGGTCAAATAACAACGATTATAATTAAAAGGGTAATAGGAAATATGGCTCGTTGTTTGCTTATATTAACGGTGAAAATAATGAATATATTGCTGGTGTTTTTCGATCTAAATACGATAGTGTAGATACATTTATCATTAAATAAGTTTTAATTAAATGAGTCATTTTTGACGCATTTTTAGGTAAAATATAAAACTAAGCAATATAATATTTATTATCATCTCCGACGTGATTGAGGCGTTGAGTGGTAAATATTAGCTCATATATATATTATACGCGGATATACCCATAAAAGATGAATTTATATTTGTAACTCATATTGTAAATCTTATATTCTATATAATTTAATTGAATGTGGCAGAGCTAAGGAATTTAATAAACAAAAAATTGAGGTGTATTATTATGTTTACAGTAAAAAAAGCAACATTAGACGATCTAAATAAAGTAGCACCATTATATGAAGAGTATTTAACATTTTACCATGTTGATTATTCAGGAAAGAATCCACAAAAATATCTAGAAGAGCGTTTATCGAATAATGAATCAGTGATTTATTATATTGTAGATAAAGATGATAACTATGTTGGCTTCACTCAGCTATATCCACTATTTTGTTCATTAGAAATGAATCGTACTTGGTTACTGTATGATTTGTTTGTTGCCGAATCTGCACGTTGTCATGGTGTGGCTCAGTTACTCCTCAATCAGGCTGATGAGCTAGCTAAAGAAACTGATGCATCGTTTATTATGCTCAGCACTGCTGTTGATAATCTTAAAGCTCAAAATTTATATGAAAAAAATGATTACGAGAAAGATGTTGAGTTTTTTACTTACTTAAAACATTTAAAATAAATCACCACTATTAGATTTTATTATTACTTACGATTGATGAATATTGTCTCTAATGATGATAAAAGCCTCGAAATTATTTCGAGGTTTTCTACTTCAAATTTGCATATGTTTTATTATTTTGTTAATTGTTAAAAATTGAACCCCTGTGAACTACCGCTGTTGTTTTTTTCGAAATATTTTATTCTCACATCATCCAATAAAATTAATGATTTATCTCATTATCAAAAATAATTGTCTTTTTTAGTACTATCATCTGTTTTTTTTATTAAAGTGATAAAAATATTATCATTGCTATGGCTTTTAGAGTAATCGTTTTTTCTTGAAAATTTCATTATTAATTCCTATTAAGTTTATAAGCATTCGCTATTATACATTTTCATTATATACAGGTACTTTTGATGAGTAAAAAAATGCCACTAATAATGTATAGTCTCGTTATGGACTAATAAGTATCAAATGGATTTCTATAAGGATTATAACCATGAAAAAAATACTACTTTCTGCCTTAATTTTAGCTTCTGCTAATGTAAGTGCTGCTGATCTCTCGGTTAAGATGACAGATCTTAGCTCTGGGGCTATGGCGGGGACGATATCTGTTGAACAAACAAAATATGGTGTTGTTTTTACGCCACATTTAGAAGGCTTACCAACAGGATTACATGGTTTTCATGTGCATACAAACCCTTCATGTGATACGACTGAAAAAATGGGTAAAACTGTTTTAGGTGGTGGCGCTGGTGGCCATTATGATCCAATGAAAACGGATAAGCATGGTTTCTCATGGACCGATGATAATCATTTGGGAGATCTACCACCTCTTTATGTTAATCATAAAGGTGCTGCTGTTCAGCCAGTGCTAGCCCCTCGATTAAAATTATCAGATTTGAAAGGGCGATCATTAATGATTCATGCTGGAGGGGATAACCATTCAGATCATCCTCAACCGCTTGGTGGTGGTGGTGCACGTATGGTCTGTGGTGTGATAAAATAATACACGATAACGTTTTAAGAAGGCGCTGATAATTCGGCGCTTTTTTGTGGGTGTTATAAAAGGGGTTAAATCTAAAGCATTTAACAGCATGTATTATTTTCAGGTTTTGTTAGGTTATTAGAATGAACATACATCGACTTATACGCCAGATAGTATTTTACTCATTAGCAGCTATTGTTTTTTATAGTGCTTTAGAAGCGGCAAAATTTGTATACTTATTGGGTTCAAGTAAAGCACTCTATCCGATTTCAACTTTTGGGTTTTCTTTGTTTTACAGTACGTTATTATTGTTGGTGTCATATTCTTTAGGGCAGAAGTTTCTATTTGAAGCGACACGGACTAATCAACTGTTTACAATTAAAAGACAGTCATACCAAACTCTCGGCATGGTGAGCTTGTTTACGGGATTAACTGTTATTAATGTGATTGTTTTATCGAGTTTTTCTTCTGGAACATTAATATCATCAAGCGTATATACCTTGTGCAGTTTGTCTCTACAATATGGTGTACCTGTAGCCTTAGTGACATTTATTTTTCTTTTTGTTGTCCTGTTAATAAATAATATGATTGTAACTAGGGAAAAGCACATTTAGTACGGTTGTATTTTTAGAATGAGTAATGAATATGTGAAAAACATAACATCGTTAGCTTCTTTTAATTGCATCGCAAATAATTACTTATACTATTGTTTTGATAATTTAACCAATAGTATAAGAATTGCACGTTTATGAAAATGATAATAACACCAGAGTATATAAAAAATTTTTCATGTATCGCGGATAAGTGTGAAGACCATTGCTGTCATAGTTGGGATATTTCGATTGATAAATCAACATATCAGTTTATGACACAGAAAAGTGAGCTAAAAAATAAGGCTGCTAAAGTAATTCTTCGAACTAAAGGAGAATCACCTTATTATGCTAAAATAGAATTAGATAATAATGGTGTTTGTCCTTTTAGAGAAAATAATGGTTTATGTGAGGTTCATAAGGTACATGGGCATAAGCGTTTGTCCAATACTTGCCAATCTTACCCACGAATATCAACAATTCGTGGGCATAAAAAAGAACATAATTTATCGTTGTCATGCCCAGAGGCAGCCAGACAGATTTTATTAAATCCGGCAGCAATGGAATTTCATCAAGAAAATTATCCTGATGATATCTTTAAAGCTAATAATTATTCTCGTCCTGTTTGGTATAATACTGTCCAACATTTTATTGTTGATATTTTATTTATAAATAATTCTAGCTTAGAACAACGTTTATCTTATATTGGTATGACATTGCGTTTAATTGCTCCTTATACTAATCAACCAGATGAACTTCAGAAACGTTTATTACTTTGCTGTGAGGAAATTAATAATAATAATTTTAATCAACTATATGATAATCAACAAACTTCATCTGATATTCAAGCTGGATTATTAATTAAAATATTTAACTTTCGTATTGATCTTGAGTCAAAAAGAAACTTAATTATCGCTTATGAACGATTTGATAGTATCCATAAGCAACTAATAGAATCATTATCCCTTGCAAATGGCGATAGTGATAAACAAAAAAAGATTTTACAATATGGATTTAACAATAATTACACTAATTATTTTAAAGAAAATACACATATTTGGATAAATTATATTATTTATGTTTTTTATCAAAATGATTTTCCTGCTAAAGATATGCAAAAAATTTATAGCGACTTGATTGTGGGTTTTTTTATTATTCGAGGGGTATTATCTGCAATCTCTTCAATGCGAGAGCTTAATGATGATGATGTTATATTAGTTTTTCAAACCTATCATCGTATTCGTAGTCATAATAAAGATTTCATGAAAAACATTAATGAAATATGTAATGAAATTAAAGCTAATAATACCATATTACCTTTATTATTAATAAAAAATAGCTAATTGATTAAATAGAATACCTATCATTTAAATGGGCTAGTTTGTTCTAGCCTTTATTCTATCTATTATTTTTTAATATGACTTTCTATTATTAATATTCTTATCAAACAATGAATAGGGTAGGTTTTATGGGAACTAAGCACATTAAAAATATGTTTAAAAAATAATCAGCCAATCGTGTACTAAAAGACCTATTAAGCAGAATACAATAAGATTAATATTCCATTAAAGGATATTGGAGTATGATGAGCCCAAATAGCTAACTTTGATTTG
The DNA here is from genome assembly GCF_900166965.1 of Photobacterium piscicola. Lineage (GTDB taxonomy): Bacteria > Pseudomonadota > Gammaproteobacteria > Enterobacterales > Vibrionaceae > Photobacterium > Photobacterium piscicola. Next base: position 751,404 of record NZ_FUZI01000001.1, on the reverse strand, counting down.
TAAGGTAAAGATATGCGTTATTCATGGGCGATAGTTGGTATGTTTGCACTTTTGTCTGGATGTAGCTCGTCAGCGTTAACATCTACATCTTCTGCAACGACGGCAGTAAAAGAAACCGCTACGCAAACAGCCAAGCCTCTTACACTGAACCAGCAATTTATTCAACATGGCTATAATGATGGATGTAAAGATGCGCTTAAGAATCAATGGCAGCCATCAAAGACAATCCTTGATGATCTTAAGGGTGTTGAAAAAATGAAGTATATCGAAGGCTGGAAAAAAGGTTATCAACGTTGTGTGATTGGTTTAGGCCCTGTAATTATCAACGATACAATGCCTATCTCACATCAGAAAAAATAATAAAAATAGATCGTAATTAACACCGTTAAGCATGAGGATTATTCTATCGCTTAACGGTGTTTTTTCTTATTGTTCAGTGAGGTTACGTTGTTTAACAGGTTTTGGAATATAACGCCCTAATTCATCAATTTTTCGGTTTTTAGAAAAGAACATTTCAAGTTCAATCATAATACCTAAGTTAGCGTGGTAATTATAATCTCGCGGAAATTCAAGTTGTGGTCGTGCCGCGAGATAAAGCCAGTGCTTATACACACGTCGTTTCCATTCAGCCGATACCCAATAGTTAGTGATTTCTTTCATTTCATCGGTATCTGCACTTATTCCCATTGAATACTCAAATAAATCCCTTTCTGTTGCTCGCTGATAAACATTAAATTGTTGTACCAATTCCCATTTATCATCTTCTTGTAAATATTGTGCACTGGTTGTGGTTCTAAAAATATTTTTGTGGTCGGAAGTTAGTGCATAAAATCCGCTTAATTGAGTGAGAGATCCAAAACCTTTTGAATGGTAATAAAACACCTCTTGTTCAAGTTGAGTTGTCCAGTTTTTACTGACATTATCCACTCGAGTCAGGCGAGCTTTTACAAAAGGATCGATAGGGAATTTGAGCTTAATACCAATATCAAAATCAGAGCTCCAGTTACCAAATTGTGCATCTTGAAGTCTAAAGCCACCAACAGTGTCTCCATTTTGGGTTTTACTGCCAGAGGCGATACCCCGTTGTTTACTTTCTAGGCTGTCATAATCACTGGGCTCTGAATCCAAGATTAATTTCCAATCACGCTTAACGTGCGGTAAATCGAGTTTAAAGTAAACCTTGAAATCATTTTCTAATTTACCTCGGTATGAATATATCGCCCGCTGACGAATACGAAGATAACTGCGATTGGTCAGTTCGGCTTCATTCTCATCTTTAGTTAGACTTTGATCTATATATTCTCCGACGGTGTGTACTGAATCGGTCATTGATTGTTGAGAGCTATCAATCCATTGCTTCATTTTATACGGTGTATTGTCGTCGTTAGTGTCGTTACTTGGTGTTGTTGTCTGCGGTAATACACTGGTTTCTGTCTGATTCTTGTCTAAGGAATTTTGAGCGAGAGGGGCTGCATTAGCTGTCGCTGTATAGAACACACACAATGACAATGGTAACGAGAGATAAAACCGAATAGTGTGATTTAGAGTCTTCAACTGAGTGTCATATCCTTATTTTTTGTCGTATAAATTTCATTTTTATCTCGCATACGACAACTATACTGATTAAGAAAATAGGTCTAAATACATATAGTGTAGAGTAATATCCTATGGTTATTTTGTTAAGTGATATGATTAACAGTGTATGTTTATTGTTTGTTTTTGATAGATTAATACAATAAATGCGATCCAGCAATTGCTTTTAATCGATCGTTTATTACTATTATTATTGTTGTTTTTCTGGAGGTGTATATGGATAGTTCAGAATTTAAAAGAATCAAACAAGAGGTGTCAGGGAAAGTGAATGACATCTTTGACGACTTTGAAGAATCGAATAATCGTTTACCAACAATGGAAGAACTTCGCGTCATTATTACGGATACAACTGATCATTATTTAGGTCCAATGGATCAAAATGTTATTGATGGTATTAATGCTAATTTAGAGCGGCAGCACATACGCGAAAAGTTATTATGGGATGCTGTCACTGAATGTGAAGCTGAAGTTAGGAAATCTAAAGATTATAATTGTTAATCATATGGTTATGGGATAGTTGCCTTACATTAGTATACGCTGTAATAAAATTGAAAACTCTGTTTTCAACACTATTTCTTAACTATCATTCAGTGAGAGGCTATAAATAGCATATTATTGCTAATTGAATGGATTTTAAAAGAGGTTTAAGGATGACTGGAACGGTAAATATATTTGAAATTCGATGTGGCAGTGGTCATGCAATTGGTGTGCTAGAACTGAATAATGCGTCATCATTAAATGCACTAACACTGACAATGCTTAGAACGATTCAACAACAACTATTGCATTGGCAACATGATGAAAAAATTGTGAGTGTGATGATTCAAGCGGTTGGAGAAAAAGCATTTTGTTCTGGCGCTGATATTCGAGCGCTTTATTATGCGATTGAAAATGATCCTGCTTTGACTGCTGTAGAGCAAGTGACGACGCCAACAGTTGATGATTACATTCATCGTGCTAACAATGATAATAGCTATTTAGCAAAGCCGTTTTTGATTGATTATTTTACCGTTGAATATAGTTGTGATTATTTGATTCATAGTTACCCGAAGCCGATTATTGCTTGGGGAAATGGCTTAGTGATGGGCGGCGGATTGGGACTCTTTATTGGTGCTAGTCATCGCGTTGTTACACCGTCAGCGTCGTTAGCAATGCCTGAAATGAATATTGGTTTATATCCAGATGTGGGTGCAACATGGTTTTTAAATCAGCTTCCTGCCGGAATAGGACTATTTTTAGGTCTAACAGGGTCTGATGTTAATGCCAGTGATGCGCTTGATTTAGCAATGGCTGATCACCTTATCGTTGATAAAGATCGCGAGTGTTTGATTAAACAGTTGAAGCATTATCCGTGGCAAAATGTAGTAGAAAATCAAATTTCAGCGGTTGTAACAGAGATATTAACTGAGATTGCGATAGATTCTGAACGTCAGCGTCCACCAAGCCAAATGATTCCTTATTTTCCACAAATTCAAGCAGCATGTGTGGCACCAACGCTTGAGATTGTTTACCAACAAATTAATGCTATTGACGGGTTGGGATGTTGGCTTGAAAAAGCAAAACAAACCCTTGCCAATGGAAGCCCATTATCAGCTCACATCTGTTTTCAGCAAATGCAACAATACCAACAAGCAAGCTTAGCTGAATGCTTTAAGATGGAATTATCTCTGTCTGTTCGATGTGGATTAGTGGGAGAGTTTAAAGAAGGTGTAAGAGCGCGACTTATTGATAAAGACGCTCAGCCTCAGTGGTTATATAAGACTATTTCAACAGTAGACATACGCTTAGTTGATAGTTTATTTATGCCGTTATGGCAGCAACAAGCAAATCCATTAACTGATTTAATGTGATTATTCGAATAATGAAACAGTGTTGTGCTTTCTCTATTTTTTCGAATTGTTAATGTTAATCAGTGTTTTTTGATATATGTATAAACAGGTTTAGGAGCGAATTAACGTGGACATTGAGAATAGTGTTATTGTCATAACTGGCGCAGGTCAAGGGCTTGGGCAAATGATGGCTGTAACGCTTGCACAGATGGGAGCACAGCTCGCTTTAATTGATGTGAATACAGTAGGGTTAAGACAAACACAAGATCAATGTCATATGCTTAATAGCATGGCGCGAATTTATGAAGCGGATGTGACAAGTGAAGATCAGGTAGAAGAAGCCTTTACTCATATTATGGAAGATTTTGAGCATATTGATATTCTAATTAATAATGCTGGTATCTTGGATGATGGTTTGTTGGTGCAGAAAGACCAGACCGGCATTAGTAAAATGTCATTGGATCAATTTCAAACTGTAATGAATGTTAACGTTACAGGCACTTTTTTATGCGGCAGAGAAGCGGCTAAGTGGATGATTGAAAATGAAACCAAAGGCGTTATCATTAATATCTCTAGTGCGGCTCGTGCTGGCAATATTGGCCAGACAAACTATGCTGCATCAAAAGCGGCAGTAACGACAATGGCTGTCGGTTGGGCGCGAGAGCTCGGACAATATGGTATTCGAGTTGCTGCAATTGCACCGGGTCTGATTGATACGCCAATGGCTGCACAAATTAACGATGACATGATTGAACGTATGTTGGCGATGGTTCCATTAGCACGTATTGGTGAGCCAACAGAAATCGCCCATTCGGTGAGATTTATTATAGAAAATGATTATTTCACCGGCAGGGTACTTGAGATTGACGGTGGATTACGATTGTAATCAAAGTCTACTCAAAAGTGGTTATATAGTGCAACTAATGCTAAAACGCCACCAACAACAAACATGATCATTGATAGGCCAAATGCGAATTTTGCCATATAAGGCATTAATTTTTCCATTGGAAAGTCCAAATAACGATGAAGGAATATATTCTACCTCAGTTTGTGGATGAATGAGCACTAATATTGAGGTATGACTGTATTTTTGACATAAAAAAAGATCGTCATATGACGATCTTTTTTATGCCTTTCGGCAATATTTGTTTATAAGTTACCTTGTAAACAGATATTAGAATGCTTTTGGTGCGTAACCTGTAACAGCTTTAATACCCATGCTACGACCAAGTGCCGTCATTGGGTGAACAACAACAAGGTCTTTTACTGATTTTTTCAGTTTACCCATGTCTGCTTGTTCTGCTTTTGTTAACACGCGATTAAAAGCAAGAGATTTTACATCTTTACTTTTGCCACTTACTTCTGTTGACTTACGGTGTTTAACGTTTTGCGCTTTTTTGTTAAGGCTAAGAAGCTCATCTTTAAACTGCTTGATGATAACTTTATCATCACGTTGAATAGCAGCAGCAAGTTTACGCTGGCACTTGTCCATACGATTGTTAAGATTTTGAAGCTCTTGGTTTAAATTCATTTCATTACCTTTGTATTAACACTCGCAATACACTAAATCGTAGTGTTTACGATGAATAGGTATTGAGTTGCCGCTAGTATACATTATATTTTTGATAACTGGATCGCTATCCAGCAACTATTTTTGCTCAAAATTGCATTTTTATGGAGATATATGCCTCTTTCTCTATTTAGATATATCGCTGCCATTAATTGCCATCAACAATTTTGGCTAAAAACGATGGCTATGAATCGCTCTGATAACATTTATCACTAATATTTGATTATTAATTTAATACATGAGTTTTTAGAAGGAACAAAAAATGACAAATTATTGCGTCATTGTTACTACATTTTCAGATGATGAAAATGGTCAAACAATCATTAATGCTCTACTTGAACAGCGCCTCGCGGCATGTATTCAAGTTATGCCGATTAAAAGTTATTACCATTGGAAACAGAAGATTAACTGTGATCAAGAGCAGCAAATAATCATTAAGACTAAAAAGAATCTGTTTGAGCAGGTGCAAGCTATCATAGTAAAACACCACCTTTATGAAACGCCTGAAATTATCCAACTACCGATAACAAAAGGTTCCGTTGATTACTTATCATGGATAGATCAGACCTGCATGTGATTTTATATGATTGAAAATAAAACGGATATATTTTGATTTATAGAGAGTGATTAGGTACAAAGGAAACAAGGTGTTTGAAAAAGAAACTAATTTATGCATTTAAATAATTAGTATCTTTCTGGAAGTTATAATAGTTTTAATACAAGGATGTTAACGATAGCGCAACATAATAGCGCTATAGTTAGGAAATATTTGTCATCATCGGTTTAATGATTTATGGCTACATTTAGGGCCGATGACAAAACATGGAAGTGATTATTAATGGTAAATCAAGCGTCAGCGACAAATGCAGAATCTGAACTTCGTGTGCGTTATAACGATATTACACGCGGTGTTTATTTTATTGGTACAACGCCGCCAAAAACAAATACGCCTTTAGATGAAGTTGAAGGCATTGCAGATCGATTAGTGAATCGTATTAAAGATCTCGCGATTGATGGTTTGATTGTGTATGACATTCAAGATGAAGTTTCGCGGACAAAAAAACCACGCCCATTCCCATTCAAATCGACTCATGATCCTCGTTATTATTCATCGTTACTTAATAAGAAAACTGGGTGTCCGGTAATTACTTATAAAAGTGTGGTGCAATCGGAAACAGAAGCATTTGATGAATGGCTGAATGAAGCGTGGCATGAATATCAAGTACGTGACATTGTGTTAGTTGGAAGTCCATCAGCAAAAAATGAAGTATCGTTGCCGTTATCGACAGCGTATCAAGCATTGGCAGAACATCAGAATAACTTTTTTACTGGTGGCATTATGATTGCTGAACGTCATGCTAAGAAAGGCAATGAACATGCCCGATTAATTGAAAAATACCAGCAAGGGTGTAATTTCTTTATCTCTCAAGCTATTTATGACACTCAGGCAACGATTGATATTTTGACTCGTTATGCGATTGAATGTAAGCAAGATGGTATTAAACCTCAGCGTATTTTATTAACGTTTTCACCATGTGGTAGTGCTAAGACACTAGAGTTTATTGAATGGTTAGGTGTGAGTGTGCCTGAGGCAACCAGTTTACGTATTCTAAATGCGACAAATCCATTACATGAATCGATTAAAATGTGCTGCAATAGCCTTAATCAAATTTTAGATGCAGTGGTTGAATATGATTTACCATTGGGGCTCAATATTGAAAGTTTAACCAATCGTAAAGAAGAAATTGATGGGTCTATTTTATTGTATAAATTACTTCGAGCATCAATGGACAGTCATTTAGCTAAACATGAGTTTCGAACATTACAAGCTAAAGCGAGTGCATCAATTGCATTGATTTAGTCATAGCGAAGACAGGAAAGTTAGCCCATACTGATTTACCATGGTATGGGCTTTTTATTAGTGCTATTTGTGTGCTGAGATGATGGTATTAATGGCTTACATAAGGCCTAAAATCGACCACCAAATAATACCTGAAGTCATAAATATTACGGCACCGCCGCCAGAGATAATTAAACCAATTTTCATCCACTGTTTATCGTTATGGTATTGATAACCCATTAATAATGGATTACGTGCATGACTATAGGTTGTAAGGTTACAGCCTATATTTGTAATTCCTGCTACGGCTAAAATTGAGATTAAAGGGCTAACACCTAAAGCCATTAAAGAACCAATAATCACCGGACCTAAAGCAACAACTTTTGCTGTTCCTGAGGCAAAAAAGTAGGCGGTTACAAGATAGAAAATCATCATGACAATTAAAATCAGTGTGGAACTAGCATGGCCCATATATTGACTGATTAAATCAGAAACGCCGTGACCCACCCAAGCGGTAAAACCGAGTTTTTTTAGTTGGCTTGCCATTCCCATTAATACTGCAAACCAAACTAGCGTATCCCATGCGCCTTTTTCTGATTTGACATCATTCCAATTTAAAACACCTAAGATTAATAAGGCAGATAAACCGATAAATGCTGATGTGGTTGAGTGTAGATGCAGAGACTGTCCACCGACCCACATAATAATTAATGCAATAAAGACCGCGATTAATTTCCATTCAGCAACACTAACAGGACCTAAATGCAGTAAAGCTTGTTTTGCATAAGCTGGAGCTTGTGGCGTTTTTTTTGTTTCTGGGTTAATAAATTTAAACAGAATAAAGGGGATCGTTAATAGTAAAATTGCTGCTGGTAGTAATAAATACAGTGCCCAGTGGCTAAAGGTCATATTAATGCCAGCAACCGAGGCAGCTATTCCGACTAAAGCAAGGTTACCCGCAAACCCGGTTTGAAAACCTACTGCTGATGCGTCGTTCATAGCGCTTACTGAAGAAATAAGGTATTGACCCAACTTGCGATCATCTTTATTGATGACTTTTGCAAGTGAATCGGCAATAGGGGAGATAATAGCTGAACGAGCGGTATTGCTGGGTGTAGCGGGGGCGATAAGAAAATCAGCCACACCTAAACAATAAGCAATACGTAAAGAAGACTGACCAAACCAACTAAGCAAGATAAGCGCAATACGTTTACCTAGGCCTGTTTTAGCAAAGGCACGAGCAATCATAAAGGCAATGACGATCAACCAAATAAGGACATTATTAAAATTGCTGGTGGCTGCCATAATTGCGGCTTTTGCTGATGTTTCTCCTCCTGCATGAAGAACGGCATAAGCGGAAACTGCAATAACAGCAACAGCTCCAGTGGGTAAGACATTCGCAACGATGGCGACAATGGTGGCGATAAAAATAATAGCAGTATGAAAGGCTGCAATATTTAGTTCGGATGGTATATCGATAAAGTGCCAGCTGAGGGTACTGAGCAATACAATGATGATGGTGGGAATAATTTTGATAGCAAAGAAAGGCTCTGGTGGTGGTAATGATTCTTTAACGGCAGTTGTAGTCATGATCTTCTAGTTATGTTGTTGTGCATGTCTATATGGTATATGTGATTTTAATAATTCCTACTTAATATGTTATTTATGCGATATAAATATCAAAAAATTGGTTTTTCTTATTCATAATAGCGTGTTTTTTATGCAACAGGTGGATTTTGCAAGGAAGGGTTCGTAAATGTGCGGTAAAAAGAAAACGCCACCTTATTTAAGTATAAAGTGGCGTGAGATAACAAACAAAACTAGGTAGTCATGCCATTTTGTTTATCGCTATCTTTATTGCTGCTGTTATATTTTACTGGTAAATGTACGAGCAATTACGTCTTGCTGTTGTTCACGTGTTAAAGAATTAAAACGTACGGCATAACCTGATACACGAATAGTTAGCTGAGGGTATTTCTCTGGGTGTTCAACTGCATCTAATAATGTGTCGCGGTTTAATACGTTCACGTTTAGGTGTTGGCCACCTTCAATACCGTCTGCTGCACCTGCTGTTTCGTGGTGGAAGTAACCATCCATTAATGCTGCAAGGTTTTGCTTTTGTGTATTTTCATCTTTGCCTAATGCATTTGGCACGATAGAGAAAGTATAAGAAATACCATCTTTTGCATAAGCGAATGGCAGTTTTGATACTGATGTTAATGAAGCAACGGCGCCATTTTCATCACGACCATGCATTGGGTTCGCACCAGGACCAAATGGCATACCAGCACGACGACCATCAGGTGTATTACCCGTTTTCTTACCGTATACAACATTAGAGGTAATGGTTAAGATTGATTGTGTTGGAATTGCTTCACGATACATATGCATTGTTTGAATCTTCTTCATGAAGCGTTCAACTAAATCACAAGCGATATCATCCACACGAGCGTCGTTATTACCAAATTTAGGGTAATCGCCTTCAATTTCAAAATCGATAGCCACGCCATTTTCATCACGAATCGGTGTTACTTTAGCAAACTTGATGGCTGCTAATGAGTCAGCGACAACAGAAAGACCTGCAATACCACAAGCCATAGTACGGCGAACATCGCGATCCATTAATGCCATTAGTGACGCTTCATAGCTGTAACGGTCATGAGAGTAATGAATAATATTAAGTGCGGTGACGTATTGAGTCGCTAACCAATCAAGCATGGCATCATAACGAGGCATTAGCGTATCAAAATTAAGCACTTCATCCGTGATTTTAGCAACCTGAGGGCCTACTTGTTGTTGTGATTTCTCATCAATACCACCATTGATGGTATACAGTAATGCTTTAGCAAGGTTGGCTCGCGCACCAAAGAACTGCATGTGCTTACCAACAATCTGTGGGCTTACACAACATGCGATAGCGTAATCATCGTTGTCAAAATCAGGGCGCATTAGATCATCGTTTTCGTATTGAACAGACGATGTTTCAATGGAGACTTTTGCCGCGTATTGCTTAAAGGCGATAGGCAGTTGCTCAGACCAAAGAATAGTCATGTTTGGCTCAGGAGCAGGACCCATTGTATGTAAAGTATGTAGGTAACGGAATGTGGTTTTAGTGACTAATGTACGACCATCAACACCCATACCTGCCATTGCTTCTGTTGCCCAAATTGGGTCGCCAGAAAACAATGAATCGTACTCTGGTGTACGTAGGAAACGTACCATACGCAGTTTCATGATGAAATGATCCACCATTTCTTGTGCTTGTTGTTCGGTAATTAAACGATTAGCGATATCACGCTCAACAAAGACATCAATAAATGTTGATGTACGACCAAGCGACATCGCTGCGCCATTTTGTGATTTAACCGCCGCAAGGTAGCCAAAGTAGGTAAATTGAATGGCTTCTTGTGCCGTGCGGGCAGGTAAAGACATGTCAATGCTGTATGTAAGCCCCATTGTGCGAATATCTTCTAATGCTTGAACTTGATCAGCAAGCTCTTCACGTAGACGCATGGTTTTTTCTAAATCTTGGCCTTGTTCAAGGAAAGATTGAGTTGAGTTAAATTGCTCTATTTTATCGGCTTTAAGAAAATCGATACCATAAAGGGCTAAACGACGGTAATCGCCAATAATACGACCGCGGCCATAGGCATCAGGTAGACCAGTGATAATACCAGAACGGCGACAAGCTAAAATTTCTTTGGTGTATAAATCAAAACAAGCTTTGTTATGTGTTTTGCGGTAATCAGTAAAGATTTTTTCAACCATTGGGTCTAATTCACGGCCGTAAACTTCACATGAATTTTTCACCATGCGAATACCGCCATTGGCAATAATTGCACGCTTTAGTGGTTTATCTGTTTGTAGACCGACAATGGTTTCAAGATCTTGATTAATATAGCCAGCACCATGAGAAGTAACGGTTGAAGGTAAGTCTGTATCAAAATCAACGGGAGCATGAGTGCTGCTTTCTTGCTTGATGCCTTCCATCACATCATTCCACAACGTAGTAGTTGTCTCGGTTACTTCGGCTAAGAAAGACTCATCACCTTCATATGGCGTATAGTTAGTTTGAATAAAGTCACGTGTATTAACGCTAGTTTGCCATTCGCCTTTACTAAAACCACGCCATGCTTCAAGCATGTCAGTTGTTGGGATTGTCATACTACTTACCTCTATAATAAAAATTTGAATGCGAGTGAGCAATGCTGTTTATTGCTCTCTTTTTGATTAAGTGCCATTTATTCAATGTTATAAATGTTGATTGAGGTGCTGGTTATTACTTTCAATATTAATAGGTTGGCTTTTATTATTGCCATTATCTTGAACCATATTTGGGTGTGATATGCTGCCTTTAAATCTTGAAAGAATAGTATGACTAATATCTATATGAGTAAAATGAATGGTTTTCATTTTGGCTATGATTTTTACGCATAGATTGTTTGATTATATTGTTATAAGTGCTCTGTGGCGGAAGAAATCTATGATGTAGATAGGGCTATATCGTAGGTAAGGCTGTATCGTGGGGATCGTTGAACCATAAAATCGTCAGCTATAATTAAATGACGATTTTATAATAATAACAGTGGGTTAATATTCTATTTACGCAATAGTTTTGGAGAGTTTACGTAGTCTAAATACCATCCATAGTGTAAGCAAAGCACTACAAATAGGTAACGCGAGCCAAACACCAGTAACGCCAATTGTATGCGCCAGCACAAAAATAATAATTGTGATTAGAATGAGTTTCCCCCCTGTTAATAGAGAGGCTTCTTTAGGCATATTTATCGCCTGAAAGTAGGTTGCACCTATGAGTAATGCTCCTTCAAAAGGCAGCCCCCAAAAATAGAGCGACATACCTTTCACTGCTTCAGGTTGAAGGAGCGGATTATTACCTGCAAACATATACACTACGGCATCAGGAATACTATATAAAGTAATGACACCAATAACGGCTATCAATAAGGTCATGGCAAATGCAAGGTTTCGAATTTTAATGACGCGATCTTTAAGACCTGCTCCGGTATTAAAGCTGACAAGGGGTTGAGTGCCTAGTGCGATACCTTCAAAAATCAAATAAAAGAATGCCTCAGTGTAACTAACGATGCTGTAAGCGGCGACATGAATGGGTTTTCCTACTAATAGAAAAGCTTTGCTATGTAGAATTAATACCACAGATAGGTACATGTACATTAATAAACTGGATGTGCCTAATTTAAGTATTTGTAATACAGTATCCCATTTTATTTTAAGGCTATCTCTGCCAATACGTAATTGTGTTTTATCGGTGAAAAAGTGTTGTAGGCATAAGATACAGGTAACGGCCTGCGATAGCATGGTAGCAATTGCGGCACCGGTTAATCCCCAAGGAATGACAACAATAAATAACCAATCGAGAAAGATATTTAATATGCCACCTAAGATCATGATCAATGTTACGCGATTAGGCTGACCATCGTTACGCAATAATGCAGAAAAAGCCATTGAAACAATAGCAAACCCACCCATAGTGAAATACCAAAATAGATAGTCTGTTGCCATTGATAAAATATGATTCTTTGCCCCAATCCAAATGAGAATATCTTGCCCAAACATCAGCCCTAACGAGCAAAAAATAAGGCCAGTAATGATACAAAGTGTCAGTGCATTACCAACAATATGACGCGCTTGTTGAGTATTATCTTCTCCCATTTTTATTGAGACTAAAGCAGATGATCCCATACCAATCATGGCACCAATAGCATAAAGGATAGAACCAATAGGGTAACCGAGCATAATAGCGGCAAGGCCATCTTCCCCGATGAAATGTCCAACAAACATTCCATCAACGGCAACATAGATCCCCGTAATAAGCATTGCTGCGATGGTAGGTAAAGTATAGCGCCAAAAAAGACGAAAGATTGAATCATCACGTAAAGATAATGGTTGGGATGTTGATATTGTCATTGGACAGCTTCCATGTGAACCGCAGCACTAAATGTAAAAAATTGTTGGTATTGTCTGTGGCTACATGGGGTTAGTCAATCCAACTAACTGTATTTATGCGTCGGGATCACGTGATTTTGATATTATTATCTATTAAATAAAAAGACCAAAAGGAGGACATTGCACTCCTTTTGGATTTGATAGTTGAATATCTAGCGGTTGGTGTTTTTTGCCGCTGATTTAGTCTGGTATTGATTGGTGTTTTTGGTAAACCATTTCATGATTTTTTGTTTACGGCAATATAACAGCAAGGCACAAACACCTAAGTAAATTGTTGGCTCAATCAATCCTGATTTTACTGACCAATAGTAGTGAATAGGGCTTAATAGTAAAGCGAGATACACCCAATTATGCAGTTGTTGCCAATGTTTGCCTAAGCGACGCTGCATCGATTGTGTAGAGGTAAGTGTTAATAATAATAAGATAATCCAACTAATAGCACCAATGGCAAGGTAAGGACGTTTTATTATCTCGCTGCCTAATAAAGACCAATCAAAATTCAGATCCAGTGCAAGATAGACACTAAGATGAAGTGCAGCCCAAAAGAAGCTGTATACGCCGAGTAATCGTCTTAGACGTATCAGTCCTCCTTGTTTATATTGCTTTGCTAAAGGTGATAACAATAGTGTCAGTATCAATGTATTTAATGCTGCTTTACCAGTGAAATGCTCTATGCCCTTGATTGGATCAGCACCAAACCCACCGTTAATAGTGTTGTAAATTAGTATTACGATAAAAAATAAAGACACTGTATGGATAGTGACTTTTATCATTAAGACACGAGAAGGGGTGAGGCGGTACTTTTGAGCATGTTGAGTGAGCATTAATAGTTCCTTTTTAAATCCATACCTTTGTATAACGCTGCCACTTCTTCAGCGTAGCCGTTAAACATTAATGTGGGTTGGCGACGACTACTAAAGACATTACCTTCACCGATAAAACGTTCACTGGCTTGACTCCAACGTGGGTGATCAACCTCAGGATTAACATTGGCATAAAAGCCGTACTCGCTCGGTGCTAAACGATTCCAAGTCGTTGGTGGTTGTTTATCGGTAAGATGGATACGTACAATTGATTTAATACTTTTAAAACCATACTTCCATGGCACGACAAGCCGTAAAGGAGCCCCATTTTGCGGGGCTAATGTTTTGCCATATAATCCGACTGAGATCATGGTCAATGGGTGCATGGCTTCATCAATTCGTAAGCCTTCTACGTAGGGGTATTCAATACCGCCACCAAGTCGTGATGAGGCTTGCCCTGGCATTTGCTTAGGATCGTATAAGGTTTCAAAGGCGACGTATTTTGCTTGTTGTTGTGGATCGGCTTTTTTAATGATGTTGCGTAAGCTAAAACCTATCCATGGAATATTCATTGACCATGCTTCAACACAACGTAAGCGGTAGATACGTTCTTCTAAGGTAAACTGGCTAAATAAGTCATCATAATCGAGTGTGAATGGTTTATTTACCATCCCATCAATTGTAACTTTCCATGGATCAGTGATGAATTTTTCTGCACGTACCGCTGGCGATGATTTGTCAGTTCCAAACTCATAAAAATTATTATAATGAAGAATTTTATCCTCTGGTGTTAGTGACAATGCTGCATTCGATAATGACGAGGTTGTTCCTGCTAATTGTCGACGATGATCAATTGCAGGCTCTTCTGAAGATGAGATAAAATCAAACAGGCCAGCATGGGCATTGGTTGATAATGGTAATCCAACTGCTGCAATCCCTAATTTTTTTAAAATAGAGCGCCGTTGATGATAGATATCTTCTGGTGTGATTTGGCTTTCCGTTAATGCCCAACGAGGGCGTATTTTTATTTGCATAAGCGGCCTATTGGTAATATTCAAAATGATAATTATCGTTATTTGAATAGACCGTAATCGAATAATAAAAATTTCAAAAATAGTTGGTTTTTATTATTATTTGGAAAAATAACAAACAAAAACAAGCAAATAAAAGGAATACATATGAATGAGATCAATAACTTTAATGCTAATCTTGAATTACAACATATTTATTTAGAAGTTTATTCCGAGCGGTATAGTCATTTACGAACGTTTTTAGAGTCATATTATTGCTACCAACATGGATTAGTGACAAAGCAAGGTAAACCCGATTGGATACAGATATTTAATATTGGTAAACGAACGGTTGCGGCGCATCATATTCAGGAACGGAAATTGCTTGTAAGAGAGATGATAATGCCGTTATCGGTGCTCACTGGGTATTTAAAAACCTTAGTACGTGATGATGAAGCAACGATTGACAATATTAAGACGATTATTGATGAGCATCTTGAATATGTCATCATGACACGAGAGGAATATAATACGTTAGTAGACGCAGGGCTAAAAGAATCAATGCCTGCAGGTTATTATCAAGCTTCAGAAGCCAGTTATCGTTGCATAAATGCTCGTTTTGATGTGGTGGGAATCACATTATTGGCGTAGTAATAACGCTAATTGTGGTGGTTAGTTGAATCACTCAAGCGGTCGGTATAATGTGGCTTACATGTGTACGCTGAAAATAAGGTGAACAAGGATGATACCTCAACAGCAAAAACCGCCTATTATTTGGTTAAATGTAGCTCTATTTACGCTCACGTTTTTAATCGCGATTATTGGTGTGCCGCTATACCTTTATTTTTATAACCTCGATCTTACGCTTGTCGTGATGACCATCGTGGCTTTTTGCTGTTGTGGTATGTCAATTACAGCGGGTTACCACCGTTTATGGGCACATCAAAGTTATCAAGCAAATCGTTTTTTGCGAATGATGTTTGCTCTTGGCGGCGCATTTGCTTTGCAAAATAGTATTCTACATTGGTGTGCTGATCATCGAATTCATCATCGTTATGTAGATAATAATAACAAAGACCCATACTCAGCTAAAAAAGGATTTTTCTATAGTCACATCGGTTGGATGTTACGACAATATCAAGCTAGCCGTTATCATGATTATTCAAATTGTGTTGATTTACAACAAGATCCTATCGTTGTCTGGCAACACAAGTATTACTTATTATTAGCCGCCATCATGAATATCGGGGTGCCTGTTGTGGTTGGGTTATTGCTTGGTAATTTATGGGGAGCTTTGTTGTTTGTTGGTGTTTTGCGATTAGTATTAAGTCACCATACGACCTTTTTTATTAATTCATTGGCTCATAAGTGGGGATCTCAACCTTATACCGATAGAAATAGTGCGCGTGATAATGGCATTATTGCATGGCTAACATTTGGTGAGGGCTATCATAATTATCATCATATTTTTGAAAATGATTACCGCAACGGCATTTGCTGGTGGCAATTTGATCCAACAAAATGGTTGATCAAAAGTTGCTCATGGCTTGGCTGGACAACAAATTTAAAAGTAACACCAGCAGATAGGATAGAAAAAACGCGGACAAAAATGGAATTTATGCGGTTACAGAACAAATTGAAATCATTACCAAATAACAGTGCGCGTTTGCAACAATTACAATTTGAATATGAATCCTTAATGAGTAAAATTTCTGATTATTACCAAGTAAATAAACGCTTAATAGATTTAAAGCAAAAAAAATTAGCAAATAATTATGAAAACTTTGAATTTATGCAACAGTATGAGTTGATTAGACAGAAATTAAATCAACAGCGACGAGAATGGAAGTATTTACTCCAACAATATACTGTTTAATATTTAAAAATACTGATTGAGCTGTTAGGTCTTACCAAGATTTAACAGCTCTTTTTTATGAGAGGTTATAATCAAATGACACTATCATGCTGTTCCTTGGTTTGTTGTGATCAATATTATTGTAGATTTACTGTTACCGATAAACTAGTAGATTAAAATAATATCAAGTAGTATGGCAGTAAAGCTTAAAAACACATGTAATAATTAAATATAGTTATTGTATGTATAATTAATTACAGCGTTTTACATCCATGATTGAATGTTTGTAAGATCTTAACCGGAGATATTGTCGTGTACCGCGCATTACTTTTGTCACTCACATGTTTAGCTTCATCCGCAGCGCATGCAATTGAATATAAGCTACCAACCAATGGTAGTAATATCGTTGGTACAGCAGAATATTACGAAGTAAAGCAAGGGGATAGCCTTGCTGATATTGCAAATAAATATAACGTGGGTTTTCTTGGAATGATGGCCGCAAATAAAGGTATTGATCCTTTTTTACCACAGCCAGGAAAGCTATTACAAATACCTACCCAAGTTATATTGCCAGATGTTGCTCATAAAGGCATCGTGGTCAATCTTGCTGAATTACGTCTTTACTATTTTCCAAAAGATGATGCTTCTATTGTGTACGTTTTTCCTATTGGTATTGGTCGCGTTGGTCGTGAAACACCAAGTATGACTACTTCCATCAGTGAAAAAGTAAAAAACCCAACATGGACACCGCCAGCCTCAATCCGTAAAGAGCATGCAGCAAAAGGGGATATTCTTCCGGCTGTGGTTCCCGCAGGGCCTGATAACCCATTGGGTGATTATAAAATGCGATTGGCCTACGGTCATGGCGAATACCTTATTCATGGTACCAATAAAGATTTTGGTATCGGTATGCGTGTTAGTGGCGGCTGTATTCGTATGAACCCTTGGGATGTTGAGTGGCTGTTTCCACATGTAGCTCTTGGTACTCAAGTTCAAATTATTAATCAACCCGTAAAAACGTCACGAGATCCTGATGGTGAGTTAATTGTAGAAGTACATTCACCACTGTCAAAGAGCGAATCTCAGATAGGGGTTAAGAAAAGTCTTGATGCACCAGAAGTCTTATTAAAAGATGTAGAAGGTGATACTAAGGCAACGAAACGACTATATTCAGAACTGGATAAACAATCAGGTCTTCCTGTAATTTTAAAATCATAGTAAGCCCGTTGTTACTATATAAACGAGATAATATTATCTCGTTTTTTTTTGCATATTATTTGAAAAATAAAATATGATAATCACATTAATAATGTATTAACTTTATATTATTGTGATCTGTATTTTATTTTTATTTGAGATAATGTGGTTGGAATTGAGAAGGGTTATTTATAATTATTATTGTAAAGATAGACAAATAAAAAGAGACGACATAAGCCATCTCTTTAGATATTTTATAGCTAAGTATTGATTACTTAGTGTATGAACCAGCGATGTGGTCGATACGCTTATTAGCACGCATTGCTTCTTGGTATGCTGCGTCAGATGCTGCACGAGAATCATTTACTGCGCCTACGATTTGGTCTTGTTGACCTTGTAGCGCACTAACTTGCTCAGACAGTGTGTCAACTTTGTTAGTTAGTTGCTGCATTTGACTTACTTCATCAGAGCTAGAACAACCTACAAGAGAAGCACTTAGTAAAACACCAGCTAAGATAGATACAGTACGTTTCATTTTTATATAATCTCCATATTGATTTAGCCACTACAACTGTTGAATAAAGTTTGAGTTGGCAAATTCATTATGGCATAACTTGTTATAATTGCTCATTAATTTTTTTCAGCAAAGAAAAAAAAATCCGATATCTGTCGCGTTTTTGAATAAAAAAAGTACATATTTAACCGTTTTTTTGCATTTATATTTAAATTGGCTTGAGCATAACTCCGCTTAATATAAGGAGTTACAAGTAATTTCTCGTTTTTAATAGTACCTAAAGTCAGGGAAATGTAAAATTTTGCAAATACTCAAATAAATAACATAATAGATTAAAAAACGAGCAAAAAAGCAGTGATAAAAATAAGTGCTATTTATATTATGCAATTAAAAAAATAGATCATTTAAGTATTAAATATAATAGATATGAATCATGTCGACTATTATGATCTATGTCTTAGTTCTATTTATTCATTTATTACTCAGTTATTGATGATGTTATTATCGGAATCGTTGCAATTAATTGAGCAGGACTAGCCATATGAGGGAGTTTTTTAATTAACTCACCGGAAGGTTTTAAAAAATAAAAATAAGAATTGTGATCAATGACGTATTTTATTTCGGAATTATTTAATTCGTTTTTAATATAGAGTACGCCGTATGTGTCTGCTAATGATTTAATTTGTTGTTCTGTCCCTGTTGCCCCTGTAATAGTCGGGTCAAAATAAGCCGCATATTGAGCTGTTTTATCTGCTGAATCACGCATTGGATCAAGACTAATAAAAACAGGCCATAATTTATCTCGTTGTTGTTGTGGAATTGCCTTTAGAGCTGCTGACAATACAGCTAACGAGGTTGGACAGATATCTGGACATTGTGTGTAGCCAAAATAGACTAAACGAATACGTTCGTCTTCAGGGGCAAATAAATCAATAACCTCTGTACCTGATTCCAAATAATTCATTGGGTAGTAGGGTTCACGTGCAACTTCTGGATCGTTACTGTCCATCATGTAACGGGCAAACAGTCCAGCAACTAAAGCCAAAGCAAGAACTAACCATTGGTATTTCATCCATTCATCCTTAAATGTTTCCTGATAATCTATGTGGCATAAATGAATTATGAATAGAGATGTTTATAAAAGGTAGGTGCAGAGTAATTTTTTGTGATGTAACGGCATGGATAAGATTCAAAGAATAAAAAAAGTAGCCATGGCGGCTACTCTTTAAATGTTTTTTGAGGCTACTGGCAATTAGTCATTACGTTCAGCATATTTTTCAAGACCCCAAACAACGGCAAGACCTAAAATCATGGCAGCGATAGCATAACCAAGTAGAGCAGGGTGACCCGTTACATTCTCATAATTAAATGGTGATAAGTTATGCTCAAGTAGTGGCACTTGTTCACCGTGTGAATTTGTACGCCATGTTAGCACTTCTTTCCAAGGCCAAATCTTACCTAAAGTACCAATCATTAAGCCTGTTAGTAGCGTTAGGGCAAGATCACGGTAATTGCGTAGAATCCATGACAGTACATGAGAGAACGTCAACAGACCAGCAACGCAACCAACAGCAAATAAACCAAGTGTGAATACATCCACTGATTTTGCAGCCGCAAGAATAGGAGCATACATACCAAGCAGGAGTAAAATGAAGCTACCAGAAATACCTGGTAAGATCATTGCACAGATAGCGATAGCGCCAGCAATAAAGATATTTAATGGCGTAGGATCCATCGCTACAGGGTGTAGTACGGTAATACCATAGGCAAATACAACACCAAGAATAATGGCTATAAAACTACCAATATTCCATTTTTCAACTTGCTTAAGCATATGGATAACGGAAATAATAATTAAGCCAAAGAAAAATGACCATAATGGAATTGGATGAGTATGGAGCATCCAAGTGATCACTTTCGCTAACGTAAAGATACTTGTTAATATGCCACCAAATAAACAGATTAAGAAGGTACCATTAACGTGCTCAAATGCGGCTTTAATGCCACCGTTGCGGATTATTCTTATTAAGCTTGGATTGATACGACGAATACTTTCAAGCAGCGTATCGTAAATGCCGGTGATGAATGCGATAGTACCGCCTGACACGCCAGGGACAACATCTGCTGCACCCATCGCCATGCCTTTTAAAAAGGTTGATATTTTACTCATTGGATTCCGTAACTGTGATAGCTGAATAATTTAGGTCGAACATTATACAGCGAACTACTAAAAACCACTATTAAATCATAAATATAGTATTTTTCTATGTATATAAAAAGAAATATACATATAGTGGATATTGTTTAATTAATTATGATGACACAGTATATTAATTGTCGTGTCGTTTTTGTGTCAATTTAGCCGGTAAGTTTACATTCCTATTGATATATAACCACAATCACTGTGGGATGAATGTAGTTTGTAACATCGACTCGGCCAAGAGTGTAAATCTCTGACAAGGTTGTGGTTCAAAGGTAATAGTGAATGGGGATGTGGCTATAATAGCTAATAGTTTTTCTTCTGCTTTATCTTTAATGACTAGCTGCTGGTCGGTATTAAAATAATTTAATATGGGTGATATCAAGGTATTATCTACCTGTTGTAATGAGTAATAGCATTGATTAATAGCAATATTATTTGTAATTAAACTGAGGGCTGTAATTGAGAGAATACGATCTTTTTGATTAAGTGTTGCGAGGAGCCTGTCCCAGTGCGCTGCTGCTAAAATACCCATAGCAACATATTCAGGTCGTTGGTATTGGCTGAGTAAGAGTCGTTCATAGTCATCTCGAATGTTGTTGTGATTGATATCGTTCATCACTTTATCGTTAGTTGATAGGATCTCATAAGGACGAGGAACCTGACTGCTGCTTACTTTCTTTAATGCTAAGATTTCTAAAGCATGATACTCATTTAAAGGTAATTCGACAGTATGTTGTGTTATGGGAACTGGTGATAATTTAATCACTGTTTTGATGGGGGCAGCCAGTGTTGAGCTTGTTACCAAACTCGTCACAACATAAAAAATAACAGATAGCGAGTAAAGTAAGTGCATATAAATGATAATATTACAGCCAATATTAACTTAACTATGTGATTTATAATTATAAATAGCAATTTTATTAATGTGATTTGCGATGGATAATAAATAACAATATGATTAAAAATGTTATTTAAGTAACAATTGTGTATATTTTGTCGCAATTTTAGTGACGATAAAAATTAATCGAATGCGTGCATTTCTATATAATATTTAACATTCAGATGTGAGTTGTTCAGCTAATATTTAGTATTCATAATTATACTATTATTACAGAAATAAAAGGTTAATACCTCGCTTAACCATAAGAAGTCGAGGCTATTAATTAACCGCAATAAGTTACGTTGTAACTGAACACGTGGTGTAATATGGCCAAACATATCTTTGAATTATTACTAACTGTGGGTGCAATAACATTGGCTATTAGTATATTCATGCTCATTGTTATTCATTAGTTTTTGAAGCCGTTATAAGTTTATCCATGCTTATAGCGGTTTTTTCGTTAATGATGAAAAATAAATCCTCTAATCTAATATTCACGATTAAATGTGGGTAAATCGGCATATCCCTGGCTTCTTTGGTGTGGAAAAAACTGCTTTATATTGTTTTTATGGTATTAATGACTGAAAATAGTCTTTTTATAATAAAGTATCGCTATCGTTATTAAGTATTTTATCAGTTGATTTGTCGTCTATAATTATTTAATAACAATTGCTTAGGTTATTTTTTGCAACTGAGAAACGCACAGTGCCATTAATGGAATCTTTTACTCCATATATACAAGTTGATCTTTAGGTGAGAAAATACATTTAGAGACTACATCGAGATGTTTTGTGGATATTATAAGTGAGGATATATGATATTTGGATTAGTTATCTTGTTATCTATCGTTGCTGGAATACTATCTGGTGAGCATTTCCATTCGTTTATGGCAGGCTTTGGTATTGCAGCTATCGCGATAGGAACGGCGTATTGGTTAGCTTTTCGTGCGACACGTTATCCGCAATTAGCATTACTTATGTTACTTGTGGCGATGATGGCGAAATTAGTGATTACTGTGATTGGCGTAATCTGGGTTGTTAAGGCTAATTTGCTTAGTTCACCTTTTGTATTTTCACTGTCTTATTTGTTCTTCTCTATCGTGGTGAGTTACGGCTATTTCAAATTGCGAGAATATCAAATGTCTGTTGCTGAAAAACGTAACACGGTCGTTTTTTCTACGCCAATAAAGCGTACAGTAACAATGATAACTCCAACAACATCATCGTAGATGTAATCATCAAAATTAAAACGCATTGCTAAAAAGGCAGCCATTTATTGAATGACTGCCTTTTGCTTTTTTATTACTTTAAGCTATGAACTTAAATTAGAATGCTTTTTTACCCATTTGGTAAACGTGCTGAACTTGGTTATTATCAGAAAGCAATGTGATATTTGCTTTGTAGCCCGCTTTTAGTAAGCCGTATTCGTTATCAACTTTAATTGCTTTTGCTGGGTACAATGTAGCCATACGTAATGCTTCTTCACGAGAAAGGCCAACGTGATCGATAAGGTTATTTAGACCTTGTTCCATTGTTACCGCTGAACCTGCGATTGTACCGTCTTTGTAATGACATTTGCCGTCAGTTACGTAAGCTTGTAAGCCGGCCATATCAAACTCAGTCATATCTGTGCCCGCTGGAGCAACGGCATCAGTTACCATAAATAGTTGCTCACCTAAAATTTCGTGGGCAATACGTACTGATGGGTAAGAAGCATGAATACCGTCAACAATAATACCTGCATGTGGTTTTTTATCGAAGATGTAACCAACAACGCCTGGTTCACGAGAGCCTAGTGGTGTCATTGCATTATAAAGATGAGTGGCCATAGTTAGACCTTCCTTCTCTGCAACTTGCTCGTAAGTTGCATTAGTATGACCTAATGATACGGTAATACCTGCATTACGAACAATATCGATAACTTCTTGTGAAGTATTCTCAGGTGCAACGGTTAATACGCAAATTTTATCTGCATTATCAGCAAGATATTTAGCCGTATTTTTGTCTAATTCGCGAATAAATTCTTCGCGGTGCGCGCCTTTCTTTTCTGTGCTGATGAAAGGGCCTTCAAGGTGCAAACCTAACACGCCTTTTTGTAAGCGATCATCCATTGCTCCAACCATATCAAGCACTTCAATCATTGACTCAGCATCGCTGGTAATGAATGTAGGTAGAAACTGTGTAGTACCACCTTTTAAGTTGGCTTGATTCATTGTCTCAAGGGTTTCTTTACAGATAGCAGTGTTAAGTAATACACCACCACAACCATTTAGTTGTACATCAATAAAGCCTGGTGATGCGAGTAAGCCTTTTGCATCAAACGTTTCTTGTGGTAATTCACTTTCTGATACATCAGACATTGGAACAATACGTGAAATAAGATCGTTTTCAATAAAGATGGCTTGGTTTTCTTGAATAGTTTTACCATCGAATACGTTGGTGTTAATAATTGCAAACATCTGATTACTCACTTTAATTCTATAGCCTGGTGATAAATTAGCAGGCAAAGTGGTGATTTTACTCTATATCGAGTGTGCCTTATTTAAATAAGAGCAATACATGTACACATGATAGATAGAGCACCGAATAATTGGGTTGAAATGAGATTTTTTATGGCATGTTAAATCTTATTTCACTATAAAAAATAAGATACCTGTTTCAATCATCCTTCGTCAATCTTTTATCCTATTAAATGCTAAAAATTCTCTGATCGTTATCTTTTTTTATATTTAGATCATACAAAAGTAAATTTTATCCTGTAACTGAATGAGGTTTATGGTAGGAAACTGAAATTTATATGCTTTTATAGATAAGACTGTTGTTATCTGCTGCTTTAATTGATTTTATAAATACTTATAGTGCTTATTTTAGTGAGTAAATTTGTTCTTTTGTACCAAAGCTTTTTGCACTCATTCAGACAATTAGGCAAAATAGCCATTTACTAAAATACGTTATGATATATGACGTTGGTTATATCGACCAATATCTTATGTCTAAGTAAAGCTGTGTTAGGAGCTAAAATGCAGTGGAATAATTGGTCAATATTATTGTCTGAAGTGTTAGAGCAATTTTCGATAGGGGCGTTCATCATTATTGGTGGGGTAATGCTGTCGGGTAAATTATGTTTTGGACAACATGATCGAGTAATGAAAGTGTTACCTTTCATTAGTTGGCTATTGATTGCTTCATTGTTAATACGTGAAGCGACTTTAATGGCATTACCATCAAGTAGCATTGCCACCAATGCGAATATGGTTGTGTTTGTTTTAGTGTTTGTCGCTTTAACGTTAATTTATAGTTTGTGTGAAAATCGTCTAATTGGAAAAGATGGATCGCGTAAGCTTATTATCGGTGTCATGCTATTGTGGAGTATTGCTTATGTTGTCGATATTTTAAGCTTTAATGCTGGTAATGGCCATATTGGCAATATAATCACAACGGTTTTCAGTGTTGGTTTTGGCGGAAGTCTGTTAGCACATTCAATGCTAATCAAAGCACAGCATAAAGTTGATCCTCTGAATGTTGGATTACCATTATTTGGTACATTGATTAGTGTTATTGTCTTTATTGTTGCATGTCTAGATTTAGCAACACTTGTTGAACAAACCCAATCCGGGATTTTATTGCCATTTATCTGGCGCATGGTAGGTGTGGGATGCTTGGTGGCCGCAACAGGGCTATGGTTAATGTCATTATTAACTAAAACTAAACCCGTGTTAGCAATATTAGCGTGTGCATGTACTTTAGCTGTTATGGCTAGTTTAGCGGTTAATGGTAGTTTTTGATGATGACTAAATTAATGTCGTTGCTTTATTGAAGAATATTTTAATGATTTGTAACGATATTGTGCTTTACAGTTATGATAATAAACGAAACAATCAAAACAAAGAAAGAGCAGTTTCTATAGCTTTTACTAAAATTACTATAATACCAACGATAATTTTAGAAGAGTTGTACGGAATTAACGTATTTATGTTGAGCTCCATTCAAAGTGACATAATTATGAATAAAGGAAATTATTAGGAATTATGGCTGAAAAGAAAGCAAATCCGTTAAATGAGATTATTTTTAACGTTGTTGTTCCATCAATCATTTTAATGAAAATGAGTGGTGATGATCGTTTAGGCTCCGTAGGGGCATTATTAGTTGCTTTGGCTTTTCCTGTAGCATTTGGTAGCTATGAATTATTAAAAAATAAGAAACTCAACTTTATAGCAATACTTGGTATTGTGAGTGTTTTACTTACTGGTGGTATTGGTATTTTACAGCTTGATACACAATGGCTGGCAGTGAAAGAAGCATTAATACCCGGTATTATTGGCGTTGTTGTTCTAGGTTCAACTTTTACGAAATATCCGATTGTCACTAAAATGATATTTAATGAAGGCATTTTAAATTTAGGTTTAATTAAGCAAAAGCTAATGGAATATGATCAACAACAAGCTTTTGATCGTTGCCTAGTTCAATCTAATTATTTATTTGCAAGTACCTTCGTTTTTTCTTCTGTTATGAATTATATTTTAGCAACAGTAATAGTAACAAGTCCGGCTGGAACGGAAGCATTTAATGAAGAACTTGGTCGTATGACGTTATTAAGTTACCCCGTTATTGCTATTCCTTCAATGCTCATGATGAT
Organism: Photobacterium piscicola; assembly: GCF_900166965.1. Taxonomy (GTDB): domain Bacteria; phylum Pseudomonadota; class Gammaproteobacteria; order Enterobacterales; family Vibrionaceae; genus Photobacterium; species Photobacterium piscicola. Next base: position 725,490 of record NZ_FUZI01000001.1, on the reverse strand, counting down.
TGGAATATTCTATTTTGTTTGGCGTCAAATTCGTAAAATGACTAAGCTTGAAACAGTACAAATATTTAAAACACAATAAATTATAATGTGTTAAAACAAATAATAGCCAGTAATGCTAACAACATTGCTGGCTTTTTTGTATGTAAAAATCTTAATTATAAGAACTTTGGCATAATCAAAGCAGTCCAACAATGAGTAAGTCATACTGGTGTTAATACTTATTATTGGAGGGTAATATGAAGCCATTCTCATTACTCTGTACATTATTTTTAGTTATAGCATGTTCATCAGCTGATGTTGCTGAATTAAATAAAAGTACCAATATTCGCCAAGGAGAGCATTGTGGTACGTATTTAGCCCCTCAAACTAAGGATTATTTTAATGACTTTATTTCTTTACAATTACAACAAGTTAATGCCCTCAAAGGTAAAATTACAAATGATAATCTGAATGAATTGCATAATGCGTTATATCAATTTGAAGCTCATTGGTTAGCGCTAAAAGAAGAACGGTATGATGCTTGCCAGCGATATGCAAATTGTACTGAATTAGAGCAGCAATATAATAATAAAAGGGTACAGCATCCTCGAGATTGGATTGCTTCATCGCAGCATTTGATGTGTCAAAAAAGTAGCTTTGAATACGCAATTAGCCGTATAAAAATGGTGGCATTTTACACTGATGTTGAGCGATTAGAATTGATTCGCCAAGAATAATAAAATCAATATGAATGTTGTTTGTTAACATTATGATAAATAACAATTTAATCTTATTAATTCTCACCTGATAAAATCTTATTTTATCAAAAATAAGATTTTCATTGTATTCAATACTATAGTTAATAAGAGTTGTTTTATACCAATGTGAGATATTGCGCTAATGATCAATGAGATAAATTGGAATCTATGACTATTATTTAGGTAGGGAATATTATTGCACACCATTAATAACGTACAAGGCTAAGCATATAGATGCAATGTGAGTTGATGTTCATATTGTTTGTGTTGAATTTATAATTCGATAAATTTGGCAAAGTATGATGTTGTGAATTGTCATACTCAATAACGTTAGATATAACGTGAGTTTTATGCAAAATGTTGTGCGGAACGTAAATTTTAACCGTAAATTGTCACAACTTTATAACTTATTTGAGCTGTTGTTAGTACAATCATGTAAGTTATTGGAGGATTTGAGCCAAGCGATAATCAGATTCCAATGACTTATGAACTGGAAATTATCAGTTGGTTTTGTTTTAGCAGATATAAAGGTCAATTATGGAAATTATACTCACCGTAGCGTTTATTGTTGGTGCGTTTTATATTATTTTTAAAGAGAGAAAAAAATGTTCAAAATCTGTCGACTATTCAAAAGATAGTTTATAGCGCAAGATATAAGTAACATTTATGGTAAATATCGTTAATATGATATGGTAAAAGTACCAAATGGTACTTTTATGCATTTTTGATACATAATCATTGTCATATAAAATAAACTAATATAAAACCACTCCTTTCCGTTCTAAATGTATGTATATTATTATTGTTGATAAGAATAATATCAGTTAATATTTGCAATATAATAGGAAGTATTAAAAGTAGAGTAACATTATAAATATAATGAGTGACTTGTATAAAATAAAATCATGGTTTAAAAGTCGATTAATAGCGGATTATGCTGGTACTATGATGGTAGTAGCTATATTCATCATTATATTTATGGCTATAAGCTTCACCTTGCTATCGCCTTATATTGCGAGAGAACAATTGTCTTCTAAATTAGACACTATGTCTAGTGAATTGGTTGATAACTACAGTACAAATATTGGTGAGTATCATGAACTTATAACAGATGTAGTCAATAATATTAATTTTGATTGTAGTAAAAGTGATCGTAAATATATAAAAACAAAAACATATAATAAATATTATATTAAAAATATTGATATAAAAACGCATGATAATATTGTTTGTTCAAGTTTTAATGGTAAGCCTAAACATCACACTCAAGCTATATTTATTAAAAATCTTCAAGATAACATCTCGTTATGGGCTATTGATAATAACAAAGAACAATCAATACTTTCATTAGTATGGGAAGATACCAAGGGTAAAGTTTCTATTGATTTTGAACCAATAATATCAAAGGTTACGCGTAATAAACATTGTGATGACTGTATCTTAACTGTAGTTTCAATACCAAATAATAATAAAACACTACACTCTCAAGATGATGATGAAAATGTTCTATCAAAACAAGCTTTAAATATAGAAGTTTTTAAAAACAGTTTAATATTAAAAAATTATGTTGACCCTCAATTGTTATCACTTATATCTATGGATTTAAAACCGTTATTATTTATTATTGGCGGGCTAATTGGTTTGCTCGTTTTCTTTGTCATTAACACTTATGCTAAGCACCAATTATCTTTACATTCATTAATCATAAAAGGGATAGGGCGTAAAGAATTCATTCCTTATTATCAACCTATTATTAATGTTAAAAATAATAAAATGTATGGTTGTGAAGTATTGGTTCGATGGTGGTTTAACAAAAAAGAATTAATTTCTCCTGATGAATTTATCCCTTATGCTGAAAGCAACGGATTAATTATACATATTACTGATATTTTGCTTGAAAAAACATTAGCACAGTTAAGTTCATTAGATTGGAATAAAAGCTCGGGAATTATCAGTATTAATCTTGTTCCTGAGCAATTAGAAAATAAACTGCATATGCGTAAAGCTGTTGATTTAATTATTAAGTCATCAATTTCGCCTAAATTAATTGCTTTTGAAATTACAGAAAGAATGTCATTTACTGATCTTAATAAAGCAGCGGCTGTTATTGATTATTTGAAGGCTCAAGGTATCAATGTCAAATTAGATGATGCAGGTACAGGCTATGGCAGTTTTAGTTATATACAACATTTGAAATTGCAAAGCTTAAAGATTGATAAAATGTTTGTTGATACCATAGGTACGTTTGATCATAGACTGTCTGTTTTAGATTCAATTATTGCTTTTGGTAAAAAGTCAGGTATGGAAATGATAGCTGAAGGTGTTGAAACTAAAGAACAATCTGAATATTTGTTAAATAATGGTGTCTATTTGCAACAAGGGTACTATTTCTCAGAACCATTAAAGTTTGAACAATTTCATGACTATTACAAACAAGATCAAGTTAATAATTAAAAGGCACTTTATTCTCCAATTAAAATGAAGAATAAAGTGCGATAATTTTAGTCAATTAATTATTTTTGTTATTCCACGTATCGACTAAGTGTGCAATAGATTGGTGTGCTTGTTTCCATTCACGAGTTTGCATTAATGCATTAAATTCAGGTGTTGGTTTTTTCAATAATGAATTTAAGATAGAAACTTGAGTCTGTGGTAATCCATCTAATGCTTGTATTGCACCTTCACGGTTATTACATAACATAACCATATCACAACCTGATTGTTGAGCGGCAACAGCACGTTCACCATAGGTACCTAATACATCAGCACCTTTCATATTTAAATCATCAGAAAAGATAACGCCATTAAAACCTAAATCACGACGAAGTACTTGTTTTAGCCAATATTCAGAACCACTTGCAGGTCGTTCATCATAAGCATTGAATACGACGTGTGCAGGCATAATCCCTTGAAGCTTATTGTTGCTTATTAAATCCGTGAATACAGTCATATCGTGTTGCTTGATGTTGTCACGTGAGTCATATGGAGTTTCAAGGTGTGAATCTGCAATTACACCACCATGGCCTGGGAAATGTTTCCCTGTCGCTGCCATACCTGCGGTTGCCATACCATCAATAAAAGCAGAGGCATAACGAATAACATCGGCCGGATTATCAGAAAAAGCCCGATTGCCGATGGCTTTACAATCAAAACCTAAATCCAATACTGGCGCAAAGCTGATATCGATATCCATTGCCAGTAATTCAGCGGCCATTAGCCATCCTCCGGTTGTTGCAAGTGCTAAACCATTGTCTGATTCTGCAAATGCACGAGCCGGTGGCAGTATAGAAAATTGCTCTCTAAAACGCTGAACACGTCCGCCTTCTTGATCAACGCCAATAATAAGAGGGCGTTTTGCTGTTTTACGAATATCTTTTATCAGTGCTCGAAGTTGATCGCGATTATCGTAGTTGCGAGCAAAGAAAATAATGCCGCCAACAGTAGGGTGTTGAATAATTTCACGTTCTTCTGCATCAAGTTCATAGCTTGAAACATCAAGCATTAAAGGTCCCATCAAGACACTCCAGCAAACAAATAGAACGAACAAATTATCATAGTTTGCTATAACCGCAATTTTTAATCTGGATTTTATTGTGTTTTTTAGTTATTGATACAGAAAATTAAGCAGTGATACGTATCACTTTAAATGGTAACTGAATGTAAGATTATTTATCTGAATGTGATCTAAATCGTTTCAAGTGCAGCTCTGGTTAATATAGACTACGCACCATTGAAAATTGATGCGGGATCAATGATGTCTTTGCTTATTGCGATTGCTTTAACAACGGGTATTCTTTCTGGAATATGGGGCTGGGTTGCTGTTTCTTTAGGATTACTGAGTTGGGGGGGCTTTTTAGGCTGTACAACATACTTTGCTTTGCAACGAGATGGACTGAAAGGGGTTGGATTAAGCATTGCGACTAACCTAAGTGGTGTTTTTTGGGCTATGGTGATTATTAAGCTATCAAGCATGATTAATATAGAAATCATTGGTTATGTCATTACAGCTCTTGTCGCATTTATGATGTGTGCTCAAGCAAAGAAACACTGGTTAAGCTTTATCCCTGGTACATTCATTGGTTCTTGTGCAACATTTGCAGCAGCGGGTGATTGGCAGCTCGTGATTCCGTCTCTTATTGTTGGTGTTATCTTTGGTTATTTGATGAAAACAACGGGTATATGGCTACATGCAAAATTATCACCGAATTATGAGCAAATAAATAGCTAAAAATATGGCAATGAATAAGTATTGATAACAAAAACGCAGAGCTTCGGTTCTGCGTTTTTAGTTCTGTGTGACAATATTTCAACCAAAAATGGGTACGAAAATACCATTATGGTTGGCACAGTATTTTTTGATACCTGGACGGTGGTTATCTTTAGTGGCAAGTATGCAAACTCGCACGCCTTGCTGGGTAAGATTTTCAGTGAGAGCTTGAATATTTTTATGATCACAGCGTTCACGATCAGCATCGCGTCGACATAGATCAACAAACACATCAGCTACATCGTCATGGTAAAGAACATATTCCGACTGTTGCATCAATCGTAATGCTTTAAGACTGAGTAATTCAGGATCATGCCCCGTTTCAATAAGGTAGATGCTTCCACCACATTGGTTCTTCTCAGTTAATAATTGTTGAAAAGCCACTTCTAATTCTTCGGTTGTATGGGCATTTTCTACCACACTTAATCTGAAAAATTGTTCCCAAAATTTTCGGCGTTCATCTACGGTAGTGAAATGTTGTTTAATACGTTGGCGTTGTTCGCCTGAGAATGATGCGAGTAAACTTAAATTTTGTGGTAAATAGGTTTCTAAACGTTCACGTAAGTAACGTACTAGCACGGGTGATGCACCACCACTAGAAATGGCAACTTGAATTGGAGACCGATCAACCATTGATGGTGTAATAAAGTCGCAAAATGTTGGGTCATCAACAACATTAGTCCAGATTTTTAATGCATTTGCGTCATGGTAAATCTGATGATTAAGCGCTGCTGAGTCAGTTGTTGCCCACACTTGATCTGCACCACTAAGTTGTGATGACTGATAAGGTTGCTCGATATGTGTGATCAGTTGCTGTTGTAATAACTCTTGCAAATGCGGATGTAGTTGTGGTGATACAACGGTAACATTTGCGTGTGCTTTTAATAATAAATCAACTTTACGGCAAGCAACGTCGCCACCACCAACAACTAAGATTTGTTTGTTATTTATTTTTAGAAATATGGGAAAGAAATCCATTTAATAATATCCATTTAAATATCAATGTAGGTCTATTATTACGTAATAATTATCGATGACAATAATGTATTTTTTATTATTCATAAATAGACAGTTAGATCTACACTTCTATAATAAATTGATTCTTTTTCGAAATAAAGCAATTGCTACAAGTATAATCAAAACTTTAATTGGTATATTTCCAGCAGATTGAGGCTGAGTTGAAACTAATAATAGATTAAGATCTTGGTCTTGAGGGTAATCATCGACAAGGATGAATGGATCGTACTTGTAATTAGGTGAATTATAGTGTGTGGCTAAAGAAAAGTGGGGCAGGTTGTCATATTGCTTAATAGTGTCTTCAATCCAAATATGTAATGCGGCTAATTCGGTATATTGTCCATGCAGTTGTTGGTACTGCTGTGTTGGATTATTGAGCCTTTGTTCACACAGAGCGCCGTTACTAACGATGCCAAGTACACGTAAACCAAAGTCACTATTAGCAATATGTTGTTGGTTTTGCCAAATTAAAGGGCCACCAGAGTCGCCACTACAAACGTCTTTTAGAAGGCCATCAATATTTGAATCAGCACAAATGATTTGTGATTTGTTGGCTTGCAGGCCATTGCAATATTGATCAGGAACACCGGCTAATGTTATTAATTGTAATTGGTTAGGGTAGTTTATTTTACTGTCATTATTGGATTTCCCCCAGCCTGATGCAATGAGATTTGCTGTTGAGTTTTGATGTATTACCCAGTTATTATCAAAAATATTATTAGCTGCTATTTGTTCATTTACTGACGCAATAACAATAGGTTTAGCAACAGTAAATAAAGAGCTATTAACACGGATTAATGCAATATCATTAGCAAATATTTCCTTATTATAATTAGGGTGATTTATAATATGTACGATGGTGAATTTATATTTGGCATCGAGTTGTTGCGAATTTTGCCGAGGAATTGTTGAAGTTCCAGCAATAACATGACGAATATAATTTTTGGTACAGTGAGCGGCGGTAATTAACCAATATTCATCAATAATAACGGCGCCACATAAAACAGAGGTTACATTTGATGACGTTATTGCTGCTTGCCACGGTAATAATAATGGCGCATAACGCGTAGCTGGATTACTGTTTATTGCTTTTGGTGTAGGTTGTGCTGCAAATACAATTGCATGATGAGCGCTCGTTACTATAAGTAAGAATATAAAAAAATAACGGGTTATGTTTTGTTTTATTTGTAAACGCATTATTCTTCCTTATCTTACCTTTCCCATTATCTTCAGTGTAGTTAGCGGAAGATTAACTGGCTGATGAAATTGTGACTAAAGTTGAATCAAAAATGAGAATGTTGTTTATTGAGTTGGAATAATTGTTAACTTGATAACGGAAAATGACGTAAATTTTGATTATCATAAGCAACTATTTTTTGCTTATTGATGGATAAATCGTGTTTAATCAATGTATTGGTTTTGGTGTAGCAGGCAATTTTGCGGGGCATTTAGAACAGGCGGGTGAAGCTGCGGATTTTGTTACGGTTGCAGTAAAAGAAGTGACACAGCCAAAAGCTATTTTTCCATTTTATCTTCCTAATATTAATTCTGGATTGCTAACAACATACCCATTATCTTCTACACAGATCACGCCTCCTAACGATGCTGATAATCTTCAAATTGAACCTGAAGTGGCATTGGTTTGTGATGTTATATATACGACTAATGCTGATGATAGCCGTCAAACGGTATCAGATTTAATTCCACGTCAATTTAGTGCTTATAACGATTGTTCAATTCGAAAACCACATGCGAAAAAAATCAGTGAAAAGAAAAACTGGGGTATAAATAGTAAAGGCATGAGCGATCATCTTATTGCTATCGATCATTTTTCTGCGGGTGGTGTTTTAGACCGTTACCGTATCGCGAGTTTCCATTGTCGTGACGGTGAAATTCATCGTTATGGTGAAGACAGTGCCGTGGTTGGTTACAGTTATTTTCATGACACATTATTAGATTGGATTATTGAACGAATGAACCACCAGCAAGATGTTGGACCGACTGAAAATATTGCTGATTTATTAGAACAGAGTCAGTATCCAACTCAAGCAGTGATCAGCATTGGAGCGACTCGTTATACACCCTATGGTGAAAGCCATTTTTTACAAGCGGGTGATACTAGTATCGTCGTTGTCTACGATGGCAATTGCTATAATGCTGAAGAAATCATGCAGATGGCATTAACTCATGATCTAACTAATGATGATGGTATGTCAGTATTAATTCAACAGGTTGTTACATCGTAACTTACTACTAGGTACAGATGTTACTGCTTATATCTATTGTTATTTATAAACATGCGCCCGTAAAGGATCTTAATATATGGCTGACTTAGTCTCAAATACTGCCATCGTCATAGCAGCAGATCCTCTTAGAATGGCATGTTTACGTGCTGTACAAACATTGAATTTACCAGATTGGTTTATAGCTGCTGGGTTTGTTCGTAATGCTATTTGGGATCACTTACATCATTTACCGATGACACCATTAAATGATGTTGATGTGGTGTATTTTGATCCTAATGACTGCTCATTAGTAACTGAAGCGCATTATGCCGCATTGCTACAACAGCAATTACCTATGATTAATTGGGAAGTTAAAAACCAAGCAAGAATGCATTTAAAGCATCAACATTCACCTTATAAAAATAGTGCAGATGCCATATCTCGCTGGGTAGAAGTTCCCACATGTGTTGGGGTACGGTTACTGGTTGATAATCAATTAATTTTTACTGCAGCATATGGACTAGAGCATAACTGGTCATTACATGTTAGCATCAATCCACATTACCCAAGACCTGCCGTTTATCAACAGCGTATTCGAGACAAAAAGTGGCAGGTATTGTGGCCCAGGTTAAAAATTTTAACTGCGGATTATTCCTAAGGATTTTTATGGTATCGCCTGTTAATAATATAGTGTCTGCTGCTTGGCTTCATCAGCAATTATTTGATAGCTCGTTGGCAGCATCAATTGTAGTGCTAGATGCTAGTGCATTTATGCCTGATGTGCCGCGTGATCCGCAACAAGAGTTTATTGAGGTTCGCATCCCAACGGCACGTTTTTTTGATTTTAACCATCAAATAGCAGCACCGAATACTGATTTACCGCATATGTTGCCATCAGCTGAATTATTCACTCAAGAAGGCGCAAAATTAGGCGTGAATAATGATAGCCATGTTGTTATTTATGATAGCCAAGGAATGTTTTCAGCACCACGTGGGTGGTGGATGTTCAAGGCGATGGGACATGATAATGTGTCGGTGCTTGATGGGGGTTTACCTGCTTGGCTAGCGGCGGGTTATGCGACGCAAACGGGTGTACCAATGACTAATGCGATTGGGGATTTCAGTGCTAAATATCGATCTAGTTGGGTGATTGATGCCGATACTTTGTGTCAAAGACTGGATGATACCTGTATTCAAATCATTGATGCACGTCCTACAGCACGTTTTCTCGCCACTGTAAAAGAACCGCGTGTTGGGCTTCGTAGTGGTCATATGCCAAATGCGAAAAGTTTACCTTTTGGCGAGTTATTAACCGATGGTTATTTTCTGCCCGTTGAACAATTACAGCAGAAGTTTGATGCATTGAGTACTGCCGATCAACAACTTATTTTTAGCTGTGGTTCTGGTGTTACGGCTTGTATTTTAGCTCTAGCCGCGCAACTTAGTGGACGTGACAATGTCACTGTTTATGATGGCTCATGGACAGAATGGGGCGCAAATGAGAAGTATCCAGTGGTGAAATAACTGTCGTTAACCGATCCAAATAATGCAAAGAGTTATGATTTAAAACTAGAACTTAGCATTGGCTTTTAGTGGTGTTTTCACTAAAAGCCATGCTTGTTTTAAAAGGGGCAATTATGATGATTCTGCGATATAACCATTATTATTAATGATTTTTTTTGCATCATCAGATGCTAAAAATTGAATAAATTTCGCAGCGTTCGCTGATAGTCCTTGCTTCTTATACATAATCAAAAATGGGCGAGCCATCTTATATTCACCTGAATGGATATTACTAATAGTGGGCGTTACTCCATTATAAGATAATGGTTTAATTGAGCTATCAATTGATCCAAAAGATAAATAACCAATCGCTTGTTGATTTCGTGCAATTAAACTTTTGACCATACCATTAGTGCTTACCACTAATACCTCAGGATTGATGTCTGATACGGTAAATCCTGCCACATTTTGAGTGAGTTGCATAAAGTGCTCAAACGAAAATCGAGATCCTGATGCATTCTCACGGCTCACAACTGCAATTTCTTCATTATTACCACCTACCTGTTGCCAATTTTTTGTTATGCCATGATAAATATTATTAACTTGTGAGTGGGTGATATTATTAATCGGATTGGCAGGGTTAACGACTAATGCAATTCCATCATGTGCGATAGGGGTAATTGTATAGTTATCATCAAGCTCATCTGCATTAATTATACGTGAACTCATGCCTATTTCAGCAGTACCCGTTTGTAATGCGACGATACCAGCGGATGAACTGATACCTTGTACATTAATTTTGTTATTAGGATATTGTATTGAATAGTGCTCAGCTAAAATATCCATAATATGACTGACTGATGTTGAGCCAGTCACGGTAACGGTAGTGTTAGCTTGAGCACTAAATGCAAGTGTTGTACAAAGAGCCCATAGGGTAGTTGCCTTGATTAGCATTGCTTTGCTCCATTGGTGAATGATAAGCAAATATGTTATTACGTATATATGACGATAATATGAAACTCAAACAGCGATTTTATTAACTTAACTCTATTCAAGTTACGTTTAACTTAGTATTAAAAGAAATATAAAATGAAAATAAATTTGGTATAACAATGATTTGTATAATAAATTTATTAAGCCATATCTATATTAACGTAGTTATATAGCAATGTTCGTTTTATAGCTTGTTTTTAACATGACACCTTATTGTTAAAAGTTCGTATAAGATGTATCAGCGCACAAAATCATGCTATAACGGTAAAGAGACAACAACGTAGAGGTGTGGTTTTCAGCCATTAAACACTGTTTACGGTACACCATGTAGGGTAAGAAAAGAATTCAAGGTTGGATATATGCTTACAGTAGCAACAGCAGCACCGAATAAAGCCATTTTATCAGAACGCATTCAAAAGCTGATCAGTGGGCTTTCTAATGGTGTTTATGAACGTGAAGAAACCATCAAATTATGTCTATTAGCCGCGCTAGCTGGCGAAAGTGTGTTCCTGTTAGGCCCTCCTGGTATTGCAAAGAGCTTAATTGCAAAACGATTAATTCAAGCGTTTGATGACAGTAAATTTTTCGATTATTTAATGACACGTTTTTCAACGCCTGAAGAAGTATTTGGACCATTATCTATTCAGGAATTAAAAGATAATGGTAAGTATGTGCGTTTAATTGATGGCTACTTACCGACAGCTCAAGTGGTTTTTCTCGATGAAATCTGGAAAGCGGGACCTGCTATTCTTAATACTTTATTAACCGTAGTGAATGAACGAACATTTAAAAATGGTCAGGATATTTTACCAATACCTATGCGATTGTTGATTACTGCATCAAACGAATTACCCGATGCAGACAGTGGTTTAGACGCGTTATATGACCGTATGTTAGTACGCGTGTTTGTTAACCGAATTCAAGAAAAACGCAATTTCAAATCAATGCTTATGGGTGATGGTGCAACGCTAACAGCGATTGATCCATCATTAACTATCAAAGATGATGAATACCATAGCTGGCAAGCACATATTGAGGATGTGACATTAACTGATCCCCTTTTTGAAAAAATTTATCAGTTAAAATCAATGATAGAAGCGCATTCTGGTGAAAGTATTGAACAAACAACGGATAGTGAGCTTTATATTTCTGATCGCCGCTGGAAAAAATCAGTACGTTTATTAAAAGCGAGTGCATTTTTTAACGGCCGTGACCATATCAATCCGTTAGATTTGTTGCTATTGCAAGATTGCTTATGGCATAGCCCTGAATCACGTAATGTGATTGTGAGTATTATGAAAGAATTTGCGACTAAACATGCTTTTAATCAACAAGATGCTATTGCTGATGCCAAAGAAGCTCATGTGATTATTGATAATATTAACCAAGATATCTGCACCCAATTAGTCGTTAGCTTTACGCGTGAAAGTACGATGCGTAAAGAATGGTTTAAATATAATTTTGCAACAGCAACGCGATTTAATATCAATAACAATCCTCGTATGATTAAGTTAGTAATGTTACAACCTAATACTTCGGTATCAGAGCAAGAATTGGGTGATAGTCGTTGGGTGTATGTTGATGGGGATGAGTTTGATAAAAAAATTCGCACAGGAAAATGTGATATTTATGGCTTTGTAAATAAAAATACCCATTTATGTCGACTACAGTTTGAGATAGACGCTGAAAATCAATTAGTCATTAAAGACATTGCTAATCGTCCGGTTCTTGTTGGTATTACTGGTAATAAAGGCTTAACAAGCTCACAACAGCAACAATGGCAACAATTGGTTGATCAAGCAATGGCTAAGATTACGGACTCTGAGCATAATGTGATTAAAGCGCGGACGTTGTTCCATGGTGCATTACCGCATAATTTTATCAGCGGCGATTTTCCAACATTAATAGAACAAAGCCTTAATGACTGTGTTGATAAAGTAGCTGAATTGAAATTAACGGCCGAAAAGAGTGCCTTTAGAATTACTCACATGGATGATTATTTTTCACAACAATGATTGTTAATTTAAAAACAACTTTTTATGAGTGATGAAAAATAAAGTAAAGGATAGATGCTTATGCCAGTATCTGAAGGGTTAAATTTTGCTTTGATGCTTGCAGAGTCAGGTATTATTGATACTGCTGTCCATGAAGTTATGGTTAGGCCACAACTTCTTATGGCAGCAGAAGCAAGCCCTGGTGTCAAAACGGCGATGAAAAATCAGATCATGAAGTGGCGTGGCCAAATGATTCGAAAAACTGCTAAAGGCACGGTTGTCGAACAATTCAGTGATGAGATTAATTTATACCAACAAGTCTGCACATGGAATAAAGAGTATTTTTTTGCCCACTCAGAGCAAATTGTTAAGCAATTAGAAGGGCAATCCGCTTTTTATTTCAAAGCGAAAAGCTTACTTGCAACAGAAAAAAGTAAACATAACCCCATGTTTCAACGTTTCTTTTGTGATAAATGGTATGACTATTTAGCTCATGCATTGCGAGAAGCGCAAGAGTCTGAAGTTGAAGAGCAAAAAGATCAGTTATTAAAAGATTTGTATCAACGTATTGAAACCATGAAAAAAATGGCGACAGTAACCGATGCTGGTGATGTCAGTAAAGCTGGACGTTTGTGGGATATGGCACAAGCGAAGCTGACTAAAACTGATGTTGATGTGATGAAGAAAATTGCTGCATTCTTAAAAAAGAATAATGGCCTTCAAGAAATAGCTGAAAAATTAGGTCGTATGGCCAGTGAAGTTGATGATCCTAATAAAGAACGGGTGAAATCAGAACAAATGAAGCTGGTGGAAGAAATAAGTGACAATGTCACCGATGATATTGTTGGCATCCATGAAAGTGATGATTTGACCAAGCTATTACCGAATGAAGCGATGTTTTTAGCTTACCCTGAGCTTGAAGTGATTTTTTATAAGCACTTAGCGGATAAACGGTTAATGAATTATCGCATGCAGGGGACTCAACGTAAGCTGCGAAAAGTAAAAGCTTTTAAACGACAAACCAAGCAGGTTGATCAACCTAAAGGTCCTTTTATTGTTTGCATTGATGCATCAGGTTCGATGTCGGGTTATCCAGAAAACTGCGCTAAAGCATTGGCTTATGGTTTGATGCAAATAGCCCTTGTTGAAGAGCGTGATTGCTTTGTCATTATGTTTTCAACACAACAGATCACTTACGAACTGACAAAACAAGATGGTTTACATGAAGTAGTTAACTTTTTATCGTATTCCTTTCATGGTGGTACAGATTTAGGACCAGTACTTGATCAATCAATTGATCTGATGGCGGCGGGTAAATATAAAAACGCTGATTTAGTCGTATTATCTGACTTTATTGCACCAAGCCAACCTGAAGTAATGCAATCGCGAGTTCAGAAGTTAAAGCAGCAGAAAAACCGTTTTCATGCTGTGAATTTATCGAAATATGGCAATCCTGAGTTATTAGAATTGTTTGATCATTGTTGGTCTTATCATCCATCAACATTAAGCCAACTTGGACGCTTATTTAAACGGCGTTAAGTGTGTCTCTAATTTGTTATAGATAAAACAAGGAGTACATTAGTACTCCTTTTTGTTGTTACTGTTTAAATAACTATATGTCGTATTATTTGATCTTAAAATATTCGATCAACGTTTTTTTCCATTGATTACTTTTTCTAAATTGTAGTAGCTCTCGATTAATTTCTTCATCATAAGGGCTATTTTCACCGAGTACGATTCCGTAATTTTGTTTCTCAAATTGGTATGGAAGTACTTGTAATTGTTCAAATACTCCTTTGCTTTGCGCTTTTTTAATTTGATATCTTAAAATAGCATCATCATAAACAATGGCATTCACTTCACCATTATTTAGCGCGCTTAACATGTCAGATACGGTTGGATAGGTTTTGTGAATAATACTATGGTTAGTTAAGAATTCTGATGAGGTAGATGATTCTTTTGCTCCTGTTAGAACATTATCTAAATCATTTGGGCCTTTAATATCATTATTGATTAAGCCTAACGTAAATGAACTTGCGAGCACGGCTGTAATACTAGCAATAAATAGGGTAGTAAAAACGGCAAGTAATACTGTGACCACACGTCCGGTTAATGTTTTAAATTCGTAATAATTAAACGGGCCCTTAGTGATAAATAATAACCCAAGTATAAATCCTTCGACTAACCGTGCTGAACGTGATTGCATTGAATAAAGTTTGTCATTTACACGGTGTTCAAGTAAATAATAAATACCACCTACGGTTGAAGCGGCAATCGCAACAATGGCTAATATCTGCAATAGTTTTTTATTAAAAATAATGCCAGTGAATGTTTCCCAGTGGCTTTTTTGTTTTACAGCTATGGCTAGATTAGTTTCATAAAAAGAGTGAGAGAAATCCAATAACTCTTCACGCTCTGGCGTAATAGAGATACAAGATAAACCGACATCGAGTTTGCCACTGGCAACGGCTTCTAATAATTCCTTGAGTGGTAGCTCTTTAACACGGTATTTTAAATTAAGATTGGTTGCTATATTGTCCCATAATAAAAACGTTAGCCCTTGATAATCATCGGGTTTATCAATCATAACAAAAGGTGGGCAAGAATAAGTACCCACGAGTAATGTTTTATCATTAATTGATTCTTCAGCTTGTATTTTTGGTGAAGATAATAGTGTCAAAACACCCATAGCTGATATGAATAATAAGGCGTGTAAATATGAGTAATATAGCTGAGATGATGGAGTCGTCATTGTCATAGCATCATTCCTAGCAAACAGGTGATTGTTAAGTATACGTATTTAATAATAGTTATAATCTTAGTTATTGTTAATTTGAATTAATGGGTTGTGTTTGTTATCAATAGGTTAATGGTAATGTTAATCCTATTAATAACAAAAGGTGTTGTATATATGTTTGTGTTTTTTTTGTGCATTTGATCATTAATATACTAAGGCTATTGAGCTTTAACATGTACAATGCACCGCTTAATTATATTTGATTCCTGCGAGTAGCAAAGATGACCCAAAAGAAAGCCGCACAGCCTAAACAAGGCCTACATCCACGTAACCCACACCGTGCGCGTTATGACTTTGCGACATTAACTCAAGCAACGCCTGAGTTAGCGCAATATGTTAGTGAAAATGCTTATGGCGATCTTTCCGTAAATTTCTCTGATCCTCTCGCAGTAAAAACATTGAATAAAGCGTTATTAAAGCATTTTTATCATGTTGACTACTGGGATATTCCTGCGGGCTTTTTGTGCCCACCGATCCCTGGTCGTGCTGATTATATTCATTACATTGCCGATTTATTGGCACAATCTAATGGTGGTGCCGTACCACAAGGTAAAGGTGTTCGCGGTTTAGATATCGGTATCGGCGCAAACTGTGTTTATCCTATTATTGGCCATCGTGTGTATGGTTGGCAGTTTGTTGGTTCTGAGATTGATAAGTTAGCCGTTAAGTCAGCTAAATTTATTGCGGCAAATAATAAGAGCTTAAAGGGCGCTATTCAGATCCGTCTTCAAGATAATATTGATAATATCTTTACTGATATGATCAACGATGAAGAAGTGTTTGATTTTACAATGTGTAACCCACCGTTCCACGGTTCAGAAGCGGAAGCGATGGCTGGATCTGAGCGCAAAGTGCGTAACCTTGCGACTAACTCAAATAAAAAGCGTCAAGCCCATGGTCGTAGTAATAAGCTTTCGGCATTTAATGCGAAATCTGAGTCAACAACGCCAGTGCTTAACTTTGGTGGTCAAAAGGCTGAATTGTGGTGTACAGGTGGCGAAGTTGGTTTTATTAAAAAGATGATCAACCAAAGTGCAACCAAAGCGACACAATGTTTCTGGTTTACAACACTTGTTTCTAAGAAAGAAAACCTTGGTGTGCTTTATAAGCAACTTGAAAAAGTAAGCGCATTCCAAGTGAAAACCATTGAAATGTCACAAGGTCAGAAAATCTCGCGTGTTGTTGCATGGACGTTCTTAAATGAAGAACAACAAGCAGAGTGGCAAGCAGAACGCTGGGCATAACGTTTCTGTAATATATATTCGTATTGATAATAAGCGACCTTGATGGTCGCTTTTTTTATGGCTGTTTAAGTCAAAGCTTAATATTGAATGTGATTAAATGACGTTGCTTAGTCTATATTTTAATTATATGGCGTAATGTTGATATTGGTTCATACTTTGTAAAGATATATAAAATAGACAAAAGAAACACGATGTTATGCACAAAAAAGCAACCTTATAGAACATAAAATACGTTTTTTGTTTTACAGTTGGATTTATTATGAAACGCACATTCTTAACTCTTTCTTTGGTCGCTATCCTTTCTAGCTCTTTTTATTCAGCGCCAAGCATGGCTGTATTAGATGCGGTTCAACCACAGACTAATTTCACCGAAATGACCTCTCAACGTCAGGTGGTTGATCAATTACTGAATGATGCTTACCAAATATTTAAAAATCCAGCCCGTATTTCTCATGCTGGCTTTACGGCAAAAATGCCAAGCAATGTAGAGATGATCACGAACAATTTACTTGATGCTTATAAACTTGAACCTTATCGTGTTGATTTATTATTTTCTGCGGCTAATGCTCAGATTTATAACAGTAATGTTGACCGGGCTATTGAACTGTTTACTCAAATATTAGATGTAGCACCTGATGATGTTGATGCGCATTCATATCTTGTTATTTGGCAAAATTTTAAAGGTAATAAAAGCGAAGTAACCAAACATTTAAATGCGTTAGAACAGCTAAATAATGGGCGTGTTGCTGATTTGAAAAAAATCATGTCTACCATTGATAGAATCGTTGCGACGCCATTAAGTAATAAAATTAAAAAACCAGCGAAAGGCAATAATGCTATTATTACTTTGGGTTATGCTTTAAATCATGATGGTAGTATGAATGAAATCTTAATTGATAGATTAAATGCAACGCTCGCGATGGCGAAAAGCGATCCTAATACTTACATCATAGTGACTGGTGGCGTACCTAAGAATCACAAGACTGAAGGTAAGTTGATGGCTGATTGGCTGGTAAAAAATGGGATAAAAAAATCTCGTATTATTGAAGATAATTACGCGAGAAGTACGGTGGAAAACGCACTATACAGCAGTTATGCCTTAGCTCGTCATGATATTGATCATGCAACAATTATTAGTTCTGCAAGTCATGTTCGTCGAGGACAAGCTTTATTTGAAGTGGCGAGCTGGCAAACGGGCCCTAAAGGGATTTTATTTGATACCTATGCTGCTAACGATCGTCCATTAGAAGAACTTAAAGTTCCAACTGATGGTGAGTTGTTAGGGATCTATCGTGATGCTTTACGTGTTTATGGAATGTGGAGTTATCGTTCATATCCTTTAGAGCAAAGATAATATTAGTGAGTTTCTATGTAGTAAATTAAAGCGATCTTGATGATCGCTTTTTTTTACTCAAATAAAAATAACGATAAAAAACGCATAGAACGGTTTAATTTGGTTATTATTTAAGCAAGGATTTGATCGCGTATTTAGCATTTTGATTTGGAGAGAGTAGATAGTCGTGAAAAGTGGACCGCATAAGAACTGGCATCCCGTTATTATATGGCTTCATTGGCTCGTTGCATTAACCGTAATGGGGTTATTTGCTCTTGGCTGGTGGATGGTCGAATTAAATTATTATCATGCTTGGTATAAAACAGCACCAGACACACATAAGAGTATTGGTTTGATCTTACTATTTTTTGTAGGGATTAGGCTGATATTTAGAATGTTAACGGCTTCACCTGTGGCTATTTCAACCCATGCAAAATGGGAGAAATGGCTTGCAAAATACACACACTGGGCACTGTATGGTGTGTTAATGATAGTGATGCTTAGTGGGTATCTGATTTCAACCGCAGATGGACGTGCTATTAGTGTTTTTGGTTTGTTTGATATGCCTGCAACGTTAACAAACATTAAAAATCAAGAAGATATCGCAGGTGTTATTCATTGGTATGGCGCTTGTATTTTGATTGGTTTAACACTATTGCATGCTATTGGTGCGATAAAACATCATTTTTTAGATAAAGATGACACATTAAAGCGCATGCTAGGTAAAGCTTAACAATAATGGATTTATTTGATTAGACATATCACAACATAAATGGAGATTATGATGAAAAAATGCCTTTTAACCTCTTTGATTTCTGTAACATTATTGGCCGCGGCATGTGTATCTTCTGTCGCTTTAGCTGACGATTATAAAATAGATACTTCTGGCTCTCACGCTTCTATTCAATTTCGAATTCAGCATCTAGGATACAGCTGGTTAGTGGGGCGCTTTAATACATTTGATGGCCAGTTTAGTTATGATGAAAATCAACCTGAAGCATCAAAAGTGACAGTCAATATTGAAACAGCAAGTGTAGATTCAAACCATGCAGAGCGTGATAAGCATCTGCGTAGCAAAGATTTTTTAAATGTAGATAAGTTTCCTCAGGCGAATTTTGTCAGTCGCTCTTTTAAAGACCTCGGTAATGGTAAAGCTACTATGATAGGAGATTTAACCTTAAATGGAGTGACAAAACCTGTCACGATTGATGTTAAGAATATTGGTGCTGGTAATGATCCATGGGGCGGCTATCGCCGAGGTTTTGTTGGTACAACAATGATTGCGTTGAAAGATTATAATATTGAAACAGATTTAGGTCCCGCGTCTACGATAGTTGAATTAGAGTTAAATGTTGAGGGGATTCGTCTTTAGCCAATGAGTAAAAAACAATACATGATGAAACGGCCTGATGGTCGTTTTTTTATGGCTGTAATTTAGAGTTATTGTTTACTAATACTTTTGTCATTTAGTTGTACAACAAAAAAAGTTGTACAACCAATTTATTTTGGCTACATTAACTATACAACTTTTAACATTTGTACAACTTTGTTGTACTGGTTTGGAGGCAATATGGGAATTCCTGTTGGTATTAGTGCTTGTGTATTGGGACAAAAAGTACGGTTCGATGGTGGGCATAAGCGTAACCGTTTTGCTGACGAAGAATTGAGTGAATATTTTGACTTTAAGCCAGTGTGTCCAGAGGTTGGTATTGGAATGACCGTTCCACGACCTACGATTCGTTTACAAGATAACGGTGATCGTATTGCTTTGGTTGGTACTAAAGATCATACCCTTGATTATACAGATGATATGGTTGCATTTGCAGATAATCAAATCCCCAGCTTTAACGATTTACGCGGTTATATTGTTTGTGCTAAATCACCAACCTGTGGTATGGAGCGAGTGAAATTATATCTAGATAATGGTAATTCAATCCCAGGGGGAGCCGTCGGTATTTTTACCCAGCGGTTGATGGATAAAATGCCGTGGTTACCGATTGAAGAAGATGGTCGTTTACAAGACCCTGTATTACGTGAAAATTTCATCTTCCGTATTTACGCGCTTGATGATTTATACCGTTCTATTGCAGGGGGAATAACACGCGATAATATTATTAAATTTCATTCTCGCTATAAATTGTGTTTGATGGCGCATGATCCACAATCTTATCGCGTATTAGGCCCTTTTGTTTCTGATATTCATAAGTGGGATGACTTGAATGCTTTTTTTGTTGAATACCGCCAACGCTTAATGGATGCATTAAAAAATAGAGCTAGCCGTAAAAATAACACCAATGTATTAATGCATATTCAGGGGTATTTTAAGCGTGATCTTGATAAACCTCAAAAAGCCGAATTGCGTGATGTCATTATGCGCTATCGAGAAGGGCTTTTACCATTAATTGCGCCATTAACTCTGATTAACCACCACCTAACGGTTTATCCTGATAGTTATCTCGCTGATCAAGCATATTTAGATCTTTATCCTGAAAGTTTGAAGTTACGTTATGCATTGTAAAATCAGTAGGTATTAGTGACAGTTGTAATTATTTTTAAGAGGTTTTATGGGTGATCTTACTGAAGATACTAAATTATTTACAATCAGTGAGGTTTCTGATGTTACAGGGGTTAACGCTGTAACATTAAGAGCATGGCAACGTCGTTATGGTCTTTTGGTCCCTCAGCGTACCTCTCAAGGTCACCGTTTATACACTGAAAGCGATATAAGTAAAATTAAATTGATCCTTAATTGGTTAGCTAAAGGGGTTTCTATTGGAAAAGTGAAACCCTTGTTAGCTGGCGATGCTGATCCAATATTAGAGCGACAGCAAGTATTAGACATTACGGACGATATTATTGCCGCAGTACAAGCATTAAATGGGTTTAAATTAGAACGTTTAATTAATGAAGCGTTAAAAATTTATCCCTATGAGGTGATTCAACAGCGCTTATTACCCGAGGTGAGTGCTGTTATTGAGCATCAAGATAATCCTTTATATTCAATACAAAAAAGTTTGTGGATATCTGTTTTAACTGTCTGTTTTATTAATGTTATTACCAAAATAAACAATGAAAAGAAACTAACGTGCTTATTGATTAGTTTTGATAAATGCAACAGTTATAAGATTTGGCAACAAGGACTAGCATGGTGCTATAAAGGTGACGGTGTCACTATTATGCCAAATTTATCAGGACGATTAACGGGTCTCTCTGCGTGTATACGTGAACGTAATATCGTTAATCTTGTGGTCGTGGGCGAGACTAAACTCAGTCGACGTCAACTGGCTGATATTGACATGGTGCAACAAGAAACAGGCGTGAAGCTGTATTTTGTTGGCAGTATAAAAATAATTCACGGACTGTAATAGCACATGCCATAGGGATAATAGAATGAATACTGAGCCTCAATTATCAACAATAACGGGTCATGCATTAGTATGGCTGCGGGCTGATTTACGAGTTACGGATAACACCGCTTTAAATCGGGCCATAGCGTCTGGTTTACCTATTATTGCAGTTTATATTGCAACCCCAATGCAGTGGTATCAACATTATGTTTCAGGACGGCAAATTGATTTAATTGAGCGCAGATTGCAAGTTGTTAAGCAACAGTTTAATGATATCAATATTCCATTATTAATCCTTGAAGGGGATGATTTTTCTGCGGCAACTGACATTATTCTTAACTTGTGTCAGCAATACCAAATTAATGCAGTGTATTGTAATCGCCAGTATGGTTGGAATGAAAAACAACGAGATCGTGCGGTAGAGCATGCTTTATTAATGCAAAATAAACAGTGGTATTGCAGTGATGATTTTTGTGTCTTACCTCCAGGTAGCGTGGTTACGAAACAACAACAAATGTATAAGGTTTTTACACCATACCGAAACGCATGGTTAACACAGTTTTTAATGCATAATTATCAGCCCGTTACTAATAGTGACACCGTAACCCCTAGTGCGCAATGTGCTGATCTTCTTGCGGGCAATATTGACGCTAACTGTAATCTTCAAACCTTTAATTACCTCAAACAAGACAGTGTCTTATGGCCGGTTGATGAAGGAACTATTCAACAACGATTACAGATGTTTTGTGAAACTAAAGCTGAATATTATCAGCAACAACGTGACTTTCCTGCCATTGATGGTACCAGTTGTTTATCTCCTTATTTGGCCATTGGTGCTTTGTCTGCCCGTCAGTGTTTAGCTGCTTTACTACAAACTTTACCGCAATGTGTTGAAATAAATAAAGATAACGGTGCTTTTGTCTGGTTAAGTGAAGTGGTGTGGCGTGAGTTTTACAATCACTTGCTTGATAGTGATGAACGTTTAAGTAAAAACCAACCTTTTCAGTTATATACAGATAATGTGCAATGGTTAGAAAATAGCGATCATGTTCATGCTTGGCAACAAGGACAAACCGGATTTCCGTTGGTGGATGCAGCAATGCGACAACTGGCAACAACAGGTTGGATGCATAATCGATTACGGATGATCACCGCAAGCTTTTTAACTAAAGATATGTTGTGTGATTGGCGCATTGGTGAACAGTGGTTTATGCAGCAGCTGATTGATGGTGAATTAGCCTCAAATAATGGCGGCTGGCAATGGGCTGCATCAACGGGAACTGATGCTCAACCGTATTTTCGAGTCTTTAATCCCACCACGCAAAGTGAACGGTTTGATCCCAAAGGGGAGTTTATTCGTCAATGGATCCCCGAACTTGAATCTGTTCCTGATAAATATATCCATGCACCATCATTATGGTCTGGTTTTGGTTGTGTGAATTATCCGTTGCCGATTGTTGATCATAAACAAATGCGGTTGTTAGCGATTGAGAGTTATAAGCAAGCTAAAACTGAGTATGACAACCAGCGTGAGGCATAAATAGAATAATAAGGACATTATTATGGTTACAACCAATAATACAGTAATTAATAGGTTTATTGAGGTTTATTGTCAGCTTAATAAAGACAATTTATTACTGCTCAATGATGTCTATCACTCAGAGATTGTATTTGAAGATCCTGCCCACCATGTTGTTGGTATTGACGCATTGCAGCATTATTTTACCACGCTTTACAGCAATATTAATTATTGTAATTTTACTATAAATCAAGCGGTTGTTGATGGCGATTGTGCGTTTTTACAATGGACAATGATTTTTTCTCATCCAAAGTTACAGCAAGGGAAGCAACGCACCTTAGACGGTTGTACTCAGCTAACCATTAAACAGCAACAGATCATTTATCATCGTGATTTTTTTGATTTAGGGGCGATGCTATATGAAGGGCTACCTGTTATTGGTTATGTCATTACGTCTATTAAAACGAGGTTAGGCCAATGAAACAGGTACTTATTACCGGTGCAAGCTCAGGCATTGGTCAGCAGTTAGCAACAGATTATGCGAATAGTGGTTGGCATGTTTATGCTTGTGGTCAAAATCAACGACGACTTGAACAATTAGTCACTAACCTTGATGCAACCTCGATAGGAAAAATAACCCCGTTAGTTTTTGATGTCACCAATCTTGAGCAAACAAGGCAAGTTTTAGCCGAAATTGAAACATTACCTGATTACATTATTTTAAATGCTGGCACTTGTGAATATATCGATAATGGTGTGATTGAGAGTGATGTATTTAAGCGTGTATTTGAGGTCAATTTTTTTGGCATTATTCACTGTTTAGATGCAATGCAATCTCGATTTACCGCTACAACACATTTGGTCTTTATTAGTTCATCTGCTGCTTATACCGCTTTACCCCGTGCTGAAGCTTATGGCGCTTCAAAAGCAGCTCTATCTTACTTAGCTAATGGATTAGCGATAGATTTAAAAGACAAGGTTAAGACGGTTACTTTGGTTAACCCAGGATTTGTTGCAACACCGCTTACCAATAAAAATGACTTTCCAATGCCGATGATTGTTAGCTGTGAATATGCATCCCTTAAGATACGTCAAGGTATTGAGAAGCAACAAGCAGAAATACATTTTCCGATAAAATTCACCTTATTACTGAAAGCGATTGCTTTATTTCCTGTTGCTTTACAGCGAATTATTATTCAACGGATGACAAGGAATGCGTCATGAAAATAGCAATTATAGGATCCGGGATTTCAGGGTTAACTTCAGCATGGTATTTACGCCATCAACATAGTATTACGTTATTTGAAGCCAATGATTATGCTGGTGGGCATACAGCAACAGTAGATGTTGAGGTTGCGAGTGGTCGATACGCCATTGATACGGGGTTTATTGTTTTTAACGATCGTACATACCCTAATTTTGAACAGTTATTAACAGAGCTTGATATTGAAAGACAAGCCAGTGAAATGAGTTTTAGTGTTCATAATGAAAATAATGGCTTGGAATATAATGGTCATGGGTTGAGTTCACTGTTTGCTCAGAAAAAGAATCTATTTAAACCACAGTTTTTTCACTTCTTATATGAAATCACTAAATTTAATCGCTTGGCAAAACAAACGGCTTATGAAGATATTGAGCAACAGCAAACGTTAGGTGATTTTTTACAACAGCATGGTTTGAGTGATTATTTTACGGAGAATTATATTTTACCGATGGGCGCTGCAATTTGGTCATCATCATTGGCCGATATGCGCAATATACCATTAGGTTTTTTTCTGCGTTTTTTCTTAAATCATGGCTTACTTGATATTGTTAATCGTCCACAGTGGTATGTCATTCCTGGTGGCTCACGTGAATATGTGCAACGAATATTGTTAGAAATTGGCTCCTGCGTTCGATTAAATTCTCCTGTACAGCAGGTGAGTCGTATTAATGAGCAAATTCACATCACCGTTAATAACAGTGTGGACGTTTTTGATCATGTTATTTTTGCATGCCATAGCGATCAAGCATTAGCACTGTTAGCTGATAGTACTGTAAATGAACAACAGGTGTTATCAGCCATGGCGTATCAAGATAATGATGTTGTCTTACACACAGATGCCAGCATTTTACCTGATGCGAAAGCTGCATGGGCCTCATGGAATTATCATTTACCATTAACGGGTAATGGGTCACTCCACCAGCTTCCTGCCTTAACTTATAATATGAATATTCTACAAGGTATTGATGCTCCTGAAACATTTTGTGTCACGTTAAATCAAACGCAAGCTATCGATCCCAGTAAGATATTACGCCAATTTACTTATGCTCATCCGGTGTTTAATCTCAGTAGTATTAAAGCGCAACAACAACGGCATTTGATTAATGGTCTAGATAATACATGGTTCTGTGGTGCTTATTGGTATAACGGATTTCATGAAGATGGCGTTAAAAGTGCGTTAGATGTTATTGAGGCAATAACACATGCTGATGGTGTAAATGCGTATGAGTAAGGTTGTGCCTATTATCAATAGTGGCATTTATAGTGGCCATGTTAGGCATCGACGCTTTACGCCCGTATTGCACCGTTTTCGCTATTCAATGTTTATGGTGTATCTCGACGTTGATGAAATTGATACATTATGTGACAGGGTAACGTGTTTTGGGCGGTCATGGTTTCATTTTGCTCGTTTTCGTCGTCAAGACTATATTGGTGGCGCTGAAAATATTAACTTGTCAGTTGAGAATAAAATTTTTGAACTGACGGGTGAACGTATCAGTGGCAAGGTCAGCATGTTATGTCATCTACGTTATGGTGGATTGTATTTTAGTCCATTGAATATGTATTACGTTTTTGATCAACAAGGATGTTGGCAATATGTTCTCGCTGAAGTGAGTAATACACCTTGGAATCAACGTCATTATTATGCGATCCCCGCCAAGCAATATTGGCAACAAAAGCATTTTATTGATGACAAAGCGTTTCATGTCTCCCCGTTTAATCCTATGGATCAAGATTATGTTTGGCAGTTGGCCATCCCTGATAGCATTGTCAAGATTCACTTGGAGGTACATTCTAAAAAAGATAGCTTTCATCGGGAGGGTGAAAAAAGATTTGATGAAAATAGCAATCATAACGTTGAGGTTCCAACAAAAGTCTTTGATGCCACATTAGCGATGCAAAAGCAGCCATTTACGACTGCAATTTTACTACGGCATTTGTTCGTTACACCAATGATGACGATTAAAGTAGTGGTAGGGATATATTGGCAAGCCTTTAAATTGTGGCGTAAAGGGGCACCAATTTATGATCATCCTCATCATGACAATGAATAGTAAGGGAATAAACTATGCTTAGAAGTGAGTTAGAGCCGGCAACATCAACAGGTTTATTTAATCATGATCGGTCACGTCGATTAATTTTTACGATATTACGTCAGCTATCAGATGTTGGGTTAACATTGTCAGAACAAGGCGGAGATACCCATTTCTTTGGCGATAAGCAAGCAAGTTTGCAAGCGAGTATTACAGTCATACACCCTCATTTCTATAAACGTTTATTAACTGATGGCAGTATTGGCGCTGGTGAGGCGTATATTGATGGTTGGTGGGATAGTCCTGATTTAACCAATGTGGTGCGTATTCTGGCTCGCAATATGACGACGCTAGATAAAATAGAAGCTAAAGTTGGTTGGATAACTCGGTTAATTAAACAATTTCACCATTTTTCACGCAGAAACAGTCAAGATAATGCGAAAGATAACATTTCGGCGCACTACGATTTAGGTAATGATTTATATCGACATTTTCTTGATGACAGAATGCTATATTCCGCGGGTGTGTATTTAACTGCATCAGATACGCTTGCTCAGGCTCAAATTAATAAAATGGCAAGATTATGTGATCAACTACGGCTGACAGAGCATGATCATCTCTTAGAGATAGGCACGGGTTGGGGGGGAATGGCAATTTATGCGGCGCAGCATTATGGTTGCCATGTCACTACTACGACCATTTCTAAGGAACAATACCAATGGGCGCAAGAGAAAGTTAAACAAGCAGGTCTTGAGCATAAGATCACTTTATTATTGGAAGACTACCGTGATTTAACGGGTCAATATGACAAATTAGTGTCAATTGAAATGATTGAAGCCGTCGGTAAGCAGTACTTATCCACGTATATTAAGAAATGCCAATCATTACTTAAACCTAATGGTTTGTTTGCTATTCAAGCCATAACCATTGCTGATCAACGTTATAAAAGCTATAGCAAAGATGTTGATTTTATTCAAAAACATATCTTTCCCGGTGGGTTCCTGCCATCAATTAGTGTATTACAGTCACAATTAACATCACACAGTGATTTTGTAACACGTGATATTAAAGATATTGGTTTAGATTACGCGAAAACATTAGCTGATTGGCATGTCATGTTTAATAAAAACAGTGAAGTCTTACACCACTACGGTTATGACGAACGGTTTATGCGTATGTGGCGCTACTATTTCTGTTATTGCGAAGGGGGATTTCTGGAACGCAGTATCAGTACCATTCAGTTAGTTGCTAGTCGTCCTCTGTGGCGTGAATAATGAAATATCTTGCGATAGGCCTTGGATTTAATCTGTTTTGGTTACTCGCCGTATGGGGGCAATACCAGTATGTGACGCTATTGATGTCACTGCTTATTGGTTGTTGGTTATTCTATCGTCGCTGTTTTCCTTACGCGTTATTGGCAAGTGTTATTGGTATTGGTGGCGATTACATTCTGTTTCAATTAGGAGTGATGCAATTTCCTTTGCCTACTGATCCGTTGTTTGCACCTTTTGGCTATTTTATACCGTTATGGCTAATCTTATTATGGCTAGGGTTTACCTCAATGGTGTGGATTATGCGTGAGCAAGTTCAAAGGTTACCACTATGGGGCGTGATTATTGGCGGTAGTCTTGGTGGCGCTGTTAGTTATTGGACGGGATTAACATTAGGTGCGGTGATATGGCCTTATGGTGAACTTGTTACGTTTATCGGTATTGCACTTGTCTGGAGCATCTATAGTGGTTATTTACTGTGGTTATTACGGCGAATGAGCAACAGAGGATCAGTATGAAAAGTTCTTTAATGGCATTACTGTTGATGACGACTTTTTTCTGCTCATCAGTGCAGGCTTCAGCATGGTATACATGGCCGACGGTGGGGGAATCAACACTCAAATGGGGCTGGTGGCAGATATATATCGCCCAACTTAAAACCCCATCGGGTAAATATGTTGCAAGTGATCCAAATTTGGCTCTGATTATTCGTTATTTACGCGATATTGATAAAGAAGATCTTCTTATTGCAACAGATAAGCAATGGCAACATTTAGGTATTTCGTCACAACAACGACAGCAATGGCTTAATCAGTTAGCGCAACAATGGCCGAACGTAAAACAGGGCGATAGGTTAGTGTTTGTAAAAAATGCGACCGAGGGCCGTTTTTATCAAGCAGGAAAACCGCTCGGTAAACCACTGTCTACAGCATTAAGTAACGCTTTTATTGGAATTTGGTTATCAACCGACACTGCATACCCTAAGTTACGCTTGCAGCTCATTGGTCAGTAAGCCTAGGTTATATACACTGATTATTGACAATAGCAAGTTAAGAGGAACAGATTATGGCTTCTCATTCTATTTATCAGACCTCATACATCACCTTACAGTGGTTACTTGGATGCGTATTAGCATTGTTACTCAACGGGTGTACTGCCTCGATTGAAGATTACGAACATGCTGAACCTAAGTTTAATTTATTTCAGTTCTTTGAAGGACGGAGTCAAGCCTGGGGAATGGTGCAAGATTATAAAGGGCAGCAAGTACGCCGATTTAGTGTTGAACTCAATGGTGTGATTACTGGCAATAAACTGGTGCTTACTGAGGATTTTGTTTTTGATGATAAAGAAACCCAACAACGGGTATGGACGATTACGAAACAAGCCAATGGTCAGTATATTGGTACTGCTGATGATGTTGTCGGTGAAGCCGTTGGTTATGAGAAAGGGAATGCTTTACATTGGCAATATGTATTAGCGATGGATATTGACGGCACGACATACCATATTAACTTTGAAGATTGGATGTTCTATCAAGATAATAATCAGCTGTTTAATGTGGCTAAAATGAAAAAATGGGGGATCACTGTCGGTTCTGTGACATTGTTTTTTCAAAAATAATAACCCCCCTTATTTTATAAAAACGAAAAGAGAGACAATAAAATAATACGGATCTGGTGGTACTTTTAAATATGATAAATGAATGATTAAATATGACTAACATGGCCGTGACAAATGTTTGTTGCTATACATAGACATATCTGCATTATGAATTAGACTGTCAATGTTAGTGTTATTTATATTTTTTGAATGAATACAATATGAACCAATAGATGCCGTAATAGAAACACCATCTATTTCTATTTGTTGTAATTCAGATAAAACCTCTCTTTTTTTTATGTTGGCATCGACCAGAGTGCTTACTTCACTGTAAACAATAAATTCATCGCCCCCTAAACGAGCCACACCGGTTGTATCATTACTGATTTTCCGTAGCTTAGAAGCATATTTCTTGAGAATGCGATCACCAAAATGATGCCCATATTTATCATTGATCATCTTGAATTTGTTGATATCAAGATAGAAAATAATAAGGTATTCATTTTTCCGTTTTATATTGATAATAGCTTGATTTATTTGATGATAAAACGCACGACGGTTCCAAATGTTAGTCAAAAAATCATATGAAGCTAGATAATCAAGCTCTTGTTCTTTTATGTTTTTCTCTATTGAGATAGAACAAACGGTTGCTGCCATATCAAGCAATTCACATTCATTATCTGTCATTGAAGAATGATGAGGACAATGAGAATATATAATACCTAAAATTTTATTTTGTGATGATAAAATAGGTTGGCCGTAACAAAAATTAAAGTTATTAATAGTCTTAAGGCTGTAATATTCACGGTATTCATTAGTGCTAGTTATGTTTTCGGATATAATAAGTTTATTTTTTGCACAGATGTGTTCAAAATGTATTTGAGCCGGATTAACCATAAAACGTTCATTACAGATTGAATGGCTGTCTTTATTTATAAATGGGGTGAATTTTTTTTCATTATCATCATAAAGAAAGATCGATGTTTGACGACTATTAAAGGTTTCTTCTGTTAGTTCAATGACTTGAGATAGCATGTCTGCCAGCGATTTATCTACCGGTAAACGTTTCAGTATTTTGTTAAATGAACGATATGCTGTAATTAATTCAGCTGACACATTATATTCCTAATGGTATAGATAAAATTAATAATTAAAATCCCTTTATGAAACATACTATACTAATTATTATGAATAATAGGAATGCTATTTATTTATAATTATATTTATTTCGTGATCTATCATTAAATAACTTATATATATTCATTTAATATAAGTGTATTCATTCATTTAAACTATACCTCTTGCCATTATTATTACTCTTTTTAACACCCAACGAATTAATAATGGCATTTTGTCTGAATCTGACTCACGAGTATATTGTACGATAGCTAAAGCGACATCAGGCTTGGCATGTTTTTTTAAGGCGCGATAAATGATTTTTCGAATGGGTATTTGGTCATTATCTGAAATATTAGCAAGTTGGCGAAATAAGGGCTCGTAACCTTTTTTAAAGAGGAAATGTTCAATGTCTTTCGCGGGGAGCACGGTTAAACGCTCGCGTTCGCTGTCATTATTCAATAATGCTCTCACTTTATCGGCATACTTTCGTCCTGCAGGATCGCCATCAGCGACAAGATGCCATTCAAT
The DNA here is from genome assembly GCF_900166965.1 of Photobacterium piscicola. Classification (GTDB taxonomy): domain Bacteria; phylum Pseudomonadota; class Gammaproteobacteria; order Enterobacterales; family Vibrionaceae; genus Photobacterium; species Photobacterium piscicola. The sequence goes on along the minus strand of NZ_FUZI01000001.1, from coordinate 694,700 downwards.
CCCTAATAAACGAGCAAGCTTAATCAGTGGTTTTAGCCCGCTTTGAGCAAACTCAATCACATGAATACCTTCAGCGACAAGGTTATGTCCTGTGAGGTGTGCCATTTCATTAAAGAGCCATACTTCCGTCTCTCCTTCAACAAGAAGCCAGACGCGTGCATAAAACGCACTCGGGCGATGCATACGGACATGAAAGGTGACTTTACGAATATCATCTTTATTAAGTTCACCATTATTTACGCCATGCACCACCGTTTTTTGTGGTGTTCGCTGTAGACGTTTAATGGCTGTTAGTGGAACGACACTTAATAGTTCAGGACTATTGGTTGTTAATACTTTTTGCATCGGCATATTTTGTATAAATGCCCACGCTTGATGGAGCATGATAGGGTGCAATCGTCCTTCAGGATCTTCTAAGATCATGATTGGGCGCGATATACGTTTTAGATCAACGGGACCGCGGGCACGAATATAGGCGTTAAGTAGGCCCATTAAAATTAATTTCGCTTGTTTGGTCATTCTAGGTTGTACAAGTTGATCAAACGGATTGAGACATTGATCGTCATATTGATTTTCTAATGGATAGTAAGTATGAGGCTCGGCTTTTGTACGGGTATGTGGTGCAAAGGCAAAGTAGTGATCAACTAATGAACGTAATGTGTTAATACTACTTTTTATTTCAGCCGCGCTCACATGCCCTGGCTGTGTCATTAAACGGCGGCATGTATTATCAAGCCGGCGTTGAATACGTTCGGATTCTCGATTTTTTGCTGGTGGTACAGTGGTAGCATTGTGTGTAGGAATTGTAGAGGTATTACCATATTCTAATTGGCGCGCGTCACGAATTCTTACGATTGGATGCAAGACCATTAATTGACGTAAAAACTTATCGGTATCTGGATGTTGAATAATATGACCATCAGTATGTAAAAAATGACGGTGAGTGATAATTTTATCGTTTTTGATGTGACTATCGATCTGAACATAAAGATGTTTTAAATGATGTTGTTTATTCCAGAAAGGATCAAAAGCACGATAACGTCGAGCACGGTATTCACCTTGATAATCTTCATGCCAACGAAGAACTATCTGTAGGGAAGATGTACGCTCATGGCCCATAGCATGATCAATATGGAAGTCAGAGAACTTCATTTCGTAAAATTCAGCACTTGGGCATAAGGCCAAGCTTAACGCATCCAGCAGTGATGATTTCCCCCATGCATTTTCTCCGATAAGAACGGTTAATTCATCAAATGACAGTGACAATCGTTTGATACCTCGAAAACCCGCGATTTCAATACGTTCTAAATGCATGATTTTTCCTTCTTCTTTCTTTACAACATAGCGCAGAGATTATTAGAAAGGGATCGTTTTGCTCACATTATTGATACAATGTTCAAATTAAAAAAGATACTATAGTCCGCATGAATTTTTAATGAAAACAATTATAAAGGACGATCAGATGGCTAAAATTATTCACTCTATGATTCGTGTTATTGATCTTGACGCATCACTAGAGTTCTATAAAAAAGCATTAAACTTAGATATTGCACAACGACTAGATTTTGATGGTTTTAGTTTGGTGTACTTACGCAATGATGAAAATGACATGGAACTTGAATTAACATGGAATGAGGGGACAACGGAACCTTATACACATGGTACAGGTTATGGTCACATTGCCGTTGCTGTGGATGATCTTGAAGCTGAGCATCAAAACTTGGTGGCATTAGCTTACAATCCTGCAGAAATTAAAGAATTTTTTCGAGATGGTGTTTTATTGGCGAAATTTTTCTTTGTTCAAGATCCTGACGGTTACAAAATTGAATTTCTACAACGCCATGGTCGCTACCTGTAATAATTAAGAATGTTATCTTCACTGAGTGAATAAAAATGAGCACTATTGTGTTAAGAGGCTATTCACTCAGTGTTTTTCCTGAAAAGATGGTATATTTTGATAAAGATCTCATATTTATGTCATTGTATGTAATTTGGTTTCTTATTTAGTGACGAACTTTATTTTTGTAATGCTGTGAGCGTTATAAATCAGTCGTTAGGTAATACCGATGGTTCTGGAGGAACTGAAATTATTATGACTGTTAATCACGCAGCAACAATCACTTTTGCTCATATTAATGATACACACTCTAATTTTGAGCCTTCTGCGATTTCCTTATCACTTTCACCTGATGTATTAAATTCAGAGACATCGGTTTATGCCAGTTGTGGCGGTTTTTCACGTCTTTGTTCTGCGGTGACTGAAATTAAGCGTGAAGCATTACTTCATCAACGTGAATTTATGTTCTTACATGCGGGTGATTGTTTTCAAGGCACATTGTATTTTTCGCTTTATAAAGGTATGGCTAATGCAGTTTTGCTCAATGCTATTGGTGTTGAGGCAATGGCATTAGGTAATCATGAACTTGATATGGGCAATGACATTGTTGCTGATTTTCTTGATCATACGGCGTTTCCATTATTAGCTGGCAATTGGGATTTATCGCAAGAAGATCAAACAAAGCGTAATCCTCTGCGTAATAAAGACAATGTTTATGCTTATGATAATGCGACACAATCAGCGCATTATTTGATAAAGAATGTGCATGGTGAGCCCGTGGCTATTTTTGGTTTAGCGATTGAAAATATGGCGGGAATAGCGAATCCTGATCCTGATACATCTTTTCGTAATGTAGCAACGGTGACTAAAAATACAATTGCATTGCTTAAAGAAAAAGGCATTAATAAAATTATTGTGTTAAGTCATTTAGGCTACGACCGTGATTTATCATTAGCCCAAGAGGTTGAGGGTATTGGTGCCATTATTGGCGGTCATTCTCATACGATGCAAGGCGATTTTACTAATGTTGGATATGGTAAAACAGATACTTATGCCTTCATGGTTAATAATACTTGCGTTGTTCAAGCTGGTTGTAATGCGTTAGCTCTTGGTCAATTAACCATCGCGTTTAGTGCTGATGGTCGTGTAGAAAGTGCGACCGGGTGTAATCAACTCCTACTTGGACGTAAATTTACGATTGATGCAGGGCGGACTCAACATTTAGATCATGATAACCATAATAAAGTTCGTGATTATTTATTAAATCAGCCCAATATTCGGTTTGTGGTAAAAGATCCACGCATAGAAGACATTCTAAATCAACATTACCGTCCTGCTGTGCGCGCATTACAAACGGATAAAATCGCGTCTATTAATGAACCTCTTCGTCATATTAGAGTTCCGGATGCAAAAGGCCCGAGTGATATTGCGCCTTGGGTGGTAAAAAGTTTTGTTTGGCAAGCGAGAGAGCTTGGTCATCATGTTGATTTCGGTATTCATAATGCTGGTGGCGTAAGGTGTTCATTTAATCCAGGAGAGATAACGCCTGCTGATGTAGCGGGACGATTATTACCCTTTGCGATAGGGATTATGATGTATAGCGTACGTGGGTTACGTATTCGTCAAGCGCTTGAAGGTGCGATTGATAATGCGACTAATAATGACATTGAAGGAACGGGTGACGGTAGTTTTCCTTATGTGGCAGATTTACGTTATGTGTATCGTTGTGGTGCGCCAAGCGGTCAACGGATTGAAAGCTTAGAATATTACACTAATGGGCAATGGTTGGCGGTTGATGATGATGCTGTTTATACCTCTGTGTCATCAGGGTATACCGCGGCAGGTAAAGAAGGATATGCTCCCTTGCTTGATTATGTAACAGAGCCTCAAGCCCTTAATGTCACAATGGCTGATGCATTTGAAGCCTTTGCAAAACAGCAGTGCACGTTTGATAAACCAAGTGAAAATTTAACGGTATTTATTCCATGTGATAACCGTGAGAATTGACCCTTATTAGTTATTATTTTATGAGTTAAAAAACCGCATTAATCACTGTTAATATGGCGTGTTTTAGCTTTTTTAGTGAGATATTCTGTGCTGGTGGTATCTATTTGTTTTTAGTATTTTAGATTAGATTATCTAATCCTAATTGCTAAATAATGTCATTGTTAAAGCGCTTTAGCATTACGTTATTATGCTGCCAATCCCATTGATAACGGCTAATCCGAAGAGGCAGTATGGCACAGGTATTTGATTTCGATTCTATTCCAACAGCAGTAATGAATGATCAAAAAACGTATTCATTGACGTTGAAAGGCCTACTAGTCCACGCTCGTGATATTCTATTTAGCCGTTCAGTTTCAACGCCAACATTACGTAATGTTTCTGATTTACCATTACATATTCAAAAAGATATTGGTCTTTACCGTTAATTACTTTTTATGGTTAATGGTATAAGTAGGTAAGCAGTTTGATTGCTTTGCTTACGAATAGAGAAAATAAGAAACCAGCTAATGTGCTGGTTTTTTTGTGCCTGTAATAATGGTGTCATACTATCTTGATTTAGAAACTAATGTTCGATAAAGATAAAAGCATATAGTATTGATTTTATGATATAAAAATAGTTTATATTGATAAGTAAAAATAGAAGTTAGTGTGTTTGAGGCTAGAGGTATCATGGATAAAACATAGCCTTAGATTAATAAAGCGACGATTGATAAATTAACATGAGGTAGTAATGGGATTATTTTCTTGGTTATTTGGTAAAAAGACCACAACTGAAACAACAATTGAACCCATTGAATATAATGGTTATTTGATTTATCCCGAGCCTCAAAAGGAAGGTGGGCAGTTTCGTATTGCTGGGCGTATTTGTAAACAAATCAATGACACAATGCAGACACACTACTTTATACGTTCTGATATTTTACCGTCACGTGTTGATGCTGAAACATTTATGTTAAAAAAAGCACAAATGTTTATCGATCAAACGGGTGAGCGAATGTTTAAATAAATCCACATATACAACATATTTCATTGCAATCGTGCTTGTTGCTGGGTATCTTATTTTTAGCACTAAAAATAAGTAGCTAAGTGTTGCTATTTTGTTAAATATATTTTGTTTTTAATACGTTTAAAGCAAGATTAATAGATATATTTGCTGAGTTGTTTTTTTGACTTAGTTAATATGACTAACATTATGTAATACATATTTTTTAACCTCTTTGTCATGGATGAAAAGGTGCTTATATTTCATGAAAAAATGACAATAATGTTATTTATTAATGAAATTTGTGGAATTTTTTGTTTTTAACTGTAAAAAGCTTGCTATTGCTTTTAAGGTTCGATACAAAATATTTATCTATAGCCAATGTTCAGGGAATAATAATGCAGATTGGTGTACCAAAAGAGGTCCTCGCGAATGAAACGCGAGTTGCTGCCACACCTAAAACGGTTGAGCAGTTATTAAAAATGGGGTTCAGCGTTGTTGTTGAACATGGAGCGGGTGCATTAGCGAGCTTTGATGATGCCGCTTTTGAAGCTGCTGGTGCTGAATTAGCAACAACTGAAGCCGTATGGCAAGCTGATCTTATTTTAAAAGTGAATGCTCCACAGGTGAATCCAGCTACAGGCATTGATGAGTTTGATTTAATAAAAGAGGGTGCGAGCCTAGTTAGCTTTATTTGGCCGGCGCAAAACGCTGAATTATTAGAAAAGCTAGCCACTAAAGACATTAATGTCATGGCGATGGATTCAGTGCCACGTATTTCACGTGCGCAAGCCTTAGATGCATTAAGCTCAATGGCAAATATCGCAGGTTACCGTGCTGTCGTTGAAGCTGCACATGAATTTGGCCGTTTCTTTACAGGACAAATTACTGCGGCAGGTAAAGTGCCTCCTGCAAAAGTGTTAGTTGCTGGTGCTGGTGTTGCTGGTCTTGCTGCTATTGGTGCTGCAGGAAGTTTAGGTGCTATTGTTCGCTCGTTTGATGTTCGCCCTGAGGTGAAAGAGCAAGTTGAATCAATGGGCGCAGAATTCCTCGAAGTCGATTTTAAAGAAGATACTTCGACGGGTGATGGCTACGCTAAAGAAATGTCTGATGAATTCAACCAAGCGGCTGAGCGTTTATATGCAGAGCAAGCGAAAGATGTTGATATTATCATCACAACAGCACTTATTCCTGGTCGTCCTGCACCTAAATTGATCACTAAAGAAATGGTTGACTCGATGAAGTCGGGCAGTGTGATCGTTGATTTAGCGGCAGCAAATGGGGGCAACTGTGCTTACACTGAAGCCGATAAAGTTATTACGACTGCAAATGGCGTTAAAATTATTGGTTACACCGATATGGTTGGCCGTTTACCGACACAAGCGTCGCAACTATACGGTACTAACTTAGTTAATTTATTAAAACTACTGTGTAAAGAAAAAGACGGTACGATTGATATTAACTTTGATGATGAAGTCTTACGTGGTTTAACCGTTATTAAAGCGGGTGAAGTCACATGGCCTGCGCCACCAATTAAAGTTTCTGCAGTTGCGCAAAAACCGAAAACGGTAGAGAAAGTACAGCCTAAAAAAGCTGAGCCTATGTCACCGATAAAGAAATACGGCATGATGGCGGCAGGTATTGCATTATTTGCATGGGTTGGTCATTACTCGCCACCTGAGTTCCTTGCTCACTTCACTGTATTTGTATTGTCATGTGTGGTTGGTTATTACGTTGTATGGAACGTTAGCCACTCTTTACATACACCACTTATGTCAGTAACAAACGCAATTTCAGGCATCATTATTGTAGGTGCATTACTCCAAATAGGACAAGGCTCCGGAATCGTATCCGTGTTGGCTTTTGTTGCTGTTCTCATTGCTAGTATCAATATTTTTGGTGGCTTTACCGTCACTAAACGTATGCTAGAAATGTTCCGTAAAGATAAATAAGGAGTAATACATGTCTGCAGGAATCGTACAAGCGGCATACATTGTTGCTGCCGTATTGTTTATCATGTCACTTGCTGGACTGTCCAAGCAAGAAACCGCACGAAAAGGTAATTACTTCGGTATTGCGGGTATGGCGATTGCATTAGTAGCCACTATTTTTGGACCAGATTCGCAAGCGACAGTTTGGATCATTCTGGCAATGATTATTGGTGGTGCAATTGGTATTTTCTACGCTAAAAAAGTAGAAATGACCGAAATGCCAGAGCTCGTTGCAATGCTTCATAGCTTTGTTGGTATGGCAGCGGTACTGGTTGGTTTTAATACTTTTTTACACCATCAACCGCTAGAAGGCGCACTGCTTAATATTCACTTAGTGGAAGTATTCCTTGGTGTATTCATTGGTGCAGTTACCTTTACCGGTTCATTGGTCGCTTTTGCTAAGTTACGAGGCTTAGTGTCATCATCTGCACTTCAGTTGCCACATCGCCATAAACTTAACCTTGTAGCATTACTTGTTTCTGCTGCATTGCTAGTGTGGTTTGTGAAAGCTGAAGGCTCAATGGTGGCATTGATCCTAGTCACATTGATTGCATTTGCATTTGGTTACCACTTGGTTGCCTCTATCGGTGGTGCAGATATGCCAGTGGTAGTGTCAATGCTTAACTCATACTCAGGTTGGGCAGCAGCGGCAGCCGGTTTCATGCTTGCAAACGACCTTCTGATTGTAACGGGTGCATTAGTTGGTTCTTCGGGCGCCATCCTTTCTTACATTATGTGTAAAGCGATGAACCGCTCTTTTGTGAGTGTTATTGCCGGAGGATTTGGTTCTGATGGTGCAGCACCTGCGTCAGATGAAGAATATGGTGAACACCGTGAGACAACAGCAGAAGAAGTGGCTGAATTACTAAAAGATGCTAAGTCAGTTATTATCACTCCTGGATATGGTATGGCGGTTGCACAAGCTCAATACCCTGTACATGAGATCACTGATAAACTGCGTGCACAAGGTATAGAGGTTCGATTTGGTATTCACCCTGTTGCAGGACGTTTACCTGGTCACATGAACGTATTACTGGCTGAAGCAAAAGTACCGTATGATATCGTATTAGAAATGGATGAAATTAATGACGATTTCCCTAAAACTGATGTGGTATTAGTTATTGGTGCTAACGACACCGTAAACCCTGCGGCAATGGAAGACCCAAATAGTCCAATTGCTGGCATGCCTGTTCTTGAAGTGTGGAATGCAAGTAATGTAATTGTATTTAAACGTTCAATGAATACGGGGTATGCGGGCGTTCAAAACCCATTGTTCTTTAAAGAAAATAGCCAAATGTTATTTGGTGATGCGAAAGCGTCATGTCTATCTATTCTTGAACATTTATAAAAATATCCGTACTATAATTAAAGCCACTCAGGGTTGAGTGGCTTTTTTTTTTCAATAAATAATAGAATGTATTTTAAATTTAAATGTTATAAGCAAAGGCTAGTGTTTTAAGTAATTGTTGCTCTGACATTTTTTTGACAAAACACGGTTCTACAATGTTAAGCTACAAGCATGAAAACGTATGTGTTAGTCTTTTCTTTATTTTTTTCTTCTGCATCATTCGCGGAAGCCCAAACATTTCCAGAACGGTTAAATGCGGTTCGTTCTGATCTATTGAAACATAAGCCTTTAGCAACATACGATTTTCGTAAACTTCAGAGCTTATACCCAGGACCCTTACTAGTACCTGAAACGTTATTACCGCAAACGAATGAATATCCACTGAATGCATTACGTCAGTTGTACCATAATTCATTAAATTGTAAGGGACCATGGCCGTTATCACCATTGGTTACTCAGCCAGTCGTATTTACTCGTGCTATCTGTTTTAAAACAAAATTACCGTCGAGTTGGTTTGTACGTTCAGGGTACATTCACCCCGGTGGTGGTAGTTATGCTTACCGTTATATTCAAAAACATCCGGATATGGCGATAAAATACAGTAAGTATTTGCATATAAAAGAACGCCCAATTGCAGCGGCAACAACGATTTTAGGCCGATTGCAGCGAATGAATAATGATGAGATCCATGCATTTATTTCTGGTGCGCAATTTTTTATATCAAATGGCGAACTTTGGGTTCGTAATGATAATGAATACCGTGTTTTTGGCCAAGTAACATGGACGAAAATGCTTAATCGCTATCAATTACATTTTAAACGTTTAGATGAAAATGATTTTTGTCTTGCGAAAAATGGCAATATTTGTTGGCGAGAAGATAATAAATCACATGTAACTTACTATTTATTAATAGGTTTACTTGTGATGAATGCTGGTTTGCTATTGAGTTGGGTAATTTATCGATTCCGCATCCGTCGTCGAACGATGGAAGAGCGTATGTTAGTATTACAAATATTAACGCATGAATTACGAACACCTATTGCAAGTTTAGCAATGACAGTTGAAGGTTTTAGACGTCATTTTGACGAATTGCCTGAAGGGTTATATGACGAATTCCGCCGTTTAACTGAAGATTCTCGTCGACTCCGTCAATTGGCAGAAGCGAGTAAAGATTACCTTCAAGCAAACCAACAACAGTTAAGTGTTCAAAACGTAGAGTCATTAAATGAATGGTTAGGTTATATTGCTGAAAAATATGACGTTATACTAAAATTAGAAGAAGATAGAAGTGTCCTTGTTAATATTTATTGGCTAGGAACCTGTCTTGATAACCTACTATCCAATGCTCATAAATATGGCGTAGTGCCTGTTAGCTTATCGTCATCGTATAAAAATGGGACTTTGAAATTAGTTGTTCAAGATGAAGGGCAACTAAGTGCAAAAGATTGGTCCCGTTTAAGAAAACCATTTGTTAGTTCTCAAGGCTTAGGTCTGGGTTTAACAATTGTTGAATCGATGATTAATAGAATGGGGGGGCGAATGAAACTTATTGGTCCACCTACAACGTTTATTTTGGAGATTCCGTGTGAATCAAACTCTGCTGCTGGTTGAAGATGACCGGAACCTTGCTGATGGTTTACTCGATTGCTTAAAGCAAGCTGGATACAATTGCTTATATGCTGATTGTGCCACTAAAGTTGATGCATTATGGCGTGATGCAGATCTTGTTGTACTTGATCGTCAATTACCAGAAGGTGATTCGCTTGACTACTTATCAGGTTGGTTAAAGAAGAAATATGTTCCTGTTATTCTATTAACAGCAATGGTTTCTATCAATGATAAAGTGATCGGGTTAGATTCAGGTGCAAAAGATTATTTAACCAAGCCTTTTGCTGAAGAAGAGCTCTTAGCACGAGTGCGTGTGCATCTACGTGGTGAAGATGGCGATATGGCTGCCATTAATATCATCTCTGTTGGTAATATTCGTATTAACCAAGAAAGTCGTGAAGTATTTCACGGTGATGAGAGTGTGACATTAACGCGTACCGAATTTGAACTATTAGTGTTCCTAGCTAAAAATGCAGGTCGTGTATTTACTCGTGATGAACTATTAGATCAAGTGTGGGGCTACAATCATTACCCAACAACCCGTACTGTTGATACTCATATTTTGCAATTGCGTCAAAAATTGCCAGATATCGAGATTGAAACATTACGTGGTGTTGGATACCGAATGAAACCATAAGGTTTAGGTACCGCGTTCCATGAGAATAAATAAGCCAAAACGCTGGTTTATGGGGTTATTGTTAGTGCACTCGACGTTGTTTTCATCGAGTGCATTTGCTGCATCTGATTGGTTCATTTCAAAAGATCTTTATACGATGGCGCATAAAGAATTACTTGAAGATGATACCGCGGCTGTTTTTCAAACCATCATTCAAGCATGGCAACAATCGCCTAATAGTGTTGAAGCCAATAATCTTGATCAATTACTTAATTTAGCCATTAGTGAAGACTGTGGCCATAGTCTTGAACGTAAAGTTTTACCGACATGGCTTCCTAAGTTATCGATTGAACGCCAAGCAGAGCAAAATCTTAATCAGCAACTGCTGAAGATATCTGTTGTTGGTCTTACACGTAGTGATATCACCAATATTAGTCTGACTAAATGGCCCAATAAACCGTTATTACGAGGTGCACCATTTATTGATGATGGTGGCTATTTTTCTGTTGAATCACAACGGCTAGATGAACCCGTATCTGCGGGGTTATATAAACTCTCAATTACAGCGGTGAATAAACCGGCTTGGGTTGGATGGATTGTTTTAACCACACCAGCAGATAAACAAGAGATCAGTTGGAAAGACAGTAAAACATGGCGTATTGATAATATTAATAAGAATAGTGGTAATTGTCCTGCACCGACATTAAGCACGAAACTGTATGATCTTAACGATACAACATGGCACGCTATCTGGAGTCAAGAATCAGATTCTGATTGGCCGACAACGTTACCGAAATTAAACTTTCCTGAAGGGCGTTATTGGCTCAGTGTTGGCGTTGTAAAAACACGCTGGCAAGGTGAAATTTCGATCCTCGACATTCAACGAATCACTCGCCCTGTTGACTATGTTGGCGATGATGATGAAGATAATGGATAATAAAATGGCTACTACAGTAATGTGGTAGCCATTTTTTTTACTTTAATTTCATATAAATAAAACTAATTCGAGAAAGTATAGAAATAGCACTATAAACATGTATAATTTATGCATGTTTATAGTGAGGTAGTATGATGCAAATTATCGATCGAGCAAAAGAAGAAAAAATCCCCCCTTTATTTAGGCTCGCATTTCGTCCATTTTTTATCGGTGCAGCTGTTTATGCCGTTATTTCAATCGCATTGTGGGGATTGTTATGGGCTGGTAATACGCATATTAGTCAATTTATGTATGGTAACCCGCTATGGTGGCATAGCCATGAAATGCTGTTTGGATTTGCAGGTGCGGTTATTGTTGGCTTCTTACTCACAGCAGTACAGACATGGACAGGGCAGACTGGTGTTAAAGGAACAAAGCTGGCCTGTTTATTTGGATTATGGCTTATTGCGCGTTTAGGGCTTATGTTTGCAACACCAAGCTATTTATGGATGGTTATTGATTGTGCTTGGATTATTGTAGCTACAATTTTTTTAGCAAAACCTATCTTCAAGGTTAAGCAATGGCGTAACGTGTTCTTTGTCCCTGTTCTTATTATGTTTACGTTACTCAACGTCAAATACCATTTAATGGTGCTCAAAGTTATTCCTTATGATTTAAAAGCAATCGCATTAACAACGTTAACTATTATTGCTGCGGTTGTTATTGTCGTTGGTGGTCGAGTGATTCCATTTTTCACTTCACGAGGAACACAAACGGAAACAATTACTCGTATATCAATGTTGGAATATGCAGCCTTAATACCTATTTGGATATTATTAATATTCACACTTTTCCCGGTTACGGTTCCTTCATCTATATTAGCGGCAACTTATCTTATTGCAGCGGTAACTAATTTAGTTCGCATGTGCCGCTGGCGTAGTTATAAAACAATAACAGTACCATTATTATGGTCGCTACATGGGGCTTACTTATCAATGATCATTGGTTTAGCATGGCTTGGTGGAAGTTATATTAACCATAATATGAATCCAACAATAGGCATTCATATTATTGCTATTGGTGGCATTGGTGCGATGATACTGGCAATGATGGCACGTGTTTCATTAGGCCATACTGGTAGGAAGTTGCAGGTTGGTCGTTGGATGGTTATTGCCTTTATAAGTTTATTTGGTTCATTATTGGCGCGTACATTATTAGTGGTGATTATGCCGATAGCGACTATGGATGCGTATGTTATTTCAGCTGTTTTATGGGTGATTGCCTTTACTATTTTTACGATCGTTTATTATCCAGTATTAACCAAAACACGTGTTGATGGTCATCCAGGTTAATTTGTATTCAGTGAGGATAAACAGTGACATTGTTTCACTTTACTCCTAGAATACCTACCCGTTTACGAAGTTAAGAAGAATGATATGTATAATCACACGCCGACATTAACACACTCAGAGCAGCAAGTAGCCGCAGAGCGTATTCATGATCTTATGGCTACAGGTATCAGTAGCGGCGAAGCTATCATGATTGTTGCTAATGAGATTCGTGAAGCGGATATGAAGCGTCGTCAGGCTGCGGGCGAACTTCCTGCAGATGAAGAAGAATAACCCTGAGTTATCATTCGTAACTATCTAAAAAACAAAAAGAGTCGAAAGGCTCTTTTTTTATTTTTGAATTATTTTATTCCAAATAAATGACTAGTAACAAGGAATGTATTACTTCTACAATGAGTCAATATAATAAGAAAGTACCGAGGATAAAGTGATGGATAGTCGTTATTTAGCTGCACAAGAATTTGCAACAAAACGCCATGGTGACCAAAAATATGGCGAACTCCCATACGCCGTTCATCTTAATACCGTAGCAGAACTTGCACAGCCATTTGGCGTTGATGCAATGATTGCAGCTCAATTACACGATGTAATCGAAGATACGGATACTAATTTTAATGAATTGGTTGATCGTTTTGGTTTTACTATTGCTGATGCAGTTAATTCTGTTACTGATGTGAAATTAGAAGATCGCGCGAAAAGAAAATTAGAAATTAACCAACGCTTATCCGCTTTAAATATTGAAGATGATGCTGCACGTTTAGCGCTAATAGTGAAAGTTTGTGATCGTTTGTCTAATGTGCGCTCAAGTAGAAAAAGTTCACCACGCCATTATAAAATGTATCAACACGAGCATTCTGCGTTTAAAGAAGCGGTATACCGCCCTAATCTTTGTGATGATTTATGGAGAGAGCTGGATGCACTCATTATCGATCAACCTCAACTTGAGCCATGTAAGTAAATTATTCGCTATTCAGCAATATAGAGGCCTAACATCTTGTTAGGCCTTTTGTTTTTGTCTCAACGAACTATCGCAGTGAGTACTGAATCAATCAATATCATAAATTGTCGGAATAGGCTGACGTTTGTGCTGCGTTGCACGATAAATGCTTATTAGGCGCTCACGAGCAAAATCATCAACAGGTTTACCTTCAAGGAAGTCATCAATTTGGTCATAAGTCACCAATAGCGCTTCTTCATCTGCTTTCTGTGGTGCTAGTTCTTCTAAATCAGCCGTTGGTACTTTTACTACAAGATGGGTTGGTGCACCTAACGTCGCGGCAATAGCACGAATCTGACGTTTATTTAAACCAAAAAGAGGGGCTAAATCACAAGCACCATCACCAAATTTAGTGTAGAAGCCTGTAATGTTTTCTGCTGAATGATCGGTACCAATCACAAGCCCACCAACTAAGCCTGCAATTTCATATTGAGCAATCATACGTGCACGCGCTTTAACATTGCCTTTTACAAAGTCAACTTTAGCCGCATCTGTTGGAATTAAAGTTGTGCCTTCTAATCCTAATAATGCGTTGGCATGCAGTGCATCAACACCTGCTTTGATATTTACGCTAACAGATTGACTAGGTTGAATAAATTTTAAAGCTTGTTGTGCTTCATCTTCATCTTGTTGCTCACCGTAAGGTAAACGAACCGCGATAAATTGATAATCATTACTCGATGTTGTTGTATTTAAATCATTGATAGCAAGTTGTGCTAGACGGCCACAAGTTGTTGAATCAACACCTCCGCTAATACCGAGTACTAGAGATTTACAACCAGACTGTTTGAGTTTTTTCTGGATGAAAGCAACACGGCGTTGAATTTCAAACTCAACATCGATAGTAGGAAGTACGCGCATTTGTTCACGGATAAGTTGTTCCATGGGTAATGAATCCTTAAGGCTTTTGCCCAAATATTAATCACTTAAAACGGCATAATGGAAAAATGAGAACTCAGCCATTACACCTTTACCAAAATCATGCGATAACTCTAACTAAGGATCAATGCTCAAGCGTAAAATTATTTAAAATAATCCCGTTTTAGCGTTAAAACAGTACGATACTAAGGAACATTTCGCTATAGCGATAGTATTTGGCTGGTTTTGCAATATAAGAGGTTAGTTGATTGAAATATGAAACAGACACTAGCAGTTTTTGGAAGCGCATTTAATCCTCCGAGTATAGGTCACCGCTCGGTGCTAGAGCGACTAGGGCAGTTTGATAAGGTGTTATTACTTCCTAGTTATCAGCATGCTTGGGGAAAAGTAATGCTCGACTATAAGGCTCGATGTGATCTTGTGGGTGCATTCATCAGTGATATTGGACAAAGTAATCTAGAATTATCTACATTAGAGCAACAAATAGCGGTTGATGATAATGCAGTCACAACGTTTGCCGTACTTGAAGCTTTACAATTAAAGTACCCCGAGGCAAATATTACTTTTGTGATTGGCCCAGATAATTTTATGAGTTTTCATCGCTTTTATAAAGCAGAGCAAATTCTTAAACGCTGGCAAGTAATGGCATGTCCTGAAACGGTTCCGGTACGTAGTACCGTTATACGAGAGGCATTGGCACATAATCATGATATTACTCAGTACACGACGCCTACGGTGAAAATGATGCTGATGAATGATGAGCGGTTTAAATTTACTGATTAATGGATGGATAATTAATATTGCATATGAATAAAATTAAAGCATTGATACTTATTATTATGAGTAACTTAATTTATTCATCATCTGCATATGCTTTTCCATGTGACTTGACGCCAAATAACACCATAAAAACAGAAGATCAATTGTTTCAGTTTGATCATTCCGTATGTCGATTATCGAATAATGCAGATAGTATCCCTTTCTTGCAGGTTAAAGATGATCCTTATTCTAGATCACAACGGTTTAATGATTGGAAACAAGATCAGGTTGATAACACCAGTGAGTTTTGGAATCACTGGAGTGACGACTTTGCTGATCATCCTGTTTTTACTGAATATAATGATTCAATGTATTATGGCTTGGGATTTTGGTTACCAAGACAATATGACAACGAAAACGTTGAAGATATTGTTGATGCCGAACAGTGGGTACTTAACCATGGCGTTCAAATGAGCTTAGGTTTTGGTGATCCCAATGATGATAGTACACGTGTACGATTGGATTATCGCTGGCATACCAAGAGTAGTGTAGATGATGGCATCTCAGTACAGGTTCATGTGCCGCTTAATTAGACGCATGTTTACTTACGTTATAACCATTGATTAGCGTCATTCGACGTGATGAATAATGCCCATTACGATAATGGGCATTATTTTGTAGAGTCAGTTTTATTTTTGAAAGGGTTTACCTAAAATAGCCATTGCAAGAGCGTCCAGCAGGACTTCGGATGTATTTAACTGGGCTGCTATTTGCGGTAATTTTCTTCCTGAACGGATTAGCTTCACTGTCTCACGCATAGTGATACAAGCTTCAAATTCTTTTAAGGTCATCCCTAATACCGGCTCTATTGCTTGAACAGCCGATTTTTCAGTGACTTTATTGCCATTAAATAATAATGCCAATGCACTATGGTACTGTTTATTGATAGCTGGTGATAACGATTGTGTTGACGCTGATAGGGTGGATACTTGATCCGCTATCACTTTAAGTAAGCGTCCTTCTACACCATCCCAGTCGTGATTTTCTGCTGGCTGTTTTTCCAGTTCAATTAGCAGAGCATCAAGTAGTGGTGTAACCACAAAGAAGCCGGTTTCACGGCAGAGAGGCTGTCGCAGGCGAATTGAAAAAGCAACGTTGAAAAAATGCGTGCCAGGTAAAATAGTTACCGCATGTAAACAATCAAAGGGAACCCAAAAGCCATGTCCTTTGGATACGAGGTGTTCATGTTTACCCAACCGTATTAATATGCTGCCGCTAGTAACAACAATAAAATAGGCGTTGTTACTTTTACGACGAGAACCGACGAAAAGAAAAGGGTGTTCGTTTTTAGAAAACTCAATGGCTTGTTTCATAATGTCTCTCTAGCTCGATATCTTGCACATATTCGGCTGTTTTTATTACCTCGTCAACAACACATAGGCGACAATAGTTAAAATCAGTGTATGATTAGTCACTTTTGCATTAAATTGTAGTTTTAATAATTAATAGTGGTTGAATTTTCAACGACATCATGTGGTTAGACCTCCAACCATTTCCCTTATTGACGTAGGTTATTTGGTAAAACAACATTTATCAGTAGAATAGCCAAGTTTTTTCAAGATGAAGCATTATTGTGTGTATAGATAACGATATTTATAAAGAAATCCGCCCTTACAACGATAACGAAGTTAAAGGGGCTATCAAACGCCTTATTGATGATAGAGATTTTATCAATGCTATTTTAAAATACCGCTTTCCTCATGCATCCGGTATGTTTGGCTGGCTACTTATTCCGTTAATTAAACGTTTTCTTGTTAAAAAGTGGTCAAACGTTGCAAGTGTTAAAGATGTGCAAGACTATGTTGCTAAGTATATGCGTGCAACCATTGCTCATTCTTGTGACGGTGTAACGACAACAGGATTAAATAAATTAGATCCAAATAAAGCTTATTTATTTGTTTCTAACCACCGTGATATTGCGATGGATCCTGCGATGGTGAACTGGTGTTTATTCAATGAGAACTTCAATACTGTTCGCATTGCAATTGGCGATAACCTGCTTAAAAAGCCATGTGCGACTGAATTGATGCGTTTGAACAAGAGTTTTATTGTGAAACGTTCATCAAAGGGGCCGCGTGAATTAATGAAGTCATTAGGCCTACTTTCTAGTTATATTTCACATTCCTTAATGACGGGCAATAATATTTGGATTGCACAAAAGGAAGGTCGAGCAAAAGACGGCAATGATAAAACTGATCCAGCCATTCTAAAAATGTTTTTTATGGAAGGACGTAAGCAAAAATTACCTTTTGCTGAGTTTATGAGTGGTTTAAATATCGTTCCTGTCTCTATTTCATATGAAAATGATCCCTGTGATTTAGCTAAAGCCCAAGAGCTTTACCAAAAAGAAACCACTGGTACTTATGAAAAATCTGAATTTGAAGATATTGAAAGTATCGTACAAGGCATTGTTGGTCAGAAACGCCGTATTCATATCAGCTTTGGTGATGTAATCACTGATGCACCAGAAACACCGGATGAACTTGCAGCTATAATTGATAAGCAAATAACTGAAAATTATCATTTATTTCCATCGAATTATATCGCAGCAGAGATTGAATCTGATCAAGTAACGGCAGAAGAAGAGCAATTATTTGCCCAGAAACTGGCAGATCAACCTCAAGGTGTACAGGCTATATTACGTCGAATGTATGCTTTACCTGCGCAAAAGAAACAAACGGTAGCAGAATAACGTTCCTTTAAATATAAAAACGCGGCCATCACGGTCGCGTTTTTTGTTTCTCGATAACTGTAATAGCATCATCAAAACATAATAAGTTTTATATCACTCGTGGACTCTTGTACGGAGCTTGTGCCATTCGCTCTGCCATAAAATCGATAAAGCAACGTACTTTAGGTGCTAAATACTTTCTACGTGGATAAACAGCATAGATAGGTAAATCGACCGTTGTTTTCCAT
This sequence comes from Photobacterium piscicola, assembly GCF_900166965.1. Lineage (GTDB taxonomy): Bacteria > Pseudomonadota > Gammaproteobacteria > Enterobacterales > Vibrionaceae > Photobacterium > Photobacterium piscicola. Next base: position 676,432 of record NZ_FUZI01000001.1, on the reverse strand, counting down.
TCGGGAAGTAACTGAATTAATTTATGGTTATCCAGCTCATCAGTCATTAGATAAGTCGATAAATAGGCAATCCCTAAGCCACTCACCGCGGCGTCTAACACTGCGGGGGCATTATCTATACGGTAATTCCCTCGAACACGAATAGATTGCTGTACGCCATCACGAGAGAAAGCCCAGTTAACATATTTACGTTCACGGCTTTGATAAGTAATACAGTTATGGCGACGCAAATCACTGGGTGTTTCTGGTTGGCCATGTTGAGCAATATAATCGGGTGATGCGACTACAACAAACTCACATGTCGCTAATTTTCTGGCTACCATACCTTCAGGCGGATGCTCATGAATGGCTATCCAGCAATCAAAACCTTCTTCTAATAGATTAGGACGATGATCAAAAAGACTAATTTCTAACTCTAATTCAGGGTTACTTTTTTGAAATTCAGCTAAAGCGGAGGTAATGTGAATATTGCCAAAAGATTGGGCTATGCCAATTCGAAGCACGCCTTTAATCTCATTACGGTAGCCTGCGACCATTGCTTCAGCTTCATTAACAGTATCAACTAATTGCTGGCCATAATCCGCATATTGTAAACCGATTTCAGTTAACGCAACCGTGCGCGTACTGCGTTGAACTAACTGACACCCTAAGCGTTCTTCTAAAAAGCGCACTTGTTTACTGACTTGAGATTTAGAGATGCCTAATCTATCTGCTGCTCGAGTGAAATTTTGCTCATGGCCGATAGCTGCCAAGATGACCATTTGTTGAAGATTTTCTAACATAAGCATCGACTCTTGAAGAGAAAAGCAAAGTAGGAGAACTGTATATGACTTTGCTTGTTATTACATAAGAAGAATATGATTTCTATCATAGAGGATTATGTGCATTATGAAAATGATATGACGCAATAAAGAAATTAAACATCGATTATATTAATGATATGTATCTGTACAAACGATTTTAGTAATAGAAGAACAATCGTTACAATCATGACTTCACTATAGGAGATGTGATTAATGGTAACGGTTTTTTGGCAGTTTTTAGTGTTAGGGCTATGTAGTTTCGGTGGCCCCGCAGCGCATATAGGCTATTTTCAGCAAGCGTTTGTCGTTAAGAAAAAATGGCTTACTGATGAAGATTTCACACAAGCTATTGCGTTATGTCAGTTTTTACCCGGCCCAGCGAGTAGCCAGCTTGGAATGTATATTGGATATAAAAAAGCAGGTTATATAGGATCGATTGCTGCTTTTATTGGTTTTACTTTACCATCGTTTGCATTATTAACTTTCCTTGCTGTTGCAAATAATAAATTTGGTAGCTCTGTTATTGTTGAACAGATTATTACCGCTGCAAAATTATTAGCGGTTGTGGTTGTTACTGATGCTTTATGGGGAATGATAAAAAAGAATTTAACTTCTATCCCAACTATTACAACAGCATTATTAACCATGACGTGGTTAATGTTCAGTGATGGTTTACTCGGTCAAATATTCCCTATTATTATTGCTAGTATAGTGGGTTATTTATGGTCATTTAAAACACAGCCAGTAGTTAATAAGCATTTAATTAAGCCCATTCGACCACATATTGGATTAGTTATAACTTTTTTAGGGTTATTAGCATTATTACCTTTTATTGCAGCAACAAACGATAGTATTAAATTATTTTCTATTTTCTATCAAGCGGGCAGTTTTGTTTTTGGTGGTGGGCATGTGGTGTTACCATTATTACAACCAATGCTTGATGGTATGGTCACAGATAATACCTTTTTAAGTGCTTATGCTTCAGCACAATTAGTACCTGGACCTATGTTTACGATGGCCAGTTACCTAGGTGCTTCAGCTATGCCAGCAATGCCTCTCTGGGGGAGTATCATTGCAACTGTTGCGGTTTTTCTACCTGGTAGTTTATTGCTATTTGCTTTTCTTCCTGCTTGGAAAGCATTATTTAGTCATCCTCGTTTAATACAAGCAATTTTATTAATAAATGCCTGTGTGGTGGGTTTATTGGGAAGTGCACTTATTAATCCGGTAGTAACGAGTTCAGTTAAATCAATTACTGACGTTATCGCCGTTGTTATAGGGTATATTTTAATTAAAAAGTACCAATGCCCCGTGTGGCTATTAGCTATTTTATTATTAATATTTGTAATTATAGCTTATTGATAACGGAGCAGAGTGTAATAGCTCTGCTTTTTTTATAACACCTAACGCACTATAACTTTTTACTTTGAATAAAATATACCATCATCTACAAACTTAAACTTACGTAAGCTTAAATTCAGATTAGCTTGTTAAAATAACCTGTTATTAATTAAACTGAATGTTTAAAATGGATAAAAACCAAAGAATACGTTTAAACATCACCAACTATGATGTACTACGCGCAGTAAAAGCAGAAATTAAACAAAGTGAAGCTCGTATTACTCGACGAATATACACCGTCGCTATTTTGTCAGTTGCTACAATTATATTTGTTCTTATGCTTATTATTACTAGTCAAACGCCGTCAATGAGGGATTATGCAGCAGAAGCAATGAAGCGTTCTTTTGAAGCAGAAAGGTCAGTAAAAATGATGGATGAAACCTTAAATCAGCATATTTTAAAACAATCAGAAAATAGTCAATAAAAAAGCTCTTATATTAAGAGCTTTTTATATGCACAGTTATTTATTACCAATCTAAAACTAATTTATGGTTTTCAATCACTAATTCAGGTTTGGTTTTTTTCAAAAGAGCTTGTTCTATTTCATTATCATTCAGTTTATACACCGGTTTTGTCGATAAAATTTGGCTTAAGAAAGAAACAATAGGCGTGATAACTGGTTTGGTTAACACATTGTTTAGCCTCTGCGGTGTAACATCTAATGATTCAATATTTAGATCTTTTAAGTAAATAGCACCTTGATCTTGGTTGTAATAGGGGATAGCACTAAAATTCGCTTTAATTGATATATTTTGAGTCGCTTGTCCCATTAACTCTAAATCAGCCGTTGCCGTCGCTGCGACATTGACTTTATTTTTAGCGACTCGTCCAATTCCTACTTTAATATTATCAAACTTGCCCGTTGCATAAGCTAACCCTTGAATACCAACTGAATGATTAAATTGGGTTTCTTTATTTAAGTAAGATTGCATTTCATTTTCAGTTACACCGTAACTAGCACAACCTGAAAAGAATAAGACAGAACCTGCAACCAATAATGATTTTAAATGCATAACAAACCTTAACTAGAACAATAAAAGAGCGCCTGATGCGCTCTTTTAAATAATAGTAAACAATCTATCATGCTGTGTCAGCAAATAGTATTGAGATATCATAATTATCCCGTTGTAAATAATTACGGAGTTTTTTCAATGAAATAACTTGTAATTGACGAATACGCTCACGGGTTAATCCTACTTCATCAGCCACTTCTTGAAGTGTTTGTGAATCGTAACCCAGCAATCCAAAACGACGACAAATGATTTCCTTATCTCGAGGTGGTAAGGAATCAAGAATAGAGGTAGTTATATGCTTAATATCCATCTCATCTAAATGTGCATCAGGCTGTAATTCTTTATCATTAGCAAGAAAGACAGCTAGCGATTGTGAATTAGCATCATCGTTGATTGTTTGATCGTAAGATATAATCGGAGCATCGTAAGATAATAGGGTGGTAATATCATCAACATCACGGTTTAGCGTTTTCGCGACATCTTCATCTTTTGGCTCTTTATTTTGACTATGCAATAAACTTTTATGCGTCCGTAAAATAGTATTGATTTCTTTTGATACATGAACAGGTAAACGAATTGTTCGACTTTGATTATGGATTGCACGTTCTATCGTTTGTTTAATCCACCATGTCGCATACGTTGAAAATCTAAATCCTTTTTCTGGATCAAATTTATCTACCGCAGTGATAAGGCCAATATTACCTTCATCAATCAGATCACTAAATTGAATAGAGCTACCACGATAACGTTTAGCAATATTCACCACTAAACGTAAATTACTCTCAATCATTACCTTCTTAGCACTGTTATCTCCCGTTAGGGCTTTACGGCTATAAAGAATTTCTTCAATTTTAGAGAGAAGTGGTTTCATCGAGATATCACGAAGATATAATTGAATAACATCATTTTCAAAAGCATGTGTTTTACTATTTACTTCAGCTTCCATATTACATCCCTTTTTAAATATCCATTTCGCATCATAGTTGTAGCAATAGCGTATACTGTCATGTTTATTATCAATAAATAACCTTACAAAAATATGACTATTTAAAATAATAAAACAAACATATATTTGATAAGCATTAACATTTTCTATTTATAATGCGTTAAGGATATATAAATCAACAAGACGACAATATCGATCTTTTTAAAAAGATAAAACACTCTAATACTTATTCTTGACAAATGATCACAATTTTTTGATGTTGATGACATTTTTAACATTAAAAATGATAAAATTTACAATCTCAAATTAAAATAGCAATCATACCAATAGGTATTAACTATTAATATAGAAAAAACCATAAGTGAAACATAAGCACTCATATTTATTAATTAAATGATATTGATTCTCATTTGCATCTTAAGTAAAGTAGGCTCAAGACAAAGGAGTCACTTATGAATAAAGCATCTATTGCACTTTATATGCAGCCAACCCCATTTAGCTTAAAGTTAAAAAAGAAATTACTTTTATTAGGCCCTGCATTTATTGCTGCTATTGGTTATATTGATCCAGGTAATTTTGCTACAAATATTGAGTCGGGTTCAGCCTTTGGTTACCAACTTTTATGGGTCGTTCTGTGGGCTAATTTAATGGCGATGTTGATTCAATATCTGTCAGCTAAATTAGGGATAGTCACAGGTAAAAATTTAGCCGAACATTTACGAGATCATCTTCCTAAATGGGCAGTTGGTCCTTATTGGATTCAAGCCGAAATAATAGCGATGGCAACCGATCTTGCCGAGTTTATTGGTGCTGCTGTTGGTTTTCAATTATTATTTGGTATTAGCTTAATGGAAGGGGCTATTATCACAGCAATCGCAACAATGATGATATTAATGCTTAATAACAAAAGCCAAAAACCGCTCGAAGTCGTTATTGGTGCTTTATTATTATTAGTTGCCGTTATTTATATATTTGAATTATTTATTGCACCGCCAGCATCACATGCTTTAGTTACTGGATTAATTGTTCCAACATTAAATAGTCCTCACCAAATATATTTAGCCGCAGGTATTCTTGGTGCAACAGTAATGCCACATGTTATTTATTTACATTCAGCATTATTTAAAAATACGTACGGCGAAAAAGTTTCAACACGGTTACGCTCAACAAAATATGATGTATTAATTGCAATGGTTATTGCTGGGTTTGTTAATATCGCTATCGTAGCAATGGCCGCCGCAGTATTTCATTATTCTGGTAATAAAGATATTGCTGAAATAGAAACAGCATATAAAACATTAACACCGTTAGTGGGTAAATCAGCATCAGTTTTATTTGGTATTTCGTTAGTAGCATCAGGGCTTTCATCAACAGTTGTCGGCACAATGGCTGGTCAAGTTGTAATGCAAGGCTTTGTTAAATTTAGTATTCCAATGTGGGTGCGTCGTTCAATCACTATGATCCCATCATTTATCGTTATCGCTCTAGCGGTTAATACTACTGAGATTTTAGTCATGAGCCAGGTGGTGCTTAGCTTTGGTATTGCACTTGCAATCATTCCATTATTATACTTTACTAACAGCAAAGTCATTATGGGTAAATACAAAAATAATAAAGTTGTTTCTATATTAGGCTTAGTTATTGTCGCTATTGTATTAGCATTAAACTTATATTTAAGTTATACATTACTCGCTTAAAACTACAATCATAAGTCCTTTGTTAGCTCCCGTTAATATTATTAGCGGGAGTTTCGTTTATGACAATTCTTTTTCTTATATAATTCATTAAGTGCTTTATATTCTCGTTTTAAATCTTCATATTCTCTTTTTGATGCTGTCGATAACATCATTGGTAACCTTTTTTTAAAGCTATCTATTCGAGTCTCTAACCCTGTACAAGGTAATAAAGCATATTGTTGAGTATACTGTTGAAGTGTTAGAGCCGAGCTTGATGCCGTGAAAATAATGAACAACATCAATAATAATGTGCGTATAAATATCAACATAATTAATCCAATTTGTTATTTTTTACACGATAACATTTCTTTTAATATATAGCAGAATATGATGCTGTTATTATACTTAGGCTCAATTTTTCACAATAAATATTGAAACAAAATTTCTATAGTGTGAGGTATTAACGACCTGGAGTTACACCTTGTAATTCATCATCAGTTCGACGGTCATAACGCTGGGTTGTTGTAATACTACTGTGTCCCATAAACTTACTAACTAATAATAAATCATACCCTGAGCGTAATAAATTCGTTGCGACTGAGTGACGAAAATCATGGGGGGATATTTGACGAGAAAACCCCAATAGATGAATATGTTTACAAAGATCATTTAAAGTTTGAGTTGTTAAACGTTGTGACGTTAATTGCTGGTACCGATTAACACCACAAAAGAAAGTAGATATTTGTGGTGAATGTTGAGAACGGATATTAAGCCATTTTTCAATAGCGGCATAAAGATCACTACTTTTTGAAAAAGGGACATAGCGTTCTTTATTACCTTTACCCATAACACGTATTTTGCATAAATAAAGGTCAATATCATTGATATCAAGCCCAATGACTTCTGCACGACGTAAACCTGATTCATACATTAACCAAAAAATGGCATTGTCTCTTAATGCTTTTATTTTATTCGATTGTGTTAAAGTTAGTGCCGATATTTGGTCAACATCTGAATAACTTAAATAACGTCCACTTGATTGCCGTGAGCCTCGCGGCAGCTTTATAGCCTTAATTCGTTGTAAGGTTTCAATCGAAATCGATTCCGATAACCAAGCATGGTAAGCAACACCACGTAACATTCTTAATAAATTATCAGCCGTAGCCGGTGCATAATCTTGTTTTCTATCACTACTTTTCATCGTTAAGCGTGAAGATAAAAAAGATTGCATGGAGGTTTGTAGAACTGGAGCATAAAGAACACTATACCAATCCATTCTTTCTATACATGACCTTATACAAAAACAACTGAATGCTTCCAACATAATTTTCGCTTGAGACGTAAATTCAATCGCTAATGTTTTTTCCGTAATAAGAGCAGGAAGCCAACCTTGTTCTAAATTAATAGAAGGGTGGTTTTTAATTGAAAAATTACTGATAGCATATTGCCAGGTTTTGTATTGGGCTGTTGAAATCTGTTGCTGTTGATAAAAATAATCACCCACAGTGAAAAGTGCTTTTTTTAAGGGGTTAATGTGTAAGTTTTTTAGTGATCGCTGTGGATCATAAAATAGCCCCTTCATCTGAGCTTTTATTTTTGCACGATGGATAAGAAAGGCGGCCATTGCTTTTTCAATAAGAGTAGGGCTCGTTAATAGTGTGATCCAATCCATTCGATCGAAGGTTGATCCCAACATAAATCGACCAAATCTTTCTATTGTGTAACGAGCATTTGCTTGACCACCGGTCGTATCAGTCGCGGCCAATGAATTAATATACGCTAATGCTGGATTTGTTAAAAACTGATCCCGTTGACGGATCTGCTGACTGACTGCGGTTTGTTGTCGTAGTGTTCCCTGCCTAAGATTAAAGTCGTTATGTACTAGCGCGTTTGAAGGGTCGATCGTCATTGATTATAGTCTTTATTCTTGATCTGCTATAAGGGATATTATATAAGACTGACAAATTAAAACCATATAAATCTGTTACTTAGCGAAAAATAGCAAGATCATCAAAATCAATAAACACAGTTATTTTTGATCAAAAAACAACCACCAAAAAGAGGCTAAATTTTCATTTTAACGGGTAATGTATGGAAATGTTAAACCATATTAAAGTGTTACGCTGTAACTTTAAGGGTGTTTGTAGGGAATAATAGAAGAGTAAAGATCATAGATCATAGATCAGATACGGTGTCATATTAAAAAGTAATACTAAACCGTATCTAAGGGGGATTATTTAATATCATGATAACGAAATTTATATGATATGAGTGTTGCATAACAAGACAGATAACTAGTGATTATTATTTAAAATATCATCGATAAATGTTCTTTTAGAGAGCGAACAGCACACTGCTGCAAGACGCATCGCAGCATCAATACTTTGCTCTGTTTCATTACGTTCTAGCAAACTATTCACGTGAGAAGCAAGACACATATGGCCACCATTCATTAGCGAAACAACGACACACGCATAATGATAAGCAGTTTCATTTTTTATATTCAATGCGTGTAATGGTTGAAAATGAAGGCTATTTAAAGACCCACCTTGTTTGATATCAACAAATTGTCTCGCAATAAAATAAGGGTTAGTAACACCCATTCGTGAAATAGCATATTCAATATCTTGTAACGTATCCACATCTGGACGTTTGATCTGTTTACTAATATTTTCAACAACATACTTACTTTGAGAATTTAAAGCAGCCGCCCAAGTTGCATACACTAAATTATCATTTGTTAGATCTGTTTGCTTTGTTAACAGCGATGACAGAAGGGCTATTTGATCATCAATTACTGACATAAATAAATACTCATACTATGAATGTAAATAAATTAAAGAAACGTTGGTTGAATAAACCCAGCTAATGATTTGATGTTATTAAGCCAATTTTGAATATTTTTATAGTTATCTAAACTAAAAGAAGCTTCATCAATAAAGAGCAGTGTTGAAGCAACAGCAATATCTGCAATGGTTGGCGTATCGTTAACTAAAAATACGTTACCTTCTAATTGAGTGTTTAAGATCTGTAAAGCGCCATGCGTTATCATTTCACATTGTGGCAATAATTCTTCAGGTAACATTTTAAAAGCAGTAATTAATCGTGCTTTTTCAATTCCTTCATATAATTCATTACTGACTAAAGATAATAGCGAATCAATCTTAGCTGCGGTTGCAATATCTGATTCTGGATACCAATGCTCAGTTTGAGATTTTCTCGCTAAGTAACGCAAAATAGCCATTGAGTCAGTGACGATCAAGTGATCATCTGTCATGACCGGAACTTTACCTAGAGGGTTAATCGCTAAGAATTCAGGTGATTTTTGTTCGTTCTTACTCAAGTCAATAATTTGATCTTCAATATTAAAACCAAGTAGTGATGCAGCCAATCGCGTACGGTAGCTAGGTAAGGAATATGGAAAGCTATATATTTTCATTTTAATCTCTTTTTACACAAGTCTGTGTAAAATATTATAAGCTACTTTTTTTGAAACACAATCATTTTTATACAGACCTGTGTATAATCAAAAATAACGAATAAATAAGGCAATATAACAAATGACCAAACGGCAGAAATTAATTACGGGTTTTCTAGAACTAGCACAAAAAGAGGGTATCACTCTGACGGGGGTTGATACGATTGCTGAACACACTAAAATATCTAAGAAAACAATTTATAATAACTTTGGCAATAAAGAGGGGTTGGTAATCGAGGCATTAACTTCGTTTAGCCATAATATTCAACAAAATTGGGCTGAAGAATGGAATGTTATTGAGGATAAGAAAGAATTAGTTTTGGCTCGATTTAGTGAATTAGAAATGTTAATAACTAACCAACAATTCTATGGTTGTATCTTTATGGTTGCTTGTCGAGAATTTTCAGATGCACAGCATCCATTGCATCAGTTAGCAGTGAAGCATAAGCAGGCTTCTTACATTGAAACGCAAAAAAGATTGACTGCATTGGGCATTGAAAATTCTCAGTTAGCTTTTCATATTGAATTACTTTATGAAGGACTCATTGTTAAATTAATCGCACATAAAGACGTAACATTAATTTCAGATACAAAAGAAATTATACGTAATCTTATGAAATAAAACGAAGTACAATCAGCATTGTACTTAGACACCATAAAAGAATAACCACTCGAGATAATAAGAATATTGAGCGGTATTCTATCTGAGTGTAAATGCGTTGCTATTATTTTCTAAGGTACTCAGTACGATAGCCACAAATGCATAAAATGATACTTTTGCCTTCGAGATATTCTGATTGTCCACATTTTGGACAGACGAAATTTTTTATTAAAATATACATAAACACACCATATTATTTAACATATGTTCAATATATAGGATTAAATGATTGAGTCAGAATAGTTTTAATAACATGCGATAAAAACCACAAAATAAAAATAAGTGATGCATTTTTTTTCTAAATTATTGCTAATGCTTCCCAAAGCTAGTATTAATCAACACATTGTTTTATCTAAAAAAACTCTCACTTTAAAGAAAAAGAATGAGAGTTTTTTATACAACAATTTTGCTAATAATTACTTATCAACTTCAAAACCGAAGGTTTTATTCTGGATATATACCATGTCACAATCAGTGGTGTAGACAACACTGTGGATTCGGTTTGCTTTGATATAACCAGTTTGACCTGCTTTTAAGATCATCGGTTCGCCATCATTTACTAATTCACCATCAACACGAAGATGAAATTGAATAGCGATTTCGCCCGTTACAATAATAGACATATCATCATGTGGGTGATGGTGAGCATCTTCCACTGTGCCGGCTTTCCAACGTTCAAGTAATGCTGTTACACAATTGGTATTACTTTCATCTGTATCTCGAAAACTAAATCCTGGAAACTCAGGATCAACGGTAAAATCAGACCAAATGTCTTTTGAAATAAATGTATTCATAATAAAGGCTACCAATAAATAACAATAAACCTATTATAAACACTTATTAGTAACGTCATCAGTATCAATTTAGTAAGCTCAATGTGCAATTATAACGTATTACATATCGTAATTTGGTTGTTCTAACCAATCTTCAGCTTCATCAAACATTGCTTCGAGTTGTAATTCAACTTGTTGTTTATCTTCTTTTATACCACCCAATACGCTTATTTCATTACTTCCGCCTAAACGTACACGTACTAATGCATCAGGCCATGAGATTGCCATACGTCGAGTAAATTCGGATTCAACCTGGCAAAAAGTAGCTTCAGGCACATTATTTTTGTTAAGCATTAATTCAATACGCATATAAGTCCATCTATTATACTGGATAAAATAACACTGATTATAATTACAGTATAGTTATCTAGACAATTCAATTTATTTATGGTCTTGATTGGAAGAGCTTATTAACCTAATTCTCTATTCATCATATTATTTACAGATAAAAACATCACCAAAACACAAAAAGAGTCAAAAATAATATAATTAAGCGTTAATTTGACACTTAAAGGTGAAAATAAATCACAAAAAACTCGTATAGTAATGCCATCGACAACAAATAGAGCATATAATCATGTCAACATTTACAATGACAAGTAACAGTATTACTGAAGGTCAACACCACGAAAAGCGTTTTTCATTTAATAGTTTTGGTAATGATGGCGATAATATTTCACCGCAACTTGCTTGGGAAAATGCACCCCAAGGTACAAAAAGTTTTGCAGTAACATGTTTTGACCCAGATGCACCGACAGATTGTGGTTTCTGGCATTGGCAAGTAATTAACATTCCAGCATCAACACAGGAATTAGCTGAAGGGGCATCTTCACATCTTGCCGCTGGTTTAGAAATGCGTAATGACTATGGTTTTAATGGCTACGGCGGCGCATGTCCTCCTGAAGGTCATGGTGTTCATCGTTACGTCTTTACAGTATGGGCATTACCATGTGAGAAGCTAGAAGTACCTGATGATGCTTCATGTGCATTAGTCAGTTTCATGCTTAATGGTACAGCACTCGCTAAATCAACCATTACAGCGCATTACCAACGCTAATAATGTTGATTAAAAAGAAAAGCCTCAGTAATAGTAAAATGTTATGGGGCTTTCTTGATTGATAGCATTAATAATAGCAGATCGATAAAGGGGAATAGTTTGGCTTCAGTTGTTCAGTGCATCTATTATACAGGGCAAAAATCACAATCATTACGTAATGTACCCTTCATTTATCCATCGGTAGTTTGGGTGCAAACCGGTGTCAAAAAGCTGCAATGGCAAAATGATTGGATAAGCATAGATCGTAATAATTGGTTGCTAACGGCCGGTCATTCACAACATACATTTATTAATGAGCCCTCAAAAAACACTTTTTCATCATTACAATTGTGCTTTTTAACGCGACCTAGTACAGCTCTTATTCAACGTTCTCGCCAACATTCTCATCATAATACTGCGCCCAATTACTTGTTTGATGAAGAAGGTGAGTATCTGTTTATGAACTTGGTTAACATGCCAAAGTCATTACCGTGTAACGTTCAGCAGTGTTTGGTTAATGCTTTCTTTGAATACTTAGCCAATATCGGCAAGCTTCATCAACTGTTTAGTTATCAAGATTTATCATGGCGCGACAAATTGGTAGAGTTATTTAGACAGCAACCAAGCGAGCATCATAGTATTGAATCAGCCTGTCAGCATTTAGGATTAAGTAAGTCGACATTAATTCGACGTTTACGTGAAGAATCCACCCAGTTTCGAGAAGTTTTAGCAGAGTTGCGAATGGGTTATGCATTGACACTATTACAGCAACAACATTATACACAACTTGATTTAGCACAGTTATGTGGTTACCAGTCAGAAACACGTTTCGCACAGCGGTTTAAGAAACAATTTGGTTTATCACTAAAAGAATACCAACAAACAATGACTTAGATTTAAATAGACAGTTGTAATAAACGATAAAAATAAGTGACTGCATAAGATAATTGATAAGAATACAGTTATCATTTATTCTTTTTATCATAATTTATTGTAATGATCTTATGCGAGCGCCAGATGATAAATCCGCAATGGTTAACAACCTTTAAAACACTAGTCGAAACCGGGCATTTTACTCAAACCGCTGATCTTTTACATATGACACAACCAGGTGTTAGCCAACACATCAAAAAATTAGAACACGCTTGTGGTTATGAACTTATAACACGCTATAACAAACAATTTGAAATCACCGAACAAGGGTTGCGAGTTTATCAATTTGCCGAGCAGCAAACACACCAATATCAAACGTTAATGAATGACTTACAAACAGACAGTCCTTATGAAGGCACCTGCAAGCTTGCTTGTTCAGGCTCATTTGCATTATCGTTATATCCCCAGTTATTACACTTACAGCAGCAACATTCTAAATTGCATTTTCATCTAGAAGCCGCCCCTAATCATAAAATCTTAGATAACATTGAAAGTAATACGATAGATATGGGCATTGTTACTCAACAACCAGTAAACGATCTCTTTAAAACCACCTTAATCGGACAAGAAGCCTTATGTTTAGTCTTACCGCTACATTACAAAGATCATAATCTTACAGATGAAACCCTAACAACCTGCGGCCTTATTGATCATCCTGATGCACAATATTATTTATCTAAATACTTTCTACATTGTGGTCATAAACATTTAGCCGCAGTTAAAATCGAACAATTACCAATCACGAGTTACATCAATCAACTAAATCAGATTCTAGTTGCTGTTGCGGAAGGTATTGGCTTTACCGTATTACCACAAAGTGCCATTGACCATTTTACGAATAAGCATAAATTGTATGTTGTATCCCCCCCAAAGTTAGTCACTGAACAACTTTTCATTATTCAAAAACAGCACCGCCAATTACCTATTCGTTATCAAACCGTGACCTCATTATTAACATCATTATGTCAATAAATAATTAAATTGGTGATTAAACAAGCAATAACGGGTATGTTTAATTACATAATTTGATCTTCTCTATAAAATAAATATTAAATGGAAGATAAATAATTACCCGTATTTTACAAAAAGGGATCGCCCATGAAAAAATCAACGAAATCTGCATTGGTGGTACTTGGCGGAATCGTAATCTGTAGCCTAGTGTTTACAATGATCAAAAGTGAGCAGACCAAAAATAACGGCACGACAGCGCAACAGACAACACCAGCAACGCTAATAAAAAACAAGCCGTATAAATGCAGTGATTTTGATCCTAAAACTGGAGGATTAAAAGGTTGGACAGCGGATATGGGAATAGGGCCTGTAATACCCGAACAGTTACTTCCAAAAGATTGTCCCGCGCTTAAACAGTAGTCTTATATACAAAGCCCTCAATCAAAAGGGCTTTGTTTTTACATTAGCATAAATAACACGTCTATTACTGATGGACAGCAATCGTAATAGTTTTAGTTTCCCAATCTTCTTTTTCCCAAGAGCGACCATAATTTAATTTTAATTCACCGACTCCCTTTGTTACCGCTTTAAAAGTGTAAGTTCTTAAACCACTACAACCTGTCATGCCTTTCTGACACTGCTCTGAGTTGTGATAATCAATACTCAATAGCATCAATGCATTTGGCATAGAACGTAATGCCCATGAAAAACCCGTAGAAGGACTTGCTGGTAGGCTTAACTGAAAAGTTTGATTAAGCTTAATTTTTACCGCTTGTTTATTATCGGTTGGCAAGCAAGTATGTTGTGGTGTTTTACTATAGTTGCCCGTTACAATGCTTGTAAAACCCGCATCACAGGTTGGTTGTGATGTTTGTTCTGCCGCAGCCACATTGAAACTCATCAATCCTAAAGCTGCGACTAATCCAATATATTTCATATCCTTTGACCTTTATTTATCTGGCTTATTTATCTTTTAATACTAGCAATAAACCCTTACTCAAGGCTGTATCAATAAGCTACTTCCGTTAATTGTGTATATTAAATAATCATCTTTTAATATTAAGTTGCGTTTTACTGTAAAAACTCAATAATACAATTTCAAAAATTAAAAACAAAAGAGTCAATATGTCAGGCACTAACCGTTCAAATATTCACGTTGGATTAGATGTACAAATTGTATTAAAGCAAGATCAACGTAGTGGAAAACTAACATCAGGTACGGTAGAGAAAATCCTCACTAATTCTCCCACACACCCACATGGTATTAAAGTACGTCTAACCTCAGGCGATGTAGGGCGTGTAAAAGTGATCGTTTCCGAATAAGCCCCGTTTAACTATTACTAATTTTTAAATAACTAGGCCAAAACTATAACGCTTTGGTATTTCACCGCGTCAGTCTATTGACGAATTAAACGCGCCTAATAAAAAAGAGAACACCGTGAACCGAACTAATATTATTCTACTCAGTGTGGCACTATTGCCGACGCTTGCATTTGCACAATCGCCACAAGGTAACACAACTAACCAATCATTCAGCAAAGCAAAAAAAATCATGCAACAGCAGATTTATACTAACCCTGTTGATATGAAAACTATTTACTGTGGTGCTGATTTTAATAATAAAAAATACGTTACCTTACCATCAGGCTTTACGACAGACGTGTATAAAAAGCGCGTTAAACGTTGGGAGGCTGAGCATGTTGTGCCAGCGGAGAACTTTGGTCGCTCATTTTCAGAATGGCGTGAAGGCGCAAAAGTGTGTGTTGATAGCAAAGGTAAATCATTTAAAGGTCGTAAGTGTGCTGAAAAAGCAAACGCAGAATACCGTTTAATGCAATCAGACCTTTATAACCTCTATCCAGCGGTAGGTGCGGTTAACGCGGCTCGTCAAAATTACAATTACGTCATGTTGCCTAAAACAGTTAGCAAAGACTACCGTTCATTTGGTAGCTGCGACATGATCATTGATAAAAAAGACCATGATGCACAGCCACCAGAACGCGCTCGTGGTGTTATCGCACGAACTTACATGTATTTTGAAGCGGTATACCCAAGCTACAAAATGAGCCGTCAACAACGTCAACTTATGAGTGCATGGGACAAACAATACCCAGTATCAAAATGGGAATGCCAACGCGCCACTAAAATCCAAAAGATTCAAGGCAATGTTGATCCTATCTTAGCTTCACGCTGCAAAAATATTGGTTAATATTAACGTATTCACCTTTTTCTGAATCCACGTTTAACGACGTGGATTTTTTTATATTTGATTTATGACAACTCAACAATAGCGATTACAATAGAGCAATAAATTCATTGTAATAAAAAGGGATCACAATGTCTGAGTTATATTCAAAACATGCGGTTAAATATGACGGCATGATTCAAACCAATATTTACAACGCCATGTATGATTTTCCAAGTATGACGTCACTAATCGGTAACGTTACAGGGCTTGATATTGTTGATCTTGGCTGTGGCTCTGGTGTTTATGCGCAATATTTTATTGATAATCATGCCGCTAAAGTAACATGCATTGACGCATCACCAGAGATGATAGAGATAGTGCAGACCAAACTGGGCACACAGGTAGATACCCATGTCATCGACATATCACAAGGGTTAGCAGTAATTGAGACGGGTAGTGCTGATCGGGTTATTAGTGCCTTGATGATACATTATCTTGCAGACCTTAATAAGTTATGTGCAGATGTTAGCCGCATTCTAAAGCAGGGTGGAGAATTTGTATTTTCAACTCACCATCCCTTTGCTGATTTCAACGATTCTGCATCTGATAATTATTTTCAACGTGAACTAATAACGGATATGTGGAATACCGTTGGCGAGCCCGTTAAAGTCCAATTTTATCGTCGCGCATTAAGTGAGATAACCACCGCACTGACAAATAATGGCTTGGTGATCAGCGCATTAACTGAAGGTCAGGTGTTAGAACAAGCAAAAACGATTTGCGAAAAAACCTATCATTTCTTATCAACTAAGCCAAACTTCCTATTTATCAAAGCAGTAAAAGTCTAGTTAATTTTAGTTCTGTGTATCTTATTATGGATGCACGTATTGCCTCTGCTTTTTATAAATTGTTAACAACAACCAATATTCGTAATGCCAATGTTATGATCTTGGTGGAATTATCGACCACTGATAGCATTGATAACAAGCGTTAGTTATCAAAAACAAACTAAACTATATTAATATTTCATTATTTGTAGTCTTATATGCTACGCTATAAATGTAACGAGCTAGAAATACAATAGCATTGAGCATTTACTTAGTTAAACTATTGTATTGATATATAATTTAACCGTAGTAATACAACAAATAACATCATTTATCGGAGTACCATTTATTAATGAGCAGCAATCGTAGAACCCAGAATCAATTAGCTACACTTACAAAAAAGCTTTCTAAGTTACAAGCCATGTCTAAATCTACTAGAGATGGTGCAAGTAAAGCACGTTACACTGCCGAAATTGAAAAAATTGAAATAGAGCTTAGTAAGCTTAAAGAAACTGAAGAATAGAATCTTTCTATTCATGACGTTTGGCCTACTACTATTTCGACAATAGTAGTAGGTTAGTCAACCGTGTCATTACCGCCATTGTTACTCACGCATACCCATCGCAAGCAGCATTTCTCCTAAAATCCGCACTGACTTTTAACCACTTTATTGTTCAACGTAGATCAAGCCGTTTTCATTATTGCTACTGTTATTTATCCCCTATAGCGGATAAATGATGGCTATAGTATCGCTGCACCAACAGAGAAATTTTTATCAGTATGCGTCATTATTGCTTGAGTGGTTTCTTTTATGCTTTTGTTTAAAAGAGGAATAAATTTGTAATCGAGCTTATAAGCGATAATTGAAGGTGCATTCCCAGAGAGAGAGATCACACTATCAGAATTAGAACCCCATACTTTTTCTGTTCCAACCAAATTATTTAAGAATACCTTTGAAAGTGGATTAACATTAATAGGATAATCTTTTGCCTCAATGTATTGACCATACTTAGAGCTAAGATGATTAACTAAACTGGCATAGAAATACTTTTTTTCTTCTGGGGGTAGACCGCTAACGAAAAAAGTAACGTTTACTTGATAAAGTGCTTGAGATTGACGAGTAAAAAACAAACTGATGTTTGCACTTTCTCCTGCAACAGTTGCTCTGTAAGAATAGGTTCGTGCATCAGGGTTACTATTAATGTGTTTTTCATTATATTTACCATAGATAAATGAAGAGCCAACATTAACAGCGAGTTGCCTTTCTTTAGCTTGTTTTTTGAAAGCTAAAATATTCATACCGTATTTCCAACCATCAAAAGTCGCAAACTCACTCATTCCATAATCGTAAGCTTCTTCACATGGAAAATCTTGAAACGTTAGTTTACCATCAACAGAACACTTATAGATTTCTGAGGCAAATAAAGGGCAACTAATAAGCATAAAGCCCATTAAAAGCAGTTTGTTATACTTCATATTCATCCTTGAATTAATATCACACAGTCCTTAATAAACACGAAGCATATTATTGCATTGTATGGAATGGAATGGTAGAAAATAGGGCTTGAATGATATTGCGAGTATAGAAACAATTAAGGCGCAATAAATGTAGAGTAGCTACCGTGAACGTTAATAACGACTCCCCATACCAAAGCGGTTTGACATGTCATCATCTATTTGACCACCTTTCCATCCACCGAAAACAAGAAGATTAAGCACATCCTGCCCAGTGTAATCATTTCCTTCAAAGAAATAGTGTGACACATCATTACGTAAAAATTTCAGAATTCCCTTCATAAAACCGTGAACAATTAGCAACATGAAGTGTTAGCCACGGATTTGTATTCATTATAAAGCCTGTCTCTTAGACAAATTCTGCAAATGTAATTTATCTGTCTGCTCATTATCAGGCAAACGCAAAAACGCCAAACGACCATAGCAAAACTGAATCCGATTTAAACTCATTACATTATCTTCATGTTTGTTCATCCAATCTCTAATACCATTTAATAACACCACATCTTTTGGACGTGGCGTTTTAAATTCGCCATCACCAGTAAACACCACTAACGACTTAACTTGATCAGTTGGCACAAAATCGAATAGGGCTTGAACTGCTTTGATATGTTTGTAATTTTGATGAATAGGGTTCTGAAACCGTGAGCGCTTTTTAAATAAGATCTGCATCCATTGCTTCTGTTTAGCATCACCATAAATCCAACCGCTATAATGCTTAGTTTCAATGACAAATACGCCTTTAGTGCAAATCAGAATATGATCAATTTGGGTTGTACTACCATCAATGGATAAAGTCACGTTATTGACGACAATCCCTGTCACTTGCTCATGTATTAAATAGGAATTTACGCTTTTTGAAACAAGACGTTCACCAATGTTTAGGGTGTATCCTTTCTGTTTCTTATGATAAAAGACAATGCCGCAAATGAAAGCAACAAATAAACCCAATACATACCAAAAACTAAACATAATCAACCTCATAAAATATGAGCATAAATTTATCATTGCATACAAAAACTTACCATCAAATTAATGCATCAAGATTTATATGTTTTAAACACTGTGATTCAACACGACTGATTATTAAGCATGATATAAAGATAAAAGAGTCAATTGGTTATATAACTTATCCGCTGTAAGGGATAAAATTCAAATATCCCCTATAGCGGATATAAATAGTATGGTGACCCGATGCAAATAACATCAGCAAAAATGCTCGCAAATGCAGTAAGAGATCAACGAAAAACGCGTAATATCACCCAAAGCGAAACCGCTAAATTGGTCGGTATCAAACAAAATACAGTATCAGCGTTTGAAAATAATCCCGATGGTACAAAACTAGAAACACTATTTAAACTATTGGCAGCATTAGATCTCGAATTACATCTTCAGCCTCGTAATACCACCGCAGAGCCACAAACTAATACTCAAAAATGGAGTGAAGAGTGGTAAACATCAGTGTGTTAACCGTTGGTTTGATTAACCCAGAGCAGGATAATCAGTATAACCGTGCTCATTCCCACCAAACAGCGTAGTACCATCCAATTCAGCTAACGGTTGTTGGTGTTGTAACCGCGAAACAAAATCAGGATTAGCAACAAACGGACGCCCGAACGCAACCAAATCAGCATAGCCTTTATTTAGCACTTCATCAGCCCGCGCTTGAGTATAACTGCCCGCGACAATGATCGTATTGGTGAAATAGCCACGCAACTCAATTCTAAACTGCTCAGGGATCACTGGTGCATCATCCCAATCCGCTTCCGACAAATGCAAATAGCCAATATCACGGGCTTGAAGCTGTTTTGCCGCCTCTAAAATGGTCGGCACAATATCAGGGCAATTCATGTCTTTAAATGTAATGAAAGGCGCAAGTCGAACACCTACTTTATGCGCACCAATCACATGACTTACCGCATCAACGACTTCTAATAAGAAACGAATACGGTTCTCTCTAGTGACACCGTAACTATCTGTACGATGATTAGAATTAGTACGTAAGAACTGATCGATAAGATAACCGTTACCACCGTGAATTTCGACACCATCAAAGCCTGCATCAATCGCCCGTTTCGCAGCATGAGCAAAATCAGCTACCACTCGTTCAATATCTACTTGGGTCATTGCTCTTGGTTCGACACAATCAACCATGTTGCCATTACCTTGTTCATCAGCAATCCACACTTTGGTTTCTACTGGTTTAAGTGCTGATGGCGCAATAGGTTTACCACCATCTTGAAAGGTAGGATGAGACACGCGGCCCACATGCCATAGCTGACAAAACATTGCCGTACCTTTCGCTTTTGCCGCTTGAGTCACCGTTTTCCAGCCAACGACTTGTTCATCAGTATAGACACCTGGAGTGAACGAATAGCCTTGTGAATCATCTGAGATCTGGGTTGCTTCCGAGATAATTAATCCTGCACTGGCACGTTGTTGATAATAATTCGCCATCATCACGTTTGGAATATTACCCGGTTGACTACTACGCGCTCGTGTCATCGGTGCCATCACAATACGGTTTTGTAAATTCAGTGATTTAAGCTGTGTTGGTTCAAAAAGCTTGCTCATCATCGACATCTTCATTTCCTTTCTGTCTAATCTTGTTTGATGGTGTCAGTATATTGATTTGATAGAATTTGATAATTGGGTAAAATTTAAAATGATTATTCGGGTGAGCTGAACAATAAACACAAGGAAAGGGCATGGATAAGTTTTCTGACATGACGTTATTTATCAGCATCGTCAAAAACCAAGGCTTAGCGGCAGCAGGAAGAGAGCTAGGATTATCACCAGCAACCGTCACCGCAAGGCTGCAAGCATTAGAAGATCGCTATGGGGTTAAGTTACTCAATCGCAGTACAAGGCATCTCTCTTTAACAGAATCTGGCGCAATGTATCATCAAGCCAGCTTAGAGATTATCGACAGCGTTAAAGAGACAGAAAACTTACTCCAAACCGGTAGCCAAGAAGTGCGCGGAACGATAAAGATCGCAGCGCCCCGAGACATAGGCAAGCAATACATATCACCTATAATTTCAGCGTTTTGCGAATTATATCCCGACGTTGTGCCATACTTATATTTAGACGATAAACTCACCAACTTAGCGGAATCAGGCATAGATATTGTTATCCGTTATGGCGAACTGGCAGACAGCAACCTAATCTCGCGCAAACTGGCATCCAGCAGACGCGTATTGTGTGCAACACCTCAATATTTAGCCAATAAAGGCACACCGATCACACCGCAAGATCTCGCTGATCATCATTGTTTAGCCATGATACGCAGTAATGAAGAACTGAAAACATGGCATTTTAGCGACGACACCCAACACAACGTTATAACCGTATTACCCAAACGATTCTCAGATGATGGCGAAGTGATTCGTCAATGGGCATTAGATAGCGCAGGTATAGCATTAAAGTCGATTTTAGATATTGAGCAAGACATTAAACAACAGCGACTGGTCACCGTGCTTGATGGATATATGAAGAACTTCAATGCATCGACATCATCAGCCGGTGCAGACTTAAATGTGATTTACCAAAGCCGCCAATACCAACCCAAACGGCTGCGACTGTTTATTGATTTCTTGATAGCGCGATTTGCGGAAAGGTTAGGGTAGTTGTCGTTATTATTTTTACTCATCGTGGGCAACACGTTTAATGAGAATGTACGCTTATCGTGAATTATCACCCCTTGATGATGATTGGCTGGGCTGGAAGATATCTAAAGGAAAGCTGATTACCCCTAATGGTTGGCCGTTAACACCAAATAGGATCATTATGGGTAATGCTCTTATAGAGATAGGGGCAGCTGATGAACTTCGTTTTCAACGAGAAGTATTACGTACAGCTAGGATGCTTAAAAAGTTAAAATAATATTATCGAGCCTGTTGCTTAGGCTGGCTCGATAATAATACAAAGACTATTAATAATTACATTTAAACGAAAAAAATGTTGGGTATAATAAAACCTCGGGACAACACTTAATCATCTAGATAATATAAAATAAAAGTTAGTTATGTTCCTTATATTAAGCAAAAATATTGAGAATGTAAATACAGTAATAAAACCATAAAAAATAGCAGCGTAATCTTTGAAAGAGTCAAGACTAGAAACAGATATAAATATAAAGTTAAATAAAAGATTAAATAACTCTAATAATAATAAAAAAATAAAGTTTATAACTAGCAGTCGATATAATGATATTTTTTTGTTATCTAACACTCTTTCTGTCATAGATATTTTAAGGTCTGTGATATTTTTCTCTGATGCAGATGCTAATATTGTCAAACAAGTTATTGAGAAACCAATTAATATAGCTAAACAATTTACAATTAGAGACGCTATGTCTTTTAACTCTGAAACTTTAATGTTTTCATAAACGAAAAAATACAAAACAAAAGATAAAAAAAATGAAATCCCCCATTCAAATGTTAACTCATTCCTTTGAGATATAATAAAGTAATCTTTTATAGGGTGTACATATTCACAATACATTTTTGGCTGACTAATCATATTAATGTGCTCATTTCTATAAACATTTCATCAGAAATAATTACACCATCAATAATATTTGTTTCAACTTCAATAGTTTTCCTTAATTTGAATAACTCTGTATCAATAATTGATTTCTTACCTAAATCATCATAAACCTCAACTTTCATTCTATTTATGTGTGAAGTTCCTTTTGTATACTCATTATAGTAATCATCTAGCATATCAATTAAATCATCAGTCGCTTTTAATGTTATTTGTAAATCACTAGTATAAGTTTTCATTTTATTAGAATATCTAGCGAACTCAGAGCCATGTATTAGATCTTTCTCAATATATATATGACCAAATCCAATTTTTGTTGCATCATGAAGAGCTACCGTGAAATTATTATTAGGAACAAATGCAGTAGAGAATCTATAACTACCATCAGGCTTATCTCCTAAAAGTAATTGTATATCTTTAGGCTGATTCTCAAAATCTTTTTTAAGGCCAGTAACAAATATATGTTTAAAATCATTAAAATACTGAGTAATTCCTCTTGCTGTAATACCGTTTATTCTTTCTTCTATTAATAATAAAACATAATCTTTTTTAATATATAACTTAACATGGGTAAGTTCCTCATCGCCTTCAGTCATGCTTCGTGGATTATCTTTTGTTTCTAATGTTTGTTTATCAATTACGGGCGGTCTATATTCATATTTAGCCGAAGAAAAAATAAGATGATAACAATCTTGAGTAATAACATTTATGGCCTTTAAAAAATGAAATTTTTTTCGTCCTTTCATTTCAATATCCACAAGACGTTCTTCATTAGGGAGAGTTCTAATAAAATTAATTACATTAATAAAGTTATCAACCCCCATAAACACGGGATCATTCACTGGAGTTCTTAATTTTTTTACGCGTAAATGATAAAAACCTATAGATTTAGTTACTTTTTTTTTCTGAATAACTGCCATTTAAAACTCCTAATTAATTAGTTAAAGAATAAATCATGATCAATATTTAATTTAAATGAAAAATAAAAAACACACATAATTGATAACAATTCCTATTACTTGATTTTGTACTTAATAAGAATCCAACTTACTCGAAATTAATTCCTAGCCTATATTAACTTTAACATTGCCAACACACTTAAAGTTCCTACAAGTCAAATAGATACAAAATCATAGATAGCCAACCACCTATGTATGCGCACAAATTTAACATTATGCAACTTGTTTTAAAAGTTAATTTATAAGATTTGTTTTATATACGTACACGTAATGATTAGATATTCCGTCATGTGGATAACAAAAAAGCGCGTTATCCACAATCCTAATGGAGTGGGGAACGCGCTTTTAGTTTTGGCCTCCAACCACAAAGTTTTAAAAGCTAAATAATAGTGGCCTTTATCAATACTGATAACTGATTATTGCTCTCTCTGTCTGATGTAGAACCAAAGAGCGAGCCTATTAGTGGTATATCTTTTAGAATCGGCACTCCCGTATCATTATTTCTTGATTCCTCACCAACCAAGTATGATTGATTGACCATCTTTAGCTTGAATCACTGTCTGTATCTGGCGGTTATTGGTGATGATGTCGCTTGCTATATCACTATTGCTGACACTGCTTGATGTTTGGTTAATGTCCATCAATACCGTATCACCAATGATATGCGGTGTTACTCGTAGTGATACACCTACGTGTCGATTCACGTAATGGTCGATGCATGTTTTTAGGATATTGAGCAGCTTTAGCAAAATGTCGGTTAAAATCAGTGATAAAGTCGGGGAGCCACGCATTAGCTTGTTCAATATTATCAATGTGTTGTAAACGCATTTCTTTGACTAAGCGATCTTGTAAGGTTTTGTTGGCACGCTCAACACGACCTTTGGCTTGAGAGCTGTTTGCGCAAATCAATTCAATGTTTAAGTCATGCAATACACGACCAAACTGAGTCATACGGTTGGTTTTTGCATCCCGTTTACTGACATGAAATACCGCATGCCTATCACTATAAAAAGCAGTGGGTTTGCCATGGTGTTCAACATATTCACGCGTGGCGACCATGTAATCAAACGCAGATTCTGTTTCACTAAAACGTAAGTTCATCAGTTTGCCGGTGGCATCATCAATGAAAACCAACAAACAACATTTGTTACTGCGGCCTTCAAACCAATCATGATGTGAGCCATCTATCTGAATTAACTCACCATAACAATCACGACGATGACGAGGTTGATAAACACGAGGCTTACGTTTGAAATGTGGTACCCAAAAGCCATCAGCGATCATCCATTGGCGTAAGGTTTCTAATCCAATTTTAATATTGTGACGTTCAATCAATTTTTCACGTGCTAACGTGGGTCCAAAGTCTGAGTAATATTCGTGGATGAGATTTAAAATACGCAGCCTATGATTATCATCATAACGATGATTACTTGGCACGCCGCGTTGTTGTGAAAGTAATCCGCCAGCACCGAACTGAGTAAAGCGTTTTACTAATCGTGATACTTGACGACAACTCAAGTTAAGTCGACGGGCAGCTTCAACACCAGTAATTTGTTTATCACAAACATCTTGAATAACTTTTATTCGGCTTAAATCATTTTCAGTCATAGTGAGCAACATTTATTGATTCCAGTTCATAGCAAAACCTATGATCTGAAGATAGTTCAACATGACATTTCTAACGGGTTAAAACCGGACATTTCTAAATGGGACTTACACATTCAGTGCGCATTATGTACCTTATGTTAAATAGGATATCAGGCATTGATAACATCATACAGCTACACATAGGATATTGATTAATAATAGATAAATACACTCTCTCGCAATTTTTTGATTGTGTATTTAACAGTATTCGCTATTTACCATAAAGTACATAATTAACACTTATTCTAAGATGCTACCTCAGACATTCTGTATTCGGTAGCCCCTTAGAAACATGTAATTATTAAACCTAATTTGATCAGGTTTACAAAATAGATCACCACAATATAAACGCAAAAAATAACCCTGTTTCGAAAAACAGGGTTTAAATTTATTACAAACTTAATACAGCAACTATTTTGCTTACTGTGGGTTAAGTCCTAATTTTTGTAGCACTAGCTTAAAGTTGGCTTGGCGTTCTTTAATGTTATGAACATCACCTGTAGAACAAGTTGAATCTGGGCAGCCACGGTTCACAATACCAGAAACATCATCAATAAATTCAGTTCCTTGTAGGCCACCGCTAACATACTTTTTCAGTTCGTTGTAATAGTTCCAATCTGCATAATCACCACCTTCATTAGAGTATGCTTGCACTGATGTTACCCAATAGAATAAGCCTGCAATCCATTTGATCTCTTTATTCTTCTCAGAACTACAGATTAAGCCTGGGTTTGAACAGAAATCAAGATCAGCATATAGCGGGTTTACAGGTGGCGCTTCAACTGTTACACCATCAATGGTTTGACCAATTGTTGCAGGATCAACATGTGAACGGCCTAAATAATGGTTTAACGTACCAAAGTTTTGACGACCTGTGGTTTGAATAACGCCACGTCCCCACCAACCACAGCCCTCAACACTTTCTTGGCTGCTGCCATCCCATAAGAACGTACCAGCTTTTTGACCAACGTAGATTTTACACTCATCACGTTCCCATACTTGCTTTGAAGTATCGATTTTGTCTGGCACTGCATTACAATGACCATTGTTAGTCCAGCGTCCTACATGACCATTAACCAGCAAGCCTTGCTCTTCTAATACGGCATCGGGAGCTGCAAATACAGGTGCTGGTGCGCCGTACCATTTTGCATGGGTTAACGCACTGACTTCCATTTTATTATCACGCGGACAAGAATAGGCATAATCTAAACCTGATACTGGGTTAACACCGTAGTCTGCGTATTTTTGACCTAACTGACCACAACTCGCTGACATTGGGTAATCGGCAGGTGCGCCATATTTAATTTCAGACCAATTGTTTTCATCACATGCGTTATAACGGATTGTCTCTTGCATGCTTTGTGCTAAGAACGCAGCAATGGCGACTTTGGCATAAATAATATTAGTGGCATCATCTGCTTCATCAGTCAATAACCAGAACTTATTACCCGCGACACCAATATTGTGCATCGCATTAAGGCCATCAAGGAAGTCATTCCATTTATAAACGGTCGATGGCACCCATTGTGATTGCGGAGTTTCATAGAGGAAGGCTTCATTATCCATGACATCTGAGGCATTAGTTAACTCAGTATTAAGTGCTTCAATACGTGTTAATGAGCCTTTTTCGAGTTCTTCACCAACGTAATATAATGGCACTTTCGCACTTTGGTAAGTTTCAATTTTACTGGTTAAATCTGCGCTGTCTTTATCAAATAAAATCGCAAATATATTGCTGTGAGCCGCTTTACGAATTTGCTGATCACGTGTTGTTTGACCCATAAAATAATTCGCAGCTTGCTCGGTTGGAATATTAGCAAGCATTGCAGGCGTCTTAATATAATCCGTAACTTGTTTTACATATTCAAGTGCGTTGTGCCATTGCTCAGTTGATAATGCAGCCGTTGTTGTTGATTTGGTAAAGCTAATAAAGTCAGCTTTGGTTAATGACTCTGCTTTGTAAACATCGAGAGTATTTAATAGATCTGCGGTGGCACTTGATGCAGCATTCCACACAGATTGGCGACCAGAATGGGTATCAAATGCAAAATCACCAATGCTGAAAGACCAACCAAAACTCGCTTCAGGAGCAAGCGTGGTTAGAATTAAGTTGTGAGCTTGTGACCAACCTTTCAAATCATCACTAAGGGCATTAATTTTATCAATATCAATGCTAGCTGCGGTTGTATCTACGGCTTTGAGTAATGCCTCTTTAACCGCAATAACACCCAGAGACTGACCTTTATCTAATGTTGCTTTATCAAGCACATCACTGCTAATAATGACAGATGAACGCCCTGCTTGTGTCGCCGTCTCTATGATAGAAACAAACTTAGCGGTTAACTTATTAACATCAGCAAGATCTTCAGTAGCACTCGTTGCAATAGTTATTGTTGGCGGTGCCGTTGATGTTGGGCTCGCAACCACAAAATCATTTGGCCATCCAGCAACTTCAAGGCGTACAGGATCCATTGGATTTGGTAATGAAAGTACAGCCGCAGTACCTGGCTCAGATCCATCACAATTAAGATGTAGAGTCCATGAGCTATCACTTCCAGGAACTGATTGAGTCCAATAAACAGCAGAATAAGCAATATTTTTGTTAACCATTATATCGCCAGTACCAGCGTGATCACCCCGCGTCCAATCAGGATAAACATTAAATTCATCACATAATCCCGCAGAAGCCAAAGGTGCAACACTTGATATCTGATTAACATCAGACGCACACACATAACCGCTAAGCATAGTACTGAATATCGCTATTGTTATTTTATTTATTTTTCTCACAAATTAATTCCTTCTATGTTCATGCATTTAAATAGATCAAAAATCTAATCTGAGTAGTTATTGGCTAAAAATATTGTTCATTGGCTATAAATACAGCACCTTATGTAACAGTTTTTTAATTACTTGCTAACTTATTTATCATTGCAAATTAAAAGCCACAATATGCAACCACTCAATATCAATGAAATATGATCGTTTGATCAAAGAAAAAAACAGTAAGAAGAGAGTATGGATTTTATAAATGTGAGATTGAGCCTAAACAATAAAAGCTGTAGCTAACTGTTGTAAGTGCCCTTTTTATCAAAAATCACCGAATGGCAGCACTCAATTATTGTTAATTGAGTGCACTGTTTTAAACCATATTAAAAATTAATGGTTTGAGTTTGTGGTCCTCTATGAGCAAATTTCGCTTGCTCCATTGATACTGGTGTATCTAATGGTGGGTTGTTTGAATAACCAAAACGTTCAATAGGCATACCATTGTTACCTATTGTTAAATTATAATCACCGTCGTTATCTTGAAATACAAGTACCGCATAATTCCCTGAGGGTAATGCACCTATTGTGACTCCTTGTGCTAATTTTTGTGGCGAATAGGCATTTGAATATACCGAGGGATATTGGGTTAAATCATCTTTTTCATCGTAAACCAATACTAATACTGATGTTTTGGGATCATTAATATTGGTAACTTTTATTGTTAACGGGGAAACACCTTCTGCGCTGACAATATTACCAAGCATGATGAAACTCAACATTACACTAAAGCCACTGACCCAATGTAAGCGACTTACTGTATGTGTGTTTAGTTTTTCCGACAGCAATGCTGCTATCCATAATGTTGCAGCAAAAGCGATGATAAGTAGCATGTAATATGATTCTAAACGAAGATTATGCAGTAACGGTGCGCTTAAATAGACAATAACAACTTGCCAACTGAACACACGTAATGAATGACGGCCAATATAACTTAATGCTTTAATATGAAGAGCATTAGGATAACGTTGAATAATAACAGCAATCAAATAAACCCATACGGTGATGTTTAAGGTCCGTAACCAACCAAGTTCAGGTTTATCCGCATATGAAGACAACATCCACCGCTGAATACCATAATCACTGAATACACCGTAGTGCGCAGCAAAAAGACCCGTTGCAATAATCACGGCAATAACGGTTAAAGCAGGATGCTGCCAGCGTAATGTTTTATTTTGTAACATAAATCCAAGGGTTGATCCGCCGACAAACAATAGTTGCCATGCAAAAAGATTAAAATAACCCAGTTGTAGTTTAAAACTCGAAAAAACAAACGAGAATAAAGGCAGCAATATTGTTGTATTAAGCTCTTTACTAAAAATCCAGAGAATAATACTGATGCTAACAACCGCCCACCCTAACCCTTTACGGTATGCCATAATAAGCACAGGCAACAACAACATGAAAATAATATAGAGTGGCAGAATGTCAAAATAGTTAGGTTGATTAACCAACACAACACTGGCTATCAATGTCTTAAAGGGGCTTTCTAATACATTCTGTGCACTGTGTTCAAGCATAGGTAAAGCTGATGGTAATAAATATGCTGCGATAAGAATCCATGCAAACACTATCAACAAACAACCGATATGATAACGGTAGATACTAAATGCTCGGTGCCATGCCTTAGTGATAGTCTCGGTATTGGTTAATGATTCTCGACTGTATATAGCCCCGGCAAGTAAGCCAGAAATAAACACAAAACATTCAGCAGCACCAAACTGCCCTAAAGGCTGTAAAGTCACATTTTGAATGACAGAATACCCGCCACTTATCCATATTAAGTGATTGATTGTCATTAATAATAGTAATAAACCTCGAATACTATCTAACGCTGCTATCCTTTTCATTATCGTTACTCTAAATAATTGTATTGGCGTATTTTTATCAAAAAACATGCCTTTTTATATCTTTCATTGCCATTTGATCTCAAGCTTGGATGAAGCACCACATTTCGCACTGTAATAGTCAGGTAATTACAAAACTAGAATAATAATATTGCTTATCTTTCGCGCTAAATTAGGTATATTGATAATTCAATCTGTATGGAGACAACAATGACAAGCTCAACCTTAACGACCTCGAAAAAACCCATCGGCTTAACCAGTGACAATATTGCAGGTGTATCACCTCAAATATTGCAACACCTTATTGAATATAGTGTTGGTGATGCCACACCGTATGGTAATGATGATTTATCGTTACAATTAGATCGTAAAATGAGTGCGTTATTTGAAACCGATGTTGCGGTCGTTTTAGTGCCAACAGGAACAGCAGCTAATAGCTTATGTTTAGCCGCAATGTCTCCAGCTTGGGGAGCGGTGCTTTGTCATCCAAATAGCCACATTAATAATGATGAATGTGGCGCGCCGGAGTTTTTCAGTAATGGCGTAAAGCTTCTGCCGATTGATGGGGATGATTGTAAAATTGACCCTATAACATTGAGTCAACGTGCTACTTTAAAAATTGGGGATGTTCATACCGTACAACCAGCTGTGGTTAGCGTAACCCAAGCGACTGAAACTGGTAGCGTTTATACTATTGATGAACTTCGCGCAATTGGTGATGTATGTAAAAGCCACAATTTAAAATACCATATGGATGGCGCACGTTTTGCTAATGCTATTGATGCCCTTGGTTGCACACCTGCTGAAATGACATGGAAAGCGGGTGTCGATGCCCTTTCTTTTGGTGCGACGAAAAATGGTGCTTTTGGCGTAGAAGTAATTGTTTTATTTGATACTAGCTTAAAAAATGAGATCGAATATCGCCGTAAACGTGCGGGACATTTGATGTCTAAAATGCGTTTTCTATCAACACAAATCGATGCTTATATTACCGATAATTTATGGCTTAACAACGCACAACATGCGAATGCAATGGCTACAAAATTACGTAACGGTATTCTGAACATCGATGGTGTTGAGCTACTCCACCCGTCAAAAACAAATATTGTATTTTGTAAAATGTCTCCAGTGACGATTGCAACCTTACATGAACATGGCTTTGAGTTTTTAGCCAATCGCTGGGGTGATGGTGTCGCGCGTTTAGTAACCAATTTTGCAACCAAAGCTGAAGATATTGACGCTTTTATTGATGTACTTGCAGCTAGTAGTAAGTAGTAAGTAGTAAAAGAATAACGGCAATCACCTAATATGATTGCTGTTATTCTTCACACCACATTTATAGTTACAGTATAGTTAGTCATATAACACTACGCTTTACCTTGAATAATACGCGTTAATTTTGGCGCAATAAGTAATGTAAATATAGCAATAGCAGCGGTAACATACCCAATTTCACCAAAGACTTCCGCATAAAGAACAAGAGTTTGAGTTGGTTCAATAACCCCTTCTGGCGCAGCCGTTAAACTTGCAATCCAGCCAGCTAAAATAGCGGCAGTAGCTGATGTTAAAAACCACATTCCCATAGCAAATCCCATCATGCGTTGTGGCACTAATTGGGCAATCATAGCGAGCCCTAGCCCTGACACTAACAACTCCCCTAGTGACTGTAATAAATAGCTTGCCACTAACCAATTTGAATTGATGATCCCTTGTGAATTTGCAAACCCAGTTGAGAATTTCAAAATTAAAAAAGCCAAACTACATAACACCATTCCAAATGCAAACTTAAACGGCATCGCAAATCGTTCACCGAGTTTATTATAAAGAATGGCTAATAATGGACTCGCAATCATGATCCAAAATGGGTTCAGCGCTTGAAATTGTTCTGGCTCTACTTTAAAGCCAAATAAATCATGACTGACATTATGAATAGCAAAAAAGTTAAGTGACGTCGGCATTTGAAAATACAGCGCAAAGAAGACAATACCTTGTAGCATTAAAACAAAAGCGACAAACATTTTAGCCCTTTCTAGACCTTGGGTTTTAAATGCTTCTTTGAAATAAATAAACACTATTGTAATTCCGACTACAACCAAAATGGCATGAGCGTAAAACAAGTGTTGTAATAGAAACGCACTCAAAAAACTCAACACGACAGTGGCAACCACAACTGCGAAATAATAACGTTTATTGACGGGCAACATATCAGGTTTTGAACCAATGTTTTTAACGATTCGGCCCATCACCATAAAGTTAACCATAGTAATTAATAATCCAATCGCACTCACACCAAAAGCCACGCCATAACCCATTTTTTCAGCTATCCAAGGACTTAATAGCATTGAGAAAAATGAACCTAAATTAATCGCCATATAGTACATGGTAAATGCACCATCAAGACGCGGATCATTTTCCTCATAAGATTTTGCAAGTAAACTTGAAGGGTTGGCTTTAAATAAACCATTACCCATAGTGATAAAACCCATTGCTATATAGATAAGTTCTTTTCCGCCAAACCCTCCCGCTGCGGATAGCCCTAATAAAGAGTACCCAATAGTAAGAACAAACGCCCCGAGAGTAATGGTCCGTTTCGTACCAAGGATCTTATCCCCAACCCACCCACCAATCGCTACTGAACCAAATATTAACGCAGAAAATGCACCAAATAAGGTAAATGACTCGGCTTCTGACATGCCAAGAATGTTGACCATATATACAGTAAGAATGGCTTGCATGCCATAGAACCCAAATCTCTCCCAGAACTCTACTGAAAATATGAGATAAAACGGTTTAGGTTGTTTAAAAACATTCACATCTGACATACAGTCTTCCTTAAATCAGTCGCAATTGCTTTAATAGTAGTCGTTATATTAAAAATGCGGATTGCGAGACTGATTCAAAAATAGATATTATCGAATAGGGTTTATATCTTTAAGAGGAAGGTTGAAATTAGAAATAATAGCGGAATTTAAAATAGATAACATTACAATGCTGGTGGTTATATATATAAACGAATAGAATTAAGGCAATAATCGTTTGAATTATTGCCTCATATAAACTACTGACCAATCAGATTTTTAGCGTATATAATTGGCTATCAACCGCCAGCTAATTTAACTGTATGGCCTTTCTTTTCAAGGTGCGCTTTTATTACATCACGCTTATCACCTTGAATTTCAATTTTACCCTCTTTTACTGCACCACCACAGCCACACACTTTTTTCAATTCAGCAGCAATGAGCTTCAGTTGGGTATCTTCAACATCAAGACCTGAAACAATACAAACTCCTTTGCCCTTACGTCCTTTTGTTTCTCGCTGAATACGAACAATACCATCACCTTTTGGGCGTACAGGTTGTTCTTTTTCTTCTTTAATTCGACCAGTTTCGGTTGAGAAAACTAAACGGCTATTATCACTCATTGTGCAATTTATCTCACTTGGTTGCTTGATTGTGTGAATAACATTAAAAGTTAGCACATCAATCTTGCGAAATACTCATGAACCAATACTATCAATAAATGGTACTCTAACGGAACATCTTATGATTCGTAATGTGATTTTTGATTTTGGCGCAGTACTATTTGAATGGAATCCACACCATATTGTTAATAGTTTCACCACATCACCATCAGAGAGAGAAATATTGCTGCGTGATGTACTTCAACATCCTGATTGGCTATCACTTGATCGTGGTACAATGCTTATTGCGGAGGTGATCCCGAAATTTTCAGCCCGAACTCAAATATCATCACAACGTATAGAAGATTTTATCGCACATATTCAATTGAGTTTGACCAAAATACAACAAACAGAAACACTCTTTAATCAATTAACACAACAACCCTACTCACTTTATTATCTGACCAATATGTGTAGTGCCTTTTTTGATACACTGTATGAAAAGCATCATTTTATTTCATTTTTTGATGGTGGCTTAGTTTCAGGCAAAGAATTAGTCATGAAACCAGAACAAGAAATATTTCTAAGGCTCTGCGATCGTTATCAATTAACACCACAAGAAAGTCTGTTTATTGATGATAATAGTGAGAATATTCAAATAGCATCAGCACTCGGTTTTAATACTATTCAGTTTGACCAAACAACATCATGTTTCCAGCAAATCGAAAAGCAACTTTTTCTACATTAAATTCAAATAATTGCCTAAATTTTACATAAAATTGAACATTGTTATTACCACCCAGTCTATTATCTATGAATGAAGAGCTAATAAGATCAGGAGTTTATGTGAAAAAAGTTTTTATGTCTGCCATGTTCGTTGCTGCGGCAACACTATCAACCATGAGCTATGCTGACAACCAGTGTGATGAAAAGTACATTGTTGGCCCTGTTGAGACCATTTACGTTAAAGATCTTGATATGGATTACAAGGCGCGTATTGATACGGGAGCAAATACTACGTCCATTAATGCGTATGATTTACACGTTATCGATGGTAATAATAACCCTAACGATACCAAAAAAAGCTGGCAAGAAAACCTGGGTAAAATGATCAGCTTCAAAACAGCAAATGCACAAGGGCAAGAACAAACACACACAAGCAAAATAATAAAAATCAGTAAGATACGTAACGCTCAAGGTGTTGAGCGTCGCTATGCTGTTGTAATGGATCTAGTTTGGAATGGTAAAAATCATGCAATTCCAGTCAACTTACGTGATCGTAAAAAACTAGAGTATAAATTACTTATTGGCCGGAACTGGCTAGATGGCCGTTATTTAGTTGATGTATCAAAACACGACGATGATGATTAATTCTTCAACAAATAACTAAATCAGTGCCTGTAATCAATAGGCACTGTTTTTTAGGCTGTAAGCGTTCTATCTAAATATTTTTTTATTGAAACAATATCACCTTTAACTAACTGCCCGCGCACCATGACGTACCACTCATTGGCTTTACCGCTATCATTTTTTAAAACAATACCTCGATACTGTTCAGATTTAGCTATTACAGTTGATTGCCTTACCTGAGGATGAGTATTAAATTTTTCTGGCGGCACAAAAGCCTTGGTATCGCACCACCAATCTACACTCTTTTTAATGTTGGTTATCATTCCTTTGACGGTTTGCCCATTAATGGTTGTTTTCCAGTCTGATGTAAGCCCAGTGCTATTTTCAATAGTATAACCACGATGAAAAAGGCGTTTTTTAATTGTCATATCCCCAACCTTATTAAAGTATGAGTTTCTTTAATAATCATTATGTTAACTATTTATATAATATTAATTATTAAATAGCTAGGATAGCTTTTTATAAAAATTCTTTCGTTTTTCGATGATCGTTGTTATTATCAATATCATATAAAGTTATAGTGCATTAGAGGTGTTATGGCTAAGAAGATCACTGTTATTGAAGATGAAACTGTTCGTAATGCAAGTATTACTGACTTTTCAACCATTGCTGAGTCCATTACCGTTTGGCAACGACTAACACACCAACAATATGCCAAAAATACTTTGGTTGCATTTAAAAATGATTGGAATAATTTTTTACTTTTTTGTGAACAACATCAAGCGTCAGCATTACCAGCATCAGCTGAGATTGTTCATCGCTATATAGAAAAAATGGCACAAACCCGTAAGTTAGCCAGTCTTAAACGTTACATTGTCACTATTAGTTTGGTGCACCGTTGTCATGCATTACCTAATCCCTGTTTAAGTAATGAAATTAAACTCGCCATGCATAAACAACGTCTTGATAAACATGATGATTACACTAATGCTCAGGGCTTTCGTGATAATCATTTACACGATCTTCTTGATGTTTTTATTCTTTCAACAAAAGCCAAAGATGTACGAGATATGGCTATTTGGGCGATGACTTTTGAAGCTATGCTAAAACGTTCAGAAGTAACAGCACTAACCATCAATGACATTGAAGTAACCCCCGAAGGCTTAATTACCCTGTCGGTGAATGGAACCTTAATTGCCTTAAGTGATGTGGCCTCTCAAGCGATTAATCGTTGGTTAACATTATCCATGATTGATAGTGGTTTTGTTTTTAGACGTATAGATCGACATAACAATATTGGTGATAATCCACTCGATCATTCATCTATTTATCGAATTTTCAGACGAGCGAGCCAAGAACTAGATCTGCCGGCGGATGTTATTTTTTCAGGTCAATCACCACGGGTGGGAGCAAGTCAAGATTTAGCCGATGCGGGGTTGTCTATTCATCAAATACAGCATCAAGGTCGATGGCGAAGCCCTGCTATGCCCGCTCAATATATAGGTCAACGTGCTAAACGAGATAACACCTTAAAGAAATTTGCCAATAAAAATGGAAAATAACACAGGCTCAGTAAACAGCATTAACATGGCATAAAAAAAGCCAACCCTGTATTCTTTCTCGTTGAAAGTATAATAAGAGGTTGGCTAATAAAACACTGGGTCAAATATTACTTAACGGCGTTTTTAATCGCTTTTTCAATAAAGTCTGTAAAGTCATGGCCATAGTTCTCTAGCATTTTAGGGAACATTGAAATTGGCGTCATACCTGGGAAAGTATTAATTTCATTTAATAGAATTTCATTGTCTTCACTTAAAAAGAAATCAATACGAGATAAATCTTTCAGCTTCATTTGCTCAAACGCTTTACGCGCATAGTGCTGAATAGCTTCAATTTGTTCTTCAGTGATATTACGCGCTTCAACCTGAGTTGTTGACAAGCTGTCTGTGCTATATTTTTCTTCATAGCTATAAAACTTATCATCTGGGCATGATACTTCACCCGGCTTGGTAATGATTAGTTGATCACCAAATTGATAAGCAGCAACTTCTAGCTCACGAGGCTTAATTGTCTTTTCAATAAGCACTTGGTTAGAGTAACCAAATGCATTATTCACAGCTGTACGTAATTCTTCTGCGTTTGCGACGCTATAACAGCCTACAGATGAACCTTGGCACGCCGCTTTAACAAAGACCTTACCCCATTTATTCAATGCAGCTAACGCTTGCTGGTGTGCTTCTTCAGTGTTCTCACTCAAGAAAACATAGGGCGTATTTGGAATATTTAGCGCATCAAACCATAATTTAGTGGTAATTTTATTAAAACAATTCGTGCTTGCTTCTGCACCACAACCTAAATAAGGCAAACCAGCTAAATCAAACAGTGATTGCAGATCTCCTGTTTCACCAGGAAAACCGTGTACACAAGGAATCACGTAATCAATCGTGATAGGTTGCTCACCGACAGCTGATAATGTTTTATCTAAGTTCAATTCACAAGAATGTTGGTTTTCATTTAACCAACCTTCATTTTTAGTCATTTCAACACGTGTATAGCTAACGCCATCAATCGCTTTTAATTGTTGTTCAATAAAGTTTGCAGACACGAGAGAAACTTCATGCTCAGCACTACCGCCGCCGCATAATAATAATACATGGATAGAACTCATTATCGTTCCTTAATTAGACCAATCACAATACAATGCAGATTACAAAAGCCTTGATACACTACCAAGGTCAAAAAGAATAAGGCATTCACTGCTGAATATAGTAATCAAAAAACGAATGCGAATGCACCCTCTACATCATCTTATCGTGATTTATTTTTAAATCATGCGAAGTTTGTGCTAAAAATGGTGATTAAACCACCATTTATCTGCTATTAACTATTGAATTATTGTAATTGCTTCAATTGTGGTGAACGAGTATGTTCAATCTCATAAAAATTCCTCACAAATGCGCCATTGTTCTGTAAAGCTTCAGGTAACAAGGCTAATGCCGCTTTTGCTTGTTCATGATCAGAGTAATGCCCTAATAATAAAGTATAAACCTGACTACCATTAATCATTTTCTTATTTAACCAAGCTGGTTGCTGGCTATCTAATAACGACAGCAATGTCACTAATGATTGTTCATCTCTTGATGCGGTAACCTGCACACTATAACCATGCATAACCGTTGTTTTATATTCATCATCAGCTGCTATGGGTTCATTCGCCGAGGCTTGGTCATCGACAACAGTTTGATCATCCACAGTAGTATCATTTGATGACTCAATTGGTTCAGGTTCATCAGTTACAGTCGCTGTCGTAATAGCGACTGCCGCCGTATTATCTGTTTCTGTTGCCGCATTCACAGCTGATTCAATAGATGCAGCATCCATCTCCGTCACTGCATTTATGGCAGGTTCAATCGCTACTACATCAACATCTGTTGTTGTATTTTCGGCCGGCTCTACGGCAGCTGCATCAACATCCGTTGTTATATTCTCGGCTGGCTCTACGGCAGCTGCATCAGCATCTGTTGCTGTATTCTCGGCTGGCTCTACGGCTACGGCATCAACATCTGTTGCTGTATTCTCGGCTGGCTCTGTGGCAGCTGAATCAACATCTGTTGCTGCATTCTCGGCTGGCTCTGTGGCAGCTGAATCAACATCTGTTGCAGTATTCTCGGCTGGCTCTGTGGCAGCGGCATCAACATCTGTTGTTGTATCTACTGCTAGCTCATTCGTTTCTTCAATAGCAGTAGGTTCTGAGGTGTTTTCAGTTGTTAGTGTGGCCTTTGCGGCTGGCTGCTCTTTTATAACTTGTTCGCTGACGGCAATCGAATCTATCGATTGATACAGAGGGTCTGTTTTAACGGATTTATCTAACTCAGCAACGACCGTTGGTTCTACAAATTTTTCAGTCGATTGTGTTGTATTAATGGTTTCAATCGGGGTTTGTAATGATGTTTTTGGCGGCATCAATTGAGCACACCCCACTAAGCTCGATAACAGGCTCAATGTGATAATTTTTTTCATTTTATTCTCTCTTATTCTCAACCGAATATTGGGGTGCTCATCATCAAAACAATTGAATGACAAAGGATCTATAATAGTTTGCCGTAGCTTTTGATTACGATCAAACAGATCATAACGATTGATCAATCGAAAAGCATTTATGTTACCATGCTCACAATAAATATTGTTTTGTTAACAATAATATCACCCACCTTTTCTGCTACTGCCTAGGAGCCTCAATGGCTGATCCACATATTAAATGCGAACTCGATATACTTGATAAACTAACCGTTATCCTATACCGATCTGCATTCACTGTTGCTGCTATTATCATGACAATCATTGGCTCAGAAACCAATGCCGCAACCCCTTTTCTAGTTATGGTCGCTTTATTAGCATCAACAACTGTTCATATTTATGACAAACGTTTTCGCTGGCTAATCCAAGGCGCGGGCTTATTCTCAGCAATCTGGTTTATCGCGGGCTTATGGCAACCATTAGCCTTAGGTGCTGCTTTATTTGTCTTTAGCGCACTTTCAATAAAAGAATATTTCTGCTTTAAAGTAAAAATACTCTTATTAACCCCTCTTGCTTTAGCCGGTTTTTGGTTCTGCTTCGTATTTAATGCTGCAAATATTGGGGTTGGCTTTGCTATGGTAGGTGCTGCATTACTTGCATTTGCTGCCTTTAGTAAATGGCGTATGCCGCTACATTTTGATATCGGTGATAAAAGCCGTTACCAGGTGTAAGCTACTTATAATAATTGAGCCACCAGCTTTATTATCCACCAGCAAAAAAAGAGATCATATGATCTCTTTTTTTTATATTTACGTGTATCACTTTGTTAGCTTTATAAAAGCGATATTTATACTAATTAATCATATCCAATACGCACGTAATATTATAGAGACAACTCGGTTTACTCTATAAGTTAGAACACAATCATATTATGCCAATAAAGATTGTCGCTTACTTTTTCTAAATGCTTTTTCTTGATACATTGCAATATCAGCTCGCTTAAGCGCTAAGTCAACTCCGGCTTCTAAAGAAGCTATCCCATAAGAAAAACTAAGTTGTATTTTTTTCTGACTAAAATAATATTCGATACTTTGTCTTAATTGTTCAACTCGTTGCTGAACGTTTTTAATCACATGACTATTTAATAGAATAACAAATTCATCACCACCAAAACGTATCATCACATCAGAATCTCGTAATAAATCTTTCATTGTTAAAGAAAAATCACGTAAGACTTCATCACCAACATAATGTCCTAATGTATCATTAATCTCTTTAAAGCCATCTAAATCAATAAAAACTAAAATCTTATACTGATTCATATAGTTTGATGATAAATAATTCTTTTGGTAACAATTAGTCAGAGGATCGACAACGATAGAATCAACGGTGCCATAAACAGAACAAATAATGAAATGTTGGCCGAAGTGAGATACCTTTTGCCTATATGTATGAACAAGCTCACTATTATCTTTTGTTTCAATGACCTCATCAGCCATCATAAAGCACGAGTCACTAGATAAAAGTTCATTATCAACATTTAAGCAACTACGATAATCTGTAATTTTTTCACATACTTCTTCTACAGGTATATCAACAAGATCAATACCAACAAAATTGATAAATTTCTCATTGTTAAAAATGACATTGCCGTCTTTATCACGAATAACAACAGCGCCATCGCAACCACATACTAATGATGCGGCAAGTAAAAAATGTGAGCTTGTTTTATTTTTTGTAATTTCACGATAATTTTGATTGATCCGTTGACGTTCACTATGTAGATCAAACGTATTAGATGTTAATCCAATAATATTATATTTGTCTATTTCTTTGATTTGATTAATAGCTTTTTGTATGTTTTCAGGATCTTGAGACCGATTTAAGTCAAAAATAGCTTGATCTAGTTTTAATGAAAATTCTTTCTTAGGTGCTTTTTTTAAAGATCGAGGATTAACTATTTTCCGAATTTTACTAATATCAATCGCTTGAGAGAAATAAAATCCTTGATATAGCATATCACCAAATTCTTTTACTAAATTAAATTGCTCAAATGTTTCTATGCCTTCAATAATTACAATTTTACCAAGGACATTAGCAATATATTCATATTTTGATTTAAGCACTGAATAAGTAATGTAGTTGTCATTGATATTATTTATCAATCTACGATCTAAAATTATATAATCTACATCAAGATATAAGAAATTATCCGTATTCAAATATCCTTTACCAAAATCCCCAATAGCAAACCTAACCCCTTTATTTTTAAGAAGTAATATTGCTTTTTGGATAGCGTCGAAATTATCTGTTTTATCATGATTAGTTAATTCTAATGTGATATTTTTCTCCGTTTCAAAAATATCCAAGCATTGATTTATAAAATCATTATCGAGTAAACTTGCAATCGAGATATTCAATGATATGGAAACATCATCGCAAATATGCAATGATTTTCTGTCTTGAAGTACTTTCAAAATAATATTCAAATCAAAATGAGCTGAACATTGAATTGAATACACAAAATCCTCAACATTAAAATTGTGTATATGGCTTCTTAATAATGCCTCATAAGAGTATATCTCACCATTATAGTATCTGGGTTGATATCTAAAATATAAATCATGAATCATCTTAATTGTTTAACACCTAGAGCTTTAATTACCCATATATTAAGACACACAATATTAACACTATCAATACAATAATTGTGTGTTTATCAATATAAATACGTAATAATACTTATAGGCATAATAGTATTCAAAATAGAATATAAACACCTAAAATTACCCGCTTATCTTTTCCTTTTATCGATTTTAAGTCACATAATAGCCACTAAATAGATACATTCTTCATATTTCTATATAAAATGTCAGAAATGTAAATATAAAGTGCATACAGTATGGACAACCTTACTTATTTTTTTAAGCCACATAGTATTGCCGTCATTGGTGCATCAAATAATCCCAATCGAATTGGTCATGTAGTTGTTAGTAATTTGTTATCAGAATGTTTTTCCGGGCCAATTATTCCAGTCACCCAAAAGTATGCTGCAGTTGCCGGAATTCTGGCTTATCGCAACATTGAATCAATGCCCATTATTCCAGACATTGCTATTGTATGTACTCGCGCAGAGCTTGTTCCCGATATTATTAACCAGCTAGGGGAAAAAGGAATAAAAGCAACGATTGTTATTGCCGCGGGTATGGCTCCTCATACTAACAACAAAGAAGCTATTAGCCACCAGCAACAAATGCTTACCAATGCACAGCGTTATAATATGCGTATTATTGGCCCAAATAGCATGGGGATAATTTTACCTTGGTTGAACTTAAATGCTTCCGTCACCCCTACTCGTGCTAATAAAGGCAATATCGCATTTATTTCACAATCAGCAGCAGTGTGTACCACTATTCTTGATTGGGCACAGAATAAACAAATTGGCTTTTCTACTTTTATTTCTTTAGGAGATGCCTGCGACATTAATTTTGCCGAGTTACTTGATATTTTAAGCCAAGATACAAAAACTGAAGCAATCTTACTTTATATCGACAATATTAAAGATGCGCGCCAATTTATGTCAGCAGCCCGCGCAGCAGCAAGAAACCGTCGTATTTTAGTATTAAAAAGTGGCCGTACAAGCGCTGGACGTTCAGCCGCTTTATTACATACCAATGGTGAGCATGGGGTTGATGAAATTTATGATGCCGCTATTCGACGCTCTGGTATGTTACGCGTACATACAACCCATGATCTATTTGCTGCGGTTGAAACACTGGCCCATTCAGTACCGTTACGCGGTGAACGATTAGCGATTCTCACCAATGGTGGTGGCCCTGCTATTATGGCACTAGACGCATTATCAGACAGAGGCGGAAAATTAGCCCAACTAAGTGCGGCAACAATAACAAAGCTGTCACAAGTATTGCCTTGTTATTGGTCACAGACAAACCCGATAGATATCATGGGGGATGCTAATACTGCACGTTACCAACAAGTACTTAATATTCTATTGGACAGCGATGATTTTGATGCCTTACTTATTATACATAGCCCGTCAGCGATAGCTCATAGCACTAACACCGCCAAAGTCATTATTGATATCCTCCACCAGCATCCTCGCAGTCAACGATTTAACATTTTAACCAATTGGTCAGGTGAAAATGAAGCGACCAACGCGCGTAGTCTTTTTACTCAAGCGCGTTTACCGACTTATCGTACACCTGAAAGTGCGATTTCAGCTTTCATGCATTTAGTCGAATACCGCCGTAATCAACGTCAGTTAATGGAGACTCCTGTATCAGTCAGTGACATTACCGCAGACCCGCATTATGTTCGCCATGAAATACAACGTTTACTTCAGCAAAATATTTACCACCTTGAAACTCATGAAGTACGACCGTTACTAGAAAGCTATGGTTTTACAACATTGCCAACATGGATAGCCTCTGATGCCGCTGAAGCGGTACATATTGCCGAACAGATTGGATATCCCGTGGCTGTGAAGTTACGCTCTCCCGATATTCGTCATAAATCAGAGATCCACGGCGTTGTTTTATATCTACGAAATGCCAATGAAGTGGCTAATGCCGCCGATGCCATCTTATCTCGCGTCGCTTTACACTATCCAAGTGCACGAATTGATGGCTTATTGATTCAACGTATGGCTAACCGCTCCGGTGCGCAAGAATTGCGTATTGGTGTCCATAACGATCCTGTTTTTGGGCCTGTGATCATGTTGGGCGAAGAAACCATTCATTGGGATATTGAACGTGATGCCGTGGTTGCGCTACCGCCGCTAAATATGGCACTTGCCCGTTATATGGTCATTAATGCCTTAAAGCGTAACAAAATAAAGCAGCGCAGCAGTTTAGAAAAGATATCTATTCCCGCACTATGCCGATTGCTAGTGACTATTTCACAAATGGTCATTGATTGCCCTGATATTAGTGCATTAGATATTCACCCACTACTGATCTCTGGTGACGAATTAACGATCATTGATGCCTCTATGGATATCGCTGCATTTAATGGTGATATTCAACAACGATTAGCGATCCGTCCTTATCCTAAAGAATATGAACAGCAATGCCAGCTTAAAGACGGTAAATCAATATTACTTCGCCCAATATTACCGGAAGATGAACCTGCCCATAAAGCTTTTATAAGCCAAGTATCAGAAGAGGATCTATATAAACGCTTCTTTTCTGATGTGGGAGAATTAAATCATGAGGCCTTAGCCAAATTTACCCAAATCGATTACGATCGTGAAATGGCCTTCGTGGCGGTTTATGATGAAATGATTATCGGTGTTGCACGTGCATTATCGGATGCCAACAATAATGATGCTGAATTTGCGATTCTTGTTCGCTCTGATCTTAAAGGCGCAGGTTTAGGACGAATGTTAATGAGCAAACTTATTGATTATGCTAAACAACGCGGGCTTCATACTCTAACCGGAATGACAATGCCGACCAATCGAGGCATGATCACTCTCGCGCAAAAAATGGGGTTTGAAATTGATGTGCAATTGGCCGATGGTATCGTTGATATGCTATTACCGTTAAAATAAGCACAGCCAATATAAAACAACATGCAGTGAATCATTAATAGTTATAAATAAGGTGATTTAATGTTTTTACAGCGTTACCTATTGTCTCATCCGCTATAATTATCACTTATGATACATCTATAGCAGTA
This sequence comes from Photobacterium piscicola, assembly GCF_900166965.1. Taxonomy (GTDB): domain Bacteria; phylum Pseudomonadota; class Gammaproteobacteria; order Enterobacterales; family Vibrionaceae; genus Photobacterium; species Photobacterium piscicola. The sequence continues at coordinate 631,877 of NZ_FUZI01000001.1, read as the reverse complement.
TGAGGTGACATCGTGAATAAACATTTTATCGCTTTTGATCAACTGGTTGGTGAAAAGGTGAGTGCAAAGGCTAATCCAACATTTTCGCAGTTATCATCCCCACTAAAGTTCATATACGGCTTATTCTGCCTGACACTCTCTTGCTTTAGTTACGCAGGAACAGACCAACCAACCGGCGGTAGCTATGGATTAGCATTAGATCCTGTCCCTACGGTTAACTTTGTCTTTCTCACGCCCGCTAACACCCAACAACAACAAGCAAAAGACATCATTCAACACTCCTCTATCCTCGCAACCATTAAACAACTAAGTCAGACGCGGTATATTTTTGCCCCTAGCTTAAATATCGTTTTTGGTAGCGCTAAAGGACCTAATTTTGATTCAACCAAAGGACAAATCCAGATCCCTTACCAATATATTGATCAACTTTTAGAACATGTATCGAAAACAGGTGCTTATCCAACCCAACAACAACGCTATCAGGCAACAACTGATGCCCTATTACTGACACTACTGCATGAGATTGGCCATGCTTATATTCTAGATCGTGCTATTCCCGTATTAGGCAATAGTGAAACAACCGTCGATAATTTTGTGGTTATTTTGCTACTTAATGATATTCATCGAGGTGATGACATTGCAATTAATGCTAGTCGCTTATTTAGTACTCAAGCCTTAAATAACTCGAACCTTAGAAATAACAATTTTATTCAGCAACATAGTCTTAGCCAACAACGTTATCAGCATATTTTGTGTTTGGTCTATGGCAGTAATCCTGCTCGTTACCAACGTTTGTTTGATTCTTTCCCTTTAGCACAGCGCCAGCAGCAACAAAGGCAATGTAACGGTATTTATTCAACCACCTATCAAGGATGGTTGTATTATTTAGACAATTAGTGCCAACAATAAAAGCGCATAGAAATTCAAACTAAAAGATGTAACACCGTATATTTTGTAACGATAAGAATAATTAGTCACTTTATAGTGAATTCTATTGAATTAATGAAGCGGATGACTTACGAATAGTAGAATCTGGTATATGTTTAAAGATGAGGTAAATGATCATCATTACACCTTATCGTTTATCGGTAGTTTATTACTAATAACGACATTATTCTTTTTCATAAGGTGACCTATCGCTGTGAAATCGCCTGAGCACAATATTACGCCATCACCACCAACGGAGGCTAAAACGTCGCGGTTACGTAGCGGCACTAAAATTGGGTTATCGCTATTGGGATTGATACTACTGATGCCAATAATTGGTCTTATATGGTTGCACATTAACCATGTAACGATCACTGATCTTAAAGGACTGCGTTATGACAATGGTCTTCATGCAGAACATGTTTCGTTACGCATTTTCAGTTACAACGTCACCTTCCACCAGCTTGCTTTACAACATCAAACAGATCCTAATAATGACCTTGATGAAGGCAGTTATCGCTTATTTGCAAAGAAATATGAAATTGAGCTTTCCCCAACGGCCACTGCGATACTCGAAAAACAACAGCTTTATTTACGTTATATCCACTTTTTTGATGCTACGTTTAGATTTGTTGATTTTAAATACCCGCTCGCGATTAACGCCCATGCTCGTAAGGTGACCACGTCAGCGGCACACAGTGATGGTAAAGAAGCCGCTGCAACCCAAATTTTAGAACAGGTTGATGTCACTATCAGTCATAATCCACATCTGGTTATTTCAGGTCATTCAAGTAAAGGTAAATTGAGCCTTTTCTTTCCTCATATTCAGCCCTCACCACATTATTCCTTATTGTATAATAACAGCCAGTTCTCAATTGCATGGCTAGATAATAAAACCCCTGTTGCCGTTACTATTGCATCTATCCACCCGCAATGGGAAACACTAAATAACACACTAACTGAGCAAATTATCTCTCAATTATCGTTAACGTTTGATCTTAACCGTAGTTTACCCACAATGGTACTAGCGGCTAAAACAGTAAAGCTCGAACAACCTCAATATTTGCCCGCGTTTATCAATCGCACAGACATCGATAGCAAAGGGATCCATCTCGGACAAGCTATTGCTAATCTTGCTCGTTTACCCATTAAAAAATTAAAAGTAAATGCACTAACTTATGGTGATTTATTAATTGATGCTAAAGTCATTTTAGAAACACCAACAGCAGCGGCATCGTCCACAATGGCAAACCTAGCAACAGCTGCAAACATCAACCACAGCACAATTACATTTGATAAGCCTTCAGCCGTTACCAGTGAGAATAAACAACAACGCCAACGTCGAAAACAAGCGCGTCAGAAAATAGATCAACAAGCTAAAGATTTAAATATAGCGACAGAAAAGAAGACCAAAGCGCGTTTTATTGTTAAGGGAAAAGCGTTAAGCCCACACCCATACCTGCTTGATGTTAATATTTATCATCTATCAAAAACAGACGCTCGTGCTCACACCATAATGACTCGAAGTGACGGTAATAACCTTAATTGTGATATTAAAGTCATTTTTCATCAGCCATTACCACACTATTTAAATTGCAATGCTAACTTCAAAAACACCAAAGAATTTACCGATCGGTTAGGGCTTGAAGATGTTCCTGACGCTAAAATAAACGGCCCATTACGCTTTTATGCGAAGCAAATTGTGAGTGGTTTATCTAAACCTTTTCATCCCATGGTTATTAATAACAAAATTGTTGATGCCCATTACTTGATTGGTATTGAATTACCGCCATCTTTTACTATTGAACTCAATAAATATGCCTTTGAAGCTCCGTTCTTTGCTACTAAAGACAAAACCAAACGCCATAATAATGCCCCCAAACATGTCGCGAATATTCAAATGAACAGCGATGGTAAAATAAACTTTAATATCAATTATCAAAATAAGCTTTTTAGTCTCGCTTTAAGTGATAAAAATGAAACCATCAGTTTTAACAACGCCAAAACGAAATCTAAACTGCAATTACTTATTAATGAATTCAATTGTTTGTACCCTAACTTGCAATGTCACCTTAACGCTAAGATCAATGCTAGTATCAATACATTACGACCCGTCGTTGATAGTCAAGTTGATGACATCATTTTTAGATCAAACATAAAAGCCACGTGGGCTAATAATTACTTGATATCACAATTACAACACGCACATTTACAAACCAAAAAGCTTACCTTTAAAGGTATTCCGACTTTAGCCAGTAATAAGATTGATGATATTGATTTCAGTTTAAATCAATTAATTGGATTGTTTGAAAAAAAGCAGGATCGCATTGCCCTGACGTTATACCAACCTCAACAAACTCAGGCACAGCTAACCGCCAAATTGGCAACCCGTCATCAAACACAAAAAACATTACCGATTACTGACTATAAAGCGCAACTCCACATTGATGTAAGCCAATTTTTATTACGCCATGAGTTCTTATTTGAAAAGACACCATTAAACGATACTCTTTTGAAAAACCGATCCATAAAAAACACATTTCCCCCAACACCGACAACATTCTCAAGTCACTTTAAAATCATCATGGATGCCGCTCAACGTAATCGTAAACAGTTATTTCCGTTAAGTACACTGTACGGGAAATTCCATTTAGCAGATAAGACACTTAACGTTAACGCGACCTTGACCAATCGTCATGATGATATTTTAGCAAAAATGGATATTAACGCTGATCTCACAACCCAAAAAACCCATGTTAAATTACACCGTCAGACCATTGCTTTTACACCAGCCAATAGTTTAAAAAACTACTACTTTCCAGCATTAACTTTACCGATTGATATTACAGACGGAAATATCACCTACGGCGCTTCATTTATTATTGATCGTAATAGCCACATCATCGGCAACGCAACAGTTGCAACAGATCTACTTTCAGGCAGTTACTACGGCATTAATATTACTCAATTAGAAAGCAGTGCTAATATTGCTTTCTCTCCTCAAGGGATTCAAACCCTGCATCCTATTTCGTTATTTGCACAACAACTACATGCAGGCATCATACTCACTAACCCTAGTTTACTCATTGATATTAATACGCTAACAAACCAATATACATTACATCGAATATCAGCCGCATTACTGGGTGGAAGTGTCAGTGCACATAATATTAGCCTTACTAACTTGCATAAACTAACGCCCATACCCATCACTGTCTTTGGCCTTAACATTAAACAAGCAGCGGATCTTATTGATCATGAAAGCATTGAGTTCACAGGGATCCTTGATGGTACGATCCCGATCACAATGGTTGATGGTCACTTTGAGATTCATCATGCCACACTTCACTCTCGCTACCCTGGGGGGGTATTACGCTATATTGCAGGATCTGTCATTGATGAGAAAATCAAAGCTGTCGGTCATCAAAGTCCATTAATGGTCAGTGAAATACTTAAAAACTACCATTATCGTACCTTAGCCATAAAAGTTAACTATGCTAAAGATGGCGTGTTAAAAACACAATCTCATTTCAAAGGCTATAACCCTGATTTTCAATCTGGTCGCCCAATCAACATAAACGTAGCCATTGAAGATAATATTCTTGAACTTATTAGAACAATTAACATGCTAAATGCTTCAAATGTCGAGCAAAAAATTAGTGAGCATTTTAACCACCCATAGCATTAAAGGTTATCAGCATGAACTATTTTCAAGCAACACTGCACCAGCCCAATTTGCATTACGTATTTGCTATTATCATCGTTCTATTGCTTATTGGGTGTACGCCAACCATACAAGTTGCAGCATCAGACAAACCAATAGAGGTTAATCTTAATGTTAAAATTGAACATGAAATCAAAATAAAAGTTGATCGAGAAATAGAACAATTATTTGATAATAAAGCCGTCTTTTAATGGTTTTTGTCATTCAATATTAAGGTAACCTTATGAAATCGTCATCCCTTTACGCTGTGTTACTTGGCGGTTATTTACTGTTGTTCAATTCAAGCACTGTACTTGCAATTACATTGCAGCAAGCCAAACAACAAGGCTTAGTCGGTGAAACAAACACGGGCTTTATTGCTGCGATTAAATCGAGTAATAACGCTGATGTAAGTCGACTTATAAACTCAGTTAATAGCCATAGACAAGAGACATACCAAGCCATTAGCCAATCGCATGATTTATCTCTAAGTACCGTCAAACAGCGGGCGTACCATAAAGCGATAGAAAAAACCCAAGCCGGTCATTTTTATCAAAACAGCCACGGTTCATGGCAAAAAAAATAACAATCAGCATCAATGAATATTCAATATCCCTTAACCCTCGTTTAAAAATATTTAACTAAACTAAATAGAATGACGTGCGTATAATTCGAGATCTTATAAATAACCCATCTCAACCATAAAAATGACCCTAAATCAAAAAATTAGAAACTTACGTCCTGCTGATATTATATTTATATTAGCTGCAATAATATGTTTAGCGCCTTTCATTAGCTCACCCATTGCATTAATTCTTGGTTTTACTTTAGCCAGCTTTGGTTTCGTACCGACCCAATTTAATCTTGCTGCTCTAACCAAAAAACTTTTGTCATACTCCATTATTGGTTTAGGGTTTGGAATTAATTTAAACGAAGCCATTGAAGCGAGCCGTCAAGGATTAGGGCTTATTATCTCTTCTATTTTCTTTACTTTATTTTTGGGTTGGCTAGCAACGCACTTTTTAAAGTTGGATAAAAAAACCGGCCATTTAATCGCTGCGGGTACGGCTATTTGTGGTGGTAGTGCCATTGCTGCGGTATCGCCTGCCATTAATGCGCGTGATGACCAAACCTCATTAGCATTAGCCACTGTATTTGTACTCAACGCCATGGCGCTTTTCCTTTTCCCTGCGGTTGGGCATTTATTAGAAATGAGTCAACATGCCTTTGGTACTTGGGCTGCCATTGCCATTCATGATACATCATCAGTAGTAGGTGCGGCGGGCTCTTATGGGGATGAAGCACTAAAAACTGCGACAACATTAAAACTGGCACGTGCACTATGGATCATTCCTGTCGCGTTTGGCAGTGCTTTAATGTTTAAAGGTGACAGTAAGAAAATCAGTATTCCTTACTTTATTGTGTTTTATTGCCTAGCTATCTTAATTGCGCATTTTATTCCACAATTTCACTCAACCTATATTCTTATCTTTGATGCATCAAAACGTTTATTAGTAGTGTGCCTATTTTTAATTGGCTCAGGTATAACCGTCAGCAAATTACGCAATGCAGGACATAAGCCTTTATTACTGGGTGTTATCCTTTGGTTAGCAATTGGTACTGCATCATTGACTTACATTGAGCTATTTCTTTAACCAACATTAATAAAATAGTGCTTTTATATTGACATAAAAAAACCTCTATTCTTCAATGTCCAACATGAAGATATAGAGGTTTTTTATTTAATCTACTTTATTTTTTACGTTATATTTACCTTGCTTTTTACAAGACAAAACTTGCGAAAATAAAGCCAAAGATAATACTAAATACCATGCTTAATAAACCTGGAATCATAAAGCTATGGTTAAAGATGTAACTACCAATCTTTGTTGTGCCAGTACGGTCAAAATCAATTGAAGCAATAATAGGGCCGTAGTTAGGAATAAAGAAGTAACCGTTAACCGCAACGAACGTCGCAATAATAACTTCAGGTGGTAAACCAAGTGTAATACCAACTGGCACAAGTACCGCTGTTGTTGCACCTTGGCTATTAACCATCACAGATAATGCAAATAGAGCAAATGCAAACGTCCATGGTGCAACTTCTACTAAGCCAGACACAGCCTCTTTCACCATTTCACTGTGACCAGCGATAAATGTGTCACCTAACCATGCAATACCAAAAATTGCTACAATCGCACGCATACCAGCATGGAAAACAGATCCTTGTGTGATCACATTACCGTCAGGCTTACAGATCAAGATGATCAAAGCTGCAATAGCTAGCATCACGATCTCGATCGTGTGTGCCATGCCCATTGCAGATCCATTAAAGTTAGGACGTAGTCCAGGGAATGCACCCATAATAACAACAGCTAACGCACCAAATAAGAATAGACCAACCGCTTTCTTTGCTGCTGGTTTAATAACGATCTCTTCTACTTTAACTTCTTGTTCCATTTCTTTACGGAAAGCAGGATCTTGCATACGGCGTTGATATTCTGGGTCATCTTTTAGATCTTTACCCATTTTATTAACGACAACACACGCTAATGCTAAACCACAGAATGTGCCTGGGATAGTTACCATTAATACATCAGCTAATGTAATACCTTGAGGCTCAAGAAAAGCAACTAAAGCAACAACAGCCGCAGCAATCGGGCTTGCAACAATCGCAAACTGAGATGCGATAACAGCCATACCAAGTGGGCGTTCTGGACGAATGCCACTGCGACGGCTCACTTCAGCAATAACAGGTAATACAGAGTAAGCAACATGACCTGTACCCGCTAAAAAAGTGAACATATAAGTCACTAGCGGCGCTATAAATGTAATATGACGAGGATTTTTACGAAGAATATTTGACGCAATTTTAATTAAGTATTCAAGACCACCCGCCGCTTGCATTGCAGCCGCAGCCGCAACAACTGCCATGATCATTAACATTACATCAATTGGTGGACTGGTTGGTTGCAAGCCAAAAACAAAGCTTAGAATTGCAAGGCCGATACCCCCCATTACACCCAAACCGATACCACCGATTCGTGCACCCACTAAGATACATACCAATACAATCAAAAATTCAATAATAAACACATCTATACTCCCTAATAACAGCGTTTACATTACTGATGTAATATTCAGTAAAAATTCGTGCTGATAATAAAGTTTATATAGAAGCAATAATTAGCACCTAATCACATTTTATTAAAATATATATCAATAAAAGTATGAATATAAACGATTAACTGGTTGTATGTTCTGTTTTATTTGCATAATTGTTGCGTTATTGTATTTGCTTTTACCTATTATTCCTTGTGGAATTATCTCACTCTCCATAGGAATAACATCTTATTAGGGCTTAATTTTTATTTTTACATAAGGAATTAATTACTCATTCGACTTATATCGGGGCTGTGATTCACACACCTTTAACCATACAACAGTGAATAAAATAGCAAATGCGCTTAAATCACATAATGCACTGATAAACCCTGTCGTAACTAAAGAAATTGCCACCAATAACATTGCAGCGACGGTTGCCATAATCAGTCGTTTACGGTCATGTATTCTAAGTAACCATGCTTTCATAAAAACGATCCATTCAAAACTCAGCTTGTTATTAATATGTTAACTAATGATTTGAGTTTTAAAAATACCGTTTCCCTCTATGAAAGAGTAAAAAAATATATGCCCTATTTAAACATCAATTATTCAAGAGAATATAACCTATTCTCATTTGGAATAGTTGACTTGATTAAAAAACATACATTTAACCTGTAATCTGTAATTATCATGTCAATTATTTGCCGTTTTTCGCTACAATACATTCTAAGTATAAAGACATTTGTTAATAGTGATATTTGCGTCATGAAAAGTCATGAATACTGCTACCACATTTACAAATTATTAAATATTCTTCGGAGAAAACAATGACATCTCGTCCATTAAAGGCAGCAGTTGTATTAGGTCTATTCGCATTATCTGGTTGTGCTTCATCTGATAGCCCTTGTGATTCTGGTTACCTGTTACCGTCTAAAGTTGATAGCGCAAACCTACAGTGTCAACAACAACCAGTAGAAACATCAGCACCAATTGAAACTGTTGCTCCTGAAACAACAGTAACTAATGAGCCAGTTATTGATAGTGATTACATTAATAATGATGATGCACATCTTGCTGATGAAGAATCAATGACCAACGATCAAGCGTTTGGCGATATTAACCCTTCACACTTTACCATTCAGATTTTAGCATTAAGTGAAGAACGTAACCTACGTGGTTACCTTCAGCCAATCACTAGCGATCAACCAATTTGGGTTAACTGGAAACATGCACTAGGTCGTAACTGGTATGCAGTTACTTACGGTAATTTTGCAACCCGTGAAGAAGCAAAACAAGCAATTCAAACATTACCAGCAACTGTTCAAGCGCAAGGTCCATTCGTATTAAGCTTTGCTGCTGTTAAAGCTGATAAAGAAGGTCAAGTGTACCAATTACGTTAATCGTATAACGACACTTCTTGCTGCAACCAATGCTGTAGCCAAAAAAAACCAGACACTCAGTCTGGTTTTTTATTTGTTAACGATTATTGAATCATTAACTATTAGTCATCTTGGCTTACATCAGTATTGCGTTTTTTCTTAGGGATAAAGACATCATTACCCACAGCTTGGTTTTCGTAAAAACGCTTATCAACTCTTTTCTTCGCTTTAGGTGCTTGCGTTTGTTTAGCAGTACCCGTTTTATTCGTTGTTGTTTTCTTAACAATCTTCTTCTTCGGTACCGGTTTAAGACCTTTAAACTTACCAACTAAGCCTTCGATTGTTGTGAACTCAATCTTTTGTTTCAAGAATGCTTCAACCGCTTTAAAGCTCTTCCAGTCTTTAGGACCAACTAATGAAACAGCATCACCTTTGTTACCGGCACGACCAGTACGGCCCACACGGTGAACATATTCTTCAGCATGTTTTGGCATATCAAAGTTAATAACAAGCGATACGCTATCAATATCTAGACCACGAGAGGCGATATCTGTTGTCACAAGAATCTTATGACAATTACGCTCAAACTGGCTCATGATGTTATTACGTTGCGATTGATTCAAGTTACCGCTTAGTGCAACAGCTTTTAATTTACGTTCATTTAACTCAGCGGTTAGACGATCGGTATCAGCACGTGTTGCAGTAAAGATAATAACTTGATTGTAATCTTCTACTTCTAACACTTTATCAAGCAATGCTTGTTTATGATCTAAGTGATCACACAAAATAAAGCGTTGAGTAATATCTGTGTGTTCTTCTGCTGAGTGGCCAATTGAAATGCGCTTAGGGTTATCTAACATTTCAGAAGCCATATCAAGAACATCAACATGGTCCATCGTGGCTGAGAACATCAATGTTTGACGGCGACGGTGGTTAGCCGCTTCGTTAATACGACGTAGTTGAGGTTCAAAGCCCAGATCAAGCATACGGTCTGCTTCATCAAGAATCAGCATTTCTAAGCCATCAAGATGTGTACTGCGGTGCTCAAGGTGATCAGCAAAACGACCAGGAGTTGCAACAACAAACATCGGATCATTACGTAATGCTTTTACTTGGTCGTTGAAGTTTTCACCGCCAACAATCAATGTGCCATCGTACGGTGTTCCCGCATTAAGCGTGCGTAACTGTGCAAAAATTTGTTTTGCTAATTCACGCGTTGGCGTCAAAATTAGAACACGAGGATCACGACGAGTAAATGGCTTGCTACGGTACATACGTTGCATCGCAGGTAATAAAAATGCCAGAGTTTTACCGGAACCCGTTTTCGACGATGCCAAAATATCTTTGCCTGCAATAGCAACAGGGACTGCCGTTTGTTGAATTTCGGTTGCTCGATCAAACGCCAAATGAGTCAGTTTCTTTAATAGGCGTGGGTCTAAGCCAAGATCTTTAAAATGCAAAATGATGCTCCGGTAAAAACAACTCAGATTATGAGTGTGTACTGTCAAATATGATGAATATCACAATATTGTGAAAACATTAGTTGGAAATTATAACACAAACCAACTTTAAAAAACCTAAAATAACGCACCTCACCTGCGTTAACATATTGATAATCTTTATTGCTATAACTACATCAAAAACGTTATCCTTTGGATCAATACTAATGATAAGGAATTGAAATGATTAGGAACAAATACCCAAAATGGTTAGCGCTGTGCTATATCATCTTTTTTATTGCGCTTGGCCTTAATCCTGCTTTTCGTGCAGTATGGATTGCAGAAGCTATTCCTCTCGTCATCGTATTTTTATTTTTAGTGATCAGCTACCGTTATTTTGTGTTTAGTAACCTTGCTTACACGTTAATGGCAATATGGCTGGTATTACATAATATTGGTGCCCATTACACGTTTGCAAATGTCCCTTTTGATTGGATTAACCACCTTCTAGATTCAAACCGTAATCAGTTTGATCGCTTTGCACATTTTTCAATTGGTTTATATGCATTTCCAGTCGCCGAATTTTTAGTACGTAAAGGCCATTGCAAACCAATCATTGCTGCACTCTTTGGTTTATTTGCCATTATGGCAACAGCCGCCGCTTATGAAATTGTTGAATGGTGGTATGCCGCCAGTGCTGGTGGCGAAGCAGGTATTGAGTTTCTAGGATCCCAAGGTGATATTTGGGATGCGCAAAAAGACATGCTAGCCGATACTCTTGGCGCTATTGCTAGTTTGATCATCTTCTTTGTAGCGAAACCCTATGCTACCACTAATAAACATTATTAATGTCTATTCTTTCCTCATAAAAAAAGGCGCTAAATTAGCGCCTTTTTATTTAATCCAATCTAGAATTACTCTGCGTCAGGGTAACCATCTGGATTTGTTGACTGCCAACGCCAAGTATCTTGCGTCATATCATCAAGTGTTAGTTTTGCTTCCCAATGCAATTCAGCTTTTGCTTTCGCAGGATCAGCCCAACATTCAGCAATATCACCAGCACGACGTGGTGCAATCTTATAAGGCACTTCTACACCAGAAGCTTTTTCAAATGCTTTTGCCATTTGCAATACACTGTTACCGTTACCAGTACCTAAATTGTAAATGTGTAAGCCTGCTTCACGGCCTTTGTGTGTTAATGCTGCAAGGTGACCATCAGCAAGATCAACCACGTGAATGTAGTCACGCACACCTGTACCATCAACTGTTGGGTAGTCGTTACCAAAAACAGATAAGAACTCACGACGACCAACAGCTACTTGAGAAATAAATGGCATCAAGTTGTTAGGAATACCTTGTGGATCTTCACCCATAGTGCCTGATTTATGCGAACCTACTGGGTTAAAGTAACGCAGTAATGTCACACTCATTTCAGGATATGCATGTTGAATATCAGCAAGACACTCTTCTACCATTAGCTTACTACGGCCATATGGGTTAGTTGCACTTGTTGGAAAATCTTCAGTGATCGGCACAGATGCAGGATCGCCATAAACTGTTGCTGATGAGCTAAAGATAATTGCATTAACACCAGCGGCACGCATCGCTTCAACAAGCACTAATGTACCACTAACATTATTGTCGTAATACTCTAGTGGCTTTTCTACTGACTCGCCTACGGCTTTTAGTCCCGCAAAGTGAATTACCGCATCGATATCATTTTCAGCAAAAACACTGTCTAAAAATTTACGATCACGAATATCACCTTTATAGAATGCAGGTGTTACGCCAGTTAAGTTATTAATGCGCCCTAATACGGTTTCTTTACTGTTATACAAATTATCAACAATAATTGGGGTCATACCCGCTTCAATCATTTGTACACAAGTATGACTACCAATGTAGCCCATACCACCAGTAACTAATACACGCATAGTGTCTCCTAGTCGTTAATACGTAGTTTCGATCTAAATATTAATACATATTTCGTATGGCAATAATACGATTATATATAAAAATTTATTATAGAAAAAGATTATGCTATCGATTGTTTTCTTTAGCAACATACTGATTAACATAAAATTGAATTTTGACATAATGCTAACTCAAAAAACAAATACAGACTTCACATTTTTATTTTTATTATTAGCTATGAATATTCTTACCAACAACAATAAAACATCGTATAATTAGTTCGTTTTTCAATTATTAGAGCAACCTATGAAACGATTCATACATTATTTTATCCTTTTATGGACATTAGTTTTCATGACTACTGGCTGTGAAGTTGTTCGTTGGAAAACAGAACACGATCAGTCATCTTTAGAGAAAGAAGGCTTTAGCAAGCACCAAATAACACTCAAAGAAGGCGGTAAACTAACCTATTGGGAAGGTGGTCAAGGTCAGCCTCTATTATTATTGCATGGTTTTGGCGGTACTGCGGCTGCGACATGGAAAGCTGAAATGCTACAGCTGAGTAAAAAGTACCATATAATTGCACCCGATTTACTCTGGTTTGGTGAATCATACAGTGATAATGCCGCACAACTCTCAACCCAAACGAATGCTATTTGGCAATTAGTTGATACGTTACAGCTAAAGAAAGTAGATGTCGCGGGTATTTCTTATGGTGGTTTTATCACCTATGACATGATGTTGACACCTGAACGCATCAATAAAGCAGTGATCATTGCTAGCCCAGGCCCATTATTTAGTGATGACGATTTAGATGATTTAGTTAAACGCGCAGGTATTAACTCGCCAGAAGAGTTATTTGTGCCCAACAGTGGTGATGATGTTAAACGTCTTTATGACAACGTATTTATTGAGAAAAAGCGCATCCCTGATTTTATTGCAAATCAAATTTACCTTGATTACTTTTCGCAATGGAAGCCACAACGAACACAATTAATTAAAACATTGCCTAATGACAGAGATCGAATCCAACAATATGATCCTAAAAAACTGCCTCAAGCGCTTATTATATGGGGACAAAATGACCAAATATTTCCGCTTAATAGTGGCATAAAACTAAGTAAATATATTCAAGCACCTATCATTGTATTACCAAAAACAGCACATGGTATTACTAACGAGCAACCTCAAATAACAGCTGATTTGATTGATAATTTCTTATCATCGTTATAAATCTAAATATAGCTGCAATAAAAAAGAGAAGCCGACCACGCTTCTCTTTTTTTATTTATTATGATTTTTGTTGTAAATAAACAAAGATTTCATCTTTTAATAACAGCTTTTCTTTTTTCAATTGTTCAATGAGCGTTTCATCAAAACCATTTGCGGAAGTCATTACATTAATTTTATCATCTAATTCATTATGCTTTTTAAATAGACGATCAAAATGCACATCATGACCTTTTAGTGATGTAATTAAGCTTCTATATTCTGGAAACATTGTCGCTCCTACTCATTTTAAAACACACTTTATTTATACTAAACTAGAATAATTATTCATGGGAGTAGATCTCATTTTTAATCATTCAAGCTAAAAAGTTTGTATTCTCATAAATAGACATCATAGATAAAATCCATTTTTATACTTTCCATATCATACAGTTATACCTAAAAACCACATCTTTCGCATTCATTACGATAACAAGATCTCTTTTTAAAATATTATTTTACATTAAAGTTAAAAAATAATTAGACATCAATCGCAATACTGATATACTTCCCAAAAAAATGTACAATGTGTTGTATTTGTCCAAATGTTGTTATAAAGGTTTTTTCATATCATGGTTACATTGATTAAAAGTACTCAGCTGCAAGCTACAAACTTTGCCTATATTGAACTGAGTGAGAAAACATTAAAAAAACAACTTTCTTTATTATTTCCTTTTGCTGGCGCCATCTGTGCCATTATTGCCTTTACTTATTTCGTCTCACAACAAGCACATTATTTTACTGTCGTCGGTATACTCGGTATGACATTGTGCTACACCCTTGCAGCATTAAATCGAACCCTCTTTTCTGCCACTATTCTTTTTTGGATCTTTTTAATCGCTACTACACTTATTTGCTCAACTGGTTTTTATTTTACTGGTGCTCGTCATATCAGTAATACCATCGGCTTAACAATTCCATTATTAAGTTTTTTCGCTTTACAAATCAGAACGGCTGCTTGGTATAGTACTATTTTTGGGCTGTTGTATATCATATTGAGTGTGTCCGAAATAACGAACAAACATATGCAGATTTCATCTGCCCTTCAAAACATATGTGCATATTCTATTATCTTTGTCATGGCCTTTTTATTATCTCGTCATCGTTATGATGCTATTTTGCAAGTGAAAAGAACCACTACCAATGATTTCCTCACCGGTTTACTCAATCGTGAAGGGTTACTGCCCCTGTATCAAAACGAATCATCTCGTTGTAAGCGTTATCGCCGCGATATTTCAATGTTATTAATAAATATTGATAAATTTAGAGAAGTAAATGACCGATTTGGACTTGATGCTGGTGATAAAACACTCATGATGATGGCTAAATTCCTACGTGAAACCTGTGGGGATAATATGCATATTGCTCGTTTAAGTAGCCAAGAGTTTTGTATCATTATTCCAGATGCCGATATTCAAGCAGCGGAACAATTTGCCATCAAAATTCGTGATGAAATTAGTCAGTGGATATTAGAACTAACGACTGGACACCAAATAAAGATCACCGTAAGTATCGGTATTACTAACATTGAATATCAAGATTTTAGCTATGACTACATCAAAGCCGAAAGTGCATTGATGCGGGCAAAACGTTGGGGCTATAATCAAATAGCAACCAACGATTAGAGAATAGTAATGAGCATAAAAAAACACTACCAATGGAAATGTTTTAGTATTGAAGAACAGCCGCATTTGCTACCCGATGGCAGAGAAATAGCTTGTACTAGTATAAAACATCCTGGTGCTGTGATTATTATTCCAATAGATCATAATGGTGATCTGGTACTTGTTCATCAATACCGTCCAGCAGTCAGCCAATGGCTATATGAATTTCCAGCAGGCACGCTTGAAGTAAAAGAAGACATTTTCATTTGTGCACAACGTGAATTAGCAGAAGAAACTAACCTCGCAGCTAGCCAATGGCACCCTCTTGGTCAATTACTTCCAGCGCCTAGTTTTTGTGATGAAATACAGTATTTATATGTTGCTCAAGGGCTATCAGCAACCGAAGGCCAACTAGATGATGATGAAATCATTAATGTTGTGACATTATCTGTCGCTGAAGTAGAACAAAAAATTGCAGATAACCACATCCAAGACAACAAAACCTTAGCGGCTTTTTTAAAGGCACGGATTTCAGGCTTTATTTAAAAAAAATAAATATAAACATATTGCGATATTCGATAATAAATAGCGCAATATGTTTAATCTCGCTCATATCTGAAAAATTACTATTCACACAAATACATCGCGTTAAACTGCATTTCAGTTTATAAAAGCATTTTTACGAGATGAACTATCGTGTCTTTCTTACTCGCTTTGATATTCTCCCTTTCATCAAATCTCGATAATTTCGTTATTGGCCTAACTTATGGCGTAAAGAATGAAAGGATCCCACTTGTATCTAATGCAATCATTGCTTTTATTACTGCATTAGTTACCTTTATCTCTATGCTTGGTGGACAATTAGTAACCCAACTGATCCCTCATCAAGTCTCTAATGAATTAGGTTCTGTGATTTTCATTTTAATGGGAACGTGGTTCATTTGTGCCGATATGCTAAAAAAACAGCAACAAAAAGAAGAAAAGCAAAGCACTGTGCTAAATTTTAAAGGTGCAGTAATGCTAGGTTTATTACTTTCAATTAATAATATTGGCGTGGGTATTTTAGGTAGTATTACTCATCTTAGTATTTATTTGGTTGTCGCACTGACCTTTATTACAGGCATGATGCTCACTTATGCTGGTAACAATATTGGCGATAGTGTGATAGGAAAAATGGTGGGAAAATATAACGATTTGATCTCTGGCGGGTTACTGATTTTATTAGGTATTCTGTCTTTGTTCTTTTCGTTTTAAAACAAATACACTTAAATAGTATGAAGCCCAGCAATTATCTCGTAAAACAACAATCTGGGCTTCTATTTCTAAGATTATAATTTAATCTGCCAGCGTTTTAGTGGCTCGCTATGATTAATACCAACACGACCCCAACGATCAACACTATCAACAATGAGTACAGATGTACCTTTAGGCAATAAAGCCTGCTGAGATAAGGTTAATTTTTTTGTACTCAATAACCACAATGCTTTATCTTCTGCTAACAATGTTGTCAGTTTTTGTTTATCTGCTACTGTCCACTCAAGTTCAGGTTTGGTTAAACGATCCACAACAAAGAGCTGGTTACCAGACGCGAAATCTTCAAGCTCAGTTGATAATAAGACTACTGAATCAATTTCTGCATCCATTAGCACTTGTTGTTGAGCATTAATCAACTTACGAACATCCCCCATCAGTTGCTGTTGATTTTGTTCAATTTGTTGCGCTTTATTCGGCCATAAACGCTGTAAATCATCACTTACAATAGCAGCCATTCGACTTAAATTTGTCGGATTTAACCACGAATACATTGATACTGAACCGTCATCTAAACGTAATGCAGCAATACCTTGCCCTTGTGGTGAAATCGCCTGTGATGCATCAATTTCAATAATATTAATATTGCCTTGGCGGGCATAGATATAAAGTGGGTCTTGCGGCCAAACAGCGCCTAATGTCACGACAGCTTGTGCATCTTTACTGGCCTCTTGCGTTACAATGTCACCTTTTGAAGCAAACCAATTCGGTAATCGTGACACACCGTAACGTTTAGGAGGCAGATATTTTGTCGTTATACCTGTGTCATGGGTCAGTTCAGATGCCAACATATAAGTTACGGGCGTTGCAGTTAAAATATCCTCTGCTTTTGCTGAATGACTATAACTGCTGCCGCTCACAATAATAGCAACAGCACAAACCGATTGAATCAGTGAACGTATTGGGTGAAGCTGGAGATGACTCATGATGATTCCTTAAACAAAATACAGCAACTACCCTTTACGAACAATGCGGTAACAGGTGGCGATTAAAAAGAACGTAGCAGCAACAATAATAATTGCCGCTCCTGATGGAATAGGTAATTTAAGCTCCATCGGTAAAATAGTACCAATCACACAACTTATGGTCGCTAATAACGATGACAACAAAACAAAGCTACCCATATTTTTAGTCAATAAACGTGCTGTTGCACCAGGAATAAGCAGTAAAGCACCGACCAGCACCGCCCCCACAATTTTAACGGATGCAATAGTGACGAGGGTTATCATGATCACAAACAGATAATCATAAAAATTCGTTTTATAACCTCGAATACGTGCAATGTCAGGGCTGATACAAGTTAATAATATTCGGTTAAATGTTGGTATGAGCACCATAATAATTAAACTACAGCTTATTAATAACACCCATAAATCTTGATCTGTTACGGTTAGAATTGAACCAAACAGAACATTTTCTAACATATGAATATTGATTTTTCGCGCCACATACATCAATAATGCAGCACCAACGGCTAATGCTAATGCTAAAAATACACCGACTAACGTATCGTAAGGCACATTAGTTCGATTACGAACAAAGTGCAGCAGTAACGCGAAGATCATGCAAAAACTAAATAAACCGATAAAGGGATTTTCTGGCGGTTCACCTAATAACACTCCTAATGCGATCCCTGTTAATGCCGCGTGACCAACTGCCTCAGAGAAAAAGGCTAGTCGCTTAGCAATAACTAAAGTACCCAACCCTCCGAGTAATGGACCTAATAACAGTGCGGCAACGATAGCATTAACCATAAAGACATATGAAAAGCTGTCACTTAACAATCCCGCATCAACCCCCAGTTGTGCCCAATGACGTAATAACTCCATTACGCAACCTCGTGTTGATTTGCCACAATTGGCGCATGACTGTAATGATTAAATAACCGTTCAATTTTTTCAGGAACCAGCACTTCAGAGTGATGACCAGAATCAACAACGATACGATTAACCACATGTACTTGCGCATCAAGGCGTCGAACTGCGGTTACATCATGATGAACCGCTAATACAGTTTTTCCTTGCGCAACAAATTCATGAATTAATGATTCTAAATAACGAACTCCTTGCTCATCCATGCCCGTTGTCGGTTCATCAAGCACTAATAAATCAGGATCATCCAATAACGCTTGAGCAAACAAAACCCGTTGCTGTTCACCACCAGATAATTGCCCCATGCGTCGATCAGCACGATTGGCCATACCGACACGTTCTAGTTGGCTTAATGCAAACAACTTATCTTGTTGACGTTTACGCCAAAACAAAGGAGAACGGGTTAAATTTAATAAAATAAAATCCATCACTGTTAACGGTAAACTTTGTTCAAACATCGCTTTTTGCGGCACATAACCAACGGAGCCGGGTTTACCATTATTGGCAGCATCATTCCATAAAATATCAACGTTGCCTTTGAACGGTGTTAAACCTAAAATTGACCGTAATAACGATGTTTTCCCACCACCATTAGGCCCCATCACAACATGGCATTGCCCTGCTTCAAAACTATGGTTGATGTTAGATAAAATATGGTTTTCACCGTATTGCAGCTCAAGGTTTGCAATCTCAATGCGAGGACCAAAACTCATGCTTGATCCTTACTAACAGCAAATTGCATTGCTTCAACTAATGTGGTTAAGTTTTGCTGCATCTCAATTTCTACTTTATTCGCTTCATATTCGCCGTGCGTCATATGTGAAAAACGGTATAACTTCACTCCCGTTGCTTTTTCTATGGTGTCGACGTAACGATTAGGCATATTTAATTCATAAAACAATACATCAATACCTGATTGCTTTATTTTTTCGATGGTTTCTTGTAATTGACTCGCACTGGGTTCAACACCATGTGCTGGTTCAATCACTGCCGCGACATCAACACCAAATTCTTGTAATAAATAACCGTAAGCATTATGCGTTGTCGCAACTTTCATTCCTGAAGTATCTAAATCACCAAGTGCAAGCATGGCTTTACGTTTCATTAATCGAAATGTTTTTGCATAACTACGGGCATTTTTTCGGTATTCCGCAGCATTGTCAGGATCAAGCTCAGCCAACTTATTCGCAATGGTATACACTTTTTGAATCGTGGTTGATAAACCAACAAAGGTATGAGGGTTTACCGCACCATCACCTACAGACTGCCCCATTGCAGGTAGTAACGGCACATCATTGTTGGCTTTAATAACCACTAAATCATCACGTTGAGCCGCATCAATCACTTTCAGAGCAAAGTCATCGTGACCAATACCATTTACAACAATTACATCCATTTGTTTTAAACGACGTAAATCATTAGGTTGTGGTAAATAGTTATGCGGATTAAAACCTGCATCAACTAGAGGAAGAATATCGGCCTTATCGCCAACGACCGCTTTAACGTAACTATAATAAGGCTGCAATGTGATACCGATAGTTAATTTTTCAGCGGCAATACTCGAAAAGCTTGCGAATAATGCAACAGCTGTTAATGCTGTTTTAATGACTATTTTCATAATATTTTTACTTCAATGTTAAGAAATGAATACACCGCAAGCAATACACGATAAGTAAAACAAAAGAGGTTAATGCGCTAACGCTTGTTTATTACTGTCGTGATTAAACACAATCTGTGTCCAACCTTGATCAATCAATTGTTGCGGTTCAAAAGCACCATCATTGTTAGTGAACAGTGGTGTTGTCTGTTTAGAAAGAGCCAACCAAATATCAGGTTCAGGGCGACTGCTATTAAGAATAACGGAAGATGCCCCCTGATTGTCACGGCGCAAACCTTGATAAATTGCGTCATTAATATGCTGCCACTGATGACGGCCTTTACGCTCCCAACTTTTATCTTCAATAAATGGCGCTAACCATAATTCAGATAACTCAGCCATATTTGGCCAATGATTCTGATGTTCAAATTCACGGCTATCTTGATGTAAATTCCGAATTTCTTCATGTGCCAAACGCAACTCAGCTACCATCGCGAGTTCTTCTGAACTTAACTCAGTGACCGCAATTTGATGAGCATCCAATGGTTGTATTTTTGTTTTATTTTGGTGATACGGTAACAACACCGTGGCAAGTAACAGGATAGAAACGATAATACCGCCAACCCATTTCCCTTCCTTACTGCCATTATCTGAAGATACGGCTTGGCGGATCATTTTTCTTTAATCTCAACAACATCGACTTCTACTGGACTTTCATGCCCGGAATCAAACACTAAATAGAAATCAGTTTCAGGTTTAGAAAATTCAGCAATAGAACGTTTATCGGTGTTTACTTTAGCAATCAAATTATCATCGTAATCATACATATTAACGTTGTAATCAACTGCTTTACTGCCATCACTGTAGCCAGTTTCACATGCCACTTTATCGCTTTCAAACCAACAACTCATTAATGGAAAATGTGCATGAGCGGCACTTGAAAATAATCCTAACGTTAAGATTGATAACGTGATCATCGGTAACTGCTTTTTCATAACAACCTCAAACCTGCCCATGTAGTGGGTGTAGGTTACACATTGTGGGTAAAGGTAACGTGCTGTATCTAGATCAGAAACAGCACATTGATAAATAGTTAGTGTAGCGATGCTTCAAAAGTGATATGCACGTTAACGTTAGCAGTATCTACCATTGGGTTATTAGCAACATCACCGCGGTAGTTCGCTTTCATAATATATCGACCCGCAATTTCAGGTGTGAAAGTCACCTTACCGTCTTTATCACTGATAACATCAATCTGTTGTTGATGATTACGGTATAACGTTCCTTCACGGGTTACTTCCGCTACAACGCCTGCTTGTGGTTTACCATTAAAGTAAAATTGGAATGTCACTGGCTCACCCTCAATAATATCGGCTGGGTGAGTGATCGGAAGCAACTCTAAATATTTGCCCGTAATCTCCATTGCCTTAGTGCTTGGCTTACCTACGGTTACGTATGTTTCAGCACGGGTGTAACCCACTTGAGTGACAACGTCACGTGATTTTGGTGGTAATACAGCATCACGCTCAACTTTATTAGCTGCGATCCATTTCACAGTGTCACGACGACCCGCTTTGTATTGAGTAAAATATACTGGCGTCTGATTTACTTGAATTTTATGTGTGCCTTGCTCTTCAAAGTAAAAATCAAAAATAGCACGACGTTTACCACGAATAGTAAAATTAGGACGCTCATTACGCCCATCAGGCATGATCACTTCAGCTGTTTCTGTACTTGCTGGCTTATCATAAACAAACGTGCCATGTGAAGCGGTAACATCAAAAGATAACCAATCCCCCCCCTCTTTTGATACGGTAAAATGTGAAGGTAATATCCAACGAGGGTGTGCATTTGCTGTTGCTGATACCGTTAAGCCTGCAATCACCGCACATGCCAGAGAAAACGCTTTTATTTTATTATTTTTCATAACGTTACTATTACTCAAAGTTTATAATTAAGTTGAATAGCACCTGTTTCTTCTGTCGGTGCAATAACATGGCTAAACGCGTTTTCGCCTAGCTCAATTTTTTGTCGTAAATAGTTGCGACCACCATGTTCACGCACAACTTCAACGTAGAAAATGTAATTACCTTGTTCAACACGTTGGCCTTTATCATTTAAACCATCCCAGACAAATTTATATTCACCAGCAGGACGGGTGGCTGACGTTACCGCATCAACTAACTCACGATCATAACGACCGACTTTTCGCCACCAGCTGCGTAAATCTTTTAACCACTCATCTTTACCGACCCATAACTGCACTGTACGTACGGGTTTACGCTGTTGATCTTCGATCCAAACCGCAACATAAGGACGGGCATACATGGTGGTATCAATAGCCGGTAGCGCAAAATTCACTTCTAGTTGTGCTGCTTCCGGTACGGGTTTAGCTATTGCACTGGCCAATGGTGTTAACAATAACGCGACCAATAATGGTTTTTTGATGATGTGAAACACGGTCATAATGAACCTTCAATAAAATCGACAATCAAATACTGGCTTATGGCACAGCAACAATATAAATCAGTAAACTCACCACAGAGCCCAACCCCATCCATTTCAATGAAGTACGAAAAGTTTTCTTTTTTGGGATCAACAAGCACACGCCAGTTAAAACAAACAACACCATTAATACTGCAGTAATATCAATAAACCAGCGCCAAACCTCACCACTATTACGCCCTTTATGGAGATCATTAAGCACTGCAATCACACCATAATGGGTACTTTCAATAGTGGCTTGTGCGGTTGTCATATCAATAAATACCGTGGCGTTATAACCAGGGCCTTTATAATCCAGTGAAATTTCACCTTCGACTAACTCATCACCATCGATATCTGTAAAAATATCTATAGCTGACGGTGTTCCACGAACCTCACCATGCTTGGCAAGATATGCTATTAATGCAGAGCGATTTGGTGCAAAAGGCCCTTTTTCTGACGCTAATAACTCATTAGGAATTACAAGTTGTTGCTCAACCACATTTGGTGATTGGCTAACAAAAAGATGCGGTCGATTTAATGTAATGCCTGTGATAGCAAAAAATAACACCACCAGCAGTAGTGCCATTGAAATATAAATATGTAAACGTCGCGCCCATAGTTGCACGGCTTTATTTTTTAACACCATCACTAACATCATGCATAAGAGTAACTGGAATAATGATAATTTAATTGATAATCGTTCTTATTGGCATTCAATTTACATTGTTTACGTTGGTTAGAAACGCGTTACGAAATAGAGGTGCGAGGTGCGAGGTGCGAGGTGCGAGGTGCGAGGTGCGAGGTGCGAGGTGCGAGGTGCGAGGTGCGAGGTGCGAGGTGCGAGGTGCGAGGATAATAAAGGCTATAAAAAAATAAACCCCTAATAAAAGTTCATTAGGGGTAATATTTAACGTTGATCCATATAAACTGTCTAATTAGTACGACATTGACGGAAAATATCTTGCTTCGGTTTATAAACAGACGTCTTCACATTCATAATACCTAACATGGAACTAAAGACATTATCTTGTGAATAATCCCCTTGCTTCGCGTTAGTGGCAAGGCTTTTAAGGCAAGTTAGATTTAATCCGCGATCTTGAGTAAAACCGTTAGAGAACCACACCATCATTGGCACAGTTGTTTGGTATTTAGGCGCTAAACTATAAGGTGTGCCATGTAAATATAAACCGCCCTCACCTAGTGATTCACCATGGTCTGAAATATAAAACAACGCTGTATTATATTTATCACTGTAACCTTTTAACTTTTGGATCAATTGACTGATCATATAATCGGTATACAAAATTGTATTATCATAGCTATTTACTATTTGTTCTTTAGTGCAGTTTTCAATATCAGCACGTTGACAGTCCGGCTTAAAAAATGCGCGATCTTTAGGGTAACGTTTATAATATGTTGGTCCGTGACTTCCCATTATATGTAGCGTAATAAACTTGCTGCCCTTCATATTCGCCACTTCTTGATCGAAATTATTCAATAGCGCCATATCAAGGCATGATTCACCATCACATAATGGATCTTCAGTACTATGATTCAAGGTTATTTTTTGAATACGATCACCTGCGCCTTTATCTCCGCCATCGTTTTCTTTCCACAACATCGAAATGCCAGCGCGATGCAGAATGTCAATAAATGTATCTTGGTTATAGGCAATCGCTTTTTTATAGTTACTGCGATTCATTGCAGAGAACATACAAGGAACAGAGACTGCTGTAGCGGTGCCACAAGATGATACATTTTTAAATGAAATCATATTATCAGGCTGAGTATATCGATTCGTTGGGCGCTCATAGCCATTTGCTTGATAATTTTGAGAGCGTGCGGTTTCACCAAGAACAAACACAAACAACGTCGGTTTACCATTAGATGTTGTTGCCGTTACCAACTTAGCATCAGTGCCAATGTGTTGATAAGGGATAGGTTTAGTTAAATAAGTTCGATCAATATATTTAATACCAGTATAAACATATGACGGGTTAATTACTCGATTAAGATATTTATTATTACGCCCTACAGACGCATAGTCTTTGTAGAAGAAGGCAGCAATTAATACAATAACAATAATAGATGCAACAATGGATATTATTTTATATATTACAAATGTTTTAATAAAAGATTGCTTCTTTACCTTTATAGCTATAATAAATAAACAAGGAATAATACCAAGAATGAAAATAGTTATAAAACCAGATAAACTTAGATAAGAAAGTGCCTCACCACTATTGGTTTCAAATATATTCTCCATCATTCCATAATCAAAAATAATCCCATAATGATAGGATGCATAAGCTGTTATAGCTGAAATAAAGGTAAGAACACTAAACAATAAACGCCCAATATAAGGCCACGCTAAAAGTTGAAAAATAATGTTAAGCGCAGCAATAAGAAAGATAGGCAGTGATATTATAAAACCCACACTCACGATTTCTAGTTTTGATAGTATTTCATAAAACTTTTGCCATAGTGGAATATTTAAGACAATCCCAAAATATATAGCAATAAAAAAAACCAATATATTATAATTTAATTCTTTATTAAAAATAGAAGAAGAACGCTTCATTTATCTAACCTAAAATAATAACACAACGAAATGTCAGCCAATGACGATTTTTATGCGCACAAGTATACTATATGCCTATGTAAATAGTAGCACTAAATAACTATGCTTTGAGTGTATATTTATTGAAGAGTTAATGATATTTCTGAGAAAGAAGCTTCTGTTCTATATAAAAAAAGCGAGCTTAATAACTCGCTTTTCTAAAATAATACCTTATTAGTTTATTGCACTAGCTATTAAGCGCTTACATCCATCTGTCGCATCTGGTCTAAATATTTAATCCAACTTTTGGCGGCAGACGATGCCTGAATGTTATTTGCTTGCTTAGCATGAATAATAGCTTGATCGAATTTATTCAATTTGTAATAAATACGTACCTTTGCTAATTCAACATCAGCGCGTTTATCTTTACGTTTAACACGATTAAGCTCAGTTAGTGCTCGTTGATAATGTCCTTCTTGCAATAGCAATTGTGATAACTGCCAGCGATAATGGTTATCTTTATTCGCTACTACTGCCCACAATGCGATAGCTTTATTCCATTCACGTGCCATTTGCCAGTAATTAGCTTGTTCAATTAATAACGTCTTATCACTATTGGCATCTTTCAATGCGGCTATTTGTTCCGCTGCACGTTCTGGAATACCACGCTGAGCATATAATTGCGCTAATACTTTAAGATCTTGCTGACTCAGTGCCACCCCTTGATATTTTGCTAACTTTAATGTCGCTAATGCATCCGCATTTTTACCTGTTCGCATTTGAATACTGGCTAATTGCTGCCACCAAATTAACTTATTTGGTTCAAGTGCGATTAAACGATTCAATGTTGCCGAAGCACCTTGCCACTGTTTAAGTTGTAACTGTGCCCCAAGCTTAATCGATAACGGTGACATTGCGTCTTTAAGACGATAACCATCATAATGCTTCATCGCTGTTAAAACTTGCTGCCATTGTGCTTGCTGGTAATGCGCTTGAGCAATCCGAAGCCACAATTCATCCCCTTTTTGCTTAGCAGGAATATTTTTAGTCAACTTATAATAATGCGGTAGCGCCTGGCTATATTTAGCTTCTGATAACAAAACATCAGCCAACATGCGTTCAGTCGTCCATGCTTGATCATCATGCAACAAACCACTGTTTACTGCTTTTGTTAACAAAGAAATAGCTTGTGACTGTTTCCCTTGCTGCCAATAAAACACCCCCAGCATTCGTTGCACATACGCTTTATCGTAAGCAGAACGTGGGTTCATTTCAATTAACAGTGCAATGGCTTGAGTAAGCTTATCATTTAATTGTAAGTCATTAGCGCGTTGTACCTTGTTGGCTGTCGCTTGTGATAACTGACCACCACTTGCATAAGCATTTGATAATGGCAGTGAGGCCGATAAGGTTAACGCGACAATAAAAGCAATCTTTTTCATTATTGATTCAACCTAAATTCAAGACGTACTGTCTGCCCTTGTTGTGCCATTGCGGTGCCATTAACAACTTGTGGTTGGTACTTCCACTTACGTAATGCACGAATGGCTTCCTTATCAAATAAACGACGAGGCTTGGCATCCATAACAGCAATATCGATTGGTCGACCTTGAGTATCAATGGTGAATTTAAGCACCACATACCCTTCTTTACCTTGACGTAAAGCTCGAGATGGATAACGCGGCTCAACGCGATAAAGAGGCATCGCTTGTTGAGATTTACCTAATCCGTCACCTATTGCTGCTGCACTACTGAAATCAGTAAATTTAGGCGCGTTAACTGCTAAACCATGAATAGACGTATCTAAACCTAAGCTAGGAATTGACGCCATTGGCATCGTCGTTGATGTTGCCGCTTGTGACTGCGACGGTTGCGCTTCAGGTGGTGGCGTTGGCGTTTCTGGCGGTGGTGGAGCAACACGCTGACGACGCTGTGGTGCTTGTTCGTGTTCTACCATCACCATATTAAACGCTAACGGCGGTGCATTATCTTGAGATTGATGATTACCGTTATCGACCATCCATGCCATCAGTGTAAACAGACCTAAAGCCACCGCGAGCGCCAATGGCAACGCCATTAATATGCGCATCATTAGTTTTTCTCCGCCGCCAAAGCAATATTCTTCACCCCTGCACCTTTTGCAGCATCCATCACCTTAACGACCGTACCGTTATAGGCATGTTCATCAGCTTGAATCACTAATGCGGCATCAGGTTGTTCTGTTAACATGTGCTCAAGTGTTGCTTGCACACGTTCGGCATCAACAACTCGCTTATCAATATAAATATCATTTGCTGCGGTAATAGCGACAAAAATACCCGCATCTTTTTGGCTAACCACATGGCTTGCTTGCGGGCGATTCACTTCAACCCCTGATTCACGCACAAAAGAACTAGTAACAATAAAGAAAATCAACATGATGAAAACGATATCTAACATCGAGGTTAAATCTATTTGTGCATCTTCACGCACTGACGAGCGACGACTGAGTCTCATTGCTGACTCCTTAATGATTTTTCTAATTTTAACTCACGCATTTGACACGCTTTTGCCAATCGAGCATGAATAAACATCCCCGCTAGTGCTGCCACCATGCCCGCCATAGTTGGTAATGTCGCCAGTGAAATTCCTGACGCCATTAATCGTGGCTGGCTACTGCCTTGGGTTGCCATTACATCAAACACTGAAATCATACCCGTAACCGTGCCAAGTAAACCTAACATGGGACAAATAGCGACTAACACTTTAATAAAATTAAGGTTTTTGTTTAATGCTATTTTAGCATCACTCAACCAGCCATCTCGAATTGCATGAGCATACCAAGATTGATGATCAGCACGTGCTGCCCATAATACTATCCATTGTTGCTGTTGTTGTGGAAAGTAAAACACAAGGTAAATAACCCGTTCAAACACCAATAACCACAACACCGCAACCACAGCGGCTAACCACCATAAAATCACACCGCCTTGCGCCATAAAATGCGACAGTGATAACCACCACGTTTGTAATACGCTGCTATCCATTAGGCGGCCTGTTCAGTTGTTATGCCAGAATTTTTAATACCACGGTGGTCATTTTTCTCGGCTTGTTCCGCCACCAAGCTAATACCTTGTTTTTCAAGGATCATACGAATATTTTCAGCTTGAGAACTTAAAATGTTATGCGCCAATAGCAATGGCATTGCCGCCACTAAGCCTAGAACCGTGGTCACCAATGCCATTGAAATACCCCCCGCCATCACTTTTGGATCGCCATTACCAAACTGAGTGATCACTTGGAAGGTTTCAATCATACCTGTTACTGTACCTAGCAAACCTAACATCGGCGCTAACGCAGCAAACAGTTTCAGCATTGACAGGCCTTTTTCTAGCCCTTGTTGTTCATCAACAATCGTTTCTAATAAACGCAATTCTAACGCTTCAACGCTGCGGCTTTGCTCTTTGTTATAAACCGCTAGAATATGACCCAGTGGATTATTACCCGGCTTAGAAGGTTGCTTTAGCTGTGTTTTGATTTGTTGACGAATAATGGCTAATTTCACACCACGGAAAATCGCAATACCTGCACCAATAGCCAGTAGTAATAGAATGATTTTGCCAACTGCGCCACCTGCTTGCAGACGATCCATTAATGTCGGTGCTTGGGCTAATTGCTCTAGCATCACCCCACGTGAAGGATCGACCACCAGCATGTCATTACCTGTTGATATTAGTTGATCGTAATCAGCCAATGTCGGTGCATGTTCAGGTTGCTGTAAATACGCCATTGCCACGTGTTGGCTGCCATCCCAATTGAGATAGCCGTTATCACCCACTAAGCCAATACTGCCTAAACGCAATGCCTGAATATCACTTTGCTCACCATCACCGTTAATGTATGGCACGGTGACTTTCGCAATTTGTCCGCTCGCAACGATCTGATCAGTCATTGCTTGCCATAAACCTTGCAATTGCACCATTGATGGTAAGACTTTCGCTGCGACAATCTCATTCACAACGGCGTTATCTTGGCTGTTATCAATCGCGGTTACAGCATGTTGTTGCTCTGCTTGTACTTCTTTGGCGGTTTGACGTACAACACCAAATAACTCGCCTAAGCTGCCACTTTCTAGCCGTAATTGTTGTTCTAACGTCGCTAAACGTTGTTCATTAGCACTAAAAGTTGTACTTAATACTTCTGTAGCAGCCTTTAATTTATTACGTTCAGCTAATAACGCATTGTATTGCGCTTTAATATTATGATGAGTGCTATTAAAGCCCGCTTCACGTTGAACATTATGCTGAGCCTGTTGGCTATGCTCTTGTTGTGCTTGCTTTACTACAGATTCTGCATTTGCGGTCAATGGCAAACTTGCAATACATAATGCGGCAACTAACGTTTTTAATTTCATGTTATTTACTCTCTACGCTAGTTGATACACCTGAAACAGGTAAGGTAATTAAACTTGGTGCAGCTTGGTTATCAGCAATCGCAAATGCTTTATCGATATTTGTCCCCTCACTTGCGTCAACAGGCTGCCATTGTTTCGCGGCTGTATTCCAGCTCCAGTAATGGCTACCATTTAAACTACGGGCAACCAAAGCAATGCGACCTAAATGCAACACATTCACTTCAATCGTTTTATTATCAGCAAGGGTTATTTTTGCTTGATAAGCAGCAAGCTTGGTGCCGTAATCCATTTCAATTTGATAAGCTTCTAAAATACGACGGAATTTTTCAGCATCGCTAATATCGGCTTGTGACATCATGGTTTCAAGTTTACCCACTCGCACCAAACGCGCTTGACGTTTAATCGGCTTATCGTGCTCAACAATGGTCTTCAAGCCATCAATCATTTGGTACATCAATGGCACCACACCTTGACGGGTTTGCTTAATGTCAGTGATTTGTTGATCAATAGACGTCACTTCTTGCGCTTGATTTTTTACCAATCGCGCAAGGTGATCATGATAAACCGTTAAGTTTTTCACTTCTTCTTGCAGCTGTTCCATACTGGCTTTCATTGCTAAGACTGAATCTGCACTTTTGTCTATTTTATTCTGACTCACTGCTGATGCAGTATTAGTACTATTTTCAATCGAACGTGCATTATCAAGACTAGAAGCATGCGCTCCAGAAGTAATACTGAGAATAACAATAGCCAGGCTCGTTTTAATAAAATTCATAATATTCAATCAATCGTTATCTGTAATAACCAAAAAACAAAAAAGTGGTGTTAAAAATAAAAAGCACCGCAAAGTTGGCGAACTATAAACAATAACTATTATGATTAACAGTTTATAGACCACCACATTCAGATCGCAACAAGGGGAAGTTAAGACTCCCCCTTAAATATTCAACTTACTTATTAATACTTAAACTCAATGGTTGCCATAAAGTTACGCCCTTCACCCAGGGTTACACCTGTTGCGCCCACATAGTCTTTACTGGTTGAACCGCCACCCGCCATGTAATCAGTATCAAATAAATTCTCTACATTTACACGACCAATGATATCCAATTTATCGTCATATTTATAAGTATGAGCGACGCCCACATCAACACGTGTATAACCGTCTTTCTTAAAGGTATTCGCCGCATCACCAAAACGTGAGCCTTCGTAGATAACGCCTAGGTTTACATCCGTCGCAGGTGTTACGTTATAGGTTGACCACACACTCGCAGCAAACTCAGGCACATCAACAGGACGATTACCTTCATAATTCTGATCTTTAGTGTATTCCGCATCAAGGTACATTGCAGAAGCATTCATGCTTAGTTTTTCAGTAATATTACCTTGTAACGCAAACTCGACACCATTATGTACACGTTCACCCGCTTGAGTTAGTGTTTGATTATTATCAGGTCCAACAGCAATCTTTGAATTTTCTTGCGTAATATTAAATACTGCCGCTGTTGCAAATAAACGTTTATTCAATAATTCCCACTTGGTGCCAAGCTCATATTGCTTACCACGTAGAGGATCAAGGTTATCACCAGCATTGGTGTAATCAGAAGACACCACACCTTGAGGCTCAAAACTTTCAGAATAAGCTAAGTAAATAGAGCCATTCTCTGCAGGATGATAAATTGCCGCTAATTTAGGTGATACTGCTTCTTCAGCAATGCCACTCTTCACTTGGCGATCAAAACGGATGCCAGCCAGCACTTGCCAGTTATCATTCAAGGTGATCATGTCTTGCGCATAGAAACCCCATGCATCATATGAAGAATTAGACACTTTTGGATCTTTATTTGAATATACTGGTGTAGGTGTTGTTTGACCTGGCTTAACATCGACTGAATCAAATGAACGCTGGAAACGGTCGTAGCTATAACCTAACCAGTTCGCACCAACTAATAGCTGATGTTGCATGCCTAGCGTATCAAACTCACCCACAAAATCGGTGTAAGCGGTTTTAAATGCCCATTCATCATGGCGATCACTACCACCTTGTTTAATGGTGCCATTTTCTTCAAAATTACTAAAACTAGGGTAACTTTCTTTATCGTTACGAACAAAATCTTGGTAATTAAAACCAGTATTCAATGCCCATGTATCATTCAATTGCGCTTTAACATCAAAGCCAACATTCTGTACATCGTTATCAATTTCAGACCATTGTGCGTCCCACACATGATCACGGCCCATAACTGGCTTACCATCAACAATATAAGCGCCAGAATCTACACTGCCCTTATCTTGAGTGCGATCATAATGTAATGACACCATCACGTTATCATTAACATCATAATCAAGGAACATACCGCCAACAAAGCGATCTGTTGATGGCGTTGAACCATCACTGAACTTACGCCATGAGTCGTAGTCTTCTTTCGCTAATACTACGCGTCCACGCAGTGTTTGATCAGCATTAAGTGAACCACTGACATCTAACACACTACGGGTATGATTATTTGAACCCACATCTTGGCTGAAATTCATTTGTGTTTCATAGGTTGGCTTTTTTGACACCATATTGACTAAGCCACCAGGTGCTGATTGGCCATAAAGCAAACCCGCAGGGCCTTTCATAACTTCAACACGCTCTAATAACTCAACTGGTTGGCGGTAATGCGACCAATGCTGGTGGCCATCACGTAAGAAACCACTACTACTGCCTAATTCAAAACCACGTAAAGAAAAACGCTCACGGTTACGACTGGTGCCACCCGCTGAAATACTTGCGTCATTTTGCAACACTTCCCCTAAGGTACTTGCACGCTGTTCATCAATTAGCTTCTCATCGATAACGGCAACTTGTCCTGGCGTTTCTAGTTGTGTCATCTCCATTCGCATTGCGGTCGAATTAGTGTCAGCCTTATAGCCATAATCACGCCCGGTGACCACCATGTGCTCATCTGTATCTGTGATTTCTGCGTGAGCAATCGGCGCTGATAATACTGCACCAATCAATAGTGTTAGCTGACTTTTAGAAAACATATTCCGTTATCTCCAATTACCGTATCTTTGAGAATAAAACCAATGTAGATGGGTGTTCTTCATTACTGCATCTTGAGAAACTAACAACAGCTAGCTTTTGAAGATGCTCAGTACCTGAACTCATCCACCTTTAAGGTGATTTGATTGCTTGGCATCTGTGCCACTGCAGCCAAACCGCAAACAGGAATATAAGTGATAACCATTACCATTTGCATTAAATTTACATTCTTTGCATTCGTAAATTTTTTGTCAATAAATACAATTGATAATCAATTCGTTATCAATAATTACAACCTATTCTCAAATTAGAAAGGATTGCGCGCCCTAGAACACACAATTATTCCGTACTCAATACTGTTTTTTCGAAGACATTCAGAACAAACGGGCGTATAATTCGGCCGTTTTTATTGATTTCTGCGGTATTAAAAGTGACTCAATTAAGTCTTGAAGCTATTCATCAACAACTAGAAGAACGCAATTTTATTGCCGAGAAAGTCCGTATTGTAACGGTAGAGGCAATGGATCCTGAGGTATTAGCGGCCTGTACAACCACTGAAGATGAAACATTCTATAACAGTTATATGAATGTGATTTACTGTCGTGGTGATCGCTATGTTTTAGGTTATCGCTGTAATGAAGCAACAATCATTGACCAAGCGATTATTTTTAAAGATGGTAAGTATTACGATCCTACTTTACAAGCAAATGGCGAAGGTGAATTTGTCCCTTATTCCTTTGCTGTCTTAGCGGAATTTAAAGTCTTTGACATGATGACACATGCTAAAAACAATAAAGACTTCCCGCCAGATGTAGACTTCTTATTTACACGTAAGAAGCACTTCAAAAACGTTATTCGATAGCGATATCTGTACCCGTTATTAAGCTTTAATGGCGGGTATTTCTTCTCTAGCCGACCCAATATATAAAATTAGTATAATTTGTTACATCCCTTCCCCTTTATATAATGGCATAAACTGTTTCAGTCTTGATACGCCATAAGCAAATAAACGCACGAACTATCCATTCAGCCCATCAAACACTTGAGAATAACCACAATAAATGTACTATTTTAATATACAGCGTTTTATATTGGGTATCAGTATATGGATCAGGCAAAAGGATTGCGAAATTACTTTATAGATAATAAACGTCAGCATATTTTTATACAGCAAAAACACGTTAGACAATTAATCATTCAAAAAAGAAGCCACGGTGAGATTGCAGCGAGCCTAATTGAATTGGAAAAAGCGTGGGTCGAGTTTGAACATGAGAATAATCAGTAAGCAGCGTTTAATGAGTAAGAAAACATCATTCAACCTTATACTATTTAGTGTCGTATAATTTCCTGTTTAAAGGTCACTGTAAATTATAGAAGCGCATATTGATTTCTAAGCTGCCTGTACAGCAGTTAACCCAGAATAAGCACCTAAATCTGTGGTGTAAATTTCTAAGCTGCCAGTGCGGCAGTGAACTTATTGATATCATGGTTAAACCTGCCAAGTTCTTTCTAAGCTGCCTATTTCGGCAGTGAACATAAATGCAATCTAACCCCTGATTGTTCGCATCATTTCTAAACTACCTGTACGGCAGTGAACGAAAGCTTGGGTTCAATTTCTAAGCTGCTTATACGGCAGTGATCATTAGAGGTTATCTACGCCAGCGCTCTGAATTTTTCTAAGCTGCCTGTACAGCAGTGTATAAAACCTATCATGTCTAGGCATCTGTAAATATTCTAAGCTACCAGTACGGCAGTGAACAAACATCGAGTCAATAGTTTCTCAACTGCCTGTGCAGCAGTACACAAGATGTGTTGTTATTTCTAAGCTACCTGTACGACAGTAAACATAGTAGTACAATACATGATATTTTGTATATTCCCTAAGTTAACAGTACAACAATGAACTCAATTACAATAAGCTATTGTTTAAGTTAAATAAAAATCAAAAAAAAAGATTAAATAGTCACCTAACCTATCGCAGCGATTACGATTAAAACAAACTTAAAATACAGGTATTGTAGCCGTAGCACTTAATCCATAACTATTAAATACACCATCCGTTGCATCACTTACAACCTTACTATGCTCAATAAATACCCGCATAACGTTCTGGTTAGATAAGCTTTGCATTTGGATATAAGGCAACGTTAACTTACGCTCTGCGGTGTCAGGGATCGCATGAATCGCTTCATCTGCACTGATCCAACCTTTAGCAATCGACCGTTTACGCTTATTGTTAGCACTTTTTGCTTGTACTCGTTTTACGGTTTGAAAACCTTTTGTATTACTCGGAACCGCAGTAATAGCAGTAACACAGGTATAATCTCTTAATCCTTTTAGCCAACTATCAGCCATCATTTTTTCAAGTGCAGCTTGAGAACCATGTAAGCGTAACGTATCGCCTAATGTTTTATGTGCATGAGGAAAACTGATCCCCACCTCTCCATTACCTACAGTGCCTAACTGACGGTGTAATTTTGCAAATAAGTTATTCATTAATACTGGTGCTGAGGTCTCTAAATCAGGCTGAACTTGAATATCAATGTAATACAACATTATAGCTATTCTCCAAACACGCCGCCACGCACCAACATCGCCATAGCATAGTGTTGCTGATCTAATTCAGGCGCTTTGTCTTTCAATAACCAGTTATCTAGTAAGTTATAGAAATCCGTTTTTTCTTTAGGTTGACGGTAGGCTTTACCACGATTCGTTACTGAACCATAAGGTTCAACGGCAATCGGTCCAACTTCATCTGTTTCAGGATGCCATGTATCAATGGTGCGTAATGCATTACCAATTTTTTGGGAGTGCATTGCCGCTTGACCATTTAGTTGATACAGATACTTACTCTTATCACCAGAACCCGTATTCATGACTAATTCTTGAGATGGGAATACTGTTTGACCATGACCTAATTGTACAAAAGCAGTCACCGTTAATAAGGTTGCTTTTTCGCCTAATAAACCTTGTTCAATCACTTGTGATAATGCGGCTAAATCACCATTCGCAACTGTAAATTGACGTAAGCTGAAATCTAAACTGTCAAATGTCCACAGTTGATCCTGGTGTTGTACTGTTACCACCACATTTTCAGCCCCAACACGGTTACGCCATAGGAAGCGACCATTAGCAAGATTAGTAGCATAACGTGTCGCTAATTCTTTAAACCCATGATCAGTAACATAGCCTTTAATCAATTGACTTAATGCCGCTTGGTAATCAGGATTATTACACGTAGAAGGAACATTTAAATCACCGAGTACACGCAACGTAAAAGTCAATTTGAGCGTGTCGCAATCAAACGGTAATGCGGCATTATCTACTGTCTGTAAATTTGCCTTTTGAATTTCAGCATCTAGTTTAGCCGGATCATTTGCTTTTGGCCCTTTCATGCGATTAGAAATCGTACCACGCACTGATTTCTCATTCACAGCAATAGGCCGCCAATTTATATTAGTGGCTATTTCATTCCAATTACCTGCAGCCATAACGGCATCTGAACAAGCCAATTTGCCTTCAAAAGCTAAAACTGATGGTGTGGTTAACTTGGTTATCATTGTATACATCCTTGGGAATTTAATAATAAACGTTTAAATCTTCATTACTTTCAATAGAATGAATAGATTGTTGGGCGCGGCATAAGTAATACGGTGAACGATATTGATAACGCCATAAGATTTGATTGATAGATTCAACCCGACTCGGACTGCCTATCCACTCACCGACACTATAAACCGCTTCAGTAAACGCAAATGGGGTTGTGTTATCACGAACATTAGCCACCACTCCGGCATCAAATACCTCGCTAATTTGTTTATAGCCGATCATCAGTGGTATTAAATAGCCACTTTGAGGCTTATTGACACGTTCCCACTGCCCCTGTTCTGCCGCTACACTGTCACTTTCCGTCAGCGTTTCATAACGGTAACGTAAGGCACTAAAATCGAGCCAATTCATGATCATATTTTGATCATTACTTTCATTATGTTGCTGTAGATAATCGCTACGATCACATAAAATAAACCCTGGTAACAATGGTCGTAAAAGTTTACGACAACCACTGGCCTCATTCGGCATTGGTTTAAAATGACACGCTTCAATATGGGTAATATGTCCACCAGCACAACGTTGACTTAATGCTAACGTTTTTATAGCGTCAATGATGCTTTGTTCTTGGTCGCTGTTACCGCCACTAAAACCTTTGCATTCAATTAGTAATGATACACAAAGGTTCATTTTCCCTTCTTCAACGATAGGTGCTGTTTTACCGTCTTTCGCTAAAGGATTACGAGTTAATGCAAAACCATAATCATCCCAATCACTGCCCCGATAAGCATGCACTTGATACTGGTGGCACATCACTGCACAGCCATCAAAACTGATCCCATATTGAAACTTAACGTTGCGTGATAATGCGTGCACAAACCCTAAAAATTGAGTAATCGCTGGAAAACCATAAGTAAAGCCTGCAATCGCGTTTGCACCTTCAATGTGCATATTTTTAATAATAAATAAACTCATCGTCCTGCCTCACGAATAGCGTCATGACATAATGTTTGCCAATGCTGCAATGCCTCACTGCCTAACATTAATTGTTGCTGACTAACCTTTTCTAAACGGTTATTAAGCCATAAACCAAAATCACGGCTGACTTCCGTTTGCCAATCGCCGTCATACAGATGATCGGCTTGAGGATCTAACCAGCACTGTTGGGCAAGTGATAATTCACTATCTTGACTCCAGCCTCGCGTATTTGTTTGATGGCTAGCCGCCAAGGTTAAAATACTATCAAGGATTTGATCAGCTAATCGATCACGGCGTTGACGAATACGAATATTGCTATCTAAGAGTTTTACTTTGACTAAAAATTCAGCCAGTAATTTAATTAGATAATAGGTATCACGTCCCACTTCTCGGCTATCAAACCAATTTGAACCAAACATGGGTGGTTGATATTGGCTTTTCCAATCAGGCGCAGTACAAGGGAATAAATAGGTTTTACCGTAACGTTTTGAATTTAATTGCGAGATATTTTGAGGCTTTGAACCACCACTAATGGTTACCGCTAAATTCGAATAACGCACCACATCAACATCACTCGGTTGCTTTTTACGGTACGCTTCTCTGGCAACTTTCATCTCATCACTAAAACGGGAATGTTGTACCTGATGAAATAGTTCATGGGCTAAGGCTGATGAATATAACGGGCTAATAAGGTGATATTGATTATCACCAACAGGAAAATATATTTGTTTGGCTAAGGTATGGCTACTGGGTGTTTTAACTTCTAATGCTTGACGCAACCCATCAGCCCATAATTGGCATTGCTCATCACTACTCGCCAAAGAACGTAAAACATGATCGTCCCCTTGTGATAAATAAATAGCCAATGTGGCATTACCATCATCAAGCTGGAGTAATTTAGCCACATCTAGCGCAGCAGCATTACCCACGGCATCAACGGCAGGTGCTATTATTGCTGAAGAATCAAGATATGGAGCATCAGTGTTCAAGGCTAATGCTAAGATATTACTGCCTTTTGCACTGCCATGAGTAAACTTGACGGCATGGGTTGCTAAACTGATTTGTTTTGCTCTAACGGCGGCATTTGTAAGCCATGTTTGAACTTCAAAATCTTGATTAATAATTTTTATAAGTTCATTTAAATTAGCTAATTCTGTTTCCGACACTCCATTTTTGACATTTTTTTTCTTTTCTATTTCATCTGATTTTGTTTGTCGCCGTTGTTCAATGTACGCTTGAACTAACATGCTGATTTCAATTTGCATAGCAACTCCAGAGCCGAATTTACCACGCCAAATATAAACCTAACGATATAAGCATCAAGTTAAACATTGCTACAACATATATCTATATGCATTTATGAGGAATTATCTACAAAACAAAGAAAAAATAATACCTTTACGTCCTATATTTCCCCTCAAACACTCCTAGCCACGGATGGTAATGAAATCGTGGGGTTTTATTCGAATCATTAAGGTTTATACCACCAAATAATTCACTGATCTGCTCACTGTCTTTATCAAAGATGTCACTTAGCTCGTCATACACTGCGCTGTATTGACAATCAAACCACGCTTGATTTCCATTCGCGATATTGTCTATCGCCGCAAGATGAAACAGCTCGGTTTTATTAACAAACTCACCGCTGTATTCATCACGCACTTTAATGCTCAGCGCTTGATCGTCATCATCGATAAAGAAATAATATTCCGTTTGCGGTAGAGATTGTCGAAACCGTGTTTGGCTCTGATATTCGCCAAATAAGTGTAAATACGGTTGCAACCACCAGTATTCAACCTTCTTAGCACTGTCTTTAAATAAGGTATAAATCAATGCGTAGTGTTCTAACTCAATTAAACCAAATGGTAGCTTTAATGGTTCTGGTTCCACAAATCGTGGGTAAGCAGAGATAGTCTGATAGTCGTCAGCGACTAACAATTTAGTCAAATCATGTTGATTTAACCGCAAATGTCCTTTATTTAGATCATTTTTAGGCAGCTCAAAACCAGGATTACAATACGCAACATCTGTACCTAATAATGCCTTAATATTTTTAGTTAATATCATGATATTGGGTGAATTAGGCACACATTGGCGATGACGCTGAATACGCCCGGCTAACTGAATAATCGACCGCATTGAACTGGGTTCAACCACTGCCCAATCATAATCATGATCGCGCCCAACTTCTGCCACCGCAGTGGCGACCACCACAAAGATATGATGTTGTTGAGGCTGTTGTTCTAATGCAGTTTTGATTTGAGGTAAATCCAATATTGCTTGTGAATCTGCAGGATCGCGCATTAACACCGTGTCTAACTGTTGCTCTATATGCGCTCTAACTGCCATGGGATGCTGGCTATGATAAAAACAATAATGAACACAGGTATTATCTGGTGTCGGCATTGATAATAACGACTCACCCACCGCAATTAAGGGTTCAATATTTGCCATTCTAACTAAGCCAATCGAAATGGTTTTATCGTTTGGTGCAACTTGGCGATGCCGTTCATCTAAAGTGTAAATCGCCTGTTGAATATGGCTTGATAGATAATTAACCGCATCGGTTTGCGTTAATTTTTCCGCGTCTAAAGGCATTAACTCAGCTTGGCGTAAGGGTAATGATTTACGGTTCAGTGTTTTTGCTCGTTGGGTAATAAACTGCGTGTGTTGTTGTTTGAAATCAGCATCATCAATACAAACTGATTGCGCATTAAATTCATCAAACCAGCCACATTGTACTGTTGTTTCGGTAATGCCGTGGCTATGGTTATATTGCTGGCGACCATGAGAATAGGCTTTAAATAAAGCAGTAATTAATGACGGTGCTAACGTCGCTGATGACAGTAATACTCGTGAACCTAACATGCCAGCCCAATGGACTAAACGGCATAATGCAGGTAAATCTTCTAAGCCAAAATCATCAGGCTCATCAAGAATCAGATCCCCTGTAAATAATCGCAACATAGGTGCAATTTGCTGCCCGCCTCGCGTACCCTCTGTGGCTGGCATTAAATAATCAATGGTACTCACCGTAATCGGAGCACTGACCAATTTATGAATAGTTGGTTTTTGCTTGAGCCACTGACTAAGATGACCATCATCAAGGCTACCGTCATAACTAACATACATATGCTCTGAAAATAACGTTTCCGACTCACTGCCTGTTTGTTGTGCTTTTGCTTCTTGCTGAATTGTGAGCTTACTTTGATGCAGATCTTTAACAGCTTGCGATCCGACTAACACAGCTAAATCATCACTATCCAGTTTTAAACGATCTTTGAGTGCATCCCCTGTTTGTAGGGTTAATGTTCGCAGTCCTAAAGCAATGCTAAATCGACACCCTTGTTGTTGATTGGCTAATCCATACATAATTCGCGCATTGGCAAAGGTTTTACCACACCCCGTTGACGCCATATTGACCCCAAAAAAGCCGTGAACCTCAGAAATATCACGCACCGAACACGCCAGATCATAGGCTTTATCTTGCCAGCGAAATTTATTAATTGTGGTACGTTTTTTAAATAACGAATGACGAGTAATCGCAGGTAGACTCAAGCGTAATTTTGGTAAGCCTAAGCTTAATCGATAGGCTAACTGCGCTACTCCGATATTATGCTCATCTAATTTTTGTTTTAATTTCCCCGTTTTACGATCGGTATTTGCATAAGCTTTGTAGAGAGGATCTTGCCAAGCGACAACAGGCTGACTTGATGAATAGCAGTGATCAGCAAGCATTAAACTTAATCGTGCCATATGCAGTGGAAATGCGTTCTCACATTGTCCAAAATGACGCAAATTCGGGTGTGCTAATGCTCGTTTCGCCAGCTGTTGCGCTTTGTTTTGCCATGTTTGACTTTGTAGTGGAATACCATGAGGGAAAATAAAGTTATCCGCTATTTTTGCGATTAACTCAGGGTTTTTATGATTTTTTGCATTCCACTCAGGGCACAGTTTTTGTTCTAACCAATCATCTGAATCACCAATTGTCGGCTTAAAGTCTGACAGTTGATAAGTCGGCAAGCGATGGTGAGAAACAATTAACCATCCAATCGTTTTTGCTAATTCGGTCAGGCCAATAAACGGTGACAACGCTGGGGTATAGTGCACATCATTAACAATCTTGCTAATTTTTTGTGGTGATAAATCCGCTAATTCTGTTAGCCATTGATCATCGGTTTTATTCTTTGCAAATGCTTGAAAAACTAACAACGATAGCCATTCATGCCGCAATGGCTCAGCAATATTCCCTTTGCCCGTTAGTTTCTGTTGAAATAAGCTGTTAGCTTTACCTACATCATGAAATAAACCCGCAAGTGATGCCATTAATGCAACAGCATAGTTACTTTGCCAGCCATTTTCATCTTCCGAACGCAGAATATTACGCTCAGTTGTATTTGTGGGTACTGTACCCTGTTCATTGAAACGACGTTTATTACCGACAATCCACATTAGTTCGGTATTATTTGCGCCTCGAATCCAATGGCAAGCGACCGCAGTATTCCGCCTTGCGGTTTGCTTTAATAATTGACGTAATGTTTTTAAGCCTTCTAACGTAATCGGCGTTTGCCATGTACGATCACCTTTACGTTCTGCAAATTGATCCAGCACTTTACGGGTTTCATCAAGGGCTTTTTTATTACATTGAGAGATAAGAAGAATATTCATTTATAATTTTGCAACCGCTTGTGCTGTGTCTTTAATCGCATCGATCATCACATCTAATGCATTGGCTTTTCTAAATCCATTCAAGCATCGTTGACGAAATTCTTGTTCGTCATCCCCTGCCATTGCGGCAATAAAAGCATTTGGGAGCACAATCGCGTCTTTTATTAAATCAGCAACATCAAATACTAAACCACCACGACGAGTTTTACCATGTAGAACGGCGAGTCCATGTGGCAATCCAATAACCCAACATGCGGTCGCCCCTAAACCATAAGCTAAATAGTTACCATGATCTAAAAATCGATTAGCAATATCAGTGCTATTTCCTCGCGAAGAACGAGTAAATTCACCATATTGCACTGTATTGACTGCGAGTTTATATAAGGCTTTGGTCATGACGGCTTCTAATAACAATAAGTCAGTGCTGTTTTGACAATGACTAAGTTTATTTTCAAACGTAGATAAAATGTGCTCTAGTTTTTCGGCATCAATAATGAAATTGTTATCGCGTTGCATGGTTGCTGATAACCATACTTTTTTAATTTGCTGTAATCGGACTCGTTGGAAAAGTATTGCCGCTTCTAGACGTTTAAAGTCATCAAACCAGAAACTCACCCACCATTGAAGATATTCTGTTGGTCGATATTCAGATTGCGGTGTTAACCAACTAACATCAGGTTCAACTTCATTAGCTGAGAATAACGGCGTTCCGCCACCACCGCAAAAACCGACTAGCACGCCAGCTTTAGCTAATTCGCGCATTGCAGCTTGAGTAATCGATGTACCAGTTCCAAGCATAATGGCGGTCGTGTTTGCTATGGGGATATTCCAATATAAAGATTGCTTACCTTCGTCAGTGACATATTCAACCCGTCCACCATTCACTAACACGCGACAATGCTGTAAATAATAAAGATTGGCACGTTTAGAATGAATAATCGTTTTTAGCTCACTCGGTGTGAAAGACTTAGCGCACATAGCAATCACCAACAATAAAAAAACGAATTATATACATAATGCGTATAATTCGTTTAGAGTGTAATCACAAATACCCTTTTT
Organism: Photobacterium piscicola; assembly: GCF_900166965.1. Classification (GTDB taxonomy): domain Bacteria; phylum Pseudomonadota; class Gammaproteobacteria; order Enterobacterales; family Vibrionaceae; genus Photobacterium; species Photobacterium piscicola. Next base: position 589,033 of record NZ_FUZI01000001.1, on the reverse strand, counting down.
TATTTGATAACAACTCATACTATATAAAACAACGACTTAAAATATCAGTTTAAATAAGGGTATTTGGTGGGAATTTACTGTTTAGCTTCTATAAGCAATCACTTATACTAATTAAGCTTCAGTTCACTGCCGTACAGGCAGCTTAGAAACTGGTTTGCTTCCACTGTAATTTCAGGCCGACGTTCACTGCCGTACAGGCAGCTTAGAAATAATCCAGCTCCGAATCGTGAATTATTAGCTTGTTCACTGCCGTACAGGCAGCTTAGAAACGGCGGTCAACAGTTGCCGATCAATGCTGCTGGTTCACTGCCGTACAGGCAGCTTAGAAAGCCTTTCCTGCTATTTGGTTTTTGAAGCCTTCGTTCACTGCCGTACAGGCAGCTTAGAAACGTGTTTATTCGCGGGCTCTTTCTGCACACCTGTTCACTGCCGTACAGGCAGCTTAGAAAACCGCTTAATACCACCGTCATATTGGCTTGGGGTTCACTGCCGTACAGGCAGCTTAGAAAAGATTCTATAAATGCTCTACCAGATGATAGATGTTCACTGCCGTACAGGCAGCTTAGAAAGTATGAATTGGGGAATGTATCACATAAAAAAGGTTCACTGCCGTACAGGCAGCTTAGAAAAATGACAAAGCCGAGCTTAATTTGTGGCTAGAGTTCACTGCCGTACAGGCAGCTTAGAAAATACGTATTTTGCACACTGATAATCATCACCGGTTCACTGCCGTACAGGCAGCTTAGAAAATTTTCCAATAGCGCCGCTCGTCTCTAAAATCGCTCACTGCCGTACCGGCAGCTTAGAAAATCATGGCATTGACAGAAGTTAAGCTTAGGTTGTTCACTGCCGTACAGGCAGTTTTAATTACTTACTGCAGCCATTGCTTCTTTGATTTCATCTGAGTTATAACCCTTTGATGACAAATACGCATAGGCTTTACTTTTGTCTTTAAAATTCGATAAATCAAACCTTTTTTTTGCTAGTACAAGTTGGCAATTTTCATAAAAATCGACCTCACCCGCTTCCTCTAAATCATAGAAGACTTGCTCAAGATTAGTAATATCAACATGTTTCATTTTAAGCTCTTGCTTAATCACTGTTTTTCCTTTGAGCTTTCTCACCAATTTCAATACTTCGGTTTCAAGATCCGCATTCATGCCTTTGATTTTAGCTTTAGTTAATAGCGTATCGGCAGCATCATGTTCAGCAATCGCTCTTGAAATATCTTGAAAACTGTACCCTCGCTTAGTGAGATCGTTGGTTATTTTCTCTTTGGTGGTTTGACTAAAATCATCATAACTATCTAAACGACTTTTGATCATATCAAGTTCAGACACTTGTTTTTTCTCCATAATCTCAATTAATGCTTCTTCAATGATGATTGCAGGAATACCTTTACCTTTTAATTTCTGTTTAATGTACTGTTGTCCATGTTCATTAGAGAAAGCCATCTCACTAAAGTGCAGTGCAAATTGAAGATCTTCTTTTACATAACCGAAATCTTTCATTTGTTGCAACACAGTCTCAATCCAATCTTGTTGCTCTGTTTTGGCCTCTAATTTTTTTCGTAGTTCATACTCGGTATGATCACGTAAATTGAGATGATAAATCGCACTGTTAATCACATTCTGGATAGTTTTTGCTGGATACGGTTTTTTCATATGATTAACCCTTATTGATAATAAAAATTCGAATGAAAATATTATTTAAACACAGCTGATCGTCGAATCGTTGCTCGAACTGTAATCGCGGTTAAGCCAATATAGTAAATAGCAATGATTACAGCGGGTAACGCATCACGATCAAATACTGAATGAACAGCAAAAATGCAGTAACTGATAATAATGGCAGGAATAATAAATACACTATTATTACGAGGATAAAGATTTAAGATCAAAAATAGCTGATGAACGCCCGCTAACACCAACGGTAACGTTATCATTAAAAACCATAACATAGTCAATTCCTTTGAAGCAAAAGTACCTTTAGTTCGCCATTGTATACTGATAATGAAAGAAGCTAACTATTATGCTTCGTTCTTTTTTGATTAAAATAGCAGACATTAAGCCTCCACTTTTAGACATCATTAAACCTTAACCGTCAATAAAGACGCATATGGCTAAAAATCATCAAGACTTTAATAACTTACACTCGAAAATTTCAAATCATGAACTAAGATAATGAAGTAACGCGCTACGTTATTTAAATAAAATGAATACTGCATAGGAATGGATGTGCGAAATAATCACTTTAATATATCAGTTGCGTACATCCTTATGCGTTATGTGACTAATATCCCAGATATTTAGTCGATATAACGTAACTATAAACGACTAAGTAATTAAGGAGTTACTATGAATAATATCGCTAATCTTATTTATGACACTTTGGTCGATCTATCAAACAATGCACCAGAACAACATGCAAAAATCCGTCAAAATTTATACGACCAATTAGATCTACCATTAAACAAGCAACGCGACTTATATTCAAATGCACTTGGACCTGCAAGCTCAGGAATGCTAGAAAATAATACTGATTTTAACAACACAGTTAATATCGCTATTAAAGCGCTTGAGACACCTGAAAAATAAATTAACGAAGATTAATAACAATATAAAAAAGTAATCACTATTTAGTTGAGGAAACAAAGCTCTCAGATAAAAACAATATCATTGTATGGTATTGTTCAAACGTATCAACTACATACGGAAACGCCCAAGGTTATTAGCCTTAGGCGTTTCTTCTTACGAACATCAAACTTTACAGTGTCACATACGAAGTCGTATAAAACATTATGCTATTGGTTTTAATACTTTAGTTTGTGCTAAAAACACCCACAAGAAAAATATCATAAACACAAAATCATTAGCACCATAGATACTATAAAATATACCGGCAAATAAATCTTGATCATAAACAGCACTCAGATCATGACCTTTAAACCAACAGATCCACGATATTACATAGACTAATTTTTCAATAACAAATGCTCCTGCCAACCACTTTAGATTAGATGTTATTGATGCCGCACCTAAATATGCCAATCCCCAGATAACAATCATTAACAACCCAAAATTGGACATAACAACAGGGTCAAAATCATTAATAACTGAATTAGTAAATAAACGAGAAAAAATTAACACACCACCGATATTCATCATGGCTGCAGCGATAAATCCCAATTTAACTATTTTATCTTTCATATATTACTTTAGTAAAAATAAACGCGTATTTATTTATATCTCGATACTTAATTTCACTTTGACAAATATTATACATATCGAATAAAAACAAGATGGATAACACATTTTAAGCTGTCACATAACAAATGTGGTCTGTCTTAATTGAAATATATACACACATTAAGACATGTTAGCATCATTTTTTTACCACAAAAAAGAATGACTAATGAAAAAAATCACCATTTCAGATTTAAATAATTGGAAAGTATTAGGTAAAAAATTTGCAGCAATCACCGCTTATGATGCAAGTTTTTCAAAGGTCTTTGATTCACAAAACATACCAGTATTGGTTGTCGGAGACTCCCTTGGTTCCGTTATACAAGGAAAACCCACAACACTCGATGTCAGTGTTGATGATTTGGTTTACCACACACAATGCGTGAGAGCAGGAAGCCCAAATGCATTTATTATTTCAGATTTACCTTTTATGAGTTATCACACGCCTAATACAGCATGCGAATCAGCCGCCAAGCTAATGAAAGCGGGAGCTAATATGATAAAAGTTGAAGGCGGTAGTTGGTTAATCGATACTGTTAAAATATTAACAGAACGGGCAGTACCAATTTGTGCACACTTAGGCTTAATGCCACAAGCTGTTAATATATATGGTGGATATAAAGTTCAGGGAAAAACAGAAGCACAAGCCACAGAAATAATGGAAAATGCTCAACAGTTACAACAAGCAGGTGTTCAGGTGTTAGTTCTAGAATGCGTACCCGCTAAATTAGCCCAACAAATTACACTTGAACTCAATATTCCAGTAATTGGTATTGGTGCAGGTAAAGATACCGATGGCCAAGTTTTAGTTATGCACGATATCTTAGGTGTATCAGCTAATTATATTCCACGTTTTTCAAGGAATTTCCTCGCAGAAACAGGTTCAATTGAAGCGGCTGTAACAAAATATCGCGAAGAAGTGGAACAACAAACGTTCCCTGATGACAAACACAGTTTCTAAAATAAACAATTTAAAACCGATTAACCATATCGGTTTTATTTATTGAATCTATTACGATCGAAATCCCCATACAGCATCAATAAGTTTTACCATTAATTCTTTAGATATTCCATTATCATCAAGCTCTGGCATATACTCAACAAAATCAGCACCAATAAATTTAGGGCTAGAAGCAAGCATATAAACAAGACGCAATGCTTCTCTCGCGGTTAAACCACCTACATTTGGAGTTGCACAGGCTCGAAAGATGCAACCATCTAACGCATCATAATCAAATGATAAATAAATATGGTCGTAGTCTTGTTCCAATGTTGTCATTAAGCTTTTTATAACATTATTAAATCCATGTTCCTCAATAAATGCCATATCATAATTAGTAATATTCAATTCATTTATTAAATCGAACTCATTTCGCATAACATCTCTAATACCAATGTAATAAACATCCTGAGGATTAATTGCAATATCAGCAGGCATATTCCATTCATTATATGGGTATTGATTCATTAATAATGCCAGCGGTTTTCCATGCAAATTACTGTCTAAGCTATTATTGATATCAGCATGTGCATCAACCCAAACAACAGCAACCTTTTTACCTTTCCCTTTTTGGAAAAATTCCATCGTTGCTTGTAATGTTCCAACCGCAATAGAATGATCGCCACCAATTGTAATTGGAATGCGGTTATTCTGATAACTCTTTAACAACGTTGATTTCAGACTATTTGTATAATTCAATAATGCGTTGTCTTTATCGCCATGATCAATGAAATGTTTAACATCAGACGTTACCGCAACATCACCAATATCGATGATATCTGAGGCCCAACGTTGTGTTCTGACTTGAATCCAATCAGTAAGCCCGACCCATGATCCCTCATCCATTTCACGAAGACCATCAACCGTATTTTTATCCGTCGTTACACACCCTAATTGGTTAAAGGGAGCACCAATAATATCAAAACCTTTTTTCATCCGTACTCCCTATCGTTAATTACATCCATGTCGCTACATCACTATACTATAGAGATGACTATAGTGGACAGCCATATAAATTAGCACCTAAAAATCAACGCTAACCTCTCGTTTAACCATCGATAATCTCGTACTTTTCTCATTGGACAGCCAAATCTTTTTATTTTGATATAAACCTCAGTTGACTAAAAAGAAACCCCCAACGATTTTAATTCGCACTCACATTGTATTGAATCTTTAAATTGAATAGCAGAAAAACCTAATGTTCTAGCACCTTCAACATTAGGTGACATATCATCAATAAATACAGATTCAGATGCCTGAAGATTATATTTATTAAGTAAACAATGAAATATTGCTACCTGCGGCTTTAAGCATCCCACTTCAGCAGACACAATCGCACCATCAAACATTGGCCAAAAATCATATTGTTTTTTAAGATAATCAACAATTTCAACAACATTATCAGTCAAAGCATAAATATTGTAGCCAGCTAGTTTTACCCTATTAATCAACTCAACAGAGCCAAATAAAAGAATTTGACTTTGCTTTATATAATAAAATAACCGTTCAATATCCTCTTTAGAATACTTAAGCTGCTCTTGATATCTTATTTTAGCTTCTGATTCAGTCAATTCGCCTTTATTCAGCGCTGCCCATAACTCACTATGAAAAATAGTTTTTGTTAATTGTTCTGGGTATTCTATTTCACCAAAAGTTAGCTTAATAATTTCAAGTGGATTCCAACGTACAACTACATTTCCAATATCAAACACTATATTTTTAATGTTATTAGTCGTCATTATTCACCTCCTCTATATAACAATAATTAAACACAATTTATTTAAAATAATACTTGAAGTTAATATTTTAAAATGAGAAATACTCGACAATAATTTAAAACAGGATCGACAACACCCACAATCCTGGCTGTGATCGCGGTATCATTATCTAATAAAGATAAACACATCTAACTTGGATGTAACTGGTGGCTTGCTGATTTTCCCTTGCACCACTGCCCACCAACGCGTTGTTTGAAGGCACACATTTGAGACCATTTACCACTCACGTTGGCATAATGTTCCATAAATTGTTCACTATGCTCAAGCCAAGCATCTGATGTTATACCCATTTTCTGCAAAATTCTTGGTTGGTTGGGTGCAATAAACCCTTTTTTATCATTTCGAATAAATCGACCCGTCCAATCAATAAGCTCAAGATAATCGGCAAAAGTGACATTAACACCCACTTTTTTAGCTTGATGTTCACCACCAACAAAAGGTAATAATTGAAAACGAGAGATATCTGATGATGATTGTTGTGTCGATGTTTTCGTTTGGTGATGTTCACGAATACGTTGCTGAATAGAGGTAAAATCTGATTGTTCTAATGACGGTGTAACGCCAGCCCTGATCGGGTTTAAATCTACGTACATCATGCAAGATAATAATGCCTGTTCGTCTAACAACGCTTGAGATTTAAAACGTCCTTCCCAAAATGCACCTTTGCATTGATCTTCTTTATTGGCTTTTCGCGCGATTTCTTCATTAAGACAACGCATAAACCAACTAATACTGCCTAATCGTTGTTGCCATTCAGCCACTAAATTTGATAATGCTTGTTGTTTATCTGCGGCTATTTGCCCATCTTTTAAAAAATCAACCGCGATAGGATGGCCGCTAAATAACTGTAACCAACGTGATATTACTTCTTCTGGGGTTAATTTTTGTTGCTGCTCAATATCTATTTTTAGCACTAAATGATAATGGTTACTCATAACGGCATAAGCACAAATATCAATACAAAATACAGCTGCTAATTGTTTGATTTTATTTACTATCCAACCACGACGATGTTGATAGTTTTTACCGTTATACGGATCATCCCCACACAGATAAGCACGACGCACACAGCGATTAATTACATGATAAAAAGGGGTAATTTGAGGCTCTATCAATTTTCGTCTTGAAATTGTCATTCGTTTCACCATAAGCAACTTGAAGCTTAAGTGTAGTCACTCATTATTGATGTGCAAGAATATCAAGAATATGGCTGTCCACTGTTTTTTATATTTATGGTGGCGTAAAAGCCTAATATTTTAAGTCCGAAAGCAAAAAAGCCGCCATATAACGTGGCGGCTATTATCAATATTAATTTTAGTTAAGCGGCATTTCAGTAGGCAATTTACGTCCTGTCACTTGTTTCCAAACTTGATCTTTCGCACTATTACACACTTGCTGACCATTCACATCATGGCAATTAAGGTTAGTTAACATTTTACCCTGATATTCACCTGTTAACGTTTTCAGATAAGCAACCATCGCTTTGGTGTCTTTTGGTGTAAAATCAGTATTACACTGATACTTCGCCATTGCATTAACCGCTTCAGATAATGTCGCTGCGCGACCACCAGAGAAATAAGGCCCAGTTATTGCTATATTACGTAAATTAGGCACTTTAAAATAATGCATTTGCTTTTCATTATGAGTAACTAAATAGCGCCCTTTATCACCCTCAATATGCTTACCCTTAAGGTTACCAAAGAAGCTACTATAAACACCCATTTTCTCGTATGATTGCCCGCCCATACTTTGACCTACGTGACAAGTTTGACAGCCTGTTTTTAAGAATAATTTAAAACCTTCAATTTCTTCAGGTGATAATGCACTTAAATTACCTTCTAAGTATTGGTCAAAACGGCTATTAGGCGTGATCAATGTTTTCTCATACTCAGCAATCGCATTGGTGATATTTGCCCCTGTCATACCGTCTTTATACGAGGCATCAAATAATTTAACTAACTGAGGATCTTGCTTAAGTTTAGCTATAATATTGCCCCAATTTTTTGATCCCATTTCAACGGGATTAAAAATAGGGCCAGCCGCTTGAGCAGCCAAATCTGCGGCACGACCATTCCAGAACTGACTCATATTAAATGCAGAATCATAAACGGTTGGCGCATTCATAGGATCATTAAGATTATTAATACCTAAACTGGTTGGTAAGTTATCGGTACCACCAGTATGGATAGAATGGCAACTTGAACATGCATACTTATTATTAGCTGATAAGTGGATGTTATTGTAAAGCGATAACCCTAATGCAACTTTCGCTGGATCTGTTTTAAATACGGTATGAATTGGTTGAATAGCCAAATTCTTAAACTGTGGTGCTGCAGTTGGGTTTGGATAATATTGTTGACGTTGGTGTTTGATCCAATCTAACAGCAACTGTCGATCAGCACTGTTGAGGTATGCTGATGGCCAGTGTATAGCTAAATATTTAGGAATTGGCATTGAGTTATTGTTAAGAACAAACTCTAATTTAGCAAGCGCGACTTGATTTACTGCTTGATGTTGCTCAACTGCCTGTACAACAGGAGCAAGTTCAAACGATTGATTAGCTTTATCAATATCTGCTTGCATCGTTTGTTTCGCACCTGGCAATTTAGCATAAAAAGGCAATGGGCTATTGATCGTATGGCAATCTGCACAGCCTTTTTCAGCTAATAATCGCATCGCTTGTGCGGATAGATCATCAATATTATGTAATGATAAAGCATCTAAGCGTTTATTCGCTAAAGTGACATCTTCTTTATGCACAGCGTATACAATTACACCATAGCCAACGATACCTAATGCTACTGCACTCACAATTGCTTTTTTTATATATTTCTTATTAATCATGATATTACTCTTTTGAAAACTTCCGCCAGCAATATATACCTATGCAGAATAATCAAAATAACTAAATCACAAAAAAAACAAATACCTTGATTTAAATCAATATCATGTATCAGAATATTTTGTGTTGTTAATGAAAAATACACATCATAAAAACACAAAAATAATCATTATCTATTCTTTTTTAAAAAGCAGTGCATTAATTAATCACTTAATCGACAAAATAGATTAATAACTATATAACCAATCTACAAAAACTAAACTATAAATTTCATCTTTACATTCAATAAGTAATAATTATTCAAATGATATTCTTATTTATTCATTACTGGTAATAACAATTGAATTATCAAGCCATGAGGGTGACGATTCTTCGCCTTCACGGTTCCATTCATTACCGTCATTGCTTCTTTAACAATCGCTAAACCGAGCCCATAACCTCCTGATTGTTTATCTCGAGCACCTTCAATACGAGTAAATGGATCAAAGATCCGTTTAAGATGTTGTGGTGCTATACCATGACCATCATCTTCGACACTCAATTGTACAAATTGCAGCCCTTCGATATCCACCAGCGCTAAGTTAAGACTAATATGCGCATTTTTCCCCGCATATTTAATCGCATTTCCTAATAAGTTACTGATAGCTCGAACTATCAACCGACTGTCACCTCGTACCATCGGTATATCATTATCAATACCAATAGTTAATATCTGTTGTGCCCCTAATAGAGCCTCAATATCGGGCACAGTGGTTAAACATAAACTCTCAACATCAATTGGAATCAAGTGCGCATTATCGGTGGTATTTTGAAGCTGATTAAATTCTAAAATTTCATTGACCAATTGATTCATCTCTTCAGCTTCACGCTCTAATCTATCAACAAGATGTTGATGTTCAGACGCAACCCGTTTTCTCATTAAATGTAATGATAAGTTATGCCGAGCTAATGGAGTACGTAGTTCATGTGATACATCACGAATTAGGCGGCGTTGACGTTCTGATAGCATCTGAATCTTTTCGGCCATTTCATCAAAATCAGCAGCAAGTGATTTAAATTCAATGGTGCTATCACTCACTGTATTGGCTACCCTTACAGAAAAATCACCACTCGCAAGGCTACGGCTCGCCTCTCGCAAAGTATTTAATGGACGCTGTAAATAACGAGCAATAAGAAATGAAAACATCAAAAGAATTAATGCGGCAATCACGACCTGAATTAATCCAAAATAAAATGAAAAATATTTGGCAGGATGTAATTGATACGGTAATTGCACCATTAGCTGATTGCCATCTTTTAGAGGGATCGCAAATATAGGCTGATTAACACGAGAATCTAAAATAGCATTAATTCCACGGGCATAAGTCAGTTTGAAAGCAAAATGAGGGTGCATTTTTCTATCCCCCATTTCATGTTGATCTTTATCTAACACAAATAAGTAATAAGGTTGTTGCTTTTCCCATTGACCCAGTTGTTGTTTATTACCTGTATCAATTAACTGCTGGGCTTGCTCTGCCATTACTCGTATATTTTGCTGCACTTTCATTGGTACGTGCAGCATTGTTTTAACTAAGGCAATTTCAGCTAAATTTTGCAACAGTAATATTAATAATAAACTCACCGTAAAATACGAAAAAAGTCGTACAACCAAGCCATGTTGTTGATGCGGTTTATACCACGTTTTACGCTGGGAAAGGCTTTCCACTTAATGATCCTTTAATTTACTGGTTAACACTTTCGGTATAACTATAACCTCGGCCACGCACGGTCTTAATATGTAACTTAGACATACCCGCTAATACAATTTTACGGCGTATATTACTTATATGCATATCAAGATTACGGTCAAATGGACTTAATTCTTTTTTAAGCACTTGTTTTTGTAATTCGGCCTTTGATACCACAATCCCATCATGCTTGATTAAATACTCTAATAATTCCGCTTCTGTGCTAGTTAATGGTAAACGTGACATTTCTGCTGCCATATTTTCTTCACCAGAGCGAATATTATGACGCTGACGTTCAAGCCCTACACGCCGTAAAATAGCACTAATACGCGTCAATAATTCAGGTACTTTAAACGGTTTAGTAATGAAATGATCTGCCCCTGCTTGTAAACCATCAAGCATGGTTGCTTCATCACCTAATGCGGTTAACATCAAAATAGGGGTCGCAAACCGCTGACAAATACGACGCGCAACTTGCATTCCATCAAGATTAGGTAACATCACATCCAATAGAACTAAGTCGACGCCTTTATTTTGTAGATACTCAATTGCTGACTCACCACAATGAACACAACTGACATCATGACCTTCATCTTCTAGCACTTCAGTCAGCAATTCACACAACTGTATATCATCATCAACAACTAATATTTTTGACACAATAAATCATCCAAAAGAAAAACATCAGCATAGTAATATGCTTAACCTGTATATATCAACCATGCATCAACAATCACGTTATTCTCCGTATAGTTAGCCAATTCAAATAAGTGATTGTTGACTCAATTAAGCCCATCCTAACTACAACGAATTATTAACCACTGGTGGGGAAACCGTTATGGGTAGTGTTAGTGCTTGGCACATTTCAGCTAAGGTCTTCGCTTCACGTTGTGGTTGATACCAACTATTTAAACCCATTTGTACCGTCATTACCGCTTCTTCTGGGGTCATGGTGCCATTTAGTACTCCCACACTGGTTTCCCATAATTGCAATTCAAAATCGGGTTTGCCACGCGATAAAATTTGAGCTGAATTACGAATGGTAGAATCACAACTGTTACGCCACATCATCATTTCATTGGCAATAGGATGGTTAACATCGAAAAAGTGATTAGATAACGAGAAAAACCCAGGAATACCATTTGTTAATAATTCTGCGAACTCAGCGGTTGTCATCCATTGTAGAAATGCCGTTGCTGCTGCATTTTGCTCTGATTTAGTGTTTAGTCCCATCCCCAAATCGGTATGATCACTGATATAGCATTCATCTCCTTTGTTAACGACTGGAGGTGGAAAAACACCAAAATCGACACTGTTAGCAAAAGTAGATATATCCCACGAACCTGTTGGATAAATTGCAGCCTGACCGTTTTTAAACAACTCAATAGCTTCAGCATAACTGCGTTGCTGATAATTACTGCCTAAATACGGTGTCCAATTGGCTAAAGCGCGATAAGTGTTCAGATATGGGCTATCAGAGAAACGTGCTTGTGCTTGAATTAAGCCTAAGCGCCCATCTTCACCCTGCCAATAATTAGGACCTATATTCTGAAACCCCATCGTTGCGGCTTCCCATTTGTCTTTGGTGCCTAAAGCAATAGGTGTATAACGTTGGCTTTGTTTGATTTTTTCAAGTACATGTTTAAATTCAACAGTCGTTGCTGGCACCTGAAGTTTTAATTCTGAAAAAATAGTTTTATTGTAAAAAAATCCATGAATAACCGATGCCATAGGTAAGCAAAATGTTTGAGCTCCTGAATCTGTTTGCCATGGGCCTAACGCAAAGCTGGGAAAATTCTCCATGCCTTGCATTTCAGTAATATCACTAAAATGCCCTTGCTGAAAGAGTGCCAATGATCCATCAAATGGACGACAAGCAATAAGATCACCCGCAGTTCCTTGCGCAAGATCTTTATCTAGCTGTTGATTAAATGTTGATGGATCGACTGGTGATCGGTATGTCACTTTAATATTAGGGTAATGCTGATTAAACGCTGGAATGATTGTTTTATCCCAAATAGCATTATCGTTACGCCAGGAATCAATAATAACCTGACCGCTGATTGATTGTGTATTCGCCAAAACTAAACTTGGGATTAATAACACTCCACCGCATACCATTTTGATGATGCTATTAGATGCTGAGCGTGTACGTTGAACAATATGTGAGTTTTGCATAATTAGACCTTAAAGCGTTCAATCAATTGACGTTGTTGAGCAGCCAGTTGCGATAATGCTTCGCTGCTTTGCGCAGATTCTCTCGCTTCATTTTCTGCGTTATATGCGACAGCCGCGATACCATTAATATGCTCAGAAACATCTTGGCTCACTGAGATCTGTTCTTCCGTTGCATGAGCAACTTGTATCGCCATATCTAAAATAAGATGCATACGATCAACGATTGTCTGTAAAGCAACATCCGTTGAACGAGCTTGCTCTACACATTGTTCAGTTTGTATTTGTGAACGCGTCATAACCTGTGACACCTGCAACGCATTTTGCTGCAAATTAGTTATCATTCGTTGAATTTCTTCTGTTGACTGCTGCGTTCGATTAGCTAAGGCCCGTACTTCATCAGCAACAACAGCAAAACCACGACCTTGTTCACCGGCTCTTGCTGCTTCTATCGCGGCATTAAGTGCTAATAAATTGGTTTGTTCAGCAATACTACGAATGACACCTAATATACTGCCAATATTGTTAGAGAATTCAGATAATTTTTGAGTAATAGCAACAGCTTCCGTCATTTCTACTGCAAGTTGTTCGGTAATCGTTCGGCTCGTTAAGACTAATTCTCGTCCTTGTTGTGCCGCTTGATTCACCTCATCGACTTCAGCCACGGTTTGTTCTGATGAACGTGATATTTCTTTTGCACTCACTTCCAACTCTGAAATAGCCGCTGCAACTTGATCCGTGCGCGATTTTTGGTCTTCAACTCTATTCATCGCTTTTTCGCTCGTCGTCGCAGTTTTGTTCGCTTCTGATACCAAATGCGCAGAGCCAATATGAATCTGAGTTAAAATATCGGCCATGCTGATAGATAATTGATCAATCGATCGCGATAACGCACCAAACTCACATCCAGAATGATAATTTGTACGTTGTGTCATATCCCCTTCAGTCATTTTCTTTAGAACTGAATTAATTCTCACCAACGGTGTGTGAATACGTTTTGCAGTAGTGATCGCGATAACAGCAGCAATCATCGTTGATACCAGTGCGGCAATAATAATACTTAGAATGGCTTGATTTGCCGCTTCATCCGCCGCTTGTTGGCTTGCTTTAGCGTTGGCTTGTGCATATTCCATATATACGGTTAATGCCTGTTGAGTCGCTGTTACCTGTTGGTTTGATTTTTCATTTAAAACGGCTAACTGTGAAGCTAATAAATGTTGCTTAGCCATCACCTCTAACATGCTATTCGCCCCTAATGTAAGCGCATAAACACGATTTAGATTTTTGCTATAACGTGCCTTAACATCCTCAGCAATATCAATCCTTGCAATACCCTGTGTCGCCATCTCAATATCTTTTGTGAGCACCGCCGATAATGTTTTAAGATCAGTTTGAGGCGTCGCTCGACGAACATTTTTTAAATCTCGGCTAATACCACTAGTAATTAATTCGACACGATTTCGCAATGAACGTTTATGACTGGCACTTTGAATAAGAAGGTTAGCTGCTGATTGGTAAGTATCTTCAAGGTGAATAAATTCAAGATTTAAACGTTGATGTTGGCGTTTAACCGCTAGCCATTGATCATAACGTTCAATAGCAGTATTTGATGAAGTAAAAAAAGCATTAGCAGCTATTAATGCCGTTGCTAATTCAGATTTTGCTCTTGAGTCAACCGCATAATGCTGTGCTTGCTGCTCTAGTAATCTAAAGTCATGTTCTGCTTTTTGAACATCAGCCTTTTTTATAGCCAACACTCCAATATTGGTGGTCGTTTGATAGTCAATTACCTTCAATTGATTTTCTCGCAAACTTGCCAATAATTGGCTTGCTGAAATAACCATAGGTGTTGATACTTCAGTAACATGTTGTAATCGGCTATGGATTCTATCGGTATTACCATAACTTATACCTCCAAGGAGGAGAATAAGTACCAGCATTAGAGTAAATCCAGCAATAGTACGTTGAACAATTGAGAGTGACATACCTGACTCTATTGTAAAGGAATGAAGCCATTACCAATAACTGCATCAATAATGGATAGCCGCTCAATATAATTATTTCATCGCCTAAAATAAAAAAATATCCGCCATTTCAAAGCACAGATCACACTATTTTGCTTCTAAATTCTTCTATGGTATAGGTTTTTTTATACTATGAAACAAAATCCTATAAGCAAATAATTCCCTTCCTAATTAGAAACAAATATTCAACATTCCACTCAGAATAATTTTTTTCCTTCGTTTTATATTTTAAATATTAAACTTTATTTGAATGCCAAATACATAAAATACGCTTTCTGTTTGATCATTGAACTAAATCAATAAATTTATAGTTATTAACAAAATTCAATTAACTATCTGTTGACTTTACCAGAGGCTGCACCAAATCTAGCTTTAGCGAATTTCCCACAGAGTTATGCACAGCTTCTGTGGATAAATGCATTTTAGTGGATAAAATAATAAAACATTATATTATTGATCGAAAATATATTACCAAAAACAAAATAAAAATATAAAACATTGATATTAAAGTTAAAATATTTAAAAAATCAATATTGATAAATTTAATAACTAAATAGATAAAACTTATTTTTACTTTATTTATTATTTAAAGCACTTTGGTTGTTAAAAAAATGTAAGTTATACATACGATTTGGACGCTTTTTTCAAGCCAACAATAACCACAAAAGTATCTTTGTACTCTTTTGAGAAATGAGAGCCTGCACTATAAAAATTTAATATTGAAAAAAGCAATATATTGTTTAAATTATAAAAAAAATGGAAAGTAGCTAAAAAGCCACTTTCCACATCAATAACGTCTCAATCTACAATTAGAACCTCATCAACACTCACTTGACTCGGTTACAATCCTCTGCTTACTTTCTTAAACGTCTAAAAAACGCACTTGAACAAAGTAATAATAAGCCTATAAAACCGAAACTACCGCCACCATCACTATCTTTGCCTATATTACAATTATTCGCTGAAATGCTGTCATTGCACCCATCACCACCTGTGTCACCGCCTCCTGTGTCACCGCCTCCTGTGTCACCACCACCTGCGTCACCACCACCTGTGTCACCGCCACCTGTATCACCACCACCTGTGTCACCACCACCTGTATCACCACCACCTGTGTCACCACCATCTTGATCGCCGTATTTATCATTAAGAAAATCAGGAGGTGTTATAGGATATGTCGGCACTTTACTACTGTTTTCAACAATCCAATCAGTATAGTTTCCTACACGAGCATAGAAACCTGGTCTAGTCATTGAACCACAAACAGGATTACCTGTCGTACCGCCACTGACAATACCTACCTGTAACTGATTGCCCTCACTATCAATAGCAAAAATAGGACCTCCGCTGTCACCATTACAAGCATCGGCACCAGTAAGCTCGGCAATAACTACAGGTGGTAATGTACATAATTTAGTAATATTTGCTGGGCTATCAATAATTAAGCCCGGGTTATCATTAGACTCAATACGCTCATAACAAAGATTAATAGGGAAGAAACTCAACTTAGCCTGTTTAAGTGTTTTTGATGGCTTACTTCCCTCTATTGTCGTTGCTCCCCACCCTAAAACGGTAATATTTTCAGGACGGTGGTCTGTAGGAATAGGATTATTGGCTTGTTCCCATTCTTGTTTTAGCTGTTCCTCAATCAACTGTGTTTGCGATAAGGTCGATAATGCAACCTTACCTAAATCAACAAACTTACGATTTACCCGAATTAGAGCAACATCGTTATCCAATGCCGAACTAACAATTTCAGTGATCACTTGATCATTAACTGTTGTCTCTTTTATCACTGCTACTGGACTATAAGCGGGGTGTATCACCACATGCGTAGCTGAAAATATATGTTTTTTTTGTGGATAGCTATTATCAATTAATCCTGCCGTAATAGTAATATCTGAAGGAGCCATTACTATCGCGCTTTCACCACTTCCTTTTACCACGCAATGGGCCGCCGTTAATACCCACTGATCATTGATAATCGTCGCGCCACAAAAAGGGGTTTCTCCATCTTTATTATTGCGGAGTGATGCCATAAAATTTTCACTCGCTGGAGTATTAGTATCAACATCATGACCACCAACAACGTAAGGTGAAACTATTGTATCTGATGATGCACATACTGGCGTGCTTATACTTGCAGCAATCGCTAACATCAAAACACTGTATTTATACTGGAACATCCTTTTCCCTTAAACTTAATAGTAATCGCGATAGTTTACTCTTAACATGTTGCAGGCAAAGATCGAAACAAGCGCACTGCGATAAGCTTCATTTTTTCATGTAACTGTAAAGAACATTACCTCACATATTATATAAGTTGCGACACTATCTTATTTATATTCTCTGTATCTATATTGTTAAATATGAAACAACAACCAACCAATTCGGTTAATGAAACAAAGCACACTGGATATTAAACAGTCTGTTGTACTATAAATTTCGTGATCAGGGACATGTTTGCTTTTCTTCTGTACAATAGAACGGCATAATATTGGCACAATAAATCAATGGACAATTCCCATGACTATCGAACAAGCATTAAAAACGCGTAGTGAATCAAAATGTGAGCTATGTTCTTCTGAAAACAATCTAGCGGTATACGCTGTTCCTGCTTCTGAAGACAAGAGCGCGGGTTGCTGTGTACTACTTTGTGATACTTGCCGTGGTCAGCTTGAAAATCCAGAAACTACTGACGAAAACCATTGGCGTTGTCTAAACGACACCATGTGGAGTCAGGTTCCTGCTGTTCAAGTTATGGTATATCGCCAGCTTAAGCGTCTTTCAACTAAAACTGATTGGGCAATGGATCTCGTTGACATGATGTACTTAGAAGATGACGTTAAAGAATGGGCTGAAAAAGGTCTTGTTGAAGAAGAACAAGCTTCAATCCCTACTCGTGATGCGAACGGTGCAATCCTTCAAGCTGGTGATAGCGTAACTATCATTAAAGATCTACCAGTTAAAGGTTCAAGCATGGTTATCAAGCGTGGTACGCCAGTACGTAACATCAGCTTGACTGATAACCCACTTCACATCCAAGGTCGTGCTGACGGTGTGCAAATGGTGATCATCTCAGCTTACACTAAGAAGTAATTCTTACTGTATTGAGAATAAAGAAAGCCCCTGTTGATATTATCAGCAGGGGCTTTCTTGTATGACATCGATAGCTTTATTGTTCTATTATAATGAGTTAACCACAACAGTATTGGCTAATTTATCATGCCAGCCTTGCTTTCTCTTATCCCAGCCAACCCACATTAAACCTAATCCCAAGGGAATAGTTGACACAAAATAGCCTAAATAACGTATCACCGATTGTTTCACACTGGGTTTGTTACCAGTGTTAGCGTCAACTATCTGCGCTTTAATGACCATTTTCCCTGGTGTGGCTGATTTATAAATCCAAAATAAAATCACCCCCACAAACGGTAATAAATAATTGATCATTATATCCATCGGTCCAATAGCAAAACTATCGGTAGATGGGTGCATTTCACCATACGCGAGATACATAAGTGGCGCTGTAATCAAAGCGACAATAGCAGTATCAACCAAGCTAGCTAATACTCGAGGCCAAAATCCGACATACGTTATTGTTATTTGCTCATTCATATCGAGATAGCTTTCTATTTATAATAAAGTTAATTAACCGTTTACCGATTTTTCCATAAGGTGCATAGAGATATTTAGTTGAACTTATCGCTGCTTGATGCATTACTGGACGCATTTTTGATAGCTGTTCAAACCCTTCTCGACCATGATAATGTCCCATACCGCTATGGCCTATGCCACCAAAAGGTAAATCATCCTGCGCGACATGTAACATAACATCATTGATTGCAACCCCACCTGAACGCGTTTGGTTTAATACTTGCTGCTGTACCGCTTTATCATTACTGAATAAATACAGCGCTAATGGTCGCTCTCGCGCATTAATATAGTCCAAGGCTTGTTGAAGTGTTTGATAAGTCACTATTGGCAATAATGGCCCGAAGATTTCACGCTGCATCACTACCATCGCGTCTGTTGGTTGACAAACAAGCTGTAACGGAAATTTACGTTGTTGTGAATTGGGCTCTGACTGAGGGATCAAATTCACCACCGTTGCCCCCAGCTCAATCGCGTCTTGAGTGGTATCACATAAACGACAAAAAGAAGCGTCATCAATAATCGAGGTATAGTCAGAGTGGGAAATATCGGTAAACCGCTGTGCCATAATAGCTTGAGCTTGACGAATTACCTCACCTTCTAATGCTTGTGGGATCAACATATAATCAGGAGCAACACAGGTTTGACCGCTGTTATAAACCTTACCACCCAGAATACGAGATAATGCTATCTTCACATCATAATCATCGACCAAAATAACCGGCGATTTACCACCAAGTTCTAACGTCACAGGCACTAAATTAGTAGCAGCTGCTGCCATAACAGCCTTACCTGTGGTCGTTGAACCCGTAAAAATAAGGTGATCAAATTTTAATTGTGAAAAAGCAATCCCTGTTTGCCCTTCTTCTTCAACAATACAAATATGATCATTACTAAAATCAGCCGCAAATAATTGTTGTAATAGCTGACATAGATGTTGAGAATTTTCTGACATTTTAACCATCACACGATTACCTGCAGCGAGTGCGGCAACCATCGGTGCAATAGTCAAAAAAAGCGGATAATTCCAAGGAACAATAATGCCGACAACCCCTAAAGGTTGTGGAATAACACTGTTTATTGCGGGTTTGAACCATAAAGAAGTATGTCGACGCTGAGGCTTCATCCACGTCTTTACATGTTTAATTGCATCGTTTATCGATTCTAAAGACGTAAATATTTCTAATAATGCGGTTTCACTTGCAGAGCGACAACCAAAATCAGCCGCAATCGCTTCGCAAATCTGAGCTTGATGCTGAATGATTAATTGTTTTACTTTTTTTAGGGCAGCGATACGATCTTCAACCATCGGCATCGGTTGCTGCATAAAAGCATCATATTGACGCTGACGATATTGCTCAAGTCTGCTTGCTATCAACAAATCGCTCATAATATTCCTCTATAATATTCGCTACATGATATATCTAGCGGTAGTGAATAATGAAAATAAGCATGTGCAAATAGTAGTATCACTATCTCTAATAACAATACAGTTGAATACGTTAAATTTATCAATTATCAAGATTTGCACTAAACTTACCCCATTAAGGACGGAATTTTCGGAGGGATAAAATGACGCGACCAATACTGTACACGCTACGTCAATGCCCCTATGCCATTAGAGCGCGGTTAGGCCTACGACTTGCCGAGCAAGAAATAGACATACGTGATATTTCACTCACAGATAAACCCGCTGAAATGCTTAGCATTACGCCAAAAGGGACCGTTCCGCTATTAGTCTTAAGTAATGGTGATTATATTGATGAAAGCTTATCAATTATGGTATGGGCTTTAAATCAGCACGATCCGCACAATTTATTATTAGCTGATAGCACGCATTTATTCACTGATATGATCAATCTTATTGCGCGTAATGATTGTAAATATATTGCTGCATTAGAACACTACAAAGCAAATATACGCTACCACAATCCAGATGGTGCGCTTTACCGTCATTTATGCCAATCGTTTCTCGATGATCTTGAGTTACGATTAAATAAACACCGTTTCTTTATGTGTGATCACCCAAGCCTAGCTGACTACGCTATTTTGCCCTTTATTCGTCAATTTTCTCATGTTGAGCGACAATGGTTTCGCCACGCTCCCTACCCTAAATTAAAAACTTGGCTAGAGCAGCATTATCAAGATCCTATTTTTTCACAAGTCATGAAAAAGAAACCATTGTGGCAATCAGAGCCATCAACACCGTCATCACATTATGAAACGGTATAACTTTATTCTCATGCAGCCATTGGTCTAAATCACCCAGACAATATTGCACTGTCTGGGTGATAACAATTATTTGCTACGACTCGCAAGATATTCATCTTGAAGCATGTACATCCGTTTTACATCAGTGTATTGCCCATTAATAAAGATTTCTTTTACTAGGTGGCCTTCTTCAATAAAACCACATTCTTCATATAAATAAATGGCTTTTTCATTTGCTGTTGCTACATGCAAATAAACTTTGTGTAGATTCAAAATAGTAAAGGCGTAATTCAACGCACGATTAATTAATGCGCGCGCATAACCATTACCTTGAAAATCAGGAGCAATGATGATCTGAAATTCAGCACTGCGATGAATACTATTAATTTCAACTAATTCAACCAGTCCAATTGACTCTTTATCATTATTTTCAGCAATAAAACGTCGCTCAGTGCTATCGTGAATATGCTTGCGATATAGCTCTTCCAGCTCATAAAATGACTCATACGGCTCTTCAAACCAATAAGACATGATAGCACGGTTATTGTTTAGCTGATGAATAAAACGTAAATCAGTTTGTTCTAAGGCACGAAGGCGAATTTCATTATTCATTATGGTTATCCATTTCCTAAAAAATCACTATTTTAAAATAATATACAAATAAGCTTATTAAGCGCTAGAAAATATCACTAAAACGTAAAAATAAAAGGTAAATAATGTAAAATTTTACGTCTAAATACTTAAGCTACTGTTAATTGCTCATTCTACCTTCTAATAAGTCAATAAATCGCCTTACCTTGGCTGATAAATGTTTTCTGCTTGGATAAACAACATACACATTCACCAATGTCTTATCAAATTCAGACAATAGAATCGTTAATTCACCACGTTGCAATTGTGGCTCAATATAAAAAGCAGGCACGTGACAAATACCCATGCCATCCACAGCCATTGCCACAGTCATCGGCGTATTATTACAGCGTAACTTTTGTTGAACATCAACATTAAAGACTTTATCTTCCGCATCGGTATATTGCCAGCGATTGGCCTGTTTTAAGTTACTGTAGCAAAGACAATGATGTTGATGTAATTCAGATGGGTGTGTTGGCGTGCCATATTGGCGTAAATATTCAGGCGATGCCACTGTATGAATTTTACAACTAAAAAGGCGTTTACAAATTAAACTCGATTCCGCTAACATCGCTGAAGCACGAATAGCAAGATCATACCCATCAGCAACAACATCCACTGTTTTATCACTCAAGTCTATATCTAACTGCATTTCTGGATACAGCGTTAAAAACTCACTAAATACCTGCTGTAAATATTGAGATCCTAACCATACAGGGCAACTTATTTTAAGTGTACCTTTAGGGTTTACACTATTTTGTGACATCAAACCCAGCGCCTGTTCAGCATCCATGACCAATTGCAAACACTCTTGATAATAGACCTCGCCCTCAGGCGTTAACGCGATAGATCGTGTCGTACGATTCAATAAACGAACCCCTAAACGAGCCTCAAGTTTATTGATCTCTTTACTTATATAAGAATTAGAATGCCCTAAAGCCTCCGCAGCAGCGGCAAAGCCCCTACTTTTTATAACTTGAACAAAGACGACAATACCATCAAACAATTTATTATTAGTCATATGGAAATAGTTAAAACACTTTTATGCTATTAATTATATTTAGACACTAATATACACTTAATCCACGCACTTAGGGATTTATTACCTAACCTTATTATTGATAACAACGTAATGTACGTTACAAGGAACTTAAATGAAATTATTGACCTTAGCAGCAAGTAGCAGCCGTCAATCAATCAATAAACATCTCGCAACATATGCCGCATCATTAGTTACGGATGCAAATGTGGATATCTTAGATATTAATGATTTCGAAATGCCGCTTTATAGTATTGATCGTGAGACAGAAACGGGGATTCCAGCACTAGCACAAGACTTCCTAAATCGTATAGCTGAAGCTGATGCCGTTATTATATCGTTTGCAGAACATAATGGTTCATACACTGCTGCATATAAGAACCTATTTGATTGGGCATCACGCATTGAGCCTAAAGTTTACCAAAATAAACCTATGTTATTATTGGCAACATCACCGGGTCCTGGTGGCGCTAACACTGTATTAACAGCAGCAGTTAACTCAGCACCTTACTTTGCAGGAATTGTGAAAGCATCGCTCTCTATTCCTAGTTTTTATGATAATTTTGATCTAGCTGTCAACAGAATCACTAATGCAGAACTAGATGCAGCATTAACAACTGCAGCACATAGCTTAACCAATCATAAATAACGTTTAATCATATTTTGATCTTAGTTCCAGAGTTATTAATTTCCCCATACCATGGGCGTATTAATTGCAAGGAAGTGCTATAGCGATCACTATTATTAATAAAACCATCAGTATACTGCACGCTCTCCTCCAATGAACAGCGTGTTGCTAAATTACTGAGATTATTTATGAAATTAATTAAACGTCTTGCTGCGATTGCCATTACTTCAGCATTATTAGCTGGGTGTAATAATCATAATACCAATGACATTACACCTACAGCTAACGATGTCACTGTCGCAACTTTTAATCTTTCGTTTGATCGTAATAGTTTTGAACAACTGGTTGATGAAATGCAAACATCACCAGCAGAACAACAAATATTAATCGATGGTTTTAACACCAAGACGCTAACTAGTGCCCAAACAGACAAAGCACTTAAAATTATTCAAATCCGTAATGTCGCGGCAATTATTCAAACAAAACGCCCAAATGTTATTTTATTAGCTGAATTTAATAATGATGGAGCGGGTGAAAATACAGCGGCATTGACTGGCTTTCAAAATAATTATTTATCCATTGGACAAAGTCCTAACAGCATTACTGGTGGCGATACATTAGACCCCATTAAATATCCTTTTTTTGAAAGCTATGCCACTAACACCGGTTTAATGAGTGGCTTAGACCTTAATAATGATGGCAAAGTAAATTCAGGCCCCAATGATGCATGGGGATTTGGTGTCTATCACGGCCAATACGGCTTCGCATTGATGTCTCAATATAAAATTGATACAGCAAAGACACGTACATTCCAAACCTTTAAATGGAAAGATCTACCTTCAGCTGAAAACCCAATAATCACCAATTGTAATGATGCTAAAAACCCCATTCCTAAAGGGATGGAATGTGGTGATAAATGGTACACTGCTGATGAATGGCAGCAACTACGCTTATCATCAAAAAATCACGTAGATGCACCCATCATTATTCCAACAGCGAATGGTGAACAAACTATTCATATTTTGATGTCACACCCAACCCCTCCTGTATTTGATACCGTGACTCAAAATAATAAAATGAAGAACCGTGATGAAATCCAATTCTGGAATAACTACATTACAAGTGGTGACTTTATTTATGATGATAAAGGCACAACGGGTGGCCTTGCGGAAGATGAAAAATTTGTGATTGTTGGTGATTTAAATGCCGATCCCTATGCTGGTGATGGTTATCGCCAAACCATTGAAAGCTTATTAATGCATCATCGTGTTAACCAACAGGCAAGTGATGGAGCATTAACGCCAACGAGTTTAGGCGCTGAAAGTTGCTACAGTGATAAAGAATGTCGTCAAGATAACCCTTATCCTAACCGCTTAACCAGTAACTTTGGTTTACAAGTCGATCATGCTATTCCATCTCATAATATGACTATCGTTGACTCTGGCGTATATTGGCCAGCACATGACGAACAAGGTCGCTTACTTGTTAATGATGATCGAATTGGTACAAAAGGCAAAGGTAAAGACGTTTCTTCTGATCACCGTATGGTATGGATAAAAGCAACACTATAACTAATATTGATATCTTAAATAGTGTACTAAAAACGCTTAATCATCATGATTAAGCGTTTTTTTATTTAAAACAAGCATTGTTGCGGATGATGAGCGACTGTGAGTGACTCAAGAGACGTTACTCCCTCAAAATGAACAATCCATGCCATATTGCTACGCGGGAACTCTTTTATAATCGATTTTTTTAACTGCTTGAGTAAACTTACATTATTGAGCGTCAATGTTTGAGAATCAAAACCAAATTGCTTAAATACGAAATTTTTTGCATCTAGCTTTAATACTAAAATACCACGATCTTTTTTAAAGGTTCTGGCCTCGATTGCTTCACCAACAACCATGACAGATAACGTTCGTTGAAAGGTATAAAATAATTGAGATATATGAACTTTAGCCATACCTAATACCATCTAAACTAACAATATCCTCCTATCATAGAATGTTACTATTGTTATTCTCTATTCAATTATTCTTAATACTAATATAAATAAATTTGATACAACCGTTATCGCATTCTTCCTAGCATAGACCACCCTGCAGTATTACAGTTGTTATCACCGATCAGCAAAGATATAATTTATAGAATATTTTCTTATGAGACTTATCGACTATGTCACGCTTTAGCCAATTTTTTTACTCGCATTGGAAACTAATTAGCATTTTGATCCTTGCTTTAATTACTGTCTTATCTTTAACACCGCAAGCAGAATTACCCACGGTCTCAGGAACAGATAAAACCCACCACTTTATTGCTTATGCAACACTAATGTTTGCGGTGGCTTTTGTTAAACCGAAACATTGGCAATGGATCGCTGTATTTTTCTTTTGTTGGAGTGGTGCGATTGAATTAATTCAGCCTTACGTTCATCGTTTTGGTGAATGGCTTGACTTAGCAGCTAATACCGGTGGTCTGATTTGTGGTTTTATTATTGCAAGAATCTTCGCGTATATTTGTAAAAAAACAAACTAGTTGTTTACGTCTAGTAAAGTTTTTTTATTCCCTGACTAACCGTTGACAAAATAATGGTTATTTACGTTTATTTTAATTTAAACTAAATATAGAGCCTATATAGTCCTTCTTTTTCACTATTATCAATAATAAAAGACCGTATTATATAGGCTGATAATTCAGCATATATTATGTAAATATCATATTTAGAGCTAAATATAAGATTACTATTTTCAATACTTAGATTAAGTAAAATTTATATAATCAATAAAAAACATTTTCAATCAAATAGTTACGGTCACCCTATTGTTTTTATAAAATAAATCATAAACAATGAGCATGATTCACTAACTTGAATTACCTAAAAAATGCGAGCAATATCCGAAAAATTATATCTAACTGGAATTTGATGTTTCTATGTATATCGTCATAACACAAAATGACATAACGACAAGGACGCTCAGATAGCATAGTAATGGCTAATTTGTTAACTTAATGTTTTTACAATCAACAACAAAACAAATAAAGCATTACACTAAAGTAATGTGGGGAAAAAAAATGAATCCTGAAGACAAGCAGTTTGCTGTTATTGGCCTTGGCCGCTTTGGTATGTCTCTGTGTGAAGAGCTTAGCGAACGTGGAGCACAAGTATTAGCTATAGATATTAATGAAACATGTGTTCGTCAAGCCGCAGATATTGCAACACAAGCTGTCGTTGCTGACTGTTCAAATGAAGCGACTATTGCAGAATTAAAACTTGATGATTATGATTTAGTCATGGTTGCTATTGGTGATGACATTAATGCCAATATATTAACTACCCTCTTGCTAAAAGATGCCGGTGTAAAAACGGTCTGGGTCAAAGCCAAAGATACTCCACATTGTAAAATCCTTTCAAAAATTGGCGCTGATAAAATCATAAGACCTGAACTGGATATGGGTATTCGTATTGCACGTAACATGCTCGATAAACGTGTCTTTGAATTTTCAGAATTAGGCAGTGGTATTTCATTAGCTGAAGTTGTAGTTACAGCTCGTAATATGGGTAAACCTATCTCGAAACATCCTTGTGCAAGCAGCGATGAAACACAAGTCTTAGCACTTAAACGTGGCCCTGAAGTACGTAAGGCTCCTGATATGGATATGGAAATGCAAGTTGGTGATATCCTTATTATTACTGGTCCTGAAGATGTACTATCAGAAACATTAAGAAAGTTATGAGTTTTATCCCGAATCGGACAATGTATGTCCCAATAAAAACAAATAAGCGCGATAAACGGTGGTCTGAGCCAAAAATTATCATCTTTAGTTTTTTGGCTATTTTGATCCCTGGCGCAATTTTATTAACATTACCCGTCTTTTCTGTATCAGGACTCAGTTTTGTTGATGCTTTATTCACCGCAACATCTGCTATCAGTGTTACGGGATTAGGTGTTGTCGATACTGGGACTCACTTTTCCACCAGTGGTAAAGTATTATTGATGATCTTAATGCAGATTGGTGGTCTTGGACAAATGACCTTATCTGCTGTTTTGTTATATATGTTTGGCTTACGCGTTAGCCTACGCCAACAATCGCTAACAAAAGAGCAACTCGGGCAAGAAAAATTCATCAATATTCGTTTACTCGTTAAGCACATTATTATCTTTGTTATTGTCTGTGAATTAATTGGTACTTTTTTTCTATCACTACGCTGGGTACCAATGATGGGATGGGATAAAGGGCTTTTTACTGCCGTTTTCCATGCTATTTCAGCGTTTAATAACGCCGGTTTCTCACTTTTTTCAGATAACTTAACTCAATATGTTGATGATCCATTAGTAATCATTACTGTTGCGATGTTATTTATCTTAGGTGGTTTAGGCTTTACTGTTATTTCAGATTTACAACGCAATTTACATCGTGGTTTCCATTTTTTATCACTGCATTCAAAAATAATGATTATTGCAACACCCATATTATTATTGTCAGGTACGGTGATGATTTGGTTACTTGAACACGATAATATGCAAACACTTGGAAGCTTGAATACTTCAGGACAATGGCTGGCTGCATTCTTCCAATCAGCAACAGTGCGTACCGCTGGCTTTAATAGTGTCAATATTGGTGCGTTTACTGAGCCCGGTTTATTAGTCCTAATGCTATTAATGCTTATTGGTGCAGGTCCGACATCAACCGGTGGTGGTATTAAAGTTTCTACCTTTGTTGTGGCTATTTTAGCTACGTGGTCATTCTTAAAGCAGCGTGATCGTGTTGTACTTTTTAAGCGTACAATATCAAATCAAACAGTAACAAAATCATTAGCCATTATTGTGGTGAGTGGCATTGTATTGTTGATCGCGATGTTTGCACTAATGCTAACAGAGAAGGCACCTTTCTATGAGGTGATGTTTGAAACTATTTCAGCCTTTGCAACTGTTGGTGTAACCGCAGGCTTAACGGCAACACTGTCGGAACCGGGTAAATATATCATTATCATCGTGATGATTATTGGTCGTCTTGGCCCACTAACACTGGCTTATATGTTAGCGCGTCCAAAACCAACATTACTGCGTTATCCTGAAGATAACGTGGCTGCAGGTTAATCCGCACAACGCAGTCATTACTACTTTATGATGTTATACTCTACAAAAAGGCGTGTTTCCTAACTAAAGAAACACGCCTTTTTATTTACGTATGATTCACTATCGAGGAATCTCTGCAGCTAAATGTTCATCAAAACCTGCCGCGACTAAATTTTCATAAGCTTGCCATACTTCAGCAGGAATAACTTGCTCAGTTGAAAAACCTAATGTGGGATAGTAACGAATACGTTGTAAATCCCCTACCATCACATTGATCATATCACCATAGCTAATCACATCATTCGCAAACTCATCAAATGTTAATGACGGTGATGTTACTTGTGCTGTTTTATTTGGCCACAATTTTTCAAATGTAGCGAGCGTTCGACGTTCCATGAATGGCTTTTGAACCAAAATAAATCGCTGAGGATCAAGGTTTTTCTCCATGAGTAACTCACGCGTTTTAATTATATTTTCGCCAGTATTTGTCGCTACAGGCTCAATATAAATACAGTCATTTGGCACCCCCATTTCACGAGCAATATTCGCAAAATGTTCAGCTTCTGCGCATGGAAATAAACCCTGAGTAAGTTCACCAACATTGCCAGAGAACACAATACAAGGTGCATAGCCTTTCATAAATAATTGAGCGGCATATTCTGCAACTCTAATATCATTACTGCACAGTACAAACAAACAATCACTTTTTACTAATGATTGTTGCAATAAATGATAATCCCAAATGATTTTAGCTGAACGATAAATTCCTGAAGACATAATCAATCCCTTTGTATCAATAGATTATATTTAAAACATAGGCTATTAAAATAATGAGCCTTTATAATAAAATATAACGTTAAAGATTGTCTTTCAATAACGAAAAATTAAATAATAATTTGCGGATTGCTAATATGCAAAATATTAATCCCATAATAAGTCGTATTTTAATATCCTAAACACCAGACACTAATGTATAACATATCAACAAGGATGGCTTTGTCGTACTCAATAAAAATACACAATGCTATTTTGAACATAAAAAAGTGGAGCAAGCTTATACTTACTCCACTCATCCAATTATCGCCTATTTATCTCACGAGAACGATTAGCGTTGCCACCATTCAGGTAAAATAGCAATGCTAGTGCCATGTTGGTCGCTTAACCACGCTTGCTCACTTTCAATCGTTAACTGCAATTGCATTGAACGCTCAACCAATGTCTCTAGGCTTTTTAATTCTTCATCACGAATAAAGACTACAGATACATTACTTAATGCATTAATTTTGGTTTTATTCGCTTGCCACCATACAGGAGCAGCATGATCACCATAAGCATAAACAATCACTTTCTTGGCGCGGTGTGACGCCTTGCGAATACGTTTTTCGTCAGGTAAACCCAACTCTACCCATAATTCAATTTCATCAACTAAGTTTTTAGTCCATAAATCAGGCTCTTCTGCAGAACTTACACCTTTAGTAAATTGTAATTCTGGATCTGCATTTAATCCCCAAGCAAGCACTCGCAGCATGAAGCGTTGTAATGTTTCTGATGGATGACAAGCAACAGTATGTTGACCATCAAGATAAACATGGCGATCCATGTCTGCTACGTTCATGTTTACTTTATATATAGTGGCACTGATCGCCATGGGTAACCCTTTAAATTATTACTAAATAACAAGTGCAAATATTTGCACATACGCTTATTGTCTGCACAAAAAATATGAATATCGTCTTAATCTGAAAACAATGTATATAACGATATATCTTGTTGGATGAGATCTTCTTTTTGTGCTTTTGTTAATCGTTTTTTAATATGATATTCAAACTGCATCGCATCACGTTTACAGTTCACTTGCTGTGACCACATCAATGTTAAAGGCCCTTTTCCCTTGAGATATTTGGCCCCTTTTTTACTGTGTTGATGCTCTTCAAAACGACGACAAACATCAACAGTAACGCCACAATAAAGCATCCCTTTATGGGTCCGAATAAGATAAACAAACCAAGGAGTGGTTGACATAATAACTGGCCCCAAAATAAACAGGCCCAACATACAATGTTGAGCCTATATAAACAATCAAAGCTACAGCAAAACTGGCGAGACAATCTACCAGTATTCTTAAATAATAGAAACTACTCTGTTAATGATTCTAACATTAATTGTAATTCAACGAGTTGTTGCTTTAATTGTTCAACGTCTAATTCTAATGCGTTAATTCGTTCTTCATTGATAGCACTACTCGCTACTACCGATTTAGCTGGCGTGTAATTGTCAATATCAATATCACCACTGAGTAAGTGCACATAACGACAATCACGTTTTCCTGATTCTTTAGGTAACTTAACAACATAAGGTCCCTTATCTGCCGATGCCAATAGCTCTAATACCGCTTCAGCTTCTTGTGTGTCAGCAAAATCACATAACCGGTTAGTTCGAGTACGAATTTCACCAGCACTTTGCGGGCCACGTAATAGCAATACAATCATGGCTGCTAGTTCTTGTTTAGTGAACTGTAATGAACCAAATTCAGTATTACAAAAACGATGCTGAAATTTAGAAACACGACTACCAAAACTGGATACGTCGCTCACCATCCGCTTTTCTTTCAGTTCTTCAATTGTATCAAGTACTGTTGCTTCATCGAGCGCCATTACAGGCTCACGACTTGATTTTTGATTACATGCTGTCGTCAACGCATTAAGCGTTAATGGGTATTGATCTGGAGTAGTAATTTCTTTCTCAAGTAAGCAACCAATCACTCGAGCCTGTTGTTCTGTTAATTGCATATCCATGATCATCCTATTCATCTCACCCAATGGCTTTATTCATAAACGTAAGATCTCGACACTCATCACTGAAAAGCCATTACTACAATACAGTGTCAAAATACTCTTAGAAGATTAGCACATTTATCTTTACCAGCAAGTAGTTAGGCTCTCAAAATCATGACTTTTGACCACAGCAAAGTAAAAGTTAGTTTTCATTATGACTCACTAAAGAATATGGATATTCCGCAGTGACAAATTGATCTCGTCCATTATCCTTCGCTTGATATAATAATGTATCAACCGCTTGATATAAATGTTCAACTAATTCTAAGCCCGTTGGAACCCATGAAATCGCCCCTTGACTTACAGTTAGTTGATCACTAATTAATGAATGACTATGTGGTATCGCTAACTTCTTTATCGCATTTTTTAAACGCTGACACTCTTTAATTGCTTGTTTTTCATTACAATTACAAATTAAGATAATAAATTCTTCACCACCATAGCGACCACAAATCTCCCCCGCTCTATTGAATGTTTTTTTCAAACATGATGACAATAATTTAAGACAATTGTCACCTTCGATATGTCCCTGATAGTCATTAAAGAGCTTAAAAAAATCAACATCGAGTAAAATAATCGTCAACGGCAAATTATTTCGACCATGTAACGCAATAAATTCAGTTAATTTTTGATCCAGATACCGACGATTAGCAAGTGTCGTCAATGGATCTTTATTTGCTTGTTCTAACAATAATTTATTTACTTTCTGTAACTGTGTTGTTGTATGCTCTAACCGCTGCCTCATCACCGCTATACGGCTCATTGCCTGCATTTTCGCCGCTAATATAATAGGATTTACAGGTTTAACTAAATAATCATCCCCACCAACATCAATAGCTTTTGCAATAATATGAGGATCATTTATACCACTTAGAAAAATTACGGGCACCCACTCTGGATATTGATGCCGAATTGTATGTACTAATTCAATGCCATTTTGTTGCGGCATTTCAATATCAACTAATAACAGATCAGGCTGAAATGCTGAATAACACTTCAATAACTCCGCGGCTGATGATACTGACTTAACATGATGACCTAGGTTTGTTAGACATGCCGCTAAATATAGTCGTTCACTGGCGACATCATCGGCAATTAAAATCCGCATCATTCCCATATTAAATCCTTTACGATTGTAACCATACAATATAAAACATATTGCATTCTTCATGCCATATATTTTTTTTATAAAAAAAAAACTTAACAGCGTGATTACACCATGACTATTCACTAAAATAAATTTTATTATGACTTTTATAATCATATATTGACATTTATCAGTAGGAATATAGGATTCCTCCTATCAAAACACAATGCGTTAGGAAAAACTATGTCTGAAATTAATAATAACGAAGAGCAAATCATCGAAGAGACAGTATATACATTAGATGACTGTTCTCCAGAACTTCGCCAAGTAGTCACATTTGAAGAAGTGCCAGCAGAGTTGATTGATATGCTTGTAAACGTTTATAAGGTATCAGAGCCTACATCACGTGAAGCATGGAATACATTACCAGCAAGCGCACAAAATGTTTTGGATAATTTTGAGCAATTCCACTCCCTAGTTGCATTAAGTCAAAGCTACTCTGGCGTTGATTTTCTTGGTGAGATGCAAGAGACCAAATTCCCAGAAGATATGAGTGCAGAAGAGCAAGCGGAATACAAAGCATCAATGCTTGATAAAGTATTAGCTAACTGCGTAAAAGACATGTGTAAGCAATTGAAAAAAGCGCGTCGTAACCCACCAATGAAGCGCGAGTTTACTGAAATTTTTCAAAAGTAATCATTATTACTACGATAATTAATATGAAAAGAAAGAGCGTCTCGCTCTTTCTTTCTTTCTTTCTCATCACAACATCAGCTATATATAGATACTCAAAATGAAGAATAGCCACTGTCAAAATCACGTCATATACGCTCAATTATTGATAAAAAACAATCTCTGACAACATAATACGTGCTTATTGAGTATATTCCTGTTTATTATTAATTTATAATTATATCATTAAACGATTATCTTTTATTTATCAGATAAATAGCAATTATAAATATTGTGTTTTATATCCATAGTTAATACTATTAGCCTGTTAAAACCATTAAATATGACTTTTAACACCTATAAGTTATATTATCCGCTTTTATGATAGAATAAAAAATTAAGAAAACATTTGAGGTTTATAGATGGCAAATACTGAGCAAATAAGATTTAGGACAAAAGTATGCTTTATAGCAAGTCAAGGTGTACTTAAAACGTCTGAATCCACGCTCAAGTTGAATTTGTCAGAACAATATATTTTAAGCCATCTGATTGAGAACCATAGCACGCCAGTCACTAAAGATGACCTATTAAAAGTTGGCTGGCCTGATCGTATCGTTACAGAAGCATCTTTATTTCAAGTAATTAGAGCATTACGCGTTAAACTTAATGAAAAAAATAAAGGTGATGTTATTGAAACATTACCACGAGTTGGTTATCAAATTCGTGAATTTACTCGTGAAGAAGTTGACCTAACCGAACAAAAAACAAACAATGTTATTCGTAAGATTAATAAAAAAACTATTATTTCTTTAGGTATAATTACTACTATATTATTTAGTAGTTGTGCATGGTATATGTCTCCGTCTCAAATAAATCCTACCAATTTCTTAATTGAACATGAAAATATTGGCTCCAATAATATTACCTTTATTACTAAGAATTTAGAACAACAAGTCGATTTAAGAAACAAGGCTAAAGCTATTTTTTCAGCACAAGCAGACAAGAACCAAAAAATATATTTTTACAAATCACATGATTATTATTCTATTGCTTGGTGTCAAATAATGGTAGACACAAACCAATGTAAACCAAGAACTGATTTTAGTTACAAAATCGCACCTGATGCATGGGGAAATTTCGTTCAAAATATAGCCGATAATAAAAAACGCTTTCATGAAAAAATTGGAAATGATTCAGATTTAATGCGTGAACCCCTATCGATTGTCTATCGTTCATATATTAGTAACAGCGGCATGATTTCAAAGATATCAAACTTTTATATCTCTCCAACAGATAAAAGTAATGTATTTGATTATTCAAAAGTTAATTTTATTACCAATAGTGAAACTGGCCATTATCAAGCATTATCACTCTCAGCAGAGTCATTAACAGTAACAAAAAAAGATTCACAATTTATTGCAACATTAAAAATAACACCAAAAGTTTTCCATTGGGCTTATCAAAATAATACTAATTTAAGTAACAACAAAGCGATTATTTTTTCAAATGACGATAATCAAACAGATATGTATAAGAATAATAACGTCCATTATGATTACATCTTGGTAGCTCAAAAGCGATTAAAACTTATTTTAAATGAAAATTCAGGTCTATATTGGTTACATAGCAGTAGAAATAACCCGTTAACACTATTACCAGCGAGGCATTACAAATAAATAAACATTAATGAGACAATGATCTCACCATTAAAATACACATTTTTTTCACAAAAAATATCACGAAACGATCACGTTTTTTATCATCTCAATTAAGTATATTTAGACCTAAAACAATAATACTTAAATAATGATGAAAAAAAACACAACGTCACTACTTATTGGATGCCTTTTTTGTTTAAATTCTACTTTTTCGCTGGCTAATGATTTAGTCACACCTAAAAGTATTGCTTCTACGACGGACCTTTCCTCATATACCACCAAACGTCAAGTTGTTAATCAACTACTTACCGACGCATTTATTGCTTTTCAATCTCCGACTCGCATTTCCCATGCCGGTTTTACAGCAAAAATACCCAGTAATCTTGAAATAGTAACGTCACGCTTATTAGAGGCTTATCAGCTCGAACCTTATCGTACTGATTTACTTATTTCAGCTGCAAATGCGCAAATATATAATGGTAATGTAGATCGTGCTATTACACTCTTTACACAAGCACAAGCAACAGCCCCTGATGATATTGACATTCTGTCATATCTTGCAGTATGGCAAAATTTTAAAGGCAATAATGCAGCCTCTATAAAACAGATGGCTAAACTTGCATCCCTAAACCCTGGCCGTCAAGCTGATATAGAACACATTATAAATACCGTCGATCACGTTATTGCCACACCGCTAAAAACAATGGTTACCAAACCTTATAACGGTAATACAGCTATCATTACCTTAGGTTATGCACTAAATCCTAACGGAACAATGAATAAGATTCTTATTCAACGCCTAAAACTCACATTAACACTTGCAGAGCAATCCCCTAACTCTCTTATTATTGTCACTGGCGGTGTACCTCAAAATCATAACACTGAAGGTAAACTTATGGCTGACTGGTTAATTAAACACGGTATATCTCCACATCGTATCATTGAGGATAATTACGCACGCAGCACTGTTGAAAATGCGCTGTATGTCAGTTATGCCTTAGCGCGACACAAAATTGATCATGCGACGCTTGTAAGTTCGGCTAGTCATGTTAGACGAGGACAAACTTTATTTGATATTGCCAGTTGGCAAACAGGGCCTCGTGGTATTAGTTTTGACAGTGTCAGTGTTGAAGATAAACCATTGGCGGAATTAACGATTCCCTCAGACAAAGAGCTACTTGGTATTTACCGTGATGCATTACGTGTTTATGGCTTATGGAGTTATCGTTCATATCCGCTAGAGCAACGCTAAACATCAACAAAGACAGGTACGCTTAAAGCCATTGTGCTGAGCGTATTTGTACCTGTTTAATCACCCCACTCGCCATTACCCTGCTGTTAACAGCCTATGTCATTATTCAAACCATTTGTAAATATTCACATGTTATACATCACGAATGTGATGGCGTATAACGAGTATAAGAAACATGTGTGATAATATATTATTAGCTAAAAACACAAACAAATAGAATATTTCATATCAATCAATTAACTATTACATCAGTCTCAGTAAATAACATAAAACCTGAGTGTAATATTAAATAAACAGAAGGAATTGTACGCATGCCATTAGATCTAATTACTAACTTACTCTCCAGCCCACAATTATACTTACTCATATTTATTGTTGTTACGCTAAAATTAAGCATTATCTTTGTACCACAAAATGAAGCATGGCTTATTGAACGTTTTGGGAAATACCGAGCAACTAAAGAAGCAGGTTTAAATTTCATTATTCCATTTATTGATAGTATTGGTGCCAAACGCAGCCTTAAAGAAACAGCCGTTGATGTTCCTTCACAATCAGCAATAACAAAAGACAATATCAGCCTTGTTGTCGATGGTGTACTGTATTTCCGTGTTTTAGAACCTTACAAAGCCACTTATGGTGTTGATGACTATAAATTTGCGGTCACTCAACTCGCACAAACAACGATGCGTTCTGAATTAGGTAAAATGGAATTAGATAAAACGTTTGAAGAGCGTGATCTACTCAATGCAAATATTGTTGCCGCCATCAACACAGCTTCAGACCCTTGGGGCGTACAGGTACTTCGTTACGAAATTAAAGACATTGTGCCACCAAGCTCGGTTATGGAAGCAATGGAAGCACAAATGAAGGCAGAGCGTGAGAAAAGAGCGCAAATACTTGAATCTGAGGGTGATCGCCAATCAGCAATCAATGTCGCAGAGGGCAAAAAACAAGCCCAAGTACTAGCAGCAGAAGCAGATAAACAGGAACAAATTCTTAGAGCTGAAGGTGAAGCTGCTGCTATTTTAGCTGTTGCCGATGCACAAGCTCAGGCAATACGTAAGATCGGTGAAGCCGCAGATACAGAACAAGGCCAAAAAGCGATTCAACTTGAGTTAGCAACCAAAGCTATTGAAGCCAAAAAGGCCATTGCGAAAGAATCTTCCGTTGTTTTGTTACCTGAAGATGGCACCAATGCAAGTTCAATGGTCGCTCAAGGTTTATCAATTATAAACTCAATTAATAAAGCTCAAAAAAGTAACGCTTAGAGCTAAGGGGCAATATGTTTAGCAATATCCCACAAATATTAGTGATATTGGGATTACTTACTCTTATCATTGAAGTGTTAGTACTCGGCTTGAGTACCTTTGTGCTGCTTTTTTTTGGCATTGCAATGTTGATTACCAGTGGCTTAATTTACATCGGTATACTTGAGGCGAATTGGATAACGACGATGTTAACCTTAGCTATCATCACCTTAGTATTAGCTATCACACTTTGGAAGCCATTAAAAAGATTACAGAACAAACCCAGTAAGACTGATATAAAGAGTGATTTTGCTGTTATAACATTTGAACTTGAAAAAGAGTTATTACCTTCAGAACGTTATACTTATAATTACTCAGGTATTCAATGGCAAATTAAGTCAAAAACACCCATAGAAAAAGGTGTCATGGTTGAGGTCATCAAAAAAGAAGTTGGTATTTTATGGGTAAAGCCTGTTGATCATTCTGTAAAATAACGTCTCACTTAACAAACCTCGTTATAACCAAGCCGCTAATATTACCTAGCGGCTTTTTCATCCATTATTATATCGATTAATCAACAAGTTCTGTTTTTTCTAATAACTTACAAAATTGATTTTTTATTATTGTCTGACTAATAAATATTACATTAATCGTATTATTAAAATAAGTATAAGCTAATCTAAATACAGCATCCTTTGCTACAACAATTTTATATTCAAAAATCCTCAAGCCACCACAACGTAATTGTCTTGCTGTCTTTATTTTTTCAGAACGTTGAATAATCAATTGAGATAATCGCTCCCTTACATCCTGACAAATAATTGCCTGATATTGATTATGTAAATGGAAAAATTTACGTAAATGCCTATTTTCACTGTAAGTAATATTCATAATAAATACGTCTTTATATTTTTATTACAGTATATGACGTCACTTAGAAAGAATATAGTTAGAGCAAATTAAAGACGCTATCAAAAAAAGTGAACATTATTCACAATATCGATGTTCACACTGTGCAGAAACCAATAACTTGTACCACAATTAAATTGTACCTGCGATAAAAGGAATACGCTAATGAGTACAAGATTAAATGACACGATAAGTATTGAACTTCAAATTCAGGCTGCTGTCAGAGAGATAGCTACCTTTACTGAATTAACGGCTCAATCAGCGTCGATGGATGATCGTATCCATGAAGCTATTCATCAAGGGAAGATTTTTTTTACACTGTATTTAATGGTACAGTCACTTCACAGTGAAGCTAAAAACACCACAGCTCAGATATTGTCACAACATCATATAACGGCCTCTGAAGTAAACTTCGAAAGTGTTATCCAACAATGCTTTAATATGTTTTATATTTCTAATCATGATATTTCAGTCGACAAAGCAAACACCTGCGAGCAGATAACAACAGTCACATCAAGCGATATGCAACACTGGCAGCAATCTCCTATTCCTGAAAATATTGAGAATATGATAGCGGCACTCGCCACTAAACACGTCAAACTTCTTGCTTCCTTATTCTCACAAGCCGAAGATATTGATAACGAGCTCTTATCTGTTTTTAGCCGAGCTATGACAAACAACACTCTAGATCTAGGTATCAAACTATCATCTAAAGCGGGGACATTATTACTCGAACAAGTTATTCATTCACGTACAGGAACGGTATGCATTATCTTTTTAAATATGACTAAAAATAGTCAAGAAAAACACGCCATCAGTCAATATTTAGCAGATATCGATAATTTTTATACT
This sequence comes from Photobacterium piscicola, assembly GCF_900166965.1. GTDB lineage: Bacteria > Pseudomonadota > Gammaproteobacteria > Enterobacterales > Vibrionaceae > Photobacterium > Photobacterium piscicola. The sequence continues at coordinate 550,488 of NZ_FUZI01000001.1, read as the reverse complement.
ACTTTAACCTCTCATGGTTTACAGCAAGGCTTACTTTTCTTAGATAAACTATCAAAATAACGTTCTACTTTTAACTATTTAATATTAGCTGATTATAAAATACTCATGAATATGTTATGAAAAATAATATAATTTACAGGTAAAAAACAAACACTATATATAAATATGCATATTTTAATAAATATGTTCTGCACGCATTATTCACAACAATAATAACAATAGATATTTTTGTGATTTAAATTCCAATTCTATTACTTTTCGTTTAACTTAACCTGAAATTGATAATTCATTACTATGATTAATCATCTATTATTTCTAGGATAGTCACGAGTGAAAAAACTTTCTTTGTATATAATGCCAGTACAGTTGTTTTTAGCTGCATTTTGGTTTAAAAATGGCTTTCTTGATAAAGTAGTTGGTATATCTTTAGGGATCATACACCCAAAAACAGCATATCATGGTCTAACATGGGGAGGTTGGCATGATAATATTGTTGGAAGTTGGGATAATAGTCGAATAGGGCATTTATTTTTCACACCCTTTTTTGAACTACTATTCCCAATTATTATTATTTTACAATGCTTACCCGTTTTATTTATATTGATGTCAATTATAAATAAAGAGTTTCTTGTTGGCCGTGAACGTCCATGGTTAATGCGATCAGCAATCACATCATTTATTGTCACAACAATAATGTTATTCAGTCAAACATTATCAAATGCCCGTGATGCTGAGTATTTATTAAACTTATTTAGTATTAGTATGGTTTTAATCATCTACATCGTAGTTGTTGAAAAAATACTCGAAAAAAAACATAACAATTAAATATTTTAATCAGTGTGATTTATATCATGCTGATTAATTTCTTGATTGCATAAAAAGACACGGTGCATAACAATAGCTACATTCTATGATTCTTAATGTAAGAACCTAATTATGACTATTGACCCAACAACATTACTGGCTATTGCAATGATCTTTGTCGGATCATTTGTTCAAACAGCCATAGGTTTTGGACTTGCTATAGTATCAGCCCCTATTCTTATTATCATTGCACCTCAGTATGTCCCTGCCCCTATCTGTTTAGTTGCCCTCTTTATTTCATTACTTAACAGTCTAAAGCACCGTAATAGCATTGAATTAGGTGGTTTGAAAATGGCAATCTTGGGCCGAATACCAGGATCCATCGCAGGTGCAATGTTGCTTATTTTTATATCAACCCAAACCTTATCCCTTTGGGTTGGTCTATTAGTACTTCTCGCTGTATTTATTAGTGTAATGCCGTTTAGAATTGAGCCAACACCTAGAAGAATGGTGATTGCAGGATTTTTCTCAGGATTGTTCGGTACCAGTTCTGCTATTGGTGGTCCGCCGATGGCGATTCTATTGCAACACCAAGAAGCAAATCAGCTTCGTGGTAACTTATCGGCTTTCTTTGTGTTTAGTTCGATTATTTCATTAATAACATTAATACCTGTCGGCTTTTTGAATATCGAAAAATTATGGCTAACTTTACCGTTATTGCCTGCTGCATGGGCGGGATATTGGTTAGCACTCAAAACCACGCAATCATTACCTAAACAAACCATTCGCTATGGTGCATTAACGTTATGTCTCTGTTGCGGTATTATTGCTGTCTATAAAAGTATGATGTGAATTATTTGGCACCACACGCTTATAGAGCATTTAGCTAGATTATTACTGGACAATTAAAGGAATAAAAATGTCACTTGCTACCCAACTATTATTATTTGCTGATGTTGTTAATCAAGGATCATTTTCAAAAGCTGCGACGTTACACGAAATGGATAATTCATCATTATCAAAAAAAATAAAAAAACTAGAAACAGAATTAGGTGTACAACTGTTGAATCGTTCTACCCGATCTTTTTCATTAACGTCAGCTGGTGAGGATATTCTCAAACAAACAACCAAACTCAGCGATGTTTTAAACGATATTCAATTAATTGCTAATTCATACCAATCGCAACCGAAAGGTATTTTACGTATCACTTCACCTATTTATTTTGGGCAAAACTATCTGCAACCAGTGATTTCACGTTTTATGACGCAATACCCTGATATACAAATTGTACATTCATTAGATGATAGAAAATCTGATATTATTTCAGAACAATTTGATATCGCATTTAGACTTGGAAAACTCACTGAATCTAATTTAATTGCCAAGAAAATTGCAGATACCCATTTTATTTTAATAGCATCAAACGACTTTATTCAGCGTCATGGTTTACCAACAACACCACAGCAACTCTCTGAACTTCCAGCGATTGTATACAGTAATGTCGACTTAACAATTGATCAGTTACAAATCAAAAGTGCCCATAAAAATGAACGTTTCAGTCACTATAAAATGCAAACAAAATATAAGGTCAGTGATGTAAAAACCATGATAAACGCAGCCAAAGATGGTATTGGCTACGCGCTTATTGATTTATCTAATTTAGAGGAATCATTGGAACAGCAGGGATTGGTGCAACTACTACCAAACATGATTATTTCGCGTGTAGATACGGCCATCTATGCAATTTGCCCACACAGAAAACATACCATGCTAGTAAAAGAATTTATTCGAGCGGTACAAGATCATATCGGTACACCACCGCTATGGGAAATGTACCTTTCTCATAAAGAAACAAAATGATAACTATTTATCAAAAAGTTACAGTACAGTAATGATATCTTCAGCGGCTAAACGTGCTTTAGGTAAACCGTAGTTATAATCTTGACCTTCTAAATGGTAACCCATCGCTAATGCAAACTCACAAACATAGCCATCTAACTCATTATTAAACAGGGAACCTATAAGTTCAGAATCGACACCTTCCATTGATGTTGATGCAATGTTTAATCGAGCAAGGACATGCAGAGTATTACCTAACGCAATGTATGTTTGTGCTTTAGTCCAATGACCATTAAATCCATTTTCATCAGTGTTTGATTCAGCGAAGCCATAAGCACCATTTAACATGTTGTCATAGTTTTCTGCGGCTAAATGACCAGAGGATACTTCAACGTCCACCACTTTACGGTAATCATCTTTGGTATAATATGGGTTATGAGCAAATAAAATGATATGAGATGCTTCAGTTGCATGTCGCTGATTCATTTGATATTTATTTGCAAATGTTTCATGGAAACGTAACTTTGCCTCATCACTTTCTAATACAATAAATTTCCATGGTTGTGAATTTATTGATGATGCCGATAACCGAATCGCTTCTTTGATCACATCCATATCTGCTGCGCTAATTTTTTTAGTTTTATCGTATTGTTTAGCAGTATAACGGTTATGAAGGTCTGTAATAATTTGATGTTGCATAATAATATCTCTCTTAACTCATTGATGGAGCAATAATAGAGAGAAATTAAGAGACAATAAATAGCATTAATTTCCAATTATTATGGCTATTTTGTCCATAATCAGACAGATTAACTTACCATTTAGTCATCAATTTTATCGTCTTTTCTTATTAATATTCGTTATGATACTGGCTAAAAATACCAACAAGCGATAAATTAGAGTCTCATCTCTATATTCTTAACTATCGTGCCAACCATGATTCAATCAAATATTTTGCTTCGTTACCCATCATTACGAACCTTTTTCAATTTAAGAACCAATATTGCAGCTCTCAGTTTTGTCAGTTGCTCTATTCCATTGTTTCTAATGGGACATGTCACCATGGGTATTGCTTTCTCACTTGGTAGCATTAGTTGTGGATTTGCTGATACGTCTAGTGTGACCAAATACCGTATCTATGACTTTCTGATAGCCTTACCCCTCTTTTTCTGTATCAGTTTAGGCATCGAAGTTGTCTTTCCACATTCATTACTCTTTGTTGGCTCGTTAGCCATTGTTAGCTTTGCACTATTTATGCTCGCGGTATTAACGCCTCGATTAGGTGCTATTGGGTTTGCAGCTATTCTGTTAGCTATTTATGCGATGTTATTACACCTAGACGGTCGTTCTGTGTGGCTGGTTCCTCTTTGGCTGACAGGAGGTGCGATGTGGTATATTTTCTGGCAAGTATTAGCGATATTTTTTCTGCCAAATCAGGAATCAAAAGATATTTTATCGGACCTTTATCAAGTATTAGCAAAGAAACTCATGCTTCACGATCAAGGTTTTGTACTTGCAACAGATAAAAACCAACTTTTTATTAAATCAGCCCAATTCCGATCTCAAATAGCAACCTTGTCACATACGCTTGAATATCGCATTCATCAGCAATTTTGTTGTGGTGAAGACAACGCTAAACTACAAGATATTTATCGTTTTTTAAAAATTGCAGAACGTATTAACGAACAAACACGTTTAATGTATTTCACGTCAACGCCATTATTAAAGCAATACAACCCACAATGGCTAGAGAATATTCATTATGCTAACCAACAAATTAGTCAATATTTAGCGCAAGTCAGTGTTAATAACGTACACCATTTAACACTGCCTGAGATCGATTTCAAAACTCTACGTCAATATCAGGTAGCAGAAGAAGCGCAAGACGAAGCAATTACAGCACATTCGTTCATTAATAAATTAGATATTATTTATCTTTTATTACAAGAACTTAAGAACAAAGCAACCACGATTGCAATCACCCCTCAAATCGTATCTAAACCTATTGTTCTAACATGGAAATGGCAAGATATTGTTTCAAAACTTGTTAGCCAAATGACACTGAAATCAAGTTACTTCCGTCACGCACTGCGTGGAACATTAAGCCTTACTACGGGCCTTATCGTTGTACGTTCGTTGAATCTCGATTTTGGTTTTTGGACATTAATGACCAGCTTATTGATATTACGCCCGAATTTATCCATGACATGGACACGATTATTACAGCGTCTTACAGGTACAGTTTGTGGGTTAATCATGGTAGGTGGTTTACTGCACTTTCAAGTATCAACCGACATTTTACCTTTTGTCTTCTGTATTGCCGCAGTTCTCTTTTTTCATACTTCCGCGCGTCATTACGGGTTTGCAGTCTTCTTCGTTACCTTGTTTGTATTTGCGGGTTTCTCACTCAATGGGCAGGGAGACAACATCATGCTACCGCGGTTAGATAACACTGTATTAGGGGTATTTATTCCTCTTATTTTTGTGTTTATTCTCACTCCAGGTTGGCAAAAGAAATCATTTCCAACCCAACTATCAACCACTATCAAGGGTTATACCGATTACTTAATTAGCTTTCATCTTTACTTAGCAAATAAAGATCCACAACACATTGAGAAATTACAACGTCACTTCCAAGATTGTGTCGTCTACGATACCAACCTATTTGATCACTGGATGGGATATTTAGGCGAACCACAACGTAATTCACAAACCAGTGAACACATTCTTCTTTGTAGCCGTAGTTCTAATATTATTTTACGCATATTAACCCAACTAAATGAAAATAAAGATAAAATAACACTCAACAACCAGATAGAAGCTGAAATAAAAAGTGCGACTCATTCATTAATACAACTTCAACAGCTGTTGCAGCAAACATTAAATCATACTGAGTTATTCAAACATATTTCTAAACAAGAACAGTTAATTTATCAATCTTTTACTTATATTGAAGATGAGATATATCGTCTGGATAACAACCAGTTAATCACGTTACTGGCAAAAGAAATCACCTTATTTCTTAATGCCATCGACCATCAAGCACAAAAATAATTACGACGTCATTGTTTATAATAACAGTACGTTGTTTCTCTATAAGCCAGTTATCATGCTGGCTTTTTTAAATACGGGTTAACCATACTATTTAATACCAATTATCAATAACTGAATTAGCGTTATTTAGCTATAAAACTGCTAGAATTGCATCCTTAAAAGCATCAGAAGTTAAGGACAGAATAATGCTAAAAAAAACGCAACTGTGCGGTATTGTTATTGCTTTAATCGCTTCAAGTTCAGCATGGGCAGCGGATCAAACCGTCACACTTAAAGACGGACGCCAGGTTATTCTGCATGATAACTTTACTTGGCAATATAAAGCACAAGCCAATGATCCAGCCACCAGCCCGCTCCTCAAAACAACCGCAACAGCAATTCCCGTTGCCGCAACATCAGCGGTAGCGATTCCTATTATTAGCGCACCCAAAGGTGTTGAAGTTGAATTAGGAACCACAAAAGCGATTCAACAACTCAGTGACAGTGGTATGGATGTGCTATTAACGGCAGCACATTACGAAAATGGCACACTGATTATTCCAACCATGATGACAAACCAAAGTTCGAAATCAGTGGTCAATGTCACCATGAAAGTACGTTTAAGTAATAGTGACGGCCAAACAATAGCTACGGACGAGTTCACTGTATGGCGCTCAATTAACCGTATGCCAGACACCTATTTCCGTCCTAAAACACAGCATCAAGGTAAACCAATTATCTTTGATGTACCAAAAGCTGAGCGTTACTTTATTGATGCTGAAATCACTGATGTTGATATGAGATAAACAACAAAAAGCTCAAACTATAGTATAGCTTTGAGCTTTTTCATTAAAAAATTAAATGGTTATTTATTCAGTACAAATACTGACATCAGTAAGTACCCCAAAATGATCAGATACCACATCATAAAAATCACCATTAAAGATAACTTGATGTTTTATTACAGGTAGTAGTTGATTACTAAAAATATAATCTAATCGTAATGATTCACTATTTTGCTGCCAGCCATCAATATTTTTAACAACTGTTGTCCCTATATCTTTCGTTTCTGCCATAGCATAACAATCAAATAAGTGACATTGTAACGCATAATCATAACCTTGATCACGAATATGGCTAGGGTTATTAAAATCACCTAATAAGAAGCTCAATCGTGGTGATAATGTCGCTATAATTCGATTTAAATGATCAGCAAACGAACCTTGTTCATCATTCCACCAACCACAATGGCAATTATAAAAATCCAACTCTAGTTGTTGATAAGCTACTTTAATACGTACAGCACGACGATGTTTCCAATTACTGACATCATAATTATCACTTAAATCGATCACTTGATGCTCAATAATGGGTAAGCGGCTTAAAAAGGCCAAGCCTTCTTGATAAACCTCATAGCTTTGATGAACAAAATCCCAAGTTAATTGATAATCATGCCCCAATTCAGCTAATTTTTGCTGTAATAAATAACCATAATTATCACTATGCACAGGATAATTACTGCATATTTTATCGCTTATGGTTGCACTAAGATGATGTTGATTAACTTCTTGTAATGCAATTACATCACAATCTTGATCAATAATGGCTTGAGCAACTATGGCTAACTTTTGTAATTGATCTGATTCTTGCCAACTGTGAGTATTTAATGTCAATAACTTCATAAATCATTCACTTACTAATGATGTATTGAGATAAAAGCGCAGTGTTTACCTACGCTTATCATAATGTCATTCTTCACAGCAGCGGATTAAGCCGTTGCAAACTTATCTATCAACGCTGACTTAATTACATCAACACCTGGGCCATAAATAGCTTGAACCCCTTGATCTTTAATCACTAAGCCTAATGCACCCGTTGACTTCCATAAGGTATAATCAGCCACTAATGCAGGATCTTTAACCGTAATACGTAGACGTGTCATGCACGCATCAATCTCTGCTATATTGCTACGACCACCAAGGTTTTGAATAATAATTTCAAGCTTATCGTCTTGTGACATCCCTTCGGCTTTCTCATCAATATAATTACCTGCACGTCCAGGGGTTGGTAAATTAAATTTAATAATAAGCAGGCGGAATAAAGCATAATTAATAGCAAAGAAGGCAATACACACCATCACAAAGCTAATTAAGTCCCCACCAATGCCCGCCGAAATCATCATTGGAACACGGGTAATCAATTCAATTAAACCAAAAGCATGCACACGTAAATCAATCAGATCCACCAGCGCAAAAGCCAATCCGGTTAATATTGCATGGGCTACATACAATACCGGTGCAACAAACATGAACATAAATTCAATCGGCTCAGTGACACCTGTTAGCAATACAGCTAAACAAGCTGAGAAGAACATTGGCTTATATTGCAGACGCTTATCGCTATCAACACAATGGTACATGGCAAGACCAATACCAATTAAAGAAGACGCAGCAATGATCACTTGACCTGCTTTAAAGCGTGCTGGGTGAACCGTCGCAAGTAGATGTTGATAAGCCGCAGGATCGGTTAATTTAAGATTATTTAAATCACTCACCCATGCAAGCCATAATGGATCTTGACCATAAACACTGGAACCTGCACTTGGTCCGGTTAATAACTGATATGCCCCACCCAGCTCGGTGTAGTTCATTGGAATAGTTAGCGTATGGTGTAAACCAAATGGCAGTAATAAACGCTCTAAGGTACCGTAAACAAACGGAGCAACAATCGGTGCGCTATCTTTTGAATTTGCGATCCATTGGCCAAATTCATTTAATGCACCTTGTACTAATGGCCAAACAACCGCGAGCACAAATGCAATGATCACTGAATAAATAATCACCATAAAAGGCACAAAGCGTTTGCCATTAAAGAACGCTAACGCTTCAGGTAAACGAGAGTAATCATAATAACGGTTATATAAATTAGCCCCTAAGTAGCCTGAGATGATGCCAATAAATACTCCCATATTCAGTGCTGGTGCGCCTAGAATAGTGGTGAAAAATTGAGAGACCGGCAACTCAGAACCAAACAGACTCATGACCGTTGCATGAGGATCACTCATCATGCCGCCATTAACCCCGAAAATAACCCCAGTAGTGCGGTTAATCAGTATAAAAGCTATCACGGCAGCAAACGCACCGCCTGCACGTTCTTTAGCCCATGAACCACCAATTGCAACGGCGAACAATAGGTGTAAGTTAACAATCACGCCCCAGCCAATATTTTCCATAATATGGCCAAGAGTTTCGATAGCGCCAATGCCACCAGCATACATAGCGACAACTTTACCTAACGAAATCATAATACCAGCAGCAGGCATTACGGCGATCACAACGATCAGTGATTTACCGAACCGTTGCCAAAAATCAAACGAAAGCAATTTACTCATAACTAATTCCTTGATTGAGGTGGCAGGTTTACGTCATCACTGACCTGCCATAAATATAACTATTGTTTTTTCACAAACACATAAGCCGCATAAGTTGGCGCTAATTGTGTCGCCATAAAGTCACTACGGGCGGTGTCATTATTTGGCGTTTGATTATCGAGAATGAGTTCCCCTAGCTGAGTAATATCAAGATCAACTCTTGTTTCGTGATCACTTAAATTCGTAATAACTGTCCACGTCAGATCTGATTCAATCCGTTGATAAGCATAAATATGGGCATCATTTTCTAGTAATAATTGATAGCGACCTGTAATCAAACTTGGATTGTTTTTTCGAAGGGCGATTAACTGTTTATAAAACTGTAAAATCGAGTGCGGGTCGCGCAGTTGTTGTTCAACATTAATATCGGTGTAATTAGGATTACCTACCAGCCAAGGTTCTACCTCAGAAAAACCACCAAATGCCTGCGTATTCCACTGCATTGGGAGTCGACTATGATCACGTGAAACTTGGTTTAGCAACTCTAATATCTGTTGATCTTTTTTTCCTTGCTGCTGTAATTTAATGATTAAGTTTTTAGCTGATACATCATTAAAATCATCTAATGTAGAAAACGTATGATTTACCATACCGATTTCTTGGCCTTGGTAAATAAACGGCGTACCTTTCATTAGAAAATAACAGGCAGCTAATGCGGTGGCACTGCCATACCAATAATTGGCATTTGCAAACGTATTAATACTACGAGCTTGGTCGTGATTTTCGAGGTATAAAGCATTCCACCCTTTACCTTCTAACGCATTTTGCCAACGGGTTAAAATTTGCTTAAATTCCACCAAATCAAACTGCTCACGATTTTGCTCTTCTGACCACAACTTCATGTGTTCAAATTGGAAAATCATATTAAAGACGCCACCTTTATCGTTGTCAGTAGGCTCAGCCACCCACGTTAATGCATCTTGTGCTTCAACCCCATTGGCTTCACCAACAGTTACAATATCAAAAGGAGCAAAAGCTTGGTCACGCAGTTCATATAGATGCTGCTCAATACCATCAACATTCATGTGGTAATCAAACGAAGACACATAATCATCACCCTTTGGATTAGGTAATGATGGTAAGCCCGGTTGTTTTTGAATATGGCTAATAGCATCCACTCTAAAACCATCAATGCCGCGCGCTAACCACCAATGAATCATGCTAAATAACGCTTGTTTTACTTCAGGATTTTGCCAATTCAAATCTGGCTGTTTTTTAGAAAATAAGTGCAAATAATATTGCGCAGTAGCCTCATCATATTGCCACGCACTGCCATGAAATATACTTTCCCAGTTATTAGGAGCATTGGTAGGACTTGTCGGGGTTGGAGCACTACCATCGCGCCAAATATACCAATCACGCTTAGGATTAGTTTTGCTTTGGCGTGATTCAATAAACCATGGATGCTCGTCACTGGTATGATTAATCACTAAATCCATAATGATACGAATACCGCGATCATGTGCAGCACTGATTAAGCGATCAACATCGGCAAGACTACCGAAATCTGGATGAATAGCTTGATAGTCACTAATATCGTAACCATTATCATCATTAGGTGATTGATAAAATGGACAAATCCATACCAAATCAATACCAAGTTCAACTAAATAATCAAGCTTAGTAATAATGCCAGCAATATCACCAATACCATCTTGGTTACTGTCAAAAAAACTACGTGGATATATTTGATAAGCAGTGGCGGCTTTCCACCATGCAAGCGATGTTGCTGACGTATTATTAGGGTGATTCATCCATTTAACCTTACTAAACGTATACTACATATTTGTATGTGTTACCGATAACACATACGGTAAGATCGGATGTAGTGATATGCAAAAGGTTTTTAAATGAACTGAGAGCTTTCTCTAATTTTTAATTCAAATTGGCCTTCACAAGAACTTGAATCGCGCTTGATTAGCTTCTTCACTGCTTGATAACCCATTTGATAATAATTAAATGCCACCGTTGTTAAACTAGGCACTAACAAGTCGCTATAATCATAATCGCCAATACCTATCACCCAAATATCATGCCCTATTTTGAGGTGTTGTTCTTTGGCTCGACGGTATAAACGTATCGCAATATTATCAGTAGCACAAAAGTAAACATGGTTAGATTTCAATGTAATTGATTGATAAGCTTCTTTTTGTTCAGAATCAGCTAATGCTTGTAATGAATGCGGTAAGGTCGGTGCAATATAAGCCAACGTGGTTTGCATCAATTGAGTACGTGATGACAACATACGCGCATCATAAATATAATGTATAGCTGTAAAGGGGGCTTGCTGTTGTTGTAACTGATGAATAGTATGAGAAACGAGTGCCGTAATCGCCGCTTGTTCTGGATAATATAAACAACAATGATCAGGAATAGCTTTACCTATAAAAATCAGGTTTTCTAATTTTTTATAAAATGGCTCTTCAACACTGTGCTTTGAAGCAATAACAATAGTACCAAGAGCATTAAGACCATTAAATTCACTTACCGCTTGGCGCTCTGATTCATGGCTAAACCCTGTCGCATGAAATAACATTCGAGCATTAGACTCATTTGCAGCCGCTAACGCACCTTTAATCACTAAGCTCGTCGTGTAAGACTCAATTCGTGGCGCAATAAAACCAATAATATTAGATTGACTACGAATAGAACGTGCAAATTTATTTGGGGTATAGTGATTTTCTTTTACAATCGCATCAATTTTGACCCGATTTTCTTCTGACACATAGCCACCATTAAAATAACGTGACACTGTCATTTTAGAGATTCCAAGCTGTTTTGAAATATCAGCCATCGTCATTTTCTGAACCATAACATTTTCACTGCAATAATAAAGATTATTCCTATAGTACCCAATATATTGATAAAGAATACAGTATTAACGTTAATCTCTTGAAAAGTAATAAAACTATTGTAGATTCGGCGTAACAATGATGGTTCTAAAATCAACGCACTTAAGTAATATGACCTCTTCTTTTTATTATAGATAGAAAAACACCAACCTTTGTTGGGCTGGTGTTTTAATTCTTAGTATTTAAACGTACCACGAATAGGATAGTTATTGTCTGGATTACGAATCCACCCAATACCATTTACTAAAGATTCTAATTCTGGTCGAACAAATGGATTATTCGATAAATCAACAACCTGCAATCCACCATTTTCATTAATAACAAATAATGCCGGCTCAGAGAAGTTATGATCGGTTTCCTGCTCTGAACGAGGAATTGAAATATATAATCCCAATGTTTGCATTTGTTGCTCAGTTAAACCATAAGCAATAGGAAAACTAATCGCTAGCTTTTCAATATGTTCTTCTAATTGTTGTTTCGAATCAGCAGAAACAGCAATAATTTCAACACCAGAGTCTAATAACTTTTGTTTATAATTTTCTAATTCATTTAGATATTTTGTACATAATGGGCAATGTTTACCTCGATAAATAAATACAGCCTGCCATGTTGCATTACTTTGTGGCTTACCTAAAGTAACAGAAGTACCATCAAGTAATGTTACTTCTGTTGCTGGGAATAGATCACCCGCATTAAGTTTTATTGAAGTTGTCATTTTGAACCCTCGCTAGAGATCATTAATAAATATACTATTTATTTTTAACAAACATGTTTATCTATTTCAAATAAATCTCGATTTAATTAAACATGAATACTAATAATAAAAATAACACTTTAATGTTTATGTGAAAAATGGAATAACAAGACAAGTTGTTATTAATAACAACTATAATTATTATTTGATTGATTTTTTAGGTGTACCAACAACCAATCCTAAAATAAAACCAAAGACCATATGCCCCATCAAAGCAACCATTGACATAGGAATACTATTAAAAAACATACCCTTACCTGCCATTGGCATAACAACAGTCATCGCAATAAGGTAAATTGGAATTAGAAATATAATACCACGTAACCAACCAGGACCTGGTAGATATTTATACCCAATAAGTAAATAGCCGATAGGGAATATAATTGACCCGACCATAAAGTGCATCATCAGGCCGACACTATCAGATGTACCCAACATATGAGCAATAATAGCGGCAACATTCATTGAATGTCCAATAAGGTGTGGTGCAATAAATTTACCCATTAAAGTAAAAGCTAACGTACCAAGGAAACCACCAATAAAAGCTTTAATTACATTACTTGCACTAAAAATACTATTAGACATATTGACTCCATTATTATGTTTAATTGTCATTGGACTCGATGAGTATAATGATTTATTTAAATTGAATCTCTATTAAATTAAGCATAAAAATAACACTAATTTGATTGATAAGATTTCATAAATATACTTTTGAAAAATAAACACAAACGTTTAATCTCTGAAAAATCTATTAATGAAAAAATATATAAAACTCACCAAAAATTATTAGTCTGCATTTTATGTTTTTCTTATTTATATATTAATCACAGTTATATATTAATAAATACGTTAACGATTTAATAACACTATTCTTTATCTTTCCTGATTAGTTAACCGCCAATATTTATTTTCTGTCATCCTTAATAACAGTATCCAAATCAATACCGTTACATTCGTAATACTATTGTGATTTGTATTTTGAATAAGACCCAACCATCGATTAACACAACCCATTTAGACTGCAATAAGTCTGCGTCCATTCCGACTTTGATTCACCCCACAAAATAAACTAAACAGTTCAGTGTAATTTAGGCTCAATGCAGGTCTCTGTCAATCAATTTAAACTAAACAGTTCATTTTAAGATAAACCTTTACTTTTTGATTACTTTTTAGCCACATCAAAAAGTATCTTAACTCCTAATCATAAAATTTATTGTTAAAAATATAACCCACGTTCAATTTTTAACATTTTTAATACATTTTGGTAAAATAAGCATTTTATTACTCGCTTAAATTGATCAAGAATAGTGAGATGAAATTTACAATGCAGTAGCAAATTAGCCATTTAACATACTAAAGATGACAATAAAACTGCTTTTCGATGCTTTTTACTACTTAAATACAATTAAATATTATATATCAGAGTGTTATTTTTCATTGTTTGAAATGATACAATAACAACAAATTAACAAATATTGGATAACAAAAAAATCATTAACCAGTAACAGTTATTACTTTGTTTTGTTATGAGTAATCAAGTTCACGGAGGAAAAATGAAAATAATCCGAAGTAAGAAGATGATCATCATCCTGCTTACATTACTCTCAGTATTATTGTTGGTGACCCTTTTTACTAGCAGCAACATGGTGCTCTTTGATTCAAAAGGCAGCATTGGTGAAGCTCAGTCATCATTAATCATTACATCTGTTCTTCTGATGGCGATTATTATCATACCGGTGCTATTTATGACGATTTACTTTCCTTATAAATACCGCCATAGCAATAAAAAAGCGGAATACACGCCTGAATGGGAACACTCAACCAAAATAGAAGCGGTTGTATGGACTGTCCCCTGCTTGATCGTTTTAGCACTCGGATGGATCACTTACCAAACCTCTTACTCACTTGACCCAAGAAAAGAGATAGTTTCCGATCAAGAACCATTAACCATTCAAGTAGTTGCTATGAATTGGAAATGGCTTTTTATTTACCCAGAACAACAAATTGCAACAGTCAATGAAATAGCACTACCCGTTAATCGCCCTGTGAAATTTTTAGTCACTTCCGATACCGCCATGAATTCATTTTTTATTCCACAACTAGGTAGCCAAGTTTACGCAATGGCTGGTATGGAAAACCGTTTAAATCTCATGGCTAAAGAGGAAGGTTCTTATCGCGGTATTTCCGCCAATTACAGCGGTTATGGCTTTGCTAACATGCGCTTTAAAGCCCATGCAGTTAAAGATGCTGCATTTAAAGAATGGGTTCAAAAAGTCAAAGCATCAGAACTTGTTTTAAATAACAACAGTTACGATCAACTCACAGCCAATGCCAAAGAGCAAATTTCAAAGCCCCATCCAGTCACATACTTTGCCTCTATCGCACCGCTAAAATTCAAAGATATTATTGAAAAACATGCAGGAGTCCAAAATGGCCTATAAAGGAGATGTATACGCCGAAGCGGATCCGATTTTCGGCAAATTAAATTGGGATGTAATTCCCTTTAGCGATCCAGTCGTTTTCCCAGTCATGATGGCCGTAGTGCTTGGCGGACTAGGGTTATTAAGCTTGATTACATATCAGAAAAAATGGCACTACTTATGGAGTGAATGGTTTACCTCTGTCGATCATAAAAAGATAGGCATTATGTATATCATCGTGTCAATGGTAATGCTCGTACGGGGATTTTCTGACGCCATACTAATGCGATCTCAACAGGCAGCATCAACAATTGATGCCAGTTATTTACCACCAGAACACTACGACCAAGTTTTTACTGCCCATGGCGTGATCATGATTTTCTTCGTTGCGATGCCATTTGTCGTGGGTCTCATGAATATTATCGTGCCATTGCAGATAGGTGCTCGCGATGTTGCCTTTCCATTTTTGAATTCCTTGAGCTTTTGGCTATTCGTTGTTGGCGTTATTCTAATTAACCTCTCTTTGTTTGTTGGTGAATTTGCCGCAACAGGTTGGTTAGCCTACCCACCACTTTCAGGTATGGATGCTAACCCTTGGGTCGGGGTTGATTATTGGCTATGGTCACTGCAAATATCAGGTATAGGGACATTATTAACGGGTATTAACTTTGTTGTTACTATTATTCGTATGCGTGCACCCGGCATGAAAATGATGCAAATGCCGGTGTTCACATGGACATCACTGTGTGCCAACGCACTGATTGTACTTGCCTTCCCTATTTTAACGGTGACCTTAACTCTGCTAACACTCGATCGTTATGTTGGTACCCATTTCTTTACCACTGATATGGGTGGCAACCAAATGATGTACGTCAACCTAATCTGGGCATGGGGTCACCCTGAAGTTTATATTTTGGTGTTGCCTGCTTTCGGTATTTTCTCTGAAATTACAGCGACATTCTCACGCAAACGTCTATTTGGTTACACATCATTAGTGTGGGCAACAATGGTAATTATGGTGTTGTCATTTATTGTTTGGCTGCATCACTTCTTTACCATGGGCGCAGGCGCAAGTGTTAACGCCTTCTTTGGCATTGCAACCATGATTATCTCGATTCCAACCGGAGTTAAAATCTTTAATTGGTTGTTTACCATGTATAAAGGACGGGTTGAGTTCAGTGCTAGCATGTGGTGGACAATTGCGTTTTTAATCACCTTTACCATTGGTGGTATGACGGGAGTAATGCTTGCAATCCCTGCGGCTAACTTTGTACTACACAACAGCTTATTCGTTATTGCCCACTTCCATAACGTGATTATCGGTGGCGCGCTCTTTGGTTACTTTGCTGGTCTTACTTACTGGTTCCCGAAAGCCACCGGATTCACCCTTGATGAACGTCTTGGTAAGATCTCATGTGCACTTTGGACCGTCGGTTTCTTCGTGGCCTTTATGCCTGTCTATGTGCTTGGTTTTAACGGCATGACTCGCCGTCTAAATGTCGCGGATAATCCAGAATGGGCGCCTTATTTATGGGTAGCAGCCTTTGGTGTCTGTATTGTTGCAGCAGGTATTGCAGTTCAGTTCTACCAAATATTCGTCAGTATTCGTGATCGAAAACAGAACCTAGATCTTACTGGTGATCCATGGAATGGTCGTACATTAGAATGGGCGACATCATCCCCTCCGCCGTTTTATAACTTTGCATTACTGCCTAAGATTCATGATCGTGACGAACATCATTACGCTAAAGAACATGGTCTAGCTTATCAAAAGCCTGAACGTTATAAGCGAATCCATATGCCTAAAAATACATGGGCAGGTGTGGTTATCAGTATGTTTTCATTGATGTTTGGTTTTGCTTTCATTTGGCATATCTGGTGGATGGTCATTGCTGGAACCATTGGCATGATTGCTTCTTGGATTGTTTACAGCTTTCAACGCAGTAAAGATTACTATGTTGAAGTCTCTGAAGTGGAAGCAATTGAACGTAAACATCTTGCTAAAGCACGTGGTGAGAAGACCGCCGAACACAAAGATGGGAAAGATGATGATGATTTCGATCCATCCGATCTAAAACCAGCTGATTACATAGCATAAGGGGCGAGAGTAATGATGACTACAGAAGTAAAAGATACATTTAATCTCAATGTCTCTGCTCAGTCTAACGACAGTCATGAACTCGATGATCATGACCATCACGACTATGCTGGTGATACTATTTTTGGCTTTTGGATTTACATCCTCAGCGACTGCTTATTATTCGGTACTTTATTTGCAGTTTACGCTGTTTATTCAAATAGCTTTGCTGGCTTAATTGAACCTAAGGAACTGTTCAATCTTGGTTTTGTATTAACAGAAACGGCACTATTACTGTTTAGTAGCTTTACATTCGGCATGGCAATGCTCAAAGCCAACCATGAAGACATTAAAGGTATGTTCAAATGGTTAGCCATTACGTTTGGGCTTGGTTTGTCTTTTTTAATCATGGAACTGTATGAATTCTATCATTTTACTAGTGAAGGCGCGACGTTCCATAGTAGTGCCTACTGGTCAGCATTTTACGGTTTAGTTGCCACTCACGGACTCCATGTTTTTGCAGGCTTAATGTGGATGATTGTATTGGTGTTCCATTTTAAACGGGACGGATTTTCTACAGAGAATAAAACACGTTTAGCCTGTTTAAGTTTGTTCTGGCACTTCCTTGATGTTATCTGGATCTGTGTGTTCAGTGTAGTTTACTTAATGGGAGTATTGTAATGGGCAATTCAACTAACCAACACTCGACTAACGAACATTCAACGGCGCATGGTCAAGGCGGCCAAGCCCACGGCAGCGTAAAAGAATATGTTCGAGGGCTAGTATTCTCTATTATTTTAACCATTGTACCTTTTGCAATGGTGATGGCTGGCGTCGGTTCGACCCAATTCATTATTGGCGTGATCATGGTGTTCGCTGTTGCACAGATATTAGTCCAGCTGGTGTTCTTCCTGCATATGAACACCTCGTCTGAACAAATGTGGAATACGTCGTCAGCTGTATTCGTGGTCGTTATTGTGGCTATTATTCTTATTGGTTCGTTGTGGATCATGGATCACTTAAACCACAACATGCTAATGGGTCATTGATCAAGGAGGTTCTATGATTAAACCTTATCTGAAACTGACCAAACCGGGCATTATCGGTGGCAATCTCATTGCAGCCATCGGTGGTGTATTACTGGCATCTCAAGGTAATATTGATGGCGTATTACTCTTAGCTGTCTGTATTGGTACCACCTTGATTGTTGCATCAGGTTGCGTGTTCAATAATGTTATCGATATAGATATTGATAAATTAATGAAACGTACCTGTGAGCGAGAATTAGTCAAAAAAATCATTCCCGTCTCATATGCATTAATGTGGGCAACAATATTATGTATTGGCGGATTTTTTACACTTTATAAATACACTTCCACCGTTGCCTTTCAATTTGGCGTGCTTGGTTTTGTAGTTTACGTTGGCTTATATAGCCTCTATTTCAAACGTAAATCAATTTACGGCACTTTAATTGGTGGCTTATCAGGCGCTTGTCCTCCCGTTATCGGTTATTGCGCTGTAACAGGACAATTTGATAGCGGTGCTGCAATACTGTTTATTACATTCTGCTTATGGCAAATACCTCACTCATACGCAATTGCAATTTACCGTTTCGATGATTACAAATCAGCCTCAATTCCAGTTTTACCCGTTGAAATCGGCATTGCTCGTGCGCGTTACCATATTATTGGTTATATCATTGCCTTTGCGATGGCAGCATTAACACTGACTTATCTTGGTTATGCGGGTAGCTGGTATGCATTAGGAATGGGATTAGTGAGCTTACATTGGCTGTATATTGCCAAAGTAGGTTATCAAAAAGTCCCTAATGCTCAGTGGGGTAAAAAAATGCTGTTATGTTCCATTTTCAATATCATGGTGTTTTGTACGTTAATTTCACTTGATTTTTCATCTGAGACCATTGCTGATGACTATCAAGTTAATGCATTACCTACCGTAGTAATGGAGCCTCATTCATGACTAAAAACCCAACTAAAATAGTGCTTCTTGTTGGCGCTCTGTTTCTGGCCACCTTAATGGGATGCTATATTTATAACACCACAATCCCTGTTGGTGAAAATGTAAAACCACTAAAAGATCTTGGCGGTCCATTTGAACTAAACAGTATAAACGGCAATGTCAGCCTTGATCAATTTAAAGGCAATATTGTGGTGCTCTATTTTGGTTTTTTAAACTGTGCTGAAGTCTGCCCCTCTTCCATGGGCACATTATCAGCGGCTTTTTCACGCTTATCACCTGCAACCTATCAACATGTACAAGGATTATTCGTCAGTGTCGATCCTGAACGCGATGATTTAGTGTCATTAAATAAATTCGCTAAATACTTCGATGAACGGGTTATTGGCTTAACCGGTACCAACCAACAAATAGACGCTTTAACGAAACAATATGGTGTTTATTTTGACATTGTTGATATGGAATCATCTGAATTAAGCTATACCGTCGATCACTCTTCTCGTTTTTACATTATTGATAACACAGGCAAGCTAGTGGGAGCGATGAGCCACAACACGACCCCAGTCGAATTAGCTGCGGGCATTGAACGTATTTATGAAAAAACCATTGCTAAAAAATAGGAGATAACAATGAAAAGAAGTGCCTTGTACCTTGCATTATTAATGAGTTGTTTTCATGCTACGGCTTTTGCAGCGGATGTAACTCATACCGACAACCATGTTCAATCTCAGCAAAACTACACTGAGGTTCAAAAAGTAGATTCCACATTAACAATTGAAAATGCAACCGTAAAAGCCACGATCCCAGGCGCGAGTGTTAGCGCTGGCTACATGAAGATCATCAATAATGGAGATACAGCAATCACTCTCGTTAGCGCGAGTACAGCAATTGCTAAACATACAGAATTTCACCGTATGTTTATGCGTGATAATACGATGGCAATGCGTAAAGTGGATAAACTTGAGATCCCTGCCAATGGCAACCTAATTCTTGCAAGCAAGGGATATCACCTAATGTTTATGGGTGTCAAACAAGACCTTAAACCAAATCAAGTGATCACAGTGACCATGAAACAAGATAATGGTAAACAGTTCGATGTACAACTTTTAGTGATGCCAATTAAAAAGTATTAATGCGGAGTGACGTATGAAAGGTGTACAGATTTTAGTTGCCAGTTTCTGCTTATTACCTAGTGTATTAATCGCGCCAGTTAATGCCAAAACATCAATGGACAATGTGGTAAAACATTTAAACAACTCTTGTTCGAGTGAATTAATACAATTAGCAGAAGTAACATTAAAGACAAATCCACATCGTATTTTATCTTATAACGGTAATACAACTGATGTTCACCTCTTCAATGCACTGGCAGTAACCAGCTATCGAGATCGTGATAGCCATGTCACCTTTCATGGTGTAAAAAATATAGCCGGAGGTTGTGATACATCGGTCACTGAAAGTTATGTATTACAAACATCTTGTTCAGATGCACGCCACGAAGCATTCAGTAAATGGGATTTTCAAGGCAAACTCAATGACAGAACTTACGTTTTAAATAGTA
This sequence comes from Photobacterium piscicola, assembly GCF_900166965.1. Classification (GTDB taxonomy): domain Bacteria; phylum Pseudomonadota; class Gammaproteobacteria; order Enterobacterales; family Vibrionaceae; genus Photobacterium; species Photobacterium piscicola. The sequence goes on along the minus strand of NZ_FUZI01000001.1, from coordinate 529,737 downwards.
AACGAATTAAAGGCAAACAGGCTTTTTTAACCGACCAATTACCGGATATTTGTTTAGTTACAACCCGTCAAGTAATCAATAATTAATCTGTATTCTCTTTTTATTTTAACAATTTTAATATTCTAAAATAACTAATTAATACACAATAAAAAAGGCTCAAATAAGAGCCTTTTCTTTATTTTCATGCGCAGCACCTATTATTGGTGAGCGACTTTCTTTTCAATTACTTTTTCAAAATGAAAAAATGCTTCTTTCATACACTCATCTAAATTTACATTATGAGCTTTAGCACTTACTTTATTAAATTCTTCTGTATCCATTTTTAAATCAACAGCATAACCTGTATCTTCTTTGATGATATCAACATGAATATGTTTAAACTCAGGATCAATAACCATCATTTCTTCAATATAACCAGCAACTGATGATTTAATTGAATCAGTTAATTCCATATGTTCACATTTGATTTTTAAGCTCATGATACACCTCAGTAATTATCTTAAATATCTGGAATTGACTATAAGCCTAAAGTTTTAAAATGTCGCTATCATAAAAAAGTAATATTAATATTCAATTTTTGTTCTTTAATATATATCCAATTACGAAGTAATAAATTTCATCAAAAATTATATTTGAATACTCAAGAAAATAGGAAGCTTACGTTAACTCGAATTTTAACGTTAAAAATGCTAGAATCGCCGCCCTTGTTCGTAATAGATACCATCATGCACGCATCTAATCATCATTTTACTCGCTTCATTGCCGCTATTGATACGCTACCGCTACCTGAGCGTTTTACGTTTCCATTTTGCTACACACCTCATCCATTATGTGTATTAGCGGCTCAAGAGTTACAACAACATATCGCGACTCAAGATCAATGGCTGCATAATTTTGGGTTGGACAATAATGATGCGATTGGTCACATGTTTGGGGTGTTATTGGTTCAAAACCAACAAGGTGAACTTGGTTATTTATCGGCATTTTCAGACAAGATTGCCAATCTAACCCATCTACCCCATTTTGTTCCGCCAGTATGTGATGAGCAAAACATCGCCCCAGCAATTCAAGCTCAACAAGCATCGATTGATGAAGTGATGACTAAAATAACCGTAATTGAATCCAAGCCAAGCTACATTCAATTACAACAGCAGTATCAAACAGCTCAAACTCAAGCAGAGTTAGCCGCTGAATCATTTCGCTTACAGATGATCGAACAGCGCAAACAACGTAAATTACAACGCAAAGAGGCGGAGAAAAGTAACGATAGCGAATTCATGACTCAAGAATTCCATCGCTTAGCCCGTGAAAGTGCGTTTGATAAGCACCAACAGAAAACAATTCGTCAGCAATGGGCTCAAACACTGGCTGATATTAGCCATAAGTTACAAGCTGATACGGCAGAGTTGACCTTACTCAAATCAGAATACGACAGCTTAACGACTGCATTACAACAACAGCGCTACGCACAATATCAATTTCTAAATCAGTATGGCGAAACACAAGATTTAAATGATCTCTTTGGTGGTATAACACCGCCACAAGGTGCAGGAGATTGCGCCACCATTAAATTACTTCAGCATGCCTTTAAGCAACACCTGAAGCCTTTAGCGATGGCTAAATTTTGGTGGGGAGCCTCACCTGCTGCGCAAATTCGCAAACATAAATACTTTTATGAAGCCTGCAAAAACAAATGCGAACCGATTCTTCAACATATGTTGGCTGGCCTTAACATTGATGCTAATCCGCTATTACAAAATCCAGCAGAAGGCAAAGAGTTAGAGATTGTGTATCAAGACGATGCGATGGTGGTTATCAATAAACCGGCAGAGTTTCTTTCAGTTCCTGGTAAAACCATCACCGATTCAGTTTATAGCCGCATGCAAACGATGTTCCCTGACAGTGATAGCCCTCTGATTGTGCACCGTCTAGATATGTCAACCTCAGGGCTAATAGTCATTGCGCTTACCAAAGATGCGCATAAAGCCTTGCAAAAACAGTTTATTGAACGCACCGCAGAAAAACGTTACGTGGCATTATTAGATGGTATTGCCGAGCAAGATCACGGTGAGATTAACTTACCAATGCGGGTTGATTTAGACGATCGTCCACGCCAATTAGTCTGTTATGAACATGGTAAACCTGCACTCACAAAATGGCAGGTTCTCGAACGTAAAGACGGTAAAACTAAGGTCTATTATTACCCTAAAACAGGCCGTACTCACCAACTACGCATTCACTCAGCCCACCAAAACGGTATGAACATGCCGATTGTCGGTGATGATTTATACGGTCAAAAAGCAAACCGCTTACATCTACATGCACAATACCTTGGCCTAAACCACCCTGTCACTGGCGAACCTATGGTGTTTGAGGTCGATGCCGATTTTTAAGTAAACTTTGAATGGTGTAAATCTAAAAAGCTAACAACAAATGTTAGCTTTTTTATTGTTTATTACTGTCGACGCATTTAATTCACGAAGGTAGTCGTTTCCCCTTACCCGCGATATTCAGATTTAAACTATTAAGCCGCGTACATCACGGCACACGCATTAGATTCATACATAACTTCTAACTCATACTATCAAGCCGCGTACATCACGGCACACTTCAAATTTCGATGAACTCGTAAAAAACAACTCTATCAAGCCGCGTACATCACGGCACACTCATTTTAATTAAATAACTACCGCTCACTTTGCTATCAAGCCGCGTACATCACGGCACACTAATCATTTAGTGCTGTCGAACTTGGCTTGTACTATCAAGCCGCGTACATCACGGCACACTGAAGGTTTCTTCTAATATTCTTCATTTTTTCAATATGTTACCTGAAAATATCAACTTTACCCCTTTTTAAAACCTTTGCTTTTTATCTTCAATAAATCAATGGGTTACAAATGCTAAAAAATAAGGGTATAAATTCAATCTCATTCATCAATACAAATTAATCCTGTCATGAGTGCCAAGGACCGAACAGCCTCCAATGCTACAATGACATTCTCAGGTTGAAATTCATCGGAAAGAACATTATCTATAATGCTAAGCATATTCTTCTGTAAATCAAATTTCTTCGACGGAAACCGCTCTGCTGTATGAGGAAAACAAAGTGACTCAACTGATTTAACAGATCGGCGATCATCAGTTAAGCCATTTCGCCAATGGGGGTCATCAATCCAAAGTTCCATCTCGCCCTTTGAATTTTCAATAAGATCATATTTATCCAATAAAATGGTATCACGAAGCAAGGAGTCACGAGGTATTTTCCATGACGCATCAGTGTAAGTTGATCTTACTTTTACTGTCTTTGGTATAGAGCGTAATGTCTTAACCTCTTTTTCAAATAAGGTTAACCAGTTTTTCGATGCGTCTTCATACTCAATGTCGTTACTTAGTCTTTTAATTATTGACAGTAGGTGGCTCATTTTATTTGCAATCGCTGGCACCTTGCCATGTAACAGTTCTTTACGGGCTTTTTGTAATCCAATATGTTGCTCAGCATAAGCCCAGTATAATCCTGCAATTGCAGCTGCTTGCGATGACATGCTCCCATAAGATGGAGCAGACCTTCTTCTGGTACTGCGTAAACTTGACTCGGGTGAACATGCTTTTATAGGTAAATCTTCACTTAAAAGATCAGTTAGATCCCTTATTGACACCTTGTGCTCATGATGTTTCCTTACCCAATGCTCAAATTGCTTTAACCAGATATGTCTTGCCAAGCATTCTTTCTTTAAGCTCATGAATATAGAACCATCAAAGTCGCCACGAGAAACACGACCAATGCGCTGTACCATACTTGCAGAACTGTAGCCAGGTTCCATGAACATTAAACGGCAGTTAAATGTCACACCTATCTCTATTGATGATGTCGCAATTAAAATAGGATAGTTATTTGGATCCTTATCAGAACCATTTGCAAAACCGAGATATGACGCATTACCCTTTTGGCTATCATCTACAGACGAAATCAATAAAGATTGGAATGTTTTTAGTCCTAACACATTAAGAGCATGTGCCAGTTCTGGTAATGCCTTAGAGAGGCCATCAAATAATTGATCATAGATTAAAATAATTTGTCGATCAGCACTAATCTCAGATAAAACATGATCTTTATTAATAATAATCAATTCAGAAAGCGTTGTATCTTTATAACAATTAATCTTAACATCACCGTGAATAACTCGGCGTCCACTTCTGCTATCACTTTCATCAATATCAGTCACATTTTCAGATATATAAGTTATGTCCGTTGACTTAAAACCAAAAGAATCAAAAACTTTTGTTAAATCAATCGGTGTTGCAGATAAATATGAAAGCTTACTATTCCATTGAGGAAATTGTACACACAACCAAGAAACGATTAGGGATAAACTTAACCCACGTTTTTCAATGGTATGCATTTCATCAAAAACAATATGATTAAAATTTTGAACAATATCTAGTACACTTCTATCACTCACACCTTTTATGGGACTTCTTTCAGGATCTAAGGTCAGCCATGCCAATGATTCAGGTGTAGTCACAACAATTTCACCACCAGCTAATGGTGACAGCTCACTTAATTCAAAAAGCCTTTTTTGAGTAACATTTTTAACCCCATTGGCCTTCATCGTTTCACGACCATCACTTGACCACAGTGAGATTTTATTCTTTATTTTGGCATCACTCCAACCCTTGTTCCTCATATCATGCTGTAGAGTGGAAATTAGATTCATTGCCAGTCTTCTTGTCGGAACGACAAATAGAACGCGATCACCATTCAATACTGCACGAAGGAATGCATAAGACTTGCCACAACCAGCAGGAGCTTCTGCCATACGAACAAGGGATGGGTCGTTAAGTAATTGATTCTGAAATTCAGACATCCCATTAAGAGACGTCTGAACCGCGTGACCACAAACAGTTATGCTTGAAATCAATTCCACAGAAGTACCTCTAATAGCGCATCTTCAGGTGACATTGGTATTGATTGTTGCATGTTATGCAGTAAATATTTACCCATACTTATATCTCTGCCAAAGACCTTTGCCGTAAAGGCATTTAAAACAACCTTCTTGGGTATAGTAATTGGTTTAATCTCAACAATACCTTGTCGATGCTTCCCTACTCGTACTATTAATGATTTTTGGTTAAATTCTTTAAATGGATTCATCCCAAAAATAGCGCCACGATAAATAGCACCAACATTAATCTCTTGCACCCTATAAAAATCTTTACGGTTACCTTTGCTGGTACCACAATATAGTCTATTGCTGTAACCACCCTCTGAATCCAAGTTAAGGCGACGAACTTGAGCTGGTAACAATTCCGCATTATTAGATAACAACATAGAACAACGAAAAGGCATTAAGCCAATATCACGGCGATAGTCTTGCGTGTCTGGCAAACAAACACCATCCATCATCCCTAATGCAAAAGCCAATGCGAAATTAAAAGCAGTATCCGATAAGCACTCTGTAATAGTCGCACTTCCACCAGCAATTGGAATGCTATGATAGTAAAATGGAGTAAGTACAGTAACCTCGATCCCAATCATATCTGAATCTATAGCCATGAATTAGTCCTTACTTATCGAAATAACGAGTGAAGTAGTCAGAAATAACCTTTGATGCTGCCGTTAGCTCTTCGTGTTCACGGTTAGCAATCTTATCAAGCTGCGCTGATTGGATTTCAGCCACAACCTCACTAGTAACCGCATTTGGGTATACAGAAGAGAAAATATCGAAAAGTGCCTGCTTAACAATGCTTACATCCATCGCCTGATCATCATCAAGCTTACTAAGTAACTTAGGTAATAATACGTATGGTGAGTTCTCAGCAACTTCAAAATCGCCACCAAAGACACCGGCGATGTGAGTTTGAACATTCACACCTGTAACCGATGTTTGGCCGCCATATGCCATTGGCGAAGCAAGAGTAGTTAAAAGAAGATCAACAATTTCAGCAGGCGCTGTCTTACCAGTAAATGTAAGAGTTTGGATCATTAACGTACCTGGCTGAATATAGATACGAGAAAATAGATTGTCAGTATTCTTTTTATTTACTTCATCGAACAGCGTACCTTGTTCACTACCACGAACATGGAATGTTGAATCCACACAGAAAGCTTCAGGTTGAAGTGATAGTGCGTCAGTATATTTAACGGCTGCTGTCGCAGAAAGTACGCGACCATCACCTAAGCCAGAGTCACCAAGAAGAAAGCTACACGCATCAAAACAATCACCACTCGCCTTACCTTTAGGTACAAATAAGCGGTTTTGAACATAATTCCCGCCAACTTCAAGAGATCTTAAAATTTGTAGAACGCGAGCACGCTCACCGAACTTAAATTTGTTTGGTGTCGCTCGAACAAAAATATTAGAAGCCACATCGGCAGTAAGTGGTTCTGCATCTTCGTTACGGAACACTGTAGGGGCAATAACCTCTCGAACAAGGGCGATCGTTGTAACGCCTAGATTCTTACGTGCTGGGGCAATATATGCCTTAGCTTTTTGATCTAAGTAAGATTCAAGCATGTTATCAATAGTATTAATGTTTTCAGCGATTTTTGTTTGAGCGATGGATGATATAGTCATTTTTTATGATCCTAAATTTAAAATTTATTAGACAGTTAAAGAAGCATCTTGTTTTTCGTTACGTCTATTTTGATAAATCGATAACATTTCAACACGATAAATTTCAGCGACTTGAGACTTAAAGTTATGATTTGGCATGCGACCATTAAAAATTGGTAACCAAATAGCATTAACAAAATGCTCTGCAATATCAATACACACGCTAAGAAGCGGTTGCTTATCACGGTACTCGCTAGAACATATATATGTAGTACCTGACAATTTCTTTTCGATATTGCCTGCAATTGCATTTTTTAGGGACTGATCCATTGGCATGCGATTACGGACATGCGTTCGAACGGACTCCATAATTGTTGTTAGTATAAGCAGCTGCTCACCACGCGAGTTACGCGAATTAAAGCCTTTTTGCACCTTTGACGCTAAATGCGCCAATGTAATAATTGCATTATCTTGAGTTGTCATTTTTCCCTCAACCTTAAACTTATTAAGTCGGTTACCTACATCTACGGAAACTTGTGCGAAACGAGAGATCCCTTGCATTTTATTTTGTGATGTTTTATCGGCTACATAATCATCCAGCAGACACTTGATTCCACACAAAGAACTAAATTCAGTTTTGCAGTCCAATAAGCCGTATAGTAGTGACATAGAGCCTCTAGCATCTAGGACAGACAGAACGAGGATTAGCTGATCATGTAATTTAGGTAGTTCCTCAATACGGAACCCGCTTTTATTTCCAATTAATCGCTTCAATGACGGTGATAAACAGTCAATATAAAGAATTTCAGGTCGAGAGGTTGGTAGACCACGAAATACGTGGAAAGGACGACCTGTACGGCGCACTGATTTAATTAAACGATCTAGCCACTCAACTTGGTCATATAATTTTGCAGGAAAGCTTTCCTGTCTTGCCATAAACAGGCGTCGAGAAAATATCTCGGGTCCATTAAGAACAAGCTTTGATTTATCCTCACGACAGATGTCATACAAGCCAAAGAAATCAGACTTATTGGCCATTTTTTCGTCAGAGAAACGAATTTCTGAAAACAAACCTACAGCATTAGGTGAACTGATTAGCACTGGCATGTCAGCTTTAGAATTCTCATGGATACGCGTCCTTAGCTTGTATTCCATATATGACGTTGGAGACAATGTTGTAAAGCCTTTAGCATCCCCTAAAACAGATTGACGACCATTGCGTTCTGAAAACTGTGACATTTTGATTGCATAAAGATCATCTTTGGCCTCAATGCGACATTTGGTATCGACTGGTTCACCCGTAACAAGACAGCACTGCATTTTTATTTGGCTATCTATTTGGGGTAAATAAGACTTCTTGTCAAGTAAACATGATAATCGTTCAATAACATTAAGGATTCTTTCGTTATCCAAATCCCCTTTAAGCCCATCTTGAATAGGAGTGAAACCATGGTCTTCTTTATCTGAAGTTCCACTTCCACAATAGATAAGTGACAAAAGACCATTTTCATCCATCAATTCAGAATAGAAGTCGTCATTCTTCATAGCGAAAGACGCTACATTCATTGCGAACCAAACTGTTTGCGACAAAGCAGATGATAAAAGCTGATCTTCTATCTCAAAATTATGTAAGGATAATAAATTAAGGATCTTTTCCTTGCGGTCGTTCTGGCTGATAACCTTAATAGATTTGACTTGAGAGCCGTGATTTAGTATTAAGCTAATTATTGATGCAATCTTATAGAACTCAACCAAATCTTCGCTTTCATTATCGGATGAGCAAATTGGTGACACGGTTGCCGACGAGCCTTTTATAGATTTATCTGAAAAGCTTAAGCCATAGCAATAATCAATTAATGACGCACCAATAAAATCAAGATCAGGTCTACCTATAGTAAGTAGTGATGACAATATTACTGAATGAGTGTCATTATTAATATAGTCAAGAAGTTCACCCCACTCTGGGACTCCTCCCATAATGTCTGGTTGCTTCGTGGTAGAGAAAACCACTGAAAACGGCGCAGATAAACTACCACTAAATGATTTCAGGGAAGCTGAGATAATCTGATCTTTTGCGTATTCAGGCACAAGTAGATCTAACATGCCATCAGTATGAATAGACAGTAATGGCGCTACACCTGCTAACTTAATGCACTGCTGTGATATATGGTATTGAAGCCTATCAAGCAAATATGGATGGGCAGCATCAGCCAAATTAATATGGTGCCAATTATCCATGCTGGAAATAAAGTCCTGATCTGCTTCTGCCCATGTAGAAAGCTTATTTAGTACACCAGCCACACCGCCATCAGCCCCTATACGATAGAAGGCACTATCTAATTGATCTGCCATACGAACGAATACACGGCAACGTTGACGTAATTTAGAGTCAACTAAACCAGATTCAGTGCCAGCCAAAGATGTTCCGGCTTCGGTATAATTAATCAATTGAAATAATTCATTTGATGTTAAAGAAATACCATATTCATCAAGAATTCTTTTTAAATCCCAACGAATATATAGCTCATCTAGATATTCGAAGATTTCTTTATTAGATAAAGCGATATGTTTATCAAATAACTTATTAATATCGTGCAATAAGCCAACTAGACCCACAGTAAATAGTTGTCGAGAAAAATTATCATCAATATCACAACCATGGTCAGCTAAATAATAACCAGTAAGAACCACCGCACCAGTACAAACAGAGATTGAGTGATCAGCCAATGAGACGTTACGGTACTCACATTCATAATCAGGACCACCCTTGCCCGAAATACTTAACCACAATGGTGAACGGGCATCGATACTCTTACCAAGTTTTATTTGTTTCTGTTTCTCAACGCTAAGATCGCCAACTCGGTCATTTATCATGCAGCTAGAAACCACATGCTTTGTAAGCAACATAATAGCTTTTCTAATCTCTTTATATACAGATTTATTTTTATCTAGTGACATAAAATTCAAGGTCATGTTGTGATTCAATATAAAATATACTAGCCTATAAAAACATTATTAAGAAGTGCATAATTGCACACCTGTTAATTTGATTATTATGAAAAAAGAAGATAGATTAATTAAAGAATTTGAAACCATACTTTTATGGGAAAATGGTTGTAACAGAGAACAATTATCTAAAATCACAGGTATTGGAATAAGAACTATTCAAAAATTCCTTAACAATTATATTAGTCACTCCAATGGAACTATATACTTTAATTACAAGTATAATACCTATATGGCAACTGATAATTTCAATCCAACATTGATTGAAAAAGATCCTACCGGATATACTGAATTATGCTTAGCAGAAAAACTAAATCAAAGTTTAATTCCAATATTGAAGCAAAATTATTCACGAAAATTACCTATTGAGGATACCCGACAACTTAGTATGGCAACAAGCGATGACCACGTAATGAACACTCTAATTGAAGCAATTAATACCAAGTCACAAATAAGCAGTACCTATGTTTCCAAAAAGGGAACAAGAAACAGCATAATAATATCTCCTCATGCGATGGCGCTTGCTCGGAATCGTTATCATATAAGGGCTTATCATCATAAATACAACAGATATAGTGATTTTGCCGTTGGACGTTTTGAACTTGTAAAAATATGCTCTGAACAAGGAGAAGGTGCGGACCCTGAACTAGACGTTGAGTGGCATACATATAAGAGCCTTAATTTTGAATTAAATCCTGAATTATCCTCGACTGAAATAGAAAGTTATCAAATGGAATGGTGCCTACCACCAAGTGTAAAACAAAGGCGGATAGTGTCACGTCAAGCACTGCAAAAATATGTAATTGCCGATATGGAGCGACCATCAATCGGCTCAAATATGAAAACATGGTTATTTAAGGGCTATTATAATGAAGACTAATTTTTACATTGGCTTACAGATAGGCAAAAAATGCGAGAAAACGAACCACGAACTAGCAGCTCGTCTTATTCGTGAAGTGCATCATTACAATAAAAATGAATTGAATGATGAAAAAGTCGTAGTTAGCTTCCCTGAAATGGCCATTAATAATAAGCTTGGGCACCAATTTCAGGTGTTTGGTAGTTTTGAAGCATTAGAAAAGTTATGTAATCAGTATGGCTTTACATACTTCTCAGCCCTTCGCGAATGCTTTGTAAGATCTATTCGCCCTGCTCCCATATCAACCGAACATGGGTACTACTCTTTTCACCGCAACCGATCGCATGAAAGAAACACGCCGGCATATGTTGCCAAAACAGAAGCGAAACTTATTAAGCGTGCAATGGAAGGAAAGAATAAAAGCTTAAAAAGTGCTGAGGATGTATTTAAGCGACGTAAAGACATGTTGGAAAATATTGCAAAGAAAGATAACGACAAAAATGTTATTCATATTCGTGCAACCAGCTCAACTCAAGATCGAGGCTTCTTCCTTTATATTGACTATAAAAAGCATGATGAGTATAAGACGAACACTCCCAATAATTACGGCATGTCGAGAGCACAAGATGCTATTGCCCTACCTGTTATCTTAGACCCTTTTATTTAAGGTGTTTATAAGTCATTGATTTTAAATATTGAAAGCATGATGCAAAAAATAATGGGTAAAATGACATATTTAGGATAAGGTATTGAAAATATAGTGAATTTAATAAAATACGTTCAGTGTGCCGTGATGTACGCGGCTTGATAGTAATGCAGCCATTAATTCAGGGGAACCCGTTTGTGTGCCGTGATGTACGCGGCTTGATAGGTCGGGGATATTTACGGGTACCCAATTGCCAAGTGTGCCGTGATGTACGCGGCTTGATAGAGGAGTGCTGGCTCGTTGTTACCGCGCCAGAAGTGTGCCGTGATGTACGCGGCTTGATAGAACAGCGGGCATTGCTTGGGTTTTCAGCCATAGTGTGCCGTGATGTACGCGGCTTGATAGAGAAAATACCGCCATTATTGATCCTTCTGCAAGTGTGCCGTGATGTACGCGGCTTGATAGTAATCCAGCTCCGAATCGTGAATTATTAGCTTGTGTGCCGTGATGTACGCGGCTTGATAGTTTAGGTTATCGAAACCAATTAGAGCATCTTTGTGTGCCGTGATGTACGCGGCTTGGTAGACTTGTAAATTGTTGGGTTGGTAATAAGAAACGTGTGCCGTGATGTACGCGGCTTGATAGGACCCACACCTAGCAGTAAGCGCACGCACTAATGTGTGCCGTGATGTACGCGGCTTGATAGAAGACATGACTGATATTCAGAAGAAGTTTATCGTGTGCCGTGATGTACGCGGCTTGATAGACACCAGCCAGTGCGGCGACAAGTCGCAAACCGTGTGCCGTGATGTACGCGGCTTGATAGTCATAGCCGCCTGACTCATCTCTGATATAAGGGTGTGCCGTGATGTACGCGGCTTGATAGTACTGGTCATGGAAAACATACGACGATTATAAAGTGTGCCGTGATGTACGCGGCTTGATAGTTTATTATCGGGGCATTGGACAGCCATATCTTTCGACGCGATGTGAATAGATCCCCTATCGCTCTCACGAGAGCATTCACTATAGTGACATAACAATAACCAACCCTGACAATAGCGCTAATTCTTATCTGTTTTCTAAAGGGAAGATTATGGGTGTCCTATGTTAAAGTGTAAACACAGCCTAAAACGTAGTAAGAACCAGTAAAAAGGCCTGACTCCGATTGAATATCGAAATCAGGCCTTAAGCCACTAAACCGAAATGTCCAAGAATTAGGAATTACTTATTAAATCGGCTTCTCAATAATATGGTCTTAACTTAAATCAACATTTTGGGTACCGAAGAACCAAGTCATTGCAAATCCCATAAGATATGAAATCAGCAAGCCAATTGTAAATATTGCCATACCCGCAAAAATACCTGAGCTTGATGTCATTAATGGCAAGGCAACAATACCTGATGGGCCAAATACCGTATTTAAACCAATTGGTAACCCCATGTAAGAGACTAATCCAATAAAGAAACCACCAGCCGAACCACCAACACAAGCAGTAACAAAAGGTTTAACGCGCGGTAGCGTAACGCCGTAAATAAGTGGTTCGCCAATGCCTAAGAAACCCGGAATAATTGCGCCTTTGACTTGCGTTCGTAGCAACGAATCTTTTTTAGCTTTACCATATAACGCTAATGCTGCCCCTACTTGCCCCGCTCCTGCCATCGCTAAAATGGGGAAAAGTGAATTAAAGCCCTGAGCATCCATCAACGCAAAATACACAGGTACAAAACCTTGGTGAATACCAAACATTACTGAGATTAAGAATAATCCCGCTAAAATCGCACTGCCGAATGGATTACCATTAAGGTTGATGAATAACCATGACATACCTTTAAATAACTCACCGCCAATCGGCATGATGATCACAAAGGTTACCGCTCCCATAATCAACAAGGTGATCATAGAGGTTAGAATCATGTCTAGATTATCGGGAATAAATTGACGGACTTTTTTCTCAACACCAGCACCAATAATGGCGGCAATTAACACCCCAATAATATTGCCACGAGGATCAATACCGTTACCAAAAAAATCCGTCATTCCCGAGTAAATGCCAGTGGTTGCATCTGGGTTATAACCTAATACAAAAAAAGACGCTAATATGGCACCATTAACGCCTGAGCCACCAAACGCTTGCTGAGCATTATAACCAATTAGGATACTTAAAAAGCTAAACAACCCTTTACTAAAGACTTTCATATACGCAATTAAATCAAGTAAATGGGTATTAGGTGTTGCATGACCAAGCACAAAAAGTTGTTCTAATAATGTTGCTATACCGAGTAGCAAACCCGCGGCAATAAAACCTGGAATTAAAGGCGTAAAAATAGTCGCAAACTTACTTAGAAAACGCTGTGCTGCACTGGTTTGTTTTTTCTTTAATTGTTGCTTATGCGCAGAAGCAACATCTTTAAGATCACTTTGCTGGTTTGATATATCCCCTGACTCTCCCGGTTCTTTCTCAAGCATGCTATTCATCATTTCAGCCGCCGTTTGTGCTTTACCCGGCCCTAAAACAATTTGAAATTGATCATCACTTTCAACTAATCCCATGACGCCAGCAATGCGCTTAATTGAATCTCGATCAGCTAAGTTATCATCTTGTAATGTAAGACGTAATCGCGTCATACAGTTACCACATTTGATAACATTTCCCTTGCCACCGATTGCCGTGAGTATTTTTTGTATCATTGAAGCGGTTATTTTGGCCATCTTATGCTCCTTAATAAAACCTATTGTTTAATCATTCTTGGTCTAAAAGTGCATGACGAATAAAGCCATTATGTTTACTCAGTTTTGCAGCTGCTAACTCTGCATCAATATCAAGTAAAATCATTAAGATGGCGGTTTTACAGTGATTATTACATTGGGCTAATGCAGCCGCTGCCTGTGATTCTAAGCATCCCGTCGCTTCAACCACAATATTATGCTGACGCTGAATAAGCTTGGCATTGGTTGCTTCAACATCAACCATTAGGTTTCCAAATACTTTTCCGGTACGAATCATTGCGCCAGTGGTTAACATATTCAGCACTAGCTTCTGCGCGGTACCCGCTTTCATTCTTGAAGAACCCGTTACGACTTCAGGTCCAACAATAGGCGTCATATTAATGTCTGCAATCTGCGTCATTGGACTATTGGCATTACAACTTAATGTCGCAACCGTTGCACCAACGCTTGTTGCATAGTTCATCGCCCCTAGTACATAAGGCGTACGCCCACTTGCAGCAATCCCCACAAGTATATCTTTGTTATTAAAACCAATTTTTTGCAAATCCGCAGCACCAAGTTCAAGATTATCTTCTGCGTTTTCGACCGCTTTTAAAATAGCTTGATGTCCCCCCGCGATTAGTCCAACCACTACGTCAGGGTTTGAGCCATATGTGGGAGGACATTCACTGGCATCTAAAATACCTAATCGACCTGACGTTCCAGCGCCTACGTAAATCAAGCGACCGCCAGATTGGAAAGCATTTGCAATAAGATCAACAACCTTCGCTATTTCAGGAATAATAGCTTCTACCGCTAAAGCCACTTTCTGATCTTCCTGGTTAATCACTTTCAACATATCAATTGTTGGAAGCATATCGATATTCTCACTCACTGCATTTCGGCTTTCAGTCACTAAGGTTGTTAGGTCGATCTTCATAATCTGCTCTCTTGCTTAAATATTAGGTTTGAGAGAAATCATATAGAATAAAAAATTCAATTAAGTGACAATAATCACAACTAAAATTATTCATTTTATGCCAAAATTAGAGAATAAATAGGGTTAGTAATATCTAGACACAGATCGAAAAACAAAACTTACCCCTTTATTTTTAATAAGATAACAAAAAATTACCAAAAGAATAATATTTATCCAATGTTGAATAATTAATTCAAAAAAATGAGGGGATTATGAGTATTTTAGAGAAGATGCAAAACCAGAGAAGTGGTTTATCGAGCAATGGTGTGAAAATATTAGACTTTATTCTTGAAGATCCAGCATCATTAAGCGCTTATGTTAGCCAAGATTTAGCCGCCAAAGTTGGCGTTTCTCAATCAGGTATCATCAAATTTGCCCAACGGCTTGGATTTAAAGGTTTTACGGCTCTTAAACTTGCCATTATTGAAGATCTTGCTCAACAAAAGACCATTCTAGAGCCCAAAAGACCCATTCATAACAAAATTCATAGCGATGACTCTTCATTAACCATTGCCCAAAAGTTAATTCAAGAGAAAACCCACGCTATGATTGCAACAACCAATGCTATTGATTTTTCTGAGTTTGAGGCTATTGTTAAGCAGATCAATCAAGCGCACCGTATTCAAATTGTCGGCATCGGTGGTTCCGCATTAACAGCGAAAGATCTTACTTTTAAACTGTTAAAAATCGGGATTACAGCACTCAACGAACAAGATACGCATGTCCAAGTTGCCACAGCAAATACACTCACTAAAGACGATATACTCATCGCGATTTCATTTTCAGGCACACGTCGAGAAATACTTGTTGCGGCTCAATCTGCCTATGATAAAGGCGCAACAATTATTGCGTTAACCAATATTAAAAAAAGCCCCTTACGAAAATTAGCCCACTACACGATTGATACCATTGCTGATGAAAAACAGTTTCGCAGTTCTTCTATTTCTTCTCGAACGGCACAAAATGTCATTACAGACCTACTTTTTATGACGTTATTACAACTGAAAAGTGATAAAGCAAAACTATTACTCAACGAGATATCCTTCGCAGTAGAAAGGATCTGATTTATTGTTTATGTATAGCGTAAGTATAAAGGACATAGTATTTTTAATAAAACACTTAGTTTAAACATTTATATTAATATACAACGAGCTAAGCAAACTGCTGGAGATAGCAAAAAGTAAACTTCATTAGCGTATGAAGATTATAATGATGGAAAAATAAAAAAGTAAAAACCACCATAGAAAAAAATAAATGCTATAAAAGTAACCAAACCGGCAAAAAAATTTAGCTTATTATCATAATAACTAATCCAACCACCGGAAAAGAATATATTTTTTGTAGCTAACGCGTACACCACATTTAACAGCGAAATAACAAAAGCAATCAAAAATAATATTTCCATTACACACCTCATTTTCATAAATATAATTAAGTAGATAAAGATATTTCGAACTAACTGATTAGGTGAAATAAGTCATTAACTATATCTATCACCTCGAAAACCGATAATAGATAGATAAAAATCACCGCCAAGGAGATCGCACGCTTATCTGGTGAATTTGAGCTCCACTGCGCAATACGCTTTACAATACCGAAACCGACTAACACATACGACAATATTAGTAATGCACTTGCCAAGTAAACTAAAAAGATCGAATCACTAATCACGCATTTCCTCATCTCTATATTGGTGGAATTCTTTCATCGCACAGTAGGTTGCTGATTTGGACAGCGACTTCCTGTCAGTGATATTACCTCAAGCGCTCGGGACATAACTAAGCCTGTCATAATTCCTATACGCTAATGCAGGAAATGGTATCATCTAATTGTTTACGAGTAATATTTCTTCATACCATGTAGACGCACAGCCTAGCCTGCTCTAAGAGATTAGTTTTTAACTCTAATTTTTATTCGTATGTAACATAACTTGAGGGCTAGTAAGATTAGAAATTGATTAAAATTTTCAATCTTTAACTTCAAGGAAAAGCAAACCACGCTCAGTGTACAATATGATAAAGTCAGGATAATACAAGAATCAAAATAGCCATACTCATACTCAATTAACATTCAATATTAACTAGAAAAAACACCGTATAATAGTCAGTATAATATGATATAAAACATAAATTCGCTATTTGATAAGCTTCTTTACAATGCCGCCCATATTTCTCAAAAATTGGGCGTATTATTAGCTGATTACCATAGTTGATGCCCATTAGGATTTCCATGTCGATTGATTTCTACAATACTCACGCTGATGATTTTTACCAATCTACTGTCAACGTTGATTTAAGCCCATTACTAAGTCGATTTATTCCTTATCTACCAATATCAGCACATATACTCGATGCTGGGTGTGGCTCAGGTCGTGATAGCAAAGCCTTTCTCAAACAAGGTTTTCAAATAACGGCCATAGATGCCAGCATAGAGTTAGGGAAAAGGGCTGAAAATTTAATTAAGCAACCTGTAGAAATCACAACGTTTCAAAACTTTGAAACGACGGATAAGTTTGATGCTATTTGGGCATGTGCATCACTTTTACATGTTCCATCACATGAGTTAAATGACGTTTTTAAAAAACTATCAAACTGTTTAGTTAATGGAGGCGTGTTCTATTGCTCATTTAAGTACGGTAACGATGATATAGAAAGAAATGGACGTTCATTTACTAACTGTGATGAAAAACGGTTAAGCCAATTTATCGTAAATACACCGCTTTTTATCAAAGAGACATGGATAACTGGTGACTTACGCCCAGGACGTGAAGATGAAAAATGGCTAAATGTTATTTTGGAGAAAAATCGTGACTGATAGCATTTCTCTCTATACAGGCCATAATCTAACCGTTGGCTCTTATCAAGATCCACTGCTAGACAAATTGATTATTGCAATTAATCATGCTTCAATTATTGAGATTTCGGTCTCATTCATTATGAAGTCAGGTCTTGATTTACTTTTTAATGCTTTATTGGATGCTCTTAATCGTGGTGCTGAACTACGTTTATTGACCTCAGACTATTTATCTGTAACACAACCTGTCGCCCTTCGAGAACTGATGCTATTAGTTGGTAAAGGCGCAAATATTCGAGTATTTCAGTGTGAAGGCAATATCAGCTTTCACCTTAAATCTTACATATTAATTAAATCTCATCATAACCAAATTGACCAAGGCTGTGCATGGATTGGCTCTAATAACATGAGCAAAATGGCCTTAACTCAAGGCCATGAATGGGCATTACGTTTCGATTATGAAAAACCTGATAATTCAAAGGCTGCGCTTGAATTTCATCATATTCGTCAACAGTTTGAATATCTATTCTCGAACGCCCTAACACATTCATTATCACATGAATGGATCGATACTTATAACACACGCTATAAGAAACAGAACCCGCATTTTATACGCTTAATAACAACAGAAACAGAGCCAGAATTAGACGCTTTTGTACCTAACAATATTCAAGCTGAAGCGCTCATAGCCTTAAAACAAACTCGCCTAAATGGTTATCAGCGGGGATTAGTGGTATTAGCTACGGGCATGGGAAAAACTTGGCTATCAGCTTTTGACGCCAAACAAATGAACGCCAAAAGAGTATTATTTGTCGCTCACCGAGAAGAGATCTTATTACAAGCTGAACGCACTTTTCTTCAGCTTAATGAGAACATAAGAACGGGACGCTACAATGGCACATCAAAAGATACTGAGACCGACTACCTTTTTGCATCGATTCAAACTATTGGTCGCCGAGAGCATCTGGCATTATTTGATAAAAATCATTTTGATTATGTGATCGTGGATGAATTTCATCATGCTAGTTCATCGACCTATCAAGCACTGTTAGCCTATTTTGAACCTGCTTTTTTACTAGGATTAACTGCAACGCCTGAGCGCTCAGATCAAGCGGATATTCTCTCATTATGCGATAACAATTTAGTGTTTGAGCGAAATCTTGTTCATGGTATTGATAATAAAATATTAGTACCGTTTGATTATTACGGCATTTACGATCAATTCGTTAATTACCAAGAAATACCGTGGCGAAATGGTAAATTCGATCCCACAGCATTAGACACAGCGTTTGCGACTCAACAACGTGCACAGCACATTCTGAAACACTGGGAAGCAAAGAAACTGACACGAACTCTTGCCTTTTGTATTTCAAAAAAACACGCGGACTATATGGCGAAGTTTTTCTGCAATAAAGGATACAACGCAGCTGCCGTATACAGTGATTCTGCAATGCCACGTAATGAAGCCTTATCAGCATTACAAAATGGCATTATTGATATTATCTTTTCAGTTGATCTGTTTAATGAAGGAACTGATATCCCATCAATAGACACTATATTGATGATTCGACCAACAGAATCAAAAATTCTCTTCTTACAGCAATTAGGAAGAGGGTTACGACAATCAAAAAACACCCAAAAGGATAAGTTATTAGTGTTAGATTTTATTGGTAATCACCAATCATTTTTGACCAAACCTTCAGCGCTACTTGATATATCAAGCACACGAGAAATTGCTCAACGCTCAGCAAAACCAATTATGCTTACTGACGGTTGTTTTATCAATTTCGATCCGGAATTAACACAATTCTGGCAAGAGCTTGCCAATCGCTACAAAACCACCAGCATTGATGAGTACAAAGAACTAAAAAATCTTTTGGATCATCGCCCTACTGCAACCGAATTTATGCAAGCTAATTACCGATTAGATAAAGTTAAACAACAACATGGAAGTTGGTTCTCATTAGTCGCCGCGGAAGAACAAATACCTGAGTTAACCCATTTGGTTAATAACTATGGTAAATTTCTGCATAATGGTATAGCCCAAACGGCCATGACAAAATGCTTTAAGGCTATTTTACTTGAGGCGTTTTTACATTTAGATGGCTTCACAGCACCACCAACAACAGAAATATTAGCAGAACAAAGCTTACTCATACTTAATCGTTACCCTGAGTTAAAAATAAAAGACGTTGCTAAAGCCGAACAACAGTGCAAGCCGACTGATTCTCGATGGCACCAATATTGGCTAAAAAATCCAATCAAAGCATACACAACAGCAAATAAAAATGGAGAGCAGTGGTTCTCAATCACTAATGATCGATTTATTGCGAATTTCAATGTTGCTCAAGAGGATAAACAAAATTTACATGAAGCTGTAAAAGAATTGGTTGATTTACGATTAACTCAGTATGTGCAACGAAATACTAAGAATCCAATTTAACCGTTTAAAACCCTTAGTTAACACTGAACATAAAACCAAATTACTCATTCTGGGCAATTACATACTATGACTAGACTCAAAGAAGCAACAACAACTCGTTAAGCAATATAATTATGTCTTTCCAGATGAACGTGACACGAATAGCATGTAAGCCTATTATAGCGAATAACGCTAAATTAGTCGCTCACGGACTTCACTCAGTCGCTTCTGTCGCCCTTCCTGAACAAGGCTTTTTAATTTGCTTAATGAAGCGTGTTTATTACACGCAGATCAAAATGAAGTAAGGCTAATTACAACCGCTCTAATTATTCAGAACAGCGTAGAGAAATCATGATCTGGTGAAGTGAGTTTATTGAAACTTCAGGCAAGCACAAATAGAGTTATACGCTGTATTTATTCGGTAATGACTTACATACAAAAAAATATTGTTATTAATAATGCACCTAAGTATCTAAATATACGATTTTCTAAGAGTTAGTAAAGATAACAAGGCTACGGTTTAAGTAGTTCACAATACAAGCTTCATTAATGTTGCTATCTATTTAACTTTTCACTTTTAAGGAATAAAATACCTACTTGATTATAAGTGTGTAGATGCAATGTGTATTGTGTCATTTCAGGAGTAAAACGGTGTCAGTGAGTAGCGTAGTAAGCCGACCTCTATGGGAGGTATTTTATGGTGCCCAAAAGAAAGTAATTACTGTTGGACGACTATTAGAAAACCCATTCAAGCCGACTGACGTTCAGTATCAGGAAATACTAGCCAACATCAATAAAGCAAAACATGACCACAATGATCATTATCTACGTTGCTCTTTCTGTAACTCTCCGCTCTTTGGCAGAAGACGTAATGGTGATAATGGAAATAAGGAACAATTCACCTATTTTTTTTGCCATAACAAAAATGCCAAAGACAGTAATATCAAAAAGATTGAATCTTGCCCTTTCTATACCAGCGGCGCAAATGAGCTCTATAATAGCTATTGTTCAGATAAAGAAAATGAATGGCGAACAAATAGCAAATATGATGTAATTTCAGAATTGGAGCGCAGTCAGCTTGTCTTATCTCAGAGTATTATCAATAGTCACTTCATATTTTCTAATGATGATGAAGTTAACACCCGCCGTAAGCCAGATATCTACTTTGAGGACCAACAATCTAACAAATGGGTGGTAGAATTTTATCGTAGTTGGATAACGACTTATGTTGCTTATAACCGCGAGACTTTTTTCAGAAAACAAGGCATTAACCTCCTATGGCTATTCCCTGTCGACAATGGAATTAATAGTGCTGCCATTGAAGATTACATCATGTTTGGCTCTAATAACTCATACTTATCTATTAAAGAACAACACAGAGCAGCCAATAATGTATTTTACTTTGGCGCGCAACAATTAACGGCGACACAAAAGAAACATGAGCTGACAGTTTTAGCGAAATACCCAATTATTAATAAATTAGATAATACTGAATTTGACGTTGAGTTTAAAACGAAGGAAGTCTCTATTTTCGAAATGTCACTGTCTCCAAATGAACGACTACCTTTTGCCATTGATACCAAGCCAAACTTAATAAGTTATAGAAATGACGTGGCACATCAGCTAGTACGACTTAGAAAGGCTTACTCTTACTGTAAAAAACATCTTTCCTACAAAAATGTCTCTAGCCGAATAGTGATTGCACTAAAAGATGTCAGAGACAGGCTAGATAGCTTTGACTTTGAAAGCTATAGAACCCAAAAGCGAGTTAAGACATACTCTCTACGGTTACAGAGTTATTTTTCAAGAGCTGGATATAACGTAAGTCATTCCCGATCTAAAGCCGCAGCTAATTTAGTTACAGCAGGAGATCTTCGACGCAAGCTAAAAATCGTACCATTAAGAAAGTTTAAGCAAGTTGATTTTGATAATTTAAAACAGTTAGGTCATTGTATTCCTAGCTTAAAGATCACCTCTCAATTTATTGCTATGCAGCAATTTTACGCAGAGCTCAACGCCAGGCTCGAAGGATTAAATCAGTTAACACAACACAGAACGAAAATCTCGTACAATTTATTAAAACTACGCAAATTGGAGCGCCGTGTTCGTTGTTATGAATATCTACCACAAGAGCATATAAATAAAACTAATGAGTTGAGATCTGAGCAAGATTTCACATTAGTAAGCACCAGAACATCAATCATTGTTGCTTCTTTAAATGCAAAAATAGATGCTGCTATTACTCACTCATTACGTTATGATCTTGCTAGTGATATTAGGAAAATCCGTTCATTGTTCCATACCTTTAGTAATGGCGTTAATTCACTGTCTGAAGATGCTATTGAGCTAATGAACCAAAGTGAAATAACTCAAGATCTCCAATTATTGCGTAGCTTAGAAACAGTATTAAACCGTGCTAAAGGCCAACTCTCTGATATCCGCCATAACGCATCAAAACCCACCTATATTCGTCTTAGAAACTCGTTAGATGTGTCGATAAAGAATCATATTAATATTGTTACAACCTTAGTCACTAAAGAGAAAGAGTTATTTAATGCGCAAAAAATACAAGAAGAAAAATTACAAAGGATAAATGGTCTAAAAAAAGAGTTCATAACTTCAATTGAAGGACTTCATGAACTCTACCTTAAATTGCAAAGTCTAAAAAAAAGCAATGGTTCTGTAATGCAAAAGTTTGACCTAGCATGTTTACAATCCAAAGATGCACAAGAACATACGAGAAAGGTTAACGTTTATCTTGATAGCCCTGACTGCTCTATTGAGAGTGATTTATCGTATCTGCACTACACAGATAAATCTTCCTACAAGCAGTTTATTCATGATTACTGGCAGATTTTTGGCGTATTTCAATCAGAGGCCGATGCAAAACTTACATTCGAGTTTGATCTATTAACAGATAAATTAGAGTTACTTAATACTGCAATAAGAAAACGAGAGAAAAATAGAACAGATCTTTATGCTCTTCAGTTAGAGCGTGAATCACTACTTCGTTATGTTAAACAATATGAGTTTCAATCACTTCATGAAAGACTCAAACGCTCTAAATGGCACACTCTATACAGAGAAGCAGAGGCCTTATTATTACCATCATGGTCACAAGCAGAGTCAAAAAGAGGTTTAATTGGTGATAAGCTTACGAATAAAGAGCTGCGTAACCATAACGCATCAGTTTTAACTCAAATAAGGCATCAGGAACATGATATACGCCATTATTGCTCTATTTATACTGATATTAATAAAGGCGTAAAATTAAACTTAAATGGTTCTTATAGGCAATTAAAACGTAATGCATCAATCCTTGACTATGAGCATTTAAGCAGCTCAAGCAAGTCGATTTTAGAAGCAAGGTTACGTGTAATTAGTGAACTATATACCTCAACTATTTGTGATAAATTAGAGTCATATATCTAACACTACTTCACCTGACTAAAGTGCTTTTCAGTCTTCGTCCCTACTGGCCACTTGATTCCCTTCTCATCATCTTTATCACTAATAACAAAAGGGACAACCCACAGTTTTAAGGTTTTCTCGCCTTGAATCGGAAAATCAAAACTATGTGGTATCGCCTGCTGAAAGCCTGAGTGTGAGGGATATACCAAGAACATTTCTGAGCTTTCTACCTCAGTATCAAAGTAGTGATGACCATAAGCCAGCATCTGATAAAAATCACTTTGTGATAAGCCATATTTATCAGTGCCATTGGCTTTTGCTGAATCGAGTAATTTCCACTTAGTATCTAATACCGTCACAACTTTACTATTATGCTCAATTACCATATCGGGCTTAAGCTTGAACCATTGTGGGTAACTAAACTCTTACTCTGTATCAGTGCTTTCAAACGATGAGTTTGTTTCAAAGTTTTACTGAATGATTGAGCAACATAGTCCTCAAATACACGCTCCATTGGAAACAATAATGAAGCTGCATGATGATCACCTTTCATCGTTTGCGGTGACAGCCCATCTAAAATTAACTTCGCCCACGCTAACGGCAATTCATAATCTACAGGATTAAGTCACCATCAGAAATAATAAAGTTGTTAAAAGAAAGTCATAGAATAACTATTCTATTCTGTAGCTATAACTTATATTCGTATTTTCTAATACTCAGTTAACCCAATCTAAATGATTCTCTTCAAATACCTCGACACCCTTTTGACGAATACGATCAATCCAATCTTCCGCTTTATTTGATCCGACACCATAATACTCAACAGCTGCTCGTTGTAATACTCTATGCTCATTCTGAATTGATGTTGGCATTAATGCTGAATCATCTGTATTTACACATACTGAAATTGCGCCGCGCCTTAAACCAAACTTGTTAAAACGCTCTCCTGCATTGAGCCAAGATTCAATAGGTGGATTCCAACGATAAATAGGATGTTCATGATAATGTTCAAAGCGCCCAATATAGATATTTGACGTTGGACAAGCTTCGAATATTATTTCTTGAGACCCATACTTTTCTATTTGTAGATCTTGGATTGCTTCGTACAACTCTAATTCTGCTGCTGATATAGAGTCAAAGTATGTCCCATGCTTATAACCAAAAGGTTCAAAACCTTGCTTGGGATTACAATGAATAATTACTGATTTTTCACGTCTCTTAAAAAAGTGGACATCTAACTCAGCTAGTATGTATTTTTGCCAAAGTACGAATGCCTTTTGGCTACTAGCGTTACATTGGATTTGGTCAAAATCTATTATCCAATCACGATATAACGGGTTCTTACCATCTATAACTGGTGGCTTATCACTAGATAACTCATCAAGATTTAACGCATAAGGGCAATTTCGCCTCAACTTCCAAGCTTCGTATAAACTTCGACATGAATGTTCTTCTTCGTAAAGATAGCCTGACCAGAAATTAATCTTCTCTTGCAGTAAATGTAAAACACCAGTAAATTTCGGCACTTTTTGAATAACTTCAAGTGATTTCTGAAAGCACCAAACAAGGTTATCTAAATGTTCACCTATTGTGACATAAGCCGTTTGTTGTCTTTGAGCCCACGAAATAGGCGATACCCCTAGTGCTAGTCCATGGCCTATTCTATCTCCTGACTGATAATCACAAAAATACACAGCTTCATCGATTGCTCTTAATCCAGAAAGTAAATGACTATAATCTTCACCTGCATGAATAGTTAAAAAAGGTCTCTGATGACGAGTTGTAAATAGACTCTGTGATGAATGTTTAGCTAAACGCAAAACCCGCAGAGCAGGAGCAAATACCTCAATTGGTAGTTCGTTTTCATTACCTGCTACATCATACCCGCGTATTGCTTTACGCAAATCAACTCGTAATGATTCATCTTCAATTTGAAATGCTTTTATCTCGGTATCAGAAAAAGAAACAGAACCATGAAATTGCTGAAGAAGTCTAACTTGATTCTTAATATTAGCCCTAAACTTAGACTGTCTTCTGTCTTCCCTTTTGCCGCTTCTGGTAAAATGCAAAACAAAGTGGACCCTTTCTGCTAATGATTCTTTATAGAGAGCCTCTAAACTAGCCTTTAAATCCTTCGGATCTGCTGGAAAACTATTACTCCCAATAGCAATATTTGGTGACACTCTAAATTCTCTTACTGTATCTTTTGATATATCCGATTTGAAAGCATCCAAACCGACAATATCTTGTGAGCCTAAATGTCTACTCTTACGAAGTGGAAAATGAAAAGATTCTACAAATTGACCTAATCCAGCCCCCATTACAATCATATAGTTACGCAAAATATTGCTTATACGAATATAAGTATCTAGAGCATTATCTGCTTCTTTATTTAAAGAAATTAAGCCAGTACAAAATAAAAGCCAACGATTAGCTGATGGAATTAGTAAACAATGAGATTGTGATAAACAATGCTGAGAAAAATTATTACACTCACCACGTTCAATATATGAAATCGCATCACCTTTGAACTCAACATTAATATGAGGCTTTATATGCAATTTATTCACACGTTTATAATCATGATCAAACGCAAAAGCTGCCAAATTATCACCTAATAAAGCGCCCCACTTAGGTAAATCATTCTTTTTATATCGTTCACTCTCAAATAAAGTACTTTCAGGTCTTCTTGGCCATTTGATTTTTCCAGTAACCTCTACCCCATATAATGAAAAACTTAGTAGAGATGGGCCAGTATGTCCATGCCCACCAAGGTGGACATGATTATCAGCAAAACCTTTCTTTCCTTTTAATTGTTGAAGAGCTGTAGGACACTGGTTATCTTTAATACATGTTATAATATCCTGCTCACTAATATCATAATCGTAAGTTAAATCACTATAGGCTTTTGCAATAATCCAACTAACATCAATTAAAGAGGCTAGTTCTAACCACTCCTCAAGATAACTTAACTTAACGTCGAAACGATCACCCTGCCAAATTAAATACTTTTTAGCCAATAATGATAATAGTTTTTTCAAACTAATCTTATCAAGATTCAATGAACGAATAAGAGCCGTAACATCTTCATTTCTTAGCATTCTTGATATATATGGTTGATAGTCAAAAATACTCTTTTCTTGTAATAGAAATTTTTTCTTGTCAATACCAACCTCATTAAATAACAAACGATCAGAAGTAAGTAAAGAAGCATAAGCGATACTCTCATCACTAACTTTAAGCATCATCACCCTCTATATATAACTGTATTGCTCTTAATAAGTTAGCGTTTAACTCTTTTGGATCAACTAATAAAGTTTTGTTTGTTATTTTATTTTCTTTGATGAAAGTTTCTAATATAATCCTATCTATTTCGTTTAATTCTTTTAATTTATTCTTCAGTGTTGATACTTGCTTAATCGTTCTAAGTTTTAAATCATCCCTCAATTTCACTAATTTATTTTCCAGATCTACTTTACCTAAAGAAAATAGTGAATCTAAAGTTCCTTTTGAGTTGTTAATATCAAATATTGGATGATCCCAAAGTACATCTATAAAACGCATACAAAAACCACCAGGAATGTTTTCTTCTCTTAACTTCTCATTATTTCTAGTAATTGTTCGGTCATACTTCTCAAATGCCTTATAATTTCTTAACGTACTATACTTATCTGTTTGAGCAACATTAGCATTAATTGCATGACCTTTAATCGATGCTGTCATTGCTGAGTTAATAAGAATCAATTCAAAACGTCTTGCTAAATCTGTTAAATACTCATCGGAATAAGTTTTTTTAGATTTATATAAATTTAGTGCAGAAAATGTCTTATTAAACATAAATGAAAATATAGATATAAGATCACTTGAATTTATTTCATCAAAGAACTCTCTATTATTTATTTTCCATTCATTAATTTTACTTGCCAGAATCTCTGCCGAAGAACGCTTAGAATCACTTTCTTTTTCAACCTCTTCTTCATCATCGCCATCCTGAATAACTTTAGTTGGATTCGCATTAAATATTGAATAGAATGGTCTACGCCCAAGAATATTATAAATATCTTTCTCAACATCTAGAGATTTGTTTACGAATGAAAATAAAATCAATTCAAATGCACGACTACAAAATACATACTGATATGTATTTGATAGTGTTGAATAATAGTCACCATATGTGTAAACATCGAGTAATATATTAGCTTTAATTTTACTTTCTTCAGACAAGAAAGAATTCGTGTTTTTTATCGAACCTTGTGTAATATATTTTTTGTCATCAAAAAATTCATAGGGTGGCATACTTCGTAAAGTATAACTTTTTTTATTATATGCACTCTCCAGAATAGATAAATTGCCATTTAATTGAGCTGACATTTGCTTGGGTTGTAATGAAAACATTGAGTTTAAAGAATCTATTTGAGAACCAAAAAAATCTTTGTTAGCCCAAGGGTATCGATCTTTGCTCATTTGCATTTTAGGGTTAAATGCAATTAGAGATTCAATATTAAAAGAAGAACCATTATCTAAATTATTAAGCGAAAACCATGACATTGCGTTAGTAAAAGAAACACCATTCTTCTTTTGTGTAGCCCAACTTTGGTAAGCCATCCATACAGTATTAATACTTTTATCACGTAAAACTTCAGGATTAATTGAACGTACTAGCTGGGTTAGTTCTCGTGCAGACTCAGGTTCCGGCCAATTAATTATCACTTCTTCATTTGAACATAGAAAATAAAACCTGTTAAATATCAGGCTATAATATTCTGATATTTTCAATCCAGTATCATTTTCATGATTTACAATATTTAGCTTTTGTATAATTTGTGTTAACGGTCGTAAACCAATTCTCATTTGATTAGGAAAGACTTTTGTTAAATAAGATGTCGTCAGCTCTTTAGACACTAAGCTCCCTTCTGCAATTAGACCATCATTTTTAGCTTCATTATTATAAGCATTGCTATCAAAATGAACATTTGTCATTTGTTCATATAGACGCATATCACCACTCACAATAGGGATTATATATGGACAACCAAGCAAACGACGCACATCATCTACAACTTCAAATGCTCGCCCAAGTGTCATATCCACATCATCAATTGGTAGCACCAAAGCTTGGCACCCCAATAAATTAATTGCCGATTCTATAAATAAATGGAAATAATTTTCAATTTGAATACCAGAATTATATTGTAGAATTTTATCAATTCCTGAATGTCCATTAAAATCATCTTTCTTTCCGAGTGCATCTGCTAATTTTTTTAATGAATTATAAAAATGCATCTTTTTTTGTTCACTAACAGAACTTACACCATTGCATCCACTTGAAATTTTAATCTTTTTTTCAACTACATAATAAATTTGAGCAATTATTACATTAGAAAAATGATCATTATTTACAAGCATTGTTGGATCAATTACGTTTAGAAACTTAAGTTCTTCTTCCTGTATATTGTTTGGATTTTCTTTTTTACAAGCTTTGCTCCATAACTTCTCACAATTCCTCAAAAATACAGTTTTTCCTGTACCTCTCTGACCAGAAACAAGAATTGCATTGTGAGATAACCATGTTTTGTTATTATTTTGTTTTCTATTCTCTTTATACTCTTTAGCTTCTCGCAATGTAATTTCAAGTTTATTAATTAAACTTTCTTGCGCCTCACACTGCCAAAACTCACCACTTGAATCTGAATAATCATCTCTATATTCAGCTTTTGTGTAATTTAATTTTAAAATATTTGTCATAACTAGCCTACTTCTTTAACCCTTTAATCCAACTAACTGTCGCGTCACCCACGCTAATATGATCACCGACAATATCGGTTTGTTGCTGATCAATATTTTTATCTACTAGTGCATAAAATTTCTTTTGCAACGATTGCTCTTCAATTTCCACCATGAAACGAGCTTTGCCAAATACATTTAATTCATGCTCAGATATCATTTTATCGATATGAAAGCGAACAGCTCGATTACGAACCCACGCTTTGGTGTATCCATAATATCGATTAGCCCCGTAATTCAATACCAGTAGCGTCACACCAAAACTACACATTGCCATGAAGAATAATGCCGAAGAAAAAGTAGTAATGACCAAAGAAAATATTACGAATAAGTACAGGTAAAATTTAACATTATTCTGATTTCCAGGCTCATTCTTAGTACTTTCATATAATGAAAATACAATAAGATAGAGCGTAGCTGGTATTGTGATTACAATTAACGTCGTCATGAAATCAGTAATTATCTCTCCATTTTCTAACAACTGAATCAACAAACAATCATTAGATAGAAAGCCCTTATCACCATACAACTGGTTAAGAGACAGAACCGTAAAGCTGAATAAAAAACCGGCCAAGGAAATTAAAGACAACCTTCTAGTAGTAATATGCTTCTTGTGGTTTTTCTTCTCAACCTTTTCAATATCCTTTTTAAAACTATTTATTTTATCTAGTAATAGCGAGTTGTTACTGCTCATTAACTTTTTCCTTTCTTAAAATCCTCAGCCTGCTCTTGCACGCCCATATACACATCATCACAGGTGACTGGCGGATAACCAAACTCATGCAATAATACGATAAGCTCTACTTTTAATGAGGCTTTAATATCGTCTCGTTGGCTTTAATCTGGGTATTGGGCTTTATCATCAACAATTATCTTCATATGCTTGGCGAGTTCTAATAACTTCTCATCTGGATAAGTGAAATCGTATTGCTGCAATATATACATCAAAATATCAAAGACAGCTTTCTTTTCAAATCTATGCCCATATCTAAAAATGAATTTATCTCTATTTCTAACTCGCCAATTAAACGGTTCCTGTTAGCTTGAGACTTATTTTATTGATAACTTTATAAAAATACTGTTGCATAATACCGTAACTCAAGTCACTTGCCATTTAAATTCAACAAAAACATTAGTGATGACTCGTTTTATCTGCATTACATTTCATTATGTAGTTCTTTCTGCCACTTTCTCTGTCACCCATAGCTCAATATCATTCTCAACCCAAGCTAACCGCACAATAACTAATCATGCTTACCGCGCTGTAACGTCTAAATACATTAACGGGCAAGCATCCACTAGCAGTTATGGTAAACTCAGTGATAAGTATTTGTATGTAAGCGATAGCAGCATTATCAATGTGGATAGAAAATGATGTCCACTGCTATCTTTTACAAAAGTTTTTAGTACCCCCTGATGTACCCCATGGGGCTACTAGCAAAAATAAAGAGTATATAAATCAAATGAGTAGTCAGAGTATCCAGTGGTTCCCGGGCCATATGCACAAAGCCCGTAAAGAAATTGAAGAGGCGATGCCGAAAGTCGATGTAATCATCGAAGTGCTAGATGCCCGTATTCCTTTTAGTAGTGAAAACCCGCTGATCAAATCATTCCGTGAAACTAATGATGGCAAACCAGTTGTTAAAGTACTTAACAAGCGTGATTTAGCTGATCCTGAAATGACCCAACTTTGGATCAATCACCTTGAAAAAGAACAAGGTGTAAAAGCGATTGCGATCACTACCGAGAACTTAAACGAAGTAAACCAGATCATGGATCTCTGCCGTAAGCTTGCGCCACAGCGTGAAGAAGCGGGTAAGAAAATTCGTACGATGATCATGGGTATTCCTAACGTAGGTAAATCAACTATTATCAATGCCCTTGCGGGTCGTACTGTTGCAATTACAGGTAACCAACCTGCCGTAACGCGCCAGCAGCAACGGATTAATTTAGATAATGGTATTTTACTGTCTGACACCCCTGGAATTTTGTGGCCTAAAGTAGAGAACCCGCACAGTGGTTTTCGTTTAGCGGCAACAGGTGCGATTAAAGATACAGCCATGGATTATATTGATGTTGGCTTCTTTAGTATTGAATATCTAATTAAAGCTTACCCTGATTTGATCAAAGCGCGTTACAACCTTGACGATGATCTACCTGAGTCTGCAATTGAATTAATCGAAGAGATCGGCCGTAAGCGTGGCTGCCTAAAAGGCGGTGGGCGTGTTGATTTACACAAAGCCTCTGTGATTTTAATTAATGAATTACGTAATGGTACTTTAGGTAATATCACGCTTGAACATCCTGAAATGATCACTGAAGAATTGATCAATGTTGCGATTGCTGAAGAACGTAAAACAGAAGAAAAAATCAAGAAAAAAGAAGAACGTCGCAAGCGTTACCTTAAAAATAAGCGCTAAGTAATAAAACAATATTTTTTTACATAAGTTTTAATAGTCACTTCTATCTGTTTATTAATTTATATCTGATAAAGTGACTTTTTTTATGTTTCTAACAA
Organism: Photobacterium piscicola; assembly: GCF_900166965.1. Taxonomy (GTDB): domain Bacteria; phylum Pseudomonadota; class Gammaproteobacteria; order Enterobacterales; family Vibrionaceae; genus Photobacterium; species Photobacterium piscicola. The sequence continues at coordinate 498,052 of NZ_FUZI01000001.1, read as the reverse complement.
ATCTTTCACTACAAAAAAATTTTTATTGGTCATCATTAATTATTTTCGTGTTAATAATATAAAACCCTACGTTTCAACTCAGTTACAGCACTAATGATTTTACTGTTATTCATTCATTAATTCAGCACAATAATGATTATAACCCATTCAATAATAACTAATTTCCACCACCAACAACACTATTGACAATATACAATTAAACCTACCTCTAATCATTTATTTCATATCGACAAAATTATAAATAAAAACATCATTTCGGATTAGTTTTTCTCATTTTACTCATGCCAATATTACGTGAATAATCGCTCAGCTTTCAGTCGAAAGTAACTTAAACAGCGCTGTCTCTTATTTAACTCTCCTCTCTTTTCTGATAGGTGAGTTTTGACGACTCTTAAAGAGTATTCCTTTATTAAAAGGGACAGATAACCTAAACCGAATTTGGATGTGGAGAGTACGGTAGTGCAACAAACTACTACTTGTCACAAAAGCAATGGCATGTTGGTGCCAGTTGCGGGACTAACTGTATTTGCAATTGCTTCAGGCTACTTAATGAGCTTGATCCCGCTATCATTAGCGAACTTTAACATTGATAGTAGTTATGCCAGTTGGTTAGCAAGTATCTATTATATTGGTTTATTAATAGGATCATTAATGATTGAACCTGTTATAGCCAAAATAGGTCACCGTATTGCTTTTATTAGCTTTCTTGCATTATTAGCGTCAACGGTTGCTGTGTTACCTTTCTTTCCATATAAAGAATTATGGTTATCTGCGCGTTTAGTCGCGGGTATTGCTGTAGCGGGTATTTTTGTTGTTGTTGAATCATGGTTATTGATTGGCGATAGCGCAAAAGAGCGTGCTAAACGTCTTGGCTTCTATATGACGTCATTATACGGTGGCACAACAGTAGGCCAGCTGGCTGTTGGTTATTTTGGTGTGAAAGGGTTTATTCCGTTTGCTGTTATTATGGCACTACTGTTAATTGCTATTTTACCGCCATTACTGATCAAGCAAGGTCAACCTGATAGCAGTGGCCATCAGATATTGTCTCTAAAACAAATTTCACGCTTGAGTAAACCAGCAATTATTGGCTGTATTACCTCTGGTGTAGTAATGGGTAGCATTTATGGCTTAATGCCACTTGCGCTTAAAAAGAGTGAGCTAACAACCAACCAAATTGGGGTGTTAATGGCCGCGATTATTTTAGGTGGCATGGTTATTCAGCCGATTATTAGTAAGTTATCTATTCGCATGAGTAAAACATTATTATTGGCATTGATGTCATTATTAGGTGTATTTGCTATGGGATTAACCTACTTATCGTCAGATTACATCATGCTAGTCAGTGCATTAGCATTATTGGGTATGTCAGCATTTGCGTTATACCCAATTGCGATTACGTTAGCATGTGATAATTTAGATTCATCTTACATTGTAGCTGCCACTCAAGTAATGCTATTTAGTTACAGCATTGGTTCTGCATTAGGTCCAATTGGTGCGAATAGCTTCATGGCGGAACAAAATGGCTTGATGGACTTCTTCTTTATCGTACTACTGGCAACCGCTATTTATATGCTGTTTGCAAGTTTACAACGCAAGCCTCAAGTATTGGCAAGCTAAGTATAATCATACCCTATTAAAAAGGCGTAATAGCGACATTGCTATTACGCCTTTTTATTATTACTTACAATTTACTTCACTAATGCCGCAGCACCAAAGACACCTGCGCTGTCACCTAAATCTGGTTTCACAATCTGGGTGTTTAATTCGCCATTAAATAAATGTGGCAATATGGCTTGTTGAGCGTGTTGGTATAAGGCATCAATGTTGCCCACACCGCCACCGATAACAATCACATCAGGATCAAGCACATTAATAATCTGTGCCGCAGCAATACCAAAGTAATGTGACATTCTAGCCATCGTTGCTTGAGCATGTTCATCATCAGCCGTGCGTGCCACAATTTCTGGTAATGATAATTCAACGCCAGATTGTTCAAAGTAGAACCGTTCTAAACCTTTACCTGAAATAACGGTTTCTAAACACCCTGATTGACCGCAATAACAAAGGGCGCCATTAGGCTCAATCACGTTATGCCCCCACTCTCCGGCAATACCATGACAACCATATAAGCCTTTGCCATTAACAACGATACCCGATCCAACGCCTGTACCCATGATGATACCAAACACCACTTCAGCATTCGGTTTTACACGTTTAGCCGCACCAAAATGGGCTTCAGCTAACGCAAAACAATTCGCGTCATTCGCCAATACCACTTGTGCATCTAATAACTGGGAAAGATCTTTATCAAGCGGTTTGCCATTAAGCGCCGTTGAATTACAGTTTTTCATCACACCATAATAAGGATCTAACGTGCCTGGCGTGCCAAAGCCAATCGCGATAGGTCGTTGGCCTAATTGTTCAACACACCTATCAATCAGTAATTTAATCTGATTTAAAATATGGGCATAACCTTGATCGCTTTCTGTTGCTATGCGCTCTCTTACTACACATTTATCCGTGCTACGCTCAATAACGGCGCATTCAATTTTAGTACCGCCTAAATCAACACCCCAGTAATAACGATCCATTTCTACTCCACTGCGATTGTATTATTTTCAGTAATTATACGTGAGGCATAGTATTAAATACTGCGACGCTGTCGAAAAAACACTCAACAACAGTGATTATTAGCCCTATTTAAAACAATAATTTGTCTATTTATTCGCCCATTGCGACAGAAATACATTTTCTTGCAAAATATCTCTTGTAGCTAAGCGATAATATTTTAAAGTAGCGGTAATTATCATCGATGCGCAATTACGCGTGGTTTACAGTAGTACTTAATGAATAAATACCGCCCTTATCTTGATCTACCACTCTGTATATCAATTCTCCTTTTGATCACATTTAGTTCATTAACTGTATGGAGTGCTAGTAGCTTTAGTGTACCTATTATTGAGCGTCACCTTGTTCGAGGCATACTCGCCGTTGGTGTATTGATTCTAATGTCCGCCATTCCTCCGGCCACTTACCAACGCTATGCTCCTTATTTATTTGTTATTACTGTGATTTTTTTGCTAGGTGTGTTTGTTAGTGGTGACAGTACTAATGGCTCTCGACGCTGGTTAGCTCTTGGTCCAATTCGCTTTCAACCTTCAGAATTAGTTAAAATTGCCGTTCCATTAATGATTGCATGGGTATTAATTGCAGAAGCAGGACGCCCAACGCTTAAAAAAGTACTGGTTTGCCTGATGATAACCGCCATTCCTGCGGGGCTCATTTTTATTCAGCCCGACCTTGATGGTGCTATTTTTACTATTTTGTATGCATTATTTGTACTTTACTATGCGGGTATGAGCTGGAAGTTAATTTCAACTGTTTTAGGTATTATAGGCGTAACTATACCGCTAGCGTGGTATTTCGTGATGGAAACCTATCAGAAAAAGCGTGTATTACAGTTCCTTGATCCTGAATCTGATCCTCTTGGTTCTGGTTATCAGATCATCCAATCAAAAATTGCCATTGGTTCTGGCGGTATTCGTGGTAAAGGCTGGACTGATGCAACTCAAGGTAATTTAGGGTTTATTCCAGAAAGCCATACTGACTTTATTTTCTCAACTTTTGCTGAAGAATGGGGATATTGGGGCAGCGTTTTGCTATTGGGGATTTACGCCTTTATGACGTTTAGAGTGATTTGGTTAGCAAATCAATCAGAGTCACCATTTGCACGTTTAGTCAGTGCTGCTTTTGCATTAAGCTTTTTTCTTTATAGCTTCATTAATATCGGCATGGTGAGTGGCGTGTTGCCAGTAATGGGAAGTCCACTGCCTTTCTTTAGCTACGGTGGTTCTGCCATTATTACGCAAGGGGCAATATTTGGCATGATCATGTCACTTTGTCTGCGTAAAAAGTCTATTTGTGCGCCATGTAAATAAAGTCATTAACACTCAGATTATCTGATAAAAAAAGCCAGCGATGCTTATTTCAATATCGCTGGCCTTTTTATTACTATTGTTTTTATTACTGCAATTTTTATTAAATAACAGACTCTTCAATAACAGCCTGTTTTAATAACACAGATTAACGCTCAGAAGCGGCTTCAGTTGCGATTTTTAATGCTGGCGATGTAATTTCTACACGACGGTTTTGCGCACGACCTTCTGCTGTTGCATTGGTTGCGATTGGGTGCTGTTCACCCATGCCTTGTGCTGTCACTTGAGTTGGGTTTGTCACGTATTTTGCTAACTCAGATGCCACAGCATGAGCACGCTTTTCAGACAATGCTTGGTTATAAGCTGCTGTGCCCGTATTAGAGGTATATCCAGTTACCACAATCGTTGCACTTGGGTAACGAGTTAAGCGTTTAGCCATTGGCTGTAGTGCTCTCTCATTTTCCGCCGTTAATTTATACTGATTAACACCATAATCTAATGATAATGTTGAAGGTTCAATAGTCACTGTTTGCGCTATTGCTGGCGCGATCGTATCAACTACCGGTGCCGCACCCCAGTTGTAAACAAGGCTTAGACCATAGAAGTTAGTATCAAAGTTATACGCTAAATCAGTACCACGAGGCTTTGATGATAAATCATGATAATACTGGTACTCAAGGCGCGTTGATAGATGATCGGTTAATTGATATTCAACACCAGCACCAACTGTACCAACAAGATGATCATCAGTATCATTCACACCATTACCATGGTAAGCCGTTAGCATGTAGCTACCACCCGCCTTCGCGAATAAGCCCCAGCTATCATTAACATGCCATGTTGCTTTACCTGTTAAATCAAACGCGTGTTGCTTAATATTTTGATGATCAACTTGTGCATCGCCTAACCAAGTATAGCCCGTCTCAACTGCAAACCATGGCGTAATGTTATAACCTGCAAAGATACCAGCACCAAGATCGTTTTGCTTTAGACCAAGGTTAGATGCATGATTATTTTGTTCAAAATGAGAGTAATTAGCATCACCTAAGCGAACACCAACATAATAAGGGTTAGCAGGTGCAGCCTGAGCTACACCAGAAATAAGAACAGCCAATGGTAACAGTGCAAAATATTTATTAGACATACTATTTACTTTATCGTGATTAATATTGAATAAGTTTGAATGCAATGATCTGCAAACTCAGCCAATAATGCCAAAATAGCATTTCATTGTCATACGTAAATAGAAATAAAATCATTCTGTTGCATTAAATATCACCATTCGCTCATTCAATATAAAAATAAGCTAATCGGTTAATATTGGGTGATAGCGATACCTATTTCAGTCGCGATCTGTTGCAGTTGTTCATCAGTGTCTAATTTCACAGACCAGTTCAAACCACTGCCGACAGCTGTGATCACATTAGCACCACCAATTAATGTTAATTCATCAACTTGTGCTTGCATCATTATTCGACAATTACCATCAATTCGAACAACAACTTCATGTTGTGTTGCGATAATTTTGCCTTGAGAAAAAGTAACTATCATTCTATTTACTGCTTTTATGTTTCAAAACAGCCATCGTTAAACGGCTAGTACACACTAAACGCTGACGTTCATCACGAATTTCAATCTGCCATACTTGTGTAGTGGCGCCAAGATGCAACGGTGTCGCCTTACCAGTAACAAAACCACTACGAACCGCACGAATATGGTTCGCATTAATATCTAAGCCCACACAATAGTATTCACTGCTAACGGCAAAGTTTGCTGCCAATGAACCTAACGTTTCGGCTAATACTACAGAGGCGCCGCCATGCAACATACCTAATGGTTGATGTGTGCGTGAGTCAACAGGCATCGTCGCTGACAATGATGAATCATCAACAGCAACGTATTCAATCCCTAAGTGCTCAACTAATGTATTTTTAGAGGTCTGATTAAAAAGATCTAACGTAAACGGTCGTTGCCAAATCGCCATAATATTCTCCGCTTATTTATTATGTATAGCAGTTACTGTTTTATTTAATAACCATGATACCACTCTCAACATAAGTCAGAAAAAGGATACTTTATTATTGTTATGCAGATATCACGAACAAATAAAAATATTAAGCACAATAGCACTGACAACAGCTACTATTAAATATTTAAATTTCAATAGATTAAGGAATAAAAAAAGCGCCCTTCAGGCGCTTTTTTGTAATAGTATCGACAGTTATTTATCGATTAATATTGAATAAACAATATTATTGAGCAATAGCTTCTTCAGCTGCTTGTTCAATTTCAAAACCAGGAGTCGTTACATCAACACGACGGTTTTGAGCACGACCTTCAGAAGTATCGTTAGATACAACTGGATCTAGCTCACCACGACCTTCGGCAGATACACGGCTTGGGTCAATGTTGAAGTGCTCAGTTAAGTACGTTGCAACTGTAAGTGCACGCTCTTCAGATAGATTCTGGTTGTATGCTTCTGCACCAGAATTATCAGTGTGACCAATAACAACAAGTTGTGACTCAGGGAAGTTCACGAGACGCTGTGCAATTGGTTCAAGACGCTGCATGTCTTGCTCAGATAGCTCGTTGCTATCAAATGCAAATGGCATTACAGCAGAGATTGGCTCAAGTTGAACTGTTGATGCTTCAACAACTTCAGCAACGACAGGAACAACAGCTGCTGCTGCACCCCAACCGTAAACAAGGCTCACACCGTAGTAGTGTGCATCCCAATTTAGTTTAGTATCGGCAGGCTTCACTTCCATATCGTGGTAGTACTGGTATTCAGCACGAGCAGAAAGGTCTTTTGTGAAATGATATTCAGCACCAAGGCCCGCTGTAGCGATTAAGCTATCGTCACGATCTGAGATGTTGTTATCTTTGTAACGAGAGAACTGCCATGCACCACCGACTTTAGTGTAAACATCTAAAGAATCTGTCGCTTGGTAAGTAAATTTACCAACAAGATCGATAACTTGCTGTTCAATTTTACCAGCGTCATGATGGTCATCATTCTTAAGAGTAACTTCGCCTAACCAAGTGTAACCAGTTTCAACAGCAAACCATGGTGTTACGTTGTAACCCATGAAGATACCACCAGCAAAATCATCTTTGTCGATTGAAAGAGATTGATTTGGGTTTGAGTGTAGATCACCTGCTTTCGCATCGAAATCAGAATAATGAACACCACCAGCACGAGCACCCGCATAGAATGGGTTTTCTGTTGCTGCGTTTACTGCACCTGAAACAAGAAGTGCAAGAGGTAAAACCACTAGATTAATTTTAGACATTATTTATCCTTTATTATATTTGTTACCACTACTACTGCTATTTTTCGATGTCTCAACATAAAAATATAATTCACGACCATATTTTTATCTTTAAGTTCAAAAAACAAAATTAAATCTAGCAAAAGAAAAAATAAAAATCCAGAATAAATAAATACCCCAAACAGATAAAAACCACAACTAACTGATAATAAAGACTTTATTAGGATATTGTTTTTCTATATTTATTCAAAATCAACAAAAAATATTTTTTAAGAACATAACTAATATTGCTGCCATCATTATAAAACACAGTAAACATACTTAAATAAAATAACAAAACCAACACAATAAAATTAAAAATTTTGCCATACCAATAAAGAATTAAACATAGCATCAACAAAAAAAATCCTATAACAATGCTATAAATAGCCTTTTAATGGGATTTTAATTCACTGCTATTTCTCTTTACCTTATTACAACGTAAAATAGTTCAACTTATCCATTCAAAGGATTTATTGTGCATGTCTATATTAAATAAATCCTTTTGTTGTTTTTAGCTGATTTACGTGTTCAAGTATGATGAATTTAATTAAAAGTAAAATAACATCCTTGCCCCACTCAAATTTACCAACAACTGTGGGTATTATTGGTGGTGGTATAGCAGGATCAACTATTGCACTTCGATTAGCTGAACAAGGTATTCATGTTCAACTTTTTGAGGAAGGAAAAAGCCTAGTTAATGGTCCTCCAATTTGCCACTTGCATGCAGGCGGTAATCTTTATCGTGAAATATCAGATCAACAATGCATAACGTTACTCAAGCAATCTATTGATACGTTACGCGTTTACCGTCACACCACCAATATCAGACCGACCGTTATTGCAATTCCTTGTAATGATGCAGGCAACCCCAGTGACTTATTACCCCGCCTAACGTTATTACAACAAACTTACCAAACACTTGTCGAACAGGATTCTAAAAACCGTGTTCTTGGTGAGCCAAAAGATTACTTTAAATTGTATCAACGCCATGACTTAGAGTCTCTTGCATTACAAGCTAATCCTGAACATCCGCTAACGCCAGATCAATGGATGATCCCTGTCGCTAAATCGATTAATTTAGATCAATTCAAATTCCCATTAGTCATGGTGCAAGAATATGGTTTAAGTGTCTTTAGAATTGCTGCAACCTTGACTTTAGCATTAGACAAACTGACACAATGCCATGTACATACTAATAGCAAAGTGATCTCTTTAGCTGAACGAGAACAAGGCACAGGTTGGCAAGTTAACTATCAAAATTCAACTAATCAACAACACCAAGTTAATGTTGATTATTTAGTAAATGCTGGCGGTTACCGTACAGGAACCATTGATGACTTAGCGCATATTCCACGTCAACGCATGGTTGAATTTAAAGCAGCTTATATTACTCACTGGTCACAATGTGATGCTCAATGGCCAGAAGTCATTTTCCATGGTGAGCGTGGCACCCCTAATGGTATGGCACAATTAACCCCATACCCTGATGGCTATTTTCAACTGCATGGTATGACACAAGACATTACACTGTTTAAAAATGGATTAGTGTCATCAAATGCAACCAGTGCTCAGCCACAATTAGATGCGTCTTTTAAAGAGAAATTGCAGCAACATTGGTCACAACCAGAGATTGAACAACGCACTCAGCGCGCAATTAATCATATGGCGCAGTTTGTCGGTAAATTTGAACAAGCAACTGTCGGTGGGAAACCATTATTTGGCGCGCAACAAATTCCAGGCAATGATCCAACATTACGCGCGGCCGATGTTTCTTATTCACATCAACGTTATGCGCGTTCTGAAATTGTGAAAGCATCATCTGCATTATCTGTTGCTGATGCTATTATTGATCAGCTAGCCGCTTTAGATTTAATTCCACAACCGACACTGCAAACCCGTGAAAATGAATTTCCAGTATCTCAACAATTAAGCCTACACGATGTTGTTACGTATGCTGAAAAATTAGCCGCTGAGCGGGGTTTTCCTACCTCTCTTGCCCGCCCTATTGATCACAATATAAATAATCACGAATAACAATAAAAGTAGCTGTCATGGCAGCTACTTTTATTATCAATTACCCAAACTCAATTTATTTCTTACCAATTTCAGCATTAATAACAGCTAGTGCCTGCTGTTGAGCACCTAATAATGCTTGTTTATCTTTTAATAATCCCAATTGCTGATCATAATTATCGCAATCTTTTTGTGAAACCCAATTCCAACTATTACCTGACTTAAACTCATCACATGCTTTTTTAAAGCCTTTTGCCGCTTGTTTTAACTCTGTAATATTAGCTTGGGTTGCTTTAACATTAGCCTGCATTTCTGCTTGGCGTTTAAAATACTGCTGAGATTTATCAATCACCACTTGTTGCTTGGTGGTGGTAGTTTGTAATTTTACCACTTCAGTATTCAATTTCTTTTTCGTCACTTCTAACTTTTGTTTGGTTGCCACTAATTTTTGTTTTTTCTGTGTAAGCAATGCTAACTGAGCTGAAAACTCCTTTTTTTGCTTATCCACTAATTCTGTCATTACAGTTAGATCTTTTATTGTCTGCTCTAATTGATGACTTTGTTTCTCATTACTTGCTACCAATAATTGATATTGCTGTTCACTCTTTTTAATTTGTTCCGTTTGAGCTTGTACTTGCTGCTGACAAGTCAATAAGTTCGGAGCACTTGCGCTTTTTTCTATTTTCATTCCAACACCACAGCCGATAACACCACCAGCAATAAGCGCTAAAAGAGAGAATAACAAAGGGTTTTTGCTTGTTGTAGTAGACATAATCACTTTCTCCATTTTATTTTTCGGATTAAGAACAACTAATACTTTTAACTATTGATGAGATTAACATTTTACTGATTATAAATTGTTAACTCTCTATCAAATAATGTTATGTCTTAGGAAAAACACGTTAATAATTAATAAATTCAGATGATTTATCGGTTGATTCTCAATATTAAGAATGTGTTTCAACCATAATATCTTGTGAGATTATTCAATAAAAACAAGCCAACCAAACTAGGATTAATTTAGTCGGTTTTAATTCACAAAATAACCAAAGGTATTTTTTTATGATCACACCACTCTTTTTTTTAGCTGTGTCGGCATTTTCAATACCTTTGCTTGAAAACTCAACCTATAGCCAAACCGAGACACATTGCACACTCACCGTAAAAGAACAACGGCTGCAAGATAATATTGTGTTAACCATGTCGACCAATAAAAATAATCACTATGACGTTAAAATTTACCACCTTAACGATCTGCAAGCCCCATCCAGAGGTGAACTAACCCAACACTCAATTGATAACATCGAACAAAATCAAAAACTTAATTATATTGTTGATCACAATTTATTTAAGCGTATAGACGACCAAACCGTCATCTATACCACCACAATTGCCAATGATGCTAACAATATCAGCCCACAACAATTTACCGAAGCATTCAAAGCACACAGTTACCGTACAAAATTACATATTAAAGGACTGAATCCTCTGGCTTTTATCGCTAGTCAACGCCAAGCCGATGCTTTTTTTAGATGTGCAGAACAACAAATCACAACCTTAGCGAAACGTTAATCAACAACATCACGAACAAGAATATTAGTTATGACTCACCGCTACAATTAGCCTAATTTTAATACCATATCACTGTCTTTAATCCAACCTTGGCAACGCATAATATATGCCACAATAGCAGTGATTAACGCAGGTAGAATAAAATGCATTAATACAATTAATCCGTAAATATAACCACTACTCACTCCTGGCTGTTCCATTGCGATTATTGTTTGAATCTGCCCGACTAATCCTGATGTCCCCATTCCAGCGCCAAGTGGCGTATTTTCCATGTGAAACACAACTGTCGCAATGGGACCAAGTATTGCAGAAGCCACAATCGGAGGGATCCAAATTTTATAATTCTTAACAATATTTGGCATTTGTAGCATCGAAGTACCGAGTCCTTGAGCAAAAATACCCGCCCAACCATTAACGCGATAACTCATAACTGCAAAACCTACCATTTGTGCAGCACAACCTACTGTCGCCGCCCCCGCAGCTAAACCGTTTAAACTCAACATGATTGCAATTGCAGCACTACTAATAGGTAAAGTTAATGCCATGCCCATTAATACCGCGACTAATGCGCCCATCAATAATGGTTGTAATTGAGTGGTAGACATAATCAATTGTCCAAACTGGGTCATCACCGCCCCCACTAATGGACCAATCCAACTACCAACCATAACGCCAACTAATACCGTTACTGCTGGCGTCACTAAAATATCAACTTTAGTTTCACCGGCGACCAATTTACCGCATTCGGCAGCGCAAATACTGGCGACATAAGCCCCAACAGGTCCCCCCATTGCCGCCCCCGCAGCACCAGCAATGGTTGATGAAAACAAAACTAATGGCGGCGCTTTTAATGCATAAGCAATAGCCACACCAATAGCTGGCCCTGTCATTTGCTTTGCTATTGGCCACAAGACATCACTTAATAGTGGGATCGAAAATTTAATCCCAATCGTATTTAAAATAGAGCCAATCAATAGTGATGAAAATAAACCTAGCGCCATAAAGCTCATTGCATGAATAAAATAGCAATGAAAAGAAAGAGTGATATTTTTAGAAACAAGGAACTGATTAACACGAATAAAAAAGCGAGACAAAGAAGACTGCATTACAACAAAGACCACATAAAGAGTTCGATAGTGACAGAATTTTACCTTAGCTTGTCGATAAACACAGTTAATAAGTTACTTTTTTTATCATTTTAGCCATAATTAACACTCACATAATACATTCCTATTTAGCACCTTTGGCACATAAATCATGTAACTGTAACTTAATTCACATTACGTAACTCTAACATCAGCACAAACATCACCAAAAATAGATCATTATAATTTACCCATTAATGGCATTTATTTACTGTTATACCTCTTGTGCTTACTAGGAATACGTATCATGCCTTTATTACAATATCAGCCGCTGTCACATTGTCATGATAGTTCTAAATTTCAATGTTTTAATAAGCATTTAACCCCAATAGCAGCTTTAATTGGCCTATCATTAAGTTTTCCTCTTGCAGCAGAGCAACCACAACTGATGCTGGCTAAAAGTTTACCTAGCGATCAATTAAATGCAGCACACTATAGTGATGACAATCAAATTCACGACATTTTCACTGTTACTGATTATTTGGTAAGCGAAAAATTAGACGGCATTCGCGCCTATTGGAATGGACAACAGTTGCTGACAAAAACAGGCAATATTATTCATGCACCAACATGGTTTTATGCCAACTTTCCGAGCACACCATTAGATGGCGAACTGTGGATTGAACGCGGCCAGTTTCAAGCATTAACGCGTATTGTACTTGATAATGAGCCTGATAATTTAGCATGGAAAAAAGTCAATTATATGGCGTTTGATCTGCCCCATAACAGCGCGCCATTTAGCGATCGTTATCGCCAATTACAAGCATTAATAGAGCAACAACGAGATCAAAACAACCAACCACTAAAACATTTACAATGGGTTGAGCACAAGTCACTCGATAATTTAGCAATCTTAGTGCAATGGCTCGATATTATTAGCAGTAATGATGGTGAAGGCTTAATGCTGCACCATAAATCCAATAACTACACTTTCGGTCGCACTGAGCATCTACTAAAACTCAAAAATCATCATGATGCAGAAGCGATCATTATTGGCTATGAAGAAGGCAATGGTAAATATCAAGGCATGATGGGCTCGGTGTGGGTAAAAACAGCCACCAATAACACCTTTAAAATAGGATCAGGTTTTAACGACCAACAGCGCCTGTCTCCACCAGCGATAGGCACCACCATTCAATATCGCTACAACGGCTATACCGACCGTGGGATCCCTCGTTTTGCGCGCTTTATTCGAGTACGTGATAACCCTGACAGCTAATATTATAATCAACACCAAGGTATAGATTGTAATTTTCTATGACATTTATTGTTACACTATTTACCTTAAAATACAGATTAAGTCATTGATTAGTTATGGTATCGTTTTGTACTAACAATCATAATGTTTACAACGAATGGCTTATAATGACATACCTATTTAACGGTTTTCGCACCCTAACAACCGCTATATTACTTATTAGCGCAATGAGCACTAACGCTTACGCAATGCCAAAAGGTGATGCCAGTAAAGGGGAAATTAAAACCCCAAGTTGCCGTTTCTGCCATGGTAGCAATGGTATTGCACCGCAACCAAGTTACCCCAACCTTGCAGGCCAACAACCGCAATACCTGTATGATGCAATGCTGGCTTACACTAATGACATGCGTAAAGGCCCAATGGCAAGCATGATGAAAGGTCAGCTACAAAATCTAAGCACACAAGATCTGGCTGATATTGCGGCTTATTATTCAGCGATGAAATAGCCATTACTGTGCATCATTTTTAATCGTTTCAAATTGGCACAACCATTCGGAAAGCTCAGCAACCTGACGTGCCAATTCTCGATTAAGCCACAAATAGCCGTAATAACTAATATCGGTTCGGCTATCTGCACTTGGGGCTAATTTGGGATATAACGCCAATATCTCAAGCTGACTTTTATTGATCACCATTAATGGATTTTGAGGTGATAATAAATCTTCACCACATTGTTTACACATCAGCGATAACTGCTCTTTTGCTTGTGATAAAGCCCGTATTTCTTGTACTTTTTCTTTGCTGTATTGATGTCGCCATTGTGTCTGAATAATATTTTCTAATAAATTGAACATCCTCACCTGACAAGCAATTGCCTTTTTAACTGGCTGTTTCATTGCCGGTGTTTCATGACCAATACTCGATTCTAATGACGTGATCTTATTTAATGTTTGGCGTAACTGAGATAACGGTATTTCGCGGTAAGCATCATCACTATTAACCAGTGCATTATGCTCAGAATAGTTTTGATGAAACACACGCAAAAAATCACCACACACTAATTTGAAATGATCGGTCGCTTTAGCCGGAAACAAATATTGACTCGCAATGATCGCCACTAACCCACCCCATAGCACATTAGTCGTACGCCATAATGCAATATGTAAATCCCCAGGACCACTACCCGCAACCAGCACCAATGTCACTGAAGTTAAAATCGCACTGTAGGCGTATTTTCCTAGAGTAAAGTAAAGCGATACACTGAGCATTACAATCAATGAGCCATAATGCCAATAAACATTATCTACTGGGAAAAAATACAACGACAGGCCTAAAATTGCCCCAATAGTGGTACCAAGTATTCGTTGACTGGCTTTATCTGACACTTCACCTGAATACTTGGCCGACATCACCACAATAATAGTAATTGGCGCCCATGTGCCATAGGGTAATTTAAAAATAATATCGATAGAAAAAGCAATGATACAAGCGATAATAATACGCAGTACATGAAACAAGCGCATGTACTTAATGATCTGTTGGTGTAAGGTTTTCATTTGGTGTAGCTACCACACACATGTTTAAAACAAATATCAATAACACATGGTTTTCAAAATCACCAGCAGCACAAAATGAACTCTAGCAACCACCAGTGCATAAGTTATCACTGCAAAAGCCAACTTAATCACATCAATGTTCTTTAATAGCTGTTTTAATACAATCTATGCATTTTTTAAAATCAACTTATCACCACGATCTTTATCGATGTATCACACCACACAGCGCCATTGATGATTATTCACTCAACCTAACAATGAAACCTTATTTTGATGAACAAAAATCATTATCGATTGTGGTGGTTTGTGATAGCCTAATTCAATACTTATAAAGATAACGAGTAACCCTCATGAAAATTTTCAGTAACTTCGAAAGCGGTAGCATTAATGTTGTTAAAGCAGAGAGCAAAGACGACATTCAACTCAGTATTCCTAACGATAACCAATCTGAACTTCATCAGTGGTTTCACTTCCGTTTAGAATCAGAAGCTCAACAGCCTCATACTATTACGTTATTAGATCTAGCTAACTCAGCCTACCCTGAAGGTTGGAATGGTTATGATGTTGTGGCCTCTTATGATCGTGAAGAGTGGTTCCGTGTCCCTTCAGAGTTTGATGGTGACAACTTAACGTTCACTGTTATTCCTGAAAATGAATCAATGTACTTCGCTTACTTTGCACCGTACAGTTACGATCGTCATCAAGATCTATTGCACCTTGCACAAAGCCATTACAACTGCCGCCTAGAAACATTAGGTCATACGCTTGATAATCGCGATGTAAGCCTATTAGTGATCGGTGATGAACACGCCGCAGATAGCGAAGAAGCACCAAAGAAAAAAATCTGGGTTATTGCACGTCAGCACCCAGGTGAAACCATGGCAGAATGGTTTGTTGAAGGCTTAGTACAACGCTTGTTAGATGAAACTGACACTGTTGGCCGTGCCCTATTAAATAAAGCGGTATTCTATGTTGTGCCTAACATGAACCCAGATGGTAGCGCACGTGGTCATCTACGCTTAAATGCGATTGGTGTGAACCTTAACCGTGAATGGCAAACACCATCATTAGAAAACAGCCCTGAAGTTTTCTATGTACGTGAAAAAATGCTAGCAACTGGCGTAGATATGTTCCTTGATATTCACGGCGATGAAGCAATTCCATTTAACTTCGTTGCGGGTTCTGAAGGCATTCCATCATACGATGCGCGCCTTGAAAATCTTGAAAATAAATTCAAACAAGCGCTATTAACCGTAACGCCAGAATTCCAAGACGAACACGGCTACGGCAAAGATAAGCCAGGCGAAGCTAACCTAACAGTGGCATCAAACTGGGTGGGCGAGCAATTCAATTGCTTATCTTACACTGTTGAAATGCCATTTAAAGATCATAATAAACACCCAGATAGCCTATACGGCTGGTCTCCAGAGCGTAGTATCGGCTTTGGTCACGACACCCTAGCAGCAGTACTTGCTGTTACTGATGATCTTCGTTAAAACGATTATTGCTACTTATAATATTAACGGCTGCCTTTGGGGTGGCCGTTTTTTTAGATTAGTAGTTGGAAATTTGTGGTTGTCCTGCCTTTTTATCTTTAAGCACACACCATTGATTTCAGGTGCAAGGTGTTGAGAAATAGCCTTGGGTCGGCAATCTTATTTAATATTGATTGGGGCGGTAAGCAATCATCATCAACGTAATCGACATAATCAGCCGCTGAGTCAAAGATCAAAATATCCAATGCTAAACGATCTAAGCCATACAATCCGCGGTGAATCATATCAGCTGAAAACACTAACAAGTCACCCGCAGCTAACCCAATTTGTTTACCGCCAGAGATGCTGTCATTGCTGACTTTACCATTTTCTTCTTGGCGAACATTGTGCTCTTCTTCGTTGTCCCATCGTTTGTGTGTGCCGGGGATGATTTCCATGCCAAGTTCATCAAATAAAGGCACTCGAAGATGTAACACTTGCGTTTCTAATATGACTTTCATTTGGTCTTCAAGATCATAGTCATATTGACAGTCACGATGCCAAAAGTCTTTTTGTTGCGGATTTACGGGGTTGAAGAACAATTGTGTATTCATAAATGCAGGATTTTCAGGTATCACTGCATCAACAACGTCCATGATCTTTTTGGAGCTGATGAAGTCAAAAAGTACCGTTCTATCATCAATGGGTAGATATTCGCTACCCGTAATTAAAGACGAGTTAAACGCTTCTTCATGATAAAACTCTGTGTTGTCTGCTTTCCACAATTCATGGAACTTTAGCACCACTTTTCTAAGCAATGAAATCTGAGCTTCGTCGAAATAATTTCTAATCACAAAGTAACCATGTTCATCATAAAGATTACTTAATTGTTGGTTGTTTTCTATCACTGACTACCTTCACACTCTCGGTACCGTTTACTGACGACGGTATTCTTGGGCGCATAATGCCAGACTGCTGGTATTCAACCAAGTAATAAAATCATCATTAAAGAATACAGGACACCCATATCTTTATTCTTTAAGATTTCCACACACAGTGAGTAGATTCCCTATCGCCCTTGCAGGCATACACAGCAAATAATAACTTTACTCTTTAAAATTTTAACTCATTGTAAGTAGATTCCCTATCATCTTTGTGGGTATTCACTGTAGGAAATAACGCTATTATTAGCCATCACATTTAATGAAACTTTATGGCTGTCCTTTTTTCTTTTTTTTCTTTTGCCCTTTTTTCTCGTTTTGTTTTTTTCTCTTTATCCTCTAGCCGTATTAAAATACAAAAAAAAAGCCACTCAATCAGAGTGGCCATTAATAATAAAAATATACTGTAAACTTACTCAATTTTAAATTACAAACTGACAACTTTAAGCTCTGGTTTAATATCATTACTCCAGACCAGATCACAAATACCATCTGTTGGTATAAATCCCGTTGGAGCCGTCAATAATATCTCTCTCACTCGCTCATGATGAAATTCATGACAGGCCGAATCTAATTGAAGTAATAATGGTTCTAATTGTGCCCATGGTAAATAATCTTCATCAGCCGTCATAATTCGCTCATGCTGAGTTTGAGCAACATTATTACCAATTAAGAGCTCTTCATATAGCTTTTCACCTGGCCGTAATCCTGTAAATTGAATTTCAATATCACCATTAGGATTTTCGTCATCAATCACTTCCAACCCTGATAAATTTATTAATTTTCGAGCTAGCTCTACAATCTTAACTGGATCTCCCATATCAAGAACAAATACATCGCCCCCTTTACCCATAGCACCCGCTTGAATAACTAATTGTGCCGCTTCTGGAATCGTCATAAAATAACGAATAATGTTGGGGTCAGTAACAGTTAAAGGCCCACCTTCAGCAATCTGACGCTTAAATAATGGGATAACTGAACCAGAAGATCCTAAAACATTACCAAAACGTACCATACAAAAATGTGTATTCGTTGATATTTGAGATAATGCTTGTAAAGACAACTCCGCCATTCGCTTAGTCGCCCCCATTACATTTGTTGGCCGAACGGCTTTATCTGTTGATATTAAAACAAACGTCTCTACGCTCGCAGCAATTGCGGCTTGAGCAGTGTATAGCGTACCAAAAATATTATTACGTATACCTTCTATAACGTTAAATTCAACCATTGGCACATGCTTATAGGCAGCAGCATGATAAATCGTTTGTACTTGAAATGTTTCCATTACAATTTGCAACCGATTTTCTCGTTGAACACTACCTAATAATGGATAGATCTCAACATTCAATCCTTGTTTATTTACAATCTCTGATAACTCTTTATCTATCGCATATAAGTTATATTCAGAAACTTCAAATAACAAAAGCTTAAGAGGTTTTTGATTTAATATTTGCCGACACAATTCAGCTCCAATAGATCCTCCAGCGCCTGTTACCATCACGACTTTACCTGTGATATTTGCAGTAAATAAGTCCACGTGAGGAGTAACAGGATCTCGACCTAATAAGTCCTCAATAGCAACATCTTGCAATTCATCAATGCGAGACTTACCACTTAAAATGTCATCAACATCAGGAACAGTTTGCACTTCAATAGATAACGGCTCTAATGCATGTAATACCGATTTTCTTTCTGAGCGACTTGCACTCGGTAATGCTAATAATATTTTAGTAACATTTTTTTTATCGATAACCTTTGTAATATCATAAGAATTATAAACACGAATTCCCATAATATTGGTATTAAATAAGGTTGGATCTTTATCAACAAAAGCAACCACCTTATATTCTTGATTTGATCGTAAAGTAAAACACAATTGACGCCCTGTTGAACCCGCACCATAAATAATCACATTTTTACGATAAGCTTTAAATAAATTTCGATTTGAAATGTAATTACGCATTATCATACGAGAGCCACCCGAAAATAACACTAAAAACAAAGCATATATAATAGGAACAGTCCGAGGAACTAAATCATCAATATATAATCGTAGCCCATAAAAAGCGAACATTGAAAGTAACGCACCAATACAAATAACGAATAATGCTTGAAATGTTAAATAACGTAATATGGCTCGATATAAACCTAATTGCGAAAATATAAATATGGTTAATAAGATTAAAGGAACTAACGCTTTCCATAATTCAACCGAATAAATAACATTCAGATGATCTAAGCGAATAAAGAACGCGAAAAAATAAGCTACACTTATAAATATAGCATCACATAAACAACTAATAATACGTTTCTTTGGACGAGAAAGAAAAAGTATCTTTTCATATCCTTTCATAGCTGAGCCTAAAATGAAAAAGATGAAATAAAGAAAAGGTTAGAAGAAAAAATACAACACTTAATATTAAATAACAATTACTTTGAAGCTTGTTGTAACACATCACGAATAACTGTACATGTTTTTATTATTTCATCTTTTTCTAATGTTGGATGAACTAAAAACATTAAGCTTGTTTCACCTAACTCAACCGCATTTTTCAAACGTTCAGCAGGACGCCAAGGGGTATTATCAAATGCTTTTTCTAAATAGACTTCAGAACAACTACCTTGATAAGCTGCGACCCCCTGCTCATTAATTGCTTCAATAATTTTATCGCGGCTCCATCCTTGTTTTAAACATTCAGGGCGAATAAACATGTAATGCTTATATTCTGCATGCTCAATATAATCAGGCACTATAACACTACGAACAATAAACAAACCGGTAACCGATTCATCTATCATTTTTCCATTAGCCTGACGCTTTGCAGTCCAGTCAACCATACGAGTTAATTGAATTCGACCAATAGCGGCTTGAATCTCAAGCATCCGCCAGTTAGTACCAAAGCTTTCATGTAACCAACGATAACCAGGAGCATGATCTTGATGATAAATAGCATCATAACTCTTACCATGATCTTTATAAGACCACATAATATTCCACAATGCTTTATCATTAGTCGTTACCATGCCACCTTCGCCCCCCGTGGTCATGATCTTATCTTGACAGAATGACCATGCGCCAATATGACCAATTGAACCCACACTACGGCCTTTATATTTCGCGCCATGAGCCTGAGCACAATCTTCGATAACATATATATTATATTCTTCAGCCAACGCCATAATGTCATCCATTTCAGCTGGCATTCCCGCTAAATGAACCACAATAATTGCTTTTGTTGTTGGGGTTAATACCGCTTTAATTGTTTCAGCGGTAATATTCTGGCTATTTAAATCAACATCGGCAAATACAGGGTTAGCCCCCGCAGTCACAATACAAGATGCAGAGGCCAAAAAAGTACGAGAAGTAACAATAACATCGTCGCCTTGACCTATATGCATTGCTTTTAATGCTACATCTAACGCAAGAGTACCATTACTTAATGCAACTGCGTATTCACACCCAACCCATGTGGCAAATTCTTTTTCAAATTCACGACATTCATTGCCGGTCCAATAATTCACTTTATTTGATAAAAGCGTACGGCTAATTGTTTCGGCTTCTTGCTCTGTAAAACAAGGCCAAGGAGAAAATGGAGTATTTAACATAAAAATCCTTATTTAATATTAAATCGGTTTTGCAGGAGAGCCAATAACCTTTTGATATGATGAAATAGAATGAATAACGGTAGAGCCAGCGCCAATAATAACGTTATCACCAATAGTTACTAACTGAACAATATTCGCACCAATACCAACCCAAGAGCCAATACCGATAGAAATACCGCCAGCTAAATGACTTCCAGGGCTAATATGAACTCCATCAGCTAATTTACAATCATGATCAATTGTTGCTGCTGTATTAATAATGCAAGCTTGGCCTATTTTACTAAATGAGTTAATAACCGCATTTGCCATTATTACCGAGCCGATGCCTATTTCACTCATTGTGGAAATAATGGCTCTCGGATGAATTAAGCTTATTAAAGGAGCATCTAATTTAAATAATTTGTTTTGTTTTTCTAACCGAATCCTATTATTACCAATACCAACAATGACACCATCATAATTAGATAGTTGCTGTAATAACTGTTCCGTATTACCAACAACATCCCATTGTTCTAATTGACTTAAAACAGGAAAACGATCATCAAAAAAATCAATTTCATCCCATCCCGTTAATAATGCAATATCTGCAAGTACTTTACCGTGACCACTCGCACCTAAAATAGCAAGCTTAGCCATGAGTATTACCTTTGAATGGTTCAATCGTAACGTGATCGTTAGCCGATATCCCTTCTTTAATAAACACTTTCTTTATGGTTAAAAGTAATATTTTAATATCTAGCCACAAGGATTGATTATCGGCATACCACACATCAAGTTTAAATTTTTCATTCCAACCAATCGCATTACGACCATTAATTTGCGCCCAGCCCGTGACACCAGGGCGAACATCATGACGGCGACTTTGCTCTTGATTATAAAGCGGTAGATATTGCATTAATAAAGGACGAGGACCGACTAAACTCATATCCCCTTTTAAAACATTCCATAGCCCGGGTAATTCATCTAAACTTGTAGAGCGTAATTTCATTCCAAAAGATGTTAATCTTTCACTATCTGGTAATGACTGCCCATTTTTATCAACCGCATCTTTCATAGTGCGAAATTTTATCATCTCAAATGGCTTCCCCTTTAAACCAGGACGAACCTGACGAAATAGAACCGGAGAGCCTAATTTTTTATGAATAAAATATGCTGTGATAATAATGACTGGAGATAATAAGATTAAAGCAAGAGTTGAGGTTATTATATCAAATAGGCGTTTTATCATTCAATAATCCCCATCCCTGTTAACATAACTTTGTTTACCTTATGTACATCAAATTTATCTTCTGCCATTAAACGTGAAGCTTTAGCCATTCGTTTTACTTCCTCAGGATGCTCAACTAAATACAGCATAGATTCATATAAAGCATGTGAATCTTTAACGGGTACTAACAAACCATTCTCTTTATCAATAACCGTTTCACGACATCCAGGCGCATCGGTTGTAATGATTGCTCGTTGCATAGCCATTGCTTCTAATACTGTTCTTGGCGTGCCTTCACGATAAGACGGCAGAACATATATAGATGAATCCTGAATCACAGACTGCACATCACTTAGTCTTCCTAAATATTCAATCGCACCACTTTTTACCCATTCATCTAATTCCATTTGAGAAATAGCATCGGGGTTATTATCAATCCAGCCAACAAGACTACATTTAATATCAGGGCATTGTTTATGAAGCATTCCTGCAGCTTGTGCGTATTCTCTAACACCTTTATCTCCTAATAAACGAGCAATTAACAGAAAAGATGGTACTTCAGGTAAATCAACAGCTTTGAACTTATCTATATCAATGCCTGAACCATTAACAACAATTATATTTTGTTGCTTATTAACTAAGCCTAATTGTTCGAATAACGTTTTATCATCATTATTTTGAAAAAAAACTGTTTTATTTGCAGTAAGGGCAACTTTATATAAAGTCTGCAATACCTTTTGTAGCCATTGACGTTTACCACTTACCTCGCCTGTAAAGGCATAACCTAAACCGGTAATTAAAGAAAAACGATTATTAACATTAGCTAATTTAGCGGCTAATGAACCATATATCACGGGTTTAATCGTATAGCCTAATGTATATTTAGGTTTAATCTCCTTTATTAATTTATACAATGACAATAAATATTTAAAATCAGATGCAGGATTAGTACCTGTCCGTTCTAAATAAATATCATGAACAACAACTCCCATCTCTGTTAATTTGTTTTTTAAAGATCTAGTGATATCTGGAGCAACAACATGTATTTCTAATTGTTGATACTGTAATGCCTTAATTAAATCACCACGAAAAGTTAAAATAGAATCAGGAAAGGAGGCAATCAATAAAAATTTAGTTTGCATTAGTTATATTAAAATCCCTTTTTTCTTTTGCCGCAATAATTGATATAAATAAATATTGGCGTAAACATCCATTTCTGACGCATGGAAATACCAAAATTAGCCGTTGTCATTGATAATATCGCCCACGCAATTAAGACATAAAACCACATAAACAATCGATTACCCTCTAATGCTAAGTGCTGAAGTTTGTGAGAAAAATTCTTTGTTATATTATCCAATCAACCATAAAAAGCTAATAATCCAAATATATTCAACATCAAAAAACAACCAACTATTGATAGAGTGTGACCGCATAAGTGCTTATTTTTTACCATTGCTATAAAATCGGCGCTCAACACTGCTTCTAACATTAAAGTATTCATCATGCAGCGTTTCTACTTTCCGACAACACTGAATTTAATTGGCCTAGATTGAAATAGTAAATTTAGTCACCTAGTTTGTGGTGATATCATGACTCATAATTTAATATTTTGATAATATCTGCTAAGTATCTTTAATAATGACTCCGTAGTTCCTCCAATGAAGTGGCATAATTAATGCTTTATACCAATCTAACTAAAATTATGATCTAATTGAAACCATCATTTTTAAATGATATTCGCCATGGACAGCCTAAACAATACCTACTTTAAAAAGCTTACTCGCCAACAAAAAACGATTCAAATGAAAATGAGATTACTTGCCTTATAGCACTTCAAGGAATGTCAATCTCGTACTCAAATTGCTAAATATCTCAAAGTTAGCCGAACAAGTGTTAATAAATCGATTAGTGTCTTTCTTGAAGAAGGCTTAGCAGGACTTCAAGAAAAACCGCGTAGTGGTCGTACTGCATTTATCACACCTAAACAACGTGAGCAGCTATCCAATTATATTAAACTTAAAGCTCAAGACTCTTCTGGTAGGCGATTAATAGAAGCGGATATTCATGCTTACATTCTCAATGAATTTGATAAAAACTACCATCCAGATTCTATCTATCATCTACTTAAGCGTATGGGCTTTTCGTGGATAACGTCACGGTCAAAACAATCACAACAAGCTCAGGATAATTTTAAAAAATTTAAAATTGAAACGATCCTTAAGATCCCAGGGCATATAGGGCTCGATAAGGTCGATGTATAGTTTCAAGATGAAGCAAGGTTTGGACAACAAAATACCACTACCCGTCTTTGGGCTGAGCGAGGAACTCGACCAAGAGCGATAAAACAACAGCAGTTTGAATATGCTTATCTATTTGGTTCGGTGTGCCCAGCAAGAGGAATTGGTGAGGCGTTAGTGGTACCTTGGGTAAATAAAGAAATAATGACTGAGCACCTTGCTCAAATATCACGAAGTCATGCTATTGTGGTGATGGATGGTGCAGGCTGGCTGGCGATATTGCCAATCCGTTTAATAATCTCAGTATCATCAAACTTCCACCCTATTCCCCCTGAACTTAATCCAATTGAACAAGTGTGGAGTTGGTTACGACAACACTATCTCGGTAATCAAAGTTTTGCTGATTATAACGACATTGTCGATAAGGTCTGTCTTGCATTGAATCGGCTTCACGCATTACTAAAATGTGTTCAAGAGATTGAATTAACCTGACCAGTTAATTTTCCAGATTGGTATTATTCATTGCTTCTCCAAAGTGCGACATAAGAATCACACATTCTAGGCAAAGAGTATTTTTCTTTAACTCTAGATTCATTATACTTCTGTATTTCTTTTCTAGTATTCATATTTTCATACATAGCTATCCCGTTTTTCATTCCTTCATACAAACAATTATCATTTATAGATTTACAAACAACGTTCATTTTCCCAATTATATGCCTTGAATCCCCAACATCTGTCGTAACAATAATTTTTCCAGTGGACATGGCCTCAGCAATAACATTAGGAAACCCTTCTCCAAACGATGAAAGAATAAGAATATCAATTACATTCATAATCATTGAGATATCATCTTGCTCTCCTACTAGAGAAACTTTTTCAGACACTTCGTTCGACTTAATTAAAGAAACTAGTTTTTCATTATCTTCTGTGCAACCAGAACCGACTAAAAGTAGTTGAATATTACTATTTTTAAGATTGCTGAATGCATTTATAAGGCCAACGTGATTTTTTTGAGGGTGATACCTTGCCACACATCCTAATATTATTTTACTATTGTCTAATTTAAGTTGCCGTTGTCCGATATTTCTTTTTTCTTCAGACGATGAATACCTGTTTATATCTAACCCATTAGGGATATAATGAAAAATATCTCTATAGCCAACTTTTATATGATTACTGACGGCGTTTAAAGAGCATGTAACTATTTTATTTGGAATGAAATAAGAAAATAACGCACAAACTTTTGCAGCAATCAAAGTACTTCTACTGTTAACTGTTGGGGTTAAATCAGTATGCCTCAACCCCCAATATATTTTCTTCACACGACAAAACTTGGCCGCAACGCCTCCTATTATATCTGCATGATACATCCATGTTTGTACAACATCTGGTTTACTTATATAGATTATTTTAATTAATCTAGGTAACGAAATAAATAATGCCAAAATACTTCTTTTTGCATTTAGAGTGTATATATCACAACCAATATCTTTAAGATATTTTCCATATTTACCTTCACCAGTAATAGAAACAACCACATGTTCTATTTCCTTATTTGTTTCATTAATCAAACGAAACAAAACACCTTCTGCACCGCCATTACCCAAACCTGTTATAACATGAATTATTCTTTTGTTATTTTTTTTCATTATTAATTATTCTACCATCTAAAACTGAAAACAAAAAAACCATCAATAAAACTCTAGATGAATATCCATGTAAAAAAATAGGTTCTTTAGCCTCAACAACCCAAAAACTAACAAAGATAATAAAACAAAATACTTTATTGACATTCAAACAAATATATTTATAAGAAACATATTGCCCCCAACCAATTGAAAAATAAAACAAAAAGAAACCAATAATTCCAGTTGAAAACAATTGTTTATAATATCCAACATCTATAACATTAATAATGCCATCGTATGAAAATGTTCCGTTACCAAATAATATAACATTCCAATTTGGCATGATATACATATTTGATATAGCATCAGTACTTTTTGAAGAAAACTTACCAGTTTCTTGATAATTATATAACAATTCGAATGAATATTGATGAACCATTTTTAATTCATCACTAGAAAAATCCAAATTATTAATTCCCACCAAAATAATAACAATTACTAAAGTTAAAATAGAAACAGATTTTATCGTTGGCTTCCCTATAGTGATTGCCAGCAGCGCGAACCAAGAAATAAAAGTAAGTACCATTCCAGTCCTTCCAACAAGCAAGGCACCTACAGATATAATTAAAGACAGTAATATAAGTAAGTTATTTTTTTTTTCTACATATAAAGCATGACTAAACATAACAGCCAAAGCTAAGCAAAAGGATAACTTTGCACCGCCACCAGATACAAACCCTTTAACCCTAAATGTTTCAGAGTAAATGATATTATCAGTGCTAATAAAATATGTCGATATCATATGTTTAATATAAGGAGAAAAATACTCACCGATACAAAAAGATGCTAAAATGGCACTTACAACTATAAAACTTCTTAAGAAATCAAATAGATCTATATTTTTTATGATGCAATAACAAACTACATTTATACTTATAAAAATAATAGTCAAATATTTAAAAACCATATTTATATAGCTCAAATCATTAGTACCATTATATATAATCGACATTACATTTAATGCAACTAGAATCAGCAATATATTAATATAGATTATAATATATGCATTTATTTTCCATCCCCTATTATAAACTCCTATTCTTATAAAGAAAAACACACACATACTTAGTAGAAGTAAAGTTGATAGACTTGGGAAAAAACTCAATTTAAAAGGATATATCAACAAGATGGAAATTAAATATGGCATATTAATTATCTATTAAATTTTTTATTAAAAGAATCTAACGCACTTTCGACTATTTCATCCATAGCATAATAACGATATTCAGCTAAGCGACCTATAAATGTAATATTATTTAGAGTTCTTGCCTTTTCTAAATATTTATTTTTTAGTATTTTATTACGTTCGTTAAGTATTGGGTAATATGGTTCATTTGCTTCATTATGCTCCATTGGATACTCAAAATGAACAGTAGTTTTGTGATGTTTTTGCCCTGTAAGCTTCTTATACTCCGTAATTCTTGTATAATCATAATTATTGGGGTAATTAACAACTGAGTGACTTTGAAAGCTTTCTTGCTCAAATGTTCTTTCCTCGAATATCAAACTTCTATAATCCAGCTCTCCCAACTCATAATCGAAATAGTAATCAAGAGGTCCAGTATATATTAACTCATCAAATTCAACCCCATCGATTATATCTTTATAATCAGTATTAAGCATAATAGAAATATTTTTTGAATCAATCATACTCATCATCATATCAGTATAACCAAGTAAAGGTAAACCTTGATATTTATGATAGAAATATCGACTCTCTTTATCAGTTCTAACTGGAACTCTCGATACTGTATCTGCATGTAATTCTTTAGGATCAGTCCCCCACTGTTTTATAGTATACGCCTTAAAAAAGGTCTCATATAGATAATGCCCCACTTGATTTACAACTGCTTCCTCTGCATTTTTAGGATCATCTGTAAACTTATAACCATCTAATTTACTTTGAAATTCTTCTTGAGAAAGGTTGGTATTAAATAGTATGTTGTAAGTATCTAAATTTATTGGAAAAGGAACTTGAAAACCTTTCACATTAGCAACTACTGAATGTTGATAATAATGCCAATCAGTGAACTTACCTAAATAATCCCAGACATCACGCTTATCAGTCCTAAAAATATGAGGCCCATACTTATGAATTAATATACCTTCATAATTATAATAATCATATAGATTACCACCTATATGATTCCTTTTATCAATTATTAATACCTTCTTATCTTTTAGGTTTGCAAATCTTTCAGCAAATATAATTCCAGCCAAACCAGCACCAACGATCACAACATCATACTTCATGATAATACCTCATACATTTCTTTATATTTTTCTACTACATTATTCCATAAGAAATCATTTTTAATCTTAGCGTTATTGTTTGAAAACATTTCCGCTAAG
The DNA here is from genome assembly GCF_900166965.1 of Photobacterium piscicola. Lineage (GTDB taxonomy): Bacteria > Pseudomonadota > Gammaproteobacteria > Enterobacterales > Vibrionaceae > Photobacterium > Photobacterium piscicola. The sequence goes on along the minus strand of NZ_FUZI01000001.1, from coordinate 469,804 downwards.
TCTGGATTTTTTATAATTTCTTCCATTTTTTCTGCTATCGATAGATGACAAACATCACAAAGCAACCCGTTAAAGCCATCAACTACAATTTCCGGAGTTCCACCAACAGATGTAGCAATTATAGCTTTCTCCATACCTACTGCTTCCATCAGAGTATTTGCAACACCTTCACTTCTAGATGGTAAAATATAACAAAATGATGAATTCATATATTTCAAATGTAGCGGAGATGGCACATAACCAACATAATCAATATTTTCCTCCACGCTTAAATCTTGAGCTAATTGTCTAAACTTAGAGTTATTCCTAACCTCTCTAAGGACAATTAACTTAACGTTTTGTATGTTTTTTTTATGAACCAACTCATGTAACGCTTTCAATAGCAGATCCGGACCTTTTATTTCTCTCTCACCTCCTAAATATACAAAAGAGTTAGTAATTATTACTTCATCCCTGTTACAGTACAAGTCCATAGAGTCACTATCTATTCCGTTAGTAATTACTATTTTATTATAGGGACCAATCCAATTATCAAGGATATTAAAAAAATACTGACACGCCGATGTTATTTGGTCAAATTGTTTTAAAGCATTTATTTTATCTTTCTTAGAGAGAAAAGTGTTAAAATGATCATTAGGATCTAAACCTAGAGCCCCATGCATTGTATAAACTGCACGAAGTTTGTCTTTCATTTTTACCTTTAATATAGAAGCTAGATACATATCCAACTCTAGATGACTATGTACAATTGAAATATTATTTTTTAATAAAAACCCTTCAACTGACAAAGAAGATCTTAATACTCTTTTCTTCTGAAAATTTAAGAAACCAAACTGTAAATTAAGTAGATAAACAATTTTATTTATAGCTCGACCTCCTTTAACTGAAAACATTGGTCCAATACTAAAAACACGTTCACTCCCAATGAGTTTAACAAATTCTATTTTTATCTCATCATTAGTAATAACATAAGTATTATCACTTCTTTTTAATATTTCTTTTACTACACTTTCAGCACCTCCAATCCCATTGGAAAATATCATCATTGCTACGTTCATTTAACTCCTCCTGAAGTTTTAAATCGAATTATCTTATACAAAACAATCAATAAAGAATGTAAAATCAGCATAAATAAAATGCCAATAAAACCGTAAGTATCTTTAATGAAATAAATTCCAGAAAAATACAACAACACAGAAAAAACAATCAATAATAAATTTTCTTTATGAAAACCACAAATATTAAATATTGGATGTATCACCGTAAACACCCCACTAATAATTATTGGAACAAGATATAACATTAAATAATTCGAATATTCCACATAATTCTCACCAAACGTTCTGTATATTATTAACTCTTTGAATACGAAAATTATCCCATATAATAAAAGTAGAGATGGGAGTAGAATTTTTACACTCTTTATTAAAACATTATTTAACGCTACTTTATCATCTTGAATAGCTCCAACTCTTGGAGCTACAACAACATAAAGAGGGCTTATTACTTGAAGGAATATACTTGATATAGACTTTAATACTTTTATCATTGCTGCAGAAGAAGACCCAAACAGCACTCCGATAATTAAAGTATCAGCTTGTTTAAAAACCACATCAAAAGATGCTGTAAGACTTGTATATACTGAAAAACTTAAAGCACCTTTTAGTGCAACTACCTCCTGTCTTCTTTTTGACTTTATTATTCCATATATGGCGTTAAATCCCACCTTCATAAAAAAAAGGATGTTAAGCATTAACGTTCTTAATAAAGCAGAAAATATAAATACTAATACAATGCTATCTAAATATAAATTATTAAAAATCAAAAAGTAACATAGTATCACTTTGAAAAATGAAATAAAAATATCGACAAATGCAATAATTGAAAAGTCACCATTTACTCTAAAATAACCTAATGATGTACCTTCAATAGTGCAAATTAGTATAAATGCATTAAGATAAAATAATTTATGATAATTGCTAACCTCTGGGTAAAAATACTCTAGAGCAGGGAGCAATAATATGAATACGATAATTGACAAGAGTGCAGTAATAATATCAATACTAAAACTAATCCGATATAAAGAGTATCTTTCATACTCGCCATATACTTTATCAAAGTACTTTACTATCGTCTGCCAAGTTTGAAAATTAAGTAATCCATTAATAGTAAAAATAAAAGACTGTGAAATAGCTAGCATTCCAAATTCTTCAATACTTATATTCCTAGCAATCAAAGATAGTACAGTTAGTGTTGATAGTCCAATAACACTATTAGACACTACAACCCAAAAAGTATCTTTTAGTAAAAAACTTTTAATGCTCAGACTATTTATTTTCATAAAATTCTTTTTGAATATATTTCACTAATTTTAATGCTTCAAATTTTGGAGATAGCTCCATGAATACTAGCTTATTTAATTTTTTGGATATTTCTAATCGTCTTTTTTTGTTATTTGCTAATTTTATTATGGACATATACCAAGACTTTTCCCCAACAGGTATACAATCAGGCATAAACCCACCAAACACACTAGAAACCTCTGGAACTGGGCATGATATAAAAGGAATATTTAATTGCGCAAAAATATAAGCCCTTCCAGCATTTGCACTTTCTTTAAACCTTAACTGCATATCATGTTTTCTATCTGTAATCCATAAGTAGCAACCAGCATCATAAATTAAAAACTTGGATATTCTTCCTCTGTATGGAATGTTATTTGGAACTAATCCAATATCTACATCACTTAAAAAATCATATATTTCCGGATAAGAATATTCGAACATTTCTATATCAAATTCATTTCCCAATTTTTTTTGGACATGATCTAAATTAGTCACAACTTTCAGTTTAACATTATATTTTTCGTTTAATTTGTTTAAGGCGGGAAATATATAACTTTTACTTTCTAGTAAATGTCTATAATTTCCATGATATCCAAAATATATACTATTTTCACTCTTTTCGCTCAGTCCATTATCTGGAGTTAACCCTTCAGGAAACTCTTCGACCAATTTCAAATATATACTTTTGTACCCTTCAAACTCAAACTTATTTCTTAAATCTATAGTATCTGCAATTAAAAAGTCAGACGCTTTTAGCTTTTCATTTCTCTTCTTTATATATGGATAAAGCTTATCATTAAAAAACAATCTAGATTGATATACTAAACTTCTAAGTTTGAGGCTATTAAATAGTGGTTCAATTCTTCTTTCATGATGTGGTTTAACCAAACCAATAATTAAATTAGGGTTGTCATTCCTCGCCGAAAATATGTCATCGTCGTCAGTATGAAATATTGCAACATCATACTTTCTATAGTTTTCATAATCATTTATATGGAGATTGACCATAGGCAATTGCCTTAAAGCATTGCCTAGTGCTAAAAATGGTATTCTTACACTACCAGTATTAACACTCCCTCTATGATTCATAACTATATTTATTGACTTAACCATTACAAAACCCTTTCACATAATTTGCCATTGTCTTTAGCAATCCTGTATGAATATTATAATTAGCTATATAACCTAACTTTTCTTTAGCTTTATAAATGTTAGCCTGTGAATGCCTCACATCTCCTGTACGAAAGTCTCGATATTTAGGCTCTGTATCTACCTCCATACCATTTTCTTTTAACGCATTTTTAATTGCATAGAACAAATCATTTAGTGTTGTTCTATCTCCAACCGCTACGTTGTAAACCTCATCTTTTTCTTCATCTTTTGCTGTCGCTGCTAATAAGTTCATTTGCACAACATTATCGATGTAGCAAAAATCACGACTGGTTTCACCATCACCATTAATAAATACTTCTTCATTATTAATCATGGCTGATGTCCATTTTGGAATTACCGCAGCATAAGCACCATTTGGATCTTGACGCTTGCCGAATACATTAAAGTAACGTAGGCCAATGGTCTTAAATCCATAAGTTTTAGCAAAAACACCTGCGTAAAGCTCATTAACATATTTAGTCACAGCATAAGGAGACAGTGGATTACCGATATTCTCTTCTACTTTTGGTAGTGCTGGGTGATCACCATAGGTTGAACTTGATGCGGCATAAGTAAAGCTTTTCACTTGCTCTTCTTTTGCGGCAGTCAACATGTTCAAGAAGCCTGTAATATTGGCCGCATTAGTAGTAAGCGGATCGTTAATTGAACGAGGAACTGAGCCTAATGCCGCTTGATGCAGAACATAATCGACACCTTTTACTGCTTGCTGGCACGTTGTAAAATCACGAATATCACCTTCAATAAAAGTAAATCGATCCCATTGAGCTTCATCAACAAGTGTTTTTACTTCATCAAGATTATATTGATGCCCTGTAGCAAAATTATCTAAACCAATAACCTTTTGGTTAAGTAATAATAATTTTTCTAATAAGTTAGAACCAATAAAACCTGCAACGCCTGTCACTAACCAAACTTTAGGTACATTTAATAATTGCTGTTGAATATTTTGATATTGAGTCATATAAATAAAACCACCTATTTACACAGGTGGCTTCCAAATTAAGTATAGGAGTTAACTACAGACGAAGATCAGACACTTGAGGTTCAAGTATATATTTCAGGTCATAGATAATAGACGCAGGCTTTGTTAAGGCTTTATATTCTTCAGCACTCATCGCTTTGAATTGCTCATGAGCAACAGCCACTATCACTGCATCATATTGCTGTTGAGGTTTTTCTGTTAATACTGCAACACCATATTCATGTTGGGCTTCATCTGGGCTAACCCAAGGATCATAAATATCAACAGCAATGTTGTATTCAGCCAGTTCTGCAATAATGTCAACAATACGAGTATTACGAAGATCAGGGCAATTTTCTTTAAACGTTAATCCCATGATCAATACGTTAGCACCTTTCACTTGAATGGATTTATGTAGCATTGCTTTTACTAACTGAGAAACGACATAAGCACCCATATTATCGTTAATACGACGACCCGCTAAAATTACTTCTGGATGATAACCAACGGCTTGTGCTTTGTGAGTTAAATAATAAGGATCAACACCAATACAATGACCGCCAACAAGACCCGGACGGAAAGGTAAGAAGTTCCATTTTGTACCTGCTGCTTTTAATACTTCTTCAGTATCAATATCTAATTTATTAAAAATCACTGCAAGCTCATTAATAAGCGCAATATTCAAATCACGCTGAGTATTTTCAATGACCTTAGCAGCTTCAGCGACTTTAATTGATGATGCTTTATAGGTACCCGCTGTAATAATTTGACGATAAATACTATTAACATATTCAGCGACTTCTGAGGTTGAACCCGACGTTACTTTTTTAATGGTTGTCACGCGGTGTTCTTTATCACCAGGGTTAATTCGCTCTGGTGAATAACCCGCATAAAAATCAGTGTTAAACGTAAGGCCAGAAACACGCTCTAATACAGGAATACAAACCTCTTCGGTTGCACCTGGGTAAACAGTCGATTCATAAATAACAACATCGCCAGTTTTTAGAACCTTTCCTAATGTTTCAGACGCTTTTACTAATGGTGTTAAATCTGGCTGCTTATGCTGATCAATTGGCGTAGGAACCGTTACAATGTAAACATTACATATTTTTAAATCATCAATATTCGCACTGTATTCTAGAAACGTTGCTTCTGATAATTCTTCAGATGAACATTCTAATGTAAAATCAATGCCATCACGCAATTGTGCTACGCGTGTTTCATTAATATCAAAGCCTAATGTTTGCTGTTTTTTACCAAATTCAACGGCGAGAGGCAGGCCGACATAACCTAAGCCAATAATACCAATACGAGCATTCGCTACAGAAAGATCCATCATTATATTCCATTATTTTTAAAATTAAGGCACAAAAAAGCACTAGCCGTTAAGACTAATGCTTTTTATTAATCAGGGTCTAGGGTCTAGGGTCTAGGGTCTAGGGTCTAGGGTCTAGGGTCTAGGGTCTAGGGTCTAGGTGAGAATTATCCATCCCCTAATATTCAAATAAACAAAACTATCAATTCTACGACAATGGTGAGTAGATTCCCTATCTCGTTCGTAACCTCACTGTAGGGAATGACGGGGTTAGTTCGTACATTTGCTATAGGGAATAACGAAAGTTTAAGCTCTTCCTCGACACTAAACCCTCGCCCCTCAATAACTACTCTCTACTTCTTATCACTCGCATAACTATAGTTATAATAGCCATAGTTACCACCGTAATAACTGCTCGCTTTATGTAATACGCCATTAAGAATAAAGCCTTTCACTTCAATGCCGTTTTGTTCAAAGCGTTGTTTAGTAATTTCGACTTCACGAACGGTATTTTCACCAAAGCGACCCACTAATAAAGTCGTTCCTGCATGAGCGCCTACAATGGCAGCATCGGTTACGGCTAATAATGGTGGCGTATCAATTAACACCATATCGTAATGTTCAGCAGCCCACTCCATTAATGCATTAAAACGAGGATGCATTAACAACTCAGACGGGTTAGGTGGAATATCACCCCGTGAAATATAATCCAGATTATCAATAGCAGGATGCTTAACAACCTCTGCTATCGTTTTTTGACCACTTAAATAATCAGATAAACCTAACTTTTGGCTCTTACTAAATTGATATCCCATGCGGCCTTTACGCATATCAGCATCAATTACTAATACTCGATGACCCGCATTGGCAATAATCGCCGCAATATTGGCAGTTACAAAGGTTTTACCAACACTTGGGCTTGGTCCTGAAATCATCAGAATATTATTTTTTGCTTCCATCATCGCAAAATGCAAGCTAGTACGTAGACTGCGCAATGCCTCAATCGATAAATCAGCAGGGTTAACCTCTGACAGTAACTTTTTATGAACCTCATCCATTCTTGTTTGTTTTTTATCTAACGCTACTTGGTCATTAGATAAAGGAATCGATGCATAGACAGGTAAACCAATCGCTTCAATATCTGCAGGGCTTTCAATACGACGTTTAAATAATACAAAACCAAAAATAACCGTGACAACTAGTATAAAACCAAAAATGATAAATAAAGTTATAATAAATGATTTTTTAGGCGCTATTGGCGAAAAATAATCTTGAGATTTATCTAAAATTCGCACATTACCGACCGTACCTGCTTTTACAATGCTTAGTTCTTGGGATTTATTGAGCATTTGTAAATAAATTTGCTGGCTAACCTGCACATCACGCATTAAGCGTAATACGGCACGTTGAGTTTCTGGTAATTTTTGAATTTGTTTTTCTAAACGCTTTTTCTCATCATTCAAAATACCACGCTTATCTTGTAACGCGATATACATTGGGTGTTCTTGCGTAAAGCGTTGTGATATTTCACTTTCTTTAAACACTAACTCATTCAATTGACCATCTAATTGCACCATCGCTGTCAGTTTCGCTTTCGCTTCTAGATCTAAATCTACTGAATCATTTTTTGAACGGTAATCATTTAATTTATCTTCCGCCATAGTCAATTTATCTTTGACGTTCGGTAATTGCTGTTCAAGAAAGGCTAAACTTTTTTCTGCTTCAGCTGAATTACGCTCAACATTTTGCATTAAATAATTTTGGCTAATACTATTAATGATTTGTTCAATCTCAACGGGGTTTTCACCAGTAAAAGTTAGTTCTAATATACCGGTTTGTTTACCAATCTCACGGATAGTTAAGTTTTCTTTTAACTGTTGAATCGCACTATATCGAGCACGTTTAGTTACCGTGAAGCTATCATTCACTGTGCCATTTAAATCGGTAACGTATAAACGGTAGCCATGGCCTTCACTCCATTGCCCCGTTTTGCCTTTAAACAAAATATTGCCTTGGGCATTGGTTACTTCATAGCGGCCTTTCGTGAAATTATTTGAATCAATATCGGTGATCACTAACGTAACAGTTGCCGTTCTCATATTATCTGGGATAACAAAATGGCTAACATTGATGCTGATTTGTTGGTTCCGTAATCGCGCTAATCCTTTGCCCACATAAGGTAAATAGTTAGGGGTAACGACAGTGGTTAAATCAAGATCATCTACAGTTTCACCTAATACCATTCGAGAACCGATAATAGCGATTTCAGTGCTGGAAGAAGAACCCTGATCGAACATTTCCCCCATATTAGAACTCACAAGGGTTGAAATCCCCCCTGTTTGTTTTTGCTCAACTTGAATTAACGCATCGGCTTTATAGATTGGCGTAGATAACAAAGCAACAATGATACCTATAATACTGAATAATACGGTAATGCCAGCAATATACCATTTGGCATCAACCAGACTGCCAAACAATTTACCAAAATCAATATCATCTACTTTATGGTTGGCAGCTATTGGTGTTTTTTGTATTTCACTCATAAAAATTATAAATCCAAATCAATGACTACTTATAGGTATACACATGGAAAAACACACACTCTATTTATTATTAACTTAGTAAATAATGAACATCTTAGTAATGTTGTTTCATTATCAATACATAATCAATTAATTATGCTACCGCCCTAAGGTTACAGCCCCTCAATTGCTTTAATATAAATTAAGATGTGTAAAAAATAGAATAAATATGTTTTTATTCTATAAATTATATATTTTAATACTTTGTAATATAATTACAGAGCAATCTATTTATTAGAAGCCATTAAGATAACATATGCGACAAGGTTCACACTTATAATGAGCCACCACAAACTAAATGATAGAATAAACAATAGGATATAAGAACCCCATCTGTGACAGTTCTTTAATGTCGATATAATTGATATTTTTCCCTTATGTAACAGTGAATATCAAATAGCAAATAATGTCGCTTCTGGTCACAAATATAATTTATACCTTATAAATAAAGTACGAATAACTAACTATACATATACTTCTTTCATGTATCATCACATTATTAGTTATTAATCATCAATACAGTGTTATTTATTACTCTATCAGCTATTACTTTATAATTAAGAGTTCTGTTTATATTGAACATATAACAAAAGAAAAGCTAAGAGATTACAAATATACTGACAAGATTGATACTAATATAAAAATGCTCTTACTATTATTCTAATAGTAATTAAAAAAAGCCTTCAAATATAACATTCAACATTTAAGGATAGCTATGAAAATTAAATTAATCTCAACCATCATTGCAGGAATACTTCTTGCTGGGTGTGGAAGTGATAGTGATGACACTGGCACAGATAAAAATAAAAAGCCCACGACGGTACTGGCTTTTGATGGTGCAATTAATGGCATGGTTGCAACATATCTTTGTGATGGTGATCAAACAGGGACAACAGAAGCAAAAACTGATGGTTATGGCAAGGTTACTATTTTTAGCGATACCTTTGCAGATAAACCAGAATCTTGTTCTGTTCTATTCTCGGTACCTAAAGATGGCATAGCTGTAGATATGTCAAATGGTAAAGACATGAGTAAAGTATCCTACTCCATTCCTAAAGGCCTAATCAAAAATGGCCAGAAGGATATAGCAGGTACACCGTTTACTACGTTAATAGATAAAACGATGAAAGAAACGGGTGATACTGACATCACAACAGCAAAAAATTCAGTTTTTACTTCTCTTGGCTTAGACAGCTCATTAACAAGTGATCAAAAAGATGAATTATTAGCTAATCCACAACAAGCATTAGCGAAATTAGATAAAACAATTGCTCAAGACATCGTCGCTAAAACTGTTGTTCTTTCTGATGTTTTAGTCTCACAAAAAGATGATGAAACAGTTACTGTTGCTGATATCGCCGCAGTAACCGAAACGATTGCTAAAGATATTATTGATAAAAATCCAGCATATCCAAAAGCCTCTGAAGGCTCAAACGATATCATCATTATCGATGTTAGTGACGAATTAACAGATAAAGATAACTTTGATCAAGCTGCTGGCGGTGAGGTACCACCTGTAATCGGAGATATAACGACAAAACCGCCAACAAAACCAGAAACTGAGTTACCCGATCCAGAAGATCCACCAGTAGAACCAACACCACCAACTCCAGGTACTGGCGGTGGTGATGGCGGCGCAACGGATTAATTAATCGTTATTTTTAATATATTGTACTCAATAAAAGGCACCTTTGGTCAGGTGCCTTTCATCATTTTATCGTATAAACATGGAAGTCGATTATGCCTCTTCATATAGCTAGCCCTTTATCATTATTAACGATAGCCATTGCTGCTAGTTTGCCTTCTATCGCTCAGGCATCATCTGTTGATAATTTACCCTCAAGCCAAAGCTATACCGGATTAATGTTTATTCCCAATGCTCAAGTTATTGATACTGGGGGTTTTAATCTCTCATTTCATCAAGGTGTTCCCCATCAAAATAGCATTGCCAGTATCGATGATTGGTTCTTTGGTGCTGGCGTTTTTAAAGGCCTAGAAGCTGGCGGGCGTATTGTTACCCAGTCTTATGACTGTAATAGCTATCTTGAGAATAACTGTGGTATTAGAGATCTATCGATGTCGGTTAAATATCAATTACCGTTTGTTTATGATTACACTGGGCTTAATCTCGCAGTCGGTATTCAAGATCTTGGTGGTACAGGTAATCACTTTGAAACTAAATATGTTGTTGCAGATAAAACCTTTGATGCGTTAAAGCTGCGTTTAAGTGCGGGTTATGGTCAATCAAATTTAGAGTTTGGAATCATGGATGGACCTTTTGCTGGCGCTGAATGGCAGCCATTATCATTCATGCAAATTACCGGTGAGTATGATGCCAGTGAATTTAATGCCAATGCTAAATTATTCACACCAGAAGGATTACTCCCCTATGGCGCTCAATTAAGCTTAGATTACGAGCTTTATACTGGACATCAAAATAGTGACCAAACAGTTTGGGGGCTTAATGCTACGATTCCACTCTTTGGCTATGGTTCCAACAAACGAGAACAACTCTCTGTTGAGCAGCAACAACGGTTACAGCAAGCTCTTACCCAGCAGTTAGATAATCATAAAAATAGTAGCTTACAAGGCTTAATTTCAGCATTAAAAAATGATGGATTCCTTAATATTCAAGTGGGGAAACGCCATGATAAGTTAATCATTACACTTGAAAACCGTCGTTATAATCATAATCCAATGGATGGAGTTGGGGTTGCTTTAGGTATTATTGCGGCGAATACAGGTGCAGATACTTTCGCTGACTTTGAAGATACTGCCAAGATCACACCGTCAACAAAACAACAAGAAGTTGAATTAATTATGCTAACAAATGGTATTCCTATGTTTACCATTAATAGTGATATGAGATGCTATCGTGCGTTTTTAGAAACAGGTGATAACTGCGATTCAATGTGGTTCAGTAGTTATAATGCTCGGATTGCATTTACACGAACAGAATGGTTGACCAACAAAGAAAGTAATGGCTTTGGTCGCAGTCAAATTATCCTATCACCACAATTAGCACATAGAACCGCGACAGAATACGGCGTTTTTGATTACTCATTAGCATTAAGCACTAACCTCTATACCCCACTATGGCAAGGTGCTGCGATTGATATTCGTCATACGTTACCGATTAGCGAAAGTGATGACTTTAAGTCGGGTGAAATTTGGGAAAACTCAGCTTATGACTCTCAGATAGATCGTATCTTCTTACATCAAGCCTTTAAATTGCCACAAAATATTATGACCCAATTTAGTGGCGGTTATATATATGGCGATTATTGGGGGGGAATGAATGAAACAAATTGGTTTACACCAAACGGTCAGCACAGTGTAGGCTTTAAACTCAGCCAATTTAGAACAGAAGATAATGATCTACCAGATACTAAAGATAAAGGTGTTCGTTTAGCTCATTATTTATATTCTCAACCGCAATGGGATTGGCAGCTTGAATTACAAGCAGGTGAATTTTGGCAAGGTGATACCGGTTTCAAAGCAACGTCTAGCCATTGGTTAGGTGATGCTCGTTTAAGTGCTAGCTATCTAACATCCAAAGCACAAGGTGCTAATGATTATGAAGATTTTGTAAGTTTAAGTATCTCTATACCTTTAACACCATGGCGTGATATGAAGCCTAACTATATTCAGGTTCGAGGTATTGATCAGTTTACTTACACGCTACAAACTCGTGTTGGTGATGGTGCTAATTACCTTAATACTGGGCTTGGTGGTTCAAATGATTTACAACACAACATCGCTCGTCAATATCAAGGCCAAAACCGCTTAACCCAAGCCTATTTTAATGCAAACATCCAACATTTACGCAATGCTTACATCAAATATGTAAAAATAACACAATAGATTAGGACCGTATAATAAGAGTGAGACACACTGTCTCACTCTTATTAAAATTAGAATGTTATACAATTAATTATTTAAGATTCTGCTCAATCAGCACTTTTGTATTATCTAGCCATTCATAGCGTCGACGATACATCGCACGTTTAGGACGTGAAATATCTTCGGGATTACGACGAATATCTTCAAGCGTTAGTTGATATAAATGCTCATCAAACTCAGTTGCGCCTAATGCTAACCAATGCTTATCGTAATCCATCTTGATTTTTCCAGTAGCGTAACGTTTTGCTGAATAAGTATGGGCACTATTCTTTATAGCAAGCAGTGTGTCTACCTGCCAAGCATTAGCAAGCAGTGTGACCATTTTAATCATTAAATCTTTTGGACGTTGCCCGAATAATGCTTTAGTCAGTAATTTTATTTTTTGGTTATTTTCAGGGCTACTCGCAGGGCCTTGCAAACCACCTATCACTAATTGACGCTTCCCTTTTACATTCCGAATCGCAAATGTGAGGGTATAAAAATTTTCATCAACATCATTAAAGAGCGTTAAGCTCATATCACCCTCTTTTTGATAACGAGAGTAATATGCTAACTTAAAACAGTAATCAACATCATCTACAGTAAAGTTACATAATGTTAAGCCATTACTATCCTTGTAGATACCATTACGAATATGTTCAGGTAATTGAGAGACAAACTTAAAATGCTCTACAACAAATTTTGCGCGTTCAATAGAATTTGTTCCATAAATTACATAAGGACGGAATGGCTTTTCTAAAAAACGAAGGTTACGTTGACATAAAGTATCTAGCAAAGAAGGATCTATTTCAGAGGTGATATGCTGGAAAGCTTTATGGTAGTACATCGCACGAAGAATAAATTTTACTCGATAGCGCCATAATGGTGAGTATTTACCAGCTAAACTATCAGGATAAATGATTTTTGCATGGTTACTAAGAGATATGTTGGACTGAATCACACAATTAATTCTTATATAGTATATTTAATCTTCCATTATCAATTAGTTGTATTTTTTATCAATTGATTTATTACATACTGACATGATATGCATCATATTTATACCGCTAGTGCAAAATAAACGCAACAAATAGGCGTTATTTCTAACTAGTTATCGTTTTATGCCAGTTTTTCATCAAAGATCTAATCGATACACCTCACTTTCTAGTCGTAATGGCTTAGAAAAATAAAAGCCTTGAAAGTACTCAATACCAATCGATTTTAATAATACTAATGTCGTTTCTTTTTCTATACCTTCAGCAATAATTTTAAAATTTAAACTCCAAATAAACTCACACAGAATTTTGATTGATTGTATTAATGATGGGTTGTTTTCAATATCATTTACGAGGATTTTGTCTAATTTTATAAAATTAATATTGCGAAGATTTATTAAACGTCTGACTGATGAATAATCACTTCCAAAATCATCGACACTGACACTGATCCCAATAGAATTTAGCAAGTTAACATTTTCATTACATTGTTCGAAGTTAATTATCTTATCACTCTCTAATATTTCAAGTTCGAGATGTAAATTTAATGCTTTTATCGCCTCTATATTTATGTCACTTAATAAAATAGGCGTTGACATAAACTCACCGCTTACATTAATAGAGATGATATTATTAATAACCTCTTTATCTGATATTTTAGATAAGCTATCAATGACGCTGTTAATAACAAAACAATCAAATTTTATATTGTTAACATTTTTATCAACTAAAAAATCAGGGCAACTTAAACCACCATTAATTTCACTTCTTAATAATGCTTCATATCCAAACAAGATGTCATTATGATATTTAGGCTGATACATAAAAAATATACCATTATGCATACATTAATCACTATTCTTTATTAAAAAATATTTTTTATAATATATACCAAAAAAAAACAATTAACTACTTAAAACTCTATAACATAGCATGCTAAAAAAATTATAATTCATAATAAAAGTTATAAATTATATTCATTATTATGTATAGAAGATCATATTTTGTAATTAATGCTAATTTATTACTTGTATTTATATTCTATATAGATATTTTTGAAAAATAACATTTCTTCTATTTACTTATTCTTTATTTTATTTTCACTGTATTTTACAGCACAATATTTTTCATACATACTCACTAAAAATATTATAAAAAAACAAACATAATCATAACGCATTGATTTTAATGTAAATAAAAAACAACTCAATATTCAAATTAATGCCTATGCATTTAATAATGATTAATATTCATTAAACATTCAGGATATCCATGATACGATTGTGGAATAAAAATTTATCTTTTGGCCGTTTTATGACTTCACAACTTCATTTTCCAAAACTGCACCGTTTAATACATTGGTTATTAGCATTTTCTATTCTATTTATTTTATTAACTATTGTATTACGCTCAACGTGGATGGACAAAACACATATCGCAACGATCCTTCAATCTGGATTGCAAAGTGATAATATTTCCATATCACAACAACAAGCTATAACAATTGCTAAATCAATCCGCAATGAAATGTTTCAGTGGCATTATATTGTGGGATACTTCATTGGTATCCTAGTGCTTATACGATTATATTACTCTAAAAAAGTGGGTCTATTTATGCCGAACCCATTGAAAAAAAATAGTTTGCATGATCGTCTACAAGGATTGCTATACATTGCTTTCTATTTATTTTTAGCGAGTATTGTAATCACAGGTTTAGTCATTCATTTCTTAGGACATGATTTTATTCTATATTCAGCTTGTAAAACATTTCATAAGCTTTCATGGTGGGGCGTTGTAGGATTTATGCTAATCCATATTAGTGGAGTTATTTTTGCGAATGGTCGTGATAATAGAGATACAATTACAAAAATAATTAATGGCTAAAACATACAAAAAACACAACAAAATAATAACAATAAAAAGCTGAGATATTTAATTTCTCAGCTTTTTACTTTTAATAATAAATAACCATCTAACTTATTTATTATCTTTAGGTGTACCAACAACAAGTCCAAGAATAATACCGTAAACCATATGCCCCATTAAAGCGACCATTGACATTGGCACACTATGGAAGAATATACCTTTACCAGCCATTGGCATCACAACAATCATCGCGCCAAGGTAAATAGGTATTAAGAAGACTAAACCACGCAACCAACCAGAACCAGGTAAACGACTATAACCAATTAATAAGTAAGCGATTGGGAATACAATTGTACCTACCACGAAGTGCATCATTAAGCCGACACTATCAGAGGTTCCTAACATATGAGCAATAATCGCAGCAACATTCATTGAATGCCCAATAAGATGTGGTGCAATAAATTTACCCATTAAAGTAAATGCTAATGTACCTAAAAAACCACCGATGAGTGCTTTTACTACATTACTTGTGCTTACGTTTTCTTTAAACATACGATGACCTAAATGCGTTATGGAATATGGTTTTAGGATAGACATTCCTCCTACGGGAAGGTCAACATAATTATGCGATTAAAAGACAGAAAACAGCATTTAATTGTTCAATTCATCAATAATAAACCATGATAGAATCAAAATTCTTACTATTTGAGAGAATAAACCATGAAATGTTCTGTATTTATCGCTACTAGTGTTGATGGATTTATTGCAAGAAAAAATGGCTCAGTCAATTGGTTACAGACTGCAGGTAACAAAAATGCAGATATGAGCGATCAAGCTGATATGGGGTTCAATCAATATCTCGCTTCAGTTGACTGTATAATCATGGGACGTAAATGTATGGAAACTATCTCAAGTATGGATCTACCGCCAGAACAATGGCCTTATGGCAATATTCGAATCATTGTTTTGAGCACAACCATCACCCAAGCTCCCGATAACTTACGTGACAAAGTCGAAATGTATGCTGGTAATATTAAGATTTTAATAACGAAACTAAGTACTGAAGGCTATCAACATGCTTACGTCGATGGTGGAATGACTATTCAAGCGTTTATTAATCAGCAATTAATCAATCATATCACTATTACTCGTGCTCCTATATTACTAGGCAGTGGTATTTCACTGTTCGGTGAAACCCACAAGGATATCGAATTAGAACAAACACAAGCAATTGTTTTTCCGAATAACTTTATTCAAGTAAAATACAGTGTGAACTATAAATAATATGACTAAATACTCAGCAGCCATCATAGTTGCTGAGTCCAAATATAGCTCAACAATGGGAAACTATATTTATTATGAAATCACTTATTAGGCTGACTTCACCCATTTAATGTAAACCCTCGTTGATATTTCATTGCCTATTTCACAAAACATCACATTTTTGACCGCTTTCTTCTATTTATAGTGTAACTATGCACTATCTTTTTTTTATGGTGTTTACCTATAGTGATAATTGAATTTTTAAGAAACCCTAAAAATACCGATTCTGTTATATCAAGCAGTCAATTTTTAGTTCAAGAAATGATTTCACACATATCACCAGAAAATACGATTATTGAGTTGGGTGCAGGCTCTGGTGTTATCACACGTAAACTCGCAGAAATTCAAGCCATTGAGACTATTTATACCTATGAAAATAACGTTATTTTTCACAAATCATTAGTAAAAATTAATAAGACTATCTGTGTATCAGATCTGTTTACAATGAGACAACGCCATCAAAACCAAAAAGTTAAAACCGTTATCTCTAGTATTCCCTTTGTTAATTTTTCAACTGAAACTAAAGCGAAGGCGTTAAATGATATCAGTGCCGTTTTAGAACATGGTGGAAAACTAATTCAATATACTTATCTAAATCGTTGTCCATTTGGTACAGATAATCTTCGCGAAAATAAACTGATGCAAACCAACATGAAAAAAGTATGGCTTAACTTCCCTCCTGCTACAGTTTTTGTTTACGAAAAAAACAATCATTTGTAATATCTCACCTTATAAATTTAAAGGCTATCAATCATAGATAGCCTTTATTATTATACTAATATCCCAGCTTATCTTATTGGTTATGAGAATAATCAATAAGGGTCTTTTGATACAAGTCTAACAATTGTGCGGAGTCAACACTAATACCTACCTCTTGAGCGGGCATTGATGACCATTCATCAGTTTGGTATTGCTTTGTATCTAATTTCTGAATTGTCATACCACTTGCAGGCCCTTCACAAACAACACGTACAGCCCCTTTTCGAGTTATAAATAATTCAGGATCAATCACATAAGCAATAGCTGACGGATCATGTACATGACAACCATCAAGCCCTACCTTCTGTGAATAGAAACGTAAATAATAACGACTGATAGTAAAGATGAATTCCCCCATATCAGCAGCATCATGGCGTAATTGGTCAAGATAATAAGCACTAAAGAAACTTTCTTCAGTAACATCAAGTCCAATGATAGTTACAGGCCAAGGCGCACAAAACACAATATCGGCAGCATGAGGATCATCATGAATATTGGCTTCGGCATAAGGAGTGACATTGCCGCGATGATCATTTTCACCAAATGCTCCCCCCATAATCACAACTTGACCAACTAATTGAGCTATTTCTGGTGCTGCTTGTAGGGCTAAAGCAAGATTGGTTAGTGGACCTACAGCCACCAACGTAATTTCATGAGGATGGGCTTTTACAGTATCGATTATATATTGGTAAGCTGGACGTGGATCAGGATGACCAACAAAATCATCAGGCACATGGAAATCGCCTAAGCCTGTAATGCCATGAACAACTTCCGTCGGACCAACAGGACTACGAACCAAAGGTTGACTCGCCCCTTGAGCAATATCTGCCGTCATCTTAAAGCGGTGCTTAAGATACAACGCATTACGAGTACCATTTTCAATAGTTGCATTACCAAAAACAGTAGT
Organism: Photobacterium piscicola; assembly: GCF_900166965.1. GTDB lineage: Bacteria > Pseudomonadota > Gammaproteobacteria > Enterobacterales > Vibrionaceae > Photobacterium > Photobacterium piscicola. The sequence continues at coordinate 451,696 of NZ_FUZI01000001.1, read as the reverse complement.
AAGTGCAACCAATTCAATATCAGGATGTGCTTCAGCAAATAAAATTGCCATCGCATCGTCAATTCCAGGATCGGTATCTAATATGATTTTTTTGGGCATTATATCTTCTATTAGCTCTATTGATTGATGCTATTACATCTATATAGCAACGATTATGAGTGATTTAAGATAGAATAAATGACTGTTGATATTGTTACTGTGATAATTGTAGATAAATAGCGGCTTCTGTTCGCTTTCTTTTTTTATCAGAATTCGCTATATTTCCACAATAATAGAAATAAAAACCAATATAAAAGGTCAGCTTTACTATGACGTGTCATCAAATAGATACCATCCAAATTGCTAAATCACTTAAAGAATTAGGCCACCCAACCCGTTTAGCCATTTTTAAGCGCGTCATTAAAGCGGGCTATCAAGGCATTGCTGTCGGGGATATTCAACAGCAACTGGCTATTCCAGGCTCAACCCTTTCTCACCACATTTCTAGCCTTGCTTCGGCTGGGTTACTCACCCAACGTCGTGAAGGACGTACACTCTTTTGTGTCGCACAATATGATGCTTTAACCAGTGTCATCAGTTTTTTACAAGATGAATGTTGTATTGACGAACAACGATAGTAACTAAAATCCTAATTTTCAATATCTTAATTATTTTATATTTTTCTTAATGAAAATATTTCCACACTTATAGAAATATAATTTTGACAACACTCTCGTTTACCTTTATATTTCGACAATACTAGAAATATAGAGAATTAATATGTTTACAATAACATCCGAGATGATAACCAATACCTTACAAATGTTTGGTTTTCTTGCCGTTGAACTTACAGTACTATTTCTTGCAATTAGTTACCTCGTTGGCATATTACAGGTGTATATTCCCCCCGCTAAAATTCAATCCATTCTTAGCGGTAAAAATGGTAAAGGCTATTTCATTGCAGGCTTACTTGGTGCTATTACTCCTTTTTGTTCATGTTCAACTATTCCATTTTTAAAAGGATTACTGCGAGCAAAAGCAGGATTTGGCACTATGATGGTATTTTTATTTGCCAGTCCTTTGCTTAATCCCATTATTGTTGGTTTATTTGCGGTAACTTTTGGCATAAAAGTCACTGTATTTTATTTTGTAATGGCGATGGGTGTCTCAATTATTGCAGGCTATTTACTGGAAAAATTAGGTTTTGAAAAATACATCAAAGATGAAGCCTATAGCGAGCCAAAACCATCATGCTGTGGATCAAGCTGTAGTTCGATCCCAAAACCAGTAAACAAATGGCTTAAAATTTGGCACTCGACATGGGCTGATTTCAAAAAAGTGTTGCCTTACTTGATTGGCGGTATCGCTTTAGGTTCGATGATTTATGGCTTTATGCCAACAGAATTTGTGGCTAAAGTTGCCAGTGAAAATAACCCATTTGCAATTCCCATTGCAGCCATAATTGGTATTCCACTTTATATTCGTGCAGAAGCCGTTATTCCATTAAGTGCTGCATTAGCTGCAAAAGGCATGGGATTAGGCGCGGTAATGGCCTTGATCATTGGTAGTGCGGGGGCAAGTTTAACCGAGGTTATCTTACTTAAATCAATTTTTAAGAATCAAATGATTATCGCATTCTTAGTGGTAATTCTTGGCATGGCTATCAGTGCTGGATTTATTTACCAATTTATCTTTTAATTTTTAACCCGATATTAAAAAATCCCTCCTCCTTAAACGGTTGAGGGATTTTTTTTATTCAAATTTAATCAAAAATAGCAACCTCCCCCCAAAAAGCATAAACAACAAAGATCACAACATAGCCATGTATATTAAATTAAATTACATAAAATCATTGACGCAAACGTTTGCTTTGCTTACATTGCACAGAGTTATTCTCTTTACTTTCTTTAAGGAACATTAATGTTATTACTCAAACGTGGTCTTCTACTTTGCTGCATCATGCTCTCACCGATGAGTATGGCTGCTACGCCTACTTCTGGCCCAATCTTAATTCAAGGTGCCATGGATATAGAGACCACAACACTTATTGCCGCCTTAAAAGAAAAGTCTGAAGTCACTCTGGGGTCATGGTCATTTTGGCAAGGAACCATTAACGACTACCCTGTTATCATTTCAAGAACAGAAGTCGGAATTGCCAATGCTGCCGCAGCAACAACACTTGCCATTGAACGCTTTAAACCTGCTTTAATCATTAACCAAGGCACAGCTGGCGGTCATGATCCACAATTACAACGTGGTGATATCGTAATAGGCAAAACCAGCTTCAATATGGGCGCATATAAATCAGAATTTACCGCACAAGGAAAAGGTATTGCACCGACAAAATGGCAAAATTTTAGCGTTACGATGCGTTTACGTGAGCAAGGTAAGTTAGTTGAGCATAATAATTTTGCTGCCGACAAAGGTTTACTGCATATCGCGACCACCATGGCGAACAGTTACACAAAAGGCAAAGTGGTGACGGGTGTCATTGGTACCGCAGATGAATGGAATCGCGAAGTTGATCGCATTAACTGGCTCCATAAAACATACAATACCTCAGTTGAAGAAATGGAAACATCATCAGCAGCATTAGTCGCTCAAGCTTATAAAGTGCCTTTTATTGGTATTCGTATCTTGTCTAATACTGATCTACACAACCAAGATTTTGATCCACAAACAGCTGTTGATTGTCAGCAATTTGTGATTGATTACACTAAAAAAATTATCATGATGCGTAATTAAAAAACATAAAAAAACTAGCAAGGGTGATCTCAATACCCTTGCTAGTCTATTCATCATAATAAATTAATAAACTGTAATAAAAATTAGCCTAGCATCACGCCCACACTTAATAACACCATGACCATTGCCGTTAGGAATCCTAACAATGGCCCAATAAAGCGTAGCCATGTTGAGTAACCTATACGCCCAATCGCCAAGCCCCCCATCACAACACCCGATGTCGGCGTTACTAAGTTAGGTAAACCAGAAGCAGATTGAAAAGCCGTCACCACCAACTCACGCCCAACACCTGCAAAGTCAGCTAATGGTGCCAAGATAGGCATTGATAATACCGCTAACCCTGAAGAAGAAGGCACAACTAAGCACAATACCGCTTCTATCCAATAAATAGCGTTAATAAATAAAATTTGTGGCAAACCAACTAATAATCCTTCCGCGAAATTTAAAATAGTATGGGTGATATTACCGTCGTCCATCACCACCACTAACCCACGAGCAATAGCAATTATTAACGCGACACCTAATAAATCTCGCGCACCATTAATAAAGCTATCGGTGATTTCCACTTCAGATAATTTGCCGACTAAACCAGCAACGATACTTGAACCAATAAATAATGCAGAAAGCTCAGCCATCCACCAGCCTTGGGATGCAACACCCCACATCATAATCGCAAAAGTTAATCCAAAAATAGCTAACACAATTTTACGGGTTAAGGTTAATTCAGGTGCACTTTCACCACTACCATGTAAAAAGTATTCTCTATTCGCTTCACCTTGCTCTGCAACTAAAGATTGTGATGGATCGCGTTTTACTTTATCGGCGTAGCGCATCACATAAATCACACACGCAAGCCAGCCAATAATAAGGATAGCCAGTCGTAGCCAGATACCATCAACAAAGTTAATTTCAGCAGCATTAGAGGCAATCACCGTTGCAAAAGGGTTAATGGTAGAACCTAAACACCCAATTCCGGCGCCCACCATAATAATCGCAACCCCGACAACGGAATCATAACCTGCTGCAATCATCACCGGAATCAGTAAGGCATAAAATGGAATGGTCTCTTCCGCCATACCATAAACAGTGCCACCTAGCGCAAATAACCCCATTAAAATAGGGATCATCCAACGCTCTTTGCCCCCTAAGCGAGCCATGGTTTTCGCAATACCGGCATCAATGGCACCCGTTTGAGTAACCACGGCAAGATAACCGCCAATCACCAGTACAAATAAAGCAACATCAACCGCTCGTGCCATATAATTGGCGGGATCATAAAACCCTTGAATCGGTGCCATTAATATATCAAGAAAGCCTTGAGGATTTGCTTCAACGGTTTGATAAGAGCCAACCAACGGCACCATCTTACCCAAGGTTTCATTATTGACCATTTGATACTGACCCGCAGGGATCAACCATGTTAATGCAGCCATTAAGACGGTAAGTAACATTAAAATTGTGTAGGCTGAAGGAAATTTAAGCGTTTTCATACAGATATCCTTAAATTATTGGGACGCTATTCCCAGCGTCCCATCTAGAGATGGTTAGGCCATCTTCTTGTTATGCAACGAAAGCCATCATGTCAGCAGTTGGCATTCCATCGAGCCCCATTTGTTTTAATGTACGACCATCTTTAAAATAATCAGCATTGTTATAGGCATTATCAATATGTAGACAAGCAGTAATAATCGGTGTTTCAATGCCTGTTAATTGCGCAAATTCATAACATGGAACCAATAAGTAAGCGGCATCTTCAGTGATATAGCGATTACTTGAACAATTAGGTGCGCTGTTTAATTTACCGTGGGTTTCAGAAGTACGATTAACGTCGTAAACTGTTTTACACTCCATGTCATATAGTGCATTCATCGCCTCTAATTCAGTCTTTAAATTCAAGCCCAATGCTTGACCAATGGCTAATCGCTCAGCTTCCATTACCGCAGCAGCGCGCGCCGTAGATACTGAACAGCAGTCTTTGTAATAGTTAAATTGACCGTCAAAGTTTTCCAGTAGCCCCATATTTAAAGTGGTGAGCAATGGATGACCGCCGAAGTTAATATTTTCTAATCCCGCCATAATCACGTTTTCTAAAGCCGTTAATGGTAATGGCATCAATGGTTGTAAACGTGCAATGGCTGCTTGGGTGCGACTGCCAGGCAAAGCTGCAACAGGAAGATGCGTTTTCATGCCTAAAATAGCCAGCTCGGCAGGACCAACAATACGTGTCGCCCATGGAATAGAAATCGCATCAACGAAGGTAATATCAACATCTTGGTAGCCTTCATCACACTTGATTTTATTTAACACCAACGATCCATAGTTCCCTGGCATTAGCATGATTAACTGCCCACTCTTTAAATACGGTAGCATTGAGCGAAACAAAGGTTCTTGAGCAAAAGAAGGGACGGGTAAAATCAATATATCTGCGTAATCAACCGCTTGTTTTAAATCACGCGTGATCGTATCAATAGCTTGAAAACCTGCAAAAGATAATTCAACATCATTACACGAGGCTAATGCCGTGATTCCACCTTGCGCTTCTATGTCTGTGAGTGGTTGATCAAATCCTGCTGCACCATATAAACACACCTCTGCGCCTTGTCGTGTCAGATGATATGCTGCTGTCAGCCCTGCGTTACCTGACCCAATAATAGCAACACGCGTTGTCATGATTATTCCTTAAGATGATGTTATAAGACAAAATCACATTAAGAAAAATGATGACTAAAAAATAATACTGTAATCTAAATAGGCTATGTCTTTAAGTTATAGCTCATCAATAAAACAAAAATAAGCATCTAAAATACAACAAGTTAAAACAAAAAACATTGTAACCATTATCTGCAATACAATGTGATCTGTTCCTTGTTAGCATTATGCCAAGCTATGCATAGGACCTATTTTTAGGTAAATATCCATACTGTCAGCGGTTAACATAAACTGTTCAATAAACCGTTCTGCGTGACGATGAATAGGTCTTAAGCCTGGATACAAAATAGTAAACTCAAACGGTAAATTAAATGCTAACGGGCGCATCACCACATCACGAGTTTCATTAGCTAAATACGCGGTAAACGGATCAGTGATAGCAATTCCAACCCCTTCTGCGACTAAAGCGGCAGCAGTACTAGCTAGTGAAACTTCAATTTGCTTATTAATTTTAATATCGTGACGGCGTAATAAATTATCAATACAACGCTGAATCATGTCTTTTTCATGCCTAATCACACATTCATTACCAAGATCGGTCACGGATATTGTTGTTTTTTGTGCTAATGGCGATGAGGCTGGAATTAATGCAACACACTCGCATGTCACTGTCTGACTATTGACCCCAGCTACATCTTCAGTTGTAAACGCAAATCCAATATCTGTGGTTTGTGCTTGAATTTGGCGTACAACATCTTCAGAACGGAACGTCTTGAGACCAATTTTAGTTTGACAATTATGTTGTAAGAAATTGGCTAATATACGCGGCAAAAAAGCATGAGAAAGCACAGGCATAGCTGCAATAGTTAATGATCCTAAATGATGGGTTCGAATCGCTTCCGCTGCGCTGTCTAATCCATTCACTGCATCAAAAACTTTGGCCACTTCTAAATAAAAAGCTTGGCCTTCGTCACTTAATATCAATCGATTACGTTGACGAATAAACAGTTTAAATTTTAATTGTTCTTCTAAACTGGATAATAAACGGCTTACGGCTGGCTGACTAATATTCAATAACTCTGCTGCTGCAGTGACTGTTTGGCATTCAACAACAGCACGAAAAGCATGTAGATAGGATAACTTCATAAGCATTAGCACACATATTAATAACAAAACGCCATAATAAACATAATTGTTAATAAAAACCTTGATGTGCAAAGCAAACTGGAGGCTCAAATCGTGACTAGTATAAAAAACGCAATTCGATTACACTCTAAAGATATAAATTAGTGCTTATTTTGTTATTTTAAAAGGAATCATTCATGGGATTTTTTAATGCTATCTTAGGTAATGCTGGCGAGATGGATCTTGAAGAGGCAACTGAAGAATTATCAACGATTCTTGGTCAAGGTGAGCACATCGAATTAGCTTATAAACTTATTCGCGACATGATCATTTTAACAGATCGCCGTTTAATATTGATTGATAAGCAAGGAATGACAGGCAGAAAAGTGGAATACCGCTCAGTGCCTTATAAGTCAATCACTATGTATACAATTGAAAGCACAGGCCATTTCGATCTAGATGCAGAATTAAAATTGTGGATTTCAGGCCAACATGATCCAATTAGCTTAGAATTTAATGGCAAAACTAATATCTATACAATGCAGGGACAATTAGCCGCTAAGATCGCGGGGAAATAACCCCTTACTTTGTAATGCAAGACGAAGAGGCACACTATTGAGTGCCTCTTGTTATATTTAGCCTATTATTTTTTAACAACACAAGAATAACGTTACTGAGAAACCGTCATTAATGCTGTCGCTAAAGCATCTATCTGTTGTTCTTGTAATCCTGCAACATTAATACGGCCATCACCCACCGCATAAATAGCAAATTCATCACGTAATCGCATAATTTTCTCAGGTGATAAACCTGTCATTGAAAACATACCTTTATGATCAGCAATAAAACTAAATTGATCGCACCCTTTAGCAGCCAATGTATTTACAAGGCTCTGGCGTAAACCAATAATGCGTTGTTGCATCATAATCAGCTCTTGCTTCCACACCGCGGTTAACATACTGGATGTTAATATATCAGCTACTAATGCTGCACCGTGATCCGGCGGCATGGTATAGCTGGCTCGTGCTAACGTCAAAATTCGACCTTTGGCTTTTTGCGCATTTGACAACGTATCACCCACCAATAAGGCGGCACCGGTACGCTCGCGATATAATCCAAAGTTCTTAGAACATGAAGTGGCGATCATCATTTCTTCAATGTTATCAGCCATGAATTTCAAGCCTGCGCCATCTTTTTCAAGACCATCACCAAAGCCAAGATAGGCCATATCAACAAAGGGGATAAAACCATTGTTATTGGCTAATGCGGTAATCGCTTGCCAAGCTTCGAAATTAATATCCGCACCCGTTGGATTGTGGCAACAACCATGCAGTAATACCACATCATTCGCCCCTGCTTGTGCTAGCGCTGATAGCATTGCATCGGTGTTTACTTGTTTAGTATCACGATCAAAATAAGGATAATATTTCACTTTTAACCCAGCAGCTTCCATTACTGGTCGATGGTTAACGTAACTTAAATCAGTTAACCACACGGTAGTATTCTCATTAGCTACGTGCATCAGATCTGCAAGCATACGTAATGCTCCGCTACCACCAGGGGTTTGAACACCCGCAGTACGACTATGAGCCGAAGTGTCAGCTAATAAAAGATCAATCATGCATTGATTAAAAACTTCACTCCCCGCAAGACCAACATATGATTTTGTCGTTTGAGTTTGAAGTAAGCGTTGTTCTGCTTGAGAAATCGCGGCCATAATAGGCGTTTGGCCTTGATTATTACGATAAACACCAATACCCAGATCCATTTTATGATCACGCTGATCAGCATTATAAATTAGCGATAATGACAATATGGGATCGGGTTGTGCGGGAGAAAGTTGTGAAAACATTAAGCAAATTCCGTTTATAGAGGCATGAATTTAAATTAGCATTTCAATTTCAAGCCGTCATTAGAAAAATGATAATTCTCACTTTGTTTAAGAATAACCATCCATATAGGAATGATAAATCATTAAAGGTTTGACTATAGAGTTTGAGTATAATGACTCAACCATTTGATATTCATAAATCATCTAAATATCAATATTTTTAATGTAATGGCGACGAACGTCCTTAAACATCGCCCAACATCATATAATGTCATTATAAGAGGTAAACTTTATTACGATGAAATTTACGCAACAATTAACTCAACCATAATAGAGCAATGTTTACCTTTCATCGTTAATATTCCCCTTATTACTTCATCAAAATATTACTGTATCACCACATGGTTTTGTCATTAGGCAAATGTAATAATGCTTGTAACGATGGTGCCGCTTCAAGTAAAGAATATAAACGTTCACTGTGTTCTTGTAATAACTGGCATGCGAGCTCAACATTACGTGCTAACACGGCTTTCATTAGTGCTTCGTGCTCTCCGTTATCATGATACTGTTTTTCTGGCGATAAACGGGCATTCAATAAGAAGTGGCGATAGCGTTCTTGCTGATCATAAATATGTGAAATCATGCCACGAATAAATTCAGAGCCTTCGCATGAAATTAACGATAAATGAAATTCTTTATGACGCAATTCCCATTCATCATAATCAAATAAAGCAGATTCTGGATTTAAGCGATTAAGCTTATGAAAAGCCGTTAAAATCTGCAATTCCCAAGCTTCATCACCTTTTTTAATCGCATCTTGCAGCGCCACATGACCTAATGCTAACCGCGTTTTTAAAATACCTCGTAATTCATCGAGAGAAACATTCGCTACCCAAAACCCTTTCTGTGGTTTCATGGTAACGTATTTTTGCCACGACAATTGCACCATTGCTTCTCGCAAAGGGGTGCCACCAACTTGGTAGCGTTCTTTTAACTCACTCAGAATAAGTTTCTGTCCGGCTTCAAATTCACCACATAAAATGTCATGCCGAATTTGACACATTACTCTATCACTTATGGTTGCAAAGTTGTTTTTGTTCATATCAACTATCTAGTCTTCATTACATACAATAAAATACAAAACACAGCTTTAAAAAAGCCAATTACTTATCATTATCGAATGATTATTCTCACTACATACTACGAAAAGACATGCAGTTTCTATCTATGTCATTATTAATTTAATACGCTTAAAGTGAATAACTAATCACGTAAAATTCAACTCGTCCATTTAGTAGCGCATTAATGCACCATTCAATACAGATAGTTAATTATCTACAACACTCAAGCTTTTCAATCAACAATGATAGTTTATGATGCAGAGATGAACGCAAGCCTTTAAAATTAAGAGCTTAAACTATTCATTACGACACACTTTAATACCATAGCGACATCTTAATATACTATATGTAGACTAAAATACTCTAAATATTATATTTATAACCACAATATTTAGAAATAGTCGCTTTCGTGCTTTTTCATGAGCAATATAGCGTTATTTATGTCGTATAAAAAATATAATACTCGACACTGATGTCTAACTAACTATTATTTATGAATTACCGTATTTATTCTATTTTTAGCATATTTATCATTAATATCATCATGTTCAATTGGCATAACCAACACGGTATATTTAGCCTATCCATCATTTTGTGGGCATTAATTCCACTATTTGGATTTCATTATATTATTAAGCAATATGAATATTTCCATAACAAAGTCCTTACAGAAATTCGATCATACTCTGCTTGGGTACTCTTTTTTTCATGGATAACTTGTATATGTTTTTCAATTACAATGCCTTATGTTATCAACATTATCAGTGATACCAATAGCCATTATATTTCCCTGTATATTTTATCTCCTGCAATTACGCTATTCATTGCGACTATTAGCGCATTTACAGCAAGTATTATTCTGCTTCTTATTTTCCGCCTATTACGTTAACGCATGATTATTCCCGCGCTAATACCATAAAAGCATGCTGCGATATACCTCAACAGTCACAACCACAAATGCTTAAAAATGCAAATTAAACTATCACTATTTGTGCGGCTAATTCACTTCACAAATGCAAAATCGATCATTAAGATAAAATCGATTTTTACGGACAGACAGTTTAAATATCGATATTTTTATTAGCTTACAGAGTATCGTTTTTTAAGTCTTTACTGCTTAACTGACAGATTTTGAGGTCTATAATGGCTAACTCCAATTCTTCACCCGCTAAAATTGGCGTATTTAGTTTCGTTATGATTACCGCTGCGGTTGTTATGAGTGTACGTACACTCCCAATGACAGCCCAGCCCGGAATGATGACGATATTCTTAACGCTAGCTGCAGCAATTTGTTTCATGATTCCAACGGCACTTGTTTCGGCAGAGCTTGCAACAGCTTGGCCTGAAGATGGTGGTATTTTTATTTGGGTTCGTGAAGCATTTGGCGAACGTATGGGTTTCGTTGCAGTATGGATGCAATGGATTCAAATGGTTTTCGGCATGACATCAATTCTGATGATTGTCGGTGCAATATTTGCGTATGCTTTTGATCCTGCATTAGCACAAAACAAGATGTACATTCTTGCCGTCATCTTAGTGGTTTATTGGGCATGTACGCTAGGTAATATGCGTGGTGTTAAAACACTAGGTTGGGTATCCACTCTTTGTGTAATCTTGGGTGTGTTTTTACCATTCTTCGTCCTTGTAGCATGTGCTGTCGCTTACCTTGTTGGCGGTCACCCTATTGTTACTGATCTTTCATTAACTACAGCTAACCTTATTCCTGATTTTTCAGACAAAGGTACTTGGGCACTGTTTATTGGCTTCGTATTCGTAGTAATGGGGATGGAAGTATCAGCATCTAACGTATCTCATGTTAAAAATGCTGAACGCAACTACCCTATTGCAGTTTTCTTAGTCGCACTGTTTGTTGTTATCGTGTCTGTTGTTGGTTCATTTGCTATCTTCATTGGTATTCCAACTAAGCACATCTCAATGACAGCGGGTCTTATCCAAGCTTTCCAAACGTACTTCAATATGTGGGATCTAGGCTGGTTAACACCTATTATGGCAATTTGTATGGCTATCGGTCTAGCGGGTCAAGTTAACTCTTGGGTGCTAGGTCCTGTTCGTGGTCTACAAGCAACAGCTAACGCTGGCGCTCTACCAAAAGTACTGCAAAAAACTAACAAAGAAGGCGTACCTGTTAACCTTATTTACCTACAAGCTATCCTAATCTCAATTGTTGGTGTGCTTATCTGTGTAATGCCTAACGTAGATTCATTCTACTTTATGCTATTGGGTCTAACGTCTCTTGTTTACATCGTTGCTTACCTATTGATGTTCTCTGCTGCTATCTACTTACGTTACAAACGCCCTGATATCAAACGTAGCTTTACGGTTCCTGGTGGCAATATCGGTATGTGGATTTGTTCAGGTCTTGGTATCGCAACATGTCTATTAGCTGGTTACTTCGGTTTCCAACCACCATCAAGTTATGTCGGTACAGCACATGACTACTTCAACTTCCAGTTCTTTGGCTTAGTTATCATGATTATTATCCCAATTATTGTATACGCATGGGGTAAACGCTCAAACAAAGCAGAATTAGCTAAAGCCGCTGTTAAAGCACACTAATTAAGTTAAACCTCCTTAACGTTTATCGACGCTATCGCAGGAAATAAAGAGAACAGCCATCACCATTCATATTTACCAGCAATGGCTGTTCCTCTTATCACAATCGATTTAGCGGTCTCAGACCAAAAATTATTAAATTAACTACTAAAACAAGATATTCATTACGACTGATAAACGGTCTTTTGAGTTGCGTTTATTGATAAGTAAATAGGTTTTATTATGAGCGACAAAATGAACGTGGATGCCCTATTTTTAGGTCCAAAATCAGAAAACCAAGTATTTTTCAAAGAAATGATGGATTATGCAATCAGTGAACATATGCACTGGCGTTCAGATTTCCATCCAGAAGATGCACCATTAATGACACCGGTGACTCAACACCAACCAGATTTTCGCGATACGCTTTACCGTACAGAAGGTATTCTACAAGATTTATCAGCACGCCTTAAAACACAGTCAGTGCCTTGGTTCTCACCTCGTTACCTTGGCCACATGAACGCTGATACGTTAATGGTGTCAAACCTTGCATACGTGATGACCATGCTTTACAACCCAAATAACTGTGCACACGAAGCTTCTCCTGTGACAACAGAACTTGAGTTAGCTGCAGGTCATGACCTATGCCGCATGTTTGGCTACGATGTTAACAAATCTTGGGCACACATTACTTCTGGTGGTACGGTTGCTAACTATGAAGGTGTTTGGGTTGCACGTAACCTTAAAACCATGCCTCTTGCTATTGCCGCTTGTGAAAAATCAAAAGATCTTGTCGCTGACATGACTGAACATCAGTTACTTAACATGAAGTCTAAAGATATTCTTGATCTAACTGATGAATTGAAAAAACGCGGTATTTTTGAAGAAGTAAGGGCGTTAACAGCTCGTGGTGTCGGGGTTGATGCGGGTAAACTAGGTAAGTTCTTAGTGCCTCGTTCTAAACACTACTCTTGGATGAAAGCAATGGATGTCCTTGGCCTAGGTCAAGAGCACATTGTTCCCCTAGATGTTGATGGTAACTACCGTACTGATATTGAAAAAATGCGTGAAGTCACCTTTAAGCTTATGGAAGAAGGTACACCTATTCTTGGTATGGTATCTGTTGTCGGTACAACCGAAGAAGGTTCTATTGATGCAGTTCATGAAGTGATGAAACTTCGTCAAGAATGTGAACAAAAATACGGTGCTTCTTTCTACGTTCATATTGATGCAGCATACGGCGGTTATGTACGCTCAATGTTCCTTGATGATAACAATCAATTCATGGAATACGATGCACTGATTGAACGTTATCGTAACGATGATGTGATTCCAGAAGGTGTAGTATGGCCTAAGCGTGCCGTTTATGATGCATTTGCGGCAATGTCTGAAGCAGATTCTATCACTGTCGATCCACATAAAGTGGGTTTCATTCAATATGCGGCTGGCGCTGTTGCGATGAAAGATAAGCGTATTGTTGATTTGATCTCTTACCACGCAGCTTATGTTTTTGAAGAAGCTGACGATGATAATGAAGAAAATAAACAAGTCGTGCTTGGATCTTCTATTATGGAAGGCTCTAAAGCAGGTGCAACGGCAGCAGCAGTTTGGGCTGCACACCGTCTTGTTCCACTAAATATCAGTGGCTACGGCCATGTTATTGGTCGTGGTATTGTGACCGCTGATTGGTTTGCGAAAAAACTTGCTACAGCAGAACCTTTTGTTGTTGATGGCCGTCGCTTTGAGGTTCGCCCTCTTATGCACCCTGACTTTCATATGGTTGATTTTACTTTCAAAGAAATTGGCAATGACAGCTTAGAAGCTCACAATAAACTTAACCAACGCATTTACGAATTATGTTCTTACGCAACAGGTCGTACCTACACTAAAGACTTCTTAACCTCTTCTACTTCTCTATCAGAAGAAGAATATGGTCAAACTCCACGTATCTATGCTGAAAACCGTGGCTTTAGTGAAAATGAGTGGAACACTGTCGGTTCTGTTTATATTCTTCGTTCAGCGGTAATGACTCACTTCCTACGTGATGAAATTCGTTTTAATAATTACTGGAATAACCTTCGCGATGTATTCACAAGTCTTCTTAGTGAAATTATTGATGAAGAAAACAAACAGAAATTAGCACACACTGCTGCTTAATAAGGAATCCAACGCCAGTCTTCATGACTGGCGTTTTTATAATAATGAAAGCAATCCATATTTCTATTAATTACCGTCGATTATTTATTATTGATGGTTAATTTTATTATTACCTAAAACCTAGGTAACGATTCAGTATATTTACAGGAGAAACGTCATGAATGTAAAATCTATTGGCGCGACACTGCTTATTTCCGGAACAATGCTTGGCGCAGGAATGCTTGCTTTACCCTTAATTTCTGCTGGGTTGGGCATTTATAATACCATTTTATTATTGGCTTTTTTATGGGCTACCATGACCTATACAGGGCTAATGTTATTAGAGATCTGTCTTAACTACCCAGAAGGAACTGGACTTGAAGCAATTGCCTATGATTTATTTGGAAAATCAGGCAAATGGGTGATTAACATATCGCTATTATTATTACTTTATGCATTATCTTGTGCTTATATTGCGGGTGCCTCTTCTATATATAAAAATGATTTCAGTGATTATTTTAATATAACTCTACCTTCTCATACTATCGCAATTATATTTACTTTAATCATTGCAACTATTGTATTTATTAGTACTAAAGCGGTAGATATTGCTAATCGTGTCTTATTTACCAGTAATATTGTTATTTTCTTTATTCTTGTTATTACGATAATTCCTTATCTTCATGGTCACTTTTTAGTCAGTCACCACGATTCAGTTAAATATGCTTTTGCCGCTATTCCTGTCTTTATTACTGCTTTTGGTTTTCATGGCAGTGTGCCCAGCATGGTGAAATATATTGGTCGTGATAAACCAAAAACATTACGTAATATTTTTGTTGCGGGTGGTTTAATCCCATTGATTGTTTATATTATATGGGAAATCAGCATGCTAGGTTCATTACCTCGATTTGGTAACCATAGTTTTCAATATGTTGCACAACACGGTTCAAGTGTTGGTGTAATGCTTCAACAAATGCAAATATTTATTCAAAATAACAACATTATTTACCTAATTGGTGCATTCTCGTCCATCGCGATGTTCACTTCCTATCTATGTGTTTCATTAGGGTTATTTGATTCATTGGCAAGTACCTTCAAACGTGGTAATAATACAACAGACAGATTAATGACTGCTGTACTTTGCTACTTGCCACCCTTGGTTTTCACTCTTGTGTATCCTAATGGCTTTGTCCCAGCTTTAGGTGCCGCAGCAATTTTCTTAACAATCCTAGCAATTCTTTTTCCTGTGCTTGCCCTTAGAAAACTTCGTGGTAAACAACATCAAATTGAATATAATGTAGCAACAAATAATATGGCGTTGTTTGTTGTAGGATTTATTGGTCTACAAGTCATAATAAACCAGATACTGACATTGAATAATGCCGTACCTATTTTTAATTAAACGTAAATAAAATGATTATTGGAGAACACATGAATCATTTGAATTTAATTCAGGAGCTTAAAGATCGCGGTCTGATCGCTCAAATTACGGATGAAGAAGCTTTAAGCGAACGTTTAGCAAAAGGTCCGATTACATTATATTGCGGCTTTGATCCAACGGCAGATAGTTTGCACCTAGGTCATCTGGTACCTCTACTTTGCCTTAAGCGCTTCCAAGAAGCGGGTCATAATCCAGTAGCCTTGGTTGGCGGCGCTACCGGTATGATTGGTGATCCAAGCTTCAAAGCGACTGAGCGTTCACTTAACACTTTAGATATTGTTGCTGATTGGGTGACTAAAATCCAACGTCAAGTTTCTCCTTTCCTAGATTTTGACAACGCAACGAACCCTGCTCGTATGGTGAACAACCATGACTGGTTCGGTAATATGGATGTACTAACATTCTTACGTGATATTGGTAAACACTTCTCTGTTAACCAAATGATCAGTAAAGAATCTGTTAAACAACGTATTAACCGTGATGAAGTAGGTATCTCTTTTACTGAGTTCGCTTACAGCTTGCTACAGTCTTACGACTTTGCAAGTATGAACAAAGACATGGGTATGGAACTTCAAATTGGTGGTTCTGACCAATGGGGTAACATCACAGCAGGTATCGACCTAACTCGTCGTATGAACCAGCAGCAAGTATTCGGTATGACTGTACCGCTAATCACTAAGTCTGATGGTACTAAGTTTGGTAAAACTGAAGGCGGCGCTGTTTGGTTAGACCCAAGCAAAACTAGCCCATACAAGTTCTACCAATTCTGGATGAACACTGCTGATGCTGACGTATACCGTTTCTTACGTTTCTTTACTTTCCTTTCTGAAGAAGAAATTCAACAGATCGAAGAAGATGACCGTAATAGCGGCAAAGCACCTCAAGCACAACGTATTCTTGCAGAAAAAGCAACAGCACTTGTACACGGTCAAGCACAATTAGAAGCAGCACAAAACATCACCCGCTGCCTATTTGAAAATGACCTTGAGCACTTATCAGAGTCTGATTTTGCACAACTAGCGCAAGATGGCATGCCAACTGCACAAGCATCTAATGAAGATGATCTTCAACAAGTACTTGTTAACGCTGAACTTGCAACATCTCGTAGCCAAGCTAAAACTCACATCGAGTCAAACGCTATCATGGTTAATGGTGAGAAAGTAAGTGATGCTTACTATAAGTTTAACGATGCTGACAAACTGTTTGGTCGTTACACACTTATCCGTCGTGGTAAGAAGAACTACAGCCTGATCGTTTGGGGTTAATCCTTAACAGATCTTTGCTATCTCGCTTGTAGATAGTACCAAAAACCACCGTTACTAATAATAGCGGTGGTTTTTTATTGCTAATAACAAGTCCATTGTATCATTCCGTATCCACTCACCTCTTTTGCGCTCCCTCGCACCTCGCACCTCACACCTCACACCTCACACCTCACACCTAAATCCTTCCCTTAAAACAAGATACCGCTAACATAATTTGATATTGTTATTAATAAATTCCCATTAAATTTGATTTAGCCCCAAGCCATAATCGCCAGTTTACGTTTACAGTCATAACATCTAATGTCCACTTGAAGCTAAATTATGTCTACAATCAATCAGCAACGCCTTATTAACCATTTCATTGAACTGATAAAAATCAATAGCGAATCACGTAATGAGAAAGCTATTGCCGAAACACTGGCAGAACAATTAGGTGAATTAGGTTTCAGTGTTCATCGCCTTCCCGTACCAGAAGCAATCTCTAATGGCTTTAATATCTATGCGCGTTTAGATGGCAGCATTAACGACACTATTGCGCTTAGTTGTCATATGGATACGGTAAATCCAGGTAATGATATTGAACCGATTATTGAGAATGGCGTTATTCGCTCAAAAGGCAACACCATTCTCGGTGGTGATGATAAGTCAGGCATTGCAGCAATAATGGAAGCGGTACGTTGCATTCAAGCTGATAACCGTGATCATAAAACCATTGAACTGGCTTTCACTGTGCATGAAGAAGGTGGTCTGCAAGGCTCAAAACTATTTGATATGAGCTATATTACGGCTAATAAAGCGATTGTTTTAGATTCAGGCGGCGCTATTGGTGCCATTGTTACGACAGCTCCAGGTCAGCAGAGCTTAAAAATCACTATTACAGGTAAACCCGCTCATGCTGGTTTAGCGCCAGAAGAAGGCATTAATGCACTTACCGTTGCTGCAGATGCTATTACTAATATGCGCTTATCACGTATTGATGAAGAAACAACAGCTAACATTGGTGTCGTTCAAGGTGGACAAGTAACCAATATTGTAATGCCTTCACTGTTCCTTGCTGCAGAAGCACGTTCTTTAAATGATACTAAGCTTGAACACCAAACAGCACACATGATTGAGACATTTGAACACGCTGCGACCAAGCATGGTGCTCAAATCAATATTGAATCAAGTCGTTCTTACAACGCTTATCACATTGAAGATAATGACCCGCACGTACAAAGTATTATGGCGGCATTTAAATCAAACGGTCTAACTCCATTCACAAAGTCAACCGGTGGTGGTAGTGATGCTAACGTATTTAATGGCAAAGGCTTAAAAACAGTCAATCTATCGACGGGAATGAGTAAAGTTCATACAACTGAAGAATTTATTACTATTGATGACATGACTAAAATAACTGAATTTATGTACACTTTTTTATGCAGTAATAACTAGCAGATTAGACGAATATAACAGCGTTAAACAAATCCACTACAATGTCTTTCTTATTTTTATTAATTGTAACAATAAGTGAGACATTGTATTTAAAAAGACACCTATCAAACTAAATAATAAATTAAAATTATTAACAATTCATTCTCTAATATTGTTGAAATCAGCCTCTATCAGAACAAATCTAAATAGCATATACTCCGTGAAGTTCATATTATTACAGTTACTAAGCAATAAAATACTATGACTTAATTCTATATCCAACTATCAAAAATTTATTTCAGATATAGAGCGCAATACCCTTAAAAGAAGATTTGAAAGATGGATATCCAGCACCTAACTCCAAAAGAAAAAGATGTGTTTATTAAGGCATTAGCAGAATGTTACCGACGATTAACAGCTGCAAAAATTGAAGCAAAGGAACTGACAAAAGAAGGTTTTCAATTAATGTTTAGATCTGTCTATAAAGATATTAACAATACTTATAAAGTATAAAAAATATTATAAATGTTGCTTAGCTCAATAATGAGGCGTACCTAATACGCCTCAATAAGACGTTTTCTCAACTCTTATTCTTATTAATCATAAACCTTATTTACCTCGAAAATAACGTTGAGCAACAAAGGGCATTTTTGCTACCGTCATCGGCAATCTTTTTCCACGTACTTCGGCAAATAATACTGTATCAATAGCACTATAATGCGGTGTTACATACGCCATCGCAACAGGAATAGATACTGAAGGGCCAAAACTACCACTGGTCACAACCCCGACCTGCTCACCATCGGCATTAAATAATAGACTTCCTTCTCGTACTGGTGCTTTCGTTTGGCCAATCAACCCTATTCGCTTACGATCTACAGCTTTTATTTCAATTTGGGAAAGAATAACATCAGCGCCAATAAACCCACCAGCGCGTTCACCTTCTGTACGGCGTACTTTGCTGATCCCCCACAATAAACTGGCTTCTATTGGCGTGGTCGTTTTATCAAGATCATGACCATATAAACACAATCCACATTCTAAACGCAGTGAATCGCGAGCACCGAGTCCAATCCATTCAACGTGTTTATCTTCAAGTAATGTGGCTGCTAACCTGGTTGCATGTGAGGTGGACACTGAAATTTCAAAACCATCTTCACCCGTATAACCTGAACGGCTGATATAGCATTCTTGACCTAATAACGGTATACGCACAGCATCCATAAATACCATGTCACGTACTTGAGGTGCTAATGTTGCTAAAACATCCACCGCTTTTGGCCCTTGTAATGCCAGCAGTGCTCGATCGTGTATAACTTCAAGTTCTACATCAGCTAATAAATGTGCCTGTAAGTGTGCGATATCTTCTGTTTTGCAGGCTGCATTGACCACAATGAATAAATGATCGCCAAAATTCGTTACCATCAAGTCATCTTCAATGCCCCCTGCTTCATTGGTAAAAAAAGCATAACGCTGCTTTCCTTCAGGTAAATCGACAATATCAACAGGCACTAACATTTCGAGCATTTTAGCTGCATTTTTACCACGTAACCGTAACTGCCCCATATGAGAAACATCAAACAATCCGGCCTCTGCACGACAATGTAAATGCTCTTTTTTAACGCCTAATGCATATTGTACTGGCATTTCATACCCAGCAAATGGCACCATTTTCGCCCCCATATTGACATGTAGATCATGCAGCGGAGTACGTAATAAAGGTTGAGACATAATGATTGACTCCCAATAAGCAACAGCAGTTAAACAATGATTATTTCACCCTACCAAAAACACCACCAGAACAGAAAAACTAATGGTAGAGATCTTGATCGAATCCGCAATATTGTTAAATAGGCATGACAATACGCAAACGAATACGTAGTATTCATATCAATAAATTAACATTGCAGATTCTTAAACGAACAATAAGACGATAAATTAACTGTCTTGCTCATAAAACATTCCACGTAAGGAGTATATACATGGAAACGACATTAAAATTTACAACTAGCCATGAATGGGTACGTGATAATGGTGACGGCACAATTACAATGGGCATTTCAGATCATGCCCAGAAATTGTTAGGCGATGTCGTTTTTGTTGATTTACCCGATATTGGTGATGCCGCAGATGCTGGTTCTACTTTTTCATTAGTCGAGTCAGTTAAAGCTGCATCTGATATTTATGCGCCAGTGAGTGGTCAAATCATTGAAACCAATAGCTCACTTGATGATAGCCCTGAACTGATTAATGACGACCCGTATGGTGAAGGTTGGATTGCTAAAATTAAAGTAGACGATCTATCGCAACTTAGCGAGTTAATAGACAGCGATACTTACCTTGCTTCCATTGCTGAAGACTAACATCAAGGAAAGAAAGATGACTTCTACCACACTGCTCAATGCTCTCAGTGATGATACTCATTTTGCTCAGCGCCATAATGGTCCAAACTTATCGCAACAACAGCAAATGTTAGCGACAATTGGCGCATCTAGTATAGAACAGCTCATTCAGCAAACTCTGCCAGTGGCCATTGCATTACCCCAGCCATTAACATTACCACCCGCTCAAAGCGAAGCGAATATGCTTGCATCACTCAAGCAAATTGCGGCTAAAAACATTGTTAATAAAAGCTATATTGGACAGGGATATTATAATACCCATACGCCAAATGTAATTTTACGCAATATTCTAGAAAATCCAGGTTGGTACACCGCTTATACTCCTTATCAACCTGAAATTTCACAAGGCCGCTTAGAGTCATTGCTTAATTTTCAGCAATTAGTCATGGATATGACGGGCATGGATCTGGCGAATGCTTCACTACTTGATGAAGCAACCGCCGCCGCAGAAGCAATGACACTGTGCCTTCGTGCTGGTAAAAGTAAAAGCACGCAATTTTTCATTGCCGCTAATGTTCATCCGCAAACTATTGATGTTGTTAAAACACGGGCGCACTTTATTGGGGTAGAAATCATTATTGGCGAACCTCAACAATTAAATGATCACAATGTCTTTGGTGGTTTATTACAATACCCCGCCACCAACGGTCAAATTGATGATTTAACCGATATTATTGCCACCGCACATAACAACAAAACCTTAATTACCGTTGCCAGTGATTTACTTGCATTAACGCTATTAACCCCACCCAGTGAAATGGGTGCCGATGTGGTGATTGGCAGCGCACAACGTTTTGGTGTTCCAATGGGGTTTGGTGGACCACATGCTGGCTTTATGGCAACCAAAGATCAGTACAAACGCACTATGCCAGGCCGTGTGATTGGGGTATCTAAAGATGCCAAAGGTAACCGTGCACTTCGAATGGCAATGCAAACCCGTGAACAACATATTCGCCGTGAAAAAGCGACCTCTAATATTTGTACTGCCCAAGCCTTACTTGCCAACATGGCGGCTTTTTATGCGTTATATCATGGACCTGAAGGCCTTAAAAAAATAGGACGGCGGGTACATCACCTTACCGCTATATTAGCCGCAGGTTTACGTGATAATGGCTTTATCATTGAAAATAACACCTTTTTTGATACCCTGACTTTACTCACCGCTGAGAACACAGATAACCTCTATCAACAAGCATTAGATGCCGGTATTAACCTTCGTAAATATGAGCATAAACTCGGCATTAGTATTGATGAAACCACATCAGCCGATGACATTGAAGTGTTACTCACGTTATTAACTGGCAAAGCCTTATCGATTGATCATTACAGTAGCCTAATTGCCGATGACGAATTTGCTGCAATTCCAACACGCTGCCAACGCCAAAGTAATTACCTAACGCACCCTGTTTTTCATCGCTATCATAGTGAAACCAACATGATGCGATACATGAAGCAACTTGAAAATAAAGATTATTCATTGACCCACGGCATGATCCCGCTCGGTAGCTGCACCATGAAACTTAATGCTGCCGCTGAAATGATCCCTGTTACATGGTCTGAATTTGGTCAGTTACACCCATTTGCTCCTGATTCTCAAACATTGGGTTATCAAGAATTAGCCCAAAAGCTATCAACCATGTTATGTAGCATCACAGGTTACGATGCCGTATCACTGCAACCTAACTCAGGCGCACAGGGAGAATATGCAGGCCTAATTGCGATTCAGCGTTACCACCAAGCAAATGGCGATAATCACCGTAATGTGTGTTTAATTCCAAGCTCAGCCCACGGTACCAACCCTGCTTCTGCGGCAATGGTGTCAATGAAAGTGGTTGTGGTCGCTTGTGATGAACAAGGCAATATCGACCTTAATGATTTACAAACAAAAATTGATCAGCACCGTGATAATTTATCCTGCATTATGATCACCTATCCTTCAACCCATGGTGTGTATGAAGAAGGCGTACAGCAAGTGTGTGAGCGTGTCCATGCCGCTGGCGGTCAAGTGTATCTTGATGGTGCTAACATGAACGCTCAAGTGGGATTAACCAGTCCTGGATTTATTGGCTCAGATGTTTCTCACTTAAACCTTCATAAAACCTTCTGCATACCACATGGCGGAGGCGGCCCTGGTGTGGGTCCTATCGGAGTGAAATCTCACCTTAGCCCATTCTTACCCGGACATATTGATAACCAACAGCCACAGAACAATCAATATGCGGTATCGGCAGCAGCACTAGGCTCAGCATCCATTCTTCCGATTTCATACGCGTATATTTCAATGATGGGTGAAGCAGGACTAAAACAAGCGACCGAGTTAGCCATTTTAAATGCCAACTATGTGATGGAACGTTTACGCCCATATTACTCAGTGTTATATCGAGGAACACAAGGTCGCGTCGCCCACGAATGTATTATTGATATTCGTCCGATTAAAGCCGCTTCTGGTATATCAGAAGAAGACATTGCTAAACGCTTAATGGATTACGGCTTTCATGCGCCAACAATGTCGTTCCCTGTTGCTGGCACATTAATGGTTGAACCAACAGAATCAGAAGATTTAACCGAGTTAGATCGTTTTTGTGACGCGATGATTGCCATTCGCGAAGAGATTAATCAGGTACAAACCGGAGCATGGTCTTTGGAAGATAACCCATTAGTCAATGCACCCCACAGCCAAGTTGATTTACGAGCCGCTGAATGGACACATTGTTATAGCCGTGAAATTGCTTGCTTCCCATCTGTGCATACTAAAAATGCCAAATACTGGCCAAGTGTTAATCGAGTTGATAACGTATTTGGAGATCGCAATTTAGTGTGTTCTTGCCCAAGTATTGATAGTTATATAGAAAAGTAATAATAACCATGAATACACGAATTCAACTATTAAAGCGGATCTTTTGATCCGCTTTTTATTTTTTATACACTTAAAAATGATCAGTTTAACAATAATGAAATGGCAATAATTTATATTAATTCACTTGTTAATCTGGTTATTCATTTATTTGTTAATAACCGTTTAAAAAACACTAAAATTAAAAATCAATAAATAACTATACAAGATACTATATTTGATCGAATATAAACCAATATGCATATAGTTATGAATGGGACTTATTGATGTATTCATTTTTAAATTCAACACATACTCTTAATGAACGCTTAAATCTATTTACAGCTTCTGTTAAAAATCTTTATCCTGAAATTATTGGGATCGCAGTTACGCGAATAGATGAAGACGATAATCTTTATTCTGTTTATCGTAGCCCTGACTATGGTGATAATTTTCCAACTTTTATTTCATCAATAAGTCGATCACCGCGTTTAAACAAAATGCGTTCATCATTAGAACCAAGTATTATTGATAATATGCTTTCTCATCAATCATCTGTGAAAAAAATTCATTTACGATTATTACAAAGTAATTGTATTTCAAGTATGGCATGTCCAATTTATACTAATGATACCTTTATTGGTGTGTTATTTATCAATGCTAAAGTAAAAGATTTTTTTAGTGAAAAAGTTAATTATTTCACCACCTTCTCAATTTTGATCACGTTGCTTATTACTGATAATTTTAATAATAAAAAAGCGTTTCATTCGATTGTAAAAACTGTTTTGTTATTAAGTCATCATAAAGATCCTGAAACCCAGAATCATCTAAAAAGAGTTGCTGAATATAGCCGTTTAATTGGGCTTTACTTAGCTAGAAGAGGAAAATGTAATGGTGATTTTGTTGAATCTGTTTATCATTTCTCGGATATGCATGACATAGGAAAATCTTTAATCCCTGAAGATATTTTATATTCAACAGAGATTTACACCGATGAAGAAAGAGCGGTCATGAATCAGCACCCAGATCTAGGCTGCCAGCTTTTATCGAATATTTTAACCACCTTTAAGTACGATAATAACCAAGAACTCAATACCATCCTTAATATTATTCGTCATCATCATGAACGTTATGATGGTAATGGTTATCCAGATAAACTAAAAGGCACCGATATACCATTAGAAGCGCGTATCGTTACAGTAGCTGATGTTATTGATGCTCTATTAAGCCACCGCCCTTATAAGCAACCATGGTCAATAGAAGATGTTGAACTGTATTTAATCAATGGCTCAGGAACACTGTTTGATCCTCTTTGTATTGATGCTATTTTACATTCACTCAATAAAGTTACACTGATTCAGAAACGTTATCCAGATGTTATTGAGGAAGATCTACCACTATAGTTAATTCATTAACAAATAGAGCCACCGCTTAATGGTATGTCAAAAGCATTATCAATGACCGCTTGTGCGGCTATTTTTAACCCTGCAACGATCAGATCTAACGACATACTCGGCTGATCCCCAAATGTTGCTTGCTGTGGCAACAGAGGAATATGAATAAAACCATGACTAATCTGGGTATAACGTAGATAATGCTGAACACCATAAAATAAATGATTACATACAAAAGTGCCGGCTGTATTTGATACCTGACACGGTATCCCTTGTTGCTGAAGGGCTTGAGTGATCGCTTTAATGGGTAATGTAGAAAAATAAGCATTGGGCCCGTTCATAATAATTGGTTGATCGATAGGTTGATTCCCATCATTATCTGCGATGCGAAAATCATCCATATTAATCGCAATACGTTCAGGAGTGATTGCAGCACGTCCACTTGCTTGTCCCACAGTAATAACATAATCAGGTTGATGGTATTTAATTGCCTCAATCACGACTTCAATTGCTTTAAAGCGAGTCACGGGCACTTGGTGAGCAACAATTATGCCGTTATTGAGAACCACACCATCTAATAATTTTACCGCTTCTAATGCAGGATTAATGGACTCACCACCAAAAGGCTCAAAACCTGTCATTAATATTTTTTTCATTCTAAAATCTCTTTTTCAAGTCAAATTAATAACGCGATACCGCGCCTAAAAAGTCATAGCAAAGACGTCTTGTTATTTATATCGTCAAATTCGTATTTATTATGTTGCAACTTTCATGAACAATCGTGATATTTCGCTGAGATTACAAAATTAAACAGGCTGTTTATAGTTAAATATAATGGAGAAAATAGGATATCTATAATAAAAAACCAACTAATAATCATATTCTTATAAAAAATTCTTTATTAAAACCTTGTATTATTCTTATTACTAATAAATATTCCATCAACATATATATAACGCAATATTTTTTATCGTTATAAAAAAAAGATCAAATTGATAAATAACGCATAATAATTGATATTTTGTGCATACTTTATCAATTTATAGCGAATTATATTTTGCACAATTCAATAGATCATCCTAAAACAGCTGATACTGAAAAATCATGGCAAATACCTGACACATTAATCATCATTTTTATCGTTGGCGTATTAGCAACTATTCTCACTTATCTCATTCCGGCAGGCAGTTTTACTCAACATGCAGTGAGCTTTATTGCTGATGGTGTAGAAAAAACACGTGCTGTCATTGATCCAGCATCTTTTAAATATGCCATTGATGCTAATGGTGAAAAAATCTATAACACGGTTGGATTTTTTAGTGCCGGCGGCGGTATTGGCTTAATGAACTTTATGTTCGAAGGCTTAGTTTCTGGTGATAAATGGGGATCAGCTGTTGGCGTGATTATGTTCATGCTGGTTATTGGTGGCGCTTTTGGTGTTGTTATGCGTACTGGCGCCATCGATGCTGGTATTTTAGCCCTCATTCATAAAACAAAAGGCAATGACTTTTTATTCATTCCCGTTCTCTTTGTCTTGTTTTCATTGGGCGGTGCTGTCTTTGGTATGGGTGAAGAAGCGATTGCCTTTGCAATTATTATCGCACCACTCATGTTACGACTTGGTTACGATGGCATTACAACGGTCATGGTCACTTATGTCGCCACTCAAGTCGGTTTTGCATCATCATGGATGAACCCTTTCTCAGTTGCTATTGCTCAAGGTATTGCAGGCATCCCTGTACTTTCAGGTATGACGGTTCGCATTCCATTATGGGTGGGTTTCACTTTAATGGGTGTTATCTTTACCATGCGTTATGCGGCGAAAATCAAACGCAATCCCGAATTATCTTATAGTTTTAAAACTGATCAATTTTTACGTGATAAAACGGCAGAGGTTAAACAATCACAGTGGAGTATCGGTTATACCTTAGTGATCATTACCGTTGCAGTCACAACAGGTTGGGTTGTATGGGGTGTCGTTGCACACGCATGGTATATTCCTGAAATCGCATCGCAATTTTTCACTATGGGCTTTATTGCCGGTATTATCGGTATTATTTTTAAACTTAATAATATGACGCTAAATGATATTGCGACCTCATTTAAAGAAGGTGCTGGCGTCATGCTTGCTCCGGCTCTACTTGTTGGTTGTGCCAAAGGTGTATTATTAATTCTAGGTGATGGTTCTGCTGAAGAACCCAGTGTACTTAATAGTATTTTAAACAGTGCTGGCGGTGCAATCAGTGGCATTCCTGATGTAGCGGCAGTCTGGATCATGTACCTCTTTCAATCTGTGTTTAATTTCTTTGTGACATCAGGATCAGGCCAAGCCGCACTCACCATGCCATTACTGGCACCTTTAGGCGACATTGCGGGCGTTTCTCGTCAAGTAACAGTGCTGGCATTCCAATTAGGTGATGGTTTTACCAATATCGTGGTACCAACATCAGCGTCATTAATGGGAACATTAGGGGTATGTCGTATTGATTGGGGTGATTGGATCCGTTTTAGCTGGCGCTTTATGTTGCTATTGTTCGTTACTTCAAGTGTGACGGTTGTTTGTGCTCACTTAGCTGGATTTAATTAATCACATGACAACGACAAGCACGACCCAACTCACGGGTGACATTATTAATAATATTGCGGTGATTTCAGCATTAAATGTGGACGATCTCGCCATTGGTCAGCATCAGTTTTGGTTCAGCGTTGCGACTAACGCCTTAAATCAAGATCAACATTTACCCGTATGGGTATTTAAAGGCAAGCAAGCGGGCAAGAAAGTAATGATCACCGCAGGCATTCATGGTGATGAACTCAATGGCATTTTAACCGCGCAACAACTGGCCCGTCAGCTACAACATACTGACATTTGTGGCAGCGTGATTATTGTTCCAGCGATTAATCTATCGGGTATTGTTCACCACCATCGTGATTTTCATGGCGCGGATCAAGATTTATCTACTGTGAATCTTAATCGCTATTTCCCCGGTAACAATCAAGGTAATGCCGCTGAACGTTACCTTGCTCAATTGTGGCAATATTTATTATTACCCAATGCCGACATTGCGATAGATCTTCATACTCAAACTACGGGAACCTGTTACCCATTGTATGTGTTTGCTGATTTCCGGATTGAATCAGCGCTGGCGATGGCACGATTAATGACACCAGATGCGATCTTAAATGATCCTGGCGATCAGGGAGTATTAGAAACTGTTTGGAATCAACATGGCGTTAGCGCGATCACCATTGAAGTGGGTAGTGGTAAGATTACTCAACCAACGTTAATTAATCGTGCTGTTATAGGGGTTATGCAAATTATTAAAAACCAACACCATTTAACAACAGCGACCTTGACGCCTTGTGCGATAGAAGCGGATAACGTGACATCTATTCGCGCTGATATCGGTGGGCTAACACTCGCAAATGTTGAGATGCTAGCACCTGTAAGTAAGGGCGATATTATCGCAACACAATATGACCTGTTTGGTAATGAAATTAAACGTTATACCGCTCCTCGTGATGGCATTGTATTAAGCCACAATACTGATGCTTTGCGTGACGCAGGGGCGTTAATTGTACGTCTTATTCACGATTAACCATTAAGTTATCCTCCATCACAATACCCATGCGAAGTTAATAATTAGCATGGGTTATTGTTGATAAACCTCGCATTCTTACAAGGTATGTGAACATTCCCACCATTTCCTTACTCCAACGAACATTGTACAAAAAAAAGACTATTTGCCATCAGTTAGTCACAATTATCAGTGATCATTTACCAACAATGGTGCAATGTATGCTTTACTTGAGTAATAATAATCACTTGAAAGCATAAAAAAAGGAATCTTATGGTGAAGTATCTCAAATCAATCAAATATCTATTTATCGCATTACTGCTTACTCAATTAACAGGTTGTGGTATCAATACCATCCCTACTCTCGATGAACAAGCCAATGCTGATTGGGCCCAAGTACAGAATAATTATCAACGTCGTGCAGATTTAATCCCCAATTTAGTCGCAACGGTTAAAGGTTATGCTGCTCACGAAAAAGACACGTTGACGGCAGTGACAGAAGCAAGATCAAAAGTTTCATCGATGCAAGTCACGCCTGAAACATTAAATAACCCAGAAGCCTTTAAAAAATTTGAAGCCGCTCAAGGTCAATTAAGCAGTGCGTTATCTCGATTGATGGTTGTATCAGAACGCTATCCAGATCTAAAAGCTAACCAACAATTTATCGCACTTCAAGCACAGCTAGAAGGCACAGAAAATCGTATCGCTGTTGCGCGTCGCGATTACATCAATGCAGTAAAAGCTTTTAATACTGAAATTCGTACTTTCCCTGGCCGTTTATGGCACTGGGCAATGTATAGCGATCTAAAAATCAAACCTAACTTTACAGCAACAACACCTAACGCTGATGTTGCGCCTAAGGTTGAATTCTAAATGAAAAAAGTCCTACTTATCTGTGGGCTTTTGTTGTTCATCAGCCAAAGTGCATTGGCTGCAATCACTTTCCCTGAATTAACAGGGAGAGTGGTCGACGACGCTCATATGCTAAATGAAGCTCAAACTCAGCAACTTGAGCAAACGCTTGCCGCAGAAGAAAAATCATCGTCCAACCAAGTGGTGGTAGTAACCGTACCGTCAACTAATGGCATTCCAATTGCCGATTATGGCTATCAACTCGGTCGTACTTGGGGAATTGGACAGAAACAACATGACAATGGCGTATTATTAATTATCGCTAAAAATGACAAAAAAATGCGTATAGAAGTCGGTTATGGTTTAGAGGGTGCATTACCTGATGCGATTGCGATTAATATTATAAATAATCACATTAAACCCGCTTTTAAAGCCGGTAAGTTTGCAACGGGAATCGATAATGGTGTAACAGCTATCATTGCTGCTATCCATGGTGAATACAAACCTGTTGTGACAGAAGATAAACCACCCTACGATTTCTATTTGTTTATTTTATTTGTAGTGATCATTCAAATTGTTGCCTTTAGCCGTCGTCGTCGCAACCGTTCAACCTATTATGGCCGCGATGGTGATGTCTTCACCAGTGGTGGTTTTGGATCACACCGTGGCGGCTCTAGTGGCTTTGACGGTGGTTTCGGAGGAGGTAGTGGCGGCAGCGGTGGTGGTTTTAGTGGTGGCGGCGGTGGCTTCGGCGGCGGCGGTGCATCAGGAGGATGGTAATGAAATTATTTACAAATGAACAACTACAAACAATTAGCCAAACCATCAGTGATATGGAAAAAACCACCGATGCTGAATTAATTACCGTGATGGCAACAAAAGCGGATGACTATTACTTTGTTCCAACCTTGTGGGCTGCCATTATTGCGCTATTTGTTCCTGCACTGTTAATCATTACTCCATTATGGTTAGAGCTAACGGATATTCTATTAGTGCAATTAGCTGCTTTTGTTGTTCTAACATTGATCTTTCGTATTCCAGCCATTAAGTACTGTTTATTACCAAAAGTAGTTAAACATCGCCGTGCAAGTCTGGTTGCTCGTGAGCAGTTTTTAGCCAATGGTGTTCATCGTACTAAACAGCATTTAGGGGTAATGATCTTTGTTTGCGAAGCTGAGCATTATGTTGAAATTTTAACAGATTATGGCATTAATGATTGTATCAGTGATGAAGCATGGCAAAGCATAGTCCGAGATTTCACCAAAGATGTTAAAGCAGGAAAAACGTTTGAAGGCTTTATTCAGTGTTTACAGCAATCTGGTAAATTATTAACTAACGCCCTACCGTACACGGAAGAAAAAAATGAATTACCTAACTGTTTAGTCGTTATTGATTAACATGTGAAATAATTCACCACTAATATTAATTGTTGAAATAGCCTGAGGTTATTTCAACAATTTATTTAAATATCATTTTTATTATACAATTTTTAACGCTCTAATCGCTCTATATGTTTTAATAAATACTCTTCAATTTGAAATAATCGCATTATTGGCGATTTTAATTCTTTTGTTTCATTACGAGCATAAGATCTTAATTCAAATAAACATTTCAAATACTTTTGATTAACTATCGATTCAATCTCAACCCCAAACTCAGTTAATATTTGATCTTGAATGGTTTTAATATCTCTACGTTGATTATGTTTAGCATTCGCTGATAAAGAAGCTTGGACAGCCATATATTTTAGTACGTTTACCACCAGTAACTTTAAGCTTTAAATATGGTTAATCAGGAAATCATAGACAAATCATGGGCAGACAAATCAAAGACAAATCAAAGACAAATCAAAGACAAATCATGGGACAGCCAAAAGATGATTAAGATAATTGGACACCCATATGTTGTAATTCATCAGCTATAAGTAACCTTGATGTTGCTGTAATCATCCACAATTGTAATGTAACGTTATAACGACCCTCTCATCTAACTTTACATGCATACATTTACATTTCTTTGATTGATTTATATCAACAAAAGCCTATTTTATGGTATTACCCTACAGATACAGATAGAATGCCCTCTCAAAAATTACAAGAAAAGCATTGAGTAGGTTATTTCGCATGAGTAGAAAAATAGAATTATTGGCACCGGGTGGTGACGTAGAAGCAATTAAAGCGGCGATTGTTGCTGGTGCAAATGCCGTCTACTGTGGTTTAGATATGTTCAATGCCCGTAACCGCGCCTCCAATCTTTCATATGATGAGCTAAATGGCGTATTACGACTGGCACATGAGCACAACTGTGAAGTCTTCTTAACGCTCAATGTCGTAATATTAGAACACGAGGTTGTTAGCTTGGTACGCTTGCTAAATAAACTGGTTAACAGTGGCATTGATGGCATCATCGTACAAGATTTGGGTATCTTCAACATTGTTAAAAAGCATTTCCCATCATTACATATCCATGCATCTACTCAGTTAACAACCCACAACGAAGGTCAAATTTTATTCTTACACAAAATCGGCGCTACACGAGTTAACTTATCGCGTGAGCTCAACCTTGGTGAGATTAAAGCATTAACAACCGTCGCTCATGATCATGATGTATTAACTGAAGTCTTTGTCCATGGCGCATTATGTATCGCTTTCTCTGGTCAATGTTACTCAAGTTCAGTCAGTGTCGGTAACTCAGGTAACCGTGGTCGTTGTAGCCAAGCTTGCCGTGACGAATACGAAGTGACCGCTGAAGGTCATCGCTTCCCGCTTAACTTAAAAGATAATTCAGCCTACTTTGATTTACCTGAACTGGTCGATGCAGGGGTTGATTCATTAAAAGTCGAAGGCCGTATTAAAGGCGCCCACTATGTTTACACTGTGGTTGATACATGGCGCAAACAGATCAATAACTTTATTGAATCAGGTAAGTTATTAGCTGACGATAGCAATTTACATAAAGTCTTTAACCGTAGCTTCACTAACTCATTTTTACAGGGCGATCTCAACAAGAAAATGTTTACCGATAACCCGCGTGATAACAGTGTTAATTATGCGGTTGAAAAAAACAATGCTATTTCTGTTGTTCAAATCCATGATGTAAAACAAGATCTTTATAATGAAAAAAATGCATTAGGTGCTGAACTAGCCGATAAGATTAAAGATCTAAGCATTGATAAAGTTGCTCTAACATTGGCTTTTACTGCCAAAGAAAACACACCGCTAACACTTAATATCATAGCAGGTAACACCTCATTTGAAGTAAAAACTGATTCGTTATTACGCATAGCAGATGAAATTGCCATTACATCAGAAACGCTAGATAAACGCTTCCGTAGTTTTAATAATGCAACGTTTGATCTAGCGCCAATGAACTTTGACAACTTTGATGCTAACTTAACGGTGCCGTTTAAAGAAATTACGGTTCTAAAAAACCAAGCAGCATTTTTATTAAATGGCTCTCGTGAGGTAATTAAGCATGTTGATGTACCCGCTTTACCTAAACACGATAAAGTATCATCAACACCTAAACTATCGTTACTGATTGCCAATGAAAAAGATTTACACCTTACTGATGTAACAGATGCTGATATCTACTTCAAACTTCCTGAAAGCTTGAAAAAGAACTGTCTTAAGCACATTACGTTATTACAAGAAAACCCTCGTTTGATTCCTTGGTTCCCAGCGGTATTAATTGGTAAAGATTATTTAGAATCAGTCAAAATCCTTGAGCAAGTGAAACCTAAGCGTATCGTAACTAACAATACGGGTATTGCTTATAAAGCTTATGAAATGGGTATCGAGTGGGTGGCAGGACCGTTCTTAAATACCACCAACTCACACGCTCTTCTTACGTTAAAAGAAGAATTAAACTGTGCTGGTGCCTTTATTTCTAACGAGATCAACCGTGGTCAAATCAGAAATATTACCCGTCCAGAAAACTTTAAGCTCTGTTACAGCATTTATCATCCAATCCTGATGATGACCAGCCGTCAATGTTTCTTCCAACAAACCGTTGGCTGTAAGAAACCGGCCATTGAAGCTGGCTGTATGCTGAAATGCGAAAAAGCGACCACCATTACTAATGTAAAAGGTATTTCATTTGCGGTTGATAAACAAAAAGGTGGCTACCCAAGTATTTACAATCATGAGCAGTTCCTAAACTTTGATGCAGTGAATGATTTCTCGCATTTGTTTGACGAGTTCTTTATTGATTTAACCAACATCGGTGCAGGTTCAAAGCAAGAACAAGACAAAGTAGAACTAATCAAACACTTTGAAGCACTACTTGCTGGTAATGATGACGCTAAAGCTGAACTGGATAATTTAGTGCCTATCTCAACTAATGCCCAATATGTTCAGGGTTTATAAGCGTTAGCGGTATGGCTTAGTCTCAACAACAAAATAAAATAATATTAGACAGCCTGCTATTTTAGGGGTTGTCTTTTGTTTATGTGCTTTATGCTGGACAGCCAAATATATTAGCTCTTAAATAGAGCCCCCCAAAAACAAACCATTCCACCAGCAATAAATTCTCAATTCTAAAAATTACAGCTTATTGTTTATAATTCATCACTAAATCGGTTCTGTTAGCATATTTCAGGATCAAAAAAGCCCACAATCCTGACAGTTATTGCGGTATTTTCATCTGATAATAAGAAACTATATCTAATTAGGATGTAACTGGTGACTCGCTGACTTCCCTTTGCACCAATGCCCACCAACATGTTGTTTGAATGCACACATTCGGGACCATTTCCCGCTTACATTGGCATAATGCTCCATAAATTGTTCACTGTGTTCAAGCCAAGCATCTGGTGTTATTCCCATTTGCTGTAAAATCTTGGGTTGATTAGGTGCAATAAAGCCTTTTTTATCATTTCGAATACACCGACCAGTCCAGTCAATCAGTTCAAGGTAATCAGCAAAAGCAAAGTTTATCCCCGCTTTTTTTGCCTGATGTTCAGCACCAACAAAAGGTAATAATGTAAAATGATTAGTACTTGATGGCGTTTTCTTTGAACTGGAAGCTTTAGCATGATGGTATTCACGAATACGTTGTTGAATAGAGGTAAAATCAGACTGCTCTAATGAAGGTGTAATGCCAGCCCTAATTGGATTTAGATCAACGTACATCATGCAAGATAATAACGCTTGCTCGTCCAGTAGTGCCTGAGACTTAAATCGCCCTTCCCAAAACGCGCCTTTACATTGATCTTCTTTATTGGCTTTTCGTGCTATTTCTTCATTAAGACAGCGCATAAACCAACTAATACTGCCTAATCGTTGTTGCCATTCAGCCACTAAATTTGATAATGCTTGTTGTTTATCCGAGCCAATTTGACCCTCTTTTAAAAAATCGACCGCAATAGGATGACCATTAAATAACTGTAACCAGCGTGATATCACCGCTTCTGGCGTTAGCTTTTGCTGCTGTTCGGTGTCTATTTTAAGCACTAAATGATAATGGTTACTCATCACCGCATAAGCACAAACATCAATACAAAACACAGAGGCTAATTGTTTGATTTTATTTACTATCCAACCACGACGATGGTGATATTTTTTGCCATTGTATGGGTCATCTCCACACAAATAAGCACGACGCACGCAGCGATTAATCACATGATAAAAGGGCGTGATTTGAGGTTCTATCAATTTTCGTCTTGAGATTGTCATTCGTTTCACCATAAGCAACTTGAAGCTTAACTGTAGTAGCTCATAGTTAATATGCAAAGTTATGGCTGTCCCCAAATAAAAGGCCACCGCTTCAACAACACAGTGGCTTTTCATAATTTGGAATTACTGTAAGTATGCTGGAATACCGTTGTTTTCAAATTTAGCTAGGATCTTGGTAATAAAATCACCGCTCTCATTATCAAAGTCTTTCATTCCAAACGGTAATACTTCATTTTTGGGTAACCACTGCGCCATCTTGGTTTTAATCGCTTGGTATTGTTTATCGGCGGCTAAATTATGATGTTCGTCAGCATCAACGCTACGATCATAAAGTTCTTCACCCCCATCACGATAACGAATATAAGTGTAACGCTGATCACGAATCGCATGGCATTGATAACCATAAGTGGTGACGACAGGAATTTTACGATCAAAGTTTGGGTTTCTAAGTAATGGCACCAGTGAAATACCTTCATTAGTGGCAACGTTCGGTAAACCACACATCTCAACCAGAGTTGGATAAACATCAAGCAAACTTACCGCTTGGCGACATATTTTACCTTGCTTCTGCCCTGCTTCGCTGATTAATAGCGGCACTCGCGTTGATTCTCCCCATAAGGTTTGCTTGCGATAATTCATGTGCTCACCAAAGTTCTGGCCGTGATCGCCCCAAAAGATGACGGTGGTGTTATTTGCATGTGGGCTAGCTTCTAGAGTATCAAGCAACTTTCCCACTTGCGCATCAACAAAGGCAATACAGGCGAGATAAGCTTGGACTAACTCTTTACGCATTTTGGTTTTTTCAACCGCTGCCGCATCACCATTTGGAATGATCCCCAATGCTAACGCTTTACCGTATAATGGAACATCAGCCATTTCTTTGCTTATTGTGTCAGGCACAATCACATCATCAAGTGGGAATAAATCAAAATACTCTTTTGGGGCAGTGTAAGGTACATGTGGACGAATAAAGCCACACGCCATAAAAAACGGCTTATCATAGGTTTTCTTAAGCCGTTCAACCGTCCAATCAGCAAAATATTCATCAGGCATAACACCACCATTAGGAATATCCCGTCGTTCTAACGCACCACTGCACAAAGACATACCCGGTGTACCTGGACCGTAGTGTTCAGATTGAATAATTTGTCCCCCACCAACAGGGAATGGATAATATTTATGATCATCTTTACCGTATGAACCATAGCCGTAACCATTGGCAAAAATATGCGCATCACGAGGGCCGATAACATAGAGTGGAACTTCTTCATGCCACTGCTCTGCATGACGAAAATCCGCAGTACCATGATGAGATATTTTCCCTGATGCCATGGTGTAATAGCCGTTACTTTTAAAGTGCTGTGGTAAGACGGGAGAACTACCTAAAACAGACTCAGCAACAGGCGAAAACGGTTTGATACCTAGCTCTTTATTGGTGTATAGCCCTGTTGTCGTTGGGCTCATTCCCGTTAATAAAGCTGTACGCGAAGGTCCGCACACTGGCACTTGGCAATGAGCATTGGTAAACGCAGTTGAACGATGAAACAAACGATCAATATTAGGCGTTTTTGCTTGTGGATGCGCACCTAAAGCACCAATCCAATCATTAAGATCGTCAATGGCAATAAACAACACATTATTCTTTTTAGGCGCTATCGGTTGCCCCATCACTCCCATACTGGTTAATGCTGCAGCAGACACAGACATTGAAGCTGCATAATGGATAAATGAACGTCTAGTTACTTTCATATGTTTTCTTTAAATTAAAATCAAAAGTAAATGAAAGTATCTATAGTCTTTAAAAACAAACAATCATAAAATTTCAGAATCAAACGATCATCACAATTTTACTGGTAATCAATTTAATAACGGTATTTGATTCCTATTATGATTGCTTGTAAATCTCTAGTTTATAAAATCATAATTATTATTAAATATCTTCTGAGTACTCTTTTGATAACGTTGCACTAACTCAATAATATCATTAAATTGCACTGCATCATTAACGGTATAATTAACGGCTACCGTCTCTAATGGCATTGAAACTGACGCATAATGCTGAGTGTTATAAGTCACTACGGTTGATAAATGAAGAGTAATATTGGTATTAAAATACGCTGTTGATAACTGCATTTTTTCACCAGCAGAAAGCGTTTTATTTGCCTCATTTACATCATTATTGAGTTCGGTTGTGAGTTGTTTAACGATCGTTGTAATCGGTGCGGTTACCGTTAGCAGTGTTTCTTCATTACTCGTAATAACAACCGTCGACAATAAATGTTGAGAATATACCTGACCTAAATGTAGTGTTTTACCATTAACGTTAACCTCATGTTGAGGTTCTAACGTCATATACAGATCTCTTACACCAATCAGCCCAGCAAAAATCAGTACACTTACTGCAATAACACGTCTTTTTTTCATTTAATAACAATTTATTCGATCATAATCTTATTTCATCATAAATAGTTACCCTGTATTTTTTGTGATCTTTATCACGCTTGATTGGCCGTTTTTATTCATTCTTATATGTTAAGAATAGAAATGTAGCCCTCTTTTATAAATCACATAAAAACCAATAACTTCAGCTAGATAACTCAATAATGAAAACATCAATTACTGTTCTGCTTTCTCCTCTCAATAAGCATCTTCAATTCATGTAGCCATTAGTCATTCTATTTTGTAAAACGAAGGATTGAAAAAGCCACCAATAGCCCCAAGGTTATTACCATCAAAGCAAATAATATTGCTGTATCTATTGGTTTTACTCAGTGGTTTATCTCACCCAGTAGCCACAAAAGGACAACACTTTGAACGACACAACATCAGCATCAGCGACATCTCATGATAATAGCAACACTCAGGCCGTGAGCGCCCCTGTTGCTAAGAAAATCCCCCATGAGATGAGCATCCATAATGATACGCGTATTGATGATTACTATTGGATGCGAGATGACAGCCGCACAGATCCTGAGATCATCGCGCATCTAAATGCTGAAAATAGTTACACAGATGCAGTAATGGCACACACCACTGCATTACAGCAAACATTATTTGATGAGCTAAAAGGACGTATTGTTAAAGATGATAATACCGTCCCTGTAAAGCAAGGCAGTTATTACTATTCAAGTGAAGTCTCTGGCGATAATGAATACCCTATTTCAGTGCGCGCTACTGATTTTTCGGGTACCGATAAGCAAGTCTTACTCGATCTAAACCAACTCGCATCTGAGCATGATTACTATGATGTTTCCAGTGTCAGCATTAGCCTTAACGAAAACTTATTAGCTTATGGTGAAGACACGGTAAGCCGTCGTATTTACACCATTAAAATTAAAGATCTCACCACAGGTCAGTACCTTGCTGATGAAATTACAGGTACTAGCGGCTCTGTTGCTTGGCAAAATGATAACCAAGCGTTTTACTATATTCACAAAGACCCACAAACCTTATTAGGTTATCAGGTTTATCGTCACCGCTTAGGTACACCACAAGCTGACGATCAGTTAATCTTTGAGGAAACCGATCAGACTTTTTACACCTCAATCGGTAAAAGCAAAGACAACTCTCTGGTTTACATCTGGCATTCAAGTACTGAAACTAGCGCCGTTTCTTTCATTGATGCTAACGATGCCAATGCGCAAGCTGTATCGTTCTTAGATCGTGAAGTTGGCTTGGAATACAGTATTTCTAAGCTTGATGACTGGTTCTATATTCACACTAACTATGAAGCGGTTAACTTCCGTTTAATGAAAGTGGCTACAACTGATATCGCCAATAAAGATCATTGGCAAGACGTGATCCCTGCGCAAGAAGGCGCAATGTTGGAAGATTACGAGATCTTTAATGATTATCTAGTATATCAGCAGCGTGAGAATGGCTTAACTCGCATTACTGTGCGTGATCTGCACACTCAACAGCAGCAACAATTACATTTCAACGATGAAGCATTCACACTTTATCTTTACGGTAATAAAGAGATTGATTCAGACAAATTACGCCTGTATTACTCAAGCATGACCACACCAGGTACTCACTACGATTTTAATCTGAACGATGGCAGTAATGTAGTACTCAAGCAAGCACAAATTCTCGGTGATTTTGATGCGAATAATTACCGTTCTGAACGTATTATGATACCCGCTCGTGATGGTAAATCCGTTCCGGTATCACTGGTTTATCGTAAAGATTGCTTTAAAAAAGATGGCACTAACCCGTTGTATCAATATGGTTATGGATCATACGGCGCTATCATTGACCCAAGCTTTTCATCAACTCGTTTAAGCTTATTAGATCGCGGTTTTGTGTATGCGATTGCGCATATTCGTGGTTCTGAAATGTTGGGCCGCCCTTGGTATGAAGATGGTAAGAAACTCACCAAGCAAAACACCTTTAATGACTTTATTGATGTTACCCGATCATTAGTAGAACAAGGCTATGGCGCAAAAGACAAGATCTTCGCTGTCGGTGGCTCTGCGGGCGGTTTATTAATGGGCGCGATTATCAACCAAGCCCCTGAGCTTTACTGTGGCGTTGCAGCTCACGTACCGTTTGTTGATATTGTTACCACCATGCTTGATGAATCAATTCCACTAACAACTAACGAGTATGATGAGTGGGGAAATCCTAACCACAAAGAGTACTACGACTACATGTTGAGCTATTCACCCTACGATAACATTGCCGCTCATGACTACCCTCACCTATTGGTGACGACGGGGTTACATGATTCGCAGGTGCAGTATTTCGAGCCAATGAAATGGGTTGCTAAGCTGCGTGATGTTAAAACGAACGATAACCGTCTGTTGTTTAAAGTAGATATGGAAGCAGGTCATGGTGGCGCATCAGGTCGCTTTAAGGCTCTCCATGAAGATGCACTTGAATACGCGTTCTTTATTGATCTATTGGCTGAACAGAAATTAATCTAGCTGAACCGTAATAAGTTATCAACGCATAACATTATGCGTAATCATAAATATCAAGTAATAACATCAAACAATGGCGGCTTAATCAGTCGCCATTGTTATTTTAAAAACTCAGAAACAACTTACGATAATTCATAATCTTCAAAGTGATCTACAAACTTCTGTAACCCAGCCAGATCCACAATAATAAGCTCAGAACCTTGTTTCTCAACTAATCCTTGCTGAATCAATGTCTTTAATGCGCGTCGATAAACACGGCTTGATGTGCCAAACCGTTCAGCTTCTTTATCTGCTTTATTAAATCGACCAAGGGTCATCGAATTACGGGCGTGCTGAAGTAAATCAAATGCAATATTGTAAGTAATGGGATGTAATAAACGGTAGGTGTAAATATCAAGCGAATCTTGGTAATCAAGCGCCAATGCAGAAGCAAAAAACAAACTAAACTCAGGGCGTTCTAACAGTAATTTCTCTACTTTTTTCATATCAAGAATGTCAATTTCTATCGCTTCTTCAACAATAACCGACCATTGGCATGATGTTTTAGTAAAGAACTCCATTTCACCAAAGACATTATAGTTACAGTCCATCTCTCCCAATTGAAAACGACGCCCATTAACAGCACAAATATGCATCGACACTCGTCCAACAGGCACAATCATTAACTGAGTAATATCCTGACCTTGCTGCATGATAGCATCGCCGATTTGGTAGCGTTTACTGCCGATTTGACACTTATATAGTGCTTGGCGAAAACTCGCATAATGTTGGGTTAGGTAATCACTAAAACGGGTTGAGGAGGAAGGAGTCAATTGCATTGCGCATATCACTATTGTTTCATTTTAAATCAAGATAGCGGGTTTTTATGGCACTGAATAGGAAAATGTATAGTGCACATTAAAATAGCCCAATTTATAACAATCGGGCTATTAATTTGGTGATTAAATAGACTTAAACAACCTTAATAAGGGCATTCAGCGCAGTATGGGCAGCTAACTGTTCCCCTTTAATCATATCTTCAGCTTCATTAACATAAGCACTAATCCCTTCACTTACATTCTGCTGATAAAGCACCACGTTATTCAAAATTGCGGCTGTTTTTAGTTGACGTAAACGCCCCACCGTTAATAAGGCAGAAGTCTCCATATCAGCCCCTAATACGCCTTTTTTATGCCAATACTCACAAATATTATCTTCTTCATCGGTATAAAAACTATCGTGAGAACGTACAATGCCACTATGATAGTTAATATTCTGTTGCGATAAATCTGTTTTTAATAAGTGAACCAATTGATGATCAGCAATAGCCGGAAATTCACTTGGAATATATGCTTTAGAGCCACCTTCATCTCGCACTGCACCTTCGGCAACAATGAGTTCACCTAAACCAATATTTGATTGCAGTGCCCCTGCTGAGCCAACACGGATAATATATTCAGCACCACATCGCTTAAGTTCTTCCAAAGCAATAATCATTGATGGTGCGCCCATCCCCGTACTACACAATGTAACGGGTTTACCCTGATAGTCGCCATTAATAATACGGTATTCACGATTTTCAGCAATTAACACACTATTTGTTAAAAAACGTTCCGCAATTCGATTTACTCTATCAGGCTCACCGCAGACTAAAATACTCGTGGCAATTTGACCGTGACTAATTAATAAATGAGGTTGTTGATTCATGCGATAACCTTCTTAGCTTGTGGTTTATTTCTGTTCGCAATTGCAATCCAGCAACGGGCACCATTTGCCGCAACAAAGAGTAGAATTGCATACTGAATAGACATTGCATACACGCCTTGTACTGCATATAAACCGACGCTGATGATATTAATAACTACCCACACAATCCAGTTTTCAACATACTTACGTGTCATTAGAATCTGTGCCACAATAGACAGTACCGTCATGGTAGCATCCCAAAATGGGAACGCGCCGGGTTGTAATGTTGGAGCCGCTAAATTAGCACCGAAAACATTCAATATATCTACAGCGAAATTAGCTAAAGCAAAAAACACGGGGTTGATATAAACCGTTAGTAACCCAATCGCAATTGCACTTAATGTCACGGTCATGACTAATTTTGGCTTACTTAACCACCGAACCTCTAAGTTATCTCCCTCGCTAGTTGGTCTTGTCCATGCGAACCAACCATAAATATTGGCAACAAAGAAGAATACTTGTAATAGCAACAACCCATACAATTGAATTTGAAAGAAAATAATACAAAACAAGGTGACATTAATAAGACCAAAAAAGAAATTTATGGTTTTTTCTTTACTGGCAAACCAAATACACAGCAGACCAAAGACAGTACCAATTGCTTCAATCCATGACATTGCATAACCGTCACCGATTGGAAAATTAACAAGGGTGTTATTGATATCAAACCAAGAAAGAAAGTCCATCCGTTAATCCTTTTGTTCTTATTAATAATTTGAAGCAATTGTAAAAGGTATCTTTATCTAAGATGAGGACATTTGTCCCATTGCACGTGAGGGGGATCAACTTTTAAATAATTAGCACATCAGTTTCTAACTCAAAGACAAGATGATGTAATGACGTTAGGGTATTACCCAGATAAAGCAGTTCCGCGTTAGCTAGAAGTAACTAACGCGGACAATAAGGTGGAATTTAGCGTAATAAAACAATCAAGCCCAAATAGCAACCACGGCCATTAAAACAAAACCGATAACGACAAAAGTGAAATTCTTTAAATCACAGCATTTATCAACCATGGTTGACTGTTTTAAACCATGCAATGTACCAAGGTACAAAAATGTACCAGCAGCTAATGAATAAAAGATAGGCTCTAATAATGGATAGTTTTCGGTATAGTCTAAAATACCCGATCCTAACCCCACACCAAGCGGCAACATTATCGTAAATAGTGCAAACATAGTTAAAGATTGGCGCAACGACAAGCGGCTTTTACTTAATTGCACAGCCAGTGAAAAACTTGCTGCCCATTTATGCGCTAGAATAGCAATGAGGATCATAACCATCATTGTAATTGAACCACTTAATCCAAGCACCGTACCCGCAAGTAACGAATGAATAGATAGAATGACCATCGCTAAAATAGCGAATGCAGGACTGTTACTGTCGCCATGTTCATCTAAACGGCGACCTAAGTGTTCAAACCATAATAATAATAAGAACACGCTGCCGGCTAATACAAAGGCAATTGGATATTCAATACCATGATCTAAAAATGATTTAGAGGCATCACCCAGCATATGAATAAGACCTGCACCTAGAAAAACACCTGATGCTAAGGCTTCTGCTGCCGGAGATTCTAATGGTCGGGTCGTTTTAAATTTACGTAAAAACGGATACAATCCCGCAAGTACAGTAGTTATAAAAATCAGCACTACTGATAATATTTTAAATTCATCGAGATTCATGTTGTATTCCGCATCGTTAAACAGCCAACGTTATAGCACTTACCGTGTGACTCTGCGAACAATTTGAATGTAAAACATTAATTCCATATAGCAACAATATTAATTAATGCTCTTTTTTAAATAATAAAGAATAACTATCTCTTTTAAATATAACCACGAATAAACTTGAAAAATATTATTAATCAATGAATTACATTAAAAATGAAATTAAGATTATT
This sequence comes from Photobacterium piscicola, assembly GCF_900166965.1. GTDB lineage: Bacteria > Pseudomonadota > Gammaproteobacteria > Enterobacterales > Vibrionaceae > Photobacterium > Photobacterium piscicola. The sequence goes on along the minus strand of NZ_FUZI01000001.1, from coordinate 408,151 downwards.
TTATTTATATAGCAAAAGTGCATAAAAAAAAGCCAAACAACCCTTTCTATTTAAAAATGAACTACGCTTACTGAGTCCAGATATATCATAAAATAGAGGTATTTATGGCAACTCAAAAAACAAAAGAATCAACGCATGAAACAATGAAACATCATTATACTGATAATGAAAAACACAAACATGATAAAGATCACCAACAATATCGTGAACATGAACCATCACATGGACATCATATCCATGGTGGTGTTGGTACCGCACATAAAGATACTCACCATCACCATTATACAACGCATCATCACCATCATTATTATGGTCCCGTTACTATCATTAATAGTGACGAAGAATAATTATTCTTCAGCAGACTAAAGCATACTGACAAATATATTAGTATGCTTTACTGTGATCAATTAGCTCTTCATAACATGATATTCATACTTTTTTCATTTATAATTGCCATCTTCATTACCTTTAAAAAGCTTTTCATTACATGAGACAATTTATTATTACAACCTTGTTTTGTTTATTATTAGTAGGATGTGTAACTGAAAGTGTGCGAGTTATTCCAACTAAAGTCAGCGTAAAAGCAGATATAGGGTTTAACCCCTGTGGAAGTGACATTGAAGGCTATCATTTTGAGCCCAATGGTATAATTTCAATTACTTGTACTAACGGCAATATTTATTCAGTCCGTAATAATACTGAATTAAATCAAATGAAAAATAAAGTTATTGAATGCCAACAAAAAGGTTTTAATGATTATAGTGAGTGTTTATCACATAAAAACGCAGCGAAAAAAAAGCATCAGCATCACAACAAGATAAACAACAATAATTAGTCACCTTGAGCACTAAATAGCCACAATTAGAAACAAGTAATATTTATTAATACTGAAAAAATTACAAATCAACCCGCAACAAATGCATAAGCACCCATTTAAATACGTTTTATACCGTTTTTAAAAGCATAAAAAATCACATTCTGCCATTGATTATGATTTGTTCAGTTTTGGTTTCTGTTATTTAAATTCTGCTACTAACTTTCATACATCCTCTTGCTCTACTATCTCTATATAGAAACAAGGGGCTCTATTATGAAAAAACATCACTTAGCCTATTTAATACTTGCTACTTTATCTGCATCAAGTATGGCTGAAACGCCAACGGCTCAATCAAATAATGTCATTATTGGTAATGACGCCAATGTAAAAAACAGTACAACGTCTATTTCAGTTGGTCCTAACGCCAGTGCTCAGGGTAATTCAAGTGTTTCTGAAGGTTATCAAGCTATCGCTCAAGGTGATGCTGCGGTTGCAATAGGTGTTGCCGCAACGGCTGTCGGCGATCAATCTGCATCTTTTGGCTCAAACGCAAATACTCACGGTAATAGTTCATCTTCTTTTGGCTCAGGGGCTATTGTTAAAGGCATTCAAGCTGAAGCCTTTGGATCAACAGCACATGCGATTGGTAATGCAGCCGTTGCTTTTGGCTCTGGCGCCCAAGCTAATGGTAGCTATTCTACCGCATTAGGTACAAACGCTCGTTCATCAACCTCCAATATTGCTATTGGTAATTATGCCCATGCCACAGGTACTCGAGGTTCAATTGCAATAGGTAACCAATCACAATCAATTGATGGTCAAGTCTCCTTTGGTAATAATCAAATCCAACGTCGTTTAGAGCATGTAAATTCAGGTATCGCGAGTACTGATGCGGTGAATGTCAGTCAATTAAATAAAGGTATAAAAGCAACAGAAAATTATACTAATACAAAAGTAGCCTCAACACTAACCGAAGCAAAAACATATAGTCATCAACAAAGTGTCAACGCAGTACAACAAGCTAATACTTATACTGATAATAAAGCTGCAACAACACTCACCACTGCGAATAATTATAGCCAGCAACAAAGTGTTAATGCGGTAAAACAAGCCAATAGTTATACTAATGATAAATCCGCAACAACACTCACCACTGCAAATAAATACAGCCATCAGCAAAGTATCAACGCCGTACAACAAGCCAATACTTATACTAATAATAAATCAGCGGCTACGTTATCTGCCGCGAATGAATATACGGATCAAAAAGTCGACTTACTTTCCCACAATATTGAAAAAGTACATAATCAAGCCAATGCGGGTATTGCAAGTGCAATGGCGATGACATCAATCCCAATGCGACAAGGTTATCACTATACTCTTGGTATGGGTGTCGCTAATTATGATAACCAATCGGCAATGGCTATTGGAGGAAAATTCGATGTCGGTCAGCACGGTATTGTCACTTTAGCCGCTTCTGATGATAGCCAACATGACGCAGGTATTGCTGCTGGGGTTGGATTTGGTTTTTAAACAAGACATTATTTATCCAATTGTGGACGCCACCAATAATGAAATAAACGACGACAAACTTGTTTAATGTCATTCAAAATTAAATACAGAGCAGGCACTAATAGTAAAGTAACTACTGTTGCAAATAAGATTCCAAATGCCAATGATGTTGCCATTGGAATCACTATTTGTGCCTGCAAGCTCGTTTCAAGTAAAATAGGCGCCAAGCCAAAGAAGGTGGTTAGTGACGTTAGTACAATGGCACGAAAACGACAGCACCCTGCATCAATAACGGCATCATAAAGAGAAGTACCTTGTTCCAAAGCACGGTTAATAAATACCACCAGCACTAAAGAATCATTCACCACTACACCAGACAATGCCAAAATACCAAACACACTCAGTAAATTAAGTGAAATATCCGCAAAATAGTGTCCAGCAATGGCACCAATAATACCAAAGGGGATCACTGACATAATGATCAACGGTTGGCTGTATGATCGCAATGGAATCGCCATTAATGCAAAAATAGCAACCAGTGCTAATACCGCATCACGAAATAGACTAACTTTCGTTTCAGACTCTTCTTTTGCTTGCCCATCAAGTTGAATGTTAACTGCTGGATATTGCTGACGTAATAACGGTAAATAATCTTTATTTATAATGGTATATATCTCAGATGGAGAAGCTTTACCTTTGTGAACATTTGCACTAACGACCAATGTTCGACGTTTATCTACCCGATTAATACTGTTTAATGCTGAAATAAAATCAATGGTTGCCACTTCAGAAAATGGCACCAACGTACCATTTGATAAAACCACTTTCATATTTTGTAAATAACCGACACTACGACGCTCATCAGCAGGATAACGTACCATCACTTTCACTTCTTCGTTATTGCGTAAAATACGTTGAACTTCAATACCATGAAAAGCATGTCGAACTTGATTGGTCAGATTCGCGACGGATAAACCTAATATTTTCCCAATTGACGTTAACTTAATATTAATCTCTTGCGTTGGCGCAGATAAATCATCTTCAACATTAAACACCCCTTGATAACGTTCAAGTTGCTGCTTTAATTTTGTAGCTGCTTGCAAAAGTTGCTGACTATTCTCACCTTGTAAACGGTATTGAATATCACTTTTCTGGCGGTCAATAGACGCTTCATAAGCAATAGTTTTGACGCCAACTAATGGTGGAATATGGTGTTTCCATTTATTTAAAATCTCAAAACTACTTATAGGTAAACTTTCGCTTTTTTCTAATTCAACTAACACAAACATATTGTTATTGTCTCGCATATTAACAAAGCTATGCTTCACGACATGCATGCCCTGCTGCTGATAAATTTCTTCATCAGTTGCATACAACGCCTGTTCTAATTGATTAATAACCTTAATATTATTTGCTTTTGAATTAGAATCATTCATTTCTACCAAGACTTGAATATAGTCAGAGGGTAATTTAGGAAAGAACACCCACCGTAATTGTCCACTGAACACTAACGCCAATGCTAAGCACAACACACCAACAAATGTCGCTAAGACACTATATCTATGCACGATGGCCAAACCAATAAAACGTCGATAATGGACATGAATAAACTTATTTACCGCCTGATTAAAGCGTTGTTTCATTCGCACAATGGGATTGTTCCAAGATCGTTGTTGTACTAAACGCGATCGGGCTAAGTGGGCGGGCAAAATTAATTTAGATTCAATCAGGGAAAAAGTTAAACATAAAATAACCACCCATCCAATGGCCTTAAAAAATTCAGTGCGAGGACTATCTGACAACAGCATTGGCACAAATGCAGCCATGGTCGTTAATACCCCAAAGGTTGCAGGAATAGCGACTCGCTTCGCCCCTTGAATAACATGATTAATTGTTTGCCCTTTTTGTTCTACTTCTGAATAAACACTTTCTCCAACAACAATTGCATCATCAACCACGATCCCAAGTACGAGAATAAACCCAAATAACGACAATAAGTTAATGGAGATATTAATCATCTCAAATGGCATAAATAATAACGTGCCAAGAAAACAAAAAGGTAACCCAAGTATTACCCAAAATGCTAATCTCACTTCAAGAAAAATAGCGAGAATAATAAACACCAATAATCCGCCATACACCATATTAGACAGCATCATATTAAGCCGCCCTTCAAGGTAATGTGACATATCAGCCCATTTATCAATATGAATACCCGCTGGTAATTGTGCCTTTTTATTCGTCACATAATCACTGATTTGCTGGGATATGAGCGTTGCGTCTTGATTAGGAAGATTTCGAATTTGTATCACCGCGGCACGTTGTTGATTAAATCGATTAAGTACTGATTTTTCGACAAAACCATCCGTTACAGTGGCAATATCAGACAGGCGTAATCGACTTCCATCCGCGTTCGTGCGTAAAACGATATTGGCAAATTGATCACCTTGATAAAGTTGTTCTGTGGTACGAACTAACACATCACCATCTTGGGCTTTAATTGCTCCGGCGGGTAAGTCCAATGAGCGTTGCTGTAATACCTGTGCTATTTGCTCAATGGTAACGCCATGATCGCGCAGTTGCTGTGCGGCTATTTCAATTGCTATTTCATCATTTCTTATTCCGCTTACCGTCACCGCTGTCGCACTGGTTTGCTGAATAATTTCATCTTTTACAACTTGAGCATAACGTTTAAGTTGGCGATCACTCAAATCACCATATATTGATAAAAACATCACATTACTCATAAATTCCGCCCGTTGAATCAAGGGCGGCTCCATTTGAGTAGGGAATGTCGTAATATTATTAACCCGCTGTTTTACCTCATCTAAAACTTTATTAAGATCAGCATCATTATCAAGCTCAACCGTAACAACCCCACTTCCTTGATTAGCGACAGCCGTCACCCGCTTAATATCAGCAAGGTCATCAATAGCTTGTTCAATTTTAACAATGATCCCTTGTTCTACATCGGCAGCGGCAGCCCCTGTATATTGAGTGGTTATGGTAATTTTATGAGTACCAAAGGCAGGAAATATCTCTTTATTAATAAGATTAACTGAAAATAAACCACCGATCATCACCAGCAACATCAACAAATTAGCGGCGACATGATTACGCGTAAACCAAGCAATGATTCCTGATGATTCCATTCATTAGTCTCCGTTCTCAGTACCTTTAGAATGCGTCAGTGTAAGTGTTGCTTGTTCCGTCTTAGAGGGAGTATTTAAAATAGGGGTTACTTCTTTGCCATCTAAATGATTATCTGGCCACGTCAGTGACACTAACTCACCTTCTTCTAACCCACTGCTAATGTAGGCATAATCAAGATCAGTACGCGCAACCACGACTTTGCGCATTTGAGTTAAACCATTGCGATCAACCAATATCACATGATCATTTCTCACCACGTGACGTTGTAACTTAACGGCATTATTAATCGGCCTTGCTGCAACATTTGCGGTAACAAACGTCCCAAATTTTAAAACATCAGCACGTTGCGAACTTGGGTGTTGTAATTGATAAGGATCAAACACATCAACAATAAGATAAACCATTCGACTTTGTTGATCGATGATCCCTTCAGTACCAATAAAGTCAGCTTGCCAATGTTGATAAGGTTGGCCAAGGCGCTCTGAGGCTAATATAACGCGAGTATTGAGTGAGTTTGTGTCGAGGAATGAAAAAGCTTGTGGTGTCACAGGAAGGCGGATTCTAGCGACATCTGTACCAAATATGCGCCCAAGTTGCTCGCCAACATTGACATGAGTGCCAATATTAACCGCTTTCTCTGTAATTAAACCATCAAAGGGCGCAATAATAGTTGTACGAGCAACGTTACGTTGGGCACGTGCTAATGCTGCTTGTGCAAATTTAACATTCGCTTGTTCTTGTTTTCGTTGTGGAATGCGTAATCCTAACGCTGATTGCTTAGCAACAGCGACATGACGTAAATTCTTTTTTGCTACGATCCCATGGGCGATTTCTTGTTCAAGTTTCGCTTTTGCTTGGGCTAACGTTGCCTGTGCCTGAGCAAGATCAGCATGGTAATCATCATCGTCTAAATACGCTAACACTTGCCCTTTTCGTACAAATTGTCCAACCGCAAAAGCAGGATCTAAACGGTTAACAATGCCACTTACTTGCGCAACTAACTCTGCTTGATGCTTAGGTTTAACCATTCCATAAGAGTTAATGTTAAAATTCAATTGCTGCTTTTTTACTTGCATCACATCAAGTACTGGCACAATCTTTTCAATCATTTTCTGCTGAGGTTGAGGCCTATTTAATAATAACCCTGCCGACACCCCTGCAAACAGCAATAAAATCACTACCGGTAAATAGCGTCTTATAATGACACCCATGCTATCCAATCCCTTACTAGCAAACCAAAACACACTATTGCTTTAATTTGAGTGTAGAGCATCTATACATCGCGTGTTGTTTAGATGTGCAATTAAGTGATCAATGCAGAATAACACCGACAGTGATAAATAAAGAAAAGCACCTAAACCTTAAACTAAGACCGAAAGCTTATAATAAATAACACTAACGTTTAAGCAACTGGCCAATAGTCGGCAATTTATTACCGTAAATTTTATGCAATAACACCATACATAACTCCCCACACGCGATAGCATCAAACAAGGCATCATGGGCTTGATACTCAGGTAAGCCTAATTTATGCCGCGCACTGCCTAAACGCACATCTTGGTGTGAGATTTGATTATTATATAAAGATTGATACAGCGGTAACGTGTCTAGCCACAATAGTGGGCAATCATTCAATTGATATTTATGCTGTAGATACGCACTGATAAAGCCTTGTTCCATAAAACAACCGTGAGCAATACCTATTTTTCCAGTCAAAGCCACCAGTAATCGCATCATCACCTCATCAAGTGGCTGTCCTTGTAATAATTGCGCATGATCAATATGATTGATCACCACACTATCAGGTTTAATTGTTGCACTTGAATTAATTAATTCACTGACACTGGTGCTCAGATCAATCGCATTACTCTGCATAGCAACATAGCCTACCGATAAAATGTCATCTTGCTGAGCATCAAAGCCCGTAGTTTCAAAATCAATCGCTAACAATGGCCATTGGTTTATCACTGTCGATGGTTGCGGTAATGGTGCGCGAAACAATGCTTGAATAAAATCAGGCAAGTCAGGCCGCTGTTGTAACAGCGTTATTCGTCGCTGTTCCAAATCACCTAACGGGTTTCCCAATAAGCGCTGCCACCATAAACACCACTGAGATCGGCCAAAAATATGATTATTCTTCATGCTTAACAAAACTTCATTTTGATGACTTCTTGATAGCTGGTAATCAACTTAAACGTTTCCCGTAGATGTGTGCGTTCAAAACTGTTAAATGCATTCGGGTTAATATGATTATTAGGTATTTTACCTCGTTGTAATGCTTGCAGTTGATGGCTATAACGAATCTGACTAATAAATTGAAATGCTGCTAATAAATCCTTGAACGTCGCCTTATTTATGACATTGTGTTCAAACAATGCCTGTAATCTTTCTTCGGTATTGGTTTTATAAACGACACTTTTCTCTGCGCTGTATAATTGGGATAACAACTGTAAATATTGCACACGCACTAAATTCACAATAATACTTAATGCAGCATCTTTAATATCAAGTGTATTGGCATTTTCGCCTTCTTTTACTAATACCCAATTTCTAAAAATACTCAGCGGGGTTTTCTGTACTAGTGCATTACGAGCCAAGGCTGAGATTAAACGTGCATTACGAACCAATTGTTTACACATACACGCCTGTAACTCATCAACTAACTGTTGCTTGCCTGTGATATAGCGCATATCAAGAAAGACACTCATTTCTAGTAATAAATCATATTCAGGGTTTACTGCCCATTTTTGATAATGCGCTTTCCATACAGCGAGAGGTTGACACCATTTATGCGTCACGGCCATGAACCGACCACTGCAAAGCTCATACCCACACAACGCCATTCCCTTACTGACATACATCGCTAAATGATGGAAATAGGCTTTATCTGCATCAGTCGCGTCGTTTGCTAAAATCAACGCATTATCTTGATCAGACAACATATGAACTTCATTACGGGCGTGAGAACCGGCAACTACCCAACAGTATTCACAAGGCGCGGCCCCTAAATATGCCTCAGCCATCATCACTAACCGACGATTATAAGCATCCATGATCATTGCCATAACCTGACCAATAACACTGACAGTCACTTTCGCTTCAACCAAGGCTTCAAAAATAGCCTGTCGCTCAATAGTAAGCTTCGCTAGTTGATCAAGACGTTCAATTTTATTAATTTTATCGATTAAAAAGATCGCTTGAATACGGTGGTTTTGAACTAAATCAGAAGGGGTAATTAATCCGATTGGAACGCCATTATCTACCACTGGAATATTCTTTATACCGTGTTGCATCATCAGCGATGCCGCCGTGATCACCAAATCGTCGCGTTTAACACTGTAAGGCGTCTGCGTCATAACAGTAGCAATGTTCTCGCTAATAGCGATACCGTCAGCAACGACGCGCTTCGTCATGTCTTTATCTGTAATCAAGCCAATAAATTTATTATTCTGCATAATAAAAGCACAAGATGAATTCGTGCTCACATGCATCGCTTTAGCAACTGCTTGAATAGTTTGAGTACTTTCAACCAAAACAATATGAGGATTAAGCACGTCCATGATAGGTTTAAAAAACAACCCTTTTTCATGTTGTGACCACACAACATTTAATCCACTGCGAAGGCGACTTTGTGCGTGTGAAGCAAAATGCGCTAAAGCATTCGGTTGATCATTTAATTTGGCTAATAATGCATTAATAGACAAACAATAAATTAGCGCATCTTCAATAACAGTAATGGTATAAGGATCACTAGCAGTATTGGTCTCTTGCTGAGTTAATCGAGAAAATCCAAAAAAATCTTCCGCTGCTAATTTTGCTCGTAACGTACCATCAAGATTGCGTTGTTCAACAGCACCCGTTCGCAATAAATACAGTTGATCACTTTCTTGTAAATCAATCACCTCTCCTTTACCAAAATAACGAATGGTGATCATTCCCGCGACATCACGTAATGTTTTAGGGTTTAGCTTATCAAACGGATCAACCGTCCCCATAAACTCAATAATATTAGGAATCAAGGTTTCAGACATATCAATAATTACTCGTGTCATTTAACTGTTATTTTGTAATCGTTACCATCGATAACAAAATAAGTGTCGTATCCATTAATGATATTAAAAAGATAGCGAAACTAATGATTCGCTATCTTTATTTAACATGATGCTAATGTTATTACCAGAACACAGAATAAAGCACAGCAAGAATAATTAAAATGGCATAAGCACCAAGATTAAACATCTTATCGGTTTTAAACATATCAGGATCTAAATCAATCGCTTTATCGTCTAATGCTGATGTTGCACTACCCAAACTTACCAGTACTATCACTGCCATAGTAAACAATAAGGTATACATCATCTGATCAAGAAATGGCATATTCAAAGGCATAAACTTCAAGAATAAAGCAAATGGAATCGATAATAACACCCCAACAATTGCTCCTTTGCTGTTCGTTTTATGCCAGAATAAACCTAATAAGAAAACCGCTAAGATACCAGGGCTAACTAAACCAGTGTATTCCTGAATATACTGAAACGCTTGTCCGATACCACCTAGCATTGGGGCAACAATACATGCAATAACCAAGGCAACAATTGCGCTACCACGGCCAACATTCACTAACTGGCTATCACTCGAATTAGGTGAAATATATTCTTTATAAATATCCATCGTAAAAATGGTTGCGGTTGAGTTCAGCATTGACGCAAGTGATGACACTATCGCTGCGGCAAGCGCGGCAAAAACCATGCCTTTTAGACCAATCGGTAAAAATTGCGTCAACCATGGATAAGCTTTATCTGCATGTGCAAAACTAGGGATATTAGTTTGACCAATATCACCTAAACCGGCAAGTAAAGTACTGTCATGGGTAATCACGTAAGCTGCAATACCAGGAATAACAACCAAGAAAGGCACAATCAATTTCAAAAATGCTGCAAAAACAATACCTTTTTGAGCTTCACCAATTGATTTAGCCGCTAAAGTACGCTGAATAATATATTGGTTAAACCCCCAGTAATAAAGGTTCGCAACCCATAAACCACCAATTAATACCGCGATTCCAGGTAAATTCATGTATTGTGGGTTATCTTGATCAAGGATCATTGTAAAGTGTTCAGGTGCTGCTGCAGCCATACGAGATAAACCACCAAATAACCCATCAGCGCCGCCGATATACAACACCGCCATTACTGTTGTAATTAAACCACCCACAATAAGGAAGAAAACTTGAATAACATCAGTCCATACGACTGCGGATAAACCACCATAAATAGAGTAAACCAATGCAAAAAGAGCCAATCCTAAAATAGAGTAAATCAGAGGAATACCAAGAATAGTTTGTAGTGCTAACCCGCCTAAATACAATACCGAAGTTAAATTTACAAACACATACAGTGCAATCCAGAACACAGCTAAAATAGTCTTCAAGTTTTTATTAAAGCGTTGTTCAACAAATTCAGGAATGGTGTAAATACCTTTATTAATAAAGACGGGTAAAAAATATTTACCCACAATAATTAACGTCAGTGCCGCCATCCATTCATAAGAAGCAATAGCGAGTCCAATCGAATAGCCAGAGCCTGACATTCCAATAAATTGTTCGGCTGAAATATTTGCAGCAATCAATGATGACCCCACCGCCCACCACGGTAAAGATTTACCCGCTAGAAAATAATCTTCCGTGGTTTTAGTCTGACCTTTTTTATTACGAGAAACGAATAACCCGACCCCGATAATAATTAACACATATACAACAAAGACTGCAATATCTATGCTTGATAACCCTAAGTAAGACGACATGATGTAACTCCATGATAAATACTGTAACCAATTGTAAACGTTATCACGCGTTAAATAATGCGAACGATCACAATTTTGATCACGTCTATTTACCGATAATAGATAGTGTGTCGTAGTTCTCAGTCACCATTAAAAACCGATATTCCCTTTATTTAATAGCCCACAATGTGATAAGCAAAACAGAAAATTAACGCTATTTCATTTAAGTGAATTATTGCTTGATGAGGTCTTGAAAATACAATTTTTTGCCCTTATGTATATAAAGATAACAACAAAAATACGGTTAAATGACGTTAGATTATCAATGAATAACCTATGGTAATAAAACAGAGTACAATTTTTTAGTGTTGATAGTTTTTTAAAATCAGCAAGTTAGTATAAATTACAACAAAACATTAGAAAAACTAATTAAAAACTGTTGACGGAAACCCTCCGGAAGCATATATTAATTACACGAACTGCCAAATGGAGTTCAAACCGCTATTAAGATTCGCCTTATTAGGGAATGCCTTATTAGCACTTATATATCGAATCAAGATCCTATAACAGACTGGTTCACTTAGTTTGCTGTTAAGTCGCCTTGTCGATAACGACATACTTAACAAACAACTAAGACTATTGCTTATTATTGAGGATAGTTTTTATGCGTAATGTAGATTTCACTCCCCTATACCGCCATGCTATTGGTTTTGATCGCTTGTTTAACCTTGTTGAAGCAAGCAACACTAAAACCCAAGCTGCGGGATACCCTCCGTACAATATCGAACAAACGGATGAGAACAACTACCGTATTACTATGGCAGTTGCTGGTTTCTCTGAAGAGCGTTTAGATCTTACTCAAAACGAGAATATGCTTGTTGTGACTGGTACTCGTGCACCAGAAGAAGACAAGAACTTTATTTACCAGGGTATTGCTGAACGTAACTTTGAACGTAAATTCCAACTTGCTGATTATGTAAGTGTTGTTGGTGCTAATCTTGAAAATGGTCTACTACATATTGATCTTTTCCGTGAAGTACCAGAAGCAATGCAACCACGTAAAATTGCAATTGGTCAATCAGCATCAGTAGCACCAACTGCCGAGTAAGCCTCATCAGTTGTAAGTGCTCCTCTCGTAATAATAACGTTGAGCTATTGGCTTTATTCATCATGCATTATTAATGCGGGTCGCTAATAGCTCCGTAAATATTCACCCTATTATGGGTAACTTAAAAATTTAGCTGAATTGATTATTGTTATTCCCAAGGATCACATGAACCATTTTCATGGACCTTAACGGCATACTTATAACTCGCCGTTCGAATAAGAAAAACTAATCAATGCAGCGCACAAAGGAATTATAAATATGAGTAAGATTATCGGTATTGACTTGGGTACAACTAACTCTTGTGTTGCTGTTTTAGATGGCGATACTGCACGTGTTATTGAAAATGCGGAAGGCGAACGTACCACCGCATCAATCATTGCCTACACTGATGGTGAAACCTTAGTCGGCCAACCCGCAAAACGTCAGGCAGTGACTAACCCTGAAAATACGTTATTTGCGATTAAACGTTTAATTGGTCGTCGTTTTGAAGATGACGAGATTCAACGTGATCTTGATATTATGCCTTACAAAATTGTAAAAGCAGATAATGGCGACGCATGGGTTGAAGCAAAAGGCCAAAAGATGGCGGCACCACAAGTTTCTGCTGAAATTTTGAAAAAAATGAAAAAGACAGCAGAAGAATACTTAGGTGAAAAAGTAACAGGTGCTGTCATTACCGTTCCGGCTTACTTTAACGATGCTCAACGTCAAGCAACAAAAGATGCAGGCCGTATTGCAGGTCTCGATGTAAAGCGTATTATCAATGAACCAACAGCGGCAGCATTAGCTTATGGTCTTGATAAAAAAGCCGGTGACAGTGTTATTGCTGTTTATGACTTAGGGGGTGGTACGTTTGATATTTCTATTATTGAAATTGATAACGTTGATGGCGAGCAAACGTTTGAAGTATTAGCAACCAATGGTGATACTCATCTTGGTGGTGAAGACTTTGATACCCGTTTAATTAACTACCTTGTAAGCGAGTTCAAGAAAGACCAAGGCATCGATCTTAAAAATGATCCACTCGCAATGCAGCGTGTAAAAGAAGCGGCGGAAAAAGCGAAGATTGAATTATCATCAGCACAACAAACAGATGTTAATCTGCCTTACGTCACAGCCGATGCGACCGGTCCTAAACACTTGAATGTTAAGATCACACGTGCAAAATTGGAATCACTGGTTGAAGACCTAGTACAAGGTACACTAGACCCTGTAAAATCAGCATTAAAAGACGCTAACTTAAATATAAGTGACATTACTGATGTGATTTTAGTGGGTGGTCAAACGCGGATGCCATTGGTACAAAAAGTTGTTACTGACTTCTTTGGTAAAGAGCCGCGTAAAGACGTTAACCCAGATGAGGCTGTTGCTATGGGCGCAGCCATTCAGGCAGGTGTATTAGCAGGTGATGTTAAAGATGTGCTATTGCTTGATGTAACACCACTATCCTTTGGTATTGAAACCATGGGTGGTGTGATGACAACCTTGATCGATAAGAACACCACAATTCCGACAAAAGCGAATCAAGTGTTCTCGACTGCTGAAGATAATCAAAATGCAGTAACGATCCACGTCCTTCAAGGCGAGCGTAAACAAGCGGTACATAATAAATCATTAGGGCAGTTTAACCTTGAAGGTATTCAAGCTGCACCACGCGGCATGCCACAAATTGATGTGACATTTGATTTAGATGCGGATGGTATTTTAAACGTATCAGCCACAGACAAAGCAACAGGTAAAGCACAAAAGATCACGATTCAAGCATCTGGTGGTTTAACCGACGCTGAAATTGAAAAGATGGTACAAGAAGCAGAAGCAAACAAAGACGCAGACAAACAGTTTGAAGAGTTAGTAACTGCACGTAACCAAGCGGATCAATTGATTCACAGCACACGTAAGCAGATGACTGAAGCGGGAGATAGCTTCCCTGAAGCAGAAAAAACCAACATTGAAGCAGCTATCACTGCACTTGAAGCCGTGAAATCTAGCGATGATAAAGCAGCGATAGATACACAAACTCAAGCGTTAATGACAGCAGCACAAAAAATAATGGAACATGCTCAGGCTCAAACCCAAGCAAATCCTCAAGGACAATCTGACGCTAACCAACAAAATGCGAAAGATGATGACGTTGTAGATGCTGAGTTTGAAGAAATGAAGTAAATGTTAATGTTGCGACATCGATAAGTTGCTAAATCAATAATCGACAGCACATAGCAAAAACTTCACAAAAACTATGGGCGTAGAGATCTTTATCTCTCGCCCTTTTCGACGATTACAATAAAGAGAATCCTATTAGGCTAACTATCTGTGCCTTTTTAGATCATTAACTGTTTAAGTATGATGCTGTTTTTCGTTATCATATGTGTTAACTACATGATTTAGAATGTTCCAGATAGTTGTCCCGATAGGGATAAGAGGTGTTACCAATGTCAAAACGCGATTTTTATGAAGTTCTTGGTGTCGCCAAAACTGCATCTGAAAAAGAAATTAAAAAAGCTTATAAAAAGCTAGCAATGAAGTTCCACCCAGATAAAAACCCGGATGATCCAACCGCTGCTGATAAATTCAAAGAAGTAAAAGCCGCTTATGAGATTCTAATGGATAAAGAAAAACGTACTGCTTACGATCAATTTGGTCATAATGCGTTTGAAAATCCAGGGATGGGCGGTGGTCAACGTGGTGGCCATCAAGGCTTTGGTCAACAAGGTGGTTACGGCGACTTTGAAGACATGTTTGGCGGTGCTTTCGGTGACATGTTCTCCAATGCACGTGGTGGTCGAGGCGGCTTCGGTGGTCGCCATTCAACTCGTCCTCAAAAAGGTGAAGATCTTCAATACACCATGGAAATCGATCTTGAAGATGCTATCAGTGGTGCATCACGTGTTATCGATCTTCCTGTATTTGAAGGTAGCGTTCAAACCAATAGAAAGCTGAACATCAAAATTCCAGCGGGTATCGAAGAAGGTGGTCGCATTCGATTAAGCGGTAAAGGTCATCCAGGTATTAACGGTGGCCCTCAGGGTGATGTTTATATTCAGATGAATATTCGCCCTCACCCACGCTACACTCGCGAAGGTAATAACCTACTTTGTAAAGCAACCACAGATTTTGTTACCGCAGCCTTAGGCGGTAAAGTGGAAGTCAATACATTAGGTGGCGCAATCAGTTTGAAAATACCTGAAGGCACACAAACTGGCCGTAAGTTCCGCCTAAAAGGTAAAGGTGTTACCGATCGTAAGGGTAATACGGGTGATTTAATCGTTCAACTCATCATTGAAACACCACTCAACCTTAGTGATCGTCAAAAAGAATTACTGAATGAGTTTGCAGCAGCTTAACCTAAATTAGGTGACGCTCTGTCTATAATAAAGCCAATATCAGCGAATATTTTTATTCCTTGCTATTGGCTTTTTTGCATTCAATTTAGATTAAAAAATAGGAAGACTCTATGCTGAAAAAAATAATTACTACCAGCTTATTAGTGATTACGGGCATCAGCTTTACCACTTCTTGTGTATTTGCCGCTAACATCACCGACATTAATAACGCGGTGGAGAATAGTCGTCATTTACTTGAAGGCGAAACATTTACCTTAGATCAACCTTGCCGATTCTTTAATGATTACAGTTATAAACTTTACCATTGCCAAGCGATGATTGCCCCGCTGGCACTGGTCAACGACAAAACATTAGCGGCAACAAAAGAAACAGATAACCTATTACACCGTCAAATTTCATTTGTACGCAAAGAAGGTGGATTTGCGATATTTAGATTACTGCCACTTACGACGCATCCAGTAGTAGAAGAAAATAATGACGAGAGTAGCTATACACCACCTGCAGCGGCAAAAAAGCAGTTATCTTTTTTAGGTTTTAAAGGTGAACACAAAGAAAAAAAATGAGCGAATTATCGCTCATTTAAAATACGCAGCCTATTATTTGCTGCGTATTTTATGGTGGTTTAAAACATAGGATCAGAAGATTGTTTAATCTTTATTCTGCATTTGCTTTTTAAGGCGTGCTAAGTTAATTGGGTTTGAGCGAACAGTAAAAGTAATATGCTCATACTCATACTCTTCTTTGGTCACACTCATGCTTGAGCGAATTTCACCAATAATTCCGTTGGCAGTGTATGGCACGATGATCTCATCTTCAACCATCTCATTCTGTGCAATATTAACGATATATTGATGTAATTTAGTAATATCAGCCGGATTACGGGTTGATGTCATCACAGCATCAGGGAACTCAACCATCAATGCCTGTTGTTGTTCCTCACTCAATTGGTCTGATTTATTTAACACCAATTGCTTAGGAATATCATCCACACCTACTTCGTGTAGCACTTCATGTACAACATCAAGTTGTGAACGGAAAGAAGGATCAGAAGCATCAACCACATATAACAATAATGAAGCATCATGCGCTTCTGCCAATGTTGAATGAAATGACGCGACTAAATCATGCGGAAGCTTTTTAATAAAGCCAACCGTATCAGAGACTAGAATTCGTGGTTGAGTTATAGGTTGTAATGCACGCACGGTAGTATCAAGGGTAGCAAACAATTTGTTTTCAACTAGTACTTCACTGCCTGTTAGTGCACGCATCATTGATGACTTACCGGCATTGGTATAACCCACTAACGCGACACAGAACAACTCTGAGCGTTGAGCACGACGACCTTTAAGCTCATCTTGCACACTAGCAAGTTCGCGTCGTAGTTCTGATAATTGGTCACGAATTTTACGACGATCAAGTTCAAGTGTGGTTTCACCTGCACCCTTACCCATTTGACGTTCTTTATTACCACTGGTTGATTCACGTAAACGCGGCGCTAAATAGTTAAGGCGTGCAATTTCAACTTGTAGTCGTGCAGTACGAGTACGCGCATGACGACTAAAAATTTCAATGATAATACCGGTACGATCAAATACCTCGACACCCAGTTGATTTTCAACATTGCGCAATTGTGATGGACTTAAATCACAATCAAATACCACTACATCAGCACTGCCAAAGGGTAAATCTTCAGACGGTAGTTCGCTAAAAAGCATCTCATCGACAATGTCATCATCATCGTCAAAATCATCCACAAAACCTTGGTTACCTGTAAGATGTGCTATTTCGGCCATCTTGCCAGAACCTAATACATTCATACGTTGAGTTGAACTGAGTTTTTGGGATTGCGTTCCAACGACTTTAAAACCAAGCGTAGTAACAAGACGAGCTAATTCAGCCAGTGATGCTTTGGCTTCATCACCTTTAAACTGCGGTGTTTGGATTGAAATAAGTAAAGCACGATTTTGTGAGGCTTTTGCTGTTAATTGCATAATTTTCTATACGTGCACATACGTACACCCTATTTTTATATTTGTTTCATCCTACGCTGTTATCAATCAGCTTTATATAAAAATAGACTGTCGTTTAGGTTATCACTTAACCATCTTCACCTTTTTTCCCTCTTTTCGAAGATAACGCTGAGTATTAACGGTTAATATTGCTGTTAATTGTGCTATCGATATTTGGTGGTGCTTAGCCAAAGCCGCGATCACAGCAACCACCATACTCGGGTCACCAACCTCTCCGTTATATTTACATGGCGCATCAGATTCAACTAACATCATCGATAGCGGTATATTCTGCACAAATTGCCAATAATGATCATCGACAAAAATCCACGGACTCACTGAAATAAAATGTCCTTGTTGCTGTAACAGGGCTAATTGTGTCGCAGTACCTTCGTACCAATGAAATAAAGCACCTTCAACATCATATTGCTGCAATATAGGAAGTGCTAGCGCAATGTCATCTTCCACCACATGCAAATTAACCGGCAGGTCATAGTCCGCAGCTATAGCAACAAACCGAGCCATTAGTTGTGCACCTTGCTGTTTTATATGCCGCTTTTCGGTTGCTGTTTTATCATCAAGATAAAAGAACGGTATACCAATCTCACCAATACCGCTCAACAAAGTATGATGCTGATGGATCAACGCAATCACTGCTTCTATCATCATTTCATCAGGTGTAACTTCAGGGTGTATACCTAAAAACAATTCAATCGAATTAGGATATTGTCGCTTTAATTTCAATAGTTGCTGAGCGCTATTAAGTGTCATTGATACCGCTCCTATTTTATTACCCGCCGCAATAAAAGAAACTATATTTTCAGGTGCAACCGATTCTAAATGGCAATGAATATCTGTGATCATAATAATTAATAATATCCTAGCGTTATTCAAAAAAATAAAAATTTTAGTCATTATATATTACTAAAATTTAATTCTAAAAATATAATAAAAACCATTCACAACAAATATTTACTTCTATTAAACCATAAGATAAATAAATACCAAGCCATTGTTAAATAAAGAATTAATAGCATTAACCTTCATCTAATATAAAATTTAATATATACTATTTGTTAAAAATAAGTTACACAAAACTATAGTTTATTTTAAATTACTTTTATGGATATAAGCAATGAAAATAATGAATAAGAAATTATTAATTAATATTATAAATATCAGTTTAGCTAGCTTTTCAGTTAATGCATTAAGCCTTGAAGCTAGCAGCAATTATTATCAAGATTATGACGGAGTTTTTATTGGGTATACTACTGATCCTTACTTTTTTCCAACATGGACAGAGGTAGGTGATCGTGCTCAAATTTCTAGAGATGATTGGAATGGTTTTATAAATACAAAAGGCCAGATAATGACTTTCAGAAACTATTTAGACGTAGATCACACTACAAATGACTTTTATTACCAAACTTCAGATTGTACTGGTACTCGATATGTAAAATTAAAGCTCTATCATTATTATCACGAAGATCCGTTTGAGACTGAAATATTAAAAGAGTCACCAACAACAAAAAAAATAACCCAATATACTGTCACACATGAACCCTTTAGTATGGATAATGTGGGTGATGATATGTTTGGTGATAAAGGTGTATCTCAATCAAAAATCGATGAAAATGGAAAATTTATTTGTACTAAAACCCACCAACAAGAACTTAGAGATCAGTGGGATTGGGCAATAAATTTGGTAGAAAATGGGCCAGCAGAAGAACTAGAAGCGAATCGCGAGAAAGTTGATTATATAATTGACACAATCCCTGAAGAAGCAATGAATAATCGTTTAGTCTTAGGAAAAGTTAGTGACGATGGTATCGATATGACTAACCGCTACCCTTGGATGGGATTTGATATCGAAGAAAATCATAATGTTATAGGTTATATAAAAGCCGCTCGTTTTGGCCATGGTATTGAACTGATTCTCGGAGAGACACCACCACCAGTGCCACCTGAAGAGTTATCATTCCCACGTACATCTCATAATGTTACAGCTCACGTTCGTTATACTGGCGATCTTAGTTATGTTAACATTACCCAAGGTCCTGATATTTTTGTATCGCAAATAACAGTAAATAAAGAATCAACAGGCGTCTATGATATTTCATTCCCTGAAAATTACTTATCGAAAAAAAGTAGTGTAAATACTTTCCAAGTATTATGTTCTGTTAATAGCGGTGCCGATATTTATGCAGCAAACACTACCATCGGTTGTCATAAACTAAATAATAATAATATTATTCGTGTAACCACGAACTATAAAGGAAAACCTTTTGATAGTGATTTTTCATTAAATCTTCAACGTTAATATAAAAATAAAACCTCTTACTATTATATTTAGATAAATAAAGTAAGAGGTTTTAAAGATAGTAAATCTTCAATTTTCTTATATTTGTTACAACTAAACATCTTCATTATAGACAGGCAATAAAGTAATTAATAACCCATTACCCCCACATAAGTATTCGTCTTAATTATTATTCTAAAACATTTGATAACTAAAAATAGTCACACTGTTAATATAAAGAAAGATAATGAGAGTAAAATACAACTACTACGTCAATATATTGACATATAATAATTATGCGTACCGATGCTCATTAAATGACTATAACACTTTATTTTTAACAGCCTATAAGAATACACATAATGAATAAAAAAAATAAACAGATACTAATGACTATTATAAATATCAGCTTAGCAAGCTTTTCACTTCATGCATTAAGTGCAGAAAATAGTAATTATTATCAAGACCATAATGGCCATTTTATTGGCTATACATCAGATGGTGATGCTTTTCCATATATGACTGATAATGGAAGTTATGCCAATATTAATCGAGACAATTGGAATGGCTTTATTAATGGACAAGGAGAGATCGTTCCAATAGTGGGAGAGGTTGCTGACATTAGTGCCATTGCCAATACATTTTATTATAAAACACCTGATTGTAGCGGTACTCGATATGTAGAACTATCTTCTTCCCGCCGATATAATGAAGCAGTCGGTGGTTATATATTAAGACAATCACCCAATACAAAAAAAATACAGCAATACACAATAGAACGCGATCAGTTTAGTTTAGATGATATGGATGATCTTTTTGGTGATAAAGCCGTATCTCAATCAATCATCAATGCTAATGGACAATCCGTCTGTACCGAAGCAGAACAACAAGTATTACGTACTGAATGGGATCAGGCCATTAATGCAACGGACGAAGAACTTAACAAATACGGTGAAGAAATTAGTTATACATTAGACAGAATTGCAGATCTCGTAAGAGATCAACCTTTAGTTCTGGCCAAAGTCAGTAATGAAAGTATCGATATTACTCATCGCTACCCTTGGATGGGATTTAGAATTGACGAAAAAAATAATGTCACCGCTTATATAAAAAGTATTGATATCAGTCAACCAATCGACTTCATTAATATAAAAAACCCACCAAAACCGCCACAAAAAGTATACCCACGCACTTCGCATGAAGTAACCGTTCACGTTAGATATAATAACGATCTTAGTTATGTGAATGTTACTCAAGGCCCAGATATAGCAGAAGGCCAAATAACAGTAAATAAACAGTCAAAAGGTATTTATGATATTACCTTCCCAGAAACTTACGTACCAAAAGAAGGTGACGTCAACGTATTCCAATTATTATGTTCAGTGAATAGCGGTGCGACTACTTATTCTGCAAATACAACTATCGGCTGTCATAAACTTGAGCATGAAAATATTATTCGTGTAACAACAAACTTAAAAGGAAAACCATTCAATAGTGATTTCTCCTTAAATATTCAGCATTAATATAGATAAAAATAAAATAGATAAAAAGCCGCTTATTTACCTCTTATAAATTTAGAGATAAATACCCGACTTTTTAATACCATTAACTAAATATTATTTAGCTGGTACAACTTCTGGTGTTACAACAGCAGCTTTAGTTACCACATGCGCATTTAATTTTGGTTGTGTGGGTGCGGTGATTCCAGCTTGCTGAAATTGCTGCTGCATAGCTAACATTTGCTGTTGTTGCTGATGGATTAACTTCGCCATATTCGCTTGCATGGTATTAAAATCATTTGGACTACCCATTGTATTCCAAGAATTTGCAAAGGCTTGATTCATGTCAAGTTGTTGCTTCTGCATCGCATCAAAAAGGTATTTATCTACCTTTTGATTATGGTTGTTGCCTTGAAATTGCACAATTTCATAATGGAATGGACCTTGTGGTGTTTGTAATACACCCTTAGTTACACTCTTCTCACCATCTTTAGTTTTTATAGTATTGGTCGTTTGATCAGGTAAAACCTTAGTATTCGCTTTTGCTATCATTTGACGATCGACACTTTGGATCCAACCCGTATTACCATTAGTTGTATCACCCACTTTTTCCCAACCATTATTTTGATAAATGGTAATTAATGGTATCTCAGACTTTATGGTTTCAACCACCGGAGAAGTAATACTTGGGTTTTCATATACTTTAATCGTTTGGATACTGGTGTCAGCCCATGCAGCAGTACTTAGACAAGTAACGGCTACAATACCTGTGATTGCCATCGCTAAACGTTTCATATCAACCTCTCATGCGTATTTACATAACTTAAAATTAAATTAAAAACTGTGGTTATAAATAAGCAGATTCGATATCTATTATATTAAGCATTAAAGATGAATCCAAAATGAATAATAGTATTTTTATATCATGATTAATAAGCTCAAAATGCAATTTAACTAATTAAAAATCAATCATTGTCTTATTTTTTATTTAATCTTTTAATACTATTAAATATTCATAAAATTCAAATAACTATTCTGCCGTTACCTATAACGGCAGAACGTGTATTCAATCTTGTTTAATAATAATTTCACGAGGATAATGCTTTTCTTGCTCATTGATATCATATTCAGATGTGCCTTGGCCTAAATCGCCAATAGGTGCTTCAGTGGCGACATCAATACTCACGCCAAATTCATACTCGCGCGCTTTAAATGTATCAAAAATCTTTTTTTCCGCCGCCGTTAACCGCGTAAGATCCTTACCTTCAAGAGTCAACATTTGATCTAATAGTTTTTTATCTTCAGGTAACATAATAACCATCCTTTATTATTTAAATATAATCTCTACACTATATTTAAATACGATACGCCATTAAGGTTAATATACTAGCCTCTTCGATTATAAAACATGAGCAATGAATTTTCATTTGTGATCCTTTATTTTTTCAAGCTAACGTTAGCTCCATTAGTGATAAGTTGTCGTAACCATTGATGGCTAGGATCCAAATCAAAATGTTTATTCCATAATAATAAGTAACCACCAGGCTCAAGTTCAATCGGAATAGGACGACTAACAAGCTCTGTTTCATCTATCCTTGCTAATACTGCCGCTGAGGGGTAGCACATAAAGAGATCACTTTGTTCGCAGAGTTTTACTGCTGCATAAAAATCCGTCATATTTACCGCATTATCGAGTTGCTTATTCTCAAGTGCTAAAATTTCATCAAGTAGCCACCGCTTTAACCCGCCAATGCTAACTTGTAGATGACGGTATTTTAGAAAGGCATCTAAATTCCAAGGCTCACTCAACGCCGGATGTCCTTTACGCATTAAGCACACCGGATAATCACGTGCTAGCTCAATATAATTTAACGATGAGGGTACATTACGATAATGACTGGATGAACGTTCATCCCACTCAAAAATACCAATTCCGAAATCAATTTCACAGCGAAGTAAGCGCTGCAAACTATCATCATTCCATGTTTGACTGGTTAGACTAATATCAGGGGCTTGCTGTAGCATCTGCGGCATAAACCGAGGGTATGTTAATGAGTATGCCGTTTCGACTAAATCAATATGAAATTGACGCTGACTAAGTGCTGGATCAAATAGCTCTGCACGTGTTAGCTGATTAATTTGTTGTAAAATGTCATAAACAGAATCAGACAATGAAAGCGCTTTCGGCGTTGGCCGTAAGCCATAAGGCGTTCGTTCAAATAAAGGATCGGCAAAGGTTTGACGTAATTTTGCTAACTGTTTACTTACTGCTGATTGACTAAGGTGAAGTCGTGCTGCAGTAGCTGTAACACTTTGTTCTTCCAACAACACATTTAATATACGTAATAAATTTATATCAAAGTTCTTCATTTACTGCCCCCTTACCAACAATCACAATCAATCGCCTAAATCAACCAACCACTATCATGTTGGCTGTACTCGACTACGCAAATGTTGGTGCGCAGCATCTGATATATCATTACCCCATGCTTGACGTTGTAATTGTTGCGCGGCAACTAACGTTGAACCCGAACCAAAAAAGGGATCAGCGACAACATCACCAATAACTGAGCTTTGTTCGATTAACGTTGCGATCAAAGGCACTGGTTTTTCTGTTGGATAGCCACGATAAACACGTTTAAATTCAAGCACATCAGGAATAGATAAATTAGATAATTTACGCTTACCTTTTTCAAAGAAAAGAATAAATTCATAACGAGCTCGATAATGGTATCCCATTCCTATTGCGACTTTATCCCATACAATCGGTTTCCAAAACTTAAACCCAACTTGCTCTGCAATAGGCTTAATATAAAACATGGTTTCTTGGTCACAAAAAAGATAGAAGTGGCTATTAGGCTTTAAAACACGATAAGCGTGTTCTAATAGTATTTGAAATCGTTGATTAGGGAAAATATCAAACCACTGATTACTTGAAGACTTGCTATTTTTTAGCCGCGTGGTTGTACCAATTTTACGATGCTTTTCTAACGACTCATACGGAGGATCAGTGATCAAAAGATCGATACTATTATCGGCTAATGAAGACAGCCACTCGACGGCATCTTGTTGATATAATTGCATTGAAAAACCCACACTAAACATTAAAAAACCATAACGCCTACTCATTAATGAATAGGCATTACTTACGCTAAGTGTTGTAGCAAAAAAAGATCAATATAGATAGCAACAAGCATCTAAACACCGGTAATTTTATTCAACTGTATTATTTACCATCATTGTGAGTTTTCTTGCTTCACGTTGGCAAAGTGGCGTTAAACGGGTCATATTATTTGTTATGAAGTTATCAACAAAAACCGTATTAACGTCACGATAAGCATTTAACACTTGTCCCATCGCTTGTTGTACTAACTGTGATTTATCAGCCGCTAGAAATAAAATTGTCTCACTGAGAAGCGTCGTATTTGTGTGTTGTTTATGATGTAAATGCGCTAATACTGACGCTCTTTTTAGCCAAACACTGTCAGACTCACGCCATTGAATAAGATAACGTTCTAAATTTTTGTCTTGCTGTATCACCTTACCTATTAAGTTAGTCACAAGACGATCTAATGTATCAACATTATCCGCCGTTTCTAACATTTCAAGATACACATCAAAAGAAGCGAGCGTTTGATATTCAAGATAATACTCTCCAGCATCTAATGCTAAATAGCGTTCTTCTCGATAAACCCCAGACCATAACCACAATAATAAGCGATGGTAGTTTTCAATATTATCAATACTGGTATGCGTAATCGCTAATTGAAATATTTTATGACGTTTTTCAGGACTAACACCATAAAAGAGTTGTCGACTGTTAAGATCATACTGCATTTTTTTTGCAACAAGTGTACTGCCTTCAGCGACTAAATGTTGCTGCATAAAGATAACCATTGGTATAACTAATGACATAGCCGTTCCTCCTTGTTATCTCTCATTACTGCTGAGCATTAAGGCATGTAATGGTTAATAACTTTATTATAATCAATATTGTTATGTTTTTTGATTGATAAAAACAAGTACTCCGACTTTTTCATATTGCGACCTAAATCTCAAATCATTTATACCAATTTCATGCAATTTACATCACCAACACGCAAATAGTAATCGAAATCATTTATATTTGCATTGTAAGTTTGCATTTATCACAGTTCAAAATAATAATTATTCTCATTAGTATTCACAAAAATCATTCTCTGTGGGTATCATTATGAGAACTAAACTAAAAATCCTTACACTTTGTGCTGCTACTTTTTGGTCATTAAACTCTTTTGCAGCCGCTTATCCTATTACCGTAACTGATGTGGCCGGGCGTGCTACTACCTTTGACCACCAGCCACAAAATATTGCTCTCTCAACTAGCCGTATTTTTCCTTTACTTGAAATTATTTATCAACAAAATGCAGCCAAACACCTCGTTGCTGCACGCGATGATATGCAGTTTTCTGCACCCAGTATGTATGCCAACTACATCAAACAATATCCTTCACTCAAGCATGTACCTAAAATTGGGTTGATAAAATCAGGTGAATTTGATGCTGAACGGTTCATTAATTTAAAACCAAAACCTGATTTATTTATCGTTGATCTCTCCAATATTAAATTGGCACAAGATAACGGTTTATTAAAAAAATTAAACGCAGCGGGCATTAAAGTTATCGCGGTTGATTTTCGTGAAAATCCAATTAAGAACACTGTAAAATCGGTTGAAACAGTAGCGAAAGCCGTCGGTCGAGAGGCGCAAGGACAAGCATTTGCTCATTATTACCTCACTCATATTGCCAATATTGAGCAAGCATTAGCCCAATCCCCCAATCTGAAGCCCAAAAAGGTCTTTATTGAGCGGGCGGCCGGTTACAGCGATTCCTGTTGTCGCACATTTGCAGGCGGTAATATGGGGGCTTATATTCCGTTCTTAAAAGCGATTAATATTGCAGATAAACCACTAAAAGGCGCAGTAACTGGGCAAATGTCACCAGAAACAGTGATCACAGCTCAACCTGATGTTTATATTATGCAAACCACTGGCTGGATTAATGATAAGGGTCAGCCAACGCATGGCATTCCATTAGGTTACACCCCTAACCCCACCGCGATAAAAATAGCCACATCAGCATTAATGGATCGTAATTGGTTACAAGCTGTCAGTGCTTATCAAACCAAAGATGTTTATTCGATTTATATGCCATTTTATAACTCACCGTATAACTTAGTCGCCATGGAATACTTTGCTAAATGGATCCACCCCAACGTATTTAAAAATCTAAATCCAGAACAGACCTTTGAAGAAATGAATAAGCAATTTGGTCATCGCACAATCAGTGGTGATTTTGGTCAGAATAACTTTAAGGCTATGCAGTAATGACCTCAATTCTACTGGAGTTAAACACTCATAACATTCGTAACCGTAACAAAAAAGTGGCCTTAGCTGTTTTTTTTGTACTCAGTATTATTTGTGTTATTGCGGATATTTTCATTGGCTCACAAGGGCTAAGTTTTACTCAAGTTATCCACGCATTGATCCATCCTCAAACCAGTGATATTGCCAGTAAAATTATTGTCTGGGATATTCGAATGCCCATGGCGTTAATGGCACCATTAATCGGTGGTGCTTTAGCCTTAGCTGGCGCACAAATGCAAACCACATTGAACAACCCCCTTGCCGATCCCTATACTTTTGGCGTTTCAGCCGCCGCGGGGTTTGGGGCATCATTAGTGATCACGAACGCTATTGCGATTCCCTTCATTCCACCACAGTATCAAATAGCGTTAATGGCATTTATTATGTGCTTATTAACCACCTTTTTAATTGCCGCTATTTCATCAGTAAAACGAATTTCAATTGAAGGCGTAATGCTCTTTGGTATTGCGTTAATGTTTGCCTACGACAGTTTACTGACCATGATGCAATACGTTGCTAGTGAAACCCAATTACAAACATTAGTGTTTTGGCAAATGGGATCACTTGATCGCGGCAGTTGGGCCAAAATTACCGTACTTGCGATCGTATTACCGATTGTATTGGTCATCATGATGAAAGATGCTTGGCAATTATCCACCCTTAAAATTGGTCATGAACGTGCTCAAGCAATGGGAGTAAACGTTAAACGCTTACGTATCAAAACGCTATTATTAGTCTCTGTCATCACATCGCTAGCAGTTTCATTTGTGGGGGCTGTTGGTTTTGTTGGGCTGGTTGCTCCTCATATTGCCCGTATGGTATTAGGCGAAGATCAACGTTACTTCCTACCCGCCTCCTTCCTTGTTGGCGCAGTATTGCTTGAGCTTGCTTCTATTGCTAGTAAAAGCATTATGCCCGGTATTATTTTGCCATTAACCGTCGTGATGTCGATCATCGGTATTCCTTTCTTTATTTATCTGATCATTAAAAAAGGGGGGCGTTTTTAATGGCACTTGCAATTAATGATATTTCAGTCGCATTTGACAATAACGTAATCTTAGATAACTTATCCCTACCCGCCATTGCCTTAGGCGAAATGGTGGCGATTATCGGTAAAAATGGTGCTGGTAAATCAACCTTACTGCGACATATTACCCAAAATCTACGTCAACATTCACATCAAATATTACTGCATGGAAAGCCGTTAACATTAGAGAATATTGGCTACTTACCTCAAGATCACCGTATTTCAGCCACCATTACCGTGGTTGAATTATTGATCACCACGTTAAATATGGGATCACATTCTTTATTTGCTAAAGCGAACAGTGCAGAAAAAAGTTTACAATTATTAAAACAAATGGGAATTTTACATTTAGCCAATAAAGTGTGTACTGAATTATCTGGCGGTGAAAGCCAAATGGTAGGGCTTGCGCAAGCCGTTATTAACCAACCGAAAGTGCTGATACTTGATGAACCGACATCGGCGCTTGATATGCATAACCAAATGAAGCTTCTTGATTTTGTAAGAAAATACAGTCAAGAAACTCAAGCTTGTGTATTAATGGTTATTCATGATCTTAATTTGGCCATTCAATATTCAACCAAAGTGGCAGCATTGCACCAAGGCCAGCTTTTTGCTTATGGCGATCCAATAACAACGATTACACCCCCTTTAATTTGGTCGGTATTTGATGTTGATTCACACGTTGCCATTATCGATGATCGGCCAATTGTCGTTGTTAAATCATCAAATAGATCACAGTGAGCCATTTTATTACGCCTCAGTATCCTGAGGCGTAATCGTACATACTAATTAGCTATCACCCAAACAAATTAACCATGGGTTTCCATCACAATTTTCTTCGCCAAAGACATCGCTAGATTATTATCATAATAAGCGGCTTCATTAATAAAATGAGGATACGCTTCGTAATCACCTTGCCAATACACTTCTGTGCCATCAAACAAAGTAAAGATTGGATCACCATTACGTAGCGGTTTAAAATCATTATCTTGCACTGAACGATGTACCATGCCAATACGCTGTCCTTGCTCATCTTCTGGCAATGACAGTGTTTCGTGGTAGCGGAATGCTTCATAGCTTGGAATTAAAGGAATAAGTTCATTGGTATTATGCAGATGAACAAAATCAAGAATATGCGTTGTCATCTCATCCATCCAATCAAGAATATCCTGACGGATCACCGATTGTGGCTGCGGCCCAACTTCAACAATAACGCCCTGTAATGCAATAGTACTAAGGAAATGGTTTTGTTCAACTGGGGTATGATCTTCAAATACGACTACAGCATCAGGCATCTGCATTTTAACATATGCCCCCATCTGACGATTAAAGCTATCAGATTGCAGTAGAATTAAAGAAGGCCCCATATTACTGGTGGTATTGTGTAAATCGATAATAAAATCAATGCGAGCATCACCTTTAGGACCAATCTGTTGATTGATCGCTTTGGCGCGACTCTGTTCATAGCTTGCTAGATCATTATTGGCTAAGTCAGACAAATTAAATTGACGATTTAAATCATGGTCAATATAACGTTTATTATCATCGTGCGCTTTAGGGTTCGCAAATACGGTTTCAACACTAAAACTATCACGGGTTAATGCTGTTGATTGCTGCCATTTACGTAATAAGTAAATACCACTAAATTCATTGCCGTGCGTACCACCAACAATCGCCACCTTTTTTATTATACTCATCCTTGTGTCCTAATATATTCACTGATAAGTCTTAGTGTACTAACTTTAATCACTTTTGGAAGTCTATTTATTAGACAAAAAATTGATTATATATCGCTAAATCGGACGAGTTTGCGCCAATTTTAAATAAGAATGAAGTTGATCATTTTTATATTCGATAGCGGAATGAATATTAATATAACGATTGGCGTATACAGCACAGCGATAGCAGTTATCACCTTTAATGATCTCTATCTCGATAACGCCATCAACTAATTGCCACCGTCCTTGAGTATGTAGACGATTAAACAGCGTATATTCATCTAAAGTACCATCAGCATGTAACCGTAATTCAGTGATATAACCAGCACTACACGTTTTAATCCAATATTGTTGGTAAATTTCATCGCGTTGAAAATTGCGCTTAGTCTCTAACCATAGGTTCATCACAGGTTGTTGTTCAACCCCTAATACAGGTAATTGATCAATATCAAGTAAGCGTACGCGCTCAGTTTCACGATAAAATAATTGTAATAGTTGCAACGTCTTTTTTTCAAACATCCTTGTTCACCAAATCAGTAGCGCATGTATTGATCAATAAGCTCTTCTCTTACTGATCTTGAATAGAATTCGATTTTAATAGATAGCGACAATGACGCCTAAAAACTCGTATGATAATGCAGTCAATATCACATTAAATATTCCATTAAACGAACGGCAACAACCTTACTGATTCTTTCTTATTTACATTTGTACTTTGCCACGCAATTGCTTGGTCTGGCCCCGTTGATTTTTCTTATCCATTCTTCGAACTTGAGAACCTTTAGTTGGCTTTGTTGCTCGGCGCGCTTTTTGCACCGTCATTACACTCTGAATCAACTGTTTTAAACGCAATAAGGCTTCTTCTCTATTCATTTCTTGAGTGCGATGTTGTTGGCTCTTTAAAACAATCACGCCATCTTTAGTTATACGACTATCTGATAATTTTAGTAATCGTTCTTTATAAAATTCAGGCAAAGATGACCGCTTGATATCAAACCGTAAATGAATAGCACTTGATACTTTATTAACGTTTTGTCCACCCGCACCTTGAGCACGTATAGCCGTTAATTCAATCTCCCAATCACCTAAACTCACAGCATTAGAAATCACTAGCATCGATATTTACCTCTTTTAACGCTGGTTTTATGTCGGCCAATACTACCACACTCATTACGCTTATAAATATTAACCCAAAGTCTCAACGTTCTAAGCCAATGACTGGATATAAAAATGCCTGATCTATTGATAATAGATCAGGCATTTATTATGTAAATAAAACCCCAATATTGTGCTTATAAATAACAACTAGTATTGTGAGTTAACAACAACCTCTTCACCATAGATACCATTTTTAGCAATAGGACGATTAGTTGAGTTAGCCGGGCGCATAACACGAATACCCACAGCACCAGCATCACGAGCGGCTGTGATATCACCATCAGAGTCACCGTAATAAACTTTAATATTTTCAGCTTTTATATAAGGTGTCTTAGTATTAGTTGTTTTACTAGAACCTGCAAAAATAACTTTATTCATATGTTTAATACCAAACACATCTTTTAGATATTGTGTGGTGATTTCACATTTTGAAGGATCGCGACCAGTGATAAAGTAAATATCATCGCCACGCTTTTGGTGCATAGCAATTAACTCTTTACCAATTTGTTTTGGAATACTGAATTTTTCCCACTCACAATTCATTTTATCCCAGAATTTTTGATCTTTTAAATAGCTAAAACTGTTTGGAGAAAAGACTTGTTTGCCACGATAAAAACCTGGAGAGCTAAATAATACAGTATCATCAACATCAAAACCTACCGCCATTGGTGGTTTGCCTTTTAATTGCTGAGCAATTTGCTCCACTGTTACCCAATGAACACTTTTAGGCTGGCCCATTTGTGTTAATTGAATAGTGCTATATCCTGTTTCAGTCGCAGGTACTTTTGGCTCAGCCATTACAGAACTAGAAACAAGACTCAAAGCAAGCAAAGAAGAAATAGTAATCGCAGTAAATGTCTTTTTCATTTTAGAATCAATAATCAAAAAAATTGAATTGATAATCTAACGATTCATATTTATATATAAAGTGATAGTTATCACATTAAATCGTTATTTTATCTGGAATATAAGATCCATAAAAAACAAAAGCAAAAAATAACATTTAATTGCTTTGATGGAATTTAACTAAATATATTAATATTTACTACTTTTAATTGCTAATAATTGACATTTTACTGAAATAACTTGAACTAAGTTACTTTATTATTACTCTAAATGATATTCTGACCAATAAATATTTATAGTGATTGATAATACGATGAAAAAATTACTTCTACCAATTATGTTAGGTGCATTACTTACCGGTTGTAATGAAACAACAGCCAATAACAGTGACAACTTTACAGCTCAACAAAAAGCACAAATTGAGAAAATTGCAAGTCAATATATTATTAATCATCCCGATGTATTAGTAAAAGCGTCTCAGACATTACAACAGCAACAGATGCAAGCTCAACAAGTTGAAGCTAAAAAAGTCGTGATTGCAAATGCTGAACAGCTTATAAATGATAAAGCAACACCCTTTATTGGCCCTAAAGACGCTAAAGTGAATGTGATTGAATTCTTTGATTACCAATGCATGTATTGTTCTAAAATTGCAGATACCGTCAAGCAATTAGAAGAAAAAAATCCAGATGTAAAATTCATATTTAAAGAAACACCTATCTTTGCATCACGTTGGGAAGCATCAAAATATGCTGCCGATATGGGTAATTGGATCTACCAACAAAAAGGTGGCGCAACATACGCTAAATACCATAATGCCGTATTTGCAACAGGTAAAGATGAAGGTAAATTAACCAAACAAGATATTAATAGTATCGCAACAAGCGTTGGTGTTGATGTGTCTAAATTTGATGCAAATAATACCTTTATGAATAACTTTGAGTTATTTAGTAAATTAGGTTTCCAAGGCACCCCTGCATTAATTGTGATGCCAACAAATAATATCACTACCGATAATATTACTATTATTAATGGTTACAATCCTGATGCTCTAGAAAAAGCAATCAGTGATCTACAAGCAAGCACTAAATAATAGCTAAATTGAAACAGAAAACACAACAAGACTTAATATTATGTCTTGTTGTGTTGTTCTTTAAATATGACGTTTAGTAATACTGAAACATCTTTTGAACATCTTTATAATTTTTTGTTTGTGTTAGCGATAGCATTAATAAAATACGTGCTTTTTGTGGATTGAGTGTTCCAGCTGCAACAAAACCATATTTCGCATCATCAATTTCAGCGGCTAGTGTCGTAGAACCTGTAGGAACTCGTGAACTACGTACAACCATTGTCCCCTCTTTACTTGCTTTGGCTAATTCATCAAAAATAGCTTTATACATATTACCGTTACCCACGCCCGCACTGACAATACCATCAAATTTAGCATTCACTAACGCAGTTACAGGTAATGCTGACGCATTGGAGTAATTATAAACGATGCCTACTTTTGGTAAAGTGGTCAGCTTCGATACATCAAAATGTGTTGCTGTTGTATGATGACGCTCAGGCGCACGTTGATAAATAACATCACTATTATGGATATAACCTAACGAACCAAAATTAGGTGCTCGAAAAGTATCAACGGCCGTAGTATTGGTTTTTGTGACATCACGTGCATCTAGCACTGTATCATTCATTGCGACTAATACGCCGCGTCCTTTTGAGTCTTTATCAACAGCCGTCACAACAGCATTATATAAATTAGCTGGACCATCAGCACTCACCGCCGTTGATGGTCGCATTGCACCAACAAGCACGACTGGCTTATCACTGTTAATAGTCAAGTCTAGGAAATAAGCGGTTTCTTCCATGGTGTCGGTACCATGAGTAACAACAACACCATCAACATCATCTTGTGCTAATAGTTCATTAATACGTTTAGATAGAGTAAGCCACACCTGATCATTCATATCTTGCGAGCCAATATTAACAACTTGCTCACCGCTAACATCCGCAATTTTTGTCATTGAAGGTACAGCGTTAATTAATGATTTAATGCCAACTTGGCCCGACGTATAAGCAGACTCTGTTGCTGATTGTCCAGCGCCTGCAATGGTTCCACCCGTTGCTAAAATTTTGATATTAGGCAAATCGGCAGCAACAGACAACGAACTCACACACAAACCAGCAACAAGCATCGCAATACAGACAGGATTTTTATTCATCACTCACACCATAAGTTATATTGTTAATATTTATTTATGGTATAGATAATATTATTAATAGAATATTTTTTTGCGCTGAGTGTCACTATTTATACACAATGAAAGTGATCGTAATCACACAAAAGACACTGAAACCATTAATGAAAACAAAAAACAATCATCATTCAAACACTAATAAAACAGCACGGTAACAATACCACGAAAAAATTATTAAATTGCCGTAAAAGGATCGACATTATAACACTCAATTTGGCATTCATCGCCGACGGCCGTATTAATATATTGTAATAACATATCACTATTTTCCGCTTCCCACACACATTGGAAATACCCTTCTTCCACATAAATAAAAGTTGAGTGCAGCAACATTTTATTGGGTAATGCTTGCTCAAAAAAAGCGATATCATTAATATTTTGTTGCGGGTTAAGGCGTTGATGTTGACTGACAAAAAACATTACCGATACCCTATAAAAATAGTCATGTGTTAAGTGTAGTCATAAAATAGTCAGTTCTTCTCATTTATATCAAACATAGCCTCACACTAGTATATTTATATTGCTACTCAATTTAAGCATATTGGTATATATCAGGTTAATTTAACGCACTGAAATTCGCTGTCATAATTAATTATATGTTAGAAGTTATTAATAATTATTTTTACATTCACACTTTTGGATTGTTATTCAAACAACAATGGCAATAATGAACAAAATAACATCAATGGCTTTTTAATTACTCGATTTTATAAGGGGTTAACAAGCATTTTACTGTATCCTAGAGCTCTTTTATATGCTTGTCGCTATAGTGCGACCAGCTGAACAAATGCTCCTTACTTAGATATTTTTATGCATTTCAACCAAAATATACCAGTACGTTTCCCTAAAGGGATTTTCGCAATGTGGAGTGTTTATAGCTTCACAGGTGCCGCTATTCTTGCTTCAATCGTGTTTTCACTGTTGTTGTTTTTATCTATTGATGACGATCCCTTAATGAAGTTTCTTTTTGGTGGCTTAGCTGTCATTTTTGAATTGGGGAAATTTTTTGCATGGTACGAAGTCGGAGAGCGTAAAGCACGACGCAACTACAGTGGTACCTTCACTGCATTTACTTTTTATGCTGTATTAGCGGCAATTTCTATCGGCGGCTCAGTCGGTGGAATAAACAGTGCCACCAATAAAGCACACAGCGAGGCCAATGTTCAACAAAGTAAGATCAATGCATTTAATATGCAAATTCAAGCCATTGAAAAACAGATTGATCTTAATAATGTCGCCGCAGAAAAATACATCCAAATGGAACGTATTGCTTCTGGTGTTACCCGTATTCAAAAAGAAAATGAAGCATTACGCAAACAGCAACAACAAATAGCGATTGAACGTGATACAACACCAATTGTAGGCCAAGGTTCAGTGCTTGGATTAATTGATAGCCTTGCAACTACCTTCAATGTGAGTAACCAAGCTGCACAACTGGGATTAGTTATTTTCCTATCAGTATTGCTTGATTTTTTTGCTGCTTTTTTTGTTGGGTTGATTGGTGAAGAAAATCGCTTCCGTTACCAATTTAAACGTCAACAGCTTATGTCAGTTAATGGCTATAATCTTCAAGATCAGCCGCAATTATTAACGCATTTTGACCCATCAATGGTAGGAACATCATCCATTAGCGATATTGATGATGCAGATGAGATTATTGTAGAAGAAGTGGAACCAGAGCCACCTAAAACGATGTATGAACAAGCAATTGAAGCATTAAGTAAAAATCAAGTTAATTGCAGTAAACGAGCGGTGAGCCAATTACTCAAACTAACGACCGATGAAGTTGATGCTATTTTTCATCAACTGCTTGATCAAGGGATTGTAAGTAAAAAGCCAAACAATCACTACCAATGGCATGGTATACCACCACTCGCTAACTAAATATTTCTAATCATATTGATGAAAATAAAAGTCCAAAACAACCATCGGTGTTTTGGACTTTTTTATACCCTAAAAGTGTCAACACTGACATATAATTCTCGCATAACTAAGAATTACTATTTTTAATTTAGAAAATTTTACAAATTACGATTTATCTAAAGCACTTCACCATAATTACAGGTAAAATCGCTTCACTTTTTTCAGAAACATGTTTTCTAATGATCACTTTTCTTCGTTTCAAGCAATTTTTTACTCGCTCATTTATTGCTATCAGCACCTTAACCCTCATCGGTTGTGCACAGCCATTATCAACGACAAAAACAGCGACTTACAGTAACGTTGACAACTACAACAC
Organism: Photobacterium piscicola; assembly: GCF_900166965.1. Taxonomy (GTDB): domain Bacteria; phylum Pseudomonadota; class Gammaproteobacteria; order Enterobacterales; family Vibrionaceae; genus Photobacterium; species Photobacterium piscicola. The sequence continues at coordinate 371,976 of NZ_FUZI01000001.1, read as the reverse complement.
CACTTTATTAAAAAAAACATTACCTTATATTCAAGCAAATCCAAATAAAACGGCCTTTTACCCTCTTGGTGATGGCCAAGCAGCGCTACTTGCTCGATTAGCTATTATTGAAAGTGCTCAAAAAACAATGGATGTGCAATATTATATCTACCGCGATGACGCCACGAGTCATTTACTCACATGGTACTTATACCAAGCCGCAGAACGTGGAGTACGTGTACGTTTACTTTTAGATGATATGCAAAACCGTGATGATCAATTCTTAGCCAATTTATCAGCACATCCTAATGTTGAAGTTCGTTTATTTAATACTTTTGGTAATCGTAGTTTTAAACCATTAAGTTTTTTAACTGATTTTGATCGTTTAAATCGACGTATGCATAATAAAGCAATCATTGCCGATGGTGTCTTTGCCATAACGGGTGGACGAAATATTGGTGATGAATACTTCTCTGCTAATAATAATGTTGAATTTGGTGACTTTGATTTATTAATGATGGGGAAAATTATTCCTCAGGTTTCACGTCAATTTGACGAATATTGGAACAGTAAACCTGCAACACCAATTGAAATGTTAGTCACTGATGCGCACTTGCCAACCGCAGACCAATTGCAGCAATGGAAAAAAGCACAAAAGCAGTATTTAACCTCTGATTATGCACGTTCATTAAAACAACACCCAATGGCAAAAAAATTATCTAACCAAACATTGCCATTTTATTGGGCCGACGCTGAACTTGTTTATGATACGCCTTATAAAGTAAAAAATAGCCAAGATGATTTATTGCTGCATCATTTATCAACCATGATTAGCCAAGCAAAAACTGATTTTTTACTTATCTCTCCGTATTTTGTACCAACAGAAGCGGGAGTAAAAGCACTCGTCAATGCGGCTAAACGTGGCTTAAATATTACCATCGTAACTAATTCATTAGCGTCAAATGATGTATTTGCCGTGCATGGTTGGTATGCTAAATACCGTAAAGAAATGCTTGAGAGTGGGATCAAATTATATGAAATCAAAACCGATCCTAATATTAAGAAAAAGCACTCATGGTTAGGTAACTCTCGCTCAAGCTTGCATGCTAAAACATTTATTATTGATCGTAAAAAAGTCTTTGTTGGATCGTTCAATTTTGATCCTCGATCAGCGTATCTAAATACCGAGCTAGGTGTCATTGTCGACTCTCAAGCCTTCTCTGATATTTTTTATGCTGATTTAGATCAACTTCTAGAAAAAAGTGCTTATCGTTTATCATTAGATAACAATAACGACATTATTTGGACGGATGATATTACTGGCAAACAATTCGATTCTGAGCCAGATAGCAGTTCAATGCTGAAGATAGGAGCGTGGCTGGCTGGCGCGTTACCAATAGAAAAGCACTTATAAAAAAAAGCCCTTCATAAATACCATCATGAAGGGCTTGAAATATACAAAACAGTACTTACTTAGCCTTTGCTACGTAGTGCTGTTTTTTTAGATGCATGCTTTTCAATATATTCGATAATCATACCGGCAATATCTTTACCTGTTGCTTTCTCGATACCTTCAAGGCCTGGTGATGAGTTAACTTCCATCACTAGAGGGCCACGTTCTGAACGTAGTAAGTCAACACCAGCAACACTTAATCCCATGATTTTTGCAGCAGCAACCGCCGTCTTACGCTCTTCAGGAGTAATTTTAACTAATGCAGCACTGCCGCCACGGTGCAAGTTAGAACGGAATTCACCTTCAGCACCTTGGCGTTTCATGGCAGCGATCACTTTATCACCGATAACGAAACAACGGATATCAGCACCGCCCGCTTCTTTAATGTATTCCTGCACCATGATATTTGCTTTTAAGCCCATGAATGCTTCAATGACACTTTCAGCCGCTTTACGTGTTTCAGCTAATACAACACCAATGCCTTGTGTACCTTCAAGTAGCTTAATCACTACCGGTGCACCACCGACCATATCAAGTAGGTCTTTAACATCATCAGGCTTACTTGCAAAACCTGTCACAGGCATACCAATACATTTACGTGATAATAACTGCATTGAACGCAATTTATCGCGAGAACGACTAATCGCAACAGATTCGTTAACTGTATAAACACCCATCATTTCAAATTGGCGTAATACTGCTGTACCGTAAAACGTCACTGATGCACCGATACGTGGAATAACGGCATCAAAATCCACTAAATCTTCACCTTTGAAGTGAATAGAGGGTTTTTGAGAATTAATGTTCATATAGCAACGAAGTGCATCAATCACCTTGATTTCATGGCCACGCAGCTCTGCCGCTTCAATAAGGCGAGACGTTGAATACAATGACTGATTACGAGATAAGATACCGATTTTCATTACTATTACTTTTCCTTGCTTTGAATAAGGTAAGAGGCTTCTGGATCAACAATAATACGACCATGCATAGATGTTCGTCCAAGTAACATACGAAATGCCATATTGTCACGACTTGTTAACGATATTTCGATTGGCCATTGTTGACCATTAAAATCAATAGTTGAAACAATAAAGTAGCGCAATTGTTCATCGCCACCAGAGTTTCTTACAACACGTTTGTCAGCAACCTTTGCCATACAAACCTGTTCAATATCCGTGTTATTGTGAATAGGGTGCAGCCAAAATTTCACCCATAGCTCATCATCTTGAGTAAACTCTTCAATTTTGAAAGTATGGAGACAAGAGCTACGTGCTCCTGTATCAATTTTGACATGAATATCATCGACACCAAGATCAGGTAAAGCGGCGATTTCACGCCAACCAACAATAAATTTATTATTTTTATTCACAATTGTTTCTTTATTAATCATTACAATAACCCAACTTCCTAACCAGCTAATTTAGACATTCAAAAATGTAATAAATATAACTGATATCAATAAGATCTAATTATAAACAACCGTCAGTACATTATTTAGACTGTCATCTATAAACAAGGAAATCATTAACTAACTGAGCACTGAATTGACCTGAATCAGTGCCAATAACGGTGGTAAAATCACCGTAAGATGATTGTTTTTTAGTATCATCGTGTTTTATATTACCACAAATTGGGCATATAAGATTTTTTATTAATGTCATTAAGCAATAAGTTTCAACGTGATAGATTTGGATAATCCCTTTTTTATTCTTGTAGATACCACTAACACATCATGATTACTCTACTGTCGTCAGACCTTATACAATACCAATAAAAAAACAGTATACAAAAAGTCAATTTTGATTATTTTATTTCCAATAAAAGTTAACTGATACTCAACCTTATTTAATCCTTCTACCGTAAACTCTGAACATGCTATTCTTTCATCATTCCTCAATAAGAACTTATAAACATGTCAGCATTAGAACAGCAATTATTATTACTTGGCATGGCTGATTTGCCTGTGGATTCGGCAATAAAAAAACAATTGGATCAATTTATTAGCACATCATCAACACATTTTGATCATGTTTGCCAACAACGTCCTGACAGCACAACAATCAATTTATTGCTTGGGTTTATGACCCTACACCAACAACAAGCTCAACAGCAATGGATCTATCAACAGACAGCTGCAACAAAAATGAAAGCGGTTTTTAATGCTACTGTTGGTACTGATTATGCCGCATATTTTACTCATCAAGAGCAAGACTATCTTCTGGCACTAACGCATTTATGGCTAATGGTACAAGGAGCATCTAGCATTGATTACAGTTACAGCAATGAGCAAGCCGAAACTCAAGCTCAGCTTCTGTTACAAAATACAGAAACTATCTCCTCTGCACCGCTTAATACCACACAAGAAGTACTTCGATGCCAATTAATGCAGTCATACTACTTGGGAAAAAACCACAATAAAGTCACATTTAGTACCCGTATCAAGCTACTGTTCAGAAAAGTATAACAGCGTTATATGTTATAACTTAAAAATAATACGAACCGTCGACTTTCCCCCTCTCCTGACTTGTTCTGATGGCATAAATTACCGACAATGGGGCCGTATTTATTTTTAATGAAATAAAGTCTGCTTCTTGTCGGTCTTATGTATAACGTTACCAAAGGCTCATCACTTTTACGCAGACAACACTTTAGTTCAACACAAAAAATCACAGACAGAACAGCGTTAAATACTGCAAAAATCATCATTATGCGTTGTTTATTTGGAGCTCTAGATTGAAAAAGTTATACCAATATTTCTATTTAACCATTGCCTTACTCACAACCTTGTTTGGCATTACCTTTTCATCAATAGCAGCAGCAACGCCACAACACAGTACGGGTTGGGTAACTAATCCACAGCACCCCCCTGTTGAAGTTAGACTGATGCTAACAGGACAGCAAGATCCCGCCAAACATACTGTTCAAGGTTTGCTTGAAGTTAAACTTGATACTGATTGGAAAACATATTGGCGCTCACCAGGTGAAGGTGGCGTTGCACCTAGTATCAATTGGGAAACCTCATCGAATATTAGTCATGTCGACTGGCAGTGGCCTTTACCTAAGCGTTATGAGTTTTTAGGTGTTGAAACCCTTGGCTATAAACATGATGTTATTTTCCCGCTTTCTATCCATGTTAAAGACATGACGAAACCAGTGTTCCTTTCTGGTAAATTAACCATGTCATCATGTACAAGTATTTGTGTTTTAACCGATTACGAACTTTCATTTGATTTTATCCCAAGTAAATTATTACCCTCTACAGAAGCCATGTTTTTGTACAATAAGGGCGAAAGTCAGGTTCCGAAAACATCACCAGCAGTAACCTTAAAAGCGGTTTCTTATAATAAAGCAGAAAAAAAAGTCACCGTAGTGGCAACAAACAGCACCGGTTGGCAGCAGCCTGATGTCATTATTGACGGTGATACACAAGCAGTAAAAGATACGTCATTTCTCAAGCCAACAACAACCATCAAAGGTGATACGCTATATGCAACGTTACCTGTCACCAGTTGGTTTGGAACACCTAAGCTCGTAGGACAACCACTTCATGTCACAATAGGTGATCATGATATTGCGGTTGAAATGACAGCAACAGCAACAGATCTTCCCGTGAATATTCCTTCAACTAATGGCAATATTCTAAAAGTAATTGGCTTAGCCTTACTTGGTGGTCTGATTCTTAATATTATGCCGTGTGTGTTACCAGTATTAGGAATGAAGTTAAGTAGTGTTATTTCAGCTCAAGGACTTGCCCGTCGTCAAATTAGAACTCAGTTTTTAGCCTCAGCTGCTGGTATCATTGTTTCATTCTGGTTATTAGCTGTATTTTTAACGGTAATGAAATTATCAGGCCAAGCGCTAGGATGGGGTATTCAATTCCAAAGCCCATGGTTTATTGGCGCAATGATCGCAATTACGGTGCTATTTGGTGCCAATATGTTGGGCTTATTTGAAATTCGTCTCTCAAGTAATACCAACACATGGCTAGCGACTAAAGGGGATAGTTCTCATTTAGGTCACTTTATCCAAGGTATGTTTGCGACATTACTTGCAACCCCTTGTAGCGCACCATTCTTAGGTACCGCAGTTGCGTTTGCCTTAGGAGCCGATTTAATTACCCTTTTTGCTATTTTTACCGCACTGGCAATTGGTATGGCTGCACCATGGTTATTAATCGCCCTTTTCCCACAATTAGCAACATTAATGCCCAAACCTGGCGCATGGATGGATCGTGTTAAAACGTTATTTGGCTTAATGATGCTAGCAACATCAGTATGGTTACTAAGTTTAATGACCAGCTTCTTTAATGCCTCAGCCGTATGGGGATTAGGTGCTGTTATCTTAGTCATTATCTTATGGCTACTAGGCCGTAAAAAAGGACGCAAAACTGTTATTATAACCTTGGCTGTAATGTTGCTTGGTGCGGGTGCAAGTTTATTTACAGGTAGCCTCACCGCGAATAAATGGTCAACACCGCTACCGGATGATCATCACTGGATCCCACTAGATACAGCGAAAATAGCGACCGAAGTTGCACAAGGTAAAACTGTTTTTGTCGATGTGACTGCACAATGGTGTATTACTTGTAAGGCCAATAAAATCGGAGTGATTTTACAAGAACCCGTCTATTCAGCACTGGATAATAAAAATATTGTTCTAATGCGTGGTGATTGGACTAAACCGTCAGATTACGTAACTGGATTCCTCCAATCTCACGGTCGTTTTGGTGTGCCTTTTAATATTGTCTATGGCCCTAATGCCCCTAAAGGTATTGAGTTACCCGTTATTTTATCAAGTGAAAGTGTTCTTAGTGCATTAAAAGAAGCAGGAAAATAATGTCATCAGATACTAATAAAAAGCCTCGTCATACAAAACGACGATGGATTCAAAGTATTATTATACTTATCATTCTAGCTATGATTGCGGGTAGTGCATTAGAAGCGTGGCGCAATCGTAATTTAGATAAAATGCAGATATCAACATCGCAACCTACTTATACTACGATTAATAATCAGAAAGTTGATATATTTAAAGACAGTTATAATCAAACAGTACTGGTATATATCTGGGCAACATGGTGTGGCAGTTGTAAGGTCGTTTCTCCTGTTATTAACTGGCTAAATAACCAACAATGGGCAAACCTTAAGATCGTAACCATTGCTATGCAGTCTGGTGATGATCGTCGTTTACATGCTTACTTGCATACGAAAGGCTATAACTTTGCTGTTGTGAACGATAACAACAGAGCATTAACTCGTCAGTGGAAACTCTCACGAGCACCGACAATTTTAATGATTAAGAATGGTAAGATTCAAAGTACAACGGCAGGATTAGTAACACCGCCAGGATTATTTGCCCGTTTAGCATGGGTTGAGATGAAATAATAAAAAACCCAGCGACGTCGTTATTGTTTCGATTGAAAAGAATGATGCGTTGCTGGGTTTGTTTTTAATATTTATCTAAGCGACGAATTTGCCAGAAATGGCGTCGCCAATATGGGTTGTCTAAGCGAGAAATAATAACGCCTTTTGATTGTGATGCATGTAAGAATTCTAAATTACCTAAATAAATTCCCACATGACGTGAATTACGCCCAGTCCTAAAAAAGACTAAATCACCTTCTTTTGCATTATGACGCTTAACTTGTTTACCCTTTTTAACTAATTCTAACGTTGTTCGTGGCAACGACTTCTGGTAAACACTGGAATAACCAACTTGAACGAAAGCAGAACAATCTATTCCCTTTTTCGACGAGCCACCATAACGATATGGTGTACCTTTCCAATTATGATAAACGCCATCAAACATACCGTTATTGGCAGGTAATGTATGTGCTATTTCCTGCTTTGGTACTGGTGTTAATGCTGTTGTGGTCGCTGTCTCATTCGATGGTGACGATGAACACCCTACCGCTGACAATAAAGCCAATAAAATTAATATCGTTTTTTTTGTAATCAATCCGTTCTTCACGACTTATCCTGCAATCCTTCAGTGGAGATAAATATATTCGATACAATCTACTAAATATTAGAGTTACATTCGTCATACTAACGTAAAGCATAACTAATAACTGTGGTCTTGATTCAATTGTTCTATATATTATTATCTAATCTATATAATAATACATGAAGAATTATACTATTCAAGAATATAGCCATACATGTATAGATAATTAAAAAGATATATATCATTAATATAAGATAATGAGCGGATGGAGCACAATCATGATGTGATTAATATAATATAAAAATCAAATACAATTAAATTAAACGCAAAAAAAAGCTTACACCATGGTGCAAGCTAAAACTAATACAATAGAAGAGATAAAATGATGAAATATCATCAATCACTACTGTAAATCTTTTAATATTAAATGCGAGGTCTTTAAATCTCATCTCAAGAAAATAAGATACAATTCACAGGTTTATGTAATTAGCTTAATTATCAATAGCGTAAAAAAAACCCTATGAATATCAGGATATTATTCCAGTATTATTCACAGGGCTAGTGTTTTATAAACTTATAGGTAAAGCTTAGCTACTTCTGAAGGCTCTAATTCAATACCTTCAAGTGATTCATTCCAGTTCAAACCAACTAACACACCATCTTCTACTAGTGTGATCATCCAATCTTCAAGAAAAATGTCTAATGGTAGTTCACTTGGTTGAAACTCTGCCCATTCATCAGCACATTGTACTTTCGCATCTGCTTCATTTGACCAAAAAGGCATCACTTCAGAGTCTTCAAATTCAGAAGATGCAACAGATAACCAATCACCCTCTTCGTTACGAAGGCTCCAAACAACACGTGTTGCTTGTGTTTCTGTTACGAACAAAGCTTTATTTGCTTGGATATCTGCAGTTAATTTAGTCATCATTTACTCTCAATTAAAATGCTATAATATGGCTTTATCAGTTAAATATATCAACCTTTACCCTACCTAGATATTTTATCAAAAAAACGCCTTATCAGCATTATTATTTAGCTATTGTTGTTTGAGTAATATTAGCAACAAATCAATGATCTCGATAAATGCCTTTTCTTCACAGCGTATATTGACTTATAAAAATTCAGTGACAAAATGTCAGCGAAAGTGAACACTCTGCACTAAGATGGTTTCTTAAGCTTGAGCGCCATTTTGATCGTTCACCATAATAACTTCTCAATATTGCAATGATGTTGAGGCAACAACTACTTTTTAATCTTAGGTGTAAACATGCAATCACGTCGTGCAGGTAATATGCTTGCGGCATTTTCATTTATTCTTTGGGGAATATTACCGCTTTATTACCAATATCTACCTCAAGCAAATACTAATGAATTACTTGCATTAAGGCTTATTTTCTCCGTACCTGTAATGTTAATCGTTATGATATTGCTTCGACAACCTATTCCTGCAATTAAAGATATTGTGGCGGATAAAAAATCATTAGCCATGTGTGGTTTTGCTGGCGTAATAATGAGTGTTTCTTGGTATGCATTTACATGGGCCATTACTCATGATGATGTATTGGCTGCCAGTTTAGGTTATTTCATTAACCCATTATTTGCGATTGCATTAGCAATGTTTTTCTTAAAAGAAAGGCTAACTAAAGCGCAAGTCATTGCCGTCATCTTAGCAATTTTAGGCATCGGTTATCAGGTGTGGGAATACGGTCGATTACCTTGGCTATCATTAATCATGGGTAGCTTTTTTGCCATCTATGGATTAACCAAAAAATACATTAAATATGATGCACTAACGTCGGTAACAATTGAAGCTGCAATACTGACTCCTTTTGCTCTTATTTATATGATCTGGCTATATTTTAGTGGTGACAGTGTTGCACTAACATCAGGTACGACTACCTTTTTACTGTATGCAGGTGCTGCACCAGTGACCGTTGCACCATTAATATTTTTTGCTTTAGCACTCAATCGTACCAGTCTAACGATGGTTGGTTTAATGCAATACATTGAGCCAAGCTTACAATTTTTATTGGCAGTATTCTTATTTGGTGAAGTATTTGATCAAACGAAAGCCATCAGTTTTGGTTTAATTTGGTTAGGGTTAATCTTTTGTACAGTCGAAGCTCTGCCCGCTATGTTTCGTCGTAAAAAAGTCATTCTAACCAGCCATTAATGAATTGATAGCCTAACGTCATATTTATTATCGTTAGGCTATTGTATTGCTTTTCGGCCACTATTTAGGAACTAAACATGCCAACAACGACTCCCCCAGTTAAAGCGCCATTTAATGAGCTTACAGATTTACAACACGCACTTACTGAATTTGCTCAACAGCGTAACTGGGATCAATTTCATACACCTAAAAACCTCGTGATGGCATTAAGTGGTGAGGTAGGCGAATTAATAGAAATATTTCAGTGGTTAACACCAGAACAAAGCCAACAACTATCACCAGAAAAAAAACAACATGCCAGTGAAGAAATCGCTGATGTAATGATGTATTTACTACGACTAGCTGACAAATGTGATATTAATGTACTTCAAGCGTGCCAAGAAAAGATCCAACAAAATGCAGCTAAATACCCTATCAATAAGTGCTATGGTTCAGCTAAAAAATATAACGAGTTGGATTAATATTATTAGGCATAAATAGATGGCAATAAAAAAGCTGACATAATGTCAGCTTTTTTATTATTGGTTTATTTTTCACCAACACCGCGATTTTCTTTCTTCGCAAGAGCAATTTTACCAAAGCCTAACTTGCGGAAATAACTATCTCGATATTCACGTCCAGCTTTACTGCACGTAGATACAGCTTCAACTTGTTGCTCCATTTTTAGAAATGTCGTTAGATCAATACCTTCAGCAGCAGCTACCGCTTCATGAATGTTACGGTGTATATCAAAAGAGAAAATTAGTCGCTTCTCTTCTTCTTTGTAGGTATAAACAATAGTACGTGACATAACGTCCCCAATAGAGCATGAAAGGATAGCGAATTTACCGTATAAGGCCTCAATATGGAAGTAGAACCGTATTTACTATAACGATTTACTTTACTGTGTCTTAATTATCAACAACTTCACACTGTCGTGGTATTAATAAATCATGTTGAAATAAATCATCTTCAGCCATTGGTTGATAAAAATAAAAACCTTGAATATAACGTACACCAAGTGAAGCTATAAATTCTAATTCTACTTGTTTTTCGACCCCTTCCACAACAATATCTGCTTGCGTAATTTTTCCAAGTTGTACCGCAATTTTAAATAATTCTCGGCCTCGCAGACTATCAAGATTCAATACTAACGAGCGATCTATTTTAACTTTATTAAATTCGAAACGAGATAAATAAGCTAACGAAGAATATCCAGTACCAAAATCATCTAACGCCACCGAAATACCAATATATTGTAACTCTGCTATTATCTTAGTTACTTTTTCTTCATCTAAAATTAAAAGCTCTTCTGTAAACTCTAATTCAACATGATGAAAAGATAGTGAACTATTACCAATCCGTTCTTTTACAATACTCACAAAATTTTTCAACAGTACCGTATCAGGTGAAATGTTAATCGATAATTTAAATTTAGGATTAATAATGATAAATTTTTCAGCGGCTTTTATGGCATTATCTAATACCCATAAATCTAATTCAGGCATTAATCCCAACTGATTGAAATCGGAAATAAATGTTGGTGGTAATATTTTACCTTGATGATCCCTAAAGCGAAGTAAAGCTTCACAACCAACAATACTATTATTTGTAATATCGACCTGAGGTTGATAATAAAGAATAAATTCACCATCATCCTGTAATTTTTCAATTTTCTTCTGCGCACGAAGATTATCATGTAACGATGGAATAAAACTGGTTAATCGTGTTTTAGATTCTATTTCATCACTGGTAAATAATCGATTTGAAAATATATCAGAGACACCAATACCTAAACTACGTTTATCCATTAGCTTAAAGAATGGCAAATAGATCATAATGCCAATAAGCACTATTAGTAATTGTAATACAGCACCTGAAATTGCACCTCCTGTAGCCATATAACCGCTAATAAAAGGTGGCATTAACCAACTATGTATTTCACTTAATGGCGGTACGATATCCATATAAATCGCACCATATGCAAGAATAAAACTCACCGTTGGAACTAATAAGAACGGAATGATCATTATCGGGTTAAAAATAACCGGGATACCATAGAGAATAGGTTCGTTGACATTAAATAAACAAAGTATTAATGCTGCTTTTGCTAGTAATTTATAGCCTTTGCTTTTCGCAAAAAATAACATACAGAGAACCAAGCTCAGCATATTACCGCTACCACCAATACCTGTAAAAAAGTCATAAAAATTAGTACTTAATATATTAAGTTCAATACCAAAATTATGCCATTCAGTAATATTTATTAAGGTAATATTATACAACTCTGTTTTATAGGAATGCAGAATATGATGCCCATTAACACCTATTGCCCAAAATAAGCCTCGCAACATTTCATAAATAAGGCCATCGATAAAAGAGGTAGGATCCAATCGTGGAATAAATGACCAAGGAATTAATGAAGATAATTGTTCACATATTTTTTTAAATAAAAAACTTATCGATAATGCTATCGATATTGTAACAATGGAACCAGCCAACATACTCATCGATATATCAATAAATGACTGATCTGTCTTTCCTTTAAATAATCTTATTTTTCTTAATTTAGCAATGACTTCACAAGAAATATACGCTGTCAGTAATGATATAGGAAAACTATTAGGAAGAGGAATTAATGGCGATATTAAATCCCATTGATAAGAAACAATAAAAAATACCGTTAATGATGTAGCAATCACAATACCTTTTGGTATACGTTTTACTGCTGACAAATAAGTAGCAAGGTAAAAGTTAACCAAAATAGGAATCATGACCCTTGTCGTTTGACCGACATAATGAACCGTTTGTCCAAAATCATTAAAATTAAAATATTCACAGAATAACGCTATCAACTCACAAAAAGTCGATATCAATACCAATGGTAACGCCATTAAAAAAACATTTGAAACTGCGACAAGATATTTATTAACAGATAACTGCGACATTCTTGTAAAGATTGGCATTATATTTTCTGCTTTAAAAGCATTATATTCAATTAGTTAAATATAATGCTTTTTTTATCAAGAGCCAATAATTTTCGTCTCAAAATCAAGGTTCAGTCATCAAAAATAAAAAATTCAAGGTTGCTTTTTGACTTTATTTAACCTTGATCAAAATACTGCCACTATTAAATATCTTTTCCCATAGTTATACACAGAAACGGTGGATAAGTTCAGAAAACAAACAAAGATAAACATTATTACAACAAAATATAAACAAAAAACCACTTACCATGACAGTTATTGTTTAATTAATCAGCACTATTTAATTATCAATGTTGAAATAATGAATAATCTGATTTTCACTGCCTTTCCATACCAAGGAAGGATTTCGTTGTTCTTGTTCATATTTACCATCAACCATAACATCGATTAAAGCTGTAATTTGCAGCTGTTCTGGTGTCAATTCTGATAACAAATACCCTGTCCATAACCAAATATCTTTATCACTGCATTCACGACGTACACGTTGTACCAATTTTAGTACTGCAGCTACATTGTGCGGATGTAACGGATCACCACCAGATAACGATAACCCACGACGTTTAATGCGTGTATCGTTAAGATCATTAATTACTTGATCTTCCATTGCCTGCGTAAATGGATGTCCAGCATCAACACGCCATGTGCTTTGGTTATAACAACCTTTGCACTGATGAACACAGCCAGAAACAAATAAAGTCACTCGCGTACCTGGGCCATTAACAATATCAACAGGGTAATAATTATGGTAGTTCATTTTATATCTCGGTTAATCTCAGTACATCTCACAACATACTATCAATACCTAAAACATAAAAAGTGCCCTAAAGCACTTTTTATGTTTAACTTCAGTCTACTTATCGCTATTACATATGCTTAACGCGACGCTTAACTTCTTCTTGTTTACCGAAGTTAAACGGACGTGCATCTGGACTGCCTAAGTAACCACATACACGGCGAGTTACTGATACACGTGAAGGCTCATGGTTACCACATTTAGGACATGTAAAGCCTTTGCTCGTACAGTCAAACTCACCGGTAAAACCACAGTCATAACACTCGTCAATCGGTGTATTGGTACCGTAATATGGAACGCGGGTATAGCTGTAATCCCATACGTTTTCTAATGCTTCAAGGTTATGTTGAATATTTGGGTATTCGCCATAACAAATAAAACCACCATTTGCGATATCTGGGTATGCCATTTCAAAGTCAATCTTGTCATACGGATTCACTTTTTTCTCAACATCTAAGTGGAAACTGTTGGTATAAAAACCGCGATCCGTTACGCCACCAACAACACCAAACTCTTTGGTATCAATAGCACAGAAGCGGCTACATAGGTTTTCACTCGGTGTACTATAAAGACTGAAGCCATAACCAGATTCTTCTTTCCAAGCATCTGTTGCATCACGTAGACGTTGTACAATGGCAACTGCTTTTTCACGCAGCATTTCACTGTCATAAACGTGCGTTGCATTACCATACAATGCATTCACGGTCTCATGAATACCAATGTAACCTAATGAAATAGATGCACGGCCATTTTTAAAGATTTCAGAGACATCATCATCTTCTTTTAAACGCACACCACATGCACCTTCCATATAAAGGATAGGAGCAACACGGGCTTTTACGCCATTTAAACGCGTAATACGCGTGTCTAATGCACGACGAGACAATGCTAGACGCTCATCTAGAATCTCAAAGAAACGCGCTTCATCACCTTGTGCTTCTAATGCAATTCGTGGCAAGTTGATACTTACTACACCAAGGTTATTTCGACCTTCATGAATAAGTTCACCATTTTCTTCATAAGGGCCAAGGAAGCTACGACAACCCATTGGTGTTTTAAACGAACCGGTTACTTCAACTAATTTGTCATAGTTTAGAATATCAGGGTACATGCGCTTAGATGCGCACTCTAATGCCAATTGCTTAATATCGTAGTTAGCATCATCAGGTTTATGGTTAAGACCATCTTTAATCGCAAAAACAAGCTTAGGGAATACGGCTGTTTTATGATTTTTACCTAAACCTGCAATACGGTTTTTAAGAATAGATTGTTGAATTAAACGCGATTCCCACGATGTGCCTAAACCAAAGCCAAAAGTTACAAAAGGAGTTTGACCATTCGCAGTATGTAATGTGTTTACTTCATATTCTAATGATTGGAATGCGTCATAACATTCTTTTTCAATACGTGCTTGTGCAAAAGCAATAGGATCAGCAATACCCCACTCTGTTGCGACTTCTAAATGCTTACTGTAACTTACCGTTACATAAGGTGCTAACACTTCATCAATACGATTTATTGTTGTACCACCATAAATATGGCTCGCAACTTGAGCAATGATTTGTGCTGTAACTGCTGTTGCTGTAGAAATTGACTTAGGAGTATCAATCTCAGCATTACCCATCTTAAAGCCATCACTCAACATGCCATTAAGATCAATTAGCATACAGTTAAACATTGGGAAAAATGGTGAGTAGTCTAAATCGTGATAGTGAATTTCACCATTTTCATGTGCTTTGACAATATCACGAGGTAACAAATGTTGAGTTGCATAATGCTTAGCAACAATGCCTGCAAGTAAATCACGCTGGGTTGGAATAACTTTACTGTCTTTGTTGGCATTTTCATTTAACAAAGAAGCATTACTTTGCTCGATTAAGCCACGAATCTCGTTATTTAAACGACTTTTCTTCTCACGAGAGATATCTCGATCATGGCGATATTCGATATAAGCACGAGCAACAACCTTGTGTGGACCTGCCATAAGTTGCGTTTCTACTGCCTCTTGAATAGCATGAATATCAACGTTATCAGTACCAGAGAACTGCTTTAATACCGCGTCAGCGACTGATGTAGCATAGGCTTCATCCATTGTATGACACTCTGAATCGCTGATGGAATTTGCTGCCCCAATAACAGCTTCTTTAATGCGTAAAACATCGAAAGACACACGGCAACCATCACGCTTTATTACTACAGGATTCACACAATGCTCCTAAAATCACAGAAAATTACAGTGTCACGTAACCACAAAATATAGTGTTCTATTTGTGTTCAGCAACAAGATGTAGGGTATTAGGCGCGATCTAGCGCAAAGAAACATTGATCAAGATCAATTTTATTAACGAGCAGTTTGTCTTCTGAACGATGGTTATGACTCGTCACAAAAATTTGAATGTAACCCTATTTAGAAAGCTCATTGTCAATAAATTTATTATCACATTTACTAAAAATTAAAAAAAAATCACTTGCCTTTCGAGCAATTCTTGAGACTATCTCATGCACAACAACTATGGATCTAACTGAATGTATTTCTCATCACTAGATACACGCATTGACGACACTATATATAAAAATCTACGTCTTGGTTTTATCTGGGCATCTAAGATTTCTTTAATCACATTAATGTTAATAACCATCGTTATTTGGGTTGATTTTTTTAACAAAGAAAATAGTAATTTACTATTAACAACGGTGAATTTTGGGATTCAAGGCCTACTTTTTGTCTTCGGGTTGGTTTTTTTTGTACAAAATAAAACGCTTAAACATTATAAAATAATTTCATCTATTTATGCGTTACTGTTTGGAACAACGTGGGGAGGAGCGATTATCAACCTAAATAACTTAGGTCATGCCTATGTTATTGTTGAAATCGTCGGCAACCTATTATTTCTGGTGGTACTGCTCAGTTTTTATACCTATCGCATGGCTGTTTATCTCGCCACACTACCAATCCTTGTATTTACAACTTGGTATAGTATTGCGGATCCTAGGTTTGATCTACTTTTTGCGTTTACTAAACTCGCTATTACGATCATTATTATTGAATCAGGCCGACAATTACTCTTTAAGTGGTTTACGACCCGTATTAAACAAGAACACGAAAATCAGCGTTTACTAAAACAACTTGCGCAATTATCGTTTACAGACCAATTAACCAAAATTAACAATCGGCGTTTTTTTGACTTTACGATTGATAAGCAAATAATCAATGCAAAGCATCATCGTATTCCACTTTCAATTATTTTAATTGATGTGGATTATTTTAAACGCTTCAATGACACACAAGGACACGTTAACGGTGATGCCTGCTTAAAATCAGTAGCAACAACAATCAGCCGCAGCTTACTAAGAAATAACGATACAGTATCGCGCTATGGGGGTGAGGAGTTTGTAGTGTTGTTGCCAAATACAGATATAAACGGCGCACGTCGTGTAGCTGAACGTATTAAACAAAATTTAGCAACATTGGCGATCATACATCCATCTTCTGATATTAATGATTATGTTACTGTCAGCCAAGGCATTGCTACATGGGAAATGAACCAACGACCTAATCAATTCATTAATGAAGCGGATAATCATCTTTATAACGCGAAAGAGGCCGGCCGTAATCAGTATTGCAGCACAAAAAAATGAAATATGTGGTGGCATGATTACACGAAAATATGATAGTAACGGCATTCTTGTACTAACAAATAGCCAGCAATACATTTGTGAAAAGGTTTAAGGCATTGTCACTATTAAATCATCATAACGACAATAATGACTATGCCTTATTTTTTTCTTGCAACATTATTCTTCTTCATATTTTCTATTAGTATAAATAAAAGTTACGCACAACCATTTAGTATAATGAGTTGGAATATGCAGTGGCTATCACTCAAGCCAACCTCCCCCATTACACGATCGGCGGGTGATTATAATGCATTACAGCAATTATTTACGACTTATTCTCCTGACATTCTTGCTTTCCAGGAAGTTGATAGTGCCGATGCTTTATATCGTGTTATTGATAAACAGCAATATAAAATCTATCTTTCAGAACGAATTAACAATCCTCAAGACAGCTTCAAAAAAAACAATCAATATACGGGGTTTGCCATCAGACGAAATATTATTGTCGATGATATTGCTGATTTATCACAATTAAGTTCACCAGCTATAGCTATGGGTGTAACGATGCCATTTAGAAACAAATTACGTTATGGCAGTGTCATTCAAATAACGATTAATCAACAACCAGTTATACTACTCAACCTTCATCTGAAATCTGGTTGTTTTACTGAAAAACAACTCACCCAACAAAAAAGCAAAGCATGTAAGACTCTCACACAACAATTGATTTTAATTAAACAATGGATTAAAACTCAACAACGCCTATCAAAACCGTTTATTATTGTTGGCGATATTAATCATCAGATCACCGATAACCGACAATTTATCAATAAAATCACAGGTAATGCGGCTGTGGTTAATTTATTATCAGCATCTATTAACGCTAATTGTACAATCAAATTAACAACCAAAAAAACTCGCTATCGTACTTATCGTAAATTGATCGATCATCTTATTGCAACAACGAATATCAATGCGCTTAGCCAGCATCAAATCCAATATAATAAACAGCAGCTTTCACAATTTACGCTCAGTGATCATTGTCCGTTATTATTTGAGTTATCGATTACACCAATAGAGGACAATTAACTACTCAGCAGCATAACCACTATTATAATAACGTACATCAGGAATAATATTATGCTTATTAAGAAGACGATACATTGTGGCTCGTGATACACCCAAATCTTTTGCAGCAGATGCAACTTGCCCTTTATGAGTTTCAAGCATGGTCACTAGAACATCTTTTTCTGCTTCATCTTTTATGGTTCGTAAACTCTGCTTAGTGTTTATTTTTTTAGGTAAATCAAAATGTTCAAGATTTACTTCATTACTGTCATTTAATAATGAAACCCGTTTTACTTGATTAATTAGTTCACGAACATTACCAGGCCAGTTATACCGCAATAATAACTGCTTAGCTTCTTCACTATAATGCATAGCTCTAGTGCTATATTCTTTAGAAAATTTTTGTAAATAATATTCAGCTAATAAAATAATATCTGCACCACGCTCTCTCAATGTAGGGACAGCGACATGAAATACATTCAATCGATAATACAATTCTTTATTAAATGTATTATTTTTTACAGCTTGCTCTAAATCAACACTTGATGATGTAATAACACGCACATCCAAACACCCTTGATCATTTAATTTTTCATTTTCTGGCTGTTGAAAATAATTAAGTAATTTCAACTGTAATGACGTAGACAATTCTTCTACGCTATTTAATAAAACAGTACCACTCTTAATTATTCCACTATCATCCATATTTTGCTGAGGATCTAAAAAACACATTCGTTGATCACTATCAGATAATGAAGAACAATTTATAATCGTCAAATCATCATTGCGCCGTTTACTTAACTTATGGATTGTTTTTGCTATGAGTTCTTTTCCAACCCCTTGTTCACCACTGAGCAAAACATTAACGTCGGTCATCGAAACACGTTTTACCATATCTCTCAAGTGCTTAATCGATTTAGATTCACCATATAGCCCTACTTCACATTGATGATTAGTATCAACCCAAGATGTTGATTCAATTTCTAACATTCCCAATTGATGCCCTGCAGTATCTAATAACTGGCTTGACGGTATCGGTGTAGAGAAGAAGTCGACACAGAAATTATTTATAAACTGGCAAATAGAATCAATCTTTAATTGCTCTTTCTTTATAATCGCGATCCACTTCACATGCTTGGTTTTATTTGCTCGTTGAGAAATACTGTTTAAACTAAAGTCATTATTACTTAAATCAACTATACATACACACGGGCTATATTCTTCTAATATCGCATCAGCTGTTCGTAGGTCATAGCAACAATGTGTTTTCCATCCGGCTTGTTCTAATAGTGCAATCCAAGGTTCATAAGTACACCCCATGGCAACAAGACGTCCATTACTCTTTTTTTTATCATTTATAGCTACCATTAGAGTCACCTTTTTAGAAAATAGCCATGATCAATTTATATTAAAAAATATAGGTAAGATCAGTGTATTTTGCATTGTATCAACCTTAAGAATGACAATAAAAATATACTAAGTTTGAGTTGTTAATAATATAAACACTAATATAGTTGTTATATTTCATCCAATTAATGAAAATATATGGGAAAATTATTCATATGATTTTTTTATCTTAATAAAAAACAAAAACAGAATATAATGTACTTTATTGTTTTATTTGTACATTTAAACACTCATGAAAATATAACAATTTAGGCATTAACCAAATAAGCTAACACCCTACAAATGCAGAAAAAGCAAGGATAACACAAGACGTTACTCCTCTTTTGTTTTATCCTTACTTAAAATAATAATGTGAAAAAATAGGACGACAGTATGTCTACCCCACTAGATGCTGCAATGATTGAAACAATTCAAAGTTTTGATGCAGAAAAACGTTACAAACACTTAGTGAAAGAAGTTGTTGCTAACCGTGAAATCTGGATTCTTATCGATGAGCATGGATGCGTTATGCTCAATACTGATGATGAAGATTGTGTTCCTGTTTGGCCAAATAAAGAATTTGCAGAAGCATGGGCAACAGGGGAATGGGAAACATGTAAAGCAGAAGCTATTTCATTAAATAAATGGCATAGCCGTTGGACTCACGGCTTAGAAGATGATGAACTTGCCCTTGTTGTCTTCCCTATTCCAGAACAAGAAGGTCTGGTTATCTACCCTGACGAACTGGATTACGAATTAAAAACATTAGCGAATAAGCATCGCTAACTGCAATTTTTCTATTAAGGCTAGCATGATGCTAGCCTTCTTTTTATACATTTACCCACCAATGGAATATTATGGACTCGCTCATTGAAAAAATCAGAAACACACCAAATAAAGTTAATTTTCAAGACGTTATAAACACTATCAATGATAATTATCATTACCAGCCAACTCAATTTATCAATGGTTCTACCAATGATGCTATGACTAATCTTGCAGGAACAAATGAAGGATCATGTAAAATATTTGCATTTGCACATTTACATCAACTGTCTAAATCTGAAACATTAGCCTGTTTTGGTACATTTTATCGTGATGATGTCATTAAACACCCACAAAAGAATAACCATCAGAATATTCGTCAATTTATGATCTCAGGTCCCACCGGTATTCATTTTGAGTGCTTTCCCTTAAGCCTTAAAAAAGACGTATAAAAAACCACTGCTAATATTATTACAGTGGTTTTTATGGTGATGTCATATAATTTATAATGGCTTTTTACAATGACTACATGTTTGTGGTGGTTTCATAAAAAAGGGAGAACGGCTTGCCTGGCCACAACCGTCACAAAACTTTGTTGAACGGATAGTAAGTAAAGTTACAGGTACTAGCAGGATCAATATCGAAATCATCCATGCTGTAGGTGGTTGCATAAAAATAATAAAGCCACCAATCACAACATTACTAAACACGGTATAAATTGGCCATAAACGGCGCTTTTTCGCTACATCATTACCGCGCTGGAATAACATCACACTTCCTACTGTTAAACCTAGCCAAATAACAACGAAACCAATTAATAAATTTTCCTGCATTTTTTTCCCTTAAAAAATACGCCATATAAGTACAACACTTATTGAATACAAACCAAATGATAACTAGGTAAAATCGACTTACCTACTTGGTGCATTACACCAAAGATTAATCGTTATCTTGTTACTATGCCGTATTTTACCTCTATTTGATAACATCATTTATGACAAAAATCGCATGATATATACAAAATACCCGTGTGATTGCTAATAACCCGCTATGATTATGAATAATGTAAATAAACTGTAATAAATAATTCAAAAATATGAATATCAGCACAGTATTCAACTTCTGTTCAAGGTAAAGTTACTAACATGTAAACAGACACGCATTACAACTAACATACCTCTTTTTAGCTATACCCGTTTTTGTATGTTTTGATATTGCCTTTGCAATATTTTTAGGAGTTGTTTAATGAACATAAAATCTGTTTTACGTACAAGTTTTGTTCTTTTTTGTATGCTCAGCCGCACCGTTGTGGCAGCACCAGCGATCGCTCCCGCTTTTAATACCCATGACCAATCACAAACACGCCAGACACAAGCGAGCCGTAAAGCTTTCCAGCGTGACTTGAGTGGCTTATACAGCATTCAATCATGGCGAGATGATAATCTACGCCAGCCTTTTAATGATTTTGATGCACTTTATTTAGCATCAACTGACGCACAAGTAGAATTACAAACATTACTACAAAGTATCAGCCTTGCATCAACCACTAATATTATTATTCCGCAGATTAAATCAGCACAGCGTTCACAACAAAAAATTGCAACTGAATTGCAAGGTGAAACAGCTAAGATCACCGATATTGCGCGTGGCTCTATTGTTGCTCAGAATATTCCAGCACTAGTACAAGCTTATGAACTACTGGCAAAAGAAGTGACCATTGTTAGTGTAAAGAACCGTTTTAAGAACCCAACCCCATCAGGTTACCGTGACTTAAACGTGCTAGTTCGCTTACCCCATAGTCAAATTATTACTGAAGTTCAGCTTCACTTAGATGAAATCTCAACTATTAAAAATGGCCCAGAGCACGACCTATATGAAAAAATTCAACATATCGAACGTTTAGCACAGCAGCAACAACGCCCATTATCTGAGTTTGAAATAGCGCAAATTAATCAACTTCGTCAACAATCGCATCAACTTTACCAAACCGCATGGTTAGGTTACCTTCAACCACAAGCGGCATAAGGTACAATTAGAATAAAGTCATGGCGGTAGTAATCCGCCATGACTTGCTTGATCATTATTTATGACTCTTTGCTGCAATGCGTATAAAATAAATGCCACACCAAGCATACAAAATATTGCTATCTTATGTTTATCTCTCCTAAATAGAACCCATCACCACATGAATAAACCCAATATCCTAACAACCATCAAAAGCTTTTCTACAATCGAACAAGCACTTGATTACTTTGATATCGGTTATGATAGTCAATTTATTCATGCTAACCGTACCCAATTAATTAAGCGATTTAACGGCTATTTAATATTAGAAAAACCCAAAGACTGGTTTGCAGCACGTAGAGCATTAAAAAATGCTTATTGCCGAGTACAACGTTCACAATTAGACAAAACAACGAGACAAGCTTGCCGAGGGTGTACTAGCTGCCAAAGACGATAATGGCATAATAAAGCACACTAAATAGAATATTAAATGTAAAAAATAAAATAACATACAACCATAAATATACCGTGTAATTATAACCAACAACACCAACTCTTTATCTTAAATCCCTTCTAAGAATAACGAAAGTTAGGACTAAATTTAGTCACTCACTATTTAATGTTTAATTATTGTTAATATTAATATAATTTTTTGTATTGTTCATTTTATGCACTTGGTATTGATAATGTTATTTATTTGACCGCAATCATAATTACATTAATTCGCTTCTGATTTGAATTAATTCCCATCGTGAAAACGTTTTCAATCTTCTATTATTCTTCGCCATATTAAATGGATGCTTTCCAATATGGAGATAAATGATGGTTACACTATTTAGCCTTATTGTTATATTCCTTGTAGGCTTACTGATTTACAAGAAGTACAACCCACAAACAACATTACTGCTTGGCGGTATTATAATGATGGCTGCGGCTATTCTTTTTAGTACTGGCACACCACTACCTGAAAACATTTCAAGCGGTAATCAATGGCTTGATATTTTTACATTCCTAAAAAATACCACAGCCAAAACAGTGGGAACACTGGGTCTTATTATCATGGCGGTGGGCGGTTTTGCTAAATATATGGATCATATTGGCGCTTCACGTGCTTTGGTCAATATCGCCATTAAACCATTAGGCTACTTCAAAGCACCTTATCTTGTTATGGCTCTAGGTTATATCATGGGCCAGATCCTTAATATTTTTATTCCAAGTGCATCAGGCCTTGGCTTATTGTTAATGGTTACTCTATACCCTATTTTAGTGCGCCTTGGCGTGAGTAAAATGTCTGCCGTCGCTGTTATTGCAACCGCCGCCTGTCTAGATTTAGGTCCGGCCTCAGGTAACGTAAATTTAGCGGCGCGGACTGCTGATATTCCGGTGACAGAATATTTTATTACCTACCAGCTACCTGTTGCCATTGCCACAATGATAACTATTGCAACGCTGCATTTCTTTGTTCAACAATGGTTTGATCGTCGCGCAATAGCTACTGATGAAGTAGAACTTCAAACACAAGATGATCACGTTGCGCCACCAGCATGGTATGCATTACTACCAATTATTCCATTAGCATTAATTATGATCTTCAGCCCAATGGCGATTGCATCAGTAAAAATAGATGTGGTAACTGCAATGTTTATTTCAATTGCAGTCGCAATGGTGTGTGAAAGTATTCGTCACGGTGCAAAACCTATCTTTAAAGATATCTTGGTTTATTTCGACAGCATGGGTAAACAATTTGCACGCGTTGTAACATTAGTTATTGCCGGTCAAGTGTTTGCACATGGTATGAAAGTGATTGGATTACTAGATACTGTAATTAATTTCGCGATTAATGCTTCATTGTCTCCTGCAATAATGATTATTTTGATGGTTATTATTATTACTTTTGCCGCTATCTTAATGGGTTCAGGTAATGCACCATTCTTCTCATTTGCAGCGATGGTACCTGACATCGCAAATAAGGTTGGTATTAACGCGGTTGTTATGTTGATGCCAATGCAATTAGCTTCAGGTATTGCTCGTTCAATGTCACCGATCACTGGTGCAATTGTCGCAGTAGCCGGAGTCGCTGATGTGTCACCATTTGAACTCGTTAAACGCACCGCAATTCCGATGATTGGGGCGTTAATTGTTTCAACGGCAATGTCACTAATCATCGGCTTGTAATACAAGCAATAAAATAAAGAAAAACCCTGCTAGTTATTATAATGATAAATAACTATGCGGGGTTTTTTATTATCTCTTATTTACATTAACAAATAGGGTTAAATGCGCTCCCAAGGGCCATTTGCATTGCCGGGGTTGTCACCTTTTGTCCACCATTTGGCGCGGTAATTATTATCTTCAAAGATAACTTCATCACCACCACTATACGTTTTAGATGCTGACCACCCACCAACTTCGCCAGTATCCTCTTCTACCCATACAGAGGATGTTCCAGGGGTTTCGCCTTTCGTCCACCATTGAGCAGTATAAGTAACACCGTTATAGACTACGGTATCACCACTGTTATAAATAGTGTCGGTATTCCACGTATCACCAACAGCACCACCATCCGCTGCCACATTAACAACCACCGTTTGTTGGGTCGATACTTCACCATCAGAAACCGTAATCACAACATTAACGGTCGTATCTGTTGTTACAGTTGGCGCAGTAACAGTAATTTTTGCACCAGTTTCAGTAACAGCTAGTTGTCCGGTTGATGCAGAATAAGTAAGCGTATCACCGTCAGCATCAGTCGCGGTTACTGTTATAACGACACTCTGACCACTTTTAACATCAACCGTTGCTGGTGCCGTTAATTCAGGCGCTGTGTTTTCAACAACACCAGACCCCTTCACATTAACAACGACAGATTGCGTTGCACTCTTACGGCCATCGGTCACTTTAACCACTACCGATGTCACGATATCAGTCGCAGTATTTGGTGCCGTATAAGTCACAGTTGCAGTACCATCTCCGTTATCAGTCACTTGCGCTTCTGTCGAGCTAAAGCTTAGACGATCACCATCGGTATCGGTTGCTGACACACTAAAGCTGATAGTCTCGCCAGACATTACGGCTTGCGCACTCGGTACAGTTAACTCAGGCGCTGCATTAGGTGTGGTATTGGCACTAAAAACATCATCGATAGCTTCTGCTAATGGAGAACTAAGCTTCGTACATTCTTTTAACTTAGTTCCATGATTAATAAATGTGCCTTCACATTGAATATCACCGTGCACTTGCCATACAATTACGCCACCTAGGTCATTATCTACAATGTACTGTGCTTTTTTCTTAATAGATGGAACATCATCATAACTTAAGAAATATTTACCTTTCACAGCATAAGGGACTTCGGCATTTGCATCCCACTTATGCTCCCAGCCTGACGTTTTAACTATATAATTATAGTTTGGTGAACCTTCAAATTCTTTCCAGTTATCAACATCAACGGCACTGAGTAATGGACCATCAACAGACATATTATAAATACGCTTATCCGTTGGTGCGCCTAAATAAGCTTCAGCTTCTGTGGTCTGAACGCCACGACCATAAAACGCAGCACCAAAATTAATTTTTTCTGATGGAATGCCTTGCTCTGCCATCCAAATACGGAGAGTTTCTAAATCTAATCCTGCATATTCTTCTTCTGGATATGGATACAATGGCGCATTATGACCGGTAACATTTGACCATGCTCCGTTAAGGTCATACGTCATCATGTTAAAATAATCCATTGATTTAACCAAACGAGGCCAATTAAAACCTTCAAGTTTAGCGGTAGATGCTGAGAATGCGGCAGTCAATAATTTATCAGGACCAATACGTTTACGAATATCTTCCATTAGCTGTTCGAAATTAGCAAAATCAGTAGGATCGCCTGCAAAGTTCATTCCGCCAAACCCTGGATATTCCCAATCAATATCAATACCGTGGAAACCTAATGCCATTAACTTATCGAGATCTTTCAGGAAACGGGCTTTTTTAACAGGATCGGCAGCCATTTCAGGGAAGTGCTTAGACATACTCCAACCACCGAGTGATGCCATAACCTTAACACCTTTCTGATTAGCAAGATCAATCAAACCTGGTGCGCCACCTTCTTTTTTTAGAGGAATAGGCATATTACCTTCAATACCCGTTGGAGTATGAAGCCACCCTTGGCCACTTTTAACAAAACCTTGTGCTTTAACTTTTGCTAAATTCTCCGCATCCCATGGTTCATCAACAGGGTATTGATGAATATATTCCAACTCACCCCACAAAATATGGAAATCCCAGCTGGAATACACATCAGGATGTAATAATGGTCCCGGCTCTTGGACACTACCTGGCTTATAAATTTGCTTATTACGTAAATCACCACTGTGTAAAGTTCCGTCTTTAGCGACCCCAAAAAATGAGAAGTTAAGAATAGAATAGATATCCATATCTACGTTTAAATGGGTCGCTTCACCTTTTACTGAAAAACCAGCATTAGTGCCTTTCCATGCTTCCCATTGCGTTAAATAACCAATCACGTTTTTATTATGACTAGGGGCAGCCTGCACTTGAGCCGCAGTGCTTGCCAATAAGAAACCCGCAATAATGCTCGCAACTTTGGTTTTATTAAATCCCTTTTCCATTTTGTGCTCCACGTTATGATTAATAGCTAATTGCCATTTCAGTTTTTATAATTTCAACTGTTTTTATAACGATCAGTAATGATATTTCTCATTAATAACCAGAACACAGTGTGATCGATCTTTTTTAGTTTAGCGAAAAAAAATCATATCTTTAGGCTCAATAGCTAACATTTATGCAACAAACAAGTGGAATAACATCTATTTTTAGCCACAAGATTCAAATAAAATCGCGTTTTAAAGCTAAAAATACAAAAGCAAACAGAGATAATATTTATATAAAAATATCATTCTACAAATAAAAAAGGGGCTTCTAGGACAATATTCGTCAGCAGGGAAATATGAAGCATAAAAAAAGCGAATCGTACGAAACGACCCGCTTATTTTTTAATTAATAATTGCAACAATATATTGATTATTAACGAATAAATCGATTATAAACAAATAATAGAATGAAAGCGCCCAATGTGGCAGTAATGATACTACCAATATTTACGCCTGTTGCGTGACCAAGTCCGATAAACTGACCAACAAAACCACCCACAAAAGCACCACCAATACCCAGTGCCATTGTTACAATCCAACCGCCACCATCTTCACCTGGCATTAACCATTTCGCTAATGCACCAGCAATTAAACCTAAAATAATCCAAGATATAATGCCCATTTTCTTTCCTCAATTGGCTAATTCTTCACTCTTAAAGAGATGATGTGATTATGGTACAAATAGACATATATCACACTATTGAGTTCAATAAAAATTTCATATCAATAGAAAAAAATCATAGATCAAACTTATTCATCATCATTTATAGACTTATTAATAGCGATTTACTGGCTTATAGTTTCGTGTTTCAAGTAAACTACAGCCTGTTCAATAAGCGTTAATGACGCACATTTTTTATTCAATAAATATAGAGAGTGACATTTAATGAAGTACCAATGGATTTTATTTGATGCTGATGAAACTTTGTTTCACTTTGATGCATTTCACGGCCTTCAACTGATGTTTTCTCGCCATAATGTCACGTTCACTCACGCTGATTTTGAACATTATGAAACCATTAACCGCCCATTATGGGTTGATTATCAAAACGGAAAAATATCAGCAACGGAATTGCAAAATATTCGTTTTAAATCATGGGCAGCAACCCTTTCTCTATCAACAGAACAGCTTAATCATGATTTCTTAATGGCAATGGCTGATATTTGTACACCATTAACCGGAGCCAAGTCACTTCTAGAGGCATTAAAGCCACATGCGAAATTGGGTATTATCACCAACGGTTTTACTGCATTACAAGAAATTCGATTACAACGCACCGAGTTTAAAGATTTTTTTGATGTGCTAGTTATCTCAGAACAAGTAGGTGTCGCAAAACCTGATATTCAAATTTTTGATTATGCTTGTCAGAAAATGAACATGACGCAACGTCAAAATATTCTAATGGTTGGTGATAACCCGCAATCAGATATTTTAGGTGGAATCAACGCCGGAATGGATACTTGTTGGCTTAATAGTGAACAAAAATCACAACCAGAAGGTATTTACCCAACCTACACCGTATCTTCACTTGCTGAATTACAAGTACTGCTATTAAACCAACAATAAAGATCCACCTTTATAAGTGACCAGATGCTATTTCATAATGACAGTAATTCAGTTGTTTATATGGCATCTGGTCAGTGAAGGTAAAAAAAGTACCGTTTATTTTCTCATCACGCTTTACAAGTGTGGCAATACCGATTAAGTTTAAACCTCATTTTATTTAGAGCGTATAAGCTATGTCTCAGAACATTAACAACAATCAGGATGCTACAACCACAGCAACCTTACAGATTGCTTGTGCGCTAAACTCTGTCGTCGTCGTCATTCTCTGACGCTGACGGTTAACTTATTCGTCAGTAACGCTGGCGGATATGAATTTCACTTCTAAATTATCTCTTCCAGCATACTGACTCAGATTGTTTTATTTGAATTAAGGTATGTCATTTGAAAAGAAAAGAACTTGCAGCCATCGGTTTTATGACCTTTGCATTATTTCTCGGTGCTGGTAACTTAATATTCCCTCCCCTTATGGCACAGCAAGCGGGTGAAAACTGGCTCATTGCTATTGCTGGGTTTCTACTAACTGCTGTTGGTTTACCCGCATTAACACTTGTCGTTCTTGGTCGTTTATCTTCTGCTGACAAATTAACGGCGGCATTACCCAAATGGATGGATCGCTCGTTTTGGTTTTTAGTATTAACAACACTTGGGCCTGCTTTTGTATTGCCTCGTGCTGTGACCGTTGCCTATGAAATGGGAATAAAACCGTTTTATTCTGGTAATGGATTAATGGTTTTCTCTGCTGTTTTTTGTGCTCTTACATTAGCACTAGCTCTCAAGCCTGGTAAACTTGTTGATTATATTGGTAAGGTAATGACCCCTGCACTGATTGCAATGCTAGCACTACTGGCCATTTCAGCAGTAATAAATCCATTAGGCTCACCGACAACCGCCACTGAAACTTACCGTCAAGCTCCTACTGTGAATGGACTTATTCAGGGTTACATGACATTAGATGCTATCGCTGCGGTTGCTTTTGGTTGGGTTATCATTCAAACAATTCGTAATACAGGAGTGAAATGCGACAAAGCCATTTCTTACTACACTCTTCGCATCGCCCTTATTTACGCATTTCTTATGTCACTTTGCTATCTTGCAATGGGATATTTAGGCGCAACCTCTTCTGATATTGCACCGCAAGCAACCAATGGTGGCGAAATTCTTACCCGCTATGCTGCTGGTGAGTTTGGAACATTAGGTCAACTGTTATTAGCAACAATCACTCTAATGGCATGTTTAACGACGACTGTTGGTTTAACTAATGCTAATGGTGAATATTATAAAAACACCTACGGTATAACATTTAAACTTAGTGCAACGGTAATAATGGTACTCACTGCCATTATCTCTAACGTAGGTTTAGAAACCATTATTCAAGTAAGTCTACCGGCGATCTTAATTTTATGCCCAATTGCAATTTCGTTGATTATTTCTACTTTCTTTATTGGTAATCATTCAACACCAGAACAGCGTCAAATCTCGATTAGCCAAACAATCGTCGTTATTGTTGCAACATTATTTGGCAGCATTGATGCGTTAAATATTTTAGGTAAGCTACCAGCTAACATCGTATCATTTGCTGAACATTGGTTACCGTTATTTAGCTCACATGCTTCTTGGCTCGCCCCTGTTGCCATCACTATTCTTATCAGTAAATTATGTTCACGCGAGTACAAAAGTCCTGATAAGGTTGCAATAAACTAAACTGTAACCACAAATTATCATTAAGAGGGCTAGTAAATTACTAGCCCTAGCATTTATATATTAAATAAAAAACAACGATAACTAACAATAAAAGCAATCGATATCACCCCCCAAAAAAAACAACCCCGAAACAACATAACCATATGATAAGAAAGAATATTATCCTTATAGCATTATAATAATCCAAAAAAAATTAAAGAAAGTTATTTACAACACTAAGTTTTCTTTATATTTTTAACTCGTAATTCACTTATTTATTAATAGAAGTTGTTAACTTATGCATTCAATACGATTTGAATATAGAAAACAAAGATACTTAACATCAACGATAGCGGCTAACGCTTGGGTTGGTGTTGCTTCTATAACGATAAAAAAAACATCACGAATTATTTCCGCTTTTATCCTAGTGATTATTCGCTAGGCTGGCGGGCAAGCTTCCGTCAGCCATGCTGATGGGAGATAGTTTCAACTCTTCATATCTTCTTTCAGCAAACCTGCGGAACCCTTATTAACGAAGTAACAGCAATATAATACTTTTAAGCTATTAGTTACTATTCAATATTTACTACAATGCAGGTATAACATTTGAAAACACAAGACTTACTCGCTATCGGTCTCATGACCTTCGCCCTTTTTCTAGGCGCTGGTAATCTAATCTTCCCTCCGGCGATGGGCTTAGATGCAGGTACATCATTAACGTCAGCTATGAGCGGCTTCTTAGTCACCGCGGTGGGTTTACCCGCTTTTACTATTATCGTGCTTGGCCGCATTGGTAGTACTAAAAACCTGACTAAAGCATTACCTAAATGGTTAGGAACAACATTTTGGGTACTCTTGTTTACTGCAATTGGCCCAGCATTTGGTATGCCACGTGCCGTTACCGTTGCTTATGAAATGGGATTAAAACCTTTTTTCAAAGCCGATCATCTCGTTGCGTTCTCTATCGTCTTTTCAGCTTTAACCTTAATTTTAGCGTTTAAGCCCGGCAACTTAGTCAGTTACATTGGTAAAGTAATGACACCAGCACTGATTTTACTTTTAGCGGGTTTAGGACTTGCCGCATTCTTTTCACCACTAGGCGTACCAGCTGCACCTTATGGGGATTATCAACATAGCGCTGTTACCAGTGGTTTAATCCAAGGTTACATGACTATGGATGCTATCGCAGCCGTTGGTTTTGGTTGGGTTATCATTCAGGCGATTAAAGAAAAAGGTGTTGTTTCACAAAAAGGCATTGCAAATATCTCGTTTAAAGTTGCGATGATCTATTTTGTTCTTATGGGTGGTTGTTATATTGCGATGGGGTATGTTGGTGCAACATCAACCTCAATTGCAACCCACGGTATGAACGGCAGTGTGATCTTAACCCGTTATGTTGCAGGTGAGTTTGGCGCCTATGGACAATGGATATTAGCTGCGATCATTATCATGGCATGTTTAACCACTACCGTTGGCTTAACCACTGCTTGTGCTGAATATTATCAGCAAACCTTCAAAGCTTCGTTTGGGTTTACTGCAACAATTATAGTGGTATTAACCGGTATTATTGCTAACTTCGGTCTTAATGATATTTTGAAAGTCAGCTTACCTGCTATCTTAGTTCTATGTCCGATTGCCATAGCCTTAGTTTTAGCATCATTAACAGCATCAGCCGTGAATGTTTCAACGTTGACACATACTTCGGTATTAGTCACTGCAATGGTCTTTGGTTCTATCGATGCCATAAGTATTTTAGGCAAAATGCCTGCAGATCTTAACCAATTCTTTAACGAAGCATTACCACTATACCAAGCGCATGCTAGCTGGTTATTACCAACATTATTGATTTTAGTTATGACAACAATAATGGCACGATTACCTATCGTCGCACGTAAGTTTAATATTGTTGATTACCGTTTAGATTCAGTAACAAACAATTAATTTACAAGCGCGTAATGATAATTGGGGTTATCACAGCGCGCTTTTAAATTCCACATTAAGCTGCCATAAAAAAGCCTCTTACTGCTCTTCATTAATGATTGAGGCAGTAAGAGGCTTTTTATTACGCCAAGATCACATGATCTTATTCAGGTAAACGTTCACCTGTCATGAATGCGTGTAAGATTTCAGGCGTTAATTCACCCGCTTCTTCTAAACGCTTAAGCTCTGCCACAATTTTCTTTTGATCATCAATCGATGGAATCGGCAATTCTGGCTCTTTTTCATAATCATCAGGTAACGATATATTAAGATCGTGCATGGTAAACCCTTGGTTATCTAAAACAAATTAAAACTCATGCGATTATACACTGAAAATCGACCAGAGTTCAGCTTTACCACATTGTGACAGCTGAATTACAACGATGCTTGATGTTGAGCAATTAATCGATCCATTGTTTCTTGTGCGCGTAATTGAGCATGTTCAAATGTTTCTTCTTGGCTCATTGGTTCAACCACTTCATAGTAACATTTCAATTTAGGCTCAGTGCCAGAAGGACGCACAACAACACGTGCACCATCTTCTAAATGATAAATCAATACATCACTGATCGGTAAATTAATTGCTTCTACAGAACCATCTGCAAATGTACGTAATGATGTTTTAAAATCTTCCGTACTATGAATTGCTAATCCTGCAATCGCTTGTGGTGGCATAGCGCGTAATGAATCACCAATTGGAGCCGCGGTTGGATCAAGAGCAATACTCCGTTGAGCATTAATATATAAACCGTATTCACGATAAATAGCTTCTAATTGATCCCAAACCGTTTGCCCTTTTGCAGTTAATTCCGCTGTTAATTGTGCAAATGCGACTAATGCAGACAAGCCATCTTTATCCCATACTGTTGAGCCAATGGTATAACCTAAGGCTTCTTCGTAAGCAAATAAGAATTGATGAGTGTCAGTTTGACGCTCCATTGCAACATTGGTTAGCCATTTAAAGCCCGTTAGTGTTTGGTAATATTGTGCTCCAAGCGCCGTGGCTATTTTTCCCAATAAGGTTGAAGAAACAATCGTATTACCAACTAGGCTCGCAGATGGTTGAACATGGTTAAGTAAATAATAACCAAATAAAGTCCCCACTTGATCCCCTGTTAGCATCTGATATTCACCATCAATACAGCGAGCAGCAACGGCGAAACGATCGGCATCAGGATCATTTGCACATGCTAAGATAGCACCATGCTGTTTGGCTTCTGCAATAACAAGATCCATCGCGCCAGGTTCTTCTGGATTTGGAAATTTAACCGTCGGGAAAGCGCCGTCGGGCTCTCGCTGAGCTGCAACACTATAAACATGAGTAAAACCCGCATCTGCTAATAAGGTTTCAGCCATCTCAGCGCCAACACCATGCATAGCCGTATAAGCTAAGTTTATCGCTTGTGGATTATGATGATTATTTAATAATGGTGTTACGTTTATAGCTTGTCGATAATCTTGATAATAAGCATCATCAAGCCACACTAATAACCCTTTTGCTTCCGCCTCTGCTAAATCCATGAGATGTAAATCAGATTGGGTAGCTTTATCTATTTCAGCAGCAATACCGGCATCATGAGGTGGAATAATTTGTGCGCCGTTATTCCAATACACTTTAAAGCCATTATAAGCCGGTGGATTATGACTAGCAGTCACCACAACAGCGGCGGCGGTGTGTAAATGCTTAACGCCAAAAGCCACAATTGGGGTTGCCGCTACTTTGATAGTAAGATAAACCTTAATGCCTTGTGCAACTAATACTGCTGCCGTATCGTGAGCAAATTGGCGTGAATCAGGGCGCCCATCATAACCAATCACTACCCCTTTATGAGCAGCGTTGCTATCAGTACGAAGTAAATATTGACCAAGACCTGTCGCTGTTTCTTGAATAACTAATCGATTCATGCGATTAGGGCCTGCACCAACAACACCTCGTAAACCTGCAGTACCAAACTCTAAACGACCATTGAAGCGATCGGCTAATTCTTCTGTCGCATTATCTGCAACTAATTGTTGTAATTCTTGACGTGATTTAGGGTCAGAGTCACGTTGCAGCCAACGTGTTATTTCATTATTCATTATTGTTATCCTAGTACGTTTATCATCATAACAATGCAATGATAATGACTGACCATGAGGGTGTTTACAGACACTATCATCGTACATCTATTTATCATTATCATCGTTTAAGCAATGTAAATGATAAATACTCTCATTAAAATATGCTCTATTGGCTTCAATTACAACAGCCTTGAGGCAACATTTAGTGAGCAAACGATTACTTTTATTTGAGTATATTCGTACTAATTATGCATCATATTAAAACAGTAATACCTAAAACGTCTCTCCGCCAAATATTTTGAATATAAAAAAAGCCTCAATCGAGGCTTTTTTCAAATTACAGTTTTACCACATCAAATCATCTGGAATAACAAAATCTGCATATGGGTCATCTTCATCGACAATACTGTCATCAACCACATTATTAAGCACAATTGATTCTTGGTCACGTAATGCAATCTTATCGGCAACAGCGGCAGGAATAACTTCATAACCATCAAGATAACGGGCAATCGCAAGGCGGCCATTAACAAGCTGCTTTTGTATTAGAGTATCAACATAAATTTTCTTCACCGTCGTACCATCGGTAAAGTTATAACCAATATCACCGTTATTACGATCTAAACGGTTCATTTCGATTAGTTGCTTAACTTGTGCTAAAAATGCTTTCTGTTGCGCATCTTCATCTCGCTGACGATTGAGTGCTTTGTCTTTCTCTAATTGAGATACACGGTTTTCCTCAACAGCAGCCTTTGCTTCTTTCGCTTGTGTGCGTGATTTCTTTGTTGTCTTACCGGCTTTTTTTAGCTTTTTCTTATCGATAAGACCTGCTTTTAGCATTTGCTCTTGTAGGCTTAGCTTTGCCATTGAAACTCCATCAATTATTCGTTACGACGAGTGACTCTTCCACTCATTGATTAATGAACGCCATTATCTCTGTTTGCTCTAAAACAGGTCAAGCATTGCTGCACATTGTGGTCATTATTTCCAAAATAATTTTGTCACCCTGATCACATTTAAGCAGGAATGCTTATCATCACAACATGGCTTATTTTTACATTAAAATGTCATAAAATGCTGAATATTTAATCTTATTTTTGTATTATTATTAATAACATGCTTATTAATAGCTGTAATTAATACATTTAATAAGGAACATCATATGAGCTTATTAGATCTTGTGCGTGGCATTTATATATCACGATTTTTAGTAACCGCATAATAATCTTATCGAGCAAAGGATCTTAATTATGAATATGGTAGAAATTATTCGTCTTGGGGCACAATTTTTTAATCAATCACGTGCAAATACTCAATCTACCGATGAAAACAGTATTTTCGCTGCATTATCATCTTTACTAGGAGGGAATGAACAAGGTCAACACGTTGATCTTCAAGCTTTTATCAAAACCCTTCATCAATCAAATTTATCCCATATCGCTAACTCTTGGCTAAGTAACGATATGAATGCTACTCTTTCAGCTGCCAATATTACCACCCTCTTTGGTGCACAAAAGCTGACTACATTAGCCTCACAACTGCATATGGAAGAGCCAGATCTCATTATTGGCCTACAAGATGCATTGCCGACTATGATAGATCAAGCCAGCCCTGGTGGTGATATTGACCATACTTTACTTGTTCAACCCACAGGAGAAATTAATAGTATTGATGATTTAATGGATATCAATAATCTTAAAAATTTCGCCTCAACTATTTTTAATAAAAAATGATGTGTTAGCTCTATTTATAAGCCGCAGCATCTAAATGACGCTGCGGCTTATACTCGTTGAAAATCATACACCGAGCCCAATTTTAAAATATGGGTCAATTCATCTAATGCCGTTTGCGATGCTAACAATAATGCAGGATCGGTGAAGTCATTTTCAACTAAACGATCCCGATAATGTAAATCGATCCATTGTTGTAAACGTCTAAACAAGCTATCAGTTAATAAGACCGCAGGGTTCATTGCTTGATGTTCGGCTTCCGTTAATACGACTCTTAGCCGTAAACACGCAGGCCCACCACCATTTTGCATACTCTGATTCAAATCAAATAAATCAACCCGATTAATTCCTTGTTTTACTTGTAATAACTGTTGAATATACTGCCATACATGAGGGTTATCTCGACATTGCTGCGGTAAAATCAAACTAATATCACCATTAGGTAAAGTAACTAATTGCGAATTAAACAAGTAACTACTTATCGCATCATTCACACTCACCTTATTATCTGGTACTTCAATAATTGTTAATTTGCCACCCATTTTTTGTTGAAGTTGTAAATAGACATCCGCTTGATTTAAAAAAGCATATTGATGACAAAATAAGGTTTGCTGATTTCCAACCGCAATAACATCATTATGAAATACACCTTGATCTATCAATAATGGATTTTGTTGAACCATAATAACTTGCTGAGGATCTAGCTGATGCAATCGTGCAATAGCAGCACTGGCTTCGTAAGTTTGTCTTGCTGGATAACAAGATGGGGATAGTTGGCTATGATCAAAGCCATAACGCCCAAAAACAAACATTTCCACACCTTGATCTTGATGTTGAGCACAGAAACGAGTGTGGTTAGCAGCACCTTCATCACCTAATTGTGCCGAGGTTGGTAATGGTGAATGATGGCAAAAGTGATTATCGTCATTGAACATCGCAGCTAAAATACGTGCCGTTGTTT
Organism: Photobacterium piscicola; assembly: GCF_900166965.1. Classification (GTDB taxonomy): domain Bacteria; phylum Pseudomonadota; class Gammaproteobacteria; order Enterobacterales; family Vibrionaceae; genus Photobacterium; species Photobacterium piscicola. Next base: position 335,176 of record NZ_FUZI01000001.1, on the reverse strand, counting down.
GCGGTTCAATGGACCGATGAAAATGACTCGCTAGATTTGCGGGCGTAAAATGTATACGTTGATCTTGCGTATCTGCTGACGGCGATACTGTTGCTGCATTAGCGGCCCACATACTTGATGCCGAATAACAACTGGTTAATAGCTTAGGTGCATGTTGTGCCGCTTGTTGTAATACTCTACGATCACTGCCACTAAAGCCTAATCGACGTAACATCTTTATATCTGGTCGCATCTGAGGTGCTATCACCCCCTGTATCAAGCCTAAATTAGCGAGAAATCGCATTTTTTTTAAACCTTGTAAAGCCGCCATTTTAGGATTTGAAACTTGATGACTATTGGTCAAAGATGCAATATTACCTGTCGATAAACCACTATAATTATGCGTCGGTCCGACTAACCCATCAAAATTAGCTTCATGTGCCATCATTCACTTCCTCCATGACGAATATAAGACATGTATTATTATTATAGCTTGTGCCTATTTAATTAATTTCAGCCTCAGTTAAGACCCATGGTTTATCATGCTCAAAACTAAGGTCGGACTGGAATCGGTGTAATTCTGCTCAGTGTTTTATAAAAATCGAAAAAAACGCCATTTAATTATTGCGTAATAGCATCAACATCCCTAAAATTAACTCATCCGATGAGTCTTATAAATATTTATTATAACAATTACCAGTTGTACTACTGTAAATAATAGCTACAATGCCCAGCCCCAAACCAAAGCGTGGCATTTCAAACTAAGGTTATGCTCTATGAAAGTAAAAGTAGTCGATTTTATCAAACGTAAGCGTGAAGTGTTATCACATCACCAGTTTGAATTTAAAGACTGGCTATCACCATCAATTCGCGATTACTGGATCGAATTTCTCAATAAAGCCAACAGCAGTCACTTTGCAACTTGGGTAAAAGATCATAACCTCGTGTCAATATCTAATGGTGAAACGGTATCTGATCCCATTGAGATTGAAATGCATCCGGAAGCAACCAAAGTCATGAATGAACTCACTGCATCATTGGGTGAAGAGATTCATGTTGGCGAATGGTTGACCGTTGATCAATTACGTATTAATAATTTTGCCAATGTCACAGACGATCATCAATGGATCCACACAGATCCAGAAAAAGCAGCAGCAGAATCTCCTTTTAAAACAACCATTGCTCATGGTTTTTTAACGCTTTCACTCCTCTCTGTATTAACAGACAGTGTTGATCCTGCTAGTCCAAAATTTCCATCTGCAAAAATGACCGTGAATTATGGCTTAAACCAAGTTCGATTCCCTTATCCCGTTAAATCTGGCGTAAATATTCGTGCTAGAACAAAAATTCAATCTGTAACACCGATAAAACGTGGTTTAGAAATAGTGCAAGAAATTACTGTTGAAATCGAAGGCTGCCGTCGCCCTGCTTGTGTTGCAGAATCTGTTATGCGTCTTTATTTTTAGTTTTTAAGGCTAATACATAACATTTATTTGAAAAAGCCGCGATGTCGGCTTTTTCTTTATTTACGATTTATTAAAGAACAAAAGCAAAAAAACACCACTTTCATAACCTTAGCTATTCTAAACTACATAGGCTTACAACTTAAAACCTAACTTTTCATTAATGGTTATTTACCTACAGAAGAAGACTGGTATGGTAGCCGAACATTTTTTGGCTGGGTATCATCATGAACAAGTGGATAAAATTTATTCCCCTCATTTTATTGATTGGCTATTTCATCACTTATGATGTTTTTAACCAAGCAAGTCAATCGACACCAACAGAACAAACAACGAACAATCAGTAACTAATCTAGTCCTAATAATATTTTTATAGTACCAATAGATTAGAGGTAGCATGGTAATCTGTCCATGCTCTTACTGACGACTCTTTTTTACACCGCGCCCAACCCTCACTCCACATCTCGTTACAAAATTCACCATTAAAACTCACCTATCCGTTACAGTTATAGTGTTAAGCCACAACAAATAGTAACCTTACCTTGCAATTATCGGTATTTGCATATCAAAAATGTGATGCTATCCTCATTACATAATCTAGAAAACAACAAGATTCTCTAGACATACCATAATTAAAATCATTTTACCAAATCACATTTATTCCAGTTTATGAGTGTGATTTGGTTTTTTTACATTTCTCGCCAACAAAATTTCCTATTCTGTATTGACTGCTTTACCTCTTTCAAATGACAAGGTAAATTCATGACATCCACATTTAGTTAGGTATGCGTGATGTCTTCAAAAATTAGAGTGCTGATTTCAGACTCAACCAATCCATGGTTCAACCTTGCTGTTGAAGATGCTATTTTCCGTACAATGTCTCCCCATCAACAAGTCTTATTCTTATGGCGTAATGACAATACCGTTGTGATTGGCCGAGCACAAAATCCATGGAAAGAATGTAACACTCTAAAAATGGAACAAGATGGCATTACGCTAGCTCGTCGTCAAAGTGGTGGTGGTGCTGTTTTTCATGATCTTGGTAATACCAACTTCACTTTTATGGCTGGTAAACCCGACTACAATAAAACGATTTCAACCGACATTGTACTGACCGCATTAAAAAAACTAGGTATACACGGTAAAGCCACAGGCCGTAATGATTTAGTTGTTGAGGATACTGAAGGCGAGCGTAAGTTTTCAGGTTCAGCCTACCGTGAGACGATGGATAGAGGCTTTCACCATGGTACCTTACTGCTCAGTGCTGATCTAACTCGACTAGCAAATTACCTCAATCCCGATAAAAAGAAACTAGCAGCAAAAGGGATCACTTCCGTTCGTTCACGAGTCACTAATCTCAACCAAATTGTCACAAATATTGATCATCAAATGGTCTGTGACGCTATTATTGAGACCTTTTGTGATTACTATCATGAACAGGCTAAAATTGAACATATTTCACCACAAGCCGTGCCAGAATTAACGGGCTTTACTGAAACCTTCGCGAAATTTAGTCGCTGGGATTGGAATTTTGGTAATACGCCCCAATTCACACACACTATTGATGAACGTTTTACTTGGGGTGGTATCGAATTGCACCTTGATGTAAATAAAGGTGTGATTACAGAAGTGAAACTCTTCACCGACAGTTTAGAGCTTATGCCATTGGAGTTGCTAGAACAACGATTGCTTAATTTACCTTATAATGCGACAGCAATAAATACGGCCATAGATAACCTTGCTATAGAATATCCACAATATAATGACGTATTAATGGATATTGCTTATTGGCTACAAAATACCATTAATTAATATAATTATTATCATGAAAAATAATAACAAGACCGCTTTAATCACGGTCTTGTTACTGATTTTATTTCTTCAACTGATCACAATCATCACAACACGGATTTAGCTTTCTCTCCTGACAATTGTATGGCTCAATATGAATAATAATATCGGCAACTTCATCTAATTCATTTAATAAATGTGTTTTAAAGTTCTCAGTAATATTATGTGCACGATCAACGGTCATTTCAGGATCAACCAGTAAATGAAAATCTAACAAAATAATACTACCTGTACGACGACTTCTTATCTCATGAACTTCTTTAATATCTTTGTCTTCAGTTGCATATGCTTGAATTTGTTTTTCAATATCAGAATCTGCTTTAGCTTCAGTCAACTCTAAAATTGCAGGCCATAATATATCAAACGAGGCTTTTAATATCATTGCTGTAACGATTAATGCCGCAATTTGATCTAAATAATGAAATGTTGGGAAAAAGTAATTAGCAATAACAGCAATCGCAACAGGTAATGAACTCAATGCATCTGAACGATGGTGCCAAGCATTTGCATATAGAGCGCGACTATTAATTTTTTTAGCTTGAATAACAGTCCACCGATACAGTACTTCTTTGACAACAATAGACACTACAGCCGCACTAAATGCTAATATTCCTGGCTGTAAATGTGACTCAGTACTTATTGAATGCAAGGAATCCCAGCCAATACCAAGTCCCACAAGCGCTAAAATAACACCTATAAAAATATTAGTTAACGTTTCAAACCGACCATGACCATAAGGGTGTTCTTTATCTGCTGGTGCCGTCCAGTAACGAGAGCCAATCAAAATTGCCGTATCTGTTACTAAATCAGAGAAACTGTGTACACCATCGGCAATAAGTGCCTGACTGCCAGTAAGTTTACCTATCGTAATTTTTATAAATGCTAAAGCAATGTTTGCAATAGATCCGACCCAGGTAACTTTCTGAATTAACTTCACTGCCGTTGTAGACATAACGCCCCATAAAAAAGGAAGAATGGATTCGATTATGATAACGAATTTAGCCCATTAAATGTGATCTTTTTTATATTTATAGCGACTTTATTGTGTCATTTGAAATACCATGATAACAATGACAATCAATTGTATGATCATTCACCATTCCCACCGCTTGCATAAAAGCATAACAAGTTATATTGCCAATAAATTTAAATCCATGCTGCTTTAGAAATTGACTCAGTGCCTGTGAGGTTGCGGTCGTCGTGGGAACCTGATCTTGTGATAACCACTGGTTGATTTGAGGCTCATTATGAACAAACTGCCAGAGTGGCGTTGCTAAATTGCCGTACTGACGTTGTAAGGCTTGTGCAGCACGTGCATTTGTAAACACCGATCGTAACTTACTACGGTGCCGAACAACATCATAACTCTCAACGATTGTCGTTATGCGTGATTCAATTTCTTGATCGCTATAGGCAGCAAGCTTATCAATATCATAATTCTCAAAAGCTTCATTATAACTCGCGCGTTTTTTTAAAATAGTATACCAATTAAGCCCAGCCTGAGCGCCTTCCAATGTTAAAAACTCAAATAAATAGCGGTCATCTTTATGCACTTTCCCCCATTCTTCATCATGATATTGGCTTTCTATATTTGAATGATTTGCCCAATAACAACGTGTTTGTAACTCTGCCATTTCAATCCTATAAATTATATTATTTTGAATTTTATAAAATACTTAAAAACATTAATAAGTATACCTAAGATTATATTCATTTAATCTTAAATTATTTTAATAGAAGTTGTTTGCAAGCATCATTATTACTTCAAAACACTTATCTACATCACATTATCTATATTAACTATCAATATGTAGTTTTAGTTTGGTTACTTTACTGCATACTAATGATGTCTATAGCATAGATTGGTTCATTAAGGGATTAAGTATGAAAAATATTGCGGAATTTATCGCACAAATAGAACGTGATAAGTGCACATATAATGCTTGGGTATACGAAAAAGAAGGATGCTATAAACAATTAAAGTGTAGTAATACTATAAATTGTTATTCATACCTTAAGGAGATTACTGAATACCATTTACAAATTGTCGTTGAATTAAACAATAATAATTTAGACAACTATTTATTATTGCCAGAAATTAATGTTGTGACTCATATTGGGTTTAATAATCAAAAAGTAACGTCTCTTGCAGCATAAACAATTAAAATAATAATGAAAACTTAGGCTAGTTTGCATTTATAATAAAAACAGATCATATGGTCTGTTTTTTTAATTTCTTTCATTATGAAATGTCTAATTACTAAACGTAATTAAAACCAACAATACATATGCTTCTTGTTGGTTATAATAAACATTATTTAGTTATAAAACAAATCTTAATTTATAAAAAAGTGACGTGCATCGAAAGCTTTACTGTGTTTTCGATAAATTATATAGCATGATTTCTTTTCCTGCTTCACAAGCAGAATATCCCTGCTGCCAGCCATCAGTAAACTGCTTCGATCTATTCTCTAACGTCATGTCTTGAATGTGGCTATATCCAGCAACGTTTGCCTTAGCAAGAGCCGACTCACAGCCTTGATTATAGCCATAGTGATAAATGCTGTTGTACTTAACGTCACTTATATATTCGTCGGGTAAAAATCGCATTTCACCGTCATCAGTATGTGTACAGCCAACAACGAATAGTGCCATGCTACAAATAGCTATTATTTTAGGTTGCATGTTATCTCCTTTACCATGCTTATTTAACTCTTCTCAGTGTAGCAATAAATTATATTTATCACTGAAAATAAACCCATCTCTTTGAGCTAATGCAAAAAAAACCGCCAACATTACTGCTGGCGGCTGGCTTATTACTTATCGTTAATAAAATATCGTTAACGATTAAGGATCTTGTGACTCAGGTTTTGGTAGGTAGTGTTCAGGTTTTAAACCTACAAATTCAGGAAGTAATGTACCTACTGAAATTGATGACCATGTACCGGTTAACACACCAATAAACATCGCAATTGAGAAGCCCTGTAGCGACGCACCACCCAATAACCATAATGAGCTGATCGTCATCAACGTTGTACCTGATGTCACCATCGTACGTGAGAACGTTGCAATAATCGCTTCGTTGTTGGTTGCTTCAATGTCTTGCTTTGGTTTCGCAATCAGAAGTTCACGAATACGGTCGGCAATAACAATCGAGTCATTCAATGAATAACCCAAGATAGCTAAGATAGCGGCTAGTACGGTTAAGTTAAATTCCATTTGCGTCATAGCAAAGAAACCAACAGCTAAAATAACATCGTGCATTAGGGCAAGTAATGCACCCGCAGCAAGACGCCATTCAAAACGGTAGCTTAGATAACCTAGAATACAAAGCATTGTTACAAGTAATGCTAAACCACCTTGAGATGCCATTTCAGCACCCACTTGCGGGCCAACAATACTGGTATTTAAGACTTGTACTTGTGCATGTAGCGGATCAAGTACTTGCGTGATGTCTGGGTACGTTACACCTTTTGGTGGAACAGCATAACGTAGAATCCAACGGCCAGGTTCATCAGCGGCTATTACTACAACATCTTGCTTAAAGCCCGCATCCATCAGTGGTTCAATTTCACTGCTGGTGATTTGGCTGTTCATCTGTACTTCACTAACAACACCGCCAGTAAAATCAAGACCCCAGTTTAAACCACGAATACAGATGAAACTGATCGAGATAACCATTAGCGCAATTGACACAATACCTGTCATATAACGCAATTTAGTTAAGTTTGTAATAATCCAATTTTTCATTGCGTTAAACCCTTACATCTCGACGAGAATCACGACCCCAAACCAAGTTAATAATGGCGCGGGAAGTAAATATACCAGTGAACATACTGGTTAGAAGACCTAGACCTAACGTCAATGCAAAGCCTTGAATTGGACCATTACCAATAGAGTAAAGAACCACTGCGGTGATCATTGTTGTAAAGTTGGCATCGAAAATAGTACCAAATGCACTACTGAAACCACGATCAATCGCTTGAGCAAAACTGCGCCCATCTCGAACCATATCGCGAATACGTTCAAAAATAAGCACGTTGGTATCCACCGCCATACCCACGGTTAATACCAGACCAGCAATACCCGGTAAGGTTAATACCGCACCAGGAATCAAAGCAAGTAAACCGAATAGCATGATCATATTCGTGATCAACGCAATATTTGCAACCCAACCTAGACGACGGTACCACAATGCCATAAAGACTAATGTCACACCTAAACCTAGCGCTAACGCTGCGAAACCATTTTTAATATTTTCAGCACCCAATGTTGGACCAATTGTGCGCTCTTCAACGATAGTTACTGGCGCAGTTAATGAACCTGCACGTAGTAGTAATGCTAATTGTTGTGCATCAGCTAGTGAACCCGCACCCGTAATACGGAAACGACTACCTAACTGAGTTTGAATGGTTGCAACACTGATGATCTTGTTGGTTTGTACTGTTTGACCTTTCGCGTTACGAGTATATTCGCTAAACGAAGTCGCCATTGGCTGACCTACGTTATTACGAGAGAAGTCTGACATCATGCTGCCACCAGCACTGTCTAAGGTAATATTAACCTCAGGCGTACCCATCTCACCCATACTCGCACGAGCATCGATAATGTGATCACCCGTTAATACAGGCTTACGGCTAACACGTACAGGACGGCCATCTTTGTCGTCAATGATCATGGTGCTACCAGTGCCCTCTTGCTTAACAGCATAGAAAGCCAAACTTGCCGTTGCACCGATAACATTTTTCGCAGCAGCTGGATCTTGAACACCAGGAAGCTCGATACGAATACGGTTTTCACCTTGACGCTGTACAGACGCTTCAGTAATACCAAGCTGCTCAATACGGCCACGCATCGTTTGCAAGTTCTGCTGTACGGTTAGGTTACGCAGGTTAGTTTGCTCATCTTCACGCATAGACAATACTAAATTATTGCCTTCGCCATTCTTCGCTTGCCATTGTGGGTATTGGGTACGAAGGTATGTGCGAATCTTATCATTCGCTTCTTCAGTTGGCAGACGCACAATAACTTGGTTGTTAGTGGTCATTTCTGAACGTGCAGCACGAATATCTTGCTTACGGAAATCACTACGAAGATCGTCAGTCAGCTGCTGTGCATGCTGCTTGTAAACTTCTTTCATATCGACATCAAGTAAGAACTGAACACCACCACGTAAATCAAGACCTAACTTAATAGGCTCAAAACCTAGGCCTAATAGCCATTTTGGTGCCGCAGGTTCTAATGCTAACGTTAAGCGGTCTTCATTATGAATAATGCTGTTTAACGCTTCTTTAGTATTAGTTTGTTCTTTGGTTGAATTAACCACCACAATCGTACGAGTTGGCTGCTGTTCAATAGTTTTGGCTTCAATGCCTTTTTCTTTTAGAACACGTTGAATCTCAAAAGGTGTTGGCATTGCGCCGCCTTTCGCACTGATTTGTACTGCTGCATTTTCGCCATACCATGTTGGAATAGCACTAAGCAACATAATCGAGACCGTCACAATTAACACAACATATTTCCATGCTGAGTAATGATTCAGAATCTGTTTATTATTCTTTTTTCTCATTATTTTAAGCCATATCTCTAGCAACAAATCATATTGTTGCGACCGATAACACATCAATAATTATTATTAACTTTTCTCATGGAATTTGAGAAAGCAACCCGTTATTACCATATTCACAGCCGATAATATTGAGTATTAATAATAGCTATTGATAGATTTAATACATAAATTAATAAAACGTTTTATGTGTCGATGAAAGCAACATCACTAAGTAAAGCACACCATGCCATAAATGACATAAGTGCCCGTAATGTCTTATGCGGTAACGAACGAATGTCCGTAATGTGAATAGAGTAAATTTGAGTCTTTCCAGCCAGATACGCGTGATGATGAGGGTTTTATATTTAAAATCCAATCACTTTGTGGGCTGAGGGGCTCGGCATACCCAATGGCAAGCATAGGTATAGGGAGTAAGGGGAATTCAAAGGCTAATTCAAATGTCGGCGCAATTTCATCAGCACTATGATAAAAACTATTCAACGATCGTGTCGAAGTATTAATCATATTTTGTAAATTAATCACTTCAACACGATGATGCTTACCACTATGAGGTGGCAATTTAAGATTGGTTGGTGATGGAAAATTCCATACTAATCGCGTGTTATAAAAAGAAACGGGTAAACCATTATTACTTACATAGCGATCCGTTGGATGTTTTTGTGTCGGCGTTTGATTCGTCTCATGATGCAGAGCACGATCAATATAACTCGCAGTCTCTATCGTCACCTTTGTAGCATTAACCACCTTTAGGTTAAGTACTGGTGCTTCAAGAACATCCGTATATACAGGACTGGTCGAGGTGAAATGCATAATGTTTGTATGTGTCGATGCCGAAGCAAATGAACTTGCTCCTAGACATAACACCAATAACATTATACGTAACACACCTGTCAACATTAGGTTTGACTAAACCAATCCATAAAATAAAAGTGAGTGTTATGATAATTGCCAACACAAATTGTTACAAGCGATTAATTTCAAATAATTAATCCTATTGATAAACCTCACTTATTTACATAAAACACATACAAGGTATAGCCATTTACGCAATAATGCAGTCTGTTATGATGTTACAAACTGCTCACAATTAAAATCAAGGAAGTATTAACGATGACAGCAAACGTTGCTTTTTTAGGGCTTGGAACTATGGGCTATTCGATGGCCGGCCACCTTGCCAAAGCGGGTTACCATGTAACTGTTTATAATCGAACTCAAGCAAAAGCCGACGCTTGGACTCAAGAATATAATGGCACTATTGCCCTCACACCTTGTGACGCGGTAACAAATGCTGACATTATTTTCACTTGTGTAGGCAATGATGATGACGTCCGTGAAATTTATAAAGGTCAACAGGGAATTTTAGTCACCGCAAAGCCGGGAGCTATTTTGGTCGACCATACCACGGCATCAGCCGATGTGGCGCGTGAAATTGCTGATGCCGCACATGCTATTGGCTGTGACTTTTTAGATGCTCCCGTCTCAGGCGGTGAAGCTGGTGCGATTAATGGTTGTTTAACCGTTATGGTTGGCGGCAATGAAGCAGTATTTAATAAAGCCAAACATGCTATTTCACAATATGCAAAAGCAACAACATTAATGGGCGAAACAGGTTATGGCCAAATAACAAAAATGGCTAATCAGTTATGTATCGCAGGTGTATTACAGGGCTTATCCGAAGCGGTAACACTTGCGAAAGCAGCAGGGCTTGATATTCACACCATGACCGAAGTATTAAAGCACGGTGCTGCTGGCTCATGGCAATTAGAAAATCGAGCGCAAACCATGGCGGCTGATTCGTTTGATTTTGGCTTTGCTATTGATTGGATGCGTAAAGATCTCGCTATCTGCTTTGATGCGGCAGAAAAACTTAACGTGGCATTACCATTAGCAAAACAAGTTGATAGCGAATATGAAAAGTTACAACAGCGTGGATTTAATCGCGCTGATACCTCAGTCTTAATCAAGCAATTTGATAAGTAGCGACTGAAAACCCCCATCAATAAATACAACAAAGCCGTAGCAACAACCATTGCTACGGCTTTGTTCTTACGCTATTTCTAGCTTGATTAACTTGTTACATCTCGATTATAACGTAACGAAAATACCCGCTAGCGTAGCACTCATTAAGTTTGCTAACGTTGCCGCCATTACTGCTTTAAAGCCCAATTTAGCAACATCACTACGACGCTCTGGTGCCATAACACCAATAGAACCGATCTGAATCGCAATAGAGCCAATATTAGCAAAGCCACATAATGCAAAGGTAATAATAACTTGAGTATGTTGTGATAATGTTTCTTTTACCGATGCAAAATCCATAAAGGCAACAAATTCATTAAGAATCAGTTTTTCACCAATGAAGGTACCCGCAGCCATCATTTCATGAGTTGGCACGCCAATAACAAACGCTAATGGTGAAAAGATATAACCCAGAATAAGTTGCATGCTCAGTGGCGTAGTTGCAAACCATTGTGATGCGGTATCCATACCAATTGCAGACGTTAAACTCGCAAGACCATAACCCACTTGCTCAAGGCCAGCATTCGCCATTGCAATCACACTCACAAACGCAATTAGCATCGTACCAATTGCAACTGAGACTTTCATACCATTCATTGCGCCCGCAGCCAATGCATCAATCGCATTACTGTGCTCACTGGTCGCCATCTCGATTTCAACTTGTTCTTCTGGTACTTGTTGTTCAGGCACTAAAATCTTAGCCATTAACAAACCACCAGGTGCGGCCATAAAGCTAGCTGCAATCAAAAATTTAAGATCAACACCTAAGCCTGCATAACCACCTAAAACTGAACCCGCAACAGATGCCATGCCACATGTCATTACAACGAAAAGTTCAGAGCGGGTCATTTTAGCTAAGAATGGACGTACCAATAATGGTGATTCACCCTGCGATAAAAAGATATTACCCGTCGCGACTAATGATTCCGCACGGCTAGTACCCAATAGTTTTTGAATACCGCCACCCAACACTTTAATTACCCATTGCATAATACCGAAGTAGTACAACAGTGAAATTAAGGCACTAATAAAGATCACCAATGGCAATACACGGATCGCAAACACAAAACCGCTTTTTTCAATATTAGACAAATCACCGAAAACAAACTGAATACCAACATCAGCAAAGCTCAATAGGCCAGCAATACCATGGCTCATAGCGCCAAGCATTTTTTGACCAAGAGGCACATACAATACCAATGCAGCAAAACCCGCTTGTAATACTAAAGCACCCAGCACAGTGCGCCAGTTGATAGCTTTGCGGTTATCTGAAAGTAAAATTGCGAATAAAACCAGTACGACAATACCGGCCAAACTAATTAACAACTGCATTATTTCGTCCTATTGTGTTGCGAATAATGTAGGTATTGATTGTGTTGTGGCATCGGAAAAACATTTGCTGAAGGATCAACAAAAAATGGATATTACGCCAATATGCGTAAATAACTAAAGGGGTGTTCGTCCAATGGTACAACATACAAGTCACCTAAATTAACAAGCTATAGTTAACGCCGGTCCAACTCCGTGGGTCGTTCACATATCCTAGTGACAGCTTGTAATAAGGTGGCTGAACGTAATTGTTCTGGCCGAGGCGAGAGTATATAGAGATCTTGGTCACATTAAAAATTTAGTATAGTGTTTTTTTACATTTATACATAATTAGCACAAATAATATGCTAAATACTGCTTTTCTTAACCTTTTCCTTAAAAAATGCGCACAAAAAAGCCCAGTTACTTTGATATAACTAGGCTTTAAGAATTAAAAATACCACCAGCAAATACTGCCATTGGTAATTATTTAGTTAATGCGGTGTTTAGCCATTGATCAAATGCAGTTTTAGGCATGGCACCATTGAGCATGTCGACCATTTTACCGCCTTTAAACACCATAATGGTTGGAATACTACGAATGCGGTATTGGCCAGCCAATGCTTGTTGCGCTTCTGTATCGATTTTAACGAAACGAGCAGCACCACTACGTTCATTCGCCACATCAGCAAATACAGGAGCAAAACCTACGCATGGACTACACCAAGGGGCCCAAAAATCGACAACAACAGGTTTATCACCATTAATTAGGTTTGCAAAGTTATCAGCAGTACCTTCAATTGGCATACCATCAAGTAATTTTTCTTTACAAGTTCCACATGTCGCTTCATCGTTTACACGATCAAGGGGTAAACGGTTCAATGCTTTACAATGTGGGCAGCGAGTTGTCATGGTTGTCATAATGAATTTCCGAATCTAATTCTAAACTATTGCTATTTAATCTATCCTTATCATTCTCAAAACAAAAGCTGTTTTTACTGATTAAGCTAATAGGGAAAACCTATGGATTAAGAACGGCGTTATATCAACAACCAACAACAATAATAAACCTAAAAAACTAAACGGATTAAAAGGTTAGCATTTTAATCCGTTTAAGCAATTTCACAGCCTTATTCAGTTAATGGCTGCTCTGCTGCAACATTGTTTACTTTAGAGCAAGTCCAACCTAGCGTACCTAGTTTGGTGGCAAATGCTTGAGCTTTACTTTCACAATAACCGACCTCATGGTTTGCACTCCATAACACTTGGCTACCGCTCGATTTTATATATTGCACATCACAAGGTACTTTGTTACCCGGTTGACTATAAACGACTTCAACAGTGCGCTCTGCTGTACCATTTTTACAAACATAAGCCTCTTGTGCTGATGCTTGAAAAGATAAAATAGACAACATCAACAATAACATTACTTTCATAACAACCTCAGGATAAGAACTTTCGTATTAAGTTTAGTCGGCTTGAGGATTAACACTTCAATCCCTCACATTTTATAATACTAACATTTGTATGATGTACAGCTGATTAACAACTATTATACCGTCGACTATTACGTAATATTCTGAATCATATTAAAAAAGCGGTCATCTTCGCTCGCAATGGTAAAACCACATCGAGTATATAAGTGATAAGCAGGACTGATTTTAAACACTCTTAACCTCAACTGATTTACACCATATTCACGTGCTAATCGAACAGACTCCGTAATAGCTTGAGCACCAATACCTTGATTTTGATATTGAGCGCTAACTTGAAGATCGCGTAAATAGCATTCGTCATCACCAACAGCTAATCGAATAGCACCTACCACTTCACCATCACACACTATGTCCCAATTTTCTAACCCGGCTATTTGCTCTACTATTGTTGGTTGCTCCCAATTAACAGCATAATACTCATAATAGGTACGCATATTGTTATATGTGATCTGAGCTGACGCTGATAAATCACGGGTTGATTGGTATAAAATCATCGGCTCTTTCCTTTATTATCACGACGCTCATTACCACAACACTATGTAAGCTTCATTAATCGGGCTTGTTAACAATCGCTAGCCACTGTTGCTGAGTAATTGTATATAAGCAGTGTCGCTCTAACCGATGTCCTTGATCCAATTTAGGATGATTAAAATCCTGCCGTGTATTTTTCATTCCGATTTTAGCCATAACCCGTTGCGAAGGCTGATTCTGCAAAGCAGTGAAAGCAAAAACTGACGGGGCTTTAAGAACCTCAAAAGCAAACTGTAATGCTTTTGTTGCCGCTTCAGACGCATAACCTAATCCCCAATATTCAGCTGATAATCGCCAACCTATTTCGATAAAGGGAGCATTAGGAATGCCACTAGTTTCATCTTGACTATGTAGCCCCACAAACCCAATAAACTTCCCGGTTGATTTTAGTTCCACCGCCCAAAATCCCCATCCACGTTGTGCTATAAGTTCTTCTATTCTAGAAGCTTGTGCATCGCTTTCATTATTGGCCAATATTGCAGGGAAATAGCGCATTACTTGAGGATCTGCGTTCAACTGAGCATAAACACGATAGTCATTCGGCTTCCATTGCCGAAGAATAAGGCGCTGTGTTTCCATATGCATGTTTACTCCTTGTTATATTCTTTATCCTTACCACATAGAGATATATCAACGATGAGTTGCATCAACAACATCTAATCATCATAATTTGGACGATAACCTTTGAATATTTATATTTCTAGATTGAGATTAACGATTATGGATAAGAAATTAATACACCAAGGAATAGAAGCATTAAGCCTTATCGATCAAGATATAGCACAAGCCGTTAAGCAATATGGTTTGCCTGATGGTCGTACTTACCCTAAAGGGTTTGAAGCTTTCCTTTTTACTATTATTAGTCAACAATTATCGACTAAAGTGGCGATCACAATCACTGATCGAGTATTAGCGTTAATGCCAGCTTGCACTCCAGAACAATTTATTCAAATTTCAACGCAATCATTAAGAGATGCAGGCTTATCACACCGAAAAATTGAATATACACAAGGTATTGCAACCGCAGCAGTAGAAGGCAATTTTGATATCGATGGATTGCAGCACCTTGATGATGAACGTGCAATCAAAACCATCATTAATATGCGAGGCCTTGGTCGCTGGAGCGCAGAGATCTACTTAATGTTTGCTTTAGACCGACATGATATTTTTCCTGCCGATGACTTAGGTATCCTTTTAGGTTTGCAAAAACTAAAAGGATTAGCATCAAAACCAACCCCAAAAGAAGCTCGTGAGATGGTAACGCATTGGGCACCGTGGCGAAGTGTTGGCTCACTATTTTTATGGCATTATTATCATCAGAATTAACGACTGATAAACACCCAGGGAATAGCCACCAGCTCCCCCTAGCCTATTTCAAAATCAAAGATATTTTAATATAGTAGCTCATTGTTGATGTGCAAGGTTATGGCTATCCTTTGTTTTTCAACTAAATCCCTACTACACTCAACCTCTGATAGTGATAGAATCTCCGCATCAAAATTACCGAGAAACTCTATGTTTATCCATCACGTTAATGACATCGACTGGCTAGTGATTACAGCTTTTGAAGAACTGAAAACTTTATTTATCGAAGAAGCTGGTGCGATCCCCGGTTGCTTCTCTACCACCAGCGAATTAAGCCTGATTGATCAAGCCAAGCGTAGTTATGGATATTTGCCTACACTCAGCGGTGTAATCACCGACACAGGAACATTTCAAAGCCAGAATAACGAAGCTGATTTAGACCCACAGCTTGCCTGCCTAGTTGAGGGGCGTGGTCGAGTATTTATCTATCACGGCGGTTTTGTGGCTTTTGTGAATGACGAGCAAACTTTTATTACTCGAATGAACTGAAAATTTTCCTATAAATTAAATAGACGCATTGGCTGCCCCAGCCATTTATCTGCAACCATTTTATTTATAAACAGGAGCTAACTGAATGCGTCGAATCTTTAGCAATGTCAGGGCCATAAACAAGTTAGCTCCACTCCACCTCAATTACATTTTATCGGCAAAGTACGCCATGATTTCAGCGGTTGTCATTTCTTTGGTTTGATTAGTAAAGCAATAATAACTAGGGCGAGCATCGCTGAAATACTGCATATCCATTGTTAGCCCTTTTATATCAGGGAACAGACCGACAGGCATATTATATTCACCGCTGGCTTTTACTTTATAGAATAAATGAGTGCCACATTCAGTGCAAAAACCGCGCGAAGCCCAAGCTGATGAGGGATATATTTTGATGTTCTCTTCACCTTCAAAGGTTACTTGAGTACCACATTGAACAGCAAAAAATGGCGCACCACCCCATGTTCGGCATGATTGGCAATGGCACACTGAAAACTTAGGATTAACGTCTGCTGCAACAATTTTTACCGCACCGCAAAGGCAGCTTGCTTTTGAATCTAACATAGTAAAACACCGTCAATTAATGGATAGAGAAAAATAGATATCCAGTCATCATAATTACACATTAAATACTGTATATAAAAACAGTTATATTTTGTAATGCTATTCAAAAACATATTTAAAGTAACCAAAATAACAAAGAATATAGAACAGCTATATATTTACGTTAAAAATTCAATGCGTTATGAGTAGATTCCCTATCGCTCTCGTGGCATTCACTGTAGGGAATGACGGTAATCAGCCCTGACAATAGCGTTAATTCTTCTCTGTTTTCTAAAAGGGAATTTATGGGTGTCCTATGTTTTTTTCACATACCTAGCTTTTCAGTTAGTTCTGCGAAAGCCATTTCAATGCTTTTGCCTGCCGTGTCTATTTTAATTATATCGGCTTTCCAAGCTTCGTAATGGCGGTTCTGCGCTTGTTTCCAGTCAGGTAATTTTAGGTTTGGTACTTCATTTCTACGAGTGATAACTCTTTGTTCGTGTTCACTACTATCTGAGCAACTAATTTCAATATTGATGAATTTAGCCCCCACACTTTCTGCGACTTCCTGCCACTCACGTCGCGTAAGCTCGATAGGATTACAAGAATCTGAGATACAGCTAATCCCAAGCTCTAAGTTGTCTCTGATTATACGGTAGCTTAAACGATACCCTTCACCTTCAACTTTGAAGTTACAAAGATCTCGAAGCCCTTGCTCTACTGTATCAATGCGAACATACGTCGCACCCGTTTTAGCTGCTAGCAGTTTAGCAAGAGTCGATTTACCTGAAGCTGGGAGACCCGAAAATATGTATAAAATAGAATAATTCAATTGACCTCCATTCCTTGCATATGACGCTTGCATAACACGTTTGCTATGATACAGACTAAACTGAATTTTAACGCCTTACTCACTGAAACTAAAAGCAAACTGACAACGCCGAGTGTAGCAAATAGTGTTGATGCAATTGTTGAACGAAGCCGCTGCGCGGCAGAGTAAAGCAGACAGCGATTAAGCTACCTTTAATACTCCTTTTAATGGAGTATTTATGATGAATAACGAACAACAACAACGTTCATATTATCTTTATGAACAACATGTTACCCACCTAACCTTGCAAGGTAAACGTCCAGCCACGATTGATGGTTATAGTCGTGCACTTCGTCGCATTACTCACCATTTAGATAAATCACCTGATACGTTAACCACTAATGATCTCAAGCGATACTTTGCTCAACTGATTAACAACCATTCATGGAGCACCGTCAGAATTGATCGTAATGGATTGCAAAAGTTATGGGTGTCCTATGCTTACTTCTTTTCAGTATCACCTTTCATGACATTCCCAATATTTACTTATATAAAGCTGCTCGGGCTTGTCCAACACTTCGAATAGGTGTCGGCTGCGCGACACATATCCTTATTTGTTAAGTTTCTAGACGCCATATTTCAAATAATGAGTCATGTTCACGCAAAGGTTTTTGTAGATGCTCACCATATGTCAAAAATGTAATATCAATTTCAACATTCCATTTTTTTGACAGCTGTTTCAATGTCTCTCTACAGCTTTTGTATGTGCTCAAAGGTGAAGTTGCATCTAGCGTAGAAACTAATAAGATATCAATGTCATTATAGTCCCCTCCACGAAAAAATGAACCGAAGCCATACACTCCCCAAAGATCATTCTTCGCGGATAAAGCTAACCTTATTTCCGTCACGATCTTTCTTGAAGTAATTCCAGAAGTCATCTTTCCATAGTGCTCCAGACATTTCGTCAGATACGTAAATACCAATATTATTATCTATACCATATTGTTTGGCATCCGTTGTACTTGCATTCCAACCACCACCAATATAAATAATATCAAGATCCCCAAACTCTTCTTGAGCTCTTTGAACCATTGTCAGACCCATAGTATATTCACGCAAACAAAGAACCTTAAGAGTGTCGCCCTGTGCTTTCCTTGTGATTTCGAAGAATATATCTTTACTACGGTTAACACTTTGAACATTGCTGTGATTGTTTAACAACCTATCAAACCATGTAATTTGGCTAAAAGGTACACTCCAATCATTATTACCATTACTCATAACCCAAACACCTCTGAAAATTCACTGGGAAATGTTACATATTGATCGACTCGCTCATATTGATTCAGCTCAAATGAGTTCACATGACTTTTAAAGGTTGCAAAAACCTTTAAAACAGAGACTTCAAGTAAGTGTTTATTAGCTTCGATCATGTTAACGATTTTTCGATTATTTGGAATAATTAAATCTAGTTTACGCAACGCCCATACTTTATGTGTATTTGAGCCCGGATCTTCAGCAGCTTTTGACTGAGGACCAAAATTTTCCCATGCTGAGTTGTTATCAATTAAAAGCATTGCTACTTGACGCTTTAACTCTTCAAACGTTTCAAATGTTTTGTCGCTAAATAAAGATCGTATTGCCTGCTCGTGGTCATTTTTCCAACCGTGGAGCTGTTCGACTGTAAAAGTTCCCTCAGGTGACTTATCAACGTGTCGATGGCAAGTTGGGCACAACAAAACTAAATTTTCATACGTATCTGCGCCACCGCCAGTTGCTCCTCTTGGACCCTGCTCACTTCTTGCAATTATATGAGCCATTTCTCCAACATTGTAGCTTCTAGCCTCTTCCAGCACTGCTGTTAAGTCAGCTCTACAATCTGGATTCGAGCAAATACCGGCTGCCCGTCCCCATAAGAGTTTCGCATCTCCATCTGATATTGCCATTTTACCTCCTAATTTATGGTGAGACTTAACAACTTATTATATTAACAACTTGCCCGAATTTGTTCTTTGAACATACGCCCGTATTTATCTCTTAACAATATCAAATAGCGAAGATAGGACAGCCACATGTTTACT
This sequence comes from Photobacterium piscicola, assembly GCF_900166965.1. Lineage (GTDB taxonomy): Bacteria > Pseudomonadota > Gammaproteobacteria > Enterobacterales > Vibrionaceae > Photobacterium > Photobacterium piscicola. The sequence continues at coordinate 315,674 of NZ_FUZI01000001.1, read as the reverse complement.
TTAAAAATTCAACGCGCTGTAAGTAGATTCCCTATCGCCCTCGTGGGCATTCACTGTAGGAAATGACGGGGTTGGGTTTGCCGCTCATTGCAATACGTAATACAGGACAGCCACATCTTTACTTTAAACATTCAGCGCGCTGTAAGTAGATTCCCTATCGCCCTCACGGGCATTCACTGTAGGGAATGACAGGATTGGGTTGTCGTTCATTACAATACCGAAAAGATTAAGGCGAGTTCGTAATGATGGTTTATTACGAGGACATGAGAAGAAACAACTTCAACTGATCCAATATGCCTTTATGTTAGCAGGGCAACTGACGTTGCCCTCACAACAAAAAGTTGTCCGTTTAACGGCACAACCCTTTTGTCCATGCTGTCAGCATGTCACGCAATTAGCGGGGATTTTTCGACCCAGATAACCACGTTCAATAATAAGGATAATGGTATTAACGCGTAATAATTAAAGAGGTTCTAATTATAAATCAATGAATTAAATTGATTGGTTCACGCCAAGGATAACGCTCGACTTCTTTTCAGCATCACCCTTCATGACATTCGCAATATTTACTTATATAAGGCTAAGGCCACTCGGGCTTGTCCAACACTTGAATAGGTGTCGGCTACGCGACACATATCCTTATCTGTTAGGTGTTTACCACTTACGCTCAAAATTGGTTCTGACAACTCGTGAGATATATGAGTTTAAGCCTCGTCCTTGTCTAGCAAGATCTTGCATTTGCTCAACCACTGCTGCCCCTGGTCTCTGGCTCGTATATAAATAATATTGCCATCTTCCAGACATGAATTTTACTGTGATTGAATCACCATCAATCTCATATGCCTCTACATTAGAGTTACCATTACGGTTCATATACGGTGTCATACTTAAGTCCTCTTATTCTGAATAAATCTGAAACTTCAAAAAAACGCCTTTAGTATGCGATAAAATGCTTAACAAAAACGAGATATGGTCACCAATTCTATAATGACACCTAACGCCTGCATAACACGTTTGCTACGATACAGACTTAACTGAATCTTACCGCCTTAATCATTGAAACTAAAGGCAAACTGAGAACGCCGAATGTAGCAAATCGTGTTGATGCATTTGTTGAACGAAGCCGCTACGCGGCAGAGTAAAGCAGACAGCGATTAAGCTACCTTTAATACTCCTTTTAATGGAGTATTTATGATGAATAACGAACAACAACAACGTTCATATTATCTTTATGAACAACATGTTACCCACCTAACCTTGCAAGGTAAACGTCCAGCCACGATTGATGGTTATAGTCGTGCACTTCGTCGCATTACTCACCATTTAGATAAATCACCTGATACGTTAACCACTGATGATCTCAAGCGGTACTTTGCTCAACTGATTAACAACCATTCATGGAGCACCGTCAGAATTGATCGTCATGGTTTACAGTTTTTCTTTAAGTATGTACTTCAAGATAGCGAAGATAGGACAGCCACATGTTTACTTTAAAAATTCAACGCGCTGTAAGTAGATTCCCTATCGCCCTCGCGGGCATTCACTGTAGGGAATGACGGGGGTGGGTTGTCGTTCATTGCAATACCGAAAAGATTAAGGCGAGTTCGTGATTATGGTTTATTACGAGGACATGAGAAGAAACAACTTCAAGTGATCCAATATGCCTTTATGTTAGCAGGGCAACTGACGTTGCCATCACAACAAAAAATTGTCCGTTTAACGGCACAACCCTTTTGTCCATGCTGTCAGCATGTCATGCAATTGGCGGGGATTTTTCGACCCAGATAAAAACGTAAAATAATAAGGATAATGGCATTAACGCGTAATAATTAAAGAGGATCTAATTATAAATCAATGAATTAAATTGATTGGTTCACGCCAAGAATAACGCTCGACTTCTTTTTAGCATCACACTTCATTACATTCGCAATATTTACTTATATAAAGCCGCTCGGGCTTGTCCAACACTTCGGATAGGTGTCGGCTGCGCGACACATATCCTTATCTGTTATGTAAATACCCTACGCGGTCGTTAAGCCTATAACTTAAGTTTACCGATTATCGTTTAATTGGAATACTGACGTATAGCTGGCCGTTGCTGATTCATGATAGATATCATCAAGATATTGCGCTAACTCTTCTTTATTAAGATCTGATGGGATAATGACATCATAAATTCTGATTCTCATTCCGACATCCGATTCAAGGAATAACACCCACTCTTCAGACTGCCGTGAGACTGACATGACTTTGCCAAAAACGTTGAACTTCAGCCTCATAGCTCACTCTCACTCCAAATAGCCTTCATTTACATAACGCCGCATGCATTAAGTGGTGAGCAACGCCTACCACCTGACCTAAGCCATTGCGCTGTAAAAACTTAAGCCGAATTAAACCGAAAATGCCAAGCGTTGGGAATCCGTCTTAAATGCCTTGTTGAACGAAGCCGCTGCGCGGCAGAGTAAAGCAGACAGCGATTAAGCTACCTTTAATACTCCTTATAATGGAGTATTAATGATGAATAACGAACAACAACAACGTTCAGATTATCTTTATGAACAACATGTTACCCACCTAACCTTACAAGGTAAACGTCCTGCCACTATTGATGGTTATAGTCGTGCACTTCGTCGCATTACTCACCATTTAGATAAATCGCCTGATACGTTAACCACAGAGGATCTTAAGCAATACTTTGCTCAACTGATTAAAACCCATTCATGGAGCACCGTCAGAATTGATCGTAATGGATTACAGTTTTTCTTTAAGCATGTACTTCAACGAGACTGGAAATGGCTTAATATTGTTAAGCCACCACAAGTTAAAACATTACCTGATATTTTAACGCCAGCAGAAGTTAGCGACTTAATAAATTCAACCAAGCAACTACGTTACCAAGTCTTTTTTCTGACCTTATATGCGAATATAGGACAGCCACATGTTTACTTTAAAAATTCAACGCGCTGTAAGTAGATTCCCTATCGCCCTCTCGGGCATTCACTGTAGGGAATGACGGGGGTGATTTGGCATTCACTCTGCCCAATATCCATCATCTCGGAAGTTGAGGCACGAAACTATCCGTGATCTACTCAAAGATAATACAGGACAACCATATATTTACTTTAAAAACTCAATGCGCTGTGAGTAGATTCCTTATCGCCCTCGTGGTCATTCACTGTAGAGAATGACGGTAATCAGCCCTGACAATAGCGTTAATTCTTCTCTGTTTTCTAAAGGGGAATTTATGGGTGTCCTATATTTTTGTGTAAAATAATAAGGATAATGGCATCAACGCGTAATAATTAAAGAGGATCTAATTATAAATCAATAAATTAAATTGATTGGTTCACACCAAGGATAACGCTCAATTTCTTTTCAGCACCACCCTTCATGACATTCGCAATATTTACTTATATAAGGTTGCTCGGGCTTGTCCAACACTTGAATAGGTGTCGGCTGCTCGACACATATCCTTATCTGTTATATCGAGAATGCTAATTTACTATTTTCTTTGACATATTATAGCCAGAAATAGTAAAACCAACTTCTTGATACAGTTTTAACGCTCTTTGATTTTGGTACGCAACTCGTAATTTTATTTGCTCAATACCAATCGATTTCAATTGTGATTCAAGAGCTGTAATTACTAATTTCCCATACCCATTATTGCGACAATTTGGAAAAATGAAGAAGTCATAAATAAACGTCGATTTATCATTTTCATTAATCGAGTGCCACAGATAACCAACCAATTTTGAGCCAGATTCAATACACAATAATTCATGATCATTCGTTTCCAGACCATTAGGAAAACTACGAAGAAGATCCTGATTAGCCAATTCGACCGCCCTATCCATTGAGTGGCCATAGTTTTCAGCTATTTCACGGCTGTAATCATCAATGAAATAATCACAATACGCTGGATATTCATTTGAGGTCATTGGTCTGAGTTGAATCATGTCTAATCCTTTAAAACAATAAACTTAAAAAAAACGATATAACAACTTGCCCGAATTTGTTCTTTGAACATACGCCCGTATTTATCTTTTAATAATATAAAAAACGTTATAAATCAGATGCATTTTTACTTATGGATCCCGATAGTAATCACAAAATCGGGCACTTGCCATTTAGTTTCCAGTTTTTCTACTAATAACTGCTGCTGTGCATAAATACAGTATAAAAGATCTGCATCAAACGAAGATAGGACAGCCACATGTTTACTTTAAAAATTTAACACGCTGTGAGTAGATTCCCTATCGCCTCGCGGGCATTCACTGTAGGGAATGACGGGGTTGGGTTGTCGTTCATTGCAATACGTAATACAGGACAGCCACATGTTTACTTAAGCATTCAACGCGCTGTGAGTAGATTCCCTATCGCCCTCGCGGGCATTCACTATAGGGAATGACGGGGTTGGGTTGTCGTTCATTGCAATACGTAATACAGGACAGCCACATCTTTACTTTAAACATTCAACGCGCTGTGAGTAGATTCCCTATCGTCCTCGCGGGCATTCACTGTAGGGAATGACGGGGTTGGGTTTGCCACTCATTACAATACCGAAAGGATTAAGGCGAGTTCGCGTAATATACAGGACAGCCATATATTACTTTAAACATTCAACGCGCTGTGAATAGATTTCTATCGCGTTCGCGGGTATTCACGGTAAGGAATGATGGCAATTGTTTTGGCATGGGTTTTCTGAAATAGATAAGAGAGAATTGCTTTACTGGGAATATTAAGACCAGAAAAAGGGACACTATGATAAGTATCCCTAAGAAGAGTTCAGAGTGCGAGCTATAGCAGTATGCTTATACCTCGCGTTAATAATGTAAGTTGCCTTACCTTGCCTCTGATGTTGTATGTTCAACATTGTTAGCGTTGCCATACAATTTACAATTAACCGTTTCATGCATCTGGCCTCGGTTGGCTAATGCGCTAATTTATCTCATATCTAGTGTAATAAACCCAACTCTCGCGCTTCGGCAAGGGTTAGCCCACTGGCTTGAATATCGCGTAGCATCTCAATGCGTCGTCGTGCAGCACCTTGCTGCTTCTTGCTATCTGCGATGTTGGTCGCCGAATCGTCTTTGTGTTCCCACTTAGATGAAACGGAAGAAATTTCTGAATAATCGATAGAGTTAATAGACACAATACCCTCCTAAAGAAACCTGTGTCGACATGCAGTACTTAGTATCAAAGGTTTTTAATTGAAAAAAGCACATAACAACAAGTTTGTGAACAAGGCCATATTCGTAAGAAAATAACCCAAAAACACTAGTAATAAATCTATTTATTGCGTAGTTTTGATCATTCGTGCCTTACAAATAATCCATGCTTAAACGCAAAGATTTATTTCACTATGTCGTCTTTTTGCCTCATGCCTTTATGTGCTTTTATCTACAAAACACCCTACTAAGTTCATAACGTCACGTTAATACCATTAGAAGTAAAAATAATTAACGATATAAACAGTTAATGCACTTCGTTGTTTCACTATTAACAACAGATTAGGTATCATTTTACAGTCTAAAATGTGAAACTTTACATTACAAAAATTTACCTATAGCTCGCTATCTAAAAAGCGTACCGTAACAAGATAGCTTTAATTAAGGTCTACTATTATGAATGCAATGTCATCTGAACGTGCCCAACCCGGTGCTTTATCAAATCCAAATACGTTTGCTGAATATCTCACTTTTGTTTTTAAAGCAGATGCTAATCCAGAAGCGGTAACTGACGCTTTTGCGAAAATTCAGATCATTGAAAAATCCATTGGGCAAAAAGACGCAACCGCAGACCTTAGCTTTACAATTGGTGTGTCTCGCCATGGTTGGTCAACGGCTTTCCCTACAACACCAACACCAGCTTTACTTAAAGATTTTGAAGCAATGGCTGATGGCGAACGCCAATTCCCAAGCACGCCTGGTGATGTGTTTATCATGATTAAATCTGAACGTATGGATTTAAACTACCAAGCGGCTAAATATTTAGCGTTAGCATTTGCAGATGTGGCAACATTAATTGAAGATATTCAAGGTTTTAAATACCTTGATAGCCGCGATATGATTGATTTTGTTGATGGCACTGAAAACCCTAAAAATGAATCTCGCATGAAAGCGGTATTAGTGGTTGATGATCTTGATATTCACCAAGGTGGTAGTTACTTAACGGTTCAACGTTATATTGACCGTCAAGGCTTATGGGACAAGCAATCGACTGAATACCAAGAACAAGTTGTTGGTCGTACTAAACTTGATGATATTGAACTTGACGATGATGTGAAGCCTGTATGGGCACACAACAACAAGAGTAAGGTTATCGTTGATGATAAAGAAATCAAAATGCTACGCCAAAATCGTCCTTACGGCAATGCTATGGAACATGGCACCATGTTTATTGGCTTAACGGCATCGCCTGTTACAATGAGCACTTCATTACAACAAATGATCAATGCTGACAGTAATGGCCATTACGACCGTTTACTTGATTTTGTTGAAGCGAAAACAGGTACTAACTACTTTATCGTTTCGCAAACATTGCTAGATACTTTTGCTGACTAAACTATTTAATTATTAGTCACTTTTTCAGCCCATTGGCGTTTAACGTCAATGGGCTGATTACGTTATCCCTCTCCACAATCACGGCTATAAGTGAATATAGAACCACATAAGTAAATCTTTGTTATCACTAACTCATTGAATCTATTAACGCTCATTTTATTTAACAGAATAATGGCTTGCTTCCTAACAATTTCTGTTGTCCCCTATAGACTTATTTATTATTAGCGCTTTTTTATCTCGTATATGAAAAAGCATTTTCTCTGGGGGCAAGTAATGTACAACACCCTTTTTACCCGCGTCTCACTCGCTGCAGTTATTGCTGTTATTGCGGGTTGTAGTTCAACACCACCACCACCAAAACCAGCACCTGATTACAGCTTTAAAACAGTAGCCAAAAAATTTATCGCTGCTGATAAGTCACGCAGTAATGGTGTTGTTGTTGATAAAGGTATGTTTTATCCGAAAGAAACCTTTTCTTATAGCTACCGTTATTGCTCTAATAGCGATCAACAAGCACAACAGGATATGGCACAATTTAATCAATTGGCAGCCAAAACTTGTTCAATTAATAAAGGTTCACTGGTTAATTTAGATACTGGCACATGGTGTGTTCAACATCCAAATACTGATCAAGAAACGCCCCTCTTTGCTGCACGCATTTCTTCCATTGATCTGTGGGCCGATATCTGTTCTGGCGGTCCTTTTGTGACGATGCGTATTATTGAAAACCGTGATATTCCACAATCAGCATGGGTAGATGGTGCAACGTTATTAGGCTACCAACCTTATTCAGTGCATCGTACATTAATGAGCTCTAAAGCCATTGAGCAACTTGATGATGCCTCTCCAGCACCAGCAGAAGAAGCATGGACAGAAGAGACAGCCTTTATTGCCTCTCATGTAGGTGAGAGTGTCTGTATATATAAAAAGTCGAAAGACGATGCTTACGGTGTGACGTATAAAGGCACGATTGAAAGCGTAAAAGATGGCCGTGTGCGTGTACTTGCAACACGTAAGATTAAAGGTGATGTTCGTATTGCGCCTATATCAACACCATTGCCATGGCACAAACAAGCCATTATAGAAGCTGATGCTAAATCTTGGTTCATCTGTCAATAAAAATTAGCTTAATTATCAATTAATTAGCTTTTAAAGTACCCAAATAATAGCGGCTGCATTTAATCAATAAATGCAGCCGCTATTTTGTATTCTATGGTTATGTATTGATATATTTAATCAATTTACACTATAAATTGATTAAAAAATGCCAAAGTTTCACACAAAGCTTGATTACGTATTGTATCTTTTTCCATTAAAATTTCATGACGCGCATTACGTATGACTTTCATATGACAATGTTTACTCTGACCACAAAACCGATGATGACTATTATTATCAACAATTGTGTCATTACCAGCTTGCAATAATAGTACTGGGATCTCTATTTTTTCAACGTCACGAATACAATGATCTGCCGCTTCAATTGCTTGCCATAACCAGCGAGGGCTTGGACCACCAATCCGTAATTCTGGATGGAGCTGATATAAATGCTTAGCCCAAACATAGCGTAATTTACTTTGACACAAGGCGTTATTTTCAAATGGCTCTTCATGGTATGGCTTTTGCCCTAGCACATACGATGGCTCATGTTGATAATGTTCCATGATCTTGGCAATGGATGATGCCACCAGCTTTAACGGTACTGGCATATGAATGCCAAACATCGGCGCATTCAGTACTACCGCATCAAATTGACTATTATATTTTTCTAAATAAAGTGTGGTGATTGCACCACCCATTGAATGAGCCAATAAAAAGCGGTGTTGATAGGTTTTTTCTTTATCTACAACTTTAGTGATAAACCCATTTAAATCATCTACATAATCATCAAAGTTATCTACGTGACCTAATTCAGGATCTGTCGTTAACCGCCCAGAAGCACCTTGGCCTCGATGATCATAGCCATAAACATCATAACCTTGTCGTGAAAATTCAAAGAAAATTTCTTGGTACTTCCAAAAGCTTTCATTACGTCCATTTACAATCACAATACAACGGGTATTTATGGGGTTAGTTACGCTAATCCACTGAATCTGAACGCCATCTTTACCACTAAATGCACTTTGCTTGCGATGTAACCACATACTATGAACGTCATTTTCCATTAACTGTGTAAACACCGACTCCTTGGTTGAAAATTCAACATTACTCTGGTTCATTGATTAGCAACTTCTTAGTAAAAGCTCCTCAAATATGTCATGGCATACTGGCATCATTTGAATATAAACATTAAGCATATTTCATTAAATCTACGTTCTCTGTGTCATGCTTATAGTCTGTTTTATAAGGAGCATCTTTGATATTAATATGACGACCAACAGTATTTAAAAAATATTTACCTGATTGATACCCTAAGTGATAATCCATATCAAGTGATGCCAAATCACTGCCGATCATTTTTGAACTCAATGGCTTTTGCGGATGAATTTCAAAAATAGTAACGTCATCTGGCGGATTGCTTAAAAATTCTTGGGTTTTACGGTAATTATCTTCGTGCTCTAACAACATTTCAATCATACCCGCCGCTTTAGAATGCCCCAAAGCACGACGAATATTTGTCATCCAACAATGATCAAATGATGTATCTATTGGTACGGTTCGTATTACAACAATATGACGATAACCACGTTCATATGCCTCTTGCACAGGGATCGGAGCACATAATCCCCCATCAACCCAAAATTCATTTTGAGAATATATTGGTTGTTTATTTAACACAGGCACGGCACAAGACGCTTTTAATGCCAGCGACCAGTTATCACTGTTTAAGTTAAAATATGCCGCTTGGTGGCTTGTAGTACCACTTGCTGAGGCTAAGACTGTACGCGAACGCATATTTTCACGCCCTTGTTGCCAATCAAGCTCAAAACTGGTCTGCGTTTGCTTCATTAACCAATCAAGATCTAACCCTTCACGGCCAAAAATAAAACGATAAACATCAAAAAAATGATGGTCTGTTGTTGCTTGAGTGATCACTTTATATGCATGTTTATATTGACCGCAGATATACGATGCTAAATTCAGTGATCCAGCTGATGTGCCCACCATCAACGAAAATGGATTAAAATCAGCTTCTAAAAAAGCATCTAAGACACCGGCAGTAAAAATACCACGCTGGCCTCCGCCTTCAGTAACCAATGCTATTTTAGAAATGTCGCTTGAATCGAAGGAAAATCCGTCAATATTTTGTACTGCATAAGAGATGTGTTTACCATTCATAACATTATTACTTTTTTGTGGGCATTTGTCATACAAATTAATTTAGGAAGTGGTCAGTATAATCACTGTTGCGTTAAGTATAAATTACTCAAAATAATAACTGATATTCTAAATATGAGCCGCTTGACTCGCCATGAATAAGCCCAGCTATATAATTATTCAGTCATATAGGGTAAAAATATTTTATGGACGTCGACCCTTGCTTTTAGCTTTGCGGCTAATAAGTAAAGCCCACCTAATTTACGGTGTAGAAAAATAGCGTCAGCGGGTGGCGTATGCCAATATCCTTGCTTCATGCTTAACTGCTGACCCGCGTCTCGAATACGGTGCACCATATCGGATCGGCCAAAATCATACACACCTTGATATTTTAGCGGCTCACATGCTTCTAAACACAGAGCTAATAATGCCTGTTGTGCTTGAGGTTCAATTGGCTGAGAGAAAAAACCAATTTGTTTTAATGCGGCTAACATTTGCGGTTGATCATCCATTACCGCCCCCGCCATTAACTGACGATACCCTTCTGCAATAATGATTGGATAAACGCGTGTTGCCCCAAAATCAAGCAATACTAATTGTTGAGTATCAAGATCGTAACGATAATTAGCGAAATTAGGATCTGTCTGTACCAATCTAAATTCAAACACCTCTCGAAACAGAAGATTAAAGGCCAATTCGATAACACGATCACGCACAGCTTGTGGTTGCTGTACCAATGCCTCAACCTCTATTCCTCCAACAAAAGTCATTGCAAGAATATGTTGGGTTGTTAAATCATCAACAATCTCAGGTAATACGTAACGTGCATCTGAGGCTAATAATTGGCGATATTGCTTTACATATTGCGCTTCAAGTAAATAGTCAGCTTCAGCATGAAGTTGCTTTTTAGCTTCGTTTAATAATTCAGATACATCTATCTGTTTGGGAACTAAGCCACTAATATTCAATAACGTCGCCACGTTATTTACATCACTATCGATACTTTTATTAATGCCTGGGTATTGAATTTTTAGTGCCAATAAACGCCCATCCTGGGTTGTTGCTTGATGCACCTGCCCTATAGAGGCGGCAGCAATAGGATAAAAAGAGAACTGACTAAACTGCTGTTGCCAATCATTTCCCCATTGTTGCTCTAGAGAATGATTTAATTGACTGATCGGCATCGGTTTCGCATTGGCTTGTAAGCGCGACAATAATTCGGTTAATTGGGGGGGTAATAAGTCGCCACTATCCATTGATAATAACTGACCAACTTTCATCGCGGCACCACGCAAATCGGCTAATTGATCAGCAACACGTTTTACGTTATTTGGCGTTAAAATCAAGTCGCTGATATGTGGTCGATGCCCAGTTGCAAGTTGCTTTGCTCCCTCTGCAACCATGCCTGAAGCGACTCGCGTAGCTAATGAACCCAGTTTAGCTAAGCGAGATAAGCGACTACTTGGTACTTTTGAATATTGCTTTTTATCATTCATTTAACGGCTCTTTACTTTGAGTAACTGTCTTTGTTTTATCGTTCATTACTATTATTAATAATATCACAGAAGACATTATCGAAATTCGACACAAAATGGTGATAAACAGCCAAAAAAAAGCCGATAGAGCCAGCTACAAATAGCTCACCTTATCGGCCGTTTCTAACAGAGTAAATTAATCGTATTCAGGCTCGTTACGATTTTTAAAATTCACTAAAAGACCGAGTACTAATACCACGACGGTTACAATTAAAATTGATTGGAACACATGGTGATATTGTGTAGCTGAAGCAATTAAATCTGCAGTATTGGTAGCTTGTGTACCTGTTGATGTCAATTCTGCGATATTTGCTGCTAAATAGTTAGCGACTGAGCCACCCATTAACATATAGATACCTGCAACTGTACCCGTAGCACCTTGAGGGTTCATACGTGTAATCGCAGATAAGGCCACAGGGTCAATAAATAACTCAGCAATACCAATTAAGAATAGACCAATAAATAGCCATAAGAATGTTGTGTGACCACTTACCATGGCTAATTTAGATGATAACGTAATCAAGCTAAATCCAGCCGTTAGTAGAAACAGACCCATATTCAATTTAGTTAGAGTACGGACTGAAATTTGACGAGCAGCTAATACTTTCCATAGCCACGCCACAGCAATACCACCCACGATAACCGCAACAGGGTTTACTGATTGGAAAAACGCGGTTGGAATATGGTATCCAAAGATATCGGTATCAATATTACGTTCAATAAACAAGCTGATAGAACTACCACCCTGCTGATCAAATGCCCAAAACACCATACCAAATAACATAAAGTAAATAATCGCATTTAATTTCTTACGATCTTCGGTACTACTCTTACGATATAAGCGAAACATTTGTAATGCAGAGAAAGCTAAAACAACAGCAAGAATATAACCCGCAAGTAAATCTTGTAACACAAAAACTAAACCCGCAGCACACACAATGACGCCAAGAATAATCAATTGCCAATGGCTAAATCCTGCAGTCTTTTTACGCAATGCTGGTAGATTTGCTTTTTGCACATGAGCGAAGTGTTTACGACCAGTACTAAAGATAATCAAACCAATAAGCATGCCAATACCTGCTAAGGCAAAACCGACGTTCCAGCCCCAACGGCTCGCAGCATAACCACAGAATATCGGCGCTAATGCCGAACCAACGTTGCCACCAATATAAGAAATAGAGAATCCAGACTCACGTGCATCTTCATGGTCTTTATATAACTCACCCAATAGACAGCTTGAGTTAGTTTTAAAAAAACCATAACCACAAATGATCAATGCTAATGCTGCATAAAGCATCGTATTGTCATGGCTTGGAATACTTAGCACGGCGTGCCCAGCAACCATTAATGAACCACCAATAATAACTGACCAATAGTTACCTAAATAACGGTCAGCTAAATAGCCACCTAAAATAGGGGTAACATAAACTAGTGACGTATAAGCACCATAAAGGGCATACGCATGGTCGTCAGACATTAAAAGTTTTTGAGTTAAAAAGAGGATTAATAACGACCGCATGCCGTAATAACTAAAGAATTCCCACATCTGTATCGCAATGAGGTGAAAAAGCCCTTTAGGCTGAGAGGATAATTGCATATTGTTTCCTAATAAAGGGGCCATATAGGCTAACGGTAATAATTGTTATTTGATTTGAAATACCGTTGGTATTTAATACTGAAAATACACTGAACATCTGCAAGCTCAAGCTTAATCTTGCTCCATATTTAGTATCTTAATTTTCATATAAATAAAACGAACATTATTGTATATAAAAAACGGCAATCGATTATATACCATTTAGCGATATTATCTACTTATAGTTACATTATTGCAACCAATATCACATAAAAAACCACACAAAGCTCAATATGTGCATATTTATTCATTTATGACGATATAAAAAAAGCCGTTAAATGATTTATTGAAACATCAACAAATCATTTAACAGCTTTTATTTATTACCAACTTATAACAATAAAAATTATAGCGTTAAATCCAATTCATTATGTATTAAGACAATACATTGCGAAGCGAACAACATTTTAGGCCCTAAGCTTATTTTTTCTGCACCTAAGCGTTTTAAGCTATTAAAGCTTTTCTTTGGCATTGGCATATGATCAGTCAATAAAAAACAAGGATTTGAAGCCAACTCTATATCGCGTATAAAGTCACCTTTTTTATCGAGCATATATAACTGATAGTCTTCTGCTAGCTCAGTCACTAATTTTTCAAAACTAATGGTTCGAACGACAATGCCAGGCTCAACATTACGTTGTTGTTCTTTTGCCATGCCTAACGATTTATCTAAAGCATGAGCAATTTTATCAAGCCAAGCTTGCTCATGAAACCCAGATAAATTAGTGATGTCATTAGAGCTAAAGCTAATCGTGCGAGAAAAATCTTGAGTACTTTCTAGTACTAAATGTACCATAATATCTTCGCGGTGCGACTGTGCTACAAAAATAGCATTCATCAAAACGTGAGCTAAAATCTCAGTGTGAGCATCTTGTCCAACTGATGCTAATAATAGCTTACTATCTGTTGGAGCAGAACGGGCTCGTAATACAAAAGCGCGCATAATCAATATCCTAGCAGTTTAAATTTTTCTCATTAATCATCATCTATAGATAATTAACGATAGATTGCCGTTATTATCCTAGGTTTTACAGTCGATGTAACCTTAAATTATAAAATCAGCAAAAGAATAACGATTAGTCGCTATTATTAATAGAGATTAGGAGGACATTATGAAATTAATCATATTCTATGACAGTAGTTGCCCACTCTGTATTGAGGAAATGCGTCAATTACAAAAGCACAATAATCAACAACAACTTTCTTTTGAGGATATTCTTGCCTCTGATTTTAACCAACGTTTCCCTTATATAAGTATTACTGACGCTTCAACAGTATTACATGGGTTATATTTTCCTGAACCGCAACAATCACCACAATTATTACTTGGGCTCGATGTTACTTACCTAGCTTGGAGGTCTATAGGAAAGAAGAGATGGATAGCATTACTGCGTTGGCCTATTATTCGTTTTTTTGCAGATAAATGTTATTTGTTTTTCGCCCGTAATCGCTACAAAATCTCTTATTTATTTACGGGAAAATCACGCTGTAAAAATTGCAAAATAGATTAATGTCGCTGGCGGCGGCAACGTTCAGAGCAATATTTAACGTCATTCCAGCACCGTTGCCATTTTTTCCGCCATGAAAAAGGACGTTTGCATACGATACACATTTTTTGTGGTAACGCTGATTTCTTCACAAAATACCACCATATTAGTTCTGTCAGCATATAGAGTGAGCAGTTAAACGGCTAGTTCGTATGTCCTTCACGATTAAGATCCTACCACGCTCACAAAACACCATGATCATCATATTAATTCTCTTGTTAATAACAATAAATAATGAAATATTCCTCTCATCATGAATGGTCACATTTATCTGGTTATCATTATTTATTCATCTGAATAAATAATAAGTAAAATACTGACTAACCACCATTCTCAATAATTTATTCTTCAGGATGAATATAATGAATATTGTTGATCGCTTTATAAATTACACTCGTATTAATACCACTACTCATCGTGAAAATGGTGCCGCTGGTATTATGCCGTCATCACTAGGGCAAATGGAATTAGCTAAAATAATCGCAGCCGAATTAACTCAATTAGGCTTACAAGATATTGTCTTACGTGAGAGTGCAATTATTACGGCAACGTTGCCAAGTAATAGTGCGAAAAAAATCCCTACCGTGGCTTTCTTTGGTCATTTAGACACCAGTGCGGAACAAAGCAATGATACTCATGCCCATATCGTAAATTATACTGGCGGTGATATTGTTCTTAACCCCGCATTAAATATCGTACTGAAACAAGCTGAATTTCCTGAACTTAGCCAATATCAAAACCAAGATATTATCGTCACCGACGGTACCAGTTTATTAGGCGCAGATGACAAAGCCGCTATTGCAGCCATTATGCATGCGTTAACAGTGCTCATTGCCAACCCTGATATTGAACATGGTGATGTTAAAGTTGCATTTGTTCCTGATGAAGAACAAGGCCTTCGTGGCGCAAAAGCCTTTGATGTTGACACTTTTGGGGCTGATTTTGGTTACACCTTAGATTGTTGCGGCATTGGTGAGTTTGTTGATGAAAACTGGAACGCAGGGGATGTTGTCATCACGTTTACAGGTCAATCTGCACACCCAATGTCGGCTAAAGGTAAGCTTAAAAATTCATTATTAATGGCGCATAAGTTTATTGCTATGTTGCCCGCAGGAGAAGCCCCAGAATACACTGATGGCCGTGAAGGTTACTATTGGGTCAAAGACATGAGTGGTAACAGTGCCAAAACGGTATTGAAAATGGATGTAAGAGATTTTACTCAACACGGCTATCAACAACGCATGCAATTTCTAGCTACACTAGCGAGTAACTGCCAAGCGTTGTGGGGAGAACAAGCAGTTTCAATCACTCTTGCTGATCGCTATCAAAATGTGGCGAATAGTTTACAAGGTAATGCCAGTTTTCCGATTGAAATCGCTAAACAAGCTTATGAGCGCAATAACATTGTAATGAAAACAACCCCAATGCGCGGTGGTTATGATGGTGCGGTGTTATCTCAAAAAGGCCTACCTTGCCCAAATATTTTTACGGGGGCGCACAACTTCCACTCTATTTATGAGTATTTACCCGTACCTTCATTACAAGCGGCAAGTGATGTGGTTGTTGATGTGATCCGTATTACTGCGGAGCAGTATGGGAGGTAGGGACGAGGTTTCGAGGTTTCGAGGTTTCGAGGTTTCGAGGTTTCGAGGTTTCGAGGTTTCGAGGTTTCGAGGTTAATAATATGCCATTCTAATAATAAGCACATCACTTATATTGATTATTTTTACTTACGTTATATATAAATAAAACAAATAAAAAACGGGCAAGTTACTGAGTAACTCGCCCGTTATAATTTTTGATTACGCTACGATTAACGTAGGATCATTTGCTCACGCTCAGGACCTACTGATACCATCTTCACTGGCACACCCATTAGTTCTTCAATACGAAGTACATATTGCTGTGCACCTTCTGGTAGTTCGTCAAAATGACGGCAACCAGTGATATCTTCATCCCAACCCATCATTTGCTCGTAAACTGCTGTTAGTGATGCAGTTTGAGGCCAAATTGGGTTTTCAGTATGATCACCGTTGTAAGCAACACAGATCTTAAGATCTTTCATGCCACTTAAGCAGTCAATCTTAGTTAATGCGATTTCTGTTGCTGCTTGTAATTCAATACCATTACGTGTTGCAACTGCATCAAAGTAACCCATATCACGTGGGCGACCTGTTGTTGCACCGAATTCTTTTGCATCTTCACGGAATTGGTCTTGATCTTCCATTGCAGTGATCAATGTACCAGTACCTACTGAAGAGCTGAATGATTTAGCAACCGCGATAACACGCTCAGGGTGAAGCGCAGGTAAACCACTACCGATACCAGCATAAGCTGCTGTTACGTTAGATGATGTAGTCCATGGGTATTCACCGTAAACTAAGTCACGACCAGCACCTAGCTGTGCTTCAAACAATAATGTTTTGTCTTCTTTTTGTAATGCTTTTAGTGGCTCAGTAACGTTACAAATGCTGTCACGCCAAGGTTGAGACACTTCAAGAAGCCATTCTGTCATTTCTTCGGCTGTTTGCGTGAACTCCATTGAAGGATATAACGCTTTAAGCTGTGGCAATTTCCAATCCATCATGAATTGAATACGCTCAAGTAATACTTCTGGCTGCTTTAACCAACCAACAAGAATACCTTTCTTCATTACACGGTCGCCATATGCAGGTGCAATACCTTGACGAGTTGAACCGTAAGCACCATCACCTAGACGTTGTTCTTCTAGGGTATCTTCTAGTGCGTGTAATGGTAGACATAGTGTTGCACGATCAGAGATACAAAGTTTAACTTCAACACCTGATGTTGCTACTTCTTCAATTTCTAGGCTTAATTTCTCTGGGCTGATAACCATACCAGGGCCTAAAACAGCAATACAATCGGGGTTAAATACGCCGCTTGGTAATTGGTGTAGTTTAAAAGTACCAAAATCGTTAACAACAGTGTGACCTGCGTTATTACCACCTTGGAAACGAATACTCGCTGAAGCTTGGTCTGCTAAATAATCAACAATACGACCTTTACCTTCATCACCCCAGTTAGCACCAACAACAACAATAGACGACATAATTTTAACTCCTCAAAAGCGATGACGTTATCCTATGCTCAATAGCCCAATAAAAATAATCAATAATCGTTATTAACTTGATAAGAATCTCTTATATAGCGTACATTAGTTATTGTCTTTACTTAGGTAATGTTACTAGCCGTAATAGCGTCTCCCCCCAACTAAGAAGGTAAAAATGATAGATTTGCATTGGCTTAATACATTCGTTGCACTTTCTAAGCATCAGCATTTTGGAAAGACAGCCGCCGCGCTTCATATGACCCAACCTAATGTCAGCCTTCATATAAAACAATTAGAGCAGACTACACGAGTAAAATTAATTGAAAGAAATCCGTTTCGTTTAACACAAGCGGGAGAACGATTACTTAAAAGTGCTGAAAACACCTTAATGGAACTGCAAATTTGCCAAGCAGATCTAAATGCAATCAATGAGTTAAACCAAGGTACACTTACCATTGCTGCTAGTGATATTATCTCACGCTTATTGCTTATCAGCCCTTTTCAAGCCTTTAAAAAAGAATACCCAGGCATTGATCTTTCTCTTTTTAATACCACTTCGTCCCAAGCAACAGAATTAGTAAAAAGTGCTAAAGCAGATTTGGGGTTTGTTATCGCTCAAAAAGAAAGCCAACCTTTACATTTTATGGAATTACGCCAAGTTAAGTGGTGTGCTTTAGGGAATGGATTAGAACGCTGGCAACGATTATCGCAAGACCCTGAAGCAATAATTGAACATCAACCACTTGCGGCAGATGAGCCAACCTTAATTTTATTAGGCCATGATACCCGTACTCGTGAATTGATTGATTTAGCATTGCCAAGTTTACAGCTCGCTAAATACCATGTGATGGAAGTTGGCAGTGTTGATGCTCAAATTGACTGGGCTGAAGCTGGATTTGGAGTAGCAATTGTTCCCAGTTTTTCATTGCATTCTAAATTACATTTAAAAACCACGATCACACCACTGCCACACTTTCCGACGACCAGTTTGGGCTATATTGTGCGCCAGAATCAAGTGTTATCACGGGCAATCAAGCAGTTATTACGCTGGGTTGATGATGAAATTCAACGTTCACAATAACATGTTACTTTATAAACAGTAATCAGCTTTATAAGTAATAATCGTTAGATAAAAAAATACCCTGATGGCCATTTTAAAATAAAAAAGACGTCAGGGCATTTTCTTAAAAATTAATTATCATCGTTTTGTTTCAGGGTATAAGCATCTGCTAAATCACCTGTAATACGCTGGCCTTTTTGATCAAGCCGGAAAATACGATGCTCACCTACAAAATACTTCACAGATTTGTTACTGGTAAGGTTTAATGTGATGGTATCACCACGATCATTCCACTTAAACTTACCTTCATTAACAAATGGTTTCGTCTCTTTACCTTGATAGGTTTCATTTAGAACAAACGTACCATCTTTATTTAACGTTAAGCTCGTTTCAATACCAGAACAGTCACCACAAGGTTGAATACCAGTATATTCGCCCATCCAATCTAATGAGTTCTGTGCATTATGTGCTTCAGTTTGTTGAGCAGCTGCATCACTAGCACCATCTTTCGCTTGATCACAACCGGCAAGTGCAATTATAAACATCGCAGCGACTAAATATTTTTTTTTCACCTTAGACTCCTTGTGAAAAAAGAATAACCGAGCATTAGTTCATAACACTCGGCTTCTTAACATATAAATTAATACTATAAATGAATTAATTTGTTAAATCAGTTACTTTTTTCTCTGCTGAATCAACAGATTTATCCATCATATCAGCGGCATCACTCGCTGCTGCTTCTGTTTTATCTTTTACTGCCGTCGCGGTGTCAGCAGCATCTGAAGCTGCATTATTCATTGCATCTTTAGCACTGTCAGCTGCATCTTTTGATGCATCCATTGCATCAGATGCCGTATCTTCTGCACTTGTTTGCAATTCAGATGCTTTATTTTCAATGCTTGCAGCCGAATCTGATACTGCTTGCTTAGAATCAGTGATTGCTGCATCAGAGCTATCTACTGCGCCATTCTTCATCTCTTTTACTTTATCAACCGCATCGTTAACGGTATTTTTCACAGCATCAGCAGAATCATTTAACGCTTGTTTTGTTGAATCAAGCGCTGCATCTGTTGTGGTAACAGCACTATCTTTAACTTGTACCGCTGTTGCTTTTACTGAAGCCGCAGATTCTTTTGCCGAATCTTGGCTTGCTTGATCACAACCAACAAGCACTAAACCCGCAATAGCGATAGCAATAATACTTTTTTTCATATCAACTCCTGTAAAATCCACATTAAAATATAACCTTAACAGTATCCACGATTAGTATGAAAAACATATCTAGTTAACGTCATGTCAAAGTCAATAATAGGTCATTTTTTTTCATTCTGCGGTATTTAATCTGTTTTATTTATAAAAATAAAATCATAAAAGTGAGAAATTATATTCATCTTTATTAATATTAATGATAAATTTTCAAAAACACTTGATAAGATCACATCTTGACAATAAAGAATCAAAAAAACAACAGGTTGTTTATTTTGCACTCTATTTTTTAATTATTATATTCAAGATTAATTCTATTTAAAGCATCGTTATAAAATTAGAATAATAACCTCTAATGCATTATTAATAACGACCAAACCTTAAAGTCCACACGAAATAAACTCATAAGCATCATCACCAAATAATGCGCATGTTGTTTTTACAAATACAACTTGCGCACCAACCGGACAATATAATCCATCATTAATCTTAAGATTAATCATACTATTTGTTTGCTCTGACATAACCTGCAAATGAAGCGGATCTTGCTTCTGAAAGAAATCAATATTGGTATCAATAACTCGCCCGATGGCTGTCTCTGTTTTATATGTCCGTCCTGCAACACTAATTAATAAAAGTGTAAGTAGAAACAAAGATACGCCTAACATCAGACTAACCTTCTGTGAAAAACGCATACAATCTCCACTTACTAACGAGACACAAATCACAAATAATTCACAACCATATTACAATGATAGCTTTGTCATTTACAAGTAAAATCACTGCAATTCTACAGTCAAGAAACCTTGGGCGGAAAATGAATAACCTTGCCTTCAGCTGTTAAGATATCAATCATTAATGGTGTACCATATTGATCGAGGAACAATTCACCAATTGCACTTTGATTAATTAATCTATGGTGTCCTTCAGTATCGGGATCTCGCTTCTCTATCAATAACCGCTTACGTTTAGTGAACCAGTTAAGAGGAGAATGAGGGCTATAAAGGCATCTATCCATCCAATCACAAAAACGGAGTAATCTATTAGGAAATTCATTTTTCAATCCACTACAGGTTATTTGAAAGATCTTAAACTGCCCTTTCAAATTACGTAGCGTTATATCGTAAGCAAACGAGTAATGTACATCACCCGATAAAATGATAAACGTTGTGGGTGTTTTTGTATGAGTAAAAATACTTAATAACGTATTAGCAGAGCCTGGATGTGCCATCCAATTTTCAGCATCAACCACTAATGGCTGACCGATCAAGGTCATCATCCGTTGTAATGTTTCAATAAATTTAACCCCAAACATTGGCGCAGCAGAAACAATAATCACCGCTGATTCATGTAAAAGCTCTTGTTGAAACTCAATTAATGCCTCCCAGTCCATTAATCCTGAAGGACGATTAGCATGTGATTCAGAGCGCCAGCGTCGTGTACGGGTATCTAACACCACAACTTTAGGCACCGTCGCTATCGTATAGTGCCAATCTTCAAACCGGTAAAAATACTCCGCTAGCGCATCATGAGCCTGCGATGTCGGTTGCTCAAAGAATGTTCTAGCCAGTGTTAAACACTGAGTGGGAAATTTTTCAGGTGCATTACCCCACCCTTGGCATAACCAATAACTAATCAGAGCATTACCAATAATACGGCGTGAAAATAAATTATCATGAGCTGCCTTTTCCCAACCTCGATTAAGCTGAAAATCATCGGTAATATCATGATCATCAAAAATCATATAGGTTGGAATATGTGCCATTAATCGACGTACATTCTTTAGCCCCATAACAAAATCATCAATAATCGGCGCTTCATGTTGCCATGTTTGCTGCCATTTCAGTGATACTGCAACCCCCGCATTACAATAGCCATTGCGCACAAAACGGTCACGATCGACAAACGACCATAATGTTGGTGACCATACCAACAAATACATCGCAAAAAATTCACTGAAGCTCATTAAATGATTTTCACATTCGCGAGAACTAAAAATAGGGGTTGTTGTTGTCGGTAAACAACGTCGCCACCAACTTTCATCATTAACATAATGCGGTAATAATTTATCACGGCCATAAATATTATGAGGATGCTGATACAACGCGGTAGTATCTGCAATTGGCGCTTGTTCAAACGTCTCATCAGGTAAGCCTAACAATGCTGTTACCTGTTCAATCGCATCCAACATTGGCCCTGCAACATGATCGGCATAAATTTGATCGCCACTCATCATTAATAAGCTCGGACGTTCACTCAAGGCTAGCGTACTTACTTTATGATCAGCCGCAACTAAACTGTCTTTGCTCGGATAATGTGGGTTACGGCAAGAGCCATGTAATACATAGTCTGCTCGCTGTTGAATCATGACACTTAATCGTGATTCATCACCGTATAATAAATCAGGCACCAGATCAGTTAACAAACCTTCGGATGTTGTCACCTGATATTCAAGTGGCATATCTTGTGGAAAATTACCATTAAAATGAGCAAGTACAACCCATGCATGCTTACCAATTTGAATTTGATGCGCTAAATCAAATTTCGCCTCATAAAAAGGCTGCTCATCTTTCCCCAGAAAAACACAAAAATCAGCATCTAATTGACGTGTCGTAACCAACCAGAGGGTTAATTCTTTCGCAGTTGCTTTGCGTAAAATTGGTCCCGCTACAATTAATGGTAAAGGCTCTTTTATCACCGTTTTTTTCATACTTTGTTCTATCATTTACAAATATAAATTCATTAGTTATGTTGGGCGAACATTGTCTTCAATTCTTGATACATCCAACGCAACACGGGACCATTACCTTGATCGCGTCGTTTTACTAACCCCATATCAATCCAAGGCGAGGTTGGAATATTTTCAATCGATAACCTCACTACACCATCTTTAAAGATTGAATAATTAAACACATGATCGGGAACAAATGCCCACCCCATATTCCTCAATACAAACGCTGTAATTGAATAATAACTATCAATATGCCAGTAATTAGCAGAAAGAGCGTCAGTATGGTAATAACCCATTCGATCACAGATAAGTAATTGTCGATATTGACTGAGTTGTTGCATTGTGGGTGCAGATACTTTTGCTAAGGGATGATTTTTAGCCACAATAAGTGAAGAATTAAACTCACAAATAGGCGTAAACTCTAAACTATTAGGCAGTGTTTTACTAAAAAATAAAATACCCAAATCAGCAGTTAAATCATCAACTTGACTTGCTATATCATCTTTTGAACCACTAATAATCGTCAATTTCAATAATGGAAATTTAGCAGCAACGCGCTCAAAAAATTCTTCAAAGACGGTTGTCGGCGTCGCTTCATCCATGGCAATAGTGAGTGATACTTCCTCACCTTTGGTTAATGTTAATGCACGAGATTGCAACCGATCACATTGAGCTAACACTACTTTAGCTTCTTCATACATCTGCTCCCCTGCAAGCGTTAATACAGGTAAGCGTGCACTTCGATCAAATAAATCAAACCCTAAATCTGCCTCGAGGTTACTGATCGCTGTACTTATGCGTGATTGTGCTTTGCCTATTCGCCGAGCAGCACCTGAAAACGACCCCTGCTCTACTGATATAACAAACGCATTGAGCTGATCTAATGTCCAATCCATAACCGTTTAAACCATCCGAAAATAAGATAGATATTATCTTTGAACAATCTAAGAAACAAGGATAATACCGCTACCAATATAATGAGATATCTTATGCAATTAGCTCAGTCTCCACCGCCATCCCTCACTATCAGCCAAAATTTTTGGCGTTATGCGATTCCATCAATTGCAGCAATGCTCGTTACGGGCCTATATCAAATAGTTGATGGTATTTTTGTTGGTCACTATGTCGGTTATCAGGGCTTAGCGGCGATTAATATGGCATGGCCCATCACTTATCTGCTATCCGGCTTAGGACTAATGATTGGTATCGGCAGTGGTACACTGATCTCAATTGCACGAGGAGAACAGAACCCTCAACATGCACAACGCGCACTGGATCATGCTGTCTTTTTGATTACTATCGTCAGTGTTATTGCTTTGGGATTATTTGTTAATTTTGGTGAATCATTATTAACCATTCAAGGTGCAAATCACAATATCAAAGCATTAGCCTTACAATATGTGCAAAGCTTTGGATGGGCTGCATTTATTACTATTTTTGCCGGCGCTATGCCAATGTTAATACGTAATGATGATAGTCCCAAAATAGCCACAAGTTTATTAATTGCGGGCGCATTAACAAATATAGGCTTAGATTACCTCTTTATTGGTGTATTCAACTGGCAATTAAAAGGGGCAGCAATCG
The DNA here is from genome assembly GCF_900166965.1 of Photobacterium piscicola. Classification (GTDB taxonomy): domain Bacteria; phylum Pseudomonadota; class Gammaproteobacteria; order Enterobacterales; family Vibrionaceae; genus Photobacterium; species Photobacterium piscicola. Next base: position 291,481 of record NZ_FUZI01000001.1, on the reverse strand, counting down.
CAACTATCATTGCACAAAGCATTACAGTTATTGGCGGCATTGTGTATTTCTGTTCGGCATATTCCCCCCTTCGTATCCGTTTCACTATGATCAATATTCACTTAAGTCACTGCTGGAAAATAATCAGTCTTGGCTCATCTGTATTAATTATGTACCTTTATGCTAGCTTTGTTGTTGCATTACATAATTATCAGTTTATGCAATATGGCACAGAACTGACCGTTGGTGCATTTGCTATTGTTGGCTATATGATGACTTTATATTATTTAGTCTCTGAAGGTATTGCCGAGGGTATGCAGCCACCAGTGAGCTATTATTATGGTGCGAAACAACCGATAAATATCAAAAAAACGGCTTACTTAGCGATTAAAGTTACCATTATTGCTGGTATTACATGGTTCGCATTACTGCATAGTTTCCCTCGTACATTAATTGGGTTATTCAATAGCGATAATCCAGCACTTGCAGGTGAAGCGATCGCGGGTATTAAATTACACTTATTTGCTATGTTCTTAGATGGCTTAATTGTATTAGCAACCGTGTACTTTATGTCCGTCGACAAAGCGGGCAAAGCGTTAGCTATTTCGGTCAGTAATATGCTAGTACAACTTCCTTTTTTATACTTTTTACCACAATGGCTTGGCGTAAAAGGCGTTTGGTTATCGATGCCATTATCAACGATTCTACTCAGCTTTATCGTTATTCCTATGCTATGGTTAGATATTCGCCAGCGATGCAGAAAAAATACAACTGATATTGAACCACTATCACTTCAGCCTTAATTTTCAATACCACGTCAATATCTGTCATTGAATTATTACCATTATAATTGTTTGCCAGGTATTGCCTTTATTACTGCAATTTAAATCTATAAATAACATATATTATCAGTATGATAGTTATCTACTATATCGTTTGCAAAAAGCAAAGCAAAATAAACATTCAAAATAAAAGATAAGATAAAACCTCTTATTTATAGAAACCGCCCCTTTAATGAGACAATATATCAGCAATTGATAATCAATATCTCAAATAAAATACTATGCTATTGGCTTAATATTTGCTTATTTTTAAGAATAATAATCAAATTTGAGGCAAAACATAATATGCATTCACTTATCTCTGATTCAATATCGTTACAAATTGGCGCACTTCAAAATATGCAGCACCAATTAACGCCTACTCAATCTGAAGCGCTGACGACATTGATTCAGCATCAGACAGGTCAAATAATCTTTGCCGGGATAGGTAAATCGGGGCATATTGCAAAAAAAATCGCCAGTTCCATCAAAAGTCTCGGTATCAATGCTACGTATCTTCATGCGAGCGAGGCAATGCATGGCGATATAGGTCCTTTAAATCATCATGATCTGGCTTTTTTAATCTCGAACTCTGGCGAAACAACGGAAATCCTCGCCTTACAATCACAGCTAAAACATCGCCATATTCCTATCGTTACGTTAACGCGGAATCACTCCAACAGTGTCGCTATGCAGGCAGATCTCAATCTTATTGCGGGATCATCAATAGAAGCCGATCCACACAACATATTACCGACATCATCAACAACTTGTGCCTTAGTGATGGGAGATGCTATCACCATAGCAATCGCTAACTATCATGCCTTTTCTAAAAATATTTTTGCTCATAATCACCCACATGGCAATCTTGGTTTGCATGCCTTAAAGCCAATTAAAACTCAATTAAAATCAGTACCTATTATTGATATAGCAACTCCACTACAGCAAGTGCTATCACAATTATTATGCGGCCATCAAGGGTGTGTCCTCGTCGGTAGCCAGCAACAACTCCAAGGTCTGATTACTGAAGGGGATTTAAATCGTGCTATCTCTCATAACCCTGAGCACTGGCAACATATTCCAGCAAAAGAAATTATGTCAGCTAATCCGGTGACTTTAGATGATAGTCATACGGTACATGATGCAGAACAACTAATGCAACAACACAATATTAATACTATTGTTATAGTATATCATAACAACACTCAGCATATATCAGGTGTTTACACTCGTATTTACAGGAAGAAAATATGAAAATAGTCGCCGTTGTTCCAGCAAAAGGTAACAGTGATCGTATACCATCAAAAAACAGCCAATTGCTTGATGGTAAACCTCTTTTTATCAATATGTTAGAGAAGCTAATAAAGTGCCCATCTATTGATGAGGTATGGCTGGATACTGATAGCGATGAGTTTATAGAAATAGCTAACGAGCTCCCTATCCACATCATGAAACGAGAGCGCCAGTTAGCCAGTAACACAACTGATGGTAATGCATTATTTTTAAATGAAGTTTCACATATTGATGCTGATATTTATTTACAAATTTTATGCACCAGCCCATTTATTGAAATTCAAACGATTGAAGATACCTTAGAAACACTAATAAATAATCCTGACTATGACAGTGCTGTAATGGTAAAAAAAGAAAAACAATATTTATGGCATAATAATCGTCCAGCTTATGATATTGAGCATATACCCAATAGTGTCGACCTTACAGATACGATCATAGAAACTATGGGGATGTATATTATGTATCGTGACAATGCGCTTACATTAAAAAGACGCGTCGGAGATAACCCCTATCTTGTATACGCAACACCAATAGAAGCCATTGATGTCAATTGGGCTGAAGATTTTCAACTAGCCAACCTCATCGCAGCAGGAATACGAGAAAAAGAAAATCACTTACTACAAAATATTTCAGCATCCATATCAAGCGCAATATTATCTGACATATTAGATGAATTGGGTTATCCAAACCAAATAATTACAACTCTTAAACCCTATACACCCACTAAAATCTTTGGTCGTGCGAAAACATTAAAGCTTCGCAAAAAAAAGCAAGATGAATCTCCATCAGGAATCTACAACGCGTTAAATACCTATAAATATATTGTTCCTAATGACATTATTGTGGTTGAAAATGAAATTTCTGATTATGCCTACTTTGGTGAGTTGAATGCTAATCTCGCTATTCGTTCTGGTGCTATCGGCACGATTGTTGGTGGCGTAACTCGTGATAGCCAAAATGTTGCAAACCTCAATTATCCTGTTTTTTCTACAGGCTATAACTGCCAAGATGTTAAAAATAGAGCCGTTGTTGAACATTTCAATAAAACAATTACGCTTGATAATGTAACTGTTGAACCTAACTGTTTAATTTATGCTGATAATGAAGGTATTGTTGTTGTACCCCGACACGTTGAGAGAAAAGTAATTGAACGTGCTCTTACGCTTACCCGTAATGAGCGACATATTTTAAATGATATATCCAATGATATTCATGTTGATGAATTGGTGGCAAAATATGGTTTCTTTTAATCCCCCTTTTTTTTCGATTGTAATACCGATCTATAACGTAGAGGATTATCTATGTGACAGCCTAAAATCGGTATTAGTGCAAAGCTTCTCAAATTTTGAGGTGCTGATGATTAACGATGGCAGTAAAGATAACTCCGTTAATATATGTAAACAATTTGCAGAAAAAGATGTGCGGTTTCAACTTATCGAGCAAGAAAACCGAGGCTTAAGTGGTGCAAGAAATACGGGTATTCGTCACGCTAAAGGTCAATTTATCGCTTTTCTAGATGGCGATGATTTATGGCATAAAGATAAGTTAAAGGCCCATTATTATTTACACCAACTGAACCCAACTATTTCTATGAGCTATAGCCAATCAAAGCTTATTAACATGGATAATAAATCCATTAACCTACAGCAGACGCCAAAAATAAATAACATCACAATTAGTGATCTTTATTGCCGAAATCCTATAGGTAATGGATCATCTGCCGTGATTAAAACAGTTGTCTTAAAAAAAATTGGCTTTTATTGTCAAAATCACCATGCTGACATGCAATTTTTTGATGAATCATTAACCCAATCTGAAGATGTTGAATGTTGGATGCGATTATCGACTATTACAAATCTAAAAATGAAAGGGTTAGCTTTTCCACTAACAATTTATAGAATAAATGTTCAGGGCTTGTCTTCAGATTATAAAAAACAGCTCTTGAATTGGTTAAAAATGAATACTAAAGTGCGGAATTATAATCCTAATCTAATTAAACAATATAGACATAAAGCACTCGCTTATCAATTACGATACATATCACGCTGGGCTATAATAAAAAATAAAAAGAAAGAATCTATCTGCTACATATTTAAAGCTATACGAATTTATCCTAAAATAGTAATTGAAGAGCCGACTAGAACTATCGTGACACTAGGTTCAAGTATATTATTGGTTATATTACCAAAAATAATATTTTCTCGAATATTTACTTTGGCACAACAAACACTTGGCCGTTATCTTCAAAGTCAATCTCATTAAAATGACAATCATAAAAACATGCTCGTAAAGTCATTCCAATAAATAGCCATCCCGGCCACATCAAATAAGATAAAATCTCAATATTCTCAGTAAATGAATACATAAAAAAAATCAGAATAACAAAAAATCCTGACAAATAATCACGCCGTATAAAGCTCTTAATAAATAAATATAAAGTAGTTACGACTAAAGGAATAACATAGAGTAACAAACCTATTATTCCCTTTATGAATAATAACCCAATAAATGTATGATGACTTCCTATTGGCATAAATTGTACAATATGAGGGCCTCGTTCAACATTCCCATGCCCGAACCAAAAAGATTCGCTATACCATCGATACAAACCAATATCATTTAATGTTTGCCTTATCATACTAGATTTTGATCGCATACTATTAATATAATTCACTAAACCAGAAACACCTTCAACTATTTCGTTAAGAAAAACACCAAACAACAAACAACAAATAAGCATCATAAATAGAATAAATATCACATCAAAAAAATAGCTAATTGCATATATAAATATCAACATCAGTAATATGACAATTCCAGCTCTCGATTCAGATAAGAGGACTAAAACAATCGCAGAAAATAATGCAACATATTTTGTTTTATCTGATGGTCGAGGTAAAATAATGGACAATGCTAATAACGCATAAAATGCTAATGCAGGAGACCAAGGTGCAAATAATTGCCACCTAGGTAACCCTGTATTTGAATCATTCCAATATAACCACACTTTAAAAAACTGTTCACCTCCACCACCAAAAAATTTCAATGGTGATATATAGAGTAAAGTTGGGAAATTAAGAAAAGCGACAACAATAAGGAAAGGTGATATTAATAAACTTTGCCACAATATATTTATTATAGCTCTTTGAAATATATAATATCTAATAGGTAAAATCGACCCTATAAATATAAATATCCCGATTAATGCCCACCCTTTAGCCCAACCAATTGTTGACTTTATTGTCATTAATATACTATGACCAGTATTCAATGAACCAATAACAACAACAACTTCAATTAATAAGATAGAAACAATCCAAGCAATTGATAAATGATGTATTTTTATTTTAACATTAAAAATAATAACTAAAGAACGATACAGCAAAATCCAAGCTAAAATCGGGCCGACTAAGTATAAACCACCTATTAAATATAATGGATAAGTGAGGATTATCGTAAAGTATATTATTCTTTCATCTAGATTTTTAAATGTTGTTTCTTGTAAAATAGACATAAAATAACAACCCAAATAATAGAAGTAATAATACCAATAACAATTATAATAATATGCGTATATTTACCTTTTTCGCTTACTATTTTTGCACCTTCCCATAATTGAATATCAGGATAAATATATTCTGCATCATCAATATAAGCCTGTTCATTACTTAACTTTGAAAAGTATATAGCCTCATGGAGTTCTAATTTTTTTGTTAGCATTTCTAATTGATTTTGTTTATCTAACATTTCTATTACTGTGTTTTTTAATGTTTTTATTTCAATATCTATTTGATTAAATTCATTCACTACTGTTTGATATTCTATTTTATTTAGCACATAAACTTTAAATATTTCAGAACGCTCATCAATATCTATATTAAGAATTAATCTTTTTGTATTATTATCATTTAGGCCTTTATTTAAAAAAGACAGTCTATTATTTATATTATTTGTTAACTGGCGATATTCTTCTTTTATATTTTTCAAGTCAGGATTATTCGCACCACTAACGGCAGCTAATAATGACAGTTTTGATGATACTTCTGCTCTTTCTTGATACAGTCGCTTTAAAATATAATCTGAATTAATATATAATGCTAAAGAAGCTTCTTCTGCTGATAATTTCAATATTTTATCAAATTGCTCTAATTTCGTCCTCAATGATATTAATTCTATTTTTTTATTACGTAAAACATCATCAAGCTTAAATAATTTTTCAGAATAATAATCATTAGAATTATCATGTAATAGATTATATTCAACTCTAATGTTTTTTATTTTCTCTGTTAACAAATCTATTTTAAATTTAGAATTATCAATTTTTATTTGATTAGATATGTTTCTAAACTCAATATACTTATTCCGTTTTTTTTCTATTTTATTATTTAAATTATAAAGTAAAGAATTTAGCATAGACACCAAATTTTTCTTATGATCACTAACCATAGAAATTTTTATTAATGGTGTTTGAGGAACATTAGTAATTTTCGGTGTCGGTATATTAAAAAATGTCAAATCAAGATCATCTGCAATATTAACTCTCATCTCATTACTCATAATAATTTCTTTATATGTCTCTTTCGGATCTATTTTCATATTAGAAAAAATAGATTTATTATTCGTTGTCATCTCACCAATACTTAATAACTTTAATCGTGTATCTGATTGAGACGATGGGAAAATAATCGTTAATCGACCTTCATATTTATTCTTTAGCATCAAAGCGCCTACTAATACTCCCCATATGAAAATCAATCCAACAAGAAAAAAAAGAAGGTTATATTTCAATGCTTTAATTACCATCCTATTAATCCATGTAGAAGAGTGATTGGTAATAATGTTTCAGTTAATGACTTAACAATCGCCAAGTAATTCGTCATTCCTGAATCATAACAAGCTATTTTGTCGCCATTCATTAAATAAGGATTATAATGGGGATTATTCCTATGCTTAACTAAATCATATGTCCCAATTTTTAATGCCACTAGATTATCGTCATTATTTAAGGATGTTATTAATAAAACCCCTCGACCACTATTTGTTGATTCCGTTCCGCCCATACAATTGGCATTAAATACTGCATCCATAAGCCGAGATCCATAAGGCATCTCTCTCGTATCACGATTAATATTACTTAAATTATTATTTTCTGCGGGAATTGTTGTATTAGATAAGAATAGCTTAATACCAATTGGGGTTATCTTTGAAACTCGAATTAAATCAGCATCAACACATAATGAAGATCCAATATAAATTTCATCACCATTTGCCAATGGAATATCTTTAAAACCACCATCACTTAAAACACCATTAAGATCAATTATATAACTTACCCCACCACGAACTAATCTAACATTTGTTATATCCGCCGTCGGTTTTATTCCTCCTGCTAGTTTAATCGCTAAAGTAAGCATCTTATCCTCTGTATGAGAAATACCTAAATCCTTATAATGATTAAGTATAGGATCATTTTTATTAATAATTATAAATCCTGGTTTAAACACCTCTCCATTAACTTTTATTGAAATAGGAGCATATTTTATAACAGTGATAATAGGATAAAAACTGTCCTTTTTGAAAATATCATTAGCAATATAAGAAGTTAGTATTTTTTCATTTAGTTCATCAATAGATAACCCTTCAGCCTGTATCGGAGCAATCCAAGGTAGATATATATTGCCATTTGATTTAATTATATAATCTTTAGATAATGTAATATTATTCAAAATATTAATATTTAACACATCACCAGCTGATAATATTTCATTTTTATTCAAAATTCGATCTATATTATTGTTAATATTTCCAGAGATATTACTATTTGTATATTTTTGGTCTGCATGATAATTGCAATTTTCATTACAATAATTTAAACATTTAGTAGAACTATAACTATTAATTGTGCGCTCATTTGCACAACCTAATAACATTCCAATAATTAACAAAATAGTAAGAGCATACATTACATTGCTCCTTTCGCACTAAAAACAGCAGGAATAGTTTTAATTAAAATAGTAAGATCTAACACTATTGATCTCGTCATTACATAATTTAAATCTAGCTCAAATTGCTTTTTACATGATAATTCAGAACGACCTGAAATTTGCCATAACCCAGTCATTCCTGGTTTAATAAGTAAGCGTAATTTATGCACTTGGGTATATTTATCAACTTCATCCTCTAAAGCTGGTCGTGGACCAACCAACTTCATATCACCTTTTAATACATTGAGAAATTGAGGAATTTCATCAACAGAAAACTTTCTTAACCAAAATCCAAATCTTGTTATTCTTGGGTCTGATTTATTTTTATATCTGATTCCATCACTCACATATTGTTTAAATTCCTCTTCTTCTAAAATAATATCACTGTCCATTGTTGTATATTTATACATAATGAACCGTTGACCATTTTTCCCAACTCTTACTTGTTTAAATATTGGGTTTTTTCGTTCTGTAATAAATAACAAACCACATAAAATAATATGAAATGGCGCCCACATTATTAATGCAATAGAAGAAATAATTATATCAAGAGTTCGCGAAAAGAAATTCAAAAAAAACATTCTAATATCTAATGCATGTGAAATATTCCAAAATATAAAATTTGCATTGCCAACGATATAGCGATTCCATAACCGCTTAGGCTCTTGATATAGTCGGTATAGCCATTCACACCCAATCTGCCTTACCAGTAAAGGCGCTCTTTGTACTTTTCCCGCATAAAAATCAAACATCCCACCCACACAAATAACGAGATTAACTGTTAAATATTTATAATTGTCAGCAACCCATTGCTCTTGTATAGGAGAACCAAATCCAACAAATAAGATCTGAGCTTTTGATTCATTTATATAATCAATAACCAACTTATCATCATTAAAAAAACCATGATGACTACCCGCAACATTTAAATTAGGATACATAGTCTTAAATTTAGCGAGCGCATTTTTTGAAATATCTTCCTCGCCACCAAGGAAAAATACAGACCAATTCTCTTGTGCTGCTAACTCTAAAATTTTAGGGCTAAAATCGGTGCCATTAATATTATCACCCGGCAATATACCTTTCAGTTTTAACGCCCATTTAAGTCCAACGCCATCGGGCAGTACTAAATTAAATTTAGCTAAGTTTTTACGGTACCGACGGCTATCCTTTAACTTATTTAAACAATCAGCATTAACATAACCAATTAGGCTTGGTGTTTTTTTAGGTATTGCGATAATCAATTGTTTAATGATGTTTAATGCTATACTTTGTTGGCCATTAAAGACCTCAATACCAAACCATTTTATTCTCTGATTAATGGGTTTGTGTGTCACTTTGAATAATAAAGAATAAGCATATAACAGCGGATATATCATCTTTTTCCACCAATACATCTTCAATTCCATATCATCACTTAAATGATGATATTCTGGTGGCGTAATGCCTAAATTTTCATGAATATCTCGCGCAGAAAAAGCACCAACATACTGGTTATCACTGCTATAAGCAATTTTCGGTGAAAAGCCAATGAGATGTAATTCTCCCTTTACAACAGCCAATAATCTCGCTAATCGGCTAGTTTGATAAAAACGATAATCAAAACCGCAACAATACTCATACCGACTCACTACTCGTCCACATAAGCTATAGTTTTGAACGGCATAACAAGCCCATACTGGAAAACTTACTACACTGTATAACAATGCAATTAAACGATCGAGTAAGGATACATCTACAATCATTACTTTACTCATCACTCTATTCATAACGCAACCTATGGATAATAATTAATGAAAATACAATGTGTTATATTTAACTATAATCTTCCAAAGCAAACGGATGAGACGTACGACTGTCTAATTAAGAACAATTTTTCTCCAGATCACATTATTGTTGTTGATAATGGTTCAGATAAAGCACCGCCAGCACTTTCAACCAATTTAGCATTGCCGTTTAATGTTCGTTTTTCTGGGCAAGCAAATGTAACCCTCAAATTTCTTATGACTTATCGTCCTTCTGATTACTATTTATTGATAACAACCAGTGCAAAACTTGATCCCACCATTAACTATCTTGATATCTGTCATCAGACGATTGATGAACTATCAGCATCATTTGGCGTTGTTATGGCGTCTCTAAAAGGTGGAGAGACAGAAACAATCAGTCCTGAACAGTCCCACCATGATCTTACTCAACACAACATCCCCTATCGTTCGACCTATTCAGCCCAACCGATTATGACGCTAGTTTCGCACCAGCTTTTATCTATCTGTTACAAAAAACATGCCGCTTATTTCAACACTGACTTAAAAAGGGGACACGGTATCGATATTGAGCTTCAACACATAGCGTTAAATAATGGATTAACGGCTGTTATATCACGTGATCTATGGGTACATTGGAAGACAAATCAAGTACATAAATTAAATCTTGCGGATGAATCAGCGTATGAATATCGCTGCCAAGCACAAGTAGAGATGGAAAAATGCTTTGCAAAAAGATATGGCGAGCAATGGGAAAAACAATTTAGATCGCAATTTGCAAAAATAACCGGTTCAAAAATGAAAATAACGACACGAGGTCGATACAAATTCGCATCCTTACGACAGCTATGGTATCGAATAAAACTGGCTTTTTTCAAATTTAAAAAATAAATAAAATAATACTTTTGTTGGTATTAATATTGCTTAATATTAGTATTGTAAAAACAAGAATCATATAAGAATAGGATATTCTATGACGTCTTTTTTAAAAAAATCATCAGCTTATTTAATATCCAATATTTTAAATGGTTTATCATTACTGTTTCTATTACCCTTTTTAACTCGCTTTCTTTCTGCCGAAGAATATAGTCAGATTGTATTATTCCAAACCTTAATTTTTGGTTTATTATCATTTATACACCTCAATGTTTTTCAAGCTTCAAATATAAAATATTTTGACCAAGAAACCACACATAAAGATATTCAACACTATAATAGTGGTTGCATCATAATACTTATTTTTTCTATTTTACTTTTTACCTTACTATTATTTACACATTTATCATTTTTATCTGAATTATTATCACTGCCACAATTATGGATTCCATATGCGATGATCATTGCTATAGCACAAACCTTTATTCAATTTTGTTTATGGCAGTGGCAAATGAGAAAGCAAGCGTATCAATATTCACTCTATAACTCCTGCTACATTATACTTTCCTCATTATTTACATTAATGCTGCTATATGCCTTACACGATAAAATAGATGCAAGAATCTACGCCTTACTGACTATTTCTGCGGTTTTTTTTTGTGTTCAATTTTTATTATTATCAAAAATAATTGGCTCATTTTCTCTCACGTATCAATTGCCATCATAAAAGATATTTTAAAAGTAGGTTTGCCATTAGTTCCCCATTCTGTCGGAATCTTTATTTTAGCCGGTGCTGATAAATTCATTATTAGTGGCATTATTGGTCTCACTACTATTTCATCATATCTTGTTGTATTTCAAATTAGCACTGTTTTTATTTTTGTATTTGACGCTATCAACAAAAGTTATTACCCATGGCTATTTGAAAAATTAAATGAAAACAATAAAATCACTAAAAATAAACTATGGGTTTTAACCTATATTTATTTTATTTTTTTACTCGTAATATCACTGTTTTTCTTTTTTCATGGTTCTGCATTAATTACGTTCATCGCAGGTCAAAATTATATTATCAATAATAATATTGTAGGCCTTATTTTTCTTGGACAAATATTTGGCGGCATGTATTTGATGATCAATAACTATTTATTTTACGACAAAAGGACGCTGTTAATTTCAACAATAACCATTTCATCAGGTATCATTCACTTATTATTAATTTCTTTATTATCATACTTTTGGGGAATAACTGGTGCGGCACTATCTTTTTGTTTATCTAAATGCATTCAATTTTTATTAACATGGTTAAATGTTTATAAAATAACTGTAATTCCAGTGCCAATTAAAGGCGGATAAATAGGTCTCATCCGCCATCCATTTTCTACCCTAAACGTGCGCGAATCCATTGCGCAATATCTTTAATTTGAGGCATACATACTTGATGTTCCATTGAATATGTTCGCCATTGCGGTTGATAACCGGCAGCAATCAGATCATCACGCGCCATTTCTCCAAGTTTGGGTACCACGACAGGATCATAACGACCATGCATGATCTCGATCGGAAGCTGGCGGTTTGACTCACTGTATTGAATAATATTCGCTGTTGGAAAATACGTTGATAACGCTAGTAACCCTGCTAACGGTTTAGAATAGCTTAGAGCAGCATGATAGACCACAGCGCCACCTTGAGAGAACCCAGCCAAAATAATTCGCTCAGAGGCAATGCCGCGATTGATCTCTCGATCAATTAAATTCATCACACCTTGTGCAGAATCAATGAGTTGATCTATGTTGAGTTTGCGAGCTACATCCAATGAGATAATGTCATACCATGCAGGCATTACAGCGCCACCATTAATGGTAACAGGGATAGAAGCTGCATGAGGAAAAATGAAACGTATTGGCATATCAGTAGGTAACTGTAACTCTGGTAACAATGCTTCAAAATCATGGCCATTAGAGCCTAAACCATGCAACCAGATAACACTTGCTGTCGCCTCAACGGTAGGTTCTACTTCAACACAAGGTAAATAGGTTATATTCATATTCTTATCCTTATATAAACCGTTGTCACTATATCGCTGATTTTATTGCTCGCGCAAGTCGTGATGGCGCTAATTTTGGATTAGGATTTGTTTGATCAAAAAACTCGCTCACAACATCAACAATAGCGGATTGTACATCGGCTGTTGTCGCTAAATTTTGAGAAAAACTGGGTACTAAATCCCCAGATAATGACGCTTGTTTAAAAGCTTGCATCGAATCTAATGCACATTGATCAAACGCTGACATATCCATGTCTAATCGAACCGGAATCGACCCTTTATTAAGATTAAATACATTTTGAAAAGACGGAGTTAATAAGGTTTTAGCCAAATCATGCTGCGCAATATTGTCAGCTTCGGTTCCTTTTAATTTAAAAAAAGCCAAACTATCAATGTTAAATGTAAACTGGTGCTGCGTACCCGGTGCTGGTACACATAAATAATCTTTACCGGGAACGTCGCCTACTTGTGCAAATTCTCCTTTAGCCCAGTCTCCCATAAACTGCATCGCTGCTTGACCATTAATGACCATTTCGGTGGCAGAGTTCCAATGACGTCCACTTGCTTGAGGATCAATATAAGCCTTCATCCGTTTAAACTGTTGAAAGACTTCTACCATTTTCTTGCTGTTGATAACCGCCATATCTAGATCAACAAAGGCTTTACGGTAATCCACTGACCCTAATACTGCTAATGCAATGCTTTCAAATAAAGTGGCATCTTGCCAAGGTTGACCACCGTGCGCTAACGCAATAAACCCGGCAGCTTTAATTTTATCTGCTGCCACAAAAAACTCAGCTAAGGTTGTTGGTACAGCAGCACCTGCGGCTTTAAATACTTTAGGATTAACCCACAACCAATTAACACGATGGACATTAATAGGAACAGCCACATAATGATTATTATATTTCATGATATTTGCTACAACGGGTGGAAGCACTTTATCCCAATGTTCTTGCTGAGCAACATCATCTAATGAGGTAAGAAAACCTAACCGTCCCCATTCTTGAATATCATGACCTTTTAATTGTGCCGCAGTAGGTGGGTTCCCCGACACTGCTCGCATTTTTAACACGGTCATTGCACTTTCACCACCGCCACCAGCAACCGCGAAATCTTTCCAACTGTGGTGTTGTTGCTCCATCATTTGCTTGAGCACTTTTACTGATTTAGCTTCGCCGCTTGAGGTCCACCAATGCAATACTTCAACTTGTCCTGATGCATGTGCTAATGTTGCTGGCAGCCAAGATGCTGCTACGGCTAATATCAAATACGCTAGTTTCATGCTTTCTATTTCCTTAAGCTAATGCAACGGGCAATACACGCGGTAATACCACCACGACAATTAGCCCTTGTGTTAAACTATTTTTGATAATCAGCTTACCACCATGAGCATGGATAATATTACGTGCAATCCCCATTCCTAAACCATGCCCATCAGCATCCGTCGCGAGGCGAAAATAAGGTTCAAATACTGCAGATAATGACGATTCAGGAATACCCTTACCTTGATCAGTGATTGTCAGAATAATCTTGTCTGGCTTATCTATTGCTGCGACCGTCACCTGATGACCATATTTAACACCATTATCAATTAAATTACTCAAGCAACGTTTTAACCCTAATTCTTTACCCATGATTGGCGCTATGATCAATGTTGGTAAGGTGACTTTTGTATCACGGTGATTATGGCGCTCAGCAATACTGGCTAAAAGCAGATTTAAATCAATTGGGACAATATTTTCGTGTAAATCTGTATCTTTAACACATTGTAATGCCCCTTTTACCATCATCTCTAATTCATCAAGATCATGGTTAAATTTATCTATTTTTTTATCGTCATCAATAAGTTCAACCCGCAGCCGTAATCGAGTAATGGGGGTCTTTAAATCATGAGAAATTGATGAGAATAATTGTTCTCTATCTTCGATATAGCGTCGTAAACGCAGCTGCATACGATTAAATGCTTGTGTCGCCATCACCAGTTCTGTCGCCCCTTCTTCTTTAAGTGGCGGTTGATAAATATCTAAACTTAGCGCATTCGCAGCGTCTGCCAATTGTTTTAATGGCTTGGTTTGGCGTCGTACCATGATGTAGGTAAACACCAATAATAAACCCGTGATAAACACCAGAAATAATATTTGCTGGTGAGTGATCACTTCATCTTTTAAGTTCATATAAGGGGCTGGTAATAATGCAGCAATATAAAGCCATTGATCTTTTTCTAATTCAATCTGTACCACTAAAATAGGAGGATCTAAAGGCTCTAAACTCAGCGTGTTGTGTACCCACGATCGTGGTAAATCACTCAATAAAATATCATTTTTAAGAACATGTAATGTTTCAGGCCGAGAAAAATCAACTTTGATTGTTGGCAAACGTGGTAATTTTTGATGCAACACTTTTTCAAACACAGACACAGCCATCTGTTTCTGTTCTGAATGAGCAATGGGATCAATCCGTATTTCTTCATCATTAAAAGAAACAAAAAAACGGGTTCCGCCCATATTACGCAGTTGATCTAACACAATATGCCGATATTGCATCGGTAATGATTGGAAGAAAGTCACCGTTGAGGCAAACATGGTTGCCATACTTGCAGATGTCGATTGCAGCCCATCTAAATCGCGTTGCTTTGATTGGCTATACCAAATTCCCGTCGCAATCACTTGCGCTAAAAATACCGCTAATAATGTTAACCACAATGTTCTCGAAACCAATGATTTCGGGTACAACACTTTCCAATTCATTGACCATTATCCATATAGTAAAAAAGTGTGATGCTTATGCAAGCGATCACACTTTATCCAACGTCATTATTGTTATGTTATGCGTCTTCGTAGATCACATCAGCAGTAAAAATATAACCATTGCCGCGACTGGTTCTGATTAAGCGCTGAGTACGGCCTTTATCGCCTAATCGTTGTCGTAGCCGACTTAAAGCAACATCAATACCACGCTCTGAAGGTAAGGTATCTCGCCCTCGCGTTGCATAGGAAATTGTATCACGATCGAGTATTTCTTGTGGGCGCGATAAAAACAGCATCAATAATGTATAATCACCACCAGTTAATTCAAACTCTTGTTTTTTATCAAGATCAAATAAACAATGCGTGGTGGTATCAAGCCGCCAGTGAGCGAAACGAATAAATCGAGCGTCGGCTAAGGGTTGCTGACTTTCTGTTGGTTTAATGCGCCTTAATAGTGCTTTAATTCGAGCTAATAACTGCCGAGGACTGAACGGTTTAGCAATATAATCATCAGCACCAATTTCAAGACCAATAATTTGATCCATCTCATCAGATACTGCGGTTAGCATGATAATAGGCACATTTGAGTTTTTTCGAATATACTGACACAGCGTAAAACCATCATCACCGGGCATCATAACGTCAAGTAAAATCAAATCAGGGTAACCGGCAGCTAAACGCCGTTTCATTTCCTCGCCTTCTGCCGCAGTAATAACCTCAAACCCGTTTTTAGTTAAATATTCATCAAGTAATTCACGAATCTCTTGATCATCATCAACAACGAGAACTGTCTTAGTTGCCCCCATTTTATTCATCCCTCACAGATATATTGCTTATTATTTACACATTGATGTATTACTTATCTCGAACTCTATTACCTATTAGCCGTCATAATGATTAATACGGTTCTTGTTAACCAACTCTCCATTTGACCATCTATAATCATAAAAGTCAGAATATATGCCAATATTCGTGACCCAACCGCTATCTTACTAGCAAAAAATATACGTAATTGTAGAAAAAAACATCGATAATAAAACTGTCTCTTTTTACTTTATCTTCATATCAACCAATCTGATCTCATCAAAATTACTTGATAATTATTCTTTCTCCGCAAGTGCTTTTCGTACTTTATTCGCTACTTTAGGTGAAACCCACTGTGTCCATTGGGATTCATATTGAGAAAGAAACTGCACCATCATTTGCTCACCATTAGCATTGTGACTCACTTTCCATGCCATTAATTGATTCATATCTTGATTTGAAAAACGTCGTGTCGATAAATAATCAATAACAATAGGTGCTCGCCCAGCAAATTCTGTAGTCACAATGGTATCAACAGCATGAGGAGGAAACATCGTCACTTTAGGATTTTTACAAACAGGCTTATCTATACAATCATTAAAATATTCACGATGAGTACCAGAGTTAAAATCTATCCGTACCATTTTATAGAAACCTAATACTGCCGTAGGGGACCAATAATACCCAATCCAAGGCAGTTTTTTAGCATAAGCGTGAGCAATGGATCCTGATAGACCGGTGACATTATCTGTCGATGTTAGCTCAAATCCAGCTTGCTTAAGATTTAGGGCGGTAAACAAGTGTTTCACCGCATTTTGGCAACGTAAGTTAGGTGAGCAATTAAAAAAAGGCATTTTGTTACCGAGATCTGGCCGTTTAAATAAATAAGCATGTTTTCTTATCCCCTCAATCGTTGCCAATGAAGGCTCTTTTTCTACCATATAAGCCGGGACCCAAAAACCTTCTAAGCCACCCTCGTACAATACCTTACCAACAAATTTAATCTTATCTTTTTCAATTCCATGTTCCAATCCTCCTTGTAATGCATTGCGCCACATCTCAGGAATGATATCTGGCTTTCCTTGCATTAAAATAGACTTTGCCGCAAGGACTGTTTCACTGGGTACAAGTTGAGTTTCACACCCAAAGCCATGTTGTAAAATAAAACTATCCACATTAGCAACAAATGTCGCAGAATCCCAATTCATATCCGCAATGGTTACCTTGCCACATTCAACGGCGTGGGCATTAAATGTTATCGCTGATAATACAATCGACATTATAAGTTGCTTAAACATCAATACATTCCTTCTCTAGGATAATTTAGATGTGTTTTCTATACGCTTAGTCTAAACAACCTTAATATCAAACACCAAAAAGAAATAACAAAAACTATCGATACTAAGCATATATATATGTATGAATAATAACGTTTAAAGATAAATACCACTTTATATCGTTTTCATCTCATATATTGCTATCATAGTCCCTATATTCATTAGTAATGGACAATAACAATGTACAAATTAGTTGCACTCGATATGGATGGCACCTTACTTAGTTCCGATGGCACAATCTCAGCACATAATAAGCAAGCAATTGCTGCTGCGCGCGAACAAGGTACCTATGTTGTGTTAGCGTCAGGTCGTCCGATTGAAGGCATGACATGGGCACTAAAAGAGCTCAATATGAATAGCGACAATGATTTTGTACTGTCATATAACGCGTCTCTAGTACAACGTGTAGCAAGCCAAGAAGTGGTAAGAAGCCAAACTTTAATTGGTAGTGATGCTAAAGCCATTGCTGCAATTGCTCATGATCTTGGTGTTCATGTTCATGCTTTCTCTCGCCGTCAGGGTTTGATTACACCAGCACATAACTACTACACAGATCACGAAGCAAAAATTAATGGTCTAACTATCACACTCGCTGACTTTGCTGAATTAGATGATAATGAAGAAATCATGAAAGTGATGATCATTGATGAAGAAGATCGCCTTGAAGCAGCAATTGCTCAATTACCAGCAACGCTATATCAACAATATACTATTGTAAGAAGTGCGCCTTTCTTCCTGGAATTTATGCACACCAATAGTAATAAAGGTGTGGGTGTTAAAGCATTAGCTGATTTCTTAAATATCAAACAAGATGAAGTGATTGCAATGGGTGATGCCGGCAATGATCACCATATGATTGAATTTGCAGGCTTAGGTGTAGCGATGGGTAATGCTACCGAAGAGACAAAAGCAATTGCTAACTATATTACTGACACTAATAATAATAGTGGTGTTGCACAAGTTATTGAAAAATTTATTCTTAATGCATAGTTAAGAATAAATCATAAAAAGCCAGCAATAATGCTGGCTTCTTTTAGTGATACTGTTTATTCATTATTTAGCAAGAACAACAGAATCAACATCAATAGTACGTACAGTCCAATCTTTATCTACTTCCCCACGAATAGTAATTTTTGTGGTTGGTGTTACTGTAACGCCACGCCAATCATCATGATCGATCTCGATTTTTATTTCACCAGACTCATCTTTAAACATATAGTCGTCTTTACCAATCGAAGACACAATATGACCAGTCAGCTCTACTGCAGTATTGTCGTCTGCATGTAATGCTGCTTTCACGGTATTTAATACAGGAATAGCACTAGGGCCATTAAATCCCCCTTGAACCTGAGTAAGTGGTGCCGCTTCATGCGGTCCACTAAAACCACCTTGAGTTGATTGCGGTGCAGCCATCACTGACATTGATGAAAACACAAGAACGGAAGCTGCAAGTAATTTTTTCATTTGTCTATATTCCACAGGATTATTCAATGAGATGATAATATCTCAAACACATATAATATTTAAATTATAACGCTAGGAAATTAAATTCGACAAGATTATTTTTTAATCGCCATAATGAATAAATTTATATATAACGGCTATGGTAATTCTTTAATCATATGTGATGCTAAAAAAACTGACACTATCGTTTCAATATTATCTTCAAGCACTTTGCCTTCACTATTAGGAGCAAGATTCATTACTTGAGGCCAAAAAAGAAGCCCTTGAAACAAACTAATATAAATATTTGTTAATAACATTACATTTTTATCAACGATACAACCGGCGGAAATTGCTTGTTGAAACCACTCAGTAATCGCTTTCGTGCTGTATAAATCTTTAATTAAATTTAATGCTAATTCTGGCTGACGTAAAAATTCCATCACAATTGTACGTGATAATGGAATACCATAAGTTGAATACAAAACATCGGCTTCACGACAAGTTATAGCCGTTAATTGCTCGGTTAATGTCTTAGTTGGATCAAATTCATACTTAACATTTTCAGCCACAGACTCTTGAATAATGGTCAATACTGAAACAAATAACACTTCTTTACTCTCAAAGTGACGATATAGCGTCCGTTTCGAAACAGCTGCTTCAGTTGAGATACGATCCATATTTGATGCTAAAAATCCATGAGTTATAAATTCCTCTTTAGCCGCTTCAATGATTGCTAAGTGCTTACGTTCCGTTTGCTTCATCCTTCAGAGATTCCTCATAGTATTTTTATTTCAGTTTATGAGCGCAGTCTAACAATCTGAAACAAAAAAGTACACTGTGTAGTTTACAATCTTGTTTTTATCACTAAAATGCACTTTAAGTTTGCTTCTTTGTAGCAATAAATATGACTAATCAATCTAATGATAGTGGAGAACACGGTGAAAACTCATTCAGCAATGTCCAATGTGACATCGTTAACAATTAATAAACTGGCGATGGCCGTTAGTTTATCTTTAGCGGTAGTGCTGTTGTCAGGATGTAACAGTGAAAAAGAAACAACTGTCACCGCGCCTATCATTAATCTTGCGTTAACTGAAATTGTAACGCCAAAAACAAATACCAATTTAACCTTTAATGGTGTGATCCGTTCTGCTGAACGCGCAGATTTATCATTTCAAGTGAGTGGCCGTGTTAGCCATATTTTTGTTAACGAAGGCGACAAAGTACATAAAGGGCAGTTACTTGCAAAATTAGACCCTAAAGATGCCCAAACCGCGTTTTCAGCGGCACAATTAGAATTAAATAACACCAAGAAAGACTACTCACGTGGTAAGTCTATCTATGAAAGCTCACAAGCTATTGCAAAAAGTGATCTTGATGAACTACTAACACGTTACGATTTGGCTCAAAACCGTCTTGAAGAAGCAAAAAACCAGCTTGCTTACACGCAATTAAAAGCCCCTTTCTCAGGCATTATTGGGCGTAAATTAATTGATAATCACGTGCAGATTCAAGCAAATACATCAGTCTTAACACTGCATAACCTTGATGATTTAGAAGTTGTCGTTAACATTCCTGACATTGTAATGTTAACTGGCATGCAATGTGATAAAGCCAATGCTGAAATTAACAATATTCCAGGGCATTTATTACCGTTGAGCTTACGTACTTACTCAACCCAAGCCGACCCGATTACACAAACTTTCTCGGTTGTATTAGGGCTTGACGATCTTAAAGGGCTTAATATCTTACCGGGTATGTCTGTGAAAGTTTCACCAAGCTTAACCGAATGCCCAGAAGAAAATAACAACCCACTAACGGTGCCATTAACAGCCGTTGTGCCTGACAATAAAAATCAACAATTTGTCTGGGTTGTTGGCAGTAATAACATCGTTGAAAAACGCTATATCAAGGTGGGCACTATCAATAAAAATTGTATTACTGTGCCTTCTGGCCTGAAGGCAGGCGAGCGTATTGTTATTGCTGGCGTATCAAAACTAAAAAATGGTATGGAAATCCGCCCATACACAGACACGACTCAAAACGGAGTGTAAGAAATGGATATCGCTCGCTATACCATTGCCAAGCGTACCAGTGTTTGGGTAATGATTGCTCTGATTTTAATCGGTGGCTACATTAGCTACCTAAAATTAGGCCGTTTTGAAGATCCCGAATTTGTTATTCGCCAAGCCGTTATTATTACGCCTTATGCGGGAGCAACAGCACAAGAAGTGTCAGATGAAGTTACCGACATTATTGAAGGTGCAGTGCAATCGTTACAGGAATTGAAAGAAGTTAAATCAGTTTCTAAACAAGGCATGTCTGAAGTTACAGTCGAAATTAAGCTTGAATTTGCTAAAAGTCAGGCTGATCTTCAACAAGTTTGGGATAAGTTACGTCGTAAAGTTAACGATGCACAGCGCTCGCTTCCACCAGGGGCAGGTCCGTCAATTGTTAACGATGATTTCTCTGACGTTTATGCTTTATTCTTTGCTGTAACAGGTGAAGGCTTCTCTGACAAACAACTGTCTGATTATGTAGATAGTTTACGTCGTGAACTAGTCTTAGTTCCAGGCGTTGCTAAAACAGCAACACTTGCAGAACAACAAGAAACCATTTTTGTTGAGTTTACCAGTGAGCGGTTAGCTAAGTTTGGCTTGTCTGTTGATAATGTTTTGTCAGTATTACAAAAGCAAAATATCGTAACAGTCGCTGGTAGTTTAACGGCAAATGGCATGCGTATTCCGGTAATGCCGACGCCAAATGTTAACTCTTTTAATGACTTAAAAAATCTTCAAGTGGGTATTGGTGACAACCACACCGTATTACACTTAAAAGATATTGCGACCATCAAACGAGGCTATCAAGAACCAGCGTCAATGCTAATGCGTTACAACGGCGAGCGAGCTATTGGTTTTGGTATTTCAAATGTCACTGGCGGTAACGTTGTTGATATGGGTGATGCTGTTAAAGCACGTATCGCAGAACTAGAAAGCCAACGTCCTCTAGGTATGGAACTGAATGTCATCTCAATGCAATCAGATTCTGTACGTGATTCAGTAACGAACTTCATTGATAACCTTATTGCAGCTGTTGTCATTGTATTTATCGTACTATTGCTATTTATGGGTGTTCGCTCAGGTATCATCATCGGTTTTGTATTAGTACTCACCGTTGCAGGTACCCTATGCATCATGCTTATTGATGACATAGCAATGCAACGTATCTCTCTTGGTGCACTGATTATTGCACTCGGCATGCTGGTTGATAACGCCATTGTTGTCACCGATGGTATTTTAGTTCGCCTACAAAATAACGAAGATCGGGAAGTGGTTATTCCTGAAGTTGTTAATGCAACTAAATGGCCATTATTAGGGGGAACGGTTGTTGGTATCTGTGCATTCAGTGCTATCGGCTTGTCACCATCAGATATGGGTGAATACGCAGGTTCGTTGTTCTGGGTTATCCTTTACTCAATGCTTTTAAGTTGGCTGTTTGCTGTAACGGTGACGCCATTACTATGTCACCAGTTCCTAAAAGTAAAAGTGAAAACAACGGCAGATAAACCAAGTAAAGTCGTTAATGGCTACAAAGGTTTGTTATCGTGGGTATTACTTCATCGTAAGACAACTGGCCTATTATTAGTGGCTACTCTTATTGGTGCTATCTGGGGTGTGAAATATGTACCACCTGGCTTTATGCCTGAATCACAACGCGCGCAATTTGTAGTTGATGTTTACCTTCCACAAGGTACTGATATTCAAAATACAGAGGCTGTTGTTGCCAGCATTGAGCAAGACGTTAAAAAGAAACCAGGTATCAGCAATATTTCAAGTTTCATCGGTGGTGGTGGTTTACGTTTCATGCTGACTTACGCGCCAGAAGCACGTAACCCAAGCTATGGTCAATTACTGATCGATATCGATGATTACCGTAATATTGCGCCATTATTAGTTGAACTACAAAAAGAGCTTGACCTTAAATATCCTGAAGCATCAATCAAAGTATGGAAATTTATGCTTGGTCGAGGCGGCGGTAAAAAGATTGAAGCAGGATTTAAAGGCCCTGATAGCAAAGTATTACGCGATCTAGCAGAACAAGCTAAACTTATCATGCTTAATGATCCAAACTTGATTGCAGTTCAAGATGATTGGCGTCAGCAAGTACCCGTTATTAAACCGATATATTCATCTGAAAAAGCACAGCGTTTTGGGTTAACAAATCAAGAAATAAGCCAAGCCATTGCACAAACATTAACTGGTCGTAATATTGGTGTTTACCGTGAAGGTAATGATTTAATCCCTATCATCGTGCGTGCGCCGGATAACGAACGTACTCATGAGCGTGCGATTGAAAATACGGAAGTTTATAGCCGTATGGTCAATGGATTAATTCCTGTTAGCCAATTAGTGGAATCGGTAAATGTTGCTTGGGAAGATGCCATTTTACGTCGTATTAATCGTATTCCGACGATTTTGGTTCAGGCAGATCCTGCACCAGGTGTATTCACTGCGGATGCATTTAATGATTTGCGTGGCAAAATTGAAGCAATTGAATTACCTCCGGGTTATGAATTGACATGGTATGGCGAATACAAAGCATCAAATGACGCAAATGAAGGTCTTGCTACCTCTGCCCCTTACGGCTTTGCAGCAATGATTTTAGCGGTAATCTTTATGTTTAACGCGCTTCGTCAGCCATTAGTAATTTGGTTAACCGTACCATTTGCTTTGGTCGGTGTGACCGTAGGTTTAGTGATTTTCCAAACACCATTTGAGTTTATGGCTATTCTGGGCTTCCTGAGCTTAATTGGTATGATGGTAAAAAATGCTATCGTGTTGGTAGACCAAACTGATGTCGAAATTGCAGCGGGTAAAACGCCATATCAGGCGATTATTGATTCAGCACTTAGTCGTGCTCGACCAGTATTGCTTGGTGCATTTACAACGATTTTAGGTGTGGCGCCATTATTGGTAGACCCATTCTTTAAGAGTATGGCTGTTACCATTATGTTTGGTTTATTATTCGCGACAATCCTAACATTGGTCGTGATTCCACTACTGTATGCGGTATTGTTCCGCGTTAAAGTAGAAGAAACACCACCAGCATAATTAGCATCACAAAATAAAAGGGAGTGGCATCATTGATGTACACTCCCTTTTTTATAACCGTAAATAACCTGCGCTCTTATCAATACCATTATTTAATATAATCAATAAGATCTTGTGCTAAACGACGTAACACGCCTGGTTCTGGGTGAGTATGTGAAAACGTTCTAATCCCATAAATTCCCATCACTAAAAATTGTGCTAATTGGTGGCTATCGCGAGCATCGCTTATTTCATTATGCTGTTGGGCTAATGCTAGTTGCTCGGCCAAAGTCTGCTGCCATTGTTTTAGCATATGGCTGATAACATCAGCAACTTCGACATCTTGTTGCGCAAGTTCACTGAGTGATTTTTGTAGTAAACAATCTTTAATCTGCTCACGTTCACACTCATCAACCACCTGATCAAGATAAGCACTGATCGCTCCTAACACTGAAGATGACTCAGCAAACAACGTAACAAACTGCGTATAGCGTTGATTACGGTAATGTTCTAACGCCGCTAATAACAAACCGCGTTTATTTTTAAACGCGCAATAAATAGAGCCAGGATGAAGCCCTGTTGCTTGTTTTAAATCTTGCATGCTGGTGTTGCTATAACCTTTAGCTATAAAAACATCCATTGCCGAGCGTAACACTCGATCACGATCAAATTCAGCACTACGCATAATCACTCTCTTTTGCTTTATCTTCTTCTAGTTTACTTAATATTGAACAATCATTCAAAAAACTCTTGAATGATTGTTCAAACAGGTCTAACTTGAATGAGCATTCAAATAAGAGATAACAATCATGCTCGACACTCTATTTCACCCAGTTGTACTTAACGATACGCTAACACTCAATAACCGTATTATCATGGCACCATTAACCCGTTGTATGGCTGACGACGATTTAGTCCCAACCCAAGCAATGATCGACTATTACGCACGCCGCGCTGATACTGGGCTTATTATCTCAGAAGCTATTTTAATTCGTGCTGATGGTCAAGGTTATCCACATACGCCAGGGTTATTTACACCAGAGCAAATTGATGGCTGGCATAAAGTAACAGATGCTGTGCATAACAATGGTGGTAAGATTTTTGCACAATTGTGGCATACAGGTCGTGTAGCTCATCCGTTCTTTTTTAATGGTGAGTATGTACTTGCTCCTTCTGCGATAGCACTTGAAGGCACGTTACCAAGAATGCGGGAATTAACTTATACCGTTCCTAAGCCTGCAACGAAAACTGAAATTGAACAACTTATTGCCGATTTTAGTCAAGCTGCAGCTAATGCGATTGACGCTGGCTTTGATGGTGTAGAAATTCATGGCGCAAATGGCTATTTGATCGATCAATTTCTACATTTCAGCACCAACGAACGTGATGATGAATTTGGTGGCGCACCAGAGAATATGGCGCGCTTCCCACTCGCAGTTATTGATGCAATTAGCCAACGCATTGGTCGTGATCGTACCGGCTTACGTTTATCACCCGGCGGTTACTTCAATCTTGAAGGTGATAGCCGTGATCGTGCGGTGTTTGACTACTTATTACCTGAAGTTGAAAAGCGTTGTTTAGCGTATCTGCATGTTGGTATTTTTGATGACAGCATGAATTTTGAGTATCTTGACGGCAGCGCATCTCATTACATGCGAACACATTACAAAGGAACATTAATTGGTGTTGGTTGCTATACCCCACAAACAGGCAGTGATGCTATTGAAGCGGGAAAATTTGATTTATTAGCCATTGGTCGTCCATTAATTGCGAATCCTGACTATGTTAATAAAGTGCAATCAGGTCAAGCACTTACTCCTTATGACGACACTATGCTAGCTCAGCTAATTTAATGGTCTCTTTTACGCCTTAATACTGTGTTATTAAGGCGTTTATTTTGCTGTACTTCATTATTTAGTTTTAAATTACGAAAAATCATTGATTGCATTTGTATCGATAGACAAAAGCCCAGTTTAGCTCTTATGATAACAATAGATAAAATAATAATGATAGAAAATAATAATGAATATCAAACTGCAACAATCACATCAGAAAGTCCTATTAACGAGTTTATTTATTGTTACAAGTGGCTATGCTTCATATGCTAATGCTGATACTTCAGCCTCTTCAACATTAAATAATGCATTAAATTATACGAGTAGTAACAGCCTACTTTTAGAACAATATAAAGATAACTTTGTTTTACCTTTTTATTATACTCAATCTCCAAATTACAAAGAATATCAATCAATTATCCCTGAAGATGGTAAGCTTAGTAACTATAATGTCAACTTTCAAATCAGCTTAAAATACCGTTTATTCTCCGGCATTTTAACTGATAACGACCAGTTATATTTTGCTTACACACAACGTTCAAACTGGCAAGCCTACGCTTCATCTGCATTTTTTAGAGATACAGAATATGAACCGTCGGTTTTCTGGACTTTTCCAACCCAAACGACCTATAGCGATGGTCTACATTATGCAGGCAGTACACTCGGTTTAGTTCACCAATCTAATGGTCGTGGTGGTGAGCAAGAACGGAGTTGGAACCGTGCCTTTATTGATATGACTTTCAAAAAAGACGCTTTTACTTTTAGTGTTAAGCCTTGGGTACGACTTGATTTTGGGGCTAAAGACTATAACAAAGACATCAATAACTACCTTGGTTATGGCCGAGTTAGCATGAATTGGAATATTGATGGTAAAAGTATGATCACATTTACAGTACGCAATGCACTAGAAAGTGGTTTCTCTCGTGGTTATGAAAAAGTGACGTTAAATTTCCCTATTTATAAACGTTTGCGTGGTTATTTAATATTTGAAAGTGGTTATGGTATATCTATTTCAGACTATAATCATTACGACAATGCTGGCGGTATTGGTTTTTCATTCTAATTAATCAATGAAACTTATTTTATCTCTAGTGTTTAGTAGCATATAAACCATACGCATAAAACAACTAGAGATAAAAACAAATTTCTATCAATATATTACTTATCCTGTTACTTAAAATATAATAAAACAATATTTCATTTCTTATTTTGTGGTTATTTCTTTACTAGTCGAATATTATATGTTTTTAATAGCATTACTATATATAGAGATATTTATTCCACCAACAAATATTACTATTGAAATAATTTATTGATAGAATGGTCCTGTGAATATTAATCAATCAACATACTTATCTGTACTTATTCACATGCTATCGTCATCTCCTTATCCTGCTGGGTTAAAAACGAAAGATGGTATTTTTGAATATGCCAATGATGCCTATCGTAACCTTGTTAATGCCCCACTTGAAATGAAGGGATTAAAGGATAGTGACTTACCATGTGATACCGCTGCATTTAGCGACGTTTTTATTGAGCAAGATAAATTATCATTGACGCACAATAAAACCATAATAACGATAGATGTGCACAACTACGCTAATGGTGTTGATGCATATATATTTACCAAACAACCCGTGATTATTAATGGTGTTCCTTGGGGGATTCAATTTACAGCAAATAAAGTAAGAGATTTAATAAATATGACGTCGTTTGTTGAGGTTATTGCTACTGATAAATCTCATTTATCTTTCCATACAACGCGGCCTTTAGCACCACAATTAACGTCATCTCAAGAAATTGTCTTATTTTGGTTATTACGTGGACGACAAACAAAACAAATAGCACAACTTATTCATCGAACGCCCAAAGCTGTTGAAAAACAAATAGCCAATTTAATCTCTCGATTTTCTGACTATGGTATTTCCAGTCGTGCAGGATTAATAGAATATGCACGTGGGAATGGTTGGTTATCATTAATACCAACACAATTATTTAAAATCCCCATGTCTCTTATTATCAACCATGATGAGCAAAGCGATTAAGTTCACAAAAACTACCGTAACTTAAGCAAAGGATTGTTTAGTTACATTAATCTGCACTTATAATCTCACCAATTTTCTCGCTGCTTATCATTGGTCATTTATGCGTATAAAAATCAGTTTAATAACAACGTTACTTCTTATTGCTGGATGTGGTTCATCATCATCAGTTGCCCCCCATTCTCAAGCGAGCTTAATCATTAAAAATGGTCAAGTCATCACCATGAATGGTCAAAAACAACTGATTGAAAATGGTGTGGTCGTTATCAATAACGACACCATTGTAGCCGTTGGTGATCAATCATTATTATCTCAATATACCGCTATTCGTATCATTGATGCACAAAACGGGATTGTAATGCCGGGAATGGTTAATACTCATAACCATTTACCAATGATTGCTTTTCGAGGCTTAGGTGAAGAAGGCATTGAAAATCGATTATTTGCTTATTTCTTTCCTCTTGAAGGTAAAAAACTCAGTCGAGACCTCATTTATCAAGCCACTCGTCTTGGCGCAGTTGACCTTGCACAAAGCGGTGTCACAACTTTTGCTGACATGTACTACCATGTTGATGAAATGGCCAAAGCAACCAAGGAAGTCGGCCTACGGGCAGTTTTAGGTGAAACTGTGATCAAATTCCCTGTGGTGGATGCAAAACAACCCTATGGCGGGCTTGAATACGCGCAGAAATTTATTGCTGAATACAAACAAGATCCCCTGATCACTCCAGCCTTTGCACCTCATGCAGCTTATACTGTTTCAAAGCAAAAATTACAGCAAATTAATGCACTCTCGAAGCAATTAGATGTTCCAGTATTAATCCATGTGGGTGAATTTGGTAATGAAGCTGCGCGTATTAATGACAATCCTAAACAACTTAGCCCAGTAGCATGGCTTAAAGACATCGGAGTGCTTGATCAACGAATGGTATTGGCGCATGCAATTCATGTTGACCAAACCGATCTCGATCTCATCAAACAATCAGGTGCAGGCATCGCTTATAACCCAATGGCAAACGCCAAAGGTGCGACAGGCATTGCTCCTGCATGGAAAATGTATCAACAGCGCATTCCAATGGGGTTAGGGACTGATGGGCCAATGAGCTCTAACCAAGTTGATTTATGGCGCACACTGAGTTATGCCGCCAATATGCAACGTTTAAAACATAATGACCGTACTATTATGATCCCAGAGCAGGTAATTGAACTCGCAACCATAGGTGGTGCTCGTGCACTGCATATGGACGATAAAATTGGTTCACTCGAAGTGGGCAAAAAAGCCGATGTTATTATTGTTGAAACCCAATCGGCTAATATGATGCCCAATTACAATCCTTATGCCACCTTGGTTTATCAAGCCAATCCAAGCAATGTCACAACGACAATCGTCAATGGTAACCTTGTGATGGAACAGCGCCAAATGGTGAACGTCGATACAACAGATATCACTCGTCATATTCGTGCTATCGAAACGGATATTGCGGCATTTGCTAAAGAGTTGTCAAAGAAAGCAATTACATCACCAAGTCTGATGAAATAAGCAATATCCTCTCGACTCATTTATCCAGATACAGTATGTAAGTGACGCTAATCACTTACATACTCAACAATTTTTAATGCAACAATGAATCGGCTTGGTTTTAAATGAGAATAACCGCATCAGAAATAACGTAACTTTCGTTGTGCTTTTTATCTTTCCGTAAATCAATACGGTATGATAGCGGCTAATCAATGGTTAGCGGGTATTAAGACATGTATCACCAAACACTTAAAAAATATTTTGGCTTTGATTCTTTACGTTTAGGGCAAGAAGAAGTAATTACCCGCGTTCTTAGTGGTCATTCAGCTGCCGCTATATTTCCAACGGGATCTGGAAAATCATTATGTTATCAATTACCCGCGATTGAATTACCCCATCTTACGTTGGTCATTTCACCATTATTAGCCTTAATGAAAGATCAACTTGATTTTTTAGCTACGAAAGGGATTCCTGCCGCATCCATTGATTCCAGCCAAACATGGCAACAAACTCAGCAAGTCATGCAACAAATTCGTCAAGGCGAAATTAAAGTATTAATGATTTCAGTAGAACGTCTCAAAAACGAACGCTTTCGTCACTTTATTGGTCAAATTCCAATTTCATTATTAGTCGTCGATGAAGCACACTGTATTTCAGAATGGGGCCACAATTTCCGTCCCGACTACCTGAAATTGCCACACTACCAACAGGCCTTAAACATTCCTCAAGTGTTATTACTTACCGCAACAGCAACCCCTGCCGTAATTCAAGATATGCAGGACAAATTTGCCATTGCTAAAGATAATATTATCGTGACGGGTTTTTACCGAAATAACCTTGATTTAACCGTATTAGCGGCAGACGAAGACGAGAAAATAGATACCCTTAAACATCAACTTTCTCAACGTAATAATGAACCTTCTATTGTCTATGTCACCTTACAACACACAGCAGAGCAAGTGGCTGATGCGCTTACTCGTAGTCACTTTCCAGCCCAAGCCTACCATGCGGGAATGGATTCAGATCGCCGCCATAGCATTCAACAACAATTTATGAATGGGGAAATTAATTGTATTGTGGCAACCATTGCTTTTGGTATGGGGATTGATAAGTCCAATATTCGTCAAGTGATTCATTTTGATTTGCCCAAATCAATTGAGAATTACAGCCAAGAAATTGGTCGAGCAGGACGTGATGGTGAAGTGTCACAATGTACAGTTATCGCGAATAAATCAGGACTCAATGTTTTAGAAAACTTTGTCTTTGGGGATACGCCAGATCGCAGTGCTATTGCGTATATTCTGCGTGAAATACAAGCCCAAGATCAACAATGGGAAATCATGAGTGGCCGTTTGTCTAAAGACAGTAATATTCGTTTATTGCCACTTAAAACATTATTAGTCTATCTTGAAATCCGCCAAATTATTGAACCGATGTTTACTTATTTCGCAGATTATCGTTACAAAATGAATATTTCTCAGTATGAAATAGCCCAACGCTTTCAAGGTGAGCGCCGACAATTTATTGAAACAATTTTTGCGTGTTCGCCTAAAGCGCGAGTATGGCATACATTGGATATGGATGCGTTATGGCAAGGCTATCAAGTCGATAGAAAGCGAGTGGTGGCAGCCATTGACTATTTAAACGAACAAGGTTGGATCACCCTTGAAAGTAAACAAATGACCGATGTGTATCGCATAAATCAACACCATTTTGATATTGAGGTAGAAACAGAAGCCCTTTACCAATTATTTCAGCAAAAAGAGCACAGTGAAATTAATCGTATTGAAAATATGATTGCCTTTTTTGAAAGTAAAAGTTGTTTAAGTCATAAACTAGCCAGCTATTTCGCCGATCATCATGCACCAAAACAATGCGGTCATTGTTCTGTTTGCCGAGGTAAAACCATCACCTTACCAGCATTACCAACACTACCAGAGATTACCGATCAACAAATAACAATATGGGCTGATAGCTTTATTCAACGAAATGACAGTGCGCCATCTATGGCAGCCATCACTCGTTTTTTACATGGCATGAGCACGCCTCTCAATAGTAAAATAAAAGCAAAACAGCTTGAAGGATTTGGCGTATTAGAAGCTTATCCATTTCAACAAACTTTCGATCATATTTGCCGCTTATACCATGGCAACTGTTGAATAAATAGCCATTAATTTATTTGGTTTGATGCTTTAATAGCTAAAAACTGACTTTTCATATTAATCAATGGCGATCTGGCTCGCATCGCTTTAAAATACAAAAACTAACTAATAGGAAGTAAAGTTATGACTACAGAAAAAGAAGAATACCAACCTTGTGATGCTTGTGGTGTTTCAGCAGAAATGGGCTTTATGATCAAAGAACATGATGATGTTGCCGATGTGCATGTATTTGCAAATGGTAAAAAAGCATTAGAATTAGAACTTGCGAACTACCTAACGCTAGCAAAACAAGTTAATGCTAACTTTAAAGTAGAAACAACGCCTGTTGATGAAACAAGTACAGAATTAACAGCACGCATCCAATTTGAATGCAGTGCTGAAAAGTTAATTTTTGAACTTAAAAGCCGCTCTCTAGCGAAATAATTTATCAAATAGGCAACTTGCCGCCTTGATAATCAATGAAGCCAGTAAACAGTCGTATGATGTTATTACTACAGCATACAATCTGATACTGGCTTTATTATTTATTCTCTACTGATGTTACAGGCAACGATTGGCGTACCACCCATTTTAATGGTCCGTTTAGCTCAACCTCTTGTGCAGGGCGACATTCCAATACAATATTATCGGTGGTGATAATAGCCCCGAGTGAGTACCCTTTTCCAGCATATAAACAATGACGTTGCGGTAATGTATTTAGCTGAAGTTCAGTAACAGGTTGAATGACTGGCATATTATCAGTGCTATATTGCTTAGCATGACCCATCGTAATAAAACTACTACATCCAATAATCACCAACCATTTCAGCCTAAAAAAATACATACGCAATCCTTCTATGCAACTATTTATACCCGCTACTCATTACAATCATTCACACGAAAGCTCGATTAATACTCAATGGCACGGGGTAATAATTTTGCTTGTTTAACCCAATCTTCTACCGCAGAAAGTGATGGCAGTTGGCGAACTAACGCTTTAGCCTCATTCACCTCAACCATTTTAGTATGTAAATTATCAGCATTTCGTTGTGCCAGTTCAGGCACAGTATCAACCCCTGATGATTCTAATAAATCAGCATACTGAGTACTGATCCCTTTAATACGTGATAAATCAGCACGATTAAGCCATTTTAAAATAAGTTTACCGCTGATTGCTGTTTTTTCAGCTAATATTTTACGACCACTGGGTTTTGCGCCTAACACTAACAGCTGTTCAATGGTGGTTACATCTATCGTGGCTAACTTTGCTGCGTAAGTTTCACCAATTCCTTCCACACTAACAAGCTTTGTCATAATGGTTCCTACTCTTTTTTAGTTATACCTATTTGAAAAATATAGCCAATAAAACTAAAAATACCGCATCACCTGTCAACAAAAAGCAATCTAAATCAAATTAATCAAAAGAAAACTATTACTATCATAATGTTAATAAATAACAGATAAAAAAAAGCCCAGAATAATCTGGGCTTCAAAAATAGTGATGCGATTAAGATTCAGAAAGTGGTAAGACTTGCTTCACGTAATCACCTGGCGCTACGTATAATGGTGCGTATGTTTCGCTACCAATTGCTCGTGGTGATACTTGCTCAGCAGGGCTAAATTCTGTTAGCCAGCCATTCCAGTGTGTCCACCAAGAACCGTCTTCACGCTTTGCTCCTGCTAGCCAAACTTCGGCATTTTCTTCGTTGCTATCATTAACCCAGAAGCCATATTTATTCTTCTGAGGATGGTTAACAATACCTGCAATATGGCCAGACTCACCTAATACAAATGTTGATTTACCACCTAATTGCTTAGCACCACGGTATGTACCTTGCCATAAAGCAATATGATCTTCTTGTGTAGAGATAAAGTATGTAGGCACTTTAATCTTACTTAGATCAATATACACACCACCAACTTTATAACCTTTGTTTTCGACTAATTTATTATCTAAATAGAATTGACGTAGTAGAGTATTGTGGCATTTAGCCGCAACGTTAGTACTATCACCATTCCAATAAAGTAAATCAAAATCAATTAAGCTATTGCCTTTCAAATAGTTATTAACGTAATAGTTCCAGTACAAACTATTTTCACGTAATAAACTGAAAGTCACACTTAGCGAACGTCCATCCATATAACCATTTGCATTATTTTGAGCTTCAATCGCCGTAATAATTGGATCATTGATATAAGCACCAATTTCACCTGGCTGAGAGAAATCTAATAATGTAGTAAAGAATGTCGCTGATTTAATACGATTACGCATTCGCTTCGCAGCATAATATGCTAGTGTGATTGCCAATAACGTTCCACCAATACAATAACCAACAGTATTGATGTGTTTTTGGCCGGTAATATCTTCTACCGCATCAACCGCTTTAACAACACCATCTAAGACATAATTATCAAAATCAATATCTTTCATTGATGCATCTGGATTACGCCAAGACATCATAAATACGGTATGGCCTTGCTCAAGAAGCCAGCGAACCATTGAATTATGATCACGCAAATCAAGGATATAGTATTTATTAATAAATGGCGGCACTATCAACAATGGTGTTTTATGTACAGCTTCAGTTAATGGTTTATATTGAATTAACTCAAATAATTCATTTTTAAAAACCACTTCACCTTCAGTTTTGGCAATAGTTACGCCAAGTTCAAATGCACTATCATTCGTCATTCGAATTTTTAGTACATCAGCGCTGCTCTGTAAATCTTCTTGTAACAGTTCCATCCCTTTAATCAAATTCTCACCGTTTGTTTCAACAGTCAATTTGGCTAATTCAGGATTGGTTGTTACAAAATTAGTTGGTGACAGTGCGTTGATGGCTTGACGAGAGAAATAGCCTAAGCGTTCTTTCGCTTTATCATCGACACCTTCAATTGAATCAATTGTTTCACGCATTGTATTACTGAATAGTAAATATGATTGCTTAATATAATTATAAAAAGCTTCATTTTCCCATGCAGGATCGCTAAAACGTTTGTCATCTTTTGCTGGCTTAATAAAGGCGCTTTCTGCTGTCGTATTACCGATTGCAACATTCTGCCAAATCTTAACTTGATTTTCCCACCAATCCATTTGGACTTTAGCTAAAGCACCGGGCTGAGCTGCTGCTTTTCCAAAAAATTCAGTGGCATCTTCCAAGTTAACATCATTAAGTGCTTTAGTTACTGGGGTATTCATGGCTGCCTTGCCGGAGTCTAACTCCTTCCACCATAACTGGTTCATATCTTGGAGCTTGGCAAAGTAGTCCGAAAAGAAGTGATTGTTCATAACAAAAACCCTGTACTTGGACTAAGTAATCAGCCATATAATCATCTTATATGGCTGATTGGTATAAGTATCAGATAATCAGACTGCTATTAATGCAGCCTGATTTACCGTTACTTAAATGGCAGGTGTTGCTTGTTTAACGTTGTCAGCAACAAACTCTTCAACTTCTGTTTTAAAGCTTTGCGCTACAGAAGAGAACTTATTGCTATCGTCTAAAAGCTGCTGAGAAAGCTTAGTTAGTGTCTCAAGCTGTTGGCTATTAAATGCTGTTAGCGATTGAATATCTTTTACTTCGCTAACAGCTTTAAGTTGCTTCAGACCAAGATCGCTGTAAGCGCGAACAGCTGACAATTGAAGCTCAGTTAGTTGCTCAACATTTTTAGCAAATACTTTGTTGAATTTTGCGTATGGTGCTAGTGTTTTTTCTGTTTGCTCAGAAAAAGATTTAAACATTTCCGTATACATAGAACATTCCTCATTGATAGTAATAAAGTGTGACTCTATAAGCAGTATCACACTGATTGTATTAGTTTATTTACTTACACACGTTTTAAAATAACTGCAGTACCCATGCCACCACCGACACATAATGTTGCCATGCCGTATTTATCATCACGACGACACATTTCATGCAGTAAGCTAACAAGAATACGGCTACCAGATGCACCAAGAGGGTGACCTAGTGCAATTGCACCACCATTTACGTTCGCACGCTCAACTAAATCTTCCACTTTAGTGCCAGTTTCTTTAGCAACTTCGTGGAATACGCCTAATGCTTGACCAGCAAAGGCTTCATTAAATTCAAGAAGATCAATATCTTCAATTGAAAGATTTGCTTTTTCTAATGCTTTAAGTACTGCAGGAACCGGACCTAAACCCATAATTTCGGGCGCAACACCCGCTTGGGCGTAGCTTTCAACTTCAGCTAATGGTGTTAAGTTATATTTAGCTACAGCAGCTTCAGATGCCACAATAATTGCACTGGCACCATCATTAATACCAGACGCATTACCTGCTGTTACTGAACCATCACGGTTAAAAGCAGGACGTAATTTAGCCAGATCTTCAATCGTAGCATTTGCTTTTGGATATTCATCAGTATCAACAACAATAGTCTCACGACGGCTAACCACTTCTACAGGGCAGATTTCAGCAACAAAACGTCCTTGTTCAATAGCAGCAACGGCCTTTTGCTGACTCGCGAGTGCAAAGTTATCTTGCTGCTCACGCGTTAAACCAACTTTAGCAACCACATTTTCAGCCGTTACACCCATATGGTAATTATTGAAAACATCCGTTAAACCGTCAGCAATCAAAAGATCTGTTAGCTCAAGGTTACCCATTTTTTGTCCATCACGAATCTTTGCTGATGCACAAAATGGAATTTGTGACATATTTTCAGCACCCGCAGCAACCACTAGGTCGGCATCACCCGCTTTGATATGTGCAGCAGCATCCATCAATGCTTTCATGCCACTACCACAAACCATATTGAGTGAGTACGCTGGCACTTCATTGGGTAAGCCCGCATAAATAGCAGCTTGACGACCAGGTCCCATACCTTGACCTGCTCCAACGACGTTACCTAAAATAACTTCATCAATCGCATCAACAGGAACATTGATTTGCGCTAGTGCACCTTTAATTGCAACCGCACCAAGTTGTGCTGCAGAAACTGATTTTAACGCACCATTAAAACTACCGATTGGGGTACGTTTTGCGGCAACAATGTATACCTTAGCCATATTTTGCATCCTTTCTATAATATGATTTATTATTTTGTCTTTGTTATAACAGGCACTATTAGTGCATGTATAAACCGCCATTTACTGACAATGTTTCGCCAGTAATATATGCCGCTGCATCACTTGCTAAAAAGACAACCGCTGCCGCAACTTCTTGAGGTTGCGCTAAGCGTTTCATTGGAATTTCTGCTTTAATTGATTCAAGTACTTCAGGTTTAATTGCTTCTACCATTGCTGTGCCTGTATACCCAGGAGCAATCGCATTCACAGTAACACCAGCACGTGCACCTTCAGCCGCTAGCGCTTTAGTAAAACCAATCATGCCAGCTTTAGCTGCTGAGTAATTTGTTTGACCAAACTGGCCTTTAAGACCATTAACAGAGGTAATGTTAATAATGCGCGCATTACCGTGTTGGCACATAGAATCAAACAAAGGTTGAGTCACATTAAATAAGCTGTTGAGGTTAGTGTTGATCACTTCATTCCATTGTTCAGCGGTCATACGCTTAAACGTGGTATCTTTCGTGATGCCCGCATTATTAACTAACACATCAAGATGACCTTCTTGTTCTAATAATGCAGTGAGTGATTCTTTACAGAAAGCAGTATCAGTTACATCTAATGGAAATAATTTCACTGACTCATTGGAGTAATTATTTTCTTTAAACCACTCTTTAGCTGACTGTTCACTTTTAGGGTGATGAGCCGCTATAACACGAAAGCCAGCATCAACTAAGGCCTGAGTAATTGAAGATCCAATACCGCCTTTAGCGCCAGTCACTAATGCTACTTTTTTCATTTCTAAGGCTCCTTCCTTTGATCTTATCGTATTTATTTAAATGATTTTTTAAGCATGCTGTCAGTCACGTGCAATTACATTTTGTTATCATTGTTTTG
This sequence comes from Photobacterium piscicola, assembly GCF_900166965.1. GTDB lineage: Bacteria > Pseudomonadota > Gammaproteobacteria > Enterobacterales > Vibrionaceae > Photobacterium > Photobacterium piscicola. The sequence continues at coordinate 253,817 of NZ_FUZI01000001.1, read as the reverse complement.
ACAACGAATTAAATATAACACTCGTTAATTACAAACATATTGCATATGCCAAATATAACAACACAGATGCATATCCATAGCAAGTAAAGGAGTTAACATTTTTTAAACCACGAACCCTGTTTATTAACAATTAAATCAGTAGTAAGTAATTTTAATATTTTCATTAACATTAAAATTATCTATAAAACACATATAAAATCCAAACAAACAACTAATTTTCAAAAGGTTGAGATAATATCAAAAAAATCATCAAACACCACATTGTTAAGTAAATGTTAACCACAAGTTCAATAAACAAGGCTCAATAAACAATGGTGGTCAGATGACATTTTTAGAAGGTAACGATTGCTATTTTTTTATCATTTTCATAAATGTTACAAAAAAGTCACAAAATTACAGTTTATGAACTAAGTGTTAAATTTATAAAAATTGTCGAAATATGATTAATCATGCGCATTATTTGTTTAACACCTCGCTTTTTATAATTATATAATTCATCAATAACAGAATTAAGTCTGAACTTTATCCTGTTTTAGTAGTCCGAGAAAAAACTGTTTCATCGTCAGTATTTTGAATACCAAAGGAAATATTTGTATGCTCGCTAGTACATTCAAACGTCTAAATGATTACCTTCAAAGTCAAGTTATCGGCCAGCCTAATTTAGTAAAACAGCTTTTAATTGCTTTACTCGCCGACGGTCATATTCTTGTTGAAGGTCCCCCAGGATTGGCAAAGACTCGTGCAGTAAAAGTATTGTCAGATTGTATTGAAGGTGACTTCCATCGCATCCAATTCACGCCTGACTTATTACCTTCAGATTTAACTGGCACTGACATTTTTCGTCCTGAAACAGCTGAATTTACCTTTCAACCTGGCCCTATTTTCAATTCATTAGTACTTGCTGATGAAATTAACCGGGCGCCAGCCAAAGTGCAGGCAGCAATGCTAGAAGCGATGGCTGAAAAACAAATTACAGCGGGTCGCAACACTTATCCTCTACCCGAATTATTTTTGGTGATGGCAACACAAAACCCAATCGAGCAAGAAGGAACGTACCCACTACCAGAAGCACAACTAGATCGCTTTCTACTACAACTAAATGTTGATTACCCTAATGCAGAAAGTGAACTTGAAATTCTCCGCCTTAATCGTGGCGAAGCGTTGGGTATAGAAAAAACAGAACCGGTTCGAATTAGCCAAAATGATATTTTTGCAGCACGAAAAGAAATCTTAAATATCCATATGGCAGATGATGTTGAGCACTATATTATTCGTTTAGTGATGGCGACACGTGAACCACATCGCTTTAATGAGCAGCTACAGGCATGGCTACAAATGGGCGTCAGTCCACGTGCAACCTTGGCTCTCGATCGCTGTGCGCGTGCTCATGCTTGGCTTTGTGGTCGTGATTTCGTCACACCAGAAGATGTTCAGACAATGGCTTATCCCGTATTACGCCATCGTTTACTGCTAAGCTATGAAGCACAAGCAGAAGGTATTGCAGCAGATCGTGTTGTTGAAACACTTATTTCGCAGGTTGCTAGCTTATGAAAACTACACACATCAACGTAGCGCTGCCACCCCATAGCGATGGCGTCAATGTGTGTCTAGCAGAGCTACTGCAATATAAAAATCAAGCGGTAAGATGGCTGGCACCTGCCAAAAGTATTTGGTCACAACTCAATGGCCACCATCAAAGCCGTCATAAAGGGCGTGGCATGAACTTCTCTGAAGTACGCCCTTACCAAGCGGGTGATGATATTCGCTCTATTGACTGGCGAGTAACTGCGCGTACAGGAAAAACACACACCAAGTTATTTACTGAGGAACGTGAACAGCCGATTATGCTATTTATAGACCTCAGCAATAGCATGCAATTTGGCTCGCAATTACTTCTCAAATCAGTACAAGCTGCACATTTTGCGAGTTTATTAAGCTGGCTCGCTATTGATGAACAAGATCGTATTGGTGCTATTATTTACGATGGAATTAATACCATAGAGTGTAAACCTACAGCGCGCCAACGTGGGCCTTTGCAAATTATTAACGCATTAATTTCAGCTCAACATGATGCCTTACAAGCAGGAAACAGCACTAAGCATGATGGTTTTTCAACTGCACTTAAACGGTTACATTATCTCTGCCCTAAAGGCAGTGAGATTATTATTATCAGTGATTTTTATACGTTAAAAGCCACTGACAAACGACGTTTAAGCCAACTTCGACAGCATAATCGTATCCAATTTGTTCAAATTCATGATCCACTCGAACAAGGACAAACACAATTCCGTGGCTATGAGCATGTTACTGATAATCAACAATCAGCATGGCTGGATTTCTCCGCTAAAAAAACACGAGACTCACTCAGTCAACAATATCAAACCCATCAGTATTTTATTCATGAAATGGCGACATCACTTGCTATACCATTACATACTCTCTCAGCGGCACAACCGCTATTGCAGCAGCTTGGCGCTCATTCTCAAGGAATAAGGTAATGACACAACTTACCCCCCCAGCATTACCATTGGCGGATATTCATCTTCACACCGAGCCGAGCTTTTGGCCTCTTGCTTGGGGATGGTGGGCAGTAATTATTGTCAGCCTTATTCTTATAAGCCTCGTAAGTTATCGCTTTCGATCTCGCCATCATCATCTTGCCGCGAAAAAAGAAGCACTCAGCATCTTAAAAACCTATCGCTTTGATGATGGTGTTACAGCAGTTAATACACTGCTAAAACAAGCCGCATTAAGCTATTTTCCACGAACAGTTATTGCTCCTTTAACGGGAATGCAATGGCTCACCTTTCTTGATCAACAGTTACCACTTAAATACCGTGGTTTTGTTGATCAACAATCATCGTGGCAGCAAGGGCTTTTTTCCTCGACACCATTAACAGAACCGCAATTTAATGATTGCCAGCAGCAGGCATTACTGTGGCTACAACATGCCTTGCCCGCGAAATCCAATGATCATAGTAATACCTCAATGATGATCACTAAGGAGTCATCCAATGTTTGAATTTGTATGGCTATGGGCATGGGCCTTATTGCCATTAGCTTGGCTAGTTTATCGATTCAGTAAACCCGTTGCACAACCTGCGGCCATCCATTTACCTCAGTTACCGCAAGGCGTTGGCCAAAAACAGCCCAGTTCTATTATTCGAAAACTATTAATGACCTTAGTATGGGTAAGCCTTGTGTGTGCGATAGCCCGACCAGTATGGTATGGCGACCCAATAGAAATTAAACCAGAACACCGAGATATGCTACTGGCTGTCGATCTTTCAGGATCAATGGCGATCCCTGATATGGTAACGAAAGATGGTCAAAGTATTGATCGACTCACAGCAGTTAAACATGTATTGGCTGATTTTATTGCTAAACGAAAAGGTGATCGTATTGGACTGGTCGTCTTTGCTGATCATGGCTACTTACAAACACCATTAACCTTTGATCGCAAAACCGTTGAACAACAACTTAATCGCACCGTACTGGGATTAATTGGCCAAAGTACTGCAATTGGTGAAGGGCTAGGGGTTGCAACAAAAACCTTTATCGACAGTAAAGCACCACAGCGGGTCATTATTTTACTCAGCGATGGTGGCAATACGTCAGGTGTTATCGATCCGATTGAAGCGGCTAAACTGGCACAAGAAAGCCATGTTAAAATTTATACCGTCGGTGTTGGTGCTGATAAAATGATCCAAAAAGGCTTCTTTGGCGATCGTGTTGTCAATCCGTCATCTGATCTGGATGAAAAAACATTAAGTAAGATTGCCGAAATGACGGGTGGTGAATATTTCCGTGCGCGAAATCCACAACAGTTAGAAAAAATTTACGATGTGATCAATAAACTTCAACCCGTTAATAATGCTCAACAAACGTGGCGACCACGTGATGAGCTATTCCGTTATCCATTAGCGTTAGCATTGCTTTTATCCGTTATCATCGCTTTCATGAGGAAACGTCATGGCTGATTTTACCTTTATGCACCCATTGTGGTTTGCTGCATTCATTCCCTTGATCATTGTTCTGCCATGGTTAAAAGGTAAAGCGCAGCATTCAGGCTTAATTGCACCCCACCTTGCGCAAAAATTGGGTTTAACACAACAACAGCCAAAAATATGGCCTATAGCTTTATTAGCATTAGGTTGGCTTATTGCGGTTGTTGCTATGGCAGGACCTAGCTGGCAAAAAGTAAAACTGCCAGCTTATAACCTTAGTGGCGCACGAGTGCTCGTGATGAATATGTCACAATCAATGTATGCCACGGATATAAAACCTAATCGCTTAACCCAAGAAAGATTTAAAGCTTTAGATATGTTACCGAGCTGGAAAGAAGGCAGCACTGGTTTAGTCGCTTTTGCGGGCGATGGCTATGAAGTTAGCCCACTCACCACTGACAGCAGTACGTTACGTAATTTAATTCCAAGCTTATCACCCGATGTTATGCCTATTGCGGGAAATAATGCTGCCACAGGTATTGCTGAAGCGATCAGGCTACTGAAACAAGCGGGTCATAACACTGGTGATATTATTTTAATGACCGATGGAATGACAAAGGCTATCGCTAAGCAGGCATTAGCCGATCTCAAAGGTACTCACTATCGCGTTTCTATTCTGGCAATGGGAACCGTTGCAGGTGCTCCAATTCAACTTCCTGATGGCAGTTTATTATCAGAAAATGGCACACCGGTGATCAGTAAAATTGATATCAATACACTGATGTCAATTACTGACAGCACTGGAGGCATATTACAAATGGCACAAACAACCGATAATGATGTTAATGCTATTGCTAACTTCACAGCAAAACCATTAGATAATGGTAAAAAAGGCCATGAAAAAGAGCTGCAAGAACGTCTAAATGGCGGTTTCTGGTTAATTATTCCATTACTATTATTGGCGCTATTGGGCTTTCGTCGCGGTATTGTTTTAGCTGCAATGTTTATTATAGTGCCCATCGACCATGCTCAAGCAAGTCCATGGACAAACACTAACCGCCAAGCATATGAAACATTTACTGATGGTAATTATAAACAAGCAGCTCAAGATTTTACGTCACCACAATGGAAAGGCATTGCTGAATATAAAGCCAAGCAGTATGAACAAGCGATAGAGACATTAAAGCCGTTACAAGATCCAACCTCACAATATAATCTTGGTAATGCTTATGCTCAAAAAGGTGATTATAAACAAGCAGCAGCAACTTATGAAAAGCTGTTAAAACAACAACCTGACTTTGCTGATGCTAAAAAAAATCTAGCTATTGTTGAGCAAGCTGAAAAGCAGAAACAACAGCAAAAAAACAAGCAGGAAAACAAGCAACAATCAGGAGAAAAAGGTCAACAAGGTCAACAAGGTCAACAAGGCAATAAAGACCAACAGCAGCAACAAGGTCAGCAAGGCAATAAAGACCAGCAGCAACAACAAGGTCAGCAAGGCAATAAAGACCAACAGCAACAACAAGGTCAGCAAGGCAATAAAGACCAACAGCAGCAACAAGGTCAGCAAGGTAATAAAGACCAACAGCAACAACAAGGTCAGCAAGGCAATAAAGACCAACAGCAACAACAAGGTCAGCAAGGCAATAAAGACCAACAGCAGCAACAAGGTCAGCAAGGCAATAAAGACCAACAGCAACAACAAAGTCAGCAAGGTAATAAAGACCAACAGCAGCAACAAGGTCAGCAAGGCAATAAAGACCAACAGCAACAACAAAGTCAGCAAGGTAATAAAGACCAACAGCAGCAACAAGGTCAGCAAGGACAACAAGGACAACAAGGACAACAAGGACAACAAGGACAACAAGGACAACAAGGACAAGACAGTACACAACAACAGGCTGGAAAAGAAGAAAAACAACCGTCAATGAGTGCGGCAGAAAAGAAACAGCAAGCTGAACACAATGCAAAACAAGCACTAAGCCAACAGGCTCAACAGGCTCAACAGGCTCAACAGGCTCAACAGGCTCAACAGAAAAATAAGCAACAAAAACAAGATGGTAAAGTTCAGCAACCATCAGCGATAACGATGCAGCAAGGCAAACCAAATGGTGATCAGCAACAAGTACTTTCAGTTAGTAATCCTATATTGAAAAAACTTGAGCAAGTACCTAACGATACAGCGGAGTTAATTCGAGCCCAATTAATGTTGCAAGCACAGCAAAGAGCCGAGCAGCAACAAAGTAATAAATCATGGTAATAGAGAAAATGAACATGTCACTAAATCAAATAAATTGGGCTAAAAAATGCCGCTCTCCATGGTTATTACTTTTAACCATGTTTGTAGCACTCTTACCCCTGCAAGCAATGGCGGCACAAGCAGAAGCGACAGTATCGAAAAATGTTGTTGCTGTTAATCAAGTATTTCAATTGACCGTATCAGTTGATACTGCGATCAACCCTAACAGTGTCGACTTTAGTATATTAAGCCCTGACTTTGCTTATGGCCAACCCAGCGTCAGTAGCTCAACATCATTAATAAACGGCGCAATGTCACGCAATACTACTTGGACACTGGCCCTAGCTGCGAAAAAGGTTGGAACTGCGACTATACCGGCCTTTAAAATTGGTAGTTCTCAAACAACACCAATTACGATTAGTGTTCTAAAAGGCAGTCAAAAAAATAATACCGCGGTATCAAATCAAACCAATGTTCGAGTGACAGCTGAAATCGACAAAAATACACTTTATGTTGGTGAAAGTATTAATTACCGCGTGAAGATTGTAATCGGTGAGCAACTATCTCAAGCCTCATTGAGTGCACCATCAGGTGACGGCCTAGTAGTGTCACAAGTGGGTCAAGATGCTCAAAATAATATTGTCCAAAATGGCCGCCGTTATTTAGTCATCACTCGTAACTACCAACTGACAGCAGAAAAAGCGGGTAAGATCATTATTCACGGTTCGAAGTTCAGTGGTGATGCTGTACGTGGCGCAAATGGTTTTAGCTCAGGCATTACCGTTCCTGTAAATGAAGATGCTCGAGATATCACCATCAACATAAAGCCTAAACCAACAGATTACAAAGGGTTATGGTTACCAACCCCTGACTTACAGCTGCAACAAACATGGCAGCCACAGGTTTCAAATAGCAATGACGTAACCACTAAAGTTGGCGAACCCATCACCCGCACTATTACTTTGCGAATTAAAGATGTAGCTCAAAGTAATATGCCAAATGTAAACCTGACTTACCCTGAAACTGTACGTATTTATAATGAAAAACCTGAATATCGTACTGAGAATGGTTACAGTGTTATGACGTTAAAACAAGTCATCATTCCTCGTCAAACAGGCAAAGTAACACTACCATCGCTAACCATTAATTGGTGGAACACAACCACAGAAAAACAACAACGAAGTGAAATTAAAGGGTTAATTTTAAATGTTATTGCTGATCCAACCGCAAATAACCAATTTTCACCACCAGCAGCAATAACGCCGCCCGCAGCAACAATACATTCAACAAAAGCCATCACTACCGCGGAGATCTGGCCATGGACAACACTGACCTTTGCTCTATTGTGGTTAATTACTCTCGTATTATTCATTAAAAAGCGTCAGCAACCTGTTGTCACAACAACCGTAACAGCGGCACAAACAACAGATCTAATATCAATACTTGAAGCTGCCATTAACGCCAATGAGCCGATTAAAGTACAGACTTATTATCAACAATGGCGTCAACAGCAATACACAACATTAATGGCTCAACCACCGCTATTACAGCAACTTGATCATGAAGTACAAGCAATGATGGCAGCCCATTATTCAGCATCAAATAACAGCTGGAATAAGCAAACATTGTTAGCATTATTAAACCAAGCAAAGCAACTTACAGTAATAAAATGTACCTCTATGACCTTATCTAGCTTAGACCCTAAATAAGCGTCATTTAAAAATATGAGGCTATTTTAATAGCCTCTCTAAAACGCCTAATATTAATTACCACATAAGTGGAAATAATTAATTTTGGGCGTTTTGCTTTATGTAACTAAATGTAAAACAACACAACATTAGCAACTACCTTCTTTAAAAATATATTTAACAATCAAGCAACAATTAACCATCTCACTTTAATTCATATTTTTTATTTACGTGACACATGCCAATAAAAACACTCATATTGATACTAAATTGTGACATGGACGTAATAATAATTGTTAAAAAACAGCAATAACTATGCTTATCAAAAGAAGGCTGGCTATTTTAAACAGATCCTGTTAAAAAATGTTTCTGTTACAAAATATAAAACTTAAACACAACAATAAAAAATGCAGGATAAACTATGAGTCAATCACAACCCTTTCTTGCCAGAGTCGCTAATGGCAGTCTAGTAATACAAATATTAGTGGGGATTATCGCCGGTGTTGCTTTAGCCGTCTTTTTTCCATCATCAGCATCAAGCGTAAGCTTTTTAGGCGGACTATTTGTTGCCGCATTAAAAGCAGTTGCGCCAATCTTAGTGTTTATTTTGGTCGCCTCATCGATTGCGAATCAAAAAAAAGGCACTCATACCAATATGAAGCCAATAATTTTTCTTTATTTATTAGGAACATTATTAGCCGCTTTTACCGCTGTAGCAATGAGCTTCCTTTTTCCTACCACTTTGACGCTTGTTACTAACACGACCTCTATTGCACCACCTGAAGGTATTGCTGAAGTTATTAATTCACTATTTTTTAAAATCGTGGATAACCCAATTAATGCATTAATGACAGGTAACTTTATTGGTATTTTGGCATGGGCGATTGCATTAGGCTTTTCATTACACCAAGCGAGTGATGCTACTAAACAGGTTTTTCAAGACATGTCTGATGGCGTAACATTAATTGTGCGCTTTATTATTCGTCTTGCTCCTATTGGTATTTTTGGTCTTGTCGCGCATACCTTTGCTCAAACAGGCTTTAATGCATTATTAGGCTATGCTCATCTACTTGCGGTATTGCTTGGTTCAATGGTAATTATTGCATTAGTTGTTAACCCGCTTATTGTATTTGTAAAAACCAAAACCAACCCTTACCCACTGGTATTTCGTTGTTTACGTGAGAGTGGTATTACCGCCTTCTTTACTCGTAGTTCAGCAGCCAATATTCCAGTTAATATGAAATTATGTAAGGATCTGGATCTGCACGAAGACACCTATTCAGTTTCTATTCCTTTAGGTGCAACCATTAATATGGGTGGCGCAGCTATTACAATCACCGTGTTAACGTTAGCAGCAGTGCATACGTTAGGTATTGAAGTGGATCTTGCAACAGCGGTATTACTCAGTGTTGTTGCTGCAGTATCAGCATGTGGGGCATCAGGTGTTGCAGGTGGCTCACTATTACTTATTCCACTTGCGGCAAGTTTATTTGGCATTCCAAATGAAGTTGCGATGCAAGTTGTTGCTGTCGGCTTTATTATTGGTGTAATTCAAGACTCAGCAGAAACAGCATTGAACAGTTCAACAGATGTAGTCTTTACCGCAGCTGCATGTTTAGCCGCTGAGCGTAAACAAGCAAAAGTACGCCTACAAAAATCATAAGTACGTTGCTAACAATATAAAAACACAACATTAAAAATGCGGCTATCACGCACATGATAGCCGCATTATTTTATCCATCATCTTCGTTGTAATTAGTAGATATTAGTCGCTTTACGAATAGCGTTATTTGAACGATGAATTAAACTATTCACCGCTCTTCTTTTCTTCTTTTTCACTGCACGTCCCACACTTTTCTCAGCATAGGTACCATCTTTAAGTTCTGTCATGGTTCTTTGCGTGTTGTCATATTTATTTTGTGAACGCCTAATAGTACGTTGGGTTCCATTAATTGTATTTTCAATATGAGAAAGCTGATTATCAAGCCGATTAATTACATCATCAGCATGCACAGTTATAGACGTTGCTAATAATGCAACTAAGGGAATAATGCGAAGTGTTTTGTGTACCATAGCGTGTTTCTCTCAATTGAAAATTCATTCTTATTGTACAAATCTTACCTACAAAAACACTGATTTAAGACTAAAATGTAATAATAAATTCCAAAAAGGCCGCCATTATTACATTTTTATACATAATCAAATCGTTATTCGAAAAAAATAAGCAAATATCGAAACTAAAATATTGATGAAAAGATCTAATGACGATGATTGAATTATTTAGTTGGTAAGTATGTGTATTCGCCCGATAAAATCGAATGATATAGACAAACGTTACCCCTATTAACATCAATAAAGAGGGCGTCGTCATGACAACTATCACAGCACATAATATGGGCTATATCATTGCGAAATCCGCAGTTACGAAAGCAAGTAAGCAACTCTCTGCTGCGGGTTATTTTACAGATATATACTGTATGGATCGTCGATTTAGGTTAGTGATCGCTAACGATAAACAATTGCCATATGAATATGCTATCCACTTTATTCCCAGTGTTGATGGTGATGAAACACACCTCGAAGTGTTTATCAAAAATGATCAGAAACGCTATTTTGTTGATGATTTTTCAGAACCTGAACTTATTGAAGATATTATTAATCATTACCAACGTTACAATCGCTGCGAGTTCTAACGTTATAATAAAACTATAGGGGTCATATGCTTGAAAACCTAACCAGCATGATCACTGAGCTCTGTAGTATTATTATTATCACGGCTATTTTCAGTAGTCTTTTTCTCTATACTCGCCAACCTATTATTCTCGCTTACATTTTTACCGGTATTATCATCGGCCCTTATGGATTTCAGCTAGTCACCGATGCCACCAGCATTAGTCAAATGGGACATCTTGGGGTCATTCTATTGCTGTTTATTTTAGGCCTAAATTTACAACCTCTTCGCTTACTGCATTTATTTAAACAAAGTGCGGTGATCACACTGATCAGCTGTTTATTATTTTTTATTAGCGGCTTTTTATTTGCATTAATCATTAATCTTTCCGTTACGGATGCTCTCATTACTGCTGCGGCAATGATGTTTTCAAGTACTGTAATAGGCCTTAAACTGATTCCAACCACCACCCTTCACCATTTACGTATGGGTGAAGTGATGACCAGTATTTTGCTAATGCAAGATATTATCGCGATCAGTGTATTATTATTGTTTAATATCAACACCGAGCATAATATTTGTCTCAGTTTGAGTTTATTAGTCATCAAGCTGATCGCTATCATTCTTAGTGCTTATTTAGCGGTAAAATACGTTATGTTGCCATTATTAAAGCGCTTTGATGTTATTCAGGAATATAGCTTTATCGCAACACTTGCATGGTGTTTTTTCTGGGCATTACTCTGCAATAGTATTGGTTTATCTTACGAGACAGGGGCTTTTATCGCGGGTATTACTCTGGCAGTCAGTCCGGTGTCGCAAGCGATTGCCGTTCATCTAAAACCATTACGTGAATTTTTTCTGATCTTATTTTTCTTTGCCATTGGCGCAAAAATCAACTTATGGGACAGTAATATTTATACCGTTTTGGGGGTCGTTTTTGGTATTTGTCTGATCCGCATAAAAGCATGGGGATTTAAAATCGCATTAACCTTAGCCCACGAAGATCAAATAGAAAGTGTCGAACTTCGTGCTCGTTTAAGTCAAGCCAGTGAATTTTCACTTTTGTTAGTTTATGCCGCCATAGCGCAAGGTTTACTATCAGAACAAGGTAAAACTTTTATCGAAACCGTTACTATTACCACATTTGTTATTTCAACCTATTGGGTTGTACGCCGTTACCCAACGCCGATTTCAATGGTTAATAACCTGCGTCAAGATTAGCTGATTTACTCACATCTCATCATTTTATAAAAAAACCTGCCACGATATAAACCGTGGCAGGTGAACCGGTATACAACGACTATTATTATAATAATTTACAACCGTTTACATTGACCAAACATAGAAAACCTGTGCTTTCATTCGAATGATAATGCCACGAATAACGTCCAGAAAACCAAGGAAACTAATGGGTTTTTCAGCGCTGACCCAAGCTAATCCAACAGAGCCAACTGGAATATCATAACCATCTGTTTCATAAAGTTTTAAACGTACAAAATGGTGCTTATTGGCGATATTTGCACCCGTCGTTTGACGAACATTGGTTTCACGTCCAATCAAATTACCTTGTGATTCCCCCGTTGCCTCAACAATACCTTCAACTTCCGCCGCAAAGACTTTTCCAGGGTAAACAGCAGAAGCAAATTCAGCCATCTGCCCTGGTTTTACATTTCGAATGGCTTGATGATTGACTCGCATTAATACATATTTTTCATCGGTATACATTTGGATACGCGGAACAGAGCCAACATATTGACCTTCACGCATAATGAAATTGGTGACAAAACCATCTGCAGGCGCATAAACCTTAGTATTGTCGAGATCCCACTGAGCTTTAGCGACATTTTCTTTCGCTGTGATCACATCAACATCACGACTGTTAAAGGTTAACTCGGCTTTTTCTATTCCTAACTGCGCTTTTTTAACTGCAATATGGGCTTTTTCTATTTGTGAATCCAACATAATCTGTTGTGATTTAGCCACATCAACCGCAGTGCGTTGTTCATCTAACATGCTTGCAGTGACGGTATGTTTAACAACATTGTTTTGCTTTACATAACGGGCAAGCATCGTACTTTTTAAACGGTGATCTGCGGTGGCTGCGGATAACTGTTTTGTTGCGATATCAATATCTTTCACCGCTGCGGTCTTTGAGGCTTGCGCCATTGCAATATCTTGTTGCGCCATATCACGAGCAACTTTTGCGGCATCAAGGCTAGCATGTGCTTTATTAAGCGCAATAACGTACGGTTCAGAGTCAAGCTCATACACTAATTGGCCTTGGGTTACTTTGCTGTTGGGTTCCACATAAATAGCTTTTACACGACCATTGATTGATGTGGATGCAGGACGCAACTGCACATGCGGCGATTGAACGAGTGAGCCGCCAGATAAATCCATTGGCGCATAAGTAATTAAACCAAACCATACAAAGACTAACCAACTGCCACCACCAACATATGCAAAAGCTTGAGTGAATTTATTCCATGGCATGCCCACTAAACGCAATAAATAAATAAACAGCGCCCAAACAGCTAAACCTTCCAACATACTACTTCTCCTCTGTATCTGTAGTCATAGCATCTGTAGACGTAGCAGGCGCGACAGGTAAGCGATCACCATGCCAAATATCACGCAAGCGACACAGGGCTTTTTCCCCATCAACAAATGCAATAATGACTGCCAACACCCATACCCAATGCCACACAAAACCAATCCATGTTAGGGCGGTTATTAAGCCTATTTGGTGATGCTCTTTCGTCGATGCTTTATGAATAGGTAATTCGTGTATTTTCCAAAAACCAATCGCAACAGCAGCAATGGTTGCAATTAATACTACCCCCGCAAACACACTTAATACTGTGTCTACATTGGTATCGACAAAGGGCATACTCAGTAAGCTCATCCACACTCTCCGGTTCAAAACTAAAATAGTTAACAAGCATCACTCATGCAGTGATGAACAGCCGTCATTATGGAGAGAGCTCACATTAACGGTATAACTTGAGTCTATTTAAATCGAAAATAGCCAATAATTGATACAATTAGACTTATAGTAACGATAATAATCTTACTTATTTCAGCAAATGCCCATCAGCACCATAAGAAGAACATCATGATCAATATTGCCTTTATTCGAACCGCCTTTCTTAAACCATTAGAACTTGGCTTACAAAAACACTATGGAATCGGCTTAGCTGAATTAGGTATTCCTACTCAATTACTCAGAGAACCGATGTCTTTGATCCCTTTTAATGATTATTTACAGTGGTTAGAGCGTATTGAAGAATTAACCAACGATTCGGCTTATATGATCAAAATTGCCACAGATATCACCTTTGAAAATATCGGGCCTATTGGTAATTGGTATGTAACTTGCCCTGATCTTGCATTAGCATTTCGACGAATCAACTACGGTGTATCATGTTTACAAGGAGGGGCGTCTTTTCATGGTCAACAATCAGGAAAAATTGTTAAGTGGGTATATTACAATAACTATGCACATGGGCGTGCGGCGAGTTTTGACAGCTTAAAAATTGCGATTTTATTTACCCAAGTCACCCGTAACTACATGGGGGATGATTATGTTCCTTTAAAAGTAGAGCTTTCTGGTGCTGAAATAATAGATCCCGCCATTCAACAATTTTTTGGATGCCCGATCACATGGCAATCATCTGCAACAAAGGTTTGGTTAAATCTTTCAATGTTGGAGCATGGTAACCAGCGCCCGCTGCCGATAACAAAACCCATTCTGGTTTCAAATTTACAATTGGATGATTTACTCAATATGCCCCAACCGTTAGATCTTGCTAAGGTCATGTTTGAAATCATTAACTATTCACGTTATTACGGCTTTCCTACATTGGATTTTGTTGCTGAAAAGGTAGGATTATCACGCCAACAATTACAACGTCGCTTACATGATAACGGCTGGACATTTACTGGTATGACAAATTATATTTTATGTAATATCGCCATAAAATATATGCTCTCAGGCATGAGTATCGACATAATAGCAACTGTACTTGGTTACAGTAATATCCAAAGTTTTAGCAAAGCATTTAAACGTAATCGTGGTTTAACACCAGCACAATACCAACAAAAATTATTGGAACGTAGCCTAAACTAAACGGCGTATGTCTCAAAAAAAGTCATAAAAAAACGCTAGATAACGGTTGTTATTTAGCGTTTTTCTATTGTCTATAACTTAAACCACACCACTACATGCGCCAATGTATTCGCACCAATGGTTCAGATTGTTACTCTATTTCTGTATCAACAAAATGTTCATTAATGGTCGACATTAATACAATCGGCCCCATCATGGTTACTTTCAATGGTGTACCACTTAGGCCAAACTGTAAATCTGATAAGTCTGCTGTTGAATAATTATAACGACAATCGAACTTATCACTCGCAATATGCAGTAAATCAAAATCTTTACGATGACATGAAATATGCGCACACCAGTACATAGCATCAATGATCTCATCTTGACGCATAGCACGGATCACAAAGCGCCAGCTCCCCTCTTCACCATAAAAATCAACGGGAAATTGATTTTTTCTCTTTCGTCTCTTAAACAACTCAACCCTTCCACAGCCCATTTAATGCTTTAAGTTATCCTAAAATTAAATCATAGCGGGTAAAAAAAGAGATACCAACTGCAATTTAATTTATTTTCAAACTCATCAATTACATAAATTATGCAGAGATTAGCCAAGGAGATAAATTAAAAGATGATAAAAAATAAGAGATTATTCATAAAAAAGGCGGGATTTTCTTCAATTTTTTTGCATTGAGATATATTTGTTTACATTTTAGGGGTTGTATTTAACAAATCTCTGCCTATAATGCTGAAAACCGGAGCGTCTGCCAACGCTCCGGTTTTTTTGCGCCCGCTCAACAGGAAAAAAAGTTACCTGCCAGTAACGATTTTAACGAGGGCTGCATTCTATTAATTTGTAAGGAATACAAATCATGCGTATCGAACAAGATCTAAAGTTAGGCTTTAAAGATGTTTTATTTCGTCCAAAACGTTCAACATTGAAAAGTCGCTCTCAAGTTGATTTAACCCGTGATTTTACATTCAAACATAGTGGCCGTCAATGGTCAGGCGTGCCAATTATTGCTGCTAATATGGATTCAGTAGGTAGCTTTGATATGGCTATCGCTTTAGCGCAACACAAAGTCATGACCGCGATTCATAAACATTACACTGTTGAGCAATGGGCTGAGTTCATCAGCGCTAACGATGCATCAGTATTAAATAACGTCATGGTATCAACCGGTACCTCTGAAGCTGATTTCCAAAAAACCAAAGACATCATGGCGTTAACTGACGACATTATCTTTATCTGTATTGATATTGCTAATGGTTATTCAGAGCACCTTGTAGAATACGTTGAGCGTGTTCGCGCACAGTTCCCTGATAAAG
Organism: Photobacterium piscicola; assembly: GCF_900166965.1. Lineage (GTDB taxonomy): Bacteria > Pseudomonadota > Gammaproteobacteria > Enterobacterales > Vibrionaceae > Photobacterium > Photobacterium piscicola. The sequence goes on along the minus strand of NZ_FUZI01000001.1, from coordinate 237,835 downwards.
TAATCAGCGCAGGTAACGTCGTTACGGGTGATATGGTTGAAGAACTCATTCTTGCAGGTGCTGACATTGTTAAAGTCGGTATTGGCCCAGGTTCTGTATGTACTACGCGTGTTAAAACTGGCGTTGGTTACCCACAACTTTCAGCTATCATCGAATGTGCAGATGCTGCTCACGGCCTAGGTGGTCGTATTATCGGTGACGGCGGTTGTTCATGTGCGGGTGATGTTGCGAAAGCCTTTGGTGGCGGCGCTGATTTCGTTATGCTTGGCGGTATGCTTGCAGGTCACACTGAAAGCAACGGTGAAGTTATCGAGCAAGATGGCAAGCAATTCATGAAGTTCTACGGCATGTCGAGCCAGAGCGCGATGGACAAGCACTCAGGTGGCGTTGCAACATACCGCGCAGCTGAAGGTAAAACAGTATTATTACCTTACCGTGGTTCTGTGAACTTTACTATTCAAGACATCATGGGCGGTGTGCGCTCAACTTGTACTTATGTTGGTGCAGCACAGCTTAAAGAGCTAACAAAGCGTGCAACGTTTATCCGCGTTCAAGAACAAGAAAATAACGTTTACGGTAAAGAATAAGCTTAATAATTTTCAGTAAATAGTGTTGAAACAACCATAAGTTGATATTTACAACCATAAGTTGATATTTAATACAACCATAACTTGATATTGCCTCTTTGTGTACCATACTTACGTAAGTTTACGACATATGGTGAAAGAGGCAATTTTTATGCAATCGATTCCTCCAGCGACATATCAAACAGACTCTCCTCTTGAGTTAGCATTTATTGATCCAGCCAGAAAGCTAACCAAATCCCGAGGAAAAAATATACATCGTTATGCTAGCGTTAAAATGAATACTATCATTTCAGTTGAATCGACATTGGAATTCGATGCCTGTTTTCATTTTGATTTTAATAACAATATCTCTCGATTTTGCTCACAACCTATTAGATATAGTTATGTCATTGATGGAATTATTCGTACTTATGTTCCTGACTTTTTATGCGAATTTGATTGTGGTGAGATGGTTCTATACGAAGTTAAGGCACCAAATGCTGTTAATTCAAAACGTTTTACTAAAGAGTTTGAGGCAAAAAGACAGTATGCGAGAAAACTTTTTGATGTAGATCTTGAATTGATTGAAGAACACGATATTAGACATATTCCTCTTCTTAAAAACTTAAAACACATGCACAGATATGCATCTCATTCTGAATTAACTTATGAGCAAACAACTATTCTTAAGTATTTGAATAAACATGGCTCAACAAAGCTAGAAACAATAATTGATCATTTTAGTAATAGTAAAAATATAATTCCGATGATTTATGATTTATTGTCTAAGTACTTGATAAATACTGATCTTAGAGTTCTTCTGAATAACCAAACTGAATTAAAGACAACTTATGTCTAGAACATCATTTTCTAGTTTTCATGGAACCCCAACATCTGATAGCGAAAATGCTTCCAGTAAGCTCACATTTATCGAAAATGATGATTTGCAAGATTTAACATCATTTAGCAAAAAAGCTCAAAATGAAGCTAAATTCAGATTAAGTATACTTCGAAATATATTGAATAAAAGTTCAGAAATAAACTTAGTTTTAATTGAACGCTTACGGGCTGATCTTCAACAACAAGAAGAGCGATCAATACCAAGTGCAATTACTATCTATCGATGGTGGCTAACTTATAAAAAATCAAATTTTAGTATTTTATCTTTAGTACCAAAGACTAAGCAAAAGGGAAATAGAAACACTAAGGTACCTAAAACAATATCAGTCTATATTGATCAAGCTGTTGAACAAGTAATTTCTGCCAATAAAATCAATGTTAGTACAGCTTTTAGGCGAGTCAGAAGAAAAGTAAGACAATATAATCTTACCCATAAAACAAAGCATACCTACCCTTCATATGAAGCCATAAGAAAGCGCGTAAAAAAAATCACCCCCTATGAAAAATTAGCTGCAAGCAAAGGAGATCGAATAGCAAAACGAGAATTCCGTCGTATGGGGAAAAAAATCCAAACTGAGTACTTACTAGAACGAGTAGAAGTTGATCATACATGGTTAGATTTATTTGCTGTTCATGAAGAACATCGAGTACCTATAGGTCGTCCTTATTTAACTCAACTAGTAGATTGTCATAGTAAATCAGTAATTGGTTTCTACCTTGGCTTTGAACCTCCAAGTTACATGTCTGTTGCCTTAGCATTAAAAAATGCAATCAAACGCAAAGATAATCTATTACAAAACTATCCATCAATTCAAAATGAATGGTTATGTTATGGAATCCCTGACCTACTTGTTACGGATAATGGTAAAGAGTTTTTGTCTAAAGACTTTACTCTTGCTTGTGACAGTTTACTTATAAACATTCATCAAAACAGAGTAGAAACACCTGATAATAAACCGCATACAGAACGGCAGTATGGAACCACTAACACTGAATTACTTAATGATCTTCCTGGTAAAACATTTAGTAATTACTTACAAAGAGAGGGCTACAATTCCAGCGACGAAGCCTCATTAACATTAAGTGAAATCAAACAAATATACCTTACATGGCTTGTTGATATTTTCCATCCTAGACCAAATTCAAGAGGGACAAACTGCCCAAATAGAGTATGGAAACACGCTGAAAAAAACTGGCCTCCGAATGAATTTCTTGGTACCGACGAAGAACTTGATTTCTATTTTACTAAGTTAGATAAACGAATGTTAAGAAAAGAAGGGATTGGACTAGCAACAGAGCTTTTTTATAGCAGTGAACGATTAGCAGAATACCGAGGTAAGAAAGGTAATCATAAAGTTACGATAAAATATAACCGCGAAAATATGGGCTTCATATGGGTTCTTGATGAAGATACAGAATCTTATTTCAAAGTCCCTGCTATTGATTATGAATATGCGAGTACAGTAACTTTATGGATGCATAAAAAAAACCTAAAAATAAAACAAGAACTCAATATTACCGAACATAACTTAGACTCTGAAATTGATGCTGAATTAAGAATTGATGAAATTGTTGATCAATCTATTCAAAAGAAAAAAACAACAATAACAAATAAACGTCGTGCTGCTCGATATCAAGAAAACGAACAAATGGCTGCTAATGCTCGACAACCTAAAGAAAAAAAATCTGCTAATAATCAAAAGACATCAACTAAAAATATTGAAAAAGAAGATAGTAGTGGATGGGATATTGATTATGTATAGGATCTAAATTATGGATGACAACATTACAAGAATTGCCAAAGCAAAAAAAGCGTTTATATCTACGCCTGATGTAGCTGCTATCATAAACAATATAGATCGATGCAGAAGGCTCTCTAAATTTGGGGCAGAACCATCGTGTATGATGGTATATGGCGCATCTGGCGTTGGCAAAACCTCAATTATAAGAAAATACCTAAAAGCGAATGATAAAGACTCAACAGCACGACAAGATATTGTCCCTGTTGTCTATATCGAATTACCAGAGAATGCAAAACCTGTAGATGCCGCTCGTGAACTCCTGCTCTACCTTGAAGATCCCTTAGCTCTTTATGAATCAGACTTAACTATTTTAACAAAACGAATAGTAGATTTAGTACCAACAATGAAAATAGAGCTTATTATCATTGATGAATTTCAACACTTAGTAGAAAAATCTTCAAATAGAATACTCTCAAGAGTTGGTGACTGGCTAAAGATGTTAATAAATAAGACAAAATGCCCTGTCATTCTTTTTGGTATGCCCTATTCAAAAGTAGTTTTGGCAGCAAACACTCAGCTGAGAAGTCGCTTTTCGATACAGTTTGAATTAAAACCATTTAGTTATATCAATAATTATGGCATTTATGCTGGTTTTCTCAGACGTTTAGATGAAGCCTTACCTTTTGATCAATTATCAAACCTTGCATCAGAACCTATAGCAAAAAAAATCTATGCATTTTCGCAAGGAAATATGCGTTCACTTCGAAATTTAGTCTTTCATGCGGCGGTAAATGCAATTGAAAACGACAATAACTGCATAAGTAAAAACGACTGGGAATTTGCATCTAATTTGACATCTGGTAATAAACTCTCAACATGGAAAAACCCTTTTGTTCAAGGCGTCAAGATCACAGATAGAATGTTGCAAGACCAACCTAATGACTTAGGTTGGGAAGATTATATGCGCAACAATAGAGGAAAACGAAAACCTTTCGATGAGAGTAAGATCTTTAGCTAATTTTTGGACAAAAACTGCTTAGATTAATTGCTCCTTTTCGGCTGGTAGATATTAGGAAAAGTAAGGGTTTGACATTACTCTTGATGATATTTACTTATATAAGGTAGCTTGGGCTTGTCCAACACTTCGGATAGGTGTCGGCTGCGCGACACATATCCTTATTTGTTAGTACTCAAACCCTAACTCTTTACGCATTGTCTTAATTATCAAATTTCTAGTTTCAACCAAAGAAGTCCCTAACTCATTCATCATTATTTTACTTGGGGTTTCAAAATTGAATTGACCAGTGATGAACGATTCGGGGGTAAGAGACTGACGAATTTCCTCAAGCATCTGAGGCTGCAGGCTCATCATTGCCTGGTACGTCCCTTCAAAATCATCCAACAGTACGGCAAGTTTATTGCTACACACGATTCTAAGACTAACTAGCTCATTTGTAGCTTTCATAAATCCATCATTAATGTCTTTGGTGAAAGCATTTAGCGTTTGTTGATATTCAACTACAGCTTCAGGGGAAGATTGAGCTTCATAGAGCTTACGTGAAGCGTTGGGCAACGTTTCAGTTAAATATTTATCATAGTCCTGCCCTGCTAACCTCGCAGCTTCTTCCATTTTCTTAAAATACCCCTGATACTCTTCTTTTCTAGTATCAAAGAGTTTCTCCTCTCGTTCTCGTTTTACCTTGTATTTATGCAGTAAAAACGGGAAAAGACCTGACGAAAACAAAACCATAAATGCTGGAATTATATATTTGGGTTCGATCCACACTGATGCGGTTGAACATGCTACCTCTATAGCCAATTTTTACTCCTGAGTACTAACGCCTCGTTAAGTGGTGAGCAACGCAATACCGAAGCTCCCGCATACCACCTTAAACACTAAAACCTAACGATGGAATGAGAAATGCCAAACGTTGGGAGCACTCTTAAACAGATTTTTAGCCAACTTACTCTGCAACAATACAAATTTCCGAAGCATCACAGCCTGATTTGACGAACAAAGCAGGTGTATTTTCCTCAGGAATTCCCTCTAGTATTAATGCAGCTTTAGCTTGATTAAACGATTTTTCAACCGATAAGCCAAAACCTAAAGAAGAATAAAATTGTGCCGAAAAAATTTGTGCAGCATTATCAGTGATTGAAGTATTCATTCCAATCGCACATTCGATATATTCAGTGACATTGCTAGCTTGGTTCTTAGAGTGGCAAGTGTTGAAAAATACCAACCTTAGATCTTCATTAGCAACACTCATTGCTTGAACTATTGATCTCATAGAAACTAGTTTTGTATTTGAATTGTTATCCATAAGCACGAGTTCATTATCGGAGCTACCATGCCCACTAAAATGAACAATTGTTGGTTGATATTCATTAATATACTGAAGTATATCCCCTGGCCTTACTGCCCAGCAGGATTCAAGTTTGACCGCATCACGGTGACGTGATTTAGTAATCATTTCTTTAATAGATCTCACTTCTTCATCTAAACTCAACTGCCCCTGATCTCTTGGGTTTGAAGCAAGAAATAGTACAGTGATCTCTTCAGGAAGTTCATTGAGTGAGTTAATAGCATCTGAATGTTCAGTTAGAGTTCTGTTTACAGCACTAAAGGCCTTTGCTTGATCAAGTTGAAATTTAACCTGTTGTTGCTGTAGTTTTTTCGCTTCCTTTATTTCTTCATTACCCAACTTACGTTGTTCTGCTTGAAGTTCCTTATTTTTCTTAGCAATTTTCGTTTCAAATTCTGCTGTTTTCTTTTCAATTCTTGCTATATCTTCTTGATTTCTGTGAATTTCCTTTAAACGACTATTGATCGTCGTTACTGATTTAGAAGAATTCATCTGACGCGTAGCTGTTTGGATTTTATTATTAAAACCAGTAATTTTCGTGTACTCTTTTGCTTTTTGCTCAGTTAAACGAGCAATTTCATCTTGTTTTCGAGCAACATTTCTTCTATACGAATCAATCAATGCCATATATGTGCCTTATTAAATTATTTTTAATGGACGAGCTAGCAGCTTATTAGTAGGCATTCTTACTTTCATGCAAAATAATGCCACTAAAGTTCAGCAATAATAATCAATTTAATTCATAAATATCATGAGCTTGGTTGCATTATTTTATTTCTAAGTATTTATTGAAAACATTCAGAGTAAGAAATGTATTAAGTAAGACTGATTTGCATAAAAATAAGTCAACAAAACTAATCTAAAATCACGTTAATGATATATGAATGAGTAAAAGATCTAACTCATAATGGGGCAGATTTGAGCTAGCAAAAATAGCTAGCTCGTTGTTGGACAAAAGTGTGTCAATTACTTCACTAAGTAAGCTTTTAACGGATAATTTTTAATAAGACAAACTCGCTGAACAGATACGCTCGGTCGATTTACTAAATAAAAGAAAATGCGGTTTGATCAAAGCCCAGATAATACATGGTCTGGGCGAAACTTATCCTTGATTGTAACTAGCGTTACTTGAAGTATGCGCATGCTGATATCAACATTACCACGGCTAAACAAAGAAATGCGTTCGACAACCCATTATGCCGCCATGCATTTACCCACTTATGTATTTCTTTGTCGTGAGTTCTGTAGTGAGTATTCTTCCAAGCAATACTGAAACTAAGAAAGGCCGCAATAACCAATAGCCAGCCTAATGTTCCTCCAGGAAGAACTACTGAGCGGATCAGTGCTCCCAAAATTGCTAGAAATGATATTCCCAAAATGACCAATACCAAGTCTGGAAGTTGCTTTAGCTGAAAGTTCTTAAATGGATTCATTACTAATCTTCCCTTTAGCTCATTCGACTAGCAAGTTCATCTAGAAATTTGCTTTGTCCGAAATACCTTCTGTCACCTCTACTAGTCAAAAAGAATTCAGATTTGTAAAAATGAACGTCATATTTTGCTCGCGTTAATGCAACGAAAAAAAGTCGCCTCCTTTCTTGCATCTCCCTATCATCTGGGTAGCACCACTGGTAAGTACCTTGATCCCACTTCAATTTAGGAAAAACACCATTATCTAGACCTATAGCAATAACAATATCGTATTCACAACCTTTGCATGAATGATAAGTGATCAAATTTAACTTGTTAGACTTCTCTCTGTTATTACCCAACACTGTAAGGCTTACATTCTGCAATACGCCTTCACTTGATAGTGCCTGAGTCATCTTTCCTACTTCTTTAAAATCATCTGACATGTGGGATGGAGACGCTGAAAAAGGAAAGCAAATACTAACTAGCTCGGTAACAAAGCTATAAGCAGGGCTTTCTTCCACATTGCCTCTTACTGTCCATAGATAGGATACAAAGCCTTGAACTAAAGCATCTATGTCATCAATGTCGCTTTTCACGAAACTAATCAATGTCGAGATTAACTCTGATAACAAGATTTTGTTTGATGTTGCTCGCCAGTCGTAACTAACCCATGAGGCACAGTCTTCAATAAAATTTGTAAGTGGATTCTTTCTGTAAGGAGCATTGTTGTCTGTACGGTTATAAACAATGCCTAACCGTGAGGCTTGAGCTGCAACAAGATCTCCTGTGTTTGCATCGGGATACAAAATCGCTATATCACTAAGTGCTCTATCCGACGTTTCAGAAGCGATAGTCAAAGCTTGCGTTAAAGCTTGTTCAATTTGTTGCTCAATACCATCTGGGCATAGATGACAAGTAATGCTTGCAACTCTATCTTGGTGATGGGCTATTACTCCCTTTGCTTGGCTAACAAACCCATCCGATAAGCTAACGATGTTTTGTGCCGATCTATAGTTAAGTTTCATCTCAACTTTTTCGAAATCATCACGTTCACTTAAATGCTCAAGGAGTTCAGGGTGAGCTCCTGTAAATCCATATATAGACTGGTCTATATCTCCAACAGCGATAATTCGTATACCATGCTCGGCAAGAGCGATAACCATGTCATGCAAAGGCTTACCCAGATCCTGATACTCATCAATAACAATAACAGGGAATTTGGCTTTTAAAATATCTCGAATCCAGCTGTGTTCAAGAATAAGGCGCCTACTAACGAGTATTAAGTCATCAAAATCTACTAGACATCTTTCTCTTAAAAGCCTCTCATAGACCTCTATTAAATTTGCGCAATTGGAATCAGCCGTGCTAAATGTTGGCCCTCTTTCTAGGTGCGTCATACGATAGCTTGCCATGAAACTTTGGCTGTAATATCGAACTCTTTCCCCAACCAGTTCTTTAGCTAAGTTAAAGGCTTCATTTCTCTGATCTTCGGTAGCTACACTATAAGATGTAGGTAATGTTGAGTCAGTCAAATGTGCTAATGGAGCAACAATTTGACTCAGGCAAAAACTGTGTACGGTGCCAATATACAATTTCTCACTAGAAGATAATCCGATTTTTTTAAAACGGTTGTGAAGCTCTTTGCAACACTGTCGACTATAAGTAATACAAGAAACTCTCTCATAATTTGAGATATCTTCATCTATGATTTTGGCAACTTTTAAGACAAGTGTTTTCGTCTTTCCACTACCTGGGCCAGCCATGACTGCGCAATTAGCAGTCGAATCGAACACATCTCTTTGACCTAATGTGTTCAGTTCTTCTGCTTCTTCTTTGTATTTACTGGGGATATTATGTGCGTTCATAAATGTACTCGAAAGCAGCAGCTATGTATTCTGGACATTGCCCTTCAGGTAGTCGGTTACTCAAACGCTTAGCGAACCTTCCTTTACCTATTTCACTGATGTACCGAAGCATAGCGTTCGTATCTATAGGTGAAGTGTTTTGCCTCCACGAAGTGATTATTGGGCCTACTTGCGGGCGAGAGCCATGCTCTTCCAGTAAAATATCACACACTGTATTTTTCATGTTCTGAGAGCTTACCAATTCAGTTTCCAACGTTTGAGTGTTGGTAAAGATTCCGTTAACTCGCCCCTGAGCCAAGATTGTTGCTTCAGCACTGTTCAGTGTGTGATTTTGTAAGATAATACCCAGTAACTTATCTATTCTAGTGACGCCTAATGGTACTTCTAGCTCTAGTGGATCGCGATCGGTTATAACTACGAAAGGTGTACCGATACTCAACAGGAACTTTACGTACGGATCAAAGTTTGTTCCGGCCACTGAGCATATAGATATTCCTTTCTTGTCCAACTCATACCCTAACTTTCTTGCTAGCTCAGGGAACAAAAACTCCTCAGCATCTCCTTCAACTAAAATTACACCACGAGCGAATAGAACCTCCCCCCGTGTAACGGTTAAGTATCTACTCATGTCCTCTATATCTTCAGGAGATAGTGCAGAGTTAACCAAAGAATGTCCTTTTGTTGAGGGCATAACCCCGTCCATTGACTCTTTTAGTACGATCAGAGAATTAATTGGAGCTGAGCTTGCGATATGTGGTGAGTGTGTTGTAAGGAGGGTGTTTAAGTTTGCCTCTGAGTTGTAGAAATACTCAAACAGTAATCTTTGAACATGAGGGTGAAGGTGGGCTTCAGGTTCTTCAATTGCTAAGAAAGTAAACTCTTGTTCACCAATACTCATTGAGTGCTGAAGCTCGAGTAGCTTTAACGTCAAGAATAGTATGTTGGAGCTACCAGTACTAGATTGATTGATTGCCCGAGTTCCTGCATCAACCAGCAATTGGAGAGACTTAATTAGTTTGTTGATGTCTTGCGGAGCTAGTTTCAACTGAACAGGAGATACGTGTCTGGTTCCAACCATTGTTTGGAGCATAGAGTTGATACTCTGTTCTATTTGTCCTAAATCTGGAACACCAGAAAGTGCCATTTGCGTTTGTTCAAATCCAGCTAGGATTGAAGCCTTTTGTGCTTCAGTAAGGTTATCACCGACATGTTCCAAAAATGTTCTTAAAGGCGTTCTCTTACTGTTACTCAACTCCCTTTCACAATCCCGCAGTGCATGAAATAGTTCCATTTGTATGCAGCGACGCAGGGAACGATTTATAGGAATATCTTCAGTATTTCCAAGGTATATATTGTACTCGTAATCATTAAGAGAGTTTATCGTCACCCCGCTTTTAGGTTGATAAACATAGGTTATTTTCGCTGTGTGGGTTGTTATGTCAATTAAGCCATCAGCCAAAGCGGCTAAGGTCGTTGGTGATTGGTCAATTCCGCTAATTTCTAAGGATATCTTTATTGTACTTCCTAACTTGTCTCCTCCTAATCCATCCCAAAAGTCATCCAGACTTAGGAATCGGTCTAGGTCAGATAATGAGGGGTCTAAAACAAGTCTGAGAGAGAAGAGGAAATTACTTTTGCCAACTTTATTTTCTCCCACAATCACCATGTTTCTATCTGTTTTTATTTCCAATTCACGAAAATTGCGGAAGTTTTCAATTCTAACTTTTGAAATATGCACTTTGGGTATCCTAAGCATCTGGGCTGCTAGATCGCCAAAGGTTTATCGGATAAAAGTAAATAGACACCATATCCCTAGACTTAAGGCAACCTAGCAATTAGTCAACTAAGCACATAATGATTCATTATAAAAATTGGGGCAAGTACGGTCTTCTGAAGGTGTGATGAGCATTAGCTCTAAATGAATTTGGGGCAACAGCTTGTCAGAATAGTAGCTAATTGGAACCCTAAGAAATAGGGTTCCTTTCACTAACAATCAGTACCTTCTGAAAGTAATAATGCATCTTCTAATTCAACACCAAGATAGCGAATCGTGTTATCTACCTTTGTATGTCCCAGTAAAAGTTGCACCACTCGAATATTTTTCGTTTTTGCATAGACCAATGTAGCTTTTGTTCGCCTCATTGAATGAGTGCCATACAGGTTAGAATCCAACCCAAGATCTGACGCCCACTTTCTGACTAGGTATCTATAGTACGAATAGCTAATTGATTGTTGCTTTCGTCTTTGGCTTGGAAAAAGAAAATCGCTGGCGTTTAACGAAGAAATCAAAATCCATCTCATTAGACTTTTTTGAGTTCTTGTCGTTATTTCAAATTGAACTTCAATGTCTGTTTTTCGCTGAATATGCTTAACACGACTAAATATCCTATCTTGCGAAGATACATCGCAAACCCTGAGCGAGAGCAAGTCACTCGCTCTAAGTTTGCTATCAATAGCTAAGTTAAGTAGCACAAGCTGCATCAAACTATTTTCAATCTCTAGTCTGGTTCTGATCCGCCAAATTTCCTCAAGCTGAAAAGGCTTTTTGACGCCACTTCGTTTTGTTTTGTTTTGTTGAAAACTACCATGATGACCTCCTTCTTCATTTGGTCATCACGATTGTAGTTGGAAGGAAATGGACAAAAGCTTGTTACGATCTATAGAACACACTGTATTTTCTGATTACTTCAGGTATAGAAAACATAGTTAAGCAAAAGGCAAAAATTGACCCCATTAGTTTTGTCTTATGCAGGGCTATAAGCGTGCAGGGGCTTGGTGTGATGGTTGTGACGCCATCAGTGCTTTTTCATCCATAGTTCTTAAATCTCTGAATTTTATCTAGTTAGAATATAAATCATCAGTTACGATGGTTTTACTTATATGCACCCTATTGATTATTAGATCAATAGTGATGCGCTAAACTATATTGGATGACAAAATATGAGTATGAGTGAAGAACCTAGTCGAGAAATTGTAACTTTTGGCAAGAATGAGCTGATTTGGCAATCACTATTGCAAGATAACACTTCTATGCTAACGGCCGACGATGTTCATGAATCTTGGTTGCGTAATAATTTTAATTTTGTAGAAGAATCTGACAATATCGCAGGCCTGCGCTCACCTCAAATTGGAGGAATATACGCAGCACTAGCTCACATTCGTTCAGATGAACGATCAACAGCCACAGTCGTAATGCCAACAGGGACAGGAAAAACAGAAACAATATTATCTATGGTTGTAGCTGGAAAATTTAAACGTACTTTAGTTATTGTTCCATCTGATGCACTACGCAAGCAAACCGTAGAAAAATTTGTTTCTCTCGGGTTATTAAGGGAGCTAGGATTAGTAACATATTTGGTCTTAAATCCAAAAGTAATGGCCGTAAAGCAAGGGATGGTAGACTCCAAAGAAATAGATTCATTTAAAGATGCAAACGTAATTATCGCGACAGCAAGTTCGTTAGCTAACTATAGTAATGATGATATAAAGAGTTTAAGTAATCTATGTTCACACCTGATAGTAGATGAAGCACATCATGTAGTTGCGAGCACATGGAATCGAGTTAAAGAAATATTTAAAGGGAAACCAATATTTCAATTTACAGCTACACCATTTCGATCAGATAAAAATCGAGTAGACGGCAAAATCATTTTTAACTATCCGATTAAACAAGCACAAAAAGATGGTTACTTTAAGCCTATTGAATTTCATCCAATTAAAGAGTTTGTTGATGATTTTTCTGACAAGAAAATTGCAAAAAAAGCTGTTTCACTCCTTCGAAAAGATAGAGAAAATGGCCTGAATCACATATTAATGGCACGGGTGTCCACAATAGAAAGATCCAAGAAAGTATTTCAACACTATGAGAAGTACACAGATTTGAATCCAATAGTTATTAATAGTAAAACAAAAAATAAAAAAGAGATACTGGATGATATTAAAAATTTAAAACACTCAATTATTGTATGTGTTGATATGCTTGGGGAAGGATTTGACCTTCCTCAACTTAAAGTTTGTGCGTTACATGATATTCACAAAAGCATAAATATAATGCTTCAATTTACAGGACGATTTACTCGGAAATTTACTGGCTTAGGCAATGCAAAGTTTGTAGCCAATATAGCTGATGCTAAGGTGAATAACACTCTTGAAGAGCTGTATAGTGAAGACTCTGATTGGAATGATATTATTCAGAAAATTGGAACGAAAAAAGTTAGTAGCGAAAAGGAATATCAAGAATTCAGGCAGAACTTTGATTCAAAAGGTAGTAATCTTTTAGAACAAGGGATAAGCCCTAAAATTAGCACTCAGGTGTTTAGAGTAACCAATTCAAAATGGAAACCTGATCAATTCATTAAGTTTCAAGATAAAAACCATGAAATCACAGACTCAACCATTAGTAAAAATAAAGATACACTTATATTTTCCGTCAAGACAATGTTATCTGTTCCATGGTCAAACTCTCAACAAATCAATGATGTTAGTTGGGATTTGTATATAATTTTTTATGATAAAAAAACCAATTTGGTATATGTACACTCTTCAAGTACCGACGGAAATGTCAAAAGGCTTGTTGAGTTAGTAGCCAAAGATGCGGTGAAATTAACGGGTGAAAACATGTTCAGGGTTTTGGGGCGTGTCAAACGATTACGCTTTCAAAATATTGGTTTAAATAAAGATAAGAGCGATTTACGCTTTATCATGTACACAGGGACTAACACTAAAGAAGCCATTCCAGAATTAGAGGCACAAAGAGCTAGAAAATCTAATATATTTGGAAAAGGTTATGAAGAAGGGAAAATGGTTACTATTGGCTGTTCTCATAAGGGTAAAGTATGGGCAATGGATAGTGACTCAATCGATGTGTGGATAAAATGGTGTAAAAAAATAGGTTCAAAGATTTTAGATGAGACTATCAACACCAATGAAATAATGAAAACCGCAATGCAGTCAGAAGAATTAAAAACCTACCCTAAAATTCAAGCAATAAATATTGATTGGCCTGAAGATATACTTAGAAAAAATGAAAGTCGGATAGATTTATTAATTAACGACAATCACCAGTCGATTATTAATTATCAACTAGAAATCAAAAAAGACAATATTCTCGGCAATAACGAATTCGATTTCATATTAAAATCAGATCATGAAATCTACAATTTCAAAATGTCATTAAACAATGAAGGTGGATTTATTGTAAGTGGTAGTGAAAAAATAAAAATAAGAATAGGAACGAAAACACAATCATTAGAATCCTATTTTTCGGATAATCCACCTATAATATTCCTTTCTGATACATCAATTATCGAAGGTACATTGAGACATTACTGTGAAGAAACTTTTGCATTCCCCTATGATATCGAAAAAATCGAGGTTTGGGATTGGAAAGGGATTGATATCTCCGTAGAATCACAACGAGATATTAAAATAAGCAACTCAATACAATATAAAACAATTCAAACCATTAAGGATCAATATGACATTGTCTTTGATGATGATGGGTCTGGTGAGGTTGCAGATATAGTAGCAATTAAGAATACGCAAGATGAACAACTTATAATTGATTTTTACCATTGTAAGTATTGCTCAAAAGGATCATTACCAGGCGCGAGAGTAGACGATGTATATCAAGTATCAGGACAAGCTGTCAAAAGCGTAAAATGGGTTAACTGTGAAGAAAAATTGTTCGAACGGTTGATAAGTAGGGAGAAGAATCGGTTACAACAACAAAAGTCTTCACGTATCGATAAAGGAACCCTTGATCTATTAGTTAAATATAAAAAAATGTCAAAATATTGCATCTCAAAGTACTCTATGTACATAGTCCAACCAGCAATTTCAAAGATAAAAACTAATAATGACGTTCTTAGTATCATTGGCTCAGCCGAGAACTATATAAAGGAAACTACAGGTATTAATTTGTCTGTTATTTCAAGTAAATAGCTAAATACTAGTTACCCTCTATATTCATATAACATGTAATATAGAGAGCCGCTATAAACTTACCGAAAATAAACAATACTTGCTATCAAACCATAAAATCTTATGTAATATTTAAAGAAATATGCATGGCAGATTAAATGAAGAGGTATAACACTAAATTCGATATTAAGAGGTGGGGCTATATGGGATGAAAACAGCGCCAACATTTAGTTATTAACGCCATCCTCTTTGGTTATCTGTACTTATTTTTCTGTATAGTAATAGTATGAGTATAATTGATAATACTCATACTCAACTAGTTCTTCATACTGTCGAAGGAAATGGGAAGTCGTGGAGTCAAGTCTTGTCTTTTGCCTACCAAGGTTTCCTATACGGAGGTAATCCATCGATCATTTCGACCAAAGTGAGTTACCGCTATTGGTAAGACCGAGTGACGTAAGTAGAGAAGTGGCAAATAATGGGGCCAGGCCTTTCTTTTTGCCTCGATTAGTTAAAGTATCGCAAATATGGACATTCAAGAACTAAATTTAGGTCGCATTAACTCGTAACGGGGCACTCCTGAGTTAAGGAGTGCCCTCTGAGAAGATTCTGGACATTTCTGAGTTAGCGGTTTTGCGCATCAAGCAGATGATGGATTAGATCTGGTATTGCAAGCGCATTTTTGCTAACCCAAACGCTCGGTCCGATTTCGCTACGTCGGCACGGTCCTAGTGAGCACGGCAACCAAAATAAAGAACAGGCTAGCACCGTAAACACGGGGCTAGCCATATCAATAATGCCGAATGTAACGCATCACTTTGATTGTTTTGTTAGGGCTTAACTGTTTTGGAGAGGTCAATGAAGTCTCTTGCTCCCGGCTTAAAGCCTAAAAGACAGTCAAACATGTCTTCCGTTGGCTCTGGTAACTTATCGCGAGAAAGAGACTTTCGAGTGTCATTAACTAATCTTGCTCTAGTTAAAAATTGACTACTTTTTTCGCATTTCTTTTTCATCATTTAAAAACCTAATGATATCCGTATCAGTAATGTCGTCCTTACAATATGCCGTAATTCTTCTCGGCTCTGACGACCCTGTTTTACGGTAAGCTTTTGATTTCCTTTCATTACATACACTTATCGTCTTAGTGACACCATCAACATTTGACTCCCATACTTGGTGAGTCTCAGTTGGTTTATACTCCCAGTGTAGTATAGAACCATCAATATCAGCAAGAGCGTTTACTACTTCAACAGCTGATCCAAAGCGATCTCCTGGATTAACTTTTAAGCATTTATTTATGGTTCGTTGTAATTTTGTAGGTATGTGCAATGGATATGCTTTACGGTCTGGAAACTTACCCGATATTACATCTTGACCAAACTGCGGGCCTGTCTGGTAAACAGAAAATTGTTCATCAAAAGCTTGATCACCTACGCACATTCTGTACATAGTCAAACCAACTTGATAGATATCAAACCTATTGTCAAACTCACATTCTCGATTTCCAAATACCTCTGGAGGAAATTGCTTAATGTATAACTTAGGTTGTTTCGCTACACCTTCTTTATCCATAACTTTTGTCAATCCGAAATCTGCCAGCAATGCTTCATTGCGATCGGAAATCAGAACATTATCAGGCTTAATATCAAAATGAATTAATCCTTTCGAATGAACATTATGTAAGCCGTTAAGAATATGTGTTGAATAACGAATAATTTCCTTTGTCGTTAAAAACCTTGTCGACATAAGGCGCTTAAGTGAACCATTTTTATAATATGGTGACGCCACATATATTTTTTTAGCATCTTCACAGGCGTAACTAACCTGTACAACATATGGATGGCTACTACGATATAAAGTTCTGGCTTCTGAAAAATAATCAGCAGCAGAGAAGTTATCGTTTTTCTCGACTTCTTTTATGACCATTTCAGCATCGAGATATTCATCATGAACACGATAAACTTTTGAGTTTTGTCCTTCTTGCCCAATCTCTTCAATCTTTTTAAAAGATACTTGTGCTTTCTGATATGGATACATTATGCTAAAGCCCCCATTGCAACTAATGCAGCCTCTCTTGCATTATTATTTTTTAGCAACTCCCAGTGACCTAACAATTCATAACCATTATTACCTTTAATAATCAATTCTAACTGCTTAGGTTTCATATTTAATCTAGATGCAATAGATGTTTTTCTACCTGTGAAATACTTGTCAACGCTACTACTAGCAAACGCCTCTTGTATGACACCTTCGATATGAAGCCTAGTTACATCTAAGTTTTGAGAATTACTCTCAGCTATTCTTATGCCAGCAATACTTATTGTATACTCTCTTAAAATATCCAAAACGCAGCTTCTTATATATTTCAACTTTTCAGGAAAATCCAGTGCTGCTGGAACTTTAATACATTCATTATTGATAATTGTAAAGTTATCTCCTTCACAGTTAATAACAACAAATGTTGTTTTTTTTGGTTCAACCCTAATCCCAAGAATTTTCATTTAATTACGTCCATTTTATTTTTATCTTAACGCGGTTTGAAAGCCCTAACGCCAAACTAACCCGCACAAGACCTTGGCATAGACTTTTGCGAAGCAAAAATGCCAAGCGTTGGAGTGTCGAGTTTAGTGCCTTGTTAGGTTAATTTTGCTCCAACGCTTCATTTAACTTTCTGCGCATTTCGCTGAGTTGAATGCCAGATTCACGGATAGTCTCATCATCCCAGTTATTTGGGTTTAACCAGTAAGTACCTTTGATTTGCGCAAGTCTAGACATTTCAGGGTAACCCGCCCGATCCAAAGCTATAGAAGCTGAGTTCCAAACTCTGTTTAATGTGTGCTCTATTTGAGCTTTCCCATTTTGAGTATAAAAATAACCCTCTGTCTCAGTAACAGCTTCATTAAGTTTTTCTACTGCAATAGTTTGTAAATCATCTTGGCGATCTACCACAGGCTTGAGCACACCTATACAGGCAGAAAGTGCCCCTAATGCTCCGAGTATTTCTAATCCTGTCATGAGTTTCCCAAATTATTGATTAACCTAACAACTTTATATGATCAATTCTCGTTTTACATTCTTGATAGAATGCCACAGGTAACTTAGCCACTTCAACAAGCCATTGTATAACATCATAATTCACATCGAACATGCATGATTGAGCTCATTAAAAAGAGAAAACTTCTCCTTAGTAGTGAAAACATGCATCGCTACGAAAAGTTTGCAAACCAACTGCACATAGAGCCATGTGTCATTTGATTTGCGTTCCATTAGTCCAGCTATGGCAAACTCGCCTTCTTGATGGGTGATGACTTATGAGCGCTAGCAAACAATGGAGCAAATTCGAGCTAGCCATTAAGCTAACTCATAGATGAACAACAGTTAGTTAACTGTTTGTTCTATTTTGGTGACTAGATATTAGGAAAAGTAAGGATAACGCCTAAATCAAGTGCGCCGTAGGCGTCACCTGGATTTTCTTGTTATGTTTCTTGTCTCGGCTCATGAGTATCCATAGAGCGTTTTCAATGAACCCTGTAGCTTATCGTTGCCAAGGAAAAAGCGATCTGAGAGCTCAATAGTTTTTCTCGATGAGTTATCAGGAATTTCTTTACCCTCGAGCATTTCTTTGGCTGCCCAAGAGCCATTTTTAGATAGTGCTATCACTTCATCCATGTGATTTTCTAGAGTATATTTTTTCCACTTTTCGCTCATTTTTATGACGCATAAACAGTTATGTCCTAAATTGTCAGAGACTACAGAAGAAGCTTCCGTTGGGTGTAATTCTCCCAAGTCTTTCTCTCGAAGAAGTTGGCGATAATTTGGCGTACTCTCAAGAAGCATTTTTTCTAAATGCCAAACCTGTGATAATTGTTGCTTTGCCAAAGCTGAGTTGAATTTGTACTTATCGGAAGTAAAATCTGAAACAAACCTATCTGTTGCCAAAAGACTAAGCCTATCTATATCGATAATTATATTTCTTTTTGGGGAAGATAATATCTGGTTCCATGAGAATTCAGATTCATTGGCTCTCGTTAATAAGTGTTGTAATTCACTTCCTTGATTGAGTTGAGGACTAACAATAGACAATACCTTGAATAAACGCCTAAATGCTGATGATGCAAGTAGGATGATTTTTCTTGCTTCATCATTTTCAAAGAAATTCAAGGTGTGACTGATTAATCCCTTTATAGTGGACTCTACTGTTTTATCTCCCTCACCAACTAACCATGATGGAGACCAATTTAAGGTGTTTGTTTCCATTTCAAGCAGAATTAAAAAACTTAAAGCATTTGAGTAATATGCATCATTCGCATCTCTATAATGATCAGGGAATACCTTGTATATTACATCGAAGCTTCTCATTTTAAGACAATGATCAATTAAAACCTTGTTCATTGAGTACATTGTTGATCTCGGTTGAGAAAAGAAAAAATGTACATCAATGATGTCATCTATGCTTGCATTTGACACTTCAACCGCAGAATCCTTCTCTGTAAATTCAGCTGACTGGAAATTTTTGAGAATTTGACCTCTTTTTTCTCTAAATCTGTTTTCGATAATATCTAAGAACTCATTTACTCTTTGCTGATTGAATTCTGACTCAAAAGCCTTGTCTATGGATTTTAGGACCCTTCTTTTATAAAAGAACCAAATCTGCATGGGTTCTAATATTTTCCTTAGATAATCGATGTTTTCTAAAAGATTCTTGATCTTAAATGAAATTACAGGAGTTTCGAGATCTTCCTCTCTATCGAATATCTCTAACTTCAAGCCATCACATAAGACAATTACAGATGCATTAATTTCTGGATGAATTGAGTATTCTGTTGCTTGGCTTAATTCATCATACCCAAATCTATCTCCCTTTAATGGTTTCTTTGCTTCAATAATCCAGAAGTTCTCTCTCCACAAAGTAAAACTATAATCGATATATTTATGTGTTTTCCCAAGAAAACGGATGTGCTTTTCTCTATCAACAGATGAAAATTGACCTTTTTTATATCCTAATACCCTTATTATTGGATCAATTATTTCACCTCGAACATCAGCCTCTGTGAACCCAGTGACATCTAGGTTTTGAACGTGCTTTAACTCATCAAGATGCTGTTCACTTAATGGTGAGATATTTTTGTGGAGAAGTAATCCTTCTCTGATAGTAAATTCATTATCTATTAACATAACTTCTTAGATATGACCGTGTGCGATTTTGGCACTGATTAAACATAACAGTATATTAATAAGCATTCTTACTTTTGCGCAAAATATACTCATATAAAACCCATATCATACTCGATATAATTTTTATATATCATGAAGTTGATAACACTTTTTCACGCCGAACGCTTTATGAGAGGATGTGAAAAGTAAGAAATGTATTTAATCAGTCTTATTAAAAACTGAATTCAAGCGGTAAAAACACCATGCTTTGTTTAATTTGGTTAGATATACAGTAAATAAAACTAATCCAAAATCACGTTAATGTAATATGAACGAGTAAAAGCACTAAATAGGAATGGGGAAATTTTGAGCTAGCCATGGAAGTCAGCTCGATGTGATCACCAAGCGATCCTGTCATATCTTAAATCAAAAGTAATAGATTTAATGCTGCCATCTTTTAGGGAAGTAAGTCTTTAACATCACATTCAAGTACTACTGCGAGTTGATATACCTTTTCCAACGTTATGTTGACCTCACCACGCTCAATTCGACCGATATAGCTTCTGTCTATATCTGCCAATAATGCTAATTGATCTTGTGATACGCCTTTATCACGACGTTTTGAGCGCAAATTTGCACCAAAGAGTTTTGCTAAGTCTTTCATTTTATGGAATACCTAAAATGAAAGACTATCTATTATTGATGATTATGTTACCACGGACTATAATCCGCAAAACTATTTATTAAACACTTGCTATGACCGATTTAGTAAAAATACATTCTGATATTCTTATGGCTTTGAACGAAGTTACTGATGAGCCATTTAAAACTACGACGATTCGTGATCTGCTGACGCACTTATTCCCACACTATAAAAATCCAAATACTACTAGGCTTTTTGCTTCACGGCACTTAACAGAATTAGAAGATAAAGGAGTGCTTACCTCAACAGGTGTCAGACATGGTAAAAAATATAAAAAGTGTGATGACTACCACTTAATTAAATTTACAACTAAAAAACCACGAAAAAACCAACATGCAGTGAACTATCAAACCAATAATATAGGCACTATGTCAGATGGTTGTATCAAGAGCCTGAAAACGCAAAAGGCCACAATGGAAGCTGAATTATCCATAAAACTTGCTGAGACTGAACAATACCAAGCGATGATCGAACAATTTCCAGAGACAGCCTCTCTAGCATTGAAGTTACACTCTGAAGCGAAAGAAAACGCAGCAGCAATTGTTGGGCAAATTCGAGCAATATCTAACGTACTATCATATCAATAACTCTAAGGACTTAAGATGCTTCGACTCTGGCAAAGTGAGTGTATTTCTAATGCTATTGATTATTATAAAAATGGACATCGTCATTTTCTGGCTCAAGCAACCCCTGGGGCAGGAAAAACACGCATGGCAGCCTATTTAGCAAAGGCATTATTTGATAATAATATGATTGATCTTGTTATTTGCTTTTCACCATCAAAAACGGTTGCCTTAGACATTCAAAAAACATTCGCAGATATATTAGATTGTACATTCACAGGTCAAGTAGCAACGCTTGGGTGTTCTATGACTTACCAATCGATGCAATACCTTCATCATGATTTTTGGAAAACGATATCTCGCCGCCGTGTATTGTGTGTCTTTGATGAAATTCATCACTGTGGGGGCAATGAAGGCTCTGACAACAATAGTTGGGGGCAAAGCTTAGTACATGACATTCAACATGCAGTTTTGTATACACTGGCGTTAACAGGAACACCTTGGCGTTCTGATGAGCTACCTATTAGTTTACTATCTTATACTGATCCTGAAGATAAGGTGATTTGTAACTATCAATATTCTTTAAAACAAGCAGTGAATGATGGTGTTTGTCGACGACCAAATATTACTTTAATCGATAGCGATAAGATTTCATTGCAGAGTAGCACTGAGCCTGAACACTTTAGCTCCATCAATGCACTTCTAGAAAATAGTAATACACATTATTCTTGTGTACTTAATAATAATGATGCTCTAAATACAATCATTGAGTTGGCAGTTAATAAGCTTAAAACGATCAGACAAATATCAGTAAAAGCTGGAGGTTTAATCGTAGCAGCTTCAATCATACACGCTCAAAAAATCATTCAAATATTAAAACAACAATTCAACCAAACTTGTGTGCTTGTCACTTATAAAGACAAACACTCAAATAACATAATTGAGTCTTTTAAGTACAGCGCCACTCAATGGATAGTTAGTATTGGCATGATTAGTGAAGGTACTGATATTCCAAGACTTCAGGTCTGTTGTTATCTTAGTAATATTCGAACAGAGTTATACTTTCGCCAAGTTTTAGGCCGAATATTACGAACGACAAACCCCGCAAATCAAGATGCGTGGCTATACACTTTTGCTGAAAGTAATCTGGTACGGTTTGCAGAACAAATTGAAATAGATATTCCTGAAAGCTGTTCCAGAATAACGATGTTTAACGATAGTTATTACAGTGAACGAAACCAAGAACATACTCAATATTCAACGAATATCGATACCGAAGTGGAGGATCATTGCTATACGATAGACTGGGAGAACGATGAAAATGCGTTTATTGCTGAAAGTAATGATATTCAAACTCCACATTCAGCGCTTACTCTAGGCCAATACCACACTCGCGTAATCAGTGCTTTTATTTATGGGTGATCTACTAAACTCATTACATATTAATTTCTTTTAACTTTATAAGAGTTGTTGAGTATTAACAGGAAGGAAAGCCATGTTTCTACAAAGACCAGAACCACATTCAGATGAAAGTTTGGAAAGTTTTTTCATCAGAGTTGCAAACAATAATGGCTATGAAGATATCCATCGGTTCCTCATTGTAACAAAACGGTATTTACAAGATGAAAACCACGATAGATTTGAGGCTTTCCCTACTGATATAAAAACAATTAACCCTTATTCGTCCAAAAATAATCATGGTTCAAGAGTAGCAGCACTGCACAAAATAGCCCTTATGACTTTTAATGAGCAAACTGAGATACTGTCTTTAGCAATAAATAGAACATCGCTAATATATTCACCATCAACAACCGCTCTAGTACGAGGTAGTGAGGTTATTCCTCGTTCATTATTACGAAAAAATACTATTCCATGTTGCCCAAGATGTTTATATGAGGAAGGTTTTGGACATTATTTATGGCATTTCAACGGTTACAATCACTGCCACAAACATAATGCTCTATTAACATATAAGTGCGCATGTGGCGCAGATTATGATTATCGAATAGCTGGTCTAAATGGACTTTGCAGAGAATGTGATACGTATCTTAATCCAAACCAACAACAACCAGATAGTGCCGAAAACAAAACTTCTGCTTGGCTTGCAGGTAAGACTATCGAACAACTGCCTGATTTGCCTCAGAGCTATCGTTGGGGTCTAATACATTGGTGGGCTCACCTTACTCAAAAAGAGTTTGATGGGGCTTCCTTCATTGACTTTTGGCATCGTTGGCCAGAATCCTTTCATCATTTAATACAACAAAAAATCGAATTTAATTTAGAACATTCAATTATTCATCATGATAATTTGAAGCTAAAAGATTTACTGGGAGATTTGTTCTTTAGCTGTATTCGATTACCTGAAAGGAATTTAAAGTACAATATTGTACTTAACGAGTTATTGAGATTTATAGATAATAATTTATGGCGTGACAATGGACTACTTGCGAATCTAAAAATGAATGCTTTAGAAGTCTCGATATTTCTTAATTGTTCGCGCGAGCAAATTGTATTAATGGTCGACCAACGATTTTTAAAAACCAGCCGGAAAGCTAAACCAAATAAACCATTAAGTTTCACTGATTACCTGTTTCACCTAGGGGATGTTTATTGTCTTTGGTTAGCTGAATTTCAAACTGATGAGTTTAATCGAACATTTATCATTTCGGGGTAGTCAATGAGTACACTAGCTGAAATTATTAATTCATCGTCATCAGATATAAATGTTGAATTCAAAAGAGCTTTTCGTCCACTGAGTCCAAATATTGATATCACAGACAACGAAGATATTGCTCTCATCATTTTAACCAACCTAACCGCAAAAGTAGACGCAAAGCAAATTTTGACCGATAGAGAAAACTGTAGGAAAAAATTAAAAGATAACAACTGGTGGTCACGTTGTATTAATACAATGAAATTTCGCCAAAGCCACAATGTTAAATTTCCCGAGATAAAAGCAACTGGAATAATTAGAGCTGATCCAATAGGTGAAATACCTAAGTACTTCCTCTCATCTTCAAAATTAAAACAAAAAACTTTGCCTTACGCGAATGATTCAAAGGATGTCAGTATCGCTAATTTTTTAACCAGTGAATTTATCTTGAACGGCAAAATTTGTTGCTTGGGCGTATTACTTGCAGATGAGCAGCATCCCCTCTGGGATCGTTTAACAAAACTGGGTTGTTATCAAAAAACACGCAAGTACGTAGCAAAACAACTTGAGAAAATTCCAAATTCTTGTATTGAAGTACACCTAGGTGCTAATTCTGTTCGACAGATTTCATTACCAGATGGGAATAACTCTTACTTATCTCTATCCCCTGCTACCTCTCAAACAATGCAGAGTTCATGCTATCAGTCTCTTCATAAACATTATTGGTTAAGTAAAACTACCCGTTATAGCCGAGCTTCAAATATGGGTGTACTTCCGATGACCTGCGGTGGAGCATTACGCATGTTAAGTCATACTATAAGCTTTGAAGATGTCAAACATTGTCAAATATCACCCGATTCATATTGGTTAACTAAAGATGCAATACAAGCTTTCTACGACTATTTTGATTATTCAAACTGGCTGATGCCTCACACTCAAAAGCAACAAAAGTTAAAAACACTAAAAATCACAATCACAGAAATGATATCTCGGTGGTTATCATTACAAAAAAAATCGATAAAAGATAATAACTTAGATCTTGTGCATAAACTAAATTTTGATCTATCAAATACAAAATCCTTAAGACAATTTGCCTACGATCCAAAAACAACTAGATTTCTATTTACCTTAATTGAAAATAGATCAAACACACAGCAACCTTATACTTCACCTAATGAGAACTTTGATAATCAATATCTTCTTTTGCCTCAGATTTCTGTTTGTGGTGCATCCGCTTTAAACTCATCTATCACTATTGGAATACCCTCTTTAACCGCATTTTTTGGTTTTATTCATGCATTTGAGAGAAATATACAAAAGGTATTTCCAAACTTCAAAGTTAAGTCATTTGCTATCTGTATTCATACGTTTCACTTACAAAAAAGAGGAATGACTAGGGAGAGTGTAGAAAAATCAAAAGATAATATATCTCCTCCAGCAACTCATGATGAATGGTATTGTGATCTAAAATTTAGTTTAGTTCTCAAAATAAATAATCTTACTAACCTCAACCAAAGCAAGATATTGTATGCATTGCCCAAACGACTTGCTGGAGGCTGCGCAAGAATAAGTATAGATGACATAAAGACGATACAAGTATCTTCTAGCTTTAAGGATTTGGTTAAACAAATACCCACTTTTCAAGGACAATGGCTATCCTTATACAAAGCGGAAATTGATTCCTTTGAAAACATTATTCAACAGATAAAAGCATCGCAAAATATAACCCCAACTTGTGTTGGGTATCATTACCTAGAAAAGCCGACAGAACGCCCTTTTTCCCTCAGAGACTACAACCATGTGTTTGCTGAGCCTATCATTGGACTCATCAAACCAATAACTATTAAAGAAGATACAAATTTACATGATTTGTTTTGGAACCAAATTAACAAGCCACACTACACTACAATAGAGACAAGGAATATGAATAATGAAGATCCCTATTAGTCTTGCTTATGAACGTTCAATCCATCCCAGCGATGTTTGCTTTTTTACCATTTGGCCAGATGGAAACAAAGCCCCTTTGTCTTTTATGAGCCGAACAGCACTTGGTCAAATGGAAACCGCATCACGCGCTTACGATACTAAAGGAAACCCTAAAAAAACGGCTACACCTGAAGCTCTTGCACAGGGAAACCCTCATCATATGGATTTCTGTAGTGTTCCCTTTGGCGCAGAGCATATTGAATGCGTTTTTTCAGTTTCATTCTCTTCAGAGCTTCGCAAACCTTACAAGTGTAGCGAGCCTGAAGTTAAAAACACTTTGATTGAGCTGGTTAAATTATATGAGTCAAAAATCGGTTGGGATGAACTCGCAGGTCGGTTTCTAATCAATATTTGTCAAGGAAAATGGTTGTGGAAAAACACGAAAAAAGCGTACCAATTAAATATTGAAATTAAACCTTGGCCTTGGAAAAATAATCCCGTCATTTTCGAAGATATTAGAACAAATTACAGTACTTATAATGACTGTCTATCTGATCCCAAATGGCAAGAATTAAAACACCTCATCATCAATGCTTTCTCCTCCCAAAATGGTCTCACTATTTTCGAGATAAAAGCACAATTAACTCTACCAACGAATGCTGAACTTTACCCAAGCCAAACATTTATTGAAAAAGATAAGAAAGAAAAAAAACATCAATCTAGCCGTATATTTCAACATACATCAATCAACGGACAAAAAAGCCCTATTATAGGCTGTTATAAAGCAGGAGCTGGTATTTTTATGATTGATGATTGGTACCCTAATGCTGAAGAACCTATTCGTATAGGGAGATTCGGTGTACACCAACAAGATGTAACTTGCTATCGCCACCCCTCGACTCATCAAGATCTCTTTTCTTTATTGGAGCAGTCTGAAAAATATATAGCTTTATTAAAAAATAGAAAAAAAATACCGCAAAAAACAATAAATGAACTGCACTTTTTAATGGCTAACCTTATCAAAGGCGGGTTATGCCAGCATAAAGGAGAATAGACCATGGATTGGTACTATAAAACGATTCGATTTGTTCCTACTAATTGCAATAATGAATTTCTAGCAGCTAAGTGTATCAATATATTACATGGTTTTAGCTACCGTTATGATACTCGTTCTATTGGCGTTTCTTTTCCAAACTGGTGTAATGAGACAGTAGGAGATCGAATTTCATTTGTAAGCATCGAAAAAATGACATTAGATTACTTACTCACTCAAAATTACTTTAAAGAAATGCAAGATCTTGGTTACTTCAATATATCAAAAACATTAATTGTTCCAATTGAATGTAACTTTGCCTGTTTTAAGCGTTATCAAAAGATCGACAAATCGTCAGCGGCTGGTTTTCATCGAAAGATAAAGAGGCTTGCTAAAAGAGCGCATAATAGAGGTGAGGTTTTTGATAACAAGAAGTATAACATTTACAAACAATGCGATATTGGACACTATCATTCATTAGCAGAAGAAAGTAAAAGTAAAGGGTATGGATTTAGATTAAACATTCAAAGAACTAATGAAGTCAGCATCAATAATATACCTATTTTTAGTAGCTATGGATTAGCAAACACAGCACACACATTACAATCTGTCCCCATAATTTAACCCTTTTATTTTGACTATTCCTAATTTATTGATTTTATGGGTTTTATAATCTAGCAAAAATTTAGGGGCTCTTATTGGTTTTTTATCTAACCTTCTGATAATAAATAGCTATATTTAAATAAGCTACAGTGTACTGCCGAGTAGGCAGCTGATAACTCCCAATCGGCTATAGGTAACATCATAAGATCGTGTACTGCCGAGTAGGCAGCTGATAACTCTAACAAAGCATTCCAATATCATGAGCAGTGGTGTACTGCCGAATAGGTAGATACATTTATCATTAACATTGTAGTTATATCCACAAACAGCCAAGAGGCTGTTTGTTTTAATTGCGATTGAGGATTATAATCCCCATTACTACTGAAAAGTAGCTGATAAAAAACGAGCCACATTTATACGAGTTCAAGATCAATATACTGCTGAATAAGTAGATAATTAAGGGTATATTTTTCCTCGCATCACACTCAAGTACAAAACTGATTGATATACTTTCGAGTGTGATGCTTATTTTCTAAAGATTAACCCCATTTACCTAATACAATTCACCCCCCTATCCTACTTCAGGTTTTTCAACGTAAATTTTGTAACTCGTTTATGCCCCAAAGTGAGTTAGATTAAATATCCTAAAAAATCTAAGAGTGTGAGTTTTTCCTATAAAACTTAGTATCAAGTTTATGACTGATTTACTTTCTTTTCTGTACATCTACCTAAGTTATTAAGTTTTGAATGTCGTTCGAGTATGGAAAGAGGCATTTTTTATTGAGCGTTTAGCCTCGTTTTGTCGCTGGAAGGTCCAATAAGGCACTGTTCATTAGTAGGTTTATGATAAATTATTCGAAAGTCGGGCAGGCAGAAAAACGAGACTGCCTGTTATTAAGAATGTTATGCGCATCAGAGGATAAAATAAATTGTTCAAACATATAGCTGTACTACTTTCGATAATCCTTCTTACATTCGGTACTTACCTATCTAAGTTCGGAGTTCCTGATGATACTTCATCATGGGCAAATTTGGGGTCATTTTCCGGTGGTACAGCTGCAGTTTTAATAGCCCTTTATGGTGTCATATATACGATTTGGCAGCATAAGAATAGCAAGTCTAAATATACAATCGAAGATCATGTGCGATTGATGAGAACCTATAAATCTGCTCATAGCGGTGGTTACACTAACAAAGGCTATGAGTTTTTAAAATGGCTGTGGCCTGGCGCTGTTTCACAACTAACCAGAGATGGAAAGGCAACAGTTGATGACATTTTAAAGAACTCAAACTTAAATGAGATGGCTCAATGGAAGCGCAGTCTTCTTAAAATTGAACGCAAATTAATAGCACAGTTTGTGAATGAAATGAGTAGAGAAGAACTCAAGTTAGCATGGTTATATTGCTTAATAGATGAGCTTCCAAAAGAATACAAAAATGCCATAGCACCCAAATGGTCTGAAGTCCCTTTGTCAGATAGTGAAAGAAGTCTCTTTGACGCGGTAAAGAACGCATAACAAAGCGCTTAAAAACTAATTCATAACACTTGGTATTTTTGGTTTAAATCGACTTTAATAATTACGGAACAATGGTTTAGGTCGGGTGGTTGCGTTGTTCACCGCTCAACGCAGCGTTAGGCATCAGGGGGAAAAATGAGTAAATCGATAGATTGGTTCTGCAAGATAGTAAGGGTTGCCGGTGTTAACTTCCCGGGCGCAGCATCCCTTGTTCAGTTCCAAGCTGAACTTGATAGTATGGCGTTGTCTAAGCGAATTAAAAAACTCGAAGACCCAATTAGCTATCTTCATGAAGATATCCAAGAGGTATCAAAGCTAATTTATGCTCAATTAGTTACGTGTGACTCTGTAAATCTCGATTTTGACGATGATTTTTATGTAAAGTATTCGCGGCCACTTGCCGCCTTAACTAAATCAGGTTACGTATCTCAAAATAACTTTCTAGGGTCGAGGATTCCTTTGGGTATAAATCTAATTGATCCGTCATTCATTCTCTATATGTGCGCCATCGCCGGCGATAGCAAAACTATGGAAAGATTGGTCAAAACTGTAGACGAATGCCCCGTTGGTCAGTGGCTTAATGGCAAAGTTCTAAAAGAAGAACTGGTTATTCCTCTTTTTGTAGTACGCGCGGTTTTTGAAGTTTATGAAGCTAAAGGCTATGGGCTGTTATCGCGTGAAATTGGTTCGTGTAACTACATGGGAAATGCCTAGCAAACGGCTAAGGTTTCAAGATACTTTGTCTAATCCAAATCTCGCACGTTAGAGCCTATACTCTAACCCACTTTTGTCCAACATCGAGCTAGCTTACATATGTGATTACCGAGGGAGGTTGACGGTTTAAATACCGAAGGATTCTGTCGTTGTCTTATTTATAATCGAACTAATATGATTTTGGGTTAGCCTAATAATTAACTTAATCAAGTTGGTTAATTAGAGGTCATCTCGTTGTCGTTTTCTTCAAATAATTCCACCTAAGTAATAAAATGCTGCCAGTGTCATAAATCTTCATCCAAATCCTTTATATGATTACCCACGTTTTTAGTCAGCAAGCAGCTTTTAAATAAGAATTATTGTTAATACATTTATAGTTGAATAGGAAAAATCCGTGAATTTTTTTGAAGCATTTCTTAATGTGCTTGAGCAAATTTGGTATTTAGTGCCTTTACTGCTCATTTTTTGCATTTTCAAAAGTAGATGGCTAAAAGGTATATTTGGTGAGTTTCTCGTAAATCGTCTTTTGTCCAAATTACCAGATTCTGATTACACGCTAATAAAAGACGTAACGTTGCCTACTAACAATGGTACAACTCAAGTCGACCATATTGTAGTTTCTAAATATGGCATTTTCGTCGTTGAAACTAAGAATATGAAAGGTTGGATATTTGGCTCGGCTCGCCAGAAGCAGTGGACACAAAAGATTTATCGCCATTCATCTAAATTTCAAAACCCAATGCATCAGAACTACAAACACATTAAAATGCTTGAAACCTTACTAGATTGCAGTGAAGAACACCTACATTCAGTTATTGTTTTTATTGGTGACAGTACTTTTAAAACTGAAATGCCTCCAAACGTTACCTATGCTCGCGGAAGTATCCAATATATCCAGCAATTTAAAGAGGTAGTGTTCTCTGATAAGGATTATATCCGATTAGTTAAATCCATAGACCAGATAAAGTTAAGGCGTGGACTCATTACGGATTTAAAGCATCGTAAACATGTCAAAGAAGTTGTTTTATCAAAAGAAAAATTAAATCATTGCCCCCGTTGCGGCTCAGAAATGGTGCTGCGTGAAACCAAGCGTGGTGAAAATATAGGTAAACAGTTTTGGGGGTGTTCAACGTTTCCCAAGTGCAGAGCGGTGAAACAATTCAACTAAAAATATGTTTAAGAGTGGTTCGCAATGCGTGGCATTTTCACTATCCATTAGTTTCGGTGTTTAAGGTCGGATGCGGTGGCTTTTGTATTGCGTTGATCATCCCTTAACAAGGCTGTGTTTTAATCTGTGAAGGAGTCAAAATGGCAGTTGAAGCCTATTTTGAAGATATTGAAGATAAAATTATTAGAGTTCTTAGATCTTCAAAGTATTCAGTGAAAATATGTGTTGCTTGGATAAGTGGTAAAATATATACGCCAATTTTAGAGGATTTGGCAAATAGAGGAGTAAATGTAGAGCTAGTATATGATAATAATTCAACAAATTTACGCCATGGAGTTCCTCTTTCTAACAAATATAAAACGTATGCAATAGATACTCGATTGTCTTCATCTCTAATGCATAACAAGTTCTGCATAGTTGATGATGAAATACTTATAACAGGTAGTTACAACTGGTCAAATAAAGCAAAGGATAGCTTCGAAAATATTGTAGTTATTAGAAATGAGTTTGAGTTAATAAAAGACTTTCTTCATGAGTTCTATGATTTAATCGCTTATTACGATGCTTTTTCTTCAAACTATGTTCGTAAATGTCATTGTGGTTCAAATTTGTTCAACCTTGGTATTTTAGGTCAGGAATCTGGTTTGTACGATGAGTCAAAAATAGATGTATGGAGTGTTTGTGTAAAGAATAATCACGTTAGTCACCTAGGTGAGGAATATGCGCAGCATCTACGTGCCCAACTTGGAATGAAATATGAACCAGATTGGTGTCTAGAGACTTATGATAAAGATTCAATGTTGTCTGAGTTCCAACAAGAGCGTTCAAGATCTAATTCTCTACAGAATTATTTCAACTCTAGGTCGGGCCTAAGGATTCATGCGATAGGCACTATCGCAATGGATAATTGGAATGGTCATATGGAATGGGATGAGGAACCTGAATATATAGTCAATATCTTTTGGCGCGATATGTATTTAAGAAAACTAATCCCTGAGACATTGTATGATGACTATTTTGGTGGAATTAACGAAATAATATCAGATCATGTATAAAAATATAACAGATAAGGGTATGTGTCGCACAGCCGACATCTATTCAAAGTGTTGGACAAGCCCAAGCCACCTTATATAAGTAAATATTGGGTAATGTTGAAAAGTCAGACATAACATTACCCTTACTTTTCCTAATGCCTGCTTGCCGAAATAGAGCAGGCACTCTAACAAGCTTTTGTCCACAAGTGAGTTAGCTAACTCATAATTGTCTCATTTAAGTTAGTCACTGATACTAGCTCATCCCCCTAGTATCAGAATTGTTTCAACCACAGCGAGAATCTTACAATATTCAATACTAATGCCATAAATATACTTAAACAGTAAAAAAGATGTAAGTAACTTTCTTACAACCAATCTTCATAATTAGTAATAAACCTATGAAAATATCAACTTATGGTTGTTTTGAATAATATCAACATATGGTTGTATTTTTATTAAAAAATTGATTTATATGAAAATATTGAATATCAACTTATGGTTGTTTCAACAAATAGTATTGAAACAGCCTTATAAAGCTATATAAAGCCAGAGAAAGATAATGATCTTACTCTGGCTTTTTTTTGTTCTTTTTTAACAACAACCGTCATTCCCTACAGTGAATGCCCGCGAGGGCGATAGGGAATCTACCACCCACGCGTTGTAGAATCATTGATTATAGTCGAATTCTGACATGTTTTTGTTGGTGTCTTTGGGGATCAAGCTCACGGTGAATAGATCCCGGATAGCTTCGTGCCTCACCTTCCGGGATGACGGGTAATTGGCTGAGTGAATGTTTGTTCCAATTCGCCATTGCTTACAGTGACGTTCGCCCCAATCCGTTATTCTGTATAGTGAATGTCTACCCCACCCCGTCATTCCCTACAGTGAATGCCCGCGAGGGCGATAGGGAATCTATTATCCGCGCGTTGTAGAGTCATTGATTGTAGTCGAATTCTGACATGTTTTTGTTGGTGTCTTTGGGGATCAAGCTCGCGGTGAATAGATCCCGGAACGCATTCAATGCGCAGAACAAAAGCAACTCTCATCTACGCAAAAACTAAAAACATACGTGCTGTACAGCTGTTACTTGGCCATATGAAGTTGGATAATACTGTTCGATATTTAGGAGTAGAGATTGACGATGCTCTTAATATTTCAGAAAAGATAGACTCATAAAGCATGTCGACATAAAGTTAAATCACATGTCACCTTTAGGTGATAAATATAAAAGCATATAAATAACATACATATGGCGGAAATATTAATGTATTTAATGTCGTATTTATTCCTTAAAATACGTCTGTAAGTTATACTCACTGCAAGTCAGAGTATGGAGGTTCAAATGACTACAACTGATCGTATTTATCAAAAGATAAAACGTTCAAGACGTTATGTTTTTGAACGTAAAAACTTTGAAGGTGTGGCTTGTTATGATCAAGTCGGTCGCGCTTTGAAACAATTAGTAAATCAAGGCGAATTAATGAAAATCGGCTATGGCCTTTACACCAAATCACGAATGAATAGTTTAACGGGTAAGCCAATGCCAACTCATCCAGGTGGGACGGATGCGCTTATGCGAGAAATCCTTAAGATGAAAGGTGTAGACTTTGAGATCGATAGTCCGTCTCTTCAAAGCTTATCGGGTGAAAACACTCAAATCCCTTCATCCATCAATTACTCATGGAACTCAAAACAGTTTAATCGAAAACTGGTAGTGGGTAGCCGTGTTATACACTCTCCAAATTAACCATGAATAAACTGAAACAGCCGTTTCTTGAGATTTCCGATGCCTTAGCGATCGGAAACCCAGCCATAATTGAGAAAGACTATTGGGTTGTGGCACTACTAGCACAACTTGAAAAACTCATCATAGATTCTCATCAACGGGTCTTTTCTGGCGGAACTGCTTTGCCTCATTTAAGCGCATTGCTGAACTATTAATTAAAACAATTTAACGCTATTAGAGAATAACTAAATGCCAACTACCCCAATCAACCAAGACGACATCAATAAAACGGTATGGAGTGCCTGCGACACCTTCCGTGGTACGGTTGATCCCTCAATCTACAAAGACTTCGTATTGACTATGTTGTTCTTAAAGTACATCTCAGATGTGCGCCAAGACAAAGTCGAAGAGCTAACAGCGCAGTTTGGTGACAATCAAGCCATGATTGAAGCGATGCTGGCGAGCCAATCTTTCAAAATTCCAACAGGCTCAACATTTTGGGATCTGTATGAGCATCGCTTTGAAGCAGGTAATGGCTCTCGTATCGACCAAGCCTTACATGCGATTGAAGAAGAAAACGGCACCAAGCTAAAAGGCGTGTTCCAAGACATCAGCTTTAACACCGATAAGCTGGGTGATGAAAAGCAAAAGAACGACATTCTACGTCACCTACTGGAAGACTTTGGTAAGCCAACCCTTAACCTACGCCCTAGTCGTGTCGGTTCATTGGATGTTATCGGTAATGCGTATGAGTTTTTAATCAAGCACTTTGCGGCAAGCAGTGGTAAATCGGCAGGTGAATTCTATACCCCGCCAGAAGTATCGGATCTACTGTCTATCATTCTTGAGCCACAACAAGGCGATGAGATTTGCGATCCTGCTTGTGGTTCAGGCTCGCTATTGATGAAGTGTGGTAAGCAAATTCAAAAGAACTTTGGCGGCTCGAAGCAATACGCTTTGTTTGGTCAAGAAGCGATTGGCTCAACGTGGTCACTAGCTAAAATGAACATGTTCCTGCATGGCGAAGACAACCACCGCATTGAATGGGGCGACACCATTCGTAACCCTAAGCTGCAAGATGCCAACGGTGGCTTACTGCACTTTGATGTCGTAACCGCTAACCCACCATTCTCGTTAGATAAGTGGGGTCATGAAGACGCAGAAAGCGATCACTTTGGTCGTTTCCGTCGTGGTGTGCCACCAAAAACCAAAGGCGACTACGCATTCATCTCGCACATGATTGAAACCCTAAAGCCTGCTACTCCAACAAGCAAGGGCGGCAGAATGGGTGTGGTTGTGCCTCATGGGGTGCTATTCCGTGCATCTTCTGAAGGTAAAATCCGTAAACAGCTGATTGATGAAAATCTATTAGATACCGTAATTGGCTTACCTGAAAAACTGTTCTTTGGTACAGGCATTCCAGCCGCTATTCTGTTGTTCAAAAAGCACAAAACAGACAACAAGGTGCTGTTTATTGATGCCTCGCGTGAGTTTAAATCGGGCAAGAACCAGAACGTATTAACGAGCGATAACATTCAAAAAATTGTTGATACCTACAAAGCGCGTCAAAGCGTGGATAAGTACGCTTACCTAGCGACATTAGAAGAGATTGCCGAGAACGACTACAACCTTAACATTCCACGTTACGTCGATACCTTTGAAGAAGAAGCGGAAATTGATTTGATGGCAGTGCGCAGTGAGCGTTTAGCACTACAAACTGAGTTAGCAGATCTTGAGCTTGAGATGGCGGGTTACCTGAAGGAGTTGGGTTATGGTGCCTAATGGATTTCAACATGTAACTGGCCTCGGTAACTTTCCTTTAGATTGGCTGGTTGCTAGTGCTGATGAAGTTACAGA
Source organism: Photobacterium piscicola (assembly GCF_900166965.1). Classification (GTDB taxonomy): domain Bacteria; phylum Pseudomonadota; class Gammaproteobacteria; order Enterobacterales; family Vibrionaceae; genus Photobacterium; species Photobacterium piscicola. Next base: position 202,411 of record NZ_FUZI01000001.1, on the reverse strand, counting down.
AAAAATCACAAAAGGAACAACTCCTCCTAAAAGTGAGATTGTTGAAGATAGTAATATTCCATTTTTGCGAGTTAACAACTTAGGTTTTCATGGAAGTTTAAACTCAAAATCTGAGATGCTATTTGTTACTGAGAATTCACATCATGGTTTTCTTTCACGCTCAGTTGCTTACCCTAATGATATTTTAATGAACATTGTTGGACCGCCATTAGGCAAAATTGCAATGCTTGATAACCAGTACCCTGAGTACAATATGAATCAAGCTGTTCTTATATACAGATGCAAACCTCAGCAAATAGATAATCGATATTTTTTGAGTTTCTTGCAGAGTGAACTTGCACAACAATGGTTACAATCTCGTTCTAAAAAAACGTCTGGGCAACAAAACTTAACTATTCAAATATGTAAAGAATTACCAACACCAGTCCCCCCAATCCCAGAACAACGCAAAATTGCTCAAATCCTTTCTACATGGGATCGCGGTATTGCAACCACAGAAAAGCTGATTGATGCCAGCAAGCAGCAGAAAAAAGCCTTAATGCAGCAGTTGTTGACGGGTAAGAAGCGTTTGGTTGATCCTGAAACGGGTAAAGCGTTTGAGGGAGATTGGGAAGAGGTTTTGTTGGGTGAAATTAGTCAAATTACTACAGGTAACTCTAATCGAGAAGACTCGTCACTAGATGCAGAATACACATTTTTTGATCGTTCAGAAGATATAAGAAGAAGTAGTCGATATCTTTTTGATTCAGAAGCCGTAATCGTAGCTGGTGAAGGACAAGACTTTGTGCCTAAGCATTTCAAAGGTAAATTTGACTTGCACCAAAGAACCTATGCGATTATGAATTTTGAAAAATCAGTAGGTAAATTTTTGTATTATTATATCGGGTTTACTCGTTATTATTTTTTATCACAAGCTGTTGGTTCTACAGTAAAATCATTACGTTTACCAATGTTTCAAAAAATGCCAATTAAACATCCTACGATAGATGAACAACAAAAAATCGCCTCAGTCCTTACCGCTGCCGATAAAGACATCGAGTTGTTAGAAGCCAAACTTGCACACTTGAAGCAAGAGAAAAAGGCATTGATGCAGCAGTTGTTAACAGGTAAGCGTCGCGTCTCCCTGTCATCTTAACGCGAATAATCACAGGGCTTGTGTGTTCAAGCCCTATCGTTCAGATAGGTTTACTGTATCCATTGAAACAAAGGACATGACACATGACGACACCCTCTTTGCCATCTTCAACCCCATTGCTTGATAATATTCGCACATTATTGACCGCAGGCCGTAAACAGGTTGCTCTCGCGGTAAATAGCGCAATGGTGCAAACCTATTGGCAAATTGGTCGCTTGATTGTTGAAGACGAACAACAAGGGCAAACTCGCGCTGAATATGGTAAAGGAACGCTGAAAGCATTATCCGCCTCACTCACTAAAGAATTTGGCAAAGGGTTTGATAGCTCTAACCTGCGTAATATGCGTTTGTTTTATTTGGCTTATCCAAATTGTGACGCAGTGCGTCACGAATTGAGTTGGACCCATTATCGCAGTCTATTGCGAATCGATAATCCACTCGCACGTCAATGGTATATGAACGAAGCCATTAGCCAAGCATGGTCGGCTCGTGCATTAGAGCGCCAAATCGGTGCGTTATATTATGAGCGATTACTATCAACGCAAGCTAAACAACAAGATTTGCAACCCGTTATCGATGAAGCCAACCACAAAACGACCGCGCTGGCATTAACGGTAAAAGACTATCTACGAGATCCTTACATCTTTGACTTTCTAGGGTTACCGAGCGTTTCATTACAAGAAAGTGAACTTGAACAAGCTCTGATTGATAACTTACAAAAATTCTTGCTTGAACTAGGTAAAGGGTTTGCGTTTGTTGAACGCCAACAGCGTATTGTCACTGAGGATGGTGACTTTTTTATTGACTTGGTGTTCTACAACTTCCATTTGAAATGCTTCCTGCTTATTGATCTTAAAATGCATAAACTCAGCCATCAAGATGTAGGGCAAATGGATATGTATGTTCGCATGTATGAAGAGAAAAAACGCCGTAGTGACGATAACCCGACCATTGGCTTAATTCTGTGTACTGACAACAACCGCACCGTTGCTAAGTATTCGGTGCTGAATGACAGTGAGCATCTGTTTGCCTCGAAATACATGTTAGAACTGCCGAGCGAAGAAGAACTGCGTCACCAATTAGAAAAAGAACGCCAACAATTATTGGCGCAACAAGGACAGACTGACAATGACTAACCCTCATTTACCCAATTTCAAAGAAGAACAAAGCGCAAAAATCCCAGCATTAACTTTGCTTACTAACCTTGGTTATCAGTTCATTCCACCGAGTGAATGCATGGCTATGCGTGGCAACAAAACCACCGTTATTCTGCCATCGGTATTACGCAAGGTTCTGAGCTTTAAAACCTATTCATTCATGGGTAAAGAACGCCATTTATCTGAATCAGCCATTGATAAAATCGTGCAAGAGCTTAGCAATCCTGCAATGAATGAAGGGCTAAAAGCGGCCAATGAAAAGCTTTATAACGCGTTAACTTATGGCATTGGTGTGACTGAGTTTGTGGACGGTAAAAAAGCCAGCCCAACCATCCAAATCATTGATTGGGAAACACCTGAAAACAATCAATTTCATTTCACCGAAGAGATGGACGTAGACAATACTCAAGGAACAACCTACTACACACCCGATATTGTATGTTTTGTTAATGGTTTGCCGTGGGTAGTGATTGAAGCAAAACGTCCTAATTCGTCAAAGACAGGGAAGCCCACTATTGACGAAGGTATCTCTCAAACGATTCGAAATCAAAAGCAAGACTTTATTCCAATCCTCTTTGCTTACAGTCAGTTGGTGATGTCAGTTAATGGGCATGATGGGCGCTACGCAACATGTGGTACACCAAGCAAGTTCTGGGCGAAGTGGCAAGAAGAAGAAATTACCGAAGGCACGGTTGAACGCCTCAAGAACACTCCACTGAATGACGTACAACTGAATGCGATCTTTAACCATCGACCATCTGCATTAAAAGATGAATATTTATCGTTAATCGCTGGCGGTGATTTAGTGGTAACCGATCAAGATCGCTTGTTGGTATCACTACTTCATCATGATCGTCTATTAGAAATGATGCGCCTATTTACCCTGTTTGATAAAAAAGCAGGCAAGATCGTTGCGCGTTATCAGCAAGTGTTTGGCATTAAAGCCTTAGTGGAACGCATCACCTCTTTTGATGACTCTTTACCTGGTGCAAGAAAGGGCGCACGTAACGGTGGTGTTATTTGGCATACCACAGGCTCTGGCAAATCATTCACGATGGTGTTTTTATCCAAAGCCCTTATTTGGTTAAAAGAACTCGCTAAATGTCGCGTGATTATTGTTACCGACCGTGTGGACTTAGAAGATCAACTGGCTAGCACCTTTAAGTCAGGTGGCGCCCTGTCTGATAAAGATAAAACCGCGGCAATGGCAACCACAGGCAAACGCCTTGCGGAACAAATTGGTAAAGGTAACGAGCGTATTATCTTCTCGATTATCAACAAGTTTGGTACAGCAATTCACCTACCAGAATGCTACAACGATAGCCCCGATATTATTGTACTTGTCGATGAAGGTCACCGCAGCCAAAACGGTGAAAACAATATCCGTATGTTACAAGCCCTACCTAAAGCGGCTTACATTGGTTTTACGGGTACACCGCTACTGCAAGACGATAAGACCGAGAATAAATTCGGTAAAATCATCCACTCTTACACCATGCAACAAGCGGTAGAAGACGGCACCGTTACCCCATTACTCTATGAAGAGCGTATTCCTGATCTCAGCACTAACGATAAAGCCATTGATGCATGGTTTGAACGGATCACTAAAGACTTATCTGAAAAACAACGTGCTGACTTAAAACGTAAATTTTCTCAAAAAGGTCAGGTTTATCAAACCGAAGGTCGTTTAGAGTTAATTGCTTATGATATCTCGGATCACTTTCAGAATTTCAAAAACCAAGGCTTAAAAGGTCAATTGGCGTGTGATTCTAAAGCCTCTGCGATCCGCTACAAGATGCTGTTAGATAAAATCGGCAAAGTTACCTCTGTGGTTGCGATGTCGCCGCCTGATACTCGTGAAGGACACGATAACGTTGACAGTGAAAGTACTGATATTGTGCAAAATTGGTGGAAAACTAATGTCATCGATAAAGGTTGGTCAGACGAGAAAGCCTATACCAAACACATCATTGCAGAATTTGCAGAAGATGAAGGCCCCGACATTATAATCGTGGTCGATAAGTTATTAACCGGCTTTGATGAACCCAAAAACACAGTGTTATACATCGATAAACCGTTAAAACAGCATAACCTCATTCAAGCCATTGCCCGTGTTAACCGCTTACATGCGAAAAAGCAGTTTGGTTACCTGATTGATTATCGCGGTATTTTACGTGAACTCGATGCCACCATTGAAAAGTATCAAAACTTGGCAGAGCGTACTCAAGGTGGCTTTGATATTGACGATCTTAAAGGCTTATATAACCGTATGGACACCGAGTATAAAAAACTACCGGGTTTATACGATGCATTATGGTCTATTTTTGCGAGCGTTAATAACAAGCAAGACGGTCAGGCACTGCGTCAGGTATTAGCCCCTAAAATTGATACCATTGATGGTCAACTAACCGATACTAATCTAAAGCTACGTAATGACTTCTATGATGCGCTAACAGTCTTTGCCAACTGTTTAAAGGTCGCGTTACAGTCAGCAAATTACTTCAATGATAAGAGCTTTGATAGTAAGCGTGAGTTGTATAAACAAACCTTAAAAAGGTTGTCTCAACTGCGCAAACAAGTTCGTGAAGATGCAGAAGAAACCGTTGATTACGATGAGTATGCCGACAGTATTCGTGCAATGTTAGACAAACACATTGGTGGTGTTGAGATTAAAGAGCCTGAAGGTGCGTACTTGGTTGGCAACATGGGTAAAGATGCCAAACCTGAGCAAATGACCGATGATGAAGCGAATAACAAAAAAGACGTTATCACAGGTCGTGTTACCAAGATGATTGAGCAAGACTTAGCCGATGATCCTTATGCACAAGAGTATTTCTCTAACCTATTAAAAAAAGCAATAGCCCAAACCAAAGAGATGTTTGATAGCCCAGTAAAACAATACCTTTTGTTTGCTGATTTCGAGCAACAGGTCAAAGATCGTGATATAGCGGGAATGCCTAAAGATCGCTTTGCTGAACTTGATCCAAAAATCAAACGTCATGTTCAAGCCTACTTTGGTTTATTTTTAAAGCATGGTTTGTTCCTAACAGAGCGAGATGAGCCATCGCTTTTATCCGAAGAGCAATGCATTCAATATGCACTGGATATCGATACGATTGTACGCAAAGCGGTGAGTGAATATTCCATTAACCCTGCTGAGATTGAAAACCAAATTCGATTAGGTCTATTACCATTACTGTTTAATGATTTAGGGATTGATAAAGCACAAACACTGATCACGGATGTTATTCAAATCACTCGACTGGGATTAGCAGGTCACCATTAATGGCATCCATTAGTAACAAGAGAGACAGCAAAGAAAATAGCATTGAGGAATACAGCTTCATCTATGGTGATGAAGCTGTTACCTACGAGGTTATTCGTAAAACCTTTGCTGAAGGTAAAAAAAAGAAGGTCACTATTCGCGTTCATCCTGATTGCCGTATTGCCGTCACCGCCCCTGAAGATGCCGAGAAATCGGCTATTCACGAAGCGGTTATGCACCAAGCACGTTGGATTTGGGATGCACTGAAAGAATTTCGCTCTCATTTAGAATATGTTCAAACCAAACATTACGTTAGTGGTGAGATGCAATTCTATTTGGGTCGTCGCTATGTATTGAAGGTAGTTGAAGACCGAGAAGCCATTTCCAACGTGAAGATGGATCGAGGCAAGCTGTTGGTTACCCTTAATCGTTTTAATGATGATAAGCCCAAGCTAGTAAAAGCCTTAGTTTCAGGTTGGTATAGCGTTAAAGCAGAACGGGTTTTTCATCAACGTTTGGCTGAACTTCTGCCACAAGCGACATGGGTGAAAGGCATTCCGTCATTTCGTATTATGCCAATGCGCAAACAATGGGGAAGCTGCTCAGCAAAAGGTACATTAATGCTCAACCCTCACCTGATCAAAGCCCCTAAAGAGTGTATTGATTACGTGATCTTACATGAGCTTTGCCACATTGCAGAATACAACCACAGCGAAAACTTCTGGCGCTTATTAACCAGCGTAATGCCCAACTGGCAAGAAGTGAAAAGTAAGCTCGATGGCATGGCTGAGCTGTATTTAAATGAATAGGGTTTAAGACCTTAGAGTGAGTAAAAAAGGATAACATTATGCATTGCCCCTCTTGCGAGAAACATCTTGGTTGGGATTGGATTGAAGATGAGTGTATCGAGCCTAATGAAGAGTTTGAATGCCCTCATTGTAATGAAACTTTACGCTACAAAATTGATGAAGGCACGTATCTTGGTGCTCAGCATAAAACAATAGAAGTGGTGGATGATTAATATGAAGCCTTACAACCACATATAAAATATGTAAATAGCTTTCATAACTAGAGGTCACTTTGATGTGACCTTTTTATTTTAAATAATAGACTTATAGATCTATCAAACGACTAATAAATCACGAAACAATTTATTGTTGCAATATTAATTGATTATCCTTTAATTGATATATTTGTGATTTAGCAACGTCTGCTGGTAAAGCATAAGGTGTGTTTTCACCATGGGTTTTATAATCAATTTTAATCATTAGCGGATTATTACTAACAATAGTGATTTTTTCGATATTAATTCGATCACCAATAAAAATATTGGTCAAATTATCAAGTTTTTTATTGTGCTGTTCAAATACGGATAAATAGTAAAATGTACCACTACCCGAATTCGTGGTTACAAAAGATGTCGCAATATATTTACCTTGTTGGACAGCCTGATTAGCATTAAGGTAAATAGTCACATTATCAGCACCATCAAGTGTTTGATATTCACCCATAAGATAAGGTTGTTGCTGTAATTTTTTGACTGAATTTAACGTAATACTCGCAGTTGTATCAGGTACTTTGACTTGCCATTGCTGAGGTTGAGTTGCAAGCTCTGCTAATGTTATAGGCGCTTCTGTACGTGCTACTGTATAAAAAACACCGCCTCCCAATATGATTGCAATAACTAATGTCATCCACTTTTTCATCATCTTCCCTTTATATTATTAAAGTAAAAAAGCAAGATCGCTCATTCACTAAGATCTTAATGTTAAATATTTATTGGCAATAACCATACCTAAAATCATAGCAGCAACAAAAACAAAGACAGCATAATTACCACCACCTAAATTAGTGATTGCAGGGCCTGGACAAAAACCAGCCAACCCCCAACCAATACCAAAGACAATGGCGCCCACCGTTAATTTAGCATCAATCTTATTACTATTTTTAGGCGCTATTGCATCACCATTGATGGCTGTTTTACGTTTTTTTATCAGCAGATGATAACAAGGTGCAAACACGAGCAGAGCTCCTAGCATCACAAAAACAAGGCTTGGATCCCATTGACCAAAAATGTCTAAAAAAGCGATCACTTTATGAGGGTTAACCATTTCTGAAATAATCATTCCAGACCCAAACAGAACACCGGCAATAGCACCAACAACAATACGGTTTATCTTTAAGCTGCCCATTATAAATCACCTAATAAACGACGAATAAATACAACAATAATGGCTGACATCATAAACACGCAGGTTGCATAAATTGAACGTTTAGAAAAACGTCCCATGCCAACAATACCATGACCACTGGTGCATCCATTACCTAATCGCGTACCAAAGCCAACCAATAAACCCGCAATTAAAACAATACCTATATTCTGTTCACTAATCGTCGGCAACGTTACGCCCAAGGGGGATAGAATAAATACGCTTAAAACCATTCCGACTAAAAATGCAATTTTCCACCCTAATTCTTGTTTTTCTTGCTTAATCACACCATTAATAATGCCACTGATTCCTGCGGCCCTACCAATAAACAGCATCAATATCACCGCAGATAATCCAAGTAACATGCCACCCAAAAATGATTGCCAAGGTATTTGAAAAGTCATACTCACCTCACCTTAATCTTGATCACAAAAAATATCATGGAAACTGGTTATAAGTGCTGTAATACGCTGATCAGCTAAAGAATAAAAAACCGATTGCGCTTCTTTACGAATAGTGACGATGTCATTTTTTCTCAGCACAGCCAAATGTTGTGAAAAAGCGGATTGACTTAATGTCGAGTTAAGCTGCAATTGATTGGCGCTCATTTCTCCATCTATTAACTGACAAAGTACGATCAACCTTTCAGGATGGGACATTATTTTTAAAAGTTCAGAAACCTCTGTCGCTCGTTGTTTCATTTCATCAAGATGCATTATTTATTATCCAATCACCATAATAGAGCCTTTATCTTACGCTAAAGAGGATATTAGGTAATTCTAATTTAGATTAATCTAATATAACATCATCACCTATACTCTGTTTCGACAACTTCAGCGACAGAGTCTTCTTTGATCACTATTTTTCGTTCACAGGTTCATAAACTGATAATACATCACCAATATTTACCTGCTCATGCATGTATTGCGAACCACCTTGGTTGTCGCATGCCCGTTGAACCTCAATTTGATAGACTCCTTCAATTGCAGAGTCACACAGCGCATAAGCACATTTTAAGCCATTGGGTAACTTAACGGTGACGTGTGCACCGACATTAAACGGAGGCAAAGCACCAAGATCGGTACGACTCAAATAAAAGCGTTTCACTGCCGCTGATTGAACGATAATTTTGACCACTCGCATTTCTAATTTAATTAGTCCTTCAAGGCGTGAATGCCAATTTTCAATCTCGTTCGTTGCTAAACGACGTTGGAAAACACTTTTCACCTCGATCCCTAATGTCGGTAATGACGCAAGTTCTGTAGTGGCGGCTAAATTATCCATTTCGGCATAAAGATAATGCTGCACACGAGCAATAGTCCATTGTGGATAAGGACGTTCAATCACCTCTATTTCATCATTACGAGTAATTTCCCCCTCTTGCAGAACACGATAAAACCAACCTGTTTTACTATTATGTTGTGAATAACGTGCAATCGTGGGTTCTTTAAAACGATGATTAAGCTTAAAACACGGTTGCCTTGGTTGTGTCACTTGTAATATCACTGAACCAACAGCAACCTTATCGCCAATACAGATATTATGTTCATTCATACCCGCTACGACTAAATTTTCCCCATAGCCGCCATTGTTAAATAATGGCACTGATTTAGGAAATAAGAGGGATAACTGAGCATAATGATCACAATCAAACTGCAACACGGCTCGTTCTAAACCACCATGAAAGCGCTCTGCTTGTTCATCCCCAACACATCCTAATACTGTTACCTGCACTTGATCTATTGGCGCTTTTTCAATACCGCTTCGAAAAAAATAATCTTGCCCTGTAACTCGACCATAACGTAGCTGTTCAACGATTGAATGTGGAAGCATAATGGCTTTCCTAATAGTGGTATTGATATCACAGCGATAAAAAAGGCCGCTTAAACCACTGAATATACGGGTTTTATACGGCCTTAAATATGCTGTTATCAGTAAACTTATTTTTGTAGTTGTTCTTTAGCAGCTTCTACTTTTGAAAAATCCAAACCTAGTTCTTCAACCGCTTCTTTAATTAATACCGGGTTTTGCATTACTTGTGCCATTAGCATTTGTAGTTTGTCTTGCGGTAAACCTAGCTGGCTAATGGTTGCCATTGCTGCTAGAGGATTTTGAGTCAGCGTTTGGAAAATACTGCTGATCTGCTCATCACTAATATTATTCTCTTTCAACAACGCAATAATTGGATTCATTACACTACCTTTTGTGATCATTAAATGAAATGAGTGACAGTTTAACATTTGACGACACCTTGTTGCACCATCAATAAAAAAGCCGTAAATAACACAAGGTTAAATACGGCTTTAAAACATCATTAATTAGTACTGATTATGCTTAGTAATGACCAATATAGTGCCAATTACCATTGCTAGGATCTTGGTCTGACGGCCATGGGAAATAGCCATAGTGGGTTGTCTTTAAACGGTAATAATGGGTTTTACCATCACGGAAATCATAGGTATAAATATCACCGACATTCCCTTTTTTACCATTATCACCCCAGTTACCAAAACTGTCTTGTTTATACCAATCAAGTGCTAATTGCTCAAATACCGCTTGGTTGGTACTCATTTCCAGCACCAATTGATTCAGCGAATTATCATCCGCTACATAAATCCAATCACGATTTGACGCTTTATTGGTTGGGAACTCACCACCTTGAGCTGGTGTTCTTTGAATAAAGTATTCATTAATACCCTCAGCGGTTGGATTAATGAACACCGCGCTATTTGAGCTATTCCAAGTCGTGATTGTACGTTGATCCCAAGTAAATAAAGCTGACTGCTTAAAGTAATGCTGAATACGTTCAACATTCGATACCATGTCACGATTTAATATCAGTGGGTTGAAATCAAAATTAACATAAGATTCCGCTGAACCTAAATATTTCCAATCATTATTACTGCGATGGTCCGTAGGGAACTCTCCCGCGGTGACTGTTTTCATTAAGAAATAATCACGGGTATTAAGTTCTGTATTAACATGAACATAAACAGCACCTGCACGCTGACGTTTATGTGTAACACCATTATTTAATTCACCATTACCATAACGATCGGCAACCCATTGATCAAATAAAGGCATAGTTTCAAAATCAAGATGTGCTAGGTCACTTTGTTCAGCTAATGATTTTTGAGATTCAATCGCTAAATCATATCCTTGACCTTTACCAATTGTGACCGCTTTCGCAGGGTATTTAGTATTAATCGCAAACGTACGAGTATCAACGGTAACACGACCTAATTCATCAAAGTTTACGTCTGGCTGTTTATCGGTAATAAATTGATCAAGATAGCCTACAAACGCCCACTCACTGTTAGATTCACCAGCACCAGGGAAATACCAATAATGTTGCTTTTTCAATTCAAAAAGTTCAACACGGCCATTACGATGATATTCAAACACATCACCGATTTCCCCCCTACGATTATTCTCACCCCAAGCATAAAAACGGTCTTGAGAAAATTGAGTTAATAATTCGTCACGAACAATTGTTTCTAAGCTTATTTGTGGACATTCCACGGTTACTGTCTGTGGATTACGATCTCGTGCTAAGTTAAAATGCAACTTATTACTTAAGCTACTATTTTTACGACTACCATCAAGACCAATAACCTGCTGTGAATTATCACCATAAGTCACCGTTGCCCAACATTGCCCAGCAACCGGTTGAGGTAACTCATACACATTACCTGAGCTGCCATATAATGCAGGATAGACATAGCTGGTATTGATCTGTTGTGGGTCATAAAAACCCACCACCGTCATTACATCAACCCCTTGCGCGATTGGCTTTAATTTAGTGGTTGTTAATACAGGCTCAAATTGTTGTTCGACCGCATTCCAATGGCTGTAACCACTTGTCACTGTCGTATCAAGATAATCTTTAGTCTCTAAATAGTGTTGAATACGCTTTGATGAATAGCCGGTAAATAATGGATAGCTGGACGTTGATGAGTCAAAACCACCGCCACCCATAGGATCTGCACCATAGCCATAATGGGTTTTATATGGCGTAACCATAATATCGCCATAACCATATTCACCATCAACTTTTGACCACCAATTAAGGTTATCTGCCATGTAACCGCGATAGGCATCATAGCCCCACCCTGTGGTTGCACCATGGGTTGCATTAACGTGACCACCAGGATAATGACCCATACTCAAGGCATGTCCAATCTCATGGGTGACTTCATTTCCCGTAGTATCCGCAAGCAGTACCATGCCATTACCGCCAGACAAACCATGGGTATAATCACCAATATCACCTTTGTCATTTTTATAACGACCAACAGAGTGACCAATAACAATAGCAGGGTAATTATCAGCTTGCCATTGACTAGGACCTGAACTGGCTACGCCATAATTTGCATTGGCAATACCAAGTTGAATTAACGACTTCGTTATATCTTCTCGCATATCACCGCTATGAATGCCGGGAGAAGCATAGTCACTGTATTGGGTTTTGATATCACCATTAGACATCACCACTTTATCTAACTTAATCGGTAAGTAATTACTGATCGTCATTGACGCTAATGGAAACCGTTGGAAAAGCTCTGAGCCGTAATGTGCAGTTTGTAGTTCTAATGGTTTTGCTGCTGGCGGCTCAGTTAACATACCAATTCGAATCATAGGTAAATCAAGATGAGCAGGAGCTGCAAAATCAATTCGATCTGCCGTTAATTCGCCACTTAAACCACTATAAGTTGAAAACTGTAAACTTAACCCTTTTTCAACCCAGTGCCATGGTAATATGGTCGTAAATGAGCGTTTAGAATACACTACATCTTTACGATCATCGTGATTAGCACGATCTGATTCTAAAGTTTGTAAAGGATTCGTCATTTGACGCGTTTCTAGTAACACGCCATCTTGGAATATTTTCAGTTCAACGCTTTTAGGTTCATCGTTAGCCATCGGAGTGACAACAAGTAAAGCTTCACGTTGAGAGACAATCCGTTGTTGTTCTTTTTCATTATTACCAAAAGGTTCTGCAGTTTGGTTTTGAATAAAACGTATTTGTGCAGCAAAATCACCACTAAGATGATTAGTAATAGGTTGTTCATCAATAAAGCCGTAAGCATCAATTAAAGCTGCGTTATAGGGCAAACAATCTTTTGAAGCCGTACTAACTAAATCTTTATCACCCACAAGATATTGAACATTACATTGTTTATCTTTATCCCATTGTTCTAAATAGGTATAACCAAATTGATCATTATAAATATAAACGCCATCCATTTGGTTGACTAACTTCCATGGCATTTGAATAAAATCAAACATAGCCTCAGCGGAACGATCTGCATAATCAAAACCATCAACAAAAGGCATAAAAGAAGGTAAGTTGTTGACTGTAATTGGGTATAAATAGCCGTTATATTTTAGAAAACGTTGTCCATTGCGGATTTCAATATTAGCAGGATCATTGATCAGCTTTTGCGCTTCAATAATTCGTTGCAATACACGTGTTTTCATTTGCTCAAGTTGCTGCGTCGCGTCAGTTGATGCGTTTAAAGCAGCCAAACTAGTCGCCGAATAACTGCATAACAACGCACTAATTGCGAGAGTAATAGATTTAATATTCATGTATAAACCTTATTTGTAATAACCATAAGAAATATACATATAAAAGCAGATTTATGCTATTTATTGCATCGTAGTTTTTATTGTTATTAGGCTAATGACGAATTTTTTGAGCTCAATATCACATTTATATATTCGCTATAGGCAAACAATTCATCAATCCTACATTTTTCTCATTAAATGATGGCATCTAGTTTAAAATAATATGCTTTAGCTTTTATAAGAAAGGAATAAATTTACGATAAGAGATAGGATATAAATATCAAAAACCGCCCTTAATAGAGCGGCTTGAGTACATTATATTATTACTTTTTTACAGGTTCTAATTTCAATTCACCATTTGCAATCGCAATACGATAAAGTTGGCCATTAACTTCATCACGAACAACAACCCCTGCACCAGGTTTGTTTATTTTAATATCGTCTTGCATCCAGCATGAACCATCAGCAGTCATAAAGCCTTGCGACGCATTACGGTTATACGTTTGACCGTATAATGCACTAATATTTAATTTACCTGCTTTTTCAAAACCACTATACGTTATCACCAAGGTCTTAATATTAGCAGCATGAATAAAACCAGTAACATTGGCTGTTTTCAATGGTTGGCGAGAAGAATAGACTGATTTTTTATGTCGATCACGTAAATTAATATCAATGACACCTGACGATAGATTATTGTAGCCAAGTGTACTACCCACCATATTAAAATGATTAATAGATCCATCTAATGATATTACAACTTGATACTCATCGCCTTTCTCTACCGTAAGTCGTACCGCTGATTCAGGATTAAAATCAAACATTGGTGTAAGATCAACCTTTGGCTGTAACTCTCCATTTTTAAATAACGCCACTCGACACCGAGGACGGTTATTAATAAACGCTAAAAAGTTATCAACCTTAGGTATATAACTGTTAGTTAACGCTGAACCTACGGTTGGTGGTGATAATTCAGGCATAATATTACGTGCAATATAACTTTCAGTTATAAATGTATTTAAACCGGGGTTAGATTCATATACTAATGGTGATAAATCACTACCATTTAATTTACCTAGAGTTGAGCCATAAAGCTCAACAATATTACCTGATGCCTCACCGTAACCCGGTGGAAATGTATTCGTTTTAGCCCGTAAAAATTGGATAGTCTTCGTCGCAGTTTCGGGAGCATCCCAACCCATTAATTCAAATTTATTATTACGCCCTTCACAAACAAGAAAAGACTGAGACCCTTCTCGCGACCACTGAAAATCAAGACTGGCACACGTATTACCTGCAACTTCACCACCAATTTTTCCATTGGGACGTAATAATGGCGATTGAACAACGAAGCCTTGCTTAAATCGACGAGCACATAAATTATGTAATTTATTGCCATTAACCCAAGTGATCCAACGATTTGGCGTAATATTATCAATTACCCCTTGTAATACATAAGGCTGTTCAAAACCATCAACATAGACATCTGAAACAAAATTACGCCAAACATACTCATGGGAACGTTTAGTTGTTAATCCTGCGGTCCAACTTCCCGCTAATAATACTAGTCCACGGCCAGTAAGTTTGGTTTTATCCAAAACTTTACCATTACTGTGACCATGATAATCAATCCAACCATTAAGAATATTTAATTGATTAATTTTATTTTCAACACAACCTTTAGTCTTCCATTTACCATTAACTTTCTCTGATGATGATGTCAGCATTACCATGGCTTGATCAAAATGATCAAGCGAACGAGAACGAATAATAAAAGGATTACCAGACAAATTAACATTATATTTTAAAACGACACCAACAACATTACTGCAAAGCTCTAAAGTGCCATCCCATTGAACATTAAGATCTTTAAATTCAATCGTTTTATTAAATCGGTAAACTTTATTTGGAATCCATAAAATAAGCCCACCTTTACGACAAATTTCTGCGGCATAATTAATTTTATCACCCCAATCAGAAAGAGGTGCATAATGCTCAAGATTATCGATAGAATAAAAGCTTTGGCCTTCAATACAAGGTTGTAAGAAATATTTATCTTTATTTACAATGACAAAGGTCGCATTAGAATCAATTTCATTCACTTTACCATGGCAAATAACACGGTAAATTTTGTTCTTTATACGTAAGCCGTTATATCCTTCAGGAATGGTATCACCAACAGCTAAATTACGACTAAGCGGGTATATTTTAAGACCAGAAACACTTTCTATAGCTTGATGATCTTGTGCTTCTGCCCACCCCTTATCTACCACGGTCGTTTGAGGGCGTAAATCACTCACCGAACCATCAGCCATAACTTGACAAAGTTTACAATAATAATGATGAACACCATCTGTATTAATGTAATTCTTTAAATCTTTACTTGAAACAATAATATTAAATTTCGTATCTAACCCATCAATGTCATTATTATTTTTATAAACATCAACATAGATATAAAATGGTTTATTAGTAGCATCAATAACACGATTGTTTTCTAATTCAATTCGATGCCCAGAAATATAAGCCACACCAGCCATGATTTTATATACACCCTCAACAGGTAATACCATAAAAGCATTTTTAATAAACCAATCTTGACCTTGTTGATCAATAATGGCCTGCAACGCTGAGTTTTCAACAATACCTAATCGCTGATGTGCCATAAAATTAGGGCTAGCATCTATAACTGCACTATTCGTAATATCAGCTATGTTTTTATAATTTAAAATAAATGATCGAATTAAAATATTGCCCTTTGCGCCTGGGCCATCAACCGTTTTTGTTGTTAATTTCGGATAGGTAACAGCAATAATAGTGTCATATTCACTACAATATAAGCAGCTCCAATTAAATTCAAATGGACCAACATCACTGTCTAATGTCGTAGACAACGCTATGGCATCCTCTGATAATCGAATTTGTTGTTGAATTTTAGCATTATGAACAATTTCATTAGGTTGTAACTGTTCATTTTCTGTAGGCGCTTTTCCTCTCTTTGACTTAAAAGCAAAAATCATGGAATCAATTAGTAAAATTTTCTTTTCTGCTTGCATTTTTGCTATTAGTGCACGACCTTTAGCCGTAATAATCACTTCTGGTTGATTTGAGTTTTTCATCAAATCTAATGCATTAACTTTATCAATAGCACCAGGGATAAACATGCCAGCCGTTGCTCCCCCTGCTATCATTGTCGTATTTCTTAGAAAAGAACGGCGAGAAATACCTTTATGATCACTAATTGAATCTTCTTTACTCATTAAACTGCCTACTATTATTGTATATAAACATCACCTCAATTCATAATAAATACATATATATAAAGTTGAGTTCTATAGCTTAACTAAAACCTATAATTATAAGTAATTAAATACCGCTATAAAAATTTATAGCTTATTATTTATTATAAAAGTAGATTCAATATAACGAAAGTTATTATTAAATACTACTGTGCTGTATTAATATTAACAATAATTCATAAAAAACAATTAACATCATCAATAAATGTTATTGCTATAATAAGACAATCTTAAAGTAACAAATAAAAAGAGACACATTATACAATGTGTCTCTTGACAATATTTATTTTAGCTTAATTATATTAATAATGATTAATATTTAATTCCATATTCAATGCTGAAGAATAATCACTATTACCATAATTAGGATACAGTAAGAGTGTTAATGCATTTGACTGACGACCAATACGAGCTTTTAATGGTGTTTTATCAGTATAATTACCAAAACGATCTCTGCTATTCAATAAAATTTCAAAGCTACCGTCATTCTTGGTTGCATTCCACTGTGCCAGAGTCCATAACTTTGTGGTCGGATGGAAATAGCCAATAGTACATGTTTCCGCTTCTACATTAACATTGCTAATTTCAATACGGGTCGAAAAATCAAAGCAACCATCTTTAGTTGTCATTGTACCGTTATAATGATGCATTTTATTCTCTAAACAACCATTACTTGGACGAGTTGCATTCATGACAGTTATAGCAGGCGTTGCTCCTAATAGCTCTGCATATGATAAATTAAATTTTCCAGTTGTCATATCAGCACCAAATATATTCTGTTGAATACGGCCTAATAATGCGTTCTTTGCGGTTGAAGTATGATTGCCGCCAAGGTCTAACAGTATAACTTTTGGTACTTTATTTCCTGTAACAAAAACATCATGACGAGGCTTAACATTATTTTGTGCCGAATCCACAATATGCACACGGTTATTTAATGTAATTTGGTTAATTATACAATCTTTAGGTTTAAATTGATCACCTGCTGCACATGTTAATTGTAATTCTTTAAGGCTATTTGCTGTAATATCGTTGCCACTAATATCAATAACATAGTTACCAATACGATCTTGTCGATTATCACGAATACTAATATAAGCTAACTTACCCGCGGTATTATTTGGTGTGTAAACACGGTTATCTTTAAATATTGCACGACGGTTCACCATTTGGTTATCACTGCGATATTGACTGTTATCCCACCAATTTACAGTGAGGAATGTAAATGCGCCAGAAATCTTGCCATTACTGTTATAACCATTATCTGGTGATTCAAAATCACAACCCGTTATTTCATAACTTCCCACAATCTGCGTCGACACTTCAGGAGTACGCAATAGTTTAGGTAACCAACACTTTGCATTACGGATAACAATTGATTCAGCTGGCTCACTGCCATAATTCACACTATCATTCCAAGGAATACCTGGTTCTGGCGAATATGCAATAAATGTACCCTGTGTATTATCAGGCGTTACATTGAATTTACTCTTCATCGTACTAAAGAAATTTTCTTCAAAACGATACTCGATATTATGAATTAACGCGTTGCGAACTTTTTTCAAGAAAATACAGGTATTATTACTACCATCAGACTTGAAGTTATACATATTGATAGTCTCACAATCATGCATTTCAACACGAATACCACCAAGATAAACAGGGTATACAGCTTGAGCCGTTTTATTATTTTTATGTGAACGAATTTTAACACTACGAATACGTGCATTCGTAAAAATTAATCTATTTCCTTCCCATAATACGGGGGTAACATATGCGCTTGAGTTATTATCTTCACCCGCCCAAAAATCAGCATCATTTTCCCAATCAAGACCTTCAACGACAAGATTTCGCATCGCTTTTTGAACATCTAAATACCATGGATTAGTATTAGTGATACCACCAGAATATAAACCTCGACTACAATTACGCATCACCACATTACGGAAAACAATACGCTCATAAGGAAATTGATTCGCACCTAAAAATGCCAAATGATGTGAATTAGTTAACGTTAAATTATCAAAGATAACCTCACCAAACCCCGCATAATCACCTTGGAAAGTGTATGTTGATGAATTTGGATTTCCTGTTATAGGGTGTTGTTCTTTGCCAATAAATTTATAACGGAAACTACCATCGTAGCTACAATCACGTGAAATAATTCCGCGATACCCCCCCCAGCCATCACCTGCGATAAAATTAAGTTTACCTGTCGTTACATGATGACAATTAGTTTCACAGTAATAGGGCATATCTACAACGTTAGGCATACTCATTGCATTTAAACAATCATTACCATCAATACCAATTGGTGAACTAGCCCAATAAATTTTCTTATTTAAACACCCATGGAATTCTAAGCCATAACGAATAACAATTTCACCTGCGGTAGTATCAAAATAAACATTATCAGTAAATGCTAATCGTACGATTTGTTCAGCAACTAAGTTTTTTAGAATTAATGCATTGGCCGCGGCTTTTTTAGCATCATTATAAATAATACCAATTGTACTTGCTTCTACCCATAATGATTTATTTAGTCCACCACCAATACTTGGAACTGTGGTAAATTCTTCCCACTCACCATTTTTGCGCACATAGCCTTTATTATCACGAGGCGCATCACTAACAGCTTCTACCCAGGTACCATCAGAGTGCATATTATAAACGAAGCCAGATAGGCCATCGGTTAAAGCAACTGCAGCCCCTACTTGTTTTGCTGTTGGTACATTATTCTCATGATAAAACTTCACAAAATCACGACTAGGAAGAGTATTTTTATTACCACTTCGAAAACCAATATCTTTATTATTATAGCCACTTAAAATTTGAACAGTTGTATCTGATTTTGGTGATACCAATGACAACATATTACCGTAAGCCGCCCATGATGGAAGATTAGGCTGTGATGAACCACCTAATCGCGCAGTTGTACAGTCAGTAGGAAAACTATTAATATCAAAGCTACTATCAATAATAGCGGTAAGGTAATTTTCATTATTTAATACGATGCTTTCATTAATTACAACTGTCATTTTAATATCTCTTATTTTTATATGATTAATTAATTTTTGTTTTTTGTTTTTTTGTTTTTTTATACCATCGAAGATAATCATCTACTTGTTTTGCACAATTAGACAGTGCGTTTTTTAATCGCGGAAGATCTTCTGAAATAGTCTCAGCTGGTGTTTTCCCAATTAATTTAGGTTTATTACATGCCGTAACTAACCACGGTTCAGGCAATAGATAAATAATATCTACACGTGTAGGCTCAATACGGGAGCTGCAACCACTCAATAATATCATCAGGCCAATGATGATTAAATTGTTCCTTTTTATACAGTAACTTACGCAAAGATTCCGTAGTAACAATAAGTTCTCCTTGTTGTTTTTCTTTCCGCTGTTCCCGTTGCAGAAATAAGTCATTATTCTGCTTGTTTTGGTCTGCTAATAATTTCAAATTTTCAGTGTTTGATTTATTAATTAATAGAATATTATCTCTATCTACAATTAGTGAATTTATTTCACGATCCATATATTCAAATTTCACTAATAATAAGAAGATGATTAATGCCAATAATAACCTCATAGATAAACGTCCTATTCAATACACCGTGAATATTCTGACATCCGCCGTTTAACCAAGCCTTTTAATTTTTTCCCTCCACCATAAACCCAACGAGATAATTGCATACAAGCTAAAGGTAATTTCCCATTTTTAACATATAATGATATTTTTGTTTCTGTAAGATCTTTATTTCTTAAAAATCGTTTACAGCCAGTATTGAAAATAAAGGATGTTAATGCGTCATATTGCCCTGATGTTACTTTATTATTACCTAGAATATTATTAAGGCAAGATTCTGCTTGTTGTATATTTGACACCCAGTCTTTTGCTACTTGTTTATTATCTATAATGTCTTTTTTTATATTATGGATATTACCAACACCATTTGTTTTATAACCAGCAGGACAACGATAAGCATCCAACCGGCAACCTTCATAATCTCCTATTAATTTTAATCCTTTATATGTTAATTTTAATTTTCCTTGGCTTTCTCCAGCAATAACAACATTTCCTATTGGTAATGTACTATTTCCTACTCCGCCATCACCAAGAAGTGCTATAACTGCAGTAATTGAGCATAAAATTGGCTTTAATTTACTCATGAATGAATATTCCTTTTTCCCTCGCTATTTGTTGCATAACTTTCTTATGCCAATAGTTCAACGATAAAGCGAACATTCCCATACTGAGTGAAATAATCAAAGACCAAGCTTCTATTGTCATAAATTGAAAATAGCCAATGATAAGATAAACCACAAATATCATTTTATTTACTAACCAATCCGATAACTCATACACCTTATAATTCCTTGTTTATTCAGAGTAAATGAGGAACATCCCCCTACATCTATCTCCAACGATGTAAGTCTCAATATTGATATTTCAAATTACTCCAGCGTTTTACTTGATGCAGTGATTATTGCTCATTTGAATTATTGATGCATCATTTGTCGTTATGATGATGTCGGAACATAGCGTAAATCCGAATATATCCGAATTTCAGTTTGCCATTTGAGATAAAAGAAAGGGTTTTATGACAGAATTAAGTAATTAACTGACATCTCATTAACTGAAAAACAGCAGATCGACGTTAATTACGGTAGGTAACACTATCATTCCTATAAAAGTGAAAATTTAAGCTTATCTATGTCGAGCTAAATGCTCACCATGATTTGGCTCTTTATGGGTAATGACATTGTTTATATAAATGATTCTTGAATTTTTGCCTTACATATTAAGCAGGTAATTCAAATGGCTATGCGTATTCATTGTACTCAGTGTGGCGAAAAAGCACGTATTAACAAAACAAACTGGTTCTCAAATGCAGCAGCAGACTTATATTGTTCGTGCTCAGATCCAGAATGTGGACATACTTTTGTTATGTCCCTTGGCTTTAGCCACACCATTAGTCCATCAGCAAAAAATGTAAATGAACTCGTTATTGCATTAGTTAAAACAATGCCACCCGAAAAAGTGAAAGAGCTTCATCAAATGCTAACAATCTAAACTTATGCGGAACGTTATACGTTCCGCTTTAATACTGAATATAACCATCAGTACTAAAGTACTTTTAATATAGTTAACGATTGTAAAGGCTATACGGCATTTTCTTGCTTTTAGGACGTATAAGTTTAACTATTACATCACTAGAAATAATTAATATACGAGAACTGATACCGATAACGACATAGTGATGATAAACGGGTCAAATATGACAAAAAACCGTGAAATAATATGCAATAAGTTTTATTGATGACGGCATATTGGTAAATTTACATACCAACACATAAACTAAATGTATAATTAATAAAAAAAACATTAGACAAACACTATGCACACAGTATCACTCATGCGTGTTATTGTCGGTATTAGAGGCTTAATCTGTTGTTATTACCATTACCTTGATAAGGTTGAGAGTCCAAAATGAAACCTAATATGACACCTAAATCTCATATTCCTATTATTTCTACTTATCCATATCTTGGTGGAAAAGCTGTTACATCTAAATTATGCTCATTATTAAACATTGATGAATATCAAAATCTTGCTGATGTTTTTGGTATCCCACGCGGCACTGTATCAACATGGCATTCTCGAGAAACCACCCCATTTGAAATTGCTATTCGATCTCACCTTGCGACAGGAGTATCACTAAGGTGGTTATTATTAAATGAAGGTGACGCATTTCCTGAAATGAGTAAATCAGAACAATATTTAGATTCTCATGCTTTAACATTACCGCATTATCAATTGAAATCAGGTGAACTCACCGCTCTGCCAGCCTTATCTTTTGATCCAATATTACTTAAGCAATCACAGACTGAACCACATCATTTCATGGCGCTACAAACAGCTTCAACGACAATGATCATCGACCAAAATGATACTTTACCTATTAGTGGTAGCTATCTGATCACAATTGATAACCTTATGTCGATTAATGATATTCAACGTTTGCCCGGCAATCAGCTAGTATTGCACTACGGTCAATCTTCCATTGCAGTTGCTCAAGCTGACATTACAATCATGGGGAAAGTGATTATTTCTATTAACCATATATAAATAATTGCTATTTGTATTTATTTAAAAACACAAAAAAAGGCGATCCGAAGATCGCCTTATATTAATTTATATCTTAATTAATAGTAAGTTATGCTTTTTGTACTTCTATATCTGACATTTCTTCTTTTTGTTTCATGATCTCGTTAAACATAATTCGTGCTTCTTGAGCCAATTCTGATGCTTCAAGTTTCGCTTCTTTCGCTGCCATCGCTTCTGCTGTTAATCGATGCAGCTCTTCTGCTAACTCTTGAGGTACATCACCAGAATCAATACCACTATCACCACTTGCTAATGCTTGGGCACGAATTGTTTTCTTAATTTTCCAGATTGCATTCAGCGCATCACGCTCAGTGTTTGCTGCTTCAATCGCTATATCTTTTAATTGTTCAAATTTTGCAAGTGCCATACCTTCGGTTGACCATGGATCAACATCAGGCAGTTCTTCGATATTAATGACTGGATCTTCATAACCATCTTGGTTTCTTAAATCTAGTGAGGCCGCTTTTACAGCAGATATCATTAACATAACAGTAATAAATAACAGTGGTAATCCACCCACAATTGCGGCTGTTTGTAACGTTGCAAGTCCACCCATAAACATCAGCACTGATGGCATGAACGACATTGCAAAAGCCCAAAATAAACGGTTCCAACGCATAGGCTCTTCTGTTACATCATTTTGAACCACAGAAGCAAGAATATACGAAATAGAGTCAAACGTTGTTGCTGTGAAAATTAAACATAGCAAGGTAAATACAGCAATAACAATGGTACTGAACGGCAGTTGTTCAAGAATAGAGAAGATAGCTTTAGTTGCGCCATCTGCATTTAAAATACCAACCACGTCAAGTGCACCAGATAATTGTAATGATAAGCCATAATTACCCAATACCATAAAGAAGAGGAAGCAACCCATCGAACCGAAGAAGATCGAGCCTGTAACCATCTGCTTAATTGTACGACCACGAGAAATTCGGGCAATAAATAGACCCATACTTGGTGCGAAGACTAGCCACCATGCCCAGTAGAAAATAGTCCAATCTTGTGGGAAGTGTGTATCTTCAAACGTACCATAACCACCGAAAGGTTCTGCCCAAGTTGCCATGATGAAGAAGTTAGATAGCATACGTCCCAATGAATCGAGGCCCGTTTCTAACATGAAAATCGTTGGACCAACAGCAAGAATAAAGGCAAGTAAGCCTAATGCTCCCCAAAAGTTAATGTTACTCAGAACTTTGATGCCTTTTTCCATACCAGCATAAGCAGAGTATCCAAAAATACAGGTACAGATAAGCAATACGATAATCTGTGTTTCTGTCGTCTTAGGCGTGCCAAAGAGATAATGTGCACCTTCAGTAATCAACGGTGCGGCCAAACCTAATGTTGTAGCACCACCACCTAATAATCCAAAAATAAATAACACATCAATAACTTTACCAATCCAACCATGGCTACGCGCTTCACCAATAACAGGCATTAACGCTGCTGAAACTTTCAAGACTGGTTGCTTACGTACATAGAAGAAATACGCAATTGGCACTGCTGGTACAAGGTAAATACACCATGCAATAGGACCCCAGTGGAAAACACCGTAAGTTGCGGCCCAACGAACAGCTTCTTCACTTCCTGGTTGCAATTGAAATGGTGGACTTTGATAATAATAAGCCCACTCAATAGCACCCCAGTACAAAATACTGGCACCGATACCACCACAGAAAAGCATTGCCGCCCATGATGCGGTTTTAAATTCAGGCGCTTCATCTGCATCACCTAATTTAATTTGACCAATATCAGAAAAAACAATATAAATCATAAAGAAAAAGGCAGCCATACCCAGCGCTAAATATAAAAATCCCAGTTGGTCAGTCATGAAGGTTTTTGCAACAGCAATCCACTCCGCGCCTTCTTTTGGAAATAAAAGGAGTGGCACAACCACTGAAATCAACATTGCTAATGCCCCAAAGAATGTGGGCTTATCAATTAATTCGAAGTTTTTACGTAATGTATTCAAACGATATCCTTACTGCTATATATCATCCATGAAAAGTTACACATATGATGTTCTTTTAACACTAATCATACAAATAACATCAGTAATGGTAACGATGAATTTTTTTTATTCTACTTAATGTAATGAATTTTTTGAGCGAATATGACCTCTTTGATGAATTAACAATCAAAAAAAACACTTTCACGTTACAAGTTGAAACAAATAAACAGCTTACTTGCTAATAAAAAGCATGGTGATAATAAAATTATATGCTACATAACCTTATGTATAAGGGACTAGATATGAAATTAATGTTACATAAACAATTGAAGCTATCGGTTTTTAACAATCAATAACTCATTAAATATTTATCGATTATTTTATAGTACAGATGGCATTAAAGTATAATTCAAGCACCGTTATTATAATGACTATCAATTAGTCTCGGCTATTTCTCTTATTGTGTAACTAATGATAATACGACAGTCAATTGCTTCTTATTTTATACTTTAAATAAAAAAGAAGTAAAAATGACAATTAAAAAAGAAAAAATGAGATTTAGTTACAACTATGGTGACTATTTTTAGTGTCTTATTATAAAAGTTAAGTACAATAGGCAAAATTACTTTTATTTAGAATTAATAACATGATTGAAACTCTTTTAAATCTACGCTCTTTAAGAGCTCAAGCGCGTGAAATGTCTATTGAAGATCTACAAGAAGGTCTACAAAAGTTCACCCAAGTCGTTGAAGAACGTCGTGTGGAAGAAGAAGCAGCTAAAGCTGAAAATAAAGAACAAGAAGCAAAACTGCAAAAGTACCGCGATATGCTTGCAGCTGAAGGCATTACACCGGAAGAATTAATTGCATTAATTGGTGACACACCAAAAACCAAGAAAAAGCGAGCTTCTCGTCCAGCTAAATACAAGTTTGTTGATGAAAATGGTGATGAGAAAACGTGGACAGGCCAAGGCCGTACACCTAAAGCACTACAACAATTATTAGATAATGGCGATGCACTCGCAAGCTTCGAAATCTAATTCAGACATAACTTAATTAAGTTAATGTTCAAAAAAACGCTCGTTGTATTAACAATGAGCGTTTTTTATATCAATAAATAATTGAAGAGTAACCTGCTTTTTCTTCTGAATTCATTTATTTTCGGCGGCTTGTTGTTCTGGAGTATCATTTCGAGTTGTAAATAGTTTATAGCTCATAATTAGAATAACTAATGCTTTAATTATCATCATCTGAGGGTTACCAAAATAACCGACCATACCTACAAAACCAGATAGCAACATTAATCTGCGGTATTTTTTCAATTCAGTCATATATAAAGCAATGACAATTACCCCTAAATCAACAAACTGTAATCCTACAGCCAGTGTGGGTTCAGCAATAAAAGCATTAACAGCAACATAGACAATATATGATATGCCTATCACCATAACTGTTGCTAACAATTGAATAATGATTTTTGCTGTTTGAGTAAAATCTTTAAAATATCGATATAAATTAATTGCTGTAACCGATAAATTGAGAATAACTTTCGGCCACCACCCCATTAAAATTGACCATATTGTATCGTTTGTTGCAGAAGCAAAAGCGGCATAACGGGTAACTTTCATGGTGTTAAATATAGTGATTAAGATATAAAACACCACCGATGTCCATCCCAATATATCTTTCAATAAATCAATCACAACACTATCTCTCAACATACCATTAACGATTAATGGTGATCTAATATTAATATTTAACGTATATCCATATATATACTGGAATAATGCTAAAAATTTAGAGGATAATACCATACGATTGTTGATTATTACATCAACCGATAAGACTAATTTTCTTCGATTAATAACTTAACTTATTATTTTATAAAATAAATACATTGAGATAAAATCATAAAAGAGTACAGATAATAGTATTATTGTTTATTCATTATTCAATCAAACTTGAATAATGAATAAATATATTTACATAACACACATATAGCCGTATTATTCGCGGCATGGAGAGATGGCTGAGTGGTTGAAAGCACCGGTCTTGAAAACCGGCATACGTTTATAGCGTATCTAGGGTTCAAATCCCTATCTCTCCGCCACATTCAAAAAAACCGCTAATTTATTAGCGGTTTTTTTATATCTATAATAATCATCTACTTTCAAATCAATCAGTTATCTAAGAAGTAATCATTATTAAAACTTGATTGGCACATAGTGAGTACAGATGCTGTGAGCCTTAATGCCATATTGATAGAATCGTCCGACTCATCACAAGAACGTAATAATGTAATATGATTGTTCAAACAGCTGTAACCATTATTTACTAAACAAGCGGCAATACAGGCATAATAATAACTTGTTATATCTTCGACATCTAATTCTTTTAAAGGCGCTAATTGCATTGCATTCGTCATTTCAGATTTTAAATCAATACTATGCATCGCCATATAGTAAGCATTAGTCGCTGCCATTCTAACCACAGCATGATGAATATCTTGACGCTGATTAAGCGTGATATCACCAACAAGATGTTGAATCGTTTGTAATACTTTTTTATTCTGAGTAGCAAGTGCCGCTGCATAAACAATATATTGCATTCTATTGGTAGATAATAATGATTGCCTAGAGATTAATGCATTAAGTAATTCTGAATGTTCACATGCTTCATCGGTAGTTGGCATAACAATACTCCTAAACTTATGAATGATAATGACTTTATCACTAAGGATGTAACGTTATAATATGCCTATCAATATAAAGTGCAATCTACAGATATGGAGCATAACTCTGTATTTATGATCAATACATCCATAATAAAAAAGATGACAAACGTCACCTCTTTTATACTAGGATTAGCAACAATTGTTTTTACGCAGATACTGAAAACAGCATTTCCACATCATAATTGTCATTCACTAAAGCGCGCTTTAACCGCATAAGATTTTTTATTTGTAATTGTCGAATCCGCTCTCGCGTTAATCCTACTGCATCAGCAACTTCTTGTAATGTTTGCGGTTCATAACCTAATAATCCAAACCGACGACAAATAATTTCACGATCACGTTCAGTTAATGTATATAACATTTTTTTAGTGATCTTTTGCATATCACTACGCTCTATTACTTTATCTACATTCGCATGTTCATCTGCAACAAAAGACGATAACGAATTATGATCATCTTCATTCAATGTCTGTTCAAATGATAAAACATGCTGATTATTTGTTATTAATAAAGTTATGTCATTCACATCACGCTCTAAATAATCAGCAATATCTTCTGGTGATGGCTCATTATTATTTTTAGCCATTAAATCACGATGGGCGCGTAAGATCGTATTCACTTCTTTTGACACATGTACTGGCAATCGAATAGTACGACTTTGATTATGAATTGCCCGTTCAATTGTCTGTTTAATCCACCACGATGCATAAGTAGAAAATCGAAATCCTTTTTCTGGATCAAATTTTTCGACAGCCGTAATTAAACCAATATTTCCTTCATCAATTAAATCACTCAATAACAAAGTAGAAGCTCGATATTTTTTAGCTAAGCTAACAACAAGACGTAAATTAGATTCGATAAGCACACGTTTAGCCTGCTCATCACCCAATAAGGATTTACGACTATAAAGAATTTCGTCGTTTTTTGTTAGCAAAGGTTTAAACGATATATCATTCAAATAAAGCCGAACAACATCATTTTCAAATACTACTTCTTTCATACATCATCCTTGAGTATTTTCTATTATTTACAGATTACATAATAAATCTATTTTTATCCCATTAACAACAATTAATTACAAAAATTTAACCTAAATCTAATAATTTTTTATCAGTTACAAAGATAAAAGCTTAATAGCTATTTTATATATTTACTATATATGACTAAGGTATACTATTTATTATAAAACCTAAATAATGATAGAGTAGATCTAATGCACCCCTTCATGAAAAAAACAATTTTAGTCACCCTTACTGTTGGTGCTCTATTTTCAGCAGCAGCAAATGCAACGAATTCTATTGTTGTGCAATCATGTGTCAGTAACCAGAATTATGATGAACAAGGTCTTATTCTTTGTTTACAACAAGCAACAAAAAGTGCAAAGAATCAAGTTTATAATTTTACAAATCAAGGCGATAAATACAGTAAACAAATTGATAATCAATGCTCTAGCCAAAAAGCTACCATTGATAAAGGACCTATAATAAGTAGCGATAAAGCGACATTAGCCATGTGCTATGCCAACGCATGGTCTGCAGCTCGTGATTCACTACTTGGTGAAAAATACAGTACAACATTAACAACTGATGTTTATAAGGACAAATAATGAGACAGTTATCTGATTACCAACAACAGATTCAGTCATTAGTCTGTAATAATAAATACTCGCTAGCACAAGCAATCTTACAATTAAGATCACTGCTTGAAGATATTGAAAATGATGATGCAATTACAGATACCGCAATGCATACTGAATAAATTATTTATTATTTACAGTTAAGACATATCAAACAGCACCTGTCACAATATCATCATTAATATATGACTCAATTTCTTGATAAAGAAGTTGAGTTGCTGGATTTTGCATTTTTTCATAGTTACTCACCAAGTAATAACTAGGAATATTATCCTGCATAACACCCATATCAATAGCTTCAATAAGAATGCCTTGTTTTAAATACGATTCAACAAAAATACGGTTTATAAAAGCAACACCTATTCCTTGTATTGCTGCTTCAATGGCATGCATTGAATTTTGAAAATATATCTTACTTTGATTAGGGTCTAATTTAATATTATTATTCGCTAAAATTAAATCCCATTGAATTAGTCTATTCGTCGTTTCAATCAAAGTACTCGTTGATAATAATTCTGCTGACAAGTAACTTAAAGGCTTATCAGTATAGTCAGGTGCACAAACAGCAATCATTTGTTCCTGAAATAACAATCGGCAGTATTTTTCATTTGGTTTTTCAATACTATAACGAATTGAAATATCAATATTTTCTTTATTTAAGTCTAACATTTCAATGGTATCAATAAAGACAACCGAAATATCATTTTCACTCAGATATGCGTAATCAATTCGTGGTAATAACCACTTATTTAATAATGTTGGCGGAATCGCTATTGTTATTTTTTGTTTTTTTGTCACGAAACCAATATCTGTCGTTGCCTGATCTAAATCTTTTAAAATCAAACCAATACGATTGAAATAACGCACACCAGCATTGGTTAATTTAATTCCCCTATGTTGGCGAATAAATAATTTTTGACCAATAAATGCTTCAAGTGTCTGAATCTGATGACTCACAGCACCTGGTGTTACAAATAATTCTTCTGCTGCTAATTTAAAGCTATGTAGTCTTGCAGAAGCTTCAAAATAAATAATACCTTTTAATGGGGGAAGTGATCTCACATTGAATCCTTAAGTGATTTTTTCTCAACTATTGGTACAGTTTTATTGATTTGAGCTATTGTAATAAATAACACATTATACGTATAAGATATTTCACCATAACGTTTACTGATTGTTAGATAATGATGACACATTAAAATAACATTAGTTTTAACTAACCCATAGGTACTACTATGAAGATTAAGACGCTTGCTGTGGCGCTGCTTTTTACCCTACCATCTTTTATGTCACAGGCTGCAATGACATTAACCAGTCAAAATATTACTAATGATCAAACATTAAGTAATTCTCAGCTATTTAATCAATGGGGTTGTACTGGTAAGAATGAATCACCACAATTAAGTTGGACTGATATCCCTGCTGGCACAAAAAGCTTTGCTGTAACAATGTATGATCCTGATGCGCCAACAGGAAGTGGTTGGTGGCACTGGAGTGTAATCAACATTCCGGCCAATATCCATTCATTAGCAGAAGGTGCCGGGGCCGTTGGTGGTAAAAACTTACCCAAAGGTGCAAGTATGGTAACTAATGACTTTGGTTTTAAAGGTTTTGGCGGTGCATGTCCTCCACCAAAAGCAAAACCACATAATTACCAAATTACGGTTTATGCCTTAAATACAGCCAATATCAAACTACCTGAAAATGCATCTCCAGCATTAGCGGGTTATAACATCCTTGCTCACGTTATTGGCAAGGCTCGTCTTATCGCGCCAACTAATGCTCGATAAAAGATAATTTCCCATTGAAGCTACTTTAATACTAACAGTAGCTTCAATGGATTAAAGAGTCTTTCTATATCTTATACTCCTAACATCCTTCTATTATTAGCAATTTATATTACCTAACCCGCTTAGATTATCCCCTATACAGAATATCGACCTGTTTACATTTATCATGCTAAATACTGCTATCATTCACATACAGAATGTCATACCATTTAAATAAAGACATTGGATTTAATAAGGAACAGCATGACATATTGGAAAAACCTTCATCTGACTCACCAAACAATCACTGGCTTATCATTATCAATTAATGTTGTTTATCCTCCAGAATTTGAATCTAATATACGCAATGAAATGCGATCGTTAAAAACAAACTATCAATGCCCACAGATCTTTAAGAAAGAAGTAATTAGTATTATTTGTGCTTATGATGGACGATTAGTCAATTTTAATCAGAAGTAATTAACATTATGACTAGATGATAATTAATCAATTAATGTAAATAAAGAAAGGTAAGGTATTAGCGGATAATGCAGTCGATTATGCGTTAGCAGAAAGATTAACGCGAAGATATTTAAAAACAAGCCCCAGAAACTACAAAAGCGCAAATAACAGAGTTATTTACGCTTTTATCAAACTTTATAGATTAACTATAAAATTATAGAGCTACAACGTTTGCAGCTTGAAGACCTTTTTGGCCTTGCTCTACTTCAAAAGACACTTTCTGGCCTTCAGCAAGAGTTTTGAAGCCTTCAGAAGCGATTGCACGGAAGTGAACGAATACGTCAGCACCGCCGTTGTCTTGAGTAATGAAACCAAAACCTTTCTCTTCGTTAAACCACTTTACTAGACCAGTTGATTTGTTAGACATGATGTGTCCCTTATATAAATACTTTAAAATTATCGCAAAATGCGATGCACTGTAACTTGGGTTATTAAAAATGACGATGAAAAGCGAAGGGAAACACTAATTTACACAACAATAACGAAGATGCTTCTAAGGTTTTTCTTTAACTTAATTCTCGTTCAATAACTCTAGCTACAGAGTAAAGGCATAATCTCATTAAACATTGTATTTGTAAAGTTTTTTATAGGTGAGGTTTTATGACCGCTTAAAAAAAAAGCATTGCTATCAAAAACAATACTTTTATCTCATTATAAATAATAACAGTGTTAATAAAATCAATGAATTATCATTAAATTTTAGTGAATACAAAGACCTAATCTAGGCCTTTATATTCTCTCTCGGTATTAGCTAATTATCCTATAAATAGAATGCTTTTTAATTCCCATTAACCGCATTTTTTTTAAATCGATATAATGCTAACAATGGTAATAATGCAACATAAGAAAACATCAAGAAACCAAACGTATAGACAAATGCCAGTAGTGTCGATTGTTGATGTAATAGCACACCCACTTGTGCAATAAAGTTAGGATCAGTCACCGTAGTATGATGCTGCATTGCTTGTTGCTGCAATATTGGATTGGTTGCCGTAATATCAGCGCCTAATGCATGCCACTCCCGTTGTTGAGTACGGCTGAAATAGGTGTTTACGATTGATATACCAAATGAACTACCAATGGTTCGGCATAAATTAAACATTACCGCACCACCAACAGCATATTTTTGCTCAATTGTGCGATATGCCATTTGACTCAGCGGTGCAAACACCAATCCCATCCCCATTCCTTGAATAATTGACGGCACAAGAACCCAATAGAAATTAATATCCATTGAGTACCGCATCATTAAATAAGTACCAAAGATATTAAAACCAAGCCCTACAGCCACCAGCATTCGAGGATCTAATCGATCCATGTATTGTGCCATAACAAGTAACACAATGGCTGAAGCTAACCCACGCGGAGCCATCACAAATCCTGTCGTTTCTACTGGATAATGTAATAACTGTTCTAACATCATTGGTTGAAGTTGGGTAATACCAAATAATCCCATAGAAAAGCCAGCCATGATCAAACATGACACGGCAAGATTACGGTCTTTTAATAGCCACATCGGTGCAACATCCCCTTTTGTACGCAATGAACGCACAATAAAGAATACCCAAGCAATTGCACTGATGATCAATGAAAACAGAATAAAGTTAGACTCAAACCATCCTTCTTCATTACCTCTATCAAGCACCATCTGCAATAAGCCGATACCAATAGCCATACCAATAACTAACGGCCAGTCTAATTTTGACTCGCCTTTATCTTCAATTTTAACAAACAGATAAACTAGCGTCAGACACAATGCGCCAATAGGGACGTTAACGTAGAAAATCCAGCGCCAATCCATATTTTCAGTGATAATACCACCAACAGTAGGCCCTAAAATAGGACCTAATAAAATACCAACGCTAAATAATGCCATGGCTTTACCGCGTTGATCTGCAGGGTAAATTTGCACCATTGTCGATTGTGCCAATGGAATAACTGACGCACCAAATGCACCTTGCATGATTCGAAAGGTAACCATTTCAGTAAGACTATCAGCTTGGCCACATAAAGCTGAAGTAACGACAAAACCGATGACAGAAATAATTAATAATCTACGTACCCCAAATTTAAGCGCAAAATAACTCGCAAGGGGAATAAAAATAGCTTCAGCCATTGAGTAAGAAGTAAGTACCCATGTCACCTGTTCAGACGTAACCCCTAGTGCCCCCATCATATGCGGTAAAGCAACGTTGGCAATCGTCATATCCAGCAATACCATGATCGCTGATAACATAACGGCTAAGGTGATCCATAAACGGTTAGCTGGTGTAACTGACCCACTCATTAGTTAGTCTCTGATTGAGTATCAATAGTAACATTTGCACTCGCACCAACGCGCAATAATGGCTTATTTTTCAAATCAATAAACTTCACACGCACAGGGAAACGCTGTGGTACTTTCACCCAGTTACCCGTTGCATTTTCAGCGGGTAATAATGAGAAAGATGAACCACTGGCAGGAGAAAGAGCCTCGATTTGTCCTTGATAAGTTACATCGGGATACATATCTAATGTAACCTTTGCAGTCATACCCACTTTTAATAAGCCAATATCTTTCTCTTTGTAGTTAGCTTGTAGCCATGCAGTGTTATCTTCAATTAATGGCATCATCGCCAAACCAGGAGAGACAACACTACCAGGACGAACACTGACCTTACCTAGCTCACCATCGTATGGCGCATAGATATTAGTATAAGAAAGGTTTAATGTTGCTTGGCTTAAGGCCGCCGCTGCTTGCTTAACTTGTGGGGCTTCATTACCTTTCGCACCTTGTTGGTTAATCAATTGCGACATTTTTGCACGCGCGGCTTCAAGTGAGGTTTGAGCACCCGCCAACTTGGCTTTTATATCATCACCTTGTTGTGCAGGTAATACTTTACGATTCACTAAATCCATTACACGATGATAGCTTTTTTGAATATCAACCAAGTTCGCATCAGCTGCACGTACATTAGCACTTGCCGCTAAAATTGCATCATCAGTGGCTTTATTTTGTTGTGTTGCCACTTCATAAGCAGCTTTCGCTTGTTCTAGCTCAATTTCATAAGGAGCAGGATCAATCTTAACCAGTAAGTCCCCTTCAGTAACATGCTGATAGTTTTCAACATTAACATTAAGAACTTTGCCGCTGATTTGTGGTGCAACATAAAGAATGTTGGCATGAATATAAGCATCATCAGTACTTGGATATAATTTTTGATGACGGATATAAAAATATCCTGCGGTACCTAAACCGGCAGCAATAACAATAAAAATAATAATATTTCGAAACTTATTTGTTTTTTTTGTTGCGTTTGATTGTTCTACTTGAGCCGTATCTGTCGTTGCCATGGATTTATCCTATTTAGCTAAAAGTTAGCTAAATTTGAGTCTAGATGATAAGAATTATTTTCGCTTAAAATGTTTCTTATATTCATCATGCATACATACTGATAGTCTTAATATAACTACCAGTATCGCGCTAAAAATAAGTACTATCTATAAGCTATAAAATAATAAGCTTGCACACCAAGGCTTTCAAGTGCAGAAAACAGTGAACCACAGCACAAACAACCACAATGATACTGATTTTTACGGCTTATTTAATATGATTTAGAGTAAATGCATTAAAATAGTGATTTTACTTCGCTAAATAGCCTTAATAATAGAGATTTTAATTATCGAAAGAAGGTGACTTTAAATATAAAAACTTAATAACCACTTTTATTTATGGTTGTTTTTTAAACATTTTGACACTAATCTCTGCCATTAAAATGAAATATTATCTATCTCGATATATTTTGAACAAATTTAAAAACAAAAACCCTAAAAAAATAGGGCTTTATTATCAATTATGTTTGAATATTTTCACACCAATAAACCATACAGTATTTAACGTAAGCGACTTACTTTATCCACTAAATATAAAATGGAACGATATTCAATACCACTGTGCTCTGATAGTCCAATTTCACAAGTTCGACTATTTGAATACCCTTCACTACATCCTTGTGGTACCTGTGCCTTTAACGGTGCAAGAGCACTTGCATTAAGTTCAGGTTTAGTAAAACCTTTGTCTCCAGCAAAACCACAACAACTAATATCATCGGGAATAATAACATTTAATGCACATGCTTTAGTCACTTGTTCAATCAGAGGCGCTAGACCTTGACGTCGAGAAGTACAGGTAATATGTAACATTACAGGCTCTGGCTGCGGTATGATTTTTAATCTTGGTAAAACAAATTCAGCAACAAACTTAAACGGTTCATAAATAATCAATTCTTTACGTAAATGTTGTTTACTGGCGCTAGCACATGGACTGGTATCCATCAAAATTGGATATTGGCCTTGTTCTGAAGCTGCCCACAGCGCTTGCTCCAGTTGTTGCGCTTTAAGGTGTGCTGTTTCGGGAAAGCCTTTACTTGTATAAGGCATGCCACAACATTGATTATTTAAATTAGCTGGAAAAATAACCTCATAACCCGCTTTTTCCAATAACGATATCGTAACTTCAGCTAATGGGCGTTTATCCTTTGCTTGTGCTTCAACCCCCATATTTCGAGCTGCACAACTTGGGAAATACACTATCCGCTCTTTGGTGATACCACTAATAATTGGAGCAACTATTTTTGTAGCTGGCAACGGTAAATGTACGGTCCATTGTGGAATTTTATGGCCTGATAGTTGATAAACCTTTTGCGTGAGCTTATGCATTCTATTGGTACCTAATAGGGTATGCATCTTATTCGCAACAGTTAATCCAGCCTTCGCTGACGCTGTTACCGTTGCAAAATGGTTTCCTGTCCACGATGCTATTTTCTTTGCTTTTTCCGTATGGTTCTGACGTAATTTTCGAACTAAATCACCCGTATTAATACCAACAGGACAACGCTCTGCACACAATCCTGTCGCAGCACACGTATCGAGCCCATAGTAACGGTAGGTTTTTTCCATCGCCGCTAAACGAGCAGGATCCTCATCACTACGCCGTAAGCGTGATATTTCACGAAACACAGTATTACGCTGACGTGGTGTTAATGATAAATTACGCGAAGGGCACACAGGCTCACAAAAACCACATTCCACGCATTTATCAATAAGTTCATCAGCAACGGGCATGGCTTTCAAATTTTTAATATGTGATTTTTTATCCGCGTTAATGATCACGCCAGGATTTAAAATACCCTGCGTATCAAAAATACCTTTAATTGCGAGCATTAACTGATAACCGTCATTTCCCCATTCAAGTTCAATAAAAGGCGCCATATTACGGCCAGTACCATGTTCTGCTTTTAATGAACCTTGGTAATCAACAGCAACCAATTGAGCCACAGCATCCATAAAAGCGCTGTAACGTTCAATTTCAGCCTGTGTATCAAATGACTGCGTGAAAACAAAATGCAAATTACCCGCTAAAGCATGACCAAAAATAATGGCTTCATGATATTCAAATTGTACGAACAGTGTTTGTAAATCACGTACAGCGGGTGCCAATTGAGCAATAGGAAAGGCAACATCTTCAATTATTACTGTAGTACCACTTTCTCGTACAGCGCCAACAGCAGGAAACAGCTCTTTACGAATACCCCATAATTGCTCACAAACTTTAGTATCACGACTAAAATTCACTTGTTCAATTGGCGAAAATGCATTGATTATCTGTTGTATTCCATCACTTTGAAGACCTAAATCTTGTTCATCTTCAGCATGCAACTCAATTAATAGCGCCGCCGCTTCAGTGTTGCCATCAAGACCCAGTTGAGCAATAAAGCGTGGCATACCGGGTTTTTCTGCCACAGATGCCAATGAACGATTATCCATTAGCTCTACCGCTGCGACACGGGTTTTACTCAATTGGCTTACAGCAAGGCATGTTTGTTCGATGTCAGCAAAGACAAACAAACCTGATGCTTTAAAAGCATGGTTTACTACTGTGTTGTAAGTGACATCCGCAATAAAACCTAATGTCCCTTCGGAGCCAACAAATAAGTGCTGTAACACATCAATGGGATCATCAAAATCCACCAGCGCATTTAAACTGTAACCCGTGGTATTTTTTAAGCGGTATTTATGGCGGATCTTATCAGCTAAAACACGGTTAGCCTGACATTCACTCACCAATAACATTAATTCTGAGATCATCTCAGCATGGCTTTTTTTAAATGCAGCAATACTGTTGAGATCTAACGTATTAAGTAACGTACCATCAGCCAATACCACCGTCATTCCAGCAACCGTACGGTAACTATTTTGTGAAGTACCACAGCACATTCCAGATGCATTATTGGCAACAATACCACCGATTTTACAACTATTAATAGAGCCAGGATCCGGGCCAATTTTACGTCCAAATGGCGCTAAAATAGTATTTGCCTCAGCACCAATAATTCCCGGTTGCAACCAGATTTGAGCCCCATCATTCAGTACTTTATAATCACGCCACCGACGCGTTAATGTAATTAACACCGAATCTGATTGAGCTTGACCGGAAAGGCTCGTACCGGCAGCACGAAAAGTAACAGCAATTTTACGTTCATAACACGTTTTAACGGCAAAAATAACTTCATCAAGCGTATCAAGCTGTAGAACTAATTGCGGTAACAAACGGTAAAAACTGGCATCAGTACCATAAGCAAACAGTAATGTTGGATCGGTAATAATTCTTTTTTCATCAATTTGCTGGCGTAATTGTTCTATCAAATCCGTATAAACAGGCTGCATCATTGCTCCATGTAATTATTGTTAAGCATATCTATCATGCTTACTATTTTAATAAAGGATGAATAATTTTACTGCTATAGGTATAGTTGATATATATTGATTAATTCACATCTATGTTGCAAAAACTATACTAATGCAAACCACTAAAAATTTATTACTGTTCTATCATCTGATTGAAACTGGATCATTTTGTAAAGCGGCAGATCACATCGGTTTAACTAAGTCCGTCGTCAGTAAGCGTATAACAGGGTTAGAAACTGCGTTAGGTGTACAGCTCATTTACCGTACCACCCGTAAATTGACACTAACAGAAGCTGGTAAAGTGTTTTATCACCATGCCAGAGAAGTGTATAACGCCGTTCAAAATGCCAATGATGCTATGAATGGTTTGGGTGAAAGTTTAACGGGTACTATTCGATTAACGGTGCCTACTATCTCTGGTGAACTTATTTTGCCAGAGGCGATAGCCGCTTTTAGTGAGAAATATCCCGATATTCATATTGAAATGGATCTTGATAATCGTTTTGTTGACTTGGTACAAGAAGGGTTTGATTTAGCTATTCGTACAGGCGCAATGCCTGATTCTAGCTTTATTGCACGCCAATTAGTTGAAGCGCGTTGGGTTATATGTGGTGCACCATGTTACCTTGCTCGACGAGGAACCCCCACCAATACAGAACAATTAAGTCATCATAATTGCTTAGGCTATAGCTTCCAAGAAACAGGGGCAAATGCTTGGCTCGTCAACGACAATTTAGGTCCCCATACCATCCATGTTCATGGCAATTTTACCACCAATAACGCTTCGGCATTGCGCGGAGCGGCATTACATGGTCAAGGCTTAGTTTACGTGCCAAAAGTATTAGTGGCTCAAGATTTAGCTCAAGGCACATTAGTTGAAGTATTGGCACCTTATGTTGCTAAATCATTAGGCATTTATGCGGTATATCCTTATACCAAACAACAACCAACGAAAGTGAAGTTATTCATTGAGCATTTATATTATTATTATCAACGTCAGCGTGATCAGTTCCAATAAATATTGATAACACTATTTAATACTGATCACATCAAACCATATGACGTTATTACTTATATGGATATCAACTTCTTCATCGATATTACGTCCAAGTAATGCTTCACCAAAGGGTGATGTAGGTGTAACAATAATCACATTTTGTCCATCAATCGTAAACTTTAACCCACCAGCCGCAGGGCCTAAAAATACGTGTTTCACATTACCGTCATAGTCTTCTAAAGTAACTAAATGGCCAACGACGACAGTATCTTGTTGTATAGGCATTGAGGCAAATAAGTGCTGGTACGCACTAATATCATCTTTGCATTCAGCCACCCGCTGTGCCTGACCATGAGCAAGATACGAGGCTTCTAATGCAAAGGTATCATATTTATTTTCAGCTACATTTTCATCATCTGTAGCAGTATTGTAAGCTCGCATTGCAGCTTCAGTCGCTATTTGTAATGTCTGTTCTAACTGTTGCTGAATACGCTCGAGTAATACAACTTTATTCATCACAGATCCCTCTATATAACCAAATGGGCGCTGATTATACATTGAATAGAGAGACAAACAAAAACGGCAATAACCTATTAGCATCAGTGCAGCTTCACATTAAAGAATTCCACTTAGGTGCCGATATGTTTTGGTATTTATTATTACAAAGCCTAGGTTTATTTATATGTATATTGTTAAACGATTTTTATGTGTGCTATGTCTGGTGATAGCACAACCAACAATGGCATTGACGCAGATCCATTTACTCAATTATAAAGATAGCTATGGCAATATTTCATTAAAAGACAGTGGCAATATTCGCTTACCCGATCCTTTAACCGTTAATGGTAACCTTAATCTCGAGAATAGCCGCATTAACATGTTGCCTTTACGCCTTATTGTAAAAGGGAATCTTAATTTAGCTTATAGCAATATTGAGCACTTACCTTTAGCCCTCAATGTTGATGGCTATATCAATCTTGCTTATTCTAAAATTAAAGAACTTAACTTTGGTTTACGAGTACTCGGCGATCTTAGTGTTGCTCATACCCAATTGAAAAAATTACCAGATAACCTTTATGTAAAAGGTGATTTATTGCTTCAAAATAGCAAAATTCTAACATTGCCGAATAAGTTGGTCGTCGACGGTAATATTTATATTGGCAATATGCCACTCCAATATCTTCCAAGCGATATTATTATTGGCGGATCGTTATATAGATAACAATAAAAATTGCATATATATGAGTAAGAACAATTTACTTAATGCCAAAGCAATCGATTGCTTGGGTATGGAAAAATTAATATCAGCATTAATATTTAAAGGAAGTATAAGTTAGCCAGAAATGTTGTAACGTAAATCTGTATTTCTGGCCACTTTGGCCGTTGATATTTGTTATGAACAATCTTCAACAAACACTTAATTAGAGGATAATTAAGTGTATTCATTCCTTTATCACCTATAAAGAAATGTTTGTTTCAAACCTAAGCTTTAATAGCTTTAGTTGTTTGATTTTTATGGTAAAACCACTGTCTACGACTGCGTGTTTTCATTATAAACCTCTCATTTTTTCCCTATGAGCAAGGTTGATATCACTATATATTAATACCGTTCTTACTCGACTATTCGTGTTCTACTTAACCAATATTATATGACGTTATAATGACACATTAATTGAATTATTATGAACAACATCATTTGCGTATCTATTTATGACAACAACTTCTAAGAACAAGTTCCATTGTGAATAAATATTACTGTGATAAGACTTCGTGGAGGGTAATTTAGGAAAGAATATAAACTAAGACTTTCTGATTTTTAAAATAACTTTCACCTAACGATCTATATCAACACAGTTAATATAATTATATTTTTACTTTTTGACAACTCTTCTCATCTGTTTTTTTGTGAGATATCTCTTTCTTTTATTAATTATATGATTAAATAAAGGCTAACACCTTGCTAAACAAGGTAAAAATAACCTACTTTTATTTTTACTTTATCTAACAATTCTTTTTTAAGATTGAATATTTCCCCCCTCTTTACTTAAAAACTGCCTACAACACTTATTTTTCGGTTTTTAAGCATTATTAGAATGCAAATATCATTCAAACATCTATGCTTAATAGTGCGAAAAGGTTTCAGGTTTGGGAAAGCATAATGACAATACACAGTATCTCTATTGAACTTACAGCTAATGCGCCTAAAAATGTATTGTTTGCCTTACTTTCAGATCATGAGCAACTACACCGTTTTTTTAATGCTAATTACATCTTACTACGTGCAGGTAAACCGCATAACAATGGCATTGGCGCTATTCGTGAAGTAAACAACGGCTTTTTTACTTATCAAGAGCAGATTATTGACTTTAAAGAAAATGAACATCTTCATTATAAAATTATCACTGGTGCCCCTATTGCTGAACATGGCAGCTGGATTAAATTTATCAGTATCAATACAGAGCAAACTAAAATTCAATACCACATGACCTTCTCACCTAAATTTATTGGTACAGGGTGGCTGATCAAGCAACATATTCATCGCTTCATTAAATTAGCATTGGTAAAGTTAATTCATTTTAGTGAAACCAATCCTCAACTGATCAATCAAGCTATCGCTAAAGATCCTTCAACTAATGTTAACCCAAAGATCTAACTCTTGATAATAATGCGGTGTGACTCCACAGATCTTACTTTTTAAACCAGTTACCCACTCAATAATTGATCCTAGCCCTATAAATTAATATGTATTTATTGATTAATAGTCATATCTAGCCATGTTTGTGAGTATATTCTATGACTAAAAATCAACCACTACTAACGACTGAGCGCTTAATTCTACGTCCTTTAGAATTATCTGACGCGACCAAGATCCAACTACTAGCCGGCAATGTTGATATCGCTAATGGTACAATTAGTGTCCCACATCCTTATTCTGATGGTATGGCAGGAAAGTGGATAGGTAAACATTTAGCAGGTTGGCATAGTCACCAGTCCGCTATTTTTGCTATCACTCTAAAAAGTAATCACCAACTTATCGGCTGTGCAGGATTAGAAAATATTAGCCAGCATAGCGCACAGCTAGGTTATTGGATTGGTGTCCCTTTCTGGGGCAATGGCTATTGTACAGAAGCAGTTGAGCGCATAAAAGAATTTGGGTTTAATAAACTCAATTTACAACATCTTTATGGCCGACATTTAAAAACAGTATCAGGCCCTGAAAATGTCATGATCAAAATTGGCATGAAACATGTTCCCTCTCTTACCATTCCTAGTCATCATATCTCACAAGATAATATTGCGATCTATGAGGTACTAAAACAAGCAGCGTCATAACAAAGAGAATAATATGAAGAGCCATTCACGAGATGATCATTAGGGTGAAAGTAGCATTTACAGTTATTAATCGTTAGCATACTCATAACTGAACGTTACTTATTACTGAGTTTTAATCGTGAAATCACCTTGTGTCGCTAAATGTAAAAATAATGCTGGTATTTGCAGTGGCTGCTTACGGACAATGACAGAAATCAGCCACTGGATAGCTTATCCAGAACCTCAACAACTAGCAATCATGGCACAAATAAAAGCCATAACACCAACCCATCAGTGCCCACAATGCCAACAGCCCGCACAATGCGATATTCAAGCAGGAAAAGCGACCTGCTGGTGCTTTGAAATTGAACCTCGCCAAACACTCACTGATACAGCCAATGCTTGCCTATGTCGCCAGTGTCTATCCTTATTACCAACCTTATAATATTTCACTATTGGCATACAAAAATAACCTCGATACTATCTGGAACCGATATGGACATTAAAGTTAATAAGCGTCAAGGACAACTGCTTAGTGAAACGATAGCTCAATGGCAGCAACAGCACCTAATTGATGATCAACAGGCGCAGCAATTGCGCCAAAGTTACCACGTTATTACTTTTGATTGGAAACTCCTCGCGGTCTATTCCTTTTGGATTGCTATTGCCTGCTTTATTCTTTCGGTGATCTTATTGGTGGCCGATGATTATCTGATTGCCTTAATCTCACGTATCATCAACACACCAGCAAGTGTATTAACGCTACTGAGTACAATACTTGCTGGACTATTATTTTTCTTTGGCGTTAGACGTCGCCAACGTCATCCAGAAAAAACAGTCAGTAATGAAGCCATGTTCTTTTTTGGCGTACTTATAACGGCAGTCGCGAGTGGATTTCTTAGTCATACCACTTTAGTGCTACATTGGCGTGAAAGTATTTTTATACTCATCCCTACGATAGCTTATACGGTAATCGGGCTTCAACTTCGTTCTGTTTTAGTGTGGTTATTTGCTTTATTCGGGATTGGATTATGGGTGCTAACTGAAACATCTTATCTTGCACAAGATCACTTCCTCTTTTGGGGAATGAACATTCCATTACGGTTTATTTTTGTGGGAATATTAATTGTCGGATTAAGTACGATTTTTAAGCCTCATAGCCGATTTTACTTTGCAAAAGAAGCCACACTATTTGTTGGGTTAATTTATTTCTTTAATGCACTATGGATGCTAACTATTTTTGGTAACTATGACAGTTTACGAGCTTGGTCTCATGTGAAACAGATCGAGCTCTGGGGCTGGAGTGTAGCAATGCTTTTTATCACTATAGGCGCCATTTTTTACGGAATTAAAAACAACAATGCTTTAATACGCGCGTTTGGCATTATCTTTTTGTTACTGTGTCTCTATAGCCGTTATTTTGAATACTTCTGGGATACATTACACAAAGCACTCTTTTTTGCGATATTAGCATTAAGTTTTTGGGGAATAGGCAGCCGTGCCGAAAAAATTTGGCAATTAGGATCCAAAAATTAATAAAGAGCCGCTGTGATCATAATAATAAACCAGCGGCATAATGATGAATTTATCGAATCGAACAGAAGACTAGCAAATAGAAGTATCTCTTATTTAACTGCGTGTTGTTCTAAATTGTATAATCGAATTTCATGTAACACACGCTCAGTTAACATATCATTCATTGTGTTTCGCATTGATTCCTGCATATTCGAAATAACAGGAAACACATTTTGATTCATTTCATCTAAGCAATTTTTAGATACTTTCATTTTCAAATCAAACTCAAACGAAGCAAGCGCTAAAAATTTTTCCATTCGCTCGATAATAATGTCGACCATGTAACTATCTGCACCTAAATCTAACAATTCCTGTTCAACAATTAATTC
Organism: Photobacterium piscicola; assembly: GCF_900166965.1. Classification (GTDB taxonomy): domain Bacteria; phylum Pseudomonadota; class Gammaproteobacteria; order Enterobacterales; family Vibrionaceae; genus Photobacterium; species Photobacterium piscicola. Next base: position 158,052 of record NZ_FUZI01000001.1, on the reverse strand, counting down.
TAACGGCGTACGATCGCGAGGCTGTTCTTTTACTGGAAACGCAAGAATATTTGACATCATATCCTCCTCATAATCAGTAATAATCATCCGTTGATAATTATTATAATAACAATATTGCTACATTCATCCTATGTGTAATTTTAGCAATTGAAAAGACTATTTTTAATAAAAGTTATCATTAAAGTAACATTTCTGATTTTAGCGCATAAGAAAAAAAGTATAATAACAGCTAATTATCATGCACTTAAATCACAAACAACCTTACCCATAAATTTATGATATTTATTTTCACTACGCTTTGCCGAGACTGATCTGTTGATGACAAACATGTTTTTTGAAAAGTGTATAATGAAAAGGATCAAAATTTCGCGTATAACTTAGCGTAATAATAACAAATTAAAATTTTAAGTGAGATTATTCATTTAACAGGGAGTCTGTATGAAAAAATTTTTAATAGCCGCAAGTTCTCTTGCTGTCGCATTAACACTAAGTGGATGCTCGGATAATGAAGTAGGCGATGTTTCTTTAGGAATGTTTACTACTAAAGACATTAAATTAAATACATTAGTCGACCCAATAGTTCCTGGCGTTACATGTCATATAGCAAGTATTGAAGCAGATTTAAGTCTAGCTGATCCTTCTGATTCTTCTATTTCATGCCGCCAAACAGGTGAGATAACACCTGAAATGATCGCCAATATTGATAAATCAAAATCAGGTGAAGTGGTATTTAAAAAATCTAAAAGTATCTTTTTTAAATCAATGAAAATACGTCGAATTTATGATCCTCAATCAGAAACATTGATGTATTTATCATATTCAACCAAAACAACAACCGGTAGTTATAAACACAGTTTGTCAACAGTGCCATTGTGGGGAACTAAAGCTTACGTTGATCATACGCCGGCGTCGGCAACCAATATTCAATAATATTGCATTATCGCTTCTTATCTATCTGATTTGGAAGCGATATATTGCCCCCACACTTCAGTTTTAAACATATAAAAAACCAATAACAATACCCAGAAAACGTTAATTTAATAACCATATCCAACATAACAGTAACACTTCCCCCACAAATAAAATTATCATTATTGAAAAGTGTGATTCCGATTCCGATAATAATCCTTCTCTATTAGTCTTTTTTTGGCATAGTCCACACAACAATAATACATATTAACTATGTTTAATTATTTAACATTCTACGGATGAATAATTATGCTAACAAATACTAAAAAATCAATTACTTTCAAGATGCCTTCCCAATCAATCAACCTATTAGCGAAAATTTGCTTACTAACATTGACAACTTTACCTTTAGCTAATATGACGATAGCACAAGAAATAATCCAAACAAGCACACCAACAATCATCGACAATATATTAATCAATCCTGATATTGGTATTACTGATCATCAATCATTTAATATTCATGGTGATCCATGGTGGAACAAGCCAAGCCACCCAGAAACCTCTGTGGTTTATTTCCGTTGGTATTGGGAAGAATTGGAACCCAAAAAAGGTCAATATAATTTTCAACTCATTGACGACACAATTAATCAAGCTGCCGCATTAGGTAAAAAAACAGTTATCCGATTTATGACAATGGCAGGAAAAGATGAAGTTTATTACAATCCATCCCCTAATGAAGGAAAAAAAATACTAGGAGTCCCTTGCTGGGTAAAAAAACAAATAGATAATAATACAACAGGGGCTGATTGCGCAGACAACAATCACTTTGTGGTCGATTATAAAAATCCTATCTTAAAAAATAACTTACAACAGTTCATTACTGCGATGGGAGAACGCTATAACAAGAATAAGAATATATTACGTTTAGATATCGGTTTAATTGGTACTTGGGGAGAATGGAACCTAGCATCACAAATGGGTTATCAACAGCCAACGCTAGGTCACCATGGGTATGGTACAAAAGATTTAATCCCCTATATTAAATTAATGCAGAATGCGTTTCCAAACAAACAACTTTCTATTGATTTGACATCAACTGATGATGATATTACTAGCTATGCAACCAAACTTGGTATTGGCTGGCGTGCCGATTGTATTGGAGACTGGCAACCCGATTGGAATCATATGGAACAAGGCTATCCAAATACCATTGAACACATACAAGGCAATGGTCATAATACGAATAAGCATGCTGATCCCTATTTCCTTAATCGTTGGAAACAAGCACCCGTTGATTTTGAAGTTTGCCAAGACCTTGATTATTGGGCACAAAATAAAAAGATTTATACACTTGATAATGTTAAAAAGACATTTGACTTTGCCCTCGATTCACATGCTTCTTTATTTAATCTAAAGTCAGGCAATGTACCGACGATCTATAAAGATCTTGTTGATGATTTCATTAAGAAACTCGGCTATCGATTTGAACTTTCATCCGTTGAAATAAGTAGCCGTTTTATGCCATCATCACCTATAACAATTATTTCAAAATGGCAGAATACGGGCGTTGCGCCTAGCTATAATAACTATCCTGTAATGTGGCGTTTACGTAACGTTGATAATCATGTTGTCACCTATTTTTCAACCGACAACGATATTCGCACATGGTTACCCGCAGAAAACCGTGATGCTAGCGCACCAACGTATAAACAAACGAATACCTTTTATCTACCCGCGAATATTAAACTCGGCAACTATCAGCTAGATGTTGCCCTCGTTGAACCCTCCACAACAACGGCTAAAATTAAACTGGCCATTGATGGGATACTTGATGATAACTGGCATCATATTGATACGATAAATATCAAATAATAAGCACTAAAAAGCGCCTATTCATAATGAATATGGCGCTTTCTCGTTTAGGCATCTTAAGCCTGTAAATACTCTTTATTTACTAAAATAAGGAATTTCCTTTCCAAACTTAACCATAGCTAAGTAATTAATTTTTCTATAAATATTACTATATTTAGATAAAATATTTTTTGAGTCAATAACGGTCATATTGCCCCAGTATGACAATGTATGAATGCCATCAGAAAATGGAGCAACTGGCATTACATCTTTGAAAAATTCTTCTGCATAAGCAGTTTTTGATAGCTTCGTAATATGCATCACTTTTAAGCTGCCACCATAGGTTACGGCGCAGTTTTGACAAACACGGTAATAATTATTATCGCGATCAACAATCGGCCCCCCATTACGACCAAAAGCTTTATCATTAGCGATAGGAGAACAAGGATGAGGTTGATAATCACCTAATAAAGTATCTGCACAAAATAACTTTTGCTTAAAAGGTTCGTCTGAAGTAGAGGTAAATAAGTAAAATACATCATCAACTTTTTTTATACAGGTATCAATATATTTACCATCATTAAGCAACGTTTTTACCTTCTCAAATTTAATGCCATTAAATTTATACAATGACATTTCATTCAAATCTGACGTTTCAATAATAGAATATAATTCATTTTCCTCTTCAAACGTAAAAGGAAATGATTTATGTCCTACAATTTTATTCACATCTTCAAAAAAATTATAACGCTTACCATCGAAATCAACACATTCAATTTTCCCATTACCATGAGAATAATCAAAAATTTCATAAGCAATATAATCTTTATTGTTTAATGTAAACACAAAAGGATCAGCTTCAAAATCTTTATCTGTAAAATTAAACCAATGAATATCATAAGCATTTAACCCATTGATAATCACATCTAATGGATGCTCTCTAATCAATCCAATACGCCAAAAATCTTGATTAGTAAATTTATTTAACAACACCATTTAATTTGATTCCTTAAATGCTTTCACGTAACGTTAATATGAACAGTGATAAATACATGAAAAATATTTTTATCTATTATTAATATACAGTACATTCACATTAATAACACAATAAATATAACACAATAAATATAAATAAAATATATACTGAATTATAAAGATATCAATACTATAAAATATACATTTATTTATTTGACTATTTGTAAAAAATATATTTATACAATATATTTTATAATTGAACTAAGGTTATATACCATGACAATAGTAAATAAACACCACATTTCTTTGTGTTTTTTTAGCTTATTTTTACCATCTTTTGTACAAGCAATGACAATTACATACCAACCCACAGTGAGTCATGAAATATTAGTTAATCCTGATATTGGTATTACAGATCATCAAACCATTGATATCAGAGATAACCCAAATTGGAATATACCCAGTTATCCTAAAACTTCTGTGGTTTACTTTCGCTGGTATTGGGAACAATTAGAACCACAGCGAGGTAAATATAACTACAAGCTTATCGACGATACAATTCAAGCGGCAAAAAAAGAAAATAAAAAAATAGTGATCCGATTTATGACCTTAGCAGGATTAAATGAAACCTATTACTCAAACTCATCACAAAAAGGTAAAAAAATACTTGGAATTCCTTGTTGGTTAAAAAAACAATTAGATCCACAGACACATCATATCTGCACTAACAATAATAGTTTTATTGTTAATTATAACAACCCGATATTCAAACAAAAACTACAACAATTTATCACTGCTATGGGTAAGCGCTATGATCATAATCCTGATATATTACGCCTAGATGTTGGCTTAGTCGGCACATGGGGCGAATGGCATCTTGCAACACATTACGCAGGAAAACGCCCAACATTGGGTCACATTGGTTACACTACATCCGAGTTGACACCCTATATAGAGATGATGCGGAAAGCGTTTCCTAATAAAATGTTATCTATCGATCTTGGTTCACCTGATGATGATTTCGCGAGTTATGCCACAAAACATGGCTTAGGTTGGCGAGCAGATTGTCTAGGTGATTGGGCTAAAGGATGGAATCATATGCAAGATGGCTATCCTCAAACATTACGTCATATAGAAGGAAAAACATCTACCAATAATCGTACCACTGAAAAGTTTAATGATCCGCTGTTCTTATCGCGTTGGAAAAAAGCCCCAGTCGATTTTGAAATTTGTTATACGATGAAAAAATGGGCTCAACAACCAACTCTTTATACTCAAAAAAAAGTTGAACAAACCTTTACAACAGCGCTCACATTACATGCATCATTATTAAATTTAAAATCAAGCCCTATTCCAGAAAAATATCAACCATTACTTAATACTTTTTTAAAAAAAATAGGTTACCGATTTATTATTAATAAAATAATACTTGATAGCCATTTTACACCAAATAGCTTAATTACAATAACATCATTTTGGGAAAATATTGGTGTTGCTCCCAGTTATAATAACTACCCCATCGTATGGCGAATCGTAAATAACAACCATAAAGTAATTGCCTATTTTAATACGAAGAATAATATTACAACCTGGCTTCCCGCAACAACACTCAATAGCGCTCCCCCCGTTTATACACAAACGAATACATTTACATTACCTAAAAACATAAAATCAGGAAAATACACACTAGAAGTTGGGTTAGTAAAACCAAATACACATAATGCAGTAATATCACTTTCGATCACTAACAAATCTTATAAAAAATGGTATTCATTAATGAATTTTATTATTCAATAATGAATATTACTTAATAGTAACTCATAGCATTGATATTACCCGACCAGATAACTACTTTTCAATAACCATAATGATAATAAAGGAGCATCAAATATTAACATTTGATGCTCCTTTATTTTAACAAATTAATTATACTCTAAAAAATCAATATAAATAGAATGTGATATCAAGCGTTAAATAGAATCAAACACTTATTAGTGTCATTTATTTAATGAATGTATTTCTAAATGCATCCCAAACACCAAAAGAAAAATGTTTGAAAATATCAATTCCTAGTGCAGACTTAATTAAATACATTGTTAATATTGCAAACATAAATAAACTAATACAGCCAAATAAAATAAGCAACGATTTAACTAATAGAGATAATGATGATCTCTTTCGCGTCTGATAACGACGATCTTTACCAACAATAAAAACAGTATAATAACGCCATTTACCAAAACCAATAACAGGTCTTAAATCTATACAGTGATCACTGCCAGAGGTATTTCTAACAATCGATTTTTCTATTTCTTGTTTCTGTTCTAATGTAAAAGACGATAGAACATCATCAGGCATTGAATTAAAAAACCGATCTTTTATAGAATTTTCTTGTTGAGTGTAACCAGTATTACAATTCATATACAGTTCTTACTTTTTCATTATTGCTTGTTGGTACACACCAAACGTTTGTTCTGAAATTAAATTCCAATCGTAGTATTTTAGGTATTCTGCATACGAGACAAGAGGCTGATTAATTCCAGCAATAAGCATATTCGCTAAGTCTTGGCTATCACCACATTTAAAGTAACACTGTTCAGGTAAATGAACTGCCTTATTCGCAGGAATATCACTAACAATAGCGGGTAATGAAAAAGACATAGCTTCTAATAAAGCAATAGGCAGCCCTTCACTAAATGAAGGAAGCACGAAAGTATCAGCTTGTGAGAAAATACTATGTAATTCCTCTCCGGATAAGAATCCCGTTAATACAACGTTATCCATCTCCCTTGCTGTATTCTTTAGTTTATAGCTGTATTCTGTTACGTGATCACTATCACCGACTAAGACTAATTTTTTTTTGATTCCGCTAAGCTTATAAGCTTCAAGTAAAACATCTAAGCCTTTTTCTTGAGAAAAACGGCCTACAGCAATAATATAATCTCGTGGTTCAAGATCATACTTTGATAAATAATCATTGATTTTATTTTGTTCGGGTAATTGTGGTGGATTAACACCATTAAAAATCAAATGAGTATCACTACGACCATATTTTTCATTCATCAAATTTTGCATAAAATCAGAGATAACAATCACCTCTGTTGAATATTTCATCGCCCATTTTTCACCAAGACGAAGAATAAACTTAGCTAACTTACCCCATTTTTGGTGATCATAATTTTGGCTATGATGTGTAAATATGACTTTTTTATTAAATAATCGTAACAATGGAATAACTAAACCAGACCCAATGGCATGTACATGTACAATATCAGCACCTTCTTTAATCGCATAAAAAGCCGCTAAAAAAGAGTGTAGAGGAGCCTCTAAAGATTTATTCGTTACGGTAGGTAAAGCTTTTAACTTAACCCCTTCATATACACTTTCAGTATAAGGTACATAAGGTTTACGTGCAGTCACTGTTATATCTAGATCATATTTTTTAACTAATAACGGATACAACGACTGACAATGAGATTCAACACCACCAGGTACATTGGGTATACCGCGCGTACCCAAAACTAAAATAGATTTATTCACAATACAAACTCTTAAATGTAAAATGCCAGCTATTAACTGACATTTTATTATTAGTGGAAATTAGCTAGCTAAAAGTGATTGGTATAATTTAATCAACTCTCTTTTATGTACATCTAATGAATATTTCTCTAATAATCGCGCGCGACCTTTTTGTCCCATTGTAGCGACTAATGCTTCATCATCGGCTAATAACTGCATTTTAGCAGCAAGATCATCAGCATCACCAGACGTAAATAGATAGCCAGTTTCACCATCTAACACCTGCTCAGGAATACCACCAATATTAGCGCCAATAACAGGCTTACCGTAGCTCATCGCTTCTAACACTGACATAGAGCAGTTTTCATTCCACTCAGATGGCACAATGACTGCTTTTGCATTTTTAATAATTTCCGTTAATGCATCCCCGGTTTGAAAACCTAATAACTCAACATTATCAAAATGTTGTTTAATATGATCAAGCATCGGTCCAGTGCCTAAAACTTTAAGCGGTGTATTACCTTTAAGTTGGCTATGTGCTTGTGCCAACGTCACAATGCCTTTCTCTTGAGTTAACCGACCACAAAATAAAAAGTAACCTCCATCGTTACCAATATCTGTGGTTGATGCATCAATACCATTAACAATTACATCAACATTTGCTGATGGAATTTGACGTAAGATCATCGATTTCATAAATTCACAAGGGGCAATAAAAGCATCTAACGCTTCATAGCTCTTCATTGTACGATGATATAATGCTTCTAATGATAGTAATACACTGCGTGGCCATGAACCATCCTGCCACTGGTATTTAAAGAGATTAATATTACTACCGGTGATCCAATCTAAGTCAATATTCTCCCCAGCAGCAAGCATGCTGTAATTGGGGCAAACAGACTTATAATCATGCGCAGTTAATACTGTTTTACAACCTAATTTTCGTGCAATCTTGATCACTGATGGTGTGATTTGATGATAAATATTATGGAAATGAACAATATCAGGTCGCTCAGCTTTAATTAGCTTTTCAAATTGATCACATGCATATTGATTATGTACAAAGTTCACTGCAACTTTAATATTATCAAAAATAGAATGTTTACCATGGTAATCAACATTATCAACAAAAAAATCCGCATAATCTGATGGAATATTCTTTTCATGCTTCATTGAAAAATCAATAACTTGATATCCTGCTTCTTGCACCATATCGCGTTCTTGAAAGAAAACAGTCTCAGCGCCACCATGTGGGAAGAAAAATTTATTAACAAATAGAACTTTCATTGAATTACCAGCCATTATGAATTTTTTTGATTAACGACATTCTTAATATCAGCAGCAACTTGCTCACCAATAAACGCGTAAGAACGGTTATTTTTAATATAATTATATCCAGCATCTAACTCTGTTTGTGTCATTGGATGCTGTGCTAATTCAACCATTGCAGCAGCATAGGATTGGCTCGTTCCATCAGTCACTCGTCCACAGCCAGATTGTTCAATAACAAATTGCTGATCCGGTGAATCATTACAAATCATGGCTTTTTTAAGTGCCATATATTCCATAGCCTTAGTCGGTGTTGATACATCTAACAACAATCCGCGATTCATAAAACCAATCACCATATCAACACCTTTAAGATATGCCCACGCCTGCTCTGTTTGTACCCAACCCGTAATATGAAAATCATCACTCAATCCCATATCATCAGCTGTTTGTTGTAAAAACTCGCGATCTTTCATCACTTCAGAATCACCAACAAAAAGTAATTTAAGATCTGGCACAGTAACCTTAGCTTCTTTAAATGCTTCAATAATAACGTCAAGTTTACGAAGTCGATCAAGACTACCAAGATAACCAATAACAGGAGCATCACCCCATTTAGGTATTTTTATGGCATCCGTATTAGCAAAGTCATCGATCTTATCAAAATCAACACCCATTGGAACAACCATCATATTGCTTTGTTCGATGCCTTTATTTTTAATGTAATTAAGCATGAAGTCACTTTGGACATAGACACGATCTGAATGAGGTAAAATAATACGATAAAGAATAAACTCCTCAAGCAAACCACGTACTAAAATAATAGGACGCTTCCAGCTAGGTATATTTTCAGTCTGATCTTTCGCACGCATAGTGCGACTTTCAGCATATAAAAACGACACCCAATAGGTATAAGGTAGCTTGATTAATTTAGCGATCACTAAACAAATTAAGCCCACCCAAACCATGTCACGCACTTGAACTAATTGAAAACCATCTTTTTTTGCGCTAAAAGCTAACTTTGCAGCATTAAAGAAATAAACTATTGAATCTAAATGGCGATTAGTTGTTTTTTTACTCGTTTTTAAGGTACTACCCTCTGTATGAATATTAACAGTTTCAGTTTTAGGCATACCGACAATAGTGGTATTCACACCCTTTTTAGGTAGCTCTTTAGAATATAAAACATCAACATCTGGACGATAAGATGGTAGCTCTTCAGGTACAAAATTGATGACATTAATTTTCGTGTTCATCCGCTACTTCTCGCTTATTTTTTTAATAACAACAGCAGGATTACCTACTGCGATTGCATTTTTAGGTATACTCTTCACTACAATTGCCCCAGCACCAATAATTGAATTATCACCAATACTGACATTACCAAGCACAACGACACCGGGGCTTAATTCAACATTATTACCAATAACAGGTGATACATGTTGGCCCGTCACAGGATCGATTTTATTACCAATCGTGACATTGTGTTTCAGCATCACATTGTCACCTAATACACTGTCTGCATTAATAACAATATTCTGCGGATGAAACAAAATAAACCCAGCACCAATTTTTGTTTTGGGTGATATATCAAGCCCACAAATAAACTTGAGTAATTTAAGAATAATAACGTTAATAATGAATATTTTTTTCATTATTCCTGGAGTATAAAATAAAGAAGCTAATCGAAAGTTAACAATAAAAAACTTAGAGGTTAAACCTGGGTTTAATGCTAACTCTTTTTTAATTAATTCAAGCATACTAAACCTTTTGTTTTTGTTAGGGTCGCTTTTCGAATAATCATGATGGCACCTAACACAAAATAAAACTGAAATTGAAATACCGGTATCAACGCAAGCAGCGGTGAATAAGGTAACGTAATCAAACCTGCAATAATAAACCCTATAAAAGCGGGCTGATAAGATAACAAGTTAATATCTGCTATTGATAAGTCCTTAGTCGAGAATAATGGCCTAGGCTTTGACCCTTTTATTATCAGAAATACTATCGCTAATAATAATCCAGTACCAACCAGACCGATTTCCCACAAGAAAATCGCTAATGCGGTTGAACCTAAACTCAATTCAAATAGCATTGCAATATAACCTGGATCAGTGCCGCCAGCATTTGAACTATTTAAACCATAACCAAATAACTGATTAACAAGACCGTGAATATCAGAGTGATGAGACCAAAATGCCAATGCCGTTACACGTCCTAACTCATCTAAGTTACCATCAAGACCGGCTACGATAACTGTCGGATCAAAAATATAACCAATATTTTGTAGAAAAATATCAAAAATACTCATCGAATGTGACTGGTATTTACTGGTATATCCTAATGATAAGATTGTAATTATTAACGACAATAAGATAAAAATGCCCACGATAGACAATAGAATCGTTTTAAAATCGATAACTCTCACTTCTTTTACATAACTTGATTTTATGTATACATACAATAAGAAGAACGGTGCTAATAAGGTTACAAATTTAACTTCGGCAACCACACAAATAATAAAGCCAATAGCAATATGTAGCGCTAATGACCATAGTTTTGCTACCCCATGCTTATATTCCGACAGCTTCATCATCATAATAAGCAGAGTAAATAGTCCCATTGAAGCACCATTACCACCGGCGACCATACTACCGCCAAACGTACCCACAACAGAATCCCATGAATCCATCTTACCTTCAAAAGCTACTCGCGCAGGAACAACAATCAAAGCTTGATAAACAACAAATGGAATTTGAGCATAAAACACCCAATATAATTTTTGACAAATACGGTACAGTTGCGATTCACGACAAAAACCCAATATTAAACAAGGTAATAGTAATGATATACCTAAGCCATTTTTAATACCTGCAATGGTGGTTTTTAGTCCTTCCTGCATCAAAGTACTGGTTATCACTAACACAAAAAAACCAGTAAAAAGTACGAGAATTGTCGTTTCAAGCTGATCTAGCGGCTCATAATTATAACGTGTTTGTAATGGCACCAATACTACCATCACCATTGTCATAATAAACGGCAGCCATAGAAAAGCATCAATATCGGTAAAATATTGTGCTGTCCCACTAAAAATTAGTGTAATAAATACATAAGCTTGAAAGAAAAAACCTGTATTCATTTATACTACGCCTTTATCTCGTAAAATAATCGCATGTTTGTTTATTTTAATATAAATCATAAAATATCGTCCCGCTGTTAGCACAGTAAAGGCTAACAATGAAATCACATAGCTTTTATAAATAAATGGCATGATCACAAAAGCTAATATTACTATCGCTAATTGCTCACACTGAATACGTAAGAAATAATTGGGTGCGCCAAAAATCAATTCGATCACTGTCATTGGTACAAACGCAAGCATTGCAAATACGTAAGGCAGCATTAGACGTGATGTTTCAACTGACTGTACCCATTGTTCGCCCAATACATGTTGTGTTAACCATGGATAAACAAAATAAATACCAGCTACAGTTACTGAGGCTATCGCCACTAAAAATAACCGTACCTGTTTAAATTCAGAATAATTGAAAATTTTATTACGAAAATCTTCAGACCATTTAGAAAACGTATAATTTCGTACTGATTGGCCAAGAATAAGCACTGGTGATAAACAAAAGCGATTCACAACCGCAAAGTAACCAGCAACCAATGGACTAAACCAATAGTTAATTAACACCGTCGGTAGCTGTAGACTTGCGTTTGCCACAACTTCGGCAGTGCCGACTCGTGATAAATGATTCCAGTGCTTAATGAAAAATCGAACTTGGGTTGTTGGTAAGAAGTCAGATATAGAAAACATACTAAAATCCAAACACTTATATAGCCAATAACCAATCAAGCATAAGTGCGCACAAGCCCATATATAATAAAAATATTCAATTTTCCATGATACTAATAGTGCCAAAAAGACAACAGAAGTAACTGATATACGCTGAATAGCCAACTTACTAAAAATTTTATTTCGTAAGAAAACATACTCAGAAATAATCATCATTGAATAACTGGCAGTTAAAACATAAATCGCAAAAAATGGTAGCGAAAAGAAATGACTGACAATATAAATATAAACTGCACTTGTTCCCCAGGATTGCAACATGCAAAACACCACGGCTTTGCCTATGTCTTGTTGATCAACTTTTGGCAACAAAAAATGCGAACCATACAGTGCAATTTGAGCACCAATCATAATAATACTAAATGTAAGTGCGTAATTACCTACATCTGACATACCAAAACGGTATGACATAAATAGGATGGTAAACGCACCTATCAATTGTGAGATAACGGAAGCGCCTCCTATTGTAGAGGCACCTTTGATTAAACTCATAAAAGAACATCCTTTGACAAAGTTGTCGTTATATTTTCATTAGATTCAAGCAGTTTCGTATTCACTTTATTAAGCACACAACCAAGTACTGTTGCTTTGTATTGCTTAAGTTGCTTTAACGCTGATAGTGAAACGTTAGCGCTATTCTCATTTGATGCCACCACAAATAATACCGAATCGGTAAACTGACTAATCAAAATAGCATCTTTAGCGTCAGTAACTGCAGGTGTATCTATAATAATATAATCATAACATTGGCGTAATTCTGTACATAAAGCGGCTAATTTCTGATGCGTCAATACAACTAATGGAGAACGTGTCGTATCACTACCAACAGCTAAAATATCAATCCCATGATGGTTAACAATAGCGTCATTAGTTGCGATATTATGATACAAAATATCAGTTAAACCTTTACTATCAGCATAACCTAACGATTTAGTGATATTACGATGGCGTAAATCCATATCAATTAATAGCACTTTGGTATCAATGGCCAACGCTTTAGCTGCTAATGTCGCAACTAGCGACTTACCTTCTTGAGAGGTTGCTGATGTTACTGCTAACATTTTAGCATCAGTGTTTAATAGCAATAATTGACTACGAATTCCTAATGACGCTTCATCTAACGTCGAGAATTGAGCGCTGTTATCCAGCACTGCTTTAGGCGTAACAGCTTGAGGATAAGATTTAATTTCCCCAACAACATCAAGCCCTAAGCGGCGTTTTATTTCGTTAATCGACATGACTTTATTATTGAGAGCTGCCATGATAATCACGAAAAGAACCGCAATAAGCAATGACATAATAGCAACAACAACAATCAGCAGCTTCTTATTAGGCTTTGTCGGCTTTAATGGCACAATAGCACTATCAATCGCTTTTGCTGTCGGCTCAGAGAACTGACCACTCACTTGCGTTTCATTTTGACGTTGTAGCAGTTGATTATATAACGTACGTGTTTGACTAATATCATCCATCATATTGTTATATTGTGTCTTTTTTTCACCTAATAGCTGGAATGCATTAGTACGTTTATCAACTGCAGCTTGTAATTGATTTTGCTTAATAACTGATGCTTGATATTGCTCTTTGATACCTTCAGCTATTTGGTTAATCAACTTACTTGCTTGACCTTGAAGAACAACAAGTTGTGAACGGGCTTGAATTACTTTCTCATATTTAGGCCCATAACGGTTTTCAAGATCAGCCAGCTGTGTTTTCTGCTCAATAATCATCTGACGTAGATTTTCCATCTGCGGATGACGAGAAACATCAGGAATCGCGGCTAAGGCATTAAAACCTTGTTTTTGATAACTTGAAACAGTTTTATAAAGCGCTTCTAAATTCACACGTTGCGCTGTTGCTGTAGCTAAACTATCAGTCAATAATGACAACTGCTCAGTCTGGAAACCATCAACACCGCGGAAGGTAATTAACCCTTCTTTTTTCAAGAAAGCATTTAGTTTTGCTTCTTTTGCTTTCAATTGATGATTTAAATCGTTAACTTCTGTTTCAAGTAACGAAGAAACATTTAAGCTCGCATCACGATTATCTTCAACAGAATAGTTAACAAACACTTTTACAATATCATTTGCAACAGCTGCGGCATCTTTCGCGGTTGTTGATTCGAAACCCACTTCAACTAACTGCGTTTTACGCACTGGTGATATTGTCATATGTGTAAGTACATATTGAATACTACGTTCTTTTTGTTTTGCTAAAGTGTCATCTTTTACTGGTTTTTTACCTATAAACTCAGGATTTTGATAAAGCTTTAAATCATCAACTACCTGTGAGATTACACGACGAGATTTCAATAACTGGTATTGAGTCTCATAATATTCTTTACGTGTAGAATCAAAATCAACCACTTTTTCAAATGTTGTTGGATTGGTCAATTCAGCTTTTAGCAATACTGTTGCGTAAGCTTCATATTTTGGTGTCAATTTTAAAATGAATGGGGTTGCTATCCCTGTAACCAAAATAGTAAAAGCTAAGATTTTCCACCAATTTTTTTTTGTCGATTTAAGTAAGCGTGAAAAGTCAATTGTACTTTCCAATTTGCTTCCATCTTCAACGAATAATGAACTCATTTATAACTACCCTAATCTAGAAAAAGCTTTGATCTATAATAACTGTATCACCAGGATAGACAGCTTGAGTTACCGTAACATTTTTCAACAGTTGACCATTTGAACGGCGAATATCAATGTCACTACGATCTGCACGATCAGTAAAACCACCAGCAACTGCAATGGCTTTTTCTAACGTAAGTCCTGGTTGATATTCATAACTTCCAGGTGTTTTAACTTCACCTGAAACATACATAGGACGGAATTCAAGCATAGAAACAGTCACCATTGGGTTATTAATATAACCATTTTTTAATCGGTCACGAATATCTAGGGCGACTTGATCAGGTGTCTTTCCTGCAAGTTGCAACTTACCTATCAAAGGATAAATAATATTGCCACTTTCATCTATTTTTAATTTCATCGATAAATCAGCTTCGTTATAAACTAAAATCTGAATCTGATCACCAGCACCAAGTAAATAATCATTACCTGTTATTTTTGGTGCAGCTGATACAGTAGTGCTCATAAATAAACTAACGGTTAATATCCAAATAATAGACACTATTTTCTTCATTTTAAATCGCCACTTTGACTGATAAACCAAATTGATTTTGCTCATAACCTAATCGTCTCTCATAAGTATTTCCATCAATGAACACCGGATCAGTACTATTATCAGTATGAAATAATGTATATTGATAATCGAAAATAAATTCGATTTTAGGTCTAAATAAGTAGTGTAAGCTTAACGCTACATCATCATATCGATCAGTTCGTTTTCGAATATGATACTTATCAGAGGTATGTTTATAAGATAATAAACTTGTTATATGCCCTAAAAATTGATGCTTCCAACTAATGCTATTTTGAAATGATTGTACAAAATCGCCAGTATTATCAGGCTCTTTGACTTCACTTAAGGTTTTTAACATTACTGTTGAATAATCAACAGGTTGCCATTTATAAGAAACATTCCAATTTACACCAGAAAAATTCGTGCTTTGCATTTTCTTTTGCACTTTAGACACTGTTGCTTCTATTTTTGACTTTCCTGTTAACTGACTAAGTACAGAAAAAGCACCAATCAACTCATTATTATTACGTTCATGATCAAGATAATTAAAATCTTTATACATCAAGGTATAATCAAAACGTGTTCTGTCTGTATATTGATGCCTAAAAATAAGTCGAGCATCATTTTCTGTAACATTTTCATTTTCTAAATAATTTTTAAACGCCGATTGATAACTATTTAGAATCTTATAATTAGTACGAACTTGTGATAAATCAACAATAATATTTCCCTTGGCACCTTTGGCACCATAGGTATATTGAGTATCTATTTTTTTATCGGTTCGACCAATATCATGCGTAATATTAAAAGCATTAAATGTCGCTATATCAGATTTTGATGTATCGTTATCAAAGAAAAAACCTTTTGTTACGCCAGTACCTAGCGCTTCATGATTTTTACTATAACTTCCCGTCACAGATAAGTGATGCCGAATACCTAATTCCCAATTAAACTCGCCATTAAGTTGATGGTCATCATAACTATTACTTTTCACTACGTTATTAGTGTAATTTCGGTAGTCACCTAAATAATAAAACCCAAAATTTTTGGTATTACGCTGACCCACAATACTAAAAGTCGGTTTTAACGCATAATAATCAGAACTAAAAATATTACTATCGCGCTGATGCAAGACGTTATCATCAAAACCATAGCCCGCGTTGATTGATGAAGAAAATTCTAAACCTAAAAAAGGATCTATGTGCTTAGAGTCTTGAAAAGTACTATCAGCACTCGCTGCAAAACTGTAGGTTGCGCAAACGCAACCTACTAGCAATAAATGAACATTCTTCGTCTTAAATAAATGCATAATTTAGTACGCTGTCTCGCTGACAAATCCTTTAAATATCGTAAGAAAGATAATCTTTAGATCCAGCGAAAGACTCCACTTTTGAATATATTGTAGGTCGTACTTAACACGCATTTCCATTTTATCTAGCGTATCAGTCTCACCACGAAACCCCTTAATTTGAGCAAGACCAGTAATACCTGGTTTAACCTTATGACGTAGCATATATTTATCAACAAGAACTCTATATTCTTCATTATGCGCAACCGCATGTGGTCGAGGGCCAACAATCGACATACTTCCTTGAAGTACATTAAAAAATTGTGGTAATTCATCTAATGATGTTCGACGTATAAATGCACCGAATTTAGTTACACGCGGATCATTTTTCGTTGCTTGTGTTACAACCGCGTCATTTTCCATTACACCCATAGAACGAAATTTCCAGACTCGGATTTTTTTACCACCTAAGCCATAACGATCTTGTTTAAATAGAACGGGCCCAGGAGAACTACGCTTAACACCAATAGCAACAGCAATTAATACCGGTGAAATTAATAAAATAATCACACTACTAATAATAATATCTTCAATGCGTTTCAATACCGCCCCCATACCTTCAAATGGAGAACCAAAAACACTAAAGGTTTGAACATTACCAATAGTACGGATCTGACTTACATTTAAATCATAAGTATATAAGTCAGGAACAATATACGTTTCAACAATCGTGTCAGACAGTAATTTTAAATAGTTCTGAATACGACTCTTAGCGACCATAGGTAAAGCAATGTAAACCTCATCAATCTCACCACTTTTAGCTAACTGTACCAATTGGTCTACATTTCCATGAAGCTCTGATTTTGATAAATAACCAAATCGGCTCACATTACGATCATCAAAATATGAAATTTCAAATTTCTGATAGCGAATGTCTTTTCTTAATGCATGTTCAATCGCAATGCCGCCTTTGGTCATTCCTAATATAGCAATTCGTCTAACATGTGAATTTCGTTTCAAAAATTCACTAATTATATAAATAACTAAGCACTTAACAATAATCACACAACTAACAGATAAAAAAATCCATTGCCAAACAATAGCAGTATTTAAATGTGTGTCATTACTACCTTCAAACGAATTCAACTGCTGGCACAACATTCGCCATATTAAAAATGACAATAAAAAGGTAAATAACGTTTTTAGTACCGTATAAGAGTAATCCTGACGGACATATTTTTTATATAACCCACTGTATTCTCCTATCAGTAAAAAAATGACAGAAAAAAGAAAACTAGCAGCCAAACCAATAGCTGTTTCACTAACACCATGTAAAGAAATAAGAAATGTTAATGTAATATTGAGCAGTATAAAATCACTGGCTTTTATTAATACAGCATAACCATCATCCGCTATTTTTATAGCTTGTATTTTCATCGATTAAACTAGCCTCTAGCACTACTAATTTCATAATGAGCGATGTCATTCCCATTGTTTTCGAACAATTACGTATTTAAATATTTACGCGTTTAAATATTTACTTCTACTATATAAGTGTACTGTAAAAACCCTCCAAATCGTCAACTTTTTGTCACTTTTATGATAAATAAATACACCTTAGAGATATTTAAGCGTTAACATTTTAAGACAAAAAAATAATACTTTAAAACAATAACTTACACGCGAGTCATTAACCATATAAATAAAACACCGTACAATTAAAAGGTGATTAAAAAAAAATTTATAAAAAAAAACAATATATTTGTTATAACAGGCTATTTTTAACTTTTTTTTTATATCAAAAAGTAATAAAGAATCGGTGGTTTTGCAGGTATAACACACTAAAAAACAATATTGCCTTTTCTTTAGATCACCAACTTTTATACAAATACCTTACCTAACATAACGATGTGCTACTGTTAGTACTTATATAACAAATGCATTAAAGGAATAACATGAAATGAATCATATTAAAGTATCAGCCATACTTATTAAATAATAACCATGACTGAAAAGTTAATTAGAACTTAAACAAACGCATTCTCATTAATAACGAGCCAATAATAGCCATTACAATCCCCGCTAGTAATACTATGAAATTTTTATGACGTTCTGCTGCCAGCATATTTTCAGTGTAAGTACTATTATACAAATCAGATCCTGTCATGGTTAGAAATGATCCCATTTCAGTAAATACATGCTCTTGACCAACAATACCACTTAATGAAACCGCCCCCCATAAAAGAGAGATCACGCCTAAAGAGGCAGAAATAAAACCCCAACTTTGTTTAACATCCATATTCAAACCCACGCAGTAACACTTATATGAAATTAGCAGTAAAATTTTGCGTGAGAATATTACAAATAACAAAAAAAAACAATTCGCGAAGAAAACAAATAAATCAACATTTATAACAACAAATAACTAACAAATATTATTCGATATTAATCACTCATCATAAGTGATTGAAAAATATATAAAAAAACACCACATCCCGAGAGGTTTTTCTTTTTATATCTTAAATACGGTATTATAAATAAAGACTCACTATCTGTTTTCGTGATCTACATACAAATTATCTTTTTAACATAGTAAAGAGGTTAGTTGATAGCGATCAATAAAAAAGCGACATCAATATGTCGCTCTCTTTAGCATTTTATATCTTTACTTTTGCTTGGGACGAAAAGGGGTAATTACATTTTCATCACAAACGAGGAATGGGCCTTCCATCAAATCAATACAGTACGGCACTGCAGGAAAAACGGCATCTAAACATTCACGAATAGATTTAGGCTTTCCAGGTAAGTTAATAATTAAACTATCGCCTCTAAGACCCGCTGTTTGACGAGATAAAATGGCTGTAGGTACAAATTTCAACGATTCAGCACGCATTAACTCACCAAAACCAGGCATCATTCGATCACATACCGCTTCTGTCGCTTCAGGCGTAACATCGCGTTTTGCAGGGCCAGTACCACCTGTCGTTACAATTAAACTACAATTATGGTTATCTGCCAGATCAATCAAAGTATGCTCAATCACATCTTGTTCATCAGGAATAACTTGATAAACAGGTTCCCACGCAGAAGTCAGATAAGCATTCAGTGTGTCGATGATTGCTTGCCCTGAGATATCTTCATAAATACCAGCACTCGCGCGATCACTCACCGTTACGATACCAATTTTTGCTTTACTCATGTACAGCCTCATTCATTTAAACTTAATATTATCTCTCATAATAACAATCATCTTATTATTACTTGCTAGACAGTGTATGCAAATAAGCAAGATGGTAAAGGCATAAATAAGATCAGTCTCTATAACCAACGCCTGACGTGTAGATAATAGTTACGATACTCATCACCAAACAGATGCATTAGTGCTTTTTCTTCAGGCTTAATCTGATAGTGATTAATCACTAATACAAAGGTTATCACCACAAAAAATGAGGATAATTCCCCACTGATAAACACCGCCACAATAAGCAATAATAATAAACTAAGATACATTGGGTTACGGCTATATTGATATATACCTCGCGTAACAAGCCGAGTTGTTTTTTCTGGTGTAAAAGGACTGATCGTTGTATCTGCTTTTGATAGTGCTAATACAGATGAAAAACCAATAGTCATCATAATGATAATTAATGGGATAACGATTATCCAAAGTGTCTTAAACTGCCATAATGGCAAAAACAACTTACATCCATATATGGCAAGTAATGCGATAACAACAAAGATGGGTGGGGGAATTTTCAAGAACACAATGACTCATCCTTTATAATTGAAAGTCATGTTAATTATCAAGCATCAAGTATTTTTATCTCAGTTTACCCAAGAATAAAGTTGCCTCGATAGTTAGCTACTTATAGCATAAACCTTTTGGTTAAGAGTACTATCGGTCATGCAACAACTCAAATATCTCCAAGGTTATCCAACTCATCTCGTGGATCAAGTTCAGCAATTAATTGATAAGGACCAACTCAAGACATTGTTACTTAACCGTTACCCTGCATCGCATACCATTAAAACAGAAAAAGCCCTTTATGATTATGTTATTGAATTAAAAAATCAGTATTTGAAAAAATCGGCCCCCATTAGCAAAGTCGGATATGACAATAAAATCAATGTGATTAATCATGCATTAGGCCTACATACCTTTATTTCACGTGTACATGGCAATAAACTCAAAGCCAAACATGAAATCAGAATCGCTACCATCTTTAAAGAGGCTCCACTGCCTTTTTTACGGATGATTGTTGTACATGAATTGGCACACTTAAAAGAAAAAGATCATAACAAAGCCTTTTATCAACTTTGCTGTCACATGGAACCGCAATACCACCAACTCGAATTTGATATGCGTATGTACTTAACGCAAGTTGAACATTTTGGTTCTATTTACAATTAAGGTTATGATACTCGTCATAGTGTAATTATGAGATAACAACATGCAACAAGAAGAATTTGAAACACTGGTAAAAGAATTAGCACAACTTGATTCCGTATCAACAATCCTTGAAATGCTAGCAAGCAATGAAGAACCTGAAGTTGCTGAAGCTGCGACAGCATTAATAGGCCACTTTAGTCTAGCGGAAATCGACGGTGAAAAACGTATTTACCACGTTTTTAGTCAAGAAAATGACCAAGGCGAACCTGAAGAGTTTGCCGAATGGGTAATGAATGATGGCGATGAAATGCTACGTTTTATTGCTTGGTTCTTCTATACTACATTTGAAATTACAGATAAAGAAACGTACCAAGCAGCAGGTTGTGCTTACAAGCCTGTTAAGCGCAACTAAAATGCAATAACAACGCTAACGACAGGGTTGTTGTTAGCGTTGCTAAGAGTACAAATTTAAGTTTCAACAACAATATCAATAAAAAATCACCACATAACTAACAGCTCACCGCTTTTTAGCCTACAATAACGACCAAAATATTATGATTCAGGTATAAACATGAAAATTTGTTCAGTTGAACTACGTAGCAACGAAGCTATTATTTGCCTACTCACTTTAGAGGGCGGAATGATCGGTATTCCAGAATGCCGTACTCAAAAGTTCATTATGGATAATTCTCTTGATAACCAAAAAATGAGAGATTTCCAATTTGCATTTAAAAAACTACTTGATGACTATAAAGTAGAGAAAGTTGTGATTCGTACACGCGAAACACGCGGAAAATTTGCAGGAAGTTCTGTCGGCTTTAAGCTTGAATCTGCTATTCAGTTAATTGAAGATCTTGATGTTAACTTTATGTCTAATGCAGATATCAAAGAAAAACTAAAGCGTAACCCTATGGCTATTGATTTCCGTGCAACAGGTTTACGTCAGTTCCAAGAAGCGGCATTTACCACAGGTTATGCATTTCTTGGTCGATAATAGCAATAAAAAGTAACCAATAAAAAAAGGCAGGACTATATCAATAGTGCTGCCTTTTCTCTAATTGCATCTTATTTTTTTGCCATCAATTGTTGATAGCCACCATCTAAATTAATCAATTTACATCGCCCAAGTAACTTTAATAACGATATCGCAATAACAGAACGATAGCCGCTTCCACAATGGACAATATATTGTTTATCTTGCTTTGGAAGCTGGCCTTGAAGAATCTCAGATAAAGGTAATTTCTCCGCATTAGCTACAGAGCCTTGTGAATACTCATCCGCTTCTCTAACATCAAGCACAGCAGAATCATTATTCTGTTTTATTTCTTTAAATTCATCCGTTGAAATATGATCCAACATACCATCTGCAGAATGTAGCTCCATTAATTTAGCGTTACTATAACCAAGCTCATTAACTGTCGTCATAACCTTGTTAGCATCTGTAACAGTAGCAATAACCTCAATATCTGCATTTTTATCAGGTAATAATAATTCTAACCAATGTTTAAAATTTCCCCCACTGAATCCAACAAAGACACTACCCTCTATATGATGATCTAAGAATTCATCAGATGATCGAGTATCAATAATAATATGCTTGCGGTCTGTAAATATATGCATTTTTATTGCCCTTCACTCAGTAATATTTATATATGTAATAATATCAAAATTCTTTCAGATAATTTACATATAAAAACCTAAACTATTAAATAATTTAGGTTTTTTATAATACTATAAGCCGTAAAAATCACATATTAAATAATATTTATCACTGTTATCTCATTCCAGCGACCTATCGAATTCTGCTGCTCAATATATGGTTCGCTATGTTTATCAATAGTCATGTCACGTGTATTGAACTTTTGAGATAAATTAGTTTTAGTATGGCGAATAGCATATAAGTGGCTAGCATGAACCATCTTTTGTCGATCATTATTAGGCTTATATTGACCACGATTATCGGGTACGTATTGACCACGATTATCAGGTACGTATTGGCCATCATCACTAGGCACATATTGTTGAATATAAGAACTGTAGTGCTCTTTATTAGCAATATAATATTGCCCATTATCGTCAGTAAGTTTGGTATCAATTGCCAAACTTATCTTCGCTTTATGGCTATTTTTGTCCACTAAACCAACATCAAGAAAATACTTTCCTTTAGGGATATTAGTAATTTTAAACTTCTCGTTCACTATATAAATCGGGCTTTTATCATCATCATTATCGGCAGGAAGCCAATTAACAATATTCGCCTTAGAAGTATAATAAGCAATAATATTACCATTTGCAGATCGTAAACGCCAAGTTACAGGGTAATTGGTATAACTAGGAGCAACCCCTAAATTTTGCCATGTTGACTTTAATTGCAAATAATCATCAGTATGCACAATATCATTTACATCTAATTGGTTTAATTGGTATCGATAACCTAGTTTATTTAAAAATCGTTTAACCAATGGTTGATATTCATCAGGAATAGCTGCTGATTTTGCGTTAATTAATGATGCGTGCTGTTTTAAAGCAAAATCAAATGTTTTTTGCACCTGATTATATGTAAGGTGTCGAGGATTATTGATATTGTGCCAATCCTGCAATGATCCTTGGCAGATTTCAAAATCAACCGCAGCTTTTTTCCAACGTTGATTAAAATAGACGTCAGGATGACTATTGGTTGACGTATCAGTCATATGAGAAATCATTGTTGGATAACCATTTTCCATGTGATTCCAACCTTTAGTCCAATCACCTAAACAATCTACTCGCCACCCCATCCCATTAACCGTTGCATAACTAAGAAAATCACCTTTATTAGTGCCTAACATAAGTTTAGGTGTATGTGGAAAAGAGGTTATAATGGCATTAATATAAGGTTGAAGATCTTTAAATTTATATCCATTATCTGGAAGTCCAACACTTGCACTATTCTTTGGCGCATAGCCATATAAATGCCATTCTCCCCATGTACCCACCATTCCGACATCAATACGTAATAATGTTTTATTATTATCATAACGCTTACCTAATGCAGATAAAAATTCTTGGGTTCGATGAAGAAACCAAGGATTTTTAAACATATATACTGCTTCTTTGTCTGATAAATGACAGCTGGTTCCGTTTAAACCATGGCCGTATAACTCTTGAACTAACCAACAAGGTATACCACTACTGTCTTTATTTACATCAGCGTCATAAATAGGATCGCCTTTACCTCGTAGAGCCATAAAGCGAATAACAACTTTTTTATTTACTGATGCCGCTATTTGTAACACATTATCAATCTTTCTTTGAAGCATGGCTTCATTGAGATTCGGATTATCTGATTTTGTTAGTTGATCCCAATAAAAACGATAATATACAGTACTTGTATCGGGATAAGAAAGAACAGGTGCTCCTTCATAAAAAGGATTAGTTGGTTGGTTACTTACTATTCGTTGAAAATCAGTAAAACCGATACCCGGATTCGTTAATATTTCATCACTTGATTTAGGATAAATTTTTATTACATTGCTATCATTTACTGAATTATTAACATCATTATTAGAGAAAGAATAAATGGCAGGATGTACAATAGAAGACGCAAGAAGAAAAGAAAGTAATGTGGAACTCATTTGATACCCTATAGTAAAATAAACAGATAAATAGACAATGTGTATATCTTTTTGGATATTACAGGAAAAGAAGAATATAATTAAGTCTTACATAATAATATTTTATAAATTTAAGTATTTTAGAGTGAATTAAAATAAAAAACACGCTTTAAACTGTATTTCTCACACTCATTAATTACATAAATATCTATACACATGATATTATGAGTTTTATTTAAATAATAAATATTTGACAAAATAAGCTATAAATATTGAATTAAAACACCAATATATAATAACGTATTTACATTACTAATTAACATAATTAATATCAGGGAATTGATATGGATATAATTACTGAAATATTCACTTATTTATTGACCAATAAACTGCTATTTACTGCATTAATAATCACCGTCATTACTCTTATTCGCCGAATTATTTTATCACAAGTACGCGGTGATGAATTTTTTGTGACTGAAACTCAACGTAAATGGATGTCACGTACTAAAAACGGCACATTTATTTTAACATTAGTGGTTTTATTCATCTTATGGCGCTCAGAAATAAATGAATTTGCACTATCTGTTACAGCAATTGCGGTTGCTATTGTTGTCGCGTCTAAAGAAATAATATTGTGTTTTACAGGATCTATTCAGCGAGCTAGCTCTCGTTCATTTCGCATTGGTGATTGGATAGAGGTAGGAAAAATTTGTGGAGAAGTCATTGAACACAATATGATGGCAACAGTGATTCAAGAAATAGATCTTCATCATGGGCAATACCATTACACGGGTAAAACAGCCACTCTACCAAACAGCATGTTTTTCACTTATCCCGTAAAAAACCTCAACTTTATGAAACGCTATGTTTATCATAACTTTTCAATTGTAGTGAAAGACTTCGTTAATCTTTATCCGTTATTACCCATAATTATCGCTAAAATCGATCATCACAGTGAAGATTTTATTGATGTGGCTCGCCGTTATAATAGTGTCATAGAAAAACATGCAGGTGTCGATCTACCTGGGTCTGAGCCTCATATACATATCAGCAGCTCAACCACAGGTGAACAAATTGTACATTTTATGTTGTTTTGCCCAACAGAACGTGCAACCCACCTTGAACAAGATATTCGTCGCGATTTTATGGAAGAATATGCACGTGCTTTTCCATAACCAGTGATATTATCACTAAATGGTAATTCAACGTTGAATTACCATTTAGACGATTTCATCATTTATTCTCTAACGCTACTGTTGCTTCTAGTCCATCATACAATGCAATAAACTGTTGAGTTAATTTATGCTTAGGATCAAAATGTAACATTGGACATTGCTGGTAGTGTGACTCTTTCATTTTTATGGATTGAGGTAAATATGGTTCTAAAATAGGAAAGCCCAACATTTTAATCTCTTCAATAATTTGGCGGGGAAACTTTGCCTGTGCATTGAACATATTCACGATAATACCTTCTAACACTAAATCACGATTATGATCATCACGTAATTCTGCTAGATTATCCATGACCTTAATTAAAGCTTGCTGAGAGAAATTATCACAATCAAAAGGAATTAATAACTTATTTGCTGCAATTAAACCTGACTTGGTATAGAAATTTAAATTCGGTGGAGTATCAATATATATACGATCAAAATCATCGGCCAATGCATCAAGTACTTCGCGCAACTTATAAATCTTATAACGTCGTTCAAGTTCCACTTCTAATTTATCAAGTTTAGGACTCGATGGAATAATAAATAAGTTTTCATATGCAGTTGCTTGAGGATAATCACGAGCAGGTGTCGACATCGCGAACCAAGATGCTGTTTGATTTAATAATTCAGCAATCGTTTTATCGTTAGGATGGTTTATATCAACCCCTAAATAGGCACTACTATTACCTTGTACATCAAGATCTATTACTAATGTTTTATATCCCTTAGCTGCACTAATTGCAGCTAAATTAACAGTAATACTTGATTTACCTACTCCACCTTTCTGATTAAAAATAATCCTACGCATCTATTTCATCCCTGATCATCGATAACTATTAACAACTATACACACTCATGCATATAGTTGTTAGTTAAAGATGTCATTAATATTAATATCGATACACAATGATTTATTCACGAGTATGTTTATTAGATTTGATACAACTCTAGCGGCAAGCCATCAGGATCATTAAAAAAAGTGAATGCTTTATTGGTTAATTCATCAATACGAATAGGTTCAACATCAACCCCGTTCGTCTGCAAATAATGTACGGTCGCGGTGATATCATCAACAGCAAATGCTAAATGACGTAACCCTTGCGCTTCAGGGTAACTCGGACGTTGCGGAGCACCATTAAATGAAAATAATTCTATTTGACTATTATCGGGTAACTTTAAATCTAATTTATATGAATCCCGCTCTTCACGGTACGTTTCACAGATAATTTCTAGTTGTAATAATTGTGAATAAAATACTTTTGAGCGCGCATAATCACTACAAATGATTGCGACATGATGAATTGCTTTTAACATTATTATTCTGCCATTATTGTCGGCCCATTGGGCACATTGATAGTATTAAAGGGAGCAAGTAAACGAGGATTATGGCTAATATCAACATCATTAACCAACGTTTGATCATAATTTAAGTACATGAGTAACGGATTATCACTCACATCTATTGTTTTTAAATGATTAAAACTAACATTAACAATTTTTAATTGAGGATTATCCGTCAAATTCAAATGGCTCAATTTATTATGTTCAACACTCAATAGTTGTAATTGATGATTATGGCTAACATCAAGATAAGTCAATTGATTTGATGATAAATCCAAGCTATTTAGATCCGTTAAATAACGTATTTCTCGCGCATCTCGTATATTGAAATGGCTACATCTTAAAGAAGTGATCTGTTGAATATTTTCTTTGCCTTGCGCAATAACACAGCGCTTAAAATTAGGATCAAGAAATGTTAATGAGCTAACTGTTTTAGGTTGTGCGCACCCTGAGAGTACAGCACTAATAATAGCTGTGATTACAATATTATGAACATGACGATGACTACATTCCAACACCTGACTAAACCTGCCTTAAAGGACGAATAACAGATTCTAATCCTTCTATTTTAAATTCAAGTGCCAATGCCATTAGTGTACCCAACTGCCCTTCGGGAAACCCCTGCTTTTGAAACCACAACAAATATTCATCCGGCAAATCAATTAATACTCGACCTGCATATTTACCAAAAGGCATTTTCATATTAGCCAATTGCACAAGATGTTGTTTTTGAAACATAAAGCCCCCGATAATGACATAAATAACTTAAATAACAGCAACTAAAAAGAAAATAGCCCCTAAAAATACTCGCAACAGATAATCTACCATATTAAAAATAATAAATACCATGTAGATATTTACTCGATTATTATCCTATTATTTAACAGCTGAACATTTACATTTTTAGCGATCTTTGTCACACTTAACGTCCGTTTTTTTCATTGATAGCAAACGGATATAACAAACAATAGATAATCACCACACTTTTTTCCTCTATACGCTGATTATCAATATAGAAAACAAATAAAATCTCAATACCTTACGGTACACCTCGTCAATAAGATTAAGAGAATCTCCATGAAAAAAACGTTACTAACAACGCTATTTATCACAACCCTATTAACAGGTTGTGCGAATTCACCTAAAACGACAACTGATCTTATCAATACTTGGGCTGTAAGTTCTATTGATGGTTATACTCAACCTATCGATGCATTAACAACTAAGCCACAGCTAATTATTAATAAGAATCTTAATGTTAGCTATTCTGGCTGTAATACATTAACAGGTAAAATACGCGTAACGGCTCAGGATATTACGACCAAAAATTTAGTTTCAACTCAAAAAATGTGTATTCAAACAGAGCAAGCAACCGTTGATGGTTTTGTAAAACAAATGCTAACAGGCCCATCTAATTTTTTAGTTAATAATAATACCCTGATTTTAAGCTCAGATAATCACACTGTGACCTTTAAGCGTGTTGAAAACAAATAAGTTTATATTTAGGCCCACAACAAAAAAACAATGATTGTGGGTCTTGCTAACTATTAGATTATTGATACGGATAACAATTCAGCAACAATACGTTTTAATAAAAATGTTTCGCGCTCAATTGACATCCCCTTTTTATCAGAAAACTGCATGGTGTGTTCATTATGAGCAATGGCATCAAAAATATTAATCCATACCGGTCTCATACCATTTTTCTGCTCATAATCTTCTAATTGTGTTTTACCTAATTGTTCATCAATCGAGCAGGTATAACAAAATGATTCCATATGAACAATATCATATTCAGCTTTATGCCAAGGTCTAAACTCTTCATATAACCCAAACGGCTTAATATTGCGCACATTCATCGCACCCGTTTCTTCAGCTAATTCTCGACTTAATCCTTGAATCTGATCTTCCCCAGCATCAATGCCACCTCCGGGTAGCGTGTAATCATGATAACGTGCGGTGTATAACATCAAAATATTATCACCATTGAGTACAATCGCACGTGTTGCTTGGCGATGATATATTCTCAACGTAGGTGATTGAAGATCAAGCTTGGTTAAATCAGTGTGTATTGACGATTTTAAAAAGCGCATCACGGTTACTCATTTTATATTGCAAGCGAACATTCTACCGAATCAATCGTTAAAACACGAACCCTCTATATATGAAAAAGCCTCCATAACTGGAGGCTTATTGGTAGTAAGTACTAATTACCAGTTAAACAAATTATTGAAAAAACCTTCAACTTTATGTTTTACTTTTTCAACTTGGCAATTTTGTTTAAGATCACCATGTGGGTCCCAAATAGGCATTCGTGTTTTACCTGCACAACTTGGAATATACTCACCATCAGCGGCAATATTATATTTTTCAGCTTCAATATTTGCAGGTTGACGCAACAATAATGGCTCAGGCTTACGGTGTTGAATATAGTTAGTATAGAGACGTAAGGCACCACTCGCCCCCGTTAAATGGGTACTCTTATTATCATCGCGTCCCATCCAAACAGTAACGACTTCACGGCCATCAATACCCACATACCAGCTATCACGGCCATTATTTGTGGTACCCGTCTTACCCGCTAAATGAGTATTTGGAAACAGTTTATTCAATGAATGAGCCGTGCCAAACTTAACGGTATCTTGTAGTGCAAACATCGTTAGCCATGCCGCTTGTGGCGGAACAACTTCAGCCGCTTTTGGCCAGTTTTGATATAGCACCTTACCCGATTCATCGACTACCGCATTTAACGCCGTTAATGGTGCTAAATAGCCTTCATTACCAATACCTTGGTACATTTGTGCAACGTCTAACGGTGACAAACTAATAGAACCAAGGAATAAGGAAGGCACTTGAGGGATATCTTCTCGTGGAATACCTAATTTGGTTAACGTATCGGTGACTTTATCAACACCAACTGCCATACCCAGATTTACAGTGGGCACATTGTACGATTTCGCCAACGCAACAAATAATGGCACTTCACCACGGTATTTACGATCGTAGTTACGTGGACTCCAAGTGGCACCATCATGCATTTTGATCGATAGCGGTTGATCTTTTAAGGACGTTGCAAGGCTAAACTGCGCTGGATTTTCCAACGCACTGAGATACAAAGCAGGTTTAATAACGGATCCCACTTGGCGCTGAGCATTTATTGCGCGATTATAACCTGCAAATCCAGGTTTATCTCCACCGATCATCGCACGAATTTCACCTGTAGTACGATCAACAATAACCACTGCGGTTTGTAAGTCTTTACCTGCGCGTTTTTGCACTTCAGGCATAACTTTAGCAACAGCTTCTTCCGCTAATTTTTGTGATTGAGGATCAAGCGAGGTAAAGATCCGTAATCCTTTACCGGCTTCAAACGCTGTTCCTGCTTTTTGCTCAAGTTCCGTTTTAATTTGATCAAAATAAGCAGGTTGACGTTTAGCCAGTTGGCCTTTTTTCTGAATATCAAGCGGCAGCTTAATCGAAGCTTGATATACTTTATCACTGATTTCGCCATCTTTGTTCATCAGGCCCAAGACAATATTACGACGTTCTTTAGCGCGCTCTGGATGACGCCAAGGGTTATAATAAGTTGGCCCTTTTACCATGCCAATTAATAGAGCAAGTTGATCAACCCGTAACTCAGATAATGGTCGGTCAAAATAATAACGTGATGCTAAAGCAAAACCATGAATACCATGACCACCAAACTGAGCCAGATATACTTGGTTCATATAGGCATCAAGGACTTCTTGTTTGCCATAGCGAGTATCAATAATGATCGCCATGTAAGCTTCTTTGAATTTACGCCAAAATGAACGCTGACTGCTTAAAAACATATTTTTAGCTAATTGCTGCGTTAGCGTACTACCACCTTGAACAGTGTGACCCGCTTTAATATTGGCAACAAAGGCGCGTGCGATACCCACTAATGAAATACCATCATGTTCATAGAAATGACGATCTTCTGTATCAATCAATCCTGCGACCAACAATTTAGGCATTTTATCTTCAGGTAAATAAATACGCTGTTCATCTGAATGGGCTTCTAGCATCCCTAACATTTTAGGATCTATGTGCAAAAAGCCTAATTCACGATTAGAATCTAAATCCATGATGCGAGTAATGCTGTCATTATTAAACGACACCGAAACATGACGCGCCCCTTCCGGCCCTTCTTTAAAATTGAATGGTCGACGGACAAAATCAACTTTCCAACCGTTAGCTGCGTATTCACCACTTTGATCTGGGTGCGCAACCTTTTGATATCCTAATACTTTAAGTTCATTTACCAAGGTATTGTATGTTATCGGCGCACCAGGCTGTAATGCCATTTCACGCGCATAAACAACAGAAGGCAATTGCCATAATTGACCTGCAAACTTAGCGCTAATTTGTTGGTTTAAGTTATAACCTAAATAAGCCATACCAGCAGTACCAATTAATGCAGCACCAATTAAGGTTCGCACAACAACACTGCGTTTTTTCTTTGTTTGAGGCACTTGAGAAGGTGCTTGTTGATTATTTGACGTCATAAGCCTGTTCAATGTAATAAGTTCGTCATTACCACCTTATAATTCACGGTGGTAGCCAACGTATATTGGTAAAGCATTCGCTAAATGATACCAGTGTCTGCACACTGATTTTAAATGAAATTATTATAACTTAATGTGTAAATTTGGTTGTCATCACGTTGTCAGATATTTCGGCGCTAATCTATCAGCTTGGGTTTTATTAGCCTTTTAGACATAAATACTCCAAAATACGCTTCTTTATTTATTCGCCCATGATCAATCCTGATCGGCGTCGTGGTATCTGCGAGAAATTATATGCAACGTGATTATACTTTAAACTGCCTTTTAACCATGCCGCGACATGAATTAGAAGAATTTAGCCTTCGCGTAATCGGTCGTATGGTACCAGAAGATGTAATGCAGGAAATATTTACCTTTGATCAAGAAGAAATCGACAGTGACGAGCGTTTAAAATCAACCCAGTTTGATGCGATGTTACGAATGACCGCAATTGCCTTGGGAGAAGTGAATGTTGCATTTTCTGATTCTGATAATGCTAAACAAAATAGTGAGCGCATGATCCGTTTATTATTATGGCATTTTTATGCGATATCTTTTCAGCTAGAAGAAGCGATAACATTAGAACAACACTGTGCTGAAGTAGAAAAAATCTTAGTCAATGCACCAGATAATGCGTTTGGTTGGGTCAGTGTATTAACTGAATTGCTGCACCGTTATGCTACGTTAAGTGAGCAAAAAAGCACATCATAACTGCTAGTTATTATAGTTATCACAACAGTATATAATTTGTGACACTATTACATAACAAAAAGGCGTACCCTTCTAGGTACGCCTTTTTTAATGCTTAATTGCCGATCTTTTATCGTGAATTACACATCACTATTAATAATCGAAATCGCTGTACTCCGGACTATCGAAACGCGAACGAGTCACACGACGTTTCTTCTTACCACGAGATTGCAGATCTAAATCCTGAAAATCATCTGCAAATTCAGAATTGAATTTTGATTTGCTGCCTTTGTGAAATTTTTGGTTTAACTTAGCCATTTGCGTTTCCTGAACTACATCCAGAGTAGATAATTATTAAAATAGAACACTGGCAATTGTAATGTTCTATTGTGACAAAACAGTGCTAAGTTGATGCAAAAAACATGACAGACAATCCGGTCCATAGTTCATTGTTTCTTACCCTAGCAGTATTTTTTCTTAGACTAATTCAGGAAATCGCTCCCGTACAACAAGTTATTTTACTGGTAATGACAAATAATTCAAATCAAATGCTTTCGATCACATTCTGAAACGGAACATCGACAATTGCATTAATTAATGCTTCTTTTTCACTACCTTCGCGCCATACTAAATAAAGACTCTGCTCCATAATTGGTGCGTCTTCAACAACATACAATTTACCCAAATCAGCGTTACTTGAGACAATAAGCGAAGGAAAATATCCAACCCCACCATTTGCCAAAAGATAATCGAGTGCCATTTTGCATGAATGGGTATGCAGTACAGGCGTACGCTGTAATTCAGGTATGCGACTGTGTTCCACCGAAAAACGCGTTCCCCAATCAAGATAGATTAAAGGCATGTCACGCACACTATGCATATTACAATTAGGTTGGTGAGTCACTAACTGTAATTGATAGTCACGTACTTTTTGAACATGTAAGTTTTCAATTTTAGGTGGTTCACTGGTAATGAACAAATCAATACTTTTATCAAACAATCGTTTTGCCATACCTTCTCGTTTTACAGACTCTAAACGTAAAGCAAGGCCGGGTACGGTGGCATAAATACGATTAATCCAAACTGAGATACCATCAAATTCCCAAAATAAAGGCGAGGCACCAATCGCCAACTGGGTATTTAGACTATCAGTTAACGCTACATCTTGTTTCGCTCGCCCCCACGTTTGCAAAATTGCTTCTGCATAAGGCTGTAAACGCTCACCAGCAGCAGTAAGATGCACATTTCCACGCTGACGAGAAAATAGTGGGTTACCTAATTGTGACTCAAGCTGGCGGATACGAAAGCTAACTGCAGATTGGGTCAAATATAAGTTATCTGCAGCACGACCAAAGTGACGTGTTTTGGTAACTTCCAAGAACGTTTTAAGTAATTCAGTATCCACGGAAAAATTCTCAATAATAAGAGTAGGTTAAATAAAAAAGAAACGGTATAAATCGCGCATTATATAGCGAATAAATTCAATGTTAATACCTAATAGAATAGTACAACCTATTATCGCTGAATATTAATCAAATATTTTCATCATAACAATAAAAAATAATTGATTTACAACTTTGCAAGTCTGGATAAATATCAGCGCAAATCACATCAAGGACTTTATGAATGAGAAGTGAAGGTAAATTTTACGACGATAAAAATTTCCCACGCGGCTTTAACCGCTCGGGTGTTTTTACTATTAGTGAAGCCAGCGTATTAGAAAACTATGGACGTTCTATGCGAGCGCTATTTGATGGCACTACCCAACCTATTGATGAGTCTGAAGTTCAGTTTTTAGCTGAAGTTCAAGGCCAACAACAAGCAGTGTCTGAATTTGGTAAATGTTGGCTCAAATACCTAAACCACACCAGTCATAAAACACGTAGTTATACATTATGTGTTTCACAACGAGCACATACGACAGGCTCTTTCGGTGAAGATGATGATAGCGATAGTGGCACTGATAACGATCTCGATTATTAAGTAATACTTTTAGAAACGGATTTTCAAGACAATCGCCAACAAAATGAAGCCATCCCACTCTGTGTGATGGCTTATTTCTTTATATTAGCCTGTGCAATAATTTAACAGGCCACTTTTTGGTATAGCTATGAAAATTTGTTTTGTTATGTATCCGTGGGAACGCGTTGAAGCAGAAAACGACTCTACTTTACGTTTGATTCACGAAGCCGCAAGCCGCGGTCACACGGTTGCAATTACAACACCGAGTAACTTAACCATGCGCGACAGTATGGCAATTGCTTTCTGTAACGTATTAAAAAAAGGTGAAGTCTCAAACAATATTCCAAGCTTCTACCGCAAAGCTGAATTTAATAACGCCGAACTACCATTAGCGGGCTTTGACGTTATTTTTATGCGTGCTAACCCACCGTTAGACACCATGGCACTGAACTTCCTTGATTCAGTGCGCGACCACACCTTTATCGTTAACGATATTGATGGCCTACGTGTAGCTAATAACAAACTTTATACCGCTTCATTACCCGATCCAAACAAAGAATTTATTCCTGTTACTCACGTGTCTAAAAACCGTGATTACCTTGAACGTGTTCTTGATGAATCACCACAAGAACGCATGATTCTTAAACCGTTAAATGGTTACGGCGGTAAAGGCGTTATCTTGATTGAAAAGAGCGCTAAATCAAGCGTTAAATCACTATTAGATTTCTACATTGGTGATGATCAAAACTACGTTATTCTTCAAGACTACATTGAAGGCGCTGAGCAAGGCGATGTACGTATCATGCTACTTAATGGTGAACCTATCGGTGCTATGCGTCGTATCCCTGCAGAAGGCGATGTACGCTCAAATATTCATGCCGGTGGTCGCGAAGTAAAACACGTATTAACCAAGCAAGAACTTGCCCTTTGTAAGCACATTGGTCCTAAGTTAGTACGTGATGGCCTTTACTTCGTTGGTTTAGACGTAATTAACGGCAAATTAGTTGAAGTTAATGTATTAAGCCCTGGCGGCATTACCCGTATTAATCGCTTAAACCGTGTGAAATTACAGCGTAATGTGCTCGATTTTGTAGAAAGCGTAGTAATGGCAAAAGAGGTTGGCATCACTCGCAAAAACGATTTTCGGAAGGTAATTGCAGATGCAGCTTACTGAGTTAGAAATTTTAGAAAAAATCCGCACTCTTACGCCATTTGAAGCCCATCTCGATGATGGTAGCTTAATGATTCGCATCAGTGAGTATCAACCTTATATCGCAACAGCGATCCATAACGGTCATAAACTACGTCAGTCATTGCAATCACAGTGTGCATTGACTGAAGAAGAACGCTATTTTGAAGAAGATCCCTTTACTGGTGATTTTATTTCTTCATTACCGATTGTATTGCAAGGTGAAGATTCACGATATGAGTATGATCTCAATCGTGCACCTGAAAGTTGCATCTATGATGACGCATGGGGTAAAAATGTTTGGCTAGCGCCTCTTAGTGATGCTGAACGCGAAATAACCTTGGCTAAGCACCAAAGTTACTACCGTATTCTACAGTGTTTAGTAGAGACGTTAGAGCTGCAATTTGGACTATGCCTAATTTATGATATTCATTCGTACAATTATCAACGCATTGATACTGCAACACCGACATTTAATGTGGGCACGATGCAGGTTAACCGTCGTCGCTGGCGTAAAGAAATTGATGTTCTATTAGAAGGGCTTAACAATGTTGAGCTACCTAATATTGATGTCAATGCACTTGAGAATGATATTTTTAAAGGTTTAGGCTACCAAGCCGCTTTTATTAAGCAACACTTCAAAAACACCTTAATTATGCCGATTGAGGTGAAAAAGATTTTCATGAACGAAGAAGGAGGCGAAGCCTACCCACTCGTGATTGAAAAATTGAATGAATCGATGAAGACAGTGATCACTGAACATGCAGCGTTCACTATCACTAAACGCACTAAAGCTAAAGGGCTTACTGGTAGTGATGTATTAGCATCTAACCTTTCAAAAGAAGTGCTAAACCTTGACCGTCAGCTGTATAAAATAGCAAGAGGTATCAATACTTTAAGCTATATTAACCCAACTAACCTAAAGCAAGAAAAAAGACGTTTTTTAAATAAGCCATACAGTTATCAGCCACAGTTTACTTACCGTCAACTGGATTTGGATCCGTATAAATTCCGCGAGCAGCTTTATCGCTTACCCGTTGAAACTATTCGTGATGCTGACGTACAAAAAATGTACCGTAAAGTTATCGATCAGTTAGCTGTACGTATTGATTTGCTATGCAGCATTGGCACTGATGAATTTTTATACAATTCATTGCGCTATTACGGGCAACCTGATGAGCGTGATATTGCTAATGCGAAATTTATTCTTCATGCATGTGAATATAAAGATCAACAACCTGCAAATATCAGTGCTAAAGAAGCAATCGAAGCCTTTAAAATCGCGGCTGCTGAATATGACATCCCTTGCAAAGTAGTATCATCAAAGCAATTAATTGCCCGTGCAATGGTAAGTGGCAAAGTGATTAAAGTTAATCCAAATAGTCGCTTTACCCAAGATGATTTAGATGCGTTGATCCACCATGAATTAGGTGTTCACCTTGTTACTTCAGTTAATGCTGAAAGACAACCACTTAAAATTTTACAACTAGGCTTACCAGGTAATACCCATACTCAAGAAGGCCTAGCGATTTTATGTGAGCATTTATCTGGCAACTTTCCACTTCATCGTCTAAAAACATTGGCGTTACGTGTGGTTGCAGTTGAAATGATGGTTAATGGCGACAGTTTTAACGATTGTTTTAATAGTTTACGTCATGATTATGATGTATGTGATGATGAAGCCTTTACCATTACAGCTCGTGCTTATCGTGGTGGTGGTTTTACAAAAGACTTCCTTTACTTACGTGGCTTAAAAGATGCCATTCATGCGTACCAAACAGAAGACCTAACCTCATTATTTATTGGTAAAACAGGGTTTGAATTTAAACCGTTACTTGATGAACTGATTGAGCGTGGTATTTTAAATACGCCAAGCTTTATGCCAAAAGCATTGGATATCGATGCCGATATAGATCCTGTAATGGATTTTATGTTGAACTCTATTCGATAATCTGCAGTATAAATTTTTCATCATTTATTATTACTAATATCGAGATACAAAAAAAGCGACCATGATGGTCGCTTTTTTATTACCCATAAAATCAAAAGATTACATAGGTAGACGTTTACTATCAACACGAATAATAACGCAAATTAACACAACTAATGTTACTGCAATAGCCGCTAACAATGTAAACACGCCATTCCATGAGTAAGCTGTTTCAATCATTGCAATCGGCGCACCAGCAAGCGCTGCACCAATATAAGTTACACCACCTTTAAGACCCGTTGCCGCACCAGCACCATCGGCATGTGACGCTTCAATAATACCTAAAGCAAATAGCATCTGTGGCGCATAAATACCAGCACCAATAATGAAGAAGCATAGCGCTACAAGTAAGTAACTCATATGGATAGTTAGAGCAACACCTACCATACCGCCAATCAACACAAAGCTATAGATTAAAATTGTTTTCCAACGATCGGCACCAAAGAATTTATCGGAGATGATACCAGAGGTTAAGCCACCAACAATACCGCCGACTTCAAACCAAGCCACTAAAGAATTAGACTTAACCAAATCCCAATGCAGCACATCAACGAAGTAAACACTTACCCAGTCACTTGAAACAGTACGAATAACGTAGATACATAAATCACCACCAATCGCTAACCAAATAATTGGGTTAGTTAAAATGTAGCGTTGAAACATTACCCACATTGATAATCCAGCTTCAGAACGCTCATTTATTTCTAGTTGTTTCGCATCATTACGCCATACACCAACGTTAGGTAAACCATAATTTTCAGGCTTACCGCGCATCAAGATAGCGGCAATCAAAGCTTGTACGGCAGTAATAGCCGCTGGTACATAAAACGCATAACGCCAGTTACCTGTGTAAGCAATCACAGCAGAGGCAATTAATGGTGCTAATGCGCCGCCAACATTATGCGAAGTATTCCAAAGTGAATACCAACCTCCACGTTCAGATTTTGAATACCATTGGCTGATCGCTTTCGCAATAGGTGGAAAACCACAACCTTGAACAATAGCCGTAGAACAGTACAACACTAACAGCATAGTGACACTGTTCGTCATACCAATACCAACGTTAATAATGGCAATAACAACAAGTACTGGAGCTAAAAATAAACGAGGGTTAATTCTATCGGCAAGAAGGCCTGAACTAAATTTTGAAAGGCCGTATAGAATATAATAAATCGATGAGGCTAAACCAAACTGAACTACGGTCATGCCAAGATCTTTCATTAACAACGGTGCCGCAGCAGCAAACGCTTTTCTTGAAATATACATCACTGTATAGGTTAAGAAAGTCGTGATAATTATTTGCCAACGAAGGCGTTTATAAGTCGCATCGAGCTTAGGATTATTCATTAAATATGTATCGTTCAAAGAGGTTTTTTAGAGAGCGCACAGCCTACTCTTCGACACAATTAGTTACAATTTAATTATTCGTTCATTATTTAGTCTTTGGAATATTCATTTGCAACATTAATACATAAACTTATCCGACCAGATAAAAACCTAATAAATTTAAATTTTATAGAATATAAAATCAAATATATGAAAACAACAGCAACTCATGAAGACCAAATCATGACTGACAGCATAATAATTTGCTAAAAACGACTTTTTTTAGTTAAAAAAAGACTAATTTAACGATCATAAATCAACATGAAACACTAACTAGAGCAACATTCTCGCCAGCAGAATAACAAACCACAAGATCTAAAATAATATTATTAAATAATAGCCAATAAAAAAGGCAGTCTTCACTGCCTTTTTATTAATCATGCGGTCAAATTAATTGGCAGGAACAACTCGTGTTGTACGCCCTTGCTGATAAAGATCGACGCGTTGTCCAACTTTAAAGATCATATTAGGATCAACTTGTTGCACAACAGCAACAGTACGTCCACTATCAAGTTTGATGACAATATTGACACCTTGGCGTTTACCAATCGCATCACCAGCGCTACTACCTAACGCACCACCAGCAAGTGCACCACCAATGGCTGCAATATCAGAGCCTGAACCACCACCAATTTTAGATCCTAAAATACCGCCGACAGCAGCACCGGCAAGTGTACCAATCGTGCTTTCACCATCAGAATTCATTGTGACGGCATCTAGTTTGGTAATTGTTCCAGTCGAAACCGTTTGCATAGTACGAGCTTCATCAACATTATAAGCATCGCCATAAGGGTTTTGAGCACAGCCTACAACACCGAATGACAATACCATTGCCACAGCGACCATTACTTTTTTATTCGTCATCGATTTATGACTCAAGACAACCTCCTACTATTAAAGTCTCGTTCTGCTTACTAAGTGTGGCTGTAAATTTAACATTTGCCACATCTTATTTACGCAACTAGCGCCAATATAAAACAGCGTACATTTAAATGCAAAAAAAAGAGCACCTAAATGCTCTTTTTTATTATTTAATTATTCACCGTGAACGTCGCATCAGCCAATAGCTGATCCCTGCAAAACCAATAAACTGTAGCCATAACTGGCCCCAGCGATCGATTTCTTGAGCAAACGTCGCGCCAAGTTGATTAAGTCCAAGGAAACCATTGATTGCCGCCGTAGAAGGCGCTAATTGCGCAATATAGTTAATCGCTGTAGGTATCGCTGACGGTGGCCAAATAAATCCAGCACTAAATACCAGTGGTAACGAGCTCAGAAGTACAACTAATGTGACTAATTCACAACGTGGCAATAATTGGCCCAATACCATACCAAGCATGATAACGGCTAATAAAAATGGGATCGTCATCATGATCAAGTCACCTATTGATGCCAACCGATTCACACCGTAATAAACATAACTAAAACCAAAGTAATACATCACTAAAGGTAAATAAATCAAACAAAATAAACATGCGCGTACCGTCATTACCATCCAAATAGGATAGTGCGCCCAATATCCTGTTTTACCCGCAGCGCGCGCTTCATTCTCTGTTGCTCCCATCATTCCAACACCAATTAATAAGGTTTGATGTAGAATCAACACAAAAACGGCAGGTACAACATAATTGATGTAGCCCATGGTGACATTAAATACTGGCCGCATATTAAGCTTCATGGCTGTCACATGCTGAGTTGCCTCAACTGCACCATCTCCGGTCAACATCATACGGTTTATTTTGGCTTTAATGGCTAAGCCATTGCCGGCATCATTTAAGCCTTCAACTACCGTACCATAAACTAAGAATAAGGCAGCATTACCAGCATAAGCCAATGTTGGGCTGGTTCCCATCATCACATCACGATAAAAATGTTCAGGGATCACCAAAATACCATCCACTTGCCGATCTTCTAGCGCAACTGTCGCAGCATGAATACTGCCAAGATGTTGTGTAATATGAACTTGTGGCGTGGCATTCGCCATTCTAATTAACTCACGACTCATTTGGCTATGATCAAGATTAACCACTGCCACCCGTTGTTCTCGTGGTAATTCATTAATATACGGTAATGGGTATAAAAATGAATAAAACACCACCCCACCAAAGACAGTAAATACCAATGAAAAATTACTGAAAATAGCTTTTAATTCATGTTTAAATAAATCACCCCAACTCATGATGATCTCCCACGACAGTGCCGATGGTCGCCAATGCTTTTTTACGGCGAACTAACATTAATCCCATCGCTAAAAATAAAGCACAAATAAAGCTACTTAATATCGCCAATTGATGGAAAGCTTGATACCAACCACTACCATAATCAACTTGCTGTAATTGCACTTCAATATAATGGCTAACGGGTAGCAATCCACGCCACATTTTAGCAATAATCGGCATATCAGTAGCAGGAAAGGTGATCCCCATAAAGGCAAACGCAGGTGCAGTATAAGCGGCAACAAAGCTCATTGCCCGTGGCGCTTCCATTGCTACAAAATAAATCAAGCTCCCCATACTTTGACAAGCAAACACCATAAATAGCTGCGCGACAATCAATATTCCCCATTGACCATGCATTGGCCAATCAAGCGCAACATACATCCACCATAAAAACAGCACACCTTGAATTAAAAACAAACCAGAATAAGCAAGTAACTTACCTAATAATTTTTGACACGGAGTATGTGCTAACCAACGCCATAATCCTTGGCCACGAGCCTCATGTACTAATGCCAACACAGTCGTCGCTACAATTAGAATTTGCCAAATAGACGGAATAATCGCTGAAACTAAAAATTGACCATAATGGCTATTACTATTAAATAAGGGGGTTATCTGAGCACGAATAGGCACCGCTTGACCTAATGCTTGTAATGGCACTGACGCGCCAGAACTCATGTTCCTCATTGCCTCAACACCAGCATTATAGGTGCCTTCAACTTGCAGCATTGCCGAGCTAATAACTTTACCAATTAAGATAAATTGACCATTATAAAAAGTGGTAATTTGGGGAGCTTGTCCCAACTTAACGTCTTTTTCATAGTTATCTGGGATCACCACCATCGCATAAATGTCATTAGCCCGCATTACAGCACTGGCTGTGTGATCATCGGTAAACTGGCGTGTCACGGCCATACTTGGGCTGGCATCAATATAACGCGTTAACTGGCGTGACATTTGGCTATGATCAAGATCCACAATACCAACAGGTAAATTACGTGCTATACCCGTCGCAAAAATCGCCCACATCGTCAAAAATAACAATCCAGGAAGCCAAATAACTAACGCTCGCAACCATTTATCTTGCCAAATAGTATGCCACTCGTTCTTTATTGCTGAATAGACAACCATATCATTACTCAACAATCACACTCATACCAACTCGTAACCCTTGAATAGGTTGAGTTGGACGAGCTTCAACTTCAAACGTTCGCATATCAAAACCTTTCGCGGTGTCGGTTGCACGCCACGTCGCAAAGTCACCCATAACCGCTACATGGGTCACTTTCAGTTGATAGCTTTTATCTCCTAGTGCAGGAATAGTCACGTTAAAGGTTTTACCTTGTTGGTAATCTTTTAATTTATCTTCACGAACATTAAA
Source organism: Photobacterium piscicola (assembly GCF_900166965.1). Classification (GTDB taxonomy): domain Bacteria; phylum Pseudomonadota; class Gammaproteobacteria; order Enterobacterales; family Vibrionaceae; genus Photobacterium; species Photobacterium piscicola. The sequence goes on along the minus strand of NZ_FUZI01000001.1, from coordinate 115,312 downwards.
TACAGCCCAAGCATCGCTAATATCAATAATATTAACCACGGGGAAACCTTGTGGTGCTAATTCTCCATCATGTAATAGTACTTGTGATACTTCACCTTTATGCCAGCTACTTACTTTTGTATCAGCAACATAAGCTTGAACTTCAGCAACAGCGCCTGCTGCCATTTTTACTTTTTCTTGAGCTGCTCGTTTAGTTTCAACACGCGCGCCTTCTTTAGCCATTTGATACATCTGGAAAGCAGCACTTTCTGTATATTGAGCCGCTTGCCATTGGGTATACACTTCGTCACGCTTTTGTTCTGCTAATACACCATCTTTATATAGGTTATTTATACGAACATAAGTTTTTTGCATCAGTGCCGCCGCCGCTTTTGCTTTACCCCACTGATCTTTTGCCGCCGCAATTTGTTGAATACGAGCGCCATTTTCTGCTTCTTGAGCTAATGCTCCCGCAGCTTGTTCGCCCGCTTGTGCTTGTTCTAATTTAGCATCAATTTCAGGGCTTAAAATAGTAAAAATCAACTGTCCAGGTTGTACTTCATCACCCTTACGTACTAAAACTTTGTCAATACGCCCCGGTACTTTAGAGGCGATATTATATTGCTGGGCTTCAATTTGACCTTGCATACGTTCGGGTTGAGGTTGGTAAGCATGCCAGAAGGTATAACCGAGCCATCCAACCACTGCGATAACAGGCACCGCCACTGCAATTGCTTTTAACTTACTCATTATAATTTAACCTCGATCCCTTGATATTGCTGATAATTTTTGAATGTATTCATCTCGCCACTGATAGCAAGTAAGCGCGTTAGACTCGCGACATATTGATAAGCTGCCGCTAACCGTTGCGTTTTAATACTGGCAACAAATAACTCGGCATCGACGACATCTAATGACGTTGATAATCCTTGGCCAAACGCTTTTTCTCGCAAGACACTATTTTCATTCGCCAGTGCTAAGCTAGATGCAAGACCGTTATATTCTTCTAATGCTTGTTTCGCTTCACGGTACGTTTTTTCAACTAATACCGTTAGATCTTGCTGTGCTTGCGCTTGTAAGTGATTAACTTGTGTCACCATTGAATGCGCTGCACTTAATTTCCCTGAACGACCAGAGTTATCAATCAGTGGCACACTCACCCCAACCCCTACAGCCCAATCAGGAGCCAGTGTTGCGGCTAAACTACCACTGTCATGCAAGTTATAATCACCATATAAATACACTTCAGGGTAATATTTGCCTTGTTCAACATCTATCAAGCCTCCCGCTTGCTTACGTTTAGCATCCAAAATATGTAAGCCGGGATACGTCGCTAAGGTTTTATCAACAAAAGCAGACATCGGTGGTAATGAATGATTAATAAACAACCCGGTTGATGGCATTGCAGGCGTAGTTTGTTTTAATAGCTGCGTTAGCGCTACTTGTGCGATTTCTAAATCACGTAAAGACTTCTGTTGTTCGACTTTAGCTTTATCATAAGCGGCTTGCGCTTGTAACCGTTCAACTCGCGCAATTTGACCTTGCTGTTCCAACTTTATGGCATCTTCATAATGACGTTGTAAGCCACTCGCTACTTCAGTACGGGTTTGTAATACATTTTTTGCTAATACTACCCCAAAATAAAAACGGGATAAGTCTTCAAACTTTGCTTGTTGCTGCATGGCTAACATGTATTTTGCTTGGTCTGTTTTTCCTTCAGCAATATCTTGTGCCGCATTAATTCGACCACCAGTAAATATTGGCCAGATAGCACGAATCGAGCTGGTAAATACATCACGATCAGAAATATTAGATGTCAACGCCGAGTTTAATTGTGAATTAGATATAATATTATTGATCACTTGACCAATTTCAGTCTGTGAAGCTGAAGTACTACCAAAAAGATCGGATGGCGACAATTTAATATCATGATCTAAACGAGTATAATTAGCCCCTATGGTAACCTTAGGTAAATACATATCTCGAGCTGCATCTTGCATATATTGTGCTTGTTCAACACTGGCTCGATCAGCCGCTAAGCCATCATTTGTCGTAACAACAGTATGCCATGCATCATTAAAACTAACGGGGGCAGCGTGTACCGTTGGGACGATAGCTAATAATACAATCGCGAGTTGCTTCACCATCAATGGCCTAATCTTCATGTATTAACCTTTAACCTCTTTCCAGCCAATGCGCAAATATAGAGTACATACTCTAAAATGATAAATTTTAACAGATAATGAAATGATTACGTTATTTTAATTATCTATCTATTCAGCACAAATAATAATGTCCGTTTTAACTACAAATAAAATAGCCCACAAAAAGTGGGCTATTAATATTTAGTCAAATAATCACAGTTATTCAATAAGCAATAATTAACGTGCTAAACGAATTAATGAGCGTCCTAATAAACACTCTAGTTCACCAATACTTTCTTTGCCGTAACGTTGCTCACAAAGCATAAACAAACGTTCAATGCCACGATGAGCAAATTCATGAGATGTTTCAGCAGAGGAGATATGATGGAACAATAATCGTAAAATAGCGCGAAAACTTTCATCATCTAATGCAGCAGACCAACTTGTTGCAAATGCCTGCAAATCCCCAGTTAAATCCAACTTATCAACAAAGAGATGGTAGATGCGACTATCAAGTGCATGAGCAAAATCTTGCTTCTTAGGAAAGTGATGACTAATGCCTGTTCTTGATATACCCGTTTGGTTACTCAAGGTGGTATACGACATTTTATCGTAACCTAAGGTCAATATTTGCTCAATCACAGCATCCATGATGGTCTGAATAGTGATCTCTGTGTCTTCTTTACTACGCTTGGGCATAATGCGTTGGCTCTGTTCTAATCATTTTATGCAACGATAATACCCTTAACACGATATAATCATGTCAAGAATATTGGTTCGCTGTAGTATTACAAAATGTTTTTCGCTTAACTAGGGCAAAGCGGCATAATTAACGATTAAATTTTCTCGCGTGTTGTTCAATATCACGATATAAAATTTTAGTCCAATATGGTTGCGTGTTTGCAGCGAGCAATTTACCTTTTCGAGGATCGTGTGGGCTTATCAGTACTTCGATATTATTAATACCCGTCCTTTCAGCTAATAAAAACAATTCTTCAATCGCGTAATCTCCCATAGCCAAGCAACCTATAGAGGATTCTTTACCGTGAATAAAAATATTACTCCCCGGTGCAGTACGTCCTTCTAGTTGCGCATACTTTCGATCAAATGCGTTAGGATAATTGAGCTTCATTGATAAATGATAACGGCTATTAGGGTTAAGTAATGACACTTGATAAACGCCTTCAGGTACTTGTTTATCGCCTTCACGCATTTTCGGCCCCATATGACCACTCATTTTTTGTATATCATAATGTTTTACGTAAGACCATTTACCCTTTTCTTTCGCCCACAGCTCAACGCTTTGCTCTTGTTTCATCGCAAATAAAGCAATGTTTTGCGGCGGATAAGTTAACCCAACATTATCAAAATACCGTTTCAGTCGTGGCTCAACAAAAGGCGAATAACGGTTCATAACATCACTAACAGTACGACTGCCTGTTGGTGGATATAATGAATAAGTTGATGATGGAATATATAACGGCTCTGCGCGTGCGCAACTGATTGATGTTAACACTAGCATTACTGGACAAATAACGTTCTTTAGCACACTACCCTCAATGATAATTTTTCTACACGCATAACATTGCGGTAATTTACCGATAACTAACCATGCTCTATGGCTGAATAGTATCAGTTTACTCGAATTATTGCTTAAACAACCATCAATTTATACGTCAATTTTCATGATTTCGTAAACTTATACAGTAGTCGTGATCTAACCCTTTAAAATCTTTACAATAGCATTATAAATTATACCTATTTAAAAATGAGACGATTTTGCAGACTTTAGAACAATTACGCTCAGGCCAACTTGAAGGTGTCACTCATTTAGCTTTAAGCGAACAACTGACTCACTTTCCTGAAGAGATTCTCACGCTTGCAAACAGCTTAGAAGTGTTAGATCTAACCAACAATCAATTAAGCCATTTACCTGATAGTTTCAGCCAGCTAACTAAATTACGCATTATTTTTATTTCTAATAACTGCTTTACAGCATTACCCACGATTTTAGGCTCTTGTTCTAATTTAGAAATGATCGGCTTTAAATCAAATCAGATCACTACTGTTGAAGCAAGTGCACTTCCTAAAAAATTACGCTGGCTAATCTTAACCGATAATAAAATCACAGCCTTACCTGAAGCACTCGGCGATTGTATCCATTTACAAAAACTGGCACTTGCAGGTAACGCTCTAACAGCGCTACCACTCTCAATGAAGCGATTAGTTAACTTACAATTAATTCGATTATCCGCAAATGCATTAACCGCCTTTCCAGATCAACTATTAGATTTACCCAAATTAGCATGGCTTGCTTTTTCTGGTAATCATTTCAATCGTTATCAACAGGTTACTAATTCACTGCCTGATGTTGCCTCAAATGATTACCAACTAGAAAAAATATTAGGACAAGGGGCTTCTGGAGTTATCTCTTTAGCTCAATGGCGATCTAACCCACATCAACTAGATAACGACATTGCGGTTAAAGTATTTAAAGGCCAAGTCACTTCAGATGGTTACCCGCAAGATGAATTAAATGCATGTTTAAAAACAGGCTCACACCCCAATTTAGTGGCATCATTAGCTCAAGTTAGCGAACCCGATTATCTCGCATTGATAATGGCATTAATTCCAGCCCATTATCATAATCTTGGATTACCACCTACTTTAACTACATGCACTCGCGATACATTTCCAACTGAATTTACACTGTCAATTGAAGCAATCATGAAAATTATTGTACAAATGGTCGATGTAATTAGCCATATGCAGACACAAGGCGTGGCTCATGGTGATATTTACACACATAACGTATTAGTTGACGACAATGCTAATATTTTAGTGGGTGATTTTGGGGCTGCATCTATTTATGATGATTTATCCTCAGAACAACAACAAAAAATTACCGCTATTGAGTGGCGAGCTGTTGGCTATTTTATTGAGGATTTATTATCTATTTGTCATACTCAAGATAAGAATACAGCGTTATATCAACAATTATACACCCAAGCCCAAGGTTATATTTCCGCTTAATTACCATTGTTCTCTTCTAATATCCTTACTCAATTTATTCATGTCACATAAGACACCTAAATTGAGTAAGTCCAACGCCCAGTTATTTATACAACTCATCAAAGTGTTATTATTCAAATTCTTAGCTTTATTTTCTCGTCTTGTAAGGCTATATAAGACTAATTAACTAGTATATACACTCTTGACTATAGTAAATATAACAGCTTAAATTTAACATTATAGTAACACGGTGAATTTCGGTCCATTTATCAATCGGAGTGCTTATGGCTCAATTGCAAACACCTGCTGATATGATCATCAAATGGGCCAATGAGTGTCCTGACGATGTTTATTTAAAGCAAATTATTAATCGTAAATTTGTAAATTACACTTACGCAAGTGTTGCTGATAAAGCACTACGGCTTGTTACTGCATTTCAGCAACTGGGCATTCAGCCCGGTGATCGTATTGCGCTGATTTCTAAAAATTGTGCCGAGTGGTTTATTTGTGATCTAGCCATGATGTTAGGTGGTTATGTTAGTGTCCCTATCTTTCCTACCGCGGGGGCTGACACCATTACTCATTGTATTGATCATAGTGATGCAGCGTTAGTCATTATAGGAAAATTAGACAGCCCAACCGTTATCAATAACGTCATAACTAACCACGCTAGCCTACCAACAATTGCCTTTTCTTACCCTGGCACACCGACATGTCAGTATCAATTCGATGACCTTATTGAACAATATTCACCAACGACTGAACGTCGAACACATCATGATACAGATTTAATGTCGATTGTTTACACTTCAGGCACATCAGGCATGCCTAAAGGTGCAATGTTAACTTATGGTGCATTTGTATGGTCATCACACAAAATTATTGAACATATTGGTTTAGAAAGTAATGAACGCCTATTTTCTTACTTGCCACTAGCACACATAACCGAACGTGTGTATATCTTTGGCTCTTCAATTATGTCAGGGTTACAGGTCGCATTTCCTGAATCTCTCGATACATTTATCGACGATGTAAAAATGCACAAACCGACTATATTTGTATCTGTACCTCGTTTATGGACCTTATTCCAACAACGGATCCAAGATAAACTGCCACAACCTAAATTAAATATTCTACTTAAAATCCCATTCATCTCGACATTCATTAAACGTAAATTAGCGCAAGGATTAGGACTCGATCAAGCACGGGTGCTCGGCTGTGGTTCTGCTCCCGTATCTGCTGGCTTATTATCTTGGTATGAAAGTATTGGACTTAATATTACCGAAGCATGGGGAATGACCGAATCATTTGCTTATAGCACCCTTAATCATCCTTATCGTAGTGATAAAATTGGTACTGTCGGTCGTGCAGGTCCCGGTATTGAATTAAAAATTGCAGCAGATAAAGAGATTTTAGTTCGTAGTAAAGGCTTATTTAGTGGTTACTATAACAATCCACAAGCAACCCAAGAAAGTTTTGACAATGACGGCTGGTTATATACTGGTGATATCGGCGATGTAGACAGCGATGGTTATTTAACGATTCAAGGTCGTAAAAAAGACACATTTAAAACAGCGAAAGGCAAATTTGTTTCACCGGTCCCTATTGAAAAACGTTTAATGGATTTAGGTAATTTTGAGATGGTCTGTTTAATTGGATCGGGAATGGCCGCACCTATTTTATTAGCTATCGCCCACAATTATACTCAATTTGATCAATCGCGTTATGAGAAAAAACTCCAATCGATTATTGAAAAAATTAATACTGAGCTTGAATCACATCAAAAAATAAAAGGTGTATTGATGATCAAAGAACCATGGAGTATTGATAATGGTATTTTAACACCAACATTAAAAATAAAGCGTCATGTATTAGAACAACACTATGCAACACTTGATGATAATTGGAATAATAAACAACTAATAAAATGGCAATAATAAATAGTATTTTTAAATTTAAGTACTAAATCTAATAATAGATTTAGTACTTATTATATATTATGTTATTTTTCACCAGCTTTAACACTTCCCGTATTAAGCCATTCAACCATATTAAAGTATTTTTCAAAAGTACGATACATAGCAAAAAGAGGTGTTGTAATTTCACCTTTTTCATCATAACAATAAATAAAGTTATTCGCATTTGAACGGTTTTGTGCTGAGAAGAAAATTGCACGATCTTTATCTATATTCAAAAAAGCATCAACATCGCTCTCATCGCATAGATCACGATCAGACATAGTAAAGAATAAGTTATCAAAGTTAACACGTTGCTTACGGCGATCCCACTTTTCTTTTGCTAATGAAAAATCTTGATCATGGATAAAGTGAATTTCAATATCATCTAGATGCGCAACAACATAGTTACATTTACCCGCATACTTTGATTCAGGAACCTCAACAAGTTCTTGTGAAAAATAGTATTTTAGATTCTGGCAAAATTTAATATAACAGCTAGAATAAAAGAAACAATCAACAGTAGGTGAGTTAAATGGTTGATCTAAATCGCTACAAGTAATACCACCAATACAGTTATTGGAAATAATACTAAAATTTTCATTCGTTAACTTTTTCTTATGTTTATCATTTACATAAGAACGATAAACTCTAAATAAGGTTCTCTTATAAACGTATGCTATAACTCGTTGAATCATTGATTATCCTTGGGGATTTTTAAAATATAAAAATTGACTATAATTTATTATATAAATTATACCAAGATAAAACAAACAAATAATATAATTCAATTTTATATGTTTAACTTAATAATAAGTAATTCTTTCATATATAACAAAAAAATTAATTGTTTATATAATTGTTATTAATATAATAAAACTACTATATTACTCTTATTCATGAAAACATAGAATAATTTTCACTTATCACAGCAACTCAGATAAGTTATACAATATTAATTCAATTAAAAATTATAGTCTTATAATATAATTCATCTAACTGTGTATTATTTCAAATACAAACAACATCTCTTATTATATTATTTTTTTATCAATATATTATATAAATAAATTAAATATTAGAAGAGCAAGATAACCGCAACAGAGACAGATCTACTGTAAATATAAAAAATAAGCAATTTGTATCATTGCCTAAAATCTGATTATTCTACATACAAAAATCCTCACATTTCTGACGAGGATTCGTTGTATTGTGCAGCGGACGTGAACTTGCCATTCCGAAAATCAGCGCGCCCCCCTAGCGTGACGGGTCGCAATCATAAGCAAAGGGATATTACGTTCTATTGATTAGAATTTAGATACATTAGATGCAAAAAATCCCCGTCATTTCTGACGAGGATTCGTTGTGTTGGCGGAGCGGACGGGACTCGAACCCGCGACCCCCGGCGTGACAGGCCGGTATTCTAACCAACTGAACTACCGCTCCAATTCTGTATGAAATTCGATTAAATCAAATTTCTAGAATATGGCGGAGAGATAGGGATTTGAACCCTAGATACGCTATAAACGTATGCTGGTTTTCAAGACCAGTGCTTTCAACCGCTCAGCCATCTCTCCAATGCCGCGCATGATAACGAGGTTAATGAATGGTGTAAAGCTAAAGTTTAATTTAAAAGATCAACCGAATGTTTTTTATACTAAAATGGCTCTTTATCATTTATTTACACATAAAAAAAGGTCGACACACTGTCGACCTTAATAAATATAACTCGGTATGATTTTATTTTTCAGCTGCAATCACAGAGATTTCAACTAATAAAACATCACGTGCCATGCTTGCTTCAACACATGCACGAGCAGGAGCATAGCCGGCAGGTACCCAATTGTCCCACACCGCATTCATCTCAGCGAACAAACTCATATCTTTAATATAAATAGTCGCTGATAACATATGCTCTTTATCACTGCCCGCTTGTTCAAGCAACACTTCAACTTTATCAAGCATCGTCTGTGTCTGCTCGGTAATGTCTTTAGTTGCATCAGCACAAACCTGACCACAAAGATAAATAGTACCATTGTGCTTAACAACACGACTCATACGGGCTTTTGTTTCTTGACGCTCGATCATAAGACTCTCTCTGATTGGTTTAAATAAGCAAATAATTCACTATTAACCGCACCAAGATAGCAAATAAACTTACTTTTTTGTATTTTATTGCAACTAAATTTTAATCATTTACCCAGTGAGTCTTCTAATCGTGCTTTCCAGATAGCCATTGCTAGTGCCGGTTTGCGTAAAACTTCAGGGGTTGGAATCCAACCATGTTTAATTTTAGCGAACACATCAAAGCGCTCAGCAGTACCTGCCATTGCTTCAGCAACAACCTTACCTGCAATATTAGTTAATCCTACACCGTGACCGGTATAGCCATGAGCAACATAGATATCATTGCCTAGATGATCGATTTGCGGCATATAAGAACGAGTAACTGCAAACAATCCGCCCCAATGGTATTCCATCTTCACGTCAGCAAGTTGTGGAAAAACAGTAATCATGCGCTGGCGTAAACGCTCACTTGAATCACTGTACTCGCCGTTGAATGGATGATTGACACCACCAAACAAAATACGACCATCCGGTGTTGGGCGGTAATAATCAAGGCTGTTATTTAAATCTGACATTGCCATCATATTACTGATAGGTTGACGATCGCCCAATTGCTCTGTCACACCAATGTAAGATACAACAGGCAGTACAACGCTTTGTGCTTTACGATGTAATCCTTCAAGATACGCATTACAAGCTAATAAAACTTGTTTGGCTTTAACCTGACCTTTTGGCGTATGGATAATATGCGGATTGCCTTTGTCCAATTTTATTGCTGGCGTATTCTCAAAAATAGTCGCACCTAAGCTTAACGCTGCTTGTGCTAAACCTAAGGTGTAATTCAATGGGTGCATGTGAGCACTGTTTGAATCATATAAGCCACCTAAATAACGCTCAGTGTGTGCCACTTGATTGACTTTATCTTTGTCCCACCAGCTAGCACTTGGATAATCATAACGGCTCTGTTTTAAGTCATACCAAGATTTTAGTTCTGTTTCTTGGCTTTTCTTCAACGCCAGTTCGATATAACCCTGTTGAAAATCACAATCAATATTAAATTTCTCGATGCGATCACGAGCAATATCAACCGCTTCACAAGAGAGATCCCACAGTTGTTTACCCCACTCAGGTCCGTATGTTTCATCAACTTCACGTAACCCTAGGCAATAACCCACTAAACACTGACCTCCATTACGCCCAGACCCTCCCCATGCTAAGCGTTGTGATTCAAGCACCACAACAGAGAATCCTTTCTGACGTAATTCAATCGCGGCGTTTAATCCTGTCATACCACCACCAATAATACATACATCAGCTTCAATTGCTTGATCTAGTAGGGGTTGTTCAGGTAACGCATTAACGGTTGCTTGGTAGTAACTATCGATATATTGACTGTTGATTGACATTCCAATTGCCCACAAAAAAAATACAGGTTAAAAATCGCGCGGATAATGTCACGAGTCTTGATGCTTCACAAGCAATTTATTACTGTGACTTAGTTCATAATTTAGCTTGATTGTTTTTGACACAAACAAACTTCTGTCTAATATCCGCGCTCAGATCTGACTTACCTGGTCAATTAGGAATTAATAACATGAAGAAAATATTCAAAGGGGTGACCACACTAGCATTCGCACTTTCAGCATTTAATGTTTCGGCAGCAAATGATGTGCTTAACGTTTACAACTGGGCTGAGTATATGCCAACAGATGTAATCAAAGCCTTTGAAAAAGAATATGATGTCACCGTCAATTACTCTACGTTTGATAATAATGAATCGATGTATACCAAGCTCAAGCTACTTGATAGTAAAGGCTATGATGTTGCATTTGCTTCAACGTATTTTATTGAAAAAATGGCCCGTGAAGGCATGCTTGCAAAAATAGATAAAAGCAAAATGCATCACTTAAATGACATCTATTCTGGTCTAATGAAACAACCATTTGATCCCAACAATGATTACTCTTTACCTTATGTATGGGGTGTCACGGGGATTAGCTACAATGCAGAAGTAATCACATCCGATCAGGTAACGAGCTGGAAAGATTTATGGAACACCAATTTCAAACAACAAGTGATGTTACTTGATGATGTTCGAGATGTGTTCGGTATGGCACTGCGGGCACAAGGTCATAGTATTAATAGCACCAATGAAGCAGAAATTAAGCAAGCTTACGAGAAATTACGTCAATTACGCTCAAACGTTGTCGTTTATAATTCTGATGCTCCTCATGTTCCTTATGTTACCGGGGAAGCAATGGTAGGAATGCAATGGAACGGTAATGCTTTTATGGCACAAAAAGAAATGCCAGAGCTTAAATTTGTTTATCCAACCGAAGGCGCTATTTTATGGATGGATAACTTTATCGTCCCTAAAGGTAGTGAGCATAAAGATCTCGCATTTAAATTTATCGACTTCTTTATGCGTCCTGAAAATCAGGCAAAAATTGTTGAAGAGCTAGGCTTCCCTGCCCCAAATAAACAAGCCAAACAGTTTTTACCGACTGAATTACAAAATGACCCGATGATTTTCCCAACTGACGCACAAGTTGACCACGGTGAGTTCACTGATGATGTAGGTGACGCTGTTAATATTTACCAAAAATATTGGCAGATGCTAAAAAGCTAATCACAAAAAAGGCTACAGTTAATAGTTAACTGTAGCCTCTCTAGTGTTATATCACTACTCAGTGACATTAGTTCATATCTAAACCAGCAGCATTCAATTGTGGTAATAGATCAGCAACAGCAAGTGGTGTATTCCAATCAATATGAATTAACGTCGTTCCCATCTTACGACATGCTTGTGGTAATACAGCATCATGAAATGCATCAATATCACTAATATAACCAATATCTAATCCCATTTCCTCTGCACGTCCACGCTGACGCATACGGCTATAAGCCACTTCAGGATCGGTTTTTAAATAAATACAATAATCAATGGTTGGGTATTGATTGATTTGACTGATCAAATGCTGATAGCACGCCATATGCTTAGCAATATCTTCAGCCGTGCTGTTGTAATTAGCAATACAAGCATGAGTAAAGACTAAATCACTAAGTAAAGAACGCTCAATAATATAGACACCTTGAGGATTCAAATTATTCAAAAGTTCAGCACGTTGAGCCGTGATGTAGCACTGAAAATTACTGCGAGCCTCGACGTTAAATGGATCACAAGTAAATTCACCTAATAAATGTTGAAATTCAGGATCAGAATCTACTGGTTCTAAAATGGCAGTTGCATTTAAGGCGACAGCTAATTGAGGGAGTAAGGTCGATTTACCAGCACCAATATTACCTTCTACACATATAATTTTAGGCTTATCCAAGAACTTTTCCCTCTGAAGACTTATAGACAGAGAACCACGCAGTGATACTCTTAAGATTTGCTAATGCAATAAGCTCGACATTCTGAAACTAATCGCCCCAAAAAACCATGTTTTATGTGTTGTTTGGCTATTAAAAAAGCAAAAAACAGCATTTTAATAATAATGATGAGATTAAAAATAAGAATTATTATCGTAGCACAGCATTTTCAAATAAATAAAAAATAATAAACACAATGACTTAATTATGTTTTTCATTGTAACTATTAATGTGTAAAAATTTAAAGGCAAAACATTGTTTGCATGATAGCATTCGAAAAAAGCGCATTTACAAGGATGATATGATGTCACTAGAAGCTGCAATTGCCTTCTTTTTTGCTATTTTTATTTTTGCTATTACTCCCGGGCCTGGTGTATTTGCTATTCTCGCCAAAGCAATGGTCGAAGGTCCTCGTCAATGCATCATGATGGCATTAGGGATGGTAGCAAGTGACCTGCTTTATTTACAATTAGCCTGCTTTGGTTTAGCGACTATCGCTGACAATTGGTCAGAAGTGTTTGTGATTATTCGTTATTTAGGCGCAGGTTATTTAATTTACCTCGGCTATAAAATGTTGACGGCTTTATCACAAAACCAACAATCAGATACTGAGCAACAGCCACAGCAAGCACCTTTAGCCAGTTTTGGTCATGGCTTTTTGATTTCAGCCTCTAATCCAAAAGTTATTTTGTTCTATGTGTCTTTTTTACCGACGTTTATTGATTTAACCCGTTTAAACAGCACTGATATCATTCTAATTTCTGTTTTGTCATCCATTGCCTTGATGTCAGCCATTATGTTAGTTGCTTATGGCGCTTCACGATTAGCTAAAGTGATTAAGACACCCATCGCACAGCAACGGTTAAATAAAACAGCGGGTAGCATTATGATCGCGGCAGGCGCGTATTTAGCGGTGAATAAGTAGTTGTTTGATTCACGACTAACTAACCTTATGTCATTCTCGACAGCGAGGTGACGAACAACCACCCGTCATTCCCTACAGTGAGGTTACGAACGAGATAGGGAATCTACTGCCCGCGCGTCGTAAAGTGACTGTTTTTGTTGAGTTTTAACGTATATTCACTGCCGTCTTTAATGCTCAAACACGTGACGAATAGATCACGGGTAATAACCCACAATTATTTAGCATAGAACAGATGCAAAAAATCCTCACATTTCTGACGAGGATTCGTTGTGTTGTGAAGCGGACGTGAACTTGCCATTCCGAAAATCAGCGCGCCCCCCAGCGTGACAGGCCGATATTAACACTTATGCCGTCATTTATCGCATCTAACATTTATTATCTAGATTTTGAAACTCCAGATGCAAAAAATCCTCACATTTCTGACGAGGATTCGTTGTGTTGGCGGAGCGGACGGGACTTGCCATTCCGAAAATCAGCGCGCCCCCCAGCGTGACAGGCCGATATTGACACTTATGCCGTCATTTATCGCATCTAACATTTATTATCTAGATTTTGAAACTCCAGATGCAAAAAATCCCCGTCATTTCTGACGAGGATTCGTTGTGTTGGCGGAGCGGACGGGACTCGAACCCGCGACCCCCGGCGTGACAGGCCGGTATTCTAACCAACTGAACTACCGCTCCAATTCTGTATGAAACTCGATTAAATCAAATTTCTAGAATGTGGCGGAGAGATAGGGATTTGAACCCTAGATACGCTATAAACGTATGCTGGTTTTCAAGACCAGTGCTTTCAACCGCTCAGCCATCTCTCCAATGCCGCGAATAATACCTATCATCACGGTGGCTGTAAAGGCTTTTTTTATAAAAACATTATAATTAATGACTTTTGTATTACTATTCAACCAAAGCCATCAAAAGAGCATCTTTATGATCATAAAATCATCATTTTCATGCTGTTACTCATATATAAAAATGCGTTAAACAAAATGAACAATGGTTTGAATCAGTTTAGTCGCCAATTTTGCAGTCTGATTATCGTAATCATATTCTGGATTCAACTCTGCAATATCAACAATTTTAACTTTGCCACTCGCCATAATATATTTAATTGCCCACTCCACCATTGATAAGCTAACACCATGCATACGCGTCATATTCGCACCAGGAGCAATCGAGGAAGAAAATACATCAAGATCGATACTCAATTGAATACAATCAACACTATCAATAAAGCTATCTAATTGTGCTTGAACATGTTTTTTATTACGCGTCGTCATTTGATTATCAAGTAGCCACTGACAACCGAGATCTTCTGCCAATTTAAACATTGCTTGTGAATTAGCATGATCACAAATACCAAGACCAAGAAAATCAAAACTGCGCTGTTGTTCTTTGCTATAACACCATGCAGCATGAAACGCAGATCCCGCCCGTAACGATAATGATGGTCTTAGTTCAAAATGCGCATCAAAATTAATCACGCCCACTCGTTGCGGTAACAATTGTGGTTGCTGATCTTCAGTAATCATCACGGGGGCTGATTTTACTTCGGTACTGAAATCAGACAGTGCTTGATAACTAGCAATAGAGATTTCATGCCCACCACCGAGCACAACAGGAAAATGACCATCACGTAAGCAACGCAATAATAATTGGTGCTGTCGTTGGCTAACGGCAGCAAAACTATGATCATTATTGTTTTGTTCTATATCACCCGCATCATAAAAAGGTAATTTTGTTTGAGCATGGGTGTAAGGCAATATCCGTCGAATACTTGCAGGACCTTCTTTCGCGCCTTGTAAGCCACGTCCCCAATCAAGACTCAGATCAGAAATGACACCAACAAGCATAATACCGGGCTGGTATTGCTGGACATAAGGGCTGATGAGCGTATGTTTACGATGGTATGCCATCGGTTTTTGAGGCTCATTTTTAAATAACTTTTTTAATTGATCAACTAACATACGCCAATCTTCCCTCTCTTTCATTGCACAAACAACACAGGCTAGTGTTGTGGTGGTAATGCTCTTGCTGCTTGTAATACACTCATTACAATTTTATTTTTACGGCTATTTATACGCTCTGCTAGCGCCATAACACTAACCGCACCGACAACTTTATTACCAACAAATACCGGTGCACTCACACCAGAAACACCCGCATCAATTTCGGATGTACTGATTGCAAAACCATCTTGTTTAATAAGATCTAATTCAGCAATCCACGTATCTATCTGTGTTTGTTCGGTAATATCATAATGCTCTAAAATCGTTAATTGGCGAGCTAACGGTAAGTAAGCCAAAATAACTTTAGCTGATGCACCACGAATCAATGGCTGGCTTTGGCCTTTTTCATAACTACAACGCAACGCATAAGGGCTATCGATACTATCAACACAGAGTGCATTAAAACCTACGGCAACCATATACGCTGACATCTCACCAGTTTGCTGCTGTAATCGTTTTAAAATCGGTCTTACACCATCAGGTAATGGTGAATTCATTTCAAAATTACGTTGCAGTTGTAACGCAGCAGGACCCGCACTATAAGTATTACGCCCATGATTCTCTTCAATTAAATTCCAATCACGAAGCAACGCTAAATAGCGATATAAACTACTTATCGGCATTTCCATTTCGGTACTGAGTTGCTGTGCTTGAAGCGGTACATTTGACGCCGCAATATGAACCAGCACTTGTAACAATTTTTCATTAGCGCTTAGTGAATGAGTCACAGGTAAGTTATCTCTAATTTGTGTGATGATTATTTGTAACCAATTATAGCGCGAACAACAAGAGGAATTCTTATATTGTAAGAAAATATAGGATTTATTTGCTTTGTTTTATTACCTTACGAGAAATTAAACTATATTTGAAATCTTTAGCTCCAAAAATAAGTATTCCGATTACTCTTTTTTAAGTTGGTTTAATATTTCAACGTAAAAATAAAAAAAACGTCTTTACTTAGCATAAATACAGATCTAACTAGCCAGAATAAAGGGGTGCTGGTAAAATATTTGCATAATTGACCGTTTAAAACAGTAAAAGAGAGTGATTCCTCATGGGAAGAAAGTTCGAAGTACGCAAATTGTCTATGGCAAAAACCCAAGGCGCTAAGATCAAGGTTTACTCAAAGTATGGTAAAGAGATCTACGTTTGTGCTAAGAACGGTAGTCCGGATCCTGATAGTAACCTAGCGCTTCGTCGTCTTATCGAAAAAGCGAAAAAAGATCAGGTACCAAGCCACGTTATTGAAAAAGCAATTGATAAAGCAAAAGGCGGCGGCGGTGAAGATTACTCAACTGCACGTTACGAAGGTTTTGGCCCAGGCAACTGCATGGTTATCGTTGACTGTCTAACAGACAACAACAACCGTACTTTCATGGACGTTCGTCAAGCATTCGTTAAAAACAATGCAAAAATCGGTAGCCCAGGCACTGTTGGCCACATGTTTGAACACCAAGCTGTGTTTGAATTTAAAGGTACTGACGAAGAAGTTGTTCTTGAAAATCTAATGATGGAAGACGTAGACGTTACTGACATCACTTGTGAAGATGGCGAGATCACTGTTTACGCTCCACATACTGAATTCTTTAAAGTGAAAAACGCACTTGCTGCAACAATGGCTGACGTTATCATTGATTCAGAAGAAATTGCTTTCGTACCACAGACAATGACTGAATTGGCTGGTGACGACATTGCAATGTTTGAAAAATTCCTTGATGCACTAAACGATTGTGATGACGTACAAAACGTTTACCACAATGCGGAAATGGCTGACTAATTATAGTCTTTCATTTCTTCACAAAAAGGTCACTTTAGTGGCCTTTTTGTTTATCCCCTTAATAATATCTACGATTAAAAACATTGACTGCACTACAATTATAATAATGCTAATGTTCAAGCCATTATTTATTATTTTTCCTTAGATATAATATTGATAAAAAGAGTAATTATTACGCTTGTGAGCCACATTATTTAAGCCTATAACTAATACAGGCATTAAATTATGTATTTTTAATCTCAATGATTAAACGAGGGCTTAAACTAATATGAATATCTTAATCGTATTAACATCTCATCAAAATTTAGGTACAACCACAGCAAAAACAGGCCTATGGTTAGATGAATTTACCGTCCCTTTTTATCTATTTAAAGATAATAGCGATACAGTGACTCTTGCCTCGCCTTTAGGTGGACAAGTGCCTATCGATCCCAAAAGTGATACCGCAGAGATGCAAACAGAATCAGTTATTCGATTTAAAAATGATTCAAATGCAATCAAACAGTTAGCCAACACCTTACTCTTATCAACTATCGATCCAACTGATTATGACGCTGTATTTTATCCTGGTGGACATGGACCATTATGGGATTTATCGCAAAATGCGGCATCAAAACATATTATTGAATCAAGTTATCAACACCACAAACCAACAGGCCTTGTTTGTCATGGCCCCGCAGCATTAAAAGCACCTAAAAATGCTGATGGCAGCCCACTTATCGCGGGTAAAAATGTCACAGGTTTTAGTAATAGTGAAGAAGACGCGGTTGGATTAAGTACTGTGGTTCCTTTTTTGCTGGAAGATATGTTAACTGGCCAAGGGGCACATTATAGCCAGGGCCCTGATTGGCAGAGCTATATTGTGGTCGATGGCAATCTTATCACAGGCCAAAATCCAGCATCAGCACAGGCTGTTGCGGTAGAGATAATTCGTCAATTAAAAGCACATTAATATATGTCCCTTCAATTGTAACCTATCTTTAATAAATTTATTATCAGATGGTTATTTAAAAAGTTTCCGCTAAATATATAAAAGCCTAGTTATTTAACTTAACTAGGCTTACTACTTTCTCTCTATAATTATCACTATAGCACTATGCGTTATTTAACGGCCAGTGATCAAAATAAATATGGTTTGCTTGCCAATCAACTTTTTCATGGTTATCAGCTAATAAATAACGTGCCACTGTAAAGGCAAATTCAAAACTCACCCCCAAACCACGCCCAGTAATAAACTGCCCATCAACAACCACTTTCTGTTTAATAAACTCACCATCATCAAACTTTTCCGCCAACTTATCACCGGTAGTATATGTACGACCTTGTAATAAATGATGCGCAGCAAGTACTTTGGCGCCAGATGAGCATAATGCACAAATATACTTATTGGCTTCAATATGACGCTTTAAAAAAGCAATAACATTGGCGTTAGCGGATAAATTATCAGTTCCTTGTGGTCCACCAGGCATCATAACCGCATCATAAGTCTTATCAAATTTATCTGTTAACACATAATCGGCGCTGATTTTAGTTTCAAAGTAAGTATTAAGCGCTGTGGTTTTCATGCAAGATAATACATCCACTTTAATATCCAAACGGCGCATAATATCGATAAAAACCACCGCTTCGCCTTCTTCAAAACCATCAGCAAGCAGTACTGCCACGTGTTTTACTTCTGCCATCATCAATCCCTATGCCTTCAGCTGAGCAATCATTGCACACACTTCACGTACATTACCGGCAATCAGCTCCCAGTCATGATTAGTAATTGCCTTGGTTGGTGCAATCCATGTTCCACCACAAGCGATTACTTGTGGAATAGCTAAATACTCACCCAAATTAAGCGGTGTCACACCGCCCGTTGGCATTAACTGAACCTGACTATAAGGCCCAACTAATGATTTAAGCATGTTCACACCACCAGAAGCTTCAGCAGGAAAGAACTTCAGTGCGCTCACACCTAATTCTAATGCTTGCTCAACCAAGCTTGGATTATTCACCCCAGGGATCATTTTGATATTATTGGCTAGGCAATATTTCACCGTGGTTGGATTAAACCCAGGGCTAATAACAAAATCAGCCCCCGCCTCAATAGCTGCATTAACTTGTTCAACCGTTAAAACAGTGCCTGCACATAACACTATCTCAGGATAAGCAGTGCGAATTAAGCGAATAGATTCCGCGGCAGCTACGGTACGAAAGGTAATTTCAGCAGCAGGCAAACCATTTTCAACTAATATTTTAGCAAGAGGCACAGCATCTGCTGCATGTTCAATTTGAATGACAGGCATAACTCGCAATGCACGCAAACGATCAATCCATTCATTTGTCATCATAATTACTACTCATTAAATCCGTTAAATATTGGGTACATTGCAGAGGAATAACGGCACCGCGATACTGAATTACTTGAGCGGCAAGATTATTTCCCCACTGACAGCAAGCAATCATTGGCATACCTTTGGCCCATGCCGCTAAATAAGCTGCATTAAAAGAATCCCCTGCGGCTGTTGTATCGATGACAGCATCAATTTTATTACCATCAACCAAGCCTTTTTGACCTGCTTGTGACCACATCGCGCCTTTACTGCCTAACTTCACCACCACTTGGCTAACCCCTAAACGGTGCAAGCGATCAGCAATAATGTCTGCGGGAGTATCCAGTTCGCCTCGTAATAAATCTTCATCATCAGCGGTAACTAACGCAATATCAGCCAAGCGATACAATTCTGATAACCATGTTTTTGCATGGGTCACACCATTCCATAATCGTGGCCGATAATTTGAATCAACCGCAATTTTACAACCTGAAGCTTTTAATTTTTCAAGGGCTTCAACGAGCTTAATTTTGCCATGTTCAGGCAAAATAGCCAAAGAGATCCCTGAGAGGTAGATCAAATCATAGTCTTTTAATTGTGCCATAATCTGCGAAAACTGAGCATGTTCACACATATAGCGTGCAGCGGAATCATTGCGCCAATAATGAAAGCTACGCTCTCCTTCGGCATCAATTTCAATGGCGTACATGCCGGGTAATTTATCGCGCTCACGCATCACAAAACGGCAATCAATGCCTTCATGCTGCCATGCATCAATCATGGCGTTACTATAATTATCAATGCCTAATGCGGTGACATAACTAGGGGAACTTTGAGGAAGCAATCGAGAAAGATAAATCGCAGTATTAAGCGTATCGCCACCGAAACTTTGTTGCTGAGTTGCAAAAGGCGCACCACTCAGCTCAATCATGCACTCACCTAAAATGGCAATATTGCGCTTTATTGCTGAAGTTGGAAATGTCATTTTTCCTCACCTATTAACCATTATTCGCTATCAGAAAAAAGGCCATGACGATGAGATATGAAAATCAATCATGGCCAAAAAACATCATCACTCAAAGTTATAAATGTAATGCCAAATAAAGCTGATCAGCTTAAGGGGGAAATGGCATTACATTGTGTCATCCCTGGCGAGAGGTTATAGTCTGTGGCTAATTACGCTTTTCCTTCGCTACCACATACGCGAATTTTATCTTGAATAATTTTCTTCATTGCTGCTTTACCCGGAATAATATAATGACGTGGGTCATTCGCTTCAGGGTGCTCAATAAAGTATTGTTTTACAGCATCAGCAAAGGCGATTTTAAGTTCAGTCGCAACATTCACCTTCGTAATACCGAGTTCGATACAACGACGTACATCAGCATCTGGCACACCTGAAGCGCCATGAAGCACTAATGGTGTATCCGTTTTACTACGAATAATGCCAAGACGATCAAAATCTAATCGCGGTTGCTCTTTATACATACCGTGAGCAGTACCAATAGCAATCGCTAATGAATCAATGCCTGTCGCATTAATAAATTCAACCGCAGCATCAGGATCGGTGTAAAGTGCATCTTTATCTTCAACAATAAGATCATCTTCCTGGCCACCTAAACGACCTAGCTCTGCTTCAACAGAACAATCCCAACCATGACAAAATTGCACGACTTTACGGGTGAGATCAATATTGCCTTCAAAGCTATGATGCGAACCATCAATCATCGCTGATTTAATACCTGCTTCTACTTTAGTACGAATATCACTGAACGACTCATGATGATCCATATGTAGCGCAATTGGCGTTTGATAAATATTTGCCGCTTTAAGACAAATACCCACCAAATAATCAGTGCCCGCGTAAGAATAAGTTCCAGGCGTGCCAGCAAGAATAACGGGAGAACGCATCTCAGCCGCTGTTTCAAGTACAACTTGAATTGTCTCAAGATTATGAATATTAAAAGCAGGAACGGCATAACCGCCTAGCTGCGCTTTCAACAGCATTTCACGCGAAGAAACCAAAAACATAAAAACCCCAAACCTTCCGTTAACTTTCGATTTAGATAATATTCGAAAACAAAAACAAATAAAAAGATCTGAATCACATAAACACTTTCAAATCGAAAATAAATAACAAAATGAAATTAAAAGAAATGAGACATTTTGGATGAATAACAGGTAATGCCTTTACGCAATAAGTTATTCTTCGGCCTTTCCGCTCGTCCTAAAATAGTTTCTAGCCAGTAAGAACGGGCTGATTGGGTCTCTAAACGACGAGATAATGGATTTTGTTCGGTGATATAATCATTTTTAAATATCACTACCACCTCTTTCGTTTCGAAAACGCCAATGACTTGTGCATTAATCGCCTTAAATTCCACATTAAAATTACTTTGTTCAATGGGTAATGGTTGTGGATCTGCTTGCCACAAGCCACATCGATCTCCACAAAATAATGCAATATTCAATGCTCGCAATGACCAGAAACTGCTTGCTGGGCCACTGTAGTTATCAACTAATCGAGTATCATCATCAAACAGCCCTTGTGTTGGCGCGCCATGTTGCATTGCACCATGGCCAATAAAATATTCCAAACTAGTAGCAAAGGCGCGTTGAGCTTCACCAGCAGTAATAGCTTCACTGTGTTGATCTATAGCCATAATCAGAGGTGCGGTGGCGGCAAGACGATAACAGGCACTGCGGCCAAAAAAAGGCAGGCCTTCTGCGGTAAATAAATAGCGATATTGACTGACAAAATCCGCAAGAGCTTGATGAATAAATCCGCTATCAAAACTTGAATCTATTTGATCGAGCCAATAGAGTGAGTAATGAAATCCCCACGCGTTGTAATAATCATAATTCCCTTTCGCACCATCACGGAACCAGCCATCACCCACATGAAACGCTTTAATGCGTTGGTATTTATCCTGTGCAATAGTGTCTTCACCCGTTAATGCCTTAATGACAAATTGCACCGTCAACGGAAAAAGGTGCCAATTATTATCAACCGTTTGACAATGGTTAACTTGTTTAAACCACGTAATAATTTGGGTCTGCTCAGCCGTGTTCATTGGTTGCCAAACATGGTCACGACTCAACCATAGCGCTAACGCTAAATCAGCACTTTCACAAATACGCTGATCATAGTCATGCAATTCCCCCCAATATCCCGCATGCTGGGGGTCGGTTCCTGCTAAAAAAGCATTACGTAACATTGCAACAAGGTCTAATGGCTGACCATTTAGCCCCTCTAGCGGCTGCGAACCATGCTGGCTGACCCATGCAGCTATTGTAGGTAACACTCGACTCGTGCCTTCCATCGCATCGGTACGTGCACTTTGCTGGCTAGGGCGCCCCGGATAATAAGCATGGCTATAGTCCCATACCGCATAATGATCAAACGCTTGTGCAACATAACGCACCAAATATTGGCATTTGTTCTCAATACTCAGCGCATCATTAGTAAAACAGGCCGCCACTGCAGCATCATGATCAGAGTAAGTCGCCGCTTTCATTTTTAAACGCACAAGTCGCTGTTTAAATAACGTCAAATACATTGCCGGTGTTGGATGCTCATAAGGAATAATGGGGCGTTCAGTTGCTTGAATTTGTTTTGCTACATAAGGTAATGGCTCTGTAACATCGGCGGGGGTATTTAACGCCGATTCAGAAAGTGAAATAGCCGCTTGAGTATCATGTATCATTGTTATCCTCCATGAACAATAACGCACTACAGCCATGTTGATATAACATCAACATAATTGCAGTGCGATAGTGGGTGATGCGTGATTAACCTTTTGCTGATTCCGTTAGCACTTGGTAACGATCTTGTCCCCATGCAACTGGTTTTGGCTTATCTTTGATCCACTCATAAAAAGCTTGTTTCATTTGCTTCACTTTTTGTGGATATTGCTGAGCAAGATCTTTTGATTCACTTGGATCAAGCTTGTCATTGAATAATTTCACTTTATTGGAGCCATCATCATAGAAATACAATGCCCATTCTTGATCACGAATTGCCCATGAACCTTTTGATAGCTTCTCTAGATTTGGATTGCTAGGAATGTCATTTGACTCATAAGTGATCCACTTCCAGTAACCATGCCAAAATGCATCATTTTCTTCACTGTAATGTTTCGCGCCAGGGCCTGCCCAGTAAATGTATTGGTGTGGAGACTGTGTTGTTTTTCCTTCAAGTACAGGCAAAATATTTTTACCGTCAACCTTCATCTCTTCTGGAATCGCAATCCCAGCAGCACTTAGAGCCGTTGGCAGAATATCTAACGCTGAAATTAAGGTATTATTGGTGCCACCCGCTGGAATATGCTTTGGCCAATAAGCCACAAACGGTACACGCACGCCACCGTTATACATCTGGCCTTTATAGCCACGATCCATACCATTCATTGGCATCGGTGATTCATGTACCGCGCCATTATCAGATAAGAAGAAAATCAATGTATTGTCTAATTCACCCTTCTTCTTCAGCAATTCAACAATTTGTCCAAGCCCTTCATCAGCAGCATTGATCGCCGCAAAATATTTATCCGCTTCAACATTACCGGTATTAAAACGCTCCATATATTTCGCGGGTGACGCTTCTTCTAATGGAATATGCGGCACACTAAAGGCAAGGTTAATAAAGAATGGCTTATCACCACTTTGTTCAATAAATTGCAGTGCTTCATTGGTCAGGTTATGGGTTAAATAACCCGGTGCTGGAATATTTTTACCATTTTGATAAATCGCAGGTGAGTTCCATAATGCGGCACCAGAGGCGTAAAAACTGTAGGAATAATCAAAACCGCGATTCTCAGGTGAATATTCTGTTGGTGTTACAGGGATCTGATTATCGTGATAGTCACGAGTTTTATTATTATCGGCAACGGCATTTTTACTGCTTATTTTTGAATTATGCCACTTACCAATATTGGCAGTATTGTAGCCATTTTCTTGAAATAGAGCGGGAAGTAATTTGATATCTAATGGCACACCTTGAAGTGCATCATCATTACTGTAAGTGCCAAAGCTAGTTGGGTAACGACCGGTAAAAATACCTGCGCGCGAAGGACCACAAACAGGATGAGCCACAAAAGCATTGGTCATTTTCACGCCTTGTTGCGCTAAACTCGCCACCGTTGGCATCGCACGTTTAGCGGCATCGACCATCTTATCAAAATCACCTTGATAGCGAACTGGCACAGGCCGTTCAGCTAAGGTTTTTTTGTTCAAACTGTCTAATGCAAAATCTAATTGACCTGTCCCCAAATCATCCATAACCACTAATAATACATTGGGTTGTTTTGCTGTGGCTGTTGTTGGGGCTGCATTTGCTACAGCAGAAGAGGCCATGCAAGCCGCGGCCACAAAACTCGCAATTACCGTCTTCTTCGTCGAGGACAGATTCATTGTATACTCCTTGTAATATAATGCTGTAACACACAGCAATACGTCTTAAAATTCAATTTAATAATCAATTTTATGCTGAGCGTAATTGTGCTAAATAAGGCAAAGCATCTGCTGCCGTTCCACCTTGTTGAATCGCCTGACTCATCATGTGCATTGCAGGTGCGGTATGGCGAAAAATCTGCTTATAGGAACCACACAGATAATTTTGTTTATGTTTTTCCCCCACCACACTAACTAGCCGATGCTTAGGGCAACCGCCATAACACAACCCATGAACCTCACATTGCTGACATTGTTGAGGCAACTTTTGCGATTTAGCACTCCCAAAACGCTGTTGTTGTTTACTGGTAGCTAACTTAACCAGTTCGGTGGTGGCAATATTGCCTAGTTTATTAGCGGGATATACATAGTGATCACATGAATAAATATCACCATTGGCTTCTATTACCATTGCTTGACCACATTCTTTTGATTGCACACAAACAGAGGCTGGATAACCAAGCCATGTCGCTAAAATACTGTCAAACATACGTACAAACACAGTGCCAACATCGTGCTGTAACCACTCATCAAACACTTCACTCATAAACTGACCATAACCCTCTGCAGGCACAGAAAAATGGGTTAATAGTGCGTCTTTTTGGGGTGAATAATGACCGCTGCTATTGGCTTGATATTGTGTCTGTACTTCAACAATAGGGATGAACTGTAAGTGGCGGGCGCCTAATGAAGTTAAAAAGCGGTAAGTCTCACGGCCTTTGTTCCAATTTTGATCATTGATAACCGTAAGAATATTAAATTCAACTTTATATTCTAAAAGTAATTCAATGGCTTTTTTAACTCGCTCAAAAGTTGGTTTACCGTTGACTGAAATACGATATTTATCATGTACTTCTGGTGTGCCATCAACTGAAACACCAATCAGAAACTTATGTTTGGCAAAAAATTGCGCCCACTGGCGATTAATAGCAACCGCATTAGTTTGAAAACTATTGGTAATATTCTTACCAACGCCATATTGAGCTTGGTATTTAACCACGTTACGGTAAAAATCCAGTCCAGCGAGTGTGGGTTCACCACCCTGCCACGAAAAGTCGATATCAGTACTATTTTGACTTGCAATATAATGTC
The DNA here is from genome assembly GCF_900166965.1 of Photobacterium piscicola. GTDB lineage: Bacteria > Pseudomonadota > Gammaproteobacteria > Enterobacterales > Vibrionaceae > Photobacterium > Photobacterium piscicola. The sequence goes on along the minus strand of NZ_FUZI01000001.1, from coordinate 89,212 downwards.
GAACATACCGTTTAAGAGTGGCATCTGACATTTGATCACTACTTGAAATCGTCGAGCTTGAATCTGGAGCACTTACAGCAGAACCACAACGATTATCATTGACATTACCCACAACCGTTTCTTTTTCTAAATAGAAGCAATAATCACATTTTAAGTTACAACGGTAACTGGTTGGCTTAGCCATCATATGGAAACGTGCTTGTTGAGAATGAAATGAAGACAGCGCCATAGTTAACCTTTTTAAATACTTTCGAAATGCTGACAACCCATGATACGAAAGAAAACGAAAGATTAAAGCGGCAAAGATCACAAACGAATAAAAATGAAAGATAACGCAAGTGTTTTTATCTTATGAAATGGTAAGCGAAAAAAACGCCGTTACTAAGTAGCAATATCTGCAACTTAACAACGGCGATATTAATGACAGAATAATTAATCAGCGGAGACGACTTTCAGCGCGAAGTGGTAGCTTTGACCAACTAATCCTTCTACATTGATCATCAGGTTACCTTGACTATCAAGTTGTAATCGTTGCTCTGCATCACTTTCAACTTGAACAGGCTTTGTTAACTTCATATGTAACGTTGTCTGCGTCTGTAATGGATCACTAACTGCAATCTCTAATTCACGATCATCTTTTTCAATTATTAGTGCCATTTTTGAAAATGCCGTGATTTGCTTGGTGATCATAACGCCTTGTTCTGTCCAGACGTTAGCCGCTGTTACCTCTTCATCTTTATGAATGATAATATGGGCTAAATTATCATTACGACGAACTTTAATTGGCATTTCATCAATAAAATCCTGAACATCGTCTTTATTAGCATTAGGCATAACGACGTATGCATAGTGATCATTTGTCGAAGTTTGCGCTATTTCAGCAGAAACAAAGTTAGCACTCACTTGTCCACTGCGCGTTCCAATATCACTCCAGTCTCCTGTCCTTAGCTGTTGATCAACAGTAACCGTTGTTGGCTTTAGAAATACATAGCTAATATCACTATCATCAAGTTCATCATTACTAAGGGTTAATGTTCGTAATTTCAATAATTGATTTAACTGCGGTTGCCAACGCTTACCATTAACATATAACGTACTACTTCCCCTATCAGCCAACTTTCGATTCATTACTGTGGTGGTAATATCAGCTTGAATAGTTGATTTAATATCAGAGCCTAACATTACGATCTCATCTTCAAACATAAACCATGACTTTTTAGCTGTTAACGTGTTACTCCAATTACTAAACATCATTCCAGCAGCACCAATATCATCAAAACGCACCGAGCCAACCCAATCCATTTGTGTTTGACGACCACCTCGAATTTGATTTCGCTGACCACCACAATCAGACATCAATTGATTATCGACGGTTGTCCCTTCTAAGCGGTAACGGTTTACTGCTGGCCAATAATTCTGATAATGATCAAGCTGACCATTGTAGAGATAGCCCATGCCATCGCCAGTAAACCATCCTTGTTTGTTTTCATTATTCATACACTCAAAATTACCTAACCGACTTGAGTGCATCGCTAAACTAAAGCTCCAATCATTACCACGATAGACAACTCTGTCCATCGCTGGATAGTTAAAGAAACCTTGTAACTGTTGCTCACCATTAATACTGGAATCAGCCACTAATAGTTTTGCTTTTTGGTAATTTCCAACGTGATTAATCGAGGTAAAAAAGTCGAGGGAAGTATCTTGAATAATTTGAGTTTTAATTAAATCTTGTAACCGCAATTTTGTTTGTGGATCAGCACCATCAAGATAATGTAACAGTGAAGCAATCACTAAATGCCCAACCTGATGACCTTGCTCTGTTGGCCGAGATATAGCACGACCGTTCACAAACTCCATCATGGTGCCACGCTCTAATAATGGCGCGTAACTTTTAAAAATAATTGGATAAATATTTTTAAGCACAGGATCAGTAGCTTGCCAAGGTGATCCCGCAACCAAATCTAATTGTGCACCGAGGCCATTAAGTAACACATTGCCGTAAGTACCGTTATAAGCAATATCATAATGCTGTAAAAAGCTACCGTCACTATAAAAGCCATCACTGGTTGTCACTTCCGCCAATACAGGTGATAAAGCAGCAATAGCGGCTTCTATTTCAGCACTATTGTTATCCAAAATACCACGCAAAATAACTACTTGAGTATTATCAGTGCGGTTACCCCCTGTTGATAAACGGTAATGAGGATTACTTGACACATCAGCACCAGGCCCAGCACCTAAATGGGTTGCCTCTGGCGTAAAATAACGGGTTGCTTGAGTATGAGCGGTAATTAGTTGCAGCGGTAATTGGTCATATAACAACACTAAAGTATTATGTATATCTTTGGGCGTACCAAGCTCCCAGTGCCACCAATTACCCCATTCTTTAGCACCAACTTTATAATAATGTTGATTTAGAAATGTCATTCCATCGATAACCGCATTTAATAACGCTGAATTATTTTGAAGCGACCCATCACGTAAACGATAAGCTTTTGCCATACTAAATAGCCGCTGGTAAGAGGTTCGAAGATTAGCCCCTAAAACCTTTTTACCTACATCAGTTTGATCATCTAATACCACATCACTCCACAGACTCGTCCGTGTCGATGCGGTTAACATTGATGACCAATATCGATTAGCAGCATTATTAGTTGTAATAACAGTTTGTTTTAAAGTTTCATCAAAGGGAATAGTGGCATCACCAAGAAAGCTCGCCGCCCAACGTTGGCGCAATGCTTGATATTCCACCAGCGATTGTGATTGTTGATGGCTAACAATCAAAGCAGAGTTAGGTTGAGCAAATACAAAGGTAGGTACAATCAATGTCGATAACGCTACGGCAATAGATACCGCTAAATTAGCATGTTTCATTATTCCTTTATCCTTCCGTTATTAATTTTCGTTTAATTACGGTACCGGACAAAATGAAAGCAATAAAGCGTCATCATCACTCTTTTTCGGTTAAAAAATGATCATAACTTCAGTTTTAGCCACAATATCACAACTGAAAGCTGAATATATGTAAGAATGAAAGCAATGACCATTGGTAAACAAACTACATACAACAATCGTACATAGCCTTAAAACGTGCCGCCAGTATGCCAAAAGATACCAATCACCATTGCCATATCCATTAAAAACCCCAAGCTATTCCCAACCCAAATCGGGGGGTTTTTATGAACAAAGCCATATACAGCCCATAATGCTGCTAACAGGGCATAAAGTACCCATGTGGTTAATGATAATCCCAATGCGTGTTCTGTATGAGAAAAGAACAACTTAAACAACTGCGGTAATGTTGCTAAAGGCCCTACGATACCCATTAACAACATAAACGGTTCAAATGCGCTTGCTAAACGTTTAAGACGAGGAATCATTGGCTATCCTTATGTATTTTATTGATAACCTAATAGTATTCAAAAAATACAGTTTAAAACACCCGTTGTTACTCATTAATAACAAATCGTGATTAAGATTCACAATATGCACTTTTTTACAGCAACAGCCATTGACTTACTTCGCAATCACACTATTCTGGATAAGAAGAAAATGATGAAATATAGCCAAACTATGGAAGGTGTTAGATGGATTTACTACGCGGTTTATATTTATTACTAGAGTCAATATTTGAATAATGAAGCAACTATTACCCAACCACTAAGCCGTAATTAATTCATTTATTTACGGCTTTTTATCATGCCTCTCTCTGCTGTTAGAAATTGCCCCATGACGGTATACAATTGCCGACAATGCTGTGGTACCACATTTTCTAAATTTAAAAACGCATGTACCATATCAGATACATGATAATGTTGCGCCTCAATACCTTGCTGACGTAATTTATTATAATAAGTAATGCCTTCATCCCGTAACGGACAAAACTCAGTCGTAATCACTAATGTTTCAGGGAAATTCGCACATACTGGTAGCCATAATGGTGATGCCGAGTATCGATTTTGGTTATTTTGAAAGTATTGATCGAAATACCATCGCACTTTATTTATCTGAAGAAAATAATCATTACCATTCATCATCACCGAAGGTGAAGACAATGTATAATCAAGGCTAGGATATATAAGCACTTGTTTACTAATGTGTACCTCGTCATTTTGTACGATAGCACACACGGTTGCCGCCAGAGCGCCACCAGCAGAATCACCGCCAATAGCAAGGTAGGGAATATAATTAACCGCCATATTATTAAGTCGTGAAAAAAGATGTTGTAAGCACAATCGCACATCATTAATCGCAGCGGGATAGGGATATTCGGGAGCTAGACGATAGTCAATCGCCACAATAATATACTGGCAAGCTAAGGCTAATTTACGGCAAATAGGGTCATAAACATCAAGGCTGCCCGCAACATGTCCACCACCATGTAAATACACCAATACAGGTAAGGCTACTTGAGGTTGAGGGTGGTAAACACGAATAGGAACATGTTCGATAATGTCATCAACGACCATATCTATATGTGGTATCTCAGTAATGTATGTTCGAGTTATGGTCGCTAGCCCTGCTCGTACATTGATCGTACTAAATTCAACACCCGCAATCATTGTAGCGGCTAATTCATGATTAAACGCCTGTAACCAGACTGCAAGTGAATCATCTACTTTGCGCATAGATTATCTCGCCTCTCTCAAAGTACCGCTTATTGAGTATGCTATTTTAAATCTCAGCGCTATCTAAAAAAATAGCGATAGTTAAATTATAATCTATTGAGATAACATCATGCTATGTAAGATAAAAAAAAGATGACAAGCGGGGAAACTTATCATCTAACGGTAATCTACTCACTTATTATTAGCTTGATAAAGTCGAAGCTATTACTTATTCTAATTGACTATTTTGACACTGTTTCGAGTCACTAATGTAGGCTCAATTTGAATCACTTGTGTTGCACTTGCCTGATGATCTAAACGGGTTAATAAGGTTTCAACCGCGGCCTGCCCCAAGCGATACTTTGGTTGGTGAATAGTCGTCAACGCTGGCGACATAAATTTAGCAATATGAATGTCATCATAACCAATCACAGATAAATCATCAGGAACACGAATATCACACTCATTAGCCGCATTCATCACCCCTAATGCCATCATGTCATTAGAGACAAAAATAGCACTTGGTAGCACACCATGTTGCTTCATTTTCATAAAGGCATCATAGCCACCTTCACATTCAAAATCGGATTCAATGATCCACTCAGCATGAAAGGTTAAACCCGCCTCATTCATCGCTCGTTTATAACCTTCATAACGCATTTGAGCTTGATGTCTAATCAATGGTCCGGTTATACAACCAATATCAACATGACCTGATTCAATCAAATATTGGGTTGCCATATAGCCGCCCCGTAGAGAATTATCTTGAATCTTGTCGCTAGTAAACAACATCGGTCCCCAATCCATGACTACAACGGGAATATCAGGATATTGTTCAAAGACATCAATACGTTCACCTTCTAATGATGAACACATTAAGATCAACCCATCAACCCGCTTTTGTAATAAGGTATTGATAGATTCACGCATCCGTTGGTGATCACCTTCGGTATTACACAAAATAAGGCTATACCCATTTTGATAACAACTACGCTCAACACCTTTGACGACTTCACCAAAAAATGGATTAGTTGATGTTGTCACCAACATGCCAAATGTTTTAGTGCGATTAACTTTAAAACTACGTGCCAACACTGATGGCCCGTTATAATGCAGTTCTTTTGCCGCGTTATTAACCCGCTCTGATATTTCATCACTAACAAAGCGAGTTTTATTAATAACATGGCTCACCGTGGATGTAGAAACCCCAGCTAATTTTGCGATATCTTTCATCGTAGCCATGTTATTGATCCTTGGTGAGTAATTACGTTTACTTATTGCTGGGCGAGAAAATCTTCAACCTCTTTACGGGTTGGAATTGATGTTTGAGCACCAAAACGAGTTACGGAAATAGCCGCCGCTGCATGAGCAAATTTGATTGCTGATTCTAAAGCTAAACCATCTAACAAACCAGTCACGAATGCACCGTTAAACGTATCACCCGCCGCCGTTGTATCAGTCACTTCAACGTTAAAGCCTGCAATAATATCTCCACGTCCATCCTGACTTAGCCATACACCTTTAGCGCCAAGGGTAATCATTGCCGTTTTAATTCCCTTTGCATGCAGAATATTCGCCGCTTGTTGTGCACTTTCAGCATCAATAACCGTTACCCCAGTCAACACTTCAGCTTCGGTTTCATTGGGGGTGATCATATCCACACATGCTAATAATTCATCAGACAATACGCGCGCTGGTGCCGGATTTAAGATCACAATAGTATTTGCGTCTTTAGCAACTTGCGCCGCTTTTTCAATGCCACATAACGGCGTTTCTAATTGCATCAATAAATAATCAGCATCACGAATACGATCTAAATCAGCTTCAATTGCACTAGCTGTTAACTTTGCGTTCGCTTCAGCAGAAAGACAAATACTGTTCTCACCACAATCAGAGACTTGAATCATTGCAATACCAGTGGGGCAATTCGGCTCCATTTTTACGGCCGTAATATCAATGCCATCCATGCGGAAGTTTTCACGAATATTGATTCCAAATGAATCATCTCCTACACAAGCAATAAAGCCGATATCTGCATGTAAACGCGCAGCAGCCACCGCTTGGTTAGCCCCTTTTCCCCCAGGAATAACTTGATAATTACGACCGTGAAGCGTCTCGCCTGGGCGTGGAAAAGAAGGGACTTGCAGAACATGGTCAGCGTTAACACTACCTAATACCACTAACTTATTCATAGGATTTTCCTCGACTCTTTATGAGCCTTTCTAGTAGAACATAACAAAAATGGATGATTTTAATTTTTAGTTAAATAAACTGTTAAAATAAAAATCAAAAGCATCCATTTTACTCTCTCTTATCATCGTTAAATAACATTTAGGAGAGAGTAAACTCTCATTGATAACGATTTAGAACGATTGGCAAATACCCGTACGTACGCTAAAACAACGCTCTTCATTCGGTTGAAGATAAATCAAAGTACCCTTCTCTTTAGCCGCTAAGAAACCTTCAGGTCGACAGGTTGCAGGCAATGCAAATGCCGCAACTTGTTGATCACCACTGCACAATAACCATCGCGTCGCACAATTAAAGTCGAGGGTATTAAACTCAGTTTGCAGGTACTTATCAGCATCAATCTGCATCTTAAATACGGCTTTATCAACATAACGAGCAATATCATCCATGCAATACACCACTTCAGGATCATGCATTTCTGGTTGATCTAATATTGAAATCGGTGCTGATGTTTTCAAACCTTCGTTATATGCCAACCACTGTGATGTCGGTTGTACGTGCGCAGGTACACTTTCACGTAACATTAAAGCACTGTCTGGAATATTCTGCGTCATCACTGCATTTTCAACATATGTGGCGTTAATGTGACACATATACTGCAACGGCATATTCACAGAGGCAAGGTTTTTCACCACCATATTAATATCAAAGAGGCTGGCATCTTTATTCAACTGTACTGAAGGCGTCGCTAAGTAATGATCGCCAAATCCCATTACATATTCATAAGAGCCTTTGATAACAACACTATCATTATCAATTTCTAACCACGCAGTATCCATTGTTGCGCAAGGCATTTCGCCATGTAATACATGATCATCTTGTGGCGATGGGCACCCCATACGAATCATGCCAGCATGAAAAGCAAAACACCCATAAGTTTCAACGACTGTTTTGGCAAACTTTGGTTCAGAGAACATATTTTTCATGCACAAATCAGTATTCAAAAACTGGGCATCCCAAATCATCTGTCCCATAAACGGTAATACGACTAAATGCCCTTTTGCATTTTTAATTTCAACAGCATGCACACCTGAATTATATAGAAAGCTATGGATCTCAAAATGTTCAGACTGAGCGATCAAGGTTCTCTGTTTCGTGAAATTTTCTTTATATAACGGTAAGGTAAACATATTTAATTCCTCCCAAAACTGACCACCCATGAGTGAGTGGTCATAACAGAACATTACGCTTTAGCAGCCACAAAATTGAATTGTTGTTTGTATTTCTTCTCATTCATGAAGTAAACAAATACCACAGCAAAACACAATGCACTTACAATGAAAGAAGACTGTAGACCAATATTATCGGCAAGTAGACCTTGAATCACAGGAATAGCCGCACCACCGATAATAGACATCACCACAAAACCACCCGCTGTTTCTGTGTAACGTGTATCAACAGATTGTAAGGTAGAAGCAAAAATTGTAGCCCAGCAAGGTGCAAACAAGGCTGACGTACCCACTGCAACCCAAACAGCGCTGAAATTAGGAATAAAGGTGACATACATCAAGCAAAGAAAGCCGATTGCTGAGTAGCCCATTAATACATTTTCTTGTGCCGTTTTAGTGAATAAGTAGTTTGCTAATAACTTACCTAAGAAGTACATAATGAAGGCATACAATAAGTAGTTAGCCGCATCATGCTCAACCATATTATGATCTAACTCTAACGCCAAACGAATGGTGAATGACCATACTGCTACCTGCATACCAACATAAGCAAACTGAGTCGCAATACCTTTAAAGAAACGTTTATTGCCCATTAAGTAAGACAATGTCTCACCAAACGATGGCTGATTATCTTTACTGTCTGTCGCTGCTTTACAGTTAGGGTATTCAGTAATCGCAATTAAGATAGCGATAGTTGCTATCACACCGACTAGCCATTTGTACGGTTCTAATGTTTGTTGTAATACTTGGTATTTAAATGCTTCAAGTTCAGGACCAGTTAACGTTGCCATCATATGACCAACATCAACACCTTCTTGGAAAATTAAATGTTTACCCAGTAATAAACCAATAATGTAGCCCATCGCATTGATCGTATGAGAAACGTTTAAACGTAATGTTGCACGCTCAGGCTCACCAATCATTGCAGAGTAGGTATTACATGATGTTTCAAGGAACGATAGTCCAATCGCAATACAAAAAATTGCGGCTAAGAACATGGTATATGTACCGGCATGAGATGCAGGGAAGAACATCAAACAGCCAAAAATATACAATGCTAAACCTAATAAAATCGCTAATTTATAAGAGGTTTTTTTCACAACCATCGAGGCTGGAATAGCCACTAAAAAGTAAGCGCCATAAAACGCTGACTGTACTAGTGCGGAAGCAAAATTAGACAGATCAAAAATTGATTTAAATTGTGTAATCAATACATCGTTCAGAGCAGCCGCCGCAGACCAAAGCGCAAAAACTGATGATAATAATAAAAATTGGAATATCGGTGTTCTATTTAAAAAACCATCAGCATGTTGAATTGTATTATTCTTAATAAACATAATTTATCTTCCATAAATAATCACTCTAATCAAAGAGCATGATTTTTCTTGGTTTTAGATTTCGTTTGCTTGATAAGCGTTAAATCTTTCAATCGAAGGATAAGAGGACTGCGTCCCTTTTTCGGTAACGGAAAGCCCCGCAAAAATAGATGCCTTTTCCAATGCTGATGTCACATCCCCTGTTTGAGTAAAGAAATGTGAAAAACAACCGATAAACGCGTCTCCTGCACCTGATGTATCAACCGCATTCACGTTAATTGGTTTAGCAAGATACTCACCCGTCTTAGATATCCACAGTGAACCTCGCGATCCCATCGTCACAATCAAATTCTTTAAACCATGTTCAAATAACATATTCGCGGCTTGATTGATCTCTTCAATCGTTGAAACCGGTTTACCCGTTAATATTTCAAGTTCAGTTTCATTCGGTACAAAAAAATCACATTTACAAACATATTCTAGAGATAATTCAGGAATGGCTGGCGCGGGATTAAGTAAAACAGTGATGTTGTGTTTTTGACCAAAATCAATTGCGTAATAAACCGTTTCTAAAGGTACTTCTAGTTGCAATACAATCATATCGACAGTTTTTAATTCCGTCTCTGCGCTATCGATATCTGCCGGAGTCAGGTAATTGTTTGCCCCTTTTACAATTAAAATAGAATTTTGTGATGTGGTTGTATTAACAAAAATAGGCGCAACGCCGGTGCTAACACCACTCACACTCGTCACAAATTTTGTATCTATGTGTTGGCTGCGATAATTTGCTAAACTCATTGCTGCAAATTGGTCATCACCCACTTTTGATACCATTAATACTTGTGCGCCCAATTTAGCCGCAGCAACCGCTTGGTTAGCACCTTTACCACCATTACCAATAGCAAAAGCGGCGGCTTCAAGTGTTTCACCACATTTAGCAACACGATCACCATAAGTAATTAAATCAACATTGGTCGAACCAATAACCGCTATCTTTTTCATATCAAATATCTTCTAGTTACGTTAAACAAATAAACGAGGATCACTGCCCCAATAATTTAAAAAACGACACCGGTTTGGAAAATAACATTGGCATACGGTGTATATTCTCCTGTTCTCACAACCGCACGGCTTTGCGCTGTACGTTGCTTAAATTCCTCATGAGATAAATATGAAATATGAATCGGCTTAGCTGTTGTTGTACTTTCTTGATCTAAAATAGCTAACAATGCTTGATGATGTTCAGGACTGATTTCAGCAAACTCAGCGGCCATAATAACCCCTTCAATTTGTGATTCAGATAACATTACTTTCACTGTATCAAGAAAACTTGGTACGCCATGAGTTAACGCAAGATCGATGCGTTTTACATGTTGAGGTATCGGTAAGCCTGCATCACAAATAGTAATTTCATCTGTGTGTCCTAGTGTTGCCACAAGGTATGAAAGCTCTGCATTAATTAGCGTCGTTTTTTTCATTTGGTAGACCTTCTCGTTACACGTTATACCGCTCAAATTTTCTGTCTTAGAATTGATATTTTTAAGTGACAGAAAAACACATCGAAACGTTTCGATGTGAATAATAAACGGCCTCAGTAATTTCACCAGTGCGAAATAGATAAGGTGTGAGAATGATCGCTTTCAACGCAAATAAAAGACCCAAAATATCTATTTGGCTCACAGTCTCACCATCGAAACGTTTCGATAAAATAATAAAGCCATGAGATATAACAACGGATAAGCCCCAAATAACATAAAAACACTAATATAATGATTTATAAAATAAAAAAGCCATATCCAATCATGAATATGGCTTTCTTTATCTGAATATTTTATAAAATAACGTGCTTATACGCGTCGATAAGGTAAGTATACCGGTTCCCACATATGCTCAGATAATGCTTGCTTCAAATCTTTATCTCGTAAATGGCAACAAGCATCCGTTGCTTGCATCTGAGTTAAAATTGAATGAGCCACATGAACAGACACTGCTTTCAACGCACTAATACGAGGGTAAATACAACCTCTGGCAATATCTTCATCACTCACACACTCAGCAAGTGCATAAGATGCCGTAGTAAACATATCTTGAGTGATTTTTTCCGTTTGCGACACAATCGACGCTAATCCGACCCCAGGGAAAATAAATACATTATTGCCTTGTCCAATACGGTATTGATGGCCATTATATTCAACATCAGAGAACGGGCTGCCCGTTGCAACGATCGCTTGTCCATCACTCCAATGATAAATCGCTTCAGGGATAGCCTCACAATTAGCAGTAGGATTAGAGAGTGGGAATATAATCGGTCGTGGTGTGTATTCCATCATCTTTTGAATATGTTCCGCCATAAACGCGCCACCAATACCACTTGCACCTAATAATACCGTGACAGGATGATTATTAATAAGCTCGGTTAAACTTATTTTACCCAACTCAGCGGCATGCCACCCAGCAGAAATTGAACGTGATTTAGCATAACGACGTTTATAATCATCTAAACCATCACGATCATCAAACACCACACCTTGAGAGTCGAGAATAAAAATTTTCGCTCGCGCAGAATGATGAGTACAGCCTTCTTTTAGTAGCCCAGCATAAATCTGATCAGCAACCCCCACGCCACCAGCGCCAGCTCCATAGATCACATAAGTTTGATCCACTAAGCGCTCTTGCTTTATCTTACATGCCCCTAAAATACCCGCTAATACAACTGAGCCCGTACCTTGAATATCATCATTAAACGACGGCAAGCTGTCTTCATAATCACTCAGATTATCAAACGCATTGGCTTTACTAAAATCTTCCCATTGCAATACTGCTTTTGGAAAATGGCGTTTAACTTGTTGTACGAATGTTTTAATAAAGCGTTTATAGGCATCACCACGAAGACGTTTACGTGAAATACCCAAATACATAGGATCATCAAGCAACTCTTGGTTATCAGTACCGACATCTAATACTATCGGTAAACAATGTGCGGGGTGGATCCCTGCCCCTAAAGTATAAAGTGATAACTTACCAATCGGGATCCCCATACCGCCAACCCCCTGATCGCCAATACCTAAAATACCTTGGCTATCAGTTACAACAATAATTTTGATATCTTTGCCCATAAAATGACGAGACATCTCACCCATTGCACTTACGTTTTCTTCGGTAATATATAGCCCACGCGCTTTTTGATAGCGATGGCTAAATTCTTGGCAAGCTTTACCTACCGTTGGGGTATAAATGATGGGGGTCATTTCTTCTACATGACGTGAGAGTAACGCATAAAAAAGGGTTTCATTACGATCTTGAAGTGAGCGTAAAAAGAGGTATTTTTCAATATCAGTGGAAGCACTGCTAAAGCCGTCATAGACACGGTTAAGTTGATCATCAAACGTTTGTACTCGCGGGGGTAATAATCCCGTCAATTGAAAAGCATCGCGCTCTTCTTGAGTAAAAGCCGTACTTTTATTTAAAGTGCGATCATTGAGTAACTCGGTGCCCGTTAATGACACAGGACGAAACACTTTCCCTTGCGAATCTTTCCATCTGAGGTACTTACCGATAGTCATATTCTATCTCCGTGTATAACAACAATAGCCCACACACTTTATGATCACAGATAACCATAACGACTGTTATTCGTAATGATAAAGCCATAATATAAAATTAAGTGTATATCCAACCACTTTATAAAAATGTGAACAGCCGCATTTTTAACCATATTGATAGTTAAAAAACGTAAAAATGATATGTTTGTTATACAAAGAAACTAATCAATAAGATATCACTTGAATTTGTTGATCAATCACGATGATTACTTTTATTCAGTATTAAAGATTTTCGCGCCTAATCGCGACTTTATCACAACAAAACGGCGTAATTTTTAGATTATCACGTGCCTGTAGATCGGCATCACTATAAAGTTGATATTTTAACCGCTGAAAAAAGCCATTCTTATAATTAACACCAACAGTGCTGATAATGGTCAATATTTGCTGAAATTCAATATATCTAAAATCATAAATCAACTGCAATTTATGCGATGAACTCACTTTCGCAGATCGAATATATTGGTTGGCCTTCAATATGGCTAACATCGCTTCAATACTCACATTGGAGCCTATGATATAGCAACAACGATGATGAGGTTGTATAACGATTGAAGGTTTCATTCGTTTGACCTTATTGCCAATAAGATGCAATTAACAACAATACAAAAATCGCAGCAATAAACTTCAATAATAACCCCAAGCTTGCCCCGCCTTTTGGGGCTTTATTACAACAGCTCATCTTGACCTCTATTCACTATTAACGATGCTTGAGTTGCATCATAAAGGTTACATCGAGGGGAAGGTCAAGCTGGTAAAATTAAGAGCGTTACATCGCTACTGCGCAACCTAAATCACTGCCCCATGTACGCAACTTCTTAGTACCAAACAATAAAATAAAAATCACAGCAACGATCAGTAACTTACCAATACTAATTTCACTCATTTTAATTAATCTCTTGTTGTTCATTTTTAGATAGGTAACGTTCTTTAGCAGCGGCAATAACAAAAACAGCGGCAAAAAAGATACCAATCAACCATTTAGCTTCCATAAATTCAGGGAAATAATGGGTAATAGATAATTCAAGTAAAAGTAGCACTGAAAATATCTGTAAACCAACAATGGTCAATTGTAACCACGTCGCTTTGTTGTAAAGACTACGGGTTAACATCCATACAAAAAAAACCACAGCAAGAGCAATTTTCACTTCAATAAACACATTATTATCCTCAATTAGTCGGGCTAATTTGATGGTATAAATTTTAATCTAATGTTTATGTAAGGATTATTAGGGTAAATATAAAATTTTTATAAATAAAATACTGTTAGTGTTATTTAACCCACTTAATCATCATTAATAAGGCGATAACCGACCCCATTTTCAGTAATGATATATTGTGGTTGCGCGGGTGACGCTTCTATTTTATGGCGTAATTGCGCTATATGAATTCGAACATAATGCGCATGTTCAGTATAATTACCGCCCCACACTTCTTTTAGTATTTGCTTATGGGTTAACACCTTACCCATGTTCTTAGCTAACAAGGTTAGTATCTTATATTCCTTAGGTGTTAACTTAATTGATTCATCAAACCGTGTCACCGTTTGCATGGCAACATTCAAGATAACGTCACCAAACTGATATTGAATCACATCCTCAGCACTCATAGTGGCGTTCATTCGCAATGCAACTCGTATTCGCGCCAGTAACTCTTCACTACCAAATGGCTTAGTTAAATAATCATTCGCACCAGCATCTAAAGCGAGTACTTTATCTGCTTCTTTATCACGGGCAGAAATAACAATGATCGGTATTTCAGTCCATAAACGCAATTCTTTAGTAAAGTCGAGCCCATCAGCGTCTGGCAACCCAAGATCTAATAATAGTAGATGTGGATTCCAAGTCGTGATTTGTTTCAGACCTTCCTGTGCTGTCTCAACCGTTTTAACCTGATAACCATGTCCTGTGGTTAAAATATCAAGAAATCGACGAATAGGTGCTTCATCTTCAATGATTAAAATCTTACTATCATTACTCATAAATATCCGTTAACTCATATTTTTCACAAGGAATTTTAACCACAAAGAGGCTACCACCACCCGATCGTGATAATACGCTAATCTCGCCATTATGAGCGGCAACAATTAACTGACAAATAGCCAAGCCTAAACCTGTCCCTTTTACTTTGACTTGCTCGGAGCGATAAAAGCGTTCAAAAATACGTAGTCGATCTACAGGAGCAACACCACACCCACGATCCGCAATTTCAATAATAAAATGCCCTCGCCGATAATCGGTTTTAATATCAATTATACTTCCAGCAGGGCTATATTTTGCCGCATTTTCAATAAGATTAGCAATAATCTGCTCAATTAAGGTGTAATCAAGTGAGACTAAAATAGTATCGCCACTTAATTTAATAGAATGTGATTTGATGACCTGTTCAACACGCTTAATTGCACTACCAATCACTTCTTCAGGCTCCACCCAGTCACACTTAGGGATTAATGTTTTAATACTATAACGACTAATATCAAGCAGCTTAGTTAAACTGCGATTTAAGCTATAACCCTCTTCTGCGATCGATTGTAAAAGCTCGTGTTGGGTTTGTTGGGGTAAATGCAATGTTGTATCGCTTAATGTCGTAGCAGAACCAATGATAGCCCCTAATGGGGTTTTTAAATCATGAGATACCGCCGCGAGTAATGTATTGCGCATTTGCTCTAACTGTGTGGCTTCTTTCGCTACAGTTAACGCCGCATTTGCTTCTGATCTGGCTAGCGACAAACTGATCAATGTACTCAAAATAGGATTAAAGACTTGCTCTGATAATGACTCAATCACTAACACACCAAACATGCCAGATTGATCATCTAATGGATGTAGACTCAAGGTAGGAGAAATATATTCAACGTGTTGTTGTTGACGGCTTATAAAACGTTCAACTAAGGGTTGATAGAATATGTCACTGATCTTTTCATGTGTGGTTAAGCAGTGTAGTTGCGGTGAGAATAACCATATCTGAGCCCGCATATGTAAATGCTGTTCGAGATGAATAATCGATGCCTTAGCAATAGCATGACTTTCATTTAATGCCGCAAGTACAGAGGCTAAATTATAATTACTGTTCAGCTCAGCACGTAAAATTTTATTTTCTCGTATTTTTTGTTGCTGCGACTGTGTTATTCGAACTGCAAACACACCACTAAATGCCATCACCGAAAAAGTAATAATATGTTGGTAGTTTTGAAACTTAAATGAATTATGTTCCGGTAACACAAAGAAATGAAAAGCAACAATACTCGCCGCGGTGATAACATATGCCATTCGCTTTCGAAGCAAAAAACCACTGATAATATTTAATAATAGCAATAACATTGCAGTATCAGTTTCAATAATAACATCGCGAAACGCGACCCCAAAATACGTCACTAATATATACAATAATAATAAAACACTGGCTTTTGCTACATCAAACCATGACAACGCGTTATTCATTTATTTCTCATTATTTCACAATCTCAATTCAATCTTATATGACACACAACCAAACGCTTATCTTTATTAATCAATTATAAAGATAAGCGTTATTATTCTTTACATAACTAAATTTCCACATGAACACCAATTTCAATCAATCTATCAGACGGTACATGTAATCGCTCTGACGTACGTAACGCATTACGACTTAACAAAATAAATAACCGCGCTTTTGTATCATGCCACCATGAAGTTGGTTTTACTTTTATTCGCTCTGATGACATAAAAAATAATGTATCCGTCGAATGTAACGTAAAACCATTACTACGAGAAACCGTATAAATTTGTTCAATATCCGGTGATTCTTGATACCCAACATAGACAATCATTTGCCAGAAAGTTGCCGATAACTGTGTCACTTCCATCCGTTTTAAAGGATGCACTCGTGGTTGATCTGGATATTTAAATGTTAATAACACATTCCGTTGGTGTAAAACCTCATTATATTTCAGATTATTGATTAATGATGACGGAACCTGAGCTTCATTTCGTGAAAAATAAACCGCCGTTCCTGAAGCTCGTGTCCACGGCTTTTGCTCAAGTTCACTTACCATTGCTTCTGCTGATAATGGCTGTTTTAAAAGTGATCCCAACCGCTGCCGTTCTAAATACCAAATCACCATCAATATAAACACCATTGAACCAATCGTTAATGGTAGCCAGCCGCCATCCATAAACTTTAATGATGTCGCTATAAATAATAAAGCATCATAAGTCAGCATCAATAATCCATATTGTAGTGTCATCAACCGCGACCACTGCCACAAATGACGCGCAACAACTAACGTAAATATCGATGAAATCAACATGGTTGCAGTTACAGCAATACCATAAGCTGCGGCTAAGCGTTCAGAACTACCAAAGGCCAATACCACTGTAATAACAAGAATAAACAATAATAAATTAGCTAATGGTACGTAAATCTGTCCCTGTGCTTGATGCGAAGTATGGTAAATTCGCATTGGAGGCAAATAACCTAAATGTACCGCTTGGCGAGTCAAAGAATAAATCCCGGAAATCACAGCTTGAGAAGCGATTACTGTTGCGAACGTCGCTAATATAATTAACGGTAGACGTAGTAATGTTGGCGCAAGTAAAAAGAAAGGATTTGAAGCAGTACTCGCATTCGCCAGCACTAATGCCCCTTGGCCAAAGTAATTTAACACTAGACACGGCATCACAATAAAAAACCAAGCAAGACGAATAGACTTAATCCCAAAATGCCCCATATCAGCATAAAGCGCCTCAACTCCAGTAACTGCCAGCACGACCACACCTAAAGTAAAAAGTGTCTCGATACCATGGTTAATCACAAACGTTAATGCATACCATGGATTTAATGCTAATAGAATTTGAGGATGAGCAACAATGCTGATAAATCCAAGTATGCCTATACAGCTAAACCATAACAGCATGACAGGCGCAAACAAACGTCCAATACTGCCGGAGCCATATTTTTGAATCGCAAATAGAGCACAGATAATAGTAATGGCAATCGGAATGATCAGCGGTTGTAAATCATGATTAATAACGGTAATTCCCTCAACCGCAGAGAGCACCGACATCGCAGGTGTAATGATGGCTTCACCAAAGAAAAAACCAGCGGCAAGCATGCCTAAAAAGATAATGATTTTTTTACTATACTCAGGGGCTGCACTATGTGCTAATGCCGTTAACGTTAACACTCCCCCTTCACCACGCTTAGACGCTCGCGTAACAACAGCCAAATATTTGATAGAGACAGTAATAACAAACGTCCAAAAGACAAGCGATAGCACACCAAACACATTGGCAGAATCAATAATTAGCGCATGTGAGCCACTAAACATCGCTTTAAATGCATATAATGGACTAGTACCAATATCACCATATACAATCCCAACAGATAAGCACGTAAGTACTAATAATGACTGTTTTTGATTTTGCATAACATGTTACATATATGCATGCTTTTTATAACAGCAATACATAAAGCCTTGTTTCATTTAATAAGGCGAGCAGATTAACAAGGGTAATATAAAGTTAGGGTATATTTTCAAGCACAGAATATAAATAAAACATAAAGATTGATGGTTATTCATACAGCTTGTAGTAACCATCAGCAATGTATAAATATAAAAAAAGCACCAGCCATTGGCTGATGCTTTAAAATAAATAGGATGATATCAGTGTTTACATACTTTCAATATTTCTGCCTGATGTTTCAAAACGGTACTTATGTGTTACCCATGCGCCAAGCAATGACGTGACCACTAAACACAATAAGAGCGTAAACACACCAATTCCATGTAATAGAATCGGAAATAAGAAAGCCGTTAAAATAGCACCAAATTTAGCAATTGATGCAGCAAAACCGGCCCCTTTAGCTCTGATTTTTACTGGAAAAACTTCACCCGATATCAAATAGGTTTGTGCATTAGGTCCTAAATTATTCATGAAATTAAATAACATAAAACCTAAAAACAACATGTACATTTGATAATCACCATGCAATTTCACTGAAATTGCTGCACACAACAAACCAATAGCGCAACCAATAAAACCATAAATCTGAAGCTTCATGCGGCCAACAGATTCAGAAAAAATAATCGCACAGATAACGCCAACAATTAACAAGCAGTCAATAACAGCAGTACCTTTTGCTAAATAAATTGTATTAGCAATCGTGTTATGTAGTGCATCGCCCCCAGTTGCTTTATGAGGATCAAGCACTGACGCAAGAATCACTGGCGTAAAAATACCAATACCATAGGTACCAAGATCTTGAATAAACCAAGGGACCGATGCCAAAATTGTTTTGGCGCGATATTTTTCTTTAAATAACCGTTTGTATCCATGTAACCAAGAGGTTAATTCAACCTCGTCACACGGTGTATCTACAATTGGCATTGACGACTGTTGCGAACGATGTAATAACCGCTTAAGTGATGTTTCAGCGTCAGCTTTACGATTTTTAGACAAAAGCCAATGCGCACTTTCAGGAATAAAGAAACGTGCAATCGTAATCGCTAATGATGGAATCAAAGCAATAATATACATTAAACGCCATGCATTGATGTCGTTAACATACGTCAATACAAAAATACCGGTTAAAATACCAAACAAAACACCAATAGACTGAAACGCAAACGCACCCAAAACCAACTTACCACGGTTTTTGGATGGAATACTTTCAGATATCATTAAGTGCGCCGTAGGATAGTCACATCCTAAAGCCAAGCCAATGCCAAAGTTAAATACTAAAAGACTTAAATAAGAGTGACTTGTCGCCATACCTATCAAGCAGATAGAGAGTAAAGCCATCTCAATAATGAACATTTTCTTACGTCCATAAAGATCAGATAGCCCACCCAGAGCACTTGCTCCAATTAAAATACCAAACAGAATCGAGGAACTAATTATACCTTTCTGTAGCTCTGTTAAATGAAATTGTAGGGTTAATAATGGTAGGGTTAACCCCATCATAAAAACGATCATACCCTCAAAAAACTTACCAAATGTTGCTAATAACCAAATTCGCCATTGCACACGTGTCATTGACATTGAATATTTACTAGTAACTAAGTTACTTGTTGATATTTCATCAATATAACTCTGGATCGTATTTTGCGGTTGAATCTCTATTTTTTGATTCATGTTAAAATCAACAATGCTTATTGTCTTAATTCAGACGAATATCAGTATTAAAGTTGGCAGTATATAAACATATATCACAACCAAAAATGAAATTTATTTTCTAGGTGTAATTAATCGTTATTATGCACCAAGGGCTGAATTGTTTCTTCTTCGAAGGTAAAACAAATTAAAAAACACCAGTATTTACCTTTTAAATCATCACATTAGACAAAAACAAAAAATAATGAAAATAGCTTTTTCATGCAAATATTTAGATTTATTTTATATGTAAAGATCAAAAATAAAATATAAAATACTATTTATTATGGGTGCATTAACTAATAATTAAGCAATATTTGTTATTTTTTAATGCAAATTAATTTAAATAACCTCTCATTTATCATTTTGATTGATAAAAAAACAATCATCAAGTGTGAAAATAACCCTCTTTTTTGTTAATAAAAAATACAATCTATTTATATAATTATAATGAAAAGACAATACCTCACCTAGTAACCATTATTATAAGTAATAACCATTACTTTAGCGGATATCTTATTCAAAGACGCTAATCGTAACTAAATGTTTTTAATCGAAAAAAATTAAACACAAATTATCCATTAATTCTTATAATTACGATGAAGAATGATGTTAGTTAAAGACCAATTAGCACCGACAGACGCACCAAATCATGTTGGAATCATAATAAGATGTTAATCCAACAGTGATACTCTCATTAACTCTAAATTTAGTCCCCATAGCCGTTACTGCTTGTTCGCCGTATGAATTCATGCCGATACTAATATTGTATTCATAGTCATTTAATAGTGCCGCTATTTGTATTATCACTATTGCAAAAAAAACATATATAACATTAATAATAAAAATAAACGCATAACCTGAATGAATAGACCGTCTATTTAGAATAAATAATAGTGTTCATACGAGATTTATTCCGTTGGTACAACAAATAACCTCAACTGTAATGACACAATAATGACATACCATTGCTATGCTATTGGTTATTAAGCACCGTATTAACAATGATAACCAAAGGCAACAATGAGTAGACAACAACCATCACAACTCTCAATAATTTGTGACACTATACTTCAACAAATTGATCGCGGTTTATTTGCAACCCAATCAAAACGATTACCATCAGAGCGAGAGTTAAGTGATATTTTTAATGCCAGCCGATTAACTGTAAAGCAGGCACTATTACAATTAGAATCTCAAGGTATTATCTACCGCAAAGAGCGCCGAGGCTGGTTTTTAATGTGATCCTAAAACTACGAGCAAAGGAATGCCAACAGACACATTAAAATAAATAGAACTCATCGATAAAGTCATAACCATCAACTATCAGTCTGCTCCATAACAAAAATATCTTTATATAGAGAACCATTGTTAGCCATTCATTACGTTCAACAACCAAATAAGTTAGATTTACAATCAATAAAAAACGTCATTTATTTATCCAGTGAAACCACTTGTTTCATTTGCTTTATTTTGATACGTTCATTGCATGAAAAAGATAACACGTACTATCTCACCCCTTTTCTTTTGGTGGCGCTCTTCATAGAGCGGCGCTGATATAGAGTTATCTTTTTATTTCTATTTCATTTTGTCGCCGGAAGGTTGCAAATGAATACGCCTAATCTTATCCGTATTTCCTCACCTCTCCGGCCCCACACTTTTTCGGAGAAACACATGAACACTCAGGCATCCATCACACCAGATCAACATCAACCGATTATTCTTACAGGTGACCGTGCAACAGGTCAACTTCACCTTGGCCATTACGTTGGATCATTACAACAACGCGTTCAATTACAGCATCAATATCAACAAAATATTTTAGTGGCAGATATGCAAGGTCTTACTGACAACGGCCATAATCCACAAAAGGTCGCAGACAATATTCTTAATGTTGTCGCTGATTATTTAGCGGTTGGCATTGATCCTAAACTTACCACTATTTGTCTACAATCAGCGATTCCTGCTCTCGCTGAATTAACCATGTATTACTCCAACATTGTTTCGATTGCACGTTTAGAACGTAACCCTACCGTTAAAAGTGAAATTCAGTCTAAAGCCTTCGGCCGTTCTATTCCTGCTGGATTTTTAACTTACCCAATATCTCAAGCAGCTGATATTACAGCATTTCGCGCAAGCTTAATCCCTGTCGGTGATGACCAATTACCAATGCTTGAACAAACCAATGAAATTGTTAGAAAAATAAATACTATTGCAGGTAAGAATATTTTAGTGGAATGTCAACCGCTATTAAGCAAAGTCGCTCGCTTACCAAGTACTGACGGTAAAAATAAAATGTCTAAATCAATGGGTAATACCATCACATTAGGTGCTGATAGTAAGACGATTTCACAAGCAGTAAAATCAATGTATACCGATCCTAATCATCTCCGTGTTGAAGATCCTGGCTGCGTTGAAGGTAATATTGTATTCACCTACCTTGATGCTTTCCATCCAGATGGGGCTTATGTTGAAACGTTAAAGCAGCAATATCGCCAAGGAGGTTTAGGTGATGGAACAACCAAGAAAATCTTAGAACAATGTTTACAAGACCTAATATCACCAATACGCAAACGTCGTAGTGATTATTTAAATAACCAAGATTATCTCATTGAAGTCCTAAAAGCAGGAACCGAACATGCTAATCAACAAACGCAACAAGTCTTAACCGATATTAAAACAGCCTTTGGTCTAAATTTGTTTTAATTTTCTTTATAATCCTGCCTATTGATTAGGCAGGGTTATTGATAAAATTTTAACTTCATCAATAAGAATGATACTACTTTAATAGATCTCGATTATTAACAATATATGATTTGATCTTTTTTAAACCCAATATAATAAAGAAGCTATAAGGAAAAATAGCCATTCCTAATAGTTCATACTGGCTATCATTTATTCTTTTAAACCAATAAAAAAAACCCAATAAAATATTAATAATGAATATACTAATCAGAGCGCTATACATGTATATATTTTTTGTCGTTAAATTATATATTAAGTATGGCTCGTTCAGATTAAAAATACCATTATAAATTTCAAAAAAAACCTTTCCAATAACATGCAAATATAATACTTAGGAAAAGCATCCATCGTATAAATCCACCTCACTTAAGTAAATCAATTCAATTTGAATCATAAGATTATCATATATAATATCGAAAAGAATTTGCCATTAATTAAATATAATTAACCACTCAATTATAACAGTATATAATAATACTTTTTAGGATAGCTCACTCCTACTTTACATTATTTTTTATTAGGTATAAAAAAGGCTGAATATTTTATATTCAGCCTTTTAATTCGTCTTATATTTTTAACCGTTTTTTGGTGGTGTAAAAGCAGTTAATGTTGGAGCAACACCTGTGAATTTTTCAATTTTGACCACACCAGAGTTACCGCAGTTACCATTACCTAAACGTGATGTTGGAATATCCATCGTTAATACGTTTGGTCCACCATTTTTACACATACCCGTCTTAGGATCTAAATCAGGCCATGCACCTTCGTGGATACATACGCTGCCTTTTTTAATACCATCAGAAACAAAAGCACCAACCAAAACTTGGCCACGTTGGTTGTAGGCGCGCACTAAGTCGCCATCTTTAATACCACGGGCTTTTGCATCTTCCGGATGGATCGTAATAGGTTCACGGTTCTGTACCGCATATTGTTTACGAAGATCAGCATAGTTAAATTGGCTATGTAAGCGATGTGCTGAGTGTGATGTCATTAACTGCAATTCACCATCATTGTAATTAAACATCCACTCGGTTGGCTCCATCCATACTGGGTGTGGAGGACAATCATCTAACTTAAAGCTTTCAATCGTTTTAGAGAAGATCTCAATTTTACCACTTGGTGTGCCTAGTGGGTTCATGATGGGATCTTTACGGAAATCACCAAACCGTACAAACTCAGCGTTCTTCGCGTTCCACTTCATTTCAATAAGCTTATTCGCTTCCCAAAACTTCGAGAAATTCATCATTGGAATACGTGCGTTACGGCCACCTTTTTGAGCAGTTTTATAGAAATCACGCAGCCATTCCATCTCCGTTTTGTTTTCCATATACACATTTCGACCGCCGGGCTTTAGGTGTTCTGCCATATCAGCAAATACATCTAAATCACTACGCGCTTCGTTTTGTGGCTCAACCACTTGCTTCATCGGCACAAGATGCTGATTAGAGTAATCACCTGTCATCGTCAGATCATTACGTTCAAATGAAGTCGTAATAGGTAGCACGATATCCGCATGTTTAGCTGCCGCTGTCCAGTATGGTTCTGAAATAACGATCAATTCAGGTTTTTGCCATGCTTTAATCAATCGGTTGGTATCTTGGTGATGAGTAAAGTTTGCACCGCCCGCCCACCAGATCATCTTTAATTCAGGGAACGTTAGAGTATGGCCATTATGTTGGTACTCTGTACCCGGCTTTTCCAAACACTCAACAATACGCGCGACAGGGAAAGCTGTAACCGAACCTTGAACAGCCCAATCATTACCACCTGCAGAACTTGTTCCTAGAGATGGCGACATTGCAGGTAATACACCAGCGTCACGGGTTGGATTACCACCATTAGAATAATGGTATGAATAACCAAAACCACCGCCAGGTAAGCCAACTTGACCAAGCATAGAAGCAAGTACCGTTAGCATCCAATGACGTTGCTCACCGTGTTGCTGGCGTTGCATACCCCAGCCAGCCATAAGCATGGTGCGGTTTTCTTTGAAAATTTTAGCCAGAAGCTCCATTTGTTTTGCAGGAACGCCACAAATAGCTTCAGCCCATTGTGGTGTTTTCTCGATGCCGTCTTCTTTACCCATGAGGTAGGCTTCAAATTGCTCAAAGCCTACGGTGTATTTAGCAAGGAATTCAGTATCGTGTTGTTGTGTTTTGATCAACTGATAAGCAATACCCATCATCATTGCCACATCTGATTGCGGGTTAGGTGCAATCCATTGGGCTTTATCACCAAAAAATTCAGCGGTTTCTGAACGCATTGGATCAATGATAATAACAGTTTTGCCTGATTTCTTAAGTTGATGGAAAAATTCAAGACCTTGACCATCACTTGAAGACCATGCAATTTTTAACGTATTGATAGGATTCAAACCCCACAATACAACCACTTTACTGTTTTCTAGAATTACAGGGTAAGTAGTTTGTTGTTCATAAACTTCAATCGAGCCAACAACGTGCGGCATAATAACTTGAGCCGCACCCGTAGAATAGTCGCCTAAGTGACCCGCATAACCACCCGACATACTCATATAACGCTGAAGTAATGTTTGCGCTTTGTGCAAGACACCACTTGAACGCCAGCCATAAGAACCAGCAAAGATAGACTCAGGGCCATAAGCTTTACGAATACGCATATGTTGCTCATGGATCAGCTTATAAGCCTCATCCCATGATACTTGCACAAATTCATCGCTACCGCGTACACCTTGAGGAGCACTTGGGTTTGCTAAATAGCCTTTACGCACCATTGGGTACTTAACACGCGCTTTAGTATAAACCTGAGAAGGCCCCGTTTGTTGCAAGCTGTTGGGCACTGTTTGTGCTAATCCATTTTTAGTCGATACCAATTGGCCATCTTTAACTTCACAAAGCAAAGGCCCCATACGACCAGCAGTTAGCACCAATGAATCAGTACGGCCAAGCGTAGTAGCATTAACCGATAATGGAGCTATAGAGGTGATCGCTAATGCACCAGCAGATGCACTTGCGCCTTTTAAAAAGCCGCGACGAGTAATAGTTGTCATAGTCACCACTCCCTTATTGATGAGTTGCCACGTCTTTCGCGTGGTTTTGGAAGAATTTAGTTAAGATCTCAAGGTTTAGTTCAGAAATATCTGTACGTGCACCCATGCTTTTTGCAACAGGGCCCCAAGAGTTAACAGTGAAGTGATTCGCTGGAATTTTAGCGTGGCAAGTTGCACAGTAAACGTTATCCAATTCTTCTGCGTAATCCCATAACGGTTGATTAGAAGCAAGAACAGGAGCATCAATTGTGCCCGTTAGTTCAGCACTACGCCATTGATTACCGTAAGCGTCAGTTTTAGCCTCACCCAATTTTAATGCTTTAATACCCGCATCCGTTAAGGTCGCGATAATTGAACGTTGACCCTCACCCATGTAGATAACAGATTCTGCACCTTTCATTTGGTAACCAGAAACCATAACCGTACGCTGGTTATCTTTATGCGTGACAGTGGTTAATTCAACGGTTGGATTAATCGTCGCAAGATCAGCCATTTTAATGGTTTCAATTGGATAAACTTTTACTGCGTCTGCTTTAGTATTTTTAGCCATGTCAAAAAGGTGATCAAAAGCGGAGGTATCTAACGTAGCTTGCGGTGCAAAGTGGGCAACACCTTTATGACAGTCAATACAGGTTTGATTATTTTCTTTACCATATAAATGCATTTTCTGTGCACTTGCTGATTGGTCATAGGTTTCCATCGCATCAAGACTATGACAAGAACGACAAGTAGCTGAATCATTTTCACGCATTTGTCCCCATACTGTTTCAGCCATTGCTAAGCGATGATCTTCATATTTGGCATCTGTATCAATTTTACCGGTAACAAATTCATGATAGATGTCTTTAGAAGCTCGAACCTTGGTAATTAAATAATCAATAGGATCTTTAGGAATATGACAGTCTGCACATTCTGCACGAATGCCTTTTTGATTACTGAAGTGAACGGAACCTTGATATTCAGCGAGTGGTTTTTGCATCGTATGGCACGACACACAAAATTCAGTGCTAGAGGTTGCATGAAGTACAGCTTGTGTACCCCCTAAGGTTATCCAACCAATAATAATGCCGATAACAGCAATTAGAGCAATATAGCGTTTTTTCATAAGTATGATCCTTTAGTTAGCCTTGTTATATGTGTGGCTATTTAAAGGATTTTACCGACTAATGTTACATATATACTCATAAACTATCTTTTATCATTCATAACTGTGATTTAGCCCTCACAATTGATGATTTTATTAATAGCAAATTACTTTTATTGACTTATTTGTAAACAATAGCCTTAATGCATTGTGTCGCGAGGTATTTTAAAATTTAACTCTATAAAATTAATATATATTTTCCAATAAATAACCAAGCCACAATAGGCGATATATTGCCTATTGTGGCTTGGTTGTTCACAACTATTACCATCAACTATTTGATGCTTTCTTATAGATTGCAATATTTAGTTGTTGAGGTAATAATTTAATATGTATCCTATTTTCTTCATATTGCTTAAAAGCATATATTTTCTTAGGCTTTATAGTATTTTTTTGCTTTCTTTTTTTCTGTAAATTTGAATTAATAATAGAACATAACGATAAATACCCATGCGTATCATAGGCCGCTTGGAATCTTTTATTTACCCGCTTTCTTAATTGATGCTTTTTTATTGACACACCGTTACCTAAAAGTTATTCATTTGAAAGTATTAACTATAAATAATTCATAGAGAACAATATCTACTAGTCGTATTTAAATAAAAATAAACTTAATTATATATCTAACCCAAAAGTAAATGTAAAATTACCATAATATCGTCCAAGGGCCACATCTTGCCTTTCTTTTTTTATTTTAACTAAAATTGGTAATTTAACTTTAGAGCCGCTAACTTTAATTTTAGTCGTTGATACTTGCTCTTTACCATCTTTTACTAGCTCTTGAACATCACATTTAGGACAAACAATATTTAATGGAATATCTGCAGCACCTAACTTTCCGTTAATATGCTTTAAATTAAAATCATTACCCGTAGGTATATTTAAGACTAACCCAGTAGAAAAAGACCCCGTTGCAATAACATTAAACATTGCAATCCCTTCGAGAAAAGCACTGTCTGTTTTACTAATATCAAAATCAAACTTGTGTATACCAGGCTTTTCTAATCGAACATCCATCAAATAGCCCGGTTTGTAATTTATATTAATCACTAAGTTTTTAAATTTATTTTGCCACGTCTGGACTCCAGATAAAGGCATAACAAAACCATAAGGATATGTAAATCCAAAATTAAAACTATATATACCTTCTCGTCTATCTGCTGTAGGTAAATTATCAAAAGCATCAATTATTTTCGTTTTATCGATAGATAATATAGGCCGAATAAAATGATAAGGCATTGCATTATTACTTTTTAAAACAGAACCAGAACATACAGTAGAACCCGTTGAATTAACAACAAAAGTAGTACTACCACTAATTCCAAACGAATCACATTTAGTTATTGGTGATTTTAAAGTGTCCTCCTTTAATGTATTGCTTGCTTTATATTCAAGGCCAACAATCGTAATTGCATCACTGATATTGACTTTTACACCACTAGGCCCTACCAAGCTGATATTTTTACTCTCGTATTTAAACCCCGGTGACCAAGAAGTTGCTGGTAATAAGTTAGTTTCAGGCTCCCAGCTAGCTAATGTTTTATAACTAGCAGAGGAAACACTAGAAACCACATTTTTAAATTTAAGATCGCTACCTGTCAGTTCACCATCGAGAATAAAAGAAAAACAATTTGAAGAATACATCGCTATTAATAATAAAAGTTTTTTATTATTTAATAACTTTATTAAAAATAACTTTCTTATCATTTGCAACAACCTCTTTTTTATAAAAAGTATCATCAATTGATGAAATAAATACATCAATCATGCCTTTTCTTGCATTTTTAGGTAATAATAGTTTTCTTATTTTCCCTGGAAGCATAATAACTTTAGTACTGCAATCTGCTTTAAACATAGCAGAACATTGATTAAAAAATACTTCTAAAGTTGTATTACTTGTGTTTTTAAGTAGCGCATATTCATTCTTTTTTTCAATTGAATATGATATTTTTTTATTCTTAGCAGGAATAACAAATATGCTTTCATAGCCATAACTTATAGCAACACCTTTCATTTTCCCATTTTTAGAATAAGGTGTCGGTGTAAATTGAACAGCAAAAACAGTATCGTGATCAGGATTACAGCCTTCAGCACATAATGCTCTCACACCTACTTTTTTCGCCATTAATGGGTCAAGGATAAATTTATTTTGAGTTAATGTTGCATCCCACTCTAATAAATTAGATTTAGTATAAGGTGTCTTAACCACCTTGCCACTTTTAACTTCAACCTTAGACAACTTAACATTAACAAATGCAGGATCAGCTTGATTATTTGTAACTGTATAAACGCCTGCACCATGTTCATCAGAAACTTTTAGCATCGTATCAATAGCAATTGCATGTGATATTGAAGGAAATAATAACACTAATAATATCAATTTTTTCATTTCTAATTCCAATCCTGGTTTAATAATAATACATAATTCGAAATTGTATCTTTCGGTACGTCAGCCGTTAACATGATGTCTGATAATTTTTCTTTTATATCATTACTTACTATTTGTTCCTGATCATAAGATACATAAACCAAGTTCTTATCATCTCCAAATTTCTTCTCAATAATATTGTATTGATTATCCTTATCTAAAGATGCATATCGCCATTTATTTTTAGTTTCAAATATACCTAAATAAACATAACGCATGTCTTTTCCAGTTAGAGGATCATTTATAACTAACAGTTGATCATTATCCTCTGGAATACAGTAATTCATACCTATATTTAATACACTAATATCGCGAACTTGAGGTGTTAAACAAGTTAATACTTTTTCTTTATTCTTTAAAACAAAAGGCTGTCCAGATCTAACTGCAATTTTAAAAATGTTACCGTCAATATTTTCAACATCAACACAACCCTCACCAACACATTCAACGTCTAAAATATCTTTATCAATAATATCTTTAAAACCACTAACAAAAGAAACAATTTTAGTTAAATTCATATTAGTCGTCATTACACTACCAGGATGAATAAAAAAGCTGGATCTATTCTTACCTGTATTTTCTAAAGATGATGATTCAGTATCAATTTTATTGTCATATTGAGAATATGACTTTAGCGGTACGATTTTATTATTCTGATTAATCTTAACATCATATTTACGACGATTATCTTGCTCAATAGTAAGAATACCATATGTGTCATTATCTTTAATATCATCTGATTTTTTAATATCTAACTTAAGATAAGCTTCTGATCGTTCTCTTGTAAAATCAATACCATCAGAATTAATTACCTGAGTATTATTAAATGCAATATTTTGCTGAATAGTTCCTGTTGTTGATATAGAGCCATAATAATTCGCATCAAAATTATTATTTTGATAATCACCCATAATATCTAAAGATGTATCATTAGTTTGATCTCTATCTTTTACAAATGCAGTCCTAGCTAATGCTGAAAAAGAAATATTATCGTCAGGTAATAAATCTCCAGTATCAAATTCAGAAGTAAAATCATTAAATTGATCTTCTTGTGCACTAGTATTAAAAGACAATTGGCTATTATTATCAAAATTTATTGTATATCTGAAATTAAATTGAAATTCATCATCAAATTGGTTATATCTACTAACTCTACCATCATTTTTGTTATACGTTATATCAAAATCAAAATTATTAGATGAATTATAATTATAATTATAGTTATTAGTTATAGATGTATTGCTACCTTCTTCATATTTATAATAATTATAGTACAATCCTGTCGATAAAGAACCAGTTAACAACATGGACTTATTTATATTAATATTGGTTCGAGAGCTACAACTTTCAGTAAAACAAGCAAGTTTATCATCTTCATCAAAATGATATTCCTCATAACCTATATTAATCCATGATGAATATAAATTAACAGAATTTAAATTAGATCCCTCACTATAAATTTTATTATTATAGGTAACTTGAGAACCATTAATGAACGTATAATCAACCGCAGACTGAAATATAACATCATTCTTTTCTGATAACGTGATAGCTCCAGATAGAATCAAACCATCAGATAATCCGTATGCTAGTTTAGCTGATGAATAAATAGAGTCATTATAATCATCATCGTATTCATCATTATGAGAATCATAATCATTGTTGTACCCTTCATTATTCTCTCCATTAGCTAACATACCAACCTGAACACGATAATCAAAATCGCCTTTTGATAACATTGCTGACTTTATATTATATATATTATATGTTTTATCAAAGAATGTATTACTCCCTGATTTAACTGTAACTCTAATTTCATAAACACCAGAGGGTAAATCGTTATATGAAATTTCTTGCTGTCCTGCTTTTACCGCATACTGTTTAATATACGTACCGTTTTTTTGTATGGATAATAACCCAGCAGAAGGTACATAAATATTAACTTTCTTATATGCTTGATTCGATTTTATAAGCAGATTTCGTGATGAGCCAAAAGAAATATCAACAGTATCAGAATCTGTAAATGACTCTATTACATCTGTTGCATTCATTGAATTATTATCTGAAAAATATCCAGCTTTTAATTCAGTATTATCTTTATTTACACTATAAGATAATTCATTGAGATCAAATACATCATCATTATTAGTATTGATATTAAAATCAGAACGTAAATATCCATATTTAAATCCTTGAACAAAATTATCTGATATATTTAAAGATGTATCATCATCATACTGATTAATAAAAACAGAAGAACTATTAATCAATGCATTATTATTATTTATATTTGATGCATATACTACTTTTGATTTTTTTTCTTTAAGTATATTTTCAGAAAGAAACACTCTTAATATATTAGAGTCAATATTATAGAAAAAAGCATAGCTATCTGTAGATACAATACAAGAGCTTGGTATTCCTTGACACTCATTTGTATTCATTATCCCTTCGTTAGATAGCAAATCAGATAATATCTTACTTACATATTTTTCTTTAATATTATTATTTTTCAATAGCTTTTTGAAATTATCAATTGCTAACTTATCGTTTTTATTCAACCGTACTTTGTTATATGAACTAATTAACGCTTGTTTTCCAAAATCACCAGAAGGAAAAACAACTTTTACAACTTTGTTCTCCTCATTAAACATTTCCTTAAATTCATCAGGGATGTTGTCATATTTCAAATCATCAGAATATGCCACAGATGAGTATAGGCATAAAAAAAAGACAGTTAATACTAGATGACTTTCTCTCATATCGATAGCCCAACCATTAGCGTCATTTTACCTTCACAATATTTATAATTATTAATAAAATCAGTGACAGGTATTTTTGAAAAGGAAAGATTAATTTTTTTTACACTAGCTTGTGTTCCAGACACAACATCATCAAACTCTTGCCATAATAACGGGTTGCGACTATTCACTTCGACGAGATCCCCCACATTATTAGTCATAGCTAATACTGGCGGTTCATAATAAATAGTTTTCCCATTATGTAGTAAACAAGAAGCATTGTTTTCCACAAGATTAATATCATAATAAAAACTTTCAAGTCGACTTGAAGGTATATCAGTATTAACAGTTAATGTAGAATTAATATCGTGGAAACGTTCATGACTTTCATCATAAATAACAGTAAAATTATTTGGCGATATCACAACTGATTTAATTTTAAACCCTGCGGCAGATGGTGTTACATCAGCTTGGAGTAGAAAATCAACAGGAAATTCAGTCTTAGCAAAACAATTACTAGCAAAAAAAGTGCACATTAACACTATTAACATTTCTTTAGACAAAAGACACTCCTGAAAATCATTAACCAGCTGGATAAAATAAAAGATTAGACATCTATGATGCCTAATCTTAATATTATATTATGCTACTGTAGCTAGAACATTAGCGTTTACAACTAGAGGCTCAAGCAAGTTCAGAGGCGTAGCTGAAGTTACAGGCGATACACTGTTTACACTTAGAGTAACAGTTGAAACTCCGTTAGCACCAGCTTTAGACGTTAGCTCTGTACCTGATGCAATATCAGTCATTTTAATATCCATACCTGCTGTAGAGTTCGCACCCCAAGTAGCAGTGATACCATCAGCATCCACTGTCCAGTTTGTAGCGAATAAATCGCCAGCCGTTTTAGAACCTGAACCTTGATCCCAGTACAAACGAGACTCTAGAATGATAGGTGTTTTTGTCTCAAACGTACCATCGCCTTTAACAGTTAGAACACCGTCTTCAACAGCACCAGAACGAGCACCAGTAATTACGATGTCGTTACCAGGAATAACCTTAGCAAAACCGCTCCACTCAAGAAAAGCAGATGAAACATCACCAGCTGCTGGTGTAGGTGCTGTTGCTGCTGGAATAGTAGCTGGTACAGCCGCTTGAGATACTGCAGAGAAACCAAATGTCGCTGCCAACACTGTTGCTAATAATAATTTATTCATTGAGACTAACTCCGTTAAACGTCTTATATTATTAAACGTTTTAATTATTCAGTTACACCATGTAACCGATGAATCACATATTAATATCAATAAGAAACAGAATTAATAGCATTTAAAAAAATAGGGATTAAAAATTGCTATTAATAAGGATCGATAGGTTTAATTATAATCGCGCCAGCATCTATTTAATGTTTCGTTAACCATGATGATATTTAATGTATAAATAATAATTTAAGACTTATTTATACTAACGGGAACAGATTTCCGTTCACTCTTTTTTGAATCAGCTTTATTTATAAGTGAGGCTACATGTTTAATATAAAAAAGTGCTTAATTTTTATTTTATTACCACTATTCCTTATAGGGTGTGGTGGTGAAAATGAAGAACAATTGCCACAAGAAATTGTCGCAATAAATGCTCAGGACTTACTAACTTTTGCTCCAATAAAAAATACACAAGTTGTAGATCTTAGAAACAAAGTAACGGCAGAAAATAACCAAAGTTTAATAATAGAAAGTGTTGAAAGTATTGATAATAAGTGTTCTTTCAATGAAAATGATATAGAAGGTTTAACATTTAAGGTCACCACAACTGATAGCGAAAATGTTTGTCGCTTTAAATATAATGTGAAACCAGCATCATCACAATATAAAGGAACAAGCGAAGCTATCGTTCAAGTTGTTGTAACAAAAGATTATACTCGAGGAGACTTTCTTCCTCCCGTTTCACGTACTGTAATAGAAGGTGGTTTATTAACTTTAAATAGTAAAGATTTATTAATTGAATCTGGTTTTGAGATTGATCCAACATCTGTCTATTTAATTGGTGATACAGGCTCTTCAGATATAGGTATGATTGCAGGTGTAGATGCATCATCAATAAAATATCAAGCTCCTGCGGCAACAACTGGTACGGTAAGAATTTTCTACACTGAAATTGATTCGATTAAAAACATAGCAAGACCAGGTATTATTTATATCGCCATAGGTCAAGAAAGTAACCATAGTCCAATAGCACTAGATCAAAGAATAGATGCTTTAGATAGAAGAGAAGTTGATATTCCTATTGATATATCGTCTTATATATCTGATCCTGATGGAGATGATATTCAACTAATTGACACAAAATCAATAACAGGAAGAGTAATTATTGATTCTCCTCACTCTTTCCTCTATACACCAGGTTCATCAGGAAAAGAAGTTATTACTTATATAGTTTCAGATCATAATGGTGGGTATGGCATTGGTCTATTAACATTTGATGTTAATGAATATAAATCAATAGTTGATAGTGTTCAGAACCTTACTTTCACTCCCCCATTAACTTTCAACCAATTATCAGTAATTGATGGCGTTTATACTGATTCCTATAAAGAGCTAGGATTTACTGGTTACACTGGTTTATATCCAACTTTCAGCAAAGATTTGGCAGAAGCTTACTGTAAAACAAAAGGAATGAAATTAGCATCACTTGCTGAATTAAAGGCGATGCGAACCAATGTATTAGCGGATATGCCAATATTCCAAACTGATTATCGTTGGCATAGTGGCATCAAATACTTAACCCATGATGCTAATGCAATAAGCCTTGAAACAGGCAGTACAGCATCTGTTTCTGACGGTTATTTTTCATGTACGAATGATCTTACTGCTCATGGATGGGAATTTTTGGACCCTTACTATAGTGGATTATTTAACACACCAACAAAAATTTATATTACGTCAAAAACAGCAGGTGATTCCATTTTCCTTCCGGACGATGATTATAATCTAACGTACAAATTTGAAGCTTTAAGTGTTGATGGCATATTAATTGATCCAACCTTAGCTTCAACATATTTATCAGTATCAATTAGCGGTAATACCATTACTGTGACAAAAAAAAGTAATGCGTATGCTATTGCTGCAACACTAGAGATATCAGATATAATTGCACCAAGCACTAAAACTAAACTTATTTTAGGAGTTTCGCTATGCCCTCTATCAGTTACTCCACCAGTAGCCGATGAATTAAGTTGTATTTTAGTATTACACCCAAGAAAGGGGTATGATGCCAGTGGTACTGAAGCATTCTCAACTGCGTTATCAAATAATATGTTAACCATATTAGGTATGAAAGAAAAACAGATACACTCCCTTGGAAGCAAGCAAGTTGGAAAAGGCGTAACTAAATTTCAAACAATAAGATGGGGTGACAAGGATACAACATATAGTACTAGAAAAAATTGGTTAGAAAAATTGAAACTTGTTTGTGATGCAATGTCTAAACTTAAAGTCGATGGGAGAGACAATTGGGTAGTTGGTGCTGATAATATCAAACCACAGCGCGGAACTGCAACTCGTGTAGCATTTCTAATACCATCACCTGAATACTATCCTGCAAAAGATTTTGTTGAATGGATGTGGAAACAGGATGGTAGAACCGAATATGTAGGAAACTACGGATTAGGGTATGCAAATGCAGATCCAAAGGTTACAACATATGTAAATCAATCAACTACTACGACTACTTTTCTTCAACAATCAGCCTTTGTTCCAGAAACGTACACTTTCCCATCATGTTGGTCAAAAAATTAACTTATAAGCGAAATGTGATATTATCCCATTTTACTTAAAATAATCCCATAACCTATTGAAATATATTTTTATATGCCGTTCACTTAAAGTGAACGGCTTTTTTATTTATAGAAAAATTTAAATAAAAAACCAAGGAAATAAAAATATGATACCAATGAACTGCCATTTAAACTAAATCCTAACACTTGATAACTAATAAAATTATAAATGAGACCGACGATTACTATGCATGGCAGATGATTAATTTAGTATTCGTACTGATGACTGGTGTTAGTTAAATTCATTTTTTGAACAAAATTTGAATAGAATTAGCCAAGTAGACTTAGTTCAGAGACTCCACCAATAAAAGATTCCATTGAATCTTTCAAACTAAGAGCAGCAACTCATTCAAAGTCCACATCACTGCTAACATTCATAGCATTTTTAAATTAATCACAATTTTTCATCAGCTCAGCTGTCATAGCTCTTGAACGTGCCGAATTATTCATACCATATCTATTTGTAACATATCATTGCCCGCCCCATCACCCCCTCTCATCGTTATATTCAATTAAGATGCGTAAACGTCACCCATTAACTCTAAAAGTAATAAATCAGACGGTATTTCAGTCATTAATAATATTAAATATATCCATAAAAAAATCCGAGAATATAAATATTCTCGGATTTTTCTTTAGATGAATATTTATTAGTCTAAATATTCATTTCGCAACTTAATTGCATTACCTTTATAGTATTTATATTAAGTGGTAATATCTATCATCACTAACGATAATATATTATTATCATTTTTACAACATCTATTGTGTTGCAATATCTATCTCTTTATTTCTATAAATTTCAACAAAATAACAAATAAATAGCATTACAAACCTGAATTTGTTCATGCTTTTTTATTACATATACAGCTATGATTTATGACTATAATATCATTACAAAAATATATAGCACATATTTATCTAATGTAACGACAAATATACTCAACGATAAAAATTGCGGATACTAATTATTCAATAAGTTCATTTAAAGTATAATTTATTAATAATGATGCCTTTGACACACATAATAATTAACCTCAAAGAAATCACCCCATAAATCCTTATCTTCATTTATATATTAATCTACTATTATAAAACCATACCAATAAGATACATATTATATACTACATTATTTTTATAAACATAATTCAACTATTCAACTCTTATTAAAAAACACTCAGTACATTGATAAAAAACAAAGAAATCAACAACAAACAAAATTCTTTTTTATTTTCTCAAAAAACAAGCCCTATAGTAATAGCATATTAAAACACATCAAATAACTGATGCTATTATTAATTAGGTAAAAATAAAAATCACATTACGTTATATAGATAAAAAATATCCAATCGAAAATATTAAATAATATTATCTAATAAAACATTTGATTTTTATATGCACTCATAGCATCCTAAGCGCCTTTTTAATCATCTTAAGATATAGTCGGGTATGAAAGATAATTTCAAAAGTTTACTTAAACAATATAGAATTGATAATAATTTATCTCAAAATGATTTTGTCGATATGTTTATTTCATCTAATAATTTTTTACTAAAATTAGATACGGTTACATTAAGCCGCTGGGAGAATGGTAAAACCGTACCATCGATTGAAAAAAAAATGAATATTATGAGAACACTTAACCTGCTCACTCAATATATAGATAGTATACGTGGATTTGACAAAACTACTAAGATAGATGCATCACTTAACATCCGTTTTGGAATTGAATATGAGCGATATAAAAAACTCAACGGAATCGATACAACACAGAATATACAATTTGAGCACATTTCAGATAAGAAAAACTTACATGCGCATATAGAAAAATATTTAATGCCTGAAACTATAGAAATTATCAACATAGATCCTTCCCCAACATTAAGTATTGGACACTGGTTTTTAAATAAGAAAACAGAAGCATTTTTCATTCATGCATTTGTTAACGAAAACATATATAACAATTACAATTACAATTACAATAATATAAATTCAATCATTCTTCTTGAGCAGGTAACTTCAACGAGAATTTTTTACAAATTATGCTTATTAAGTGCATTCAATACACTTTTAAATAACAACCATATTGACTATGTATTTGCATTTGCAAATACTAAGTTTTATTTAAAGTTATTTTTAGCTATTGGTGGGGATATAATTACTACCATAGGTGATTTATCAGCCCCCCCCCCCTGCAATGAAGTTATTTTAAAGCACACAACAGTAATTAAAATAGATGCCATTAAGTTATTATCAAATAAAGACTTCTTGTTCTTTTGCTTACAAAGTCGCACTGAATTGAAAATTACAACCCCTCAATTATTAGCTCAGATAGACGACTTCAAATGTTAAATTAATTAACACTTAAAATATTAACCATACATAATAAGCCATTTTCAAAAATGGTTGTCATTTGAATTACATACGTTGTGGTAAATATGATAGAAACTATAAAAAAGTGCTAAGTATTATATACTTAGCACTTTTTATTTTTCATTTATCATTAACTTTTAGATTAGATATATTATAAAAACAACAACAGAGCAATACCTCCCCTCATCTAAAATGAGATAAAAGTTACACTGTTTTACATTTACTAATTTTAATAAATGTTATGGCTTAATGAACTTGTACACCTAAATAAGATAAAATACTCTTAAAATTAAAATGGCGTACATAATGAAAAAAACCATGATGTAAGCTATTTGAAATACCTCGTAGTAGAGGCTCTGCGGGTGCAAGGACAATAGCTGACCAGCTAATCCAAGAGGGTATTATAAAGCTACTAGCTTAATGAAAGAGCCCAGTATTATAAGTAACCAGCCGAATAAACATAAATATAAAATATCTGATGACGTCTCTAAAATAGCCCCGAACTTATTAAATAGAAAATTTAATGTTAAAGCGGCAAATCAAGTTTGGTGTGGCGATGTGACGTACGTTTGGGCGGGTAATAAATAGCTATATTTAACCGCTGTTATGGATCTATTTGCTCGAATAATGTGGGTTGAGCATAACTCAGATAGCCCAAACAGTGATTTCTCTTCAAATGGCTTATGAAAGCCGTGGCCGACTATAAAATGTGATATTTCATTCAGATCAAGGTTGTCATTACACCAGCCTTCAATTCAAGTAAACATTGTGGAAATACCAATTAACTCAAAATATGAGTCGACGAGGAAATTGTTGGGATAATGCCCCAATGGAACGATTTTTGAGAAGTTTCAAAACAGAGTAGATGCCCAAATAATTATGCAGAAGCAGAAAGGGACATGCTCAAATATATTGCAGTATCAAGCGGAGTCATAGTTATAACAACTACTTATTTCCAGTAATGATGGAAGCAGCAGCTTAATGTAAACACCTATAAAGGTGTACAGTTTTACTTGGCAACTTAAAAACGACTTAAAGCTAAAAGTCTAACTCTGTTTTGTTTTTCAATTGAGCATTGAAATATAGCTAGATTGATACATTTAAAATATCATCTATAGCCATTGGTTTATGAAAGAAATAACCCTGGCATAAATTTACACCCAACTCTTTAACTATGCGATAGGTTTCTAAATTTTCTATACCTTCAGCAACCGTTTGTAACCCCATGCTTTGTGTTAAATCAACTAAATGCTCTATTATTTTTCTATCTGAATAATTTGTAGTAATGTTTTCAATAAACATTTTATCTATTTTCAGCTCAGTGAATGGTATGGCTCTTAACCGAGACAAAGAAGAATATCCAGTACCAAAATCATCTATAGAAAGGCCGAATCCGAGAAAATTTAATTTTTCAATATTTTCTAATGATGTTTTTGTTTCAATATACTCAACATTTTCTGTTATTTCTAACGTTATATTTTTGTTTGGAATACAGTTTTCTTTACATTTATTATCTAACCACTGGTATAGGTAAGGAACATTTAATGTACTTGGAGAAATATTAATAGATATTTTTTTTAGCCTATTGTTATAGGTTAAATCCTTTATCGCTTGATTAGCTGAAAAGAAAAAAAGTTCACTAATTAAATTATCTCGTTCTGCACTTGCGATAAAAATATCAGGGCTGACATCCCCTAAACATGGGCTTTTATATCTTAATAAAACTTCAACACCATTTAATGAGTTATCCTCTACATTATAAATTGGTTGATAATTATTAGTGAAAAAATTATTACTCAGACCATCAATTATAGTATCTTTTGTTATTACAATTTTTTGACTACACATATAAAATCAACCATTAGAGTTAGTAAACACACCTTACCCTTATGCATATCGCATCGTAATAGCATCCTTAATTTAAGAGATAATTTAATGCTATAAATTATAACTAAAACATTTGATTTTCACATGTAATTAGCATTAATATTACTTATGTTAATACTATGCTTATCTTATGTTAGAGGTAAAAAGTGCAAGATAATTTTATTACGCTTATAAAAAAACACAGAAATGACAATGAGTTATCTCAAAATGATCTTGTTGACATA
The DNA here is from genome assembly GCF_900166965.1 of Photobacterium piscicola. GTDB lineage: Bacteria > Pseudomonadota > Gammaproteobacteria > Enterobacterales > Vibrionaceae > Photobacterium > Photobacterium piscicola. Next base: position 48,727 of record NZ_FUZI01000001.1, on the reverse strand, counting down.
CTAACGTTAAATGATGATTTTTTATCTAAATTAGATGTGGTTACTTTAAGTCGTTGGGAGAATGAAAAAACCTCACCTTCGTTGGAAAAAAAAGTAAGAATTATGCGAAAGCTAAAGCTACTTGTACCCTATATATATTCAATTAATGATTTTAATATAAAGACCAAAATAGAAAAATCAATGAACATTAGATTTGGAATAGAACTTAATAGATATAAGGAAATAAATAGTTTAAATAACTCAAAAAAAATATCTTTTGATTTTTCAAATAAAAAACATAATCTTGGTAAAAATATAACTGATTTTTTAGAAAAACAAGACATTGGGTATCTTTCTCTAATCGATAAATGGCCAATCAATGTAGGAACTTGGTATTTAGATAATCAAGTGCAAGCTTTTTTTATACATTTATATACAAATAACGAAATATTTACTTATGGTCATTGTGATAGTTGGAGTCAATTATATAAAAAAAACATTGATGGTGAAATAAATAGCATTTTATTATTAGAACAAATATCATCAACTAGAGATTTTTATAGACTATGTTCCTTATGCTTATTTGATACTCTTATTAAAAATGACAGCCTAAAATATGTCTTTTCTTATGTTCGTACTGACTATTTTTTAAAATTAGCACTCTCCCTTGGCTTTGAAGCAGTAGCAACAATTACTGAGCCTGATTCGGTGTTAAATGAACATATGGATTTGAAATTCTTATGTGTAATAAAAATTGACGCTATAAAATTATTAACGAATAAAGATTTTTTATTCTTTTGTCTAAAATGTTATTACGATTTAGAAAAAAATAATCCTCTACTATTAAACAAGATCTATGAAACATCAATTCACGCTCAAACATTAAAAAACACAAAAAAAGCCCCAGCTCTCGGTACAGAGCAGGGGCTTTAGATAGTGACGGTAAACTTACGTTCACCAATAATAAATAACATCCTGTATATCTATTACTTTGTCCCTTGGTATTAGGCTGGAGACCTATAGAGACGGGAACCAGTAAGCATAAGACAATAACCACATGTTATCGCTATGGTGATTTAGCCATAACACACGGTTAGCGTTTTATTCCAACTGATTTAACGACGCATCTGTTTCTGGGTCAATTCAACCGCACGTAATTGTGCCATTGCTTTTGCCAGATCCATTTCCGCCATTGCGAAGTTAACATCATCAGCATGCTTGTTGATGTTTTCTTCGGCGGCGCGACGAGCTTCATCAGCGCGGGCTTGATCGATGTCCTTCCCATGCATTGCCGTATCGGCAAGTACAGTTACTACGTTGGGCTGAACTTCAACTATACCGCCAGAAATATAAAGGATTTCTTCGGGATCCTTCAGATTTGTGACAAAGCTTGCTACACCAGGTTTTAGTCGGCTCAATAAAGGAGAGTGACCAGGGCGAATACCCAACTCACCATCGGAGCCTGAAACTGCCAGCGCGTGAGCTGGACCAGAGAACAACGGTCCTTCAGCACTTACGATATTAAGCTGGAACGTGTTCTCGGTAACGCCAATAGCCATAATGCCTCCTCAAGCCTTATAAGGTTTTCGCTTTTTCAAGTACATTTTCAATGCCACCACAGTACAAGAATGCTTGTTCTGGAATGTCATCATACTCGCCGCTTAATAAGCCTTTAAAGCCTGCGATAGTCTCTTTAAGAGAAACGAAAATACCTTTTTGACCGGTAAATACTTCCGCTACGTGGTAAGGCTGCGTTAAGAAACGTTCAATCTTACGTGCACGCGATACGGTTTGCTTATCTTCTTCAGATAGCTCATCCATACCAAGGATAGCGATAATATCTTTTAATTCTTTATAACGCTGAAGTACTGTCTGCACACCACGAGCAACATCATAGTGCTCCTGACCAACAACCAATGGATCAAGCTGACGTGAAGTTGAATCCAATGGGTCAATCGCAGGGTATAGGCCCAATGCAGCGATATTACGAGACAGTACAACGGTTGCATCTAAGTGAGCAAAGGTTGTTGCTGGTGATGGGTCAGTCAAGTCATCGGCTGGTACATATACCGCTTGAATAGAGGTGATAGAACCTGTTTTAGTTGAGGTAATACGCTCTTGTAGTACACCCATTTCTTCAGCCAATGTTGGTTGGTAACCTACCGCTGATGGCATACGGCCTAACAATGCAGATACTTCCGTTCCCGCAAGTGTGTAACGGTAGATGTTATCGATAAATAAAAGAACATCACGGCCTTCATCACGGAAACTTTCTGCGATAGTTAAACCAGTTAGCGCTACACGTAGACGGTTACCTGGGGGCTCATTCATCTGACCGTAAACCATGGCAACTTTATCAAGCACTCCGGCTTCTTTCATCTCGAAGTAGAAGTCATTACCTTCACGAGTACGTTCGCCGACACCGGTAAATACTGATAGACCTGAGTGTGCTTTGGCGATGTTGTTGATAAGCTCCATCATGTTAACGGTCTTACCTACACCCGCACCACCAAACAAACCCACTTTACCGCCTTTCGCAAACGGACAAATAAGGTCAATTACCTTAACGCCAGTTTCTAGTAATTCAGAGCTGTTTGATTGATCTTCATATGAAGGTGCAGCACGGTGAATAGCATATTTTTTCTTTTCACCGATTTCACCACACTCATCGATTGGGGTACCCAATACGTTCATGATACGGCCGAGGGTCTCTTCACCTACCGGTACAGAAATTGGCGCATTAGTATTAACCACTTCTAAACCACGACGAAGACCGTCTGATGAACCCATTGCAATACAACGAACAACACCGCTACCAATTTGCTGCTGCACTTCTAATACTAATGCTGCATGCTCACTATCACTTAAGGTAAGCGCATCATATACTCGAGGCACGCTATCTTGATCAAATTCAACGTCAACGACAGCGCCGATGACTTTGACAATCTTACCAATACTCATTTGATGTCCTTAAAATTCTGTTTAAACGGCTTGTGCCCCAGCTACGATTTCACTTAGCTCTTGGGTAATTGCTGCTTGACGGGCTTTGTTATATACAAGCTGAAGATCATTAATCAGCTCACCCGCATTATCTGTTGCAGCTTTCATTGCAACCATTCGTGCTGCTTGCTCACAAGCGATACTCTCAACGGTGCCTTGGTAGACTTGTGATTCGATATAACGAAGCATCAATTCATTGAGGATCGGTTTAGGATCAGGTTCATAGATATAATCCCAGCGACTTGCTTTATTCGCATCTTCAGATGCAGTCTCTTCAAGTTCCGGGTTAGGTAACAGCTGGGTTACCTTTGGCATTTGCACCATGGTGTTTACAAATTGGTTGTAAACCAGGAACAAGCGGTCAATTTTGCCTTCGTCGAAAAACTCCAACATGGCATTAACCGGGCCTAAAATATCTTCTAATTTTGGCTCATCACCAATACCTGATGTTTGTGCAATTACGTTGCCGAAGCGATGAAAAAACGAAATTGCTTTTGAACCGATCAAGGTGGTATCTACATCAACCCCTTGATCTCGCCATTGGCGCATATCGGCCATGGCTTTCTTGAACAAATTAATGTTCAAACCACCACATAATCCTCGGTCTGAGGAAATAATGATGTAAGCGACTCGTTTTACTTCACGCTCTTCAAGATAGGGATGCTTATATTCCAACGAACCGGAAGTTAAGTGTCCGATCACCTTACGCATATTCTCTGCGTAAGGGCGGGTAGCTTCCATGTTATGTTGAACTTTACGCATCTTACTTGCGGCAACCATTTGCATTGCACTAGTGATCTTTTGCGTATTTTGTACGCTAGCGATTTTAGTGCGGATCTCTTTTGCATTTGCCATGGTTAGCTCCTATCTACATTCATACTGCGTCGTTTGGACGGAAAGTATTCTCGTTACTTAGTACGACTGCGTATCAACGAATGTTTTTAGAAGCTGATGCAGACTTGCTTCGATATCATCGTTGTAATTACCTGATTCATTAATTGATGCAAGCAACTCAGCATGTTGGCTCTTAGCAAACGCCATTAATGCCTCTTCAAACACACCAATTTGAGATAACTCAACGTTGTTTAAATACCCTTTCTCAGCAGAGAAAATAGCAAGTGCTTGCTCCGCAACTGACATCGGTGCATATTGCTTTTGCTTCATCAATTCCGTTACTTTTTCACCATGATCAAGCTGCTTACGTGTTGCATCATCAAGATCAGATGAGAACTGAGCAAATGCTGCCAATTCACGGTACTGTGCGAGTGCGGTACGAATACCGCCTGACAGCTTCTTGATGATTTTAGTCTGAGCTGCACCACCTACACGCGATACTGAAATACCAGGATCTACCGCTGGACGTAAACCGGCATTAAACAAGTTAGTCTGCAAGAAGATCTGACCATCAGTAATCGAAATTACGTTAGTGGGTACGAATGCTGATACGTCACCTGCTTGAGTTTCGATAATTGGCAGCGCAGTTAATGAACCAGTTTTACCTGTTACTTCACCATTAGTGAAACGCTCAACATAGTTAGCATTTACACGTGATGCACGCTCTAGTAGACGTGAGTGAAGGTAGAAAACATCACCAGGGAAGGCTTCACGGCCTGGTGGACGCTTAAGCAATAGTGAAATTTGGCGGTAAGCTACTGCTTGTTTTGACAAATCATCATAGACAATTAGTGCATCTTCACCGCGGTCGCGGAAATATTCACCCATCGTACAACCAGCATACGGTGCTAGGTACTGTAGTGCTGCAGCTTCTGAAGCAGAAGCAACCACGATGATAGTATTTTGTAGGGCGCCATTTTCTTCTAATTTACGCACTACGTTCGCAATAGTTGACGCTTTTTGACCAATCGCAACATAAACAGAATAAATACCAGAATCTTTCTGGTTGATAATGGCATCAATCGCCATCGCTGTTTTACCTGTTTGACGGTCACCGATAATAAGTTCACGTTGACCACGGCCGATTGGTACCATTGCATCAACTGCTTTGTAGCCTGTTTGAATAGGCTGATCAACCGATTTACGGTCAATAACACCTGGAGCAATGATTTCTACCGGTGCGAAACCGTCATTATCAATAGCGCCTTTACCATCAATAGGTTGGCCAAGGGTATTAACTACACGCCCTAATAAACCTTTACCTACAGGAACTTCAAGAATACGACCTGTACCTGTTACTTTCATGCCTTCTGCAAGGTCAGCATAAGGGCCCATCACTACCGCACCTACAGAGTGACGCTCTAAGTTAAGTGCTAACGCATAACGGTTGCCAGGAAGTTCAATCATCTCACCTTGCATAACATCAGCAAGACCATTGATATTAATAATACCGTCGCTTACAGAGACGATAGTCCCTTCGTTACGTGCTTGACTTGTCACGTTGAAGGTTGCGATTCGTTGTCTAATTAAATCGCTAATTTCGTTCGAGTTTAGTTGCATATCTATTACCTATTACGCCTGAAGGCTCGTTGCGAGTCGGTTGATAGAGCTTTTAAGCGTACCGTCAATCACCAGTTCTCCAGCGTTGATCAGTATGCCGCCTATTAGCGTTTCATCGATGTGGCAATCAAGCTCAACACTACGATTTAATTTTTTCTGCAGCGCCTGTACTAAATTGGCTTGTTGTTGAATGCTTAATGGCTCAGTTGTGGTGACATGCGCAGTAACCATGCGTTCATAATCATCTTTAAGCTCACGAAACAATTCAACAACCTGAACGATCACATTTAGACGTCCATTCTCAGCCATTACTTTGATCAGATTCTGGCCATGTTCATCCAGTAGACCTTCACAAACGCCCAAGAACATGTCAGTAAACGCTGCTGAATCGTTAGCACCAAACTGTTCACTGTCTTCAATCTGTTGAGCAATGATTGGTTGACTAGCAACCGTTGCTGCGATGGTCAACATTTGCTCCCATTGTTCCAATGCCTGATTAGCAACTGCATAATCAAATGCAGCTTTGGCATAGGGCTGAGCAATGGTTAGTGGATCTGACATAATGTGCTCTCCGCTTACATATCCGTGATAAGTTTATTAACGAGATCGCGGTTAGCATCAGTATCCAAATTGCGATTAATCAGTTTCTCTGCTGTTTCAATGACCATATCGGACATTTCAGCACGTAGTTCCTGACGAATGCGATTACGTTCGCTTTCTAACTCTGCTTGACCTTGCGCTACAAGACGGGCTTTCTCTTTCTCGCCTTCTGCATGGGCATCTTCGATAATTTGTGCTCGACGCTTATTACCTTGCTCAACTAACTCACTCGCACTTTTCTTCGCATCTTCAAGAACTTTGGCACCATTCGCTTTTGCGATATCAAGTTCTTTCGCTGCGTTTTCAGTATGAATAAGCCCATCTGCAATATCACGCTGGCGTTGTTCTATTAGCGCAGTAAGCGGCGGCCAGACATATTTCATACATAACCAAACAAAAATCACAAAGGAGATTGCTTGACCAAGCATGGTTGCATTTAAATTCATACCATCCTCACTATTTAAATAACGTTATGATAAATAACGGTAGTTTTAGCTATTAAGCCACAGCAAAGATGATGTAAAGACCAATACCAACACCAATCATAGGAACCGCATCGACAAGACCCATCATGATAAAGAACTGCGTACGTAACATCGGCATAAGATCAGGTTGACGTGCAACACCTTCAAGATATTTACCTGCTAAGTTACCAATACCAGCCGCCGCACCTGCAGCGCCCAAACCAATCAGTAGTGCACCAGCAACATAAAGAACTGCACTTACAATATCCATGAATGACTCCAAAATTATTAAATAGTTAAAACGTAAATCGAACTTAGTTTATTAATGTTCTTCTGTTGCCATCGCAAGGTACACAACGGTTAGTACCATGAAGATAAAGGCTTGAAGGAACACAATAAGAATGTGGAATAATGCCCATGGAACGCTAAGTGCCCACTGCATCCACCACGGCATCAATGCTATTAGGATGAAAATCATTTCACCTGCGTACATGTTGCCGAACAACCGAAGACCGAGAGAAATTGGTTTTGATATTAATGTCACTAACTCCAAAACTAAATTCACAGGGTAAAGCCATGGACTTTCAAAAGGTTGTGTAGTGAGTTCTTTAATAAAGCCACTAAGTCCTTTTGCTTTTAGTGTATAAATTATGATTAACATAAATACACCAAGCGCCATCGACATCGGCACATTGACGTCCGCTGAAGGTAATTCACGGAAATGCTCAAAACCAAGTAGACGAGCAAGTGCTGGAATAAAATCAACCGGTAGTAAGTCAATGGTATTCATTAAGAAAACCCAAACAAAAATAGTTAAAGCCAATGGCCCTATTAACTTATCTTTAGTTTGAAAAATTTCCTTAACAAGGTCATTTACAAATTCATAAGTGATCTCAATGAAACATTGCAACTTACCCGGAACACCACTGGTTCCTCGTGAAGCAACATATCGAAAGACACCGATAAACAGTAAACCTAACAACCAAACCATGAGCATGGAGTCAATGTTAATGCTCCAAAAACCCTTACCCACAGTGAAGAATGTTAGATGGTGCTCAATATAATCGTGAGCGGTAGTTACTGATTCCACCTTACGTCATCCTAAATTGAGGTTTGTTAAGTATCGGAGTTAAAAAGCACCCTAAAAATGTAACGCTATACGCCAATAGCATAATTTTGTTATCGACGGGTATAAAACGAACCACAGCGAGTATCATTAACGCGGTATAAACCCATTTAACTAATGAGTTAAGCTTGGCTAAATATCTGATACTAATGTCTCTATTCATCTTCAATTTATATGCCGCACTACCAAGTCCGAGCAATGAAGGAATAACCGCAATCGCCACACCTATAATTGCAGATTTCACACCAAACGTATTTTTTGTAATACAAATTAATATTATAAATAAAAATCCAAGTATTAACTGTCCGAGTAATATGCTTTTTGCTGCAGAAATAATATCGTTACAACCTGAGTCTGCTTTCATATTTAAATCCTCTACACCGACTGTATCGTAATTATTATGACTCCTTAGTTTTGCAATGTTTATTACAGAAAATATAAAATAATTAATTATTTTCTGTTTATATCAGGCTACACATTGAGCCTGTATAAAAACTGAATATATATTTCAAATATTTTCATATCACAATAAAACATTAATTTTGCACTTACTTAAATATATAAAACCCAGTTATATATAATAAGCATTTTCACTAATAGGCTTATTTTTCAATACGTTTAGGCCTACCGAATGTGTTATGAAATCTACGTGAACAATTTTGCGATAGCCATTAAAATAAATGCAAACAATGATTACCATTTTTGGTAGTTGATGTTGCAACCTAACATTTACATTATAATGTGCAAAATCCGCATAATTAACCATTAATAATCTTTAACTTATTTTTACAGATAGGAATATTAGTTAACTAACATAGCTGATTGAAAATTACGTTGTTTTCTCTGCCATTACATAATTACTTATTTAAATTAGAAAAAGTAACCACTATTTAAAAAATCATTTTAGTAACAAAAAACAATCAAAAAAATACCATTTAGAAACTAAAATATAATGAAAAACAAGAATATTCTTTTTATTGAAAAAGCAAAAAATCGCCACCAGCAACGGTATAGTTATGCTTTTTTTGATTATATAAACGCCAAAACGAAAAGTATTATTACTTGCCCTATCCATGGGAATTTTGAACAAAGGCCGGATGTTCATCTTGCAGGGCATGGCTGTCCTGCTTGTTCTGGTAAGTTAAAAATGGACATTCAAACCTTTATTAGCCGATCTACGGTACTTCATGGTGGCAAATATACCTATGGGGAATTTATATATAGTGGAACTTTACAGAAGGGGATCATTCACTGTCGTATTCATGGTAACTTTACACAAAGTCCTAATGCACATCTTGCAGGAAAAGGATGTCCTAAATGTGTTTCGTCGTATCATTACTCACAAGCTGTCTACATTGAAAAAGCCAATACTATTCACCTTCATCGTTATCAATATTCAAATATAAACTATACCAGCGCACTTCAAAAAATAGACATAACTTGTCTTATTCATGGTATTTTCACTCAACGTGCAGATGCACATTTACGCGGAAGTGGCTGTCCAAAATGTGCAAAAAACAGCCATAAAAAAACCACAAAACAATTTATCGTTGATGCAAAAAAAATTCATGGTAATCGGTATAACTATTCATTGTTTGAATATCAAAACATGCGAACGAAAGGCATTATTATTTGCAGTATTCATGGCCAATTTTGTCAATTACCAACCAACCATTTGGCAGGCAGCGGCTGCCAAAAATGTGCTCTACAAAGAAGAAAAAAAATCAATGGCATAAATAAACAACCGCCAATTAAATTATTACAATCTTATTAAATCACTTAAGTTGACGCTTTATTTTGCCACCAATGGCGGAGTACAAAATATTGCTCCTACTGTATAATAAGCACCATATTAAAAGACGAACCCATACTCTTTTAAATATAAGCTGGCGTTATTTGGGTATTTACAATTAATAATGCGATTGAATAAGACTGGTTATTAATAAAAATATTTTGATTCACTTAAAGACAGTATTAGCACACTTGCTCTATATTGAAGTTACCATCCTTTCGTTTCGCCAGCACCAAAGACTCTTAAAACGACGCTGGGTGATCAGGCCATTGTCAGTTACACTAACAGCGAATAACTCAATATTTTAAATTAGTCACTCAGACGGCATATACCATGACACAAAAAAATAACCCACTACACGGCATTACCTTAGAAAAAGTATTGATAGAGCTTGTCGAGCATTATGGATGGAATGAACTAGGAGCTCGAATTAACATTCGTTGCTTTAATGATGATCCAAGTATCAAATCAAGCCTCAAATTCTTACGTAAAACTGAGTGGGCACGTACTAAAGTTGAAAACCTGTATCTTGATATGGTTCGCTAATAAACACAGATAAAAAGCCGCTACATTGACCTTTAAAAACTGACATGTAGCGGCTTGTAACACTATTTAATATTATCAGCACATATAGCAGCAACAACCGCTAATCTACGCTGTGATTGCGCAACAAAAGGATTATGAGTATCCCAAGCATAGCCCGCTAAAATGGCACAAATCATTTGCTTAATTTTAGGGTCAGGGGTGGGATGAAAAATAACGGTTTGTAACTCACCTGAATACCACCCTTCAACGTAAGTTCTAAACGTATCAACGCCTAACATCAAAGGCTCGGCATAATCACGTTGCCAATCGATATTCTCGCCAGCAAAAGCACGTCCCAACACCCCAGCCGCTAATTGCGCTGATTTCATCGCAATGGTCACGCCAGAAGAAAAGACCGGATCTAAAAACTCCCCAGCATTGCCTAATAAGGCATAATTTGACGTAGCCAATTGCGTCACATTAGCAGAATAACCACCAATAGTAGAAGCCACTTGAGGATATTCAGCATGTGCTAACACATTCGCAAGCCCTGGCTCTTCAATGACTAACTGCTTTAATACCATAAGTGGATCACCACCGTATTTTGCTAACCAATGCGGTGGAGCAACGACCCCTAATGAACAAGTGCCATTACTAAAGGGGATCAACCAATACCAAACATCAGCCGAGTGAGGGTGCACTGAAATTAAAATCTTGTTGCGGTCATATTCAACCAAGCAGAGGTCAGCATCAATATGATCGGTTATATGACAAAATATCGCCTGCCTTGAGGGTAAATGTGAAGGCTTTTCCAATCCCAACAATCGCGGTAGTACACGCCCAAAACCACTGGCATCTAATACAAAATCAGCATCTATTGTGTATTTTTGTTGCTGCTCATCCATGATAGTAAGCACTGACTTATTAGCTAAACATTCAATGGCGTCCACAGTATGTTGATAGCGAATTTCAACACCTTGAACAACAGCTTCATCAGCTAAAACCTTATCAAAATCCCCACGCTGGACTTGATAGGTTGTCCCAATACCAGACGTGAATTTATCGTTAAAATTAAATGCGGTATAGCGATCTTGATAACGAAATGCAGCCCCATCTTTATATTGAAATCCTGCGGCAGTAACAGCATCCAACATTTTTGCTTGTTCAATCACTTCCATACAGGCAGGTAATAAACTTTCACCAATTGAAAACCGAGGAAAAGTACTTTTTTCTACAACAATGACATCAATATTTTGCTGATGTAATAACGCTGCAGCAACTGAACCTGAAGGGCCAGCACCAATAATAACCACTTGCGTACGCTGTTTCTGCTTCACAATTGCTACCCTTACCTTTCGCTAAATTTGTCCTGCTTGTAGCGTGAGCAACGTATGACCTAAGCCAATATCATCTTCACGTTCAACAACGATAAAGCCGGCTTCTGTCACTAACTCTAGAAAATCTTCACTACGATAAAATCGACTATTACCATTCGCTAAACAAGTAAAATATAACGAAGTGGCATTTAAGCAATAAGATGCAGCCTCATAGCGTTGCGCATCCCAGAATAATTCAAGAATATAAACTTTGGCATCATGACTCATTGCTTGTCTTACTCGACGTAAAATACTTAAAATTTCCATCGGGGAGAAACAATCTAAAAATTGACTCATCCACCACACATCAGCACCTTGTGGTAATGCTTGAGTGCGATCAAGCATATCAACAGGATATCCCTTAATACGATCGGAAAATCCAGCCTGTTTAGCATTTTCAAGAGCGACAGCAATCTGCTGAGGCAAATCAATGATCGTCATTTCTACATCTTTATTGTACTGGCAACACTGCAATGCCCATTTGCCAGTATTACCACCAATATCAAAGATTCGCTTTGGTGGGTGAGTAAATACTTTGTCGAGTAACAACGGAAATGAACGATCAGAATAAAAATGATCAAATGCAAACCAACTTTGTTTGGCTTGTTCAGGCAATTGCGATAATCCTTGATAGATAGTTGACCAATCCCCTAATTCTTTAAGCCCTGCTGGTTTTCCTTGTTGAATAGAATCTGTTAGGTGCATCATTGCGGCATAACAAACATCAGCGGTAAAATCCATATTGGCATTGGTCATGCCATCATGTAATAGAAAATAGCCAAGGTTAGCTAAGCAGTATTTATTCTGTTGCCAAATCACAATATGAGCACTAAGCGCCATATCTAATAATACTTTTACACCATATTCAGAGACTTGTGTTGCTGCTGCAATTTGTAGGGCATTTAGCCCATCTTTGCCTGCATTATCCAATACCTGTAGTATATTTAAATCGCGTAACGTACGTGCGGTATGAAAAACAATCGGCGAAAAAGCCAATTTTTGAGCTTCCGTTTTTGCAGCTAATGCATTATATAGATCTTTAGTAAAGTGACTCACGCGACACCTGTAATTAAGGAGAAGGAAATTCAACGGTTATTCTAACTAGCCGCTTTTGATAGACACTGTTTTAAAACAAACAATATTAATAATTACACATATATCAGTAACCTAAGAAAAACGACTAATATAAATATCAATAAATTCTAAAATATTAAATATGTGATCATAAAATACACAGTTATCTGCTTGATTTAATGATAAACTTTATCAATAGTTATCTTTATTTATACTCATCATTCTGATTGTTTTGTTGTTTATGTGGAGCTTATGAATACAATTCACTTCAATATTGACCACTGGATTGCACTTACTCCTGGTTTAGTCTTACAAGAAGACGAACAAGCATGGGCTAACCACCCTCAATTATTACATGCTCAACCACCAGCAGCAGATAAAATCCCGCCAATGATACGTCGACGTATGAGCCCTATAAGTAAATTAGCGCTTCAAGCAGCAATGACGATCACTGAGAAAACGGCGGTTGATTATATTGTTTTTTCCAGCCGTCATGGGGAATTACACCGCACCGTTAATTTAATTAAAGACATTATCAACGGTGATGATGCATCACCGATTGCTTTCTCACAGTCGGTACATAATACCGCGGCAGGCTTATATACTATTGCGACCAAACAACCTCTTGCCGTTACATCACTTACCGGTGGTGAAAATACTCTTCATATGGCATTGATTGAAGTTGCATGTTACCTCAATGAGCATCCAGATCATCGTGTTCTGGTGGTTGATTATGATCAACCTCTACCAAATGAATACCAACAATTTGAACAATATCAATACCCACTTTTTGCATTAGCAATGGTGATATCTTACGGCAACAATAGCCAACTATGCTGGCAACCAATGTCACCCGCTATCTGTGAACATCATCATGGTGTCGATTGTTATCCGCAGACACTCACTGTTATCAAACATCTTGCTAATAAAGATAGCCAATGGTTTATTAATGCGCAAAAACAACAGTGGCAATGGCAGCATCAATAATGAAAACACTCTCAATACCACAACGACTCAATAAGAGCTGGCGTATTATTGCAACTGCTGGATGTTTCAGCTTATTCGGATTAGGTGCTCTGGTACTGACTTTTATCGTCTTTCCGGTCATTACTTTACTAACACCGCAACAACAACGAGAGATCAAAGTACAAACGACAATTCAACGTACCTTTAATTTTTTCTGTCGTACGATGCGTTTTTTAGGTGTTATTGATTATCGCTTTGAAAATTTAGCAGCACTTCAAGCAGATAAACAATGTTTAATTGTTGCTAACCACCCCAGCCTGATTGACTATGTTTTATTAGCATCACAATTACCCCAGTGTGATTGCTTAGTGAAGGCAACAATCTGGCATAACCCTTTTATTAAAGGTATTGTTAAAGCTGCGGGGTATATTCCCAATAAAGATCCAGAATTATTGTTAGAGACATGTAATCAGCGCTTACAGCAAGGGAATGTGTTATTGGTCTTTCCTGAAGGCACACGCACTACGCCCTTAACAACGCCAAAGTTACAGCGTGGAGCAGCACAAATAGCCGTTCGCAGTCAGGTTAATATTCGGGTTGTGCACATTACTGTTACACCCAGTTTTTTAACTAAGCAGCAAAAATGGTATCAAGTACCGAATCATAAGCCATTATTTTTAATTGAAATAAAAGACGAAATTAATACAGCGTCATTTTTAAACCAAAACCGATCGTCAACAGCAGCAGCTCGGCAATTAAATCAATATTTAACCCATGCTATTTTTCCAACTCATGTGTGACAACTATTTATGCTGTCGTTAACCATTAATAACAAGCAGGTAATATGGAACAACTATATACAGAATTAAAAACATTGATTATCGATGTATTAAATTTAGAAGATATTAGCGTTGATGACATCGACACCAATGCACCACTTTTTAATGATGGACTTGGCCTCGATTCTATCGATGCTTTAGAGCTTGGGCTGGCAATTAAGAAAACATACAATATTGTTATTGATGCAGATGACACCAATACGCGCCAACATTTCGCGTCAGTGGCTAACCTTGCTCATTACATCTCACAGAACAAAGCGTAATCATTATGACTCAAATTAATAACGACCAGATTTTTGACCAAGTTCAAACACTTTTAGTTGAGCTGTTTGAACTCGATGCTAACGATATCCATTTAGACTCACACCTTTATCAAGACCTTGATCTCGATAGCATTGATGCAGTTGATCTGGTTGTACGTTTACAAAACTTCACGGGCAAAAAAATCCAGCCTGATGAATTTAAAAATGTTCGTACGGTTAATGATGTCGTTATAGCGGTTGCTGATTTACTCAAGGCTGAATAATGGTGATGCGTCTGCTAACTATACTGTCAGCCTTAGCCCTAATAGCTTATCCCATGGCTGTTTATTACGGTATTAACCGTTGGGGAATAACCACGGTTGGCGCTTTACTGGCGGTATTTTTTATTGTTCGCATTATTGCAGCCAAGCAGACGCAACTCAAAGAGCTAAAATATATTGGCTGGTTAAGTGGTGGCGTTGGTATTACGTTGATCCTGTTAGGGACATTGTTTCGCCAGCAAGGACTATTGCTCTATTACCCTGTTATCGTCAATATATTGATGCTAGGACTGTTCAGCAGTAGCTTGTGGCAACAGCAAAGCTTAATTGAGCGATTAGCACGCCTGCAAGAACCTAACCTACCACCAAGTGGCGTACGCTATACTCGCAATGTCACTAAAATCTGGTGTGTGTTTTTTATTATCAATGGAGCAATTGCATTCATAACCTGTTTTATGCCATTACATATCTGGACATTTTATAATGGCTTTATTAGCTATATTTTTGCTGGCAGTTTGTTTGGAATCGAATGGCTATGTCGGCAATGGTTTAGACAAAAACACCAACAGTAAGTAAGCACAAACTTTCATTAATAGCACACGAGAACGGCTATGCATACAGCAATAACACCCTCGACGTTAACATCATTATCGACCTTAATGCAGCGCCCTACTCATCATCTCACTCACGTGGCATTTAATGGCACAAAACAATATTCATGGCCTCAATTTCGAGCCCATGTTTTTAGTTTAAGCCAACAATTAGCCATAATTGAACAGCCGCGTTTTGCACTTTGTTGCCACGACAGCTATTTGTTTGCAGTTGCATTTATGGCGGTAATTTATGCTAAAAAACAACTTATTTTACCCAGTAATCATCAGCCCGCAGCACTGGCTGAATTAAATACTCATTTTGATATCTTGCTACATGATGAGGAACTACACATTCCTTCATCAGTGACTACCATCAATATTGGCTCCTTGCTCAATACTCAAGAACAAATATCATTATCTCACATGGTCTTTCCACCATTAGCCCTTGCTGATACCGAACTGACATTGTTTACTTCCGGTTCAAGTGGCATACCCAAAGCTATTGTCAAAACGTTAGATTTACTGGATAACGAAATTGCACAACTTGAGGCTATTTGGGGTGCGCAATTACAACAGAGCCACATTTGTAGCACCGTCTCTCATCAACATATTTATGGTCTACTATTTCGAGTGTTATGGCCGTTATGCCGTGGTCGTAGTTTTGATTGTTTTAATCTCGACTATCCAGAGCAAGTGGTGGCACAAGCTGCACCCAATAAAGTCTTAATCAGTAGCCCTGCATTATTAAAGCGCTTACATACTGATGTAACCTCAGCTCCCTATAACGCTATTTTTTCTTCGGGGGGACCATTAGCATTAGCAGCGGCTCAACATTGCCAACAATTACTTGGCAAACTTCCTTTTGAAGTATTCGGCAGTACCGAAACAGGAGGCATTGGTTATCGCCAACAACAACAATCAACAACACCATGGCAACGATTTACGGTAGTTAATATAGCTCTAAATGCAGAACAGTGTTTAAAAATATGCTCTCCTTTTGTTGATCCTCTGCACTGGTATCAAACCTGTGATCACTGCGTACTCATTGACAATGATCACTTTGAACTTAAAGGCCGAACAGACCGCATAATCAAAATAGAAGAAAAACGCATATCATTAACTGAAATTGAACAACGTTTATGCCAATTGCCATGGATTGATGAAGCCGCCGTATTCCCGCTAGAGCAACAACAACGATTACATATCGCCGCGGTGATCACACTTACAACTTCGGGTATGGAACAGCTTAATCAGATTGGGAAAGGGAAATTTTGGTTACTATTACGACAGCAATTACGCCAATGGATAGAACCGATAGCGATTCCCCGCCGTTTTCGTCCCATTGCAGAGATTCCATTAAATAGCCAAGGTAAACGTCTTATTCGCGACCTTGAACACCTATTTAATGACCATAACTAATAAGTAATAATGACTAATGAACAGAAAAGCACCAACCTTACTTAGCAGCCATATTGTTGATCATCATGCGGTTATTACCTTATGTGTCGATCATGATTTAGATGATTTTAAAGGCCATTTTTCAACATTTGCGCTATTACCGGGAGTCAGTCAAATTGATTGGGCAGTTCACTTTGCAAGCCATTATTTCAGTGATATGCCGACTGAATTTAAAGGCATGGATGTCATTAAATTCCAACAACCTATTTTACCCAATACAACGATCACTCTGACATTAGAGTGGGTTGCTGATAAACAAAAATTACACTTTAACTTTAGCTCGCTCACTCCGGAGAATGAAACCATCATTCACTCTTCAGGTAAAATAACCATGGGGATAGCCGCATGAGTTGGTTCCATCCATGTTTTATTATTCCTTGTTATAATCATGGTCACACTGTGCCAGCTATCATTGATGCATTACAAACTTTTGCTTATCCCATTATTGTGGTTGATGATGGCAGTGATGCTATAACTAAAGATATTCTAACGCAGCTATCACAAAATCCCTTAGTTGAAGTCATCACCTTACCCCACAACAAGGGCAAAGGTTATGCAGTAATGGCTGCTATTAAACATGCGGCAAAACAAAATTATAGCCATGCCATTCAAATAGATGCAGATGGCCAGCATGACTTAACCGCTGTTAATGAATTATTGGTTACAGCACATCAGTATTCAACGGCACTTATTTCTGGCAAGCCGATTTACGATGATTCAGTTCCTAAATCACGCTTATATGGACGTTATATTACTCATTTTTGGGTCTGGATCGAAACCCTATCATTTACTATCAAAGACAGTATGTGTGGTTTTCGTTGCTACCCCATAGATCCCATTATACAAGTCTTAAACCACTATAATTTCAGCCATCGAATGGCGTTTGATACTGAAATCATGGTGCGATTCTATTGGAATAACGGCGATATTAAGTTTATTGATACAAAAGTTATCTATCCTGAAGGCGGTATTTCACATTTTGATGCCCTATGGGATAACATCAAAATTAGTTGGATGCACACCAAATTATTTTTAGGCATGCTGCCACGTATTCCTCGATTATTAAAACGGCATCAATCTCACTCACAGCACTGGTCAAGCCGAAGTGAGCGCGGCACCGTATTAGGAATCAAACTGTTATTGGCTATCTATCGTTTATTAGGGCGCAAAGTCGTTAATCAGTTATTAAAACCGGTAATTGGTTATTATTATTTAACCAGTAAGACAGCCCGTCAGGCATCCACACAGTATTTACAGCAACTACAACATTTTGCCGCGCAGCAACAATTGTCATTACCTGAAAATCTAACCCCCTATCAGCACTTATTGTCGTTTGGACACACAACACTCGATAAGTTAGCCGCTTGGAAAGGCGATTATAATGCTGATAACCTCACCATTCATGGTCAACATCACTTTGATAATATTGTTGCCAGTAATCAAGGCGTGGTGATCCTTGGCGCGCATTTGGGTAATTTAGAATTATGTCGAGCACTCAGTCAACGGCATAAAAATATTAAAATTAATGCATTAGTATTTACTGAGCACGCGGCACATTTTAATAGTGTTCTTAAAGCCGTTAATCCAGACTCAAATCTCAATCTAATTCATGTTAATCAACTCGGCGCCGATACTGCAATCATGCTTCAGCAAAAAGTTGAACGTGGTGAATGGGTAGTTATCGTTGGCGATCGCACCTCCGTTGCTAATGAAACACGAGTCAGTTGGGCAAATTTTCTTGGGGAAAAAGCACCGTTTCCACAAGGTCCTTTTATACTAGCATCTGTACTTAAAACCCCTGTTTACCTATTATTTGGGTTACGTGATGACAGCCAAGCCACCCCTCATTTTAATGTATATTTTGAACTGTTCAGTGAGCAAATAACTTTGCCACGCGCCACTCGTAATGCCGATTTACAAACGGTTGTTGAGCACTATGCTATCCGCCTTGAGCACTACACCTTACAAGCACCATTACAGTGGTATAACTTTTTTAACTTTTGGCAGCTTAGTGGAAAAAAAGATGACAAATAATTCGCAGACAACACCGCAACAAACCATTCGCTTTGGTGCAGACAGACTCACTATTGAAGATGTGGTCGCCATTAGCCAAGGTGCCACTGCTGAAATGAACACAGAGAGTGCCTTTACTAGCAAAATAGATCGAGGCGTTGCCTTTCTAGAACGACTATTAAAAGAAGAAGGGGTTATTTACGGTGTAACCACAGGCTATGGTGACTCTTGCACGGTGGCGATTCCAACTCACCTTGTCGATGATCTTCCCCTAAATCTTACCCGTTTTCATGGTTGTGGTTTAGGCGAAGATCTTGATCGTCAACAAGCACGTGCCGTGCTGGCAACCCGACTATGTTCACTATCCCAAGGGGTATCCGGTGTTGGTCATCCATTACTCAACCAAATTGTGACTCTCATCAATCATGATATTAGCCCTCGAATTCCTCAAGAAGGTTCAGTGGGTGCCAGTGGGGATTTAACGCCATTATCATACCTTGCCGCAGCATTAATTGGTGAGCGTGAAGTTATTTATCAAGGAAAAATATGCCCTACTGCCGATGTATTTAAAGAGCTAGGCATCACACCAATTAAACTCAAGCCGAAAGAAGGTTTAGCGTTGATGAATGGTACTTCAGTGATGACAGCGTTGGCTTGTATTGCTTATAAACGTGCAGAATATTTAGCGCAATTGGCGACCAAAATTACTGCAATGGTCTCGGTTGGTATTCAAGGTAATGGTTTCCATTTCGATGAAGCTTTATTTGCCGTCAAACCCCATCCAGGTCAACAACAAATTGCAAGTTGGTTGCGCTCAGATCTGCAAGCAGAGCGTCCACCACGTAACAGTGATCGCTTACAAGATCGTTACTCTCTACGTTGTGCACCTCATGTGATTGGGGTTTTGCAAGACA
Organism: Photobacterium piscicola; assembly: GCF_900166965.1. GTDB lineage: Bacteria > Pseudomonadota > Gammaproteobacteria > Enterobacterales > Vibrionaceae > Photobacterium > Photobacterium piscicola. The sequence continues at coordinate 29,031 of NZ_FUZI01000001.1, read as the reverse complement.
GTTTGCCATGGCTACGCCAGATGATTGAAAATGAACTTAATAGCGCCAATGATAATCCTATTATTGATGGTGATAACGAACGTGTCCTTCACGGTGGGCATTTTTACGGGGGTCATATTGCAATGGCTATGGATACGCTAAAAACAGCGGTGGCTAATATTGCTGATTTACTTGATCGCCAAATGGCACAATTAATGGATTACAAGTTCAATAATGGACTGCCGTTTAACCTAACCGGAGCAACCGGCGAGCGTAAACCGATAAATCATGGCTTTAAAGCGGTTCAAATTGGTATTTCAGCCTGGACAGCAGAAGCACTAAAACACACCATGCCAGCTAGTGTGTTCTCTCGCTCAACAGAATGTCATAACCAAGACAAAGTCAGTATGGGAACAATTGCTTCTCGTGATTGTTTACGAGTATTACAACTGACAGAACAAGTAACAGCGGCATCCTTATTGGCGGCAACCCAAGCAATTGAATTACGTAAGCGCGATCAACAACTAACAGATACCAACATCAGCCCAGCACTACAAGCAATGCAACAAGCGGTATTGGCTGAATTTAAATTTGTAACTGAAGACCGTCCGTTAGAGCACGACTTGCGTCTTTTTATCAGCCGCATCCAACAACAACATTGGTCATTATATTGATCGCTAACGATCTGTTAACTCAGATTTGATCATCAGAGGCCTTGAGCACTGTTTAAGGCCTCTGGTTTATCATTGTACTCATACGGATGACATCATTTATGCGTCAAGATACTTCACCGGCATTATTAACCGCAGAACTTACCTTAACCACGGCTTTTCAAGATGCCGATCCAATGGGGGTTATCTATCACGGTAACTACTTCCGTTTTTTTGAAGAAGTTCGACGTTTATTAATGGAGAAAATTGATTATAGCTATCACCAAATGCAAGCTTCTGGTTATCTGTGGCCGATTATTGATACGCGGGTAAAATACGTTAAGCCGGTGCCTTTTGATCATCGTATTCGTATTACAGCCACCCTTACTGAATGGGAAAACCGACTTCGGGTTGATTATGTTATTTATGATGCACAAACCAATGCTCGAATGACAAAAGCATACACAATGCAAGTGGCTGTTAGCATAGAAACAGGAGAAATGCGCTTAGCCTCTCCTTCTATTTTTACTGATAAAATAAAGGCTTGGCATGATGAGCACTAATTTATTAATATTCACTCGTTTAAAAAAACATACTCAAGGTACGATATTGTGTCTGTTATTAGCTCTAACCAGTTTATCAGCACAAGCCATGACATTAAGCGATCTTCAACAAACCCTTTCTACCACCAAAATTGTTCGTGGTGATTTTAATCAAAGTCGAACCATGGCGATGTTTAACCAACCACTAATATCTAATGGTACGTTTATTATTGCCGCTAACCACGGCTTATGGTGGCATCAAACAGCCCCAATGGCAGTATCATTAGTGCTAACCCAAGATAAACTCAGTCAACAATTTGATGATCAACCTCCGCAGGTTATGACTGCGGATAAAAATCCCATGGTATTTTATTTTAGCCATATATTTCTGGCACTGTTTAACGGTGATACGTCAACATTAGATCAACAATTTAATTTAGCCATGACGACCTTAACACCAACAACGGATCAGAAGAATAAGTGGCAATTGGTATTAACCCCCAAGCAGGCTCCTTTAAATAAAGTCTTCTCCACCATCACACTACAAGGGGGGAAATTTATCAATCAACTTACTTTGGCTGAAATTCGTGGTGATAAAACTGTGATTACATTTAGTCATCAACGTACAACACCATCAACATTAACCACAGAAGAACAACGTGTTTTCCAATTCTAAACTTAGCCGTTTATGGTTATTCATTATGCTGTTGTTAGTTGTTAGCTTCGGTTATCAATTAACAGCGCATAAGCAGTTGCCAATCGAAACGAATATTTTGGCTTTGTTACCACAAAATGACCAAGATCCAGCAGCACAACAAGCTTTTGATCATATCGCCACCAGCATGAGCAATAAGGTGGTATTTTTAGTGGGCAGCTCAAGTCGCGATACCATGCTGACAGCAGCACAACAATTTAGTCACCAGCTAACTCAACTAGGCTTGTTTACAACTATTAATGCAAAAATGAGTCATAGCCAACAACAAGCATGGGCGCAATTTTATTACCCCAAACGGTTTCAGCTGTTAACGCCACAACAACAACAACGGTTAACACAGCAGCCTCAACAACAAATAACCCAAGTATTACAGGCACTGTATAATCCGTTTTCTGGCGTTACGGGTGCAGAGCTTGAACATGATCCTTTTTTATTATTTCGTGATTATTTAACTCAATTAAGCGCTCAAAGTGGTCATTTCAATCTTGATCACGGTTTTTTAACTACAAAATATCAGCAGCGTCATTACGTATTGATCACGGCTGAACTCGCAGGCTCGCCGTACAGTATTAAATTGCAACACCAATTACCCGCACTTAACCAATTACAACAGCAGATCATTAACGACTATTCTACCGCAACAAATAAAGTAGATATCTTGCATACTGGCGTTATTTTTTATGCGGCGCATGGCACACAAAGCGCTGAAAAAGAAATCAGTACTATCGGCTTAGGGTCGTTGTTAGGGATCATTATTTTATTAGTAGTCATCTACCGAAGCCCATTACCTTTAGTGTTAGCATTATTGTCAATCAGCTGTGGTTTGGTTGCGGCATTTGTCGGTACTGTCGCCATTTTTGGTAAAGTACACTTATTTAGTTTAGTGTTTGGTGCTAGCCTGATTGGAGTCTCGATTGACTATGCTTTTCACTATCTCACTGATAGATTAGCCGCAGCAAATGATTGGGATCCACACCAAGGGCTCAAACATATTTTTGTAGCGATTAGTTTAGGGCTAATCACCAGCTTGATTGGTTATCTCGGCATGTTAGTTGCACCTTTCCCTGGGTTACAACAATTGTCACTGTTTTCAGCAATTGGGCTTACTGCCGCTTATGCAACCGTCGTGTGTTGGTATCCCACTTTAGCCGCAAAACCGTGTTCACCACGACCTTTACCTTGTCGGCAATTACTCAATGTATGGTTACAACTGTGGCAACAACCGTTTGTGCGCTGGTGCATACCATCAATATTGGCTGTCGTTTCTATTCTAGGACTATTTCATATTCGCTATGATGATGATATTCGCCAGCTTCAAGCACTACCAGCACAACTCAAGCAACAAGAAACAACCATTAAAGCGATCACGGGAGTTAGCAGTGGCCAACAAATGCTATTAGTTAAAGCTAAAACAGCACAAGATCTATTAACTAAATTAGCGATTGTCGACCAGCAACTCAATACCTTAGTAACGACTCACAAACTTGATAGCTACCAAAGTATCGGGCATTACTTACCGTCAATTGCAACTCAACAACACAATTTTGAGTTAGTGAAACACTTATATCAACAGCAAGGTCCAGAGCTAGATAAAAAAATCAAATTAAGTCACCCACCACAATTTAGCGCCACCTTTCAGCCGTTAACGATTGCTGAATATTTAGCATCACCAGTATCTAAACCACTACGCTTTACTTGGCTTGGTCAGATTCAATCAGCACAATCGTCTGTATACGGTGCGGTTATTTTGCTTTCTGGTGTCAATCAACTTGATGTCATCAAACAATTGGTCGCGCAAGATAGCCAACTTAGCTACCTCAATAAAGCCGATGAAGTATCACATCTTTTTGGACAATACCGACAACGAGTCACTGAGCTATTAATTGCAGCAACCATCGCAATTTTCTTATTATTAGGATGGCGCTATGGGCTTAAAAAAGGGCTACAAATGATCACGCCATCATTGATAGCAGCATGTGCAGGTATTGCAATCACTAGTATTAGTGGAACACCATTAAACTTGTTTAATTTACTGGCACTGATCTTAATTTTGGGGATAGGAATTGATTACAGTCTCTTTTTTGCAGAATTAAAATCCACTGACAACAATCACCATCGTCGTTCAACCTTATTGGCTATCACATTATCGGCATTAACCACGGTACTCTCGTTTGGACTATTAGCATTAAGTGCCACTCAAGCTATTCATAGTTTTGGTATTACCGTTCTCACAGGGATTATTATTGCATGGTTATTAGCCCCATTAGCTATGACACCAGCATCCTCAGCCATATCAAACACAACATCACATAGAGGAGCCAAATAACATGCAACATTACTGCCTTCATCGTCTTAGTTATCACGGGCTAATAGGGTTACTGAGCGTATTATTAGTCTCAGGGTGTACAACCATACAGGTGCCACAACCAAATCAAGTCAATATTGCGCCCAATACCTTAGTGACCTTACCAACCCCAGCGCAATTAGGCTATTCGCTCACCGCTAGTCAATTGATCACTGCAACATGGCAACAAACCAGCCATCAGTTACCCGTGCAATTACAAGTTACGCCACAAGCATTAGCTCTTGCCGGGTTTTCATCATGGGGCTCACGGATTCTGAGTTTAGATTATACTGACCAACATATTACAACGTATGTGATGCCAGGCTTAGGCTCTACTCTACCCGATCCTAAACAAGTATTGTTCAATATGATGATCACCTTATGGCCACTTGATGCATGGCAACAACCGTTACAACACATAGGCTGGCAATTAAAACAAACCTCACACCAACGTCAACTTATCAACAATAAGGGTGTCGTAGTGGCTGAAATTAATTATCAAAACATCCATCAATTAACGGGAACGATTACGTTTACCCATTACCAGCCTAATTACACCATCACCATAAAAACATTACACTATCAGCGTCAATAACCTCGGTATGAGATTTTATGAAAAATAATCAAACCACAACCCCAGTCTATATTCGCGGCTGTGGTTTTCATTCTGCACTCGGGGCAACACCTGAACAAATCCAGCATAGTTTAGTGCAAGGATCTAGCCCAGACATGCGCACAATTTCTGGTTGGCTTAATGATGGCAGTGAAACGGTTATTGGCCAAGTAACAGCCCCATTAGCTGCCATAAATGAGCAACAATATCCACATCAAAATACGGCTAACAATCGTCTTGCACTGTCAGCATTACAACAAATAAGCTCCCAAATACAGCAAGCGATTATCCAATATGGCGCTGATCGTATCGCCGTGATCATTGGTACAACAACCTCAGGGATCAGTGATGGCGAACACGCATTAGAACAATTAGCAGCACAAGGCCACTTGCCTGAGGATTATCATTATCATCAACAAGAACCAGCGAATACGGGGCAATTCATTGCTGATTATTTTGGTTTAACCGGATTGGTTTACACCATATCAACCGCTTGTTCTTCCAGTGGCCGTAGCTTTTTATCGGCTAAACGCCTCCTCAAATCTGGACTAGCCGATGCCGTCATTGTTGGTGGTGCAGATACCTTATGCCGCCTAACACTTAATGGTTTTCATGGTTTAGATGCGCTCTCTTCTAAACGTTGTAATCCTTTTAGTATGAATCGAGATGGGATTAATATTGGTGAAGCTGCAGCTTTTATGTTGTTAGCACTCACACCTGCTGAAGAGGATAAAAAACAGCAATTATCAATCAAAAAACAATCAAATATTGCTTTTCTAGGCGGCGGCGATAGCTCTGATGCATATCATATTTCAGCCCCACACCCAGATGGTCATGGCGCAGAAATCGCAATGCAAAATGCATTAACGGATGCAGGGTTAACACCAAATGATATTGGTTATATTAATGCTCATGGCACCGCAACACCGTTGAATGATGCTATGGAAGCAAAAGCCATTGCGCGAGTATTTGGTCACCACGTTATGGTCAGTTCAACCAAACCTTTAACGGGACATACACTTGGTGCCGCCAGTGCTGTAGAAGCAGCTATTTGTTGGTATATTCTGGCTTACCAGTTACCGTTACCTGTACAAATCAATGATGATTGCCAAGATCCACAACTGCCGATTACACTCGTAAAACGATCTCAACCTCTAATAACATCGGCAGTCCTCAGTAACTCCTTTGCTTTTGGTGGCAATAACATCAGTTTAATTTTTGGATATGTTAATGACTAATACTCCTCCATTGGCACAATTACTGCCTCATGATACTCCAATGATATTAATTGATGATTTAATCAGTGTTGGGGTAGAAAATGTGCATTGCCAAGTCACAATCAAATCAGATGATCTCTTTTTTGATAACCAGCGCCAAGGTATTGCCGGTTATGTGGGTATTGAATTAATGGCCCAAACTATTGCAGCTTGGGCGGGTTATCATGCATGGCAACAAGGCAAACCCGCCCCGATTGGATTTTTATTAGGTTGCCGCCGTTATCACAGTGAGTGGCCACAATTTGATAAAGGCTGTGTGCTTGATATTTATGCAGAACGCTTAATTCAAGATGATAATATGGCTGTTTTTAGTTGTACTATCGTCAATCAACAGCAAACCATTGCCAGCAGTCAACTCAATGCGTATCTTCCCTCCCCAGAAAAGATAACAACCCTGCTTACCACTAAATAAATAGGAGTAACTCATGACCCGACAAGTACTGGTAACGGGAGCAAGTAAAGGTATTGGGCGTGCTATCGCCATCCAACTTGCACAAGATGGATTTACTATTGCTGTACATTATATGCGTGATCAAGCAGGTGCAGAATCAACCCTTACAAGCATTATTAATGCCGGTGGTCAGGGGCGAATCATTCAGTTTGATATCAGTGATCGCCAACAATGCCGTCTACATCTTGAACAAGATATAGCACTTCATGGTGCATACTATGGTGTGGTCAGTAATGCAGGCATTACCCACGATACGGCTTTCCCAGCCATGACAGAACAAGAATGGGATGGCGTTATTCATACTAATCTTGATAGTTTTTATAATGTGCTTCATCCATGTGTGATGCCAATGGTACAACTGCGCCAAGGTGGTCGCATTGTAACGCTGTCTTCAGTATCAGGAATGACGGGTAATCGTGGACAAACCAATTACAGTGCGGCTAAAGCTGGTATTATTGGCGCTTCAAAATCACTCGCGCTTGAACTTGCTAAACGTAAAATCACTGTTAACTGTGTTGCTCCAGGCTTAATAGACACCGGCATGGTTGCAGAAGAAGTCAAACAGCATGCATTACCACAAGTGCCTTTACGTCGTATGGGCGATCCACAAGAAGTCGCAGGATTAGTCAGTTATTTAATGTCTGATATTGCGGCTTATGTTACCCGCCAAGTTATTTCTATTAATGGAGGTTTAGTATGAACCGTCGCGTTGTTATCACCGGAATGGCAGGCATCACTGCACTGGGACACGATTGGTTAACCATCGAGAAAAAATTGCGTGAAGGTCAAAATGCAGTGATCTATATGGATGATTACGCTGACTATGATGGCTTAAATACTAAACTTGCTGCTCCAATTGCCGATTTTGAGGTGCCTAAGCATTATACCCGCAAACAACTACGAGCAATGGGCCGAGTATCAAAACTAGCAACAGTCGCCAGTGAAAATGCCCTCATTCAATCTGGTTTAATTGGTGATTCGATTCTCACCAATGGCAGTACAGGTATTGCATACGGCTCATCCATTGGTAGCACTCCTGCTATTGGTGCATTTGGCACGATGCTTAACGAAAAAACCACCAAAGAGATCACTGCAACCACTTATGTTCAAATGATGCCACACACGACAGCAGTGAATGTGGGCTTATTTTTTGAATTACGAGGACGTGTGATTCCGACCAGTAGTGCCTGTACTTCTGGCAGTCAAGCGATTGGTTATGCTTATGAAGCGATCAAACATGGCTATCAAACCGTGATGGTTGCGGGTGGTGCAGAAGAATTATGTCCAACAGAATCAGCCGTATTTGATACCCTCTTTGCAACCAGCCTTAAAAATAAGGCTCCTAAAATGACCCCTCGTCCATACGATGCTGATCGTGATGGATTAGTCATTGGTGAAGGGGCCGGCTCTCTCGTATTAGAAGAATACCAACATGCAGTCAATCGAGGTGCCACAATTTTTGCTGAAGTGGTTGGATTTGCAACCAATTGTGATGCAACCCATATAACCCAGCCACAACAACAAACCATGCAACAATGTATGGCAATGGCCTTAGAGCAAGCACAACTACAACCACAAGATATCGGTTATATTTCAGCGCATGGTACAGCAACAGAAAAAGGTGACATTGCAGAAAGCCAAGCAACAGCCAATATATTTAGCAATAAAACCCCGATCAGTAGCTTAAAAAGTTATTTTGGTCATACACTTGGTGCCTGTGGTGCAATTGAAGCATGGCTAAGCATAGAAATGATGAACAATGGCTGGTTTAATCCAACCCTCAACCTAGACACTCCAGATCCACGCTGTGGTGAGCTTGATTATATTCAAGGTCAAGGTAGAAATATTGATTGTCGCTATATCATGAGTAATAACTTTGCCTTTGGTGGCATTAATACTTCATTGATTTTTAAACGTTTATAACAAGATCCCTTGGTACTGTCATAAGTGTTTTGACTACTGATACCAAGGGGGATTTTTAGTTACATATGATTTATTGTAACTGCAAGAACGTGATCGCTTGTGGTTTTTCAGCAAAAGTAAAGTATTGAATGTCGATATCACTAAATAGTGCATCTTCAACCTTAACCACTTTTTCAATCCAACTCGCATCAGCAACCACAGCAACTTGCTTAATATGTTTCATGCCAGCATGAACAAGATATTTCAATTCCTCGACAATTGCCGCTAACTCAATTCCAGAAAAGCTTTCAATTTCTTCATAGATCACAATTCCACCATGATCGACTGTTTTCGCCTCTGCATCCATTAACACACGTTTCATATCATCTTCTGTTACTTTACCTGATAACGTAAAAGCAACCGCATTATCAATGCCAATATCAATCATCGTTAACATCTAAAATTCCTTATTCAATATTACGTCAATTAGCACACGACTGTTTAGTTACTATGCACTTTTATTGCCGCCGCTTCAGCTACTAAGGCCAGATCTTTACTCAATATGACATTGCAACAATAACAGTCATGATTAACTAACATAAAATAGTTACCCACTTTTTTTGTGGATAACAGTAATTTATATTTAAATATCAATACCATAATATTTTCAACAATAAACGACAGAAAATAAAAAAGCCGCACTATACAAGTGCGGCTGGGATGTTGCACTTAATGTACTTACACAGCACATCAAGTTTGTTACGCTTCGTCACTCATTACGTTGAGCTTGGCGTGTCCGATAACTATGTATGGACCGATATTTTGACGAAGAAGCAAGATTTTTACGGTATTGCTATCCAAATTGTTAACAACTAAGAGTGTTACCTTAGAAGCTTTTACGTATTTCACTTACTGTTACGCGTTGCAACTTGATTGCTATTAATAACGGGTTGAATAGGTCTACTAATAACAACCGGAACCTGAATCCCTAAGTTAGATGAAAACAGCTTCTTTCCTCCGTAAGCTCGATAATATATCTCAGTTCAGGTTAATTAAACTATGGTAGATAAATCGAAAATAGGCAAATTTAAAGATGTGATCTTTATCAAAGATCACTAACAATAAGCGCTCTCTTTTTATATTTACAAAGACAATCAATACCCTAGTATTTTAAAAAAAATAACAACCAACCATCCTCTACTATAAATTGAATTTTCATTTAAATTATTGATAATTTTATTTGCACTGTGTTTTTAATTTTATTATCAATATTATTTTTCTAGTTTAAAACAGAAAAGAAGAAAAATAATTCAGTTACAATCTAATTAACTATAATTATTTTACCCCATACTATTTTCAATAAATTAATATTATTTTATTGATTTCTATAAAAACACAATCATAATGAAAGAGTTAAATAACCCTTCATTGCCACACCAAAAATGCAACCAAAGATTTCACTGTAAATATCAAAAAACGTGATCTAACTTTGAGATTTAAAATTCCATTAAAAAACTAGGAAAAATTCTTAATCCATTTAAGTGTATCATCGGTATGGTCTCGCCATAGTGATTTGTCTTATTCAGTACAAATCTGATTTAAGCCCTAACGAGATTCAACCGATGGAATTATCAATACTTCAACGAGTCCGCAAACCCACGCTTGACCTATCGCCAAAAGAACGTCGTAAACTATGGTTTTCTCCTTTTCTAAAGTCCTATTTAGTAGTTTTCGTTAGTTATATGGCCATGTATTTGGTCCGTAAAAACTTCAATATTGCCCAGAATGATATGATTTCTGACTACGGCATGAGTTTAACTCAGCTTGGTACTATCGGCCTTGGATTTTCAATCACTTATGGTGTTGGTAAAACAGTTTTAAACTATTGGTCTGGCGGTAAGAATGCAAAAAACATTCTTCCTTTAGGTCTCCTATTATCAGGTTTTTGTATTCTGGGTATGGGCTTAGTCATGGGACCAAGTTCTAGCCAATTTATTATGATGACCATCCTTTATGCGGCATCAGGCTTTTTCCAGTCAGGTGGTGGTTCAAACTCAGTAGTGACTATTACTAACTGGACTCCACGTAATCGTCGTGGTCTAGGTGTTGGCTTCTGGAACATCTCACATAACGCAGGTGGTGCATTAGCAGCCGCTGTAGCTATGTTTGGTGCTGATTACTTTTTTGGTGGCGATGTAAAAGGGATGTTCATCTTCCCTGCCGTTATCGCTATCATTATTGCGATCATCGGCTTCTTTATGGGCAACGATAGCCCTGAAGCTTATGGTTTAGGTACTGTAGAAGAAATTTTCGAAGAACCAATTTCAGAAGAAGATAATGCAGTTAAAGAAAACAAATTAACTAAAATGGAAATTTTTAAGAAATATGTTCTCTTTAATAAAGTTATCTGGATCCTTTGTTTTGCAAACGTCTTCCTTTATATCGTACGTAGCGGTATCGACCAATGGTCAACAGTTTACGCACACCAAATTTTAGGTTTCTCTAAAGATGTTGCAAACTCCGGCTTTACCATGTTTGAAATTGGAGCATTAGTCGGTACCTGTTTATGGGGCTTACTGTCAGACTTATTTAATGGTCGTCGTGGCGCTGTATCTTGTGTTGCTTTGATCGGTATTGTATTTACTCTAGGTTACTACCAACACGCAGACTCTATTTTTGCTTATAAAGCATCACTATTTGCTTTAGGTTTCTTAGTATTTGCACCTCAACTTCTTATTGGTGTTGCAGCAATCGGTTTTGTACCAAAACAAGGCCTAGCGGCAGCTGACGGGGTTAAAGGTACGTTTGCTTACCTAATTGGTGACTCATTTGCAAAAATTGGTCTTGGCTATATTGCTGAAGGTAACCCTTTCTTTGGCCTTGATGGTTGGACTGGTACCTTTGCGGCAATTAAAGCTGCTGCAATTGCTTGTTGTGTATTAATGGCACTTGTTGCTTTATTTGAAGAAATTAAAATAAGAAAACTAGCACAGCAACCTGCTGCACATTAATAATATTAATGACATTAAAAAACCCTTATAATTAAATAAATTATGAGGGTTTTTTATTATTCATAAAAAGACAAATAGAGCTATTATTCTAATTAATAATTTAGTTAATAAGGAACTAATATAAAACAAACCCTTTTGCATAAGCATTAGAGCACCTACCTAAAATATAAATAAAAAATGATCAACAGCACTAATTTTAAGATCTACTTATAGTAACCATTAATATCCGCCCATATATTAGTACAAAAAGTCAGTTATATGTCAGCATTTAAAGGCATCCATTCCTTAGTGAAATATATATAGTATTATCATCTCGAAAGAATCCATATACTTCACTAATAAGATTGATACAAAATAAGTATCAACTGGAATAATTATGACAGACACTAGAATATACAGCGCTGACCGCCGTCAATGCGCAAAATTTCTTTATCGTGGTTCGTTCGGGCCTAAAAAAGGACAAATAGATCAACTCCAAAAAAATGGCTTTGATGCTTGGTTTGATGACCAATTTTCAATACCGCCTACTTATCATTTACCAAAACTGAAAGCCCTTTTTAACACGACAAGTTACAGTCATCCACAAGACGACATGCGCCAAGGTATATGGTGGCAATGTACAGTTACAGGTGAAGATCAACTTCGTCAACGTATGGCTTATGCATTAAGTCAATTATTTGTTGTCTCTTCCCATGGGGTTGGATCGGTAAATGATGGCTTAGCGAATTATTACGATATGCTGGTTACACATGCATTTGGTAATTTTCGTGATTTATTTAAAGCCGTTACAATTAGCCCAATGATGGGTCGATATTTAACATTATCAGGCAGTAAAAAACACGATCCCAAAAACAATACTTTTCCTGATGAAAATTTTCCACGTGAATGCATGCAATTATTCACCATAGGATTATGGCAGCTTAATAATTATGGTGAGCCGATTCTTGATAATAATGGCAATAAAATTCCCACTTATGATCAAGATGATGTTGAAAACATGTCACGTCTACTTTGTGGCTGGTATATCAATTATCCTCATTGGCAACATGACTGGATCAATCCAATGTTGGCAGATAATAGCCAACATGATATGGATGAAAAAATCGTTATGGGCACACATTTCCCTGCAGGACAAGATATCCATCAAGATCTTGATGCGGTAGTTGATATGCTGTTTAACCACAATAATACCCCTGCATTTATTGCGACACACCTGATTAAACGATTTGTAACCAGTAACCCCAATCGTAATTATATAAAGCGTATAGCTGAAGTCTTTATTGATAATGGCAACGGCATTCGTGGCGATTTACAAGCAACAATTAAAGCAGTATTAACCGATCCTGACGTTTTTGCTGGCTTAGCCAATGCTGCTGGACAGGGAACCCAAGGTGAACATCAACATTTTGGCTTACTAAAAGAACCCTTAATTGTGGTTGCGAACCAATTACGTGCGCTTAACATGCAGGCTGCAGGAGATCATTGGTGGGACACCCAATGGGCTGAAGTAACTTATGGTCAAGCAGCATTGAGTGCTGAAACGGTGTTTAATTTTTATAAACCAACAGATGCCCCTCAAGGTGAAATTGCTGACTTAGGTCTTACCGCTCCTGAGTTTACCATTATAACCGCTGACATTATGCGCAAAACGCATAATAGAATATGGTACAACCTCTTAAAATGGAACAAAACTGACTATAAAGAATGGCACTGGGATCGAACTGATTTTCATGACATTTCAATGGGCACCACTGAATATGTTGCACTAATTAATGAACGTTTTTTTGGCGGTCTAATGTCAAAAAGCCTTCAAAACTATATGTATAAAACGTTATCAAGCCACTCTGCGCCTTACCAGCTCAAAACCCGCTATCTTAATGCTATATACATTGCAACAACGGCTCCTGAATTCTTTTGTGAAGGCTAATTAAAATGAAATTATCACGTCGACATTTTTTAAAAACCACGGCCGTTGTTAGTGCAACTACTTTGTCTACATCAGTACTGGCATCATCAATAATACCAACAAACAACAGTCAATCATCAGAGAATACGAATAAAGCATTAGTTTGTGTCTTTCTCTTGGGTGGTAATGATGCCTATAATATGATCGTACCAACGCCTGGATGTGCTGCTTATCAGGATTACCAAGCTGCTCGACCAAAAATGAAGTTAAATAAAGATCAGTTAAGTGATCTAAATCTAACCACGACTAATGGTATACCACTAAGTATTAATAATAATATGACGTCGTTATTACCATTATTTGCATCAGGTAATGCAGCAGCCATTATTAACTCTGGTCAGTTAGTTCAACCAACAACTCGCGATGATATAAGTAATCGCCGTGTCACATTGCCACAATTTTTGATGGCACATAACCAACAACAAGATCTATGGCAATTGGGTGCTGAAAACCTAGGTGATGCTTATGGTTGGGCTGGAAAAATGATGGATATGCTTGGTGCTACTGGCAGTTTATCCCCCCTAATTTCAGTAAACCAAGGTCAAAAATTACTACGAAACAAAAAATCGCAACAAACAGTTATTAATGGTAAAGGTGCAGGAACATACTCAGGCTGGAATGAAGAACAGCGCCTTGACGGGTATTTCTCTCACTTCACACAACGTCAATATGACAACATTTATATGCGCAACTATGCGAGTGCAATGTCTCGTAATGTTTCTGAAAATGAAGCCATTAAAACGATTCTATCCAAACACCCTAATAGCGAAACTTACCCTGAATCTGATTTAGCTCAACAACTCAGTATGGTAAGTCGTCTGATTAAAGCACGTGACGATATGCACCAACAACAGCAAGTGTTCTTTGTTGGTCTAAATGGCTTTGATACTCATCAATTCCAACAACGGGATCATCCTAAACTGCTGAAACAAGTCAGTGATGCATTAAGTGCTTTTAACACTGATATGATAGATTCTGGCCTTAATGATCAAGTGACGTGTGTCACCATGTCTGATTTTGGTCGCCGTTTACAAGCAAATGCCAGTGGTACTGATCATGGTTGGGCGGGACATCAAATCGTAACGGGAGGTGCCGTGCGTGGTAAAGCTGTTTATGGTGAATGGCCGCAATTAACCGCCGATAGCCAGCATAATTATAATAATGGTCGTATTATTCCAACAATTGCAGCAGACCAAGTCAATGCTTCATTATGCCGTTGGCTTGGTTTATCTGAAGCACAAATACTATCAATATTCCCTAATTTAACTAACTTTAACTCACCTTATATCGAATTCATTTAACGATATAAAAATAATACTAAATGTCGAGCCGAATTATCGGCTCGGCTTTTTTATGCTTTAATTGCCTTAACATGCACAGGAATACCACGCGCAGTATTAAGTTAAAATATTCTCCCCCTTTTATATAAAAGCGTCAACACTAATAATGATACCCACAATACAATTAATAATTATTAACATAGCACTGTAATATTTAAGCACTGACAATTAACATAGATAGAAGAAGAATAACTAATTCAATCTAAATACATTGTAACAAACCCGTTACTGAGTATAAAAAGAGAGATAATTTCGACCGATATAAATATACAATCAACACAATAGAGCAAAAAATTATATATACAGCCATAAATATCTTATGGCTGATTTTAGTGATAAAAAATTAAACATTAGATGATTCAATACTCATCTGAAGTACATCTTCACCAGCAACAGCAAAATGTAGCTCAATACCACCTTTTGACGTTATGTTTTTTATTAACTTAATATCATGTTGACTATATTGCTTTAAAACAAGTTCGTGAAGTTCAGAAATTAATTTTTCTTTATCCACAACAGCTGCTTTTTTCTTGCTTTCAAACCACATATAAACATTTCACATACTGATTATAAACACAGTGATAATAAACCAGAACTCTCGTTTTCAGTAGCATATAACCGCTACCAAATATTAATCAGATCACAAAGATAATGATAAAAAATAACATTTGAGTCATTTATTGGCCATTTATCTTAAAGAGTGATTTTCTGAAGTCATAAGACTTATCTTAAAGGCGAGTCATCATGACACTTCAATAATGTAATTTTAGGTTACCATTTCCATTTACAACAGCCTTAAATATCAACAGATAAATATTCTAACTATCGATATAATTACACTTACTTGTTATTAAGAAGCATATAGTTTCTCGTACTAACAATAAAATATCATTAAAATAAACTTATGATTAATATATAAAAGTTAACACTATTGTTAAATGGTAATAATTAAAATTACAGACTTACTCACTAATAAAAAATAATATTTGACGATAGCTATCAAGCCCGATATAAATGTAATTGATTTTTATTTACATTTATAATTCATTATAAAATTAATAACATTAATATACTTTTAATCTCACATTTAATTAGTGATTTCTTTCTATTATCATATTCTGTTCGGAGAAATAATAATGGCAAATAGTATTGCCTTATTGGGAAACCCAAACTGCGGTAAAACCACATTATTTAACATTTTAACTGGTTCAAGACAACGTACAGGTAATTGGGCGGGTGTAACCGTTGATAAAAAAGAAGGTGTTTATCACTACCACAACCAAACTATCACGGTGGTAGATTTACCGGGTATTTATTCTATGAGTTCCTTTGATGAACAAGGATCACTTGATGAACAAATTGGGTGTGAATATATTTTAAGTGGTGAAGCAGATCTTGTGGTTAATATTGTTGATGCCGCTAATATTGAGCGAAACCTTTATCTGACATTACAATTACTTGAAATGAATGTGCCCTGTCTGGTTGTACTTAATATGCTAGACATTGCCCGTCAAAAAAATATTGTTATTGATAGTGAAAAATTATCCGCTCAACTTGGTTGCCCTGTAGTTAGTTTAATTGCCAATAAAAATAAAGGTATCGAGCCATTAAAAGCAGCAATAGAAAAACAACTTATTACGCCTCAGTTATCTCAATTTAAAACAGAGTTTCCAGCACCGTTACATCAAACTATCACACAATTAGCAGCCGATATCCCTGATACATTAATTGCAGATAACAATAAAGAATGGTTGGCATTAAGATTACTAGAATCAGATATTTCAGCACAACATCATGTAATTAATACGAATATTCCAAATCGTGTAACACACTACCAACATACACTTTATCAAACATACCATGAACATGCTGATTTATTAATTGCCGACTCTCGCTATCAAACTGTCGCTACTCTCGTCAATCAATGTGCTTCCCATGAACAAGCGACTCAACACAAATTAACTCAATGGATCGATTCAATAGTGTTGAATCGTTATTTAGGGTTACCGATCTTTTTGTTCGTCATGTATTTAATGTTTTGGTTTGCAATTAATATAGGTGGAGGGCTCCAACCTATTTTTGATCAAGGTTCAGCTGCAATCTTCATTCACGGTACAGCGTGGCTATGCCAATATCTCGGTTTGCCTATTTGGCTAACAGCCATTTTATCACAGGGACTTGGCGGCGGTATCAATACTGTAATGCCTTTTATCCCTCAAATAGGGTTAATGTTCTTATATCTTTCTGTATTAGAAGACAGTGGATATATGGCGCGAGCGGCTTTTGTTATCGACCGTTTGATGCAGTCAATAGGCTTACCCGGTAAATCATTTGTGCCACTCATTGTTGGCTTTGGTTGTAATATTCCATCAATCATGGCTTCGCGTACGCTTGAAACACCAAGAGACCGTATTCTCACCTCAATGATGGCGCCTTTTATGTCTTGTGGTGCTCGACTGGCTATTTTTGGCGTTTTTTCTGCTGCTTTTTTTCAAGGTATGGGCAGCTTGATCGTGTTCTCACTCTACTTGTTAGGTATTTTAGTGGCAGTACTAACGGGTTTTATATTAAAGAAAACGTTATTAACCGGCGAACCATCACCTTTTATCATGGAATTACCAACGTACCATGTGCCTAGTGTTAAAACGACCTTAATCCATAGCTGGAGCCGTCTTCGTGGCTTTTTAGTCAAAGCATGTCGACTAATTATTCCCATTTGTATGATTGTGATGGCACTCAATAGCATTACATTTTCTGGTCGAGTTATTGAACCTGGACAACAGCAACAATCTGCATTATCAGATATTGGTCGTTGGGTCACACCCGT
This sequence comes from Photobacterium piscicola, assembly GCF_900166965.1. Lineage (GTDB taxonomy): Bacteria > Pseudomonadota > Gammaproteobacteria > Enterobacterales > Vibrionaceae > Photobacterium > Photobacterium piscicola. The sequence goes on along the minus strand of NZ_FUZI01000001.1, from coordinate 11,414 downwards.
GTTATCGCCACTTGGTGTCAACCAACAAAATTGGCCTGCAAGTGTTGGCTTATTAACAGGCTTCTTAGCTAAAGAAGTCGTTGTTGGTACACTTAACACCCTTTATAGCGCTGAATTAGCCAATAAGCAGCTTATTAACGGTTCCCAATCTTTCAATTTATCCGCAGAATTAAAAACCGCATGGCAAGATACTATTAATGGTGTCGTGAATAGTTTTTCATTAACCACATTGAAAAACCCGATCAAAGCCAGTGAAGCTGATGGCACGATGAATACAACAGCTATGGGGCAAATGCAGCATCAATTTGGATCTATGGTCGGTGCGTACGCATATTTAATCTTTGTTTTATTATATGTACCTTGCGTATCAACCATCGGGGTTATTGCTAAAGAAATTGGACGCAACTGGGCTTGGTTTTCTACTTTCTGGGGAATCGCAGTGGCTTATGCATTAGCTATCAGTTTTTACCAAAGCGCGACCTTTATGGCACATCCAATCGCCACCATCGGTTGGGTAGTTTTTGCAATATTACTCGTCACTAGCTTCATTATTGGGATTCGTTATTTAAGTCACAAAGTTGACTGGCAAATGTCAATTCCAACCACAGTCCCACAACATAAAAGTGGAGGCTGTCACTAATGGTATCCTTAATTGCAGTAAGAAATGCCGTGCGAACAGCAAGGATTATTTCACTGACTCAACTCAGCCAGCAATTTGACAGTGAACCACAATGGCTATTAATTTTACTTGATGATTTAATTAAAAGAGGAAAAATAGAACGTTGTGAAATGATGAAAATCTGTAGTCAAGAATGCCAAGGGTGCCAAACAACAACGCTCGACATAACTTATCGCTGGTGTGATGAGCAAATCGCGATTGCTAATATTTAACGGCCTATTTAGACGTTAACATTAACCTAAAAGACCACTTCATTATGAATGACAGTGGTCTTTTAAATTATGTCTCTGTGTTTATTACGCCCCAGAAAAATTATATAACTTATCCGTTTCAATCGTTAATAACGTAAACAATTCATTGGTTAATTCTTCTGTCAATGCTAGCGCTAATGCTAATATTTCATGTTCAAAAGTATTAATACGTTCAATTGCTTGTTGAGGATGAAGAACATACAACGCTAGATATTCAGCTTCCATCAGTTGCTGTTTATGGGCTGTTTGTTGCTCGAAATCATGGTAAGCCTGCTGCACAACAGGGGCAAACTTATTCCAATCCATCATTGCTAATGTTTGTAGTTTACGGAACTTCCAATATGCAGAATGGCTATCTGCTGTATTTTCACCAATCGTGAGTACTTCAGGTACAGATGTCATGCCTTGATAAAAAGGTAAATACACACTAAGTGCCGTCATTCCATAAGCTATATATTGTACCTCACCAATCGCAATGGGTAACTGGGGCCGAACGTGTAATACGTGAGAATGCTCAGTACGAAAAACAGCTATCGGACGGTAAGAATCATTAGGATTACAATGAGCATAAGCGTCATGATCCGTCGCCTGATAGTGGTTACGTAAACCTAGCATGACATCATATACACTCAGTTTATACTTAGGTGTTAAATAAACAGGAAACGTTGCGCCTTGATCTATTTTAGTTGTTAGACCATCAGTATAGAGGTGTTGTAATGTCCATACCCGTGGGTAATTATATGTTTTATCATGCTCAATATCTTGAGAATAAGCACAATGAAAATTAAAGACACCACGATTTTCAGCCGACGGTAATTGGTGTTTTTTAGCGAATTCAACTAACCCAGCAGAAGCCATAAAATCGGGATGATCGGCAATATAATCAACTAATCGACCTTGATTAGCAGAAACAAAATATTTATCTGCTGGAATTTTAGCCGCCATCCAATGATGCCCACTACCGGTTTCTAAATACCAAATACCCTCTTTATCAACAAACGCAACGCCAAACCCCTCAGCAGTACCTTGCGTTTCAATAATATGACCAAGTAAAGCTACACCTTCTTGCGCACTATGTACTCGCGGCAAGATAACATTCACAATCGCATCTTCACCAATACCGGTGGCAATAACATAGGGATCAATGGCTAACACTTGTGCATTATTAAACACCGTTTCCGTTGCTGTCATACCAACGCCAGCAGAATTAAATCCAGCCGCACCAAAACTAGTACCATTGGTATCAAAATCAGAGTTTGAAGTATATTGCAGCGCATTTTTAGCTGCTGGATAGGTGAAATTATTCCCCATAGATCCGATGGAATGGAAATCTTGACGTTGTAAGGCTTCAGCTGGATGAAAATTAAAGAGTTTAGCGTTGATCGCTTCATGATCCTCATTACGAGCAATAATAAAAGATCCATCGATGGTGACTTGATTACCCACTAAAATTGTAGTGCAAGCACTTGTCGCTGATGTTGTTGTGTCTTTGTTATTAGGATATGTTGAAGAAGATTGTTTCATTAGCAGCTATCCAACGCATAAAATATTCCCTCACTGTATACGATGAAAACCCGTCATGTTTGTGATCATAGTCACAATTGATCTTTCTTTTATTTGTTTCTCTTTTTACATTTATGAATTAAAAACTAGAGCATGAATATGCTCATTACAAGGTAAAACGGCTTTGAGCATATGCCCAAAGCCGTTTTCCTGTTCACTATATTCTGCGTTCCACTTCAGAATATCACCTTAGCGTTCCGTCTAAGGTGGTTTGCAACTACTTATGCTTCAGCATTTAGCAGTGCTAGCGATTGCTGTGCAATCACAAACTCTTCATTGGTCGGAATCACCATTGCTAATGGTGTATTTTCCTGACTAATAATACCTTCAGCGCCAAAACGTGCAGCTTCATTACCAGCAACGTCTTCACGGTATCCAAAAATTTTCAATAAACGCATAATTTCACGGCGTACAGGTAAAGAGTTTTCACCAATACCACCAGTAAAGATAATGCCGTCTAATTCATCTAATGCAACCATGTATGAAGCAATGTATTTTGCCGCACGGTAACAGAAAACTTCAAACGCAAGTTTAGCGTCATGATTACCCGCTTCCATCGCTTCAATAATGCCACGACAATCGCTGGTTAAACCTGAAACCCCTAAGAAACCAGAGTTACTCACTAGTTCTTCATGTAAACGCTCTTGCGTCCAACCTTTCTTCAATAAATACTCAAGAATACTTGGATCAATATCACCACAACGCGTTCCCATCATAAGACCAGCAAGCGGGGTGAAACCCATTGAAGTATCAATACTCTCACCATTTTTAACCACACATACAGATGCGCCATTACCAAGGTGAACTGAAATAAAGCTTGATGCTTCAACAGGTTTATTTATGCGTTTTGCCGCTTCACGAGTAACGTAATAGTGGCTTGTACCATGTGCACCATAACGACGAATATTATATTGCTGACACACTTCTTTAGAAATTGCATAGGTGTATGCTTTTTCTGGCATCGTCTGGTGGAAAGCGGTATCAAACACTGCAAACTGTGACAATGTTGGAAAAGCTTTTGCTGCTGCTCGCATACCTAATACATGGGCAGGATTATGTAACGGAGCTAAATCGCTCAACGCTTCAATATCAGCCATGACTTGATCATCAACATGAACAGTACAATTGAATTTAGTTCCACCATGTACCACACGGTGACCAATTGTTACGATGTCGTCTTTCATACCAAGTTCATCAACTAAAGCAACAATACGATCAATTGCTTGTTGATGATGCCCGTTAAGGCCATTAAGTTTGAATTCTTGCTTTTCACCGTTCACTTTCCAACTAACAACGGCTTCAGGAAGATTAAAACACTCACCAAGACCACTTAACGTAGCTTCACCGGTTACCGTATCAATCAATGCAAATTTAAGTGAAGAACTACCAGAATTGATTACAAGAACTAAAGAATTGCTCATGGTTATCTCATCAGAATATTTAAGGGCGAATTTCGGATTTATTAACAACATCCAGTTTTATATTTACTCAGTTCAATGCGCGTAATAATCATTCAACTCAGTAAGTATGTTATAACCCATACTACTCAATTTTTTTTTAATGTCTCAACTTTTGTTTCAAAAACCACTTAAAAATTTAAATTTTACTGGTTTAGATCAATTTAAAGACTAAAAATCGATTTAATTCGCATAAATCCGCACCATTTAATCAAATTAAGTTGAATGTCACATGTGAATTTTTTCATATTCCAAGCTTTCACTAGGAGTAATATGTGACATATCAATCAAAAAGTTCAAATAAGCATCATATTAAGCAACATTATTTCAATTGGAAGAGAGTATAGACTTAATGAAAATAATGTTATCAGTTATGCATTCTCGCAGCGAATACTAAATAGTAAGAAAACATTACCGATCACAAACAAATTCGCTTTTTTAATAATGAATAACAAATTATTCATCTATTGACGGGTTATCCATTGTTATATAATAATCGTAAAGACGATCGATATCAGCACTACACATTATCGCCATTGCTGCTTTCAATTGTGTTTGTGACCAATACCACCACTGCATTTCAAGTAGTTGCTTGATGTGTGATGAGGTGAATCGTTTTTTAACGCACCGTCCTGGATTACCAACAACAATCGAATATGGTTCGACATCTTTAGTGATCACTGCTCGTGTTCCAATCACGGCCCCATCACCAATAGTAACACCCGGCATAATCACGCATTCAGCGCCAAGCCAAACATCATTACCAATAACAGTATTTCCCGCTCGTTCAAAGCCACTTTTTACCCCATCACCAAATTCTGCAAAATCAAATGGAAATGATGAGATCCAATCATGTCGATGACCTTGATTCCCAGCCATCATAATAACAACCCCACTGGCAATTGAACAAAAACGGCCAATAATAAGCTTATCGACTTCACCAAAAATACCCGATTGCCATACTTCATTACTTGATTTATCCCCTAGCAAATAATGAACGCATTGATCTTCAAAATGATGTTGATGGTAGTAACCTGAATAGTAACTATAATCACCCACTTCTATATTAGGATTAGTAATATGTTGCTTAATTTCATAACCGCCAATCCAAGATGGAAAAATACTCAACGCCATATCTCATCTCCTTGATACTCAACATTCACCACAAAACAGCATATTATAGATAAAATTCTCATCATAATGGATTAACTATGACACTTAATCAGTTACACAATGCTTACTTAGGTGAGCTTTATGGTATTAGTTTTTTTACCACATTTATTGAACAGTATAGTGACCCTCGCCATAACAACAAATGGCAGGCTTTATTAGAGGTTGAAATTATAACAGCTAAAGAACTGAAACTTGCATTAATACCTTTAGGGATAACATGTCCAGATTACGATCAAAAGATGGCACAACAAGGTATAGAGGATGCTAATAAATGGATTCACCTGCCATGGACGGCACTCATTGATACGATGGTTGTTTGGGTTGCCCCTTACCAGCAACGCTATCAACAGCAAGCTGATAATGCTCAACAATACCACGAATTATTTAATTTAATTGCTGACCATGAAAATGCTATTTATGATTTTTTAGTTGCAGAACAAGCCCATTCACCGAATAGCCTACAAATATTACAGCACTTTATTGATAATCATACGCTATAACGAGAACATAATTTGCTATACGGTAAATAACAGAGGCTCAATTATTTAATCGTTACTTGATAGCTGACATGAGCCGTAACACCAGCCTCAAGCTTGCCAGATAATTGCCAAATAATGCCGCCTTGATATCCATAATCATTAACACCATCAGGCGTCGAGATTTGGCAACTTAGCGCAGACGGTAAATTGCCATCATTGCAATCAATAGCAGTAGCTAAAGTGGTAAAATGAGGGACAGAAGCAGAAATATTAATATTAGAAATAGCACTATAGGTACTGTTAGCGACATAAATATTGTATTCAATTACATCACCAGGCTTGGCATCAATCAATGTTGATGCTTCACTCTGCTGCGTAATATTGGTAACGGTTTTTGTTAAAACCACATCATGAGAAATTGATGCTAAAACAGTATAACTGGTTATATTTAATATAAAAAAAACAGAAAAATCACGTAGATACTTCAACATAATTTTGCCTCTTATTTCTTAAATAACAACTTTATTACTTATGATTTTATTGTCTCATTAGTCATTCATTGTCTTATTTTTAAGAAAAAGCTCATAACCTCAGCAACAGAACGATGATCAAGATGGGATTTTTTACGGAGAATGTTACTTCAATTAAAATAACCCGTTCAATATATGATTAGCACATTGTAAAATAGTCATTTATTGACACTAGTGCCACATAAACATAATAATAAATCTTTAATAAACAATACGTTAAGAAAAACAAACACAATCTTCCTTCAAAACACTTATCAAAGCCTTGATCATCGTTCCATTCACGGAGAAGAAGGATTATTGCCCTCTGGTGAAATAAACGATAAAGTCAATTATGTATAATTATTCATTTTTATTAGTGTAAATAAATTAAAAAATATTTCTTTTTCCTAATATTTTAATTTAATCAATAGGCCGAGGTATATAGTGAATGAAACCAAACATATATGTGATTTTATAAAAAATAATTATTTATTAACGCTATGCACAAATAGTCCGTCTGACTTATGGTGTGCTCATTGTTATTATATTTTTGATTCAAATAAAATGTCTCTATTTATTATGACAAGTGAAGAAAGCCATCACAGTCAATTAATGATACTAAATAAGAATATCGTTGGCACAATAGCACCTCAGCCAAAGAATATAATTGATATAAAAGGTATCCAATTTAAAGGTTATATAGAAAAACTAACAAATAAAGAAGAAAAGCGAGCAAAGAATCTTTATTACAATATTTTTCCTACAGCAAAATTTATTTCAGCACCAATTTGGGAAATAAAATTGACGATGCTGAAGATGACTGACAATAGTTTAGGCTTTGGTAAAAAGCTCATTTGGCCCCCTCAAATGACTTAAATAACATACAATCACGGACGCGTATCAATACAATTAACAAATGTCAACGGGTGATTTCCCCCCTATTTTGTTATCAACGGCTTAGATATAGTTGCTACATTAATATTTCACCCAGCACTGGGGAGATATTAATAATTATCCGTAAGGATAAAATCGATAAGGGTTGTAATATGTGATATCAAATTACAACACTTATTGATTATCTCTTCTACACGTCGTACAGGATTATACTCTTAGGAGTCAACGTCTTGTTTTTGCCGATCTCTATGATCGGCTTTTTTTTATTCAATAAATTTTCGCTTATAAATTGAGCATTACATACTATATAGATTTACCCAATGTAATAAACTCATTACAATTAACGAAAATTACTATTAATAATAGACATAAAGCTCATAAGAAATGGACACTCACAGTACTCACCCCTCATTAGATATATTAAACCAATTACCTGGTTGTTGGGGTTGTAAAGATATAAATTCAGTTTTTGTTTATGTAAATGAGGAATACTCCAAAATCATAGGATTTAAAAACCCACTTGATTGTATTGGCTTCACGGATTTTGATATCCCCCATTTAAGCGCTAAATATGCATATATCTTTCAGCAACAAGACTTGCAAGTAATGACGACCGAAAAACGGTTACGCATTCTTGATATACATCCTTATGCGGATGGGTCTTGGCGAGCACATTTATTTACAAAAACGGCATGGCGAGACAATAATAATAAAATTATTGGTACCATTTTCTCAGGCATAGAACTAAAAGATACATCTCTACTTGAAATTGGACATTGGCTCTGTCGAACTGACGCGATTAAGCAGCAAGAAAAAAGTCATCATTTCAATCATCACCCCGTAAATATTTTATTGAATACCCGCGAATCAGAAGTGTTATTTTTACTGCTGTACGGTAAGAAACCACAATATATCTCTAAAACATTACAATTAGCCGTAAAAACAGTAGAAAACTATGTTGTTCGCCTACGAGATAAATTCAATGCTAATTCAAAAGGTGAGTTAATTGAATTAGCGCTTGATGCTGGCTTTGGTTCTCATATTCCAGAAAGTATGTTGAAGACACAACAATCTATCATATTACGTGAATATTAATAAAATTAGCAGAGTATAGATTACTCTGCTAATTCATTAGCTTATGGCGCTAAACGTTCAATATTCCAATCATTATCTTGATGACGGGAATATATGAAACGGTCATGTAAACGATGTTTACCACCTTGCCAAAATTCAATCGTTTGGAATTTAACTCTATATCCGCCCCAGAAACTAGGAAGAGGAACTTCCCCCGCCGAAAACTTCTGCTTTAATTCAAAAAACTTACCTTCTAAAGCCTGACGTGCAGACAAACGAGAGCTTTGTTTACTCGCCCAAGCGGCTATTTGACTTTCTTTTGGACGACTTGAAAAATACTTCATTACTTCAAGTGTTGATAGTTGCTCTACATAGCCAGTAACGTGGACTTGGCGCTCAAGTATATGCCAGGGAAAATGTAAACTGATTCTATTATTTAGATGCAATTGTTCAGCCTTACGGCTACTTAAATTTGTATAGAATATGAAACCTTCATTATCGACATCTTTTAATAAAACAATCCGTTGAAATGGTTGACCGTCAGCATTTACCGTCGCAATCGTCATTGCAGTCGGATCAGGTAAGTTGGCAGCAACAGCTTGTTGAAGCCACTTATTAAATAAATCGAGGGGGTCAGTTGGTAAATCATCGCGACGTAAACCACCTTTGGTATATTCTCGGCGAATATCACTTAAGTCCATTTTCTCTCTCCTACTTTAAAATACTTAATAATAAATCGTTACGTCATCATAAATAATTGAACAAAAAACACTTCTAGATTGCAAACGGATATTTATTGCATAAAGAAATAGACACATTTAGCGAAAAAGAACTTTAGTTGACAAACAATCAACTGCATATCGATTAGTTTTGATAAATTATATCAAATAGATATCTTCTTATTCAGCATCTCTTTATCAACTGTTTACTCGCTGAGTGCTGCACTTAACTTTTTTTTGGTGCTCAAATTATGACACTTTTCAAACGACAAGTTATTAGCCTAACCGTGTTAGTTTGCTCAGTTGTTAGCGCAGTGACTGCACAACAACTTTATTCAAGCTATTCCACATTAAAACATCAACATATCGTCGCATCACAAACAGATATTAATAGAGCCTTAGTTATACTACCTCAAGCTCTTACAAAGCTAAATGTTCCAATGATGTCAAATACTCAAGAAAAAAAATTATTAGCCATTGTTAATCATCTGTTTTCAAATGATAGCTATAGCCAAATAAACCTGACATCTGCCGATGCGCGCCAACTTATCCGTCAAGATAACGTTATATCGCCGATTCATTCACCAGCTTGGTTTCAATATATTTTTACGATTCCATCCCATACGGAACAACGAATAATTGAACATGAAAAGCAATCGCTTGGTTTATTAACAATAACAGTACAACCCATACTTAATTACCAACAATTATGGCAAATAAGCACGCGAACCGTATTATCAAATATACTGATTGCGCTTATCTCAAGTTTGTTAGTTTATGTTATTTGTTTAAAGAACTTCTCGGCATTAGCTCGGTTAACTGCCCGCGCTAAAACAATAGATAATTTAAATCAAGCACCACTATCAATACCGAATGAATCAGATTTAGCCATTATTGTGCGATCTTTTAATAAAATTTGTTATCAATTAGACACAAACTTTAAAAACCAAGCAGATGAAGCAATGAAATTAAGGCAACAAGCTTATCTTGATACTATTTCAGGGCTTGGGAACCGTAGTTTCTTTATTCATCAACTCAGTTCATGGCTGAATGAATCACATAAAGGTGGTTTAGGATTAATTCAAACAGATTTAATTAATGAGTGCTATCAAAATGAAGGTTTCAAACAAGGTGATGAATTAGTCAAAACAATAGCAACACGATTAAATGAAGTTTTAATCTTTAACGATGCAACACTTGCTCGCTTATCTAAAGATGAATTTGCAGTTCTTATCCCTAATATATCCATTGAAAAACTTACGCTTTATAGTAAATCATTAATAAACGTCTTTAATGACTTAAGTACTAACACCATTAATGACAATGTTGCTATTGGTTTAGTCTTCAATAACAACAAAAGTACGCCAAGTCAGATATTAACCCAGCTAGATAATGCATTAACTCAAGCCAAAATAATGCCTCATGAATCAGTGGCAATAATCAAAGATATAAATAATCAAACCACATTAGGTAAGCAACAATGGAAAGCATTACTTGAAGAAGCCATCAGTGAAGACTTATTTACTTACAAATATCAACCAGCCACCCTATCAAATGGTATCAATTATCATTATGAAGTATTTACCGCCATTAAGAAAAACAATAACTACTATTCAGCAGGTATGTTCTTAGGTGCGATAGAAGACTTAAAAATAGGTAGTTGGTTTGACAGACACGTTATTGTTACGATCATAAATAAATTAAATGGCGATAGGACAAGTGGTCCTTTCGCCATAAATATCACCAACAGCTGTATTAACGATCCAAGCTTTATTAGGTGGTTAGATAATTTATTACAAAAAAACACATTACTCAGCTCTCGGTTATTTTTTGAAATTCAAGAAATAAGCTGTATCAGGCATACAGATGCGGCTGGTATTTTATGCTCTATTATTCGTAAATACGGGTTTGGTTTTGGTATTGATAACTACGGTCGTAATTTTCAATCTTTAACCTACCTAAAAGAATTACAACCTAATTACGTAAAAATCGATTACGTCTACACCCACCAACTGAATGATCAAACTAAATCAACTGTATTATCTTCAATTTGTAGAACTGCACACAGTCTTAATATTAAAGTGATCGCAACACGAGTAGAAACAGAAACTCAATTAGAGCGGCTATCTGAATTATTTGTTGGTGGCTATCAAGGATTTATCACGGATAAACACACTCAACCTGCATAAATCATTTACACTGTAAATTCAAACCACAGATGAAGTCTATTTACACTGTAAATAGACTTTTCCTTTTATCACTTTACAGTGTAAATTCCAATTTCACCTCAGACACAAAACTATCCTCCTGGTGTATTTACAGTGTAAATGATTATCCCCCCAACGCACAAATAAGCAATTTGCTGCATATTATATTTTTCTATATACTTTTTATTTATTATCCCAACTCCCCTTATTGTTAGCTATGGTTGTTAGCTATGGTTGTTAGCTATGGTTGTTAGCTATGGTTGTTAGCTATGTTGTTAGCTATGGTTGTTGGCTGTGGTTGTTGGCTGTGGTTGTTGGCTGTGGTTGTTGGCTGTGGTTGTTGGCTGTGGTTGTTGGCTGTGGTTGTTGGCTGTGGTTGTTGGCTGTGGTTGTTGGCTGTGGTTGTTGG
>NZ_FUZI01000028.1 GCF_900166965.1 Photobacterium piscicola | reverse complement strand
CCAGAAGTAGATAGCTTAACCTTCGGGAGGGCGTTTACCACGGTGTGGTTCATGACTGGGGTGAAGTCGTAACAAGGTAGCCCTAGGGGAACCTGGGGCTGGATCACCTCCTTACCTAAAGACTTATACTGTTTTATGCAGTGTCCACACAGATTGCTTGGTAAAATTAGTTATTAGAAAATAGCGAAAGTGCTAATTAATGCAAACGCATTGATTAACGCTTTTGCGTTATGCTCTTTAACAATCTGGAAAGCTGACTAGTAAATTTAATCGAAAGATTAATTTTAAAAATGTTTTTATTCTCTGAATAAAAACGAGTTCTCAAAACAACACACATTCAAGTGTCTTGATTTTGTTTTTGCTTTTTAAAGTGAAGACAAATAAATGAGTCCGGCGAAAAACCAATGTTTAATATTTTCTTGATCGGAGTATTAAACGCAAACCTTGGTTGTTTGAACATACAAGACCTCTTGGGGTTGTATGGTTAAGTGACTAAGCGTACACGGTGGATGCCTTGGCAGTCAGAGGCGATGAAGGACGTATTAACTTGCGATAAGCCCAGATTAGGCAGTAAAAGCCTCTTGAGTCTGGGATTTCCGAATGGGGAAACCCACTTGCATAAGCAAGTATCATTAACTGAATACATAGGTTAATGAGGCAAACCGGGGGAACTGAAACATCTAAGTACCCCGAGGAAGAGAAATCAACCGAGATTCCGGTAGTAGCGGCGAGCGAAACCGGATTAGCCCTTAAGCTAGTTCTGCGTTAGGTGAAGGTTCTGGAAAGTTCCGCGATACAGGGTGATAGCCCCGTAACCAAAAATGCAGTCTTAGTGAAATCGAGTAGGACGGGACACGTGATATCCTGTTTGAACATGGGGGGACCATCCTCCAAGGCTAAATACTCCTGACTGACCGATAGTGAACCAGTACCGTGAGGGAAAGGCGAAAAGAACCCCTGTGAGGGGAGTGAAATAGAACCTGAAACCGTGTACGTACAAGCAGTAGGAGCCCACTTGTTGGGTGACTGCGTACCTTTTGTATAATGGGTCAGCGACTTAATTTTAGTAGCAAGGTTAACCGTTTAGGGGAGCCGTAGGGAAACCGAGTCTTAACTGGGCGTCATAGTTGCTAGGATTAGACCCGAAACCGAGTGATCTAGCCATGGGCAGGTTGAAGGTGAGGTAACACTTACTGGAGGACCGAACCGACTAATGTTGAAAAATTAGCGGATGACTTGTGGCTAGGGGTGAAAGGCCAATCAAACTCGGAGATAGCTGGTTCTCCCCGAAAGCTATTTAGGTAGCGCCTCGGACGAATACTACTGGGGGTAGAGCACTGTTAAGGCTAGGGGGTCATCCCGACTTACCAACCCTTTGCAAACTCCGAATACCAGTAAGTACTATCCGGGAGACACACGGCGGGTGCTAACGTCCGTCGTGAAGAGGGAAACAACCCAGACCGCCAGCTAAGGTCCCAAAGTTATAGCTAAGTGGGAAACGATGTGGGAAGGCTCAGACAGCCAGGATGTTGGCTTAGAAGCAGCCATCATTTAAAGAAAGCGTAATAGCTCACTGGTCGAGTCGGCCTGCGCGGAAGATTTAACGGGGCTAAGCTATACACCGAAGCTGCGGCAAT
>NZ_FUZI01000024.1 GCF_900166965.1 Photobacterium piscicola | reverse complement strand
AAAGCGGGCGATTGGGTAACAGTGACCCTTGATGGTAAAACGTTAGGCACCGCCGAAGTACAAGCGGATAAGTCATGGCGTTTGTCTGTTGATGGCAAGGTCTTGTTGGATGCGAATTCGGATCATGTTGGCGCAACAGTGACCACCACTGATACCGCAGGTAACAGCAAAACCGCCACGGCTGAGCATAATTATACGGTGGATGTTAACGCGACTATCGACATTGATAAGATCACTGGCGATAACGAGATCACTCAACAAGAAGGTCATCAGCAGAGCATTGCGATCACCGGTACGGTTGGCGGTCAGGTGCAAGTGGGTGACAAGGTCGTGGTAACGATTAATGGCACCGATTACAACACCCAGGTTGAGGCGGGTAACACATGGTCAGTGAATGTCACGGGCAAGGATGTGTTGCATGCAGATAAAGCCACTGCCACAGTCACAACGTCATACAGTTCACATAATGACACCGCAAACAGTGAAGAAAATTATCAGGTTGGCATCAATGCGGGTGTCACCATCACCACCATTGGTGGTGACAATGTAATCAATGAGAATGAGTCCCACGGCAAAGTGCCTGTAACCGGTACCGTTGGTGGTGATGTCAAAGTTGGCGATACCGTTACGATCACTGTAGATGGTAAAGCGGTAGGTACGGCCACAGTAGAAAATCACAATGGCAAGTTAACGTGGACGGCTGAGGTTGACGGCAGCGTATTAGATAACGCTACCACCGATAATGTCACCGCCACCGTGACAACTCATGATGAAGCAGGTCATAGCGCTACTGCGACAGATGATCATATTTACAACATTGATACTGACATTGCGGCAACGATCACTATTACCTCGATTGCTACCGATGGTGTTATCAACGCAGATGAAGCGCACAGCAAAGTCCCGGTCACGGGTACCGTGGGCGCAGATGTTAAAGTCGGCGATACCGTTACGGTCGTTGTTGATGGTCAAACCGTGGGCACCACAAAAGTTGTGGAGCAGGACGGCAAGTTAACGTGGACGGCAGAAATCGACGGCAGTGTTTTAGACGGTGCGACGGCTGATAGTGTGACGGCAACCGTCACCACCACGGATGATGCGGGCAACAGTGCCACCGCGACGGACGATCACCCTTACACCGTTGACACTGACATTGCGGCAACGATCACTATTACCTCGATTGCTACCGATGGTGTTCTCAACGCAGATGAAGCGCACAGCAAAGTCCCGGTCACGGGTACCGTAGGCGCAGATGTTAAAGTCGGCGATACCGTTACGGTCGTTGTTGATGGTCAAACCGTGGGCACCACAAAAGTTGTGGAGCAGGACGGCAAGTTAACGTGGACGGCAGAAGTTGACGGCAGTGTTTTAGACGGTGCGACGGCTGATAGTGTGACGGCAACCGTCACCACCACGGATGAGGCGGGCAACAGTGCCACGGCGACGGACGATCATCCTTACAACATTGATACTGACATTGCGGCAACGATCACTATTACCTCGATTGCTACCGATGGTGTTATCAACGCAGATGAAGCGCACAGCAAAGTCCCGGTTACGGGGACCGTGGGCGCAGATGTTAAAGTCGGCGATACCGTTACGGTCGTTGTTGATGGTCAAACCGTGGGCACCACAAAAGTTGTGGAGCAGGACGGCAAGTTAACGTGGACGGCAGAAGTCGACGGCAGTGTTTTAGACGGTGCGACGGCTGATAGTGTGACGGCAACCGTCACCACCACGGATGAGGCGGGCAACAGTGCCACGGCGACGGACGATCACCCTTACAACATTGATACTGACATTGCGGCAGCGATCACTATTACCTCGATAGCTACCGATGGTGTTATCAACGCAGATGAAGCGCACAGCAAAGTCCCGGTCACGGGGACCGTGGGCGCAGATGTTAAAGTCGGCGATACCGTTACGGTCGTTGTTGATGGTCAAACCGTGGGCACCACAAAAGTTGTGGAGCAGGACGGCAAGTTAACGTGGACGGCAGAAATCGACGGCAGTGTTTTAGACGGTGCGACGGCTGATAGTGTGACGGCAACCGTCACCACCACGGATGAGGCGGGCAACAGTGCCACCGCGACGGACGATCACCCTTACAACATTGATACTGACATTGCGGCAGCGATCACTATTACCTCGATTGCTACCGATGGTGTTATCAACGCAGATGAAGCGCACAGCAAAGTCCCGGTCACGGGGACCGTGG
>NZ_FUZI01000039.1 GCF_900166965.1 Photobacterium piscicola | reverse complement strand
GGTTCTTTTCGCCTTTCCCTCACGGTACTGGTTCACTATCGGTCAGTCAGGAGTATTTAGCCTTGGAGGATGGTCCCCCCATGTTCAAACAGGATATCACGTGTCCCGTCCTACTCGATTTCACTAATAATGCATTTTTGGTTACGGGGCTATCACCCTGTATCGCGGAACTTTCCAGAACCTTCACCTAACGCAGAACTAGCTTAAGGGCTAATCCGGTTTCGCTCGCCGCTACTACCGGAATCTCGGTTGATTTCTCTTCCTCGGGGTACTTAGATGTTTCAGTTCCCCCGGTTTGCCTCATTAACCTATGTATTCAGTTAATGATACTTGCTTATGCAAGTGGGTTTCCCCATTCGGAAATCCCAGACTCAAGAGGCTTTTACTGCCTAATCTGGGCTTATCGCAAGTTAATACGTCCTTCATCGCCTCTGACTGCCAAGGCATCCACCGTGTACGCTTAGTCACTTAACCATACAACCCCAAGAGGTCTTGTATGTTCAAACAACCAAGGTTTGCGTTTAATAATTCGATCAAGAAAATATTAAACATTGGTTTTTCGCCGGACTCATTTATTTGTCTTCACTTTAAAAAGCAAAAACAAAATCAAGACACTTGAATGTGTGTTGTTTTGAGAACTCGTTTTTATTCAGAGAATAAAAACATTTTAAAATTAATCTTTCGATTAAATTTACTAGTCAGCTTTCCAGATTGTTAAAGAACATGTAATCATCGTTAGATAACCACTTTCTAATCACATTCATTACTTTGAATATATTTAGAAAGTGGTGGAGCTATGCGGGATCGAACCGCAGACCTCCTGCGTGCAAGGCAGGCGCTCTCCCAGCTGAGCTATAACCCCAACGATTTAAAAGACTATACCATCACTTTTTCTGGGAGAAAAAGTGGTGGGTCTGAGTGGACTCGAACCACCGACCTCACCCTTATCAGGGGTGCGCTCTAACCACCTGAGCTACAGACCCAAGTCTTTTTACGTTCTACATTTTAACCAGGCAATCTGTGTGGACACTGCATAAAACAGCATAAGTCTTTAGGTAAGGAGGTGATCCAGCCCCAGGTTCCCCTAGGGCTACCTTGTTACGACTTCACCCCAGTCATGAACCAC
>NZ_FUZI01000008.1 GCF_900166965.1 Photobacterium piscicola | reverse complement strand
ACACACTACTTTCACTTCAGAAATCTATGTTCTTTCTAAAGATGAAGGCGGTCGTCACACTCCTTTCTTCAAAGGTTACCGTCCACAGTTCTACTTCCGTACAACTGACGTAACTGGTACTATCGAGCTACCAGAAGGCGTTGAAATGGTAATGCCTGGTGATAACATCTCTATGACTGTTACTCTAATCGCACCTATCGCGATGGATGAAGGTCTACGTTTTGCTATCCGTGAAGGTGGTCGTACAGTTGGTGCTGGTGTTGTTGCAACTATCGTTGCATAAGTTACGCTAATATCGTTGAATTAAATTTGACGATAGAGCACTAAAAAGGGCATCATTTGATGCCCTTTTTCTACACTTCAACTTGAAACTGCGTGTTTTTTGTTCAAAGTGTAGAAGTGAAATTTCGTAAAGATGAAGTTTTTAATAATGTTATTAAAGGCTTAGACCTTTTCCTTCATCCTGACCTCGCCCTGCGGGGTCATTTTCGTCTAGATGATTAAGACTAGTTACAGGTTGGTTGTATGAAAGCAAATGCCGAAAACCAAGAAAGCGAAAGCAAAATGGATGGCCTGAAATGGGTCGTGGTTTTTGCTTTGCTAGCTGCTGCTGTGGTTGGTAATTACCTATACAGTGATGTTTCTGTTGTTCTGCGCTCTTCTGCCGTAGTAGCCCTTGTGGTTATTGCTGGTATTTTTGCTGCATTAACAGCTAAAGGTAAATCCGTGATTACGTTTGCACGTGAATCACGCATGGAAGTCCGCAAAGTAGTGTGGCCTACTCGTCAGGAAGCTACGCAGACAACCTTTATTGTTCTAGCAGTCACTGTCGTAATGGCATTAGCCCTTTGGGGTATTGATGGCATTATGGTCCGTTTAGTGCGCCTAGTTACTGGCGCGTGAGGTAAGAATTCATGATCGAAGCTCCAAAGAAACGTTGGTATGTAGTACAGGCATTTTCAGGTTTTGAAGGCCGTGTAGCGCAATCACTACGTGAACATATCAAAATTCATGGTATGGAAGAGCACTTTGACGAGGTTTTAGTACCGACGGAAGAAGTGGTAGAAATGCGTGCAGGTCAACGCCGTAAGAGTGAACGTAAGTTCTTCCCTGGCTATGTGCTTGTACAAATGGTGATGAACGATGAAACATGGCACCTTGTACGTAGTATCCCGCGTGTAATGGGGTTCATTGGCGGTACTTCTGATCGTCCAGCTCCGATTTCTGATAAAGAAGCCGATGCGATCTTAAACCGTTTACAACAAGCTAGTGAGTCTCCAGTACATAAAACAGTATTTGAGCCTGGTGAAGTGGTACGTGTGACTGATGGTCCATTTGCTGACTTTAATGGTACGATTGAATCAGTTGACTATGATAAGAGCCGTGTTAAGGTTTCTGTATCAATTTTTGGTCGTGCAACACCGGTAGAATTAGAGTTCGGTCAAATCGAAAAGAACTGATCAAATTCTGTTCAACTCGTATTGTCAGGGGCGTGGAATTAGGCTATAATTTCGCGCCCTTTCGTTAGACGGGGAGTCTATTTGTTTAAAAATAGACGTTTGAACCCAAAATTAGGTATATAGCAATGGCTAAAAAAGTAGAAGCTTACATTAAGCTGCAAGTTGCAGCTGGTGCAGCGAATCCAAGTCCACCAGTTGGTCCAGCTCTTGGTCAACATGGTGTAAACATCATGGAATTCTGTAAGGCGTTTAACGCTAAGACTGACTCAGTAGAGAAAGGTCTTCCGACTCCAGTTGTTATCACTGTTTACAGTGACCGTTCTTTCACGTTCATCACTAAGACACCACCTGCTGCAGTTCTTCTGCTTAAAGCTGCTGGTCTTAAGTCTGGTTCTGGCCGTCCGAACACTGACAAAGTGGGTACTGTAACTGAAGCTCAGATCCAAGAGATCGCTGAGACTAAAGCTGCAGACATGACTGGTGCTGACATTGAAGCTATGAAGCGTTCAATTGCTGGTACTGCTCGTTCAATGGGCCTAGTGGTAGAGGGTTAAGATAATGGCTAAACTGACTAAGCGCATGCGCGTTATCCGCGACAAAGTAGATGCTACTCGTGAATACGACATCACAGAGGCTGTTGCTCTTCTTAAAGAACTAGCTACTGCTAAATTCGTTGAAAGTGTTGACGTTGCTGTTAACCTTGGCATCGATGCACGTAAATCAGACCAAAACGTTCGTGGTGCAACTGTACTACCTAACGGTACTGGCCGTGACATCCGTGTTGCTGTATTTACACAAGGCGCAAACGCTGAAGCTGCTAAAGAAGCTGGCGCTGAGCTTGTAGGTATGGAAGATCTAGCTGCTCTTGTTAAGAAAGGCGAAATGAACTTTGACGTTGTTATCGCATCTCCTGATGCAATGCGCGTTGTAGGTCAACTTGGTACCATTCTTGGTCCACGTGGTCTTATGCCAAACCCTAAAGTTGGTACTGTAACTCCTAACGTTGCTGAAGCAGTTAAAAATGCTAAAGCTGGTCAGGTTCGTTACCGTAACGACAAAAATGGTATCATTCACACTACTATCGGTAAGGTGAACTTTGATGCCGCTCAACTACAAGAGAACTTAGAATCTCTTCTAGTTGCACTGAAGCGCGCTAAGCCGTCTTCAGCGAAAGGTACTTTCATTAAGAAAGTAAGCATCTCTACCACTATGGGTGCAGGTGTAGCGTTAGATCAGAACTCTCTGAAAGCTAACGTAGCGTAAACTAATTTGCAGAAGCGATAAGTTAGTGTATAATTTGTCGCTTCCGAATTCGTGGCTGAGGTTGATTGTTTTCAATTAACCTCCGTCAAAGACCGTAGGTGTTTTTCGGAACTTAATTTACCTACGTAGACGGTGCCAGAACATGATTGATGTAAGTCTTTTTTGGATCTGCGCCGTAAAACTCTCCTGTCAACCGGCAGTGAGTGGTGTAAATACTGGGGTTACCCAGAAATTATCCAGGAGCAAATCCAATGGCATTAAATCTTCAAGACAAAAAAGCAATTGTTGCTGAAGTCAACGAAGCTGCCAATGGTGCCCTGTCTGCAGTTGTTGCTGACTCTCGCGGTGTTAGTGTGTGTGCAATGACAACTCTACGTAAACAAGCTCGTGAAGCTGGTGTTTACCTAAGAGTTGTTCGTAACACATTAGCACGTCGTGCAGTTGAAGGTACTAACTTCGAATGTCTACAAGACGTTTTCGTTGGTCCTTCACTAATCGGCTTCTCTAATGAGCACCCAGGTGCTGCAGCGCGTCTTTTCAAAGACTTCGCTAAAGAGAATAAAAGCTTCGAGATCAAAGCTGCTGCATTCGAAGGCGCTATTGCCAACGCTGATGTACTAGCAACTCTACCAACTTACGACGAAGCTATCGCACGCCTAATGATGTGCATGAAAGAAGCGTCTGCTGGTAAACTTGTACGTACTATCGCGGCTGTACGTGATCAGAAAGAAGAAGCTGCAGCTTAATTGCCGCGCTTTATCTGATTACTATTTATACTTATTGTTGACTTTAAAAGAGAATTGTTATGTCTATCACTAACGAGCAAATCCTAGACGCAGTTGCAGAAATGTCTGTAATGCAAGTTGTTGAGCTTATCGAAGCTATGGAAGAGAAATTCGGTGTTACTGCTGCTGCTGCAGTAGTTGCAGGCGGCGCAGCTGCAGACGCAGCTGAAGAGCAAACTGAATTTGACGTAATCCTAACAGCTGCTGGCGCTAACAAAGTACAAGTTATCAAAGCTGTACGTGGCGCAACTGGTCTTGGTCTTAAAGAAGCTAAAGCTGTAGTTGACGGCGCTCCTGCTGCTGTTAAAGAAGGCGTAGATAAAGCTGAAGCTGAAGCTCTTAAAGCTCAATTAGAAGAAGCTGGTGCTTCTGTTGAAGTTAAATAATTATTATTTGATTTCATAGCCTTTTATGGCTATTGGCTGGTGGCAAAAATGCCACCGGCCTTTTTGCGCTATAGACCGGTGGTATTTTTACCTTGTTTTGTATCCACTGTCTGCGTAAAAAATATTCTAGTTTCATTAGAATATTCCTACTATAAAAACAACGATTAGTCACTACCCCCGCATGTGATATGGGGTAGTTTGGATCACTTATCAGCGATCTGAGGAACCTATGGTTTACTCTTATACCGAGAAAAAGCGTATCCGTAAGGATTTTGGTAAGCGTCCACAAGTGTTGGATGCACCATACTTGCTATCGATCCAGCTTGATTCTTTCCAAAAATTTATCGAGCAGGATCCAGAAGGGCATTACGGTCTAGAAGCTGCCTTTCGCTCTGTTTTTCCAATCCAGAGCTATAATGGCAATTCCGAGCTGCAATACGTTAGCTATCGTCTCGGTGAGCCGGTCTTCGATGTCAAAGAATGTCAAATTCGTGGCGTAACTTATTCTGCTCCACTACGCGTGAAGCTACGTCTGGTCATGTATGATCGAGATGCGCCGGCTGGCACCGTAAAAGACATTAAAGAACAAGAAGTTTACATGGGCGAAATTCCGCTCATGACAGATAACGGTACATTCGTTATTAACGGTACCGAGAGGGTTATCGTATCTCAGCTGCACCGTAGTCCTGGTGTATTCTTTGACAGCGATAAGGGTAAAACCCACTCCTCAGGTAAAGTGTTATATAACGCTCGTGTTATCCCTTACCGTGGTTCATGGTTGGATTTCGAGTTCGATCCTAAGGATAATCTTTTCGTACGTATCGACCGTCGTCGTAAATTACCTGCGTCTATTATCCTTCGCGCACTTAGCTACACAACTGAACAGATTCTTGACATGTTCTTCGATAAGATTAATTTCGAAGTACGCGGCAAATCTCTAGTTATGGAGCTAGTACCTGATCGTCTACGTGGCGAAACTGCAAGCTTTGATATTGAAGCGAACGGTACTGTTTACGTAGAGCAAGGTCGTCGTATCACTGCTCGTCATATTCGTCAATTGGCGAAAGATGGTATTGATAGTATCGAAGTACCTGTTGAATATATCGTTGGTAAAATCGCTGCACGTGATTACATCAACGAAGAAACTGGCGAACTGATTGTTACGGCTAACCAAGAATTAAGCTTGGAAGCATTAGCACTTCTATCTCAGGCTGGTCACAAGTCTATTCAAGTTCTATTTACGAACGATTTAGACCATGGCCCGTACATGTCAGAGACACTACGTGTTGATAACAGTACTGATCGTCTAAGTGCATTGGTAGAAATCTACCGTATGATGCGCCCTGGCGAGCCACCAACACGCGAAGCAGCTGATCAATTATTTGAAAGCTTGTTCTTCTCAGAAGATCGTTACGATCTTTCTGCTGTTGGTCGTATGAAGTTCAACAGTTCTCTTCTTCGTGAAGAAATAACTGGTCCTGGTATCCTGAGCAACGACGACATCATTGAAGTGATGAAGAAGTTGATCGATATCCGTAACGGTAAAGGCGAGGTTGATGATATCGACCACCTTGGTAACCGTCGTATTCGCTCTGTGGGCGAAATGGCTGAAAACCAATTCCGTGTAGGTCTAGTTCGTGTTGAGCGTGCTGTTAAAGAGCGTCTAAGTTTAGGCGATCTTGATGCAATCATGCCTCAAGACTTAATCAACGCGAAGCCTATTTCTGCGGCAGTGAAAGAGTTCTTTGGCTCTTCTCAATTGTCACAGTTTATGGACCAGAACAACCCGTTGTCAGAAGTTACTCACAAACGTCGTATCTCGGCGCTTGGTCCAGGTGGTCTGACTCGTGAACGTGCTGGCTTTGAGGTTCGAGACGTACACGCGACTCACTACGGTCGTCTATGTCCTATCGAAACTCCTGAAGGTCCAAACATCGGTCTAATCAACTCGCTATCTGTATTTGCGCGTTGTAACCCTTACGGTTTCTTGGAAACACCTTACCGTAAAGTTGTAGACGGAAAAGTTTCGGATCACATCGAATACTTATCAGCAATTGAAGAAGGCCTATACGTTATTGCACAGGCAAACGCCGCGCTTAACGAAGATGGTTCTTTTGCTGACGAATTGATCACTGCTCGTCAGAAAGGCGATTCAGGTCTGCACCCACGTGACCATGTTCAATACATGGACGTTGCAACCAACCAGGTTGTATCTGTGGCGGCATCCCTAATCCCGTTCCTAGAACACGATGATGCTAACCGTGCCCTTATGGGTGCGAACATGCAACGTCAGGCTGTACCTACTATCCGTGCTGATAAGCCGTTAGTTGGTACTGGTATCGAGCGTCAAATCGGTGTTGATTCTGGTGTAACTGCTGTTGCTAAACGTGGCGGCCAAGTTCAGTCTGTAGATGCTTCTCGTATCGTTATCAAAGTTAACGAAGACGAATTGATTCCTGGTGAAGCAGGTATCGATATCTACAACTTGACTAAGTACACCCGTTCTAACCAGAACACATGTATTAACCAGCGTCCAACTGTACTACCTGGCGAGCCAGTAGCACGTGGTGATGTTCTTGCTGATGGTCCTTCAACAGACCTTGGTGAGCTTGCGCTTGGTCAAAACATGCGTATCGCGTTCATGCCTTGGAACGGTTACAACTTCGAAGACTCCATCTTAGTTTCTGAGCGTGTAGTTCAGGAAGATCGTTTCACTACTATCCACATTCAAGAGCTTTCTTGTGTGGCACGTGATACGAAGTTGGGTTCTGAAGAAATCACTGCCGACATCCCTAACGTGGGTGAAGCAGCGCTTTCTAAGTTGGACGAATCAGGTATCGTTTACATCGGTGCAGAAGTGAAGGGTGGCGACATCCTAGTTGGTAAAGTAACCCCTAAAGGTGAAACACAACTGACGCCTGAAGAGAAGCTTCTACGAGCTATCTTCGGTGAAAAAGCTTCTGACGTTAAAGACTCATCTCTACGTGTTCCTGGTAGTGTTACTGGTACGATCATTGACGTACAAGTATTTACTCGTGATGGCGTTGAGAAAGACAAGCGTGCTCTTGAAATTGAAGAGATGCAGCTGAAAGAAGCGAAGAAAGATATCACAGAAGAATTCCAGATCCTTGAGGGTGGTCTTCTTGCTCGTGTTCGTACGCTTCTACTATCTGCAGGTTACGGCGAAGATAAGATTTCTTCAATGAACCGCGATACGTTGTTTGCACAAACGCTTGACGACGAAACTTTACAAAACCAATTGGAACAGCTTGCAGAACAGTATGATGAACTGAAAGCTGAGTTCGATAAGAAGTTTGAAACTAAACGTCGTAAAATCACTCAGGGTGATGACCTAGCACCTGGCGTACTTAAGATTGTTAAAGTATACCTAGCTGTTCGTCGTCGCATTCAACCTGGTGATAAGATGGCAGGTCGTCACGGTAACAAGGGTGTAATCTCTAAGATCAACCCTGTTGAAGACATGCCTTACGATGAAAAAGGTCAGACTGTTGATATCGTACTAAACCCATTGGGTGTACCGTCACGTATGAACATCGGTCAGATCCTCGAGACTCACTTAGGTCTTGCGGCGAAAGGTATCGGTGACAAACTTAACGACATGCTGAAAGAACAGCAGGAGTTACATAAGTTCCGTAACTTCCTACAACGTGTTTACAATCTTGGTGATACTCGCCAGAAGGTTGACATTGCTGAACTATCAGACGACGAAGTACGTACACTTGTACAAAACCTTCGTAAAGGTCTACCTATTGCAACTCCTGTATTTGATGGCGCACCTGAATCATCAATTAAAGAATTGCTACAGTTAGGTGATCTACCAACGTCTGGTCAGCTGAAGTTGTTTGATGGCCGTACTGGTGATGCATTTGAGCGTCCTGTAACTGTTGGTTACATGTACATGCTTAAACTGAACCACTTGGTTGATGACAAGATGCACGCCCGTTCTACCGGTTCTTACAGCCTTGTTACTCAGCAGCCGCTGGGTGGTAAAGCTCAGTTCGGTGGTCAGCGTTTCGGTGAGATGGAAGTATGGGCGCTTGAAGCATATGGCGCAGCTTACACCCTTCAAGAAATGCTAACCGTTAAGTCAGATGACGTTAACGGCCGTACGAAGATGTATAAAAACATCGTTGACGGTGATCATCGTATGGAACCTGGTATGCCGGAATCATTCAACGTATTGTTGAAAGAAATCCGCTCGTTGGGTATCAACATCGAGCTGGAAGACGAATAAGATTAGGTTAGTCACCTATACTTATTAGTTACTCCGGTATAAATATGAAGGCGCCAGTAGTCCTGGCGCCTTTATGGGTCAACTCCTCACAGGAGCCGAATGTGAAAGACTTACTTAAGTTTCTGAAAGCACAACATAAGACCGAAGAATTTGATGCTATCAAAATCGGTCTAGCTTCACCTGACATGATTCGTTCATGGTCTTTTGGTGAAGTTAAAAAGCCAGAAACAATCAACTATCGTACCTTCAAGCCTGAGCGTGACGGTCTTTTCTGTGCACGTATCTTTGGCCCGGTAAAAGACTACGAGTGTCTTTGTGGCAAGTACAAGCGCTTGAAGCACCGTGGTGTGATTTGTGAAAAATGTGGTGTTGAAGTTACTCAGACTAAAGTACGCCGTGAGCGTATGGGTCACATTGAGCTTGCTTCACCTGTTGCCCACATCTGGTTCTTAAAGTCACTACCATCTCGTATCGGTCTGTTAATGGACATGCCTCTACGTGATATCGAACGTGTACTTTACTTTGAATCATACGTAGTTATCGAACCTGGTATGACCAACCTTGAGCGTAGCCAGCTGCTTTCTGAAGAGCAGTACTTGGATGCACTTGAAGAGTGGGGCGACGAGTTCGACGCGAAGATGGGCGCAGAAGCGGTTAAAGCACTTTTAGGCAACATGGACCTAAATGCTGAAATCGAAAACATGCGTGAAGAGCTAGAAGAAACTAACTCTGAAACCAAGCGTAAGAAATTAACCAAGCGTCTTAAATTGGTTGAAGCATTCCTACAGTCTGGAAACAACCCTGAGTGGATGATCCTGTCTGTACTGCCAGTATTACCGCCGGATCTTCGTCCGTTGGTACCACTAGACGGCGGCCGTTTCGCGACTTCAGATCTTAACGATCTTTACCGTCGTGTTATTAACCGTAACAACCGTCTGAAGCGTCTACTTGACCTGGCTGCTCCTGATATCATCGTACGTAACGAAAAGCGTATGCTGCAGGAATCTGTTGATGCATTGCTAGATAACGGTCGTCGTGGCCGCGCTATCACAGGCTCTAACAAGCGTCCTCTGAAATCTTTGGCTGACATGATCAAAGGTAAGCAGGGTCGTTTCCGTCAGAACTTGCTTGGTAAGCGTGTTGACTACTCAGGTCGTTCTGTTATCACAGTAGGTCCATACCTACGCTTGCACCAGTGTGGTCTTCCTAAGAAGATGGCACTAGAGCTATTTAAGCCATTCATCTATGGCAAGCTAGAGACTCGTGGTCTTGCGACTACTATCAAAGCTGCTAAGAAGATGGTTGAGCGCGAAGAAGCGATCGTTTGGGATATCCTAGACGAAGTTATTCGTGAGCACCCAGTAATGCTTAACCGTGCACCAACATTGCACCGTCTAGGTATTCAGGCATTTGAACCAACACTAATCGAAGGTAAAGCGATTCAGCTTCACCCACTAGTTTGTGCGGCATACAACGCCGACTTCGATGGTGACCAGATGGCGGTTCACTTGCCATTGACTCTTGAAGCACAGCTTGAAGCACGTGCTCTAATGATGTCTACCAACAACATCCTTTCACCAGCATCTGGTGATCCGATCATCGTACCTTCTCAGGACGTTGTATTGGGTCTTTACTACATGACGCGTGATCGTATCAACGCGAAAGGTGAAGGCATGTACCTTGCTGGACCAGCGGAAGCTGAGAAAGCATACCGTACTAAGACTGCAGAGCTTCACGCTCGCGTTAAAGTACGTATCACTGAATTTGTGAAAGATGAGCAGGGTAACTTTGTCGAGAATACTGGCTTAGTTGATACTACTGTTGGTCGTGCAATGCTATGGCCTATCGTTCCTAAAGGTTTGCCATTTAGTCTTGTTAACACTGAAGCACTTGGTAAGAAGCAAATTTCTAAGCTTCTTAACACTTGTTACCGTAAGTTGGGCATGAAAGATACTGTTATCTTTGCTGACCAAATTATGTACACAGGTTTTGCTTACGCTGCACTTTCTGGTGTGTCTGTTGGTATCGACGATATGGTTGTACCTGCGGCTAAGTACACTAAGATCGCTGAAGCTGAAGCAGAAGTTGCTGAAATTCAAGAGCAGTTCCAGTCAGGTCTTGTGACTGCTGGTGAACGTTACAACAAAGTTATCGATATCTGGGCTACAGCCAACGAACAAGTTGCTAAAGCGATGATGGATAACTTGTCTTTTGATACCGTTATTAACCGTGACGGCGTTGAAGAACAACAGAAATCGTTCAACAGTGTATACATGATGGCCGATTCTGGTGCGCGTGGTTCTGCTGCACAGATTCGTCAGTTGGCGGGTATGCGTGGTCTGATGGCTAAGCCGGATGGCTCAATCATCGAAACGCCGATCACTGCGAACTTCCGTGAAGGTCTAAACGTACTCCAGTACTTTATCTCTACACACGGTGCTCGTAAGGGTCTTGCGGATACCGCACTTAAGACAGCGAACTCAGGTTACCTAACGCGTCGTCTAGTAGACGTTGCGCAAGACGTGGTAATCACAGCAGATGACTGTGGTACTCACGCTGGTATCACCATGATGCCTCTTATCGAGGGTGGTGATGTTAAGGAACAACTAGGCGATCGTGTTCTTGGTCGTGTTGTTGCTGAAGATGTCTTTATTCCTGGTACAGAAGAAGTTCTAGCACCACGTAATACACTTCTTGATGAGAAGTGGTGTGAGATTCTAGAAGCGAACTCTGTTGACCAAGTTAAAGTACGTTCTGTTGTAACGTGTGAAAACGACTTCGGTTGTTGTAAGTTCTGTTACGGTCGTGACCTTGCTCGTGGTCACCTGATCAACTCAGGTGAAGCAGTAGGTGTTGTTGCAGCGCAGTCTATCGGTGAACCTGGTACACAGCTAACAATGCGTACGTTCCACATCGGTGGTGCGGCATCAGCAGCAGCTGCAGATAATAAGATCGTAGTGAAAACTACGGGTTCTATGAAACTGCACAATGCGAAGTTCGTAACTAACAACGCTGGTAAGCTTGTAATTACTTCTCGTGCATCTGAGCTAAGCATCATTGATAAGCTTGGTCGTACGAAAGAGAACTACAAACTGTCTTACGGTACGTTGCTAACTAAAGGTGATGGCGCCGAGGTTGTTGCTGGTGAAACAGTAGCAAACTGGGAAGCTCACACCATGCCAATCATCACTGAAGTG
Organism: Photobacterium piscicola; assembly: GCF_900166965.1. Classification (GTDB taxonomy): domain Bacteria; phylum Pseudomonadota; class Gammaproteobacteria; order Enterobacterales; family Vibrionaceae; genus Photobacterium; species Photobacterium piscicola. The sequence goes on along the minus strand of NZ_FUZI01000008.1, from coordinate 107,957 downwards.
GCTGGTCGTATCCAGTTCGTTGATATGATTGATGGCGTAACAGTTTCTCGTCAAACAGATGATCTAACAGGTCTATCTTCAAGCGAAGTAACTGATCCAGCAGCACGTCCAGCAGCAGGTAAAGATATGCGTCCAGCTATCAAACTTGTTGATGCAGATGGTAACGATGTAATGATCCCTGGTACTGAGATGCCAGCTCAATACTTCCTACCGGGTAAGGCGATTGTTCAGCTTGACGATGGCGCTATGGTTGGCATCGGTGATACGTTATCTCGTATTCCGCAAAAATCTAGCGGTAACAAGGATATCACGGGTGGTCTACCACGCGTTGCTGACTTGTTTGAAGCTCGTAAGCCTAAAGAACCCGCTATCTTGGCAGAAATTACCGGTGCAGTATCATTCGGTAAAGAAACTAAAGGTAAGCGTCGCTTGATCATCACTCCAAGTGAAGGTCAACCGTACGAAGAGATGATCCTGAAGCATCGCCAACTTAACGTTTTCGAAGGTGAAAAAGTTGAGAAGGGTGACGTAATTGCCGATGGTCCAGAAACTCCGCACGATATTCTACGTCTACGTGGTGTTCACGCAGTAGCAGAATACATCGTTAACGAAGTTCAGGAAGTTTACCGTCTACAAGGCGTTAAGATTAATGATAAGCACATCGAGACTATCATTCGTCAAATGCTACGTAAGGTAACTATCACTGTTGCTGGTGACTCTGATTTCCTAGAAGGCGAGCAAGTTGAATTCTCTCGCGTAACGATTGCTAACCGTCAGCTAGAAGCTGAAGGTAAGACACTAGTAAGCTTCTCTCGTGACTTACTTGGTATCACTAAAGCATCGCTTGCGACTGAGTCATTCATCTCAGCAGCATCGTTCCAGGAAACTACGCGCGTACTAACAGAAGCAGCTGTTTCTGGTAAGCGTGATGAGCTTCGTGGTCTGAAAGAAAACGTAATCGTGGGTCGTTTGATCCCTGCGGGTACTGGTTTCTCTTACCACCAACGTCGTCAGAATCAACGTAATGTTGAACTGGAGCCAGTAGCACCACAAGTTGATGCAGAGCAAGCCTCTCAAGACTTAGCGGCACTATTGAATGCAGGTCTTAACGACGAGAATTAATTCTTATCGTGACTGATTCTAAAAGGCATCCTTCGGGGTGCCTTTTTTATTGGCTGCGATTTAAGGTTTAGTTTGGGGTTGAGTTAGAAAGTGGGGAAAATGGTCCCGAGGTGCGAGGTGCGAGGTGCGAGGTGCGAGGTGTGAGGTGCGAGGTGCGAGGTGCGAGGTGCGAGGTGCGAGGTGCGAGGTGCGAGGTGCGAGGTGCGAGGTGCGAGATGCGAGATGCGAGGAATAGGTGGCAGCAAGGTCACTGCCACAATAATGAGTGATGTTGCTATGGGGGCTGGTGGTTAAGCACCAGGAGGACAAGCAAGGCTATCACTGATTAATTCAATTAACTTATCTTCTAGCGCAAAGCGAGATTCCATTAATTCACCAAGCTGTGATAAATCATCATCAAGGGTATTTAATGAATCATTATCATTGATGGCGCCATAGCGGTCATTGAAGTTTAATAATGGTTCGGTTGTTAGGGTGATTTTTGCATAGAGGGCAGACATTTCTTCTGTGGGTGAAAAGCCTGTTTGATGCCAGCGTGCCATTACGTTATCGTAAATCTTGAAGTGACCCGCTGAAATATAATCAACGAGATCTTCGCTAAACAAACATAATTTGGACGCGGTAGGTAGGTGACGATTTTCATCATTGGGTGTGATGCCGATTAGCTTACAGTAATCGATCAGAAGTTGCTGACGCATCATTAGCCATTGATCAATAACATCGTTATGGCCGCCCCATTCTTTTTTAACTTGTTCAAATTTACTAAGCATGAGCACATCCTCATGATCTATCAGCATCTTAATGTCGATGCTTGTGCGATCCGGCTCTTGATATAAGAGATATGGTTTCGGATAAATATTCCGTTTCAAGATTAGATTGCCAGTAAATTTACGTCGCTGCAAGGATGAAAGTAATAAAAATGTTAAAAAATGAGAATATTGCTTATTGGTGTGTGATTAGAAATGGCAAGTTATTGTTACAAAAAGGGGGTTTGCCTTTATGTTCAAGTGAGCAGCTTGTTTGTAGTACTGTAAGTAAACGTATTGTGGGGTATTTTAATGCAATACCTGTGTATTGGTTAGTTGAAGAAAGTGGTTTTGATGAGGCTGATTTCTTTAATTTAAGATGCTTACTGGCAGGTGATAGTACGTTATTTGCTTTGGCGGGAAGAGCGATACAATTAGCGTATATGCAGCACAGTCAGCGTTTCTGTTGTCATTGTGGTCACATGTTGCAATTAGACGCCAATGTACTGGCAATGCAGTGCTCAAGTTGTAATAGCGTGCATTATCCTCGAGTGTCACCTTGTATCATTGTCGCTGTACGCAAAGGTAGCCAATTACTATTGGCTCAACATCCACGCCATAAAACCGGTATGTATACTGTGATTGCGGGATTTATTGAACCGGGTGAAACTGCAGAACAATGTGTTGCTCGTGAAGTGCTAGAAGAAACAGGGATAACGGTTAACAATATTCGTTATTTTGATAGTCAGCCGTGGGCATTTCCATCCAATTTGATGTTGGGGTTTATTGCAGATTATGCTGGTGGCGAGATCAAACCTGATTATGAAGAATTAACCGATGCCATATGGGCAACCGCAGATCAATTACCTGAAATAGCCCCGGCGGGAACCATTGCACGACGACTTATTGATACTGCTTTGATGATTAATGATGGAAACGATACGCATTAATCAAAGCGGGATAAATAATTGCACTCGGTTGTTAAGATTAATGAGTGCTACAATATGACCCAGAATTAACCCGTGGAGTCTCAAATGAGCGAATTAAAGAATGACCGCTACCTACGTGCGTTGCTAAAGCAGCCTGTAGATTGCACACCTGTATGGATGATGCGTCAGGCTGGACGTTACTTACCTGAGTATCGTGCAACACGCGGTGTTGCTGGTGACTTCATGTCGCTATGTAAAAATGCTGAATTAGCCAGTGAAGTTACCCTTCAGCCTTTGAAACGTTTTCCATTGGATGCGGCAATTTTATTTTCTGATATTTTAACTATTCCTGATGCAATGGGATTGGGATTATATTTTGAAGCTGGTGAAGGCCCTAAATTTAGTCACCCAATTACCTGCAAAGCTGATGTTGAACGCATTGGTATTCCTGATCCTGAAGGCGAATTGCAATATGTGATGAATGCAGTACGCCAAATTCGTCATGATTTGCAAGGTGAAGTGCCATTGATTGGTTTCTCTGGTAGTCCATGGACACTAGCGACATATATGGTTGAAGGTGGTAGTTCTAAAGCTTTCACTAAGATCAAAAAGATGATGTACGCTGAGCCGCAAACATTACATTTATTGCTAGATAAATTGGCTGATAGTGTGATTGAGTATTTAAATGCTCAAATCAAAGCTGGTGCGCAAGCGGTAATGGTATTTGATACGTGGGGCGGTGTATTAACCCCTCGCGATTACAATGAATTCTCATTACGTTACATGCATAAAATTGTCGATGGTTTAATTCGTGAGAATGATGGTCGCCGTGTACCTGTGACGCTATTTACTAAAAATGGTGGCATGTGGCTTGAGCAAATTGCCGCGACGGGTTGTGATGCAATTGGCTTAGATTGGACGATTGATATTCATGATGCTAAACGTCGTGTTGGTGATAAAGTTGCCCTTCAGGGTAATATGGATCCATCGGTTCTTTATGCTCAGCCTGAACGTATTCGCCAAGAAGTCGCGACTATCTTAGAAGGCTTTGGTGATGCGGGTACTGGTCACGTATTTAACTTAGGCCATGGTATTCATCTTGATGTGCCGCCTGAAAATGCGGGTGTGTTTGTTGATGCTGTACATGAGCTATCAAAGCCATACCATAAATAACCATGGCTTTAGAAATACGCTGTAAAAGGTGTATTGAAGCCTAGGTTGATAAAAAACCACGCCATCTCGGTGTGGTTTTTTTTCGTCATTATTTTATGGGCGCTTCAAAAACCACTGCAGGTTAAGTAGGATCTTACTAGGATCGTTGTTGTTAGTGAAATGTGAACTACTGATAGTATTAATAGTTAGTGGTCTAATCTATTAATAACCTCTTTTAAAATCAATAAGATAGTTAAGTTTTTGCTGTTGTTGAAAACGGAAGTAGTTAGCTTTAAAAATAGTAAATACTTGTTCTGGAAAGCTTTCTGCTGCAATGTGCGGCGTAATGGTGATCTTTGGGTGGAGCCAAAAAGGGTGATTTGGTATAAGCGGCTCTGTTTTGAATACATCAATGAAGGCATGAGCAATATATTGTTGCTCAAGTGCCATTATTAGTGCTTGTTCATTAACAGCATTACCTCGACCGACATTGAAAAATAGCGCATTTTTGCAACAACTAAAGCTATCTTGATCAAAAAGATCATCGGTGTCAGCGGTTGCGGGTAAAACTGAAATGACATAATCGGCTTGAGTCAGAGCGGTGTTTAAGTCGGTAATAGCATAGGTTTGCTGAAAATCAGCGCTGGCAGCGATACCATTACGGTTTACACCAATGATATGGCAGCCAAGTACTGTTCCAACCTTTGCTAAGTGTTGCCCAATAGTGCCTGTGCCGATAATCACCATGGTTTTACCTACCATGGATTGATAAGGATGTGATTGCCAATGTGATTGCTGTTGTTGCACTTTATATTGATGAAAATGACGCTGGTGGTTGAGAATATGGCCTAAAATATATTCGGCGATCAACGGACCAAAGATCCCGCGAATATTAGTCAGTTGATAATTTTGTCTAATCTCGGGTTTAATCAGCGCATCAATACCGGCATAAGTGGATTGTAGCCATTGTAGATGTGGATATTTTGCTAAATGGGGGGCTATCAATGGAGGATCTGCAAGCAATACGGTGGCTTGTTGCGGATCTTCTGTTATTTTCAACAGAGGTAGCTGTGCGTTAGTCAGCAATTGTACATAACGTTGCTGTTGCCGAGAGACGATCTTAACTTTGATCATGCTTTTCCTTTTGTAGCTTTCGTTTATCAAGTAAACTTCAACCTAAATCACTACTGTAGATTATCCCATGCTTAAGAATCCAATCCAGTTACGTTTAGAAAAATTAGAACCTTGGCAACATCTGACTTTTATGGTGTCGTTATGTGAGCGTATGTATCCGAACTACGCTTTTTTCTGTGCTGAAACACAGTTTACTGATGGTCAACGTTACCGAGTGATCTTAGATAGCGTGTGGGAGATCCTCACGGTTAAAAATGCCAAAATTAACTTTGAAAGTCAGCTTGAAAAGTTAGAAGACATGGTACCAAGTGAAAACGATTATGATCTGTATGCCGTGCGCCCCGCGATTGATGCTTGTGTAGCACTTGCAGATCTTTTACATGCGATGTTAGATCGTGATCTGATGATGGAAACTGTCGTTAAGTTAAGTGCTCTATCTGCCGAAACTGTGGCGGATTTAGAGTCTGCACAAACAGGCATTGAAATTACTAACGACAATCAAAAACAAAATGAAGCAGTATGCGCAGAGTGGGATACTCAGTGGGAAATTTTCCGCGCGCTAAAAGAAGCAGAGCGTCGTGATATCGATTTAATTAAAGATCTGCGTGCGGAGTTACGTGATGAGCCAATTAGTAATATCGGTATTGAATGTAATTAATCGTTATTGACTCAATAAAAAAGAAGCCTATGGGCTTCTTTTTTTTTATTTGGTGTTATTTTTTTAGTGTAATTTAGGTTAATTATTATTTGAACTGTAATGAATAAATGCTGTTTATGATGTGATAATTAGGCAATGGATATTTTATGTTAAAAAAATGTTGAATTCACTTCAGTTGTTTATGCTAATTTGAAACTTTAAAAGCAGTGAATGTGACTGCTTGGCGGATAAAGTTTACGCCATTCCACTTATTTTGTTTTGGCTATTGTAATCGTAGCCCGTTGGCGTTTATAACATAACCATTGCGTAGCACTTCAGTTACGCCATTCGTGGTCTGTTAGTTAGAAGGAGGCAAATATGAAACATTCTACTGTAAACGTTGTTATATCTTGCTTCAGTTCGACTATCGTTGCTATTTGCAAATCAATGGCGACTTCGCTCCTCCTGCTCTCTTTGAATCTTATTCAAGGCTGACAGGCCATACCTATTTTTCTGTCAGCTTGTGAGCAAGCTAGCAGGATCTACTTACGTTACATCCCATCTCGCTTTCTCCAAGCTGCAAAGTAATTACCAAGGAATACTATGTTAAGTGCACGTAATATCGCCGCCTTAGGCTTCATGACTTTCGCCATGTATTTAGGTGCGGGAAATTTAATTTTTCCTCCTTATTTAGGTTATCAAGCGGGAGATAATTTTCTTAGCGGTATGGCGGGCTTTTTATTAACAGGCGTTGGCTTACCTGCAATAGCGTTAGTGATTGTCGCTTGGGTACGCGGCTCTGATAACTTAACGGCTGCGTTACCTAAACCGTTAGCGACCGGCTTTTGGGTGATGCTGTTTATTGTTATCGGTCCTGCCTTTATTATTCCTCGTACTATTACCGTTGCTTATCAATTTAGTTTGGCGCCATTTATTGGTGATAGTGGCTTAATTCCATTTTCAATTGTGTTTTGTTTCGCGGCGATTTTATTTTCGTTATATCCAGGGAAGTTGGTAAATAGCTTGGGGAAATGGTTAACACCAGTATTGTTGACTATTTTAACGATTATGGCCGTGTTTGCGTTGTTGTACCCATCAGGAGAGGTGCATGTTGCTTCTGGCCCTTATGCGACTGGCGCGATGGCTGAGGGAATGACACAAGGTTACATGACGATGGATGCACTTGGTTCGATTGGCTTTGGCTGGGTGATCTTTAGAGCGATTGAAGGGATGGGGGTTAAGTGCCCTAAAGCTATCGCTAAATATACTTTTATTGCTGCGATCATGTATGCATCAGCGATGGCATTAGTGTATTTGTCATTGGCGTATATTGGTGTGACCAGTGCAGACTTAGGCACAGGCTTTGCAAATGGCGGTGAAATATTAACGGCATTTACTAACTTACATTTTGGCGCTTTTGGTACCATCATTTTAGGGTCGGTATTGGTGCTAGCTTGTTTGACTACCGCGATTGGTGTGACAACGGCAGGCAGTGAATTTTATAGTCGCAGCTTTAGTAAAGTCACTTACTCTAAAAGTGTGTGGGTAATTATGGCGCTATCAGGTCTTATTGCGAATGTTGGTTTAGCACAGTTATTAGAAGTGACCTTACCTGTTGTGGTGGCATTACACCCCATTGCGATTGCGTTATTAATGATTGCGCCACTGCGCCATCAATTATCTCAAGCTGCGGTATTGACGGTGGTGGCAACCGCTGCGGTATTTGGTTGTGTTGATGCGGCTCATATTCTTGGTGTGATGCCTACGGCGGTTGATAACGCTTTAACGGCACACTTACCGTTATATCATTATTATGCTGGCTGGGTTTTACCGACAGTATTGGTGTTGATAGCGGGCTGGATGGTGAGTCGTCTGAGTGGTTATAGTTATTGTGTGGATAACAACTGATCGGTAAATTGTAATTAGCTGTTATCGTTATTAATGACAGAAGAAGAATAATAAAAAGGGACCGTTTATGGTCCCTTTTTTGTGGCTAGTATTAATGTGGCTAGTATTAATGATGTGTTTTAAATATCGTCATCATTATTTTCAATCATCTTATGTTTTTTCTTCCACTTATCCCAACGTTGATAAGCTAACTGCTGCATGTCGGTGTTTTTATCGGCTTCATCAACGATTTCTTCGCCAACTAAACTTTCAAAAATATCTTCCAGAGTAACAAGCCCTTGGACAGTGCCGTATTCATCAACGATAAGAATTAACTGTGAGCGCTCTTTCATTAAGCGCTCAAATGCCTTTGGTACACTGACATTATTCATTATTACTGGTAGAGGGCGCATTAATGCTCCCAGCTCTTGACCACCTTTACCTGCTTGGCTTTCTGCAAACAATTCTAAGCGATGCACAAACCCGACAATGTTGTCGCTTTGCTCGCTGAACACTAATGGGCGTGAGAACGGGCTACTTTTATGTTTGGTTAAAAATTCGTTGATGGTTTGCTCAGCATTGACACGGAATAATACCGGACGCGGGGTCATGATCTTGGTGACGCTGACATCTTTAAATTGCAGTAGGTTGGTAAGGATTTTCGACTCGCCAGCACCCAATTCGCCTGATTCGTGGGCTAGCATTGCCATGGCTGATAATTCATCTCGTAGCTTGGGTTGGACGTGACCATGTGCCAAACGACGGGTGATTTGTTCTGATATCCATACGAGTGGCATTAATACAATCACCATCCAACGTAATAAAATGGCACTGGTTGGTGCTAATTGACGCCAATAGGTTGCACCAATAGTTTTAGGAATGATTTCTGACAGTAATAAAATACCAACGGTAAGTGCACCAGAGAATACCCCCAGCCATTCACTACCAAAGACAACGGTCGCTTGCGCACCTGCGGTTGCAGCACCCACGGTATGGGCCACAGTATTTAGGGTTAAGATTGAGGCTAAGGGTCGATCTATATTATCTTTGAGTGCGGCAAGTTTAGCTGCTGCGGGGTGGTTTTGTTGACGTAAAGTACCGATATATCCCGGCGAAATACTCAATAAAACCGCTTCTAAAACGGAACAAATAAACGACACCCCTATTGCTACAGAGATGTAAATCGTAAGCAGTACCATATCAACCTGTCAATTAATCAGCGAATTTCGGCTATATTAATCGGGGCTGGTGGAAATAAAAACAACTCTTTTTTGAATGTTATTAGTAACATTTTGTGAACTTTAGCTCAGTTTATGGTTAAAGAGTCTCCATTTAGACAGATAAAAGCCGACAAACCTTTGCCACACAGGCTTCTTTTGAATTAGAGTTGGGCGGTATTAAGCCCAAAACCTTAGAAGGGAAACCTAATGAACAAGACCCAACTGATTGACCTGATCGCAGAAAAAGCAGATTTGTCGAAAGCACAAGCAAAATTAGCATTGGAAGCTACTCTTGAAGGCGTTACTGATGCGCTAAAAGATGGCGACCAGGTTCAACTAATTGGCTTTGGTACATTTAAAGTGAATCATCGTGCAGCTCGCACTGGCCGTAACCCTCAAACAGGTGCGGAAATTCAAATTGCTGCTGCTAACGTTCCTGCGTTTGTAGCGGGCAAGGCACTTAAAGACGCGTTAAAGTAATTGAAAATAGCGCCGGTTTGCATTTGCGACTGGCGTTTTTTTTATGACACGTCTAACGCTTTCTCTGGCGGTTGTATTTTTACTTACAGGCTGTGCGGCAAGCGACATGGCTGAAAATGCAGTAATTACGCCTAAAACTGTCACTGTTGCTCAAATGGCAACTGATGGCCCTCATTTTTATTGGTATACCTTTCGTCCTGATCAGCCTATAACGCTCAGTGAGCGTGTTTTCACTCCAAATCAAGGACAATATCAAGCTAACTACCGTTGGCGTTCAGGACAGCTGTTTGAGCTCTATCAACAGGGTCAGCAACGTATCGATGGCAGCCTTATTCCATTTCAGTTGCAATTACGATTTGATAGCCATGGTTTAGCGGTATTTCAGCGTTACCAGCAAGGGCAAAATATCCTTCCGCTATCCAATGAGAAAATTGATAAATTACGCCAGCAAGCACAAGCATTAGCAGCCACCGTCGAACAACTGTCTGATCGTCAGCAAACATGGGTACAAGGGCATTGGCAACAGCAGCAATTTATTCCGTGTCAGCAGCAACAACCGATCGAGGTAGTTGCTCAAGCGTCGGCTGAAAAACTATCAGGTCAGGGGTATATGGCCGTCAGTGGTCAATTACGACAACAGCAATTGGTGGTTGATGATGTGTTACTGCAACGCCAACAGCAGCAGTGTTTGGTAGCACCGAATTTATTGAAAGACTGATCTGTTTCATTTCTGTTCAATATTTATTCGTTATAAAAAAACGCGCCCTGTGAGCGCGTTTTTTTAGGATTGACGTGGAGGGGTTATTGTTCGCGAGCAATGGCACGATAGCCAATATCATCACGATAGAACATGCCATTCCATGAGATTTGCTGTGCTAATGCATAAGCACGTTGTTGTGCTGCTAGAACGGTATCACCCATTGCCGTCGCACATAACACTCGGCCACCATTAGTGATGACATCACCGTGAACATTATTGGTGGTACCTGCATGGAATATTTTTTCTCCCGCTAATTCTTGTTGAGGTAAGCCGTTAATAATATCGCCTTTGTTATAATCGGCAGGATAACCGCCAGCAGCTAGTACAATTCCAATAGCCGCGCGAGGATCCCATTTTGACTCAACGCTATCAAGTTTGCCATCAATGGCCGCTAAGCAAAGCTCAACCAAATCTGATTGCATCCGTAGCATAATCGGTTGCGTTTCTGGATCGCCAAAACGGCAGTTATATTCAATCACTTTTGGGGTGCCGTCAGCCATTACCATCAAACCGGCGTAGAGAAAGCCAGTGTAAGGAGCGCCTTCTGCCGCCATACCTTCAACGGTAGGATAGATCACTTCTTTCATCACGCGATCATGAATTTGTTGCGTAACAACGGGGGCTGGTGAGTAAGCGCCCATACCGCCAGTGTTGGGACCTGTATCGCCATTACCGACGCGTTTATGATCTTGGCTGGTGGCCATCGGTAAAACGTTTTTACCGTCGACCATGACGATGAAGCTGGCTTCTTCGCCATCAAGAAACTCTTCTATCACAACCCGATGTCCGGCTTCACCAAAGGCGTTACCAGCTAACATATCGCGTACAGCAGCTTCGGCTTCTTGTTCTGTCATGGCAACAATTACGCCTTTACCTGCCGCGAGACCATCGGCTTTGACTACAATCGGTGCGCCTTTTTGTTTTAGGTAAGCTAAAGCAGGTTCAATTTCAGTAAAGTTTTGGTAATCGGCGGTGGGAATATTGTGGCGAGCTAAAAAATCTTTAGTAAACGCTTTAGATCCTTCAAGTTGAGCTGCGGCTTGAGTGGGACCAAAAATGGCTAATCCAGCAGCACGAAAGGCATCAACAACACCAAGAACGAGTGGAACTTCAGGGCCAACAATCGTCAGTTCAATGTGGTTGTTCTGCGCAAACGCAACTAAACCAGTAATATTCTCAACGCTAATATCAATATTTTCTAATTTTGGTTCAAGGGCAGTGCCAGCATTACCTGGGGCGATGAAGATTTTTTCTACCGTTGGATTTTGTGCGACTTTCCAACCCAGTGCGTGTTCGCGGCCACCGTTACCAATGATCAGTACTTTCATCGTTAATCCTTATTGCTTTACGCTAAATACTTAAAAATCTCTGCTCTTTATAATAAAAGAGCAGAGACTAAATCGACATTGTTTGCTCACTTAAGTCAGTGATAACAACTTAGTGGCGGAAGTGACGCATACCAGTAAACACCATTGCCATGCCGTGTTCATCTGCCGCTGCAATGACTTCATCATCACGCATAGAGCCTCCCGGTTGAATAACACAGGTAATCCCCGCTTCTGCTGCGGCATCAATACCATCACGGAAAGGGAAGAACGCATCTGATGCCATCACACTGCCCGCCACTTCCAGATTTTCGTCAGCGGCTTTAATGCCGGCAATTTTGGCAGAATAAACGCGGCTCATTTGACCGGCCCCGACACCGATAGTCATATTGCCTTTGGCATAGACAATCGCGTTCGATTTAACATATTTCGCCACTTTCCAGCAAAATAGTGCATCACGTAATTCGTCAGCGGTTGGTTGGCGCTTTGATACCACTGTGAGATCATTTACCGATACCATGCCTTGGTCACGATCTTGAACCAATAAGCCACCATTGACACGTTTAACATCAAAACCGGTAGTTTTAGTCGACCATTGACCACACTCAAGTAGGCGTAAGTTTTTCTTAGCAGCGATAATCGCTGTTGCTTGTGGTGAGACTTTAGGCGCAATGATCACTTCAACAAATTGGCGATCAACGATAGCTTGTGCGGTTGCTGCATCAAGTTCACGGTTAAAAGCAATAATGCCACCAAAGGCAGAGGTAGGGTCGGTTTTGTAAGCGCGATCGTAGGCTTCAAGCAGATTCTCACCTAGAGCGACACCGCATGGGTTGGCGTGTTTTACAATCACACAGGCAGGAAGGTCAAATTCTTTAACACACTCAAGTGCCGCGTCAGTATCGGCAATGTTGTTGTATGAAAGCGCCTTACCTTGTAGTTGCGTTGCTGTAGCAACCGAGGCTTCTTGTGGGTGTGCTTCAACATAGAATGCGGCTGCTTGGTGGCTGTTTTCCCCGTAGCGCATGTCTTGTTTTTTCTCGAACTGTTGATTGAAAGTGCGGGGGAACGTTGACTCTTGATCTCCTTCTTTGTTATCGCCGTAAGAAGGCACCATAGTACCGAAGTAGTTGGCTATCATACCGTCGTAAGCGGCAGTATGTTCAAACGCAGCAATAGCTAAATCAAACCGTGTCGCCTGAGTTAATGAGCCGTTATTGGCACTCATTTCAGTAAGGACGCGATCATAATCGTCAGCATTGACCACAATCGTTACGTCTTTGTGGTTTTTAGCCGCTGAACGCACCATGGTTGGCCCGCCAATATCAATATTTTCTACTGCATCTTCTAAACTGCAATGAGGGTTAGCAACGGTTTCGGCAAACGGATAGAGGTTAACTACCACCATATCAATGGGGTTTATACCGTGTTGTGCCATGATCGCATCATCAATGCCACGGCGGCCTAAAACACCACCGTGTACTTTAGGGTGTAGGGTTTTTACACGGCCATCCATCATCTCAGGAAAGTGGGTGTAATCTGAAACCTCAGTAACTGCAATGTTTTGTTCTGCAAGTAAACGAGCGGTACCACCCGTAGATAAGATCTCTATGCCGCGATTGGCGAGGGCGTGAGCGAATTCAACAATACCAGTTTTGTCTGATACGCTGAGCAGCGCACGGCGAATAGGACGAACGTTTTCCATTGCTACCATCTCTCTAATACACAGTGAATAGGATATTTTTCAATACCAATCTACTGGGATTAGATTGGCGTTGAGAAATATCCTCGGCTAAAATCGAGCAAAGCTAAAAATAAGTAAACGATATGTATCAATCTGATGCCTATTCTACATGAATATCGATATTGCGCAAACGTTTGCTATTTGAGTGTGATCACTGAAATATCGAGGTAGTCGAAAGGACGTTTAAATGTATTTAATAGGGCAACTAGCAAAATTATGTAATGTCAGTAGTGATACATTACGTTTTTATGAAAAGAATGGGTTGATTGAACCTGCGGGTAGAAGTGACAGTGGTTATCGCCTCTATAGTGAGGATAACTTATCACGGGTTAAATTTATTTTACGGGCAAAAGCGATTGGTTTGAGTCTCGGTGAAATATGTGAGTTACTGGATATTCGTCTTGAAGCAAGTCAACATAGTTGTGCTGAAGTTAAAGCGATTACGCAGGCTAAATTAGATGAAGTGGATAGTAAAATTGCTGAACTACAACGGATCCGTGGCGCGTTAAAAAAGATCAATGACGCTTGTTGTGGTCATCGTAATGATGACGCTAGCCATTGTTCTATTCTTGGTGCATTGAATGACAGTGATGATATGGCAAACCCTGAAGTAAAACCTGAGCCTTGTCATTCAGGGCAATGCCAATGTGGTCATTAATCGCTGGTGGCTTGTTTGACATTACTGATCACATCTTTGGTTGTGTCTCGAAAGAAATGACCAGTAGCTTTGGTTGCATCACGAGTAGCATGACCGACCTCAGTTAAGCCTTGTTTGAGATCTTGCTTATTTTGGCTTGAACAACCGACTACAGCAAAGGTGCTTATAATAAGGGCTGCGATGGTTATCTTTTTCAATGTCATAATTCCAACAAATAGCGATGGGCTCCAGTGTAGTACTTTTTAGTGTAGATCCAAGTGAAAACTGGCCCAGTACGTCATATTTTTGACGAATATTTTTCGTTAGTGGTTCATTTGAAATTGTGATAGTTTCAGGGCTTCTAAAATTTGCTTTACCTGTTTAGCAATAAGGAAATTCAATGTTAAAAGTGAATGAATATTTTGATGGCCAAGTGAAATCTGTTGGCTTTGAATCTGCCGGTGATCATGCCAGTGTTGGTGTGATGGTAGCAGGTGAATATACTTTTTCAACCGCGGCCCCTGAGCGTATGACTGTCGTAAAAGGCGAGCTTACCGTAAAACTTCCGGGTCATGTTGATTGGGAAACTTATGGTGCTGGTGATGATTTTGAAGTGCCTGGTGATAGCGCATTCCATGTAAAAGTGACCAAGACCACTGCCTACTTGTGTGATTACCTATAAGGTATATCGCTGCTAAATTATAAATAAAAAAGCTTCGTTATGGCGAAGCTTTTTTATTGGTTGCGGTTATTAGGCTGAATCGCGGCAGATAAGTTGTGGTGTGAGGATTATATGCTGAACGGCACTATCATTTGCTTTCATTCGCATAAGTAAGCGCTGACCAGCTTGATAGCCAATATTTCTGACGGGTGAACTTACAACGGTCAATGATGGTTGGCTTAATGTGGCTTCTGCAATATCATCAAAACTAATGATCGCGACCTGTTGATCAATATAATTATCTTTTCCAACACTTTTCCCGCACCGTTTGACACCATATATAGCCCCTAATGCGACAGTGGGACTATGACACAAGATCGCGGTTATTTTGGGGTGCTGAGTTAATAACTGCTGTACCGTTGTTGCTGCATGTAATTGTTGATTTCCAGCTTCAATGATCCATTCATTTTTAAATGGCAATCCATATTGGATCAATGTACTACCAAAGCCCCCTAAGCGTTCTGCACGCGTTAAAGACTCCCCAGATCCTCCCACATAAGCGATATGACGATGGCCTTGCTTAATTAAATATTGACTGGCAATAACAGCAGCTTGGTGATTATCTGGAGCGATATAATCAACGTCGTTGTTAACTGTTGCTCGTGCTAAACAGATGGCAGGGATCCCTGCTTGTTGTGCCATGGTAATAACCGTTGCGGTTGCTTCTCTTTCAGGACTAAAAGCGATACCTGCGACACCTTGCTGAATCATCGATTGTACACATTGGATTAGTTTTTGCGGATTATGATTCGATTGCGCTAAAAATAATAAATACCCTTGTTGTTCTAATACCTCACTAATACCTGCGGTAATCTCTGTATAAAAAGGATCGGTAATATCGGCTAATACCAATCCGATCAAATTGGAGTGAGATGTGCGTAAATTTGCCGCCGCAGTATTACGAACATAGCCTAAATCAGCGACAGCTTGATTCACTTTATCAATGGTTGCGGTTGATATTCGACCTTTATTACTGAGCACTAATGAGACGGTAGAGACAGATACATCAGCATAGGCTGCGACATCAGTTATTTTTATTTTGGGTGTCTTACTCGCCATAAGTGAATGTTTCCTATTCATGTTGTTGCATTTGAAAATGTTAGATTGATAGTGATTATTCTAACAGGATCACAAATTTGGAAATGGGTGCTAACGCGCTATATTTCCGTGATCTTGTTAGCGATAAAAATAGGTAAAACGTTTTATCATTGATTGCGTAATTTATCAAAAGCGTTGGCAGAAGTCTTGAGCTCATCTTTGTCGACGTTTTTTTTCAATAAAGAGCTAAAACGATTTACCTCTTTATTATTGACGTTGACTGTATCGGTAGTGAGTGATTTATTATGGCTAAATCTGCACCTAAAACGACGCTGTGGGAATTTTTCCAAAGCTTAGGCAAAACCTTCATGCTTCCTGTCGCATTATTGGCGTTCTCAGGTATTTTATTGGGGATCGGTAGTTCACTGTCGAGTGCTGCTGTAAAAGAGAGCATGCCTTTTTTAGATAACACCATTTTGCAATTATTGTTTATGTGGATGACTAAAATTGGTCTAGTGGCCTTTATTTATCTACCTATTATGTTTGCGGTTGCGATTCCTCTGGGGCTTGCGCGAGAAGAAAAGGGCGTCGCTGCTTTTGCTGGCTTTGTCGGTTATTCCGCATTAAATCTTTCGATTAATTTCTATTTAACCGTTGCGGGTGTTATTGGCGATCCAACGGCAGAAAAAGCGTATGGGGTTAAGTCAATTCTTGGGGTTGAATCGATTGATACTGGTATTTTAGGAGCGGTCATTGTCGGTATTATCGTTGCTAAACTGCATGCACGTTTTTATACCTATAAGATGCCGGATGCATTGGCTTTCTTTGGGGGGGCGCGTTTTGTTCCTATCATTTCAACTTTAGTCTTGGGTGTGGTTGGTTTAGTCGTTCCTGTGGTGTGGCCATATTTCGCGATGGGTATTACTGGTATTGGTAACTTGATTTCTCATGCTGGTCCGTTTGGTCCATTCTTATTTGGTACTGGTGAACGCTTGTTGTTACCTTTTGGTTTGCATCATGTTTTAGTTGCTTTAGTACGTTTTACTGAGGCGGGTGGTTCGTTAGAAGTGTGTGGTAAAACGGTCAGTGGTGCGCTGAATATTTTCTATTCAGAACTAGCATGTCCAACGTCTCAAGGCTTCTCTGGCTCTGCAACTGCCTTTTTATCTCAAGGTAAAATGCCTGTCTTCTTAGGGGGGTTACCTGGTGCAGCTTTAGCGATGTACCATTGTGCGCGCCTTGAGAATCGTAGCAAGGTTAAAGCATTATTATTATCAGGTGTGATTGCTTGTATTATTGGTGGTATCACCGAGCCATTAGAATTTTTGTTCCTGTTTGTTGCTCCTGCGTTGTATGTCGTGCATGCGATTTTAACTGGAGTTGGCTTTATGGTGATGGGCTTGCTTGGGGTAACGATTGGTAATACTGATGGTAATATCATCGACTTCTTAATTTTTGGTGTGCTACAAGGCACGGCAACAAAGTGGTATTTAGTGCCGTTAGTTGCTGCGATTTGGTTTGTGGTTTATTACAGCGTGTTCCGCTTTGCAATTACGCGTTTTAATCTTAAAACGCCAGGGCGTGAAGTTGAAACTGAAGCAGCATTGGCCTTTGCTGTAACGGGTGAAAAAACCACCGGCTATAAAGGCGATATAATTTTAGCGGCATTAGGCGGGGCTGATAATTTAGTCTCGTTAGATAATTGTATTACGCGGTTACGCTTATCGGTTAATGATATGAGTTTAGTCAATGATGCTGTTCTAAAGGCTAATGGTGCTTTAGGGGTGGTTAAGCTTGATGAACATAACTTACAAGTGGTGATTGGGCCACAGGTTCATATGGTTAAAAACGAAATTCAAGGACTGCTACCTGTTAGCGCATAACGTAACGAGCGGAGCTTAACGCTCCGCTTTTTTTTGACATTTTTTAAGGTTACTTGCGAGGTTGTTATGTTTGATTTTTCTACGCCTGTGAATCGCTACGGTACTTATTGTACGCAATGGGACTATGTGGCTGATCGTTTTGGTAGCGATGATTTATTACCCTTCACGATTTCTGATATGGATTTTGCTGTTGCGCCGTGTATTCAACAAGCGTTAACGACACGGTTAGCTCATGGCGTGTTTGGCTATAGTCGTTGGAACCATCATGATTTTAAGTCTGCTATTACAGGATGGTTTTCTCGTCGTTATCATACTGAAATAAATCCTGATCATATTGTTTATGGACCATCGGTTATTTATATTATTTCGCAGCTGGTACAGCAGTGGACTGAAACTGGCGATGGTATTTTAGTTCATACTCCTGCTTATGATGCCTTTGCGAATATGATTCAGGCCAACCAACGGCAGTTGCTCACTAGTCCATTACTGAAAACTCATCGTGGTGGTTACGAGATTGATTGGCCACAGTTTGAGGTGCAAGCTGCACGTGCTGAGTGTAAGGTCTTGCTATTGTGTAGTCCTCAAAACCCGACAGGGCGGGTGTGGACACGGGCTGAACTTAGTCGTATGGCGCAGATCTGCCAGTTTCATCAAGTGAAAGTCATTTCTGATGATATCCATATGGATATGGCTTTTAATGAGTATATTCCATGGCCAGCAGTCGCAATGGATGATAATTGGGCATTAGTATCTTCAGGCTCCAAGTCATTTAATATTCCTGCATTAACTGGTGCCTATGCCTTTATTGCGGATTCTGTGGTTTGTGAGCGTTATTTAATCCAATTGAAAGCAGCACATGGTTTATCGTCACCGTCTATTTTAGGTGTTATTGGGCATATTGCGGCCTATAACGAAGGTGAGGAATGGCTAGGGAGTTTAAAAGAGTATCTGCAAGCAAACTTACAGTATGTGGCACAGCAACTTGAACAGGCGTTTCCTGAGCTTAATTATCAAGTACCACAAGGAACCTATTTAGCGTGGATTGATTTGCGTCCTCTTAATGTTGATATGGATGCATTACAGCATTTATTAATTAATGAGTACCGCGTTGCGATTATGCGTGGTGATACTTATGGTGTGGAAGGAATTGGGCATGTGCGTTTAAATGTAGGATGCCCACGTAGCAAGGTGGAAATTGGTGTACAAGCGCTGGTCGCTGCATTACATCAACTGGTAAAGCGTTAATTGTTGTTATTGATATTTAATGTTATTGAGACGATGGCCTTGTTAAGGCAAGTTACGTTGCAGTAGTGAGCGTGGCCAATAACGTATAATTGGCCGCACTTCTATATCTTGAATGAATACATATTTAGGCGGGTACGATATAATTAAGCACACTTTTATGTACTAAGTGAAGATTAATTATGCGCAAATGCAGTAAGTGTCAGTCTTATGATATTGACAGAAAACATCGAAAATTCTTCCAACGTTTGTTTATTAAACGTGTCACCATTTGTAATGAATGCGGTCATATCCATAAAGACTTTAAGTATACGTTTTTAAATAAATCAGATAACTAAATTTTGAGCCTGATATATTTTAAGCCGTATGCGCATTTTTTATTGTTATAAATCGCTGTTGTACAGGGATCATTTTATTTATATGAATGGCGTTTTTATCAAATGATAAAAATAAATGTTAATGTCGAGAGGGGCTTAACGCTCTATTGATGATTAAATGGCATTATTTGCACCAAACAACACCGCTATTATTATGCAACTTGTTTTACTTTGAGTGTATTTGAAGTATGCTTTACGTTGTATATTGTGATGTTAAAGGGGTGAATGTGAGTCAATGCAATAACTGTCAATCATATGATATTGAAAGAATACACCGCAAATTTTACCAGCGCCTTTTTATTCGACGTATTGTTCAGTGTCGCCAATGTGATTATGTGCAGAAATTTTTCAAATATGCGTATTGAAATTAAATATAGCTAGTGTGTTTTTCCTTCTATAATGAAAAAGCCCATTTCATCATCACGATGAAATGGGCTTTTTTACAATCATTAAACCAGTGTGGTTTAGTTCATGCCGTATTTCTTTAGTTTCTTACGTAGCGTACCACGGTTGATACCCATCATGGTTGCAGCACGTGTTTGGTTACCACGAGTGTATTGCATGATAGTGTCTAGTAGTGGTTGTTCAACTTCTGCAAGCACAAGCTCGTACAGATCGTCGACTTCCTGACCATTTAATTGAGCAAGGTAGTTTTTAAGGGATGCCTTCACTGAATCACGTAATGGTTTCTGTGTGATTTGGTCTTGTGAAGTTACAGTTGTTACTGTTAACGCTTCGGAAGTCAGATTTTGTTCGAACATAATTCTGTAAGCTCTTCTAGTATTTATGCAACGTTTTCGAAGTAGCCTTGCAGCGCATCGATTTGCTGTTGAGCATTCTCGAGTGCGTTGAAGGTCCGGCGGAAATCACCTGCAGGTGCATGTTCTTTCAAGTACCAAGACACGTGTTTACGTGCAATGCGTAATCCTAGGTAATCACCATAAAATTGGTGAAGTGCCTTAACATGCCCCAACATAATTTCGCTAACTTCATCAATTGACGGCGCAGCGAGGTGTTCACCGGTTGTTAAGTAATGATGGATTTCTCTAAAAATCCACGGCTTTCCTTGTGCAGGTCGGCCAATCATCAGAGCATCGGCACCCGTATAATCGAGTACAAAGCGTGCTTTCTCCGGGCTATCGATATCACCGTTAGCGATAACTGGGATCGAGATGGCTTGTTTCACCGCTCTAATGTAGTCATATTCCGCTTCACCTTTGTACATACAAGCTTTGGTACGTCCATGAAGGGCGAGGGCTTGTATGCCGCATTGTTCGGCGAGTTTGGCTATGTTGACACAGTTCCTGTTGTCCAGATCCCAACCGGTACGGGTTTTAAGCGTCACGGGAACATCTACTGCGTCCACGACTGTACGAAGAATATCTTCGATAAGATTGGGATACTGCAATAGCGCAGAACCTGCTAATCGTTTATTTACTTTCTTGGCTGGGCATCCCATGTTGATATCGATGATTTGCGCACCGTTCTCAACACTGAATTGCGCAGCTTCGGCCATCAATTTTGGATCAGCCCCTGCTATCTGAACCGAGCGAATCCCTGATTCACCTTCATGAACCATACGATTGAGCGATTTAGACGTTTTCCAGAGATCTGGATTCGACGACATCATCTCGCTAACAGCCATGCCTGCACCGTAGCGAAGGCATAATTCACGAAATGGCCGATCGGTCACACCCGCCATTGGCGCGACTATCAGTTGGTTTTTAAGTTGATATGGACCGATATGCAAAATGTCTCTACCTGACTGTGCCAGTAAGGGCGCGCATTTTACGCATTTTTTACGCTGCTGAAAAGGCCAATAATTGAGCATGATGATTTTGTTTGTCAAAATCGCATGATTTTCAATCAATTGACCCGTTAAATTAATTAATAATAATCAACAGCAGCAACCAATTACCGTAATTTTTATGCTTTATGACCCGAGATACGACACCACTCTTCGCGTGCCATTACTGGATCTAATGTGATTTCATCGCTGTAGTAAGTTGCAACATCTTCAGCTTGGCTTTCAAGCACACCTGAAATTGCTAGGTCACCACCATTTTTTACCAAGCTCTTAATCACTGGTGATAATTCACGCAATGGGCCGGCTAGAATGTTAGCAACTACCACATCGGCTTGAATACCTTGTGGTTGATCTTGTGGCAGATATAGCTCTAGATTATCTGAAACACCATTGCGTTCAGCATTATCACGAGAGGCTAAAATAGCTTGTGGATCGATATCAATACCAATCACTTTTGCAGCGCCTAATTTCAGTGCGGCAATGGCTAAAATACCAGAACCACAACCAAAATCGATGATGGTTTTACCGGTTAGATCTTGACCGTCTAGCCACTCAAGACACAATGATGTGGTTGGGTGAGTACCTGTACCAAATGCTAAACCTGGGTCTAACAGTACATTAACGGCTTCTGGTTCTGGTGCTTCACGCCAGCTTGGACAGATCCATAAACGACGACCAAAACGCATTGGGTGGAAGTTATCCATCCATTCACGTTCCCAATCTTTATCTTCTAACTGCTCGATTTTATATGCAAAATCATCAGCAATAAGTGGGCTGTTTTTTAGCATGTTCAGCACGAAATCCATGTCGGCTTCAGCATCATACAAACCAATCACATCAGTATCGCCCCATAGGCGGGTTTCGCCTGGCATTGGCTCGAAAACTGGCGTGTCTTGTGCGTCAAGGAAAGTGGCAGATAGAGCACCAGTCTCTTCCATTAGCATGTCGCCAATTGCTTCTGCATTCTCTGCAGTAGCGTTCAGTTTAATTTGAATCCAAGGCATGGTTTATTCGCTTATTTTGTGACTACTTGAACATAGGGGGCGCAGTTTAGCATGAAATTTCACCAATCCCCATTAGCAGATGCTAAACAACCGATAAAAAAAGAGAGAGCCGATTGGCTCTCTCTGGTTAATTTACGGCTATGTTGGTGTAATTACCGATGAAATATTAGTTAACCTTGATGGGTTTCAATTTATTTGGGCGAACATAACTGCCGATGATAAATGCGAGTAAACCAATAATTAATGTGGGAACAATTGCATGCATCCCCCCCATATCAGGCTTGCCTAATGATAGCGCTAGATAGGTTGTTAATCCGACAATCATTGAAGCAAAGGCACCCGTTGCTGAGGCTTTTTCCCAATAAAGGCCGAGTACTAATGGCCACAGGAATACAGCCTGTAAACTACCAAACGCCAATAAATTGAGCCAGATAATCATATTGGGTGGGTTCATTGCTGCCACAAACACCAGTGCCGAAAAAATAGCAGTTACCCATAATGATAATTTAGGTAGCTTGGTTTCAGCGGCTTCACCTTCAGCAATCTTAGGATTGATATAATTAATATATAAATCTTTAAGTAAGGTTGCTGACGCTTGAATTAATTGAGAGTCAATGGTCGACATAATAGCCGCCATCGGTCCGGCTAAAAAGATCCCCGCAACCGCTGGTGGCAATACTGTCACCATTAAGGTTGGCATGATTTGGTCTGGACTGGCGATATTAGGCACAATGGCACGGCCGAGTGCGCCAGCTAAGTGCATACCGAACATTAATAGGGCAACCATGATAGTGCTGATTACCATGCCTTTATGCAGTGAACGGCTGTCTTTGTAAGACATACAACGAACTGCGGCGTGAGGTAAACCTATTACGCCAAAACAGACTAAAATCCAAAAGCTCAGCATAAAAGGTTGGCTTAAAAAATGCTGAGGTCCGTAAGGAGAGACTAATGCTGGATCAATACTGTGTAGTTTGGTGACGAGTGCACCAATACTGCCGCCCGTGTGAACGATCCCGACTAGCAGCGCGATCGTACCAATGATCATCATGATCCCTTGAATGGTATCGGTCATGACGACTGCGCGAAAGCCACCAATGGTGGTATAGAGCCCAACCGTGATCGCAAATAGCATTAAACCATGAGTATAAGATAGCCCTGTAACGGTTTGTAGTAAGCGTGCTCCGCCAACAAATTGCACCACCATGGTGCCAAAAAAGGCCAATAATAATGATAAAGAGGCGAAAATCACTACGCCTTTGTGTTGGTAGCGAGCATATAAAATATCATTGAGGGTTAACGCATTGTGACGGCGAGATTCAATGGCAAATTTTTTACCAAGCACACCTAATGTTAACCATGCTGCGGGGAGTTGGATCATGGCGAGTAATACCCACCCTAGGCCCATTTTATAAGCGGCTCCTGGTCCACCAATAAAAGTACTGGCACTGGCATAGGTTGCCGCTAGGGTCATAGCGAGAACAAAACCGCCCATACTGCGGCCACCGACGAGATATTCAGTTAAGAAGTTCCCTTTACCTTGAAAACGGCGAGTATAGAGTGCAACGCCAAAAACAGCGGCTAAATACAGTACTAAAGGAATGATAAGTTGGCTATTCATGTGGTTTATCGTCTGTTATTTCAAGAGGGAGATCACGGTAAATAAATTTCACCATCAAGGCACACAGGATGGTAAAAACAATTGGGCCGACAATGCATGACAGTAAAAACCACAATGGGAAACCAAAATAAAGGGTTGGCATACTGAGATCATTGATAGCGGGGGCAAACCCATAGGCGGAAACATACCACCAAAGAAAATAAGCTAACGCGAGTCCTATCGCCCAGTACGCTTCTTTATGTGCTTGGCGGTAGCGGGCAGAAAGCGTTTTCATGCGGTTTCTCCAGTTATTATTGATAAAGAATCTACTACTGAAGGATGAGGATCAGTGGTAGCGGTCAAAAAAGGGGGCTATTGTGGCAAAAGATAGGGGTTTATGCCACGCCTAGAACGCCAACCAATAAGGGATGGCAGCGTTAAAAATAAAAAAGGCCACCCTTAGGCAGCCTTTTGATGTCATATAACGTTATTACTGTAAACCAAGCTTCTTCTCAAGGTAGTGGATGTTAGCGCCACCTTTTTGGAAGTTCTCATCAGCCATAATATCTTGCTGAAGCGGAATATTGGTTTTAATACCATCAATGATCATTTCACTTAATGCATTACGCATACGTGAGATAGCCACATCACGGTTTTCACCATAAGCGATTAACTTACCAATCATTGAATCATAGTAAGGCGGTACAGTATAACCAGTATAGATGTGAGATTCCCAACGAATACCCATACCACCTGGAGAGTGGAAACGTGTGATCGTACCTGGGCAAGGTAGGAAGCGCTCAGGATCTTCTGCGTTAATTCGACATTCAACCGCGTGACCACGAATTTGAATATCTTTTTGGCTAAATGACAATGGTTGACCTGCCGCAATACGTAATTGCTCTTTAATCAGATCAACACCGGTTACCATTTCAGTCACTGGGTGTTCAACTTGAATACGGGTGTTCATTTCAATGAAGTAGAATTCACCGTTTTCATATAGGAACTCAAATGTACCTGCGCCACGGTAATTGATTTCTAAACATGCACGTGTACAACGTTCACCGATGTATTTACGCATTTCTTCAGTGATGCCAGGTGCCGGTGCTTCTTCAACTACTTTTTGGTGGCGACGTTGCATTGAACAGTCACGTTCGCCTAAGTGAATTGCGCCACCTTGGCCGTCAGCAAGAACTTGAACTTCGATATGACGTGGGTTTTCAAGGTATTTTTCCATGTAAACCATGTCATTATTAAAGCAAGATTTTGCTTCTGCACGAGTCATCGCAATCGCTTCAGTCAGTTCTTTTTCAGAACGAACTACACGCATACCACGACCACCGCCGCCACCAGAGGCTTTAATGATAACTGGGTAACCAATACGCTTAGCGAAAGATTTATTTTTCGCTTCATCGTCATCAAGTGGGCCGTCAGAACCGGGAACACAAGGTACACCGGCTTTTTTCATGGCGTTAATTGCTGAAACTTTATCACCCATTAGACGAATAGTTTCTGCTTTAGGGCCAACAAAAATAAAACCTGAACGTTCTACTTGCTCTGCAAAATCTGCATTTTCAGACAGGAAACCGTAACCTGGGTGAATCGCTACTGCGCCAGTGATTTCTGCTGCACTGATAATGCGAGGAATATTAAGGTAGCTATCAATACCACGAGCAGGACCAATACAAACAGATTCATCTGCTAATAGTACGTGCTTAAGATCACGGTCAGCGGTTGAGTGAACCGCAACGGTTTTAATACCTAGTTCTTTACATGCGCGAAGAATTCGAAGTGCAATTTCACCTCGGTTCGCAATTACTAATTTATCTAACATAGCCAGGAGCCTCGATTACTCGATGATTACAAGCGGTTGGTCGAATTCAATTGCATCGCCTTCTTGAGCAAGAATTGCAACGATTTTACCTGCTTTGTCTGCTTGAATTTGGTTCATCATCTTCATTGCTTCAACGATACATAGTGTATCGCCAATGTTGATTGATTGACCGACTTCAATGAAGTTCTTTGCTTCTGGGCTTGGTGCACGGTAGAAAGTACCTACCATTGGTGAAAGCACTTTATGACCAGGTGCAACAACAGGTGCTTCTGGTGCTTGGAATGATGCAGGAGCTTCTGCTACAGGTGCTGCTTGAACAGGTGCCGCCATAGGAGCAACAGCATATTGTTGTGGCATAGCAGTGACGGGAACACTACGACTGATTCGAACAGATTCTTCACCTTCAGAAATCTCTAGCTCTGCAATACCAGATTCTTCAACCAGTTCAATTAGCTTCTTAATTTTACGAATGTCCATTATTTTTCTCTTTATATATTGTTCAGTTAGCTATCTGCATGCAGGCGATTAATCGCTGCCTGTAGGGCGAATTCATAACCGTCAGGGCCAAGGCCACAAATCACGCCTACCGCTTTATCCGATAAGTAAGAGTGATGACGAAAAGGTTCACGTGCGTGAACGTTAGATAAATGTACTTCAATAAACGGAATAGCAACCCCAAGTAAGGCATCACGAATAGCAACGCTAGTGTGAGTGAAAGCTGCTGGGTTTATAATAATGAAATCCACGTTAGCGTAGGCTTGGTGAATCGCATCAATTAACTCGTGTTCCGCATTTGATTGAATGTGTTCTAATGCCACGCCTAAATCGACGGCTTTGGTCGTTAATTTCTGAACCAGTTGCGTGAGTGTTTGCTGGCCATAATGTTCAGGCTCACGCAGACCTAATAAATTTAGGTTGGGTCCATTAATCAGTAAAATTCGTTTAATGGTTGGCATCTTGAGGTCTCATCACTTGTTTATGAGGTTAAACTCGAACAACTTGTGGCTATCTACAAGTTGACTTCCATGTGTCCGTTTTTTTACTACCAAACATTAATTGTGAACCAATTATAGAGAATTCAACGCAAATCGCAGCAAAATACTGGTCTAATCACCACTTTTTGCGCGAACAGGTGTAAGCCGTTGTAAGAATGTTAGTAGATGTTAATACGTTTATCCTACGTCAATGTAACGTAACTAAGTGCAAGAATTTAGTAATAAAACTGTGTTTTCGTCAGTTATTATTACGGTGTGATAATTGGGCTTAAAAAAGATCATTAATAAGCTTATTTAATGAGGCTTTTTTAAAAAATATTATCAATATCGAATAGGTTAACGCGATATTTTAGCGTTAACTAGCTTATCCTAAGCTGAATTCGATTTAAATTATCATTAATAACTGCATAAAAAAAGACCACAGTTGCGGTCTTTTGATCTTAGTTAGATTGCTTTTTTAGGGATAAGCACGATTTAGAATAATTGTTGTTTTTCTGCTATCAGTTTATCAACCACACTTGGATCTGCGAGTGTTGATGTATCCCCTAAAGAGCCCGTGTCTCCTGTGGCAATTTTGCGTAGAATTCGGCGCATAATTTTACCTGAGCGAGTTTTAGGTAATGAATCTGTCCAGTGAAGAAAATCAGGGGTAGCAATGGGCCCTATTTCTTTTCGAACCCAATCTTTAACTTGTTTATGTAATTCAGCACTTGGATATTCACCATCATTAAGGGTGATATACGCGTAAATCGCTTGACCTTTGATGGCATGAGGGACGCCGACGATCGCCGCTTCTGCTATTTTATCAAAAGCGACTAAAGCCGATTCAATCTCAGCGGTTCCCATACGGTGACCTGAAATATTTAGCACATCATCAACTCGACCTGTGATCCAATAGTAACCATCTTCATCACGTCGAGCGCCATCACCAGAGAAATACATTCCGGGAAAGGTTGAGAAGTAGGTTTGTTCAAACCGTTCGTGATCACCCCATAATGTACGCATTTGTCCCGGCCATGAATCGGTCATTACAAGGTTACCGTCAGTCGCACCGTCAAGGATATTACCGACGTTATCAACTAATGCTGGTTGTACACCAAAAAAAGGTCGCGTTGCTGAGCCGGGTTTAAGTGCCGTTGCACCAGGTAGCGGGCTGATAAGAATGCCGCCAGTTTCTGTTTGCCACCAGGTGTCAACAATCGGGCAACGGCTATCACCAATGGTACGGTGATACCATTCCCATGCTTCTGGGTTAATTGGCTCACCGACAGATCCCATGATCCGTAATGATGAACGGTGGGTTCCTGCAATCGCTTCATCACCTTTTGCCATTAACGCGCGAATTGCAGTGGGGGCAGTATAGAGGATGTTGACTTGATGTTTATCAACCACTTCACTCATTCGGCTAGTGGATGGATAATTCGGTACACCTTCAAATAAAACCGTGGTCGCGCCATTGGCGAGAGGGCCATAAACCAAATAGCTGTGACCTGTGATCCAGCCAACATCGGCAGTACACCAATAGACTTCACCGGGTTGGTAGTCAAAAACATATTTAAAGGTCATGGTGGCATAAACCAGATAGCCACCTGTGGTGTGCAACACGCCTTTAGGCTTACCTGTTGAACCGGAGGTGTAGAGAATAAACAGTGGGTCTTCAGCATTCATTGGCTCAGGTGCGCAGTGATTAGAAGCGACAGCTGTTGCTTGATGCCACCACACATCACGTTCACTGTGCCATTCAATGTCACCACCAGTGCGTTGAAAGACCACTACTTTTTCAACGCTGGTAACTAATGGATTAGCGAGAGCATCATCAACATTTTGTTTTAAAGGAACGGCTCGCCCACCACGCACCCCTTCATCAGCGGTGATCACAACTTTTGCATTAGAATCAATAATACGACCAGCGAGGGCTTCAGGGGAAAAACCACCAAAGACAATAGTATGTACCGCGCCAATACGAGTACATGCCAGCATGGCAACCGCAGCTTCTGCGACCATTGGCATGTAAAGGCATACAACATCACCTTTACGTACCCCTTGGCTTTTAAGGGCGTTAGCAAATTGGCAGACTTGTTGGTAAAGATCATTATAGGTTAGGGTGGCATCATCATTAGGATCATCGCCTTCCCAAATAATCGCCGCTTGATCGCCACGATCAGCAAGATGGCGATCAATACAATTGGCTGAAACGTTAAGTTCACCATCTTCAAACCATTTTATGCTGACATGACCACTATCAAATGAGGTGTTTTTCACTTTGGTGTATGGGGTGATCCAATCAATGATTTGACCATGCTGACGCCAGAAGCCTTGAGGGTTAATCGTTGATTGTTGGTACATCTCACGATATTGGTCGTGGTTGATATGGGCGTTATTCACTATTGCATTATCAACTGGATAAATATGAACCTCACTCATCCCTGTTCTCCTTGAGTTTTTTCCCTTACTGGGGTGATGGTCGTGATATTGAATAACCACCGTTTTAAGTGATATTAATGGTTAAAGTGGAGGATTCTCACGGTCTCGACAATTAGACTTTAGGATGAGATCACGGTGTAATTTGATGAGCTTATGCTGTTGCACGTGGGTTACATTGTATTTTGTGCACTGCTTATGCCATTAACTGAATAATGGATTGATATTGAGTGTGATCGCTGTCGCAATTAGGTTGCGAATATTTGTTATTTTAGAGTAAACATCACTGAACCATTGCGGCGTTGTGGTTAATTTACGGCATAATAGAGCGGTTTTTCATCTACCACACTTTGAGATTTATTATGTTTAAAAGTAAGCCTTATGGCTGGACATCCCAATATCTATTGGGATTTTTCTTTTCTTATGGGGTCTATTTACCCTTTTGGGCGATTTGGTTTAAACATATAGGGGTCGATGATTCTGATATTGGCTTGTTACTAGGCTTAGGTTTTGCTGTGCGTTGTATTGCTAATTTAGTGATTACACCACGGATCCATAAAGTCGAACATTTAATTCCAGCCTTACGTGGCTTTACGTTACTAGGGTTAGTGGCATGTATTATTTATATTGTGTGTGGTGGTAACCTCTGGGCTCTGGCAGCCGTCACGGTGTTGTTTAATTTATCTGCTGGTCCTATCGTACCTATCTCTGATGCAATAACAAACCACTATGCTAAAGAAGGCCATTTAGATTATGGACGTACCCGTTTATGGGGGTCTATTGCCTTTATTGCAGGCTCTACCGTTGTCGGCATTCTCGCGCAACGTTATGGGGCTAATATTATTCCTTGGGTTGCATTAGCAGGCTTAGGTTTCGCACAATTAATGGCAGCCCGTAACCCTGCGGTGATGCCTGTTGATGTTGATAGCCATCAGCAAACACGTCCTGCATTAATGCAGATTTTGCGTGATAGTTCAGTGATTAAATTAATGCTAATTGCAGCATTATTGCAGGGGAGCCATGCAGCATATTATGGTTTTAGTTCGATTTATTGGCAGAAAATAGGCTTTAATGAATCGGTGATTGGTTACTTATGGAGTTTTAGTGTTGCCGCTGAAGTCGGCATGTTCCTTGTAAGTAAGCGCTTATTTGCTAACTGGTCTATTAATAATATGTTCCGTTTAGCTGCTGTGGGCGTGTTAGTACGTTGGGGCCTAACGGCGACCATTACTGATCAATGGGCAATGTTTGCGGTGCAGTCATTACACAGCGTGACATTTGCTGCGGCTCACTTAGCCGCAATTCGTTATATCGAGCGTTCACCTAGCAATCATATGGTGGCACTACAGTCATTGTATAATGCGATTCCGCTAGGGGCGGTGATGGCAATTCTAACCTCAATCAGTGGTTGGGTTTATGGTGATTGGGGGGCTGATGTGTTCTGGGTCATGGCCGTTATGGCTGTGCCTGTATTCTTCATCCGTTTACCATTACCAGGTAAGCAGCCACAGACACTTACACCACAAATGAATCAAGCCTAAGTACACGCTTGTAAGTCCAATCTAAATAGTAATAACGAGCGCATCCTTTAATGGATGCGCTTTTTTTATTGCTAAAAATACCGCTAGTGGCCGCTGAAAATACATCTTCGCTTCATTTTTGTGAGCGATCTCAATTGAGCCAAGGTTAATAACTCCGTTACAGTGGCACAAGGACAATGAAGGAAGATTGAGAATGGATGCACAAATTACCGTAAGGGAGCTTGAACTCTTAGCTGCAAGGTTTGTTGGACGTAAACGTATTCAACACGCTTTTGCTCAATTTTCCAAGCAGCAACAATGTCAGCTTGTTGCTGAACAGCAAGCATCACCTGCAATGATTTTACATACAGAACAAGTGCTAGCATCTGTTTTTGGTGAGCTATCGGCAAAGTTGGTGCTTACATCGGCATTACAAGGCCGTGACATGCAATTAGAGGATGTGGCAACCATTGTTGATGAAGCGTCTGAGATATTTGATTTTAGTCGTGGCTTATTACAAGGCGCAATTGAACATATTAGCCAAGGCATCGCTGTGGTTGATAACCAATTACGGCTGGTGGCATGGAATCAACGCTACCTTGAATTATTTTCATTTCCGGTGGGATTAATTCAGGTGGGATGCCCAATTGCTGATTTGATTCGGCATAACGCTAATCAAGGATTATGTGGCAGTGGTGATTCGGAACAGCATGTAGCCAAGCGAATTCAGCATCTACAACAAAGAACTCCGCATACTTCATCCCGAGTTCGAGCTGATGGACAGGTGATTGAGGTGCAAGGTAACCCGATGCCAAGTGGTGGCTTTGTGATGAGTTTTAGTGATATTACGGTGTTTCGCCAAGCTGAAATGGCATTAAAAGAATCAAATGAAAACCTAGAAGCTCGAGTTAAAAAACGTACGCAACAATTAGAACAACTCAATAAGAAATTGGTTGTTGCGACTCAACAGGCAGAATCTCAAGCGCATTCTAAAAGCCGATTCTTAGCTGCGGTCAGCCATGATTTAATGCAACCGCTTAACGCCGCTCGATTATTTTCATCATCACTCGTTGAGGTAAGTTCTGATCCACAAAGTGCTCGTCTCGCGGCTCATATCACTAGTGCGTTAAGCGCTGCTGAAGATTTGATTGGCGATCTATTAGATGTTTCACGCCTAGAAGCCGGTAAGCTGGAAGCTCACGTTATGCCACTACGAGTCAGTGATGTATTGAGTGTATTACAAGCTGAATTTGGTGTATTAGCTCAACAACAGCAGATCGATTTTAGCGTGGTGATGAGTGAGGCGGTGATCCTTTCGGACAGTAAATTACTTCGGCGAGTATTACAAAATTTTCTAACTAATGCTTTTCGCTATAACCCTAAAGGACGGGTTTTATTAGGTGTACGTCGTCAAGGTGAACGGATTTTAATTGAGGTTTGGGATAATGGTCCGGGTATCGAGCGTGAGAAGCAGGCTGATATATTTGATGAATTTACCCGCATGGATCAGACGGAGGCTGAACACGGTTTAGGATTAGGGCTTGCGATTGCTCGTGGAATATCTCGTGTATTACACCATCCATTAGGGCTACGGTCATGGCCGCAGCAAGGCACTGTCTTTTCTTTATCTGTACCACGAACCACAGCATCAATCTTGCCTCTATCTGCAATGGTATCACCGTCAGCATCGAGCTCGTCATTAGGTGGATTGAAGGTACTTTGTATTGATAATGAACCTGAGATTCTAGATGCGATGATGACGCTATTAGAATTGTGGCATTGTGAGGTACGTATTGCCGAGAATAAAATACAGACTCTAACGTTATTAGCTGAGGGTTGGCAGCCTGAGGTGATCATCAGTGATTATCATCTTGCAAAGCACCAAACAGGATTAGAAATATTACAACTATGCCGATCTCAACTTAAACTCCCTTTTAAAGGTGTCTTGATTAGTGCTGATAGGCTAACTGAAAAACAAGCATTGATTCGTCAACAAGGGTTTAGTTTTTTAAGTAAGCCGGTTAAGGCACTTAAATTACGGGCGATATTAAATCAATGTTTGCTGAGTAAGCGTGTTAAGTGTTGATGATAAATACCGGTAATGACGCTCACATTAGAGCGTCATTAGGTCAGTGGATAAAAGTGAGATCAATGGCGGCATTGGTGAGTATTATTGGGCGAGTGAATGAAGTTCTAATTGTTGTAATAAGATCACCGCCTGAGTGCGATTTTTAACGTCAAGTTTTCGAAAAATAGCGGTTAGATGTGCTTTGATTGTTGCCTCTGAGACATTGAGATCATAGGCAATTTGTTTGTTGAGTAAGCCTTCTGTCAGCATGGTTAATACTTTATATTGCTGTGGGGTTAACGTCGCAATTTTAGTGGGTAACTGCTGGTGGATATAATGGGTGTCATTGAGGGTTGTCGGAAAGTAAGGTTCACCATTAATGATTTGTTTTAAGGCATTTAGCAATACCTGCATATCACTCGATTTAGGGATAAAACCAAATGCACCATGGTTATAAACTTGCTGCACAACTTCCGTTTCTTCACTCGCTGAAATAACCACAATAGCCAGTTCTGGGTACTGTTGTCGTAACTGGATCAGACCTGATATGCCATTAGATCCCGGCATCTTGAGGTCGAGTAACAGTAAGTCGATATCCTTCGTTTTCTCTAATAGTGAAAATAACGAATTCTGCGAGTCAGCTTCTAGGAGGTGGGTATCACTGATGGCCATATGAATCGACTGCAAGAGAGCGTTACGAAACAAGGGATGATCATCGGCGATAACAATGGTGTATTGAACGTCCATAGTTGAGCCTATTTCTTATTATTAGTGTTTTACGCTAACATTTCAGTAACAAAGGCGCAATTTACTCACCGTTGAGATTGGATCTTGATCATGCTTGAGTACGCGCTTTTGTAATTTGAGGGGTTATTGCGCATGGTTTTGTGAGGCTGATGAGGGCGTGGGGAAAATGATCGCTTGTTGTAAATGACGACTAAAACTATCGGCATTAATAAAACCATTTATTTTTACTTGTGGTAATGGATTTCCTTGTGTATCCCAGAATAATAAACTGGGAAAACCAATTACGTTAAGGTGATGCATTAATGCAATATCAGCACGGGTATTGGCCGTAACATTGGCTTTCAAGCGCGTGAATTTTTTGAGTTGAGGAATAACATTTGCAGCAGGGAATGTCTGTTGAGTTAAAGCTATACAGGGCGAGCACCATTCTGCATAAACATCGAGTAGTACTGGACGTTGTTGTTGAGTGGCTACTTTAAGTGCCTGTTTGAGTTCAGAGATTGAATTAACGGCTGTAAAGGTAAGTATAACGGGGTTTGGTTTACTATTAAGTAAGTAGCCACTCACTATGGTTATGGCTGTTATGATTAATATCACTAAGACATGTTTTGTTTTAATATTTGCCACCCAATAACATCCTTATTGTCGTTGGTTTGGTTATACGTAAGCACATATGACCTTATCATCAGTTTAGCAATGATTTATGACCTGCAAAAAAAAAAGCTGCTCGAAAGCAGCTTTTTAATCATTCATTATTAATAGCCAATTATAAAATAAAGCTACCAAACAAGAAGCCTAAAGCCACTGATGTCGAAATAGTAACAACCCCAGGAACAAAGAATGGGTGGTTAAAGACCAAATTACCAATTCTCGTTGAGCCTGTGTCATCCATCTCTACTGCCGCGAGTAGCGTTGGGTAAGTCGGTAATACAAACAGTGCACTAACAGCCGCAAAAGAAGCCACCATAGTTAATGGTGCTACGCCAATAGCAAGAGCCGCTGGCATTAATGCTGTTGTGGTTGCGCCTTGTGAATAAAGTAACATTGAAGCAAAGAATAGAATTAATGCTAGCATCCAAGGGTGGCTACTTAATAGTGAACCCGCCACTTCTTTAATACCATCAACGTGCGCATTTACGAACGTCGCGCCAAGCCATG
Organism: Photobacterium piscicola; assembly: GCF_900166965.1. Lineage (GTDB taxonomy): Bacteria > Pseudomonadota > Gammaproteobacteria > Enterobacterales > Vibrionaceae > Photobacterium > Photobacterium piscicola. The sequence continues at coordinate 73,769 of NZ_FUZI01000008.1, read as the reverse complement.
CCACACCAAGTACACAAATACAAGCTGTCATGCCAGAACGGAATGTTGGTGCTGATGGAATTTCAGCTGCATCAATTTTAGTTACCCATACTGTTACCGCAGCAGATGTTAACATCACGGCGATAATCGCTTCGTTACGACCCAGTGTTGGATCGGTAATTAAACCGATAGAGTGAGAGATAGCTGCGGCATAACAAACCACAAGTACAATTGCAGTAATAAAGATATAGGTCGCTTTGCGTGCAGTTGGTTTAATCTCACGTTTACCTTTTTGCTCAATGTTAACTAAGCCTTTTGCTAAACGATCTTGATAAACGGGATCATCTTTTAGTTCACAACCCATAAAGTTAGCGACAAAAGCGCCGACCATACAAGCAATAAAGGTTGTTGGAATACAAATAGCAAGTAGAGTTATGTAACTCACACCCACAGGTTCAAGGATACCAGAGAAGAACACCACAGCTGCTGAAATAGGTGAAGCAGTGATCGCGATCTGTGATGCAATAACGGCAATAGAAAGGGGACGTGAAGGGCGAATGCCTTGGCCTTTAGCTACTTCGGCAATAACAGGAAGTGTTGAAAAAGCCGTGTGTCCAGTACCTGCTAATACTGTCATCAAATAAGTAACGATAGGTGCATAGAAAGTGATGCGTTTAGGGTGTTTTCGAAGGAAGTTTTCAGCAATTTCTACTAGCCAATCCATACCACCGGCAACTTGCATTGCTGCAATAGCGGTGATTACTGACATGATAATAAGAATAACATCGATAGGGATTAATGATTCACTGGTGGGCATACCAAAAACGAGTGATAACACCAACACACCAGCACCGCCGGCAAAACCGATACCAATACCGCCAATTCTCGAACCTAAATAAATAAAGCCCAGAACGACCAAGAGTTCAATTCCAGTCATAGAATTTTTCCTGTCTAAAGTTTAAAAGATAAAAATCAAAAAGAGGATTTAGTTGCAAAAAAAAAGCGGATAATCAAGTGACAATCCGCTGGTATTCTCAGGCGTTAACGTGTTTAGTTATAACGTTTAGCTTTATATTGAGGATGCATTAAGTTCTCGATAGAGAAGATATCATCTAATTGCTCTTCAGTCAGCAATCCACGCTCAAGCACGACTTCGCGTACGCTCTTACCGGTTTCAGCACAAATCTTACCAACAATGTCACCTTCGTGGTGGCCAATGAATGGGTTTAAGTAAGTAACGATACCGATTGAGTTAAAGACGTAGCTTTCACAAACTTCTTTATTAACAGTAATGCCTTCGATGCACTTATCACGTAGGTTGATACATGCATTTTTAAGTAGGCTAATTGATTCGAAAATCGCTTGACCAATAACAGGCTCCATTACGTTTAACTGTAATTGACCCGCTTCTGCTGCAAAAGTAATAGTGGTGTCGTTACCAATAACTTTAAAGCAAACTTGGTTAACCACTTCAGGGATAACTGGGTTTACTTTCGCTGGCATGATTGAAGAGCCCGCTTGCATTTCAGGTAGGTTAATTTCGTTTAGACCAGTACGTGGGCCTGAAGAAAGTAAACGTAAGTCGTTACAAATTTTAGATAATTTAACGGCAGTACGTTTTAGTGCGCCGTGAACCATTACGTAAGCGCCACAGTCTGATGTTGCTTCGATTAAATCTTCTGCAGCAACAACAGGTAAACCTGTAATTTCAGCAAGACGTTGAACTGATAGTTGTTGGTAACCTGTTGCTGCGTTTAGACCAGTACCGATCGCTGTTGCGCCAAGGTTAACTTCAAGTAGTAGTTGTGCTGTGTATTGAAGGTTTTTGATTTCTTCTTTTAGTAGTACGCCGTAAGCATGGAATTCTTGACCTACCGTCATAGGCACTGCGTCTTGAAGTTGAGTACGGCCCATTTTCAATACACTAGCAAATTCAGTTGCTTTAACATCAAATGCTGTTTTTAGGTAATCTAGTGCTTCTAACATGCTGATGATGCTGTTGTAAACGGCAACACGGAAACCTGTTGGGTAAGCACAGTTAGTAGATTGTGATTTGTTTACGTGATCATTTGGGTTAACGATGTCGTAACGACCTTTCTCTTCACCCATGATTTCAAGTGCAAGGTTAGCAATAACTTCGTTGGTGTTCATGTTGACTGATGTGCCAGCACCACCTTGGAAAACGTCTGATGGGAATTGATCCATGCAACGGCCGCTTTCAAGAATAAGATCACAGGCTTGAACAATGTAATTACCAATGTCAGAAGGAATAGCGCCAAGCTCTTTGTTGGCCATTGCTGCTGCTTTTTTGGTGAAAACCATACCACGTACAAATTCAGGAACATCAGAAATTGTTGTGTTAGAAATATTGAAGTTCTCAATTGCGCGTAGAGTATGAATACCCCAGTAAGCATCTGCAGGAACATGGCGTTCGCCAAGTAAATCTTCTTCTATACGAGTTGCGACATTGATTGTTGCTTTATTTTTTTCAAGATCAATCATCTGAGACATAATATAGCCCTTTGCAAAACTTCATAATTAAAATCAATAAGTAAGCCAACAGTTGTAGCGATAATCCATTGTCGCAAAGTTGTGGCGAGATGATCATACCTGACACCTTAATTGGTGCCGATAATACTCCCCTCAACCGCTAAAAACATAATCCAGATCACTTTTTACGAGGGCTTGTTAATCTTTGCACAGAAACGCGATCTCTTTCACACTTTCTGTTAACAGTAGCACGTCATTTTACACGTAAAATGAATAAAAATGACAAGATGTGAACAAATTGTAGGTGTGGCTTTGTATTTTTTGGAACCAACTCAAATTGTGTTTTTGTTGCATTTGTTAACATATTTGAAGTGAAGAATGAAATTTGTCATGAGTAATTAAACGGATAATCAGGTAATGTCTATGGTAGAGCATCAGCATAAAATCATTTAAAGATAAGGGGCGGGGTGTGTTTCCACTACTAATGTTACTGTTTATTGTGGTGCCAATGGTTGAAATTGGCTTATTCATTCAAGTGGGTGGCTTATTGGGATTATGGCCAACAATAGCCATTGTTTTTTTTACCGCAGTGATTGGCGCTTCGTTAGTGAGAAGCCAAGGTATTGCGACGTTAACGTCGGTTCAAAACAAGTTGCAACAAGGCGAAATGCCAACCCAAGAAATTGTCGAAGGGATGTTGCTTGCGGTTGCGGGTGTTTTATTATTAACACCTGGATTTATGACTGATGCGTTAGGTTTAGTTTTATTATTGCCGCCGTCACGGGCTAAAGTAGCACAATTATTAATGCAAAAAGTCACGTTAAAAAGTAACTTTACTCATTTTGGTGGCGGTTTTTCACATCATCGTCATTCAAATGATGCTGCTAATGGTGATGTATTTGATGGTGAATATGAGCGCACAGATAATCATGATAATAACAATTCCCAGCATCGTTTACCGTAGCCGCAACATTAAATAAACAAATATAGTATTAATAAAAAAGCAGCCATGGCTGCTTTTTTTTATTCATGCTATTCATATTAATTAAGCAAGTGATAGCTGTTTTTTTCGTAGTTTTCGAGCATATAAATAAGCACCAATGCCGCTGATCATATTGGCGATGGCGATACCAATAAAGAGCCCTTTGGTACCATAAAGATGACTGCCAAACCATGCGAGAGGCACTAATAACACAAAGAGTCGTAATAGATTCCAGCATAGAGCATTAATGGTTTTGTGTAGCGCATTGAGGGCGCTAATTAGCAACATACAAATTGCCTGTAATCCATAACTTGCAGGCACCACTAATAAGTAATGCCACAGCTGATTTTGAACCATGGCATCTTTTGAAAAAAGTGCAGCCAGTGGCATGCTCAGAGGCACCATTGCAACAAATACCAGTAGTTGAAATCCAATAGCAAAATGCATTGCGGCAAATAATGCACTAAATGCGCGCTGTGGCTTTTGTGCGCCTAAGTTTTGTGCCATAAAAGGCATTAATGCAGAGCTAAGTGCCATCATCACTATCACTAATAATGATTCAACTCGCATTGCTGCGCCATAAGCGGCCACCGAAGCTGTGCTTTGGCTTGCTAGCATCGCCATTAATAAGGCGCCAGAAAGTGGATTTAGGGCTGTCGATAAACCAGCAGGTACACCAATGTGTAATATTTGCTGCCAATCGCTTTTTAATGCATGCCATTGCGGAACAATCAGTAATTTTTCGCGGTTATAAAGCAGATGTAGTGAAACAATAAGCGCAAACACCCAACTGATGCCACTGGCAATAGCAGCACCTTTTACACCTAAAGCAGGAACCGGACCATAACCAAAGATCAATAATGGATCTAATAAGCCGTTCATGACCCCCGCGATCACCATGATCTTGGCGGGACTTTTGGCATCGCCAGTGGCACGAATAGCACTATTGCCAGCCATCGGGATCACCAGTAATGGGATCGCGATGTACCACACTGTCATATATTGTTCGATAATGGGCAATAACTCAGCTGACGCACCCATTAAAGTAAATAACGGTTTAATAGTGAGCAAACCGATAATCGATCCTATGATCATCAACAATAGACTCAGTAACAATCCGTGAGTGGTTATACGTGCGGCACTGTGATTATCACCTTGACCAAGCATGCGTCCAATACTGGTTGATATGCCAACGTTCATTCCCATAGTGATACAGTTCAAGCCAAAAGTGACGGGAAAGGTAAAACTGACGGCGGCGAGTGCATTGGTGCCCAATCGTGAAATGAAGAAAGTATCAACTAAGTTGAACATTAAAATCGCGATCATGCCAAACACCATTGGCACGGTTAAACGTCGTAATGCGTCATGAATGGGAGCCGATAATAATCCATGTTTATCTGACTTGGGTAATGTTGCCATAATGGTCTCAAAATAAGGATGCCTGCATACCCTAATGCAAAGTGTGTGATCGGGCAAAATTTCTCAAATAAATAACAAAAAAAAGCGCTCTTAACCTTGGGATTTAGAAATTAGACCCAACATCTTAACCATATAGAAAGTCATACAAGTGAGTGCTTGTTGGCTTCAAATCATGGACATTACCTTAATTATCAGGAGAGACGACCAATGAACATTCGTCCTTTACACGACCGAGTTATCGTTGAACGCCAAGAAGTTGAATCTAAGTCTGCCGGTGGCATCGTGTTAACTGGTTCTGCGGCTGAAAAATCTACTCGCGGTAAAATCCTTGCTGTAGGTAAAGGTCGCATTCTAGAAAATGGCACCGTACAACCACTAGATGTACAAGTGGGCGACGTGGTTATTTTTGCAGAAGGCTACGGCACTAAGACTGAAAAAATTGACGGTAAAGAAGTTCTTATCATGTCTGAAAATGACATTATGGCAATCGTTGAATAATCCGATCACATTAAATTAAGAATTAAGAAAGGAAATCCCAAGATGGCTGCTAAAGACGTTAAGTTTGGTAACGACGCACGAATTAAAATGCTAGAAGGTGTCAACATTCTGGCTGATGCGGTAAAAGTAACATTAGGGCCTAAAGGTCGCAATGTTGTGCTTGATAAATCATTTGGTGCACCCACTATCACTAAAGATGGTGTATCTGTAGCGCGTGAAATTGAATTGGAAGACAAGTTCCAAAACATGGGCGCACAAATGGTTAAAGAAGTGGCTTCGCAAGCGAATGACGCGGCGGGTGACGGTACAACAACAGCAACAGTACTTGCTCAAGCAATTATTGCTGAAGGTCTAAAAGCTGTTGCTGCGGGTATGAACCCAATGGATCTTAAGCGTGGTATCGACAAAGCGGTTATTGCTGCGGTTGAAGAACTAAAAGCATTATCTGTTCCTTGTGCTGATACTAAAGCAATCGCGCAAGTAGGTACTATCTCTGCAAACTCTGACACAACTGTTGGTAACCTTATTGCAGAAGCAATGGAAAAAGTAGGCCGTGACGGTGTTATTACGGTTGAAGAAGGTCAAGCACTTCAAGACGAGCTAGATGTTGTTGAAGGTATGCAGTTTGACCGTGGTTACCTATCACCGTATTTCATTAACAACCAAGAAGCGGGCTCTGTAGATTTAGAAAGCCCATTTATCCTATTGGTTGATAAGAAAGTTTCAAATATTCGTGAACTTCTTCCTGCACTAGAGGGCGTAGCTAAAGCTTCTCGTCCACTACTTATCGTTGCAGAAGACGTTGAAGGCGAAGCGCTAGCAACATTGGTTGTGAACAACATGCGCGGTATCGTTAAAGTTGCTGCTGTTAAAGCGCCTGGCTTTGGTGATCGTCGTAAAGCAATGCTACAAGATATTGCAGTCCTAACATCGGGTACTGTTATCTCTGAAGAGATTGGTCTAGAGCTTGAGAAAGTTCAACTAGAAGATCTTGGTCAAGCTAAGCGTATTACTATCACTAAAGAAACCACTACTATTATTGATGGTGCTGGTGAAGAAACCATGATTCAAGGTCGTGTTGCACAAATTCGTCAACAAATCGAAGATGCAACCTCTGACTATGACAAAGAAAAACTTCAAGAGCGTGTCGCTAAACTTGCTGGCGGCGTAGCTGTTATCAAAGTCGGTGCAGCAACTGAAGTTGAAATGAAAGAGAAGAAAGATCGCGTAGAAGATGCATTACATGCAACTCGTGCTGCGGTTGAAGAAGGTGTGGTTGCAGGTGGTGGTGTAGCACTTATTCGTGCTGCATCTAAAGTTGTTAACCTTGTTGGTGATAACGAAGAGCAGAATGTGGGTATCCGCGTAGCACTTCGTGCAATGGAAGCACCACTTCGTCAAATCGTGAAGAATGCGGGTGATGAAGAGTCTGTTGTTGCTAATAACGTTCGTGCTGGTGAAGGTAACTATGGTTACAACGCTGCAACGGGCGAATACGGCGATATGATTGATATGGGTATTCTTGATCCTACAAAAGTAACCCGTTCAGCACTTCAGTTTGCAGCGTCTGTAGCGGGTCTTATGATCACTACTGAAGCAATGATCACTGATAAAGCCTCTGATGCTCCTTCTATGCCTGATATGGGTGGCATGGGCGGTATGGGTGGCATGGGCGGTATGATGTAATCCATTTATAACAGTAGAGATAACGGTCTCTTTGTTATAAAAATTCGCGTCATAAAAAAGTCGAGCATAGCTCGACTTTTTTATTGCTATTATTTTGTCTTCTTTCATTTATTGTTACCTATCTTATGTGCACAGTTCATTGGGAATATTCCTCGAAAAGCTGCACGAAAATAAAATCAATTAAAAACAATTACTTATAGTGTTATTAAGTAATAATGTAATATTCTAATATTTAGTGCACCTATTAGCTGTTTTTTTGATTAAAAGGTGATCGTGTTTTAATGGTTAGGCGTAATTATATTTCTTTATTATAGAGATAGAGCCAAGTGCTTAATAAATTAAAACGGATGATGATTGGACTAAGTATATGGATAAAAAATAAAATAAAATGAAGTTCAGCTTTGTATGTTAATTTAATCTTTTTACTGTTTATCATTGTTTAAATTGTTTTAGGTGTTATTTGATAATTTATTATAGTTTTTAACTAAATATATATTTTTGATTAATTAATTACATTTTGTATTTATATAATAATATGCTAGTTGTATTGCTTTTAGTTGCCAATAATGTATTTAGTTGAACGGTACAAAATTATATTAAAATTTCATAGTGCTGGTTAAAAACGGGGGTAAATGTAATTATTCACAGAGAGGTAATAGCGACTAAGTTAATACAACATGCTTAAGGACAGTTCACATGGTAAAAAGCATGAAAAGCTGTACGTATTTTTTATTGTTTATAATCAAAGAGTTAGCTGTGTATTGAGTTGTTAAGTTGGAATGTTTAAATTAGTACATAAAAAAGCTGGTATCATCACATATCGCTGTACATGTTGGTTGGAATTCGCTCAACGGTGACAGTCAATCTTGTAGGCATAAAAAAGCCCCTGTAATAAACAGAGGCAATCTAAATATGTATGCGAGAAAAGATAGCTTTTACTCGTTAGGTAGATGTTCTTGATTTAAAGCGACCCATGCAGCCATAAAGCAAATCACAAATGATTGAATGTAACCTCGTAAATCAACATCACCTTGTACTAGCACATCATCAGCATTTGGTTCCATGTTGAATGAAACCTTGCTTTCTTTGATGCTAAAGAAGACACGGCCAATTAAAACAAAATTGTCACCATTATCATCTGGGTTATAGACCATTCCTGCACCAATTTGATCGTGCTCTGTAATTTGTAAGGCACTGAATGCTAATTTTTCTGCGCCTTCAAAGCCAAAGCCGGCATAACGCTTACCTTGTTCTGGCTGTTGCAGTAATTGTGAAAGTAGCTGGGTGTAAGTGGTAAGCGCTTCAGCTGGAACGTCATTAGTATTTACCTGCCCCATACTATATGCCTGTTCATCTTCTACCATTTCAACGGCATAATTAAAATCAATCATTACTTATCCTTTCTTTGTTTTATGAACACTATATGGCTTATACGTTAACGTAATTCGATTGTACGAGGTAGTACTAATCAACACCTTGATTACTGAGTGTTTTAAAGATCACATTTATTATCGATAACAGTCTTTTTGAGGGCGGTATTGAAGCGGATTTTTTTGAATAATATAGCAATACTGAGTAATTGTAACATCGTAAATCTAAAGCTTTAGTTCGCCGAGTAAAAAGCAAAAAAAGCTGTACAGTTATTTTTTGATTAATATCAATGATTTATGGAGGTCATTTTCTTTTACAATAAGATATTGAAAATGTACACCTTTTAGCTGTTTTGTTTTCAAAAACATGATCGTTATTAGCTAAATGATAAAAAAAGCAGCCATGTGAGGGCTGCTTATTAAATTCATAATGATTGTAATTTATTGATTTTGTAGGTGACGACGGCTCTTTCCTGCATTTTTTTCAATATAATCAATGACCATACCTGCAATATCTTTGCCTGTTGCTGCTTCAATACCTTCTAGACCAGGAGAGGAATTTACCTCCATGATCAGTGGTCCGCGTTTAGATCGTAATAAATCAACGCCAGCGACACTGAGCCCCATAGCTTTTGCTGCAGCAATAGCCGTTTTACGTTCTTCGGGTGTAATGCGAACTAATGATGCGCTACCACCACGGTGTAAGTTTGAACGGAACTCACCTTCTGCTGCTTGACGTTTCATTGAAGCGATAACTTTATCGCCAATCACAAAACAACGAATATCTGCACCGCCAGCTTCTTCTATATATTCTTGAACCATGATGTGAGCTTTTAAGCCCATAAATGCTTCAATAACACTTTCCGCTGCTTTTTGAGTTTCCGCAAGTACGACCCCAATGCCTTGAGTGCCTTCTAATAGTTTGATAACTAATGGCGCACCGCCAACCATTTTAATCAAGTCCAATACATCATCAGGCTTACTTGCAAAACCTGTAATTGGCATGCCAACACCTTGGCGACTCAATAATTGTAATGAACGTAGTTTGTCACGAGAGCGTGAAATCGCAATAGATTGATTTACAGAAAACACATCCATCATTTCAAATTGACGTAATACAGCACAACCATAAAAGGTAATGTCTGAGCCAATACGGGGAATGATGGCATCAAAGCCAATAAGATCAGTACCTTCAAAATGAATTGATGGTTGAACTGAGTTGATATTCATATAACAGCGAAGGGCATTGATAATAACCGCTTCATGGCCTCGTTGTTGACAAGCCTCACGCAAACGGCGGGTTGAATATAAGTTTGCGTCCTGTGACAAAATGCCAATTTTCATTGCGATACTCATGTTAGGGAGCGAGTTGGCAGCAGCGACGACGTTTGGCGAACGCCTAATACGATAAAGGGCTGCTGTATGAGGCGCGACTATGCACGTAAATCAGTAAAAAATCGAGATCTGCCACGATGATTTTTTTTAATGGTGAAGTGTAATAAAATTGGTAGAGCATTAAAAGTAATATCATAGGCTAATAGCTTTTGAGATATATAGCTAGTAAAGCTGTACAAGCTGTACGGTTATTATAAAACAATGGGTTACGTCGCTTTATTGTATGGCCTATTATAGGCAAAAAGACAAGTGTATGTTTTTGGTGTTTTTAGCTAGAAAAGCTGTACGTTGTGAGTTTTTCGCTAATATTGAGGTGGAGATTTTGCTGACTCGTAATAACAAGTCAGCATTAATTCGATGCAATAATCAGAGAAATTAGGTGGCGAAGGGCAAGAATATCAATCAATAGCGGTTATTCAAGGTGAAGATCGAGTGGGGTTTTGCTGCTTCTACCGCCTATTTCACGGGTTAATGTTGGAACTAAATAGCCCGAAACATTATTGATTAATCCGGCCATTAAGATACGTGCCTGTTGATCACTGACAAAGAAGTGTGCAGCGCCTTGTACGTGATCCAGTACGTGTAAGTAGTACGGTAATATTCCAGCATCAAATAAGGCTTCGCTGAGGTCTGTTAGCGCTGTGACGGAGTCATTAACCCCTTTAAGGAGCACACTTTGGTTTAACAAGGTAACCTTAGCCTGCTTGAGCTGTGTCATCGCCGAGGTTAGCTGATTATTGATTTCATTGGCATGGTTAATATGGGTCACCATGATAATTTGTAAACGACTGCTAGCAAATAACTCACACAGTGCTGGTGTGATGCGATGTGGGATTACAACGGGTAAGCGGCTGTGAATACGCAACCGTTTAATATGTGGAATTGCGGCAATATGTTCGAGCAACCATGTTAATTCGTGATCTTTAGCCATTAGTGGATCACCACCAGATAAGATCACTTCGTTAATGTGTGGTTGGGTTGCGATGTAATCAATACTTTGCTGCCAGACGGTTTTATTGCCTTTGTTATCTTGATAAGGAAAGTGGCGTCGAAAACAATAACGACAATTTACTGCACAACCGCCTTTAACGATCATCAACACACGATTGTGATACTTGTGTAATAGCCCTGGAATGGGGTTATCTTGTTCATCAAGAGGATCGGTTGAGTAGCCTGGATGAACCTCAAATTCTTGCTCTAACGGCAGTACTTGGCGCAACAATGGATCGTATGGGTTGCCAACTTCCATTCTTTCGACAAAACTTATAGGAACACGAAGCGCGAATAAATTTTTAGCAGCAAGGCCTTTTTGCCAAGGTGTTGGATCAATTTTAAGCCAATTGAGTAGCTTTAAGGGATCAGATATCGCATTAGCTAGATCATTCAGCCAGTTTTGCTCAACAGATGGCACGTTTCGGGGTATGATATGCGACATTAAATACAACTCGAAGATGTTAAGAGGATTAGAATGGCGTCTTTCAGCACCAATGAATTCCGCAGCGGAATGAAAATTATGCTTGATAATGAACCGTGTGTCATTATCGAAAACGAATTTGTTAAACCTGGTAAAGGTCAAGCGTTCAACCGCGTACGAATCCGTAAACTTATTTCAGGTAAAGTTCTTGAAAAAACGTTTAAATCAGGCGAATCAGTTGAAGCTGCGGACGTAATCGATACTGAACTTGATTACCTATACAACGACGGTGAATTCTACCATTTCATGAATAATGAAACATTTGAGCAAATCGCAGCAGACGTTAAAGCTGTTGGTGATAATGCGAAATGGTTAGTAGAAAACGATGCGTGTACGCTAACGCTTTGGAACGGTAACCCTATCGTTGTTACTCCTCAAAACTTTGTTGAGCTTGAAGTAACAGAGACTGATCCTGGTCTTAAAGGCGATACACAAGGTACTGGTGGTAAGCCAGCGACACTAACTACAGGCGCTGTAGTACGTGTTCCTTTATTCATCGCAATTGGCGAGGTTATCAAAGTTGATACTCGTTCAGGTGAATACGTAAGCCGTGTGAAGTAAATTCATATTGAGCTTTAAAAAAGGTCGCTTTGGCGGCCTTTTTTGTTGGCTGAAATTCAGGGTTATGATGTTTTAAATCTTTAAATAACAGCCATAAAAAAAGCACCGCAAGCGGTGCTTTTTTAGATTGTGTATCAGTGATTATTTAATCATGAACACAAAGATGATTGATAGGGCAGTCACTAAGAACGCAGCAGCGTAACAAGCGATTTTACCTACAACACCAGTATGAAACTTAAGGTCATGCATACCATGGTGTAGACGGTGCATACCATGCCACATTGGTAGTGATAGGGTTGCAATCACAAATAATGCGCCAATAAAGCTGGTTGCGAAATCTGCAGCGCGATCGTAGCTAACGGCTTCTGGGCTAATAATACCCAGTGGAACCATGATGCCAAGCACTAAAATAGTGACTGGCGTGATCATTGCAAACCAAGTACCACCGGCACCAAATAAACTCCACCATACTGGCTCATCGGAACGTTTTGGATGTAAATTAATCACGAGCGGCTCCTTAAACTAGCGCTAAAACAATGGCAGTGATGACAGCAACAACTGCCCACTGTGCAAGAACGATAATTTTCTTATCGAGTTTCTTGCCTTTGATGCGAATTGGCACCACTTGCGGCATCATGCTAAAGAACGTTTGTGCGTGGAATAAACTTCCCGCTAACGCAATAATATTTAGAATGATCACAATAGGGTTAGCCATAAAGTTTAGCCAACCTTGCCATGCTTCAGGACCTTTTACTAAACAACCTAAGCCAAAGGTTAAGCAGATAGTAAAGAAAATTAGCGGTAATACAGTTGCTTCACGCAGCATGTAAAAACGGTAGAAAGAACTGTCTTTCCACCAAGTACGCGTCATTTCACGAACGTAAGGTTTACGGTTGCTCATCCTTATGCCTCCTGAGGCTTCAACATTGCAATAACGAAATCTTTTGATGATTCCACTTTGCCTTGGTTTACAGCTGCTGCTGGATCAACACTCTTTGGACATACTTCAGAACAGTAACCCACGAATGTACAGCCCCATGCACCATTTTCACTGTTGATCAATTCCATACGCTCATGTTGACCATGGTCGCGGCTATCAAGGTTATAACGGTGTGCAAGTGTTAGTGCAGCAGGACCGATAAATTCAGGGTTTAAACCGAATTGTGGGCATGCTGCGTAGCAAAGGCCACAGTTAATACAGCCAGCAAATTGCTTGTACTTTGCCATTTGCTCTGGTGTCTGAAGGTTCGTGCCGTCTTCAGGCGTACGATCGTTGCCGATAATGTAAGGCTTAATTGCTTCAAGACGCTCAATAAAGGGAGTCATATCGACAATTAAATCTTTTTCAATGGCAAAGTTAGCTAATGGTTCGATTTTAACGCCATTAGGATAATCACGCAGGAAGCTCTTACAAGCCAACTTAGGCACGCCATTAACCATCATGCCACATGAACCACAGATCGCCATACGGCAAGACCAACGGTAGCTTAGATGCTTATCAAGGTGGTCTTTGATGTAACCAAGCGCATCAAGTACTGACATCGTTTCATTGAACGGTACTTCAAATGCTTGTAAATACGGTTCTGCATCTGTCGCTGGGTCATAACGCAGAATTTCAACTTTTTGAATGCGATTGTCTGACATTATGCCTTTTCCTCTTGAGCTTCTGACTGTGCTGCTTGCTGCGCTTTTTCATGTGCTTCGTGAGCTTCAGCTTCCGCACCATATAAACGCGCTTTTGGCTGTGATTTCGTGATCTTCACATCGCTATAATCAATAATTGGCGCATCGCCATTGTTGTAGAATGCCAAACTATGTTTTAGGAAATTTACATCATCACGTTCAGTACAACCGTCATCTAAGCGTTGGTGCGCACCACGAGATTCTGTACGTAGAATCGCTGAGTGTGCCATTGCTTCTGCAACATCAAGACCGTAACCCACTTCAATGGCATATAGCAGGTCAGTGTTAAAGACTTGGCCTTTATCTTGAATGCTAATATGTTTAAAGCGTTGCTTAAGTTCTGCTAGCTTATCAATGGTTGCTTGCATCAAATCTTGTTGACGATAAATACCACAACCCGCTTCCATGGTGTGACCCATTTCAGTACGGATTTGAGCCCAGTTTTCATCACCTTCTTGTGCCATTAGGGCATCAATACGTGCTTGTACTGCGTCTATTTGGGTATTGATTGAAGCATCGTTCCAACCTTTGAATTCTTCAGCGCGTTTAACTGCGTGTTCACCCGCAACTCGACCAAATACTACAAACTCAGCCAGTGAGTTTGAGCCTAGGCGGTTAGCGCCGTGAAGACCAACAGAAGCACATTCACCAACAGCAAATAGACCTTTAATACGGGTCTCACAGGTACCGTTAGTTTCAATACCACCCATGGTGTAGTGTACGGTTGGGCGAATTGGAATTGGCTCTTTTGCTGGATCAACGTTTACGTATGCTTTAGCGAGTTCACAGATGAACGGTAGACGCTCATGTAAGTACTCTTCACCAAGGTGGCGTAAATCAAGCATTACTACATCACCTAGTGGGTGCTGAATAGTGTTACCTTTTTGCTGCTCATGCCAGAACGCTTGTGAAACTTTGTCACGAGGACCCAGTTCCATGTATTTGTTTTTTGGCTCGCCTACTGGTGTTTCAGGGCCCATGCCATAATCTTGTAGGTAACGGTAACCGTTTTTATTAACGATAATACCGCCTTCACCACGACAACCTTCAGTCATCAAAATACCAGTACCTGGTAAACCTGTTGGGTGGTATTGAACAAATTCCATATCACGTAGTGGTACACCGTGGCGGAACGCCATTGCCATACCGTCGCCTGTTACAATACCGCCGTTAGTATTACAGTGGTAAACGCGACCTGCACCACCAGTAGCTAGAATCACTGATTTTGCTTTAATACAAACCAGCTCACCTTCCGCCATGTGAATCGCAATTAGACCTTGAACTTCGCCATCTTCAATTAGAAGATCAACCACGAAATATTCATCGTAACGTTTGATTTGTGGGTATTTGATAGAAGTCTGGAATAGGGTGTGTAGCATATGGAAGCCAGTTTTATCTGCCGCGAACCATGTACGCTCAACTTTCATACCACCAAAACGACGTACGTTCACTTCACCGTTTTCTTTACGGCTCCATGGGCAGCCCCATTGTTCCATTTGAATCATTTCGCGGGTTGAATTCTCTACGAAATATTCAACCACATCTTGTTCGCATAGCCAGTCACCACCACCAACGGTATCGTTGAAGTGATTATCAAAGCTATCTTCGTCTTTGATAACAGCAGCAGAGCCACCTTCAGCTGCAACTGTGTGCGAGCGCATTGGGTAGACTTTTGAAATAAGTGCAATTTCTAGTTCTGGGTTTGCTTCTGCAGCAGCGATGGCAGAACGTAGGCCTGCACCACCCGCGCCAATTACAGCGATATCTGTGGTAATAGTCTTCACAGCTATCCTCCGAAGGTAAGACGGTAAAAAAATGAAAAGGTACGTCATGCGTACCTATCCTTGAAATCCAGCGCGTATTTTATGAAACCTCATTAAGAGAAAATATGATGTAGACGCGTCTTTTTAACGAAATAATCAAAAAATGTAAACTGATTACAGACTTTGTGATTATTGTCACAAATTTTCATGTTTATTCATTGTTAACAGTTTGTTTTCTTTGGCGTCAATTGTTTATGGCTCATTAATAATGTGTTTCATGATGTCGTTGTAATGCTTGGTGGCAAAAGATTTAATAAGCCATAGGCTGCACAGAATGGATGTTTAATTCGATTATTACGCTAGTGGTTGTGTGTTATTTGTTATTACTATGAAAGTCGAGAGGGGGGGCAGTGTCTATTTTGATGATAATAATATGACATTTTATTAATGCCGTTCATTTATATTCATAATCATTCGTGGTTATAAGCAAATATAATTAGAGCAATACTTGGTTAAGATCGTGACTTTGTTAAAATCAGGTCATTATTTCCTTTTATATAAGAAGAAACGGCTATGTCTCAGCCTTGGCAACCTACCGCAGAGATCTCTCAATTAAAACAGCGAGCGGTTTTACTCGCGACTATTCGTCAGTTTTTTGCCGATCGTGATGTTATTGAAGTGGATACACCTGCGATGAGTCAGGCGACGGTAACGGATGTACATCTACATGCGTTTAAAACCCAATTTGTCGGCCCTGGCTATGCTGCTGGCCAAACGTTGTATTTGATGACCAGTCCTGAATTTCACATGAAGCGCTTACTGGCAGCGGGCAGTGGTGCTATTTACCAGATTTGTAAGTCATTTCGTAATGAAGAATCTGGGCGTTATCATAATCCTGAATTTACAATGCTAGAGTGGTATCGACCTGGGTTTGATCATCATCAGTTAATGGCTGAGATGGATTTGTTGTTACAACAAGTATTAGGCTGTGGCGCTGCAGAAAAAATGACCTATCAACAAGCCTTTATTGACGTGTTAGCGGTGTGTCCACTTGATGGTTCTATGGCTGAGTTAAAAGCCGTTGCTGCTCGACTTGGGTTGGCGGATATTGCAGAACCAGAGCAAGATCGCGATACCTTACTACAGTTATTATTTAGCGTTGGTGTTGAAGCTCAAATCGGTAAAAAAGTACCAGTTTTTGTGTATGACTTTCCCGCATCGCAAGCAGCTTTGGCGCAGATAAATCCGCAAGATTCACGTGTGGCTGAGCGATTTGAGGTTTATTTCAAAGGCATAGAATTAGCCAATGGCTTTCATGAACTTGCTAATGGTGATGAGCAGTTACAGCGCTTTGAAGATGATAACCAAAAACGAATTAGCATGGGGCTACAACCTCAGCCGATTGACATGCACCTTGTTGAAGCATTACGGGCTGGATTTCCTGATTGTGCTGGGGTTGCATTAGGTATCGATCGCGTGATTATGCTGGCATTAGAGCGTGATCATATTGATCAAGTCACCGCTTTCCCGATTGAAATAGCGTAAATATTATTCTTATCTTACAGCTTGATTCCAAAGATGTAGACGTAAAAAAGCACGGTAATGATAACCGTGCTTTTTTGTCATTAAATATCCAGTATGCACCAGTTGATATTAGTAATGATTAATCACTCGTTTCATACTGAGGGAACGTGCATTTTATATCGAAGATCTGATTTGGCGTAATAATGATTAAGCTAAACGACGAGTTGGATTTCAAGGCGTTTTAACCGTAAAACAACTATACCGCTCCCTTGTTTTTATTGCAACTGATTATCATTTACAGTTGTTTGTTAGTCGATCACAATCCGCGCATTGATGGGTTGTAATGGACGATTATTGTCTCCCATCATTTGATTAAGCTGTTCTATTTGAGCGGCAGAACTGGTGAGATGACTTTGCATAACATACCAACGAACACCTTCTGTACATGGCGGTGTCGTTAACGATCCATTATAACGAAAATACTGACGTTCACGTGGCAGTAGTGCGTTAGGGGTCAGATCACCGTTAAAGTCAATTGTTTCACCCTTGGTTGGAATGGTTTTTAATAAGGTGGTTAATTCATTATTTGCACGAGGTCCATTTTCAAACATCACTGAAATAACCGCAATATGGCCGCTGGCATCAACGTTAACAAAATGCGCTTCTAACGGATATTGTTTGCCATCAATATAGTTTTCAGAGGGGGTATGAAAATGAAACTGTTTAAGCGTGTACGTATCACCATCAATCACCAAGGTATTATCGCCACTTACATTGGCTTCTATCGTGTGACCGTTATTGGTTAAGCTAGTGATTTTGCCATCATAGCTAATTTGTAATGGCTGTGTTTGGGCTTGAATTGGTGATTGGATGTCAATCGGACTTTGGTTTTCGCCACCACAAGCAGGGTAACTGTCAACCCAATGTTCAGTACCTTGTTGATCGCCATATCCCCATGCGGCATTGGCGTGTGCAGAAAGAGAGAAGCAAGTCGCCAATGCGAGTACTAACGCTGATACTGTATTTTTTTTCATGATGATTACCTTTGAGTATGCGAATTATCTCGACCTAATCGTAGCACTTGAACGGTGAGACGATGGACTAACGTTAACATAGTAATCTTTTGATTTGATATTGAAAATACGATGGGGGAATAGAGCTAAATTGCAGGTGTAATATAAATGAGATAATGGCACTTATCGGAATAATGATGTTCAGTATTGGGTGTTAATGAGAATACGGAGTAATGTTCACTCCGTATCTCAATATCTTTATATTATTTAACTAAATATTCAGCGTAAGGTTGTCCCATGCGCGTAACTTGACGAGGCTGCATGTTTTCTACAAAACGGATGCTGTCTTTAGGAAATAAATTGATCACGGTAGAACCCAGTTTGAAACGACCCATTTCTTGACCTTTCTTTAAACTGATCGCTTGTTCACCCGTGGTTGGGTAATCCCAGCGGCGAACTTCAGGGCCCGTTGGTGGTGTTACCGTTCCCGCCCACACTGTTTCAATACTGCCCACTATCGTTGCTCCAACTAGCACTTGAGCTAATGGACCAAATTCAGTTTCAAATACACACACCACACGTTCATTACGCGCAAATAAATTTGGCACGTTAGCTGCGGTCAGTGGGTTTACAGAGAAGAGATCGCCGGGAATATAAATCATTTGGCGTAATACACCATTACATGGCATATGCACACGGTGATAGTCACTTGGTGAAAGGTAGAGTGTTGCAAATTCACCATCAATAAATTCATCCGCTAATGTACGATCACCACCAAGTAGTTCACAAGCATCAAAATAATGGCCTTTAGCTTGGAATAAACGTCCAGCTTTAATCGGGCCTAATTGGCTCACGCAAGCATCTGCAGGATGGCTAATGATATACTGGTCGTTATTAATTGGACGAGCCCCTTCCATGAGTTCACGCACAAAAAAAGCGTTAAAGGTTGGATAGGCACTCGGATCAGGATTACGCGCTTCTGCCATATTGACGTTATATTGCTTGATGAACCAACGAATAATGGTAGTGGTGAGTTTTCCACCTTCAAAAGCCGCCAGTTTACCCACAAGACGGGTTAAAGCATGTTTCGGTAGACTATATTGAAGGCCAATCTTAATCTTATCTAACACAATTATTCTTCCAGTAAATATTAATTAATCAATAAGTTAGTTATTCTTTGCTTATTTGGAAGAATAACGTCAACCCGCAATAATACCGAACTATTTTAATAATGTCAGTTATTCTGGCATTACCGAGGTCGTGGATAAGTTAGGCTTGTCGGTGCTAATTTGGATTGCAGCAGATAAAAAATAAGCCTAAATAAAAATAAATTTCGTTTAGGCTTTATCTTGGTTATCAGTTTGGCTTATTGCGTGAAAATTGGCGATTTGCCACATTTTCCGACATGCTTTCAATAATCTTATGATAACTGTTATAGCGATCGCGACTAATATCACCACGTTCAACTGCTTCGCGAATGATACAACCGGGATCATTGCCGTGTTTACAGTCACGGAATTTACAGCCACCTAAATATTGACGAAATTCAACAAAAGCCTCTGTAATCTGTTCAGGCTCTAAATGCCATAAACCAAATTCGCGCACTCCCGGTGAGTCAATTAAATCACCGCCATCAGCGAAATGATACAACCTTGCTGCGGTTGTGGTGTGTTGGCCTAAACCTGAGTTTGTTGAAACATCACCAATATCCGCTTCAACTTCCGGCATCAGAGCATTAACCATACTTGATTTACCTACACCAGATTGGCCAGCAAAAATACTGACATGATCTTGTAAATCAACTTTAAGATCATCAAGCCCTTCACCCGTATCAGTACTGACTAAACGTACGCTATAACCAATGTTTTGGTATTGCGTTAATTTACGTTCAACGTCAACCCGTTGTTCTGGTGTAAGTAAGTCAACTTTATTGACCACAATTAATGGCTTAATGCCGATAGTTTCTGCTGCAATAATGTAGCGGTCAATAATGTTAAGCGATAGCTCTGGCAATATTGATGACACAATCACAATACGGTCAACGTTAGCAGCTACAGCTTTTACACCATCGTAATAGTCTGGGCGAGTCAACATTGATTTGCGTTCATGTACCGCTTCTACAACACCAGCAATACCTTGCAATGCTTCAACACCGGGACGCCATACGACGCGATCGCCAGAAACAAGGCTCTGAATACTACGACGTAGGTTACAACGGTGAATAATACCCGTTTGTGGATCTTCAACATCAGCGTGTTGACCAAAACGAGTAATGACCAGCCCTTCACGGGCATTTTCCAACAGGGCTTCATCCCATTGGACTTCATTTTTAGCGCGATCTAGGCGCTTATTTTGGTTAGAGCGAACGCGTCGGCTCTGACCTTGAGTAAGTTTTTTCTTTTTTGCCACAAGAATATCGTTCTGTTTGGTTGGCTTTCGGTATTATCATACATGGTTTAGTCACAAAAGAGGCAATATCGAATGACAATCAGCGATCAGAACCTTATTTGGATAGATCTGGAAATGACCGGATTAGATCCAGAAACTCATAAAATCATTGAAATCGCTACAGTTGTGACAGATCCACAGCTTAATGTGTTGGCAGAAGGCCCTGTTTTAGCTATTTATCAGCCAGAAGCTGAATTAGAAAAAATGGATGATTGGTGCACAAACACACACACTAATAGTGGTTTAGTCGAGCGTATTCGTCAAAGTACGATTACAGAAGCTCAAGCCGTTGCTCAAACTATCGATTTCTTAGAACAATGGGTACCTAAAGGCGCTTCACCTATTTGTGGTAATAGTATTGGGCAAGATCGTCGCTTCCTATATAAGCATATGCCGAAGCTTGAACAGTATTTTCATTACCGTTATCTTGACGTGAGTACACTTAAAGAATTAACTCGCCGATGGAAGCCTGAGCTACTGGATGGCTTTTCTAAACAAGGTAGCCATTTAGCATTAGATGATATTCATGATTCTATTGCTGAGTTACGCTATTATCGTGAGCATATTTTCAATATTTGATGTGAAAATAAGCAGTTAGAAAATAATCTGCGTTTTTTGGTTTAAGAACTATTGCATCCCGTAGTTTTAGTCGTATAATGCGCAGCCTCGAAAGGAGATAACGAGTTTGTTTCCTTTTGTTGAAAATCGGACGCGGGGTGGAGCAGCTTGGTAGCTCGTCGGGCTCATAACCCGAAGGTCGTTGGTTCAAATCCGGCCCCCGCAACCAATTCTCTTTTTAAGAGATGTGATGCGACACTAGCTCAGCTGGTAGAGCGCAACCTTGCCAAGGTTGAGGTCACGAGTTCGAACCTCGTGTGTCGCTCCAAATTATTGTTTATGGCTTAGGCGGTAAACAAAAATAGTTGTCACCAAACTTTAATGGTGAAAAAAATCGGACGCGGGGTGGAGCAGCTTGGTAGCTCGTCGGGCTCATAACCCGAAGGTCGTTGGTTCAAATCCGGCCCCCGCAACCAATTCTCTTTTTAAGAGATGTGATGCGACACTAGCTCAGCTGGTAGAGCGCAACCTTGCCAAGGTTGAGGTCACGAGTTCGAACCTCGTGTGTCGCTCCAATTTAAATCTTTGCAATGTACACTAGCTCAGCTGGTAGAGCGCAACCTTGCCAAGGTTGAGGTCACGAGTTCGAACCTCGTGTGTCGCTCCAAATTGATATTCATGGCTACGGCGGTGAGTAAAAATAGTTGTCACCAAACTTTAATGGTGAAAAAATCGGACGCGGGGTGGAGCAGCTTGGTAGCTCGTCGGGCTCATAACCCGAAGGTCGTTGGTTCAAATCCGGCCCCCGCAACCAATTCTCTTTTTAAGAGATGTGATGCGACACTAGCTCAGCTGGTAGAGCGCAACCTTGCCAAGGTTGAGGTCACGAGTTCGAACCTCGTGTGTCGCTCCAATTTAAATCTTTGCAATGTACATTAGCTCAGCTGGTTGTACATAATATTGCCAAGGTTGAGGTCACGCCTAGTTCCTTGAAGATCGGGAACCTCGTGTGTCGCTCCAATTTAGTTATCATCGGACTTATCGATGAACTACTACTGTGAAGTATTAGTCTTAATGTGGTATTCCTGAGGTATTCGATTACCGATATCATCAGTGTACTGCTTCAAGTGTTTCTAGTTTATCTACGAAGCCCACTTAGAAGCAATCAGCTTCGATTACATCATCTGCTATTGATTATGCAACCTAACGGTTGTTTTTTTCATCTTAGCTATTTGCAAAGATGTTTGTAATATCAATATTGTCATATATGACAAACGCTCTTTTCTTAGCATTGATTAAATTGTACTTACCGCCATACACATTGTGGTTTATCTTGTGTTTTTTCAAAAACAGAAGATGTGATAAGTTATTATTTTAGTAAGTGTTTTAAATTTATTGCACCGTTAGATCACAGTTAAATTAACAGAGTTATCCACATAAGAATATCTGTGGGTAAGTTGGTTGATTAGATGTGATAGGTAGGTGTGAATAACTTTATGAATAGTGATGTTTGTAAAATTATACGCTTTATTCAGTAAGAATAATTAACAGGGTAACTCTTTGTTTTTTATGTTTAATTTTTCATTTATCTACAATTTGCACACAGTTCATTTAATCCTTCCTTTTGCGGGATAACCATCTTGATTATGTTATCCACTCCCTGTGTTTAATCTTTCTTTTTACTGCCTATTTTGACGTCATTTAAAAAGTTTTCCACATATACCCAGAGTACCTAGAATGCTATGCGTCTCGAGGTAAGCCTTTTTCTATAATTCGTACTAAACGCTTAGTGGCATTAGGTAGAACATCAATAACCATTTGTTGGCGTTTTTGATGTTGTTGTTCTAAAGCCCATTCAATATGGACATCGACGAGCGGGTGCTCACCCTGACGAGCGTTCAATGCATCGATGATGTTAGTTTGATAAGGCGCATTGCCTAACGCAATCGTAATATTTCGTAACCACTGAGTATGACCAATACGGCGAATGGCTGAGCCTTCTGTATTTTTTAAGAACGTTGCTTCATTCCATTGATAGAGTGTGACGAGATCTTGCTGAAATAATACATCACGGCAGTGATAGTCCGTTTCTGTTGTTATTTCACCGTTACGGCTAAAAGGGCAAACTAATTGGCAGTCATCACAACCATAAATTCTATTGCCCATTGCTGCTCGATATTGCTCTGGAATAATACCGTCAAATTCAATGGTGAGATAAGATATACAACGTCGTGCATCAACGACGCCAGCCTCAATAATGGCACCTGTTGGGCAACTAGTCATGCAAGCCACACATTTTCCACATTGATTGGTTGTCGGAGTATCAACCGGTAACGGCAAATCAATTAATAGTTCTCCTAAGAAGAACCATGAGCCCGAATGATCGTTAAGAATTAAAGAATGTTTTCCTGTCCAGCCTAATCCCGATTTTTCAGCAAGTGGGCGTTCCAATACTGGAGCCGAATCAACAAATGGTCGACAGCCAAATTCACCCACAACACTTTCAATACGTTGGCCTAATTGTTTGAGGCGATTTCGAATTAATTTATGATAATCACGCCCAAGCGAATAACGACTAATATAGGCTTTTGTTGGTTGTTTTAAGGTTTGAGCAAACCCAGCTTGTGGTGGTAAGTAATTCATACGAACACTGATGACACGTACCGTTCCAGGAAGTAATTCCTGAGGACGAGCTCGCATCATTCCGTGGCGCGCCATCCACTCCATATCACCATGGTAACCAGCATCAAGCCATCGCTGTAGCTGTGCTTCGTGCTGTGTTAAATCGATATCACAAATCCCGACTGCCTGAAAGCCAAGTTCTTGCCCCCAAATTTTAATTTGCAGTGCGAGTTGTTGATAATCGATACTCATAGCGTCAGTCTTATAGCCAGTAAAAATCAGGGAACGGATTCTAGCACATTATTATTTTAGAATAGCCATTAGTAGCAATAATGATAGGGATAACTCCGTAGTTGCTATGGTTAGCTCAGTCACAAGCTGACATGCTGTTGTCAATGGCTGGAATAATAGCTGAGATAATAATGACAGAGTATAAAGCTGCACCACTGCTGAATATGTGGATGACACAAATTGAATGCTGTTACTTTATTGCGGTAAAATTAAAATAGTCATTTTTCGAGGCAGATCATAATCTCGTGCACTATATCTCTCGATATATCGAGGTTTTGATTTATCGTAAAGCAGCAGATTTATGTGCGCAAAGCAGCGAGCGTGGTATGCTGGCTACTGATCTTTTTCCGTTTATTCGTCAATTAGTCAATCCAAGATAAAATATAATGCAAACATTTGAAACTTCTCTTGCTGATGAGCAGGCAACGGTAGATTTTGGCCTTAAATTGGCTAAAGCCTGCACGCAACAAACAACAATATACCTTCATGGTGATTTAGGTGCAGGTAAAACGACATTTAGCCGTGGTTTTATTCGTGCTATGGGCCATCAAGGTAATGTGAAAAGTCCGACTTATACGTTAGTTGAACCGTATGATCTTGCTCCTTGGCAGGTTTATCACTTTGACTTATATCGTCTTGCTGATCCTGAAGAATTAGAATTTATGGGGATCCGTGATTATTTTACTAAAGATGCTATTTGTTTAGTGGAATGGCCAGAAAAAGGAATTGGAATGCTGCCTGATGCTGACCTTGAGTTGGAATTACGCTATCACGGCGAACAAAGAACAGTATTAGTGACGTCGAATACGGATTATGGTTCAACGTTAATCAACCACTTAAAATTAGGCTAATTAGAATGGCGTTACGGACGTATGCAAATCTTCTAATTTTGGGAGTGGGATTAGTTAGTTCTACCGCGTTTGCAAATGAACTAAAGGGAGTGCGGGTATGGCCTGCTCCTGACGAAACACGTGTTGTATTAGATATGCAAAGCAAAGCGGATTATTCGCAGTTTATGCTATCAAACCCATCACGATTAGTGATTGACTTAAACAAGACTTCACTAAAAACAAAATTGCCAATAACAGTGGCTAAGAGTGAAATCTTAACCACGGTTCGTAGCAGCAATGCGCCTGAAAAAGGCACGACACGGTTGGTGTTTGAGCTTAAGCGTACCACTAAACCTAAAATTTTCTCATTATCACCAACCCCTGATGGTAGCTATGGCTATCGCTTGGTAATGGATTTACCTAATGGTTCTGGTGCAGGTGCTGCGGATAAAGAAGAACGAGCGGAAGAAAAAGCCACTGAAAATAACTTAGCCAAGTTGCCATCTGGTACGGCTGATATTGTGGTCGCGGTTGATGCCGGCCATGGTGGTGATGATCCTGGTTCTATTGGTCCAACACATAAATACGAAAAAAACGTGACCTTAGCCGTTGCCCGAAAATTAGCGGCAAAAATTAATGCCACAACGGGTATGCGTGCAGTCATGACTCGTCGTGGTGACTATTATGTAGGATTAAGTAAACGTTCAGAGATCGCACGTAAAAATAAAGCGTTACTACTGGTTTCTATTCACGCCGATGGCTTTAGTTCACCTAAACCTCGTGGTGCATCTGTATGGGTATTGAACACCCGTCGTGCTAATACTGAGATCGGTCGCTGGTTAGAGCAAAGTGAGAAACAATCAGAGCTACTGGGTGGTGGTGATGTGTTGTCCAGTAATCCTAAAGATAAATATTTAGGTCGTGCGGTGCTGGATCTGCAATTTAGTTATTCGCAGAAAGAAGGCTACGATGTTGCTAAGCGTGTATTGTCGAATTTACGTCATATTGCACGTTTACATAAAACTGTACCGCAATATGCAAGTTTGGCCGTATTAAAATCACCTGATATTCCATCATTATTGGTTGAGACGGGCTTTATTACTAACCCAGTAGAAGAACGTCAATTAACGTCAAATGCTCATCAAAACCAACTAGCAAATGCGGTTTATAAAGGTATTTTACAATACTTCACGGCTCATCCACCTGAAGGTACCTTATTTGCTTCGCGTTTAAATGCCGGTGGCATGAAGCATAAAGTGACATCGGGACAAACATTGAGTGGTATTGCGGCTAAATATGGTTCA
The DNA here is from genome assembly GCF_900166965.1 of Photobacterium piscicola. Taxonomy (GTDB): domain Bacteria; phylum Pseudomonadota; class Gammaproteobacteria; order Enterobacterales; family Vibrionaceae; genus Photobacterium; species Photobacterium piscicola. Next base: position 47,879 of record NZ_FUZI01000008.1, on the reverse strand, counting down.
TCGATGGCAGCCATTAGATCGGCGAATCATCTGAAATCAAATTCAGTGAATATTGGTCAAATGTTGTTGATTCCAGGCAGTGGCATCAAGACAGCCCCTACAGGAAATACAACGGCACCAAAAGCCGTGGTTAAACATACATCATCAACACGAGTGATTTGGCACACAGTAAGTCGAGGTGAGTATTTAGGTAAGATTGCAGCTCGTTACGGTACGACAATGAGCAGCATTCGTAAGCTTAATCATTTAAAATCTGACAATGTGATGCGAGGTCAGAAGTTAAAAATAGCGGTACCAGCGACTAAAACCGTTCGTCACCGTGTTGCTCGTGGTGAGTTTCTAAGTAAGATTGCGGCTAAATATGGGGTGTCAGTAGCAACTATTCGTGATGCGAATAAGCTACGTTCTGATAAACTAGCTGTAGGACAGACGCTAATCATTCCAAGAAGTTAATTATGCCGATTCAGATTTTACCCGCTCGGCTGGCTAACCAGATTGCAGCGGGTGAAGTTGTTGAACGCCCCGCATCGGTAGTCAAAGAGCTTGTTGAAAATAGTATAGATGCCGGTGCCACTCGAATTGATATTGATATCGAAAAAGGTGGTAGCCGGTTAATTCGTATTCGTGATAATGGTAAAGGGATTGCTAAGGATGAACTTGGCTTAGCCCTAAGTCGCCATGCCACGTCAAAAATAGCCTCACTTGATGATCTTGAAGCCATTGTAAGCTTAGGGTTTCGTGGTGAAGCACTCGCGAGTATCAGTTCAGTTTCACGCCTCACCTTAACCTCCCGTACTGAAGACCAAACAGAAGCATGGTCAGCCTATGCTGAAGGTCGTGATATGGAGGTTCAATTAAAGCCAGCCGCTCACCCCGTTGGTACGACACTGGAAGTGTTAGATCTATTTTTTAATACACCAGCGCGGCGTAAGTTTTTACGGACAGAAAAAACAGAATTCACCCATATTGATGAACTGATTAAACGCATTGCTTTAAGCCGCTTTGATGTTGCAATAACATTGCGTCATAACGGTAAACTGGTGCGTCAGTATCGTATTGCGGATAATACATTACAACAAGAACGCCGTTTGGCCGTAGCTTGTGGGCCTGCCTTTTTACAACATGCATTAGTGGTTGAATTAGCACATGGCGATTTGAAATTATCGGGTTGGGTTTGTAGTCCGCAAGGCGCGCGTAGCCAAAATGATATTCAATATTGCTACGTTAATGGCCGCATGATGAAAGATAAATTAATCAATCATGCTATTCGACAAGCGTATGAATCGAGTTTACGCTCGGAGCAATATGCCGCTTATGTGTTGTATATTGAAGTTGATCCACATCAGGTCGATGTTAATGTCCATCCAGCTAAACATGAAGTGCGTTTCCATCAAGCACGCTTAGTACATGATTTTATTTATCAAACACTGCAAAGTGCATTACAACAAGCTGCAGATATTGAGGATGTCCATCAGTATCTGACACCAGTAAGAGCCAGTGCGCATGCACATACTGAAGTGATTACAGCTCCGATTGATCGCGTATCTCAAACCATTGCAGCGATGCCTGATTATCCCAACAAAGCTGACTCTGATAGTTGGTTGACGACTCAACCATCAATGACGACAGCCTCAGTATCGGCTACCAATCTTGATAGTAATGTGACACCTATTTCTACACCTAAAAAAACTTTATTAGTAAATTCAGTTAGTAAAGATACTCAACAAAGCTATAGTCAAAAGAGTAGTCCAACATTATCACCATCATCAACCACCGCTAAGCGCCAACAAGGTACGTCTGATCATTCCCCTTCTCGTCATTATGGTGAGCCAGGGCCAACGGCGGCAGAAGTTAACGCTTATCAACGGTTGATAACACCGGATAATTCAGACGTTACGCCGTTAATATCGACACGAAGTGCAGAACCGGAAGCATCGACTCGAATAGCTGAACCGCGACGTGAATGGGGGGCACCGAGTCAACCGATGGCAATAAAGCCGACTAAGCGTTCTCATGGTAACGAGGTTGGACTAGGAAAAGCGCTGGCAATTGTTGATGAGCAATTTCTATTGTTAAGCCAGCACCATCAGATAATGTTATTAAAATTATCGGTTGCAGAGCACTTACGTTATGTTGGGCAGTTGCAATTAGCAAAAACGGAAGGTTTAAAACCTCAGCCATTATTAATTCCATTGGCGGTGCCCGTTGAGGCGGAGTTAATGCAGTGCGCAGAGTTGCATGGACAACTACTTAAACAATTAGGGATCCAACTGAAAGCCAAAGGGCGCAATAGCATTATTATTCTGTCAGTTTGTATGCCACTAAGGCAACAAAACTTACAACAGTTAATCCCAAATTTGTTAACCTATCTTCATACCGTGAGTGATGATCCTGATGCTCAAGGATGGGATAACCTTTTATTCTGGCTCGCTAAGCAATGTTATATGTCAGTAACAAACTACACTTTAGCACAAGCGATTCAGTTAATTACCGAATTAGAGCAGCTATGGGGAGATCAATTAATGACATTTAATACACAACTTGTTCGCCCTGTTGATATGCAAGCAGCGATAGAAGCATTTAAGTAATTTATGACTAAGCCACAAGTTATGACTAAGCCACAACCACAAGCAATTTTTTTAATGGGCCCGACAGCGTCAGGTAAAACTGATCTAGCGATTCGGTTACGAGAACAGTTACCTGTTGAGTTGATAAGTGTCGATTCAGCCCTTATTTATAAAGGAATGGATATTGGCACTGCGAAACCAGATGCGCATGAATTGGCACTAGCACCGCACCGTTTAATCGATATTCGTGATCCAGCGCAAAGTTATTCTGCTGCAGACTTTCGTACGGATGCACTAAAAGAAATGGCTGATATAGTGGCTGCGGGGCGGATTCCTTTGTTGGTCGGTGGTACTATGTTGTACTACAAGGCATTATTGGAAGGTTTGTCACCATTACCAGCGGCAGATAATGCTGTGCGCGCTGGTATAGAAAGTGATGCTGAGACTCGAGGGTGGCAAGCTCTGCATGATGAATTAGTGCAAATTGATCCTGTTGCAGGTGCCAGGATCCATCCTAATGATCCACAGCGATTGTCTCGTGCATTGGAAGTGTTTCGCATTTCAGGTAAAACACTAACTGAGTTAACGAAAACTCAAGGTGAATCGTTACCTTACAAGGTTCACCAGTTTGCAATTACGCCCACGGATAGGGCTGTACTGCATCATCGTATTGAGCTTCGGTTCAAAAAAATGATCGAAGCAGGGTTTGAGCAGGAAGTACGGGCATTGTATGACCGTGGTGATCTTCACCTTGAACTTCCTTCTATTCGCTGCGTTGGTTATCGACAGATGTGGGAATATTTGGACGGGAAACATGACATAGATGAAGCGGTCTTCCGTGGTATCTGTGCTACTCGTCAATTGGCAAAGCGTCAAATCACTTGGCTTCGTGGCTGGAAAGATTTGACTTGGTTGGATAGTAGTGATGTTGATAGCGCGTTACAAACCGTCACAAACTCAGTTAGATGTGATGTTTAATTAACGTGTATACTCTGAACTGCTTTGCGTATTTTTAGTTTTTGTTCGTTGCTAATACAACTACAAACAAATAAGGAAAAGAAATAATGGCTAAGGGGCAATCTCTGCAAGACCCGTTTTTGAATGCGCTGCGTCGTGAAAGAATCCCGGTCTCTATTTACCTGGTAAACGGTATCAAACTACAAGGCCAAATTGAATCATTTGATCAATTTGTCATTCTACTTAAAAACACCGTCAACCAGATGGTTTATAAGCATGCTATTTCAACTGTTGTACCCGCTCGTCCGGTGAATCATCATCAGACGGGTGATCGTCCAGCAGGAAGTGATCGTCCAGAAAAAACAGAAGAGTAAAATTATTTTCAAATAAGGAGCTGATTACTTGTTTGACCGTTATGAAGCTGGTGAGCAGGCTATTCTTGTTCATATTAACTTCACTCAAGATGAGGAATGGGAAGATCTTAGCGAATTTGAAATGCTAGTATCTTCCGCTGGTGTTAATGCGCTGCACGTGGTTACGGGCAGTCGTAAAACACCACTTCCTAAATATTATGTCGGTGAAGGTAAAGCACAAGAAATAGCTGATGCCGTAAGCGCTGTTGATGCAGATATTATTATTTTCAATCATGCATTGTCACCTGCACAAGAACGAAACTTAGAGCAGCTTTGTCAATGTCGCGTGATTGATCGTACCGGGTTAATTCTCGATATCTTCGCTCAACGAGCACGTACCCATGAGGGTAAATTGCAAGTTGAATTAGCACAATTACGTCATCTATCAACCCGATTAATTCGTGGTTGGACTCACCTTGAGCGACAAAAAGGTGGTATTGGTCTTCGCGGGCCAGGTGAAACTCAGTTAGAAACCGATCGACGTTTATTACGTGAACGTATTAAAACTATTTTGCGTCGTTTAGATAAAGTCGCTAAACAACGTGATCAGGGGCGTCGAGCGCGAAACAGAGCAGAAATCCCAACGGTGTCATTAGTTGGGTATACCAATGCGGGTAAATCAACATTATTCAATCGTATTACCGATGCTGGGGTATATGCAGCCGATCAGCTGTTTGCTACCTTAGATCCAACATTACGTAAGATTGAAGTTGCAGATGTCGGTGCAGCGATACTTGCAGATACTGTTGGTTTTATTCGTCATTTACCCCACGATTTAGTGGCTGCGTTTAAAGCAACATTAAAAGAAACACAAGAAGCAGATCTATTGCTTCATGTGGTTGATGCCAGTGATGATCGCTTTCGTGAAAACATTGAGGCGGTAGATACCGTTCTTGATGAAATCGATGCCGGCGATGTTCCTGTTTTACAGGTTATGAATAAAATTGATAACTTGGATAATGCACAACCACGAATTGAGTGTGACGAAGAGGGTTTACCTCGACGAGTTTGGGTATCAGCCATGGAAGGGCAAGGCATTGACTTGTTATTCCAAGCCTTAACAGAACGCCTTGCAGGAACGATGATAAAACACAGCTTGCGTCTACCGCCTGAAATGATTGGACGGTTACGCAGCAAGTTTTATCAGATGGGATGTATTGTGCAAGAAGAGTATGAATCAGATGGCTGTTTAATGATTGATATTCGCTTACCGATGGCAGAATGGTCGCGGTTACAAAAAAGAGAAAGTACTTCGTTAGATGACTACATCGTTGCTTAATGGATTGCTGAGTAATAAAAACTGTCGTCATATCACATTGATGGAGTTCTATAATGGCGTGGAATGAGCCTGGTAACAACGGCGGCCGTGATGATAAAGACCCTTGGGGTAATAAAAATCATGGTGGACGTGAACAAGGACCACCTGATCTGGATGAAGTTTTCTCAAAACTGAGTCGTAAGGTTGGTGGTGTGTTTGGTAGTAAAAAAGGACCAACAGGCAGCGGTAGCGCTGTAGGTTTGGGTGCTGTTGCAGTTTTAGCTGTGGCTGTATGGGGATTTTCAGGCTTTTACACCGTAAGTGAAGCAGAGCAAGGTGTTGTGCTGCGCTTTGGTAAGTTTGATCAAATCGTCAAGCCTGGTTTGAACTGGAAGCCGACTTTTATTGATGAAGTCATCCCAGTTAACGTACAAGCAATTCGTTCGCTACGAGCTTCTGGCTTAATGCTAACCAAAGACGAAAACGTACTGAAAGTTGAGATGGATGTTCAATACCGTGTTGATAACGCTGAGAAGTATTTATTCAGTGTGACCAATGCTGATGATAGTTTGCGTCAAGCAACAGATTCTGCACTGCGTGCGGTTATCGGTGATTCAACCATGGATCAAGCGTTAACAACAGGCCGTCAGACTATTCGTGCGAATACTCAAGCTGCAATCAATAAAATTATTGCAAAATATGACATGGGTATCCGTGTTGTGGACGTTAACTTCCAAAGTGCGCGTCCACCAGAGGCTGTAAAAGATGCCTTTGATGATGCTATTGCGGCACGTGAAGATGAAGAACGTTATGTTCGTGAAGCAGAAGCTTATAGTAACGACATTTTGCCAAAAGCAACCGGTCGTGCTGAGCGTCTGAAGAATGAAGCAGAAGGTTATTCTGAGCGTGTTATTAATGGTGCTTTAGGTGATGTTGCACAGTTTGATAAGCTGTTGCCTCAATATGAAGCGGCTAAGAAAGTAACCCGTGAACGTATGTATCTTGATACGATGGAACGTGTTTACAGCAATACCAGCAAGGTGTTAATTGATACTAAGTCTGGTGGTAATAACGTGATGTATTTACCGCTAGAGAAATTAATGAATCAATCAAATAACCAAGCGAAAAAGCCGGCAGATTCTAGCCGATTAAGTGGTATTGAATTGGAAAAAGTGGAAACACCGACACCAGTCGCTCCAACACCACGCGCTGATACTGGCCGTCAAGGGAGATATTAATTATGCGTAAGTTAATCATCCCAGTAGTTGTGATTTTTATTGCACTATTATTGATGTCTATGTTTGTCGTGAAAGAGGGTGAGCGCGGTATCGTGGTGCGTTTCGGTCGTATTCTTAAAGATAACAATACCGAAATTGCACGTATTTACGAACCTGGTTTGCACTTTAAAGTCCCTGTATTTGACCGTGTGCACGATCTTGATGCACGAATTCAAACCATGGACGACCAAGCTGACCGTTTCTTAACTGCTGAGAAAAAAGACGTTATCATTGATACTTACGTAAAGTGGCGTATTAAAGATTTCGGTAAATATTACTTAGCAACAGGTGGTGGTAACACATCAACTGCAGAATCACTGTTGAAGCGTAAAGTTGTTGATAGCTTACGTGCCGAAATTGGTGCGAAAGAGATCAAGCAAATTGTATCTGGAGAAGACAGCATTTCAACACCAGCGACACCGTCTGATATTGCCCAAACGAAAGCGGCTAAAGCTGCTCTAGCGGTAATTGAAGGTGTGGTACCGGTGAAGAAAGTTGAAGGACAACGTGATCAAATCATGGCTGATGTACTTGAAGAAACGCGCGAAAGTGCGAAAGATTTAGGTATTGAAGTAGTTGATTTCCGTATTAAGAAAATCAACTTACCTGATGAAATCAGTGAGTCTATCTATCGTCGTATGCGTGCTGAGCGCGAGTCAGTGGCACGTAGCTACCGTTCTCAAGGCCGTCAACGTGCTGAAGAGCTTCGTGCTCGTTCAGAACTTGAAGTGGCAACAGTTTTGGCTGACGCAAAGCGTAAAGCACAAGTTGTACGCGGTGACGCAGATGCACAAGCGGCTGAGATTTATGCGAAAGCATATAATCAAGATCCTGAGTTTTACAGCTTCTGGCGTTCTTTGAAGGCATATGAAAATAGCTTTAATTCGAAAAACGACATTCTTGTTGTTGATCCGAATAATGAGTTCTTTAAATACATGAACCATTCAGAGCTATCAGCAAAGTAAGCTCGCTTTCATAACAGCGCAATCGTTATAATAAAAGACAAGGCCTTCGCCTTGTCTTTTTTTTTGGATGAAATATATGATGAATACCGTTTTGTTAGCTATTGGTTTAGTGTTAGTTGTTGAAGGGTTAGGGCCATTATTTTCCCCTCACGGATGGCGGAATATGGTCAGTCAATTAAGCCAACAAGACGATAATACATTGCGTCGCATAGGTGGATGTTTGGTGGTGGCTGGCAGTGTTATTGCGTATATGATGTATTTGAGAATGTAGAAAAATAGCCATAAAAAACAGATAAAGCTTATCAAAGATGAAATGTATTAAGCCAAAAATGACTGCAAGCGGGCGGTTAAGGTGCTAGAATCCTTTTTTAACTACGATAGATGAAGAAAGATGGCAAATAATGTAGTCGTTCTTGGCACCCAATGGGGTGACGAAGGTAAAGGTAAGATTGTTGACCTGCTGACCGAAGATGCAAAATATGTAGTTCGCTACCAAGGCGGACACAACGCCGGTCACACCCTAGTTATTGACGGTGAGAAAACTGTTCTTCACCTGATCCCATCAGGTATCCTACGTGACAATGTTAAATGCATCATCGGTAATGGTGTTGTACTTTCTCCTGATGCACTAATGAATGAGATGGGTCCACTAGAAGCTCGTGGTATTCCTGTTCGTGAGCGTCTGTTCCTATCAGAAGCTTGTCCACTAATTCTTCCTTATCATATTGCTCTTGACCAAGCTCGCGAAGCGGCTCGTGGTAAAAAAGCAATTGGTACAACAGGTCGTGGTATCGGTCCTGCTTATGAAGATAAAGTTGCTCGTCGCGGTCTTCGCGTTGGTGATTTATTCGATAAAGCGGCTTTTGCTGAAAAGCTAAAAGAAGTAATGGCATACCATAACTTCCAGCTTGAGAACTACTACCACGCTGAACCTGTAAGCTACGAAGAAGTACTAGAAAAAGTACTTTCTCAAGCTGATCTATTAACATCAATGGTTATCGATGTAACGAAAGAACTTGATGATGCGCGTCTACGTGGCGACAAGATCATGTTTGAAGGTGCACAAGGTACACTGCTTGATATCGATCACGGTACTTACCCATACGTAACCTCTTCTAACACAACCGCTGGTGGTGTTGCTGCAGGTTCTGGTTTTGGTCCTCGTCACTTAGGTTACATCCTAGGTATCGCGAAAGCATACTGTACACGTGTTGGTGCAGGTCCTTTCCCGACTGAACTATATGATGGTCTAGAAAAGCAAGATCCTATCGGTAAACACCTAGGTACTGTTGGCCATGAGTTTGGTGCAACAACAGGTCGCCTACGTCGTACTGGTTGGTTCGATGCTGTCGCTATGCGTCGTGCGGTACAAATCAACTCTATCTCTGGTTTCTGTCTAACTAAATTAGACGTACTAGATGGTCTAGAAGAGCTGAAAATCTGTACTGGTTACAAAACTAAGTCTGGCGAACTTCTAGAAGTTTCTCCAATGGCGGCTGATGCGTACGAAGATCTAGAGCTAATCTACGAAACAATGCCTGGTTGGAGCGAAACAACATTTGGTGCTAAGACACTGGATGCGCTTCCACAAGCTGCACTTGATTACATCGCACGTATTGAAGAGCTAACAGGTGTGCCAATTGATATTATTTCAACTGGCCCTGATCGTAACGAAACGATCGTTAAAGTACATCCATACGGTGAATAATCACTGGCGATAACTTTAAGCAAAAAAACCAGCTTTCGAGCTGGTTTTTTTATAGCTAAAATTTGGTGTTAGGTGACATCAGCCATGATTAAAGTTTCGTTTTACCTTGCCGATAGAGAACTATTCGACGTGCGAGGAATGTAAATGAAACACTTACTGATGACCGTTGCTCTTGGGCTAGTAACACCCGCCTATGCCCTTGCTGTTGTGGGAGAAGCGGTGCCTATTTACACTGAAGATCAACTTAGCGTGTGGTTTACGACAAACCAGCACTTGCGCCAAGTAAAAGCTGATGATTGTCAGTTAGTACAAGACATTCAAGCCCGTGCGGAAAAAACGGAATCACCGACCTATCAATTTCTTTACGGCGATATGTTAGCGTGGGGCGTGTGTGTGCCAAAAGATGTTGAACAAGGTGTGTATTATATGCGTGCTGCTGCTCAACAAGGTGTGCCTGTTGCGTTAGAACAATTAGGGCGTTATTACGCTCAAGGTGTTATTTTGCAACAAGATAAACAGCGCGCTATTCCTTATTTACGAGAGGCTGCTGCTCTTGGGAATATTCGTGCTCGCATTCAATTAGCCCAATTATTGATTGCTGATAATGGCAGCCCGTTAGATTTTGAAGATGCGTACCGATGGTTATATCAAACTGTGACCACCGATAAATACCAGCACCAACAATTACGCCGATTACGGCACCAACTAGAACAAAAGATGCCAGCTAATATTATTGCGCGCGCTAAACGACGTTCATCTTTTTGGTAGTTATGGGTATAGATTTCAATAAAAACAGCACCTTATTAGGTGCTGTTTTTAATTGAGGCGCTGTAATTATGCGGACGGTAATTAAAAATATTACAGTACTTTATGCGGCCCAAAACATTCATAGTGAATGCGATCGCTAGTTACACCCAGTTCAATTAACTGTTTAGCGATAAATTGCATAAAGCCAACTGGACCACAGCAATAAAAATGCATTTCAGGATCTGAAATTTGAGTAGCAATTTTATCAAGCTCGATCAAGCCTTGGTAATCATAATCTTCTACTTGACGATCGCCACTCGTTGGCGCGTTGTACCATGTTAATGCTGAAATATGCGAATGTTGATTTGCCAGTGTTTTTACATGATCTTTATAAGCGTGTTGCTGACCATTTTCTGTTGCGTGTAACCAATTCACTGGCGCTTGATGTTGGGTCAGTGTTTCAAGCATGGCGAGCATTGGCGTTAAACCCACACCCGCTGAAATTAACGTTACGGGGGTTTGTGGATTAACATCCAAGAAAAAATCACCAGCAGGAGCTACTAGTTTGATCTTATCGCCAACATTAATTTTATCGTGAAGGTAGTTTGATACCGTACCTTGGGTTTCGCGTTTTACAGAAATACGGTAATGATTGCTATTAGGTGCTGACGATAAGCTGTATTGACGAATTTCTTGGTTCGCTAATTCTTGTGCATTGATATAAATGCCAAGATATTGCCCTGGTTTGTAAGTCGCAACTTGACCGCCATCTGTCGGTGTAAAAGTAAAGCTGGTGATTAATTCACTGTTAGGCTGCTTACTTGTTACCACAAATTCACGCGTGCCACGCCAGCCACCGACTTTATCATCGCTTTCTTGATAGATTTCTTGTTCACGATTAATAAAGACATTAGCTAATACCCCGTAAGCCTCTCCCCATGCGTCTAATACTTCTTGGCCGGGGGCTAATAATTCATCAATAGTGGCTAATAGATGATGACCTACAATCTGATATTGATCGGCTGTAATTAAAAAACTGGTATGTTTTTGAGCTATTTTTTCGACGGCAGGTAAGAGTACTGCTAAGTTATCAATATTATTAGCATAAGCACAGATAGCGTTAAATAATGCTTGCTGTTGGCTTGATGGAGTGTTTTTATCTGGGCCTTGTTGATGGCTCATATTAAAAATATCTTTAAGTTCAGGGTTATGTTGAAACATACGCTGATAAAAATGTTGAGTAACGGCAGGGCCTGCCGCTGCAATCACAGGTGCGGTCGATTTTACGATATCAATGGTTTTTTGAGTGAGCATGACTTTCTCTTTTGTAAGTTGTATTTATAATATATGTTATAAGTTGTATCTGATCTGTATCTTTTAGTCAAGAACAAGATTAAAATAGCAACAGGAGGAGTGAATGTGCAGTTAACCAGTTTTACCGATTATGGCCTACGAGCCTTGATATACCTTGCCAACTTGCCTGAAGGTGAGTTAACAAGTATCACAAAAGTAACCGACACCTATGGCGTGTCGCGCAACCACATGGTCAAAATTATTAATAAATTGGGCCAATTAGGTTATGTAGAAACCGTACGCGGAAAAAATGGTGGTATTCGATTAGGAATGCCTGCGGGAAATATTGTATTAGGGCATGTAGTAAGGGCGATAGAACCGTTACAAATCGTCAATTGTGCGCCTGATTTTTGTAATATTACTCCGGCATGTCAGTTAAAGGGGATCCTTGCTGATGCGCGTAATGCTTTTTTAAATGAGCTAGATAAGTACACATTATTGACTTTGGTAGATAATAATCCACCATTGCGTGTCTTATTGGGATTGCCTGCAGAACACTAAGATCATCCAACGATAATGGTCTAGCATCACACTACTCTCTATTATTTAAGTGGAATAGGTATTTATTGCCTGTTCCCATCTGTTCACCTAAGAGCTGGGTATACTTAAAGTATGGCTGGCCAACAGGAACTGTTTATGTCTAAAGGTACTACCGATTTACCGGTTGATCCTTTTCGCGAACGCGAAGCATCTAATTACGAAAATCCTATTCCAAGCCGTGAATTACTACTTGATGTAATTCGTGGTTTTAGTACACCCGTTAGTCGCGACCAGTTATTTACTGCGTTAAAACTTGAAGGTGATGATCACTATGAAGGCCTACGTCGTCGCTTACGTGCTATGGAACGTGATGGCCAATTAATTTTTACGCGTCGTCAGTGCTATGCATTGCCTGAACGTTTAGATTTAATTAAAGGGTACGTTATTGGCCACCGTGATGGTTTTGGCTTCTTACGTCCAGAAGGTACTTTCAGTAAAGATACTGATTTATTATTACCCGCTCACCAAATGCGCAGTGTGATCCATGGTGACTACATTTTGGCACAAGCCGAAGGCGAAGATAAACGTGGCCGTCGTGAAGGCCGTGTAGTGCGTGTATTAGCTGAGTCAACGACTCAAATTGTAGGCCGTTTCTTCCTTGAAGATGGCATGGGCTATGTCGTACCTGATGATTCTCGTATTGCGCAAGATATCATTATTCCACAAGACGTTCGCCAAGGTGCCCGTATGGGTAATGTCGTGGTGGTTGAGATTAATCAGCGTGCCACTCGCCAACATAATGCGGTCGGCCGTATTGTTGAAGTACTGGGTGAAAACATGGCACCGGGTATGGAGATCGAAATCGCCCTGCGTACTCATGATATTCCCCATGTGTGGCCATCAGAAGTCGACAATCAAATTAAGCACCTGACTGAAGAAGTGCCAGAAGAAGCGAAGCTTGGCCGTGTCGATTTACGTCAATTACCCTTGGTAACTATTGATGGTGAAGATGCACGTGACTTTGATGATGCGGTTCATTGTCAGCGTAATCCTGATGGTGGCTGGCGTTTATGGGTCGCGATTGCCGATGTCAGTTATTACGTGCGTTCTAAATCAGCATTGGATAACGAAGCCCTAAAACGTGGTAACTCGGTTTACTTTCCAGCCCAAGTTATTCCAATGCTACCTGAAGTGCTTTCAAATGGTCTGTGTTCACTGAACCCGCAAGTCGATCGCTTGTGTATGGTGTGTGAAATGACCGTTTCTGAGAGCGGTAAGCTGACGGGTTATAAGCATTATGAAGCGGTAATGAATTCACATGCGCGTTTAACTTACACTAAAGTAAGTAACATGCTGGAAGGTGACGAAGAATTACGTCAACGTTACGCGCCTTTAGTACCGCATCTTGAAGAACTTTACAGCATGTTTAAAGCGCTGAAAGTGGCGCGTGAAGCGCGTGGTGCGATTGAATTTGAAACCGTTGAAACTAAGTTTGTCTTCAATGCTGATCGTAAGATCGAGAACATCGTACCGCTAGTGCGTAATGAAGCACATAAAATCATCGAAGAATGTATGATTTTAGCCAATATCGCTTCAGCACAATTTGTTGAAAGTGCCAAAGAGCCTGCGTTATACCGTGTTCACGACACTCCAGGTGAAGAACGTTTACAAGGTTTCCGTGATTTCTTGGGCGAGCTAAGCCTAGAGTTAGGCGGTGGTTTAGAGCCAAGCCCGAAAGATTACGCAGCATTAGCGAATTTAATTCAAGATCGTAATGATCGTGAATTAATTCAAACCATGCTATTACGCTCTATGAAACAAGCGATCTATCAAGCAGATAATATTGGTCACTTTGGTTTAGCCCTAAGCCAATATGCTCACTTTACGTCGCCAATTCGTCGTTATCCTGACTTAACCTTGCACCGCGCCATTAAATTCTTAATTGCTAAGCAAGCCGGCAATACTAAGAACGATACGCCAACCGGTGGTCATCATTATTCATTTGATGAAATTGATGTGATTGGTGAGCAGTGTTCTACCACTGAACGTCGTGCTGATGACGCTACTCGTGATGTGTCTGATTGGCTCAAGTGTGAGTACATGCAAGATCATCTTGGCGATGAGTTTGAAGGTGTGATTGCTAACGTTACTGGTTTTGGTTTCTTTGTCCGTCTTAATGAACTTAACATTGATGGCTTAGTGCATATCTCAAACCTAGCTAACGACTACTACCAGTTTGATCCTGTGGGTCAACGTTTAGTAGGCGATAGCTCAGGCGTTATTTATCGTTTAGGTGATACGGTTCAGGTCAAAGTGGCGGCTATTAACTTAAATGATCGTCAATTAGATTTTGATATTGTTGGCGCTGAGCGTAAACAACGTGGTGCGGGTAAAACTGCCAAAGGGCGTGAGAAAAAGCAACGCATGCGCAAAGCTGAAGGCCTTAAACGTCAGGGAATGCCTGCATTTAAAGTTGAAAATGGCGAAGCGGTAGCCGATGAATCACGTTCTAAAAATAAACGTGAGCGTTCTTCTGTACGCAAAAAGTTAAAAGAAGGCGCGATTCCAGCTGCTGATGCTAAAGATGCTAAAAAGAAAAAGCCAAGAAATAAAAAACCACGTAAGTTAACGGATGAAAAGCCGCTGACTGATCCAAAAAAGAAACCCAAAGTTCGCAAGAAGAAAAAGCAACGTGCGGGTAAATCTGAACGTGCAGCAAAGAAGAGTTAATCCATGAGTAATGATATGATTTTTGGCATCCATGCCGTTAAAGCCGTGCTTGCATCTGATCCGGTACGTTTTATTGAAGTATTCGTACTTAAAGGACGTGAAGATGATCGTTTACTGCCGCTAATTACTGAGTTGCAAGACTTAGGTATTACGATTCAAGAGGCGGGCCGTAAAGCATTAGACGACAAAGTTGATGGTGCTTCTCATCAAGGTATTATTGCGCGTGTACGTCCGGGTAAGCAATATAACGAAAACAACCTTGAAGACTTATTAGCAACCAAAGAAAATCCGTTACTGCTGATTTTAGATGGTGTGACAGATCCTCATAACCTTGGTGCGTGTTTGCGTAACGCTGATGCTGCTGGTGCTGTGGCTGTGATTGTGCCCAAAGATCGCTCGGCACAGTTAAATGCGACCGCAAGTAAAGTGGCTTGTGGTGCGGCTGAAATTATGCCGTTAGTGCGTGTCACTAACCTTGCTCGTACTATGCGTGCGCTACAAGATAAAGGCGTATGGATTGTGGGTACAGCAGGTGAAGCGACTCATGACATTTACCACAGTAAACTCACAGGGCCATTGGCGATTGTGATGGGCGCTGAAGGTGAAGGTATGCGTCGTTTAACGCGTGAAACCTGTGATGATTTGATTAAGATTCCAATGGCGGGATCAGTATCGAGTTTGAACGTATCTGTAGCGACTGGTATCTGTTTATTTGAAGCTGTACGTCAACGCGGATAATGCGTGATTAAGCGCGAATAACTGCATAATTATTTAAACCCATTCAGCACTTACTGGATGGGTTTTTTATTATGGATTGGTATGAAAAATGAGCATTAAACAAGGCTGTTACTAAGCAATAGACGTGATCTGCTGAGGTTAGGGTTCATTTCATTGAAAAACGGCGAGTGGTGATAAAATAAGCTTGCCTAGATTGATCATTCTCTGTACTATCCGTCATCCAAATTCTCGGTTCTTTTTTTTAGTTCCTTGCTTCCCCAGGATAACCGAGCCGACAAGGGAAGCTGAATAATCCGTAAGGAGCAACCTATGCGTCATTACGAAATCGTATTCATGGTGCACCCTGATCAAAGCGAGCAAGTTGCTGGCATGATCGAGCGTTACACTGCTGCTATCAAAGATTCTGGTGGTCAAATTCACCGTCTAGAAGATTGGGGCCGCCGTCAAATGGCTTACCCAATTAACAAATTGCACAAAGCACATTACGTTCTTATGAACGTAGAAGCTAAGCAAGATGTTGTTGACGAGCTTGAGTCAAACTTCCGCTTCAACGACGCAGTGATCCGTAACATGATCATGCGTACTAAACACGCTGTTACTGAGCCATCTCCTATGATGAAGGCTAAAGAAGAGCGTTTTACTAAGCGTGAAGATCGTGCTGAAGCACAATCTGAAGGCGAAGCAGCTGCTGAGTAATTTGTCTTAATGACTAATCGTCTGGTGTTGACTGGCACTATTGCCAAGCATCCCAAACGAAGCCAATCCCCGGCAGGCATACCTCATTGTCACTTTGTGCTTGAGCATCGCTCTGTGCAGCGGGAAGCTGATTTACCACGTCAAATATATTGTTATATTAACGTGGTAATCAGTGGTAAAGGTCAACAAGTACTCACTCAAGATTTAGTTGTCGGAAGCAATATTAAGGTGGAGGGATTTATCTCTTACCAAACCGGCCGTAATGGTATCGGGAAATTAGTTTTGCATGCCGATCACATTGACTTAATTTAGATCAGGAGATAGCCCATGGCTCGTTTCTTCCGTCGTCGTAAATTCTGCCGTTTTACAGCAGAAGGCGTACAAGAGATTGACTACAAAGACGTAGCAACTCTAAAAAACTACATCACTGAAGCTGGTAAGATTGTACCTAGCCGTATCACTGGTACTCGCGCTAAATACCAGCGTCAGCTAGCTCGCGCTATCAAGCGTTCTCGTTACCTAGCACTTCTACCGTACACAGATAAGCATCTGTAAGCGGCAGTCGTTTTTAGAACTTTATAGAGGACAAGATAATGCAAGTTATTCTACTTGATAAAATCGCTAACCTAGGTGGCCTTGGCGACCAGGTTAACGTTAAAGCGGGCTATGCTCGTAACTTCCTTATCCCACAAGCTAAGGCAGTTATGGCGACTAAAGCGAACGTTGAAATGTTCGACGCACGTCGTGCAGAGCTAGAAGCTAAAGTTGCTGAGCAACACGCTGCTGCTCAAGCACGTGCTGAAGCACTTAACGTACTTGAAGGTGTAGTTATTGCATCTAAAGCTGGTGACGAAGGTAAACTATTCGGCTCAATCGGTACTCGTGACATCGCTGATGCAGTTTCTGCAGCTGGCGTTGCACTTGTTAAGAGTGAAGTACGTCTACCTGAAGGTGCACTACGTACGACTGGCGAATTTGAAGTTAGCGTTCAGCTAAGCTCAGACGTATTCGCAACTGTTAAACTAAACGTTGTTGCTGCAGAGTAATCGCTTTTAGCTTTAATAGTAAAAAACCAGCCTTCGGGCTGGTTTTTTTATGTCTGTCGTTTAGCTTTTGATGTTTTATAGTGTGTAAATCAATGACACTGTAGTGGTGCTATCGGAATTTTGCATGCCTTCAGGTACCCAAGAATAAGACGTTTGCGTGTAGCCTAAGTTTAAGGCGATATTATCAGTGATCGCATTAGTGGCATTTAACGTGCTTTCTAAAGTGGTGTTACTACGCCCTGAAATGACGTTAAATTTCGCACTGAGTGTAAGCGTTTTTAATGGCTTCCACTGAATATCGATAGTGCTTTGCAGTACCATTTCATTAACGACTTCTTGTTTAACAATACTGTCGCTTTTAATTTCATCAAGATTTGGATCTTGGTGACGAAAGCCAGGACCTATATCCACTAAAGTTTGAAAGGTCTCATAGCTAAATAATCGATAACCGATACCGGTTGAAAAGATCGAGTCTGCGTAATAAGGCCCATAGCGGTCATCTATATAACTACCATTACCATAAAAATAGTAGCCATCACGAATCATTCGTTTTGACTTTAAGCTCACTGACATCTTACGTTTGTCTTCTTCACCGTCTTTTTTTGCCATAATGAACTTGGCATCACCGTTAGTTTGATAGCGGCCTTTGGTGTAAGTTAGCGCAACATTACCATTTAATGTTTGGGAGTCAGAGTTGCCAGAAAGAGATTGATAACCTAAGCCGATAGTACTGGTTAGCGGCGATGGTTCATTCGGTGCTTTAGGCGTTGATTCTTCACTGGCATTAGCTGCGGTAGTGGCAAGCAAAAGTAATGTGAGTATATATCTTGCCAAAAGTCCTCCGCTGGCAGGGTAGTTTGAATATCAGAATATTGATGCCGCATTCTAGCGTAAATTTGTCAGCTTTTGGTTAGGAATCGTCGTCATACTTTTCGTAAAACTAAAAAGGAGGATAATTGTTAGACTGGGAAGTGATCAATCATAATCGTTTATAGCTACGCAGACGGAGGGGATAGGTTATACTGTCGAGCTCCGTTCTTGGTTTTGGTAAATGCACAGTTGTTATGACAGATAATCGTAAATCGAAACAATTAAAAGATAATCAAATGGACGCCCTTAAAATGCCACCCCATTCGCTTGAAGCTGAGCAATCAGTGCTAGGCGGCTTGATGTTGGATAATGAGCGTTGGGATACTGTTGCTGAAAAAGTGGTTGCTAAAGACTTTTACAGCCGTCCTCATCGGATTATTTTTGAGGCAACCGCAGCCTTATTGGAAGGTGGACAGCCACTTGATTTGATCACGCTGTCTGAACATCTTGAGCGTTCGGATAAACTTGATGATGTAGGCGGTTTTGCTTACCTTGCTGAATTGGCTAAAAACACCCCTTCTGCCGCAAATATTTTAGCGTATGCTGATATTGTTCGTGAGCGAGCCTTGATCCGTGACATGATTGGCGTGGCTAACGAAATAGCCGATGCGGGTTATGATCCTCAAGGGCGTACCAGTGAAGATTTGCTGGATATGGCCGAAAGTAAAGTTTTTGCGATTGCCGAACAACGTACTAATGATAAAGAAGGCCCGCAAAACGTCGATACTATTTTAGAGCGTACGCTTGAACGTATCGAGTTGCTATACCAATCACCACAAGATGGTGTAACAGGTGTATCAACCGGCTTTACTGATTTAAATAAGAAGACCGCGGGTTTGCAGGGGTCTGATTTGATTATTGTTGCTGCGCGTCCATCGATGGGTAAAACCACCTTTGCGATGAACTTATGTGAAAACGCCGCCATGGATCAAGAAAAACCGGTGTTGATTTTCTCACTAGAGATGCCTGCCGAACAGATCATGATGCGTATG
Organism: Photobacterium piscicola; assembly: GCF_900166965.1. GTDB lineage: Bacteria > Pseudomonadota > Gammaproteobacteria > Enterobacterales > Vibrionaceae > Photobacterium > Photobacterium piscicola. The sequence continues at coordinate 29,082 of NZ_FUZI01000008.1, read as the reverse complement.
TTGGCATCATTATCTCGCGTTGACCAAACTAAAATCCGTACCGGACAATTGGACGATGAAGATTGGGCGCGTATATCATCAACAATGGGTATTCTGATGCAAAAGAAGAATATGTTCATTGATGATAGTTCCGGCTTAACACCGACAGAAGTACGTTCACGTGCGCGTCGTATTGCGCGTGATAATGGTGGTCTTAGTATGATCATGATCGACTACCTTCAGTTGATGCGTGTGCCAGGACTACAAGAAAACCGTACGTTAGAAATTGCCGAAATTTCACGCTCGCTTAAAGCATTAGCGAAAGAATTAAATGTGCCTGTTGTTGCCCTCTCTCAGCTTAACCGTTCGTTAGAGCAACGGGCAGATAAGCGTCCTGTAAACTCTGATTTGCGTGAATCTGGCGCCATCGAGCAGGATGCTGACTTAATCATGTTTATATACCGTGATGAGGTTTATCACGAAGACAGTGCCCTCAAAGGGATCGCTGAAATCATCTTAGGTAAACAACGTAATGGTCCAATTGGTACTGTGCGTTTAACGTTCCAAGGCCAGTTCTCTCGCTTTGATAACTATGCTGGTCCTGCCTTTGATGAAGAGTAAGCCTTAAAAATTATTTAGGATATTGGATGAAAGCTGCAACTGCACATATTGATACCCAAGCTTTGGCACATAATCTGAGTCAAATCCGCCTGCAGGCACCAAACAGTAAAATTCTGGCGGTTGTTAAAGCCAATGCATACGGACATGGGTTGCTAGATGTGGCGACAAGCCTTATCGATGTTGATGCTTATGGTGTGGCGCGTATAGAAGAAGCCTTAATACTACGTGCTGGTGGTGTAGTAAAACCGATTCTATTATTAGAAGGTTTTTATGCGTCAACGGATCTTCCAGTATTGGTAACCAATAATATCCATACCGTGGTGCACTCGATTGAACAGCTGGAAGCGCTTGAGCAAGCCGAGTTAGATGCACCTGTACGAGTATGGGTGAAAATAGACACAGGTATGCACCGCTTGGGATTACGCCCTGAGCAAGTGCCTGAGTTTATGCAGCGTTTAAATGACTGCGATAATGTTGCTAAACCATTACGTTTTATTAGTCATTTTGGTAATGCTGATAATCTAGAGAGTGATATTACCGTAAATCAAATTGCGTGTTTTTCAACGCTGACTCAACCTTATCAAGGTGAACGTTCATTAGCCGCGTCGGCGGGTATTTTAGCGTGGCCTGATAGTCACTTTGAATGGATTCGTCCTGGCATTATTATGTATGGCGTATCGCCATTTGATGAATTAGAGCGTGCAGCATCAAACTATAACTTACAACCTGTTATGACGTTAACATCGAGCTTAATTGCCGTACGTGATGTTAAAAAAGGCGAACAAGTTGGTTATGGTGGTATTTGGACTTGCGAACGTGATACCAAGATGGGCGTTATTGCCATCGGTTATGGCGACGGTTATCCCCGCTGTGCCCCCAATGGAACCCCTGTTGTTGTCAATGGGCGTATCGTTCCAACTGCAGGCCGCGTTTCAATGGATATGCTAACTGTAGATTTAGGACCGAATGCGACCGATAAAGTTGGCGATGAAGCGATTTTGTGGGGTAAAGGTTTACCGGTTGAAGTTGTCGCTCAATATACGGGTGTGATCGCGTATGAGTTAATGACTAAGTTAACGCCTCGAGTCGCAATGACTTATTCATAATAAAAAATGAAATGTAAGCAGACATGGCCGCGATTTTAGTTCGCGGCTTTTTTTTTCCATTTGTTATTATTCACCTTGTACTGTAATAACGATTCGCCGTGAGCCTCCATGATCTCGGTGTTCACCTAAGTAGATCCCCTGCCATATACCTAAAGCCAGTTGACCATCAGTGATGGGAATGGTGACACTATTGCCTAGTAATGCGGTTTTAATGTGCGCAGGCATATCATCATCACCTTCATAGGTGTGTTGATAAAAAGGGGCGCGTTCGGGGACACTATGATTAAAATGAGCCTCCATATCATCGCGAACCGTTGGATCGGCATTTTCATTAATGGTTAAGCTGGCTGATGTATGTTGAATAAAACAATGCACGATCCCAACCTTTAATGATTGAATTATTGCCAAATTTTGCTCTATCTCGGTGGTTATTAGATGAAAACCACGCGCTCTCGGGGTAAGATGAATCGTTTTTTGATACCACATAGCTATTTACCTATTGGTGAAACCTTTTAATTTAATTAACGATTACCATTATCATCTTGCTTATAAATACAGGTATGATGCATCATACTTTCGTGACCTGACGCAATGACGATCGTACGATGTTAACGTCATAATTGGTTGTAGCTGAAGCATTATTAGAGACCTAGTCATTTAGGGTCAATAGCATAGATCGAGGATCTTTCGAAGGCGGTATGATTCGAGGGATGAACATAACAAAATCAGGAACATTACTATGTTAAAGAACATCAATCCAACGCAAACTAAAGCGTGGCAAGCACTGACTGCCCATTTTGAACAAGCTCAAGATTTTGAATTAAGCGATTTATTTGCTAATGATAGCGAGCGTTTTGCCAAATTTTCTGCTCAGTTTGGTTCTGATATTTTATTAGATTACTCTAAGAACCTGATCACTGAAGAAACTTTGACTAAGTTGTTTGCATTAGCAAAAGAAACTGAGCTTGATGCTGCCATTGCGGATATGTTCAACGGTGTGAAAATCAACCGTACTGAAGATCGTGCTGTACTCCATGTTGCGTTACGTAATCGCAGCAATACGCCAATCATTGTTGATGGCGAAGATGTTATGCCTGCCGTTAATGCCGTATTAGCAAAGATGGAAAGCTTCACTAACCGTATTGTAAGTGGTGAGTGGAAAGGTTACACCGGCAAAGAAATTACCGATGTTGTTAATATCGGTATCGGTGGTTCAGATCTTGGCCCTTACATGGTGTCAGAAGCATTAGCTGCGTACAAAACACGCCTAAACATGCACTTTGTTTCTAACGTTGATGCGACACACATTGTTGAAACATTAAAAGACTTAAACCCTGAAACAACGTTGTTCCTTATTGCATCTAAAACCTTTACTACCCAAGAAACTATGACTAACGCATTGTCTGCGCGTGATTGGTTCTTAGCAATGGCGGAAGATAAAGCACACGTTGCAAAACACTTTGCAGCGCTTTCTACTAATGCAGAATCTGTGGCTGAATTTGGTATTGATACTGATAACATGTTTGAGTTCTGGGATTGGGTTGGTGGTCGTTATTCACTATGGTCAGCGATTGGTCTTTCTATTAGCTTGGCAGTAGGTTTTGATAACTTTGTTAAGTTATTAGAAGGTGGTCATGCAATGGATAACCATTTTGCAACCGCGCCACTAGAGCAAAAATTACCTGTAATTCTAGCCTTAATTGGTATTTGGTATAACAACTTCCATGGCGCAGAAACTGAAGCAATTCTACCTTACGATCAATACATGCACCGTTTCCCTGCTTACTTCCAACAAGGTAACATGGAATCAAACGGTAAATATGTTGACCGTGGTGGCAAGCCTGTGGATTACCAAACTGGTCCTATCATTTGGGGTGAGCCAGGAACGAATGGTCAACATGCGTTCTATCAACTTATTCACCAAGGTACGAAGTTAATTCCATGTGACTTTATTGCACCTGCTATTAGCCACAATCCACTGGGTGATCATCATCCCAAATTAATGGCTAACTTCTTCGCGCAAACTGAAGCATTAGCATTTGGTAAGAGCCGTGAGACAGTAGAAGCTGAATTTGTGGCTGCCGGTAAATCACAAGCAGAAATCGATGAGCTTGCTGAATTTAAAGTGTTTGAAGGTAATCGTCCAACAAACTCAATTCTGCTTAAAGAAATTACGCCATACACATTAGGTGCATTAATTGCATTGTATGAGCATAAAATCTTTACCCAAGGTGTTATTTGGAACATCTTCAGCTTTGACCAGTGGGGTGTAGAACTTGGTAAGCAATTGGCTAACCAAATTTTACCAGAGCTAAACAGCAATGAAGGTGTTGTAAGCCACGATAGCTCAACGAATGGTTTAATTAATGCTTTTAAACAATGGCGTGCATAATGCCTCTTATTGGTTAATGTAATTAACCGATAAAATAAAACGCCGCAGTCGTTATGATTGCGGCGTTTTTTATTTTTGGCGTTAGCTCAATTATAGCGTGATAACGTCGCTAGCTTGTGGGCCTTTCTGACCATCAGTTACGATAAATTCAACACTTTGGCCTTCACGTAATGTTTTACGTCCTTGCGCTTGAATAGCACTGAAGTGCACAAACACATCTTTACCATCGGCAGCAGAAATAAAACCAAAACCTTTATCATCGTTGAACCACTTTACGGTTCCAGTCAGTTTACTCATGTACGTCTTTCCCTTATAGACTAATCGTAGTAGTTACAGTTTATAGGTAACTAGGTGCTTATGACGGATTCAGTCTAGATCGAATTTATGACAATGAGTAGTGTTTTATTGTGCTTTTATGTCTTAGCTAACGTTAATTCACTTTAAAGAGAAAGGCGCTGTCAGGAGGGGGAGAAATATCAGAAGGTGCCATCACGAATTGTGACAGCACAAAAGATGTATTAATCGTTTTTAGTTTGCTGACATTTGTGACAAACACCATGACTTTCAACAACGTGGTGCTTGATCATAAAGCCATACTGTTCTGATTTTTGACGTAAAAGCTTCGCTAGTTCATCATCATGGATTTCTTCAACAAACCCACATTTATCGCAAATTAATAATTGTGAACAATGATCAGCATGGCCGAGCACACAACACGCAATATAGCTGTTGGTTGATTCTACTTTATGTACGAAACCTTGCGCTAACAGAAAATCTAGGGCGCGATATACTGTCGGTGGTTTTGCTTGGGGTTCTGATGCTTTGAGTAAATCGAGTAACTCATAAGCACTAATAGAACTATGATGATTAATGATCAGTGCCAGTACTTTTAATCGCTGCGGGGTCATTCTTACCCCTCGTTGCTCACAGAGCTGTTGTGCTTTAGCTAGCAGTTGAGTTTGAACCGTCATAGAGCCTCAAAAAAACGTCATTAAGTTTATATTTTATCACAGCTGTCTAAAAACATACTCACACTTAGCAAGTAACTGTAATAAGAGCAAAGATTCCGTGTAAATGATCACGTTATACTAAGAAGAATAAAAAAGAATGTCACAAAATGGATGCATTACAAAGGTGAGGACATCTATGTTGATTATGTATTATAAAAACTAATGCCAAGGTTGCGTTTTTTTTCATTTCTCAAGTGATTTAAAATACCTATAATGACGCCCATCGAAACGTGACCGACGCCTTAAATATTCGTGATTAGGCAATGGTTATACATAAAATGCTTAATTTTTAAGGTAAAAAAAATGTCTGTTATCATTACTAAAATTGTTGCTCTTTACACGCCTGTATTCTCTACAATGTACAAAAGCGGTAATATGACTAAGTAACATTTTGTCGTAGGGTCAATCATCGACCGACAGCGAAAAGAATTTAGAAAAAGGCCTTGAACATTGTTCAAGGCCTTTTTTGTTATTTAAAAAAGAGGTTTTATATCTTAATTGTTGAATATTGAGCCTGTTGATTACGACGTAATATCTTGAATCAGTAAATAAATATAAATTTTAGTTCTACTGATCAAATATCAATTATTTATATAATTTTTATAAAATACAATTATTTGGAAGATTTAGGAAGTTGTGATGCAAGCTGTTTTTTACTTGCCTTCAATCTGCAATATTATCTCGTCATTAATGTTAAATGGAGAGAGAAAAGATGAGCGGTATTATCAAATTATCACGTAACACAGCAACAGCTCCCTACGATTTAGCAGCAACACAAACTGTTGCGTTTTCGCATTACAATAATATTTCTGCACAATTACCGATTGATGTTAAAAGTGGAAAAATTATTGATGGCGGTGTCACTGAACAGGCGGCACAATGCCTAAAAAATATTAAGGCTATTGTCGAAAGTATTGATCATTCAATGCATGATGTTATTAAAATTAATGTGTATCTTAAAAATATCAAAGATCTTGAGTGTGTTGATGATGTTTATGCGACGTTTTTCCCGCGTTATTTACCGACACGTACTGTGATGAGCGTAGCAGCATTACCCATGTCTGACGCATTAATCCAAATGGATGCCGTGATATCTAATGGTGAAGGCTCTGGTACACAAGCTCCCTGTGATCTTGTGAAAATTGCACGCAATACAGCCAATGCCCCTAACTGTGATGTATCGACTCATACTGTTGCCTTCTCGCATTACAACCATATTTCAGCTCAATTACCACTTGATCCTAAAACAGGGAATATGATCGCTGGTGGCGTAAAAGAGCAGACCGGGCAGTGTTTAAAAAATATTAAGAGTATTCTAGAAGCGATTGATGTGCCTGCTGACGATATCGTGAAAATTAATATTTATCTTAAAAATTTGGCCGATATTGATGTTGTCAATGAAGTTTATCGTTGTTACTTCCCTGATGCGGGAATTGCGCGAACATGTGGCTATATGCCAGCCAGATCAGTGATTGTCGTAGAAGGGTTACCAATGGGCGCATTAATACAGATAGATGCGACAGTTTCTCATGGCGATGGAACACCACCACAAGCAGTTGAAGATCGTCATGGCTTGGTGATCGAAGCGAATAATACACATGCTGCTCCTCAAACCGCATTATCTTCTCAAACGGTGGCATTTTCACATTACAATAATATTTCTGGGCAGTTACCGTTAAACTCGATGACAGGTAAGCTTATTGATGGTGGTGTTAATGAACAAGCAAGACAATGCTTAGTGAATATTAAAGCGATAGTTGAAAGTGTTAACCATGTAATGGACGATATTGTGAAGGTTAATATTCAACTAAAAAATATGGCTGATCTTGATGCGGTTAATGATGTTTATATGACGTTCTTTAATGAGCAGCTTCCTGCTAGAACTGTTATTGGTGTTTCTACCATCGCGATGGGTGCTTTAGTACAAATGGATGCAATTGTATCTAACGGCGAAGGTACTCCGCCTGCCGTGTAATAAAAAGAGTCACGATAAATGATGTTGTTATTATAAAAAGCCATATTAATGAATATGGCTTTTCTTGTTTATATACCTTACTTCATACCCCATTACGAATATTAAGCATTATTAAACCGATTATGGGCTGAAGGGGATCCAAGTCTAATCATGGTGACAATAGTTATTTTAGGGTAGAATCCGCGCCTCAAAAGATATTTTAGGGACCGTTTATGCCTCCTAAACTGTCCCTTATCCATCCCTTATCACTAACAATAGTCGACATTGGATGAAGTATATTGCAATACCCGTAAGTGGTATTTGCCATAACCACTTAATATGTAAGGAATATTGTAATATGTACCCATCTGCTCGTTTTTCTGTCGCTCCCATGCTCGATTGGACTGATCGTCATTGCCGTTATTTTCATCGTTTAATGAGTAAAGAAGCTCTGTTGTATACCGAAATGGTAACGACAGGTGCAATTATTCACGGCAAAGGTGATTTTCTGGCGTATAACGAAGAAGAGCATCCATTAGCATTACAACTGGGTGGTTCAAATCCGGTTGATCTTGCACGTTGTGCCAAATTAGCAGCAGATCGTGGTTATGATGAGATCAACTTAAACGTTGGTTGTCCGTCTGATCGCGTTCAAAACGGCATGTTTGGTGCTTGTTTAATGGGGGAAGCTGAGTTGGTGGCACAATGTGTTGCTGCAATGCGTGAAGTCGCTGATATTCCTGTTACTGTTAAAACCCGTATTGGTATTGATGATCAAGATTCGTATGAGTTCTTAACTCATTTTATTCAAACCGTATCAGAAAAAGGCGGTTGTGATAATTTTACTATTCACGCCCGTAAAGCATGGCTAAAAGGCTTAAGCCCAAAAGAAAATCGTGAAATTCCAGAACTTGATTACCCACGAGTTTACCAATTAAAGCAAGACTTTCCACAGTTAACCATGGCAATCAATGGTGGTATTAAAACTTTTGAAGAAATGGAACAGCATCTTAAATATATGGATGGTGTAATGGTCGGTCGTGAAGCTTACCAAAGCCCTTACCTGATGGCTGAAGTGGATCAGCGTTTATTTGGTAGTAACCGCCCAGTGATGAAGCGTCGTGAAGTGGTTGAAGCTATGTATCCATATATAGAGCAACAATTGGCGAACGGTTCATACTTAGGCCATATTACTCGTCATATGCTAGGTTTATTCCAAAATATGGCGGGAGCTCGTCAATGGCGTCGTTATATTAGTGAAAATGCCCACAAGCCAGGAGCGGGTATTGAAGTGGTACAACAGGCATTAGCGAAAATTCCTGCCGAGTTAGATGTGTAGTTATACACACTATTAACGTGATTATAGTGGTGAGTTTTACTTAGTATTAGGTGAGATTGACCAATAAATAGTAAACGCCAATTCATTATTGAATTGGCGTTTTTTTATCTACATGAAAAATAAGCTAAAATATTTATATTAGAGTTGGCGTGAATTGTGCAATATTGTAAGTAATAATAAAGATAGCACTGGGGTTTCATGTGGATACCGCAGTTATAAAAAAGGATAATCTATGTTTGAGTTCCTATTTTTGGTTGCTTTTACATTGGTACTGATATTTACCGGTGTTAGTTTAATTGGCGTTCTGATTGCGGTTGCAGCAGGTTTTGCGGTAATGGCTGTTGTTGGTATGTTAGGGCTCGTCTTTAAATTATTACCGTGGATCGTATTGATAGCATTAGGTATTTGGTTCTTCCGTGAGCGTAATGCTGACAAGCAGCATCAAGATCGGATGTCACGTTACCGTCGTCACTAATGCAATTGGTTGCAAATAACAGCTATTGATTGCGATTGATTGCAGAGTTTTCATACTGCTTCTGATATAATTTTGTGCGATTAATTACATAAAATGATAAGAGCGGAGACTCGCATGAAAAAAGTGGTGCTTTCACTTGCAGCAGCAATGACGCTAGCAGCAGCCCTTCCAGCACAAGCAGATACTTTACTAGGTGTTAAAGTAGGTGCGGATGCATGGTTTACAAACGCAAAAGTAGCTGGTCAAAAAAGTGACGATACATCAACATCTTACTATGCATCTTTTGAGCACTTTATTCCTTTAGTGCCAAACGTAATGGTACGTTACAACAATATTGACACTGGGAATGTGAATTTTGAGCAAAGTGATTTCACGGCTTATTATGAAATTCTTGATAACGATTTAGTCGCATTGGATTTAGGTGTAACAATGACTAAGTTTGCTGGTGTTCAAATTCAACACCAGAACAGCTTTAGTGATTGGCAGCCAACAGTTTATGCTGCTGCTGAGTTAGGTATTCCAGCAACACCATTATCAGTATTTGCTCAAGCGAATGCGGGTAAATACGATGGTACAAGTTTGTTTGATGGCCAAGCGGGTGTGAAATTCACATTAGATTTAATTGCAGCAGATCTTAACCTTCGAGCAGGTTACCGCATGATGGATTATGACTTTAAAAAATCAACATCTGGTGATGTTGACCTAGATGGTTGGTTTGCTGGCGTAGAAGTTGATTTCTAATTAACTTCAGCTTTCATTGTGTGATCTAATTATAAAACCACGATTATTTCGTGGTTTTTTTATTGGCGCTAATCCCATTTATGTACCACTTTTAAAGGTAAGCAAACTGATTATATGTGTGATGCACAATATCAGTATTAGGGAGGAGTAAGTGATGACATTAACTGAATTGAAACACCTATACGCTGACCAAGATCTTGTTGAGGCACTCATCGAACCATCAATTAATAGTGGTTATATCGTTGAATTTCGTCATCGTCGCGGCGGTTTGGTGCCATTAACTGATATTAGTGGTAGTGAACAATGCTATGGTGATGTTGATAGTGCGACTCAACAAGCATTTGAAGTTGGTTTTCAACAAGTTAGAATTGCTGACGAATATTAAATCCTGCCTTTATTTCTCCATTCTAAAACCAAATAGTGTTATCGCTATTTGGTTTTTTTGTACGATTAACCTTACAAATGGTTATAAAACATTCTTATCTATTCTTTCTTGTTATTAGTTTAAATGGCTACTCTAACATAACGCAATGAATAGGGATCGTCGTGCTATGTCAATCAACCAACTATCAGCTTTAGCTAGCCCACTCAATGATCAACAAATAGATCAGCTTAAGCTAGCCGCAGCAGAATCATCACCACAACAACTGGCTTGGATCAGTGGTTATTTTTGGGGGTTGAGTCAATCTCAATCATCAACAACGGCAGCTGTTCCTGCATCAAATGTACTGGCCGCTGCAAAACCTGCGGGTAAACTAACCATTATTTATGCCTCGCAAACAGGTAATGCTAAAGGTGTCGCTCAAGCGTTACAACAGCAAGCTCTCGCACAAGATATTGCGGTGAATCTTGTGTCGGCGGGGGACTATAAGGGGAAAAATCTTAGTAAAGAAACTCACGTTATTATTATTGCTTCAACACATGGAGAAGGTGAAGCCCCCGACGATGCGATAGAACTGCATCAGTTTTTACAGTCAAAAAAAGCCCCCCAATTATCGAATTTACACTACAGCGTGATTGGGCTCGGCGACTCTAGTTATGAATTTTTCTGCCAAACAGCTAAAGATTTTGATCGCTACTTAGCAAAACTGGGTGCGAAGCCGATGCTTGATCGCCTTGATTGTGATGTTGACTATGAAGCGGCCGCCGCAGAGTGGCGTACACAAGTATTAGCCAAAACCAAACAAACCTTATCAACCGGTGAAGCAGAAGTTGTTCAGTTACCCGTGGGACAAAAGGCCACATCAGTCGCGACTTATAATAAGCAAAATCCTTATACCGCCAGTTTATTAGTAAGCCAGAAAATCACTGGTCGCCATTCAGATAAAGATGTACGCCATATTGAAATTGATTTAGAAGGTTCAGGCTTAAGCTATCAAGCGGGGGATGCTCTGGGGGTGTGGTTTGACAATGATCCACAATTGGTTGATGCCATATTAGCGAAACTTGACTTAGATGCTGCAACTTCGGTGGATGTTGATGGCAGTAACTTATCTATTCGTGATGCGTTGATTAGCCATTATGAAATTACCGCATCAAATCCACAGTTTGTAACTAAATATGCAGAAATATCTGGCAGTAAAAAATTACAAAAGCTGGTGAATGATCGTGAAAAATTGCGTGAGTATGCGGCTAATACTCAAATCATTGATGTGCTCGCTGAGAAGAAAGCTGCTTTAACTGCAGAGCAATTAATCGGTTTATTACGCCGTTTAACGCCCCGTTTATATTCTATTGCTTCCAGCCAACAAGAAGTGGGCGAAGAAGTGCATTTAACGGTTGGTGTGGTTGAATTTTCCCAAGGCGATGAGCAACGCCAAGGTGGCGCATCAAGTTTCTTAGCGCAACGTCTAGCAGAAGGCGCTGCGGTGAAAGTGTTTGTTGAAACTAATAATAATTTTAAGTTACCAGCTGATGATAATACGCCCGTGATTATGATTGGTCCGGGAACGGGTATTGCACCGTTCCGTGCTTTTGTGCAAGAGCGTGATAACCGTGAAGCACAAGGTAAAAACTGGTTATTTTTTGGTGATCGAACTTTTACTGAAGATTTTCTTTATCAAGTTGAATGGCAGAAATATCTAAAAGACGGAGTGGTGGATCAAATAGATGTCGCATTTAGTCGAGATCAAGCCGAGAAAATCTATGTTCAACAGCGCATTTTAGAACAAGCACCACAAGTGTGGCAGTGGTTACAAGCAGGATCGCATGTTTATGTGTGTGGTGATGCAACCCACATGGCCAAAGATGTTCATCAAGCCTTGTTAACCGTTATTGAACAACAAGGAAAGAAAACGCGCGAGCAAGCCGAGCAGTATCTCAATGAGCTGCGTAAAGATAAACGCTATCAAAGGGATGTGTACTAATGACAGAGCAAAAATTATCAGACAATGAACGTCTAAAACGTCAAAGCAATTTTCTTCGCGGTACTATAGAGCAAGATCTTGATGATCGTATTACTGGGGGATTTAGCGCTGATAACTTTCAATTAATTCGCTTTCATGGCATGTATCAGCAAGATGATCGTGATATTCGTGCTGAGCGCGCTAAACAAAAATTAGAACCGCTTCAGAATGTGATGTTACGGGCGCGAATGCCGGGGGGCGTGATCACTCCTGAACAATGGTTAGCGATTGATAAATTTGCTGATGAGCATACCTCGTATGGCAGTATTCGTTTAACGACCCGTCAAACATTTCAGTTCCATGGAGTGCTGAAACCTAACATTAAACTAATGCACCAAACACTAAATAGTATTGGTATTGATTCCATCGCAACGGCGGGGGATGTAAATCGTAACGTGTTGTGTACCACCAACCCTGTTGAATCTGAGCTTCATCAACAAGCGTATGAGTGGGCAAAAAAAATCAGTGAACATTTACTGCCGAAAACACGTGCTTATGCCGAAATTTGGTTAGACGGTGAAAAGCGTGAAACAACCGATGAAGAACCCATTTTAGGCAGTAATTATTTACCGCGTAAGTTTAAAACCACAGTGGTTATTCCGCCGCAAAATGATGTTGATGTCCATGCTAATGACCTCAATTTTATCGCAATTTCCGACAATGGGAAGTTGGTAGGTTTTAATGTGTTAGTTGGCGGTGGCTTAGCAATGACCCATGGTGACCATGCCACGTATCCGCGCCGTGCTGATGATTTCGGGTTTGTACCTTTAGATAAAACCCTTGATGTCGCGACTGCTGTGGTTACTACTCAACGTGATTGGGGAAACCGTTCTAACCGTAAAAATGCCAAAACTAAATACACTATTGATCGGGTTGGCGTGGAGGTATTTAAAGCAGAAGTTGAGTCACGAGCCGGGGTTACCTTTGAAGTCAGTCGACCGTATGAGTTTACCGATCGTGGTGATCGTATTGGTTGGGTTGCGGGCATTGATGGTAAGCACCATTTAGCGTTATTTATTGAAAATGGCCGTTTATTGGATACACCGAATAAACCTCTTAAAACCGGTATGGCAGCAATAGCCAAGGTCCATGGTGGTGATTTTAGAATGACCGCCAACCAAAATCTGATTGTTGCTGGTGTGTTAGAAAAAGACAAAGCTAAGATCGAGAAGATCGCACGTGATCATGGTTTGATGGATGACAGTGTCAGTGAGCAGCGAAAAAACTCAATGGCATGTGTGTCTCTGCCAACTTGTCCGTTAGCCATGGCGGAAGCCGAACGCTTCCTACCTGAATTTGTGACTGATGTTGAAGCGGTATTAGCGAAGCATGATTTAGCCAAAGATGAGAATATTATTTTACGGGTAACCGGGTGTCCTAATGGCTGTGGGCGCGCGATGTTGGCTGAAATAGGCTTAGTGGGTAAAGCGCCTGGACGATATAACCTTCATTTAGGTGGTAACCGTAATGGTACTCGAGTACCTAAAATGTACCGCGAAAATATTACCGTAGCTCAAATAATGGATGAGATAGATAGTTTAGTCGGTCGTTGGTCGACGGAGCGTCAACAGAATGAAGGCTTTGGTGATTTCACTATTCGTGCTGGCATTATTGATGAAGTAAAAATATCAATGAGGGATTTTTATGCCTAGATTTCAACTGGCTGAGTTACTTGAACTGCCAAAAGTGAGTCAAATTATTCAGCTGGCTGAAATTAATGCCACGCTGGAAACAATGACAGCTCAACAGCGAGTGCAATGGGCGCTTGATAATCTTGAGGGCGAGTTTGCATTAGCATCTAGCTTTGGGATTCAATCGGCAGTTATGCTGCACTTAGTGACGGAAGTTCGATCAAATATTGCGGTGATATTAACGGATACTGGGTATTTATTTACCGAAACGTATCAGTTTATTGATAGTTTAACTAAACAACTTAATTTGAATTTATATATTTATCGCGCTCAACACAGTGCTGCATGGCAAGAAGCACGTTATGGTCAATTATGGCTGCAAGGTGTTGAAGGTATTAAGCAATATAACCAATTAAACAAAGTAGAGCCGATGCGGCGGGCATTGAGTGAGCTGAATGTTGGAACATGGTTTTCAGGATTACGTCGTGAGCAAGCCGATTCTCGTGCGACGTTACCTGTATTAGCGATTCAAAATGGTCGTTTTAAATTTTTGCCTGTGATTGATTGGACCAATGACGATATTGATGCTTACTTGCTGCAACATCAGTTACCTTATCATCCGTTAAAACACCACGATTATTTATCTGTCGGTGATATTCATACTACGGTGAAATGGCAGCCAGGAATGACAGAACAAGAGACGCGCTTTTTTGGTTTGAAACGTGAATGTGGTTTGCATGAAGACAATGACACTGAATCACAAGGTTCAGGGATTTAGTTTCATTTTGTGTTGGGTTTATCAATAAAAAAACAAGGCAGCGTATCGACGCTGCCTTGTGGGTTATTCAGATAGAGAATAAGATTATTTTGCTGCCGCAGCAGGAGCCCATACTTTATCTAATGCGCCTAAAAGAGCATTACTTGCACCTTGTTGGCCTAAGAATTGGGTAATAACGGGAATAAACTTATTGATCATCGCAGGATCCATTCCTAGAACTGAGAACACTTTATCAATGTTAGCTTGGTTGCTAAGTAGCTGGCCAAGTCCCATTGGTAATGAGTCCGTTAATTTTTCAGCGCCAGGGATCAATTTAGCCAGTTCGCTTCCTTGTGGACCTGAAAGTTGACTTGCAGCCATGCCTAGTAATGCGCCTGCACCACCGGCTGCTTGTTCAGGTTTAACACCGAGTTCAGAAATCAGGGTTTTTGTTAGCGGGTTTTCTGCAACTTGGCTAACCACTTGATCGGCACTTTCGCCACCGAAAATATCAGATAAGCTAAAAGCGTAACTCATGGCGCTTGATGATAGCAATGCAACTGCTGCAACAGTCGTTACGATACGACGTTTTTTCATGGGGAGACTCCTTAGTAAAGATTAATACCGAAGTCTTTTAAATCAGAAATTGACTTGGGTATGTCAATCCTAGTGAAGATTTGTCTTGTTGCAATGATTTTTTGTTATTTGAATGACGTATAGGTATAAAAACGGCGCTCATAGCGCCGTTTATTTATTTGTTCAAGCTTGATATCTTATAGGATATCTAATAGCTCTACTTCAAATACTAGTGCTGCATACGGAGGGATTGCAGCACCTGCGCCGCGCTCACCGTAAGCTAGGTTTTGTGGAATAGACAGTTTCCACTTAGAACCTACAGGCATCATTTGAAGAGCTTCAACCCAACCAGCAATAACGCCAGTTACAGGGAATTCTGCAGGTTGACCACGAGATACAGAGCTGTCAAAAACAGTGCCATCTGTTAGCATACCGTGGTAGTGCACACGAACTTGCTTGTCTGAAGTTGGAATTTCGCCAGTACCTTCAACAAGAACTTCGTACTGAAGACCAGAATCAGTTACTGTAACTTCTGCACGTTGTGCATTTTCAGCTAGGAATGCTTCGCCATCAGCTGCTGCTAGTTTAGCTTGTTCTTGACGAGCTGCATCTGCTGTTGTGTGAAGTTCACGTAGTGCATTGTTGATGTCATCAACTTCGATTTCTGGCATTTCGCCAGCTAGAGAAGTTGCGATACCTTTAGCAATAGCTGCTACGTTTAGGCCTTCAAGACCGCTTTGTGCTAGTTGTTGGCCCATTTGTAGACCAATACCGTAGCTTGCTTTAGTCTCAATTGTATCTAGTTTAACGTCAGACATTATTGTCATCTCTTAATGTAGAATGAATTAAAGCAGGCAGGATAACAGTTTAGCCCCCATCGGGTAAATGTTTGTAACTAATATTCGCTAATTGCGTGACATATGAAGCTTTGGAGTGCTGTATATGGGAAAGGTAAATCGCCGTTCAAATAAAAAAAACGCTAACCTGCAACCACCAATGAAACTCAATTTTGGTGCAATAAAGGCAAAGTGCAGTGAGCGTGTATCTGGTGTATGTCAGGTATGGCAGCGTTTCCCTCGGTTTCATCGTTGGGCGTTAGTCGTTATTGTGCCCGTATTTATTGGTGCGCTAATGCTGCCATCAACCAAAGAATTAGAAGGTCAATCTGACGGTGTACCGATGCGGCGTGATATTGCCTTAAATTTAGGCAATAGTGATGTGGCAAGTCAGGTGACGTCGGAGCCTAATACTCAAACTGAAAATAATCCAGATGGCAATGGTAAGCACAGTGCGGTTAAACGTACCGATGTTGTATTAGACAGCGCTGATATTAAAGAAGATTCAGGTATGAAAGCGAGGGGAGGCATGGAAGATCGCGGCCCAGCACCTGAGCGTAAACCGATGACTTCAAAAATCTATCCGATTAATGGTGGTAAGGTCTACACCATTGATACCGCTACTCATAAACCCGTGGTCGCTGCAAAAGCTGCGGTAAAGACAGCGCCAGTATCAACGCCAAAGGCGACTCAGCAGCCAGCGGGTGCTGCAAATCAATGGTATAGCTATAAAGTGCCAGCGGGAGATACATTAGCCAATATTTTCCGTAATAAAGGACTACCACTTGGGGATCTTTATGCTATCGCGAAAGTTGAAGGGGCGGGTAAACCTATTAGCCGTATTCAAGCTGGACAGACGTTACGTTATCGTCAAAACAGCCGTGGTGAAATTAGTGGCTTACAAATTTTAGGTAATGGTGTTTCTGCTTCGTATGCAGTTAATGCTAGTGGCCGTTTTTATCGTCAATAAATTTGCAATGGTTATACGTTAAAATAATAAGCCGCCAGTTAAGGCGGCTTATTATTTTTAAGTGATAAATGTTTAATCTGCGTTATGGCTCAGGCTTTGTGATGAGCGACGGATTTTCGGCCATGGGGCCATTGGAATGATGATCAAAAGAATACCTAACCCCGTGAGCAGATCGGGAATCTCGTCAAACCATAAATAACCAAATATCGCGACAAAAATAAGCCCTGAATACTCCGCAAGTCCAATCTTATAAGTCTCGCTTTGACGGTAAGCCGCAACACAGCAGCCCTGATAACCTAAAGTGAATAACGCACTTGCCGTAATTAATAACCATTGTTTTGGCTGTAGTGGCTGCCAATATTGGTAGGCTAATAGGCTTGATATGGGTAACGATAAAATACCTGTCCAAAATAGAGTACTGATAATCGGTTGTTGTGGCGGTAGTTTACGTACTAAAACATTGTATAACGCCAATGTTGAGGCGGTGCCTAATGCGGCAAATGCGGCCCAATGAAATTGATCGGGGCGTAACACAATGACGATGCCAATAAACCCGACAGCAGTTGCTAATACTTTTTCTTTATTTGGCCGCTCACCTAATACCAGCATTGATAATGGCAGCATGAGTAACGGTGCGGCGTAAAATAAGGCATTGGCGGTGGCTAATGGAAGGTAAGTTAAGGCAATCAGCAACATGCCACTACCCGCTAATACAAGATGGGCACGGATTGCATTCACCTTCCAATGCCCAATATCACGCTGAGCGGGGGTTAATCGTAGCCATAATGGCGCAATTAGGATCACGCTCAATAGTTGGCGAATAAACATGTACTGAAATGCCGATACGCTACCGTCTAATAATTTTACCGCCACATCAGACAGTGATGACGATAAATTACCGCAAATTAAAATAGCAATACCGATTGAAACCGCAGACCAGCGCATTAGGTGGGATCTTGTAATAACTGCATATCAACATGGGGAATGCCATCTTCAAGGTACATATCTGACGTTTGGGTAAATCCATGAGACTGATAGAACGCCACTAAATATTGTTGAGCGCCAATTTCAATTAGCTGTTGTGGCCAAATTTTCTCGGCATGGGTTAATCCCTGACGTAATAATTGATGTCCTAAACCATGCTTACGCTGACTTGGTGTTACTACAACTCGTCCAATACTGACATTATCATAAGTAACACCAGGGGCTAATAAACGTAAGTATGCGACGAGTTCATTGTTTACGTAACCTAACAAATGGAACACATTTGGAGCGCGGTCGTGATCATCAAGATCGGGATACACACAATTTTGTTCAACGCAAAAAATCTCTGAGCGTAGTTTTAATAGATCATAGAGCTGGTGGGTTGTTAATTCGTCAAAGGATAAACACTGCCATGTCGTCATGGTTAACGTCCTGAATTCGGTATGATGTGAGTAGTGTACCGATTTACGCCAAAAATGAAGTTAACAATGGTTAATTTTTAAGATTAATTTCACCACTCGCGAGCCGTTTTTTGATTCGACTTAAACTAATGGAAGTAATACCTAAATAAGAAGCCAATTGGTAATCGGTTATGCGCCCAACTAACTCGGGGAAATGATCACTAAACAGTTGTAACCGTTGCTTCGGAGTATGCATGAGCATAAAGCGTTCTTTGTGCTCTTTATGCAGTAATTGACGTTCTAATAAGGTCTGATACAACGGGTGCTGCTGCTGACGCCATTGCTGAAATAGGGTAATGGGTAACATGATTAATTGGCTGACAGATAATGTTTCTAATAAATAGGCTGAGGGCGCGTCATTAATTAAGCTTTCAAAGCCTATAATAACATCTTGATCCCAATAGAACTCTTTACTGAATTGTTTACCTTGTTCGGTTAAATAACACGCATGGCACAAACCGTTTAATAAAAAGTAGCAATGGGTTGGGGTTTGCCCTTGGTGTAATAAAATATGACGAGTCGGAAGATCTAGTGGTTCAGCAACGGCAATGACATCGTTGATAGTGGCGGTATCTGCACCTAGCTGAGTTAAGAAAGCCGCTAATTCAGAATGGTTATTTAAAGGCATAAGCGAGTTAATGAATAAAAAGAATGATAGTGGCAGTGTATCAAAAAAATACCGCAACCAAGGCTGCGGTATATAGATATTTTATTGAGGGGAATTATTTACGCGTTTGAAGATCTAATTGATAAATAGCAAACCCACCCGGCGTGGTGTTGACTTGTTGCATTGGGTATTGGCCTTTATCTTTAATAAATTTCGCTGCTTTATCACTGTTCGCTGTTTCAAATTGAATCTTTAACTTCTTATCACTTTTCAGTGGTGTGAAGTGCCAGTTATTATCTGCACTTGGAACAACTTGACCTTTCTGTTTGCTCACGCGACTGATGTAATCTGATAATACAGTGCGATTTTCATCCGGTGAGGCAAAGGCAACGAACGCTTCACCTGTACCTGCAAACTTACCACTGTACGCGCGGTAATTATTGGTCGCGATTAAGAACGTTTGCTTTAAATCAATCGGTTTGCCATTAAAGCTTAAATCTTTAATACGATTAGCGGTTGGATTAATCAGTTTACATTCACCGTCGTATTTTGCTGGTTGTGAAATATCAATGTTGTATTTTACGCCATCAATGACATCAAAATTGTAAGTACGGAAACCATCCCAGTTAATAAGTCCTTGCGGCTTCTCACTGTTAATATCAATTTGATTAAATTGTGCCGCGGAACATTCTAGCCATTCTTGAACATCTTTACCTTTTACCTTCATCGCAACAAGGGTATTGGGGTATAAGTATAAGTCAGCCGCGTTACGGAATGTTAGTTGGCCTGCTTCTACTTCGGTGTAGTTGCCTGCGTCATTACCACGACCGCCAGCTTTAAATGGGGCAGCTGCTGATAATACGGGTAAACCATCAAGGTCGGGGTCACCTTGAATAAAGCGTTCAACGTAATCTTTTTGGGCCAAGTTAACAATTTGTACCGTTGGGTCGTCTTGAACCAAGGCTAAATAGCTGTACATTACATCACTGGCTTTACCAATTGGCTGGTTAACAAAGTCACGGGTAGCGTTATGATCAATTTTTACTGCCGCGACTAATTTTGGATCGGCTTTGATTAATGATTTTTGGTTGGCTTTATCAAAGATAGGACGCGCTTCAGTTTGGGCTGAGGTCACCTTCCAGCTATTACCGTCTTTGTCTAACACCAAATCCATAATACCCACATGATCACCCCAACGACCAGGCATTACTGCTGGAATACCATTGATGGTGCCTTTGTTGATGTCAGCACCTGGTAGATTTGCAAAATCTTTACTTGGGAATACCGCATGCGAGTGACCAAATGCAATCGCATCAATCCCTTTTACTTGGGTTAGGAAGTAGACTGAGTTTTCTGCGCCGACTTTATAAGGGTCTGCTGAAACGCCAGAGTGTGGAATGGCGATAATAATATCAGCGCCTTCGGCTTTCATTTGAGGAATGAATTTCTCTGCAGTTTGCTTAATGTCTTTTGCTTCTACTTTGCCTTCAAGATTGTTTTTATCCCACACCATAATTTGTGGCGGAACAAAGCCAATGTAACCAATTTTTAGTTTTTGGTTGTTGCCATCGTTATCTTTAAAGGTGTAATCCTGAATAAGGTAAGGGGTAAATAAATTTTTACCGGTTTTTAAATCATAAACATTGGCATTGATATAAGGGAAATTTGCCCCTTCAATACTGGTATCAAGGAACTCAAGCCCATAGTTAAATTCATGGTTACCAATATTACCTACCGCATAACCGAGTTGGTTCATCACTTTATAGACAGGGTGCACTTCGCCTTTTTTAATACCTTTTGCTGCCATGTAGTCACCCATAGGGCTACCTTGCAACAAATCACCGTTATCGACTAACACACTATTAATGACTTCAGCGCGTGCTTTTTCAACCAAGGTCGCTGTACGGACTAACCCCGTTTTATCAGTCGGCTTATCTTTGTAGTAATCGTAATCCATTACATTTGTATGAATATCTGTTGTTTCAAGAATACGTAATTTAATCGTTTCTGCATTTGCGGGGCCTGCTAGTAATAGCAAACCGCCTAAAACAGCGATTGATAAAGGCTTAACAGATAGTGTCATGTGTTTCTCCAAAGGGTAGGTAAGGAAAGCGTGCCTAAAATAACAAATCTTATGCAGTTACTATCTGAACCCGTCACATAATTGTGCTTTAACTCTCATTTTTTATATGCATAACCATTATTAAGCGGTGAAAGAATCGCAATATTTGATTCAAAACGAAATGGTGTTGATTAAATTAAGAAAGAAAAGGCATAACTTAGGTTCGAAGTGATATTTGAATATTCTTCATTTTGCTTACTGCTAGCTATTTATATCTGCTTTATATTTATTTGCGGTTGATCATTCTATTCGATCATGGAATTAGGATTGTTGAATTAATAACCAAACTTTTTGATATAAAAAATGAAACTTTAGAATTTCAAGTAATATCACGAGCTCTCTATAGTGGTTACAGAACACCAAGGAGAGTTAACAATGGATTATTTACCAATATTTGCGGATTTAAAGCGTCGACCCTGTTTGGTTGTCGGTGGTGGTAATAGCGCATGGCGCAAAACTCAAATGTTATTAAAAGCGGGTGCCGATGTGGGGGTTATCGCGTCTAAGCTTAATGCTGATTTTACCACGGCGATTGCTGCTAACCAGATCCGCTTTGTTGGTGACACATTTTCTCCCGCGAATCTTGATGGGATTTTTCTAGCCATTGCCGCAACGCCACATAAAGCGCTGAATGCTCTGGTTTACCAATCAGCCAATCAACGTCAAGTGTTAGTGAATGTTGTTGATGATACTCAACGTTGTAGTTTTATTGTGCCTTCTATTGTTGACCGCTCACCGATCATTGTTGCTATTTCATCATCGGGTAAAGCACCCGTTTTAGCGCGTTTATTGCGTCAAAAACTAGAAGCAACATTGCCACAGCATTTAGGCAAAATGGCGACTATTGCAGGCGGTTTTCGTGACTATCTTGCCACCAAGATTTCTACCTTTTCTAGCCGTCGCGCCTTTTGGGAGCAAGCATTTAATGGTCGCTTTGCAGATTTGGTTGCTGTCGGTCGTCATAGTGAAGCCCAACAAGCATTACATCAACAGTTACAACAGCACACGTCACCTGTTGGGCAAGTTGCGTTAATTGGTGCCGGCCCTGGTGATGCGGGGTTACTAACTTTACGTGGTTTGCAATTAATGCAGCAAGCGGATGTGGTGTTGTATGACTACCTTGTTTCCAATGAAGTGATGGCGTTGGTACGTCGTGATGCAGAACTTGTTTGTGTTGGTAAAAAAGCGGGCTTTCACAGTGTGCCGCAAGAGCAAACCAACCAATTGATTGTTGAATATGCCCAACAAGGCAAACGTGTGGTGCGACTTAAAGGTGGTGATCCGTTTGTATTTGGTCGTGGTGCAGAAGAATTAGAAGTGCTGGTGGAGGCGGGGATTGATTTTCAAGTTGTTCCCGGCATTACAGCCGCCGCTGGTGCCACTGCTTATGCAGGTATTCCATTAACCCACCGTGATTATGCTCAAACAGCAATGTTTATTACTGGGCACTTAAAGCCTGATGGTAAACAACTTGATTGGTTAACATTAGCGCGTGGTAATCAAACATTAGTTATCTACATGGGGCTAATGAAATCCAGTCATATTCAACAGCAGTTATTACAACACGGCCGCGCCCCTAATACCCCAATCGCGATTATTGAACGTGGTACACAAGCCACTCAAAAAGTATTAACCGGACAATTACATGAACTTGCTGATCTAGCACAACATGCTGCATCACCATCATTAATTGTTGTCGGTGAAGTCGTAAAGTTATCACATAAATTAGCTTGGTTCACAACAAAGGAACAGTTACAGCCGCAACCTGAAGCGGCAGTGAAACTGGCATAACATGGAGAGAGTGATGGACCCGAAACGTTTAACCCACCTCAAACAGCTTGAAGCTGAAAGTATTCATATTTTGCGTGAAGTCGCGGCTGAATTTGATAATCCAGTAATGATGTATTCCATCGGTAAAGATTCGTCGGTGATGTTGCATTTAGCTCGTAAGGCTTTTTATCCTGGCAAAATCCCATTTCCATTATTGCACGTTGATACTACTTGGAAATTTCGCGAAATGATTGAATTTCGAGACCGTGCCGCTGAAAAATACGGTTTTGATTTATTAGTCCATCAGAACCCAGAAGGGGTGGCGATGGGTGTTGGACCTTTTACTCATGGTTCATCAAAGCATACCGACATTATGAAAACCCAAGGCTTAAAACAAGCTCTCGATAAATATGGATTTGATGCTGCGTTTGGTGGCGCTCGGCGTGATGAAGAGAAATCACGTGCGAAAGAGCGAGTGTATTCATTCCGCGATAAAAACCATAGTTGGGATCCAAAAAACCAACGTCCTGAATTATGGAAAACCTATAACGGTCAAATTAATAAAGGTGAAAGCATTCGCGTGTTTCCACTCTCCAATTGGACTGAACTTGATATTTGGCAATATATATTCTTAGAGCAAATTGAAATTGTGCCACTGTATTTATCCCAAGTACGCCCCGTTGTTGAGCGAGATGGAATGTTAATCATGGTTGATGATGAGCGACTCGAATTATTGCCGGGTGAAACGATTCAACAAAAAAGTGTCCGTTTTAGAACCTTAGGGTGTTATCCATTAACGGGAGCGGTGGAATCAACGGCTGATACGTTACCGGGGATCATTGAAGAAATGCTGGTGGCGACATCCAGTGAACGTCAAGGGCGGGCTATCGACCACGATCAATCTGGCTCAATGGAATTGAAAAAACGCCAAGGTTACTTCTAAGGAGAGATAAATGAATAGTGTGATAGAACAACAGGTCGCAGAGCTTGGAATCGAAGCTTATCTCGATCAGCATCATAATAAATCTCTGTTGCGATTTTTAACTTGTGGCTCCGTAGATGACGGTAAAAGTACCTTAATTGGTCGTCTGCTGCATGATTCTCACCAAATTTATGAAGATCAACTAGCCGCAATTCATACTGACAGTCAAAAAGTCGGTACCACGGGTGATAAGCCAGACTTAGCGTTATTAGTCGATGGTTTGCAAGCTGAGCGTGAACAAGGGATCACCATTGATGTTGCTTACCGTTATTTCTCGACCAAAGCGCGTAAATTTATTATTGCTGATACCCCAGGACATGAGCAGTACACCCGTAATATGGCAACCGGTGCTTCAACCTGTGATGTGGCGGTTATTTTAATCGATGCCCGTAAAGGGGTATTAGATCAAACCCGTCGTCATTCTTATATCGCTAGTTTACTCGGTATTCGCCAATTTATTGTGGCTGTCAATAAAATGGATTTGGTCGATTTTGATCAAGCTCGTTTTGACGATATTAGTCAGCAATACCTCCAGTTTTCAAAAAAACTCAACCCTAAGATCAATATTCAATTATTGCCCTTATCTGCTTTAGAAGGCGATAACGTTGTTAGTCAAAGTGCCAAGATGGCGTGGTATCAAGGCGAGCCATTGTTAACATTATTAGAGCAAGTTGATTTATTCACTGATGATGACTCACCAGTGTTACGTTTTCCGGTTCAATATGTAAACCGTCCTAATCTCGACTTTCGTGGCTTTGCTGGCACATTAGCCTCAGGCGAACTAAAGGTAGGGCAACGAGTAACAGCATTACCATCAGGAAAAACATCAACCGTAGAGCGAATCGTAACTTTTGATGGTGATTTAGCATTTGCAACTAAAGGTCAAGCCATTACGGTTACCTTAGCGGATGAAATTGATATTAGTCGTGGTGATACGTTAATTGCAGCCGAAGACGAAGTGCCATTAAGTAATAATGTACTGGCTGATATCGTGTGGATGGGGGAAACCGCATTAACGCCAGGACGTCAGTATGATATTAAAGTGGCAGGTAAAAAAACGCTAGGTAGTGTAAGTGCGATACGTCATCAAGTTGATATTAATAGTCTTGATACGTTTGCAACCGAGACATTACCCCTTAATGGCATTGGTTTATGTGAGTTCAACTTACATGATGCAATTGCCGTTGATAGCTATCAAACTTGTAAAGATACTGGCGGGTTTATCATTATTGATCGATTAACCAATGTCACTGTTGGTGCTGGTTTAATTCGTGAACCATTAGCCATCGATAACAGTCGTCGTTATTCAACGTTTGAAGTTGAATTTAATGCACTAGTCCGTAAGCATTTTCCGCATTGGGATGCAAAAGATATCGGTCAATTACTGGAGTAATGTGAATGAGCTGGGAACAAGCTACTGTGCTGGCAATGCTAGTAGTGATTATTCTCTGCTTGCTCACTACGAAGATTAAACCTGCGTATTTATTTGCTGGCTGTGCATTTATTGGTTTTCAAGCGAACTTAATTGAATTACCTGCTATTGCCGCAAATTTTACCAATTCATCATTATTAACCTTAGTGTTATTAATCTTGGTCTCCATTGCTCTTGAAAAAACCCGCTTAATTAGTTGGGTTGGGCGGCAAATTTCACAAGGTGGTCATAGCTCTGTTGTGGCTAAGCTGGGCTTATCGACCGCATTATTGTCCTCCTTTACCAATAACACTGCGGTGGTGGTGTCATTAATAGGGGCGATAAAGCGTAATCAACGCCATGCCCCCTCTAAATTATTACTGCCGTTATCTTATACCGCTATTTTAGGTGGCACATTAACGCTAATTGGTACATCAACGAACCTTATTATTAATAGTTTTGTAGAAGATATTGGTTTACCTAGCCTGGGCTTTTTTGCACCCACCATGATTGGCTTAGCGGTGTTAGTTATTGGATTAATGATTTTAATTCCACTGAGTTATTTTTTACCGAATAACGACGATGACAGTGAAGAACAGCTGCCTTATTTCTTAGAGGCGCGAGTAAAAAGTCATTCACCGTTAATAGGAAAGAGCGTCACTGAAAATGGACTGCGTGCATTACGACGTTTATTTTTAGCTGAGCTTATCCGTGAGGGTAAGACTATAGCCCCTGTTTGCCCTGAAACTAAATTACAAGCCGGAGATCGATTATTGTTTTGTGGTGATATTGAAAGTGTTACCACCTTACAAGAAATAGAAGGACTGCATTTATTTGGTCAGCACCATCTTAATGGTCAATCGATGATGGAGGTTGTGGTCAGTCATTCTGCTGCTATTTGTGGTCGTACCTTAAAGAGCACTCAATTTCGTGAAAACTTTGATGCGGTCGTGGTCGCCATCCGTCGCGGTCATGAACGGTTAGCTGGTGGCTTGGGTAATATTGAATTACGCGCGGGTGATACGTTAGTTATTGTTCCGGGGAAATTGTTTAACCAAAAACAAGCCATGCTGGAACGCGAGTTTGTGCTAGTTAATGGTCTTGATTCAAGTGCACGTTTAGACCGTTACCGCAGCACAACAGTATTGGTCGGTTTTTTAAGTGTGATTGTATTGGCTTTAGCGGATTGGCTGCCATTGATTAAAGGGTTAGCCGTTTATTTGGTACTGCTGGTGGGATTAGGGATTATTTCCTTTGGTGAGCTTCGACGTCGATTTCCGATTGATATTGTAGTTATTGTTGGATCAGCATTAACGCTGGCACAATTAATGATAACCAGTGGTTTATCACAGCAAATGGGCCAAGCACTTATTACCGCATTTAATGGCTGGGGAGTGTATGGCGGATTAATTGCAGTTTACTTACTTACATTAATACTAACTGAGTTGATCACTAATAACGCTGCCGCTGCATTAGCGTTCCCAATAAGTTATAGCTTGGCGCTGGGCTATGGTATCGATCCGATGCCTTTTATTATGGCGGTACTGTTTGGCGCTAGTGCGAGTTTTATTTCGCCGTATGGTTATCAAACCAATCTACTCGTGTATAGCGTCGGTAATTATAAAATTCGAGATTATTTAAAACTGGGGTTACCGCTTTCAATTGTGTATTCCACTGTAGTGTTGATCTTGATCCCAGTCGTCTTCCCTTTTAACTAAATTAACAATGGAATATGTTATGAATACGACCACGAAGCCCCATGACGATAACAATAATATTGTCTGGCATAGTTATAGTGTGACTAAAGACCAGCGAGGACAGCAAAAGCAGCAGCAGCCTTGCGTGTTATGGTTTACTGGATTAAGTGGTGCAGGTAAGTCGACTGTTGCTGGTGCTCTTGAACATAGACTCTTGGCATTGGGTTATCATACCTATTTATTAGATGGTGATAATGTTCGCCATGGTTTGTGTAAAGATCTTGGTTTCTCAGCGCAAGATCGACGAGAAAATATCCGTCGAATTGGTGAAGTCGCTGTGTTAATGGCAGATTCTGGATTAATAGTATTAAGTGCATTTATTTCTCCTCATCGCGAAGAAAGACAATCTGTTCGAGATTTACTGCCACAAGGTGAGTTTATTGAAGTGTTTGTTGATACCCCTTTAGCTGAATGCGAAAAGCGCGATCCTAAAGGGTTATATAAAAAAGCACGAGCGGGTGAAATAAAGCAATTTACAGGTATTGATGCAGAGTACCAATCGCCTTTACAACCTGAAATTCATTTAGCCGCTGATAGTCATAATATTCATGAATTGGTTGATCAATGTATTAACGCTTTACGTAGTCGAAGTATTATTGCGTGATCATCGGTAATAGGAGTACCGTAAGTGACAACATTACTTGATGCTATATACACTACCGCATTGGATGCGGGTAAATCGATAATGGCGCATTATCACAGTAATATAGCGATTGAAAATAAAGCAGATAATAGTCCGGTCACTATTGCTGATCTTGCTGCAAATGAAATTATCATTAATCAGCTACAACAACTGACACCCGATATTCCTATCTTATCTGAAGAGTCGCCACAGACCGATTGGCAACAGCGTCAACATTGGCAATCTTTTTGGCTGGTGGACCCATTGGATGGAACTAAAGAATTTATTAATAAGAACGGTGAGTTTACCGTTAATATTGCGCTGATTGAAAATGGGAAACCTATTTTAGCTGTTGTTTATGCTCCCGCATTAAATAAAGCATGGCTGGGTGATGGAAAAACAGCTTGGCTAATGACTAAAGCAGGTAAAGAGGTTATTCGTCTTTTACCTTCAACTATACCAACTGTGGTTGGTAGTCGTTCACATCCTTCGGTTGAGTTAGAGGCTTATCTTCAACAACTAGGAGATCATAAATTAGTGGCAGTGGGATCATCATTAAAGTTTTGCTTAGTGGCTGAAGGGCGAGCTCAATATTACCCGCGTTTAGGACCAACAATGATGTGGGATACTGCAGCTGGTCAATGTATCGCTGAAAGCGCAGGCGCTACAGTGAATGATCTGGATGGTTTTCCCCTTCGTTATGATCGAGAGTCACTATTAAATCCTTATTTTGTTGTCTCTTAACTATATACAATCAACTAAATGTCATGGATTGATTAAATACTCAACACTATTTTTAAATAGCGACTATTGTTTAATAGCGTTATTGTATGAATATTGACTCTTTTGTGGCTTTTGGTTGGTATTACTAGCATTCGCATTAAAAAAGCAAATAAACAATTGTCATCCTTCCTGTTATCTCTATAATGCACCCCAACGACACGGAATACGTGCGGTTAGTAAGTTATTTACAACCTGTGTGTATCTTGTCGATAAGCGGTTTATAAAAATCATTGCGGTAATTGACGGTTCTTGTCTTACATTAAGCTATGAAAACTGCAGTCTTGACTCGAATATTATTCGAGTGGTTGAAAATATAATTTATTTTTAACGCAGGGCAGGTCAATAAAGGGTTTGTTAAATCTAATTTTAAAAAACTTGTTGACTTTAAACTGGCGCGGAGTAATATACGCAGCCTCAGCCAATACGATGTATTGCGCTAACGTTCTTTAACAATTTGACCATGCAATCTGTGTGGGCACTCGTTGAATAGTTAAGTCGAAAGATTTATCAATGAACTGAGTGACCAATACAAAATGACGTAAGTTATTTTGGCACAGTCAATTCATTACCATTCTGTTCCTCTTTGTAGAAACAGAAGCGGTAATAGCTTTAAAATTACTAAGGTAGTTTTGAAGTCAGTATTCATTGAGCCGTCTCGAAAGAGACAACAAAACTTTAATTGAAGAGTTTGATCATGGCTCAGATTGAACGCTGGCGGCAGGCCTAACACATGCAAGTCGAGCGGTAACAGAAAGAAAGCTTGCTTTCTTTGCTGACGAGCGGCGGACGGG
>NZ_FUZI01000019.1 GCF_900166965.1 Photobacterium piscicola | reverse complement strand
CCCGTCCGCCGCTCGTCAGCAAAGAAAGCAAGCTTTCTTTCTGTTACCGCTCGACTTGCATGTGTTAGGCCTGCCGCCAGCGTTCAATCTGAGCCATGATCAAACTCTTCAATTAAAGTTTTGTTGTCTCTTTCGAAACGGCTCAATGAATACTGACTTCAAAACTACCTTAGTAATTTTAAAGCTATTATCGTTCCAACAGAACGATAATGAATTGACTGTGCCAAATAACCGTAGTTATTTGTATTGGTCACTCAGTTCATTGATAAATCTTTCGACTTAACTATTCAACGAGTGCCCACACAGATTGCATGGTCAAATTGTTAAAGAACATACTGACTCTCGGTAACCGCTTGCGCCGTTGTCCGTGTCAGTGAGGTCGCATTATAGGGAGATATTTAAAGCTGACAAGCATAATTTTAAAAAATAAATTCGTTTGCTTAGATTAAAAGCAGATATGGCATTAATTGGTATTTTTATAATCTATTTATTATTAATAACAATTTTTAACTCGTTATAAACAGTTGGCAATTAAAGGTATATCTATCGCTATTTGATAAAAATAATCACACCAATGATATTTATAAATGGTTATAACTAACAGCGAATGTTCAAAACTAACAACAAAGAAGATTTAACAGTAAGGAGAGAGGATATATAAAAATAAACGAAGTAGCAGTAGCAGATATTATGAAAACAATATTAATAAAAACTCAAAAAAAAAGCCGAGTCCAAAGGACTCAGCTTTTTTCTTATTTAACGGCTAGTGCTTATTCAGCAGTAGCTTCTTCCTTTGCAGGACGGTCAAGTAACTCGATGTAAGCCATAGGAGCTTTATCACCAGTACGGAAACCGCACTTCATGATACGAGTGTAACCACCAGGACGCGCTGCGAAGCGTGGACCTAGTTCGTTAAATAATTTCGCAACAACTTCGTTATCACGAGTACGAGCGAATGCAAGACGACGGTTAGCAACACTGTCGGTCTTAGCTAGGGTAATCAAAGGCTCAATTACGCGACGTAGCTCTTTTGCTTTAGGCAAGGTAGTCTTAATTAATTCGTGACGTACCAGAGAGCTAGCCATGTTGCTGAACATCGCTTTACGATGACTGCTGTTGCGGTTGAGTTGACGACCACTCTTACGATGGCGCATGACCTAATCCTTCTAACTAGATATCAGTAAACTATTAATCTTCAGCGATTGATGCAGGTGGCCAATTTTCTAGGCGCATACCTAGAGATAGACCACGAGATGCCAATACATCTTTGATTTCTGTCAAAGACTTCTTACCAAGGTTTGGCGTTTTAAGAAGCTCAACCTCAGTACGCTGAACAAGATCACCGATGTAATGGATCGCTTCTGCTTTCAGACAGTTAGCAGAGCGAACAGTTAGTTCAAGATCGTCTACAGGACGCAGTAGGATCGGATCGAACTCCGGCTTCTCTTCTTTCTCTTCAGGAACTCGTACATCGCGAAGATCTACAAACGCATCCAATTGTTCAGCAAGAATTGTTGCTGCACGGCGGATAGCTTCCTCAGGATCAAGTGTACCGTTAGTCTCCATATCGATTACAAGCTTGTCTAGGTCAGTACGTTGTTCTACACGTGCTGCCTCTACCGCGTAAGCGATACGGTCCACTGGGCTGTAAGTAGCATCTACTAACAAACGACCAATTGGACGCTCATCTTCTTCAGTGTGAATACGAGCTGATGCTGGTACGTAGCCACGACCACGTTCTACCTTGATGCGCATGCTTAATTCAGCATTGTCATCAGTTAAATGGCAGATTACGTGTTCTGGGTTCGCAATCTCAACATCACCATCATGGGTGATGTCACCTGCAACAACAGGGCCTGCACCAGATTTGTTCAGAGTAAGAATAACTTCATCTTTACCCTCAACCTTAACGGCTAGACCTTTAAGGTTAAGAAGAATTTCAAGGATATCCTCCTGAACGCCTTCTTTGGTGCTGTACTCATGTAACACACCGTCGATTTCAACTTCTGTTACAGCACAACCTGGCATAGAAGATAATAAAATACGACGAAGAGCGTTTCCTAGAGTGTGGCCGAAACCACGCTCCAACGGCTCTAGAGTTACTTTTGCGTGCGTAGAGCTGACTTGTTCGATGTCAACTAGACGCGGCTTAAGAAATTCTGTTACAGAACCCTGCATTGTGTCCTCTCTTAACTGTAGCCTTACTTAGAGTAAAGCTCGACGATCAGGTGTTCGTTGATGTCGGCAGACAAATCAGAACGTTCTGGAAGACGCTTAAACGTACCTTCCATCTTGCTGCTGTCTACTTCGACCCAAGTCGGTAGTTCACGCTGTGTAGCAACTTCAAGAGCTGCTTTAATGCGTGCTTGGTTCTTAGCTTTCTCACGAATGCTAACAACGTCGTTTGCCGCTACCTTGAAAGAAGGAACGTTTACGACTTGACCGTTAACTAGAATCGCTTTGTGGCTTACCAATTGACGAGATTCAGCGCGAGTTGCACCAAAGCCCATACGGTAAACTACGTTATCTAAACGACCTTCAAGAAGCTGAAGCAAGTTTTCACCTGTGTTACCCTTGATGCGGGCAGCTGTCTTGTAGTAGTTACGGAATTGTTTTTCTAGTACGCCATATGTACGACGAACTTTCTGCTTCTCACGAAGCTGAACGCCGTAATCAGATAGACGACCGCGACGAGCACCATGTTGGCCCGGAGCGTTATCAATCTTACACTTGGTATCAATCGCACGTACACCAGACTTAAGGAATAAGTCAGTGCCTTCGCGACGGCTAAGCTTTAGCTTAGGACCCAAATATCTTGCCATTTTCTTTCTCCAATATTCCTAGAAACTAAACGTTATACGCGACGTTTCTTAGGTGGACGACAACCGTTATGAGGGATCGGAGTCGCATCAACAATGTTAGTGATACGGAAACCCGCTGCGTTTAGAGCGCGGATTGTAGACTCACGACCAGGACCAGGGCCCTTAACCATAACTTCTAGGTTCTTAACGCCATATTCTTTGGCCATTTCACCACAACGCTCAGCAGCAACCTGTGCAGCGAACGGAGTAGATTTACGAGAACCACGGAAACCTGAACCACCTGCAGTTGCCCATGAAAGAGCATTACCTTGACGGTCAGTAATGGTTACGATTGTGTTGTTGAAAGAAGCATGGATGTGCGCAACGCCATCGGCTACTTGCTTGCGTACGCGCTTACGAGCGCGAGTTGGTTGTTTTGCCATTGTACTCTACCTTATCCGACTATTTTTTGATCGGCTTGCGCGGACCCTTACGGGTACGTGCGTTGGTTTTAGTACGCTGTCCACGTAGAGGTAGACTGCGACGGTGACGAAGACCACGGTAACAACCAAGGTCCATAAGACGCTTGATGTTCATGGAAATTTCACGACGAAGATCACCTTCTACAGTGTATTTAGCTACACCATCACGCAGTAGATCGATCTGTTCTTCAGTTAGTTCACTGATCTTAACATCTTCAGCAATACCCGTTTCAGCTAGAATAGCTTGAGAACGAGTCTTACCGATGCCGTAAATCGCAGTTAATGCGATTACAGCGTGTTTCTGATCAGGAATGTTAATGCCTGCAATACGGGCCACTATTCACTCCTAGTACTTTACAAGAATAACCGCTGCAGAGCCCGTTCAGGATACGCAGCGGTGGTACAATTCTTTTGCACATAACAAAAGATGGTTGACTAATTTAGCCAACCTATCTTCAATTTGCAAGAAATATTTCTGCTAATTAGCCTTGGCGTTGTTTATGCTTTGGCTCACTGCAAATCACACGCACAACACCGTTGCGCTTGATAACTTTACAGTTACGGCAGATTTTCTTAACGGAAGCACGAACTTTCATTGCTAAACTCCGTAAATATGGAAAACTAAACTTAGCGGCCGTAGCCTTTCAGATTAGCTTTTTTCAATACTGACTCATACTGTTGAGACATCAAATGTGTCTGAACTTGAGCCATGAAATCCATGATAACAACAACTACGATTAGTAGGGAAGTACCACCAAAATAAAAGCGGACATTCCATGCAATCATCATGAACTCGGGGATCAGACAGATAAAGGTGATATACAACGCACCCGCTAGGGTTAGTCGAGTCATTACTTTATCAATGTACATTGCGGTCTGTTCACCCGGGCGAATACCAGGTATGAATGCTCCAGACTTCTTCAAGTTATCTGCTGTCTCGCGAGGGTTAAACACCAACGCGGTATAGAAGAAACAGAAGAATATAATTGCAGCAGCGTAGAGCATTACATAAAGTGGCTGTCCTGGACTAAGTGCAAGTGAAATATCACTTAACCAGCCAAGACCTTCACTTTGTCCAAACCACTGAGCCAGTGTGCCTGGAAACAGAATAATACTCGATGCGAAAATTGCTGGGATTACACCTGCCATGTTGATTTTCAACGGTAGGTGTGTGCTCTGCGCTGCGAAGACACGACGGCCTTGTTGACGCTTAGCGTAGTTAACGACGATACGACGTTGACCACGTTCCATGAACACTACAAAGTAAATCACAGCAAAAGATATAACCGCAATTAATAGTAGAAGAAGTACGTGCAATTCACCTTGACGCGCTTGCTCTACGGTCTGTCCAATAGCTGGCGGCAAACCAGCAACGATACCAGTGAAAATAATCACAGATATACCGTTACCAATGCCACGCTCGGTAACTTGCTCACCTAACCACATTAAGAACATGGTACCAGTAACCAAACTAACCACGGCAACAAAATAGAAACTAGGACCTGGATTATGTACCAGGCCTGGAATCATACTTGGTAACCCCGTTGCAATACCAATTGCTTGGAAGGTTGCCAATACAAGCGTACCGTATCGGGTGTACTGACTAATCTTACGACGGCCAGCTTCACCTTCTTTCTTCAACTCAGCCAAGGCTGGATGAACTACTGTTAGCAGCTGGACAATAATGGACGCAGAAATATACGGCATTATGCCCAGAGCTAAAATAGAAGCACGCGAGAGTGCACCACCAGAGAACATGTTAAACATCTCAATGATGGTACCCTTTTGCTGCTCGAACAGACTGGCAAGTACAGCAGCGTCAATACCAGGAATAGGCACAAAGGATCCAGCTCGGAATATTAATATCGCACCTAATACAAAGAGAAGGCGTGACTTAAGCTCTGCTAGGCCACCTTGTCCACTACGAAAATCTTGTCCTGGTTGTTTAGCCATCTGTACCTCATCCTCGAGTTAATTATTCCTCGATTTTACCGCCAGCAGCTTCGATAGCAGCTAAAGCGCCTTTAGTAACGCGTAGGCCTTTCACTGTTACTGAACGAGCGATATCACCAGAAAGTACAACTTTCACGAACTTAATGTCCTTAGTGATAACATTCGCAGCTTTTAGTGTTTCAAGGCTTACAACATCACCTTCAACTTTCGCTAGCTCAGCTAGACGAACTTCAGCAGTTACTAGGCTCTTACGAGACGTAAAACCGAACTTTGGTAGACGCTGTTTCAAAGGCATTTGACCGCCTTCAAAACCTGGGCGAACAGAACCACCTGAACGTGATTTCTGACCTTTAACACCACGGCCACAAGTTTTACCTAGACCTGAACCGATACCACGGCCTACGCGCTTCGCAGAAGGCTTAGAACCAGCGGCCGGTGATAGAGTATTCAAACGCATACTGATTACTCCTCAACTTTAACCATGTAGTAAACTTTATTGATCATGCCGCGTACGCAAGCAGTATCTTCAAGTTCAACAGTGTGGTTGATGCGACGAAGGCCTAGGCCGCGCAAAGTAGCTTTATGCTTCGGTAAACGACCGATAGAGCTCTTTGTTTGGGTTACTTTAATAGTTTTAGCCATGTCGATTACTCCAGAATTTCTTTAACAGAAAGACCACGTTTTGCAGCGATCATTTCTGGAGAGTTCATTCCACTTAGACCCAAAATTGTTGCGCGAACAACGTTGATTGGATTAGTAGAACCGTATGTTTTTGCTAGTACGTTACGGATACCCGCAACTTCTAGCACTGCACGCATTGCGCCACCGGCGATGATACCAGTACCTTCTGATGCAGGCTGCATGTACACTTGAGAACCAGTGTGACGGCCTTTAACAGCGTGGTGAAGAGTACCTTCGTTGATTGCGATCGTAACCATGTTACGACGTGCTTTTTCCATCGCTTTCTGGATTGCAGCAGGCACTTCACGTGCTTTACCGTAACCGAAACCGATGCGACCGTTACCGTCACCAACTACTGTTAGTGCAGTAAAGCTGAAAATACGACCACCTTTAACCGTTTTTGAAACACGGTTAACAGCGATCAGTTTTTCATTCAAATCTGATTGTGTCTTTTCGTTAGCCATCTTCCGCCTACCTTAGAATTTCAGACCAGCTTCACGAGCAGCTTCTGCTAGTGTCGCGATACGGCCGTGGTATTGGAAACCAGAGCGATCAAATGCAACGTTAGAGATGCCTTTTTCAATCGCGCGCTCAGCAATAGTTTTACCTACAACTGCAGCAGCGTCTTTGTTTCCGGTACTCTTAACTTGCTCACGGATCGCTTTTTCTAAAGTAGAAGCGGCTGCGATAACCTCAGAGCCGTTCGGTGCGATTACCTGAGCGTACACGTGACGTGGAGTACGGTGTACAACTAGGCGAGTTGCGCCCAGTTCAGCAATCTTACGACGTGCTCGGGTCGCACGACGGATACGAGATGCTTTCTTATCCATAGTGTTACCTTACTTCTTCTTAGCTTCTTTAGTACGCACAACTTCGTCGGCGTAACGAACACCTTTACCTTTATAAGGTTCAGGGCTACGGTAAGCGCGAATATCAGCAGCTACCTGACCAACCAACTGCTTATCAGTACCCGTAAGTACGATTTCAGTTTGTGATGGACATTCAGCTTTGATACCTGCTGGAAGTTCGTGCTCAACTGGATGAGAGAAACCTAGAGTTAGACCTACAGCGTTGCCTTTGATAGCAGCACGGTAACCTACACCCTTAAGAGTCAGCTTCTTAGTGAAGCCTTCGGTAACACCAACAACCATGTTGTTAACTAGTGCACGAGCAGTACCTGCTTGTGCCCAAGCTTTATCGAACCCTTCACGAGGACCGAAAGTAACTTTGTTCTCTTCCAAAGTTAGAACTACTGCTGGGTTCATAACACGAACTAATTCGCCTTTTGAACCTTTAACAGTAATTTCCTGACCGTTAAGATTAACTTCTACGCCGGCAGGGAAAACTACTGGTGCTTTTGCAACACGAGACATGTTCTACTCCTATTATGCTACGTAGCAGATAATCTCACCGCCAAGACCCGCTTTGCGTGCAGCGCGGTCGGTCATAAGACCCTTGGAAGTGGAAATAACAGCAATACCAAGGCCACCCATCACTGATGGTAGCGCACCTTTTTTCTTGTAGATGCGTAGACCAGGACGTGAAACACGTTGGATTTGCTCAATAACTGGATTAGCTTCAAAGTACTTAAGTGTAACTTCTAGCTCTGGCTTAACGTCACCTGTTACAGTGTAGTCAGCCACGAAACCTTCTTCTTGTAATAATGCTGCAATTGCAACTTTAAGCTTAGAAGATGGCATTTTTACAGCAACTTTTTTCGCTGCCTGACCGTTACGAAGACGGGTCAGCATATCCGAAATCGGATCTTGCATGCTCATAAGTTAATACTCCGTGATTCTGAATTGCTTACTGGTATTACCAGCTTGCTTTACGTAGACCCGGAATCTCGCCTTTCATGCAAGCTTCACGAACCTTGATACGGCTAAGACCGAACTTACGTAGGTAGCCGTGTGGACGTCCAGTCTGGTTACAGCGATTACGCTGACGAGACTTCGCAGAATCACGTGGTAGTGACTGAAGTTTAAGCACTGCATTCCAGCGATCTTCTTCAGACGCATTCACGTCGCTAATTAGAGCTTTTAGCGCAGCACGCTTTTCAGCGAACTTAGCTACTAGCTTGGCACGTTTAGCTTCACGTGCCTTCATTGATTCTTTAGCCATTAGTAACCCTTACTTTTACTTACGGAATGGGAAGTTAAAAGCAGACAGTAGAGCTAGAGCTTCTTCATCAGATTTAGCAGAAGTTGTGATTGTGATGTCTAAACCACGTACACGATCTACTTTATCGAAATCGATTTCTGGGAAGATGATCTGCTCACGAACGCCCATGCTGTAGTTACCACGACCATCGAATGATTTCGGGTTTAAACCACGGAAATCTCGAATACGAGGTACAGCAATTGAAATTAGACGCTCGAAAAAGTCCCACATACGCTCGCCACGTAAGGTTACTTTACAGCCAATAGGGTAGCCCTCACGGATCTTAAAGCCTGCAACTGACTTGCGTGCTACTGTGATTAGCGGCTTCTGACCTGCAATTGCAGTCATGTCAGCAGCAGCGTTTTCTAGCAGCTTCTTGTCGTTGATAGCTTCGCCCACACCCATGTTAAGTGTGATCTTTTCGATCCTTGGGACTTGCATGATACTCTTGTATTCGAACTTGCCAGCAAGGTCTTTTACAACAGTCTCTTTGTAGTAATCATGCAGTTTCGCCATAGTACTACTCCAAACTTACT
This sequence comes from Photobacterium piscicola, assembly GCF_900166965.1. GTDB lineage: Bacteria > Pseudomonadota > Gammaproteobacteria > Enterobacterales > Vibrionaceae > Photobacterium > Photobacterium piscicola. Next base: position 6,521 of record NZ_FUZI01000019.1, on the reverse strand, counting down.
TGATAGTTTCGCCAGTCGATTTAAAGAAACGAACTTTTTTGTCGTCTTCAAATCGGAAGCCTACACGGTCCGCTTTACCTTGACCGTTAACGATAGCAACATTAGACGCATCGATCGCAGCTTCCTGCTCAACGATACCGCCTTGAACACCCATTGCCGGAACCGGCTTCTGGTGTTTCTTAACCATGTTGATACCTTCAACGATAACTTTACCGGTTGCTAGAACCTTAGTTACTTTACCAGTCTTGCCTTTATCTTTACCAGCAAGAATGATAACTTCGTCGTTACGACGGATTTTAGCTGCCATTATAGTCGCTCCTTAAAGTACTTCTGGCGCTAGTGATACAATCTTCATGAATTTCGTATTACGAAGTTCACGAGTCACAGGGCCAAAGATACGGGTACCGATAGGTTGCTCAGTGTTGTCGTTCAACAATACGCAAGCATTACGGTCAAAGCGAATGACAGAGCCATCTTGACGACGAACGCCTTTACGGGTGCGTACAACCACCGCTTTCAGTACATCACCTTTCTTAACTTTACCGCGTGGAATTGCTTCCTTTACAGTAATCTTGATGATGTCACCGATATGTGCATAGCGACGGTGAGAACCACCCAGAACCTTAATACACATTACGCTACGTGCGCCGGAGTTATCCGCAGCATCAAGCATACTTTGCATTTGGATCATGTTAGTGCTCCGCTAATTTAAAACATCTAGACCCAAATCGAGTCGATATGCCTTTTCTTCAAAGGCGGCGAATAATAACACCATTTTCGACCGATGGGTAGATAAAAAAATGAACGGCCCTAAGTTTTTCAGGGCCGCTTACTTAAGTAGTTGTTAGTACGTATTAAATACGTGCTTTTTCAACTACGCGTACCAAAGCCCAAGACTTAGTCTTTGACATTGGACGGCACTCGCGAACTTCAACCATGTCGCCTAGGCCACATTCGTTGTTTTCATCGTGTGCATGAAGCTTAGTCGTGCGTGTGATGTACTTACCGTAGATCGGGTGCTTCACTTTACGCTCGATAGCAACAACAATAGACTTATCGCCTTTGTCGCTAACTACACGACCAAGCTGAGTACGGATTTGATCGCTCATTATGCGCCAGCCTTCTCAGTCAGTACAGTTTTAACACGTGCGATATCACGACGTACAGTTTTAAGATTGTGAGTCTGCTGTAGTTGACCAGTCGCAGCTTGCATACGCAAGTTAAACTGTTCACGTAGCAAATTCACAAGCTCTGCATTAAGCTCTTCAACGCTTTTAGCGCGTAGATCTAGTGCATTCATCACATCACCGCCTTAATTACGAATGTTGTCTTGATTGGTAGCTTACGTGCAGCAAGATTAAATGCTTCACGAGCTAATGTTTCAGGAACACCACCCATTTCGTATAGAACTTTACCTGGTTGAATCTGTGCAACCCAGTACTCCACACTACCCTTACCTTTACCTTGACGAACTTCAAGAGGCTTAGATGTGATTGGTTTGTCTGGGAATACACGAATCCAGATTTGGCCCTGACGTTTTACATGACGAGTCATAGCACGACGTGCAGCTTCGATCTGACGAGCAGTTAGACGACCACGGCCGACTGCTTTAAGACCAAATGTACCAAAGCTTACATCAGTACCGTTCGCTAAACCGCGGTTACGGCCTTTAAAGGCCTTGCGGAATTTAGTGCGTTTAGGTTGCAGCATCAATAAACTCCTTATTTACGGCTTTTGCGCTGCTTCTTAGGCTTGTCAGCCTTTGGCTCTTCAACCGGCATGCCGCCTAGAACTTCACCTTTGAAGATCCAAACTTTAACGCCGATAACACCGTATTGGGTGTGAGCCGAAGAAGTTGCGTAGTCAATGTCAGCACGAAGAGTGTGTAGAGGCACACGGCCTTCACGGTACCACTCAGTACGTGCAATTTCAGCACCGCCTAGACGGCCGCTTACTTCAACTTTGATACCTTTAGCGCCAAGACGCATAGCGTTTTGAACTGCACGCTTCATCGCGCGACGGAACATTACACGACGCTCTAGTTGAGACGAAATGCTGTCTGCAACTAGTTGACCATCTAGTTCTGGTTTACGTACTTCAGCGATGTTGATCTGAGCTGGAACGCCCGCGATCTTCGCAACTGCTGCACGTAGTTTCTCTACGTCTTCGCCTTTCTTACCGATTACTACGCCTGGACGAGCAGTGTGAATAGTCACACGGATGCTCTTCGCAGGACGCTCGATAACGATGCGTGATAGAGATGCTTTTGCTAGTTCCTTAGTAAGGAACTGGCGTACCTTGAAATCGCCGTCTAGGTTGTCAGCGAATTCTTGGCTGTTAGCAAACCAAGTGGTATTCCAAGGCTTACAGATGCCTAAACGAATACCATTAGGATGTACTTTCTGACCCATTGCTTTCTCTCCTAGTCTCTTAGCGGTCTGCTACAACAACAGTGATGTGGCTAGAACGCTTCAAGATGCGATCGGCACGGCCTTTAGCACGAGGCATAATACGCTTCATGGTAGGACCTTCGTCAACGAAGATTTTAGCAACATTAAGATCATCAATGTCTGCGCCTTCGTTGTGTTCTGCGTTAGCGATAGCTGACTCTAGAACTTTCTTGATTAAATCAGCAGCTTTTTTGTTGCTGAAATTAAGAATTTCTAGAGCTTGAGCAACTGGCTTACCGCGCAGTTGATCTGCAACCAAACGAGCTTTTTGCGGCGAAATGCGAGCAAAGCGATGTTTAGCGATAGCTTCCATTACCTACTCCTTAGCGCTTTTTAGCTTTCTTATCCGCAGCATGACCGCGGTAAGTACGTGTTGGTGCAAATTCGCCTAGCTTGTGACCGATCATTTCTTCAGAAACGAAAACAGGAACGTGCTGACGACCATTATGGACAGCGATGGTCAAACCGATCATCTGAGGGATGATCATTGAGCGACGGGACCAAGTCTTAACAGGCTTTTTGTCTCCGCTTTCCAACGCTTTCTCTACCTTCTTCAGCAAGTGTAGGTCAATGAATGGACCTTTCTTGAGAGAACGTGGCATGGCGTATCCTCTTTATAATTACTTATTACGACGACGTACGATGTACTTGTCGGTGCGCTTGTTGCTACGAGTCTTATAACCCTTAGTTGGAACGCCCCAAGGTGTTACTGGATGACGACCGCCTGATGTACGACCTTCACCACCACCATGTGGGTGATCCACTGGGTTCATTACAACACCACGTACAGTTGGACGAACACCGCGCCAGCGTGAAGCACCAGCTTTACCTAGCTCACGTAGCATGTGTTCTGCGTTACCAACTTCACCTAGAGTCGCACGACCGTCAGCAAGAACTTTACGCATTTCACCAGAACGTAGACGTAGAGTCACATAAGTGCCTGCACGTGCAATGATCTGAGCGTATGCACCAGCTGAACGAGCCAGCTGTGCACCTTTACCAGGCTTAAGTTCAACACAGTGTACTGTTGAACCTACTGGGATGTTGCGCATTGGTAAAGTGTTACCAACTTTGATAGCAGCATCTTCGCCAGACTGGATCATATCACCAGCTTGGATACCTTTAGGTGCGATAATGTAGCGGCGCTCACCGTCTGCGTACAGAACTAGAGCAATGTTTGCGCTACGGTTTGGATCGTATTCTAGACGCTCAACTTTCGCTGGGATGCCATCTTTAGTACGTTTAAAGTCAATTAGACGGTAGTGTTGTTTGTTACCACCACCGATATGACGTACTGTGATACGACCGTTATTGTTACGACCACCAGTCTTAGAGTTTTTCTCTAGAAGTGGTGCGTACGGCTTACCCTTATGCAGGTCAGAGTTAACCACTTTAACTACGTGGCGACGACCTGGGGAAGTCGGCTTACATTTTACAATAGCCATTCTTCTTTGCTCCTAGCCTTACTCTGCACTACCAGCGAAGTCGATGTCTTGACCTTCTTTCAAGATAACATACGCTTTCTTCACGTCTGAACGACGGCCTTGGCGCATACCTTGACGTTTGGTCTTACCCTTAGTGATAAGAGTATTTACAGACTTAACTTCAACCTCAAACAGTTTTTCAACTGCTGCTTTGATCTCTCTCTTTGTCGCAGTAATAGCAACTTTAAACACGATAGTATTCGCGTTTTCAGCAGCCATTGATGCTTTTTCAGAGATGTGCGGAGCACGTAGAACTTTTAAAATACGCTCTTCAGTGATCATGCTAGCATCTCCTCGATTGCTTTAACTGCAGCTGCAGTCATTACAATTTTATCGAAAGCGATTAAGCTAACTGGATCGATTGCCGCTGCATCACGTACGTCTACTTTGTATAGGTTACGTGCTGCAAGGAATAGATTCTCATCTAATTCGCCAGTTACGATTAGTGCATCAGTTAGCTCAAGCTCTTTAAGCTTAGCAACTAGTGCTTTTGTCTTTGGTGCTTCTAGAGTGAAGTTTTCAACAACGATTAAACGCTCTTGACGAACTAACTCAGAAAGAATGCTCTTCATAGCACCGCGGTACATTTTCTTGTTTACTTTTTGGCTGTGATCCTGAGGACGAGCAGCGAAAGTAACACCACCAGAACGCCATAGCGGACTGCGGATTGTACCTGCACGAGCGCGACCAGTACCCTTCTGGCGCCATGGCTTAGCGCCACCACCAGAAACGTCTGAACGAGTCTTCTGAGCACGTGTACCCTGACGAGCACCTGCTGCAAACGCAACAACTACTTGGTGTACAAGCGCTTCATTGAAATCACGCCCAAAAGTAGTTTCGGAGACAGTTAGCGCGTTAGCGCCTTTGACTACCAATTCCATTACTAACTCCTCGACGTTACGCTTTAACAGCTGGTTTAACGATCACGTTACCGCCTGTAGCACCAGGGACTGCACCTTTAATAAGAAGCAGATTGCGCTCAGCGTCAACACGTACGATCTCTAGGTTTTGAGTCGTTACACGCTCAGCACCCATGTGACCAGCCATTTTCTTGCCTTTAAATACACGACCTGGAGTTTGACATTGGCCAATTGAACCCGGAGCGCGGTGAGACAAGGAGTTACCATGGGTCATATCTTGAGTACGGAAGTTCCAGCGCTTAATAGCACCTTGGAAGCCCTTACCTTTAGATGTACCAGTAACGTCTACTTTTTTAATTTCGTTAAAGATTTCAACACTTAGCTCAGCGCCAACTGCGAATTCTTCATTATTTTCTAGACGGAATTCCCAAAGACCGCGACCAGCTTCTACACCTGCTTTCGCAAAGTGACCAGCTTCTGGCTTAGATACGCGGCTAGCTTTCTTAGTTCCAGCTGTTACTTGAATAGCGTTGTAACCGTCAGTTTCTACAGATTTAACCTGAGTAACGCGGTTGTTTTCAACTTCAACAACAGTAACTGGAATAGAAATGCCATCTTCGGTAAAGATGCGGGTCATGCCCACTTTACGACCGATTAGACCAATCATTCTCTTATCTCCCCTTAACCTAGGCTGATCTGTACGTCAACGCCAGCAGCTAGATCTAGACGCATCAGAGCATCAACAGTTTTGTCTGTAGGCTCAACGATGTCGATAAGGCGCTTGTGTGTACGAATTTCGTACTGGTCACGTGCGTCCTTATTAACGTGTGGAGAAATAAGAACAGTGAAGCGCTCTTTGCGAGTAGGAAGAGGGATTGGACCCTTAACCTGTGCGCCAGTACGCTTAGCTGTTTCAACGATTTCCGCAGTAGACTGGTCGATCAAACGATGATCGAAAGCCTTTAGGCGGATACGAATACGTTGGTTCTGCATTAGACAGAGCTCCAAATAAAAATTACACAAACAATATCGCCACTCACGTTCGTAAAGACGAAGGAATGTCGATTGATTTATGTGAACGTAGCATCCCTATCGGATGCATTGTCAGCCAATTTAATGACTGCGAACATAAGTCAGAGTATTCATTATGAAACATACTCGGCATAGCCTGTAGTACGTTTCTCCTCAATGCTTATTGGTTCACAACAGCGCTTACAAGACTTTGTCTCTGGCAGTGGTGAGCATTATACAGATCACATTTTTGAAAGCAAGCCTTGATCGATAAATAAACAATTATTCAATTATTAACCTATATTATCAATAACTTAGTGTCTTTACATGTGGCTGCTTAATAGCAAAAATTAACCACTTCTGTTTTTTAGATATAAAAAAAGGAAGCCGAAGCTTCCTTTTTATTCAGTACTTAGTTATGCACTAATTGCTATTAAGCAATGATAGTTGCAACAACACCAGCACCAACTGTACGGCCACCTTCACGGATAGCAAAACGTAGACCTTCATCCATCGCGATAGGTGCGATTAGAGTAACAGTCATAGAGATGTTATCACCAGGCATTACCATTTCAACGCCTTCTGGTAACTCGATAGTACCAGTTACGTCAGTTGTACGGAAGTAGAACTGTGGACGGTAACCTTTGAAGAAAGGAGTGTGACGACCGCCTTCATCTTTAGAAAGAACATAGATTTCTGAAGTGAAAGTAGTGTGT
>NZ_FUZI01000055.1 GCF_900166965.1 Photobacterium piscicola | reverse complement strand
CCCAGACTCAAGAGGCTTTTACTGCCTAATCTGGGCTTATCGCAAGTTAATACGTCCTTCATCGCCTCTGACTGCCAAGGCATCCACCGTGTACGCTTAGTCACTTAACCATACAACCCCAAGAGGTTTCGTATGTTCAAACAACCAAGGTTTGCGTTTAATACTCCGATCAAGAAAATATTAAACATTGGTTTTTCGCCGGACTCATTTATTTATCTTCACTTTAAAAAGTAAAAACAAAATCAAGACACTTGAATGTGTGTTGTTTTGAGAACTCGTTTTTATTCAAAGAATAAAAACATTTTAAAATTAATCTTTCGATTAAATTTACTAGTCAGCTTTCCAGATTGTTAAAGAACATGTAATCATCGTTAGATAACCACTTTCTAATCACATTCATTACTTTGAATATATTTAGAAAGTGGTGGAGCTATGCGGGATCGAACCGCAGACCTCCTGCGTGCAAGGCAGGCGCTCTCCCAGCTGAGCTATAACCCCAACGATTTAAAAGACTATACCATCACTTTTTCTGGGAGAAAAAGTGGTGGGTCTGAGTGGACTCGAACCACCGACCTCACCCTTATCAGGGGTGCGCTCTAACCACCTGAGCTACAGACCCAAGTCTTTTTACGTTCTACATTTTAACCAGGCAATCTGTGTGGACACTGCATAAAACAGCATAAGTCTTTAGGTAAGGAGGTGATCCAGCCCCAGGTTCCCCTAGGGCTACCTTGTTACGACTTCACCCCAGTCATGAACCAC
>NZ_FUZI01000031.1 GCF_900166965.1 Photobacterium piscicola | reverse complement strand
CTGTCGAGGCTTTCTTGAAGATGGCAGGGATTACGAGGTTCAAACGCCCAACACGCGCTGATTTTCGGTATGGCGAATCCGCTGCTCTGCCAGTTGGAGCTACACCTAAATTATATTGACGTAAAAAAGCCCCGACATTGCTGTCGAGGCTTTCTTGAAGATGGCAGGGATTACGAGGTTCAAACGCCCAACACGCGCTGATTTTCGGTATGGCGAATCCGCTGCTCTGCCAGTTGGAGCTACACCTAAATTATATTGACGTAAAAAAGCCCCGACATTGCTGTCGAGGCTTTCTTGAAGATGGCAGGGGTGGAGAGATTCGAACTCCCAACACGCGGATTTGGAATCCGCTGCTCTGCCAGTTGGAGCTACACCCCTGTAGTTATTTTAAAGACTTAACTGTGTCTTAAATAAATGGCGGAGTGGACGGGACTCGAACCCGCGACCCCCGGCGTGACAGGCCGGTATTCTAACCAACTGAACTACCACTCCGCAGTGTCTATTCAGCATAAATGCAACTTGTTGTCTCTACCTTTATAAAAAGATAAAAACGAAATTGAAGCCTGGCGATGTCCTACTCTCACATGGGGAGACCCCACACTACCATCGGCGCTATTACGTTTCACTACTGAGTTCGGCATGGGATCAGGTGGGTCCATAACGCTATGGTCGCCAAGCAAATTCTGGTTTATTTATTGTCTTATGACAATAAATAGCAATCTGGGAAAATCTAACTAGTTGTTCTCAACACGCATTCAAGCGTTTGTAGAGTCCGTCTCTTCTCTTATGAGAAGGAAAACCCCTTGGGTGTTGTATGGTTAAGCCTCACGGGCAATTAGTATCAGTTAGCTCAATGCCTCGCAGCACTTACACACCTGACCTATCAACGTTGTAGTCTTCAACAACCCTTTAGAGACCTTAAAGGTCTAGGGATGACTCATCTTGAGGCTCGCTTCCCGCTTAGATGCTTTCAGCGGTTATCGATTCCGAACTTAGCTACCGGGCAATGCATCTGGCGATACAACCCGAACACCAGCGGTTCGTCCACTCCGGTCCTCTCGTACTAGGAGCAGCCCCTCTCAATCATCCAACGCCCACGGCAGATAGGGACCGAACTGTCTCACGACGTTCTAAACCCAGCTCGCGTACCACTTTAAATGGCGAACAGCCATACCCTTGGGACCGACTTCAGCCCCAGGATGTGATGAGCCGACATCGAGGTGCCAAACACCGCCGTCGATATGAACTCTTGGGCGGTATCAGCCTGTTATCCCCGGAGTACCTTTTATCCGTTGAGCGATGGCCCTTCCATTCAGAACCACCGGATCACTATGACCTGCTTTCGCACCTGCTCGAATTGTCATTCTCGCAGTCAAGCGGGCTTATGCCATTGCACTAACCTCACGATGTCCGACCGTGATTAGCCCACCTTCGTGCTCCTCCGTTACTCTTTGGGAGGAGACCGCCCCAGTCAAACTACCCACCAGGCACTGTCCGTAACCCCGATAAGGGGTC
>NZ_FUZI01000023.1 GCF_900166965.1 Photobacterium piscicola | reverse complement strand
ACCACCACGGATGAGGCGGGCAACAGTGCCACGGCGACGGACGATCACCCTTACAACATTGATACTGACATTGCGGCAGCGATCACTATTACCTCGATTGCTACCGATGATAATGTAACCGGACCTGATTCTGAACAGTCCCAAGCGATCATCGGTACGGTTGGCGGCGATGTGAAAGCGGGCGATTGGGTAACAGTGACCCTTGATGGAAAAACGTTAGGCACCGCCGAAGTACAAGCGGATAAGTCATGGCGTTTGTCTGTTGATGGCAAGGTCTTGTTGGATGCGAATACGGATCATGTTGGCGCAACAGTGACCACCACTGATACCGCAGGCAACAGCAAAACCGCCACAGCTGAGCATAATTATACGGTGGATGTTAACGCGACTATCGATATCGATAAGATCACTGGCGATAACGTCATTACTCAACAAGAAGGCCATCAGCAGAGCATTGCGATCACCGGTACGGTGGGCGGTCAGGTGCAAGTGGGTGACAAGGTCGTGGTGACGATCAATGGCACCGATTACAACACCCAGGTTGAGGCGGGTAACACATGGTCAGTGAATGTCACGGGCAAGGATGTGTTGCATGCAGATAAAGCCACTGCCACAGTCACAACGTCATACAGTTCACATAATGACACCGCAAACAGTGAAGAAAATTATCAGGTTGGCATCAATGCGGGTGTCACCATCACCACCATTGGTGGTGACAATGTAATCAATGAGAATGAGTCCCACGGCAAAGTGCCTGTAACCGGTACCGTTGGTGGTGATGTCAAAGTTGGCGATACCGTTACGATCACTGTAGATGGTAAAGCGGTAGGTACGGCCACAGTAGAAAATCACAATGGCAAGTTAACGTGGACGGCTGAGGTTGACGGCAGCGTATTAGATAACGCTACCACCGATAATGTCACCGCCACCGTGACAACTCATGATGAAGCAGGTCATAGCGCTACTGCGACAGATGATCATATTTACAACATTGATACTGACATTGCGGCAACGATCACTATTACCTCGATTGCTACCGATGGTGTTATCAACGCAGATGAAGCGCACAGCAAAGTCCCGGTCACGGGTACCGTGGGCGCAGATGTTAAAGTCGGCGATACCGTTACGGTCGTTGTTGATGGTCAAACCGTGGGCACCACAAAAGTTGTGGAGCAGGACGGCAAGTTAACGTGGACGGCAGAAGTTGAGGGCAGTGTTTTAGACGGTGCGACGGCTGATAGTGTGACGGCAACCGTCACCACCACGGATGAGGCGGGTAACAGTGCCACGGCGACGGACGATCACCCTTACAACATTGATACTGACATTGCGGCAACGATCACTATTACCTCGATTGCTACCGATGATAATGTAACCGGCCCTGATTCTGAACAGTCCCAAGCGATCATCGGTACGGTTGGCGGTGATGTAAAAGCGGGCGATTGGGTAACAGTGACCCTTGATGGTAAAACGTTAGGCACCGCCGAAGTACAAGCGGATAAGTCATGGCGTTTGTCTGTTGATGGCAAGGTCTTGTTGGATGCGAATTCGGATCATGTTGGCGCAACAGTGACCACCACTGATACCGCAGGTAACAGCAAAACCGCCACGGCTGAGCATAATTATACGGTGGATGTTAACGCGACTATCGACATTGATAAGATCACTGGCGATAACGAGATCACTCAACAAGAAGGTCATCAGCAGAGCATTGCGATCACCGGTACGGTTGGCGGTCAGGTGCAAGTGGGTGACAAGGTCGTGGTAACGATTAATGGCACCGATTACAACACCCAGGTTGAGGCGGGTAACACATGGTCAGTGAATGTCACGGGCAAGGATGTGTTGCATGCAGATAAAGCCACTGCCACAGTCACAACGTCATACAGTTCACATAATGACACCGCAAACAGTGAAGAAAATTATCAGGTTGGCATCAATGCGGGTGTCACCATCACCACCATTGGTGGTGACAATGTAATCAATGAGAATGAGTCCCACGGCAAAGTGCCTGTAACCGGTACCGTTGGTGGTGATGTCAAAGTTGGCGATACCGTTACGATCACTGTAGATGGTAAAGCGGTAGGTACGGCCACAGTAGAAAATCACAATGGCAAGTTAACGTGGACGGCTGAGGTTGACGGCAGCGTATTAGATAACGCTACCACCGATAATGTCACCGCCACCGTGACAACTCATGATGAAGCAGGTCATAGCGCTACTGCGACAGATGATCATATTTACA
>NZ_FUZI01000060.1 GCF_900166965.1 Photobacterium piscicola | reverse complement strand
AGACTCAAGAGGCTTTTACTGCCTAATCTGGGCTTATCGCAAGTTAATACGTCCTTCATCGCCTCTGACTGCCAAGGCATCCACCGTGTACGCTTAGTCACTTAACCATACAACCCCAAGAGGTCTTGTATGTTCAAACAACCAAGGTTTGCGTTTAATACTCCGATCAAAAAAATATTAAACATTGGTTTTTCGCCGGACTCGATACAAGACACTTGAATGTGTGTTGTTTTGAGAACTCGTTTTTATTCAAAGAATAAAAACATTTTTTAAAATCAATCTTTCGATTGAATTTACTAGTCAGCTTTCCAGATTGTTAAAGAGCATGCAATTATCTAACGATAACCACTTTCTAATGATTTTCAGCGACAACAATGCGGACTTAATAAAGGTATTCTTCATTAAATCTGCGATTCCGTGCAGAAAATTCTTAGAGAGTGGTGGGCGATACCGGGCTCGAACCAGTGACCCCCTCCTTGTAAGGGAGGTGCTCTCCCAACTGAGCTAATCGCCCACGATAGTTTTAATTCCTTCGTGAGAAAGAATGGTGGGTCGTGCAGGATTCGAACCTGCGACCAATTGATTAAAAGTCAACTGCTCTACCAACTGAGCTAACGACCCAATTT
>NZ_FUZI01000010.1 GCF_900166965.1 Photobacterium piscicola | reverse complement strand
CCCGTCCGCCGCTCGTCAGCAAAGAAAGCAAGCTTTCTTTCTGTTACCGCTCGACTTGCATGTGTTAGGCCTGCCGCCAGCGTTCAATCTGAGCCATGATCAAACTCTTCAATTAAAGTTTTGTTGTCTCTTTCGAGACGGCTCAATGAATACTGACTTCAAAACTACCTTAGTAATTTTAAAGCTATTACCATTCCAACAGAATGGTAATGAATTGACTGTGCCAAATAACCGTAGTTATTTGTATTGGTCACTCAGTTCATTGATAAATCTTTCGACTTAACTATTCAACGAGTGCCCACACAGATTGCATGGTCAAATTGTTAAAGAACGTTGACTTTCAATGCCTTAGCGCTTTGCGCTTCAGCAAGTCAGGTGGCGTATGATACGCACCATCCAAATAAAGTCAAGAAGAAATTTTAGTTTAAAATATCTTCTTGACTCTCTTCTCACTATAGAAGTAAAAAGAAAATGTTTTTGCAAAACAATCATCTTGATATTCATCGAATTACAAACTAATTATTTAATTTAAAGCTAGTATCAAAAGTTTGAACTTGATCGGCTGTTTAACCGTACCGCCTTTCGATGGAGCCGCATTATAGAGACTTTGATCACTCTGACAAGCCTTTTTAAAAAAAAATAATGTAATTGCTGATTATTTCATCTAATGTGAACTATGTGTTTGTAATAAGCTCATACGAGTATATTTATACTCAATTATTATGGATTACAGACCATTAAAATTGGCATCATTGTAAGCTTGATGTTAAAACACCCATTAACGCATTCTTCTCTTTCCCTTTTGAGATGTACTTTAAATATGAAATCAAATAACCAAACCACAATAACAGTGATTGCTATCGCTATCATTGGCGCCTTAATCTTTAGTATGTTCAGTAGTACTCCACCAGCCATTAGTTTTGCGCTTGGTGCGATGCTAACAGGATTGGCGTTGCACTTTATGCAAGAAAATAAAAATCTCATCCTCGATGAATTAGATCCTTCTCAAAGTAGCAAAACCCTTTATGTTGGCAACCTTCCTTACCGTGCTAATGAGAGCGACGTAAAAAACCTTTTTGCAGAGCATGGCGATGTTTTTGCTGTGCGTCTAATGAAGGATAAACGCACAGGTAAACGTAGAGGCTTTGGTTTTGTTGTTATGAATAGTCAAGACGCAGAACATGCCATTGATCAACTCAACAACCAAGAATATGGCCAACGTACCCTAAAAGTACGTGAAGCTAATGAACCTAAAAATGCGGATAGTTTAGATCTTGAATAATATCTAATTGCATTTCATTTAAGCTTTTATTCAGCGCCGCAGCATCTGATGTTGCGGCGCTGCTATATGTAACGTTCTTTATCAGCGGCGTTATAGGTGACATTACTTCAGTTGGTAACGCTAATAATAATGCCACGCGCTTAGCGATCGCTTTACCTGAATCGATAACATTTACTTGATGTCTTAGCGCCAATAGGATTTCTTGTTTTATTAGTGGAAAATGCGTACAACCTAAAATAATACTATCTACAGTACCTTGCCATGGTGCTAAAATTTCAGCTAATTCATCCATATCAACCGACTTACCGCGTAGCTTTTGCTCTGCCATCTCCACCAATCGGGTCGAACCAATCATCTTAACTTCACAGCCATTAGCAAATTGTTGTACTAATTGATGAGTATAAGCTCGATTAACGGTTGCAGGTGTTGCTAATAAACCAATCGATTTTGTTTGGCTAATCAACGCGGCAGGTTTTATTGCTGGAACAACGCCAACGACGGGTATTGTTAACTGCTGACGTAACGAAGGCAAAACGATAGTACTGGCCGTATTACAGGCGATAACCACCAAATCAGCCTGATACTGATTAGCTAATAACGTCACAATATAATTAGTACGCTTTATTAATGTTGCGTCATCTAATTCACCATAGGGGAAAGCGGCATTATCGAAAGCGTAAATAAACTGTACTTGAGGTAGTAAAGCATGGATCTCTTGATACACCGATAAACCGCCCACCCCTGAATCAAAAATGACAACTTTTTTCACTACCACTTACCTTATTACGATATCGAGTCGTTATGATACTGCGATGAGTCAGTCTCTACCAGTGTATAGCGTTGATAACAAAACCGTGAATCAGTCTCACATTCTAACCAAGTCAGATTAAGTGGTTGTTGATAAAAAGGGCCATCGACAACTAACGAATGAAACTCTCCATTCTCACCACAGAGATCAGTGGTCGGTGGTAATTCAGTTAATAATTGATGATCAAACCAACGCCCGCAGAAATGTATATCCAATTGGGTACTATCAATGGTAACCAATTTTGTTTTAATACCACATTCAATTATTTCATTCGCTAGCTGATGACTAGGTTGTCCAAGCAATGGAAACACACAGGCCCAGCCTGCAGGTTCAATATATTGGCGGCGATAATCGACAATACCATTACAAAACAAATCACCAAAAGCGACACTATCAAACTGTAACTCACAATTTTTCAACCCATCAACAATCGCTTGTTGATAAACATCATTAGCGGGAAACACCTTCGGTAATTCAATTAACACTAAAGGTAAACCGATGAGCAAGGCTTGTTGTTTAACAATCTCAATTGGCGTTGCTTGAAAAGGAACATCGTTACCCACATAAGTCGTATAAAGTCCAATAACCTCATAATTAGGATCGTTCATTAACCGCCATAACGTTAATGCTGAATCCTTACCTGATGACCAACTAATAATCACGCTTTGTTTCATATTTATCACCATCAAAAAGGCCGCACAATGGCGGCCTTGATCTATAAAAAATCACACATTAAAACTGATAATTAATGCTGGTATAGTAAGTTCTACCCGGCATTACGTAACCACCAGCTGTTTCGTAGTCTTCATTTAAAAGGTTCGCTACTCGCCCTTTTAAAGCAAGCTTGGGTTGTAGCCAGTATGTTAAGGCAATATCCCACGTATCATATGCTGATAGCTCAGTATCTGAAATATCTGGTCGTTTACCGTGATACTGGTACGTCACTGCGGTATCTAGATCACCATAACTTGCCGTACCTACCCATTTAAATGAGAATTTTTCACGACGTATAAGCTGTTGGCCTTCACTATCTCGAGGATCTTTAAAATCAAAGTTTAGCTGGTGAGTAATAATACCCGTATCAAAGTCAGCTTCGACTTCAACACCTTTAATTTTACTTTCCCCTTTAACGTTGTCATACGATGGCGTGCCACCGACATAAGCAATTAAATCATCAATGCGCATTTGATAAGCCGTAACAGCAACGCTCGCAATATCGTAATCAGCATGCAGCGAAACATCGATATTTTTTGATGTTTCCGGATTTAAATTAGGGTTACCCGTTGACCAAGCACTTTTAACGTAAAGTTGGTAAAGATTAGGGGCTTTAAATGCTGTGCCGTACGAACCACGTAACTGAATATTGTCATTTAAATACCAACCACCAGCAATATTATACGTTGAATGGGTACCATACTGCTGATTATCATCAAGACGAACACTGGTTTCGATACTAACTGGAGAGTAATCCCATAAGCCAATCGCATAATAACCAGTATTATCGCGTTCTTTATTACCCGCAAACCCCGTTAAATCATTCCACTGCTCTTGGCGCCAATCAATACCGCCACTCACTGACAATGTTGATAGTAATTGATATTGGTTATGCCATTGAACATTACGTTGGTGATATTGGTCCTTACGATTAACGGCGTTGGTTTTATCGATCAGGTCAAGGTTATCTTGTTTTTGGTAATCAAGAATCAACGATGACTTATAGCTATCCTGCGCATATTTTAAACCCGCAGAATAATCATTAAATTCAGTTTCTGATCTCACATACTGATGACCAGAATACACACTTGACCCATCATATTGAGAGTGATTTTTATACCAGCGAGTCGCAACAAAACCCGAGATTTGATCGTTAAACTGGTGATGCAATGCTAACGATGCATTACGGCTATCAAAACCATGTTTATCGCCATCATTCAATCCTGGTTGAGGATGAACATTATAGCCTTTATCGTTTTCATAACCGGCTGCAACTTGTAATACGCTGTTATCACCGATTTTATACGCACCAGAAACATTCGCCTCTTGATAATTATGGCTACCAATACCCAAATCTAATTTCGTTTTTGATGGCGTATCTGTTCCTGTTAAGGTAATGATATTGATCACACCACCAATAGCTTCAGAGCCATAAATTGCCGCGCGAGCACCACGAGTAAATTCAATCCGCTGTACTTGAGTTAATGGAATTTGATTGAAATCTACATTACCCGCCACGGAGCGAGCCATACGAATACCATCAACCAAAACTAAAACTTGATCTGAGTTTGCACCACGAACAAAGATACTAGAACTTTGCCCACGCCCACCATTTTGAGTGATCTGTACCCCAGGTAATAAACTCAACACTTCAGTGAGTGTTTTAGCTTGTACTTTATCGATGTCTTGACGAGTCACAACATTAAAAGGAGCTAATACTGAGGTTATAGGTTGTTCAAAGCGGTTAGCGGTTACCACCATCACATCATCAGATGTAGTGTCTGCTGCAAATGAAGCAAAAGAAGGGAGACACAACGACGCTACCGTCGCTGCTAAAAGGGATTTTTTCATTACAATTGTCCTAAGTCGCGTTTATAACAAAGCAATATGCTTGTCTTGCTGGTTGGTATTCGGACTTAAGAGCATGACCATCAGGTCGCCTAGGCAACAACTTCCCATTGCCACTATACTAAATAATACTGTGATTATTTGTAGGGAGCATCAACAGTGTTTGGATTACATCCATGTGCGTTCGTTCTCTATTACCGCTGCGCGTCAGTTACGGATTCACACCGTATTCCCGAGCCTTCCAAGGCTTAACCAGCACAGCGCGAATGCTAGTGTTGTATTGCTTTTATGTCTAGTTTTGTTTGGTATTAGTTATGAATTTTTGGATACATGAATATTTTAATTTGGATCAACACTGGACATCAGTGTGCAATACAATAAAATCTGCGGTCTTATTTTGAGCAGTCGAGGCACACACTATGACATCCACCGTCCTTAATATCGCTGATTACCAGCCCCAGTTGGATGAAAAAGCAGCGCGTATTCAAGATCTACTTAGTGATTTTGAAACGCCTGAATTAGAGGTGTTTGCCTCTCCTGCAGAGCATTACCGTATGCGTGCAGAGTTTCGTGTTTGGCACGAAGGCGAAGAGCTGTATTACATCATGTTTAATCAACACACCCGTGAAAAATACCGTGTTGATCAATTCCCGGCTGCAAGTCGTTTAATTAATGATGTAATGCCAATGTTGCTTGAAGCAATTAAGCCAATAAAAACCCTGCGTCACAAACTGTTCCAAGTAGATTTCTTATCTACGTTAAGTGGTGAAATTTTAGTTTCGATGTTGTATCACCGTCAACTTGATGATGAATGGACAGTCGCAGCCAAACAGCTAAAGCAACGCTTAAATGATGAAGGGTTTAAACTAAACCTTATCGGTCGTGCGCGTAAGATGAAAATCGTCTTAGATCAAGATTACGTTATTGAACAATTAAAGGTTCACGATAAAGCACTGACTTACAAGCAAGTTGAAAATAGCTTTACCCAACCTAACGGTGAAGTTGCACAGAAGATGCTGGAATGGGCTGTCGATTGTACTCAAGACAGTGCAGGTGATTTACTGGAATTGTATTGTGGTAATGGTAATTTCTCATTAGCACTTGCGCCAAACTTTGAGCGAGTACTGGCAACTGAACTAGCAAAACCATCGGTTGATTCAGCACAATACAATATTGCGGTAAACAATATTGAAAACGTACAAATTATTCGTATGTCTGCGGAAGACTTTACTGATGCAATGGCAGGTAAACGTGAATTCCGTCGTCTAAAAGATCAGAATGTTGATTTACAAAGCTATAACTGCAACACCATTTTTGTCGATCCACCACGTTCAGGTATGGATGATGGTACTTGCCGCATGGTACAAGGCTACGACAACATCATGTATATCTCATGTAACCCAGAGACATTACGTGACAATTTAGCCATCTTAACTGAAACCCACAATATTACTCGATTTGCCTTATTTGACCAATTCCCTTACACCCACCATATGGAAGCCGGTGTATTACTAGAGCGCAAATAAGCAGTGATCCTCAAAAGATAAAAATAAAAAAGGCGCTATCAGCGCCTTTTTCTTTTTCAAATAACAGCAAGTATTACTTACGCTGCTTTTTGATCTTTCTTATCCATGACACCCATTTTGTACGACACCCAAAATAGCAATGCCAATGTAATCATTAATGGAATGAAATTTGATCCCATATCAGGGTATTCAGCACGAATAAATGCCGCATAACCAAATACCCCAACGAAGAAACATGCACTAGCAAGTGCAGGCACGCCTTCTGCCATCGGTTTACGCATGTATTCTTGATATAAACAGTACACTGCCATAGCAAATGCCAAGACAGGGAAAATAGAGAATGTTACATAACTTGAAAACAATACCGCCAAAGTACCGTAGCCACAAATACCTGTTATTACAGACAAAATAAGTGTCTTACGCTCAGCTTTAAGTTGTTGCTTTTCCATATATACTTCACCAAAATCAAAATAAGATTATAGTTTCTGCCTGAGCTCTCGACGCTCACGCTCTTTACGGTACCAATAAGCACCTTTTGCAATCATTCTAAGTTGCATAATCAGTCTTTCTGCATGCTCAGCACGAGCATGACAATCTAGATCAAGGGCCTCTGCTCCTGAACTAAAGACCAATGTTACTGACGCTTCAGCTTGTGTATAAGCTTCTTCATGAGTTACCCCAGTTTTCGCTTCAAGATACTCAGTCAGTTCAGCCACAAAATGTTGTATTTCTCGTACAACCGCAGCACGAAAAGCCGTTGATGTACCAGAACGCTCACGAAGCAGTAAGCGGAATACGTTAGGACTACTTTCTATAAATTCCATAAAAGTCTCTACCGAGGTACGGATCACGCTGCCTTCAGTAGCAATACGCTGTCGAGCTTGACGCATTAATTGACGAAGAATTAACCCCCCCTCATCAACCATGGTTAACCCCAATTCATCCATGTCTTTAAAGTGACGGTAGAATGATGTTGGAGCAATACCCGCTTCACGCGCAACTTCACGTAGACTTAAATTAGAAAAACTTCGCTCGGCACTTAACTGGCTAAAAGCGGCATCAATCAATGAACGCCGAGTTTTTTCTTTTTGCTGAGCCCTAATTCCCATCAATTATCTGCTTCTCTGTGATTTTATTACAATGATACTCTGTTTACACAGTAACATCTGCGCCATAGCAACGACGCGAGACTCTCACATAGTAAAGCGAGAGCGCGACTGACGCAAAGCCAGATTGAGATCAATTACGATTTTACGTCACAAAACGTGGCGCTGGTTTAATAACCAATCTCGATCCATACCGATTGATTAATGATAAAAACTTCGTGAGCCGCTTCGAGATATCGTCATTCCCCCATGCATCGTTATCTGGTAAATCGTTACCATAATGTTAATGTAAGATGGAAAGACATAATCAAGGAATGACTTTATGACAAATAACCTACCTGCTTCTCAAAACCATTTTGATGTCATCATTATTGGTAGTGGTCCTGGCGGTGAAGGGGCGGCAATGGGGCTAACGAAGGCTGGATTTAAAGTCGCAATTATCGAACGCGAAGACAGTGTCGGAGGCGGTTGCACCCACTGGGGAACCATTCCATCAAAATCATTACGTCATGCCGTCAGTCGTATTATCGAATTTAACCAAAATCCGCTGTATTGTAATGACACCTCGACCCTCCACCGAACCTTTAGTCAAATATTGCACCACGCAACTGAAGTTGTGAGTAAACAAACTCGAATGCGACAAGGGTTTTATGATCGCAACCATTGCCAAATCATTCATGGTGAAGCGCAATTTATTAGCTCATATAGTGTCAGTGTTACCACCCATGATGGCAGTGTTGACCATTTTAGTGCTGAACGATTTATTATTGCCACGGGCTCTCGTCCCTACCAACCCGCTACCGTTGATTTCACGCATCCCCGTGTTTATGACAGCGATTCAATTTTACAATTAGCCCATGATCCTCGACATATTTTAATTTATGGCGCTGGGGTTATTGGCTGTGAATACGCGTCTATTTTTAGAGGACTTGGGGTCAAAGTTGATTTGGTTAACACTCGCCAACGACTATTAGAATTTCTTGATAATGAGATGTCTGATTCGTTGTCTTATCACCTTAGTAATACGGGTACTATGGTTCGTAATGATGAGGTTTTTGAAACTATTGAAGCTACAGATAACGGGGTTATTCTGCACTTGCAATCAGGTAAGAAAATGCGAGCAGACTGCTTACTGTATGCCAATGGCCGTACCGGTAATACTGACAAACTAGCCCTAGATAAGGTCGGTTTAGAGGCTGATTCTCGTGGGCAACTACAGGTGAATAATAACTACCAAACCGCAGTTGAGCATATCTATGCCGTGGGTGATGTTATAGGTTACCCTAGCCTAGCCAGTGCCGCCTATGATCAAGGACGTTTTGTCGCGCAAGCAATCAGTACCGGTAAAGCGCAAGGACAATTAATTGCAAATATTCCAACCGGAATTTATACCCTGCCAGAAATCAGTTCTGTCGGCCAAACAGAGCAACAGTTAACCGCTGCAAAAATTCCTTATGAAGTGGGTCGCTCGCAATTTAAACATTTAGCTCGAGCTCAGATCGCAGGTACAGAAGTCGGCAGTTTGAAAATATTATTTCACCGTGAAACCAAAGCTATTTTAGGTATTCACTGCTTTGGTGAACGAGCGGCTGAAATCATTCATATCGGCCAAGCTATCATGGAGCAAAAAGGAGAAGGTAATACTATTGAATATTTTGCCAATACTACCTTTAATTATCCAACCATGGCAGAAGCGTTTCGCGTTGCGGCATTAAATGGCCTTAACCGTTTGTTCTAGAATCACCATTGATAGTCTCTTATTGGTGAGCCATAAATAACCGATACAAAAAACGGAACCATTGAGGCTCCGTTTTTGTATGTGGTCGATGAACTATTCTGCGCCCATTAAGCGATCATCTGCCGTTAGAATCGATGCCCACGGTAATTGCTCATCGCCAAGCACAATAAAGTTTGGATTTTCTAAAGTCTGACGCTGGTTATAAGATAATGGCGTTATATGGGTATTAAAAATACGTCCGCCCGCTTCTTCAACAATACACTGAGTCGCAGCAGTATCCCACTCACCCGTAGGCCCTAATCGTAGGTAGCAATCAGCGCCCCCTTCCGCAACTAAACAAGCTTTTAGCGAAGCAGAGCCTAATGCAACGAGATCATAATGATATTGGCTATCAAACCGCGCCTTAGTGGTATCAATATCTTGTCGACGGCTAATAGCGATAGTTAACCCACGTAATGGCAACTGATGTTTAGTCGTTGAGATCGTACTGGTTTCACCAGCCGCAGTTATTTTATGTGCCCCTTGACCTTGCGCCGCATAATACGTCACGCCAGATACAGGCGCATACACCACTCCCATTACCGGCTTATTATTATCAATTAATGCGATAATTGTCGCGAAATCACCACTACCCGCTATAAACTCTTGAGTACCATCTAAAGGATCGATTAACCAATAGCGGGGCCACTGACTACGTTCAGCTAATGCTATTGCGGTGTCTTCCTCTGACAGTACGGGAATGTCAGGGGTTAATTGGGATAATCGCTCAATCACTAATTTATTAGCCGCTAAATCAGCGCTGGTTACTGGCGTATTATCTGATTTGATTTGCTGCTCAAACTGTCCTTGTTGATAAATATCTAAGATCAACCGACCTGATTCTTGGGCAATATCGATAACATCAGTAATAAGATGGTTTAATGTCATTGGTCATTCCTCGCAAGCTAAATACTTCAGCGCTAAAAATAAGGCACTGATACTACGCGCTTCGGCAAAATCTAGGTGATTAAGTAGCTCTTCTGCTTGAGCTAATGGCCACCGTACAATTTCTAGAGGCTCAGGTTCATCACCTTCTAAACGCTCAGGATATAAATCTTGTCCCACAAACAATGTCATTCGACTTGAAAAATACGATGGCGCTAAAATCACTTCTTTTAAGGGATGCAATCGCTGTGCACCAAAGCCTATTTCTTCTTTTAACTCACGGTTTGCCGCTACTAATGCACTTTCACCAGCATCAATTAATCCTTTCGGAAAACCTAATTCATAACGCTCAGTACCGGCAGAATATTCACGAATCAATAATAAATCACCATCAGCAGTGACAGGTACGATTAATACCGCATGACGACCACTTGGCTGCATACGCTCATAAGTACGCTCGACACCATTAGAAAAACGTAAATCCAATGATTCAATTTTAAAGAGTCGTGATTGTGCTACAACCTCGGCTGCTAAGATTTGGGGTTTATCTTTGCTGAACGCCATTTATAAGGCCCTGTTTAATGAAAAGCACTACCAGAATAAGAAAAGCTTACGCGAATTAAAAGTAAATAATCATCAGAAATAACAAGGCAGCCGTAATCGACTGCCTATTATTAATAAATTAATAATTAAAACGGTAACCAACGCTACAAACGTCCTGAATACTTCAGTGAATACTGCCCCTTGGTGTTAGGGTCGCCTAACCATTTTAATTGTGCCGCTAACTTCTCAGGGAACGTTGCCCCAGGTTTAAACCAACCATTAAGTTTATAATGACGGTTAGTGGCTAAATTAGCATGCCAGTCACTACTCACATTCGACGAGGTTTGCTTTACTTTAGCGACAATCGCACCTTTTTCACAACTAAGATCACCAAAAACAGGCCCAGGTTTAATCGTTCCCATCGGCGTTTCTGCCGCACCTTGAACCCAAGCTAATGTTGCATTCAACGTTTTACAATAAGGGGCAGCATAATGATAATTTCTAACCGTGAGTTCTAAATTACCATCGATAGATACTGGAACAGGAAGCTGCGCTTGTGATACGGCTTGCGCCGCAGGCATCGATAACAGCAGTTTTTCAGCAAATGGACCAGATAAGCTGTAACCCACTAAACCTTGTCCTTGTAACTGCCATTCACTGCCTTTACCAAAGCGAACATTAAACGCTAATTCACCTTGCAATAATCGTCCTAATTGCATATCCCATTGCAACCGACCAAAAGGTTGATTTTGCCAGCGTACATTGGCTGCCGATCCTTGCCATGGTGTACCTGATATCCCTTCTATAGCGAGACCTTGTATTTTAGGCGCAGACTGCCACAACCAACTGGCGGGAAGATGAGTGACTAAACTTGCTATAAATACCGCACCAAAACTGACACCAATCGCTAATTTAAATTTCACGCTTATCCTCGCCCTAACTGCAAACGGTTAACTTCAACCATACCGTTTTTATCGGTTTTTGAGAGATCAATAAACTGCGTATTAATACCGAAACTCTGCTGCAAATACACCAGCCAATTAACAAGCGTATCAAACGGCAGTGGTTGCACCCACACTTGTAACGCATCATTACGTGGCTGCATTCGAATCAAATCAATTTTAAATCGCGTCGTGGTTTCATTAATAACTTGGTTAAGTCCCTCATCACTCACATTTACCGTTCCACCCGCACGTTTAAGTGCTGTAATTTGATTCGCTTTATGCTCAACCCAGTTTAATAGCTGACGCTGTTGATTGATTTTATTTTGAGCATCAGCTGCACGTTGATTTAACGGTTGCCATACTCCCCAATAAAGAATTGCAATCACTAACGCGCTGCCAGCCCCGAGCAGTAAATGTTGTTCTCGTTGACTGAGGGCTTTCCACCATGACTTTATCTCTGCCATTAGGCTTTTCTCCTCAATACCACAGCGCCACTAACTAAATTATCTTCTTTGGTTAACTGGCCTTGATCAACCACAAACTGGGTCGCTAATGCACTGCGTAATTGTTCAAAATCTTGAAATCCTGCCGCCGTTGCCTGCAAGCGCAATTCGCCTCGAGTTTGATCATATTTAAGGTTAACAATCTTAATCGTTGGCACTTTCGTTAATGCGGGCTTTAATTCGCTTAACCACATTAGCATGCCATTTTGTTCACCATGTCCACCTAAACTCTTTAATGCCGCATTCATTTGATTTTTCAAATAACTCTGCGAAGGAATACGTTTAAACTGTGGCAAAACTTGACGAAAAATACGCTCACTTTCAGCTCGATACGCATTTGCTTGTTGTTCTAAACGCTGCGTAGTTAGTACTTGCTCACCAATAAGCGCAATTAATACCACTGCCGCCGTGATTGCAACTTTGCGCCATGGTTGTAAATGCTTACGCCATGCTGCTTGTGGTTTATACGGCCCTGATAACAAGGTAGCTTTAGATTCTGCAGCCCCTATCGCCAACAGCTGCATTACCAATTCCGGCGCTTGTGGTTGCCAATGACCTGGGGTGTTTGATGGTGCTGGCGTATAGTGATGAATCGTCACTTGCGCCAAACTCTCCGTCGCCGCAACAATCAATTCGACTTCTTCAGCTAATAGTTCTGCTTCAACCTCGACGGCAGTATCACCATTGTCGTCGTCAGCAGTATCGACAGGGGTTTCAATGATTATGGGTGCTTTTTGAGCGGTGATCCATGCACCTAACCAACTAGAGTCAGCACACACGCCCATTGCTTCTGATTGTCGAATGAGCCACTGTCCATCAATTTCAGCCGCACTATAGCCATCATTAAACATAGGCAAACATAAACAATCTGGAATCAGTTTTTTAAGCTCAATGCCACATTCACTAAATGCCGCTAACCATGCCTCTATTTTTTGGTGCTCGATAATTGCAACTGTCGCAATATCATTATCACGTTTCAATAATTGCACATGTAAACTATCGACATCTTGAGCCAGCTCTTCTTCAAGTAAATACGGTAATACTGCCGCTAACTGACGGCTACTGCCGGCAGGGATCGCGACTTGTGTTAACAGCATCTCACTGGTTGGTACTAAACCATAAACAGGACGAGTAATAGCATATTCAGTTAATTCACCTAGTTGGTTAATATCAGCTAACTGACCCGAGGCTATCACTTCATTTTGCAGTGGCGACCAGACTAGCCATTGCACCGGCATTTCCGGCCGGCTACTTAGCCTTATCGTCAGAAATTCGCTCACGGATTCCTCCATACTGGCGACGAACGACCGTCACCTTGTTCTTATCATCACGATTAAATAATGCCACGGCTCGCACTCGGGCACGGTCTACTTTTATTTCAGCATCTAACGAAAAATAATGACTGGTAACAGTTAAATATTTTTCCATTTCAGTTGCCGTCTTATCTTTTCCTGAATCCGCATTTTTCACTGGCGGTTGTGGCACTAACTTCATAAAATCAGCCACACTGTCCCACACGGTATGCTTATTATCACGATCACGAATAATTTTTTTCGCATCATCTAATGATAACGACGGCGCAAATAAGGCAGACAGCAACACTGCTTGTTTTTCGGTAATGGTATTCACATTAAGCAACATCTCATCGGTCGGTAACGCACAGATTAACCCTTTGAGTTGCTCATAAATTTTATTCGATACACCGTTAATCGCTCTAAACTCACTGCCATCAGCCAGCCAATCATTGGCAGTTACATAAGGAGGCTGAAAGCTTTCATAAGTACTGTCTTCCGCGCCGTAAGCTGACTCAACTGTGGTGTTATCATCCACAAACTCCCAACTTGAATCTGCGATCACTTCAGCTTCGTAGTCATCTACACCTGATTCTGTAAGAATGTTTTGTAAATACTTCACTAAAAAAGGCTGCTTACTACTACCAGCACTCGCCTTAATATTTTTAAAAGCATTAAGATTAAAACAGGTCTGTTTATCCGTTAAATTGCCACTGATTACTGCATTACTGTCTAGAGGGTAACTTTGCTCACCGACAGCCCATGCTTGGGTTAAGTTTACGGTTTTACTGTCTTTAAGGCTTTGTTTTAAAGCTTGTGATGCTAATGCTTCAATTCCTAAGCTGTACCAATAACTTTGTTGATGCTCGACTTGGTTTTGAACGCGATGAAAATTGAGTTGCAACCGCTCTGTCATTTGTACCGCTAACAAACTCATCAAGGCAACAAGCAATAACACCACAATCAGTGCGACCCCGCGTTGCTTTATCATCCCTCTTGCTCCTGCTTGTTACTCGTCAACGAAGAAGTGGGTAATAAATAAATCCGCTCAATCTCACCCAATTTTTTTAAGGTCATGATGACTTTGATACCCGCAGGCAAGGTCTTGGCTTTATCCCATTTTTGGTGCCATTGTTTATCATAATAAAATTCAAACTTTAAATCGGTGACACCCGTTAATAACACGCGTACCAACGGCTTAGCCCCCGTCACAGTATCAGGGTAACGAAACCATACCCGCTCTAAGTTATCGTCGATAATACGATAACCGACACGCGTAACATCACCACGAGGAAACATTGCTTGCGGATTTTGCCAACCACCACGAACAAAAGTGATTCCTTCACTGCTTGAATCTAATAAATACTCACTCGCCTGGAGAATATTATCCGTTGGTTTTTCAGCATCAGATCTAAATTTACGCGCCACAATCTGTCGAAAATCATTATCCATCATGATCATGGTGCGTTGAATGGCTTGTAAGCGTTGATTGTGATCTTTAGATTGCGCATCACTGCGCAACACATTGGTTAACACTTGATTGGCAGATAAGCTCAACATCGCAAATACCGCAATCGCCACCAGAACTTCCAACAAAGTAAACCCTTGTTGACGTCGATAATTAATTGCTGACATAGGTCTTTACCGTAATAACTGAATGTTTGCGCTGCGAATCGGTAGCCACCGAGACTTCAATTTGGCGCAAGAGCTTTTGTTGTGTTTTAGAGCTAGTAACAGTCCAATACCATTCTCGATCGGCTAAAGTTGATTTACCACGCTTAACTGAGCTTGGGTACTCGCCACTTAAATGCAATTGCGCTAATTCATTATCAGCCACCATTGATGCCAGCGTTTTCTGTTCTAAATAACCTAAGCTATTTAAGTTTTGACTGACTGCTCGCACCACACTTAATGCTGCGACGGCAAAAATAGCTAACGCAACCAACACTTCTAACAATGTGAACCCTTGTGAGCGTTTCATTACGATCGCTCCTGCGCTGATAACGCTTGCGCAGACAGGTATTGTTCCAATGTTTGCCCTGGGGCTAATAACACTAAATTCCCCACTTCATCCGCAACAACTTGCCAAAATTGATGTTGCTTATCAACTTCAAAACTGACCGTAAATGGGGTGTATTCACCACTCGCCATCACCACAATTTGTGGCGGTAGTTGTTTCTGTTCCTGATCAGACTTTTTAAATATGTCGTCATTTTTAAACATTGAATCAGATTTAAAAAGTCGGTCCTTATCTTTCCATGCTCCGCCAATAGCCACTGTTGTCGTAATACCGGCCTCAAGTTTGACATCAGTAAAAAATTTAACGTCTTCTAACGGCTGCCAACCATCTTGAGTTAATTTTAAAAAATGGTATTGATGGGGTTCGATACGAATACCATAATCGACCCCATTTAACATTGCATCTTCACCCAAGAGTTGAGCTAAATGATGAAAGCGTTGTGCCTGTTCTTTGACCTCATCACGTTTATTATTGGGTAACGTCGATACCACAGCGACCGCACTGGTGGCTAATAACACTAACACCAACATAATTTCAATTAGAGTAAAACCTGCATTCCGTTTCATCATCATTTTTAGCTTTATTTCTTGTAGTTCAACATGTTCCAGTTACCGATATCTGTATTGATACCGTCACCGCCTTCTTGACCATCAGCACCAAGACTAAAGATATCAACCGCACCGTGTTCACCAGGCATCACGTATTGATATTCATAACCCCATGGATCTTTAGGTAGACGCTTAATGTAACCACCATCACGGTAGTTACGTGGTTCAGGTGACGATGATGGCTTAGTAACCAACGCATCTAAACCTTGATCTGTGGTTGGAAAGACGCTGTTATCCAACTTGTACATTTCCAATGATTGTTCTAAAGAACTAATATCAGTTACCGCTTTTTGTTGGTCTGCTTTTTCTTTATTTCCTAATAGGTTTGGCACCACTAAGCTTGCCAATACCCCTAGAATCACAATAACGACCATTACTTCTAACAGCGTAAAACCACGTTGTTTTTGTTGCATTATTTACCCTCCAAAAGAAAAATTACATTCCAACCATATTGTTTAATTCAATAATCGGCATCAAGGTCGCAATAACGATAAACATCACCACCCCTGCCATGGCGACAATCAATAACGGCTCAAACACCCCTAACGCCATATTCACTAATGATTCAAAATCACGATCTTGGTTATCCGCCGCACGAGTCAGCATTTGCTCAAGCTCACCACTGCGTTCACCACTGGCTATCATATGTAACATCATCGGTGGAAACAGTGCCGTTTTTTCCAGCGAAACCCGTAAGCTTGCTCCTTCACGGACTCGATCTGCCGCATCTAAAATCTTCTTATTAACATAAGTGTTAGTCATCACGTCTGACGCGACTTTCATACCATCTAATAATGGGATCGCACTTGAAGTACAAATAGAGAGTGTTCGAGCAAAACGAGAGGTGTTCAACCCCCGTGCAACTTTACCAATAACAGGCAGACGCAAGATGGTACGGTCCCACTTCATACGAAAAGCGGGTTTTTTAAGGGCTGTTTTGATTAAAGCAATTAAAGCCACAATCACAATCACCACCAGCAATCCCCAATGTTGCACGAAATTACTGGCAGCCAATAACACTTCCGTAATTGCGGGTAAGCCTTGGTTCATTTGTACAAATTGATCAACAATTTTCGGTACCACCGTTGCCAACAAGAACGCCACCACCGACACCGCCACTAACGTTAACATTAATGGGTAAATCATCGCTTGTTGAAGCTTGCTACGCATTTGTTGACGATTTTCACTGTAATCAGCTAAACGATTTAAAATGGTATCCAAATGCCCTGATTTTTCACCCGCTGCCACCATGGCGCGGAATAATTGATCAAACACATGTGGGTATTCCGCCATACTGTCAGCCAAGGTATAACCTTCAACCACTCGTGAACGCACCGCGAGTAAAATATTTTTCAAGCGCGGCTTTTCATTTTGTTCCGCCACCGCCTTAATGCATTCTTCCAATGGCATTGAGGCTTGTACCAAGGTCGCTAACTGACGCGTGATCAGTGCTAATTCATTGGTACTAATACCGCGTCTAAAAGTAAACTTACTGGGTGCAGACGCTGTTTTTTTACCTTGGCCTGAAGTTTGATTAACCTCAATCGGCACTAGCCCTTTTTCACGTAGCTGCTGCCTAACTTGACGCGAAGTATCGCCCTCTAGCACACCTTTTTTATGGCGGCCTTTGGCATCTAATGCTTTATATTCAAATGCCGCCATTAGCTTTCCTTGGTCACGCGCATCACTTCTTCAAGGGTGGTAATCCCTTGGCGCACTTTATCTAAACCATCATCACGAATACTAGGCGTGGTCTGACGGACATACTTTTCAATCGCTTGTTCGCCAGCTTCCGCATGAATTAACTCTTGTACACGCTCATCCACTTGCAACAGTTCATGAATACCCGTACGGCCGCGATAACCTTTAAAATTACATTTGTCACAGCCGCAAGGGCGATACAATGTCAAGCTATCTGTTGCTGCTAATCTAAACAGTTTCTTCTGCTCAGTATCAGCGTCATAAGGTTGACGACATTCAGCACATAAAGTACGCACTAAACGTTGCGCTAGTACACCCAATAGCGATGATGACACCAAGAAAGGTTCGATTCCCATATCACGCAAACGAGTGATCGCACCAACAGCGGTATTAGTGTGCAGCGTTGATAGCACCATATGGCCCGTTAATGAGGCTTGAACGGCAATCGCTGCGGTTTCTAAATCACGGATCTCACCAATCATAACCACATCAGGATCTTGACGAAGAATGGCTCGCAAACCACGTGCAAACGTCATATCAACTTTACTGTTTACCTGCGTTTGACCAATACCATCGATATCAAATTCAATCGGATCTTCAACCGTTAGAATATTGCGCTCTGCACTGTTTAACTCTTGCAAGCCAGCATATAGGGTGGTTGATTTACCCGAACCCGTAGGACCGGTGACCAAAATAATCCCATGCGGGCGATCAATGATCTTTCTAAACGCTTCATGGTTTGTAGCGGTCATACCAAGACTATGTAAATCAAGACGAGTGGCATTTTTATCTAGTAGACGCAATACCACCCGTTCGCCATGTGACGACGGCATGGTTGACACCCGCACATCTACCGCACGGCCACCGATACGTAATGAAATACGACCATCTTGTGGAATCCGTTTTTCTGCGATATCTAATTTTGCCATGACTTTAATACGTGACACTAACAACGGTGCTAGCTTGCGGCTGGGTTGAAGTACTTCGCGCAACATGCCATCGACCCGAAAACGAATCGACAATACTTTTTCAAAGGTTTCGATATGAATATCAGACGCCCCTTCTTTGATGGCTTCGGCTAACATCGCGTTTATCAATTTAATGATTGGCGCATCATCTTCCGACTCTAGCAAATCTTCCGTTTCAGGAAGATCTTCCGCTAACGAGAAAAAGTCATCACTGTCAGAACCCAAATCTTCCATTAATTGGCGAGCTTCTGACGAATCACGTTGATAAGCATCGGTAAGCTTTTGCTCAAATTGCGACTCTGATAGTGCAACCGGATAAAAACCCTCGCCAACCACCCGTCGTACTTCCGCTAATACGATGGCTGATAATTGACCGCAATAATACAACTGCCATCCTTGTTGATTGGCTTCAATCACAACATGATGGCGCTTAGCAAAAGAAAACGGCAATCGAAATAAGACTGCTGTTTCTAACGCCAAAGACTCATCTGCCATTAGTGTTTCTCCAACTGTGATACAAACGCTCGAACTTCTGCTGGCAATGCCATGTCATCACCATATTTGGGAATAACCGGCATTTCAGCATCCATTAAACGCATGCCTTTATCCGCTTGATACAACTGTTGGGCGCGAATATAGTTATATTTACGCTGCGTCATGCCATCGGCACTCATGCCATCACGTAAAATCGTTGGACGAATGAAAATCATCAAGTTGGTTTTTTCAGTTTGGTTATTGGTCGAACGGAATAACGCCCCTAATACCGGAATATCACCTAAAATCGGCACTTTTTGCTCTGACTCAAGGGTTTTCTCTTGCATCAAACCACCCAGTGCAATCATGTTGCCATCTTTAACTAATACTGACGTTGTTAGTTCACGCTTATCAAATCGAATATCAACCGCACCATTTGCATCGGCAACTTGTGATACCACTTGTTCAATCTTCATTTGTACCGAGTCACCCTCGTTAATTTGTGGCGTGACTTTCAGTTGAATACCAACATCTTTACGTTCTACGGTGGTAAATGGGTTATCGTTATTTGAACCTGTTTGTGAACCTGTCGTCACCGGCACTTCTTGACCAACCGATAAATTCGCTTCTTGGTTATCCAAAACGGTCACGTTCGGTGTTGATAGTACATTTACATTTCGGTTCGCTTGTACCGCTGTTACCAGCGCTGTCCAATCGCCCAATGCAATAGCCGCCGCAGCGCCTTTAACACCACCAAGGAAGGTTGCCATTGGTGCTAAATCACCACTTTCAGTAGTTTGGTAAGTGTAAGGTTTACCATCAGAATCGTAACGTGTTTCTGTGGTGGTGGTATCTTTACCTGCTTCTTGGGCTGATAATAATCCCCCAATCGGTGCACTGCTGTTACCAAACTGAACCACACCACCATCTTGAGAGCCCCACTGAACCCCAAAGTCGACCCCTTCACCTTCCTGTACTTCTACAATCATCGCTTCAATGTGGACTTGAGCACGACGAATATCCAGTTGAGAGATAATGGATTCAAGACGCTTCATCACATCAGCAGGGGCTGAAATAATTAATGAGTTCGTTGGCGCATGAGCAGAGATCATGACATCATCTTTATTTGAGCCCTGACTTTGGCCACCACTGCCTTTCGTTGATGCTTGCACATTCTCAGATACCCCTTTAAGGACATCGACTAAATCTTCAGCTTTGGCATATTTAAGATAAAACACGCGGCTATTGCCACTGACAGCCATCTCTTTATCTAAACGATGAATCAGATTTTTTAAGCGTTCGCGTACTTTAGGATCACCAGAAATTAATACTGAGTTAGTGCGTTCATCGGCAACAGCTTTAGGAATAAGAAAGCCCGGGGTTGATGATGCTTCAGCACTTTTATTCAATGAATCAATAATGCGGACCATTTCTGATGCTGATGCATTATTAAGCGAGACGACGGTAACGTCTTTATTACCAGCACGGTCAACGCGCTCAATGATTTCAGCTAAGCGATTAACAACCGCAGCACGACCCGTAATCATAATGATATTAGCAGGATCGTAATGAACCACATTACCCGCACCAGCATTATCATTTAGCTGGCGTAATAATGGCGAAAGCTCACGTACTGAAACATTTTTCACCGCAATAACACGGGTCACAACCGCATCACCAGGAATGTTTTTGTCATTCGCGCCAACCACTGGAATCGCCGCCGTTTTGGCATCTTTATCACGAATAACTTTCATGACGCCATCTTCCATGGTCACAACAGCATAACCATAGACATCAAGCACATTAAGGAAGAAACGG
Organism: Photobacterium piscicola; assembly: GCF_900166965.1. GTDB lineage: Bacteria > Pseudomonadota > Gammaproteobacteria > Enterobacterales > Vibrionaceae > Photobacterium > Photobacterium piscicola. Next base: position 74,482 of record NZ_FUZI01000010.1, on the reverse strand, counting down.
TAATATTGCTCTTCATTCAATAAGTCATAACTGCGCACATTGACCTGCCCACGTACAGCCGGATCAATAATGATTGTTTTATGCAAGGTGCGGCCAACAATATTGATGAATTCTTGAATGTCAGTCCCTTTAAAGTTGGCACTTAATTCATCAGCCATTGCTTGACTACACAACAAGCCACTCGCTAACAATAGGGCACTTTTTCCCATCCATTTTTTCACAAAAAACTCCTGCGTAATCGCATATTCATTTCAAGCTAAGCACTAAAGTGTTATTGCAGCTCTATGTGGATATCATGTAACTGACCGTTGCGTTCAACCGTCAGTGTAAAATCAGAGGCTGAAGACAACTCACCCCAAAGTTTGGCCATAATTGCAGGATCGGTCAGACTATTACCGTTAATACTCACTGCAAGGTCATTGGCTTTAAGACCGACTTGATCAAATAAAATTCTATTTTTTCCTGGATTAACGCGATAGCCTTCAATTTGGCCGTCTTTTTTTACCTGAGATAAACGAATGTAGCTAAATAAGCTTTGTGGCTCAGATAAAATTTCTTGTTTTATTTTGGCAAGTTCAGCGCTATTGCCACGGTTTTTCTTTGGCGCTGCAATGGCCACTGCCGAAGGCTTAGTAAATTTCAATCCTTCAAGCATTAATGTTTCGTCACGACCATTATTTCGAATAATCACGCGATCGTTATAGACAGCTATTAAGGTTGCGCGCGTATTATCAATCACTTCATTGATGCCATAGGTATTTTGCTTACCGTTATTGGTCACCACAGCCAAAGCTTTTGCTGGCGTTGAACTGGCAACCACCCCCACTAACGTTAATCGTAATTGCGTTTGAGGAGCATCTTGTTTAACCGGTGTTTTGGTAACAGGCGCGGCATTTGCTTGATAGCGACCAAACAAATTTAAGCTTAATAATTCATTGACGGGTATTTGTTGTTGGGTGGTATTCACAGTTATCGCAAGAGGTTGCCAACGAGCAACAATGGGAGCAGGTTCGACAATAGACCACACTAAACGCCCCATAACCCAAGCCAATATCACAACCAAACCACAAGTTAAAATACGCGTGACAGATTGTAATGATAACGGGCGTTTGGTTGCTGCAGTCGCAAACCATTTTGAAGCAAGCATAGTGAAATCCATTGTTAAAATACCAACTACCATTAAACAGAGAAATACAGTGCAGCCGCACTCTAAAATTGAATGGACTATGATCGCCTGTTAATCATTGAAATACTATTTAATAATCCAAACAAAACGCCATAGTATCTAAGAATTTACTGATTTTTTGTAATAAATTCTAATTCAGTGATTGAAATCCTAGGTTAATATCACCATTTATAATAAATAGTCGCACTACTGTTGTTATTAGCAGAATGTGATAATTTATCGTTTCAGCAAATAAAGGCACCGTGATGGGTCAAAACACCTCGAATATTAAACAGGTTCGTCTTGATAAATGGTTATGGGCTGCCCGCTTTTACAAAACACGTTCAATTGCTCGCACTATGATCGATGGCGGTAAAGTGCAGTACAATGGCCAACGCTCAAAACCAAGTAAAATTATTGAGCTTGGCGCAACGGTAAAATTACGGCAGGGTAACGATGAGAAAATCCTTATCATCGAACAAATTTCTGACTGCCGCCGTGGCGCACCAGAAGCACAACTGCTCTATCGAGAAACGGCTGAAAGTATTACAGCCCGCGAACAGACAGCAAAAATGCGCAAACTCAATGCTTATGACAATCCAAGTCCAGAAAAACGACCGGATAAAAAGCAACGTCGCGATATTATGCGATTCAAAAATATTAACGCATCTGAATAAATAACTCAGTGCCAACCTATTAAATTATAATTTCAACAATGAGTGCTTTATTGCAACGGTTTAACCCGCCTTGGTTGCGGCGTTGACCATAAAGTAATTACTGTTCATTTTATCCCTTTATTGGGTTGGCTCTATAGTTGGAGAATACATACTCATGACAAACGATAGTTTAAACCGTTACCTTTTCGACGGCGCAGCTGTTCGCGGTGAATTGGTACAAGTAAGTCAAACTTACCAACAAATTATTGCGGATAAAAACTACCCAGCACCCGTAGCAACATTATTGGGTGAATTATTGGTAGCAACCAGCCTATTAACGGCAACCTTAAAATTTGAAGGTTCTATTACCGTTCAAGTACAAGGTGATGGTCCTGTAAGCTTAGCGGTAATCAACGGCGATCATAATCAGCAACTACGTGGTGTAGCGCGCTGGAATGGCGATGTAAAAGCGGGAACTATTCATGACTTAATGGGTAAAGGTCATATGGTGATCACCATTACGCCGACCAAGGGTGAGCGTTACCAAGGTGTTGTGGGTCTTGATGGCGATACACTGGCTGAGTGTCTTGAAAGTTACTTCAAAAATTCAGAGCAATTAAAAACCCGTATCTGGTTACGTACTGGCGCAATTGACGACCAAGTAAAAGCGGCGGGAATGTTATTACAAATCATGCCAGATGGCACCGGCACAGAAGGCGACTTTGAACATTTAGAAGCGCTAACTGAAACAGTTAAAGATGATGAGCTATTTACGCTTGAAGCACAAGATGTGCTATATCGTCTTTACCACCAAGAGCAAGTGCAATTATTTGAACCACAACCAGTAAGCTTTGAATGTGGTTGTTCACGTGAGCGTAGTGCCGCGGCAATCATGAGTGTTCAACCAGCAGAGATTGATAAAATTATTGCTGACGATGGCAAAGTATCACTGCATTGTGACTATTGTGGCACTAGCTATGATTTCGATAGTATTGATGTAGCAGCACTACGTGACAATAGTGCTAGCGCTGCTGATAGTGATCAAATTCACTAATTCACTACCTCACATCATTTTGTCATTAAAGGCCGGCTAATAATGCCGGCTTTTTTTATTGTTATTTTTAATCCTGTCATCGCCACACCGTATACGAGTTTACATTTCAACTTTATTTGTGCTTTTTTTGCAATCACACAGCGTAAAAATTGACCACTATCACAACAAATAAAATTTAACATTTTAGCAAAATAAAACCCCTCGCGATCTCGACATTTTTACCTAAAATTAACAAAATGATGGTCGGTTTTTTGATGACCGTCCCTGATTTAGCGGTTTAGGGTTGTTAGCATGATTGACAGTTAAACAACATCTTACCCTAGGAGCACCAATGATCACTACTTGTGTCGATAATAAGGTTGCAAACAACATGGATTTATCCCAATACGGTATTACCAATGTTACAGATGTTATTCGTAACCCATCATACGAAGTTCTTTTCAATGAAGAAACCAAACCAGAACTTGAAGGTTACGAGCGCGGTATAGTTACTGAGCTGGGTGCTGTATCTGTTGATACAGGCATTTTTACAGGTCGTTCACCACAAGATAAATTTATTGTGCGTGATAACACTACCAAAGATACATTGTGGTGGTCAGATCAAGGTAAGAATGACAACAAAGCCCTTACTCAAACCGCGTGGCTAGATCTTAAAGAATTAGTCACCAACCAACTATCGAACAAGCGCCTTTTTGTTGTTGATGGTTATTGTGGTGCTAACCCTGATACTCGCCTTTGTATTCGCGTGATCACGGAAGTCGCATGGCAGGCACACTTTGTGAAAAACATGTTCATTCGTCCAACAGACGCTGAACTTGAAAATTTTGAACCTGATTTTGTGATCATGAATGGCTCAAAATGCACCAACCCTAAGTGGAAAGAACACGGCATGAACTCTGAAAACTTCACCGTTTTCAACCTTAGCGAAAAAATGCAGTTAATTGGTGGTACATGGTACGGCGGTGAGATGAAGAAAGGTATGTTCGCGATGATGAACTACTTTTTACCACTGCAAGGTATTGCATCGATGCACTGTTCAGCCAACATGAGCCAAGAAGGCGATGTGGCAGTATTCTTTGGTCTTTCAGGCACAGGTAAAACAACCCTATCAACCGATCCTAAACGCGCATTAATTGGTGATGATGAACATGGCTGGGATGATCACGGCGTATTTAACTTTGAAGGTGGTTGCTACGCAAAAACTATCAACCTATCAAAAGAAGCAGAACCTGATATCTACAATGCCATTCGTCGTGATGCCTTGTTAGAGAACGTTACTGTTCGTGGTAATGGTTCAATTGATTTTGACGATAACTCAAAAACTGAAAACACTCGTGTTTCGTACCCAATTTACCATATCGAAAATATCGTTAAGCCAGTATCAAAAGGCGGTCATGCCAATAAAGTGATCTTCTTATCAGCTGATGCTTTTGGTGTATTACCGCCAGTATCTAAATTGACACCAGAACAAACAAAATACCACTTCCTTTCAGGTTTTACCGCTAAGTTAGCGGGTACTGAGCGTGGTATTACTGAACCAACACCAACGTTCTCTGCATGTTTTGGTAATGCATTCCTAACCCTACACCCAACTCAATATGCAGAAGTATTAGTTAAGCGTATGGAAGCTGCAGGCGCTGAAGCTTACTTAGTAAACACAGGTTGGAACGGCACAGGTAAACGTATTTCAATTCAAGATACACGTGCAATCATTGATGCAATCCTTGATGGCTCAATTGATGAAGCAAATACTAAGCAAATTCCAATCTTCAATCTAACGGTGCCAACATCATTACCAGGTGTTGATCCAACGATTCTTGATCCACGTGATACTTACACTGATCCACTGCAGTGGCAAAGCAAAGCTGAAGATTTAGCTAATCGCTTTATTACTAACTTTGATAAGTACACTGATACTCAAGAAGGCCAACAATTAGTCACAGCAGGCCCACAACTCGGTTAATTTCACTCCTCATTGGATTATCCGTTAACAGCCTCTTTTATTAGGGGCTGTTTTTTTATCACCATATTTCACATTAATGCCTCCGTCAAAGCACTTGCTAAAAAATGGTTTTTCGCCCACCCTCAACAAGCCTTTATATTGATTTGATGCCTTCCGCTTACAAGGAAAAATTATGCGACTGTTGAGCAAAGTAGTGCTTATTTTTATATTAATTGTCGTTGTGAGTTTGACCACTTTGATTGGGTTATTACATACACGTTATAATCAACCATTATTAAATTTTGCCCTCACACACCTATCACCTTACCAAGTGTTCGCTAAAAAGATTGATTACGATATTCGAACCCCTTATCAAATCACATTAGAACGAGCAGAAATCACCCAGCACCAACAGGTATTGCTTAACGCTGATAGCATTACATTATGGTTATCCAAATCCAGCCTTACTGACCATAAACCAGTCTTTGACGGTGTTCAGATTAATAATATTACCGCAGTTAACATGCCACTATTCAGTCAATCGTCACCCGTAACGGTTAAGCGCTTAATACTCAATAACACCAATATAAACACCCCTGAATTTAAGATTAAACACGGGGTAATTGAAATGGATAATTGGCAAACACCTCAACCAAATACACCGTGGTGGCAGAGCTTTAACGGCAGCTTTAAAATGAGCGCCACCAGCATCCAGTGGCACCAATTACAATTACAACAACTGCTACTCAATGCTGACAAACACGATCAACAATGGCAATTTAATGGTATTTCAGGTCTGTGGCACCAAGCGACGGTCACCGCCCAAGCTCAGCTAGATAATCACAGTCACAATTTAACGGTAGACCAACTCACTATCAGTCGCTTTCACCTACAAGACCAACAATTATTTGATACTTGGCGACAGCAACTTAGCCACCCCATCACAGGCTTAAAAACCATTACATTTAACCGTATCGATATAGTCAACAGTAGTATTGAGTTACCACAGTGGGGAGCCGATGATATTAATTTATCGTTGAAAAATTGGCAGTGGCCACTCACTTACTGGCAGCAAAAAGACAGTCGCTTATCGTTTAGTGCCGGCCATGCCCAATGGCAACAACTTAATTTTGAGCAACCATTAGCTGAATTACAATTTATGCCTCAGCAAATAATCAGCCACGGTATGTCAGCTCATATTATGCAAGGTTTTGTTCGTGTTGATGGCTGGATCGATCCACAGCAACTATTTATTAATGATCTAAAAGCCAGTGGTATTAAATGGTTTGTAGGGAAGAATTGGCACCAGAAATGGCAACAATGGCAGCAGCAATACACCGATGTGATAGCAAAAAAAATCAACATTAATAATAGTCAAATCACCTCATCAACCTCTCATATTCCGTTTCAATTAGCGGGCATTGATATTGATGCACAAGACACGGTACTGAAACAAAATAATCAGTGGGGATTATGGCAAGGTTCTATTGAGGCTAACTTAGGCTTTGGCAGTATCAATCAAATTGTGATGAACCAAGCCATCGCGACCATGCACAGTAATGCTGGTCAATGGCAGTTAGATAAATTGGTATTACCATTTAAACACGGCATGTTAAAAGCGCGCGCGCGAATGTCACTTGAAACACCGCACAGACCATGGCAATTAACCATGATGGGCGACACCATACCCGCCCAAATATTATACCGTTGGTTAGCATTACCGCTTCCACTAACAGGGGCAATCGACACCCAAATAAAACTCAACGGTCACGCCAGTAGTTGGCGTGATTTTAATACGCATTTAACAGGTAGTGCTAATATTGCCTTGCGTCAATTGGCATTAGATAATATCACCCCTCAACAATTATTAACCCAATGGCAGCAATCGAATATTACCGTCGAGAGTCAATCAGCAACAACGCCTACTGTCGCATCACCGCTACAACTCACAACACCGCCACTGACAATAACGGCACAAGATGGCACCATCCAATTATCGCCATTAACCATTACTGGTGATAATTTTGGATTAAACATGGCGGGGCAATGGAATCTTGTCAATTCCCAACAGCAGCAACTTCAACTGACATTAACCACGGGCTGTCAGCAACTGATCCGTTCATGGCATCAAGGCGTATCAAGTTCAACGGTTGATTCATTGTGTACAGGTAACACTAAATACGTTCCTGTAAAAGTGGATGAAACCGTTTTGCCACATTGAACATTAACATCAACCGTGATCCGTCCTTTGCGCTGTTGAGTGATACGATCAAAATCACCACGTAAATGCTCAAGGGTGGTGACCGCGATTGGACGCTCAGTGACTGGGGCAGAGTAACGAATGTGACTATCAACTAAAATAATATTACCTTGTAAGCCTCGTTCTTTAAGCAACAACCAAATAAAGCCCCAGCCCGCTAAGGTTGCCATGGTAAAAATACTGCCAGCAAACATAAATTCATTGGGATTAATATTGGCATTGAACAACGCGCTAACTTCAAATCGATAACCGGTGTATTGGTTAATTTTAATCCCCATTTTGTCACTAATCGGTATCTGGCTTTGCCATAATGATTGTAGTTCCTGACACCATTGAGGCTGACGAGCAACATCCGTCAACGGTGACAGTGGTTTCACCATTTGCTGATGCCGCATTGGACCACTCTCATCACTTAACTCACCACGACTCTCAAAACCATTTTTAATATAAAAGGGAATAGCCGCTTCACGGGCATTACACACTAACCGTTTAGCGCCGTCATAACGTGCTAGCGATTCCAGTGCCATTAACACCATTCCACCTAGCCCGTGGTGTTGTACCGCCGTATCAACTGCCATATAACGCACTTGCCCTTCATTATCTGGCGTAATATACAAACGTCCAATTGCCACCACGTTGTCATCATTATCAACTAACATTCGATGTGCACTGACATCATCATAAGCATCACGCTCTGATCCCAACGGCATTTGCCATGGTTGACGTAGCATTTGCCAACGAAAATGATAATAACGTGCAAACTGTTGTTCGGTTTGCGGAGTGACTAATCGAAACATGCATTCCCTCTCTTCTCAATTGTCTACAGCCATTAAAAGCGTAAATTCACAACCCTAGGTTTAAACCTGCAACCAAAACGTTACCGGTCCATCATTAACTAATGCCACCTTCATATCGGCGCCAAACACGCCCGTTTCAGTTACAATTGGCTGTGCCTTACATTGTTCGACAAAATATTGGTACAAGCGTTCAGCTTCAATCGGCGCAGCTCCTGTCGAAAATCCAGGACGCATACCTTTTTTAGTCTCTGCCGCCAACGTAAATTGTGATACCACCAGCACGCTACCTTGCGCCTGCTGAACATTAAGATTCATTTTATCGTCAGCATCACTGAAGATACGATAACCCAACACTTTGTCCCGCAGTTTTTGGGCTTTGGTTTCATCATCACCTTTTTCAACCCCTAATAGCACCAACAAACCAGAGCCAATAGCACCCGTTACTGTGCCATCAACAGTCACTGAGGCTTCACTTACCCGTTGAATTAACGCAATCATTGTTGTTCCTTAATCTTCATTATAATCATTGTCACGGCTGGTCACTGCAGTCGTTGGCGGTAATTGTGATTGAGATTGAGTAACATCCCAAAAACCACGTTCACCTAAACTTGCGGTGATCTCTGCTCCCAATAATACGATACACCAACACAAATACACCCATACAAACAAAATAGGGATCACCGACAATGCGCCATAAATCATTTGGTAGGAATGAAAATGTGCTAAATAAATCACAAACCCTTTTTTACTCAACTCAAACAAGACACTACTACATAACGCCCCTAGCAACGCATGTTTAAATAGCACCTTACAATTAGGCACTAGCGCATAGAGCAATAAAAAAGCCAAACCAGACATCATTGACGGTAGCCATTGCAATGACTGCTGCACCACACCGTGCAATGCTTGATGTTCAAACAAGACCAACGAGCCAACATAGGAACTCAATGCAATACTTGAACCCAAAAGAATCGGGCCTAAAGTGAGGATCATCCAATAAACCGCCAATGATATAATCCAACGCCGTTTTTTCTTCACCCGCCAAATATAATTTAACGACTTATCAATTGAAGAAATCAACATCATTGCAACCACAAATAAGGCCCCGATACCAACCACGGTCATTTTGCCGGCATTAACAATAAATTCATTAAGATAAGTGGTCACAACCGCACTGGCGGCTGGTACAAAATGTGTAATAACAAACTGCTGTATTTGATTACCAACACCAGCAAAAGCGGGCACCACCGACAATGCCGAAATTATTACGGTTAATAACGGTACTAATGACAGTAAGCTCACATAAGCCATTGATCCTGCAATTACAGTTAAACGGTCATGATTTACACGCTGGATTAAATAGCTGAAATATTCCATTATTCGCGGCAATCGCTGCCACAATACAAATTTCACAGGTTGTTTTTTGTCAGCCATAATAGAGAATTCTACCTATACGTTATCAAATACAGCCATGTTATCGTGACACGCTGTAACTGTAGTTTATCTATTGAATCGTTGCGTTAGCACTCAGTGGTAATGTGATTTTTGTTATTTTTCATCTTTCACCAAGGAGCAAAACATGCCCTATTTTATTGCACTTTTTCTAAGTGTTAGCCTACTTTCAGGCTGTCAAACAGCTTACTACTCAGCCATGGAAAAAGTCGGAGTTTATAAACGCGATATCATGGTTGATCGGGTTGAAGATGCCAATCAAGCGCAACAGAACGCTCAAAAACAATTTACCAGCGCCCTTGATGGCCTAAAAGCACTCAATCAATTTGATGGTGGCGATCTTGAATCGGCTTATCAAGATATTGATAGCCAATATCAAAGCAGTGAAGCCGCGGTTAAAAATGTTAATGATCGTATTGCCGCCATTGAAGATGTCGCCAACGCTATGTTTGAAGAATGGCAGCAAGAACTGTCATTGTATAAAAGTGCCAACCTTAAACGTGATAGCCAACGTAAATTACAAACGACAAAAGTATCTTACAATAAAATGCTATCTGCGATGAAACGCGCTGAGAAGAAAATGGAGCCTGTTTTAGACACTTTACGTGATAACACCCTATATCTTAAGCATAACCTCAATGCGGCAGCAATAGGCTCACTTCAAGGGCAGTTTAATGCATTACAAACCGAAATCTCTGGTGCTATTCGTGATATGAACAGTGCCATTGCAGAATCAAATCGTTTTATTGGTCACTTGAAAAAGTAATCAGCACAATTGCGATACTATAACCATAAAAAAAGAGCTAACCATGTTAGCTCTTTTTTTGTTTAAATATTTTTTGTCTCAAGAATATTTTCATACTCCAGATACAACAATCCCCCGCTTGTTGCCAAGCGAGGGATTGTATTAGTAATCGTTCAGATTAGCGGTAATTACTTACCACGACCTGCGCGCTTACGATCGTTTTCAGTAAGAAGTTTCTTACGGATACGAATGCTTTCTGGTGTTACTTCTACTAGTTCGTCATCATCGATGAATTCTAGAGCTTGCTCAAGAGTGTACTTGATAGCAGGAGAAAGCGTTTGTGCTTCATCTGTACCAGATGCACGAACGTTTGTTAGCTGCTTACCACGTAGACAGTTGATAGTTAGATCGTTTGCACGGTTATGAATACCGATGATCTGACCTTCATATACTTCGTCACCGTGCTCAGAGAACAGACGGCCACGCTCTTGTAGGTTGAATAGCGAGTAAGTTACCGCTTTACCAGTACCGTTAGAGATCAATACGCCGTTAGCACGTTGACCAATAGTACCGCCCTTGTGAGGACCGTAGTGATCAAACGTATGGTAGATAAGACCAGAACCAGAAGTCATTGTTAGGAATTCTGTTTGGAAACCGATAAGACCACGAGAAGGCATCATGAAGTCCATGCGAACACGGCCTTTACCATCTGGTGCCATATCTTTTAGCTCACCCTTACGGATACCGATTTTCTCCATTACACTACCTTGATGCTCTTCAACCACATCGATAGTTACAACTTCAAACGGTTCCATTAGCTTACCATCTTCTTCTTTGATGATAACTTCTGGGCGAGATACTGCTAGCTCGTAACCTTCACGACGCATGTTTTCAATCAGGATAGATAGGTGAAGTTCACCACGGCCTGAAACACGGAAACGGTCTGGGCTATCAGTCTCTTCAACGCGCAATGCTACGTTGTGTACTAATTCTTTTTGTAGACGCTCAAGGATGTTACGTGAAGTAACAAACTTACCTTCTTTACCAGCAAACGGAGAAGTGTTTACTTGGAAAGTCATGGTTACAGTTGGTTCATCAACAGACAATGCTGGTAATGCTTCAACAGTGTTTACGTCACAGATAGTGTCAGAAATCTTAAGCTCGCCAAGACCTGTGATTGCAATGATGTCACCCGCTTTCGCTTCAGTAACTTCATGACGCTCTAGACCTAGGTAACCAAGAACTGTACCTACTTTACCGTTACGCTTAGCACCGTCAGCACCAATGATAGTTACTTGTTGGTTTGCAGCAACAGTACCACGAGCAATACGAGCAACACCGATAACACCAACGTAAGAGCTGTAATCTAGTTGAGAGATTTGCATCTGTAGTGGACCGTCAACGTCAACACAAGGAGCTGCAACGTTATCAACGATAGCTTGGAACAATGGTTCCATATCTTCGCCAGTTACGCCTTCTTCCATAGTTGCCCAACCGTTTAGCGCAGAAGCGTAAACTGTTGTGAAGTCTAGTTGCTCGTCAGTTGCGCCTAGGTTGTCAAATAGGTCAAAGATTTGATCCATAACCCACTCAGGACGTGCACCAGGACGGTCAATCTTGTTGATTACAACGATTGGCTTAAGACCGTATGCAAACGCTTTTTGCGTTACGAAACGTGTTTGAGGCATTGGGCCATCAACCGCGTCAACGATCAGTAATACAGAGTCAACCATAGACATGATACGCTCAACTTCACCACCGAAGTCTGCGTGTCCAGGGGTGTCTACGATATTGATGCGGTAGTCATTCCAATTAATTGCTGTGTTCTTAGCAAGAATGGTAATGCCACGCTCTTTTTCGATATCGTTAGAATCCATCACACGTTCTTCGGCTTCGCCGCGACCCTCTAACGTGCCAGATTGCTGTAGAAGTTTATCAACCAGGGTAGTTTTACCGTGGTCAACGTGAGCAATAATTGCGATATTTCTTAAGTTATCGATCAGTTGATTAGACATTAGTTTCACATTCACTCAGAACATGCAGCGTCTTAATAGAGGCTACTTGATTAAAAAAACGGCTCATAATTTAACAGATTTTACTCCAAAACCCACGAAATATGTGATTTATATCACCAGCTTTTTTCGCAACTTCCTCTAGAGCCGCATTTTTACTCACTTTTTTGGCTATTTTTATTTTTCTTAACCCTCATATTGATACGATAAATTAGTCTAAAACCAATCAAAAATGCGATCTTGATCACTTTTTAGTTACAGCTTAATGACGATTATTTAGCAATAAAAATACCTAATTATCTCTGGGTTGATTGACAATATTTGCCCTCATCACCATAGTAGTGGAACTATTAAATGGCGAAGTATATTGGTCAATATTGTATCACTTTCAATATGCACCATTGTTGCACCAAACCGGTGCAAACGCTCACCATAATAGTGCAAACCAGGAGAGGAAAAAGTCACCTAATTGCCTTAAACACGCATTATTAGGGGCTTTTAAAAGTTGGCATGGTTTTCGCTTTAATACTTTCAGATTCGCTCACCACAGTATGAGCACTTAAGTTTGCGGCCATCGCCCTAAATAACACCGGAGGTTACTCAAGATGTCAGTTGAAAACGTACTAGCGCTGATCCAGGAAAATGAAGTTAAGTTTATTGACCTACGTTTTACCGATACCAAAGGTAAAGAGCAGCACATTTCTATTCCATCTCACCAAATCGATGCTGATTTTTTTGAAGAAGGTAAAATGTTTGATGGCTCTTCTGTAGCTGGCTGGAAAGGCATTAATGAATCAGACATGGTGATGATGCCTGATGCAGCAAGTGCGGTACTGGACCCATTTACAGAAGACGCAACCCTAAACATTCGTTGTGATATTCTTGAGCCTGCAACAATGCAAGGCTACGATCGTGACCCTCGCTCAATCGCTAAACGCGCAGAAGAGTTCATGCGTTCAGCTGGTTTTGCTGACAATGTTTTAGTGGGCCCTGAGCCAGAATTCTTCCTATTTGATGACGTTCGATTCAATACTGATATGTCTGGTTCATTCTTTAAGATTGATGACATTGAAGCGGCATGGAACAGCGGCACAAAAATTGAAGGTGGTAACAAAGGTCACCGTCCTGGCGTTAAAGGCGGTTATTTCCCCGTTGCTCCTGTTGATTCATCACAAGATATTCGCTCTGCAATGTGTTTGATCATGGAAGAGATGGGACTGGTTGTTGAAGCTCATCACCACGAAGTAGCAACCGCAGGTCAAAACGAAATCGCAACCCGTTTCAATACGTTAACCAATAAAGCTGATGAAATTCAGATTTATAAGTATGTTGTTCATAACGTGGCACACGCGTTTGGTAAAACAGCAACCTTTATGCCTAAACCACTGGTTGGTGATAATGGCTCTGGTATGCACGTTCACATGTCACTGGCTAAAGATGGGGTTAACCTATTTGCAGGCGATAAGTACGGCGGCCTATCAGAAATGGCACTGTTCTACATCGGTGGTATTATCAAACACGCACGTGCAATCAATGCGTTTGCTAACCCAGCAACTAACTCATACAAGCGTCTAGTCCCAGGCTACGAAGCACCTGTTATGCTGGCTTACTCAGCGCGTAACCGTTCTGCATCAATCCGTATTCCTGTCGTACCAAGTCCAAAAGCACGTCGTATCGAAGTACGCTTTGGTGATCCAGCAGCCAACCCATACCTCGCGTTTGCTGCAATGCTAATGGCTGGCCTTGATGGTATCGCTAATAAGATCCACCCAGGCGAAGCAATGGATAAAGATCTATACGACCTACCAGCAGAAGAAGCGGCAGAGATTCCAAAAGTAGCTGAGTCACTACAAGGTGCACTACAAGCGCTTGACGAAGACCGTGAATTCTTAACCTCTGGTGGCGTATTCTCTAACGACTTTATTGATTCTTACATCGCCCTAAAAGAGCAAGATGTAGAGAAAATCAATATGGCAGTACACCCATTAGAATTTGAACTTTACTACTCTGTTTAAGTAATACATTTAAACTGAACAGTGAAGATTTAGGCCTGCCTCACACGCAGGCCTTTTTGATCTTGCTCCCATAACAAAAGCGGCAACAATAAAGGACTTATTGACCATCAAGGTCTTGCTGGAGAGTTAACGGATGAAACTCATTAATCTGGTATCTATGCTGTTATTTACAACAGCTGCGAGTACCGCCGTAGCAACAACAATTTATTCTTGGACTGATGATAATGGTGTAGTCCATTTTAGTGATACTCCCGGAACTCCCCAAGCCAGTACAGTTGAACTTTCCGTCACTGAAGTACAACCCAGCATGCAATCAACGTCAATCAACATGACTCAAGCAGACAATGTCGAACTAATATCAATTGCTACCGATATTGAACCCCCACTTCCTGCCGCTACCATTAGCCTGCTAGCCCCAGTACATCAGCAAACCATTCGCAGTAATGACGGTGATATTAAAGTGCGAGCAGTCAGTAACCGTAAGCTTAATAAACACTTGCAAGCACAGCTAGTGATAGATGGTAAAGCGTATGGCGGGTCTCAAACCGACTTAACTTGGCTATTGACCAATATCGATCGAGGCAGTCATCAAATTCAAATCCAATTACTTAAAAATGGCAAGATCCTTGCTTCATCTGAAAGTATTACGGTTTATTTACATCGCGTATCACAGGCACGTCCTAAAAACAGTCCAATTCAACCTCGTTAACGCCTATTTACAATAAATCCTGCCTGTTCGCTGTTAAACCGAGTACACTGACATGCACCATTTTGGTGCATCAGCTAACGGCGACGGGTGTGCATCTGCACCAACGATCTTTTGCTTAGCTATCGATAAGGATAATGATTGTGAATACCAGCTTTACACCCATAATTCTCGACAATTTAGTCACCGCCATTGTGCTACTTGATGAAGCGTTAGTGATTCGTTACGTCAATCCTGCAGCTGAACAATTATTATCGTCCAGTAAGCGGCGCTTAATCGATTCACCATTAGCTAAATTATTGCAATACAGCTCACTCGATCTTGAGCAAGTCAAAGCAACCCTTCACAGCGGTCAAGGACTCGCAGATAGCGATGTTACGTTTGTGATAGATGGTCAACGGCACTTATTGGGAGCAAATGCCAGTCCCATCTCATGGCAAAAACAGCTGCTGATTCTCTTAGAATTAAAACCGATTGATCAACAACGTCGTATTAGCCAAGAGTTAAATCAACATGCGCAACAACAAGCGGCTAAAGAATTAGTGCGAGGCTTGGCCCATGAAATAAAAAATCCGCTCGGGGGTTTACGTGGGGCTGCACAATTACTTGAAAAAACCTTACCCGATAAAAGCTATCACGAATATACCCAAATGATCATTGAGCAAGCGGATCGGTTACGCAATTTAGTCGATCGCTTGTTAGGCCCGCAACGACCGGGAATTCGCAAAACCGACAATATTCATTTAGTGCTAGAAAAAGTGCGTCAACTCGTCAATATCGAAACTGATGACACGATCAATATTGAACGTGATTACGACCCAAGTTTACCCGACATCAATATGGACGCTGAACAACTGGAACAAGCATTATTAAATATTGTTAGTAACGCGGCATTAGCGTTGAAAGGTCAAAGGGGCGGTACCATTAAATTAAAAACCCGCACTGCGCATCAAAGTTTAATTCAAGGGGTACGCCACCGTGTTACCGCCACCATTGAAATCATCGACAATGGCCCAGGTATTCCCGCCGATATTCAAGACACCTTATTTTATCCCATGGTGACTGGCCGCGAAGGTGGAACGGGGTTAGGTCTATCCATCGCTCGAAATTTGATCGATCAGCATCAAGGAAAAATTGAAGTCTTTAGCTGGCCGGGGCATACAAATTTCACTATTCATTTACCGATTAAGTCATAACACTGACAACCATAGGAATTTTATTATGAGCAAAGGATTAATCTGGGTTGTTGATGATGACAGCTCCATTCGTTGGGTATTAGAGCGCACCCTCATCAATGCCGGTATGAAATGCGAAACGTTTGCTGATGCTGATAGCGTATTGGCCGCATTAGAGCGCAGTGTACCCGACGTATTAGTGTCTGATATTAAAATGCCTGGCACTGATGGATTTACATTACTAAAACAACTTCAGCAAGATTACGTCACTCTCCCAGTGATTATTATGACGGCACATTCTGATCTTGATGCCGCAGTTAATGCTTATCAACGCGGTGCGTTTGAGTACCTGCCCAAACCATTTGATATTGATGAAGCCGTCACCTTAGTTGAGCGCGCCCTCAGCCATAGCCAAGAGCAAAAACGTCAGCAACAACCAACGATAGAACCAAAACAGGTTCCCGAAATCATTGGTGAAGCACCAGCGATGCAAGAGGTGTTTCGTGCGATAGGACGCTTATCTCGCTCATCCATTTCAGTGCTCATTAATGGCGAATCTGGCACAGGTAAAGAATTAGTTGCCCATGCATTGCATCGTCACAGCCCACGCAGTAATAACGCATTTATTGCGCTCAATATGGCTGCGATACCTAAAGACTTAATCGAATCAGAACTGTTTGGTCACGAAAAAGGGGCTTTTACCGGCGCCAATAGTGTTCGCCAAGGTCGGTTTGAACAAGCCAATGACGGCACTTTGTTTCTCGATGAAATTGGTGATATGCCATTGGACATTCAAACACGATTACTCCGTGTATTAGCTGATGGGCAATTTTATCGCGTTGGTGGACATGCACCAGTTAAGGTCAATGTACGTATTATTGCGGCCACACACCAACATCTAGAACAACTGGTTGCCGCTGGTGATTTTCGTGAAGACCTCTTTCACCGTCTAAATGTGATTCGAGTTCATTTGCCATCACTCAAAGATCGTCGCCAAGATATTCCTCAACTGGCACACCACTTTTTACAACGTGCCGCTGATGAACTCAGCGTCGAAGTAAAATCACTGCACCCACAAACCTCAGAAAAGCTAACCCAACTACCGTGGCCGGGTAATGTGCGTCAATTAGAAAATATCTGTCGTTGGCTCACTGTCATGGCCAGTGGTAATGAAATATTGCCATCAGATTTACCGCTAGAAATCACCGAGACAACAGTTACCACCAGTGCCGATACAGAACCTCAACACTGGCATCAAGGCTTAGAACGATGGGCGCAACATGCTTTGCAGCAAGGCGAAACTGACTTATTAGCAGAAGCACTGCCACAGTTTGAAAAAATTCTGCTGGAAACAGCTTTACAGCACACTCATGGTCATAAACAAGAAGCGGCAAAATTACTCGGTTGGGGCCGAAATACCCTCACCCGCAAACTGAAAGAATTACACATTCATGATTAAAATTTATGATAACAGTACGATCTGACGGTGGTATCAATTTGCACCAATGCACATTTATCTGCAACAGTGGTGAATGTCATTTAGTGATTGCGTATACTTAGGTCACCATTATCTTTGGAAAGTATAATAATCATGATAAACAAAGATCTTCCACTAACGGATATTCACCGCCACCTTGATGGCAATATTCGCCCCCAAACTATCTTAGAACTTGGTCAGCAATTTAATATTGCCCTGCCAGCAACAGAAATTGAAGCCTTGCGCCCACACGTGCAAATTGTTGAAGCGGAACCAAGTTTAGTTGCCTTCTTAAGTAAATTAGATTGGGGTGTAGCGGTATTAGGTGATTTAGAGGCATGTCGTCGTGTTGCTTACGAGAACGTTGAAGACGCACTTAATGCTCAAATTGATTACGCTGAATTACGTTTCTCACCGTACTATATGGCGATGAAACACAACCTGCCGATTGCTGGTGTTGTAGCAGCTGTTGCGGATGGTGTTGCCGCAGGTTGCCGTGACTTTGGTATTAAAGCGAACCTGATTGGTATCATGAGCCGTACTTTTGGTACTCAAGCTTGCCAACAAGAACTTGATGCTCTGCTTAGCCACAAAGACCAATTAGTTGCGATTGACCTTGCAGGTGATGAACTTGGCCAACCCGGCACTCAGTTTATCTCGCACTTTAAACAAGTACGTGATGCAGGATTACAAATCACGGTGCATGCGGGTGAAGCAGCTGGGCCTGAAAGTATGTGGCAAGCAATCAATGAGCTTGGCGCTGTCCGTATTGGTCACGGTGTCAAAGCGGTTAACGATCCTAAATTAATGGATTACCTTGCTGAACATCGCATTGGTATTGAATCTTGCATTACTTCTAATATTCAAACCAGTACTGTAGCAGACATTACTCAACACCCTGTTAAAGCTTTCCTTGAGCACGGTATTTTAGCTTGCTTAAATACCGATGATCCTGCGGTTGAAGGCATTGAATTGCCCTATGAATATGAAGTTGCTGCGCCAAAAGTTGGCTTAAGCGGCGCTCAAATTCGTCAAGCGCAAATCAATGGACTAGAACTAGCATTCTTATCTGCGACAGAAAAGCAGGCGCTACGTGATATTGCCAGTAAACGTGGCTAATCATAACAAGTGATAATAATACTGCGCTAACGACCAATGATACACATAACAAAACGCCTCGGTTTCACGTGAAACCGAGGCGTTTTTTATAGCACATGAGTAAGGCTTAAATCACACGTGAGAATTGCTGTTGACGAGCGCGAACACGTAAATATTTATCAAAACACATACAAATGTTACGAATCAATAAACGGCCTTTTAACTCAACATAAATAATATTGTCACCCACAGTCACTAATTCATCATTAATGAATGTCTGCAATAATTGTAAGTCTTCGCTAAAGTAGCTATCAAAATCAATATTGAATTCAGTTTCAATCGCTCGTTTATCTAACTGGAAATTACAAATGAGTGCTTTGATGACTTCACGACGTAACAAGTCATCCGCGTCTAAGGTTACCCCTTTCCACAATGCCGTTTGCTGCTCTGCCATTTGACTATAATACAACTTCAACTCTTTTTGGTTCTGCGCATAACAATCACCAATCATTGAAATAGCAGAAACCCCCATACCCAACAAGTCACAATCACCTTGAGTGGTGTAGCCTTGGAAGTTACGGTGCAAAATACCATCACGCTGCGCAACAGCTAACTCATCATTTGGTAGTGCAAAGTGATCCATGCCAATGAACTGATACCCTGCCCCCGTTAACGTTGCAATCGTATCTTGTAAAATCGCTAATTTTTCTGTCGCTGACGGTAACTGATCTTCATGAATTTTACGTTGGGCTGCAAACAAAGTCGGCATATGAGCATAGTTAAACACCGATAATCGCCCAGGCTTCATAGTTAATACTTGCTGCAATGTCTCAGCAAATAATGCTTGAGTTTGTAATGGTAAGCCATAAATTAAATCGAGGTTAGTTGAGCGATAACCTAATTCACGTGCACGCTCTACCATCGCAAAAATAAAATCTTCATCCTGCTCACGGTTAACTAACTTCTGTACATCTTTGTTAAAATCTTGCACTCCGATACTTAAACGGTTGAAGCCTTCACTGCGAAGGTGATCAAGAATACTCAATTCAATTTCACGAGGGTCAACTTCAATACTGATTTCAGCATCAGCATCAAAATTAAATGCACTGCGTAGTGCTGTCATTAACCGAGTAATTTGAGTTGCTGTTAAAAATGTGGGCGTACCACCACCAAAATGTAACTGGCTAACATGACGATCGCCAAGCAAAGTCGCACGTTGCTTAATTTCTTGCTCAAGCACATCTAAATATTGATCGGCTTTGTGCTGATGGCGAGTAATGATTTTATTACAGCCACAGTAATAACAAAGCTTATGACAAAAGGGAATATGGATATAAAGCGATAGTTTACGATCAGGATATTGCTGACATGCCATCTCAAATTCAGTAGAAGTAAATGCTTGATTAAATTCTAGTGCGGTCGGGTAAGAAGTATAACGCGGGCCTGAATAATTATATTTTTCAATCAGGGCCTGATCCCAAATAATCTGCTCATTTGACATGACATTGTTCCAATGTGTGAATGTAGAATAACTAGAGTGTGTCACCATTTGGTGAAAAGTAAAACCCATCCCTTCCCTGCTGCTCAATTTACACTCTGAACAAAAACAAACACCGCCAATAAATGGCGGTGTTAATAATAACGATGACGAGTTAAACCTTAGTTGACAGGATGGCATCCAATTCAAGTTTAATCTCAGCTTGTAGACGGGACTCCGCTTTCATGCGTTCAAGATCGAGTCGCATTCGGCTTTGTTTTTCTATTAGCTGGCGCGCATCGCCTCGCGGCATATCTTTAACCACTTGGTACAAGTCGGTTAAGGCCGGATACGTTGCGGCAAAATCAACTTGTTTATCTGCTTGCAACACTTCCATTAATTTATATAACCGAATCGCGGCTTCAGACATATCACATTGTTCTTGTTTACATGCCATTGCGATAATAAAGACGCTTTCTAATATATTGTCGTTTCTAGCTTTGATTGCTTCAGCTTGTTGCTCAGCAGCACGTGCCAAAAACAATTTATGCCGTTGTTGCTGTTTATAAAGCTTAGCTAATAACAATCCAGCGTAAAGTGCTAATCCAGCAACAATGACGCCACCAATAACAAATAGAAGTGTGATTCCCTGCAACGGTTACTCCTTATCGAAATTATCAAAATCCATATTTTCAAATTGCGCTAATAAATCATCATCTGAACGAGGTTTAGATTTAGCACTTTTTGCAACAGGCGCTGATGCTTCTTCTTCAACATCATCTAATAAACCAAGTTGCTTCATTAGACGTTCAATACGGTCTAACTTAAGATCAACTTGTTTTTGTAGGCCAGAACCTAATTTTTCACCAGCATCAATTCGATCGAGTAATACCATCAATTGTGCATCATTTTCTAGCATCGCAAGTTCTTGCTCAGCAGATAAACGACGTTGCTGTTTTGTTTGGGGCTTTTTAGGCTCAACAATTAGCGGAACTAATTTTTTACTACCTAAACGTGGATCTTTTTTCTGACCACCATTACGCTGTTTATTATCTTCAACAGCAGAATGACGACTTCCTGATTTTAAGCCTTTACGTTTTTTCGCTTTTTGGCGTTCACGTGTCTCAACATCAACTTTACTATTTGATTTCTCACGGTATACAGCAGGGCCTTCTGAACCTACGGTGCGCGCTCTTTTCTTACGGGTCATTACTGGGGTTTCCTCAGCAAAATCACATCATTTCCAACAAACTCAACTTCAAGACCATCTCGTTGCGCTAAAAAGCAAAACGTATCATGACTAAAAAAGCTAACATGGGTTGGGTCGTTCTTATAGTACCAATGCCCAAAGGCATCAGTGTCGGTTACTAGTTTGGTCATGATCCCAAGCCAACCGCCGGGTTTGACTAAACGTAGCAACAGCCCCCATTCCTTCGCAGGCTGATAAAAATGCTCGATTGCTTCTGTGCAAGTAACAAAATCATACTGACCGTCTAATGCCGCGGGTTGTGCCGCAAAATAGGGATCGTAGATTGTCATAGTATACCCCATTTCAGCCAACATCACTGACAAGGTCGGCCCTGGACCGCTACCAAAATCCAACCCCAATAACGGTGGTGATGGTAATCGAGTTACAAGTGGCGTTGCTAATCGCCCTAAAAATTGTCGATAACTTGCATCATCAGGGTTATTCCGATGTTGATCATAAACAGATTTTTCTTGGAACGACGTTAAATGAGTTGTTGGATCGGCATAAATTAATGCACAGTGTAAACAACGAAAATAATCACGTTTAGTGTCTGCCACCAACCAGCGATTATCTTTACTCTTACAAAGTGGACATCTATCCATTGTCTTCTCCACAACGACTGAATGTTGACGAACAGCAGCAGCGGTGCAAAATCGAGCGGGCTATTCTATACCCAATTGCGGTTAAGATGTAGTTCTGCTGACAAATTGTTCAATTTATTCGGCTATTTTATCGAAACTAAAAGTAAAATATCACATCCAAATCATAATAATAACCATCACTTACCACGAAATTTGGACGAAAAAAAAAGCGACAGGTCTGCACCTATCGCTCTATGGGGTAAGCTATGAGCTTATAATTCTGTCTAGTCTTTCCGTAACCAGCAAGCAACGTCCCGGTTTAACAAATATCCATTTATTATAATTGCTATCCATGCCAATATCGTTCGTCACTATCCTAGTGATTTTTCGCGTCCATTTATACCCATCCATGGCTTCACAACTCATCCTAAGTTGGCGATCCCTATCGCAATGTTACGCTCCAATAACTATACCACCATCCTTATGCGATACATCATCCTGATGTACCTGAGCTATATTATAATAGCTACGTTCTTTCCTTGAGTGTCTACCTTGACAATCCTTACGCATCCCGCGTCTACCCTGGTCTCCTGACCAGACTTCCTGTGATTCCTTTAAGCGTCACTGCTTAAGCTATCCTAGCGCTTCCTTCCTGTGTCACACTCCTTGTCGACAGGGAGTAATTTACCTGAAGCCATCATTAAAACAATGTATCAAGATCACACTTTTTAATCTGCAATTGTCGTCAATAAACAAGTCTCTGTTCTATAAAACAAAAAAATAATCGACTACAAATCAAATCATTATAACCTCCCTTTGCAATGGTCGATCTCTTACAACCCTACAGGCGAATCCACCGTTACTAAAATATTAATAAACAGTAATATTAAGCAACGTTTGTCATCATAAGGATCATTTTACTTCTAATGTAAACCACCAACGTAAGCGGAGAGTGCTGAAATCTCATCATCACTGAGCTTAACAGCCACCGAGCGCATCATGGCATTGAGGTCGTTATTACGGGCACTGGAGCGAAATGCTTGTAACTGTAATTGAGTATATTGTGCATTTTGGCCCGAAATTTTGGGAAAACCCGATAAGCTGGTGCCATTACCGCGTGGGCCATGACAACTGATACACGCGGCAATACCCCGCTCAGGATCACCAAAACGGTATAAAGGCTCAGCTATCGCAATGACATTTTTAGGGGTGGTATTGCCAGAAAGAGGCAGAGAGGAAAAATAAGCACTAAGATCAGCCATATCGGTAGCGGAGAGTGCAGCAGCCATACCCGCCATAACCGCATTACTACGACCTTGAGCGCCACTGCTGGTCACTGCTAATTTATAATCAGCAAGTTGCTTCGCTAAATAATCAGCATGTTGACCTGCTAACTTAGGGTATTGACCTATTGTTGCATTACCGTCACTACCATGGCATGCAACACAGGTGGTAGCTTTTAATTTACCCGCATCGACATCACCTTGTGCCCAAGCAGAATAACTTGCCACAAGGGTAAATATTAAAACTAATTTTTTCATGACATTCCATTTATAATTATAGAGCTTCCGTACCACAAGTAATGCTCAGTGACATGGTATACAATACGACCATAAACCAAACACGGTTTAATATATCTTAGACAATTTCACAAAAAAGCGCTTTTTTTACAACATAAGCGCTTGACGGAGTTAACAGTGAATCAACCTCTCAACTATAGAAATACCAGTTTTATCACAAGTGCACCGGATATTCGTCACTTGCCACAAGATGCCGGCGTTGAGATCGCATTTGCTGGTCGCTCCAATGCGGGTAAATCAAGTGCACTAAATCGCCTAACCGATCAAAAAGGTTTGGCTCGTACTTCCAAAACCCCGGGCCGTACTCAATTAATCAACATGTTTGAAGTCATTGGCGGCTGTAACTTGATTGACTTACCTGGCTACGGTTTTGCTCAAGTACCACTTGAACTCAAACTGAAATGGCAAAAAGCATTAGGTGAATACCTACAACGCCGTGAATGTTTACAAGGTTTAGTGGTTCTGATGGATATTCGTCACCCAATGAAAGATCTTGATCAGCAAATGATTAATTGGGCGATTGAAAGCAGTTTGCCAGTCTTAGTATTGCTAACTAAAGCTGACAAATTAAAAAGCGGTGCGCGTAAAGCACAAGTATTAAAAATCCGTGAAATGTCGAAAGAATTTGGCGGTAACGTTCAGGTTGAAGCTTTCTCTTCATTGAAAGGGATTGGCGTTGATCAAGTTCGTCGTAAACTTGATGAATGGTATGCACCAGAACTAGAACGTCAACGTGTACTGGCCGCTGACGATAGTGATGTTTTTAATCTACCCTCTGCAGAATAAAACCATTACACAATGCAATAAATAACATCTAGCCCCATCATTTTTGGTGGGGTTAATGGTGAACATTTCACTCGATAAAACTCATGATCACCACTTGCAGTACATCATCTTAAAAGACATCTATCGTCGTACTCCTAACACTCTCCCGATTAAATTCTGCTAATCCAATTGATGACAACACATTATTTTAGACAAAAAACAAGTTTGCTAATTGTTAATAATTTAATCTTTTTGTGGAATAAAATTACATCATTGGTTGTTTAAAAAAAAACCAAAAAAAAAGCCATTCTCAATGTCGAGAATGGCTATTCCATGTCTTTGTTTGTCGGCTAGTGATCATCACTAACCCACAAAACCAAATATGAACAAGAAGCTGTGACTATTATAGCCTGCCCATTTTAAATTTAAAGTATTTGCTCTAAAAAATGCGCTAACAAATACAAATCAGCCTCAAAGATAGATCAACCAACCAAAAATAAGTGAGGCTTATCATAAAAAATCAGCAATCTTGTCACTTTAGTGTAAAAAACAAACACAAATAAGCCGCGATAAACATCGAGATAGAAATAATAAAAAAGGAAATTAATGCGAGAATATCGCTATAGCGCAGATAAATTTGATGTTGGCACCATAAAAAACGCCCCAGTCCAATAAATAGACTGGGGCAGCTGAATCAGCCAAATCCAATAACGTGAAACAAAAGGTCTGAAAGATAGAACATCTTACCTCTGTACCCTACGTCATCAACTGTATATCAATTGCTCAGTTTTTGGAAGTCTTTGTTGTAGTTTTTTTTCATAATATTGTAAGTAATTTTTACATAAGTGTTGTTAATTTTAACAAAAAAATAGCCAATCTTACGATCAGCTATAATTTTATAATCAAGATACAACCTGATTAATTAGTGAGCTTGATCCCAGTTATCGCCACAACCCGCATCGGCAATTAATGGTACGGCTAAGGTTGCCGCTTGCTCCATTAACTCGCGTACTTTAGCGGTAACGCTGTCTAATACTGAGGCTTCTACTTCAAACACCAATTCATCGTGTACTTGCATTAACAAACTAACTTGCCCTTGTGGTTGCTGTTGTACCCATTCATCAACCGCAATCATGGCTAATTTAATAATATCAGCCGCAGTACCTTGCATTGGGGCGTTAATCGCTGCGCGTTCAGCAGCTTTACGACGTAAGCCATTACGCGCTTTAATATCAGGAAGATACAAACGACGACCAAATAGAGTTTCAACATAACCTAACTCAGCCGCACTATTACGGGTACTTTCCATGTATTCTAAAACGCCAGGGTAGCGTTCAAAATACACATTCATATAATCTTGTGCTTCATTACGACCCATATCAAGTTGCTTGGCTAAACCAAATGCACTCATGCCGTAAATCAGTCCGAAGTTGATCGCTTTTGCACGTCGACGTTGTTCGGTACTCACATCATCAATCGCTAATCCTAAAATTTCCGCCGCCGTTGCTGCGTGAATATCTTTACCATGACGGAATGCATCCAATAACGCTGGATCACCAGAAAGATGCGCCATAATACGCAATTCAATTTGAGAGTAGTCGACAGCAAGAATTTTATAGCCCGGTTTGGCAACAAACGCTTGACGAATACGACGTCCTTCTTGATTACGAACCGGAATATTTTGCAGGTTCGGCTCACTTGAAGACAAGCGTCCCGTTACGGTTCCAGATTGGTGATAAGACGTGTGAACTCGACCAGTTGCTACATTCACCATTTTGGGCAATTTATCAGTATAAGTGGATTTTAGTTTTGCTAAGCCACGGTATTCTAATAATAATTTTGGTAATGGGTAATCTAAAGCAAGTTCTTGTAGCACTTCTTCATTGGTCGATGGTGTGCCTGATGGAGTTTTTTTAATAACTGGTAAAGCCATTTTCTCAAACAAGATTGCTTGTAATTGCTTAGGAGAACTTAAATTAAATTCTTCACCTGCTAATTCGTAAGCCAGTTTTTCAATTTCATCTAACCTTTGTGCCAACTCGATAGATTGCGCGCCTAACAAAGCACTATCAATATAAACACCAGTACGTTCCATACGAGATAAAACAGGGACTAACGGCATTTCAATCGTTTCAAACACTTTATTCAGCTTTTCATCAGCGGCAACTTTTGGATATAACGCATGGTGAAGGCGTAACGTAATATCAGCATCTTCAGCAGCATAAGGACCCGCCTGCTCAAGATCGATTTGGTTAAAGGTCAATTGCTTTTTACCTTTACCCGCAATCTCTTCAAAACTGATATTTTTATGCTCAAGATAACGCAGCGCAAGGCTGTCCATATCATGGCGACCGACAACGCTGTTATAAACATAAGATTCAAGCATGGTATCAAATTTAATACCCTGCATATCAATGCCATATCGCGCAACAATGCTGGCATCAAATTTTAAATTCTGACCGACTTTAGCTAAAGTCTTATCTTCTAATAATGGTTTTAATTGTGCTAACACCCAATCACGATCAAGTTGCGCTGGCGCATCTAAATAATCGTGAGCCACAGGGACATAAGCCGCTTTACCTTCTTCTACCGCAAATGAAACCCCAATTAAATTGGCTGTCATGTAATCAAGACCATCAGTTTCAGTATCAAACGCAAATACGTCGGCATTTTTTAACTGGGCTACCCAGTTATTAAAACTTACTTCATCAAGTACGGTTTCATAACCACTACGATCAATGGTTGGTGCAACAACTTTTGGCTCAGTTGTGGTGGTTGCGGCACTTTCATCAGCAACAATGCGGCCATCACTGCCATCCAACATTTCAGTTAGCCAGCGACGGAACTGTAATTTACCAAACAATTCAGTCAGTGCGTCAGTGTCTGGTACGCCTTTGCATAATTGTTCAGGGGCAAGTTCTAATTCAACATCCAGCTTAATAGTCGCTAATTTATACGACATGTAAGCCGCTTCTTTATTATCAAGCAGCTTTTTAGCCATGGTTTTTGAGCCACGAAAGCCTAGCGGCGCAATATCATCAAGATTGGCATACAAAGTATCTAAGCCACCAAGACCTTGCAATAATGCTGTCGCCGTTTTTTCACCGACACCAGGAACGCCAGGAATATTATCAACCTTATCCCCCATTAACGCTAAGTAATCGATAATCAGCTCAGGGCCAATACCAAATTTGTCCTTAACGCCAGCGGCATCCATCACTACATCCGTCATGGTATTGATCAAAGTAACATGTTGATCAACCAGTTGCGCCATGTCTTTATCACCAGTACTGATCAATACCGGCATTCCCTGTTTAGAAGCCTGAGTTGCCAACGTACCGATCACATCATCCGCTTCAACGCCAGAGATCGCGATCAACGGCAATCCCATCGCCTTGATCACTGCATGTAATGGTTCAATCTGACCGCGAAGATCATCCGGCATCGGTGGGCGATTAGCTTTATATTCAGGGTATATATCATCACGGAATGTCTTACCTTTAGCATCAAAGATAACCGCAATACGATCAGTTGAAAACTGACGTAACATGCTGCGTAACATATTAACCACACCATAAATTGCACCTGTTGGTTCACCGTCTGAATTAGTGAAATTGGGTGCGGCATGGTAAGCGCGATAAAGGTAAGAGGATCCATCAATAAGGATCAATGGATTTTCAGGAATCGTAGCCATAGGGTTATTCTTATATCCGAGCGAAAGTAGTTCAGGTTAGGTCTATTATCGACCAATTTTATCCCTACACCACAGAAAAAATGCAATATTTACTAGAATGCCATGCTCAACCGCAACTGTTAACTGCTGTTTTGTGTTATTCGTCCATTTTCTGTGGATAACTTTGTTAGTATTTAATTTACTCCAGTTGATCGTTTTTTATCTGAAAATAAAAATTACTCATGATTGTATTTATTTTCATATACTTAATAAGAAAGCTTAAATTAGATCCTCGATCCCATATTGATCATTGATTGTGGACAACCTTAGCTAGATAATCTTAACCAAGCCAATAATAACAACAATATAAGTCTATTTGATTAGTTAGGATGCCATTATGAAGAAAATTGCGGTAATTTTAAGCGGTTCTGGTGTATTTGATGGAACCGAGATCCATGAAGCGGTATTAGCTTTATTGGCGATTGAGCAACAAGGAGCAAGCTGGCACTGCTTTGCTCCTAACATCGATCAACACCAAGTCATTAATCACCTTAACGGTCAGGTGAGTCATGAAACTCGTAATGTTTTAATCGAATCAGCACGAATTGCACGTGGCAATATTTCAAATGTCACTCAATTAAACATTAATGACTACGATGCACTACTGGTTCCTGGCGGATTTGGTGTTGCTAACAATTTATCTGATTTTGCCCTTCATGGCAGTGCATGTCAGATCAATGAAGACGTTAAACTGGCCTGCCAAGCTTTTGCTCAAGCCAATAAGCCTGCAGGCTATTTATGTATTGCACCAACATTGATCCCACAGATCTATGGCCCAGGCGCAAAGGCTACGATCGGTGATGATCCTGACACCGCAGCCGCATTTAACGCCATGGGGGGTGAGCATATTCAGTGCCCTGTTGATGATTTTGTATTGGATCAGAAACGACGTCTATTAACTACGCCGGCTTATATGTTGGCAACCAATATCAGTGAAGCGGCAACAGGGATTAATAAACTGGTACGAGAGTTAATAAAATTAGCCTAAGCGACATAATAAAAACTAACCACTTAAAAAAGAAAAAGCGACGCACTGTGTGATGCGTCGCTCAGCAGAAGTAGTAATCGGTTTTTAGCCCTACACTAAGCACCATTACCAAGCTGAAGTACACTGGAAGCAATGTGAGCAATGTCGTGCCCAAGCAACAGAAAAAGGGGTTTCTCTGTTGTTTGAAAGCCCGTTAATAATAACCATTCTCAACTAAGTTGCAACACTTAATTGAGAATAATTTTCATTTGGAATAAAAACTGTTAGTTAACCTTCTTGGTAAAACATAATCGATAATCACGTAATTGCCCTTTCTTTTCCATATTTTCAATAGCATAGCCATTTCTAAACAATAGCCGTAACATCGCTGGAAAACAGTTACGTGATTTAACGTTAATCACCGTATATTGTGATTGTGCCACTACCCATGCTTCTTGGGCTTCTAATAATTTTTGAGCAATACCCAGTCCACGTCCACAGGCTAATACTCCCCCAAGCCAGCTATAAAAAACGTGATCAGATAAAGCATAACCAATTTTCACACCAACTAATTGTTGTTGATATTCAGCCACCAAAATCAACGCTGGCTGATGAGAAAATCGTTGCCGTATCGTCGTAGCATCAACACCAGAGCTTAATTCATTAATCCCTGCCAATACGGTAACCGCTTCATCTACCGTTCCAATCCGCACCACTATTTCAGTCATTATTAGCATCCCTTTATTGACTTAAAAAACGTAAAAAAAATCGGCCACAGCCGATTTATTCTTTATTCTACAAATCAATCATCGCTATTTAATCACGCTTGCCGTATTCGGCAGTGATGATTGTTTTAATGTGGTTAGCTTATTAATTAAATAATTAAGCAGTACCCCATATAAAGGTACAAATAAACCCAAACTAATAATTAATTTAAAGCTGTAATCCACCAGCGCAATTTCAGTCCAATTTTGAGCCATAAATGCATCTGGGCTGTGATAAAACGCAATACTGAAAAAAGCGAGTGTATCAAGCGCATTACCAATAATGGTCGACGCAGTCGGTGCGATCCACCATTGTTTCATTTGGCGCAGGCGATTAAACACCGACACATCCAATATTTGCCCTAATAGGTACGCCATAAAACTCGCGATCGCAATACGGGCAACAAAAAGATTGAATTCGGCCAAATGAGCAAAGCCTTGATATTGGCCTTGAAAAAAAAGCACAGATAACACATACGACACAATTAGTGCTGGCGCCATTACCCGCCAAATAATTTTTCGTGCCATACCAGCACCAAAAATGCGTACCGTCAGGTCAGTCGCGAGAAAAATAAACGGAAAGGTAAACGCACCCCAAGTGGTGTGATAACCAAAAATAGTAAACGGTAATTGGACTAAATAATTACTGGAGGCGATCACTAACAAATGAAACGCAACCAAATATGATAATGCCTTGTGCTGTTGGGCTGCAGAAAAAACAGTTGTTGTTACATTAGATGTTGTTGCGTTGGATTTGGATAAAGCAGTCATGAAAGACCTTTTTGTCATTGGGGGGAGGGAACCCAAACATTTTCATTGCCAGTGGTAACCACCAGCAACACCAGGGCGGCGATTATACAGCACAGCATTTATTTGCCTAGTAGTGAGACAATAACTGTTGAATAAAAATTAAATGCTCAATGTCATTTAAGGTCAGTAACTCCAACCACATCGATGCACTGTAATATTCAGCTTTAAGTAATAACTGGCAGCCTTCAACATCAATTAGCCATTGTTGAAGGTCGGCACTTGGCTCTTGCTCTATTAATATTGCATCTAGGCGCTGCAACAATACCTTAGCGACCGCTGGAAAATTATCAAACTCAAACAAAGGAAGCGTTATCGCTAACGTGCCTTGCTCAATATTTATTTCCGTTTGACTAAAATCATAATCCATTATTAGCTTCCATTAGTTATGTTCATCGACCGCCATTAAATGATCACCAATCAATTGTAAAAATACGATGCCAAATTTTTCTAACTTACGCTGGCCAACCCCATTAATCGCTAAAAATTCACCTTTTGAACTGGGTAATCGTTCTGCCATTTCCATTAAACTGGCATCATTAAAGACCACATAAGGTGGAATATCTTCCTCATCAGCAATGGCTTTGCGTAACTTACGTAACTTGGCAAATAATTTTTTGTCATACTGACGATTGGCCATTCGATCTACTTTACTGCTACGAACCGCAGTATCAAGCCGTGGCACCGCCAATGATAACGCCATTTCAGCACGTAATAATGGTCGCGCTTGCTCGGTGAGTTGTAACACCGAATTGCGGCTAATATTTTGAGTTAAAAAACCGCGATGAATTAATTGGCGTAAAATACTCACCCAATATTCATGGCTATAGTCACGTCCAATACCATAAGTGGTTAATTTATCATGGCCATATTCACGAATACGTTGATTTTGCATACCTCGTAAAACATCAATAACATAGGTAATACCAAAATTCTGATTCACACGGTATACACAGGATAAGGCTTTTTGAGCGGCTTCAACGGCATCAAATTGTTGCGGGGGATCAAGGCACACATCGCAGTTCCCACAAGGTTGACGTTGATCTTCACCAAAATAATGTAATAACACTTGGCGACGACAACTTTGCGCTTGAGCAAAAGCTCCCATCGCATGTAATTTATGTAATTCCACCTCACGCTGTGCATCATGAGGTTTTTCATCAACACAACGGCGTAACCACGCTAAATCGGCAGGATCATAAAGCAGCAGCGCTTCAGCAGGTAAACCATCGCGTCCTGCTCGTCCTGTTTCTTGATAATACGATTCAATGTTGCGCGGAATATCAAAATGGACCACAAACCGCACATTGGGTTTATTAATTCCCATCCCAAATGCGACCGTCGCCACAACCACGTGAATATCATCTCGCTGAAAAGCCTCTTGAACAGCGCTGCGTTGTTGATACTCCATGCCCGCATGATACGCCGCGGCACGAATGCCACTTTCACACAATTTTTCGCTAATCTGTTCCACTTTCTTGCGGCTATTACAATAAATAATCCCGCACTGACCGCGCACCGTCGCCAAATAGCGGCTTAATTGCGTTAACGGTTTATGTTTTTCCCAGAGGGTATAGCGAATATTAGGTCGATCAAAACTGCCTAAATAACAATGAGGATCGGTTAACCCCAAGCGACTAATAATGTCTTGTCGTGTTGCGTCATCAGCCGTCGCCGTTAACGCCATCACAGGCAACGGTGAAAATTGCTGTTTTAGTAGCCCTAATGCTGCATATTCTGGTCGAAAATCATGTCCCCATTGAGAAACACAGTGGGCCTCATCCACTGCCACCATCGTTAAATCCAGTTGCTGCAACCGTTCAATAAAATCCCGCATTAACACCCGTTCAGGTGAAGCATAAACTAATTGCAACTCGCCATTTTGCATCGCATCAAACGTCGCTTGAATCTCTTCACGCGACATTGCTGAGTGAATACAACCAGCACTGACACCATTGGCATTCAATTGGTCGACTTGATCTTTCATTAACGAAATTAGCGGTGAGATCACCAAGGTTAATCCCGACAGCATTAACGCCGGAATTTGATAGCACAGAGATTTACCGCCACCAGTGGGCATAATCACCAAACAGT
This sequence comes from Photobacterium piscicola, assembly GCF_900166965.1. Lineage (GTDB taxonomy): Bacteria > Pseudomonadota > Gammaproteobacteria > Enterobacterales > Vibrionaceae > Photobacterium > Photobacterium piscicola. Next base: position 41,911 of record NZ_FUZI01000010.1, on the reverse strand, counting down.
CATTACCCGCAGTGATCGCTTCAATCACTGCTTGTTGGCCTTGCCTAAATTCTTGATAGCCAAACACATCCTGCAAAATTTCTTGGCTAGATAATAATGATGGCGTCACGGGCAAAGGAACAACAACAGACATGGTAAGACTCTTCGCTAAACAGGGCTGCCATTCTATACCTAAATGAGTAGTAGATGCGAGTTAGCCCCTCGCTTTGCTGATCACACTCTCATACTAAAAACACATATTCAGCGAGAGCCCAGCTATATAACCACACCGAAAACAGCAGCACACTAACCGTTATCAATACCCTTTTCGGCCTCAATCCTTAGTTGCTGCTAATTTTATCCATTTTAGCGTGTTCTCTTGTTCTACTTTTTCGACTACCGCTATCAATATATTAATTAACTAGATAATTAATAAGAAAATAAAACCATCACTATTTACTCATTTACTTATTTGTCATCGGTCAGTTATTCAACAACGGCTACATTAACCTCAACATTTAACGGTTTATTACTTAAGTTATCTTGGGTATTTATTTAGTTACAGTCATAACAACGGCTGTAATTCATTAAAACCGACATCTTTAATTAAAATATCACTAATAATTTTTAAAAATAATGAGATATACGGGGGTTTTTCTGCCATCATTAATCACATTAAAAGACTACATAGCGTCCCCCCTCTTTTGCGTTGCTGATTACAAGGATCTGTTATGCTCAAAATCACGTCAACACTATTACGTTTTGCCACCATGTGCAGTTGCGCAGTTCCGATCTTTACCGTTTCCGCGCAACAGCTGAGTGATAATATTATTCCTGAAACCAGCGTCGCTCAACAGCCATCACAATTAGTCCAAGGTAAACAATGGATGATTGCTAGTGCGAATCACTATGCCAGTGAAGCTGGAGCGGCAATGTTGCGTCGAGGAGGGAATGCCATTGATGCGATGGTTGCCACCCAATTAGTTTTAGGCTTGGTTGAACCACAATCATCCGGTATTGGTGGCGGTGGTTTTTTAGTGTATTGGGATAACGACAACCACCAAATGACGACCTTTGATGGTCGTGAAACCGCACCGTTTGCGGTCACGCCACGCTTATTTCAGGACAAAAATGGGCAGCCCTTAGCATTTTATGACGCGGTTGTCGGGGGCCGATCTGTCGGTACACCTGGTACGATAAAATTATTGTGGAATAGTCATCACCAATACGGAAAATTAAAGTGGAAACAACTGTTTCAACCGGCCATCAAACTGGCTAAAAATGGCTTTATTGTTAGCCCTCGTTTAGCTGCATTAGTCGCGAAAGATGCCACACACTTGCAACGCTGGCCTGTCACTAAAAATTATTTTTTTGATCCCCAAGGTCAACCGATTCAAGCGGGCCAAAAATTAATTAATCAACCTTATGCCGATACCCTGCGTAAAATTGCTGATTATGGCCCAAAAGCATTTTATCAAGGCGACATTGCACGCGAAATTGTTAATACCGTCCAAAATGCCGTTGGTAATCCCGGTGTCCTCAGTAGCATTGATTTAGCCAGTTATAAGGTTAAACAACGGGCACCAATCTGCGCGCCTTATCACCAATATCAAATTTGTGGTATGGGACCACCCAGTTCTGGCGCATTAACGCTTGGCCAAATAATGGCGATGCTCAATCATTACCCATTAGCTAAAATGGGCGCTAAGGATATTAATAGTTGGCGCTTAATTGGTGATGCATCTCGATTAGCGTTTGCTGATCGCGGCCGTTATATGGCCGACAGTGATTATGTACCGATGCCAACCAAAGGCTTACTTGATGCGGCTTACATTCATCAGCGGGCACAATTGTTAGCCACTAATAAAAAATTAACCACCGTCGATGCAGGATCACCACCATGGGATCATGCCAACCTTCAAACGACCGATGAAGCCATTGAATTACCGTCAACCACCCATTTTGCGATAGTCGATCGCCAAGGAAATGTGGTCTCTATGACCTCTACCATTGAAAACAGTTTTGGTTCACGGTTAATGGTCGGTGGCTTCTTACTTAATAATGAATTAACCGACTTTTCATTTCGCAGCCACATTGATGGTCAACCGATAGCAAATCGAATTGAACCGGGCAAAAGACCACGCTCGTCAATGGCACCGACAATTGTGATGCATAATAATCAACCGGTGTTAGCCATTGGCTCACCTGGCGGCAGTCAAATTATTGGTTATATTGCTAAAACCTTAGTGGCTTACATTGATTGGGGAATGGATTTACAGCAAGCCATTAACTTACCTAACATCAATAATCGCTTTGGTCCCTTTGAGCTTGAGCAAAATACCTCAGCCGCAGCATGGGCGCCTAAGTTTGAACAATTAGGTTATAAAACCGCAGTCAAAGATCTTAACTCGGGTATTCAAGCGATCAGTATTGCGCCAAAACAGTTAATTGGTGCCGCTGATCCGCGTCGCGAAGGTAAGGTCATCGCTCAATAGCAACCTCAACACATAAAAAAAGCCCACCAATGATTAACCATATAGGTCATCACTGGCGGGCTTATTTATTCTAAAGATATTATAGGGCGGTTAACTTCGCGTATTGGGTCACTAGCCACTTAATCCCTTCACCATTAAAGGCGACTTGCACTCGACTTTGGGCGCCACTACCTTCAAAGTTAATTATTGTGCCTTCACCAAATTTAGCATGCTGCACCCGCTGTCCTAGACTAAAACCTGTCTCATTGAAATTATTATTCACTTGAGTTTGGCTAAAACGGCCACTGCTCACCGGACGTGATACCTGCGCCTTCATTCGTACTTCCTCAACATATTGCTCAGGAATTTCACGAATAAAACGCGACGGTTTATGGAAGTTATCTTTACCATATAAGCGGCGCATTTCAGCATAAGTGATATACAGTTTCTTCATTGCTCGTGTCATGCCGACATAACACAAGCGACGTTCTTCTTCTAACCGATCCGCTTCTTCAATGGTACGTGAGCTTGGGAACATCCCTTCTTCAACCCCCACCATAAAGACAATCGGAAATTCTAGACCTTTAGCACTGTGCATGGTCATCAATTGCACCGCATCTTCAAAGGCATCCGCTTGACCGTCACCCGCTTCTAAAGCCGCATGGGCTAAGAAAGCAGATAATGGACTCATTTCAGCGGCTTCTTCTGGAATTTCAAACTGACGGGTTGCAGTGACTAATTCTTCTAAGTTCTCAATTCGTGCTTGCGCTTTTTCGCCTTTTTCTTGCTCATACATTGCCCGCAAACCAGAGTGACGAATGACATCATCCGTCTGTTGGTACATTGGCAATTCAGCGGTATCGTCTTCTAAGGCATTAATTAATTCGATAAAACGCTGTAATGCATTTGCCGCGCGTCCCGCTAGCACTTTTTCATCTAATAGCGCTAGACTTGATTGCCACATGGTTAAACCGCGATCACGTGCTGCTAAACGAATCGTCTCTAAAGTGCGATCACCCAAACCACGCGTCGGTGTATTAACCACCCGCTCAAACGAAGCATCATCATTACGGTTAGCAATTAAACGCAAATAAGACAACGCATCTTTAATTTCTTGGCGTTCAAAGAAGCGCATGCCGCCATAAATACGGTATGGCATGCCCGCTTGAATTAAGGCTTCTTCTAATACTCGCGATTGCGCATTACTGCGGTATAAGAAGGCGGTATCACTGAGGCTTCCCCCTTGTTCACGCCACTCTTTAATTTTACCAACAGCAAAGCGGGCTTCATCGAGTTCATTAAAAGCAGAATACAAAGAAATTGGCTCGCCATCGCCATCTTCAGTCCATAAATTCTTACCCATACGAGCAGTATTATTGGCAATTAATTCATTGGCAGCATTAAGAATATTGGCAGTCGAGCGGTAGTTCTGTTCTAAAAATATTGAGGATGCGTTATTAAAATCATTTAAAAAACGCTGAATATTTTCAACTTGTGCGCCACGCCAACCATAAATAGATTGGTCATCATCACCGACGATCATCACATGACAATCAGGACCCGCCATTAACCTTAGCCATGCAAATTGAATATTGTTGGTGTCTTGAAACTCATCCACCAAAATATGTTTAAAGCGTGCTTGGTAATGTTCACGAATATGTTTGTTATCGCGTAATAACTCAAACGAGCGCAGTAATAACTCGGCAAAATCAACCATCCCCGCACGATCACAGGCTTCTTGGTAAGCGGTATAGATACGTAACCACGTTTGCTCAACCGGATCATTATAGGTTTCAACGTGCTGCGGGCGTAAGCCTTCATCTTTCTTGCCGTTGATATACCACGCACCTTGACGGGCAGGCCAATGCTTTTCATCTAAATTCTGCGCTTTAATCAAGCGGCGTAATAACCGCATCTGATCATCAGAATCAAGAATATTAAAATCTTCAGGTAGGCGCGCATCCAAATAGTGGGCGCGTAACATGCGATGACATAAACCATGGAAGGTGCCATTCCACATACCTGCACTTGAGCCGTGCATTAATTCATTAATTCGACCACGCATTTCTGCGGCCGCTTTATTAGTAAATGTGACCGACATAATCGAGTACGGTGATGCTTGTTCAACCGCCAACAACCAAGCAATGCGATGCACTAGCACACGGGTTTTACCGCTACCTGCTCCCGCCAATACTAGGTGATTACCCAACGGCGCAGCCACCGCCTCGCGTTGTTTGTCATTGAGGCCATCTAATAGAAGTGAAACGTCCATCGCTATCTACTGGTTATTTATACAATGGTGACGATTATACCAGCCCCGATAAAGATTGCTTCGATATCTTTGTATCGATTTTCGCAAAAACCAGAAACATAAAAACAACATCAACACTAAAATAATTAACATTCCAGTGTAATAAATATCGTGGTTACCCTGTCTATTATTCTGAAGGCGCATTAACGCCATTAAAAAAATACCAACGCGTAGCAAACCAACACTCAATCATAATCAAGGAACTATCATGAAAAAGACCAATATAGCCTTAGCATCAGCAATGACTGGATTAATTGCGTTAGCAGGAACATTAGCTTCAACAACCGCCGTCGCTGACGAAATGGGAAAAAAAATGGCTAAAGAAAAATGTTATGGCGTCAGTAAAGCGGGTAAAAATGACTGCGCTACTAAAACCAGCTCTTGCGCAGGCTCGGCTAAAGAAGATGCTCAGAAAGATGCGTTTGTAGTCGTTCCAAAAGGGTTATGTGATCGCCTCCATGGCGGATCAACTGAGGAAGCATAACTTGGTGGACTTTTCATCCCAGCAATCAATTGGGGTGGGCTTACGCTCACCTCATATTATTGAAATGATCACTCAACGGCCACAACTGGGCTGGCTGGAAATCCACAGTGAAAACTATTTCAACCCCCATTCATTAGCACGCCAACAACTACGCCAATTACAGCCTCATTATCCGATTAGCTGTCATGGTATTGGGCTGTCATTAGGATCCGCCGATCCACTTAATATTCAGCATTTACAACAACTCAAACAATTAGTTACTGAAACAGAGCCGTTCTTAATTTCAGATCATCTCAGTTGGAGTTCAGTTGATGGTCACTATTTTAATGATCTCTTACCATTACCTTATACCGAAGAAGCCCTCAATAATTTTTGCGATAAAGTGATTCAAGTTCAAGATGTACTTCAACGGCCAATGTTAATTGAAAACCCATCAAGCTATTTACAGTTTCAACACTCAACCATTCCAGAGTGGGAATTTTTAATGGCCGTGCAACAACGAACAGACTGTGGGTTGTTATTAGATTTAAACAATATTTATGTCAGCAGTTTTAACCATGGTTTTGATTGCCAAACTTATTTAGCGGCTATTAATCCTGCAGTAGTGCAAGAGATACATCTTGCGGGCTTTATTCGTAAACAACTGCCTCAAGGTGAAATCTGGATTGATACGCATAGCCAACCCATCAGTGATGAAGTGTGGCTCTTATATCAACAGTGGGTTCACTGTCATGGTAGTGAGACGCCAACATTAATTGAATGGGATGCAGATATTCCACCCTTGGCAATATTATTGGCTGAAGCCGATAAGGCTCAAGCCATTATCGATAAGGAGCTAGCCAATGCCATCATCTGCAACCACGCCTAATTTGCAGCAATTACAACATCAGTTTGCGGCGGCATTGCATTATCAACCGCATGATTTAACCACCACTATCGTCAATGACCATTTCAGTGCAGAGCAACGACTACAACTGTACTGTAATAATTTTATTATTGGCTTAACCGATGTTCTGGCAGCTGTCTATGCTACCGTTAGCGCCATGGTTGGTGATGATTGTTTCAACCACCTCGCGCGACAGCACATACTTAATCATCCGTTATCACAAGGGGATGTCACTATTTATGGTGCTCACTTTAGCGATACTATCGCCGCTCAACCAACATTGGTTTCCACTCTGCCTTATTTAGTTGATCTCGCACGGCTAGAATGGCAACGCGATTGTGTCAGCCGTTTAGCTTGCCACGCTGGCAACTTACCACTGCAAAAATTACGTCAACTTGAACATCAAGCCAATTCTATTACTTCACAGCAATATTATTTTCATATTCCAACCTCAACCGACACCTTTAGCAGCCAATATGCGGTGGTGTCACTGTGGGAAATCGTTAACCATCCGCATTCAGATCAACACCAATTATTAGCAACGCTGGATATTAATCAGCCGCAAACCGCCCTGATGCAACATTACCAATGGCAAATTTGGCAGCAGCATGTCACGCCAGAATTAGTCACTTTAGTCACTGATTGTCAGCAGCAACGTCCAATTACCGCGTTAACAACAACGCAATTAGATCTACTACCACAGTTATTACACCACCACTTAATTGACGATATTCGTAAGGTTAATAGTGATGATTAATTTTATTCGTACCATCGACACTTTTTTTCAACAACTCGTACAACCGCTGCAACCATTACTGTTACTTTTTAGTCGCGTCTGGGTTGCCATTGCGTTCTTTAAATCAGGACTGATCAAATATGGTAGTTGGGATAGCACCCTGTATTTATTTGAATACGAATATCAGGTGCCTGTCTTACCTTGGCAATGGGCGGCCTATAGTGGAACAGCGATTGAATTAATAGTGCCGATTTTTTTAGTACTTGGACTATTCGCACGGCCGATGGCCATACTATTATTTGGTTTTAATATTATTGCGGTAGTGTCATACCCTGCTTTATGGCCGCAAGGGTTTTATGATCACCAATTATGGGGAATGATGTTATTAGTTACTATATTCTGGGGCGCAGGTAAACTCTCAGTCGATCACTGGATAAGTCAGCATTATCGAAATAGCAATATCATACCGTAAACGGCTAAGCACCCAACAAGGCTAATCGCACTGGGTGCTAAATCGTGGACATTTACTCTGTCGTTAAGCCGACTAATGGTAATAATTCAGCAAGCGCACTAATTTCAATATCAGGTAAACAATTACTCGGGGTCGACGTTAATACTCGCGACTGGTCGTTATACCAACAAGCTTGTAAACCCTGTTGTTTGGCACCAAAAACATCTGTATGTAAATGATCACCAACATGCAAAATTTGCTCAGCCGGAATATTTAAATGATTAATCGCACAGGTAAATAAATCAGCTTTCGGCTTAGCTAACCCATCGCGTCCTGCTTGGTAAATAGCACTAAAATAATCGGCCAAACCAATCTGTTGCGGATCGACATTACCATTAGTGATCCCGACCAACGGAACTTTAGCACTCAACAATGCCAACACACGGTGAGTTTCAGCGGGAACATCAACTTTGTTGCGCTCAACTAGCACCAAATCTAACCCTTGGCGGGCCGCTAATTCAGCATCTTTAAGCCGCCATCCCAACTGCATAAAGTTAATTTTTAACGCTTCATAACGCCACGCACTGACATCATGACTCAAACTAGAATCAACCGCAGCAAGTTGTTGTTTTAAGCGTTGCCAATCATCACGGCTGATCACCATTGACGCGGGTAATAGCTGTGCTAACCAATCAAACATCGCTTGTTCTGCACGCACGATCACCGGATGGTTATCATACAAGGTGTCATCAAGATCAAAAGTAAGGGCGTTAATCTGGCCTAACTGACGATAAAACTGCATGGGAGTTCCTGAGAGTGAACACGCGATAAAACACTAACGGCGTTTCGCGCGTGGGTGAGCAGCATCATAGACTTTGGCTAAATGCTGAAAATCAAGATGGGTATAAATTTGAGTGGTGGTCAAGTTTGCATGACCCAATAACTCTTGTACAGCACGTAAATCACCACTAGATTCCAACATGTGGGTTGCAAAACTATGCCGTAATTTATGCGGATTAATATGACTAGATACGGCCTGTTTCTGGCCCCATTCTGCCATTCTTTTTTGTACATTACGGTTTGAAATGCGATGGCCGAGTTTAGACACAAATAACCCTGTTTCATCAGCGTGGGCAATATTGTCACGCAACTTGAGCCAATTCGCTACCCACTCACGCGCCAAACCTGAAAAAGGCACAACCCGTTCTTTATCGCCTTTACCAATAACCCGCAAATCACCTTTAGTTAAGCTAATATCACGGACATTCAAATTAACCAATTCCGATAAACGTAATCCGGCACCATACATTAATTCCATCATCGCGCGATCACGAATCGCTAATGGATCGTCATCCTTAACCTCAAGTAATTGATTCATTTCATCAACATCAAGGTTTTTGGGTAACGGACGTGCTTTGCGTGGTGCAGCCACGCCTTTAGCTGGGTTGGCCGGCAATAGTTGCTGATGCACCATATAATCAAAAAAACTGCGTAAAGCTGACAACCGCATTGCTAAACTACTGGCTTTAAGACCACTACGCATACCTTTACTGGCTATTTGGCGCACCCAGCCCGCATCAACTTGCTGCCAGTTTTCAACCCCTAGCTCTAGCAATTGTTCTGCAATACAAGTTAATTGACGTTTATAGTTCTGTTGCGTGTGCAAACTCAGTTCACGTTCACTACGCAAATATTCATAAAAACGAGCCAGAGGTTGTTCAAAACTTTGGGGAAGCGTATTCACATAAACCTCGATCATGAGTGTCATTGATAACAATGACCCTCGTTAAAGATCATTATTGAATAAATTGGCCATCAAACACATGGGCAACGGGACCGGTCATAAATAACGGTTTGCCTTCACCTGCCCAGCGAATATATAAATCACCACCCGGTAAGCAGACTTTAACATTTTCATCGAGTAAACCTTGGCTACGACCAACAGCAACAGCGGCACAAGCACCACTGCCACAAGCCTGAGTTTCACCCGCACCACGTTCATAAACACGTAATTTCACGGTGCCGCGATCAATCACTTCCATGAAACCTGCGTTCACTCGCTCAGGGAAACGTTCATGAGATTCCAGTAATGGCCCCAGCTTTTCAACCGCAGCTGTCGCCACACTATCGACAATCGTGACACAGTGTGGGTTACCCATGCTGACAGCACCACAAAATAACGTTTGTTCACCAACACGCAATAAATAGGTTTTTTCTGCCTGTTTCGCTCGCATCGGAATTTTAGCGGGTTCAAAATTAGGGGCGCCCATGTTAACCGTAACTTGGCCGTCACTTTCCAACTTCAATATCATTTTTCCTGCTTTAGTACTCACGGAAATATGGTATTTGTTGGTTAAACCTTTCATTGAAACAAAGCGAGCAAAACAACGGGCGCCATTGCCACATTGTTCGACTTCACTACCATCAGCATTAAAAATACGGTAATGAAAGTCCGTTTCAGGATCATAAGGCGGTTCAACCACCAATAATTGGTCAAAACCGATCCCACGATGACGATCCGCTAAACGGCGAATCGCATCCGGTGAAAAAAATACATTTTGTGTTACACAATCTACAACAACAAAGTCATTGCCGAGCCCATGCATTTTGGAGAAGTTAATCTGCATGATGTTCCTTAATTATTAAGCATCAGTTGCGACGACAATCATTCAACGAGATATTCATGCTGCCAAAGTTGGTCTAACGTTTCACGAGCACGCACTAAATGTACTTGCTCACCATCAACCATCACTTCAGCAACACGAGGGCGAGAATTATAATTAGATGCCATCACGAAACCATAAGCACCCGCAGACCTTACCGCAAGTAAGTCATTTGGCGCTAAGCATAAATGACGATCTTTACCAATAAAATCACCGGTTTCACAAATAGGCCCCACTAAATCATAACACTGACGCTCACCCTGACGTGGGATCACTGGCACAATATCTTGCCAAGCGGAATATAATGTCGGCCGAATTAAATCATTCATCGCCGCATCAACAATGGCAAAGTTTTTATATTCAGTATGCTTTAAAAATTCCACTTTGGTCAGCAATACACCCGCATTCGCAGCAATCGCTCGTCCTGGCTCAAAAATTAATTCAAGTTCAGGATAAGCCGCCAAACGAGATAACAATGCGGTCGCATACTCTGCGGGTAATGGGGGTTGTTCATCGTTATATGTCACCCCTAAGCCACCACCGAGATCCAAATGTTTAATCTCAATTCCAGCTAATTTTAACTCATCAACTAATGCTAACAACCGTTCAGTTGCATCAATAAAAGGTTTCACTTCCGTCAACTGAGAGCCTATATGGCAATCCATACCGACCACATTAAGATACGGTAATTGGTGCGCTAATTGGTAAACGTCCAGTGCACGTTCACGCGCAATACCAAATTTATTATCGCGCAAACCCGTTGAAATATAAGGATGAGTATTAGCATCAACATCTGGGTTAATGCGTAATGAGATCGGGGCAATTTTCCCTAATTGACCCGCCACATAATTTAACCTATCTAATTCAGGCTCAGATTCAACATTAAAACATTTAATTCCCAGCTCAAGTGCACGTTGCATTTCTTGCGCTGTTTTACCCACGCCAGAAAAAACCACTTTAGCCGGATCGCCGCCCGCTGCTAAAACACGTTCTAACTCACCCAAAGACACGATATCAAACCCAGAACCTAACTGTGCAAGGACATTTAATACCCCAAGGTTAGAGTTTGCTTTTACCGCATAACAAATCAAATGTGGATGGGTCGCAACCGCTTGATCAAAGGCATGCCAATGGCGTTCTAACGTTGCTCGTGAGTACACATACAGCGGAGTGCCATATTGTGTTGCTAACTTGGCCAATGCGACGTCTTCCGCCCATAATTGCCCATCTGACTGGTAATTAAAATAATCCAATGTTGTCCTTCCCTGTCTGGTTGACGATTAAACTGCGACGCAATCACCATCGCAGCTAACTTATTATTGTGGCTGATGTTGTTGTGGTGCGTCTTTTGGCATGTAAAGTGGGCCACTTTGGCCACAGCCAGCTAAAATTAACGATCCTAAGACCAAAATTGCTAATAAACCTTTATGCATAATTCAAAGCCAGTGATTATCCGTCCAATGACCTCTATAATCGCACCAAGAACAAGAAAAGCAATAGGACGCAATAGGATGAATGATACTGAATTCCACCAACTGGCCGATCTCGCTCTAATGCAGATCGAAGAAGGCATCGATGAATCCGGTGTTGATATTGAACCAGAAACCACTGGCAACGTGCTTACACTTGAATTTGCCAACCGTAGTCAAATTGTGATTAACCGCCAAGAACCATTACACGAACTATGGTTAGCTTCAAAATCAGGTGGTTACCACTTTAAATACACTGGTAATGAATGGCGTTGTACTCGTAGCAATACCGAATTATTTGCGCTATTAAAACAAGAATGCAGCTTACATGCAGGTGAGACTGTCACTTGGTAATACGCTTTTGTTGCATTACAGCCATAAAAAAAGCCTTCAATAATGAAGGCTTTTTTTTCGATACAGTACAAACAATAAGATTAATTAAAGCTAATGCCATTATTTGTCGATTCAGTATTATCCTGACGGCGAGACACTTGGCCACTCTTAAACGGCAATACTTGTAGCTCACCTTTGTCGTTATGTGCGATATCGTAAAACTGAGGTAAATTAAAGTTAATAAAATTAGCACTATAACTAAAACGATCTTGCGATGAGGTATAAAAACGGTTTACACCATGCACCATCTCATCTTTATTGCCATTGCATTGGCGATACACTTCCATTTGATTGGTTTCATCTAAAATGTAGATATTAAAACCTTGCTCACAATCTTCAAAAAAGAACTGAATCAACCCTTCACTGGCATAAGCATCAACAATTTCCGGTGGATGCGGCTCATCGGTTTTACCCATCACCACTTTAGGAATATCACTGACTTTATTCGATGAAATACAGCTATAAAAATCGACTGAATTTTCCAATCGCTGTACAGAAACACCACGGCGTTCAAAGAACAAACCATAGGTTTCATCAGCCATATGCACCGCTTTAAAACGACGTCGTTTTTCTTCTTCAACGGGTTTTAAGCGCATTTCAATACACTCAGCCACCAATTGATAGACCACGTTACGAATTAACCCCCGCATATGTTTGCTATAGCAGAACACATCAATCGCTTCTGGTGGAATCGCATCGTGGTGCATTTTACCGAGCATGGTTTTCAACGCATCCAGCATCGCATAATTACCACTGAAATTTAGGGTTCGTACTTCATTCCACGAATTACGGTAAACCAAATCAACACTGCCAACTAAACATTTCTGTTCTGGTCCATAACTAAAAATATCAGTGGTTTTAAAATCAAACCGTACCGATCGATTTTTCAGTTCCGTCGTTGGGTCGTTTTCTAAATTAACAAACAACCCTAATTGACGAATCTCACACGGGCTTGATAATGCTTGTAAACCTGGATGTGGACGACGAATTGGAAAGGTATTACGAATATCACTCACCAATTGATACAGCTTATCCAAATCCATATCAGCATTACGTGCCACGGTGTGCAAATGGGTCGATTCTGTTAGCAAACCATTAAAATAGCTCCACGCGACTAATTTCGATAAGTAGCGGTTATGCTCTAATGATGGCTGGCCTAAAATATATTTAGCTTCTATCGGCTGCTTATATAAATACCAACCCGCAGTATTGGTTCGCCCTTCAGGAACTTGAATAAAACTCAGATCAGGCTCATGTAAATCCGGTGATATTTGTGGATTTAATAAGGTCACTTTTCCAGGCAGAACCTCAAACGCAGCATATAATTTACGCGCCAGAATACTGATATCTTCAGGGCTAATCGCCGAAGTAATATCATTGCGCCGAGCAAAACGAATCAGATTTCGATAACTGAGCATCAATGCATCAAGTAATTCATTATGCGCTTGCTTAACTTGGGTGACTTTCCAATTACGGCGATTATCAAGCGCCGCAACAACCTCTGTCGACCACTGCCATTGCTCGGTTAAATGCTGTAATGCCTGTCGACGCCACTCCACAGAACCTGACGTCGGTTTACGGGTTAATTTCTCATGGGTTTTAAGATAGAAACAGCGACGAACTAAATCGAGTCGACGATGATCATCAATACGCTCTAAATAACGGGTCACTTTTTCAAGCATCAAATAATAAGCATCCATACAGTATTCACTGCGATCTTCGGCAAAGAAACGGCGCTTACCATCAAGGCTTAATAATTGTGTATGCGGGTATTCCCATGAATAGGCTTCAAGCAAAATCGCTTTTAATACCGATTTATAGGGCGAGTCGATACTTTTGTAGAGCTGCCATAAACTAGAACCAAAATATTCTTCGGCAGGAATACGCATCAAGCCACCAAAATCAATCCATTGGTCACGCTCAATATAGCCTTTCGCAACTAGATCATCGATATATTGGTCATAGCACTCTTCCATCTCTGGTGGCACCATAAACCATAATAAAGGTAAACCTGCTAGACATACTGCAGAACGGTAGAATTCATCAAGAAGTAATAAATGCTGACTTGAGCCACAGTTTTCACCTGTCATGGCTTCAGAAAAATTGTCGCGGAAACGGTTTTCGTCGATCAAAAAGAAGTTAGCTTCAACCCCTTGTTCCATCGCCCATTTAGAAACCAAGCTACATTTACTGTCGAGTGCTTCTCGGCTTTGACAGTTTAATGAGGTGGGAATGCACACCCAAATGTCAAGATCGCTGGTGAGACTTTGCCCCATAGAAGAAGTACTACCCATGGCATAAAGGCCGGTAATTGGGCAGTCAGCATCAGCAACCACGATCGGATCCACGGGCATCAGTGTCGCGCGTGCACAATCATTAATAAATTGCTGTTGCACGTCAGTGGCGACAAAATGCGCAATTCCCTGCGGTACTTGTTGATCAAGATACCCGGGCAAGGCTGGGTGGTTATAATGTAATAAGACAGGCAACAGATCAAAAATCTGTACCGACGGTTCACTCATGGCCAACCGCGCACGTTCAATGCGAAGCTCAGTCAGTGAGTCCAGTCTACCTTTTAGCGTCTTGATATAATTTTGCAAATTACTCTTCCAAGAGCTAGCAGTGTTAGTGCGGCCCGCAGTTTGACATTAATAGCGTAAATTTTATTCAAAATGAGAAAAAAACGTGATCAATGTATCATTTTTAATACCTACGGTAAAGATAATGCCATGCATGGCCAATAACAACTGTCTATGATTCATCCATAATAGTAAGACGTTAAATCGTCTCAGTAACGAACAACCAATACTGAAGCTGTAATTAGTAACTGAGCAACGACTTATTGCGATAAATATCACATTTTCTCGTCCCATTAGCTACACAATAACGCTTGGAATCAGGAACCGCAATACACGAATTATCATCCATGCTTAGGTAGTGGTACGATACTCGACAGAAAAAATAATAACCTTGGTTAACGGACCCTCTTTACTATGATGACAACTCAACCGATTCGCATTGCGACACGTAAAAGCCCATTAGCTATGTGGCAAGCAGAATTTGTCAAAGCTGAACTAGAACAAGCTCATCCTGGGCTCGTTGTTGAGCTATTACCAATGGTAACAAAAGGCGACATTATTTTAGATACGCCTTTAGCAAAAGTGGGGGGTAAAGGCCTCTTTGTCAAAGAACTTGAAATCGCAATGCTAGAAGGTCGCGCGGATATCGCGGTGCACTCAATGAAAGATGTACCCGTGGAGTTCCCCGAAGGTCTTGGCTTAGTGACTATCTGTAAGCGCGAAGATCCACGTGATGCTTTTGTATCAAACAACTACGATTCAATTGATGATTTACCCCAAGGTGCGATTGTTGGTACCTCCAGCTTACGCCGCCAGTGTCAGCTTCGATCTCAACGTCCCGATTTAATCGTTAACGATTTGCGCGGTAACGTGAATACTCGTTTACGTAAGCTTGATGAAGGCCAATATGACGCCATCATTTTAGCAACTGCTGGCCTAAAACGCCTGAAAATGAATGATCGTATTCGCTGTGAAATTGCCCCTGAAACTAGCCTCCCAGCAGTCGGTCAAGGCGCAGTAGGTATTGAGTGTCGCTTGGATGACCAACGCGTACGCCAACTGCTTGCACCACTCAATCATCAACCAACAGCAACGCGCGTTTTATGTGAGCGAGCGATGAATAATCGCCTTCAAGGTGGTTGCCAAGTGCCTATTGGTAGCTATGCCGAATTACAAGACGACACAATTTGGTTACGTGCACTTGTCGGAGAACCTGATGGTAGCATCATTGTTCGTGCTGAAATTAGCGGCCCAATTGAAAATGCAGAACAATTAGGTCTAACCTTAGCGGATGAATTGTTAGCTAACGGTGCTAAAGAGATCCTTGATCGCTTATACGGTAACGCCTAATGACCGTGCTGATCACCCGTCCTGCACCAGAATGCGATCAATTGGCCGCACAACTTAATCAAGTGGCGATCAGCGCTATTGCTCAACCTTTGCTTGAGGTTCAGCAAGGAAAATATATAAATAAATTAATAGAACAAATTCAACAACTGCAACCAGGTGACTACATCATCGCAGTTAGCTATCATGCGGTGCGCTTTGCGACTGATTACTTGACATCACAAGGTGCAGAATGGCCAAAAAACATGCATTATATAGCCGTTGGCGATAAGACCGCGGCAGCGTTAGCACAAGCCTGCCAGCAACCCGTGAGTTCACCACAAGGTCAGCATGATAGTGAAGCACTATTAGCCTTACCTGAACTTGCGAATATTCGTCAACGCCGAGTCTTAATCTTACGAGGCAATGGTGGCCGCGAATTAATCTATCAAGCATTAACCGCTCGTCAGGCCCAAGTCAGTTATTGCGAAACTTATCAACGCAACTGGCTGACTCTCGATGCAACACGATTAGCTCAACAGTGGCAACAACAGCAAATTCACGCTCTAGTTGTCACAAGCAGTGAACAATTAATATACTTAACGGGATTAATTCCAACTGAAGATTTGGCTTGGCTTTATAATTGCCACCTTTTCGTACCAAGTCGACGAATCGCAGACCAAGCATCGACACTTGGCTACAAACATATTTCCACCGTGGGAAGCGCCGCTAATCAGGCGTTATTCACGTTCCTAAAAAGCAACGTAAGCTAATGGAATAATTAGGATGACAGACAAAAAAATCAACACAAACCAAACAGCAGCGCCAGTAACTAAAGACAAGCCTGCTGTTAATGCCTCAAAAAATAGTACTTCAAACTCGACCAAAGCAGCGCCTACGGCCGCTAAACAAAAAAAATCAGGCAGTAAAACGGGTTGGGTTGCTATCGCATTAGTATTAGCACTAGGCGGTGGTCTTTACTACCACGGCCACCAGCAAGGTTTACAACAACAGCAGCAAGTTGCCGCCTTACAACAACAAATTGCGACCATGAAAGCTGCAATGCAAGCTGACCAACAGCAAACCATTTCAATGGTCAATAACGAGCTTAGCACTGCCCAGCAGAAAGTTGAGCAAGGCATTAGCCAACAGCAAAAATCGATTGATTCAATTCAAACAGCCATTGCAGATTTAAAAGGCCAAGAGCCTAACGATTGGCTATTAGCTGAAGCCGATTATTTAGTTAAAATGGCAGGCCGTAAACTATGGCTAGAGCATGACGTTACCAGCGCTACACTATTACTTGAAGCCGCTGATCACCGCATTGCAGAACTCAATGATCCAAGCCTTAAAAATCTGCGCCAGGCAATGAGTAATGATATTACTGCGTTAAAATCAATCACGGTGGTTGATCGTGATGGCATCGTATTGCGTCTTAACAGCCTTGAAAATAGCATTGATAGCTTACCGTTAGCCAATGCCGTATTAGCTAAAGCAGAACCACAGCAAAATCCAACCGTTAGCCAATCGGTTAATGATTGGAAAAACAATTTAATGACCTCACTTAAAAACTTTAGTGAAAATTTCATTACTTACCGTAAGCGTGATGGCAGTGTTGTACCGTTACTATCACCGCAACAAGATTTCTACCTGCAGCAAAATATCACCAACAAACTTGAGACAGCTATCGCCGCAGTATATCGCGACCAAGGCCAAGTTTACCGTGATTCAATTGCAACGGCGATCAAGTGGTCACAACAGTACTACGACTTGTCATCACCAAAAACACAAAGCTTCATTGCTGGTCTACAACAACTAGAACAACAAAATGTTGCCGTTGATTACCCAGCTAAATTGCAATCACAAGCTTTGATCACCCAACTCGTGAATAAAGTGTTACGCAATAAAATGACCGCCCTTAGCGAACCTGTTGCCGCAAAAGCAGCACCAGCGGCAGTTAAAAATGCTGCACCTGCGGTGAAGAAAGTGGTTGAGAAACAAATCCAACAAGCAACCGCAGCTGAAAACACAGCAACCGATAACAAAGCGGTAGTGACTTACACCACTAAAGAGGAGACTAAATAATGGTTAAATTGTTGTTATTGGTCATCGCTCTGATTGCCGGTATCATTGTCAGCCCTGATCTTGCAGGCCACCAAGGTTATGTATTGATCTCGTTTGCCAATCAAACCATTGAAATGAGTTTAACAACACTGATTATCGTTGCGATTGCCATCGTTGCGATTTTCTTTGTACTTGAATTTATTTTACGTCGCTTGTTTTCTTTTGGTAGCTCAACCCGTGGTTGGTTCAGCGGTCGCCAAGTTCGCAATGCACGTCGCAATACCGCAGAAGGCCTATTGAAAGTTGCCGAAGGTGATTGGAAAGCAGCTGAAAAAATGCTGTCTAAATCAGCAAAATTTAGCGATGCGCCAATTCTAAACTACTTAGCTGCTGCAGAAGCTGCACAAGGACTGGGTAAAACTCAACAGCGAGATCAATACTTACAACTCGCAGCTGAGCAAGATACTGAAAGCCTTGCTGTCGCACTGACTCGCGCTAAGCTTCAAATTCGTCAACAACAATTTGAACAGGCCCTTGCAACATTGCAAGATGTACAGCCAACTAGCCCGCGTAATCCAATGATACTAAGCCTACTAAAGCAGTGTTACTTGCAATTAGAAGATTGGAAAGCACTGCAAGTATTGCTACCCCAATTGACTAAAGCAGATGTCATCACTGCCGCAGAAGCTGCTCAACTCGACGTGCAAGCGCAATGTGGTCAAATGCACCATCTTAGCCAACAAAATGGCAGTGATGGTTTAATGGGTTACTGGAACAGCCTCAACCGTAAAGACAAACACAATCCAGCGCTAGTCGCGTGCTTTGTTAAACAGATGATGGTTCGCCATGCTGATGCAGATGCCTTCCCTATCTTGCGTGATGCTGTTAAGAAAAACCCTGAGCAGGCGCTAATTAGCTTAATGCCACAATTAACACTGCCAGATCGTCACCCAGCCATTGTGAGCCTACAAGATTTATTAGCCAACAACGGTAATAATCCAACCCTACAAAGTGCATTGGGACAGATGTTAATGGCTGATCAACAATGGCAACCGGCTAAAGAGCACCTAGAAAAAGCGATCGCGTTACGTCCAGACGTCACCGATTATGCTCATCTGGTAGCGACGCTTGAGCAACTTGGCGATAAACAAGCTGCCGCTGAAGTTTCTCGTCAAGCACTGCAATTAGCAAAACCTGATCAAGCTTAAATTTTAAATCTGAAAAAAGCGCCTTAGTGGCGCTTTTTTTTCGTCTGGATAACAGTTTTAGCATTAACATGTTTCTATATGTAAACAGCCATTACAAGGTATATCTACCCCATTGCTCCCAACCAACAAACACGATTCAATAGCCACTCTACCCTTTTTATTTAACATTTGGATAACTGTTATGGATATGCTTCCTTGGATCATTGTTTCAGGTATTGTTGTGTCTGTGATTGTTGGCGTTATGATGGCTGTATTAATTAAACACGCTGATTAATAAACAAATACTAATAAAAAAGCCTCCCTAGGGAGGCTTTTTTATTGGTGATCATAATGCAGTGAACGCTAAATCAGGATGTTAACCCAAGCGTTTGCTTTGTTTTACGTAATTGCTTATCAAACTTCTTCACCGCTTTAGCCGCTTTTTTTAAGAGTTTATTTTTTTTCTTAGCTAATTTTTTCAATTTTTCCGTTTGTTCTAACAACCTATCGGGCTGTTCAAGCACCTCAGCTTGTTCAACAATGGTTACCATCTCAATTCGACTTTGCCCCACCGCAGTTGGCATCGGTAATTGGTGCACATTGATCGTATCAGAAGTCGGCGCAGTTGAGGCCGCCAACGTCATCATCGGCGTGGGTGTTGGCATTGGTGTCAATGTTGCGGCTGTTGCTGATACCGTATTGGTTAAACGGCTCGGTTTACATAAATAGTTTTTATCACTCGCCACACGGGTGCAACTCGCGCAAATAAATGTTGGTTCACTGACTATCTTAGTGATCGTCGCAAATTGATCGGCAATTTCAGCACGACGATACTTACATAAAGATTTAACCATCAACAGACCCTCACTCAAATAACCAGTTCCACGAACATTAAACGATAATGATTCGTAATTCCAGCATAGAGTGTGCGCTTGAAGCTTAAATTTGTAAATTTTTATTTTGGCTCGTCATTATTCTTCATGCTCGCTTTCACATAAATATCAAAGCGGTTTTTCTTGGTTTCAATCGCCATCGATGGCTTCGCATTTGCTAAAAATTCAGCATAGTCAGGACGTTTAACCACAATCCGTTTAGTGGCTAATGCATACGCTGGCGCAAATAACTCATCAGCATCTAAATCTGCACCCACCAAGGTTTGAAAAACGCGCATTTCTTTTTTCACCAATGCCGATTTCTTTTTATGCGGGTACATCGGATCTAAATAAATCACCTCAGGAGCAACAAAATCTTTATCCGCCGCCAATTGCAACAATGCATCTTGGCTTGATGCATGTAATAACTGCATCCGCTCACTGACCCAATGACCAATTTCAGGATCCGCTTTCGCACGGGCTAAGCCATCATCAAGTAAAGCTGCGACCACCGGATGACGCTCCACTAATTGCACCTTACAACCCAACGACGCGAGCACAAACGCATCGCGGCCTAAACCGGCAGTAGCATCTAATACCGTTGGGGTTAACCCATTTTTTAGTCCCACCGCTTTCGCAATAGCTTGCCCACGACCACCACCGAATTTACGACGGTGTGCTACCGCGCCACTGGCTAAATCGACAAATACAGCACCAAGTTTAGGTTCATCTAACTTACGCAGCTCTAATTGGTTAGCGGTTAACACTAACGCAAAACAGCTGTGCTCATCATGCGTCAATCCCCAGCGGGCGGCGAGTTGATCTAATTCAGACTGACGTTGAGGAACTTCACAAAGTAAGGCTAGTTGCACTGCATTCTCCGATATCAAACAATATCTATCTCACCCATTATTGGAGATAGAAGCTTTAGGCGGCGAATTATAGCACTACAAATCACGCTTGGCTCTGGTATCACAACCTAACATAAGGATAAGATAGACCATGGTCTTAAGTAGCGAATAACTTACCTCGCTGAAAAGGAATTGTGATGAATATAGCTGTTCGCATCGATGATTTAGATCGCGACATTCTTAACGCGTTAATGACGGATGCGCGAGTGCCTTATGCTGAAATGGCGAAACGTTTTAACGTCAGCCCTGCAACTGTCCATGTGCGGGTTGAAAAAATGCGGGCCTCCAACATTATTACCGGGACCGAGGTAATCGTTAACCCAAAATTATTAGGTTATGACGTATGCTGCTTTATTGGTATCAACCTTTATGCTGCGCGTGATTACCACTCAGCGCTTGAAAAACTCAATCAGCTCGATGAGGTTGTCGAAGCGTATTACACCACAGGCGCTTACAATATTTTTGTTAAATTGATGTGTCACTCAATTGAAGAACTGCAGCATGTATTGATCAATAAGCTGCAAGCCATTGAAGAAGTACAATCAACAGAAACCTTAATTTCACTGCAAAATCCGATCAATCGAAATGTAAAGCCATAGTGAAAATTTGCCATAAAAAAAGCGAGCCTTAGCTCGCTTTTTATCACGTTCAATAAACGTTATTTTTTCAAATTTAATCCGCGCTCAGCGCCTTCTGCCGCCAACCATTCTGCGACTGTTTTCGCAAAATAGGTCAACACGCCATCAGCACCTGCACGTTTAAAGCACATTAGTGATTCCATCACTGTTTCACGCTCTTTAAGCCAACCATTTTGGAAAGCAGCCATGTGCATCGCATATTCGCCAGACACTTGGTAAGCATACGTTGGCACTTGTAGCTCTGATTTCACACGACGTACCACATCTAAATACGGCATTCCCGGCTTCACCATCACCATATCAGCACCTTCGCTGATATCCATTGCCACTTCATGCAACGCTTCATCACTGTTAGCAGGATCCATCTGGTAGGTTTTTTTATCCCCCCCTTTAAGATTGCTGCTTGATCCTACTGCATCACGAAACGGGCCATAGTAATTTGACGCATATTTAGCTGAGTAAGCCATAATTTGCGTATTAATATGACCCGCTTGTTCCAATGCTTCACGGATTGCGCCAATACGACCATCCATCATATCAGAAGGAGCAACAACATCAGCCCCGGCTTCAGCATGAGATAACGCTTGTTTGATCAAAATCTCAGTGGTGATGTCATTAAGCACATAACCTTCATCATCAATGATGCCATCTTGACCATGAACCGTGAACGGATCTAAAGCGACATCGGTAATCACACCCAGCTCTGGTACATGCGCTTTTAATGCACGAACCGCAGTTTGCACTAAACCGTCAACGTTATATGCTTCTTCAGCTAATTCAGATTTAAACGGTTGTGATACCACTGGAAATAACGCAATTGCAGGCACACCAAGACTGGCGATATACGCTGCTTCTTCTAACAATAAATCAATTGATAAACGCTCAATACCCGGCATTGAAGCGACACTTTCACGACGATTAGTGCCTTCAAGTACAAACATTGGGTAAATAAGATCATTAACTGATAACTGGTTTTCCGCCATCAAACGACGACTAAAATCATGCTTACGGACTCGACGCATACGACGTCCGGGAAACGCACCTTGAATAGATACTGACACGGTAAACTCCTTACAGATTAATGAATATTGATAATATCACTCACACCACCAAGGTGGGATTAAATTGCAAAAAAAGCTTGGCTGACTTGGTAAGAATTATTGACAACATCTATGGCTGATTCACCACGACACTCACCAATAACGGCAGCAATATGGGGTAAATACAACGGTTCATTACGGCTCGATTTAGGCTTAGGACGATAATCACGCGGTAATAAATAAGGACTATCAGTTTCAATCATTAACCGTTGGCTTGGAATATGTTTCACAATTTGGCGCAGCTCAGTGCCTCGGCGTTCATCACAGATCCAACCGGTAATACCAATATGTAAATCAAGTGCTAAACAATCAGTGAGTTCTTGCTGTGAGCCGGTAAAACAATGCACAACTGCTGCGGGTAATTTATCGCGCCATGGTTTTAAAATAGCTAAAAAACGCTCATGAGCATCACGACAATGCATAAACACGGGTAAGTTAAGCTCTGCAGCTAACGCCAGTTGGGCTTCAAACACCGCTTCTTGTTGCGGACGTGGTGAAAAATCACGATTAAAATCCAACCCACACTCACCAATGGCAACCACCTGTGACAGTTGTGCTAAAGCACGAATCTGAGGTAAAGCGAAATCTGTTACCGATTTTGCATCATGAGGATGAACGCCTGCAGTGCTATAACAATAATCAGGCCACTGCTGAGCCAGTTGCTGAGCGGCAATACTTTCTTCAATGCTGGTACCGGTAATAACCAGTCCTTTTACTCCAACTGCTTGCGCGCGAGTAATAACATCGGCGCGATCTTTATCAAAGCGGCTGTTGGTCAGATTAATACCAATATCTATCATTTTTTTCCATTCTTTGATGAACTCGTCTTTACCTCAGTATATCGAGCCTCGAATTGACTGACTATGTGATAATCACATTATTACAGACATAAAAAAACCGACACCAAGGTCGGTTTTTTTCATCATCACAGGGGGATAAACCCTATTCTTTGCTGATGCTCTTTATGTCTTGCGGCTCATCTTCATCGCCATATTCGTCTTCATCATCTTTACGAATGTAAAAACGTGAGAAGAATAAGCCGACTTCAAATAGCAAGCACATCGGCACCGCTAACAAGGTCTGAGATAAAATATCAGGCGGTGTTAACAACATACCGACCACAAACGCTGCCACGATAATATATGGGCGTTTACTGCGTAACGTTTCAGGATCGGTAGCACCGGTCCAACACAACAGAATAATCGCGACAGGGATCTCAAATGCAATACCGAACGCCATAAATAGCGACAATACGAAATCGAGATAACTTGAAATATCTGTTGCAACTTCAACTCCTTGCGGAGCGACGCTGGTAAAGAACTTAAACACCAATGGAAACACAACAAAATAAGCAAACGCAACACCGGCATAAAACAGCAATGAGCTGGAAACCAGTAATGGCATAATAAGCTTACGTTCATGCTTGTATAAACCAGGAGCTACAAACGCCCACAGTTGATACAAAATCATTGGTACAGCAATAAACACAGCGGTAACTAAAGTGAGTTTTATCGGTGTAAAGAACGGTGACGCAACATCTGTTGCAATCATAGTGGCACCGATTGGCATACGTTCAACCAAAGGTGCTGCTACAAACGCGTAAATGTCTTTCGAAAACCAAACTATACAGACAAAAACCACTAGCACGCTGATGAGAGAGCGCAGGATCCGTGTACGCAGCTCAAGTAAATGGCTGAATAACGGCTGCGAATCTTCGACAGTCGACATAGTGATGTAATTTATTCCTGCTTATTAGAAGTCGTTGCTGAGGGTTGCTCGCTTTTATCAGCATAGGGACGTTGCACATCAGAGGCGACTTTTTTAAGTTCATCAACCGACTCTTGCAATTCAGGCGCGATGTCCTTCATTCCCATTTGCTCAGCTTTTTTTAAATTGGCTTGCAGTTCCTGAATTTTCAGTTCCTGAGACAATTCATCTTTGACTGAGTTTGCCATATTACGGGCTGCACCTATCCACTGCGATACAGTACGTATCGCAACGGGTAGACGTTCCGGCCCCAGTACTACCAATCCCACCACGGAGATCAGCACTAACTCCCAGAACCCGATATCAAACACGTCTTAAACCTGCTCTTTGTCTTTTTGACTCGTTGTTGTCTGATCAGCTGCTTGCTGTTCATCCGTAATTTTCTTTTGTTCAAAATCTGCATCTGTTGTTTCTTTTTTAGCTGCAGGTGCTGAATCATCATCACCAATCGCTTTTTTGAAACCCTTAACAGCAGAACCTAAGTCGCCACCTAATGTGCGTAACTTCTTAGTTCCGAACAACAGAACAATGATCAGTGCAATAATTAATAATTGCCAGATACTGATACCACCCATGCTTATTTTACCTCAGCTTTATGTGGTTAATAACGGAGTGCGTTGTTACACGCAACTATAAGTATAGGCGAAACCTACAGCGACTACTGTCGACAGGCTCGCCATCCCAGCAACCAAAATACCGCTCCTGCTCCAGCTGCAATAGCAGGATAGGTGGTAACATGATCACCGAAAAGTATGGCAGCACACACCATCATGGTGGCACCAATACCAAAATAAAATCTTGCCTTACCTTGGTTACGCCGACTATCCATGAAATTATCATAGAGTGTATCGAGTCGTTGATTCATAACCTTGCCTTGGCGCAAACTGTCGTAAAGTAATTCAGGTAATTCTGGTAACTTTTCAGCCCAAAATGGCGCTTTACTCTTTACTGCATCAATAATGGCTTGTGGGCCAACTTGACGTGACATCCAATCTTCTAAAAATGGTTTTGCTGTCGCCCATAAATCAAGTTGTGGGTACAGCTGGCGTCCAAGACCTTCAACATAAAGCAATGTCTTTTGTAACAACACTAATTGCGGCTGCACTTCCATATTAAATCGACGTGCAGTATTGAATAAATTCAACAATACATGCCCAAATGATATTTCACATAACGGCTTTTCAAATATGGGTTCACACACGGTACGAATAGCAACTTCAAACGCGTCAATATTGGTATCTGCGGGTACCCAACCTGAATCAACATGCAATTCGGCCACTTTTCGGTAATCTCGATTAAAGAAAGCCAGTAAGTTTTCAGCCAAATAACGTTTGTCTTCACGATTAAGCGTGCCGACAATACCACAATCTAATGCTATCCATTGTGGATCATGTGGGTGCTCATAGGAAACAAAAATATTCCCTGGGTGCATGTCAGCATGAAAGAAACTATCACGGAACACTTGGGTAAAAAATATATTTACCGCATTTTCTGATAATAATTTCAGATCAGTACCGTTAGCTTTTAAGGCATCAAGGTCAGAAACCTGAATCCCGTAGATTCGCTCCATCACCAGTAAATTTACACTGCTGTAATCAGTAAAGACCTCAGGCACATACAGAGTGTCATCACCTTCAAAGTTACGTCGAAGTTGAATTCCATTCGCTGCTTCACGCATTAAATCCAGTTCATCAAGTAAGGTTTTTTCGTATTCCCTTACCACTTCAACTGGACGTAATCGCCGTGCTTGTGGTTGAAGCCGAGAAACTATCTCGGCCATCCTGTACATCAGCTTAATATCTGCTTCAATAATAGGACGAATATCAGGACGAATGACTTTAAATACAATTTCACGGCCATTTTCTTTCATGGTCGCAGTATGAACTTGTGCAATCGAAGCTGAAGCTAACGCTACCTCATCAAAATCATCAAACCATTGCTCAATCGGGCCACCTAATGATGCTTCAATCGTACGTCTCGCTAATTGACCATCAAACGGGGCCACTTGATCTTGCAATAACGCTAATTGATCGGCGATATGGGGAGGGAACAAATCACGTCGAGTCGACATCATCTGCCCAAACTTGATCCACACCGGACCTAATTCTTGTAACGCTAACCGTAATCGCTCACCTAACGGTTTATCTGGATATTCATTTTTAATCCAGAATAACGATTTACGTAATTTTTTTGGCAATACTGTTCGTGGGTCTTGCGGAATAAAATCATCCAAACCGTAACGTAATTGCACTTCAATAATACGGTAAAGACGTTTAAATTCACGAATAGTCATCATGGCTATTATCGCTCAAGTAGCTGATTTAATCGGGCCTCAAAACAGGCAACATCTGATTTCAAGTCATCAACTTGATCAGCAAAATACGCGATCTCTAATGGCTGTGGTAATAATTTCCACTCTTCCGTTAGTGTTTGAGCTACATTTCGCTGGCGTTTTAGTAATCGCTGCTGAATAAACTGTCCACTTGATTTGATGCCGCTAACCACCGTATGCGCCACAACATCCCCACTGTAATAAGCGAGCTTTTCTTCGATATCTGGCTTTAATCCACCTAATAAACTAGAAAAATGCTGGGCGAGTTGTAAGTCACCATCAAGAGATAACTTATCAGCTTTAATTAACTGAGTGAGATTGGCTTGCTGGCGTAATTCAGGCAGCGCCGTTAAATTGAGGGCCAATTGACAATCGACCTCACCCTCATAAGCCGCTAATACATCAATTTGCTGACTAAAAACAAAATATAGCGTTTTGCCAAATTCATTCAGAACCACGCTAATCACTTTTCCGCGTAAGCGTGACAAACGACGCTGACTATCAGCATCGTCTTTTACTAATTGATTAAGCGCTGTTTCTACCGCGCCAGTAACAAATGCATCTATTGGCATAGGGGCCTCAGAACTTATAACCACGGTGCAAAGCAACAATACCGCCAGTTAAGTTGTAATAGGTTGTCTGATCAAACCCAGCATCGTCCATCATTCCTTTCAATGTTTCTTGATCAGGATGCATACGAATAGACTCAGCTAAATAGCGATAACTTTCGCTATCATGAGCAATGATTTCACCGATTTTCGGTAATAAATGAAATGAGTAAGCGTCATATATTTTTGATAAAGGCTCTAAAATCGGCTTAGAAAACTCTAGCACTAATAAACGACCACCGGGTTTTAATACACGGTACATCGAACGTAATGCTTGTTCTTTATCGGTAACGTTACGCAAGCAGAAGCTGATCGTAATACAATCAAAATAATTATCAGGAAAAGGCAGTTCTTCGGCATTTGCTTGAACATAACCAACGTTACCAATCACGCCACTATCACGTAGCTTACTGCGGCCAACTTTTAGCATTGAGTTATTAATGTCGGCTAAAATAACTTGTCCACTGTCACCCACAATACGAGAAAATTTAGCGGTTAAATCACCAGTACCACCGCCTAAATCAAGCACGCGTTGACCACGGCGCACACCACTGCAGTCAATCGTGAAACGCTTCCAAACGCGATGAATACCCATCGACATTAAATCATTCATAATGTCGTACTTTGCCGCTACTGAATGGAATACTTCAGCAACCATGGTTGCTTTTTCCTCTTTGGCCACGGTACGAAAGCCAAAGTGGGTCGTGTCTTGTGTGGTGTCCGTCATGCTCAATCCATTATGTGTCCTCGCGCTCATTCCATTATCACAATAAAATAGCTGACGAGGATTAAATTCATTTATTCAACTGGCTTAGTGTACTTGATGGTTGTCGTTTGCTCAAAGTGGTTTACTCTTTAAGCACTACAAATCAGACTCAGTCGCTGAAGTGATATGTGAAAAACCTCTCGCATCATGCAATTGTGACTGCGATTTTTCAACTAATTGCGAGCTAATATCACGCTTCACTTCTACCCCCAATAACTTAAAACTTTCAGCTTGACGAATAACATTCCCTCGCCCACTGACTAATTTATTCATGGCGCTATGATAACTTTGACTGGCCTTATCTAATGACGTACCTAATCCTTCCATATCGGTAACAAATAAGCGTAATTTGTCGTATAACTTACTTGCTCGATCAGCAATTTCTTTGGCGTTTTGATTTTGACGTTCATTACGCCATAAATTATTAATGGTTCTCAGTGCCACCAGCAAAGTCGTTGGGCTAACCAACATAATATTGAGATCCATTGCATCACGAATCAGTTTAGGATCAGCGGCAATCGCGGCTTGAAAAGCAGGTTCAACCGGAATAAACATCAACACATAATCCAAACTTTGAACGCCATGCAACTGATGATAATCTTTGCGGCTTAAACCTCGCATGTGTGCTCGCATTGAAGCAATATGCTCACTCATTGCCAGTTCTCGCGCCGCCACAGTGTCGGCATTAAAGAACCGTTCATAAGCCACTAATGACATTTTAGCATCAACCACCACATCCTTTTGCTGAGGTAAATGCACCACCACATCTGGCTGATAGCGTTTGCCATCTTCATTTTCTAGGCTGACTTGGGTTTGATATTCATGCCCTTCACGCAGTCCTGATTCGGTTAATACCCGCGCGAGTACCACTTCTCCCCAATTACCTTGAGCCTTATTATCACCTTTAAGCGCTTGAGTTAGATTCACCGCTTCTTGCGCCATTTGCTCATTGAGTTGTTTAAGATGATTAATTTGATGGACCAGAGTATGACGTTCGCGGGATTCTTGTGTGAAGTTATCGTTAACTTGTTTTTTAAAACCTTCCAGCTGCTCTTTCAATGGCATTAATAAACGCTGAAGACTGATTTTATTCTGCTCATCGACACTCCGAGTTTTGTGTTCAAACAATTTATTAGCAAGGCTTTCAAATTGCACCCGTAATCGCTCTTCGGCATTTTCTAATAATTGAATTTTTTCTTCGGCCGATTTTTGTTCTTCAAAATGACGGGCATCTTGTTCACGTAAATCCGCTTCAAGACCAGCATTAATGATTCGTGCGTTATCTAATTGTTCTGATAAATACAGTTTTTCATTTTGAAGCGCTTCAAAATGACGCATTTTTTCAACCGCAGCCGATAAATTACCATGCAGTTGTCGAATTTCATGGGTTAGGCGATCACGCTCGTCATCCATCTGCTCGAGTTCTTGATTACGCTCATTTAACTGCTGCTGTAATTGTTGCTCACGTAATTGCAATAACCGACTATCAGCCTCTGCTTGCTGCTGATGTAATTGTAATGTTTGCTCAAAACGTCCCTTTAACCATAGTGTGGTAATAACACTCGCCACTGTCGCGCCAGAGATCGCTGCCAACAGGGAAATCATGCCACCACTCAACCATTCCGTCATATCAAATACTCTACAAAAAACACGCTTCCATTTCTGTTGTAAGGCTAAGTCGATACTGGATAAATGTCCAGTTCAGTGATTTTTATTGATAGTACTATCACTGTTTATTGTTGCCACTCAACGCGTTAAATGCATCATAAACACCCCCTTCATCATTTGCCCCATAAAAATAAAGCCTGTCACAATGACAGGCTTAATCATAACGTCTACTCAAGCAACCTTTGGCCGCAATCACTCACACCTTATCGGTTGTGAGTACCGTTTGATGCCAGCTTTTACCCCATTTTGACCACAACACAAATAAACCAGGAATCAGTAACCACATCTGTAGGGTCATCAACATTGGCGTTGCTAAATCTAAACGCTGAGTCAAACTTACCATCACGCCAGCACCACTCATCTGAAATAGGCCTAACAATGCCGCAGCAGTACCTGCACGATCACCAAAAGGCGCTAATGCTTTACCTGCCGCAGAGCCTAAGACAAAAGCAAACCCAAATGAGCAGATAAAAATAGGCACCATAAATGCCCATGCTTGATTGATTGTACTCAGAGCCAACATTAAACCACCAGCGGCAGCTAAAATAATCAATCCGGTTTGCAATGTTGCTCGCGTACCAAAACGATCCATAAATTTAGGCGCAACCATGCATGCTGTAATATTTAATGCCGCATTAATGCCAAACCACAGCGTAAATTGGTTCATATCAGCACCAAGGTGACTCATTAACCATACAGGAGCCGACGTCACATACGCTAAAATAACCGCCATTGATAACATGCACAGACTCGCATGGTATAAAAAAGTAGGTTCACGTAATACCGACCAATAACGACTCAGACTTAATGTTGAACCACTCACATGAGTATTCGTAGGACGGGTTTCTTTAAACATCGTCATAATAAACAGCCCAGCAACGAGTGCAAAGCCTGCCATAAAACTAAAATTTGAACGCCAACCAAACTCATGGGTTAACCAGGTTCCTAATAACGGTGCTAAAGCGGGAATAAAACAGATTGCACCATTTAAGTAACTGATCATACGACCACTTTTTTCAGCACCAAAACTATCACGCACCGCAGAGAATGCCGCAACAGAAGTCGCACAAGCACCAAACCCTTGTAATAAACGCGCCGTTAAAAGCATGTCTAAATTGGTGGCTAAATACGCCATTAAGGCACTAAAACCATAAATAACAATCCCAGCTAACGCAATCGGGCGGCGTCCAAAACGATCCGCTAATGGTCCTGCCAATAATTGCCCCAAACCAAGGCTGAACATAAACCATGTCACGGTATCTTGTACACGCACAGCATTAACCCCAAAACTATCGGCAATAGCTGGGAAAGCGGGTAAATAAATATCAATAGCCAACGGGCTAAATAGCACCAAAACCACCATTAAAGTGACTAATTTGGTATCGGTAGTAGGGGGTGTCGACGAGGTCATATGTTGTTCCTAAAAGATGATCGCGCCAAGTTTACGGCTTTAGAGATATGAATAGAAATGGTATATATTCAATAGCACTTTTCCTTTTGGGAATATCAGCAATGATTGCTATTGCTCCTATGCTCGCCGAAATAACACCGCCCTATCGAAAATATAATAAATGCCAATCAATTACTGATTCGCTAATTGAAGCCAACCGCCAAACACGCTAACGTAACCGCATCAACTTACTCACTCAGCTAAATATTCGCTGGTGTTATGTAAGTTCACCGTTTATGTCATCGCCTCGATGATGCTTTAATTAAAGGACGAAAAACATGCAAGCAGCAATTTCGCAACGTGTTGAACAAATCCGCCACTGGCTCACTGAAAATCAGTTAGATGCATTATTGATCCCTCACGAAGATGAGTTTTTAGGTGAGTACATTCCTGATCATAATGAACGCCTACACTGGTTAACTGGATTTACTGGCTCAGCTGGTGCTGCCATTATTACTCGTGATGATGCTGCTGTTTTTGTTGATGGTCGATATGTAGTGCAAGTACGTAAACAAGTCCCAAGTGATGTTTTTCAATACTGCCATCTTATTGAGCAACCACCAGTACAATGGGCATTAGAAAATTTAGCCGCTGGTAGCAAAATTGCGATTGATGCTCGCCTTCATAGTGCAGCATGGCTTAAAAATGCCACCACCACTATTGATGGTGAATTAGCCTTAGTGTGTATTGATGAAAACCCCATTGATCAACTATGGCTAGACCGCCCAGCGCCTGTATTGTCTGACGCCCAATTAATGGGGCTTGAATTTGTTGGCCAAGCAAGTACAGATAAGCGCCAACAAATTGCTGCTTTACTAACAACACAAAAAGCCAATGCTGCCTTTTTAAGCCAGCTCGATAGTATTGCATGGCTACTCAATATTCGTGGTGATGACGTCCATTGCCTACCTGTATTACTTTCAGCTGCAATTATTCACAGCGATGCTTCAGTTGATTTTTATATCGACCATCACCGCTTACCAGAAGGCTTTGCCGCCCATGTAGGTGCTGGCGTGACCATCTGTAAACCGGAGCAACTAGCAACTGGGCTAGCCGCTCTTGCAGGTAAACGAGTACTGTTTGATTCAACAAATAGTAACGCATGGGCAGCGCAACAATTAACAGAGGCAGGAACCCTATTAATTGAAGCAGCAAACCCAACCTTACTGCCAAAATCGACTAAAAATGCCACCGAGATGGCGGGTATGAAAGCGTGTCATATTCGTGATGGCGTCGCGATTAGTAAATTCTTAGCCTGGATTGATGCGCAAGTTGCGACAGGTCATTTACTGGATGAAGCCCAATTATCAGATCAACTGTGGCAATTCCGTCAGTTAGATCCAAGTTGCAGTGATGTGAGCTTTGATACCATTTCAGCGGCAGCAGGCAATGCGGCAATGTGCCACTACAATCACCTTAACCAACCGCAGCCAAGTAAACTGCAAATGGATACCGTGTACTTAGTCGATTCAGGTGGTCAATATCCAGACGGTACTACCGATATTACTCGTACTATTGCCATTGGTCAGCCGGGTGAAGAGGTGAAGCAAGCCTTTACTTTAGTATTAAAAGGTCATATTGCATTAGCATCAGCGCGCTTTCCAAAAGGCACAACAGGTAGCCAACTTGATGCGTTAGCTCGTCAACATTTATGGGCGTATGGGTTTGATTATGATCATGGCACTGGTCACGGTGTCGGTCACTTTCTAAGTGTGCATGAAGGACCGCAACGGATTGCCAAAGCCTATAATCCAACGGCATTATTGCCAGGTATGGTGTTGTCTAATGAACCTGGATATTACCGCGCAGATGCATTTGGTATTCGTATTGAAAACCTTGAAGCGGTAGTAGAAGTGGCAACCCAAGGTGATATGTCGGTAATGGGATTTGAATCGCTAACTCGCGCCCCGATTGATAAGCGTTTAATTGATTTAAGCTTATTAACAGATATCGAACTCGCGTGGCTTAACCATTACCACCACACCGTGTTTGAGGTTATTAGCCCAGCCTTAGACGGTGATGATTTAGCATGGTTAACTCAAGCAACAGCACCATTACAACGCTAATAATAACGTCGCATTAATAATAAAAAAGCCAGTGCATCACCTTTTGCACTGGCTTATTGTGACCTTCAAATGTGGTTACCCCGAGTAAACCGCGTCCCAGTCTTTCCACACCACCTCAAATCCTCGCTGCTTCACCGCCATAGCAACCTCTACCACACTGCGATCATCACTGATTGCAAATTGCTCTAACTCTGGCGTGTCATCAGCATAACCGCCCGGCTGGGTTTTCGAACCCGCTGATAGGCTAGTTACCCCTAGTGGTAATACATTATCGCGAAAATAAGCTGATTCACGAGTGGATAACGATAACTCAACCTCATGATTAAATAACCGATAAGCACAGATTAATTGCACTAACTGGCGATCAGTCATTATTGATTTAGGCTCAATACCACCAGTACAGGGTCGCAACCGTGGAAATGAAATCGAATAACGACTCTGCCAATACTGGCGCTCAAGATAGGCCAAATGGTTCGCAACAAAAAAACTGTCCGTACGCCAATCATCCATTCCTAATAGCGCTCCAATCCCTATTTTATCGATGCCAGCTTGCGCTAATCGATCAGGTGTCTCAAGCCGATAATCAAAGTTGGTTTTATTACCTCGTAAATGGTGCTCGGCATAAGTTCGAGCATGATAGGTTTCTTGATACACCATCACCGCATCTAAACCTAAACTTTTCAGCTCTCGATATTGCTGTTGTTCAAGCGGCTGAACTTCCATCGCAATATGATTAAAGTGGGATTTAATTTGAGGTAATGTATGCCTGAAATAGTCCATCCCAACTTTAGTTTGATGCTCACCGGTTACCAACAACACACTATCAAACAGAAGTGCTTTGATCGCTTTACATTCTCGCTCAATATCAGCGGTAGTTAATGTGCGTCGCTTAATTCGATTTTCCATTGAAAAACCACAATAAGTACACGCATTAGCGCACAAATTAGAGAGATATAATGGCACATAAAAATGTATCGCATAGCCAAACCGCTGCCGAGTTAATAACGCTGCTTGTTTTGCCAATGATTCTAAATAAGGCTCCGCGGCGGGTGAGATTAACGCTTTAAAATCGTTAAGATCACACTGCGGTTTAGCCAGTGCTCGTTCAACATCAGCAGCCGTTTTAGCGTAAATCGATAGGCGAATATCATCCCAGTCCAATTGCTGCCATACATTCACAAAGCTCATTCTCACTCCTTAGCATTCACTATCGAGAAAAGCCGTTAATGGACTGGATGCAACAGCATGACTCACTTTATCCGCTAATCCCGCTTGATAAGCCATACGACCACTAATAACCGCCCATTTAAATGCTTCCCCCATCGCAATTGGATCAACAGCAGTCGCAATAGCGGTGTTAACTAAGACAGCATCTGCTCCCATTTCCATTGCCGCTGCAGCATCAGACGGAGCACCAATTCCTGCATCTATAATTACCGGCACTTGCGCTTGATCGATGATTATTTGCAAAAAATCACGTGATACCAAGCCTTTATTTGAACCTATCGGTGCCCCTAATGGCATCACCGCCGCACAACCAACCTCTTCCAAGCGCTTACATAACACCGGATCAGCATGACAATAAGGCAATACCACAAAACCTTGTTTCACCAACGCTTCTGCCGCTAATAAGGTTTCAATCGGATCAGGCATTAAGTATTTGGGATCAGGGTGTATCTCTAATTTAAGCCAATTAGTGTCTAACGCTTCACGAGCTAATTGCGCAGCAAATATGGCTTCTTGGGCATTTTTAGCCCCCGAAGTATTGGGTAAAAGATTGACTCCAGCAGCCATTAAAGGCGCTAAAATATCATCCGCTTGATGGGCTAAGTCGACCCGTTTCAGAGCCATGGTAACCAATTGAGATTCCGAGGCTAATAACGATGCGGTCATTACATCACGATGAGAATATTTTCCAGTTCCAGTAAACAACCGCGAATCAAATATTTTATCGGCAATAGTGAGCATGTTAGCCTCCTGCTATAACTTGAAAGAGCGTGATCTGATCGTTATGGTTCAACACTGTTGTTGACCATTCACTACGCGTAACAATGGCTTGATTTATCGCAATTGCAGCGCCCACCGTTGGTAGGGTTAATTGCTCAACTAACTCGGTTAGACATTGTTGTGAATGACACTCCACAGCTTGATTATTTAACCAGACGGTTATCATTGTCATTACACTGTACCTCCATTAACAAGGTGGTGATCACCACAGACGGGACACTGTTGATCAATATTGATTCCAAATTGACGCCACTGCCCTTGTGAACCATCAAATTGAGAAAGGTGATTTACATCAACCATATTCGTCTCAACAATCGCTTTTATGACTGCAAGCGCCTGCATGGTGCCAATAATTCCTACTACAGGCCCCACAATGCCACCACTACGACAATTACGCACTTTGTCCGTATTTGGTACAGCTTGAGGCAATAAACATTGATAACAAGGTCCAATCCCAGTTCTAAAGTCAAACGTCATTAACTGTCCTTGCCAGCCTATCGCAGCCCCTGAAACTAAGCGCTTTCTCGCTGTAAAACAGACATCATTAATCGCATAGCGGGTCGAAAAATTATCACTGCAATCAACCACAATATCAGCTTGATCAACTTCCAACGCTAACTGCAAACCAGCTAATCTCGTTGTGACCGCGCGGTAACGATTAAGTGGATTTAACGCCCGCATTTGAGCACACGCAGCCTGCGCTTTATTACACCCAACATCTGCTTCACGATACAAAACTTGGCGCTGTAAATTCGACACTTCAACTACGTCATCATCAGCAATGACAATCGTACCCACGCCAGCCGCCGCCAAATAAAGCCCAACAGCAGAACCTAAACCACCACCGCCAACAATTAACACCTGAGTATTTTTCAGTTGTTGCTGTCCTGATTCGGCAATATCAGCCACCATCAACTGGCGGCTATAACGCATAAATTCAGTGTCAGAGAGCGCAGTGTTTATCATTCCGCCCTCCTGCAGCCACATCTTCAGTGTTGGGCACCAATATCTTGTGCAATTCAGTGATCATAAGTGCAGGATCGGCAGCTTGAGTAATCGCACTCACAACAGCCACGCCAGAAACCCCAGTGCGCCACACTTTTGCTGCACGCTCAATGGTAATGCCACCAATTGCCACTGTTGGTACTCGATCACCAATCAATTTTTGATAAAGTGCTAATCGGCTCACGCCTTGAGGTAATGACGGCATATTTTTAGTTGATGTCACAAAAATATGGCCTAAAGCGATATAACTGGGCTGATATTCAAGCGCACGTAAGATTTCATAATAACCATGGGTAGAAATGCCAAGCCGTAATCCCGCTTGTTGAATCGCAACTAAATCAGCGCTATCAAGATCCTCCTGACCAAGATGAACACCATAAGCATGATGCTTAATTGCCAGCAGCCAATAATCATTAATGAACACCTGAGCTTGAGCTAACTCACCAGCAACAATGGCTTGTTGGATTTGGTGTTCCAGATCGGATACTTGGGGATTTTTGATCCGTAATTGGGTAGTTTTAACACCGAGCTGTAATACCCGCTCAACCCAATCAGCGCTCTCTAGCACAGGATATAATCCAAGCTTACTCAACCCTAAAGCCGCAAATGGAGCTACCTCTTGACCATCAATTAACCATCCAAGTTGTTTTATTTGAGGATGATTTATCGTTAAAGCACGAGGAAATACTTTGGCATCTGTAGGCCAAACAAGCTCACCTTGTGTACGATAATTATGATCTTGATAACTGTGTTCGTGATAACTCCGCGCATAAGCACGTGCCAATACCACTGCATCTTCCAATGGATAATCAAGCGCAAGTGCCACCAATAACATTGCCCGTTGTGCCTCACTGGCACCACTATGACGACAATACACTGCTCGAGCCTGCCCTTGATGATGCCAAATATCCACACAACCATCATTGGCAGGAAATCCACAGACCACTAAGCTAGGATCTGCAGCGACTTTTTGTTGCAACTGAGCTAATTCAGTAAAAGGGGCGAGCCACTGATCCCAAATTTGATACGTTGGAGGGGCACAATCTTCATCTGCAGCAACAAAATTAAACGCTAATGAGCATGCCTTAGTCATAGTTTTGATATCAATTAATGGTTCGTTGCTATGCACCGTTACTGTCACTGTATCGCCTAGTTGGTATAACTCAGCAGGTACTAACAGTGGTTCGATGTGCATTAATAATGGCATTAGATGAGGGGGAAGCGATAACGTGTTCATTGATTAATCCTCTTTAGCAGGGTGATACAACTTACTGCCACGAGATCGAAATTCTGCCGCTTTTTGTTCCATACCGACACGAGGATTATCACTCAACGTAATATCTATAGGTGATAACGTTTTCGCATAATCTCGAACTTCTTGAGAGATTTTCATTGAGCAAAATTTAGGGCCACACATTGAACAAAAGTGAGCCACTTTGCCAGATTCTTGTGGTAAGGTTTGATCGTGATAATCTCGAGCAGTTTGTGGGTCAAGGCCTAGATTAAATTGATCTTCCCAACGAAACTCAAACCGTGCTTTTGATAATGCATTATCACGAACTTGTGCTCCAGGGTGGCCTTTAGCTAAGTCTGCCGCATGCGCACACAGCTTGTACGTGATCAAACCGACTTTTACATCATCTTTATTGGGTAATCCTAAATGCTCTTTGGGCGTGACATAACACAGCATTGCACAGCCATACCAACCAATCATGGCCGCTCCAATACCAGAAGTAATATGATCATAACCCGGTGCAATATCTGTTGTCAGAGGCCCAAGTGTATAAAATGGCGCTTCATGACAATGTTTAAGTTGCTCATCCATATTAGCTTTAATCATATGCATCGGCACATGACCAGGACCTTCAATCATCACCTGAACATCATATTCCCACGCAATTTTTGTTAGCTCTCCTAGCGTGCGTAATTCACTGAACTGCGCTTCATCATTGGCATCAGCAATAGAGCCAGGACGCAAACCGTCCCCCAATGAGAGCGAAATATCATACTGGGCACAAATCTCACAAATACTGCGGAAATTTTCATACAAAAAACTTTCTTGATGATGCGCCAAACACCACTTAGCCATAATTGAGCCGCCACGAGAAACAATCCCTGTCACCCGTTTAGCCGTCATAGGTACATACCGTAATAAAACGCCAGCATGAATAGTAAAGTAATCGACACCTTGCTCAGCTTGCTCTAATAACGTATCTCGAAAAACATCCCAATTTAGATTTTCCGCAACGCCCTTTACTTTTTCTAATGCTTGATACATCGGTACGGTTCCAATTGGTACCGGACTATTACGAATGATCCATTCTCGTGTTTCATGAATATTACGTCCCGTCGAGAGATCCATCACCGTATCTCCTCCCCAGCGGGTCGACCATACTAATTTCTCAACTTCTTCTTCAATGGATGAACTGACGGCGGAATTACCAATGTTAGCATTAACCTTTACTAAAAAATTTCGCCCAATAATCATTGGTTCGACTTCTGGGTGATTGATATTTGCAGGAATAATCGCGCGCCCAGCCGCAACCTCTTGGCGCACAAATTCAGGCGTGATTTGTAAAGGAAGATTAGCACCAAAATTAACGCCAGGATGTTGTTGATTTAGCGTTTCATCATTAGAGGGCACTCGCCCCATATTTTCGCGAATCGCAATATATTCCATTTCAGGCGTAACAATACCTTGGCGGGCGTAATGCAGTTGAGTAACACACTTACCGTTATAAGCACGTCGCGTTGGAGCGCGCTGATTAAAACGCAATGAATCCAAACTCTGATTATGTAAGCGTTCATTGGCGTAGTCAGAACTTAATTCAGATAATAATTCAGTATCATTACGCTCAATGATCCACCCTTCGCGCACAGGGGACAAACCACGATAAATATCTATAGAGTGGTCGGGATCGGTATAAAATCCAGAAGTATCATAAACATGAATCGGTTGGTTCGGTTCAAAAATAGGGCTTTGTTTAGGACCACTAATAAGGCTATCAGCTAAAGCGATCTCTCTCATCGGAACTGAAATATCAGCACGACTACCAGTAATATAGACTTTTCGTGAATTAGGATAGGGTTGAGCCGTTAATGACTCGATAAATTGTTTCGCTTCCAATCTCGCTTGCTTGCGATTCGACACAGCAATTTCCTTTCAATGTTATAGGGAAAAATGCTTATCAGATGGGCGTAAACAAGAGCAATGCATACAGTTATGCATCATCAAATACATACAGTGATCCTCAATAAGGATATGCAGTAAAGATAACCTCTTGTTCCCTTCGCAGGTATTAGCCTGATCAGGTTCAACGGATCCCGCAATGCGGTCTCAGCCATATGGCACTCCGACAAGTAAGTGAATTAGTATAAGTACTTTGGTTGTAATCGCAACAGTTTATTAACAATGAACAACACACAGTGACAGATAGCAAAAAGCCGTGCAATTTTCCACGGCTTTTAATTTCATGGTAATCACTACAATGTTTATTGTGAGATAAGTACATCACACTTAAGGTGCTGAGCTAATGTTTCACTTACATCACCAAAAAGATGAATAGTAGATTTGTGATAACCCGTAATAACCAACTTAGCTTCAACTTTTTCAGCTAATTCTTCGATATGCTTAGTAATATCACCATTAGCAATATGTAATCCCGAAACAGGGTAAGATGAAGCTGCCGCTAACTCTGATAATTGTGACATCCGCTGTTTAGCAATTGCATCGTGCTCTTCTTGCAGTTCAATCTCAACATCAATAAAACTCACATTACCAACACCAGGCTCAACATAAGCAACATGCAGTTCAGCATTATTTTGGTCCGCAATGATTCCAGCTTTTACCATTAATTTATGCGCAAATTTATCTTCAGGATTAACAGCAAGTAATATTGTTTGATATAGCGACATAGCCTATCTCCATGAGCCAACGCCCAGTAGTTAATTTCTTAGTTGTGATTATGATGCTATAAATGTAGCTATACAACCAACTATGTGCCGACATTTTAATTTACGCTTAAATCAATGATTGCAGTTATCGAGAGTATTAACCAACTCAACAAGCGATTATTATGACGGTTTTTAATTATCACTTTTAACTGAAACGAGATACCAATGAGCCAATATATATTACTAGGATTCATCGCAATTGGTGGTGCATTCGGCGCCTGCTCACGATACTTAATTTCGGAGCTTTGCGTTATTTTATTTGGCCGTGGCTTCCCATACGGAACATTAACCGTCAATATTATTGGTTCGCTAATTATGGGGCTATTAATGTCGGGATTAAATCAAGGAATGATTGAGGCAGCACCATGGCGCCCAATGATTGGCTTAGGCTTTCTTGGAGCATTAACTACCTTCTCAACCTTTTCAATGGATAACATTGTAATGATGCAGCAAGGTGAGTTTATTAAGGCTGGCTTAAACATCGTACTTAACGTAACCGTCAGTTTGTTTGCTTGTTATATTGGCTATCAACTAATGATGAAAAGCTAATAATCATTCAAACATATAACCGCCGCAAGGCGGTTTTTTTTCGTCAAGATAAAGAGAATAGTGGAAACGCAGGAAACGCAGGAAACGCAGGAAACGCAGGAAACGCAGGAAACGCAGGAAACGCAGGAAACGCAGGAAACGCAGGAAACGCAGGAAACGCAGGAAACGCAGGAAACGATATATCAAACTGAATATCTGTCATTACTTTTTTCGTTATAAACGAAAAAAGGCCATCCTTACGGATGGCCTTTTAAAATTTGAAGCCTGGCGATGTCCTACTCTCACATGGGGAGACCCCACACTACCATCGGCGCTATTACGTTTCACTACTGAGTTCGGCATGGGATCAGGTGGGTCCATAACGCTATGGTCGCCAAGCAAATTCTGTTTTATTTATCGCCTTATGGCAATAAATAGCAATCTGGGAAAAATCTGACTAGTTGTTCTCACACTCATTCAAGCGTTTGCAGAGTCCGTCTCTTCTCTTATGAGAAGGAAAACCCCTTGGGTGTTGTATGGTTAAGCCTCACGGGCAATTAGTATCAGTTAGCTCAATGCCTCGCAGCACTTACACACCTGACCTATCAACGTTGTAGTCTTCAACAACCCTTTAGAGACCTTAAAGGTCTAGGGATGACTCATCTTGAGGCTCGCTTCCCGCTTAGATGCTTTCAGCGGTTATCGATTCCGAACTTAGCTACCGGGCAATGCATCTGGCGATACAACCCGAACACCAGCGGTTCGTCCACTCCGGTCCTCTCGTACTAGGAGCAGCCCCTCTCAATCATCCAACGCCCACGGCAGATAGGGACCGAACTGTCTCACGACGTTCTAAACCCAGCTCGCGTACCACTTTAAATGGCGAACAGCCATACCCTTGGGACCGACTTCAGCCCCAGGATGTGATGAGCCGACATCGAGGTGCCAAACACCGCCGTCGATATGAACTCTTGGGCGGTATCAGCCTGTTATCCCCGGAGTACCTTTTATCCGTTGAGCGATGGCCCTTCCATTCAGAACCACCGGATCACTATGACCTGCTTTCGCACCTGCTCGAATTGTCATTCTCGCAGTCAAGCGGGCTTATGCCATTGCACTAACCTCACGATGTCCGACCGTGATTAGCCCACCTTCGTGCTCCTCCGTTACTCTTTGGGAGGAGACCGCCCCAGTCAAACTACCCACCAGGCACTGTCCGTAACCCCGATAAGGGGTC
>NZ_FUZI01000009.1 GCF_900166965.1 Photobacterium piscicola | reverse complement strand
GCTTTCCTGCTTTCCTGCTTTCCTGCTTTCCTGCTTTCCTGCTTTCCTGCTTTCCTGCTTTCCTGCTTTCCTGCTTTCCTGCTTTCCTGCTTTCCTGCTTTCCTGCTTTCCTGCTTTCCTGCTTTCCCTGCTTTCTTGCGATAAATTTTATTCTCGTCATTAAACAATAATCTAATTGTCTGTTGTTATTGATGATGGCAATGTTATCTTAACCCGCATCAATAAAGACGCATAGGAGCGCCTGAGCATGCGGTTAACGCGACGTGGATGGAATAACGTCATCATTATTGGTGTTTTAGTTTTTATCGCTGTCATACAGCTGCCAGAGCTTATTCGTACTCGTCTAATAATACCTACCGCGCCTGTATCATCATCAACGGTGATCCCATTATTTGCGCAAAATCGTATTATTCAACGTTTATTGTTGCCTGCAATCACTTTTCAGCATGCTGATACGGGATGGCAAAGCCAACCTACGGTGACGTTTGATATTGCTACTTTGATTTCACGCTGGCAAACATTAGTGGGGACAAAGGTAAGTGAGCACCAGTTAGCTGCTTTAAAAAGTCAGCTGACAACGCCGCGCACGATTGAAGTGTGGCTGGTTGGTCATTCTCTGCCACAACGGATCACTGCCTATCAATTACCTTATTTTTGGTTGTTTAACAACGGTAGCGGACAGTGGTTAGCGGTGACTGTCGATGCTGATTTTCTCTTTCCACCATTATCGTCAAAATTATAATGATTATTGGAGCAAGATAACGATGCCTGAATTACCTGAAGTGGAAGTGACTCGTATGGGGATCACTCCCCACGTTGTTGGACAAACAGTGACAAAAATAATTATTCGTAATGCCCGTTTGCGCTGGCCGATTCCTGATGCAATTAAAAGTATTGAGGGCCAAGTGATTCGAAAAGTCACGCGCCGAGCAAAATATTTATTATTAGAAACCGATATTGGGTATGCGATTGTCCATCTTGGTATGTCAGGTAGTTTACGTATTTTACCTGCGGGTTCTGCCGTAGAGAAGCATGATCATGTCGATGTCGTTTTAGGCAGTGGTGAGATTCTACGTTATAACGATCCTCGTCGCTTTGGCGCATGGTTATGGCAACAGGCAGGGGAAAGTCATACTGTGCTAGAGAAAATGGGCCCAGAGCCATTGAGTGACGATTTTAATGTGGATTACTTAGTTACCAAAGCAAAAGGAAAGCGTAAAGCGATTAAATTACTGATCATGGATAATCATATCGTAGTGGGTGTAGGTAATATTTATGCCAATGAGTCATTGTTTGCCGCGGGGATAAATCCGCAATCGCCAGCAGGAAAAGTCTCAATCGCACAATTGCAGTTATTAGTTTTTGAAATCAAAACCGTTTTACAAAAAGCTATTGCTCAAGGTGGCACGACCTTAAAAGATTTTAAAAATGCAGATGGTAAGCCTGGATATTTTGCTCAAGAGTTGCAAGTCTATGGTAAAGGGGGTCTGCCTTGCCCTCGTTGTGGTGAGCTTTTAACTGAAATAAAGCTGGGGCAGCGAGCCACTGTTTTCTGTGCTGACTGTCAGGGTTAACTCAATTGTCTAGTTAGTTTTCGTTAACGATGGGTTCATTTTTATTGAGCAAAAATAATGGTGGGAATTGCTATCATTGCTAAATGATTTATAAAATAAATTGCATGTTGATATTACTTTAAGGGCTAGGAAATGAAATATTTAGTGACCGGTGTTGCTGGTTTTATTGGTAGTGCTGTTACCGAGCGTTTATGTCAACAAGGCCATCAAGTGGTTGGTATCGATAATCTTAATGATTATTACGAAGTAGCACTTAAACACGCACGTTTAGCCCGTATCGAACACCCAGATTTTACCTTTATTGAAATGGATCTTGCGGATCGAGAAGGGATCGCAGGCTTATTTGCTGAGCATCAATTTAATCGTGTTATTCATTTAGCGGGTCAAGCGGGCGTTCGTTATTCAATAGATAATCCAATGGCTTATGGTGATAGTAATTTAATTGGCTATTTGACTATCCTTGAAGGTTGTCGTCGTAATAAAGTAGAGCACTTGGTTTATGCTTCATCAAGTTCGGTGTATGGCTTAAATC
Organism: Photobacterium piscicola; assembly: GCF_900166965.1. Lineage (GTDB taxonomy): Bacteria > Pseudomonadota > Gammaproteobacteria > Enterobacterales > Vibrionaceae > Photobacterium > Photobacterium piscicola. The sequence continues at coordinate 97,286 of NZ_FUZI01000009.1, read as the reverse complement.
AAAAAATGCCGTTTGATACTGCCGACAGTGTTGATCATCCGGTATCATTGTATGCCGCAGCTAAAAAAGCCAATGAATTGATGGCGCACAGCTATTCTCATCTTTACGGTCTTCCAACCACAGGCCTACGTTTCTTTACGGTATATGGTCCGTGGGGACGTCCAGATATGGCATTGTTTAAATTTACTAATGCGATCATGGAAGGCAAGGAAATTGATATCTATAACAATGGTGATATGAGCCGTGATTTTACTTATATCGATGATATTGTTGAAGGTGTGATGCGTATTCAGGATGTGATTCCACAGCCAAATCCTGAGTGGACAGTAGAGACGGGCTCACCAGCAACCAGCTCTGCACCATATCGTATTTATAACATTGGTCATGGTAGCCCGGTCAAATTAATGGACTATGTTGAAGCACTAGAAGCATCATTAGGTGTTGAAGCGAAGAAAAACTTTATGCCTATGCAACCGGGCGATGTTTACATGACATATGCTGATACTGACGATTTGTTTGCAGCAACGGGGTATAAGCCTGCGGTTGAAGTAAAACAAGGCGTACAGGCTTTCGTTGATTGGTACCGTGAGTATTATAATAAGTAAGCTGTGAAGATTGAGAAGAAAGGGGGAGCCAATGTGCTCCCTTTTTTTATTATTTTACGAATTTAGCAAGTAGGGCTTGTGTGATCAATGGATCAACAAACTGACTTACATCCCCTTTATGTAATGCGACTTCTTTTACAATAGTCGATGAAATAAATGAATTTTCTTCTGCTGGGGTTAAAAATACCGTTTCAAGCTCAGGCATCAAACGACGATTCATATTGGCTAATTGAAATTCATATTCAAAATCAGACACCGCCCGTAACCCACGCACTAAAATATTAGCATTGTGCTCTTTGGCAAAATTAACTAATAACCCTGAAAAGCCAACAATTTCAACATTAGGCAAATGTGCTGTAATTTGTTGAGCCAGTTCGACCCGTTCTTCTAAACTGAATAATGGTTTTTTGCTGGGGTTAAAAGCAACACCGACAATCACATGATCAAACATCGCAGCTGCGCGCTCAATCAAATCAAGGTGACCGTTAGTGATTGGATCAAAAGTGCCTGGGTAGATAACACGAGTAGTCATAATGGGTTACTTATTTTGTCTGTGAATGTAAAGTTTCAGCGCTAGAGAGTGATGCAATAATAGCATCCAGTTTCTCTGTTACCATCGCAACACTAATTTGCGGCATGATATCGTTACCTTTGACGCGAGATCCCCATGGTAATTCGCCTAATGGTTTGCCGTAATGTTGTTCAGCGACTTGCTGGTAAACACTGACCGTATATGGCAATGATAAATACGGTCCAGTACGAGCTGGATTACTATGACCATAGAGTCCGATTACAGGGGTATTTTGGGTGGTTGCTAAATGGGCAGGACCTGAATCTGGCGCTAGCACAACAGTTGCTGCACGTAATAATGCCGTCAGCTGTAATAGGGTTGTTTTGCCGATTAAATTAGTGATAGGTACTTGGCTATGACTGATAATGTGTTGGCCTAATTGTTGCTCACGTTCACTGGGTGATCCGCAGAGTATAATGGCTAAGCCTTTGGTTGCCGCATAATCGGCAATAGCGGCATAACGTTCTGGAAGCCAATTACGTTCATCTTTACTGGCGGCGGGAGATATCACTAATGTTGGTTGTTGAATATATTGTTCAGCAACACTGTTATCTTCAGTGGTAAGTGGAATATTCCATTCTGGTGTAGTAAAGGGAACCCCAATGTAACGTGCAAAGTCCGCCATGTTGTCAAGTACATGGATACTGTTTGTATTGGGTAGGTGTTTATTGGTAACCAACCATTGGCCTTCTTTGGTGCGGTTTTTACTAAACCCAACGCGATACTTAGCTTTAATCCCTAAAGATAGTACACTGGCACGCAAGGCGACTTGCATATCCAATAGCGCATCAAAACGTTGTGATTTGAGTTGTTGCCAAACCTGTTTAATGCCATGCCAGCCCGCTTTTTTATCAAAACTGATCACCGTAATATTGGGTAAGGCATTGACTAATTGTGCTTCAACTTTACCGACAACCCACGTAATTTCAGTGGTTGGCCATTGGCGTTGGATAGCTTGGACGACAGCAATCGCATGGCAAACGTCACCAATAGCAGACAAGCGTAAGATACAAATTGAACGTGGTGGCGTTGAGAACAGAGCCATGGGGTTACCTTATTAAAAGTGGTTGGTGAATTATGCCGCTAGCCATTGAAATTGTAAAATATTCAACAATAAATGCGAGAGAGGCTGTAGTGCAGGAAATTATCAGTAACAACCAGGCCATTTGGTTTGATAGCGATTATCTAAGTGCAGATCCGCATGGTTGCTTTGATATTGAGTATTGGCGTCAGCGTGATGCAGTTATTGGTTCAGCCAAAGGGCGTGGCACAACATGGTTTGTTGCCGATGAAAAACTAGAAATGGCATTGCGTCATTATCACCGCGGTGGGCTGTTTGCTAAAGTGAACAATGATAGTTATTGGTTTACTGATTGGAAGACTACTCGCAGTGGAGCTGAATTAGCCTTATTAAAATTATTACGTGATGGTGGGGTTAATGTACCTCGACCTATTGCTGCGCGTGCAGTTAAAAGGGGTATGGCTTATAAAGCGGATATTTTGGTTGAGAAAATTGCCAATAGTCGTGATTTGGTGGCATTGCTACAAACCCAAACATTAGCTGCGACAGTGTGGCGTGATATTGGTCAAATGATCGGTAAGATGCATGATTTGCAAGTGTGCCACACTGATTTAAATGCCCACAATATTTTACTCGATGATAGTCAGTGTCCGTGGCTGATTGATTTTGATAAGTGTGATTGTCGTGACGGTGATGATTGGAAAGTGGATAATCTGACACGTTTAAAGCGCTCTTTTCTCAAAGAAGTCGATAAACGTGCGATTAAGTGGTGCGAAGATGATTGGACCGCTTTATGTAATGGTTATGCTAACAAAAGTCAGCTGCGTATTACTATTGGTTAGTACTAATGATTGGTTAAATACGGGCTAATATTAGTGACTGTTTTGTCCACGGCACCTTGATTTTCTAATACGATCCTTTGGCCCTGCGCGCCCATTTTTTGCTGGCGTTCGGGGTCATTAAATAACGCGATTAGTTGCAATGCGAGCTGGTGGCTATCTTGACAAATTTCAATTGCACCAGCGGTTAACAATTGTTGAGTAATATCTTCAAAGTTATAAAAACTGGGACCGGTAATTGCCGGTTTAGCGACGGCAGCAGGCTCTAATAAATTGTGACCACCCACTTTTTCTCCCACTAAACTTCCTCCCATAAACGTCACATCAGCTGTCGCTAGCATGACTAACATTTCCCCCATTGTATCAGCGAGATATAACTGAGTGTTCGCTTTAATTGGGGTGGTGTCTGTGCGACGATGAACATTTAAACCACGATCTATTGCAAGTTTTGCCACACTATCAAATCGTTGCGGATGGCGAGGCACAATAATTACTAATGCATTTGTAAATTGTTGCTGTACCAGTTGATAAGCATCAAGTACTTGTTCATCTTCACCTTGATGGGTACTTGCGGCAACAAAAATAGGCCGATGCTTACCGAGTTGCTGGCGTAGACTCTGAGCTTGCTCAAAAACAGTGTTTGCAATGGTAATGTCGTATTTGATTGAGCCAGTAACCGCGATTTGATGTTGTTGCGCACCAATGTCGATAAAGCGTTGAGCATCATCATCATGTAAACACAATATTTTATCTATTTTATTGAGTAATTGATGAGTGAAGAAACTAAATGAGTGATAGCGCTTAGCTGAGCGCTCGGATAAACGCGCATTAACAATAATCGTTGGAATTTTTTGGTTGTGAACACAGCTCAAGGTATTGAGCCATAATTCTTTTTCAACGATCAGGAATAATTGAGGCTTAATTGTTTTTAAAAATCCTCTTACACACCAAGCAAAATCAATTGGCATGTAACGATGTTCAACTAATTCGCCTAATTTAGCCACTTGTTCAGCACCAGTGCTGGTGGTTGTGGTTACAACAATAGCTTGTTCAGGATAGGCTTGTTTGAGTGCTTTGATGACAGGTACAATCGCGATAGCTTCACCAACAGAAGCAGCATGAATCCAAATTGGCGCAGTTGTCGTGGCAAGGCGAGGAGTAAAACCAAAATGCTCTTTCCAACGAGCACCAAAACGGGGTTTGCCTGGTTTGGTTCGATAAAGTCCCCATAATAATAGAGGAGCAGCTAAAGCTAATAGTAGGGTATAAAAAACGCGAACTAGCATGGTGACTCTACCTGTAACAATAAAATCCTATTATAACCAGCAATCAAAAATCTTACAGCTTGATGATTCAGTGGCTAATTAAGGTAGAATGTTTTTATCTTTTATGGACAAAGAGTACGACTATGACTCATTCACCTCGGCGGTACTTAATGTATATCGCTCAAAATTATTCATTTGCTATTTTACGACCGTTACAACAAGCGATCTTGAAGCAAGGTGGGCAGGTGTGTTGGTTTTTTGAGGGGAATGATGTTGAAGGTGATTTCTTACATACTGATGAGCAACGATTAACCTCTGTTGCGGACGTTAAAGCTTGGCAACCTGATGCTGTTTTTGTGCCAGGTAATGTTGTATCACGTTGTATTCCTGGAGTAAAAGTTGGTGTGTTTCACGGCTTTAATGCTGGAAAATTAAACCGTCGAGGCCGAGAAGACCATTTTGAAATTCGTGGTTGTTTTGACTTATATTGTACTCAAGGGCCAGATACAACTGCACGGTTTACACAATTAGCCCAGCAATATGGTTTTTTTAAAGTAAAACAAACCGGTTGGCCGATGCTTGACCCGTTATTTACTGAGCCCGCATTCAACCCATATTGTGCGGTAGATGATCCACGTCCAACCATCTTAATGTGCTCAACATTTTCCCGTAATTTAACCTGCGCACCCCATTTATATGAGACAGTTAAGGCATTGGTTGCCACGGGGAAGTGGCGTTGGTTAGTGCAGTTTCATCCTAAAATGGCGGCTGAAACGGTTGCACAATATAAAGCCTTACAAGGGCCTAATTTGACGTTTGTGGAAACAGATAATGTGATTCCTGTATTGCAAGCAGCGGATGTAATGTTATGTGATACTTCATCGATTTTGTTAATGTTTTTATTACAAGGTAAGCCTGTTGTTACCTTTAATAATCAACATCCGCTACCCCATTTATTGAATGTTACTACTACTAACGAAGTAGAACCTGCATTGAGTGAGGCATTGACCTATCCGGTGGATTTAATGGCGAATATCAAACATTATTGTCAGCAAATTCATCCTTATCAAGATGGGTGTTCAAGTGAGCGGGTTTTAGCTGCAACGAATGCACTGCTTGATAATGGCTTACTCGAACTTAAATCAAAACCACTTAATATCGTACGTGAGTTTAAAATGCGTAAGAAGCTTGGTTATTGGGGGCTGTAAAATGGCATTATACCAACAGCATTATCAATATATGTTGAATTTGAACACAGAAAATAAGGAGTTAGTTGATGGCAAATAAGCATTCTTTATCCGTTATATTAATTACAAAGAATGAAGCGGATCGGGTTGAACTATGTTTGCAATCTATCGTTGATATAGCCGATGAAATTATTGTCTTAGACAGTGGTTCAACAGATGAAACTGTGGCAATTTGTCAGCGCTATACCGATAACATTACTGTGACTGATTGGCCTGGGTTTGGTAAACAAAAACAACGAGCATTAGATAAAGCCAGCGGTGATTGGGTGTTGTCAATTGATGCAGATGAAGCTTTGGATGAACAAATGCAACACGCTTTAGTTTCATTGCTAGCTCAAGATTCGATCATGGCCACAGCATATCGCTTACCTTGGGGAGTGACGCTGTATGGTAAGACCTTGAAATATGGACGTAGTGCTCGTTCAGTCTTACGCTTATTTAAGCGAGATGGTGCTCATTATACATTAGATGAAGTACATGAAACGGTAATACCAAGTGCAGGTTCTACGGAAGTGCTTAGTGGGTTGTTATTACACTATACTCACCGCGATTATGGGCATGGTTTAGATAAAGCAGCACAGTATGCATGGTTAGGTTCAAAGAAATACCATCGTAAAGGCAAAAAATCGCACGGCTTAGGTTTAGCGTTATTACGTGCAATATGGACCTTTGTTTTGATTTATATTATTCGTCGTGGCTTTCTTGATGGTAGCGTTGGTTTTATTGTTGCAATGACCTATGCACAGGTGAGTTTTAATAAATATGTCGGTTTATGGTTACTTGAGCATGATCGTAGCTAATAAACGGTGGCTTAGTTATTAATGAAGGAGAGTAGATACTCTCCTCTATAAAGTTATTGTAGAGCTAATTTTAATTGTAAATTAGTTATATGACTAAAAGAGAGTTTATCGATAATATTCTCAGATGGATATATTGGAGTATGAACAAATTGCTTTATTTTATTGGCTAAGGCAATAGGGTCTTGTTTGGGAACAATACCTTGTTGTAACTCCCCGGTTAATATCTCGGTGATTGGCCCACAGTCAGTTGCAATAACAGGAACTCCGCAAGCAAGAGCTTCATTTATTACTAAAACAAAGCCTTCTAAATCAGAGCTTAAAACAAAAAACTCACAACGGTTCATCCATTTAAACGGGTTGTTATCAAAACCTTTTAATAGTACTTTTTGATTTAAATTTAACTGTTCTATTTTTTTCTCAAGCATTTTACGTTGATTACCTTCCCCTAAAATAATTAAAGGAAGATCAATGTCTGCAAGGTGATAGGCATCGATTAATACATCAAATCGTTTTTGATGGCTCAAACGACCAACAGCAAGAATAAATTTACCATCAAAGTTTATTTCATCTTTTGATTTTTCTAATAAGGCTTTTTTATCGCATGGATTGTATATTGTTTCTAAACATTTTAATGGAATAGATAACTGTACTGATTTATTCAATATAGGATCTTTAATAAAATCAGAGACAGTAAAAATCTTTTTATTTAAAAATAATTTTTTAAATAAAAAGTTATAATAGAGATTGTTTTTTTTAGCTAATACATGTGGTAAATGTAAGCTATAGACAACTTGAGACAAATTTAGACTATGAAGCCGATTCATTGATCGAGCACCGTTTACAAATATAGCATCAAAAGGTTGTTGTGTTTTTTGATACGCCATAAATATTTTTTTATATACAGCTCCTGCCCATAAGTGCTCACTTTGAGGGAATATCTTACGTAAAAATATTTTATAAAATAAAAAATATAATCCAATAAACGGATGCTTAAAAAGAAATTCTTTTATTGGTAGTACGTGATATGTACACGGAAAATCCAATTGAAAATCTAACCCTTCTTCAAGTGCTAATAATGTAACATCATTACCTTGTTGAGCGTGGTAGCGAGCAGTATCAAGGGTGATTTTTTGAATACCACCACCTTTGAAATTATGTGTAACAAAAAGAATCCGTACCATATTGGTTTTAACCTAACGTATAATTTTTCAGTTTAAAGACTAATTTACTCAAGGGTAATTTGAAGAGACGTCTTAATTCGAGCTGGCGTTGATCTTTATCGATGCTAATCGTAACTGTACTATCACAATATTTTTTATATAGCTTAAGCCAATCAATATGACTGTATTCGTTGGCGCGTTTTAGCTTCCTCTGTGAAATCTTTCTTAATCCTAATCCCATTGTTTGCGGATCGGCAATAATAACGTTATTAGCTAAAAAACGCTCCCAAACAATAATATCATACTGATTAACATCAAATCGATGTTTAAGCAGTGGGGTCGTATTGGGTGCTATATTTTTTAACCATATCTGACAGTAAGTTTGCTCAGCTTCAAGTACAAATGGTGTTCCCGTTACTTTTTGGGCTTGCTCAATGAGCTGCTGTGAAAAATCATGCTGATTAAATTCGGGTTGTTGCCATATTAATTTCAGATCAGCTGTACGTCCATAATAAAAGAAATCACTTGGACTCATAATAACGCGATGACCATGGGAGCTGCGCCGGAAAAGATTTGAATTGATGACAACTTTTTCGCTGAAAATTTGTTGGCCTAATTCTGTTTTAGCAAACTGTTGTTGGATTGCAACAAATTGACTTCCGTCTAAAAAGTTATCGCTGCGTAATTTAACAGCATAAGGAGTAGTGACCGCGGCTAAACCCGCTTGAGTTGATACTATTTGACGTTGGTAGTTGAGTGGGCAAAATCCATCGTGGTTTTGACCCGGATCTTGACTGATAATTAACTGATCGTAATCAAGGCCACTCAAATCTTGATCTGGCCATGTTGATAAAATAATTCTAGCGCCAGGCAAGTGAGTTCGAATACTGTTGAGGCTGCGCTGAGTTATTCCTTCTTCATGGTGAGTTCGGCCTTGATAATTTTGTACTGGACCTTGAACCACAACCGTAATTTGTTGAAAAGTATTATTCATGGGGAGCTCCCAAGAATGCTTTGTACTCTTCTGGAACACCACAAAATATGACGTCGTTGTTATCAATTAAATGATAGTGAATTGCATGGTTGGCTGCAATAAGATCATTATAAAGTGGCGCGATATACAGCTCGCCTTTTGCCCATTCTGTTTGTGGTTTGGCTAAGTATTGTTGATAGGCTTGGTTAAATAATTGGCAATCAGCAAAATAATACAGACCGGTACTACATAAATCAGAGATTGGTTCTTTTTCGGTTGTTTTTATTACGCGCGATGAGCTGTCATTTTCAGCTAGAGCAAAAGACCAATTATCCCCGTGACCTTTAAAAACCTCTAAATAACCATCCCATTTTTCAATCTCAGCAGGATAGCGAAATCCTAGCCTAAAAGTATCGATATTGAAGATAGTCACAGAGCCTTGGTAATTAGGTAATGATTGTAAACCAAGGTACACAGTTTCAGCTTGGCCACGAGTCGGCTTATCAAGTACAAAAATATGTGCGTCTTTAATGTTTAAGCGTGCAATTTCTTGTTCGACAAATGCAACAGTGTTATGGACATCTCGCACAATAAATAAAAATGATTCCGTCGCAAAATAATGCGAAAAGCTATTGATAGCATGTGCAAAAAGTGTTTCGCCATGTGCATTTAACATGTATTTGGGTTGTGTAAATCCCGCATTAAAAAAGCGTGAACTCAGTCCTGCCATTGGAATAACAATCATGATTTTGAATCCAGAATTAATTGATATAAGCGAAATGCATTCGCCATTAATGCTTGTTGACGCATAGGATCATCAGCATGTAACGGTAACATTGAAAGAAATAATTGAATTTGCATGGCGTATAACGCATTTTCATCTAATTGATAATGCTGTTTTATCGACGCAATAAATAATTGTTGAATCGGCAAAATATGCGGTGGTGTATCTATGGTAAATGAAATGTGTTGTTGTGTTATCTTTACGTCATAGTAACCAGCAATAATCCAATCATATAAGCCTAGAATTGAATGGCTTAGTTTCGCTAAATCATAGCGAGTATCACCGTAGATAGTGAGTTCATTATTTAGATCTATACCTCGAGGATCAATGGTCTTAATTCTTCCCATTCTGAAGTCATATAAAATATTACTAAAACAAAAATCGCCATGTAATACCGTTGCAGGGGTATTTTTTGTTGGTAAATATTGTTGACTCAATGTGAGTAATTGCTCAAATGATGCTGAAAATTGATCGTTATAGTGCCACTGTTGTTGAAAATTAAGGTTATGGCTTAAACAATATTCCGTTAAGCGTTGCGTGGTTTTCTCTTCAAATAGTGCGGTCAAACTTGAACCTTGAGTCGTATTCTCTGGTGCAGAGTGTTGCTGGCAACTATTAATAAAATCAAAACAACTATCGAGGATTTGTTGCCATACTAATTGCGGTAATTTAGAAAAAACAAATAACTCATTGAGTGCAGTATAGTGTAAATATTCGAGTTGATAAGATACGTGATTTGCTTGCTGCTGAAAGCCTAAAAATTGAGGTAAAAATATACGCAATGGTGCTGGAATATGATCAAACCACAGAGCTTCAGCCAGTATTTTTTGTTTTTTAGAGCTAGATTTTGTGATCCATTTTTCATTAATTTCTAATTGGTTAAATGCACGTTGGGTCGTGAATTTAGCTTTTGAACGGTAATAGGTATTTAAATGGCCAAAATCAAGCCAATCAGTAACGGGCATAGCCGTTAGGCCATATTTTTGATGATAGAAATTTAAGCTTTCAATGAAATCCCAATGTGCCATTGTCAATGATTTAAGCAGCTGATGTGGATGGCTAAAGTGAAAGTAACCGCAGACCGCGAGTGTTTGATTGAGTTGTTCGCGGTTGGTGACGGTATTAAGCCACTGAGAGTTATCATTAGAAATTACCGCCCAATCATAACTATTTTCGACTGGAGCAATAGTAATGATATTTTTATCTGTTGGTAAATTTGGCAATAATGTATCACCAAATAAAATACTTAGTGATTGGTCGGGCGTGTAATCAGCCAGTGTGAGAGCTGATACTAAAGATGCACCAAGGGATAAACCATCAGGAATATATAATAATGTCACATGATGGTCGGCTAACCACTGTAAATCATGTGGTTCTGGGGCAAAACTTTCTGGCACACTTAAATAAACATGCTTATTCGTTGGGGCACTTTTTACTTGGTGCTGAAAAAGACGTCGGTTACCAAGCGGTAAAAACGATGGCGGCAGTGCACCAAATTCAGATTCTAGTTCTTGACCAATGTAAGCTGCTGACATGATTAAGAACATATTTTTTCCTTATCAAGCAGCGCATTAATTTCATCAAGTGATAATGAAGTAAATTCAGATGGGCGAATGGCTTTATCATCAATGTAAAATCCTTCATGTCCGCACCAAGGTTTACCAACTAAAATTTCATCATAAGGAACCTGATGTTTATTCAACCAAGCAGTAATAATCGGTAAAGTGTGAATATTAATTTGGCCGATATTGCCATTGTAAGTTCGCATATTACGAGCGGTACTGATCGTAATAGTAAAACCTTGACGATGATAATGTTGTAATTGCGCAATAACTTCTAGATTAGGGGCAACATTTTCGTAATCATTGGTATTGGCTAATGTAATTGTGCCATCGAGATCAACAATCAGTTTTTTCATTATAATTGTGGCCTTTATTATTTCTGTTGAAGGATACGGTTAAAATACGCGATATGGTTACGCACCGTTTCTGTGGCATTAAATTCAAGGTCTAACTTTTCTTTTGCTGCAACACTAAACTGGTGGATTTTATTTTTATCATTAATCAGTTTATTCATTGCTGCTGCAAATGCGGCCGCATCGCCAACAGGAACAACATATCCCGTTTTACCATCATCAACTAATTCTGGTGAACCGCCTGTTGTTGTAACAACCGACGTGGTGCCATTTGCCATCGCTTCTATAATAGTACGCGGTAAGCCTTCACCACTGATTGACGGTTGTACTTGAAAATCCGCCATCGCCATAATCGAAGGGACATCTTGACGATGACCGATGATGTGAATACGTTCAGCCATTGGGCTTTGTTTTATTTCATCAAAATGAGGTTCAAAACCACTACCGATAAGCAATAGATGAAAATGAGGGTTTTTTATGTGGTGAGTCGCTTCAATCAGCACCGATATGCCTTTGCTGGGTCTAACGTGTGCCGCACATACCGCTATAATATCGTCATCAGTAAGATTAAAGCTATCACGAGTGGTTGGATCTACGTTATACCACGCTAATTGATGGCCTTTATAAATAGTCACCACATTATCGGGGTTACACAGTACATGTTGACGAACGTCATCACGTACTGCATTTGAAACGCAAATAACACCTTGAACTTTGGGATGAAGATGAGTGAGATAAGCCGTAGGGTCATGACGATATAGCCCACCCGTGGTTCCACGGTAGGTGATCATCTTTGCTTGAGTACCAATACAGGCAAAAGCGGCATTTGGAATAGTTTTTGAATTAAAGCCATAGCAAATGTCGTACTTACCCGTTTTTAGTTCATGGTGCAATGTACGTATGGTTTTAGGACAGATTTTCTTGGTAGGATAACAATCAATGACTTTAATTCCATGATCTCGAAAGCGAGCGACATAATCAGCATCACCTTGAGTGGCAACTGTTACTTGATGTCCTTGCTTCACCATTTGAATAAACATTTCCGCCTCTGGGCGAACGCTGTTCCATGCATGGTTATATGAGCTAGCAACTAGAATTTTCATTGTTATCTCTTAAATGTCATTTGAAGGATGAATTTAATATTGGCTGATTCACGGCGCATTAATTCTTTGAGATTAAAGATCTCGCGTTTTATTTTACAACGTAAGCTGCGAGGTGCTTTTTTGCCATAGCCAATGTCAGAATCAAAAATAGGGTCATTGGTTAAGCAGGCCGGTACTGTGCCATAGCATTCTAGTTGATTGACCCAAAATCGATCCATGTAAATATCGACAGCCATATACCATTTATTGGAATGTTGTAATAGTTTTTGTGCACCAGAGGGTGTGAGTAAATACCCTGTTGCACTCATATGACCTTTGCTGAATTTATAAATGCTAGTGTGAGATAGAATCATTTGTTTGAGCTTGAAAAAGCTAGGCCTTTTATTATCAAACAGCCGAATACACTCATATTTTTTTGTGAGTAATTCAATGTTATTAACAATATCCATAAATGGTTTTGGATAAATCAATGCATCATCTTCTAAAATAATAATTGGATGATTTAATTCAACACATTTTTGCCATAATAAATAATGACTAGCATAACAACCAAGTTGACCTTTACTTAGGGACTTGCCTCGATAGGCTTGGCTTAATTGATCATCATACATAGCAAATAGCGGATGATTATCTTTATGACCATTAACCGCATCAAAAAAGGTATAATTCAGGCCTAATTGATCTAATTGTTGACTGATGTTTTCCTTTCGATGAACTGATGATGGAATATTAATAATAAAAATATTAGTCATGGTTTACATGCTCATTGTTTGAGGTTGTTGTAAAACACCCAAGCCAAAAAAGATACATAAAAATAGTTTGTCCGTGATTAAACGGAACATCAGTTAAAGACGCGACAGCAAATAATGACACTAAACTTATAGTTATATAGCGTTGTAATGGCGACGCACTTTTTAATAAACGTAATGGTAGGATAAAAAGACAAAGCAGTAGTATTAAGCCAATAATCCCTTTTTTAACAATATAATCTATAAATTGATTATGAAAGTGTGCTGGTTGGTAAGTATATAACACTTGAGATATACGGCCTTGATGAAACAGTTTATCTAGTACTTGTATATATTGATCACCTTGACCGAGTAGTTCATGATGTTCAATTATCATCGGGGCTGATTGCCACATTTGTAATCGTAATCCAATTGAAGTGTTCATATTACCCGATTTGATATCATTATATTCTTGTTGTGTCTGTGATAATCGTTGAGATATTAGAGGCTTACTGATGACTGAAACGCCAATAATCACAACAAAAGCGAGCATTATACTGCGCCAAGTGATTTTTATTTTTTTAGTCGTCATAAAGACAATTAATATTACGGCAAGTGCAAAGATGAAACCAAGCCAAACACCTCGGCTTTCGGTAATAATCAGTCCATAACTACTGAGTATAAAGGCCAAGAAGGTAACTGTTTTTTCTTTATTGTTAGTTAATGTTAGGCTGAGACTTAATGCGATCACGCTAATACTAGCAATTAACGTACCGTAAGGTATTGCATTTATAGGCCAAGTATCACGACTCCAATGCATATAAATCATACAATAATAAGTGACGCAAAAACTGATTAAGGCACTAATAACAGTAAGCCAAATAATGAGTTTTTGGGTTAATAGTGACGATGGGAAAATCGCGACTAGTAGGGTCGCAGCTATAAAAGCTCTTATTTCACGAGAGCTTAGGCCATGATAAACATATGAGAATAAAAAATAGCCACAAATTATAAACAGTAGCCATAGTAATTTATTGGTTGATAAATTATGTTTTAATGTTGTGGCACCATAAACAATTAATGTAGTTATTAAGGATATAATAACCATTGCTACCATGGTTTTATCACCATTACGTAATATTAGCATTCCTGTCGATAGCCAAATAAAAGGTAATAATATTAGTCCATTAATTAAATGTTTTTTAAACATGTCATTCTCAATTATAAGGTTTTTCATTATTATTTGGACGCGTCTTCAACAAGCGTAAAATCCACATGTATTGTTCTGGGCGCTGATTAACATATTGTTCAATACATTGATTCATCATTCGCGCATCTTGTTCTTCTGTCTCTGCAGGGAAGGGCAGTGCAGGATAAAAGTCCAATTCATACATGCCAGTTTCACTGTTGTACATTGCAAATAACGGTACAATTTTAGCGCGGCTTAATTTTGATAAGCGACCAAGACCTGCCATTGTCGCTTTGGTGGTACCAAAGAAATCAACGAATACACTGTGCTCTGGACCTAAGTCTTCATCTGGTAAGTAGTAACCTAAATAACCTTCTCGAATGGACTTAATAAACGGCTTAATACCACCACTTCGCTCATAAACACGACCACCATATTGCACCCGTTGGCGATGCATAAGCCAATCAGAAACTGGGTTCTTTTGTTTTTTTGCCATTGCTGAAACGGGTAATCCGCGCGATGCTAACAGTACTGCTGGAATATCAATTGCCCAAGTATGCGGTACCAACAAAATGACACTTTGCTGCTGCTCTGTAAGGCTGGTGAGGTTTTCCATGCCACGAATAACGGTATGTTGTTCAAGCCATGCTTTATTACGCACTGATAGTGATGCGAATCCAGACAGAAAGCTGCCGGCAGTGATCAGGTTTTGCAATAAAATATGTTCGCGTTCAGCGTCTGATTTTTCAGGGAAACACATCTTTAGATTGACGCGCGCGCGATGGTTGGCGCCACTTTTTAGTTTGATAGCTTGTTTTGCAAAAACAGTCGCTAATGAACGTCGTGCACCATGAGGCAGTAAGCTCAATAGTGAAGCAATCATCACTGCGAGCCATGTTCCCCAATAACGCGGGTGCACAAAAGACCACTCAAACTGAGGGTTATATGCTTGCTTGTCGTAATGGTTTTTAGTCATATGAATTACATCTATCTCACGAAGTTATAGTGTTGGCGAATATCTGCCATCATGTATTTGAGTACTTATGTTTTCGTTATTATTACGGTCATCTTGTTTATATTCTACCTTTATTAAACAGGAGAGAAAATGACAACGTAGTTAACCATTATGTTGGTGTATCCGTAGTAATAAATCATTCACTTAATGAAGATGATCCCTCTTTATAGGATGAAATAAAGGCATGGTTTTTATAGCTTCACTAAGTGGATAAACACTAAATTATGATAACATTATATTCACTGCAAGGGCGAAGGATGATGATGAAATGAAAACCCGAGATCGAATTATTCATGCAGCATTAGCGTTGTTTAATGAGGATGGTGAACCTAGTGTGACCACTAATCATATTGCTGCTGATTTAGGGATCAGCCCCGGTAATTTGTATTATCATTTTCGTAATAAAGAGCAAATTATTCATTGTATATTTGACCAATATGCCATTGATTTAAAAGTGAGTTTTGAACCTGTTGCTGTGGTAGAGGCGATTGAGGCAAGCTTGTTACGTTATCTTGATGCGGTATTTTTATTGATGTGGCGTTACCGTTTCTTCTATGCCAATTTACCGGATATTTTACGTCGAGATGCTGTTCTTCAAGATAAATATTTGGCAGTGCAGACTCAGTTACAGGTTAATATTAGCCAGATAATGATTAATTTTCGTGATGCTGGTCTACTTGCACTTGCTGATATTGATCTAAAAGTATTAGCTGATACGCTAAAGTTGGTCGCTTCATCTTGGATCAGCTATCAAACCACTCAAGCACCAGGGGCTAAAATTACTCAAACAGTGATTTATCATGGTGTTCAACAAATGCTAAATATTGTACGACCACTAGCAACAGAGTTAGGTCAGCAGCGGGTTGCTTCCTTACAGCACTATTATTTAGAGCAAGAACAACAGTATTTAGAACAACAACAAAAGATCACTACCCGTGGTTTGTGATAAAAAAAGGTTGGCTCATGGCCAACCTTTTTAGTTTAAATGCTTAATCTAGCGCGTTAACCATGGTCGAGGATCGACGGGCGTGCCTTTACGGCGGATTTGGAAATATAATCCGGGTTGTTCTTGGCCACCACTGTCACCCACTAAGGCTATCGGTTCCCCAGCTTGCACTGAATCACCAATCTTTCTGAGTAGCGTTTGGTTATAACCATAGAAACTCATATCACCTTTACCGTGATCAATGGCAATCATTAAGCCATAACCACGCAGCCAATCGGCAAAGACGACTTTACCTGAGTATATCGCTTTGACTTGGCTACCAATCGGTTGACTGATGACCATCCCTTTCCAATGCAGTTCACGTTGTAATGGCGCGCCATAATTGTGAATGATGGGTCCGCGAAGGGGCCATTGCAGTTTACCTTTATAGCGTGCTAATCCATCCATTGGTACTTGCATTTTAGCGTAGCGTGCTTTGAGTTGTTTTGCTTGTGCTTCTGCAATCGCTCGTGCTTTTGCCTCTTTCGCTGCTGCAATACGGGCTTGAGCTTCGGCTTCAGCTTTTGCGCGTGCTGCGGCTTCAGCTTTTGCTCGAGCAATAGCTTCTGCTTTCGCTTTGGCAATTGCCTTGAGCATGTTTTGCTCATCCGCTCGTAAATCAGCGAGAGCCTCAGTACTGGTATGGATCTGTGATTTTATTTTATTTAGTGTTTGTTGACGCGATTGCTGTTGGCTATCAAGTTTTTGTTTTTGCTGGTTAAGTTCAGCTAGAGCTTGTTGGCGTTCAGCTTTTTGTTCTGCAAGGGTATGGATTTTAAGTTGTAATTCTGTTTTGGTCGCATCCAGTGCATCAATAGCGGATGCGCGTGCTTTGCTGACATACTCGGCATAGGTTGTCATACGGTCTAATTTTGCCGTATTTTCACCACTGAGCAGATTGGCTAGATCACTATTATTTCCTTGGCGGTATTGCGCATTGATTAGCGTTTTTAATACACCAATTTGTTGCAGTTGCTGTTGTTGTAGTTGCTGTTGTTGCTGTTCTAACTTGGCAATTGATTGGGTTATTGTTGTCAATTGGTCATTAGTTTGGTGGATTTTATTGGCAGTTTGAGCGATATCCAGTTCGTGTTGTTTAAGTTGTTTTTGTAATACAGCATAGTTTTGCTGTTTACTATCCAGCTGATTTTTTTGGCGTGATATTTCCTGTTTTACGCCATCAAGCTGTTTTTGACTGGATGCTGCACATGGGGCTGCAAATACCACGCATAGAAAAGCGCCAGTGCATAAAGCACTGGCGCGGATTTTTAGGTTGAGGTGTCTATTAATAATATCCCGCATGGGATAATTATTTCAGATTGTATAGCACCTGACCAGACATCTCTGCAGGGATTTCGATATCTGTTAGCGATAGCATAGTTGGTGCTAGATCAGATAGCTTACCGTTTGGCTTAAGATCAAGGTCTTTATTACCCACGTAAATTAATGGCACTGGTAAGTTAGTGTGTGCAGTATGGATACCACCGGTTTCAGGGTTAACCATCATTTCTGCGTTACCGTGATCGGCAGTAATTAATAACTGACCATCCATTTCTTTGATTGCAGCGACAACTTGACCAATACAGCTATCAAGTGCTTCACACGCTTTAACAGCAGCATCGTAAACGCCAGTGTGACCAACCATATCACCGTTAGGGTAGTTACAGATAATAACGTCAAATTCGCCGCTCTTAATTGCAGCCACTAATTTTTCAGTTAGCTCTGGTGAGCTCATTTCAGGTTGAAGATCGTAAGTTGCCACTTTTGGTGATGCAACGAGTGAACGAGATTCACCGTCAAATTCATCTTCTTTACCGCCATTAAAGAAGAAAGTTACGTGTGCGTATTTTTCTGTTTCAGAAATACGTAGCTGTTTTTTACCTTTCTTCGATAGCCACTCACCTAATGTGTTTTCTAGGCTTGCTGGTGCGAAAGCTGTGGTTAACTCAATGTCTGCAGCATATTGCGTTAGCATTACGAAATCAGCTAATTGAGGGAACTGAGCACGAGCAAAGCTAGTGAAGTTAGGCTCAAATGTGCGAGTGATTTCACGTGCACGGTCAGCACGGTAGTTCATGAAGATAACGCTATCGCCATCAGCCATGATTGCTGCTTCTTGGCCTTCAGTACGTAGTTCAGTTGCTTTAACGAACTCATCATTCTCGCCACGCTCATAAGCGGCAGCTAGACCTTCAGTTGCGTTAGTAAAGGTAAATTCACCTTTAGCAGCAGTTAGTAAGTTGTAAGCAACTTCAACGCGATCCCAGTTGTTATCACGATCCATTGCGTAGTAACGACCTACAAGAGAAGCGGTACGGCCTTTACCTAGTTTTGCAAATAGGGCATCGAAACGCTCTAGTGAGTGCTGCGCGCTACGTGGTGGTGTATCACGACCATCAAGGAATGCATGTAGGTAAATTTTCTCTGCACCACGGTTAGCAGCCATTTCAATTGCTGCTGCAATGTGGTCTTCGTGGCTGTGTACGCCACCTGGAGAAACAAGGCCTAGAATATGAACCGCTTTACCTGTATTTACTGCTTTATCAATAGCATTAACAAGCGCTTCATTTTCAA
Organism: Photobacterium piscicola; assembly: GCF_900166965.1. GTDB lineage: Bacteria > Pseudomonadota > Gammaproteobacteria > Enterobacterales > Vibrionaceae > Photobacterium > Photobacterium piscicola. The sequence continues at coordinate 78,512 of NZ_FUZI01000009.1, read as the reverse complement.
AGAATTCACCATCGCCAATGGCTTTAGTAATGCGAGTAAGATCTTGATATACCACACGGCCAGCACCAATATTGGTATGACCCACTTCAGAGTTACCCATTTGGCCTTCAGGTAGACCTACTTCTAGGCCTGACGCTGCGATAAGTGTATTGGGATTGTTCGCCATTAACGCATCCATTACGGGTGTGTTAGCGTTTGCAATCGCATTATTTGAGTTATCTTCGCGGTAGCCCCAGCCATCTAAAATAACAAGTGCAAGTGGTTTCTTCGCAGACATATCCTGTCCCTCTTCGAATTAAATAAAATACATCAATTACCTTAATAGGCTCAGTGTTCTAAATACCTTTTAAGGTAATTGATATAATAATTATCACGATTTTACTACAAAAGCACATCAAAGCAGTAGCAGTAGATGCAACTAAATCTTTGCTTGCTTGTTTGTACTCCCCGTCGAATATAGGCATTTATTCATTAAAGTGTAAGCTCTGGATCACAGTTTTTTCCTATTTCATTGATAGGTCATCAGTCAATAAGCTTTTATACTCAAGGTCGCTGTTACAAGATCAGCAACCTAGGTATACTCACAGTCATTTTTTTAAACCGTAATATCATGGCTTGCGATAGCGAACCATGACAACAGAGTAAAGTAAATGCATCAATATATTGAATTTTTAACAAGTAACCCTGTTTTATCATTGGCTTGGATTGGTATTGTTATCGCACTAATTAGCATGATGGTAAAAGAGAAAAATGCTAAATATAAAACAATTGGCATTAATGAAGCGACGGCATTAGTCAATAACGAAGAGGGCGTATTCCTTGATATTCGTAGCCGTGATGAGTTCCGTAAAGGTCATATTGTAGGTTCAGTTCACATTTTACCAAGTCAAATCCAACGTCAAAACACCCCAGAGCTTGAAAAACACAAAGCTGCCCCAATTATTGTTATATGTAAGACGGGTCAAGTAGCGCAAGAGACTGCAAACCAACTAAGTAAAGATGGTTTTACTAACGTTAACGTTTTAAAAGACGGTCTTATTGCTTGGAATGAAGCTAACTTACCGCTTGTTGCAAGCAAGAAAAAATAATTTTATTCGATGTGATTTTGCAGTGTTATGAATGTGAAATGACGATCTAAATTGATGCAGCCTGTGGAATGCACAGTTGCTAGTATAATTAATAACTCGTGGTAGCGAGTATTTATAAAGGACTCCAAAAATGGCTGAAGCAGCAAATACCGAAGCACAACAAAACTTCCAAATTCAACGCGTATTCCTAAAAGATGTGTCTTTTGAAGCGCCAAATTCACCAGACGTTTTCCAAAAAGAATGGAATCCTGATGTGAAATTGGATCTTGATACTCAAAGCCGTGAATTAGCTGAAGGTGTATATGAAGTGGTACTTCGTCTAACTGTAACGGTTAAGAACGAAGAAGAAAATGCATTCCTATGTGAAGTACAACAAGGTGGTATTTTCACTGTTGCTGGTATGGAAGCGCCACAACTAGCACATTGTCTAGGTGCGTTCTGCCCGAATATCCTATTCCCATATGCACGTGAAACAATCTCTAGCCTAGTGGTTAAAGGTACGTTCCCACAATTGAACCTAGCACCAGTAAACTTTGATGCTTTATTCATGAACTACTTAGAAAACCAAGCTGAAGCAAATACTGCTAATTCAGAAGCTTAATTTGTAAAAGTGACCAATATAATGAACGTTAATAATACGATTTCGATGGCAGTGTTAGGCGCTGGATCTTACGGGACAGCATTAGCAATTGCATTAGCCAGAAATGGTGCCAATGTCATTTTGTGGGGCCATGAGCCGCACCATATGGCGCAATTGGAAATCGATCGTGCCAATGAAGCGTTTCTTCCTGGGGTAAGCTTTCCTGAGTCGTTAATTTTAACGTCAGACTTGCAAGCAGCCATTCAAGGTAGTCGTGATGTGTTAGTTGTTGTACCAAGCCATGTTTTTGGTGGCGTATTAGCACAAATTAAACCTTTCTTGCGTCCAGATTCTCGTATCTGTTGGGCAACGAAGGGATTAGAACCTGATACAGGGCGTCTACTTAAAGATGTTGCAGTTGAGGTGTTGGGTGATCAAATACCACTTGCGGTATTGTCTGGACCAACTTTTGCGAAAGAGTTAGCTGCAGGTATGCCTACTGCGATTGCTGTTTCTTCACCTGATACTGATTTTGTGGCTGATTTACAACAAAAAATTCATTGTGATAAGACATTCCGTGTCTATAGCAACAGTGATTTTATTGGAATGCAGCTGGGTGGCGCAGTTAAAAATGTGATCGCGATTGGTGCAGGAATGTCTGATGGTATTGGCTTTGGTGCCAATGCCCGTACGGCGTTAATTACCCGTGGTTTAGCTGAAATGTGCCGTTTGGGAGCCGCGCTTGGTGCGCAACCAGAAACCTTTATGGGAATGGCAGGTTTGGGTGATTTAGTTTTGACATGTACTGATAATCAGTCCCGTAATCGCCGCTTTGGTTTAGCGCTCGGTCATGGCTGTAGTGTTGAACAAGCTCAGCAAGATATTGGTCAAGTAGTAGAAGGTTATCGTAATACCAAAGAAGTGTGGTTATTAGCACAACGCCATCAGGTTGAAATGCCAATTACCGAACAAATTTATCAAGTACTTTATCTTGGTAAAGACGCTCGAGAAGCAGCAAAAGATTTACTCGCACGTGAGAAAAAGTACGAATAAAGTTGCTTCTTCAGGGTGATAACTGATATCTATAAAATAACGCGAGCTTAGGCTCGCGTTATTTTTTATAACTGTACTAAAATACAATAACGTTCAGTATTTTTGATTGTGTAACGTATACCCTATTAAAGCGCCGATTAATTGATGATTAATGATGGCATTGGTTTGATTAATATAAAGAAGTGGAACCGAGGGACTCGTGAAGGAATGTCAGCAATATCAGTTATGGTTAGAGATCGAGCAAGAAGCACGACAACAAGCCGAACAAGAACCTATGCTTGCCAGTTTTTATCATGCCACAATTATTAAGCATGAAAATTTAGCGTCAGCATTGAGTTATATCTTAGCCAATAAACTGGCAACACCCTCGATGCCAGCAATGGCAGTACGTGAGGTAATAGAAGAAGCATTCGTTAGTGATAGTAATATTGTTGAAGCTGCCGCTTGTGATATTCGTGCGGTTGTAGAGCGTGATCCCGCCATTAATGCTTACTCTATTCCATTACTTTACCTTAAAGGTTGTCATGCTTTGCAGGGGTATCGCGTAGCCAATTGGCTATGGAAGCAAAACCGTAAAGCACTCGCGGTATATTTACAAAACCAAATATCCGTGGCTTGTCAGGTTGATGTTCACCCAGCAGCACAAATCGGTTGTGGCATTATGTTTGACCATGCGACTGGAATCGTGATCGGTGAAACTACGGTGATTGAAGATGAAGTATCGATTTTGCAAGATGTGACGTTAGGCGGTACTGGTAAAGAAAGTGGTGATCGTCACCCTAAAATTCGTCAAGGGGTAATGATCGGTGCCGGAGCTAAAGTACTGGGTAACATTGAAGTTGGTGCTGGGGCTAAAATTGGTGCATGCTCGGTGGTATTAGAACCAGTACCACCACATACGACGGTTGCTGGTGTGCCCGCAATTATTGTTGGTCGTCCTAAAACGGCAAAGCCTGCAACTGAGATGGATCAACAGTTTAATGGCAGTGATGACGTATTTAATCATATTGACTAAGTGATAATGATTAATTTATAAGTCATTAATATCATGAATAAAAAAGGCGATCGAATGATCGCCTTTTTGGTACTCATTGATTAAAAATGCTAAATAGAGCCATTAAAATCTAATTGACGCCATGCTTCAAACGCAATAATCGCGACAGCATTTGAAAGATTTAAGCTGCGGCTATCGGGTTGCATTGGAATACGAAGTCGTTGTTCCAATGGTAGGCTGGCAATAAATTCAGCGGGTAAGCCACGAGTTTCAGGACCAAAAAGTAACACATCACCTTCGCCAAATTTCGCATTAACATGGTAGTTAGTGGTTTTAGTCGTACAAGCAAAAATACGACGTCCCGCCATCGCTTCCATAAATGCATCAAAGTTTTTATGGCGGTAAACATGGGTTAGATCATGATAGTCTAAACCTGCCCGACGTAATTTCTTTTCTTCTAAATCAAATCCAAGTGGCTCAATTAAATGTAAGTTGGCACCACAATTAGCACTAAGGCGAATAATATTGCCAGTGTTGGGGGCGATTTCAGGTTCATATAACGCAATATCAAACATAGTTATTCAGCTTCATTTGGTGCAAAAAGAGGTCATATTGTGACAAGCGTAACGGCAACAAGCAATCATCTTTATACGTAAGGTTAACCTTGTGTCTTAACGGGCTAACGGTAGTGTCATACTGATCCGTAAACCGCCTAATGGACTTGATGTTGCTTTGATATTGCCACTATGCTGCCGTAATGCACTTTCTGTTATCGCTAATCCTAAGCCCGTTCCACCACTACTACGATCGCGGGCAGTTGAAACGCGATAAAAGGGCCTAAAAATATCATCAAGTTCATCATTAGGCACACCTTCACCATTATCATCAATGGTGATCAGTAATTGCTGTTGTTGAGGCGTAAAGGTAACTTCAATAACGTTATTGCCATATTTAATTGCATTACGAATAACGTTTTCTAAGGCACTGATTAATAAATTTGGGTTGCCTTTTAATGGCCAAGCTTGAAGTTGATTATAGGTTAATGTTTTATGGTGTTGTTCTGCTTCAAAGCGGGCATCTTCCAACATTTCATACCATAAGCTGTGACTGTCGATGATTTGTTGTTGTTGATGACTATTGACCTGCATACGAGATAGCTCTAATAGCTCACTGATCATTTTTTCTAATCGTTCTGCTTCAGTATCAATGCGGGATAGTTCGTTACTTTGACCTTGTTTGCGTTGTGCTAAAGCTGTCGCCATACGCAATCGCGTTAAGGGGGAGCGTAATTCATGTGAAATATCAGATAACAACCGTTGTTGACCGCTAATAATATTGTTAAGTGCATCAACCATTTGATTAAAACTGGCCCCCGCTTGTTTAAACTCTTGAGGCCCTTGTTCTAAGGTCGGATCCGCTTCAAATTCTCCGCGGGCTACCCGTTCAGCGGCTTGTTGTAAGCGTCGTGCTGGACGGGTGACAGCCCATGCCAGCCATAATAAAAAAGGCGTACTGACTAACATCGTAAATAATAATAATTTAAAGGGTTTATCCATTATTTGAACGAAGAAGGGCGGAGAGCCGCGCCATACCTGACCACGATACATATACAATGATTGTTGTTCAGTGGTGATCTCAAATGGACCCGCAATGAGCCAGCGTCCATAAAGTCGTTGTTGAGGTTTACTTGGATTATCGGCAATCGTAATAAAATTACGCAGCGCTTTAGTGTGTTTTTGTGGCGCAATAATATCGCCATCAATGGTTGTAAAATAAAGTTGACTACGATGGTTATCTCGGCGATGCGTCAGGGTTTTTATTCGTGTAATAAGGCTAGTATGACTTGATGGCGAGGGTGTATTTAAACGTTGATTGATTTGCTCTGCTTGAGATTGAAAACGCACTAATTGATGATCAGGTATCGTTTGTACTGAGCGTGGATCATATTGAAACATCAAGACGAGAGTGATGACGACCACTAATAATGTGGTCCAGAATATAGCGAAAATACGCCCATAAAGGTGAGTAAACCCGGGGATTTTCATTAGATAGCCTCAATTAATAAATAACCTTTACCACGCAAGGTTTTTATTAGCGGTTTGCCATCGCTACGCATGGGTAATTTTTTACGTAAATTTGAAACGTGCATATCTATTGCGCGATCAAATTGAGCAAAACGTTTTCCAAGTACTTCAAGGCTTAACTCTTCTTTTGCAATAATCTTACCTGGGTGTTGAACAAAATAGCTTAGAAGTGCGAATTCGGTACCCGTCATTTCAATCGGCTGTTGATTGTATAGTACTTCTTGTCGACCAGGATAAATGGTGAGATCTTGATAGATAAGGCATTCACTGTGATTGGCTTTTGTTTCGGTATTTGGTTGAGTACGTCTTAGCACCGCTCGCATACGTGCCAGTAATTCACGATCACTAAAGGGTTTCGGTAAATAATCATCAGCACCAAGTTCAAGTCCGAGTACGCGATCAATTTCATCACCTTTAGCGGTTAACATCATCACCGGAGTGGTGTGTTTTTCTCGTAAACGGCGTAACATTTCGGTGCCATTCATTTTTGGCATCATCACATCAAGTAAGATTAAATCAATACTGTTGTCGATTTTTGCTAGCCCTTCAAGACCATTATTCGCTTCTTCTACCTCAAACCCTTCTAGTTCAAGAATATCTTTAAGAAGTGCGGTTAGTTCTATATCGTCATCAACTAAGAGAATTTTTGCCATAATGGTGTCCTGAAATGCAAAGGTGGTTACTCAATCAAGTTGGCTTAGTATCGCTAATCTTTGCTGGTACGCCAAGTTAAGCTGCATTAGCTTTACGCTAGTTTACATTTGCTAGACAGCATTTTACTTTCCAGCCGTTATGATAACTACCAAGCCATATACGATGGCAATTTATTCAATGATAGTGCTGGAGAAACAACGATGAAAATATTTAATAAAACACTTGTTATCGCAATGGCATTGCCATTAGCACTGGGTTCTATGTCTGCATTTGCAGGTCAAGATCATCAAGATCACCAAGGCCGAATGATGAAAGGTCATCATGGTGGCAAAATTTTTAGTCAGTTAGATCTTACTGCTGCCCAACAACAAGAAATGAAAACGTTACGCCAAGCGAATCGTAGCGAGCATCAAGCACAGCGAGTAGAGAATCATAAAACGATGTTGGCTGAGCGTCAGCAATTAGATAAGTTGGTATTAGCGAGTAATTTTGATGAATCAGCAGTACGTGCCATTGCTGAAAAGATGTCACAGCAACAGGTTGAACGCCGTGTGGCAATGCTAGAACAACGTCATAAGATGCTTAATATTTTGACGCCAGAGCAGAAGCAGAAATATGCTGAACTACAGCAACAACGAGCTGAAAAGCATTTAATGCGATTAGAGGCTAAAAATAGTCACTAAACATCAATAGATAAGCGTTCGACGCCATCCATTAGCCATAGTCTTTACTGTGGCTTTTTTTGTTTTTGATATTAAGTTTATTATTCGGTGATTTTTTTAAGATCTTTACTCTGAAATGGCCTCAGAATAAAGCAGTGATTGTATTTTTATGGTAGGTTTCGTTATTAATTTTTATCATAAAACAGCTATACTGCGTGATATTAGCTATTGTCTACATTTCTACAACCATTAACGGTACCCGCGATTGTTAGTTATGATTGGTTTATTCAAAAAATTATTACAATAATCATGATGACGGATGATAAGTATCGATGACGGGGAAGTGATGTGCTAGCGTGATATGAATCAACAAAATATTCCATTTAAATTGTAATACTTCTACATAAGTAGGAAAATTTCAGTTTTCACGAACACAGTCTGATAAGTATTGATTGTGATATCGAGAAGGGGAACCTCGGTATGTCGTGTTGGATTTGATTTTTCAATTCCCAAAGTCAGAGGGTAACCATGATTAAGAAGATTGGTGTTTTGACCAGTGGTGGTGACGCACCTGGTATGAATGCAGCGGTTCGCGGCGTAGTTCGTGCAGCGTTGACAGAAGATCTAGAAGTTTACGGTATTTTTGATGGCTACCATGGCCTATACAATAACCGCATTGAAAAACTTGATCGTCAAAGTGTATCCGATGTAATTAACAAAGGCGGTACATTTTTAGGTTCAGCTCGTTTTCCTGAATTCCGTGAAGTGGAAATTCGTGAAAAAGCGATTGAGAATCTGAAATTGCACGGTATTGATGCATTGGTTGTTATCGGTGGCGACGGCTCATACATGGGTGCGAAGAAGCTAACTGAAATGGGTTACCCTTGTATTGGTATTCCAGGTACGATTGATAATGATGTTGCAGGTACTGATTATACTATCGGTTACATGACAGCAATGAACACTGTTATCGACGCTATTGACCGTCTACGTGATACGTCATCTTCTCATCAGCGTATTTCAATTGTTGAAGTAATGGGTCGCCATTGTGGTGATCTAACACTAATGTCTGCGATTGCTGGTGGTTGTGAGTACATCATTACCCCTGAAACTGGTCTTGATAAAGATCAACTGATTGCGCATATCAATCGAGGTATCGCGAAAGGCAAGAAACACGCAATTATCGCTATCACTGAATTAATGACAGATGTTAACGCACTGGCTAAATTCATTGAAGCTGAAACTGGCCGTGAGACTCGTGCAACAGTATTAGGCCATATTCAACGTGGTGGTCAGCCTGATGCATTTGACCGTGTATTAGCATCTCGTATGGGTGCATATGCGGTTGAGCTACTACAGCAAGGTGAAGGCGGTCGTTGCGTTGGTATTCAATGCGAAAAACTGGTTCACCATGACATTATCGATGCGATTGAAAATATGCGACGTCCAGTACGTAACGATTTATATGAGTTGGCTGAAAAGCTGTTCTAAAATTACGTTATAAAGATACTGAAATCATTAAGGTCGATATTTATATCGGCCTTTTTTTATCGGTTGATTTTTTTGATGCTGTACTTTATTTGCGATAATAAAAAGGCCACCCGTAGGTGGCCTTGATTTCATCAATCATTAAGAAAGATTATTTTTTTGCTTCAGCTGCTGCTTTAGCGATAGCTGCAAAGCTTTTCGCGTCAAGTGCTGCACCGCCAACTAGAGCACCATCGATGTCTGGTTGTGCGAAGTAAGCTGCAGCATTTTCAGGCTTAACAGAACCGCCGTATTGGATAACAACGTTCTTAGCAACTGCTTCAGATTTCTCTGCAATGTGAGCACGGATTGCTGCGTGAATGCGTTGTGCATCTTCAGCTGTAGCTGCTTTACCAGTACCGATAGCCCAGATTGGTTCGTAAGCGATGATAGCACCTTCAAGAGCTTCAACGCCTTGAGTGTTGATTACAGCGTCAATTTGACGTGCACAAACAGCCATTGTTTCGCCAGCTTCGTTTTGTGCGTCAGTTTCGCCGATACAAAGAACAGGTGTTAAACCATTTTCTTTTAGGAATGCGAATTTTTTAGCAACAAATTCGTCTGACTCGTGGTGGTATTCACGACGCTCAGAGTGACCGATGATGATATGAGTAGCACCAAATTCTTTCAGCATAGCTGGAGACATGTCGCCAGTGAATGCACCGCTGTTATGTAGGTCAGAGTTTTGAGCACCTAGGATGATTGCGCTGCCAGCGTCAGTCAGTGTACGCTCTGCAAGATCAATGAAAAGTGCTGGTGGAGCAACTGCAACGTCTACGCCTGTAACACCTTCAAGTTCAGCGTTAAGACCGTTTAGTAGAGCAACAACCATTTCTTTGCTGCCGTTTAGTTTCCAGTTACCCATAACTACAGGATGGCGCATAGTTTTTCTCCAAATTTAAATGACGTAATTAACTTAACTACGTAAAAATATACCAGTCGGAACTGAATTTTTACTGTTCAAAATCATTAATGTGCTTGGTTGTACCCTTTTCGAGACAAAAAGTGAACTACAAATAGAAAAATATTTCAATATATGCAGTTTTTTGTCGTTTTTTTGTAACGTATTGGCGGAATATGCTACCAAGGGTATCCAATGATTTTGTCATTTTAATGGCAGTATTTTTGCTTGTTGTGGTGGCGATTGTGATTGGAGTGCTTGATTGAAACGTTGTAATTGACGTTGTAATTCTTGCTGCAACAAAATATTGCGATGGAGTGGGTTTTTAGCGTGGTTAATGAGGCGATCGATATGGCTTTGTTGTGCCTGTAATCGAGGTTGCATACTTGGGTTGGCTTGGGCAATGGTTTGGTCAATTAACCGTTGGCGTAATAATGCAAACTGGTGGGGATCGGTGGTAGCCAGTTGTACCAGTTGGTCGAAGTCAGGCAGTGAGTGCATCCGCTATTCCTTGATTTAGGATCTATCATAATGATAGTTGCTAGCCGCGATGGTGTTCTTATTATGGTTGAGATTGAGCCTGACGCTTCAGGCTCAATGAGGTGCAATATAGGGTAGAATAAGGATTACCAGTAGTGTTCCATGGTAATTTGTCCTGGTTTACGACGCAGGTTTTTAGTTAACCCTTTCGCTTCAAGTACCGCTTTAGTATCACGTACCATTTGTGGATTACCACAGAGCATAACTTGGCTATTTTCAGGGGTCAGGTATAAACCTACGTGACGTTCTAATAATCCATCAGCAATCGCTTGTGGTATGCGCCCTGTCAAACATAATGGGGCCGGTTCGCGGCTAACAAATGGTTGCACAATAAGCTGATCACCATATTGTTGTTTGAGGGCACTGATTTCAGCTTGATAACTAAGATCGGCAGCATAACGTACCGCATGGATCACAATAATCTTACGGTATTTATGCCAAACCTCTTTTTGCCCTAAAATTGACAAATAAGGCCCAATTGCTGTTCCGGTTGCAAACAGCCATAAGTGCTGACCCGTCGGCACTTCATCGAGGGTAAAAAAGCCACTGGCCCGTGCTGATATTTGAACGGTATCGCCAGTTTGTAATGCATGCAAGCGTGGCGACAGCAAACCATCAGCAACGCGAGTGGCATAAATTTCAATGTCAGAATCTTGAGGTGGGTTTACAAACGAGTAGGCGCGTTGGATCAAATTATCACCGATCATTATGCCAAGTTTAGTAAATTGTCCCGCTTTAAACGGTTCAATGTTCGCGCGTAGCGATAAACTGAATAAATCTTGGTTCCAGTGACGGTTAGCAATAACTTGTGCAGGGATCCAATCAGCCATAGTGGCCTCCTCGTTATTTGGATGTTATTCGATAAGCACAGCGCCTTTGGCCTGTAATAATGTGTTCTTGACGTTGAATATGTGTCTGCTCGCCTAATAGTTGTTGGAAAATAGCCAGCTCAGAGTGGCAAAGTGATGGGCAGCGAGTTGCAGCAAGACAAATAGGGCAATGATTTTCAATTAATAAAAAGCCGTTTTCATCACTGGTAAGCTCAGCCATATAGCCATCATGTTGACGTAACTCTGTAAGTGCGACGAGTTTACTTTTTAAATCAGGGCAATCAGCAATGGCTGCTTGGTAATGAGTTAATGTTTGTTGTTCTCGTTTTTCAATGATGGCTTGTAGCCCTTGCTGACCAAATAAATCACTGACGGCTTCTAGGGTTTGTACGGCAAGTTCGCCATGATGATTACTAAATTGTTGGTGGCCTTGAGATGTAAGTTGCCAATGGCGCGTTGGGCGGCCGACTTTGACTTTTACATCATAAGCATCCACTAAGCCTTGTTCTTCCATCGATTGTAGATGTTGACGAATACCCATGGTGGTTAACTGAAATTTATCAGCTAATACTTTGGCTGTAACGGGACCATCATATTTGATGTGATAGAGGATTTTTTCAATAGTTTTCATAATCAGTCATCATTGTTGCTCTTGTTATATTATGGGATCAGCTTATTAAATAAAGCAATATCTTTACAATATAATAATGAGTTAAACGTAGGACTTCTTAGGTTTAAGAATGGCGTATTTATGATGTGAGTGATCTGAAAATAAGGTTAGGGTTAGGCAGGTAAGGTGCGCTAAGAGAGATAAAAAATGCACCGAAGTGCATTTTTCATTGATAACATTAAAGCGTATGTTGCTTAACTGCGTCATGTTGACGGTTTAAGTCATAGCGTGATTGTATACGGCGCATGGTGCCGCATTTGCCGCTAATCAATAGTGTTTCAGTGGTGGCGATATCACCTTGACGCTGAATACCTTCAACTAAATCACCTTTAGTAATCCCTGTACCAGCAAAGATCACATCATTACTGCGTGCCATGTCTTCAAGGCGTAGTAGTGTGTTTGGTTCAATGCCCATTTCTTCACAACGACGAATTTCCATTTCACCTAAACGGCGGTTTTCCTCAGTGTCGCCTTTTACTTGATGGCGAGGCAGTAAACGGCCTTGCATATCACCACCTAATGCGCGAATAGCAGCAGCTGAAACGACTCCTTCCGGTGCGCCACCAATGCAATACATCACATCAACATCACTTTCAGGCATACATGTAAGAATAGATGCTGCAACATCGCCATCAGGGAAAGCAAATACACGCACACCCATGGCATGCATTTCAGTGATAAGTTGATCGTGACGAGGCTTAGCAAGAATAGTAACAACCAGCTCACTCAGTGGTTTGTTCAGTGCTGTAGCAATAGCGGCAAAGTTGTCAGCTAAGGGTTTATCAAGATCGATAACACCTTTAGCTTGTGGGCCAACAACCAATTTTTCCATGTACATATCTGGTGCTTTTAACAGGCTACCTTTTTCACCTGCGGCAAGTACAGCGAGGGCATTATTTTGCCCCATTGCTGTCATACGCGTACCTTCGATAGGATCGACTGCAATATCAACAGCACAACCACCACAACCCACATGCTCTCCAATATAAAGCATTGGTGCTTCATCGATTTCACCTTCACCAATAACAATCTCGCCATTGATATTAGTGTGGTTAAGCAGGGTACGCATAACTTCAACTGCGGCATTGTCTGCTGCAATTTTATCGCCACGGCCTAACCATTTATGGCCGGCAAGGGCTGCGCCTTCGGTAACACGAGCAAATGCTATTGCTAAATCGCCTTTCATGATAACTCCAGATATAGAAATCGGTAGGTTCAAGGATATAAAAATTCTGCGTAAATTCTAGCATAATTGGCTTATCAACACGGTGGGAAATTAGATTGTCTAGGCAGTGGATTGATGATCTAACGCAACGGAATTAGGATTATGTAGTTGTAATAAAAATAAAAAAGGCCCGCTATAAATAAGCAGGCCTGATCTTAGAGGGTATTAAGGTGATATTTACGCGTCGTCATCCTCTTCTTCGTCAAACGCCCAACCTTTGGCACATTCAACCGCACGTTGCCAGCCACGGTAACGACGATTACGTTTTTTATCATCTTCACATGGGGTAAAACTTCGATCTAATTGTGATTTGTGTTGAAGCTCATCAATGCTATCCCAGAAGCCAATTGCCAGACCCGCCAAGTACGCCGCACCAAGTGCGGTGACTTCGGTAACTTTTGGACGATGTACTTCTGTTGCTAAAATATCTGCTTGGAATTGCATTAAGAAGTTATTGGCAACAGCGCCACCATCAACCCGTAAAATATCAAGTTTAATGCCTGAATCTGCCTGCATTGCATCAAGTACATCGCGAGTTTGGTAAGCAACACTTTCAAGGGTGGCACGAATAATATGATTAGAATTAACGCCACGAGTTAGTCCGACAATCGCACCTCGGGCATAGGGGTCCCAATATGGTGCACCTAAACCAGTAAATGCAGGTACAACATAGACGCCATTAGCACTGCCCACTTTTTCTGCAAAGTATTCTGAATCGTTAGCATCACTGAGTAGCTTAACTTCATCACGTAACCATTGAATGGAAGCGCCACCCATAAAGACTGCCCCTTCAAGGGCGTAAGCAACATCACCTTTAGGGCCACAAGCGAGAGTCGTTAATAGTCCATTATGTGAGGTGACTTTTTCTTTGCCGGTATTCATTAATAAGAAACAACCGGTGCCATAAGTATTTTTAGCTTGGCCTGCTGAAACACACATTTGACCAAATAATGCTGCTTGTTGATCGCCCGCAATACCTGCGATAGGAATACGGGTACCGCCTTTACCACCAATGTTGGTTTGGCCATAAACTTCAGATGAGGGTTTAACTTCAGGCATCATTGATAATGGAATATTTAGGGCTGAAAGTAACTTTTCATCCCATTGTAATGTGTTGATATTAAATAGCATGGTACGAGAGGCGTTGGTGTAATCAGTAACAAATACACGCCCTTGAGTCATTTTCCAGATCAACCAAGTGTCGACAGTACCAAATAATAATTCGCCCGCTTCAGCTTGTTCGCGTGCGCCTTCAACGTTATCTAGAATCCATTTAACCTTGGTGCCAGAGAAGTACGGATCAACCACTAAGCCTGTGGCTTCACGAATATAATCCGTTAAGCCTTGTTGTTTTAACTCTTCACACATATCGGCGGTACGGCGACATTGCCATACGATAGCGTTATAGACGGGTTTACCGGTTTTTTTATTCCATACAATGGTGGTTTCACGTTGGTTAGTAATACCGATTGCAGCGACTTGATCGCTACGAATACCCGCTTTAGCTAATGCCTCCACCATAGTTGAACTTTGGGTCGCATAAATTTCAAGAGGATCATGTTCAACCCAACCAGCTTTAGGATAAATTTGAGTGAATTCGCGTTGTGACGAACAAACGATATTGGCATTGTGATCGAGCACAACGGCTCGAGAACTGGTTGTTCCTTGATCTAACGCCACAATATATTTTCGTTCAGTAGTCATGATGAGTTCCTCGTTATCTTTATTATATAGAGTCAGTTTTAATTGAGAGGCGAGGTAATGCCTCTTTATGGTGTTGATGGATTAAATTTTATGCTTCAACTGCAGGTGTATCAGTATTGCCTTCACATTTATTCGGTAGGGTACATTTGTTGCCTGGTAGATAAATCCCAATCAGTTTAGGGTAGGCCCAGCCACCAAAAAGTGCACCACAAATTGGCGCCAGGATAGGGACGATAAAGTAAGGAATATCTTTAGCACCAGTGAGTGCCACCGTGTCCCAACCGGCAAAGAAGGTTAGTAGTTTTGGGCCGAAATCACGGGCGGGGTTCATTGCAAAACCGGTAAGTGGACCTAAAGAACCGCCAATAACAGCAATTAATAAGCCAATAAGCAGTGGTCCCATAGCACCACGTGGTGCTCCATTTTTATCATCACCAATAGCTAAAATGGCAAACATTAATACTGCGGTAATAGTAAATTCAACGGCAAATGCGCCACCAAAACTTAATGATGGGTGAGGGAATGTTGAAAAAATAGAGGCGGTATCAAGGCTAGCAACTGTTCCTCGAACAATATTATGGCTGGCTTCATAGTCAGTAAATAAGTTGCTGTATAGCCCATAAACTAAGGCGGCAGCGGCAAAAGCCCCTAATATCTGCGCCATAATATAAGGCAGGACTTTTCGTTTATTGAAGCCATGAAAACTGGCTAACGCAATAGTTACCGCTGGGTTTAAATGGGCGCCAGAAACCCCCGCCGTGACATAAATGGCAATGGCAACGCCAAGTCCCCACATAATACTGACTTCCCATTGACCAAAATCTGCACCGGTTAATTTCAGGGCAGCGACACAGCCAACGCCAAAAAATATCAGTAATCCAGTACCAATAAATTCCGCAAAACATTCTCCGACGAGCGCATTAGGTTTGGAACTTGTCATATTGTCAGTCCTTTTGATGGGTAATGTAGGGTATTGCGTTATCCTTCATGCGCTGTAATTTACAATAGTTACTTTTTTTTAAAATAATAACGGCTCAAAAATGTGCGTTCGAGCGTAAATTGTTTTCCAAAGTGAGCGTTTGGTGGCTTTTTATTGTCGGGTTGATGGCTTGAGATCATTGATAGTGATATTAGGCAGATGTAGTAATCATCGTTATTCACGATAACTGCGGCATATAAAATCGCAGGAGTAAATTATCATGGTAATGTGGAACAGAATTTGAGAAAGTTCATAGATACCACATTATTGATAGCGGAATGTGAAACGAGGCATTAAAGATATAAGGTAATAGAAATATGCTGAGGTCGTTGAATTTAGCTGTTTTTAGCGCCTAAATAAGGCTGATATTGGCTGACTTTGCAATAATTACATCAGACTTGTATGAATTTCATTCATTTGCACGAATGTGATGGAAATGTAGATGTCAGCAAGCCAATGCCTCGTTAGAATAGCGATATAAATATATATAACCCTGTCCGTAGAGATTACCTTGAATTGTTAAGGTAAATATATGGGCATAGATCAGGTGAACAATATGTCTCTAGAAATGTTGGAAAAATTGGAAGCCAAAGTTCAAATGGCTGTGGATTCAATTTCTTTACTACAAATGGAAATTGATGAACTAAAAGAAAAAAATGATAGCCTAGCTATGGAAGCACAAGAACTACGTTCTGGTCGTGAGAGTCTTGTTCAAGATAACGAAAAGCTACGTGGCGAGCATAACGTATGGCAAGATCGCGTACGTACGTTGCTAGGTAAAATGGATAGCGTAGAATAATCGCGTATTTATTTTAATACGATTATCGGCTCGGTATAGCTCCCTTAATGAGCAATATACCGAGCCGATTTTTTATGTCTGGTCACTGTCTTGTGAGGGACTGATTAGTCTATGTCTAACGCTTCGGGTGATAAAATAACCCCAGTATTGTCTGCATAAATATAATCTTCAGGTAAGAAAGTAACCCCACCAAAATTCACCGCAACATCAACTTCACCAATGGCTTGCTGATCAGCACCGACCGGAATTGCTGCTAGTGCCTGAATGCCTAGATCGAGTCTATCCAGTTCATCAACATGGCGCACGCTGCCATAAATAATTAATCCTTCCCATTGGTTTTCAACCGCCAATTGAGCGAGATCGATATCAATTAAAGCACGCCGTAATGAGCCACCACCATCGATTAACAATACCCGTCCAGAGCCTGGTAGAGATAAGGTGTCATGAATAACCCCATTATCTTCAAAGCATTTAATGGTCGTGACTTGACCACCAAATGAACTACGGCCACCGTAAGAGCTGAACATTGGTTCAACCACATCAACTTGATCGAGATAGATATCACAAAGCTCAGAGGTATTATATTCCATGGGCAGGCTTCTTATTGGTAGCTGAAAACAAAAATGGTTTGTTTAAATTATAACCAGTTGATATCGCATTGCAATTTGTATCAGTGATTAAGCTAATACCATACCAATTGCAAATAATAGGTTGGTGATTAACGCACACTTCACCATGGTTGCCATCATTGGTCGCAAAGCGGCACCATTGGTTGAGCGGTACACTTGTCGACCATGATTAATCAATAATGGTAGGCTTAAAATAAATAGCCATCCAAAAAGAGATTTTACTTCTAATAGGGCAAATAAGCTGAAAAATATCACACTAGTAGAGAGTAATACGAGGTGATATTTACGGCCCCATTGCGGCCCCATACGCACGACTAAAGTTTGTTTACCACACGCTTTATCATTATCAATATCACGTAGGTTATTGATATTTAGTACACCAACCGCCAATAAACCACATGCCGTTGCCGGTAACATGATCAATGAATCAATTTGTCCCGTTTGAAGGTAATACGTACCTGCAACACCTAGCCAACCAAAAAATATCAGTACAGATAGATCGCCAAGGCCTCGATAACCATAAGGCTTATTACCGACGGTATAGGCAATTGATGCTGCTATCGCCAGCAAACCAAGGATTAAAAAACCGACAATATCGTGCGGGTTCTTACAAGCAATTAAAATTAAGGTTAAGCCACTGATTGCGGTAAGAACAATATTAATAATCATCGCCTTACGCATTGTTGCTGCGGTGACTAAGCCTGATTGCATTGCCCGTTGTGGACCTAAACGGTCATCATTATCTGTGCCTTTAACGGCGTCGCCATAATCATTAGCAAGGTTAGATAGAATTTGTAATAACAAGGCAGTTAATAGCGCAAGAGCTGCAATACTTGCAGAAAAATTGTCGTGCCATTTTGCTACTGCGCTACCGCAGACAATAGAGGCGATGGCAAGGGGTAAGGTTTTTGGTCTTGCGGCATCTAACCAAATTGTCAGTGAAGAGGGTGAGTTCATAAATTAGATACTTAAAGTGAATACTGAAAAGGTATTATGGCGTAAATTTGGTCAGGCGCAAATTTATCCCATCAATGTTTGTTAAAGAACAAAAAAAACGGTGCGATAAAACGCACCGTTTATAAGGTTAATCGTCAGTCTAATTCGATTATAAAATGAAGCGACTTAAATCTTCATCTGCAACGAATTCGCCTAAACGTGCTTGTACATACGCGTTATCGATAAGGAATTTCTCGCCAGATTTTTCACTCGCATCATAAGAAATTTCTTCCATTAGACGTTCCATAACTGTATGTAAACGACGTGCACCAATATTTTCTGTGCGCTCATTTACCTGCCATGCAGCTTCCGCTAAGCTTTCAATACCATCAGCCGTAAATTCGATATCGACTGATTCCGTTGCCATTAACGCCACGTATTGTTGTGTTAACGATGCTTTTGGCTCAGTAAGAATACGTTTAAAGTCATGGCTGCTCAGTGCATCCAATTCAACACGGATCGGTAAACGACCCTGTAGTTCTGGAATTAAATCTGATGGCTTAGCAACTTGGAATGCACCTGATGCTACAAACAGAATATGGTCTGTTTTAACCATGCCATGCTTCGTTGATACCGTACTGCCTTCAACTAATGGTAACAAATCACGTTGTACACCTTCACGAGAAACGTCAGGGCCGGATGATTCGCCACGCTTACAAATCTTATCTATTTCATCAATAAAGACGATACCGTTGTTTTCAACAGCGAAAATCGCTTGTTCTTTTAATTCTTCTTGGTTTACCAGTTTAGCGGCTTCTTCTTCTGTTGCCGCTTTTAACGCATCTTTGATTTTCATTTTGCGTTTTTTACTGGTGTTACCAGCAAGATTTTGGAACATGCCTTGTAACTGGTTGGTCATTTCTTCCATGCCAGGAGGCGCCATGATTTCAACACCCATTTGTGGGGCTGCAATATCAATCTCGATTTCTTTATCATCAAGTTTACCTTCACGTAATTTTTTACGGAAAGATTGACGCGTTGTTGATTCTGTTGCGACTTCTTCGTTTTGTCCCCAAGCATCGCGTGCTGGTGGCAATAACACATCAAGAATACGTTCTTCTGCTAATTCTTCAGCATGTACACGGACTTTTTCAGTCGCTTGTTGATGTACCATTTTTACAGCGACATCAGTTAGATCACGAATAATCGTTTCAACTTCTTTGCCGACATAACCCACTTCAGTAAATTTAGTTGCTTCAACTTTAATGAATGGTGCATTTGCCAATTTCGCTAATCGACGAGCAATTTCTGTTTTACCAACGCCGGTTGGACCAATCATTAAAATATTTTTAGGGGTTACCTCTACACGCAGCTCTTCAGGAAGCTGCATACGACGCCAGCGGTTACGCAGTGCAATCGCAACCGCTCGCTTGGCTTTGTCTTGACCGATAATATGACGATCAAGCTCATGAACGATTTCGCGAGGAGTCATTTCAGACATTGCAACTTCCTTACTTAGTTTCTAGTTCTTCAATAGTGTGATTGTGGTTAGTAAACACACAAATATCACCCGCAATATTTAGCGCTTTTTCAGCAATTTCACGGGCGCTAAGATCTGTATTTTCCAATAATGCAATAGCGGCAGCTTGAGCGAAATTACCACCCGAACCAATCGCCACTAAATCATGCTCAGGCTGTACGACATCACCATTACCTGTAATGATTAATGAGCCGGTTTCATCAGCAACAACTAATAAAGCTTCAAGCTTACGTAGGGCACGATCGGTACGCCAATCTTTGGCTAACTCAACAGCTGATTTCAATAGATGGCCTTGGTG
The DNA here is from genome assembly GCF_900166965.1 of Photobacterium piscicola. GTDB lineage: Bacteria > Pseudomonadota > Gammaproteobacteria > Enterobacterales > Vibrionaceae > Photobacterium > Photobacterium piscicola. Next base: position 58,819 of record NZ_FUZI01000009.1, on the reverse strand, counting down.
CATTTCTAATTTACGTTCGAAACGTTCAAATAAAGTAAAGGCATCCGCGGTGCCGCCAGCGAAACCGGCAAGTACTTTATTATTATAGAGACGACGAACTTTGCGAGCGTTGCCTTTCATTACCGTATTGCCAAGTGAGACTTGGCCGTCACCAGCAATTACGACTTTGTCGTTACGACGAACAGATACAATAGTTGTCACGTTAAACCCTCTTTGATTCAGCTCCGACGTTAGCCGGGATCATTAATGCTATTAGATCTGGGGATAGAGAGGCAGGTTTTCAAGGTGTATATAACAATTGCTGGGCGTGGTGATGTTAAGTTTTAGAGAATAAAAAAGGATGCCATGATGGCATCCTTTATTGTTATTCATACTAATGATGATTATTCCCAGAACCAAATTGCACAAGGGCTAATACCATGTTGTTGTAATTTATTCTGATCATTCATTGCTAAGCGTTTATTTTTGTAAGGACCAAGTACAACACGGTACCAAGTACCTTTATTGTTGGTTGATACTTTTATTTGACTATTTAAGCCCTGAAACGCAATCATCGCCTTACGCTCATCTGCTTGAGATTGGCTGTGATAAGCACCGCATTGTAATAAATAAGGTTTAGCTGGCTTCTCTTTTACAATGACTTTTTTCTGGGTTAATTCAGGAACAATGACTTTTTTATTTTCCAATTCTTGAATATAACGCCATTTTTCTTCTGGTTTTGGCGGTAAGGCATTGGTATTAACTTTTGCAGGTTGCTGCGGTTTGATAACAATAGCCGCAGGAATCGCTGGTTTCTGTTCAGGAACATCAGTACCAGAAAGGAAAAATAAACTCGTAATCAGCCCACACACTAAAATAACAGCGAAAGCTGCCCACTTGGTTGGAAAACCAGTTGTCGGCACTTTTTTGCCTTTAGGGTTAGCTTTTGCTTTTGGTGACGCTGGTTTCGCAGAGCGCCCACGTTTTACATAATCTTTAGTAGCCACGATATCGACAAATTAGTTTGGGTAGATAGATAGGACGCTATGTTACAAAGTTGGATTGATCCTGACCAGTTATTATCGCTGTTTCGTTGATAATTAACCCCATATTGTAACAAAGATGCCAGATTTTATGATCTCTGTGCAGTAACGTGTCAAATATGGGGGCGATCAATTAACGACTAGGTGGCGCTGCACTTTCACGAATAACCAGTTTGGCGTCTAATAATCGCGACCCTGCCTGAACATCTTTACCTTTGAGTAATTCTAGCAACATTAACATTGCTTGACGGCCAATTTCATACCGTGGTTGTGAGACCGTCGTTAATGGTGGATCACAATATTCTGCAAATTGAATATCATCAAAACCAACAATAGAAATATCATGTGGTACGCGTAAACCTAATCGTTTCGCCTGTTGCATGGCACCAATAGCCATGACATCAGAGTGGCAAAATAATGCTGTTGGTGGTTCGGGTAAAGCAAGTAATGCTGTGATTGCACGAGCACCTGCAGCAAAACTAAAATCACCTTTAATGGTGTAAGCCGGGTTTAGAGTGATGCCCCCACGACGAAGAGCTTGCTGATAACCTTGCTGACGAAATTGTGATAAAGCGGCTTTATCAGGTCCGGTGATTTGAGCAATGCGCTTATGGCCCATTTGCGTCAAGTAATTCACCGCATCAAAGGCAGCGGTTAAGTTATCAATGTGCACTGTTGGTAATTCAAGTTCCGGCGCATATTCACATGCCATGACTAATGGCGGCAGATTTTTTTGTTCAGGTTTACTGACGTCAAACGGTAAATTATTACCTAATAGCAACATACCATCAGCTTGTTTAGTAAAGACTAAATTAGCGAATGAATTTTCACGACGTTGTTGCTGACCACTGTCACCGAGCAACACTAAATAACCATTTTCCATTGCCGCTTCTTCAATACCACGAATGATTTCTGTGAAGTAGGGATCACAGATGTCGGGAACAATGGTAACGATAGTTTTCGATTCATTGCGGCGTAAATTGCGTGCTAGTGAGTTTGGTGAATATCCAGCTTCCATTACGGCTTGCTCGACCTTTTTCCTGGTTGAGGCCGATACTTTTTCCGGGTTCATGAGCGCGCGTGAAACTGTCGCGGTTGATACCCCGGCTAGCTGGGCAACGTCCTTCATTGTCGCCATAGTGCTTTCCTCTTGTGCTATATCTTACTAATTTACAGTTGGCTATCTGACGCAAAAATGTATTCAGATATGCTCGCCAACTAATTGTAACTGACTGAAAAACGTCAATTCATATACATATTGTAGAATGGATGCATAAGCTGAAACATGCTTTCAATAGCATAAATTACATTCGCTATGTGAGATGCATCGCATTGTGTAGTTTAAGTTAAATCTTGCGGTTCAACATCAATCGACCACCTAATTTTTTTCGCTAACGGTAAGAGCTGAATTGCAGGCTTAGCAATACTGAGTATTTGTTGAAGTTTATTTCTATTAGGTATTTGTAAAATTAATTGCCATCTAAATCGTCCAGCACGACGAGCAAGGGGAGCTGGATTTGGCCCTAAAACACAACAGTCTTGGTCATACACTGGGCTTGCTTCAAAAATCCCTCTTACTTGTTGTAAGAACTGGCACACAAGGTCGCTATCATTGGCTTCTGCACGCAATAACACTAAGTGAGTAAACGGTGGCAACAATGCTTGACGACGTTCCGTTAATGCAGCCTGAGAAAAAACGCCATAGCCTTTATGCAGTAATGATTGTAGCAGTTGATGTTCTGGATGGTGGGTTTGTAATAATACTGATCCTGGTTTACTGGCGCGACCTGCACGACCTGCAACTTGAATAAACAGCTGTGCTAATCGCTCTGAGGCGCGAAAATCATTACTGAATAATGCACTATCAACATCAATTAATGCCACTAAGGTTACATTGGGAAAGTGGTGGCCTTTAGCAAGCATTTGGGTGCCAATTAAAATTTGATATTCATTATTTTTAATGGCTTCTAAATAGTTTTCTAATGCCCCTTTACGACGAGTACTATCACGGTCAATACGTACTGTTTTAAATTCAGGGAATAATTCGGCTAATTGGGCTTCAAGTTGTTCTGTACCCACACCAACAGGTAACAACTGAGTAGAACCACACTGCTGGCATTGGTGCATGATCGGCCGCTGAGTGGCACAGTGATGACACCGTAATTCCCCTGATTGCTGATGGAGGGTGTAATACGCATCACAACGATCACACTCTGCGATCCAGCCGCACTCATGGCACATCATCGCGGGTGAAAATCCACGCCGATTAAGAAACAGCATCACTTGATTGCCCGCATTGAGGTGCTTACGCATTTCTGCAATTAATGGTGCTGATAACCCCGCGTTTAAATACAGGCCTTTGACATCAATAACACCATGACGTGCAGCACTTGCATTACCTGCACGTTTAGAGAGTGTCAGATAGTGATATTTGCCTGTTTGGGCGTTATGCAGTGTTTCCAGTGCTGGCGTTGCTGAACCTAATACTATCGGGATATTTTCTTTATTGGCTCGCATTACGGCCAGATCACGAGCGTGGTAACGTAAGCTATCTTGTTGTTTATATGAAGCATCATGTTCTTCATCGACAATGATAATGCCAAGGTTAGCAAAAGGTGTAAACAGTGCTGAACGGGTGCCAATAATGATTCCAGCTTGATTATCTCGTCCAGCAAGCCATGCCGCCATGCGTTCGCTATCGTTTAAACCCGAATGTACGGTTTCTAATGGCACCTTAAAACGGCGCTTAAAACGATTGATTGTTTGTGGTGTTAGGCCAATTTCTGGCACTAAAATTAACGCCTGTTTACCCGCTGCTAAAATGGGCTCAAGTAAATTAAGATAAACTTCGGTTTTGCCTGAGCCTGTAACACCATCGAGTAGATAACAGCCAAATCCTGGATTACTGTTTACCGTTGCAATCGCTAATGCTTGTTCTTCGTTTAAACGTGGTTTCTGTTCTGTAATTTCAAATTGTGGCAGCCACTGACGTTGTTGTGGTTGATGTTGTTGTTCGCTGATCCAACCTTTTTGCTCGACAGTTTTGAGGGTGGTGCTGCTGACGTCATGAGTGAGTAAGTTTTCATGACTGAGTGGACCATGACGTAATAGATTTAGGATTTGTGCTTGTTTAGGCGCGCGTTTTAAGCCATTTAGCGGCTGATCTCGACCTGTTTCAGTTAGGTGCCAATACTTTAGTGGCGTGGTTGATGCTTCTCGACCTTTACGCAGTAATGCAGGCATCGCATTGGCAAGGGCATCACCTAATGGATATTGATAATAGCTACTGGCCCATTTTAATAAGCTAAATAAAGCAGGTTGCCATAAAGGTTGATTATCTAATACTTGCTGAATAGGTTTTAACTGTTGAATAGGAAAATCAGAATCATGCCCGATAGCAACCACAATCCCGACTAATCGTTGTCGACCAAAAGACACCAGCACGCGACCACCAATAATTGGAGTGGTGTTGGGTTTGATGAGATAGTCAAAAGTTTTATCAAGTGGGACAGGTAAAGCAACGCGTGCTATTGGGTGGTTCATATTTTATCGCTTTAATTGAGCTTGTACTAAATAGTAACAGATCACGTGATAAGGGATAAGTACTGCTATGTTGCAACTATTATTGACTGTTTTAGTGATCAATAAAAGAGCGATAAAAAAACAGTGACTGAGTTGATCTCTGTGGAATGATTGATTACTATACGCCGCCTGATTTGTCGTAAATTAACGACAGACTATTTTATTAACCACGTGTGGTGCCCGGCTTTGGATCGGGAGAGCGACACGGCCTTAACTTGAGGTTTCCCCATGAAACAAGGTATCCACCCAGAATACAAAGCAGTAAACGCACGTTGTTCTTGCGGCAACACTTTCGTATTTAACTCTACTATGAGCAAAGACATCAACCTTGATGTATGCGATAAGTGTCACCCATTCTACACTGGTAAGCAACGTCAAGTTAGCTCTGGCGGTCGTGTGGACAAATTCAACAAGCGTTTTGGTGCGCTTTCTAGCAAGTAATTATTTGCCAGATGAATTTACAAAAAAGGGATGCGCAAGCATCCCTTTTTTTATGGCTGAGATTTGGCAATTATAAAAAAACCAGCAGAAGTGCTGGTTTTTTGCTATTTCATGTCCATATTATTCATTAATGTCTTCGTAGCTGATACCCATCGCTTCCATCAATGCTTTCGCTTCTGCGGGCAGATCGTCGGGGTGATCTTTACGAATATCATCATCAGTGGGTAGTGGTTGTCCTGTGTAGGCATGTAGGAAAGCTTCACAGAGTAGTTCACTGTTGGTAGCGTGGCGCAGGTTATTGACCTGACGGCGAGTACGTTCATCAGTAAGAATTTTGAGAACCTTTAATGGAATAGACACTGTAATTTTTTTTACTTGTTCATTTTTCTTACCGTGTTCTGCATAAGGGCTAATATATTCGCCATTCCACTTTGCCATGTTTTACCTTCTCAGCGATGTTTAATTAATGATGATAACAATGTCGCGATGACGGTTGTTAGTACATAGTCATGATAGGCGGCGATATTACGTGAACATCACTGATTTGTCCTCTACAGTGATAGACAACAGTTGCTAGATCACGACTATTTTTTTCAATGACTGAATTTTAGCGGGATTTACCGCTATAAGCAAAGACATATAGACGTCTAGAGGTGTTGACGTCTTGTTTTGATGTGGTTAAGGTTGTTAACAGCCATCATTATTTATTTACAGGGTTCACCCCCTTATAACAAGGAACGTTATTATGAGTGATAAGCAGCCTGCGACTATTGCCGTTCGTAGCGGTATTGACGTTGATTCACAATATAATGCAGTTGTGCCGCCAATTTACTTAACGTCCACCTACAGTTTTCCTGCACTAGGTGAGTTACCGCAATATGATTATTCTCGTTCAGGCAATCCAACTCGAAATACATTAGCTGATGCTCTGAGTGATATGGAAGGCGGCGCGGGGGGCGTCGTCACCAGTTGTGGTACTGCTGCGATGAATTTATTGGTGTCTGCGCTTTTAGGACCTGATGATTTATTGATAGCTCCCCATGATTGTTATGGTGGCAGTTATCGATTGTTTAATACCCGTGCTCAAAAAGGGGACTTTAAGGTCCTGTTTATAGATCAGTCGGATCCTGATGCCTTAGCGGCAGCATTGGCACAAAAGCCGACGTTGTTATGGCTTGAGACTCCCTCAAATCCTTTAGTGCGCGTGATTGATATTACGGTGGTTTGCCAACAAGCACAGGTGGTTGGTTGCCAAGTTGCCGTTGATAACACTTTCCTATCGCCATTATTACAGCAGCCGTTATCGCTTGGGGCTGATTTTGTGGTGCATTCAACCACTAAATACATTAATGGTCACTCTGATGTGGTCGGGGGTGTTTTAATTGCTAAAGACCAAGCTGCAGCTGAAAATCTAAGTTGGTGGGCTAATTGTATTGGGGCGACAGGAGCCCCTTTTGATGCATATTTGACCTTGCGTGGATTGCGAACATTGGCGCCTCGAATGAGGATGCATGAAGAAAATGGGGCAGCAGTGCTGGCTTATTTGCAGCAACAACCCTTGGTTGGCACTATTTATCATCCAAGTTTGCCCACCCATCCTGGGCATGAGATAGCGAAGCGTCAGCAACGTGGTTTTGGCTCGATGATGAGTTTTGAATTTGCTGGAAGTTATCAACAACTGGCGTTGTTTGTTAAAACATTACAATTGTTTTCATTGGCAGAATCATTAGGGGGGACGGAGAGTTTAATTGCTCATCCCGCTTCAATGACTCACCGTGCCATGAGTGATGAAGCGCAACGAGCCGCTGGGATCTCTACTTCTTTGTTACGGTTATCGGTAGGTTTAGAAGACCCACAAGATTTGATTGCTGATCTTAAACAGGCGTTCGCTATTGCAAAGGAGGGCTGCTGATGAAAAAAGATCTGCGCCAATTACATAAATTTGGCGGAAGTAGCCTTGCCAATGCTGATTGTTATCGTCGTGTCGCTGATATTTTACGTGCGTATTCTAATTATAATGATTTAGTGGTGGTATCGGCGGCAGGGAAAACCACCAATCAATTATTATTATGGCTAGAACAATTAGTCACTGATGGCCGCTTAGCCCATGAAACCTTACTCTCTATTCGAGTATTTCAGCAGCAATTGATCAATGAGTTACTTGATCCTCAAGACGCAGAGCCACTACAACAGCAGTTATATGCGGAGTTGGCGTTAATTGCTCAGTGGGGACAATTAACCATGACGGCCGAGGTGAAAAATGCGGTTTTAGGTCATGGTGAATTATGGTCTGCACGGTTATTAAGTGCCTTATTAAACCAATGCCAATTAGCGGCGATAGATATTGATTCACGTTTATTTTTACGGGCCGATCATGCGGTGCAGCCTGAAGTGGATAAAGTCTTATCTGCACCATTATTGGATCAATTGTTAGCGCAATATCAACAGCAACGATTAGTGATCACTGGTTTTATGGCGGCGAATCAGCACCAGCAAACGGTGTTACTTGGTCGTAATGGGTCTGATTATTCTGCGACGATTATTGGTGCTTTAGCCAAGGTTGACCGAGTAACAATTTGGAGTGATGTTGCGGGTGTTTATAGTGCCGATCCTCATAAGGTCACCAATGCTTGTCTATTGCCCTTATTACGATTAGATGAAGCCAATGAATTAGCACGTCTTGCTGCGCCAGTTTTACATAGCCGAACACTTCAACCCGTCGCCCAAAGTAGTCTTGATTTAACCTTACGTTGTAGTCATCAACCTGAATCTGGATCAACACGGGTTGAAAGGGTATTAGCATCTGGTCGTGGGGCTAAAATTATTTCATCACTCAATGATGTGTGTTTAATTGAGCTTGATGTACCGCAAGGAATGGCGTTGGCACATACTCAACAAGATGTGCAGTTATTATTAGATCGAGCGCAATTACAGCCGTTGGCTCAAACTATGGATAAAGGTAAGCGGCGAATTATTTTGGCCTATACCCAAGAAATGGTAAATAGCGTGCTAGGGCTATTGCAAGATAGTGGCGTTGCGGCTGAACTTCGATTACGAGAAGGCTTTTCAATGGTTGCGGCAGTTGGTGCTGGCGTGTTGAATAATCCTAATCATTGCCATGGTTTCTATCAGCAACTTAAAGGCTTACCCGTTGAATTTATGACTGAGGCTGAATCAGGTTTAAGTTTAGTGGCAGTGCTACGTGATATTGAAACGGATAAGTTAGTCAATGATATCCATCAAGCGTTATTTCAAGCGCAAAAAAGCGTGGGTATTGTGTTGTGTGGTAAAGGCAATATAGGGAAACATTGGTTGGGGTTATTTGGTCGTGAAAAAGCGGCATTAGAGCTACGACACGGCATGCAATTTAATTTGATTGGCATTGTTGGTCAGCATCAATGTTGGATTAATAGTGTTGGAATTACGCCGCAAACAGCATTAGAGCAGTTTCAAGATCAGGCAACAGATTATCAATTACCGCAGTTATTGTCTCAGCTAGCAGCGGTTGATTATGATGATGTGGTTGTGGTTGATGTAACCGCAAGTCATCAGTTAGCTGCGTTATACCCACATATTGCAGCGAGTGGATTACACCTTATTTCTGCTAATAAAATCGCAGGATCAGCGGCGACGATAGAGTATCAGGCGGTGGTTGATGCGTTTGCTAAAAGTAGCCGTTATTGGTTGTATAACGCGACGGTTGGTGCAGGTTTACCTATCAATCATACCGTACGCGATCTGCGCGAAAGTGGCGATCGTATTTTAGCTATCTCGGGTATTTTTTCTGGCACATTATCATGGTTGTTTCAACAATTTGATGGTCGACAGCCGTTTTCTGAATTGCTTGAACAGGCGTGGCAGCAGGGGTTAACTGAGCCCGATCCGCGTCATGATCTGGATGGCAGCGATGTGATGCGTAAGCTGGTTATTCTTGCTCGTGAATCGGGGTTTGAAATTGACCCACAGCAAGTGCACGTTGAATCATTGGTTCCGCCGTGTTTACGTAAATTAACGGTTGATGCGTTTTTTGAGCAAGCACCAGAACTTGATGGTGTATTAGCTGAAAAATTAGCACGAGCAGCTCGTGAAGATAAAGTTTTACGTTATGTGGCCCGTTTAGATCGCCATGGTAAAGCATATGTTGGCTTAGAAGCATTACCTCATGAGCATGCATTAGCAAACTTACTACCTTGTGATAATATTTTTGCAATTGAAAGCCTATGGTATCGCGAGAATCCATTAGTGATTCGAGGTCCTGGGGCTGGACGAGATGTAACAGCTGGGGCGTTAATATCTGATATCAATCGCTTAGCGACGATGTTGTAGGCGTATACCGTATTAGTAGTAATAAAAAAGCCGCAGTTTAAACTGCGGCTTTATTTTTTGATATTGATTTAGTTAATAGCGATTGCGCTATTTTCACTGTCCATATCTTTCAGTTCAGCGAGAACTTCTTCAGCCCATAATATCCAAGCTTGGCGGTTATGAAGCCCGCGGCGTAAGGTTAAACGGTCGAGACGTTGTTGACGATCCATGTTTTTGTAATCGCTAAAATGAATTTGCTCTAGCTCTTGATAATGACCCATTAAAATATGTGATTCATCAATTAAAGCTTCAAGTTGCTGCTGCATTGGTACTGAATTGTGAACACCACAAATCAATAGTTTTGCAGAAAACTCATCACGCGTGGTTGGATTACGTGCTGGTTCTTGGAACCACTCAAATAGTGCCTGACGGCCAAGATCGGTAATCGAATATACCTTACGATCAGGTTTACCATCTTGAGGTTCAAGACGGCAGGTTACTTGATCATTCGTCGCCATTTTATTGAGTTCACGGTACACCTGCTGGTGGCTCGCTTTCCAAAAATAACCGATACTGTGTGAAAATTCTTTGGTTATATCGTAACCAGTCGCTTCGCGAGTGCTAAGCACTGTTAAAATTACATGTGGTAGTGACATCTCTTCTATCCGTTAAATATATAAAATAAAAAACACAATAGGGCTTAGATTATGTAACGCTTCAGGTGACGTTTTTAATTTATAATCGTGCTATTGCACTGCCTAATTGCGGTCGCATAGAATATCATTAATTGACTCAATATCGATACTTCTAGTTCAATTATCTGTTACTGAGGCGTTTCAATTTATTATCTTGTGAACTATCACTAAGTTAATTTAGCGCTAAAAAAATAATAACTTGATTGAAATATATTCATCTTTTCTCATATTGATACTTTTCTATCTTAGTCTTTATGAGCAATATAATGCTGTGTCATAGTTGAGAATTTACAATATATTTTAACAACATTGTAAATAACGATTAAAAAAAAAGGCTATCCGAAGATAGCCTTAGTGTCATTTATTGTAGATCAGCCAGTATTACGCATACCTGTTGCAATACCTGCAATGGTTACCATCAATGCTTCTTCAAGCTCTATTGGTAACTCTTTTTGCTGGCGAGTACGGTAAAGTAATTCAGCCTGCAACATGTTAAGTGGTTCAACATAAATATTACGTAGACGGATAGACTCAGCACCCCATGGGTCTTGCTGCATCAAATGATCATTATTTTCAACGGTTAATACAGCTTTAATATCTTGCACTAACTGTGAACGTAATTGTTTACCAAGCGGCCATAAAGCTTCATCAGTTAAACGTTGATCATAGTACTCTGTGATACCCAAGCTGGTTTTGCTGTACACCATTTCTAGCATACCTAAGCGAGTCGAGAAAAATGGCCATTCACGGCACATTTCTTCTAGCTGTGCAGTATCACCATTATCAATCGAGTGTTGAATCGCTTCACCCGCACCTAACCATGCTGGTAACAATAGACGGTTTTGACTCCAAGCAAAAATCCATGGAATAGCACGTAAACTTTCAACGCCACCATTAGGATTACGTTTTGCAGGGCGAGAGCCCAGCGGTAACTTACCTAGTTCAGACTCTGGCGTTGCGGCGCGGAAATAAGGAATAAACTCCGGCGTGTTTCGAACTACATTACGGTACGATTCACAGGAAACATGAGAAAGTTGGTCCATAATATGGCGCCATTCTTGTTTCGGTGCTGGTGGTGGTAGTAAGTTTGCTTCTAACGTTGCACTGGCATAAAGGCTGAGGCTATTAATTGCCACTTCAGGTAAACCGAGCTTAAAACGAATCATCTCGCCTTGTTCGGTTACACGTAAACCACCTTTTAGGCTACGTGGTGGTTGAGATAACAATGCCGCATGAGCGGGTGCACCGCCACGACCAATACTACCGCCACGGCCATGGAATAAGGTAATTTCAACGTCTGCTTTTTCACAGACATCGACCAGTTTTTCCATCGCACTGTATTGCGCCCATCCCGCTGACATTACACCGGCATCTTTGGCTGAATCAGAATAGCCAATCATCACCATCTGATGGTTTTGAATAAAACCACGGTACCAGTCAATATTAAGCAGTTGTTCAATAACATCAGCGCCGTTATTTAAGTCTTCAAGTGTTTCAAATAATGGACACACATCCATGCGGAATGGACAACCTGCTTCTTGCAGTAATAAGTGAACGGCTAATACGTCAGATGCTGTACGTGCCATTGAAATAACATAGGCACCCAATGCTTCACGTGGTTGTTCTGCAATTGCTTTACAGGTTTCGAGTACTTCTTGAACGTCAGCTGATGGTTCCCACTTTCGTGGTAGTAATGGTCGCTTAGACGATAATTCACGAACTAAGAACGCGATCTTATCTTGTTCACACCACTGACTGTAATCACCTAAACCAAGGTGACGCGTTAGCTCTGAAATAACATTTTCGTGGCGAGTGCTTTCTTGACGAATATCCAGTTTAACCAGATGCACACCAAAACATTTGATACGACGTAGTGAATCAAGCAGTAAGCCGTCAGCAATGATCGCCATACCACATTGATGTAATGACTGGTAACACGCAAATAGTGGATCCCATAGCTCAGCAACATCATTAATAATATGTTTAGAAAGGGGAGCATTACCGTTGATTTGTGCTTCTAAGCTGTCTCGAGTAATAATCAGCTTAGTACGTAGTTGTTTTAAAATTGCACGGTAAGGTTCATGTGCTTCACCTGCGAGCTCTCGCACCTCAGCATTACATTGAATCATTGATAATTCATTGATCAATTCTTGCACGTCACCAAGATAAAGTTCGGCCGCTTTCCAACGAGAAAGGCGTAAAACTTCATGGGTAACATCAGACGTTACAAATGGGTTCCCATCGCGGTCGCCGCCCATCCATGAGGAGAAGGTTACTGGCGCTGCGTCTAATGGTAGTTTCTTATCTAAATGCTGTTGCAGTTTTTCATCAAACAGGCGTACAAACTCTGGTACCGCTTGCCACAATGAATTTTCAACCACGGCATAACCCCATTTTGCTTCATCAAGTGGGGTTGGGCGTTGCTGGCGAATAACATCGGAATACCATGCTTGAGCAATCAGTTGTTCTAAGCGTTGCTCAACACGTGCACGTTCAGCGGTTGATAATTCGCTTAATTCTAATTGTGATAAACATTTATTAATCTGTACCAATTTATGGATCATGGTACGGCGTGCAATTTCTGTTGGGTGCGCGGTAAGAACTAAATCAATATTTAATTCATTAATCGCCACTAAAGAATCAGCAGGGTTAACATCATGCTGGACTAATTTAGTAAACAATTCATCGAGTGCATCTGGGCTGCATAATGTCGTTTCACGTTGGCGTGAAATCGTATGGTATTGCTCTGCAATATTGGTGAGATTAAGGAATTGACTAAAAGCTCGAGCTACAGGAAGTAATTGATCATCGGGTAGGTTTTGTAATTCAGCAATCAGTTTCTCGCGGTCATCTTGATTACCTGTGCCTGCTGATTTAGAAAGTTTGCGAATCGTTTCAACTTTTTCTAAGAGTTCATCACCGCAGGCTGTTTTGATCGTATTACCCAGCAAATGGCCAAGCATACTGACATTACTTGTTAACGCACTGTATTTCTCGTTCATATCGTATCCATCTCGTAATTTTGTTACATCCAATTTAACCTTTACCCCACAATCTAGCCGTGAAGTTAGTAACAGGTCAACAGAGATTGTATTTATCGCTAATAAAAACTATCGATATTGATTTTGGTCATAATCTTGATTGAATTTTGTAATTTTGTTTCATTCCTGCCTGTGTCAGCCCACATTTTTGTTCATTATTAAAGAGATAGGGCAAAAAAACGCCATTAAAAATAATCAGTTCTGTTATGGTTTAATGTTGTAAAAGTTAATGAAAAGATAATAAAATATATTTTTTTATCGTTGCACTATTGACAGTATGTAATTTAACCAGTAAACATATTAATTCAAATTTATGAATAAATGGTGTTAGCTGTTTATTTATCCTTGAGCAACGGAACGCTCAGGGTTTATTGTTCGATGCAGGAAGTTATTATCATGAACCAAATCTATACCTCTGCCTTTATCTCCTCCCTTCGACGACGCTAAGTCTTTTGCCTTAGGTGCTTTTACGTGCCTTTTCTATGCTGTTTACAGCACACCTCTGTTAGCCGTTATGACAATCATCACTACTTAGCCATAGCTCCAATTATTTGATGACGGCTCGATAACACTACAATGATATGGAATGAGCGATGTTAAACACGGTTATTGTTGGCGCCAGTGGGTATACCGGCGCAGAACTGGCAAAAATAGTAAGTCGTCATCCGCAATTAACACTTTGCGGTTTGTATGTTTCAGCCACCAGTGTTGATGCAGGAAAACCATTAAGTGCGCTGCATGGTCAATTGCATGGTGTGGTTGATTTACCGTTGCAGCCGCTAACAGATATTAGAATGGCAGTGGCAAACATCGATATTGTGTTGTTAGCTACTGCCCACGAAGTGAGTCATGATATTGCAGCTGAATGTCTAAATATGGGTTGTCAGGTGTTTGACTTGTCAGGTGCATTTAGAGTGAAAGCGGATGGTTTCTATGATCAATATTATGGTTTTAAGCACCAATATGAGGCATTGCTAGACAGTGCTGTTTATGGGTTAGCTGAATGGAATCATGATCAAATTCGCCAAGCCCAATTAATTGCGGTTCCTGGGTGCTATCCCACCGCATCTCAATTAGCGTTAAAACCATTGCTCGTTGCAGGTCTGCTTGATTGCGATCAATGGCCAGTGATAAATGCCGTCAGTGGTGTGTCGGGTGCGGGTCGTAAAGCCACCATGACCAATAGTTTTTGTGAGGTGAGCTTACAGGCTTATGGCTTGTTTACGCATCGACACCAGCCTGAAATTGCCCATCATCTTAATTGCGATATTATTTTCACGCCTCATCTCGGGAATTTTAAACGCGGTATTTTAGCCACTATTATCGCTAAATTAGCCGATGGTGTAACCGCAGAAGAAGTGACTGCAGCAATGGCATCAGCTTATCTAAACCCGACCGATCAACATGCGGTACGGCTACTTAACCATAATACCGCTAAGTTGGATGATGTTGTTGGTAGCTGTTTTTGTGATATCGGCTGGCAGGTTCAAGGTGAGCATATTATTTTAACTGCCGCGATTGATAATTTATTGAAAGGGGCTTCATCACAAGCAGTTCAATGCATAAATATTCGCAATGGATTCCCTCAATTAACCGCGTTGGTATAGGAGTAACACAATGAATCAAGTTCCTTTAGTGATTAAACTTGGTGGTGCTGCATTGGAATGTAATGTCACCTTAGAGCGATTGTTTTCAACCATCAATGCGTACCAATCGCGGTCACAACGCTCGATCTTATTTGTTCATGGTGGTGGCTATCTTGTTGACGACCTAATGAAAAAATTGCAATTGTCGACAGTTAAAAAACAAGGGTTACGGGTTACTCCTAGTGATCAAATTGGCTTGATTACCGGTGCGTTAGCTGGTACTGCCAATAAAATGCTGCAAGGGCAAGCGGTTAAAGCTGGCGTGGCAGCCGTAGGATTAAGTTTAGCTGATGGCGGTTTATGTACAGTTAGTCAATTAGATCCAGAGTTAGGCGCTGTGGGACATGCTGAACCAAATAACGGCGCTTTAGTGGGTCAAATTATGCAGTTAGGTTTTGTACCAATCATTAGCTCTATTGGGCTCGATGCTCAGGGTGAAATGATGAATGTTAATGCTGATCAAGCGGCGGTTGCCGTTGCTGCGGCTGTTGGTGGTGAGTTGGTGTTGCTATCTGATGTGACGGGTGTACTTGATGGTAAAGGTAATTTAATTAAGCAGTTAACGGAAGCGGAAGCAGAAGCATTAATTGCACAAGCTGTGATCACCGATGGCATGATCGTAAAGGTACGAGCAGCATTTACAGCGGCTAAAGCGTTAGGCCGTTCGATTGAAGTCGCCAGTTGGCGTTATCCCGACAAGCTTAATGCTTTATTAGCGGGCGACAGTATCGGGACTCGATTTACGGTGCCAGTAATGGGTGATTAGCCTGTATTGATGACAGTTCATTGATGTATTACGACGAATTAATATTTTTGAAAATAGTGCCTGAACGGGATGACCGCGACAAGGCTGAAAAGGAGAGCAGCAGATGAGCAAGATTAACAAAGTGGTATTGGCCTATTCAGGTGGTTTAGATACTTCAGCCATTATTCCATGGCTAAAAGAGAACTATGACTGTGAAGTGGTCGCGTTTGTGGCAGATGTCGGTCAAGGTGAAGAAGAGTTGGTTGGCATTGAAGCCAAAGCACTCGCCTCTGGTGCATCTGCATGTTACATCGCTGATTTAAAAGAAGAGATGGTCAAAGATTATATTTATCCATCCCTTAAAACGGGAGCAACTTACGAAGGTAAATATTTACTGGGCACTTCAATGGCGCGTCCCATTATTGCTAAAGCGCAAGTAGAGTGTGCATTAGAAGTTGGTGCTGATGCGTTATGTCATGGTTGTACAGGTAAAGGAAATGATCAGGTGCGCTTTGAAGGGGCATTTGCGGCTCTTGCGCCACAATTGACAGTGATTGCACCATGGCGTGAATGGAATTTACGTAGCCGTGAAGCACTGCTTGATTATTTGGCTGAGCGTAATATTCCTTGTACTGCATCGTTAGAAAAAATTTATTCACGTGATGCTAATGCATGGCACGTTTCAACTGAAGGTGGTGTACTTGAAAATACGTGGAATGCACCTAATGAGTTATGTTGGGTGTGGACTAAAGATCCACAACAGGCGCCTGATATCGCTGAAACGGTGTCTGTTTTAGTTGAAAAAGGTGAAGTGGTTGCGGTTGATGGTGAGCCGATGACGCCTTATAACGCGCTTAATTATCTCAATAGCAAAGGTGCTGAGCACGGAATTGGACGGATTGATATTGTTGAGAACCGTCTCGTAGGAATCAAATCTCGTGGTTGCTATGAAACCCCAGGTGGCACCATCATGATGGAAGCATTGCGTGCTGTTGAACAATTAGTGCTTGATAAAGAGTCGTTTGAGTTCCGTCAAACCATTGGTCTTAAAGCATCGCATCTTATTTATGATGGCCGCTGGTTTACGCCATTGTGCCAATCGTTGTTAGCCGCGGCTGATACGTTGGCACAAGATGTAACGGGTGAAGTCGTGATTCAACTATATAAAGGCCAAGCCACCGTTATTCAAAAGCGTTCAGGCAATAGTTTGTACTCGGAAGAGTTTGCTACGTTTGGTGAAGATGATGTTTATGATCATAGTCATGCTGGCGGTTTTATTCGTTTGTATTCTTTGGCTAGCCGTATTCGTGCGCTTAATAGTCAAAAATAAATAATCCAATCAATATTGTTGCTTGCGCTGTAATGATGACGCTATTCATTGCAACGTAAGCTTCTCAATATGACTTCGCTTAGACAGTAACAGGAGATTCAGCATGGCATTATGGGGTGGGCGGTTTAGTCAGGCAGCTGACATCAGATTTAAGCAATTTAATGATTCGTTGCGTTTTGACTATCGACTCGCAGAGCAAGATATTGTCGGTTCAATAGCTTGGTCAAAAGCCCTGCGCCAAGTGAATGTACTTACTGAAACAGAGCAACAACAGCTTGAATTGGCACTAAATGAACTTAAATTAGCGGTAATGGAAGATCCTGAACAAATTCTCGCTTCCGATGCTGAAGATATTCACAGTTGGGTGGAGCAACAGCTGATTGCTAAAGTGGGGGATTTGGGTAAAAAACTGCACACCGGTCGTTCTCGTAATGATCAGGTGGCGACGGATCTTAAACTATGGTGTCGTCAGCAAGGTCAGCAATTATTGTTGATGTTGGATAAATTACAGCAACAGTTAGTTACCGTCGCCCGCCAGCATCAAGCAACGGTATTACCCGGATATACCCATTTGCAACGAGCGCAGCCCGTCACTTTTGCCCATTGGTGTTTAGCGTATGTTGAAATGCTAGAGCGTGATCATTCACGGTTGAATGATGCAATGACGCGACTTGATACCTGCCCGTTAGGCTCTGGCGCACTGGCGGGAACGGCGTATCCGATAGATCGTGAAGTGTTAGCCCATAACCTTGGTTTTCAGCGCGCAACCCGTAATAGTCTTGATTCGGTGTCTGATCGTGATCACGTGATGGAATTATTATCCACCGCATCAATTTCAATGTTGCATTTATCACGAATGGCAGAAGATTTAATTTTCTATAATTCTGGCGAATCTAATTTTATTGAACTTGATGATGCGGTGACCTCTGGTTCATCATTGATGCCGCAAAAGAAAAATCCTGATGCCCTAGAGCTTATTCGTGGCAAGTGTGGCCGAGTGTATGGCGCGATGGCGGCGATGATGATGACCGTTAAGGCATTACCGCTGGCTTACAATAAGGACATGCAAGAAGATAAAGAAGGGCTATTTGATGCGTTAGATAGCTGGCATGATTGTATGGAAATGGCTGCATTATGTTTTGAAGGGATCAAGATTAATCAAGATCGTACTTTAGAAGCGGCGATGCAAGGTTATTCAAATGCGACCGAATTAGCCGATTATTTAGTGGCGAAAGGGATCCCTTTTCGAGAAGCGCATCATATTGTTGGGGTGGCTGTGGTGGCCGCGATTGCCAAAGGCTGTGCGTTAGAAGAACTCTCTCTTGAGGAGATGAAACAATTTTCGACGGTGATTGAAAATGATGTCTATCCGATTTTGACCATTGAATCATGTTTAGATAAACGGTGTGCTTTAGGTGGTGTTGCACCAAACCAAGTTGACTATGCCATTGGTCAAGCAGAGAAGCGGCTTGATAAGCGTTATTCGCCTAATGTTAAAGTACGAGGCGCACGACTCACCGATCTTGATGCTATTGAAGGCATGGTGGTGTATTGGGCGGGACTAGGTGAGAATTTACCGCGTAATCGTAATGAGTTAGTGCGCGATATTGGCTCGTTTGCAGTGGCTGAAAATCATGGTGTAGTAACCGGGTGTGCATCATTGTATGTCTATGATTCTGGACTGGCTGAGATACGATCTTTAGGGGTTGAAGCGGGCTGGCAACAGCAAGGCCAAGGAAAAGCGATTGTTGAACATTTGCTTGATAAAGCCACTCAAATGGCGATTAAAAAAGTATTTGTGTTAACTCGAGTGCCTGAATTCTTTATGAAACGTGGTTTTACGCCAACCTCAAAAGCCTTATTACCAGAGAAAGTAATGAAAGACTGTGATCGTTGCCCACGTCAACATGCATGTGATGAGGTCGCTCTAGAGGTCTGGCTTGATCAAGCTCAGCATATTCCAACGGTGAATGTTGCTTAGCTCAATATTCGCGATGGATTGATATCAAAAAGCCCTCACTTTATTGTAAAGTAAGGGCTTTTTTGTAGCTAATGACTATTGCTTAGCCTAAGAAAATTTCCAGTTCTTCGCTACCACCAATGTGTTTACCACCGATGAAGACTTGAGGCACAGTGCTACGGCCTGTAATTGCACGTAGAGAAACTGTGGTTGCGTCTTTGCCCAGAATGATTTCTTCATACTGTAGGCCTTTGTCGATTAGATTCTGTTTTGCTTTAACACAGAAAGGGCAACCAGGCTTTGAGAATACAGTGATTGATTCTTGTAGTTTTTGCTCAGGTGCAATGTAGTTTAACATTGTATCAGCGTCAGAAACTTTGAATGGGTCGCCTGGTTCTTCGTTTTCAACGAACATTTTCTCAACCACGCCGTTTTTAACCAGCATGCTGTAACGCCATGAACGCGCACCAAAACCTAGGTCGTCTTTTTCAACTAACATGCCCATGCCGTTAGTGAACTCACCATTACCATCAGGAATAAAAGTGATATTTTCTGCTTCTTGATCTGCTTTCCATGCATTCATTACGAACGTATCGTTAACCGATACACATAGAATGTCGTCAACGCCATTGTCAGCAAATACTGATGCTAGCTCGTTATAACGAGGTAGGTGGCTAGAAGAACATGTTGGTGTAAATGCGCCTGGCAGGCTAAATACAACCACTGTTTTATTAGCAAATAACTCATTAGTTGTTACGTCTACCCATTGATCACCCTTACGAGTGTGGAAAGTAACTTGAGGTACTGGCTGACCTTCTTTAGATGCGAACATAATGTGATTCCTTAAAAAATATAAATAAATTTAATGCAATCGGAGCTTCGTAAATATGTTCTCCATATTGATGAAGTAATTATGCGATTTTACTCTTGATAGTTCTAATCGTTTACTGCTATGGTTTTGATAGTTGATTCCTATTGGTAACCTTAGCTAATGAATATTCGAGATCTTGAGTACCTTGTCGCCCTATCTGAACATAAGCATTTTCGTAAAGCCGCTGAAGCATGTTACGTCAGTCAGCCAACCCTAAGTGGTCAAATTCGTAAATTAGAAGATGAACTAGGGGTGTCGTTGTTAGAACGAACCAGTCGTCGCGTACTTTTTACCGATGCGGGATTGAGTTTAGTCGCCCAAGCTCAAAAAGTGTTGCTTGAGGTCAAAATATTGACCGAACTTGCTAGTTTACAAGGAGAAAGCATGGCCGGCCCGTTACATATTGGCTTTATTCCAACGGTTGGTCCATATTTATTGCCGCAAATTATTCCAACGCTTAAAGAAGCCTTTCCTGAGTTAGAGCTGTTTTTACATGAAGCGCAAACACATCAATTAGTTCAACAACTTGAAGAGGGTAAGCTCGACTGCATGATTTTAGCGTCAGTCAAAGAGAGCGAGCCGTTTATTGAGTTGCCTTTGTATGATGAACCTATGATGCTTGCAGTGCCTGAAACACATCAATGGGCACAAGAGAAAGAAATTGATATGTCACGCTTACATGGTGAAACCTTATTAATGTTGGAAGATGGCCACTGTTTACGTAATCAAGCATTAGGTTTTTGTTTTGCTGCTGGTGCCCGTGATGATGGTCGTTTTAAAGCGACCAGTCTCGAAACATTACGTAATATGGTCGCTGCGGGCAGTGGGATTACTTTATTGCCTCAGTTAGCAACCCCTAAAGAACATTGTCGTGATGGTGTGTGTTACATCGAAGCTGAGCATCCACAGCCAACCCGTTTAATAACCTTAGCTTATCGTCCTGGCTCACCATTAAAATCACGTTATGAGAAATTAGCAGCAGTGATAAAGGCTAAAATGCCTGATATTTTTGAAAAGCATGTGCAGCAATAAGAAACAACAATAGTTAATACTCATTATCAAACATGATATTTGAGCAAAAAAAGAGCGCCAATAGGCGCTCTTTTTGATTGCGGTTAGAAACCGTAATTAGAATAGCTCTTCAGCCGTTTCAGTATCAAACTTTTGCTCAGAGGTTACTTGGCGAGCTGATTGTGTTGGCTCAGTACCCTTGATGAAATACTCATACATTGATCTTGAACCATCTCGATCAGACAGTTTACCCGTTGCACGGTCAATACGGACTTTAACGATATCAGCAGGAACCTGTAGTGGTTGCTCTGGCGTATTTTTCAATGCAGTACGCATAAAGTTAATCCATGCTGGTTGTGCGGCATTACCACCGTATTCACCCCCCATTACCTGATTTTTACCAAGGTTTTTATTATAGCTAGTACGACCTAATGCATGACGGTGATCGTCAAAACCTACCCAAGTAGTTGCAACAATATTAGGCCCAAAACCGGTATACCAAGCATCTTTCGAATCATTAGTTGTACCTGTTTTACCACCAATATCATGTCGATCTAATACGCGAGCTCTAAAGCCAGTTCCATACGGATGACCGGGCTCACCCCAAATGTTACTGGTCAACATTTGACGAACAAGAAATGCATTTTGCTCACTGATCACTTCAGGTGCATAACGTACTTCAGGTGGTGTGATCACTTGCTCTAACTGTGCCAATGTTGGTTTTTCAGCTGTCGATGATGGCACTTTTTGGATTGGCGCATTTTGAGCGGCAGTTGCGAGTGCTACTTGCATTTTCGCTTGTGGATTTTCACTTTGGCAAACATCGTCACAAACAATTTTAGGATTAGCACTGTAGATCAATTCACCATTACTATTATCAACTTTATTGATAAGGAATGGTTTAACCGCATAACCACCGTTAGCAAATACAGAATAACCTTGGGCTAATTCTAGTGGCGTTAAACTACCAGCACCTAACGCTAATGGTTCTGCGCGAGGAAGATCAGCTCGTTTAAAACCAAACCGAGTGAGGTAGTTAATGGTGAAATCTAAACCTGCTAGACGTAATACACGAATTGCCATTACGTTGATAGAACGTGCTAGACCAATGCGAGCACGGGTCGGGCCACCATAACGACCATCAGCATTCTTTGGTCGCCATGCGGTACCTTGCCATTTATCCCATTTAGTTATCGGCGCATCATTAATTAGCGTGGCTAGCGTCATTCCTTTTTCAATGGCTGCTGAGTAAATAAAGGGCTTGATGCCAGAACCAACTTGACGAATTGACTGTGTAGCACGGTTAAACTTACTTTGGGTGTAATTAAAACCACCGACCATCGCCAATATGGCGCCGTTGTTTGGTGACATTGCAACAAACGAGGTGTTGGCTCCTGGTACTTGGCTCAATACCCAATGGTCAGTTGTTACCGCGGCGGTGTCAGCCGTTGCTGCAACTGTTGTGGCTTTATTTTGAACCCAGATTTGTTGACCTGCAGTTAAGATTTGAGCCGCTGTCGTTGGTGCTGGTCCTTGAGCGCTATTTGTCTGGAACTTACGCGCCCATTTCATACCATTCCAATTTAAGGTTATGGTTTGACCTTGTTTGGTCACTACTGTTGCAGTTTGTTGCTTAACCTGAGTAACGACCGCAGGAATTAACTCACCGTAAGTTGGCTGGCTACTTAGCTTTTCAACAATTTGATTGGCATTCAGTGGTGTTTGCCCCGGCTTCCATATCACCGCAGTTGCACCACGGTAACCATGACGTTCATCGTAACTTAGCAGGTTATCAACGGCAGATTGCTGAGCTGCATGTTGTAGCTTGGCGTTAATGGTGGTGTAAACATCCATCCCTTTGGTGTAAGCATCTTCACCATAACGGTTAACCATCCATGCACGTGCTCGTTCTGCAACGTAAGGTGCATACAATTGAATTTCAGCGCGATGGTAATGGGAAACAATCGGCTCTGAACGCGCTTGATCCATTTGTGCTTGAGTGATGTAACCTTCTTTAAACATACGATCAAGAACCACATTACGACGAGTTGTTGCGCGATCGATGGAGTAAATAGGGTTCATGGTTGATGGCGCTTTAGGTAAGCCGGCAATAACAGCCATTTCACTTAATGTTAGCTCATCAACACTTTTACCGAAGTAAACCTGTGCAGCAGCACCGACACCATAAGCACGATAACCGAGGTAAATTTTATTCAAATAAAGGTCAAGAATTTGATCTTTCGTTAAAATTTGCTCGATATGAATCGCAATAAATGCTTCTCGAATTTTACGAGAGAAGGTTTTTTTATTGGATAAGAAAAAGTTACGTGCAAGCTGTTGTGTGATCGTACTGGCACCTTGACGAGCGTGACCAGAGGTTAGCATCACAAAAGCGGCGCGAGCGATACCAATCGGATCGACACCGTGATGCTCATAAAAACGACTGTCTTCGGTCGCAATAAAACCATCGACCAGTAGTGGTGGCATTTGTTTTAGCGTTAATGGTATACGACGTTTCTCACCAAACTGTGAGATCAGTTCACCATCAGCACTGTACACCCTTAATGGTGTTTGCAGTTCTATATTTTTTAATTTAGCAACATCTGGTAGGTCTGGTTTTAGGTATAAATAAAAACCAAAAATTGTACCCACTCCAAGAGTGATGCAAATTATTGCAAGTATTAGTAATCGCTTTATGAACTTCACTTGAGATTTCCCGTTACGCCATCGTTCTGGCGGTCATTATCTATTATCTTTTACCTTCAAGTATAAAGATAACAAAAAATTAATTAATGCCGTTGATGGTGTTTATTCGAAATAGTTTGTTTTTTCGCCACATGGGAGCATAACACGGATGTTTCGGAACCCATTAAGTGTTGGGGTAGATATTGGTAATCACAGTATAAAAGCTGTGGTGCTACAACAAAAAAAAGAGCAGTTTGAGTTAGCTGCATTTGTTGAAGTTGAATTGACTAAAACTGTCATAAACGATCAGCATAGCGTGAATAATGCTGAGCTGTTGTCAGCAATGCGTCAAATTAAAAAGCAATTACCATGGCAAGCCAAAGCCGTTACCTTAGCCTTACCTGATAGTGCTGTGATCAGCAAAGTTGTTCAATTAGATACCAACCTCAGCGAAGAAGAGGCTGAATTCGCCATAGTGCAAGCATTGGGTGCGGCTTCGCCGTTCCCGGTGGAAGAGCTGTGTTTCGATTATTTTCCTCTTATCAGTGATCGCTTTAGTGACTCAGCGTCGACGACACCATTTCAAGTGTTTGCTTCTCGCCGAGAGACTATAGATAACCGTTTAAACTCATTATTAAAGTTAGGTTTTAAGCCTAAGGTAATGGAACTGCAAACTCATGCTTTATTATGGTTAGCGGAATACCTTGCTGAAATGGGCAGCCATTATAACCAATGGGGCGTCGTTGATGTAGGTAAACGTCATACTGAGTTTTGTATGAAACCTCAAGGTAGTGCGGCTTATCATCGTGAAATTCGATTTGGTACGGGTTTGTTTGAGGATCAAGAAGCAGTAACCGATCTTGGAAGCAACCATTCAGAACAATTTACCAAACAATTAGCGGAACAATTAAAGCGCCAAATTCAATTGTATAACTCAACTCATCCGCGTAGTGGCATTAAAGGTTTATGGCTCTGTGGCGGCGGGCAAAGTTTGGTGTCTGAATCTTTGCTGCAACGTTTGATTGGACTGGATGTAACCTGGGTGAGCCCATTTCAGCATTTTAGCTGTGCTAAAAAAGTTGAATTACCGCATTCGATGTCGAGTCAATATGCCGTTGCTACAGGCTTAGCACTGCGAGGGCTAGCATGATCGATAAACTCAATCTATTGCCGTGGCGAGAGCAGCGGCGCAAACAACATAAACAGCGTTTTATCGGGTTATTGTTGGTCAGTGTGGTGGTGGCCTTTATAGGGAATGGCGCAATTGGTGAATACATTGAAAATCAACAATTGCAGCAGCAAAGCCGTAATGATCAGTTACAGCAAGAATTGGACAGCTTAGAGCAGCGATTGGCTTTCTTACCGTTATTAGATAAACAGCGTGATGCTATTGAGTTGCGATTAAAGGTGATTGTCGATATTCAATTATCGCGTAATCGCGTCACGCAGTTACTTAATCAGTTACCCGAAGTGGTACCCGCTGGCGTATATCTAGATGGCGTCAATTTAGCTTCGCAGCGGGTCAAAGTTGACGGCTTTGGTGATACCAATGGCCACCTTGCCGCGTTATTAGGTAAAGCGGAGCAATCACCGTGGTTTCAAAATATTGAGATGCACTCTTTAGTTACCACTAAAAGTGCAGATAAACAGCAAAAATCACAGTTCAATGCCTCTTTTGATTTAACTACGCCAGTAATTAATAACAAGCCGTTAAAGGCGACCTTTCCTACTGCAATAGTGGAGAAAAACAATGATTGATTGGCGTGAATTAGAGCTTGATGAAATCACGGAATGGCCATTATTGCCACAAGGTTTAATTGCTGCGGTGTTGGCAATATTGCTCTCAATGTTAGGCTATTGGTATTGGTTAACACCATTAACTGAGGCGTTAGAACAGCAAAAACAGCAGGAAATAACGTTGCGGTCTCAGTTGGTCAGTCGTGCTGCTCAAGTGGCTGCTTTACCTCGTGTAAAAGAACAAGTTGCGGAGCTTAATCGTCGCTATCAAGAGGTGATAGAGCAATTACCGGAAGAGCAAGAATTAGCGAGCTTACTGGCAAGTATTAACGATATTGGTGTTAAAAACGGATTGATCTTCCAGTCAATTAAGTGGGCATCACGCATCGAACATGACCTTTATTATGAATTGCCGCTAAATATGCAGCTAACGGGCTCTTATCAACAGATTGGTCAGTTTGCTGAAGCGATAGCCCAGCTGCCACGAATAGTTAACTTGCGTAATGTTGAGTTGGGACGGGTGGATAAGCAAGGTTTTGATGAATTGTTGTCGTTAACAGTCTCTGCTACGACATACCGTTTTAAAACCCCACAGTAATGAGGATCTTATGAGAACACTATTATGGCTGTTACCGTTAGGATTCGGATTAATGGGGTGTCAGGCTAACACTGATTCAATTGAGCAGTTTATTGCCAAAACACATACCAATGCTAAAGCAAAAGTAAAACCATTGGCTGATCCTTATATTTTTGTCGCTGAATCATTTGTAATGACCAGTAAACGAGTGCCATTTTTACGGCCAAGGCCAGAGCTATTATTGGCGAAACAAGCGAATAGTAGTTGTTGGCAACCATTAGCTGATCACAAGCCAACGCCGTTAGAAACGTTTCCATTAGAGCAACTTTCGATGAAAGGGGCGATTGGACATCAGCATCAATTGTGGGGGCTGGTTTATACCCCTAAAGGCGAGTTAGTAAAAATTAAGCCAGGACAGTTTGTTGGGCTTAATCGCGGCAAAGTAATAAAGGTGAGTGATAAGCTCATTGAAATAGAAGAAACATTACCCGATGGCAAAGGTTGTTGGCTAACACGGCCTGCAAAGCTGGCTTTAGTTCAGCATTAATCAAGGATGAGTTATGAAAGGGAATACATGGGGGCTTAGCCGCCAGATTTTCGTCAGTGTATGGTTAATGTGCTGCGGGTTGCTGACGGTAACCAGTGTTACAGCAGCGCCAGCGAGTGGCATTACTAATCAAGTTCAAGATATTGAATTTCATCGTGATGGTAAAGGTCGAGGCGTATTAACTGTTAAGTTAAAACAGCCGCAGTCATTGGTTGATATTCGCCGTCAAGGTAAGCAATTACAGCTGGATATTTTTGATACTCAGTTAACCAATGAGCAAATACACACTTTAGATGTAATTGATTTTGCTACGGTCGTTAATAGCATTGATACTAGCAATGTGCCTCGTGGGGCGCGGTTTATGTTTAATATGACTGGTGGTTATGATTACGATTATCGTATTCGAGGCAATAACCTTGAAGTGACGTTAATTAAACGTACTCAAGCTAAAACGGCAACAACGGCAAACAAAGGTAATGTGTCGTACAAAGGCAAACCTATCTCTATAAACTTTCAAGATATTCCGGTGCGTAATGTCTTACAGTTAATAGCTGATTATAATGATTTTAACTTGGTGGTTGCTGATACGGTGAGCGGTAACGTTACGTTGCGTTTAGATAATGTGCCATGGCCGCAAGTGCTCGATATTATCCTGCAAGCGAAAGGATTAGATAAACGTGTCCGTGGCTCAGTGTTATTAGTTGCCCCTAAAGCTGAATTAGCGGCTAATGAACATCAAGTGATGGAAACTGCACGCAAACAACAAGAATTAGCGAGTTTACGCTCTGAGCTTATTCAAGTGAACTATGCCAAGGCAACGGACATTTCGGCGTTATTAAGTGGATCGAGTGATGGTGTGGGAATGCTGTCAGAACGAGGTTCTTTGCATGTTGATGAACGTACTAATGCATTGATAATTAAAGATACTCCTGAGAATATAGCCAGTATTAAAGACATCGTAGTTGCGCTTGATATTCCAGTCAAACAAGTACAGATTGAAGCGCGTATCGTTACCATTGATGAAGGTAATATTGATGAGCTTGGTGTTCGTTGGGGCGTGTCGAGTATTGATGGTGATACTACCATTGGTGGTTCAATTGAAGGTAACCTTGGTAGTTCTGGTTTGCTTGATGATACCACCGTTGATGATTTCCTTAATGTGAACTTAGGTGCGACTCAAGCGGGTGCTTCTAGTATTGCTTTTCAGGTGGCAAAACTGGGTAATGTATTGTTAGATTTAGAATTATCAGCATTACAATCAGAGCGTAAAGCTGAGATTATTTCCAGTCCGCGCTTAATGACCACCAATAAAAAAGCGGCTTATATCGAGCAAGGTACCGAAATTCCGTATCTTGAAGCATCATCAAGTGGTGCGGTGTCGGTTGATTTTAAAAAGGCGGTGCTGAGCTTGATGGTAACCCCTCAAATCACGCCTGATAATAAATTGGTATTGGATTTAGAAGTCACGCAAGACAGTAAAGGTGAAGAAGTGCCAACTGGCGTCGGTACGGCGGTTGCAATTAAAACGCAACGTATTGGAACACAGGTGTTAGTCAATAACGGTGAAACAGTTGTATTAGGTGGTATTTATCAAAATCAAGTCAACAATAGTGTTCGTAAAGTGCCTATTCTTGGTGATATTCCAGTACTTGGTGCATTATTTAGGCATAAAATGGAAGAACTTGGAAAACGTGAATTATTGATTTTTGTGACGCCAAAGATTGTGATGCAATAATTTTTCACTTACCTAATCACCTTGCTGATAATGCTTCTAAACAATGCTTCAGCAGGGTGAGTCTCGCTAAAAGTTGTTTTATTTCTATTGGTTACCTTTGCCCGTTGAATGGGTGTTGAGCATGTTATTCGGCAATTATTAGGATATTTACGAGCTTAATACGATTGACCTCTGACCTCGGGTAAGCCATTATGGCAACCTCTGTGGGTAAGACAGGCTTAATAAAATATCGATTGATGTCGACTAGCTATTGCAAAATAGTAGTCAGTCCTGAGATAATTTTCTGTCTTATCACGAATTATATGTGAGGAACTTGGCGCCTCGGGCTTATATTACATAGAGCCTGCGGGTGGTGTCGTTTTATTAACCGCGCGTAAATTGCTAAAAATGGCTGAAAAACGAAATATTTTCTTGGTTGGCCCTATGGGTGCCGGCAAAAGCACTATTGGTAGACACCTTGCACAACAGCTGCATATGGAATTCTTTGATTCAGATACTGTGATCGAAGAACGTACTGGCGCTGATATTAGTTGGGTGTTTGATGTTGAAGGTGAAGACGGTTTCCGTGTTCGCGAAGAAGCTGTAATTGATGACCTAACACAAGAACAAGGTATTGTTCTCGCAACGGGTGGCGGCTCTGTTATTAACAAAGAGAACCGCAATCGCCTTTCTGCTCGTGGTATTGTTGTTTATCTAGAGACGACTATTGAAAAACAATTAGCTCGTACTCAACGTGATAAAAAACGCCCGTTACTTCAAACTGACACACCTCGTGAAGTACTTGAAGAACTAGCAGCAGAGCGTAACCCATTGTATGAAGAGGTTGCTGACTACGTTGTTCGTACTGATGATCAGAGTGCGAAGGTAGTTGCTAACCAAATCATCAAGATGTTGGAAGAGCGTTAATTCATTAAAAAGAGAAGCTGACCATGGAACGGATCAATGTCAATTTAGATGACAGAAGCTACCCTATTTCAATTGGCGCCGAGTTGTTCGACAACTCGGCGTTGTTTGCATCTGCGATATCTGCAGGCAAGCAAGTAGTTGTGGTCAGTAATGATACTGTTGCCCCGTTATATGCGGATAAGGTAATAGCAACCATCAATTCATTATCGTGCCAAGTGGCACTACTTTCTCTGCCTGATGGTGAACAATACAAAACCCTTGATACGTTTAATCACATCATGACATTTTTACTGGAAGGTAATTATGGCCGCGATGTGATTTTAGTTGCTTTAGGCGGCGGCGTAATTGGTGATATCGTTGGCTTTGCGGCTGCGAGTTATCAGCGAGGGGTTGATTTTATTCAGGTGCCAACCACGTTGTTAGCACAAGTTGATTCATCTGTTGGTGGAAAAACTGCGGTTAATCACCGTCTGGGTAAAAACATGATTGGTGCCTTTTACCAACCTAAAGCAGTGATTATTGATAATTATTGTTTACATACCTTGCCGCAACGAGAGTTAGCAGCAGGATTGGCAGAAGTCATCAAGTACGGCATTATTGCCGATCATGATTTTTTTGTTTGGTTAGAGAATAACATCGAACGGTTACATGCACTGGATAACGAGGCGTTGTGTTACGCCATTAGCCGTTGCTGTCAAATTAAAGCCGATGTTGTTGCTGCCGACGAAAAAGAATCAGGCGTTAGGGCATTACTTAATCTTGGCCATACCTTTGGTCATGCGATTGAAGCAGAAATGGGCTACGGTAATTGGCTGCATGGCGAAGCGGTGTCAGTAGGTACAATTCTCGCAGCACATACTGCCGCAAAGCAGGGATTAATCAGTGATGCTGATGTAATGCGTATTATTGCATTACATCAACGAGCAAATTTGCCCGTTGTTGCTCCTGATACAATGTTTTTTGACGATTTTATTAAGCATATGATGCGTGATAAAAAAGTATTGTCAGGTCAGCTACGCTTAGTGTTGCCAACATCGATTGGTAGTGCTGAGGTTGTGGCTGATGTTCCTTTTGATGTGCTTCAGGATGTAATTGGTCGCTAAACTGTAACCAATTGATAACTCGCATGACAAAACGAAAAAGTCTGGATCTGGAAAGTCAGATCCAGTTGCTGACTCGAGTACAGTTCATTACTCGGTTTAGCTCTCACCTTATTCACCTTTCTGGTGCTCCTGGCTCAGGTAAAACTTGGCTTGCCCATGCTTTTCTTGAAGATTACGCCACCGATTGTCATCAAGTATTATTGATGTGTCAGCATGGACAAACAGACGTTCAATATCGTACCTTACTGCTACAACAATTTGTTAGCCACGCTATGTTTAATGAACATGACTCTTTATGTCAGAGTGTTGAGCATCTATTAGCGAACCAACATTATAAATTAATGGTGGTGATTGATGACGCCCAGTGTCTGAGCCCAACGTTAATTGCTGAATTGTGGGCATTGGCACAATATGCCAATCAACATCCAGAGCGACAACTGAATATTGTGCTATTTGCCAATCGTGGCGAGTTGAATCAAACTTTAGCCCATGTCGCTCATGGCTCAGGTATTACTCCTGTTGAACTTGATATTGATGATTTTAGTCAGCAAGAAGTGATGCTATTTAGTGATATGCTAATGACGTCCGATGGATTAGATGCCCCTTGTCGGCGTTCATTAAAACAGCGCTTACTAATGGCGCTTCCTCGTCCGGGCGTATTACATAATCTTCCGCAAGCAGAAGGGATAACCATGAATTCAAATATGAAAAAGAAGCCGTTATTACCGATTGTAATTGGTGGCGTGATCATTGTTTTAATTGCGGGCGGTTATTTCTTTATGGCATCCCGCTCTGGTAGTGAGTCTGCATCTGCAACGATAACGGCACCTCAGCCTCCTGTGCCTGCGGCGGTAACAATTGATAAAGAGCCATTACCACCACAAGTTAATCCACAGGGGTTAACTGTGGGGCGTCAAGATGACATCAAGGGTCAAGAGCGGGTTGTTATCTCTGATCAACAAATTGATGCCATTATTGACGATCACACGTTGGACGATCATCCTGCTGCTACAGAAGCTACAGAAGCTACAGAAGCTACAGAAGCTACAGAAGCTACAGAAGCTACAGAAGCTACAGAAGCTACAGAAGCTACAGAAGCTACAGAAGCTACAGAAGCTACAGAAGCTACAGAAGCTACAGAAATGACTGAAAAATCGCCTGTCATTGCGACAGAAGCAATCAAAACGCCAGCGGCTGTTAGTGTTACATCATCGCCTGTCTCTAAGTTAGATTGGTCACTTAAATTAGCCGCAGATAAACAACGATTAATTGCCGTAAAGCCAACACATTATGCGTTACAACTGGCGGCAACTCAGAGCCTTGCCGCCGCTGCAGAATTTATTACAACCCATAATGTAATGGATGCGATAGTTTACCAAACGGTACGTAATCAGCAGTCATGGTTTATTGTTGTGACCGGAGATTACGCTACCGCGAGTCAGGCACGCACTGCAAAAAATCAATTATCACCTGCATTACAACAGCTAAAACCATGGTTAAAATCTTATCGTAAGATCACGCAAGAAATAGATCGCTTAAAATAAAGCCATAAATAGTAGTTATTTATGTGAATTGGTATCAGCGCAGGGTGTAAATGAGGTACAATCCGCGACCTTTCGTGACATTCTTGTAAGTGGTGGTGGGTCAGCTTAATGAAAAAGCATCGTGCATTCCTGAAGTGGGCTGGGGGTAAGTACTCTCTGGTCGAGGATATTAAACGACACCTACCGCCTGCGCGTAAATTGGTTGAGCCTTTTGTAGGTGCTGGTTCGGTGTTTTTAAATACTGATTATGAGCATTACTTACTGGCAGATATCAACCCAGATCTGATTAATTTATATAATATTATTAAGCAAGAGCCTGAGCGATACATTGAAGATGTACGTCGATTATTTACGCCTGAATATAATACTAAAGCGGCGTACTTGAGTATTAGAGAAGACTTTAATAACAGTACTGATCCTTACCAGCGTTCGATTTATTTTCTCTATCTTAATCGACATGGTTTTAATGGCTTATGCCGTTATAACAAAAAGGGCGGGTTTAATGTGCCTTTTGGCTCTTACAAAAAACCGTATTTCCCTGAAGCTGAAATGTATTATTTTTCAGAAAAAGCTAAACGTGCGACGTTTATTTGTGAAGGGTACAGCCAGACATTTTCACGGGCGCGTAAAGGCAGTGTGATTTATTGCGATCCACCGTATGCGCCATTATCAACTACGGCTAATTTTACCTCTTATTCTGGTAATGGCTTTAGTTTGGATGATCAGGCGACCTTAGCTAATATTGCAGAGAAAGCCGCGACTGAACGTGATATAGCGGTATTGATTTCTAATCATGATACGCCGTTAACCCGCCGTTTATATACCGGTGCTGATTTATCCGTAGTAAGGGTTAAGCGCACGATTAGTCGTAATGGCAGTAGCCGCAATAAGGTTGATGAACTACTGGCGTTATTTAAAACCCCGCTTATTGCCGATAACGAATAACCCTCCCTGCTTTTAGATTGCTATTGCTTGATGAGCGATAGCAATCAATATGCTCACTAGCAGCACGATAACAATCCCTCCAATGACAATAAATAACCATGGACTTGAATGTTGAAAGTCTTGTTGGTGCTGTTGTTGTGATTGCACCCCAAACAATGCAGCTAAGACACTCTTTATTATTTGCCACATCGCTTTGCTGTGTTTATTCATCAACTTTCCTGTGAGTGTTTTATTTAAATGCTAGCTAGATTGTAGTGCCTATGTTGGTAGTAACACTGATAATTATGGCTAACTACAGTAATAAATAAATCCATTAAGACAACACCTAGGGGATCGGGTAGACTGACAGCAATTTATGAGCTTGGTACGCCGAGCCTGTGTTTTTATCGCTAGTGTAAAGAGGCTAACCATGAAGGACTTTTTGATCGCTCCATCTATTTTGTCTGCTGATTTTGCCCGCTTAGGTGAAGATGTAGCAAACGTATTGGCCGCTGGTGCTGATGTGGTGCATTTTGATGTTATGGATAATCACTTTGTCCCTAACCTGACGTTTGGTGCGCCTATCTGTCAAGCATTACGCGATTATGGTATTACCGCGCCGATTGATGTTCATTTAATGGTAAAACCTGTCGATCGTATTATTCCTGATTTTGCCAAAGCAGGCGCTAGCATGATCACTGTTCATGTTGAAGCGACCGATCACCTTGACCGTAGTTTGCAACTGATTAAAGAACATGGTTGCCAAGCTGGGGTGGTATTTAATCCAGCAACACCATTACACCACCTTGATTACATTATGGATAAAGTGGATATGATTTTGATCATGTCAGTAAATCCTGGTTTTGGTGGTCAATCATTTATTCCAAGTACGTTAGATAAATTACGTCAAGTACGTCAGCGTATTGATGCTTCAGGGCGAGATATTCGTTTAGAAGTGGATGGTGGTGTTAACGTTAATAATATTGCGGAAATCGCAGCAGCAGGTGCGGATATGTTTGTTGCGGGGTCTGCTATTTTTAATGAACCTGATTATAAAATTGCGATTGATAATATGCGTGCACAGTTAGCTGAGGCTAAGCGTTAATGGTTTCTGAAAACATGATTGAAAATATTAAATTTATAGCGTTTGATTTAGACGGTACGTTGTTAGATAGCGTACCTGATTTAGCCGATGCGGCTGATTTGACTATGCGTCATCTTGGCCGTGAAGGTGTGACGGTTGAACAGGTGACGACTTGGATTGGCAACGGGGCTGATATTTTAATTGGTCGCGCATTAAGCCGTAGTATCGATATTGATCCTGAGATTGATCCGCAATTACAGCGTCAAGCGCGTGAACTATTTGATCATTATTATGCCGCGGGTGGTCATCAAAAAAGTGCGCTATATGCGGATGTGAAAACGACGCTAGCTGATTTACACCAAGCGGGTGTTTTGATGGCAGTGGTGACGAATAAGCCATCACAATTTGTGCCTCACTTACTTGAAGAACATGGTTTGAGTGCTTACTTTGTTGATGTGATTGGCGGTGATACCTTTCCATTGAAAAAGCCAGATCCTTACGCATTACATTGGTTGATGGAAAAACACCATGTTGCAGCCACTGAATTGCTGATGGTGGGTGATTCGCGTAACGATATTTTAGCGGCACAAGCTGCCAGTTGTCGCTCGCTTGGGCTGACTTATGGTTATAACTATGGTCAACCGATCAGTGATAGTCAGCCAGATGTTGTTTGTGATCACTTCAAGCAATTACTTGATGTGGTTAAACTAGGCTGCTAGTACATTACGGTGTACACTAAAAAATCAATAACATTAGGTGCAGGTAACGGTGTTATCAGCACCTATCGTCAATACAATTACAGATATTAACAGGACAGCCTGATCATGAGTAAACCCATTGTATTAAGTGGCGTACAGCCTTCTGGTGAATTGAGTATCGGCAACTACCTTGGTGCGCTGCGTCAGTGGGAACAGATGCAGGATGATTATGATTGTCAGTACTGCGTGGTTGATTTACATGCCATTACTGTACGCCAAGATCCCAAAGCCCTTCATGAAGCAACTCTCGATGCTCTTGCGATTTGCTTAGCCGTTGGTGTTGATCCAAAGAAAAGCACCTTGTTTGTACAATCTCACGTACCTGAGCATGCACAGTTGGGCTGGTTATTAAATTGCTATACCCAAATGGGTGAGCTAAGCCGCATGACTCAGTTTAAAGATAAATCAGCCCGTCACGCAAATGACGTTAACGCGGGTTTATTTGGTTATCCAGTACTGATGGCTGCCGATATTTTATTGTATGGCGCCCATCAAGTGCCTGTAGGTAGCGATCAGAAGCAACATTTAGAGTTAGCACGTGATATCGCAACCCGTTTTAATAATCTTTATGGCACAGAGCAAAGCCCAATTTTCCAAGTACCTGAACCGTATATTCCAACGGTAGGTGCACGCGTAATGAGCTTACAAGATGCGACTAAGAAAATGTCGAAGTCAGATGATAACCGTAAGAACGTTATTACGTTACTTGAAGATCCTAAGTCAATTCTAAAGAAAATCAATAAAGCGCAAACAGACGCAGAAATGCCGCCTCGTATCGCGCATGATATTGAACAAAAAGCGGGTATTTCAAACCTAATGGGCTTGTATTCTGGCGCAACAGGCAAAACGTTTGCTGAAATTGAAGCGCAGTATGCTGGTGTTGAAATGTATGGTCCATTTAAGAAAGATGTCGGTGAAGCATTAGTCGCAATGCTTGAGCCTGTACAGGCTGAATACCAACGCATTCGTCATGATCGTGCTTACCTTGATAGCGTGATGAAAGCCGGTGCGGATAAAGCATCTGCGCGTGCTGCTGAAGTGTTGAAAAAAGCTTATCATGCAGTCGGTTTTGTTGCTCGCCCATAAGTGCAGGCAATAACAATGATAATAAAGCAGGGCTAAGGCTCTGCTTTTTTATCGCGGGTTAATTACTGCCGTTGGCAGTAAAAGAATAAGAGCTTAGTTGTAGTATGTTGTTACTTATTGATAACTACGATTCCTTTACTTACAACCTTTATCAATACTTTTGTGAATTAGGCGCTGAAGTCGTTGTTGTGCGTAATGATGAAATTGATATTGCGGCAATTGAGGCGTTAGCTCCCACGCATTTAGTCATTTCTCCTGGTCCCTGTACGCCTAATGAAGCGGGTATCTCTTTGCAAGCTATTGAATATTTCGCAGGTAAATTACCGATTCTCGGTGTGTGTCTTGGGCACCAATCACTTGCGCAAGTATTTGGCGGCGATGTAGTACGTGCTCGCCAAGTTATGCACGGTAAAACGTCACCTATCTATCATACTGATTGTGGTGTTTTTAAGGGGCTTAATAATCCTCTAACAGTGACGCGTTACCATTCCTTGGTCGTTAAAGCGGCAACATTACCTGATTGTTTTGAGATCACCGCTTGGACAGAATTAAACGGTGAATTTGATGAAATTATGGGTATTCGACATAAAACGCTGGCACTTGAAGGGGTACAGTTTCATCCAGAAAGCATTTTGACCGAACAAGGCCATCAATTGCTGGCTAATTTTCTGCAACGCTAATTCCTCTACTGTTCTTCTAACGTACTTATTACTGCGTGAGTAAGTACGCTTTTCTGTTGTTATCACTGCGTATCTTCGTTATTTGAGTCGTTTCGTTTTTGTTGAAATGCAATTTTATGCATTTGATAAGAATTATTTCCTTAGAGGAAAGAGTGTTGGTCAATGATAGTGGTTAATAATCTTCCGTAAATAATGCATAACTATTGCTAGTGTATTCATTTATTAACACTTTTGCTGAAATAAAAAGCATTAACTTGCTTGGCAAAAGGTTAATAAAATGTAAATACTATTAATAATACGGCATACAGCACAGAAGGATAGTGTGATGGCAACAGAAGAGAAGCTGCAACGTTCATTGTTTAATGAGGTCATGGTACCTTGCTATGCGCCGATGGATATTATTCCCGTTCGTGGACAAGGCTCGCGCTTATGGGATCAACAGCAACGGGAATATATTGATTTCGCGGGGGGGATTGCGGTCAGTTGTTTGGGCCATTGCCATCCGGTGCTGGTGGAAGCATTAACAGAGCAAGCACAAAAATTGTGGCATTTAAGTAATGTGATGACCAATGAGCCCGCGTTGCGCTTAGCTGACACACTGACCCAACTCACTTTTGCTGATAAAGTCTTTTTCGCTAACTCTGGCGCAGAAGCCAATGAAGCCGCATTAAAATTAGCGCGTCGTTATGCCGTTGATAACTTTGGTGCCGATAAAGATCAAATTATCGCCTTTCATCATGGTTTTCATGGACGTACCTTTTTTACCGTGACGGTCGGTGGCCAAAGTACTTATTCCGATGGTTTTGGTCCTAAACCCCAAGCAGTTACCCATATTCCTTATAATGATTTAGCGGCAATTGCTGAATTAATGTCAGATAAAACCTGTGCTGTGATGATGGAGCCTTTACAAGGTGAGGGTGGGGTCATTAGCCCAACGATTGAGTTCGTGCAAGGGGTACGTGAGCTGTGTGATAAACACCATGCGCTGTTGATCTTTGATGAAGTGCAAACGGGTAATGGCCGTACGGGAGACTTGTTTGCTTACCAAGGTCTTGGTGTTACCCCAGATATTTTGACCACAGCAAAATCATTAGGTGGCGGCTTCCCTGTTGCTGCAATGCTGACAACAACGGCATTTGCAGCCCATCTTAAAGTGGGTACCCATGGTTCAACTTATGGCGGTAATCCTCTTGCGTGTGCGGTTGCTGAAGCGGTGATCAATACCATTAGTCAGCCCGCAGTATTAGCCGGCGTGAAACAGCGCGAACAATGGTTCCGTGATGGGCTCATGCAGATTAATCATCGTTATCCTATTTTTAGTGAAATTCGCGGTAAAGGGTTATTACTTGGGGCGGTGTTATGCCCACAATGGCAAGGCCGAGCACGAGATATCTTAGTTGCCGCAGGTAAAGAAGGGTTAATGGTATTAGTTGCGGGCACTGATGTGGTGCGCTTTACGCCTTCATTGGTAATTGATAAAAAAGATATCGATGAAGGAATGCAACGCTTAGAAGCGGCAATTGCAACGTTATATGAACTGCATTCTGCTGAGCTGTGATTGAATTGCTATTACGGGGTTAGTTAACACCAATAGCCCCATTCTAACGCTGATGTTGAGCGAGACAATGGCAGGAGTCATTGTCTATATTTAGGAGGGAATGCCATGCTCATTATTCGTCCTATTACTGCCGCTGATTATCCTGCACTGATGCAATGTGCAGAAGCCTCTGGTCATGGTTTTACATCATTACCCATCAATGAAGATTTACTTCGTCGCCGTATCCAACATTCTCAAGCCAGTTTTAATGCCAGTGTTACCTCTCCAGGCCAGGAAAGTTATCTATTGGTCGCCGTTGATAGTGATACCAATCAAGTCGTTGGTACAACAGCAATTGAAGCGACGGTTGGACTTGATGTGCCTTTTTATAATTACCATTTAAGTACGGTGACCCATGCTTCGCGTCAGTTAGGCGTACACAACATCGTTAAGGTACTGACATTGGGTAACCAATACACTGGGGAAACTGAGCTGTGTAGCTTATTTTTATTGCCCGAGTGGCGTCAAGGTACTAACGGACGCTTATTGTCAAAGTCACGTTTCTTATTGATGGCTGATCATCAACAGCGATTTGCTAAGGTGGCTTTTGCTGAAATGCGTGGTGTCTCTGATGGACAGGGGAATTCCCCTTTTTGGCAATGGTTGAAAGAGCATTTCTTTTCGATTGATTTTACTTATGCAGATTATTTAACCGGTATTGGTCGCAAAGGCTTTATTGCTGATTTAATGCCGAAATTACCGATTTACGTCAATTTACTCAGCAAAGAAGCACAAGCGGTGATTGGGAAAGTACATACCAATACTCGTCCCGCGTTACAACTGTTAGAACAAGAAGGATTTTGTTGTCGCGGTTATGTTGATATTTTTGATGCCGGTCCTAGTGTTGAATGTGACGTGCGTAATATTGAAACTGTGCGTCATTCGCAGCGTTATTCGGTCAATATTGGTGAACATAGCAGCCAACAACATTATCTTATCTCAAATGGTCAGTTAGCAGGGTTTCGAGCGGTTGTGGCTCCTATTGCGATTACTGCACAAGGACAAGCCATGATGACCGCTGAGGTTGCCGCTGCACTTAATGTGGAAATGGGTGATGAAGTAAGGTTAATAGCCCAACCATAAAAGGAGAGACGAATGAGCTTATGGATTAATAATCAATGGCTAGTGGGCGATG
Source organism: Photobacterium piscicola (assembly GCF_900166965.1). GTDB lineage: Bacteria > Pseudomonadota > Gammaproteobacteria > Enterobacterales > Vibrionaceae > Photobacterium > Photobacterium piscicola. The sequence goes on along the minus strand of NZ_FUZI01000009.1, from coordinate 20,072 downwards.
GTGAGCGATTTCAATCACTCAATCCTTATAATGATGATGTGGTTTGGCAAGGTAATGCTGCGAGTGTAGAGCAAGTTGAGAATGCTGTTGCTGCTGCAAATTCAGCGTTTTTAAACTGGCGAAATACGACGTTTAATGAGCGCTTAGCCGTTATTGAACGCTTTGCTCAATTACTGCAACAACATCAATCACAATTGGCACATATTATTGCGGCAGAAACAGGTAAACCAGTATGGGAAAGTACCACGGAAATCGCGGCGATGATTGCCAAAGTTGGGTTATCAACGCAAGCTTATCATGAGCGAACGGGTATTCGTCAGCGTCAGCAGGCCGGAACTACCATGATTGTTCGCCATCGTCCTTTGGGGGTGATGGCGGTATTTGGACCATATAACTTCCCCGCACACTTACCTAATGGCCATATTATTCCAGCATTGTTAGCGGGTAACACCGTGGTATTTAAGCCTTCAGAGTTGACACCTAATACCGCTCAACGAATGTGTGAATTATGGCAACAAGCGGGTATTGCTGATGGGGTGATTAATTTAGTACAAGGTGGACGTACAACGGGAGCGGCGTTAGCCATGGCAACGGGAGTGGCTGGAGTATTGTTTACCGGGAGTGCGCAAACGGGGCATTTGTTACATCAACAATTTGCGGGGCAACCGCAAACTATGTTGGCTTTAGAGATGGGAGGTAATAATCCATTAGTGATCGGCCAAGAGTATGGTGACATTGATGCGGCGGTATATACCATCATTCAATCGGCTTTTTTAAGTGCTGGACAGCGTTGTACTTGTGCACGGCGATTATATATCGCCACAGGAAAAGCTGGCGATGCTCTGTTAGCCCGTTTAGTGACGGTCGCTTCACAATTGCTGGTGGGTGATCCCTTTGCAACCCCTGTACCGTTTATGGGGCCATTAATTTCTGCTGTGGCGGCGGATCACATCATATTGCATCAACAACAACTTTTGGATGCTGGTGGCGTTGCTTTATTAACGGCAACGCGGGGACAAGGCGCAATTGTGACGCCTGCGATTATCGATGTTAGTGCTATTACTGAACTTGCGGATGAAGAATATTTTGGACCACTATTACACGTTAGTCGTTATGTTGATTTTACTCAAGCGGTAGTCAGTGCCAATCAAACTCGCTATGGCTTAGCGGCAGGGCTCATTTCAACCGATGAGCAACAATGGCTCTATTTTATTGAACATATTCGTGCTGGTATTGTGAATCGAAACCGACCCTTAACGGGAGCGAGTGGTGATGCACCTTTTGGTGGCCCAGGCGCATCAGGAAATCTTCGCCCAAGCGCTTATTATGCTGCGGACTATTGTGCTTATCCTATGGCGTCTGTTGAAGGGGATGATGTGCAATTACCGTCTCAATTAGCGCCAGGAGTAAGCTTGAGCTAAGGTTTAATGAGTGATAATGCTTTCAATAGGCAGGCTGATTATGGAATCTATTACCCAACTTTTTGATGGTTTATGGCACGATTATAGTCACCGCTTATGCCCTTCAGCGGTGCAAATACAGCAGTTGTTAACCGAGGACACAGCATTACTTAATGATCATATTGCATTGCGCAGCTTTGGGTTACCGAAGTGTGGCTTAGCCGTACTGGCTGCGCCATTTATTGCTTTGGGTTACCAACCGCAAGCAAAATATCATTTTAGTGCCAAAAAGCTGTATGCCGAATCCTTTATTCATGCAAACCCGGTGTTGCCAAAAGTCTTTATTAGCGAATTACAATTAGCGGGGTGCTCGGCTGAATTACAACATACGATACGAGCCTTGCTTGATCAGGTTGATGATGATTATTTTCGCCAACCTGATTTTATTTATCGTGGCCGTCCATGGCAACTTGACTTTGCGACCTATCAATTTTTAGCGGCTGAAAGTGAATATGCAGCGTGGGTTGCGGCACACGGTTTTGGCGCTAACCATTTTACGGTGAGTATTAATCAATTAGAACAGTTCTCTAATCTTGAAGAGGTTAATCATTTATTGCGCCATAACCAGTTTGTTATTAATCAAGCGGGCGGGGAGATAAAAGGTAATGCTGAGGTGATGTTGGAACAATCAGCAACCATGGCTGACAAGGTGGGGGTCAGTTTTCGAGACGGTATTCATAACATCCCTGGTGGATTTTATGAATTTGCAAAACGCCATCCCCAAGCGAATGGTGAGTTATATTCAGGGTTTGTGGTTGCTTCGGCGAATAAAATTTTTGAAAGTACAGATCGTTAATTGTAAGCCAAATAAACAGTGCTTAGCGCATAAGCACTGTTGTTGAAGGGTTAGTTATCCAGTGGTGAAGCCCAAACACCTGATTCATCTGCAGGGCAGCGACGTAATCCGGTTTGTTGTTCGAGATAACAGCGACTATCACTAAACCCTGTCATTTCAATGGTTGTTGGCTGACTAGTTAATATCCCAGGTACCGTGGTGTAACTGTTAACTGAAAAGCGTTCAATATCCATATTGACCATCATCGATTTAAAATCCATTTGTGAGCAAAATGTAGCATAAATAGATGTTATTACAAGTTAAAATTTAACACTAATGCCTGAGTGTTCAATGATTGTTTTACGGTGATCATCTGGGGAGTGATAAAAAAAAAACCGCAGGCATAAGCTGCGGTTTCATCGGTGATTTTGGTATGACTAAAATAATTAGCGTGTACCGTAAACCACAATAGTCTTGCCATGAGCAGAAATAAGATTTTGCTCTTCTAGCATTTTAAGAATACGGCCGACTGTTTCGCGAGAACAACCTACGATCTGACCAATTTCTTGACGAGTGATCTTAATTTGCATGCCATCAGGGTGTGTCATTGCATCAGGTTGTTTTGCAAGATTCAGTAATGTCTGTGCAATACGACCTGTAACATCAAGGAACGCAAGATCACCCACTTTTTGACTTGTCACTTGTAGACGACATGCCATTTGAGCAGATAGACGCATTAGAATATCTGGGTTAACTTGAATTAATTGACGGAATTTTTTAAATGAAATTTCTGCAACTTCACAAGGGCTTTTTGCGCGAACCCAAGCTGTACGTTCTTGGTCTTCTTCGAACAAGCCGAGTTCACCAATAAAGTCGCCCTGGTTTAGGTAAGAAAGGATCATCTCCTTACCTTCTTCATCCTTGATTAATACAGCAACAGAACCCTTCACGATGTAGTACAAAGTCTCTGCTTTTTCACCTGCGTGAATTAACGTGCTCTTTGATGGATATTTGTGAATGTGACAATGGGAAAGAAACCACTCTAAAGTTGGATCTGTTTGCGGTTTACCTGGAACCATATTACTAACTTCCTCTGCATATGTTGCCCAACAATATGTTCTGTAAAGATAACTCGACAAAACTGTGCGTTGGCAGGGTTATTCACTCAGCTGATGGGCTGCGAGCTAACTTAAACTGGTTTAGAGTGTATCCTTTTTTTGGGGCTTTTTCTTGATATTGATCTCGATGACCCGCTCATTTATGAGAGATAAGTGTGCACATGATCACATCGTTGTGACTTAGTTACCAAAAGCACCGTTTCAAAGTGATTTTGCTCTCCAATTCTAGCAATAGAAATATGCAACACAATTAGCATCAAACAAAATAAATAACGTTTACATCGATGGAATTATCAACAAAAATAAGATCAAATTTTAAATAATATAGCTCAAGGATATAAAAATGCAGTCACGTGTAAAATGGGTAGAAAACATGACGTTTGTTGGCCAATCAGCATCGGGCCATAGCGTCGTTTTAGATGGTAACGGTGGTGAAAAAGGGCCAAGTCCAATGGAGTTGGTATTAATGGCTGCCGGGGGATGTAGCTCTGTGGATGTTGTTAGTGGTTTACAAGATTTACAACAGCAGATCACGGCTTGTGAAGTGAATATCTTCGCCGAACGTCGTGAACAAGCGCCACGAATTTTCACTCATGCCAATTTACACTTTGTTGTTACTGGCCATGATTTAAATGATGCACTAGTGAGTAAGGTGGTGGCTGACTCGCTTGAAAAATATTGCTCAGTTTGTTTGATGCTAGGTAAAGGTGTTGAAATGAGTCACAGCTATGAGATTGTTGTGGCGTAACTCGATGACGATGACGGTTGCTGATATCAGTAACCGTTTATCAACGAGTAGTGAGAGCTACGTCTGATACTTACTTCTGAGTATCATACAAGAAATAATGCTTACGCTATTTTTCCATTTTCAATGAGTTGTTCAAGCAACGGTCGCATAATCAGTTCCATCGCAAAACTCATTTTCCCACCAGGAACCACAAGGGTATTGTGGCGTGACATAAATGAGCCTTGAATCATCGCCAATAAATGTGGAAAGTCGACATTTTTTAAGCCACGAAACCGGATCACGACAAAGCTTTCATCTAAACTTGGAATACCTTTCGCACTGACAGGGTTTGACGTATCAACGGTAGGGACTCGTTGAAAATTAATATGGGTGCGAGAAAATTGGGGTGTGATGTAATTAAGATAGTCATCCATTGAGCGCACAATTGATTCCATCACCGCTTCTCTTGAATGACCGCGGTCGCGAGTGTCGCGAATGATCTTTTGAATCCACTCTAAGTTTACAATGGGCACCATCCCAATCAGTAAATCAACATGCTGAGCGACATTGGTTTCACCATCAACCACACCGCCATGTAGCCCTTCATAAAATAACACATCAGTATTTTCAGCTAACTGTTGCCAAGGCGTGAAAGTACCCGGCATTTGATTATAAGGTACGGCTTCATCAAAGGTATGTAAGTAACGCCGAAACTTGCCACTGCCGTCTTGAGCATATTGCTCGAAAAAGTGGGCTAACTGTTCAAAGTCATTGGCTTCTGCACCGAAATAGCTGATATGACGACCTTGTTCTTTGGCTTTACGAATCTCACAATCCATCTCTGGGCGAGTAAAACGATGAAAACTATCGCCTTCTAACCATGCGGCGTTGATGTCCATCATATTAAACATTTTGCGGAAGGCTTCAGAGGTGGTGGTCGTACCCGCGCCTGATGAACCAGTGACAGCAATAATAGGGTGTTTTACCGACATAACTCACCTTGTTGTTGTGATTAGCACAGGTTTAATAACAAATAATGGTCAGCGATAAATGTTACTACATGTTTGCTAAAATGTCGGTATTAAGTGATAAAAATGCAACTGATACCAAGTTTTAATGGTTATCGCTACAATAATGTAGTGATTACATTTGATTGCGGAGCTTAATATCTACTGATTCATGCAATTCAGAGAAAACAATTACAGCATCACCAGATTGTAATTGGCGTCGTACATAAGCCACTTTATCACTGAGGCTGATTTCAACTTCGCCATAATCAGTGCCTTCTCGTAAAATAAATTGTTCGATAAGGTTAGTGAGTGTTTCTGGTGCGATGTCTTGCCAAGGGATAATCATTACAACTTCTTAAATGACTAATAAAATAATAGCTGCAGTATATTCTTAAAATTAGCATGAAAGAAAGTCAGTCATTATTTGGTTGGGTTGTTTGATGTTGATCTAATTGTTGTTGAAACCATGCAGGCACTGTGTGCTCTAACCAAAATTGTGGTTTGAGTAAGCTGCCATTGATAAAACCGACATGACCACCGGTGGCTGATAAATCATAACGAATGTTGGCGGGTAATGGCTGTGATGGAATAACATCGCTGTTCATAAACGGATCATCTTTAGCATGAATGATTCGTAAAGGACGACGAATATTTGTCAGTTGCAGTAAGCCACTGCAACGTTGATAGTAGTCATTAGCATTTTTGAAGCCATGTAATGGTGCTGTTACTGCTTGATCAAATTGCCACACATTGTTAATCGATGCTAACTGTTGCTGATTAATGGGCATAGTGTGAGGCTGACGTTCAATCTTTTTGGTAATGGTGCGTTTAAGCGATGTTAGTAAGTAGCGTTGATATACTCGTGAGAACCCTTGCTGAATACGATCAGAACAGGAGGCAAGGTTAAGTGGTGGTGAAATCGCTTGAGCGGCAATCAGTTCGCTATTGTCACGGTAGTTAGCTAAGTAATTAATCAATACATTACCACCCAGAGATACCCCAACAGCCATAAATGGGCGTTGTGGAAATTGCTGCCGTAGCCATTGAATGAAGAAGCGTACATCTTTGATGTCACCGGAATGATAGCTTTGTGGATGACGATTTAATTCACCGCTGCAGCCTCTAAAATGCATCATTACTCCAAGCCAGCCTTGCTGTTTGGCGGCCATCAATAAGCCATTAGCATAAGGGCTGTTAAAACTGCCTTCTAAACCATGTAATAAAATCATCAATGGCTGGTGATGGTTAGTGTGGTCTGGCTGCTCTGTCCAAGCAAGATCGATAAAATCGCCATCAGGCATTTCAAGGCGTTGAGTGATAGGGGTAAAGAGGGGCTGGCGACGAATAAAGCGAGGTAATAAGGTTTGTAAGTGAGGATTACCTAATCCGGTAGCAGCGCTAAATGGTTGCATGTAATGTCCTTGATCTTAATAAAAACGCCGGAGTAATAAAACTATCACTACGGCGTTAAATGATCACTCAGCGTTAAGCTGGCCTTCCATTTCTTCTAGTTGTTCTTGTAGTTCCATCCAGGCGACTTCAATGTCTTCAAGATCGGATTTAGCATCGCCTTGAAGCTTCAACTGTTCATTCATTTGCGCTTTATTTTCAGGCTCATAAATGGTGCTATCACTTAATGCTGTTTCTGCAGCGGTGATGATCGCATTAAGCTTATCCATTTGCTTTTCAAGCTTAGTGATCTCTTTGCGAATCGGTGCGGTTTGTTTACGGAACTCAGCATCTAAACGTTTTTGTTCTTTACGTGATGCAGCACTATTGTCTTTATTGGTTTCAGGTTTTGCTGCTTGCTGCTCACGACGTTCATTGCGTTGCTGTTCGCCTAACCACTTGTGGTAATCACCTAAATCACCATCAAAAGGCACTACTTGGCGATCGTGAACCAAGTATAAATCATCGGTCGTTGCACGGAGTAAGTAACGGTCGTGACTAACAATAACCATTGCGCCTTCATAAGATTGCAACGCGAAGGTCAGTGCTTGACGCATATCTAAGTCAAGGTGGTTAGTCGGTTCATCGAGTAACAATAGGTTTGGACGTTGCCAAACAATTAACGCTAATACCAAGCGCGCTTTTTCACCCCCAGAAAAAGGACCGACTTTCTCTAGTGCTTTATCGCCAATAAAACCAAAACTACCTAAGTAATCACGCAGTTGTTGTTCGGTTGAGTTTGGCGCGATACGTGCCATGTGTTGGACCGGGGTGTCATCAAGGTATAAAGTTTCTAATTGATGCTGAGCGAAGTAGCCAATTTTAACCCCTTGTGAGAACGCCATATCACCGGCTTTAGCGGGTAAATCACCTGCGAGCATTTTAATTAAGGTTGATTTACCGGCACCATTACGCCCCAGTAATCCAATTCGGCTTCCCGGTACTAAGTTTAAGCGGATCTTTTCTAGAATCAGTAAATCATCATAACCAGCAGCGACATGATCCATCATCAAAATTGGATTTGGCAGTGCGCTGGGTTCTCTAAACTCAAACGTAAATGGGTTATCAAGCTGCGCTGGTAGTACTTTCTCCATCCGTTCTAATGCTTTAATACGGCTTTGCGCTTGGCGTGCTTTGCTGGCTTTGTAACGAAAGCGTTCGATATATGACTGCATGTGCGTCATTTGCTTCTGCTGCTTTTGAAACATTGCTTGTTGCAATACCAGTTTTTCTGCACGTTGAACTTCAAACGAGGAATAGTTACCGGTGTAACTGTTCATGGTTTGGTTTTCAACGTGAATAATGCGGTTGATAACCGGATCTAAGAAATCGCGGTCATGAGAAATCAGTACTAGCGTGCCACGGTAGCTTTGAAGCCACTTCTCAAGCCACATTACCGCATCAAGATCTAAGTGGTTGGTTGGCTCATCGAGTAATAATAGGTCAGAACGACATAGCAGTGCTTGGGCAAGGTTTAAACGCATGCGCCAACCACCAGAGAACTGGGTTAAGTTCCACTGCATTTGATGTTGTGAAAAGCCTAAACCATTCAATAATTCTGCTGCACGAGCATTGATACTATAACCACCAATGGTATCAATTTTACCATGCAGTTCAGCGACTTTATTGCCGTTATCAGCCAGTTCTGCTGCGATTAATTGACGTTCAAGTTCGCGGTATTCGCGATCACCATCAATCACATATTCAATTGCCGCTCGCTCCAGTGCTGGAGTTTCTTGGGCTACCCACGCTAATTCCCAATTACTTGGAAACTGACAATTACCGCCATCTAAGCTGAGTTCATTTTTGAGTAATGCGAATAGGGTTGATTTACCACACCCATTTTTACCCACCAGACCGACTTTATCGCCAGGGTTAATGGTTGCTGTGGCATTTTCAAGCAGAACTTTACCACCACGTAGAAGTTGGATATCTGAGAAGATAATCATCGATAGCGCCGGGGACGTGCCCGCTCCACAAAATTAAACTGGAATTATGTTCAGGAGTCTAACCCAAACTTGAACCAGTGGCTAACCTGACACCGAGTTAACACGGTACTTACATGGGGGAGATGCTGGTTTGTATAAAATAGAAAAGCCAACTAAATGATCATATTAAGTAACAATTAGGTATGATAGTTAACAATTGGGCACCGTAATACTCTAGCAAAGTATTACTTGGATCATTTAACGACGTGCAAAGGACAATATGACCGATTTAAAAATATTAATTATCTTTGCTCACCCCGATCCTCAAGAATCCGTTGCGAATCAAACATTACTCAATGAAATAGAGCAACTACCTCATGTTACTGTGCATGATTTATATGCCACTTATCCTGATTTTTTTATTGATGAGGTCGCTGAACGAGCACGGGTAGTGGCTCATGATGTGATCATATTTCAACATCCATTGTATATGTACTCTTGTCCGTCACTATTGAAAGAGTGGCTTGATCGAGTGTTAACCAAAGGGTTTGCCCATGGTGATGGCAAAGCGACGGCAGGTAAATATTGGCGCTCAGTGATCACCACTGGCGGTGCTGCGGAAGCTTACAGTCCTGATGGCTATAACCGATGTAGTATTGACGATATTTTAAAGCCGTTTGAATTGTGTGCTGATCTTTGCCGAATGCAATGGTTGCCGCCATTAGTGGTGCATTGGGCTCGGCGAATTCCAGAATTGGAGCGACAACAGTACGCACGATGGTATCGGCAGTGGTTAATCAACCCTCATCAATACGATCCGCAATTACCATTAGCCACAGGAGCCAGCCATGGATAATGACTTTTTAGTGGTGATGGTGATTTTTTTAGGGGCAGCCATTATTGCGGTACCGTTAGCACAACGATTAGGTCTCGGTTCGGTATTGGGGTATCTCATTGCTGGCATTGGTATTGGACCATGGGGATTGGGATTAATCTCTGATGTGGATGCAATATTGCACTTTTCTGAGTTTGGGGTGGTGTTGTTACTGTTCCTTATCGGTTTGGAACTTAACCCGAAAAAATTATGGCAAATGCGTAAGCCAATTTTAGGATTAGGTGGCAGCCAAGTGGTGATCTCGACGCTGGTTATTGCTGCAATTGCTCTTGGCTGGCGATGGTTTTTTCCTGATCTTAGTTGGCGTGATGCGATTGTTATCGGCATGGGGTTGGCATTATCGTCAACTGCGATTGCATTACGGGTGATAGACGAACAACAATTAAGTGGTAGCGAAACGGGTCAATCAGGATTTGCAGTACTGCTGTTTCAAGATATCGCGGTTATTCCAATGTTAGCGTTATTACCATTGCTGGCAGGTAATGCTGGTGGCAGCTGGTTGGATGGCATTTGGATGTTAGGCTGCATTGTACTGTTTTTAGTTGCTGGCCACTTTTTGTTGCGGCCGTTATTTCGTTATGTGGTGATGAGTGGTGTGCGTGAGTTGTTTAACGTGGCCGCGTTATTATTAGTCATTGGTATTGCATTGATAATGCAGATGATCGGTTTGTCGATGGCACTTGGTGCATTTTTAGCGGGTGTATTACTGGCTGAAAGTGAATATCGGCATGAACTTGAAATAGCCATCGAACCATTCAAAGGATTATTACTGGGATTGTTTTTTATCTCGGTTGGCATGGCGGTTAATCTGGGGCTGTTATTACAATACCCATTACAGATCCTCGCGGTAGTTATTGGCTTAGTGACCCTTAAGGCTGGCATTCTTTATCTATTGGCGCGCCTGTTTGGTGTTGGTGAAAAATCGCGTAGTCAAATGGCGGTTATTTTAAGCCAAGGTGGAGAGTTTGCTTTTGTGTTATTTACGGCAGCTAAAGCTGATGGATTATTAAGTGGTGAGTTAGCACCGCTGTTATTAGTGGTTGTTAGTTTATCGATGATGACGACGCCATTAATTTTACAGCTACAAAAACAGTGGTATCGCCGTAGCTTTCAAGAAGAAGATTCACAGCAACCAGTTTCGGATGTCATTGATCGTCAGCCGCGCGTCATTATTACCGGGTTTGGTCGATTTGGGCAGGTGGTGGGACGGCTACTGTTTGCCAATAAAATTCGCGTTACTGTATTAGAGCGCGATCCCAGTCAAATTCAATTTTTGCGTAAATTTGGTTATAAGGTCTATTACGGTGATGCGACGCAATTGGATTTATTACGTTCGGCGGGAGCAGAGAATGCTGAAGCCTTGATTATCTGTACGGATGACCCAAATGAAGTGATGGAAGTGGTCGCGTTATGCCAACAGCACTTTCCTCGATTGAAATTAATGGCGCGCGCACGTAGTCGAGTTGAAGCCCATCAGTTATTAAGTCATGGGGTTGAATGTTTTTCACGTGAAACATTTGAAGGTGCCCTTGATTTAGGTCGCCAAGCCCTCATATCTTTGGGTATACATCCTTATAAAGCGAATCGTGCTCAGGCGCATTTTCGTAAAATCGATAGCCAAGCATTACGTGATTTACTGCCTCAGCATAGTGAAGATGTCAATTTAGCATCACGTCAAAAAGAGGCTCGTAAAGAGTTGGAAGATATTTTTGATCGTGAAATGCGTGGTGAGCAACAACGTCACCAAGATTGGGATTAATCAAGGAATGATTCAATGATCAAGAAGCGATTTATTGCAGGTGCAGTGTGTCCGAATTGCCAAGCACAAGATACATTACGCTGGTGGCAACAACATGACATTGAACATATTGAATGTGCACTGTGTCATCACCTTGATACACGTTTGCCACAGTCAGTAAAAGAAAGTGAACAACTTTCTTCAGCAACCAAACAACAAGTGATAGGGATTTTTAAACCAGACTAATGTGATAATGGCATCTCAATGGTATTATCCTGTATGATATGGGAACAAAAACTATCACCCCAAGCTTAAATTTTGGAGTTAACATGAAAGTCGCTAAAGACACAGTAGTAAGCCTAGCTTACCAAGTGAAAACTGAAGAAGGTATCGTTGTCGATCAATCAACAGTTGAAGTACCTCTTGATTACCTACACGGTCACAACAACCTTATTCCTGGTCTGGAAAAAGCGCTTGAAGGCCACGTGGCAGGCGACAAGTTTGAAATCACTGTTGCTCCTGAAGAAGCTTACGGCGAGCACATGGACGAAATGGTTCAACGTGTTCCTGCAAATGTATTCCAAGGTGTTGATGAAATCACTGTTGGTATGCGTTTCCTAGCTGATACTGATCAAGGTCCAATCCCTGTAGAAGTAACTGAAGTTGACGGCGACGAAGTTGTTGTTGATGGTAACCACATGCTTGCTGGTCAAACACTTGGTTTTGACGTTGAAGTTGTTGCTGTACGTGCTGCAACTGAAGAAGAAATTGAACACGGTCACCTACACCAAGGTGGCGGTTGTTGTGGTGGTGAAGGCGGTTGTGGCGATCACGGTGACGACGATTGCTGTGGCGGCGACCATGATCACGGTAACGACGAAGGTTGTTGCGGTGGCGAAGGTAAGGGCGGTTGCGGCTGTTCTCACTAATCACATTTATTGTGATCATAAAAAAAGGAAGCCTCGGCTTCCTTTTTTGTTTTTATCTTGTCGAACCTCGAACCTCGAACCTCGAACCTCTATTTAATAATGTGGTGGCGGTGTTTCTTCTGATTCATCTGCCATATTAGAGGTTTGCATACCTTTAACTTTACCGACCATAAACTTAAGTTGTACTTCCATTCGATCAATCATAAATTGCTGCTTCGTTAGCGCATCATTTAATTCATCAATGGTCTGTTCTTGGAAGGCGAGTTTCATCTCGAGTTCATCAAGACGGCTTTGTAGTTGTTGTATCTCATTCATGGGATATCTTTCAGTCGGTTGACCAGGCTTGAGCGTAACCAGCAGATGAGCCAGCGACAACATTACCTGTAGGGCTAATAGCGACATCATACACCACTGCTGTGGCGGGTCGAGCCCCTGGCTGTACTTCCGCACGCCAATTTTTGATATTTTCACCATTATCTGTGCGCCATAATTCGACTCGGCGTGATGGTGATCCCGTTACCAAAAATTGACCATCATCAGAAAAACGTGCACTTGAAAGGGTTTGATAACGTACTTTCATCGCTAATTGAGTGATTTTGTTACCCGTAGTCAAATCCCAAATAATATTGTCATTATTATCGGTAGCAGAAAAAGCGAATTTTCCATCGCGTTGCAGTGCGACTTGGTTGACACGGCTGCTATGCTTAAATGAATAAATAATCTGTCCGCTGCGGGTATCCCATAAATAGGCGTGGTGATCATTGCCTCCAGAAAGGGCATAGCGGCCATTGGCAGAAAGGGCAACACTATTAACATTGTTTCGATGCGCTAAAAATTCGAGCCGTCGACCATTTGTCAGATCAATAAACAAGGCTTTACCGTTATTTAATGCTAACAATACGTCAGTGCCATTATTGGCAATAGCGACATCTTGAATTTTTGCGTTATCAATTGACCATAACCCATGGGCTTGTGACCATCCCAAATCCCATACGGCAAAATTTTGAGTTGTTGCGGTTATGGCATAACGATTGTTATCAGATATATAACTTGTTATCACGCTATTGTGATATTGATCTTGAGAACCAAAATCAGCTAACTTTTTGTTTTGCTGTAAATCCCATAGCGCGATACCTTGTATGTTTGTACTAATAAGTGCAAAACGGCCATCACGACTAAGGCTTAAGCTCGTGCTACCTTGTTGAGCAAGATGCCAGCGTTGGAGTTCTGAATTAAATAGAAAACAACCGCTTAAGGCAAAGGTAGAGAAAAGTAGACTAACTGACAAAAATTTCTTGTACATTAAGCTCTGGTTCCGCTTTATTAGGGTAACTAGATAGAAGAAATGAATCTGATTAAATAACTGCAGCGCTAAGTATTTACAGTTACTTAATCAGACTGGTAGTAGTATATTGATATAATTTTGTTTTCATACTCATACTAATAAACACAGTGTAAAAGTGAGGCATGACCTCAATGACTGATGGAGAAATACATGAAGCCTATTTTAAAGATGTCTGTATTAGCAGCAACAATCTTCCTTGCTGTGGGTTGTCAGGACGATAATAAAGCAGACACCAACAAGTCTGCTGAGCCTGCAAAAGTTGAACAAACAACGGCTTCAGCTGCTGTTGCAACAACGGATGCTGCTAAAGTTGAATTTAAAACTGAAGATCAAAAAGCAGCGTATGCTATTGGTGCATCACTAGCACAATACCTATCAGCTAACCTTGATCAACAAAAAGAACTTGGCCTTAACCTGAACCGTCAAGATGTACTTGCGGGGGTTGAAGATGTGTTTGCAGGTAAGAGCCTGATGACACAAGAGCAAACTCAACAAGCACTACAATCTCTTGATCAACGTGTTGCAAAGATTGTTGAGCAGAAAGCAAAAGCTGACGCTGAAAAGAACATTAAAGCAGGTGAAGAGTTCCGCGCTAAATTTGCTAAAGAAGCCGGTGTAGTTACCACTAAATCTGGTTTGATGTACAAAGTTGAGAAAGAAGGTACAGGCGCAAAACCTGCTGCAACTGATACTGTTGAAGTGCAGTACAAAGGCATGCTAACTGACGGTACTGTATTTGATAGTTCATACCAACGTAACCAACCAGCAACCTTCCCACTAAATCAAGTGATTCCAGGTTGGACTGAAGGCGTACAATTAATGCCTGTTGGTTCTAAGTTTGAATTTGTTATTCCGCCACAACTTGCATATGGCGCACAAGCTAATCCAAGCATTCCTGCTAATTCTACTCTAGTTTTCCAAGTAGAATTATTAAGCATCAAAGATGCTAAGCAAGCTCAACAGCCAGTTGTTGAAGCAGTAAAAACAACAACTACAGCGACAAAAACGCAATAAGTTATCACTTTCTAGTGACAAAAAAGCGTAACTGTTGATCCAGACCCGGCATATGTCGGGTCTTTTTTGTTCAATTATCTGATAAACTTACTGAGAAGATTTTAAATTTTATCAATTATATTGAATGCTTGTGGTGATAGATCAGGGCGATCGCATTGTAGATAAGCAGCAAAATGGAAGGTGATATCGTGATTTCAGTAGATAATTTTGGAACAGAGATAATTGTTGATAGTGACATCGTTGACAGACGAATTTTTTCTGAACACGATGATAATATTCTGCGCGCGTATGAAGCGGTTGTTGACGGTTTAGCCGCATTAATTGGGCCATTTTGTGAAATTGTTCTGCACTCCTTAGCCGATTTAAATACCTCGGCCATCAAAATAGCCAATGGTCAGAATACAGGTCGTAAAGTAGGATCACCGATCACCGATCTTGCGTTACGCTCTTTACGTGATATTCAAAATTCAGAACGGAATTTTTCACGTGCTTATTTCACGCGCGCTAAAGGCGGTGATTTAATGAAATCAATCACTATTGCGATTCGTAATGGTGATAATAAAGTTATCGGGTTGTTGTGCATTAACGTTAATCTTGATGTGCCATTTACCCAAATACTGCAATCGTTTATGCCAACGGATGAAGCCAAACAAGCAGCATCAAAAGTAAACTTTGCCAGTGATGTTGATGAATTGGTGGATCAAACCGTTGAACGCACTATTGAAGAAATAAACGCAGATAAGAATGTATCTAATAATGCTAAAAATCGTCAGATAGTGATGGAGCTATTTGATAAGGGTATTTTTGACATCAAAGATGCAATTAACCGTGTTGCTGATCGATTGAATATCTCAAAGCACACTGTTTATCTTTATATTCGTCAGCGAAAAACAGAGGATGGTGACAAGTGAGTTTAACTTACGCCATTGTTGTTAATGGCCCAGCCTATGGTACTCAAGCCGCACGTTCAGCTTATCAATTTTCATGTGCACTTATTGAGCTAGGACATACCTTAACTCGCGTATTCTTTTATCAAGATGGTGTTTTAAATGGTAATGGGCTGACAGTACCCGCATCCGATGAATTTGATCTGGTTGCTGCATGGCAGCAGTTGGCGCAAACACATCAGGTTGAATTACATACTTGCGTGGCTGCAGCATTACGACGTGGCATTATTGGTGAACAAGAAGCACAACAACATCAATTGCCCAGTCATAATTTAGCCTATGGGTTTGAAGCGGCTGGATTGGGTGGTTTAGCTGAAGTATTACTTAGTGCAGATCGCGTGATTCAATTTTGAGGTTAATCGAGTGAATAACTTAGGGTTTGTTTTTCGTCAACCACCTCATGGTAGCAGTTGTGGTCGTGAAGGTTTAGATGCGCTATTGGCGGCTTCTGCTTACACTGAAGCATTAGACGTATTTTTTATTGGTGATGGGGTATTACAACTGGTTAAGCATCAGCAGCCAGACGCTATTTTAAGTCGTAATTATATCGCGACTTTTAAAATGCTACCTTTGTATGACATCGAAAATATTTATGTTTGTCAGCAGTCATTAATTGAACGCGGATTAAGCGTTGATGATTTATTAATTGACGTAAATATCTGTCCCCATTCTGAGCTGGTGACAAGATTGCATTGTTGCCACCAAATTCTCACATTTTGAGGTGCCGATGTTACATACTGTGACCCGATCACCATTTCAGAGCCACTCATTGGCACAATGTTTACAGTTTATTTGCGCTGGTGATGAGATCTTATTGCTCGAAGACGCTGTAATTGTCGCCTTGAGCGAAAATATTTACTTTGATTTAATAAAAAATATCGGCGTAAAAATTTATTTACTAGAAGCCGATATTATTGCGCGTGGTTTGCAAGATAAATGTGATAAAGATCTAGATGTTATTGATTATAAAGGGTTTGTTTTGCTCACTGAAAGACATGACAAGCACATGAAATGGGCGTAACAAGCCATTATTAGTAACAATATATGGACAAAAAAGTGATTGTTTAAGAAATGATCACTTAATTGATCGTTGGTTAGATCTTGACACCTTTAGGTGCGATGCCTAAAATTTCGCGTCCTCCTGTTGTTGGGAGGCAGATTTTTCACCTTACGAAAGTAACAATCAGGAGCTATTTAATGGCAACTATTAACCAGTTGGTACGTAAGCCACGTGCTAAGCAAGTTGTAAAAAGCAACGTGCCAGCACTAGAAGCGTGCCCACAGAAACGTGGTGTATGTACTCGTGTTTACACTACTACACCTAAAAAACCGAACTCAGCATTACGTAAAGTTTGTCGTGTTCGTCTAACAAACGGTTTTGAAGTAACATCATACATCGGCGGTGAAGGTCACAACCTTCAGGAGCACTCAGTTGTTCTTATCCGCGGTGGTCGTGTTAAAGACTTACCGGGTGTTCGTTACCACACTGTTCGTGGTGCACTTGACTGTGCAGGCGTTAATGACCGTAAACAAGGTCGTTCTAAGTACGGTGTGAAGCGTCCTAAGTCTTAATGGATTCCGTTAAGTAAGGCCAAACACTAAAATTATTTAATTTTGAAGAAACTGAAAAGTTTTGGATAACCTGAAGAAGACAACGGAGATAATCCATGCCACGTCGTCGCGTAATCGGTCAGCGTAAGATCCTTCCAGATCCTAAATTCAAATCAGAATTGCTGGCAAAATTCGTTAACATCCTAATGGTTGACGGAAAGAAATCTACTGCAGAAAAAATTGTTTACTCTGCACTAGAAACTATGGCTGAGCGTTCTGGTGAAGAACACTTATCTGTATTCGAAAAAGCTCTTGAAAATGTACGTCCAGCGGTAGAAGTTAAATCTCGCCGTGTGGGTGGTTCAACTTACCAGGTGCCTGTAGAAGTACGTCCAGTACGTCGTAATGCACTAGCTATGCGTTGGTTAGTTGAAGCTGCGCGTAAGCGTGGTGAAAAATCTATGGCTCAGCGTCTTGCAGGCGAAATGCTAGATGCAGCTGACAACAAAGGTTCTGCTGTTAAGAAACGTGAAGACGTTCACCGTATGGCAGATGCGAACAAAGCGTTCGCACATTACCGCTGGTAATATAGCTGGTAATACCGCTTGGGCACAGCAGGTTTTCCTGCTGTGCCTAAACCATTTTCTAAGGTTCACCTTAGTAAGAGGATACAACCGTGGCTCGCAAAACGCCTATCGAGCGCTACCGTAATATCGGTATCTGTGCTCACGTTGACGCCGGTAAAACAACCACTACCGAGCGCATCCTGTTTTATACAGGTCTATCTCACAAGATTGGTGAAGTACACGACGGCGCTGCTACTATGGATTGGATGGAGCAGGAGCAAGAACGTGGTATCACTATCACATCTGCTGCTACGACCACCTTTTGGCGCGGTATGGACAAGCAGTTCGACGAGCACCGAATCAACATTATTGATACTCCAGGACACGTAGACTTCACCATTGAAGTTGAACGTTCACTGCGCGTACTTGATGGTGCTGTTGTTGTGTTCTGTGGTGCTTCAGGTGTAGAGCCTCAGTCTGAGACTGTATGGCGTCAAGCCGATCGATATGAAGTTCCTCGTATTGTTTTTATTAACAAGATGGATCGCACGGGCGCAGATTTCTTCCGCGTTATCGAGCAGATCAAACACCGTCTTGGTGCAACACCAGTGCCTCTGCAATTAAATATTGGTACTGAAGATGAATTTAAAGGTGTAATTGACCTGATCAAAATGAAGGCCATTAACTGGTCTGATGCTGATCAAGGCACCAGTTTTACTTATGAAGATATTCCTGCTGACATGCAAGAGTTAGCAGAAGAGTGGCGCATGAACTTAGTTGAATCAGCAGCAGAAGCTAATGATGAACTAATGGATAAATACCTTGAAGAAGGTGAACTGACCGAAGCTGAAATTAAAGCTGGTCTGCGTCAACGTACCCTAAACAACGAAATCGTACTGGCAACTTGTGGTTCTGCATTTAAGAACAAAGGTGTTCAAGCCGTACTAGATGCTGTTGTTGATTTTCTACCTTCACCAACTGAAGTAAAAGCAATTACTGGTGAAGACGAACACGGTAACCCTGTTGAGCGTCATTCAAGTGATGACGAACCATTCTCAGCACTAGCGTTCAAAATCGCAACCGACCCGTTCGTAGGTACGTTAACTTTCATGCGCGTATACTCAGGTGTTGTTAATTCAGGTGATACTGTTTTCAACACTGTAAAAGAAAAACGTGAGCGTTTAGGTCGTATTGTTCAGATGCATGCGAATAAACGTGAAGAGATCAAAGAAGTGCGCGCTGGTGACATTGCGGCAGCCATTGGTCTTAAATTTGCAACGACAGGCGATACCTTGTGCGATCAAAATCATAAAGTGATCCTTGAGCGCATGGAATTCCCTGAACCGGTTATTCAGATTGTGGTTGAACCACGTTCTGTTGCTGATCAAGATAAGATGACAATCGCGCTAGATAAACTAGCTGCAGAAGACCCATCTTTCCGCGTTGAGACCGATGTTGAATCAGGTCAGATTCTAATTTCTGGCATGGGTGAGCTTCACCTAGATATCATCGTCGATCGTATGAAGCGCGAATTTAACGTCAACTGTAACGTGGGTAAACCCCAGGTTGCTTACCGTGAAACTATTCGTGGTAATACTAAAGTTGAAGGTAAATTCATTCGTCAAGCTGGTGAAACTGGCGGCCGTGGCCAATATGGTCATGTGTGGCTAAAGCTTGAACCATCAGAACCGGGTGAAGGTTTCGTATTCGTAGATGAAATTGTTGGTGGCAGCGTACCTAAAGAATACATTAGTGCTGTTGCTACAGGTATCGAAGAACAAATGAAGAGTGGCGTGCTAGCAGGCTACCCAATGATTGATGTCAAAGCGACATTAGTTGATGGTTCTTACCACGACACTGATTCAAGCGAAATTGCATTTAAAATCGCAGGTTCAATGGCATTACGACAAGGTGCACTTGATGCAACTCCAGTATTGCTTGAACCGATGATGAAAGTTGAAATTACCACGCCAGAAGATTGGATGGGTGATGTTGTTGGTGACCTTAACCGTCGCCGCGGCATGATCGAAGGTATGGAAGAAGGCAACGCGGGTATTAAAATTATTCGTGCGCAAGTTCCACTATCAGCAATGTTCGGGTATGCAACTGATTTAAGATCAGCAACACAAGGCCGTGCGTCTTATTCTATGGAGTTTAGCGAGTACGCTGAAATGCCAAAGAACGTTACTGACAAAATTATTGCTGAACGTATTTAATTTCATTATTGCGTCAATGGCTATTGGCGCATAAAATACAAACTTCAGAGCCGTCCCCGACCTAGTAGGGGGCGTATCTTAACTAGGAAGGAACACAATTGTGTCTAAAGAAAAATTTGAACGTCTAAAACCGCATGTTAACGTTGGTACAATCGGTCACGTTGACCACGGTAAAACAACTCTAACAGCTGCTATCTGTACTACACTTGCAAAAGTGTACGGTGGTGTTGCTAAAGACTTCGCATCTATCGATAACGCTCCTGAAGAGCGCGAGCGCGGTATCACAATCTCTACTTCTCACGTAGAATACGATACTCCTACTCGTCACTACGCACACGTAGACTGTCCTGGACACGCCGATTATGTTAAAAACATGATCACTGGTGCTGCTCAAATGGATGGTG
>NZ_FUZI01000015.1 GCF_900166965.1 Photobacterium piscicola | reverse complement strand
CATGGCGGGTGAATTCAAACTTGATGATTTCATCTCATTTAACATGGGCCTAGACGACATCAACAAGTCATTTGACCTACTACATGAAGGTAAGAGTATCCGTACGGTTATTCACTTCGATAAGTAATCACTAGCACGATTACAATCTACATTACCTTTACTGAATCATCGGTAAAGGGAATCGCTTATTTTTATTTTCACTTGTTCAATACCATATGCTAATGGATTAGCAATTAACTCTTTAACGATACTATATTTTAGTTTTACTTCTACCTTATTTGGATAGCGTCCAAATAATCGTTAATTGAGAATGGCAATTGCCACGCTCTGACATTTGGTGTCAGAGCGTTTTTATTTTTACACTACAATTTATATTTAACGCATCCCTTGGATTAGGCACCCTATATAATTAATTAAGCCTTTTAATACCAAGTTCTTCTTTTTATATTCTCGTTACGATACGAACCCAGAACAGAGACCTTTTCCATGAACCGTCGTCTATTCAAGTCGTTACCTTTTCAATTGATGATAGCAGCGCTTTTAGCATGGGGGATTGCTTCTCTCTTACCCTTACATGCAGGTTTTGAAAATACCACTGCTTTTAAATTATTAATGTTAACTAAAACAACCTATATCGGCTTACTCAAAATGCTTGTCGGTATTGTGGTGCTATTCTCATTGCTACAAGGCATTACAAGTATTGGTTCAACATCACGATTAAAAACATTAGGTTATAAGACGATTGCTTTCTATAGCTTAACATCAACACTTGCTATCTGTTTAGGTCTTGGTGTTTCACTTGCAATCCCTAAATGGCCACACTTAATTGATACAGCCCAAGTTACGGTTGGTAACCACGTACAATTAATTGATAATAGTGCTTCTTCTGGCGGCGCTATTACCGAGAAATTATTTAACATGGCGCTAGTTAATCCGTTTCAAGCGCTAGCAACGACAAACTTATTAGCCATTGTTGTATTTGCACTATTATTAGGTATTGCCTTATTAGCCAGTTTACCAGCTAAGCACCCTATTTTTGAGCTTATTTCAGGGTTCAATATTGCAATTAATCGAGTAGTATCTGCCGTTATTAAGCTGGCACCTTTAGCTGTATTTGCAATTGTCTTTCAATTTACGATACAAAGCGGAAACAGTATTTTTGGCGAATTAGCTTTATTTGCTTTATTGGTATTTTTACTGACCTTAGTGCACGGCGGCATCGTATTACCTTTACTCGCGAAGGTGTTTACAGGGATTAAATATTCAACGTTATTCCGTGCCCTTTCAGCCCCTATGACTATGGCATTTGCAACCTCATCAAGTTCAGCGACGTTGCCACTTTCATTGCAAACAGCACAAGAAGATTTAGGGGTATCTCAACCCACCAGCAGTATGGTATTACCATTAGGCTCAATCATGAATATGGATGGCACTGCACTTTTTGAAGGGGTTGCTGCTATCTTTCTTGCTCAGCTTTACGGTATAGAACTCGGAACATCAGGATTGATTATGATTTTCATTATGGCGATGGTGTCGTCTATTGGAGCACCAGGGATGCCATCAGGATCAATGTCGGGTATGCAATTAGTTCTGCTTGCGGTTGGTATTCCACTGGAAGCCATTGCGATTCTACTCATTATTGAACGCCCATTAGATACGTTCCGTACCGCGGTCAATGTTGAAGGTGATTTAATTGCAGCTTTAGTAGTCGATAAATGGCAAAACCAGTCAACAAAAGTGTGATCTGGGTCTTTTTTAGCATCTTATCCCCTTATTACCTTGAAGCTTAATATTACTTTGACAGTAAAAAAAACGTGCCATAAAATCGACCAATAAGCCTAACGTTTCAACGTTATTTCATTCGTTATGCTTATTGAAATTTTAACATCCTTTATATCAGCAGGGGTCTGTGTAATTAACACAGACGATATAATGGAGCCATAGGAAGCTCAAGGACGGTGTTAATTCTCTAATAATTTAAGACAATATTACTCAAATAATTATGTATGCGTTATTGTCTTAACGTAAATTAATAGGTTTTAATCATGGTTAGAAAATTATTACAATCGTTAGGGTTTAGAAATACTGAAACTAAATCTCGTCAATTGCGCGAACGACTTGAATTCGCTATTCAACAAAATCTTGGTCAACGTGAAGCACGATCTAACCGCGAACATTAAAACCCTAACAGTAAGATATTCTTTGATCATAAATAGTTAGCTATATTTACGCGCCTTGGCACGGGCAACAACAATAAGACGATTAATCAATACCTTTTGTTTCTCCGTGCCTGCTTGTTTTAATTCTCGAATAATACGTATTACTTCAGTTTCTAAATATTTAGTCGTTTTTGTTTGAACCATACTACGGATCAATTTATCAGCTTTATCCGGTATCGGTTGTTGTAATGCCCACTCATAGCTATAAACACTTTCTCCTGCTGTATTTATCTCAGGCAAAGAAATAGCAACAACCTTTGGTGGTAATTGCATGTCATCAATACGAGCTAAACGACGATAATATCCCTGCACAACAGGTGATTTATGGTATGGCAGCTCACCATCATGATAAAGTTGAGGGCCAATTTCCTGCGCAACATCAGCTTTAGATTCTAGAATAAATTGACTGGCATTTTTGTCTTTACGCACATATTGATCTTTCTTGGTATTCTCAACCGTATAATATATTTTGGCACTATGCTTGGCACGTGTTATTGCTACATAAGCAAGTCGACGTTCTTCTTCTGTATCTGCTGAAATACCCAATGATGATCGATTAACATAAGGAAAAGCATCTTTATCCCAATAAGGTAAATGTACCTGACTATACTCACATCCTTTAGCTCTGAAGATAGTGGTTAGTTGCACACTGTTATTTTGGTGTGATTGGTTTTCAGCTGCAGACTGTTGAGTATAATATTCAAAATACTGTAAAGCTTTATCACAGGTTTGATCCATTGATTCTAATACGGTTTCAACACTGTCTAAACGTTCAACGGCTTCTTCTATTTCCGTTGCCGTTGCTTCTGTTTTCCAAATCCAATTATCAAGTTCACTGTCTCGACGATATTGCTTATAAACCGCCAGCGCTTTAAACTTTCCTTTTCGTTGCAGCATTAATAATAATTCAATCCGATCTTTAAACGTTTCTAGATTTAATGTAGGTTGAATTTTTTCAGTTTGCTTTATTAAACTAAGCCATTCGTTACTTGGCCGCTGTGATAAAGACTCACACAATGGGCGTAAACTTTTATTAGGTACATAGCAGTGTGGAAAAGATAATAAATTAAACAATAAATTGGCTTTATCGTTATCTGCTAATGTTAAAAAACGCCCCGTTGCTAATATCATAACGTCCATTAACAACTTTACTTCACGACTGTGTGTTAACACCGAACCGATCGGCATATGGTAAGGTATTTTCTTTGTTAAAAAAGCTAACTCAAATAACATCGCCTGTGACCAACGTCTAACTAAAATAGCCACTTCAGCAGGTTGACCACCTTGTTGAATAAAATCAGCCACTGATTGCGCAATTTCTCCCACTTGGCGAGCGGTACCAATAACATCCACAGCAGTATCCGCAACAGATTCATGCGCAATGGTCTGAAAGTCATGAAATCTTTGTTTATTATTAGCAATTAAATGGCTAGCCGCTAATGCTAAACTATGCCCAAATCGAAACGTATGCGACAAACTATATGTCGTTGCTGGCGCAAAATCTTGTTCAAAATTAAGCATGAATTGTGGAGCACTACCCCGCCATTTATAAATACACTGATCAACATCACCTACCGCAACTAACTGAGCTTGTGGTGATAATAGTAATTTCAACAATTGATATTGCGCGGTGTTTATATCTTGAAATTCATCAACCATCATAAATTTAATTTGCTGATGATAGTAATGGCATAGAGCTTGATCATTTTTTAATAACTGTATAGTTTCTACCAGCCAATCATCAAAAAATAGCTGTTTACGCTCTTTACGTACAGTTTCAAAGTTCAAAAATGCTTCAATGATAAAGGCATATTCTCTATTAATTTCAGAGAGATCAAATACCTCTTTGGGCGGCAACATATGTGCTTTGACTAACCCAATAAAGCTCATTAACAATTCAATAGTGCGAGGATCTTTAAACGTTTGTTGTTTTTGATACGATTTTTCTTGTGCCGCCATTTGCCGTAAGACAAGTTTAGCAATGGTTTTATCACTATCACCATTATTAAAATCAATTTGATAACCCGTCGCAGATAGATACCCCGACTGTCTTAATAGCTGAAAACAAAAGCTATGAAAAGTATGGACAGGCACGCGCGCGGCTAACGGGATCTGTGCTAACTTTTCCTTAAAATCGGTGCGAATATCACGGTTAAACATCAATACCAACATTTGTTCTGCTGCGATTGATTGTAATTTATGTTCTACAACACCGACTAACGTTGTTGTTTTCCCCGTTCCCGCACCAGCAACACAAAGTGCGTTACCTGACTGATGATGAATAAAAGCAGTTTGTTCAGCAGTAAAACGGGTCATTAAAAATACTCAGTAAGGCAATAAACGCATAGCAAACGAGTATAGCAATTGCCATATAAAGTTTAAATCGTAAAACATGACATTACATCCACACTCCTTTATCTACCAAACATCGTGTAATCAAAGATGGTGTAGCCCAGCAAAATCTGGCATTGGTCACTATCTATTGTTAAAATTCGGCTCCATTATTGGTGGCTATGCGCCATTGACTGTCTTTATTTGCCGTTTCAATCGGTGTTACTACTAAGAACTACATCATGATAAAAAATAAAAGCTTAATGACCAATGTGCTCTCTCTCCTTCTCTTATTCATTGGTTATATTAGTAATCAACATATCATTCTTTACTGTGGCTTATTTGCTTTTTCCGGTGCATTAACAAACTGGCTTGCCATTTATATGTTATTTGAAAAAGTACCCGGCCTTTATGGTTCAGGTGTTATCCCTGCTCGCTTTGAAGCGTTTAAACTAGCCATTAAAAACCTAATGATGGAGCAGTTTTTTACTCAACAAAACATTAGTCGCTTTTTAAGCCAAGATACCGACCAATCAACCGTGCTGGATATGCAACCAATTATCAGCAAAATTGATTTTGCACCAACCTTTGATTCATTACTGGATGTGATCATGAATTCATCCTTTGGCGGCATGATCACCATGATGGGTGGCCCAGAAGCCATGGAACCATTACGTGAACCTTTTATTGAGAAAATGCAGCTATCAGTAACAGAAATCAGTGAACAAGATAATTTTAAAACAGCACTGAAACAACAATTAGCCAAACCTGAAACATTGCATGATATTGAAAGTAAAATTGAAGATATTATTGACCAACGTTTAAATGAACTTACTCCTAAAATGGTCAAAGAAATGGTAGAAAAAATGATTAGCGAACACCTGGGTTGGCTGGTTATTTGGGGCGGAGTCTTTGGTGGTATTATCGGCATCATTTCAGCATTGATTACAGGTTAAGATCACCTGCTTTAATTTCAAGTAGCTGTGACCTTTTAAAGCGTATACAGCTACTCTCTTTACTCCTTTCAGCTTCAAATTGAGAAAGCAATTTATTCACCTTAATTGCAACTAAAAACTAAAATGATTCTTTTTCACTCAATCACTTTCATAAATTACATTAAAAGTGTGATAAATATTGAACTAAGATAACTAACAGTGATAAATACCTGTATATGTATCCAGTTGGAATTCATTTTTCTTGGCAAATTTCTCGACCCATTTCACAATTGCAGCAATTGTTAGTGGTTTAACAGCAACTACATTGTTGTCGGCTGATCATATTAGCCCCAGCATTGCACTATGGATGACTTTTTTTGGCACCATCGGTGGGCTTCTACCTGACATTGATTCAGACCACTCAACGTCGATGAAAGCATTGTTTACACTTCTGGCTGGGTTTTGTTGTTTTTTACTCATCAGCCATATTTACACCCATGTCGCAATGCTTGAGTTGATTTTGTATGTCATCTCATTGTTTATTACTATTCGTTATTTTGGCAAAGCGGTATTTGACCGTTGTACGGTTCACCGTGGCGCATGTCACTCGATTTCATTTGTGACTCTTATTGCACTCTGTTGTGTCCATATTTGCGTCTTATTGGGGCATACAGCGACTGATAGCTGGTTTGCTGGCGGGTTTGTTCTACTTGGCGGCATCGTACATTTAGTCCTTGATGAAATATACAGCGTCGATCTATCAAACAAACGCTTTAAATCATCATTTGGCACCGCACTTAAACCTTTTGCCTTTACCAAACCGTTCATTAGCCTAGCTCAGGTTATCGCCATTGTTATCTTATTTGATCTAGCACCAAGTTATGATGGTGCACTACAAGTTGTCACAAATTGGAGTCATTTCCAATTTACACCTGTCTGGTTCAACCTGGACGATACTAAACAATGGTTATTGCACATGTTTTATATTACGCCCCGTGATTTACATGCCTTTTATCAACGTTTTTAATCCCCAATAAAACACTATCTCATAATGTAAAGTATGATATTTCATTACCATACTTTACATTTGTCACCATTTTAAACCAAAAAGCAATCGTTTGCTTTTTTACTGGTAGTCGTACAATGAACCGAGTATTATGCTTAATAAGATGAGTGCTTGAGGTAATGTTTATCTTAAACACTCTGTATTTCGATGCCATCATTTTGAAATAGGAATTTCACCATGAGTCTTGCTGATCAAGTTCTTGCCGTCAATGACGACCTGCCCATCCGTACCGATAAACCCGTTCACAGTGGAAAAGTACGCTCTGTTTATTGGCTAACAGACGCAGACAGTCGTCGTCTAATTCAACAAAAAGGCTACAACGTTCAACCTGATGCGCCTCTTGCAATTATGATTATCAGTGATCGCATTTCCGCCTTTGACTGTATTTGGCATGGTGAAGGTGGTTTGAAAGGTGTTCCCGGTAAAGGCGCGGCACTTAATGCAATCTCAAATCATTGGTTTAAACTCTTTAAAGATAATGGCTTAGCCGATAGCCATATTCTTGATATTCCCCATCCTTTTGTCTGGATTGTACAAAAAGCAAAACCTGTAATGGTAGAAGCTATTTGTCGTCAATACATCACAGGTTCAATGTGGCGATCATACACGCAAGGTGAACGCAATTTCTGTGGTATCGAACTACCAGAAGGTCTAGAAAAAGATCAAAAACTTTCAGAGCTTCTAATGACCCCCTCAACCAAAGGTATCCTAAAAGACATCCCTAATGTGCCTGAAGCGGATGATGTTAACGTGACTCGTCAAGATCTCATCAATAACTACCAAGCCTTTAATTTCCGAAATACTGATGATATTAACTATTACGAAAAACTATTAACCGATGGATTTACAGTTATTAGTCACGAATTAGCAAAATTAGACCAAATTTTTGTCGATACTAAATTTGAATTTGGCTACGTTACAGATGCTAACGGTAATGAAAAACTTATCTATATGGATGAAGTGGGTACACCAGATTCATCACGAATTTGGGATGGTGCCGCTTATCGTGACGGACAGATCGTTGAAAATTCCAAAGAAGATTTCCGTCAAGTGTTACTTAATTACTTTCCAGATCCAGATATTTTATTAAATAAAGAACGTATGCCTGAACGTTTTGCACTAGCGACAGAGAATGCGCTCCCTCAAGATATATTAATGCAGATATCTAAAATCTACACCAATATCGCAGAAAAAATCACTGGACAGCCAATTACTCTAAGCCAAGATCCAAAGAGTGAAATTATTGATATATTACGCCAAGAATATCAATTAATTGATTAATATTTATTCGAGAGCTATCTGATAGCTCTCTTTTCTATCCCGTATTATTAACAACTCCATTCATATTAAGCCTTTAATTACGACTCTATTCATATTAGATTACGTGAAATTATTAACAAAACACTTCTTCCATTACCAATCCTTCAATTTTCAATCAACACAAACCATTAATAGCATCGCAATAACCAACAATCACACCCAATAAGCACCAATAAAACAAACAAAAATACAACATTACCACAAGTTGGCTCTTGGATTTTATTGTAATAATTACACTTAAATAATAATTAATTTATACATATGTATTTTTAGTATTAATAACTAAGTTTAAATTCAAAAAAATACTATTTTAATAACAGAATTACGCATTTAATAATTGAATAAGTACAGCGGTCTACTTTATGATCATATTGAAATTAAAATTGATATAACTATTTATAAGAAATAACTTTCCCTTTAACCATATTTTAGGAGGTTTTATGAGCAGTATTACTGATGCTACTGCCAAGAAAACACGTAGCCGCGAATGGAAAATGTTCCTTTTTATTACCATTTTCCTGTTCCCTATTTTAAGTGTCATTTTCGTTGGTGGTTATGGTTTCACAGTTTGGATGTTGCAATTGTTTGTCTTTGGTCCTCCCGGTCACGGTGGTTGATCCCCTACTTCACACTACAAGCATCATTTAAAGAGAAACAATAATAATGAAAGCATTTTTAAAAAAAGCTTGGCTGACTCTATCACGCCCAAGCGTTCATATTAGCCTTGGTGTTTTAGCCCTTGGCGGTTTTGTTGCGGGTATTATTTTCTGGGGCGGATTTAATACGGCCCTTGAAAAAACGAATACTGAAGAATTCTGTGTAAGCTGTCATGCCGATAATGTCGTGCCTGAATACGTTAATACTATTCATGATAAGAACCGTTCAGGTGTTCGAGCAACCTGCCCTGATTGCCATGTCCCTCATGATTGGACTGATAAAATTTCACGTAAAATTCAAGCAAGCAAAGAAGTCTTTGCCCATTTTGCTGGATTCATTGATACCCCTGAAAAATTTGAAGATCGCCGAATTGTGCTAGCACAGCATGAATGGGAACGCTTTAAAGCCAATGGCTCACAAGAATGTCGTGATTGCCATGATTACAAAGGTATGGACTTCGAAAAAATGTCCCCTGTTGCACGCGTTCAAATGAAAAATGCAGCAGAGCGAGATCAAAGCTGTGTTGATTGTCATAAAGGTATTGCTCACCACTTACCAAAAGATATGGATACCAGTGGTGGCATGGTGTCAGAGCTAGTCCAACTTTCTCATGGTACTGATTACAGCAAAGGTGAAGAGATTTATAGCGTTCGCTTCTTACCTGTTTATGAAGATAAAGCAATGACTGTTGAAGCGGGTATTCTAAATCCAGCATCTGGCGTTAAAGTCATTGATGAAACAGATAATGCAGTAGAAGTTGAGATTGCAGGTTGGCGTAAAGATAAAGGCTATGGTCGTGTGATTCAGGAAGATTTCGGAATGAATATTCCGGTTGCATCTCTACTTAAAGAATCAGCTCAAAATGATAAAGTTGTTGATAAATATGAAGAGAAAGTCGATGACCTAACAGGCCTTCCTTGGCAGCGTGTTACCGCTAAAGTATGGATGCCTAAAGACTCATTAGTGAATGACATCACACCAGTATGGGCACAAGCAAAAACAGCTTACACCACCAACTGTTCTGTATGTCACACCCAACCGGCTGAAGCGCATTTTGATGCAAACACATGGCCGGGCATGTTTAACGGTATGCTAGCATTTGTAAACTTTGACCGTGATAGCGAAGCTATTGTGTTGAAGTACCTACAGAAGCATTCATCTGATTTTTCTGATGCACAGCACTAAGTTTTGATGGAGTTAAAATAAATATGTCAGTATCAAGAAGAAGTTTTCTTAAAGGCCTTGCTACAACAAGTGCAGCGACAGTTATAGGCCCAAGCCTACTCGCATCATCAAAAGTGTTTGCAGACGATCAAATAGGTCAAGGAACATGGCGTTATTCTGGATCTCACTGGGGTGCTTTTCGTGCACAAATTTATGCAGGTAAAGTGCAACAAATTGAAGCGATTGAAATAGATAAAAACCCAACTGAAATGCTAAAAGGCATCAAGGGGATTATTTATAATCCATCACGCGTTCGTTACCCAATGGTACGTCTAGACTGGCTTAAAAAGCACAAGTTTAGTGGCGAAACACGCGGTAATAATCGTTTTGTACGTGTGACATGGGATGAAGCCTTAGATTTGTTCTACCGTGAATTAGAGCGTATTCAAAAAGATTACGGTCCATGGGCGCTCCACGCAGGTCAAACAGGCTGGCGTCAAACGGGTCAATTCCATAGCTGTACCAGTCACATGCAACGTGCTGTCGGTATGCACGGTAATTACATCACCAAAGTTGGCGACTACTCAACAGGTGCAGGCCAAACCATAATGCCTTATGTGCTAGGTTCGACTGAAGTATATGCTCAAGGTACGTCATGGTCTGAAATTTTAGACAACAGTAAGAACATTATTTTATGGGCTAACGATCCGGTTAAAAACCTCCAAGTAGGTTGGAACTGTGAAACGCATGAGTCTTACCCTTACCTTGCGCAACTAAAAGAAAAAGTAGCTAAAGGTGAGATCAATGTTATTTCGGTTGATCCGGTTAAAAACAAGACCCAGCGTTACTTAGAAAACACGCATCTTTACCTTCACCCGCAGACAGATGTACCGTTTATGTTGGGTGTAGCACACACGCTTTACACTGAGAATCTTTATGATAAAGAATTCATCAAAATGTATTGTTTGGGCTTTGATGAGTTTATTGGTTATGTCAAAGGTGACACTAAAGATAACATTGAGAAAACACCAGAATGGGCAGCTGAAATTTGTGGCGTACCCGCTGATCAAATCCGTGAATTTGCTCGCATGCTGGTTAAAGAGCGTACTCAAATTCTATTTGGTTGGTGTATTCAACGTCAAGAACACGGCGAGCAACCTTACTGGATGGGTGCCGTTATTGCTGCGATGGTAGGACAAATTGGCTTACCTGGCGGCGGTATTTCTTATGGCCATCATTACTCCGGTATTGGTGTCCCATCAACAGGCTTTGCAGCACCAGGCGGTTTTCCTCGTAACGTGGATGAGGGGCAAAAACCCAAATGGGATAACAACGACTTCAATGGTTATAGTCGTACTATCCCTGTCGCACGCTTCGTTGATTGTATTTTAGAACCGGGTAAAGAAATTAAATACAATGGTTCTAAAGTGATTCTGCCTGATTACAAAATGATGGTGATCAGCGGTAACAACCCTTGGCATCACCACCAAGATCGTAACCGCATGAAACAAGCGTTCCAAAAATTACAAACCGTGGTAACGATTGATTTTGCATGGACGGCGACCTGTCGTTTCTCTGATATTGTACTCCCTGCATGTACTCAGTTTGAACGTAACGATATTGACGTTATGGGCTCATACAGTGGCCGTGGCTTAATCGCAATGCAAAAGTTAGTTGACCCACTGTACCAATCAAAAACTGACTTTGATATTTTCACTGAATTATCACGTCGTTTTGGTAAAAATAAAGAATACACCCGTGGTATGGATGAAATGCAATGGGTTCAAATGCTGTATAACGATTGCCGAAAAGCTAATGCAGGCAAATTCGACATGCCAGAATTTGATGTTTTCTGGGAGCAAGGATTCCTAGATTTTGGCACCGGTAAGCCCTGGGTTCGACATGCCGATTTCCGTCAAGATCCAGAAATAAATGCGCTAGGCACACCGTCAGGTTTCATTGAAATATCCAGCCGTAAAATTGCTCGTTATGGCTATGAACACTGTCAAGGTCACCCAATGTGGTTTGAAAAGACAGAACGTTCACATGGTGGTCCGGGCTCAGATAAACATCCGTTCTGGATGCAATCTTGTCACCCTGACAAACGCTTGCACTCACAAATGTGTGAATCCGATGAATTCCGCGCGACGTATACCGTCCAAGGCCGTGAACCTGTCTACATCAACCCAAAAGATGCTACAGCTAAAGGCATCAAAGACGGTGACGTTGTACGTGTGTTTAACGATCGCGGTCAACTACTTGCAGGTGCTGTTATCACAGACAGCTACCCACAAGGCGTCGTTCGTATAGAAGAAGGTGCATGGTACGGGCCATTAAATGAGAAGATTGGTGCGATTGATACCTATGGCGATCCAAATACTCTAACCATGGATATACCAACATCCGAATTGGCGCAAGCGACCAGTGCCCAAACGTGTTTAGTCAATATTGAGAAATTCAAAGGTGAATTACCACCAGTAACCGCCTTTGGTGGCCCGATTGAAGTAAGTTAATTATTTGATTTTAGTGTGATATTTAAGCCCTCGTACTCTTAATCGATACGAGGGTTTATTTTTACCAACAAATCACCGTAATTAGCACTCATCAACATAGATTAATGCTTCACCCAACAGCATTATTACTGACTAATTTGTATCAAAAAAGAGACGTTTGTTTGTTTTTTGTCAAACTTATTGTGCATATATTGATCAATTTAAAAATGTAAGCGAAAATTATCTCATAGGCACGGAGGTTTATAACAATTATCTTTTATGGATATTTGACTTTAAAGGTACAAAATATGTCAGGTTTCTCCTACCCTCACACTTGCCCATTAATTGACAAAGAAATTGGTCGCGCCAAAGGTGACTTAACCACTTATGCTCGTGATTTATTACGTTCTTATAATATTGAAATTAGCGGCAAAGAAATGCTGCTTGCTGGAGAAGAATTGTTTAGTGCCCTGAGCGATATTTTTGAAAAAACACGAAAAACAAATGAAGATATGCGCACAGAAGCTCATAAACAAATAGTGGCGCTTGAAGCTGAAAATATGGAATTACGCGCATTACTCTATTGCCAACGTATAGCAAGTTAAATCTAGATTCATCACAATACATCATGCATAAAAAAAGCCACCGTAAAAACGATGGCTTAATTATATCGATTACTTAGACATTATACGTCGTAAGTAGTAGATGCTGTATTACCGCCAGTACCCGTCCAGTTCGTATGGAAGAACTGACCACGAGGCTGATCAATACGCTCATAGGTGTGAGCACCGAAGTAGTCACGCTGCGCTTGAATCATGTTCGCAGGTAAGCTTGCTGTTGTGTAGCCATCAAGGAAGGTTAATGCTGATGTCATTGTTGGCATTGGTAGGCCAATTTCCATCGCTTTTGATGCTACTTTACGCCATGCTGGCATGCTGTTTAATAGAATATCTTTAAAGTAAGTATCTGAACCTAGGAATTTGATTTCTGGGTTTGTATCGTATGCATCACGAATATTACCTAGGAATGCACTACGGATAATACAACCACCACGCCACATAAGTGCCACGTTGCCGTAGTTTAGATCCCAGTTAAACTCTTCTGATGCTTCACGGATTAACATAAAGCCTTGTGCATAAGAAATGATCTTTGATGCAAGTAGTGCTTGACGTAATGCATCAACCCACTCTTTCTTATCGCCATCAATTTTAGCAATTGTTTTACCAAATAAGCTTTCTGCTTCAACACGTTGCTCTTTCATTGAAGAAACACAACGCGCAAATACTGCTTCAGTAATAAGTGTTAGTGGAATGCCTAAATCTAGTGCATTAATACCTGTCCACTTACCTGTACCTTTTTGGCCCGCAGTATCAAGAATTTTTTCAACAAGAGGCTGACCATCTTCATCTTTATAACCAAGAATTTCAGCTGTAATTTCAACTAAGTAGCTATCTAGCTCAGTCTTATTCCATTCTTGAAGAATAGCTTGCATTTCATCATGAGACAGCTCTAAACCAGACTTCATGAAGTGGTATGCTTCGCTAATTAACTGCATGTCGCCGTATTCGATGCCATTGTGAACCATCTTAACGAAGTGACCAGCACCGTCTTTACCCACCCAATCACAACAAGGCTCACCTGCTGCTGTTTTTGCAGAGATTGCTTGAAAGATAGGTTTGATTGCAGGCCATGCTGCTTCAGAACCACCAGGCATGATTGAAGGACCAAAACGAGCACCTTCTTCACCACCAGAAACACCAGAACCTACGTATAGTAAGCCTTTTGCTTCAAGGGCTGCAACACGACGGTTAGTGTCTGGATAGTTTGAGTTACCACCATCAATAATGATGTCGCCTTTATCTAGTAGCGGTACAAGTTGGTCAATAAATGCATCGACAACATCACCAGCACGAACCATTAACATGATTTTACGTGGTGATTCTAGTTTAGAGACCAAGTCTTCTAATGATGTCGCACCGATAATGTTAGTGTCCTTTGCAGGACCTTCAAGGAATTCTTCTACTTTAGAAACGGTACGGTTAAACGCAACAACTTTAAAACCATGGTCGTTCATATTAAGGATCAAGTTTTGACCCATAACAGCTAAACCAATAACACCAATATCGCCTTTCATATTATTCTCCTTGTGCTAGCAACTTTGCAGCTGCTGCATCTAAATACCATTCTGTTTCGCCATGAGAGGCTTTAATTTTTGCGGCAGGATAAGCTAACATCTCTGCCGGCGTACTATTTATTTCAAATAAGACTTCAGCCTTACTTTCACCCAATACCAAATAAGTAATACGGTCAGCATTTTCAAGTAAACGCGCTGTTTTTGAAATACGTTGCTGGCCACTTTGTGGTTGAGTGGCAATCACTGCTAATGCAAGATCATCAAAATTGGTCTGATGTGGAAATAAAGAAGCAGTATGGCCATCACCACCCATGCCTAATAAAATCCAATCAAATGCTGGTAATCCCTGTTTATGTGGAATCACTGCATCCATCTCTGCTGCAAAACGTGCACATTCAGCAATAGGCTCTGCTTCACCACGAATACGGTGAATATTTGCTGCTGGAATTGTAACGTGCTTAAATAACAAGTCATTTGCTTCGCCAAAATTACTTTCAGCATCGGTTGGAGCAACACAACGCTCATCACCCCACCAGAAATGAAGATTATTCCATTGAATACTGTCAGCAAAAGGCGCTTGCGCTAATACTTTGAATAACAATTTAGGCGTACTGCCACCGGATAAGGAAATATGTACCGCTTGAGATTGTAAACTCATCGCTTGCATGGTTTCAGCAAGAGAAATCACTACATCTTGTGGCGTCGCAAATACTTTATAATTCATCATGCTTATAACTCACAATAATCAGTATTAGCTAAATTCTTACATGGGAAGCGCCATTGACGACCATCATTAATTAACAGTTCATCGGCTTCTTTTGGTCCCCATGTTCCTGCTGCGTAACCAAATAAATGCTCAGGTTGTTCTTTATGATCAAGAATAGGTTGAACAAATTTCCAACAAGCTTTTACTGCATCAGTACGGGCAAATAAGGTTGCATCTTGTTTCATGCAATCTAACAATAAACGCTCATAAGCTGTTAGCATATTCATTGATTCAAGTTTATCGTAATGGAAATCCATCGATACTTCTTGCGTCTCAAAACCTGCACCTGGTTTTTTCAAACCAAAACTCATTAAGATGCCTTCATCGGGTTGAATACGAATAATCAACTTATTTTCAGCTGATTTAGCTGCAAATACTGGATGCGGTGTTTTCTTAAAATGAATAACAACCTCTGTTACACGTGTCGGTAAACGCTTACCTGTACGAACGTAGAATGGTACGCCATTCCAACGCCAGTTCTCAATAAACATCTTCATACCAACATACGTTTCTGTGCGTGAATCAGTATTAACGCCATGCTCTTGACGGTAACCTGGTAGATGCTTACCACGAACATCAGATTCAGTGTATTGACCTAAGACTAAATTGTTAGTCAAATCATCTTCTGATAAAGGCTTAAAGCTTTGCATCACTTTAACCACTTCATCACGAATCGAATCAGCATTAATAGCTGCTGGAGATTCCATACCTACCATTGCTAGAACTTGCAATAGGTGGTTTTGGAACATATCACGTACCGCACCCGCACCATCATAATAACCACCACGATCTTCAACGCCTAAGGCTTCAGATGCAGTAATTTCAACGTAATCAATAAAATTACGGTTCCATAATGGTTCAAACATGCCATTAGCAAAACGGAAGACAAGTAAGTTTTGTACTGTCTCTTTACCTAAGTAGTGGTCAATGCGGTAAATTTGATGTTCTTGGAAACATGCGTGAATTTGTTTATCAAGAGAAATAGCCGATTCAAGATCATAACCAAATGGCTTTTCTACAATAAGATTTTTCCAGCCATCCGCTTCATCATTAAGACCATGAGCAGCAAGACACTCAGGAATTACACCATAAAGACTCGGTGGCGTTGCGAGATAAAAGACAGCATTGCCATGTGTATGGTGAGTATCTTTAAAGACATCTAAGCGCTGCTTTAATACGCTATATTGTTCAGCATCAGAAGTATTCAATGCCTGATAATATAAATGCTCACAAAACTTCGTTAATATCGCCGCATCTGTTTTTTCATTTTCTTCTAATGCAGAACGAAGCTTATCACGAAATTCCTGATCACTATATGCCGTACGACTAACACCTAAAATAGCGAAATCTTCTGGCAATAAACCATTAGCGTATAAATGATAGAACGCAGGGATTAGTTTTCGATGAGTCAAATCGCCTGACGCACCAAAAATTACAATTGCGTTATTTTCTGGTTTAACCATGTAATGTTCCCATTTATTTACAGATCATTCGATCTGGTACAGCAATCAATTGCTTGGTATAACGGGCGTTATTATGCCGTAATTTTCAATTTTTTATGCATTTTTCGTGATAAAAATTGAAAAATTTTGTTATACATTAATAATCTTATCAGTCAATATGTTACATCTAATCATTGTATTTATCGCTAATACACTAACATATCAGACAATTTATCATTATTTACTCTTTTATATATTGAGTATATTAACAATTATTATCAGCAGTGATAGACGAAAAAACCTATTAATTTAATAGGTTTTTTCGTCTATATAATAAGTGTAAGCAACACACCGTTTCACAGCGGTGTTTGATTAAAACCGTTTAAGTGTAGAAGAGATGATAATAACAATGCAATCGTTTACTTCAACAAAGACCAATGAAAAAACACCATATATCCTATTTTTGATCAGAACACCCACCGACTTTTATTACTGAAGCGCTTGCTCAACGCTTGATAACACACACAATGGCGGTTATTATGCCCGCAATTTCAGCCACCTTAACTTTGGTGGCTTTTTAGTTATTAAGCGTACCCATTCACGAATGATGCGCGAATATTTCATAGCAAGCAGGTTATCCCATGTCTAAATTTTTCTATAAAGGTCGCATCGAAAAGAAGCCAAAACACAGCAGCTGTGGCTACAACACGAAGCGCGAAACTAAACTTGGCACGGAAACCAATCCGCTCACATTGATAGTGAATACTGAAGAACGCCAACAAGAATTAGAAGTAGAGCTTGCAGAGCAACAGCTTTTTGCAACATTTACAATTAATGCTAACGTTGAAGAAGATATTGCGGATCTTACTGCAACATTAAACAAACCTACGACAACAGTGTTTGATAAAACACCTAACCGTAACGATCCTTGCTCATGTGGCAGTGGTCAGAAATATAAAAAATGTTGCGGTAAATAAAACGTCACTTAAAAACAGGGACCCTAAGTTCCTGTTTTGTTCTCTTCTAAATAATGGTACCTACTGCAAAAATATCGTCTTTAGGTATACAATCCCGCCACAATTTCTAAAGTAGATGTACATATGAGCAAAAAAAGTCAGGGTTACTCTTGCGTAGGCCTTTTTAACCCCAAAACACCTGAAAACGTCGGTTCGGTTATGCGAGCAGCGGGTTGTTATGGTGTCAACTCTGTCTTTTATACTGGCACTCGTTATGATCACGCTGCACAGTTTTGTACTGATACCAAAAATGTTGCGCTTGATATTCCATTAATTGGTGTTGAAGATCTAAAAGCAATTATTCCTGTCGGCTGTGTACCTGTTGCCGTTGATTTAATTGATGATGCAAAACCATTACCTGAATATAAACATCCAAAACGTGCATTTTATATTTTTGGTCCTGAAGACGGCACATTAAAAAAAGAAATTACTGACTTTTGTCGTGAAACTATTTACGTCCCAACAAAAGGCTGTATGAATCTGGCAGCAGCAGTTAATGTGATTTTATATGATCGCATGGCGAAGGGTGATAACTTCTCAAATCATAAATAAGTATTTTACTTATAAAAAACCACTGCAATAATCCATATTATCGCAGTGGTTATGTTTATTATCGTCCAATTCCTGTTTGTTCATAAAAATGACGTTTATCTTTATACATTGCTTTATCTGCAACTAAACAAACCTGCTCTGCTGAGTATTGATCAGTACTGGCATACCCAACAGCAAAATGTATTTCAACCTGTTTTCCATTTGGTAAACTAGCATAGTTAATTTGATCGCGTACTGTTTCTAATCGACGCCATAAAATGTCACAGCTGTCACAATCACCGGCCTCTAAAATAATGGCAAATTCATCACCACCAAGACGATAAACCTTATCTGTCAATCGACAGGTTTCAACTAATAACTTACTGGTTTCAATTAATAACGCATCACCCATACTATGACCATGTTGATCATTTGCTCGTTTCAGTCCATTAACATCAAGCATGAACAAACCAAAATGACGATCAGGATACCGATTAATTAATTGTATATGCTCTTCTAAGTCTTTATCAAAAGCTTTTCTATTTGCAAGTCCGGTCAATGAATCAGTAATCGCAATACGCGCTAATTCTTCATTTAATAGTCGACCTTCTAATTCAGTAGCTAATTGACGAATAAATAGAGAAATAACTTCAAAATCATCATGTTCTAATTGTATATATTGCATCACTATCATGCCAACAATGTCGTTCTGACTGTTTTTAACTTTAAAACAATGCAAATACTTACCGTTATTTGGTACACAATAATAATCACTATAATGACTTTCAGGCTGTATATCTTGATTTTCTAAGCGAGATTGGTCTATGTTTTCACAAGCCCATATTCCCTTATTCCCAGTATAGCTTTTCATTGCCCAACCAGCCATCGGGTATAGAGCAACCACTTGTGTCATTACTGTTTCTATAATATCGCCAGATTGAAGTTCATGGCTAAATGATAATAATGATTGCAACATCGATCGGCGATTTTCTTCTCGCAATAATGATCGACTCAACGCTAAGGTCTTTTCTTCAACTTTTCGTTCTAACTCATCATTGAAATTAACCAATTGCAAGTTAGCTTGTTCTTTTTCTAAATAAGCAGCATTTAACTCTTTATTCGTCGCGGCTAAATCGGCCATTTGAGCTCGAATCGTTTTTGCCATATTTCGAATAAGTCGCTCAACCATAAAAAATTCAGCAAAGCGTAATTGTTTATTTGAGCTTTTGTATTCACCTCGAGAATAAGCCCTCACAACATCCATTAGCCCACCCAATGGACGCGCAATCCAACGATAGGTCAAACCCGCACTAAAAAGTGACAAAAGAATAATAATCACACCAAATAATGATATATATTTTAAAGAATTTATATAAGGATTCTCACCTAGATATTTATCCATATATACTTTCATTGTGTATTGGATCGGCTCTGAAATATATTTATTTTCTAATTTTATATTGATTGTTTTATGTATTGTTGGTGTGTTTTGATCTATTTTTCCTTGAGCAATAACAATCTCACTCATATCACCATCATGATCCATCAAATCAGAGCGATGATTTTGAAAGACAACACGTTCCCCATCTTTTAAATAAGGTCGTAATACCTTAACGATATTTTCAATTGGGACAACTATTATTAAATACCCCAAAGGAATACGCTTTAAGCCATTCGTCATCGATTGAAAAATAGGAACGCCAATGATAATTCCTCGCCGTGTTGGATTAAACTTTTTCGGCATCAAATCTTCATCGTTATAATAAAATACCCACTGGCGACCTTTACCATTGTTAGTTGATAAACGATACGTAAGAAGATCTTTTAATTTTAAAAAAGAAGATAAACCATGAATCCCATTGTAGCTTTCAACTTCCGACCATTGATCATCAACTAAGTAAGCAGCTTGAATTAATGGTGTATTTTTAACCAATGTCCCCAGCGAAGAACTTACATGGCCCGCAAGAAAGAAATTATCAATCGCCTGCACAAATAGTCTATCTCGTGATAGCACATCTAAACTTGTCGACAATAAAGAAAAACGATAATCAAATTCTTGTTCAATAGTATTAGATAGTCGATCTAACATGCCAATACGGTAATTCGCTTCCACATCGGATTGCTGCTTTAGAAGTAATCCTCCAACAATTGCAGCAGGTACAACAGCAATTATTAACATTAACAATGCTAATGATGATTTTAAGCGTAACTTCATCAATTATAATCCAAGTGCTGAATCTGTTTTATTGCCATTTTCTGCATATGTGCCGCAGCATATTCAGCTGTTGCACCTGCTTGATAACGCTGAAAACCTATAGCGATAGCCTGCCATGAAATAGCCATATTCAACGTTGATGGCATAAGCTTTGTTAGTGCCATTTGATGAAACATAACTAAATTATCTCCGGTCGCTTTCTGTCTAAGTTGCCTATAATACGTCATTGAGATTGGTAATAACTTGGTTTTTTCATATACCGCATGCTGATTTTTGGGTTGTTGAACAAATGCAGCAAAATCTTTAATTAATTCCTGTTTTTCTTTTGAGTGTTGTGAATTGCTAGGTACGGCCAATACAAATGTGCTAGACATAGGATGCATCGTTTTACCATTTACTTTAGGTAATACGGCTACACCAAGATTATCACCAAGCATCACTTTTAAATCATGATATGCCCAATCACCATTAATAGAAT
This sequence comes from Photobacterium piscicola, assembly GCF_900166965.1. Classification (GTDB taxonomy): domain Bacteria; phylum Pseudomonadota; class Gammaproteobacteria; order Enterobacterales; family Vibrionaceae; genus Photobacterium; species Photobacterium piscicola. Next base: position 45,535 of record NZ_FUZI01000015.1, on the reverse strand, counting down.
ATGCACTTTTTCCTTTGATAAAATCTAGCTGCGAACAACGGTAATCACAGTTACGATTAACAATCCCTTGCACAGCCAAAGAACGATAATATTTTAGCGCTTCAACCATAGCTGGCGTATTCAGCTCAATTTTCCCATCAATGATAGGCCAACCATTAAATGCAGATAAGAAAGGAATAAAATAATACATATCATTATAATTCCATCCTATTGGCATAATATTTTTATCTAGAAATTGTTTTTTTTCTGAAATAATATTTCTAAAATCTGTGGCTGGCTTTGTCACATATTTTTTATTGTAATACAAGAGTAAAAAATTACCCTGAATAAGAGGAATACCCCAATATTTACCATCTAATTCTACAGTAGCCTTCACTCTTGGAGTCAACGATTCTGTATACCAATCACGAGGGATTGTCGATAAATCCATCAGATTATGCAACCCTAAGAAATCTGAAGGGATAACAATAAGATCGGGTAAACCGCCATCTTGGGCACTTAATAAAATTTCCGCTTTTATTTCTGATGGATCAAGCTGTATAATTGTTATATTAACATCATGATTTTTTTTATATTTATCCGTCATTACTGTTAAAAAATCACGATTCTGATGTGAAGACCAAATAGTTAAACTCGGTGTCGCTAATACTGTTTTTGTAAATAATAATATTACCAACAAAAAAGAAAAATGAACAGTGTTTAATAAATTATTTGACATTATATTAATAGTACCCAAACACATCTTGTGACATTTATATATGTCATATAAAATTTCATAGTAAATAACTTTCACTTAGATAAAAGTTATACTAAACAATTATCAATCAATGTACGTTAATAATGATTATAGATTATACCTAACACTAAAATCTAATTTGATATTAATCAATAATAATAATAATGTTTAATATCTATTGTCAGCAACAAATAAATCTTTATTATCAAACTAATCACACATCAATCTTATAAATATAGAAACTATAATTACCATGAATAAATATTTCAAAATCATGTTACCTTTATCGTTATTACTCACTCTATCTTGCGAGTCAAATGTAAGAGCAAGTCCTCATATTATAAAAGAAATCAGTGTATTACCTAACAAAAACACAAACCAAGTGAAACCTATTACAACAATAGAACAACAAAAAATGATTAATTTCGCCAAGAAATATATTGGTACTCGTTATGTTTGGGGGGGAACGACACCCAAAGGATTCGATTGTTCAGGCTTCATTCAATATGTATACAAACACTCTCACATTTCAATTCCAAGAACCACCGCAGCATACACACAGTTATTCAATAAATCGATACCCTTAAAAAATGCACAAATAGGCGATCTTATTGTTTTTACTGGCACTAATTTAAAAATAAGAAAACCAGGTCATGCGGGAATTATTACAGAAGTAAAACCCGGATTAATTAAATTTATTCATAGTTCATCGTCTAAAAAGCACTTTGGTGTCACTGAAACGAGTTATTATCATAGCGGTTACCCAAAACGTTTCTTAGCTGTGATACAAATGCCTAAACCATAAAAAGGGAGTAATAATACTCCCTAAATAGCCTTTATGGCGCTACACATTCAGTTAATAGCCGTAAACAACCATAATCAGTTAACCAGTCATATTGCTGCTGATCTTTAACTAAAAAACATCCAGAGTAGTTAAGTGCATTAGCAAAAATATCACCAATATGATTCGTTAATCGAGGGATCACTAACATCCAATGCTCAGTTAATAGAATATTATAAGGCAAGCATTCTATCGGCTCATTAATATTCACAGTCACATTATTGGGCGTTAGTCCTAAATCATGCATTGCCGCCAGGTAACAAAAATACGCTTTCTCACTATTAATACGATCAAAAGTAAATAATTTATGCCTAAATGGTAGCTTACCAGACAGAATCATCTCTTCTAACGGTACTGCAGTCTTCATTAACTGCATATGTCGATGGCGCTGACTAGCACCAGCTTCTGATGCTGAGTTAAAAAAACCCAGTACATTGGGATATGTTACCCCTTGTATCCAAGCAGAAAAGTCATAAAGATCGAGTAGAGAAGATTGACTAACAAACGCCTTACTACAAATGAGTAAGTGTGGTTCTCCTATTGGGTATTTATTCAAGAGGCACACATGCTCATGCCCAACATTATCGACAAACATTTGCTCTTCATACGGCAGAAATGGATTATGTCCTGTCTGTCCTTGTTGTATTTTTTTAGTAAGATTACCATTCATGATCTTAATAAAAAAATCTATTCCCTGCTCAGAAACCACTGAGCTCATGGTCGCAATAGGCAGCAATACTTGTGCTTCTCTCGCATCTTTAGCAACTGTTAAAGCTTTATCCCATAACATCTACAACTACCTGCAACCATTCTAATTTATTAGAAAATAAAACAACCCTAATCACTCACCTAATAAAAAAACAGTAAGATTAGATCCCAAACATAGATTGTGTAATTTAATCTTTACACTTTTAGCAAAAAATCCACGTTGCTAAAAACGTCTTGATGATAGCCCTCATTACTGAAACTTTGTATGATTGCAGCAGCTAATTCTATCATCGTTTACGATATTACATCGTACTCCAAGCGGTTCATATAAATTAGTGATTTAACTTTATACTGGTCATATAAAGTGCTTTAAAGGGTATTTCAGATCGGTCAATCTATTACCCTACTCTCCTCATATTTCCAATTTTTATTTTAAAGATAAAAAACGCCCATTTATAACATCATGAGCGTTTCATGTCTGTTGCTCACTCACTAAATCAGTTGAGCGCCAATTAAGAAACAACCAAAGAGTAAACTCATCAACATTGCCAGTGAACCACCAGCAACTTGGTAGTCAGAGCTTTGCTCTACTGGTGTCGCTTGGCGAATATTGTGAATCATCAACATCGGTATGAAGACAGCGATAAAAACAAGAATCAGCCCTGCATAATTTAAGACAGCTAAAAATTGATTCGCGGCAAAGATCGCGCCAAGTAACGGCAAAATAAACGTCAAAACATAGGTTACAGCACGATTCTGTCTGAATAGATCCACATTCTGATCAAACAATGACATTGCCACACCTAAAAATGAAGTTAGTAAGGCTAAGCCAGTAAATACCGATAAAATGATATGTATACCAGAGAATCGCGTGCTTAATGCATCAATTAATACCGAAACATTATCAAATTTAACCAGTTGTTCTGCTGATAAACTACCAACAACCGCATATAACCACAGTAAATAGCAACTTAGAGGAATCAATGAGCCTAGTAACACCATATTTCTTAATTGCTTATGGCTTGCTTTATCATTGTATGACACTAATGACGGTATAACGGGAAAGAAACCAAAACTAGTGAACAATACTGCACTGGTCTTAATTAAATCAATATTACTATTATTACTCGCTTCAAAAAAATGATTAAAACTCATACCGGGAATCAAAGCGCATAAGGTAATGATTAATACTGCAACCATGATTAAAAATAAAACACGATTCAGCTTATCAACGACGCCAGTTCCTGCGGCAACAATAAAACCAGCAAGTACAGTAAAAGTGATCTGGCTTTGTAGCATTGACAGATCAAAACCAAAACCAGTCGCTAACTTTTGAACTAAATCACCAGCGCCAATAATGTAAGCCATTAATAAACAAACTAATAATGCATACAACAATCCATTAGTGACTAATTGACCACCTTTACCCAATGTTTTTCGGGCAATAGTGTTCATCCCTAAGCCACCACCCACTTTAATACTGGCTTCTAATAATAATAAAGCAGCGTAAGTCGTGCCACTCCATATAAGTAACATTAATAAGGAACCAGATAACAAACCAAACTGTGCTAATACCATCGGTATAGCAAGCATACCAGCACCTAGCGCTGTGCCCGCAATAATCAGCGAACTTCCTAATAATTTAGTATTCATATTTTTCTCTCTTCTTATTGTTAGATATAGCAATCCATATATCTATAATCAGATACATGAGTCATAACCTGTGATTTTTAATCAATAACAAGTGCGGTTACAGAGAACCGTTACTAAATCGGAAACTAAAATAAGAGGCAGAAAAAAAGGCCATTACAGTACATACCGCATTAAAAGAAGACATATGCGATATCGATGATAAGGGGGGTTCATATTGGTGGTATTGCGTCATTATCGTACTCCTAAACGATGAAACTCAGTTTATTAGCCATATTCGGTCAGAATATAATCGCTGTTTCGGTCAAAACAGTGTGGTCAGCTAATAGCATCATACTAAAGCACATTGTTCAGGAATGGAATGAATGATTCTATTTCTGTTTCTATTCAACAAAAAAACCCAATCCGAAGACTGGGTCATGTTCATTTAATTAAGATATCAACGAATTTAGACGCTTAGTGTTGAATTATCATTCTGTTTTGGATTACTACCAAAACGGTTACTGCCTTCGGCACTGTTTTGCACCATAAAATAAAGCAGAACCAAAATACCAACAATTGGGATTAACATAATTAACGCCCACCAGCCGGTACGATCTTGATCATGCAAACGACGAACAGTAACAGCTACTGTCGGAATAAAGGCAAAAACTGCATATAACGCGGCTAACACCCCATAGCCTTCCATCAAGGTTGGTAGCTGTAATGTTGTATCAACGAGACTGCATGCCATACTTATCAATGCGTTAATTAAGGTAAAAAACCAAAATTCTTTTCTGCGGGAACGCCCTTGAAATTGAGCATATTTACTAAGAACTAAAAAATACCAATTCATTCTTTTTCCTTGTTAATATTAATAACGCTTAATGCGAACAACTTTCATTATTTCAAATTCTAAGCCAGCAACAACAATGATGTCAGCGTAATAAGTCATATTGACTTTTGCACCAGTCAGCGTTTTATATTTTGACTTACGCTTAAATTTAAAAGGCACATTATAACCGTCTATCATCAACGAATGCTGTATCCATTCACCATCATCCCGTTGAGTATGAGAAGACACGGTTAAACCATCACTATGAATTAATTGTTCATGCTTAGCAATGAGCTTATCGCTTTCCGATTTCATTGATCTTCTCCCATTATTGGTGCTTTATTAGATGCAAAAACAGAGAGCTAGGCTCTCTGTTTATTTTAATTGCTTAGCGTGAATATATTACTCTTAAAGAGGAAGAAATAAACCTGCTAACGTTGCACTCATTAAATTTGCTAAGGTTGCGGCAAAAATAGCCTTCATACCTAAACGAGCGATTTCAGGGCGACGTTTCGGTACAATGCCGCCTAACCCACCCATTAACATCGCAATAGAGGTTAAGTTAGCAAACCCACATAATGCAAAAGTAACTATCGCTTGAGAATGCTCACTCAGTTTAGCAATCGTTTCTGGTTTCATTAGCTCAGCAAAGGCAATAAACTCATTAACAGCAATTTTAGTACCAATAAGGCTAGCTGCCGTTGTCGCTTCTGACCAAGGTACCCCAATTAACCAAGCAACAGGTGCAAACAGGTAACCAAAAATCAGATTTAAACTTAGATCATCAATACCAACCCAGTGACCAATATGACCAAGACCACCATTCACCATGGCAATTAAGCTGATAACAGCCAATAAACTTGCACCCACAGCCATTGCAATCTGTAAACCACTCAAAGCACCACGAGAAGCTGCATCGACTAAGTTAACGGGTTCATCTTCTTCACCGTCATCTTCTTCTTCCATGCTGTGTACACCTTCAGTTTGTGGCACGATCAGTTTTGCCATCATCAATCCTGCGGGAGCTGACATGAAGCTTGCTGCAATAAGATACTTTAATTGCACCCCTAACCCAGCGTAACCGACCATGGTGCCACCAGCAACAGAGGCTAATCCACCTACCATTACTGCAAATAATTCAGAACGTGTCATTCGCGCAAGGAATGGACGTACAACCAATGGAGCCTCTACAGAACCGACAAAAATATTCGCCGTCGCAGACATTGACTCAGTACGAGTAGTACCTAGTAAGCGTTGTAACAAACCACCAATACCACGAATCACCCATTTCATGATGCCAACGTAATATAATACGGAAATTAATGCCGAAAAGAAGACAATAGAAGGTAAGACATTAACCGCAAAAATAAAGCCTAATTTAAATTGGGCTAGTTGACCAAATAAGAAAGATGTCCCTTCATGGCCATAATCAATCACGCCAGAAACTGCGCCAGACACACTGTTTAGTACCACTCGACCAATGGGTACATAAAGAATAAAAGCTGCAAAGACAACTTGGATGCAAAAAGCACCGAGTACACTGCGCCAGTTCACTGCTGAGCGGTTTTCAGAAAATAAAAAACCAACTGTAAAAATAGTAATTATACCGAGTAGGCCGACGAGATAATGCAAAGTCATTCCCCAATGTTTGGTGTAGTAAACGATTGCGGAAAGAGTGTATTCATAAAAAAAAGTGTGACAAGGATCAAATTGTTATTACAAGCAACAGTAAATTAACAAAACACAGCTGAATTGCATTATTTTTAAGCTAAGCAAACGAAATTCATTAGATTAGTTCCTATGAGGGATACTATTACCCTCAATGTTTACAATTTGAAACATTCAAAGGTAAGTTTTAGCCAACCGTTTGCGCGTAATCGCTGTTTTTTACATCATTACCATTTACACAAAATATTACCCACATCGATATGGCGTCGAATAAATTCAATGAATAGATTTACTTTATTCGGTAAAAATTTATGCCTTGGATAAACAGCATATAAAGGCATATGTTGGGTTAATTGCCAATCTGGCATCAACCGAATCAACTTACCTTGGCGAATTTCATCAGTTAACAAATAGGTTGCTAAGTACCCAACCCCATTACCTGCAATTGTCGCATCTCGAATAGCATCAGCAGAGTCAACACGGTAATTCCCCGTCACTTTAATATCCTGATTATCATTTTGTTGACTAAAGCTCCAAACATTATCTTTACGCTCACGACTAAAATAAATAATGCAATTATGCTCAATTAAGTCACTAGGGTGATAAGGCACACCGTGAGTCGCTAAATATTCAGGACTTGCCACCAATACAAAGTCACAATTACTTAAATGCCGCGCCACAAACCCTTCTGGTGGAGAATCCATAAACCCAATCCAAAGATCGAGCTGCTCTGCAATTAAATCAACACGATGATCAAATAAACTCAACTCTAAGTTTAATAATGGATGTTGTTCATGGAACTCATTAATATAGGGTGCTACGTGGTTAGATGCGAAAGACTGCGCAATACCTACGCGTAATAAACCTTGGGAATTGTCTTCATTTCCTAATAATTCACTTTCAGCTTCATTTATTTCTTCTACTACTTTTTCACAATGCTTAGCAAACAAACGTCCCGCCTCTGTTAATGCAAAAGAGCGCGTTGTTCGTTGCACTAATTGTACTCCAAGTCGTTGTTCTAGTTGCTGGATAAGTTTACTCACTTGAGTGCGAGATATATCAAGTAACTGTGCTGCTTTAGTAAAGCTTTGTTGTTTAGTAAGTGCATTAAAAACAATCATTTGCTGTGCTTTTTTTAACATCTACAACCTTTATCTTTAAATAAAAAATCTAATAACACCTATACGGGAAGATTCATTTAATCCGTAATTCTGTTGTCATTGATAGTATATGTCAGCCCTTTATTAACTGAATATTAATTCCTACTTGTTATACATAGAAAATAACACGTAATAACAGCGAACATCGCTACATACCTCATCGTATTTTATTACAACATTCATCGAGTGTTCAAACTTCTGAAACATTACTGTCACATAACTTTCCTACTCTTTGTCATGTTCATTCAAACCTATTGGCATTTTGCCCAACAAGAAAGGATTAGGAAAATGAAAACAAAGATTATCGGCGCAGTTGTTGTTGCAAGTTCACTTATAACGAGTTCTGCAGTGTTTGCTGGCGAGACTATCTCTGTTGTAGGTTCTAGCTCTGTTTCTCCCCTCATGGAAGTTTTGGGTGAGACTTATGCAAAATCTAACGATGTTACGGTAGAAGTTCAAGGACCAGGATCATCAGCGGGTATTCGTGTTGCTCACGATGGCTCGGCAGATCTTGGCATGTCATCACGTAGCTTGAAAAAATCAGAAGAATCACCACAACTTAAAGAAGTTGTTATTGCACGAGACGGTATTGCCGTGGTGGTGAATAACAGTAACTCGGTCACCGATCTAACCAAAGAACAAATCACTGAGATCTACAAAGGCAATGTCACTAACTGGAAACAAGTGGGTGGTGAAGATAAACCTATCGTTGTCGCAACTCGCGATACAGCATCAGGTACCCGTGGTGCATTTGAAGACATTATGTCACTAAAGAAAAAAATTAACGGAATCAAAGTCTCTGCCATTTCACAAAAAGCACAAGTGGCAAGTGGCAATGGTCAGCTAAAAACAACGGTTGCGAATAATCCTTTTGCTATCGGTTACATTTCACTAGGTTCAGTTGATAACACAGTAAAAGCACTTACCATTGATGGCCATAAACCATCGGTTGCTTCAATTAAAGCCGGTGATTATAGCGTTCAACGCCCATTCATTGTGGTTTATAAAGAAGGTCGTCCATCAGCTGAAGCATTACAATTCCTTACATGGACACAATCGCCAGCAGCACAAAAGATTGTTGCAGATAAAGGCTTTATCTCAGTTAACTAATTTTTTTTAACGCTCAACATTTGAGTTGAGCGTTTTTGACTTCTCAGAAATAGACAATTATTGGTCTTGTTTCTGGAGTGTAGATTATGACCATCGCAAATATTGAAAAATCGATCAAGGATACACCGTTGCTAAAGTCGAAGAAACGTATTGACTGGCGAGAATTGTTCTTTAAATACCTATTTATGCTCAGCGCAGCTATCGGTATTTTATCCCTCGTAACCATTGGCTATTTTATTTTCCGTGAAGGCTATGCGGCTTTTGCCTATTCAGGCGTTACTGGCATTATCTTTGGTACGGATTGGTTACCTCCAGCTCTCTATGGTATCGCACCGATGATTGTTGCTTCATTAGTCTCAACGGCTGGAGCAGTGATGATTGGCGTGCCTATTGGCGTATTAACCGCAATTTTTATTGCTGAAGTCGCCCCAAGATCACTCGCTAACTTTATTCGCCCAATGATTGAGCTTTTAGCGGGTATCCCCTCTGTTGTGTATGGCTTTTTTGGACTGGTTATTATTGTACCGCTGATTCAAGAAATATTTAACGTGCCAGCGGGTAACACCATCTTAGCGGGAATTATTGTACTTGCAGTGATGATCCTTCCAACTGTGATTACGATTTCTGAAACCTCAATTCGTGCAGTACCTCGTGCTTATAAAGAAGGCTCTTTAGCACTAGGGGCTTCATCAATGTTTACTATTTTTAAACTGATCGTCCCAGCTGCGCGTTCTGGCATTATGACAGGTGTTATTTTAGGCGTAGCGCGTGCACTTGGTGAAACCATGGCCATTATTATGGTAATGGGTAATTCCCCTGCTATGCCTGAGGGGTTACTTGAATCTGCACGAACGTTAACAGCAAATATTGCCATTGAGATGTCTTACGCAACAGGAATTCACGCTAGCGCATTATACGCAACAGGTATTGTATTACTGGTATTTATTATGACGCTAAACGGTGCCCTCCTTTATCTTAACCGTGAGCGAGCAAGGTAATTTCTAATGACTAATAATCACTCATTATCATCTCAACACTGCCGATTAGAAAATGCTAATCCTGCAGCCCAAAAACTAAAAGATCGTCTGTCGCTCGCCATCATCTGGTTATCGGCAAGCATTACTGTTGGCTTTTTATTATGGGTAATGTGGTACATTCTTAGCAATGGCCTCGCTCATGTTGATTGGTCTTTCATTAGCTCTAACTACACCACTATAGGTAAAGAATCCGGTATTTGGCCGATGATCATTTCAACACTATATATGGTCATTGCCTCTATTTCGGTAGCGGCTCCATTAGGAATCATGACAGCCATTTATCTTACTGAATATGCCAAAGTGGGGAGCCGTTTAGTTAAAGTCATTCGTTTTTGTACTGAATCTTTAGCCGGTATTCCCTCTATTATTTATGGCCTTTTTGGTATGACCTTTTTTGTGGTTATTCTTGGATTTGGTTATTCCATTTTATCAGGAGCATTAACATTAAGTATCTTAATTCTCCCAGTGATTATTCGTACCACTGAAGAAGCATTAATGGCTGTACCACAAACTTACCGTGAAGGCTCATACGGTTTGGGTGCCTCTAAAATTTATACTATTTGGCGACTTATTCTTCCTAGTGCAATGCCAGGAATTGTAACCGCTATTATCCTCAGCGTCGGTCGTGTTATTGGTGAATCAGCACCGGTATTTATGACAGCAGGCATGGTAGCGCGTATCCCTGAAAGTGTGTTTGACTCAGGACGTACGCTTACTGTTCACCTGTACAAGCTAACGCAAGAGCTCTACACCGTACATGAATGGAACCAAGCTTATGGTACCGCTACCGTACTCATTATTGTTGTTCTTGTTATCAACCTGATTACCAAGCTTATCGCTAGCCGTTTTAACACTGCGACTTACTAAATTCTGAGGATATGAACATGAACAAATTTAATATTGAAAATCTTGATCTTTTCTATGGTCAAAACCAAGCACTGAAAAAAATCAATTTACCTATTCCTAATCGCCAAGTTACCGCACTTATTGGGCCTTCTGGCTGTGGAAAATCAACCTTATTACGTTGTCTCAACCGTATGAACGACTTAATTGAAGGTGTGTCGATTAAAGGCTTAGTGACTATTGATAATGAAAATGTCTATGGCAATATCGACGTTGCTCAGTTACGTATTAAAGTCGGCATGGTATTTCAAAAACCCAATCCATTTCCGATGAGTATTTATGAAAATGTTGCTTATGGTTTACGCGCACAAGGCATCAAAGATAAAAAAACTTTAGACACCATCGTTGAACAATCATTGCGTGGTGCTGCCTTATGGGATGAAGTAAAAGATCGCTTAAAGTCACATGCATTTGGCCTCTCTGGCGGTCAGCAACAGCGATTATGTATTGCGCGTACTATTGCGATGAAGCCTGAAGTAATATTAATGGACGAACCGACATCAGCGCTTGATCCTATCGCAACCAAAAAAATTGAAGATTTAATGGAAACCCTAAAGAAAGAATTCACAATTGTGATTGTTACCCACTCAATGCAGCAAGCACGTCGTATATCAGATCGTACCGCATTTTTCTTAATGGGTGAATTAGTTGAACATGATGAAACACAAAATCTCTTTAATAACCCAGCAGACGACCGTACTCGTGGTTATGTAAATGGTGATTTTGGTTAAAGCACTATGTAACGGATAATAATAGCGATGGTACAACTTGCCTCTTCTTTTTACGAAGGGGCTTTTTTTATTTAAAACTAAACGCATTGTATAAAAGTGATCATCACAACAATAATAAAGCCATTGCAACCTTAATATTAAAGATGTATTTTATAGTTATGTTTTATAGCATCACTACTGTTAATCAAAGGAGATTCCCATGACTACAATTCCAAGTGATTATGTTAATTATAAATCTACACCTATTTTTACCCCTGAAAATATCCCCAAAATGTTTCTGCACCTTCATAATACCCGTGCTGGTGTCTATGGCAAAATCTGTGTTTTACAAGGCCAATTGAAATTTTATGGTTTTAAAGATCAGCGTGGCGATATTGAGCAAGAAATTGTTGTCAATGCCGGAGATATGGCGATTAGTCCACCACAATATTGGCATAAAGTGGAATTTTTAACTGAAGATACCCAGTTCCAAGTGCGCTTTTACGCACAACAAAACAGCCAGATTGTACGTGATAATCTTAATGAACGTGCAACTCAAGCATAATGATGTAATAGCACAGGCTTACAATTGTTATCACTTCAATGTGAAATTAACCCTATAATGACAGTGCCTTAAAAATTATAAGCTAATCTTATCTATACCGACCAATCACTCAAGAGTGATGTATATTATAAGGTGTAAGAATGTGCTATAAGCTACCCATAAAACAAGTAACATCGTGGATAAACGTACTAACATCAACCAATATCCCAATAAAATCAGTCGCGTTATTGATCAATAATTCGCCAGTGCAAAATTTATTTATTGAACAGTTTAGTCATTTAAACATTAAAACATATCAATTAATAAAAGAAGCAGATCCTAACCAATTGCTCAAACAGATCCTTAATAGTGACTGTAATATTCTTATGGTCGATAGATCTAGCTACCCGCTATTGCGACAAGTCATGTCCGCTGATACACAACACAATATTATTATTGCCCTCACACAAGAATCTTGGATGCCAGATTGGACGTGGACTTTCACTCAATGCCATTTTTTAAGTCAGCAAGATCTTCCATAAACAAGCTCGAAATCTATATCGTCATTTAGAGGTCATCTATTTTAGTCTCATTTTTTTGATATAACATTGAATATCTATAGCCGTAAGCGCCGATTTAGCTATAATCTGCTCATATTTGTTTAACGACAATAAATAGCCTGTTATCAGTTATTGATAACGCCATATTTTTAATATCACCAGCAGGAGTTTATCGCAACATGCGCTTACTGGTACTAATGCTTCTCTTTGTTTCAACGCTAAGTTTTGCGAATACAAAACCACAGCCTGAAACTCCACAACAAGAAAATGTGGAATATCAACAGCTTCAAAAACTTAATGCTGAATTAAGCATATTAGCAAAAGAAGCAACATCAACCACAGGTTCATCACTTGATGTGGTTCGCTTACAATTACTTAATAAAAACAAAGAATTAAGACAAACATTAACTGATTTAATTGACGATAAACAAGCGGATAAAAAACGACTACTAAAACAAGTAGAACAACAAATAAAGTTTGCAGCCGAAGCTGAAAAATTTTTACAAACTAAAGTTGAACGCGATCAAAAAGATCTCGATAAAGCAAAAGATACGGATAAATTAGTTGCATTAAAAGCCCTCACTGAAAGCCGTGATTTTATCATTCTGGTGCTTAATGAAGAGTGGGAAAACTATCAGTGGATGGATCGTTTAGGTAAACCACAACCTAACTCGATTAAAGCACTTAAGAAAAATATTGAACATCGCCTAGACTTTATGTCGGCCTCACTAACTTTTGGTAGTCAAGCGTTAGAATTAAACGATAACCAAATAAAGACAGCAACGGGTGATGAACTAAAGACATTACAAGTTACTCAAATTTTGTCACAACGCCAAGTTGATAGTGATACTAAAAACTTAACAGATTTAGTTAAACTTGCTGACAATATGGGTATTGATACTGCTGAATATAAGCGATTATTGTTTGAACAAACAGGTAATGTGACCGATGACTTACTAAATAGTAAAGTTATGTGGTCAATCGTTACTGCATGGACGTCTGATTTTAGCTCATGGTTATTTGAAAACTTGCCACAGATGATCTTTAAAGTATTTATCTTTATTTTTATCATCTTCGCATTTAAAACATTAAAAAATATTGTCCGTAAAATGGTGACACGAGCGGTATCGACAAAGAACTTAAAAATGTCGATGCTTATGCAAGAGTTCTTTATTTCAATGTCGGGCAAAATTGTATTTGCTATCGGTATTTTGATTGCGCTTTCACAAGTAGGTTTAAACCTTGCACCAATTCTAACTGGTTTTGGTGTGGCAGGTATTATTATTGGTTTTGCCCTACAAGATACATTGTCTAACTTTGCCTCAGGTATGATGCTATTAATTTACCGCCCATTTGATGTCGGTGATTTAGTAGAAGCAGGTAGTATCACAGGTAAAGTAAGCCACATGAGCTTAGTCAATACCACCATTAAAACATTCAGTAACGAAATTATTATCGTACCAAACAGTAAAATTTGGGGTGATATTATCAAGAACGTTACTCATGAAAAAGTACGTCGTATTGATATGGTTTTTGGGATTGGATACAGCGATGATATTGAAAAAACAGAACGTGTTTTACAAGAAATTGTTGAATCTCATCCTTCTGTTTTACGTAGCCCAGAACCAAACATTAAGTTACATACATTAAATTCATCATCGGTTGATTTTATTGTGCGCCCTTGGGTTAAAACAGATGATTACTGGGATGTATATTGGGATATCACACGAGAAGTGAAAATGCGCTTTGATCGTGAAAGCATTTCAATTCCATTCCCACAGCAAGATGTACATTTGCACATGGTTGAAAAAGCAATTGAATCAAAAACTGCATAATCATTAGCAGTACATCATTAAATAGAAGGGCTCGTACTTACTGGCCCTTTTCTTTTTCTAATAACTCGTAAAAATATTTTATTTACTTATCTGTTTTTTAAACAAGTCACAAATATACCTTTAGTAACAAATAAATCGGCGTTATTAAGTCAAAAAATAGGTATAATCACGACGAGCAAGTATTGAACTAATCTAAATTTTTATTCAATATTCCCACAATTAGCATGAACGTTAACGAACATGCGTTAAAAATAAGTGTCCATTATTTGGTTAAGCAGATTTTTTTATATCTGTACTTTTGCTCACTCATACACATTACTGTTCAGGAATAACTATAATGAAAAAGCGTCTATTATCTGCACTGGTACTCCCAATGATGTTAGCTGCATGTTCTACAACGGGTATTACCAAAACACCACAACCAGTAACTAGCAATGATCTTGCTAATGGCAACTGGTCTTTAGTGCAGATTGATAATCAGGATCTTGCTCAACCAGAAGCCGCTCAAGCACCAACTCTAACACTAGCAGCAGATCTTGCAGCTAATGGTCATGCTGGTTGTAACCGTTACTTTGGTCAAGCTGAAGTAAAAGATGGTCAGTTCCGCATTGAAAAAATGGGAATGACAATGATGTTATGCCCAGATAGTGAAATGAAGGTTGAACAAACATTCACACAATCACTTTCTGATTGGAATAAAGTTAGCATTTCAGGCGACACAATGACGATGACTAACGCAAAGCATACATTAACATTTGCTCGTGACATGGCTGCAGCAACAGCAAAATAATCGCCTCTCAATAAAAATAAAAGCCGTTTACACACTTTCGATAACAAAGAAAGCTGTGTAAACGGCTTTTTTATTATTCACAGATTATGCAGCATTAACCTTGTGATATTTTTCACGCAGAATATGTGCCGCAGTCACCATATTGGTTAAGGCCGCTTCAGTTTCCGTCCAATTCCGCGTTTTTAAACCACAATCAGGATTGATCCATAAACGCTCAATCGGAATGAATGTCGCGGCTTTATCAATTAATGCCGTTATCGTATCGACGTCTGGAATATTAGGTGAATGAATATCATACACGCCAGGACCGATTTCATTAGGGTAAGCAAACACTTCAAACGCCTTGAGTAGGTCCATATCTGATCGTGATGTTTCAATCGTTATCACATCAGCATCTAATGCTGCAACAGACGCAATAATCTGGTTAAACTCGCTATAACACATATGAGTATGAATTTGTGTTTGTGGTGCAGCCCCTGCGGCTGAGATCTTAAACGCCTTGACTGCCCAATCGAGATACTCTTGCCATTGACTTTGTTTTAGCGGTAACCCTTCTCTTATTGCTGGCTCATCAATTTGAATAATTTTAATTCCAGCGGCCTGCAAATCAGTAACTTCATCCCGTAACGCTAAAGCAATTTGATTTGCTATCGCTTCTCGTGATAAATCTTCACGCGCAAACGTCCAACCTAATATCGTTACAGGACCAGTTAGCATACCTTTCACCAGTTGAGTCGTTAATGATTGGGCATAACGGATCCATTCAACGGTCATTGGCTGGGCGCGATAAATATCCGACACAATAATTGCAGGTTTTACACAACGCGAGCCATAGCTTTGCACCCATCCATATTGCGTCACTACAAAGCCCTCTAGTTGCTCTGCAAAATACTCCACCATATCATTGCGTTCGGCTTCACCATGAACGAGAACATCAAGCCCCAAACGATGCTGGCGAGTAATTGCCTCTTGAATATGTACTTGTAGCGCTTGATTATAATCAGACTCAGTGAGACGCCCTGCTTTAAAATCACTACGTTGACTACGAATCGTCGTTGTTTGCGGAAATGAACCAATGGTCGTAGTCGGTAATAATGGCAACTGTAACGCGTGTTGCTGTTGAATCGCCCGTTCAGAATAAGGAAGATCACGCTCAGCCCATTGAGGCGTAATTGCCGCTGTCCGTTGTTGTACTTGCAGATTATTCACTCGCTCACAGCTCAGACGATCTTTTATACTAGCGCTATAAGCTGCACATTCAGCAATCGCATTCTGATCACCATCAAGCGCTTGGGCTAATAACGTAATTTCACCACATTTTTGTTTCGCAAAAGCGAGCCATTGACGAACATCGGCATCGAGATCTGTTTCACTATCGACATCTAGCGGGCTATGTAATAACGAGCAAGAGCTTGCCAGCCATAAATTCGCTCCCAATTGTTGTTTAATTGGTTGTAAACACGTTAGCCATTCAACGAGATCAGCTCGCCACACATTACGCCCATTGATCACTCCAGCAGATAATACCCAATGATCAGGGATGGCCTCAGAAACAGCCGTTAATTGTGCAGGTGCTGCTGATAAATCAATATGTAAACCATCAACACTGAGCTGCGAAATTACAGCTAATTGGTGACTAATATCATCAAAATACGTGGTCAATAATAACTTAGGCCCACCATGTAACACTTGATAAGCTAGTTTAAAACTCGCCGCCCATTCATGCGGCAATTCAAGGGTGAGTGCTGGTTCGTCAATCTGTACCCACTCGACACCTAATGCCGCTAATTTAGTCAATATTTGCTGATAGGCCGTCAACAATCGTGGCAGTAATGTTAAGCGATCGAACCCTTGTTGTTTTTCTTTTCCTAACCATAAATAAGACACAGGGCCTAATAATACGGGTTTGACATTATGACCCGCTTTTTTTGCCTCAGCGACTTCTTCAAACAACTGTTGCCAACTGACATTAAAGCTATCTTCCGCTGTAAATTCAGGCACGATATAATGATAGTTAGTGTTAAACCATTTCGTCATATCAGCGGCAGCACAGGAGCATCCTGTTGGTGCTTTGCCACGTGCAACACTGAACAACGTATCTAAATCAGGAAAACCTTGTTGATGACGTGTTGGAATATGTCCAAGCAACATGCTGGTTCCTAATACATGGTCATACCAAGCAAAATCCCCAACCGCAACATAATCAAGTCCGGCTTTAATTTGATCATTCCAATGACGATGACGTAAGTCTTTTCCAACCTGTTTCAGTTGTACTTGATCACTCTCACCACGCCAATAACACTCTTGAGCAAACTTTAATTCACGTTGACTTCCAACCCGTGGATAACCAAGTATATGAGTAACTGTTTTTGCTGCTGTGGTCGTTTCATTTAATGCTATTGTCATTGTTACATCCCTATAATTCAATATTTTACCAACCATAAAACCATATAAAAACAATGGCTAAGATGACATCGATTGATTAACACAGTGACGGACAACAACACTGACAACAAGGTAATTTATCTCATAATGATCATGAATTTATTTCACATTTGAATACTGGTAATTCATCTAATCAACCATTAAAGTGGACATTTAGACGTCTAGATGTTTACAATCTCAAATTAACAGCGTAGATTAAAAAACAATCAATTTATGTCACAAAGATCCAAGGATGGAACATGATTGAACTTAAACATCTAAAAACATTAACAGTATTAAGAACAACGGGCTCTCTCACCGCAACAGCCAATAATTTATGCCTAACGCAATCAGCGCTCTCTCATCAATTAAAAGATCTGGAACAACGTTTAGGTAATCCGCTTTTTTTACGCAAAACACGCCCAGTATGCTTTACAGCAGAAGGAAAAGTACTATTGGCTTTAGCGGATAACGTTTTACCTACAATACAAGCAGCAGAACAAGAATTAGTTAGCTGTAGACACCAAACAGCCGGTCGATTACAGATAGCAATTGAGTGCCATTCTTGTTTTCAATGGCTAATGCCAGCATTAAAACAGTACCAAGTCTTGTGGCCAGATGTGGATATTGATTTTTCATCAGGGTTTAGTTTTGAGCCAATCCCTGCCCTTGCAAAAGGTGAATTAGATTTAGTCATCACATCCGATATTCAACCTCGTCATGAAATTCATTATGAGCCATTGTTTGATTTTGAAATGTGTTTAATCGTTGCGCCACAATCAGCATTAGCTTTTAAATCACATATTGTGGCGGCTGATCTTGCAGATCAAACCCTACTCAGTTATCCCATCCAGCGTAACCGACTAGATATAGTAAAACACTTTCTACAACCCGCAGGCATTGATCCATTAGCATGGAAACAAGCAGATAATAGTTTAATGTTAATTCAGATGGTATCAGCAGGAATGGGAGTCGCAGCGTTACCGAATTGGGCGGTTGATAATTTTGTGCATCAAGGATTAATTGTTAGTAAACCATTAGGTAAGGGATTATGGCGGCGTTTATTTGCAGGGGTACGAGCTTCAGAACAAAAACATCATTATTTAGAGGCTTTTTTTGCAACGGCGAAACAACAATGTCAGCAACATTTACAAGGCATTAAAACGGTTTAACACCTTGTATAATGCCATCGCTATTTACTTAAACTGATTATTCAACGGATCGTAGTGATAACCTTGTTGAGCCAGTTTTTCAGAAAGCTCGGTCTCACTTAATTCATAACGAGATGCTAATTCTGCCATTGAATGACACTCTAATCGTAAACGCTCATTAACGATACCAATCACAATATGGGTATCCATACCAAGTAAATTATTGATTTCCATTATTCCCCCTTACTGCTTAATGATCACAGCCAACCTTTGTTTTATTAAGCATAGACGACTTATTACTGTTTCTCCTTTCCATCAATAACAGATAAAAAAAAGCCCTTATCTCAACCAAGATAAAGGCTCATAACACTGATAAATATTTAGTATTAAAATAACGTTAATTGCATTACCGCAGAAAATGTAAGTAGCGCAGCCGCCACTAATAACTGCCATTTATTTACTGTCTTATGCAATAAAATATGCCCCGCCCACACCAATAATGCGGCAACCAAACACAATAATGCAACAACAATTTCAACAGTATAAGGGGCTGTTGCTGCCTCACCCATGAAGATAATTTTCCAAACTAAGAGTAATACCGACACTATCGCACTGATAAAACCAACAAATGGCAATATACGGTGAAAAGCCTGTAAACGTGTACGTGAGAACGTCAATAAAACATGAGCAAGTAAACTACCATATAAAGCCATCGCCACTAAACTTAGCAATACTTCCGGCATATCCATTATAGGAAATAGAAAAATCCAACTAATAAAACCTAGTAAATTAGATCCATAAAGTACCTTTAACGGTCCTGAATCTCGCGTTTTACTGGTTTTCACTTTGACAGTAAAGAATAACAAACTCAATAAAGGCAGTACTGCCCATACTTGGCTAATGGCAGCCAATAACCAACCAATAAGCAGTACTGGCAGCATTTTATGCACTCGACCTCGTTGGCCAGGGCAAATCTCCCCTTTAGTGAGTACTAACGTAAGAATACATTGCGCACCAAGCAGTGCTGGAATTAAAAATGCGAGATAGCCGATCATAATAAGCATCAATTAAAAATAAAAGGAGCACAATTATACTCAAGTCACAGCAAGATGCGAATGAGAGCTTTCTATTAACAATTAACCTCCACGAATTGATTCGCAACTTATGCCAACCAAGACTTTATATTATCTAAACGACACTTCAACGAACAAAAAGGAACGTATAAAATGTTCGTTCGCTCATTTGTGTGCGATGGCTCACCAAACGTTATGTAATTTAGTGGCATATTAACCCTATTAAAATAGTGGGCGTTATCAACGCTAATAATATATTCAATAACGATAAGCGAAACGAACATGACGACTTGGTTAGAAACAGAGGTTGTGATCATCGGTGGTGGCGCAACAGGAACAGGAATTATGCGTGACTGCGCCCTGCGCGGTATCAAATGTATCTTGATTGAAAAAGACGATTTAGCCTCTGGTACAACCGGCCGTAATCATGGCTTACTTCATTCTGGTGCTCGCTATGCGGTTACTGATCCAGAATCAGCCAAAGAGTGCATCATTGAAAACCGTATTCTTAAAAATATTGCCCGCCATTGTGTGGAAGATACGCAGGGATTATTTATTTCCCTTCCCGATGACGATCTGCAATTTCAACAACAATTTATCAGTTCCTGTCAAAGTGCTGATATTGACGTTGAACAATTAACACCACAGCAGGCATTACGATTAGAGCCTAATTGTAATCCACAGCTTATAGGTGCAGTAAAGGTCCCCGACGGTACAATTGACCCTTTTCGCCTTGCTTCTTCCAACGCGCTTGATGCGATCGAACACGGTGCACAACTTTTTAATCACACTTTTGTCACCGCGCTTATTCAACACAATGGCGTCGTTAAAGGGGTTAAATGTTTAAATTTAAAAACCAATACCCACTTTGAAATTAGAGCTCAACAAGTTATCAATGCCGCCGGGATCTGGGGACAACAAATCTGTGAGTATGGCGATCTTAATATCACTATGTTCCCAGCCAAAGGATCATTATTGATCTTAGATTATCGAATTAACAACTTAGTGATCAACCGTTGCCGTAAACCTTCTGATGCCGATATTTTAGTTCCTGGTGATACCATCTCATTAATTGGTACAACATCTGAACGTATTGATTATAAAGATATTGATGATTTGCATGTCACTAGCAGAGAAATTGATATTCTCTTAAAAGAAGGTGCCAAACTAGCACCTATCATGGCTAATACTCGGGTATTACGAGCTTATGCTGGCGTACGTCCATTAGTTGCTGTAGATGGCGATACTAGTGGGCGTAATATCAGCCGCGGGATCGTGCTATTAGATCATGCTGAACGCGATAGCATGGACGGTTTTATTACTATCACGGGCGGTAAGTTAATGACTTACCGCATGATGGCTGAATGGACAACCGATCTTATCGCTAAAAAGCTGGGTAACACCACCCCTTGCACCACTCATCAACAACCATTACCCGGTTCTGAACAACCCAAAGCCATTAAGCATACCGCTAGTTTAGCTAAACCTGTTTATCAATCAGCTTACTATCGTCATGGTGAACGTGCTGAGCAATTTTTAACTGACAGCAAAAAAAGCCAAGCCATTATTTGTGAATGTGAAATGGTGACCTGTGGTGAAGTTGAGTATGCCATCAAGCAACTGGATGTGCATAATTTAGTCGATTTACGCCGCCGTACCCGTGTTGGAATGGGGCCTTGTCAAGGTGAATTATGTTCTTACCGTGCCGCAGGTTTATTTGCTGAATATGGTAATACTGATGGCAACCACGCTAGTCATATTCTCAGTGATTTTCTTGAAGAACGCTGGAAAGGTATTAAACCTGTTTTTTGGGGTGATGCGCTGCGCGAAGGTGAATTCTCTTATTGGATCTATGAGGGTTTATTTGGTGTGAGTGATATTCCACCAGCATCTACATCTACATCTACATCTACCAACACTATCAATCCAAGCTGTGAGGAAAAATAATGAAATTTGATAATATAATTATTGGTGGTGGTGTTGCTGGCTTAACCTGCGCTATTCGTTGTGCTCAAGCTGGACTCAAAACAGCCGTTATTGCAGCTGGTCAAAGTGCACTGCATTTTTCTTCAGGCTCAATTGATGTCTTAAGCCGTTTACCTAACGGCACAACAACACATTACCCTTTTGATGAATTTGATACTTTATCTCATCAATCACCACTGCATCCTTACAGTAAGTTAGGACTTGATGTTACTCGTCAAGCAATTGATTGGTATCAACAAACAATGGCAAATATTGGTATTAAACTGCACCATCAAGCAGATGATTGTAACCATTTACGCATTACACCAATGGGGACATTTAAAGCAACGTGGTTATCACAAGCAACGGTACACCCTTTTCCGATGTTTGAACCCGCTAAATCATTACGTAAATTAGCATTAGTTACAATTGATGGTTTCCGTGATTTTCAACCCCAATTAGCAGCCGATAATTTACGTCTACTGCCCCACTTTGCTAACGTGGACATTACCACTGCCGCTATTGCATTGCCTGAAGCGGAATTAATGCAACGTAATCCGTGTGAATATCGTTCAATTGATATTTCTCGTGTTTTAGCTGATGACAATAAACTACAACGTTTTGCCTTAGCCATGAAGAATACTATTGGTGAAGCTGATTTAGTCGTTCTTCCTGCCGTGTTTGGTAATGGGACTGGTCTTAAAGTTATTAGCAAACTGGAACAATTAACAGGTTACACATTATGTGAAATTCCAACGATGCCGCCATCATTACTGGGTATACGTTTGGAAGATGCAATGAAAGGTTATTATAAATCATTAGGTGGACTTATTCTGGCGGGTGATGAAGTCACTCATGGCGAATTTGAAAATAACCAACTCCAACGTATTTTTACGCGTCATCATGGTGATATGCCGTTAATTGCTAATCATTATTTATTAGCCAGTGGTAGCTTCTTTAGTCGAGGTTTACACGCTGAACGTCATCATATTGAAGAAGCTATTTTTGGATTAGACACTGCGACATTAGCATCAACGAACCACCAGCACTGGTATCAACCACAATTTTTCAGTGATCAACCACATCAATTTCTAGGAATGGGTGTTGAAACGAATCAACAATTACAACCAAGCCTTAATGGCAATGTGATTACTAACCTTTATTGTGCTGGTGCTATTTTAGCCCATTACAACCCTGTTTTTGAAGGTAGTGGCAGTGGTGTTGCTATCAGCACAGGGTTTCATGCTGCACAATCAATGATCGCGTTACACGACAAACACACATCCACAGCAATTTTTCCATCATTAGCAGAGGGCAATATCTAATGCTCAAGCAAGATACCAGTTTTGACCAATGCATTAAATGCACCGTATGTACCGTTTATTGCCCTGTTGCTAAAGCAAACCCTAATTACCCCGGCCCTAAACAATGTGGTCCAGATGGTGAACGATTACGGATTAAAAGTGCTGAGTTTTATGATGATATGCTTAAGCTTTGCACTAACTGTAAACGCTGTGAAACCGCTTGCCCTTCAGGAGTAAAGATCGGTGACATGATTGCCGTTGCACGTAGTAAACACGCTAAACATGACCTCAATATTAAAACAATTCGAGATTTCGTGTTAAGTCATACTGATTTAATGGGTTCTGTGGCAACCCCTTTTGCGCCTATTGTTAATGCGATTACAGGCATGAAACCCGTTAAAAAGATCATGCATAAAACCATCGGCGTTCATGATCATAAAACATTACCTAAATATTCTCATGGCACATTCCGCCAATGGTATAAAAAGCACTGTTCGAATCAAACCCACTATCCACAACAAGTACATTACTTTCACGGTTGTTATGTCAATTATAATAATCCACTGTTAGGCCAAGATTTTGTAAAAGTCATGAATGCAATGAATATTGGGGTACAGTTATTGGATAAAGAAAAATGCTGCGGCGTACCATTAATTGCCAATGGCTTCTTTGATAAAGCAAAGAAAAATGCATTACTTAACACGCAAAGTTTTGAAGCGGTTATTGAAAAATATAATTCAACCATTGTTTCAACCTCTTCAACCTGTGCCTTTACTTTACGTGAAGAATATCCGCATGTATTAAAAATTGATAATGCAAAAGTTGCCGATCGAATTGAATATGTCACCCGTTTTTTACTCAAAGCATTTATGAACGGCAAGACTCCTAAACTAAAACCCGTTAATAAAAAAGTGGTTTATCACACACCTTGTCACCTTGAACGTACTGGCGGTAGTTTATATACCATTGAACTACTTAAAATGATTCCAGGGCTAGAGCTTGAAGTTTTAGACAGTCAATGCTGTGGCCTAGCGGGTACTTATGGTTTTAAAACTGAAAACTACGATACTTCAATGAGAATTGGTGAAGATTTATTCCAAAAAATACGCAGTGCTAACGCTGATTATGCGATAACTGATTGTGAAACCTGCAAATGGCAAATTGAAGAAAATGCAAATTTAACCACGATCCACCCAATCAGTTTACTCGCAATGGCACTCGCTGATTAAACATGACTTTACCAATCTTCTATTTTTGATAATACTCATCATATACGCAGTATTTCCCCCCGATTAAATACTGCGTTCTTTTAACTCGTGCAATAGCTAACACGAGATCGGTTCATCAAAGATATAAGAAGTCATATTATGTTATACATCAAACAATTAGGTTTGCTCTTTGTCACCCTCATTTTAAGTAGCTGCTCGTTTATGGCCATTGCTGCAGATAGCCATGAAACGATCCACTTTAAAACAGGGGCCACCAGCGGTGAATATGTCGCAACAACAGCGGGCTATGATGTCAATAACTATGTTTTTTATGCCCAAAAAGGCCAGCATTTAAACGTTACTCTTGATACTAAAAGCACAAAATTATGGGTCGTGCTCTTAGACGAAAAACTTGAGAGACTTGCCGATTTAACTCCATTTTCAGCAGATCTAAATGATAAAGGTGATTATGTATTACCTTATAGCGGTAAATACAGTGTTCGTATTGGTCAATACCGTGCCTTTGCTCGTCGAGGCGAAAGCAGCCATTATAAATTGATTATCAGTATTGATTGATCGTTATTAATTCGGCTGTAATTCTAAAACGGACTGCTGTTTCGCTTTAATTAATAGTCCACAACAAACAAACATCAGCATATATAACAAAGAGCCACCAATCACAACGGTATCCCAACCACCATGTAGCCAACAATATATCAAGAAGAAACCGCCTAAACTGCCACCAATGTAATAGTGGACTAAATACAACGCAGTGGCGGTTGCCTTCGCAACTTTAGCATGCTGACTTACCCAAGCATACGCTAATGAATGAGTAAAAAATGCGCCAGAGCTTAACAATAATAAGCTAATAAATATTGTAATACGCGATTCAACTAACCCTAGCCACATTCCAACTAAACTTAAAACACCCCCTAAAATCATGCCTGATAATGGGCTATATTTACTCGCCCAACGCCCACTCAAACGCGATGTTATGGTACCAGTGAGGTAACAAAGGAAGATTAATGACGCCCAACTTAAAGGTAAATTAAACGGTGCAGCAACCAATCTAAATCCTGTCACTGAATAAAGGTTAACAAATAAAGCAAAATTAACCCCACCAATCAACATTGCTAACCATAATATCGGTTGTTTAATATGCGCAACCACTTGATAAGCATGAATACTAAGACGGTGATGATGATGAATAAAGTGTTGTTGTGGCGGTAGTAATTTAATCACAATAAGCGCCCCAATGAGACTCATTACAGCCATACCCAACACAGCCCAATGCCAACCTAATTGTTCCCCTATAATACCGCCATATAATCGTCCTGCTATTCCACCTAATGAATTAGCGCTGATATAACCACCAACCGCGAGCATTAATGCTTTAGGACTAAATTCTTCTGCCATATAAGCAACAGCAACAGCAACATAACCAGCGACTGATATTCCCATTACCGCACGAGCTAAGGTCAGTGCAAACAAATCATGAGTAAACATCATTGCAATACCAACGATGGGCATCAGCAATAAACTGATCACCATAATAATGCGTCGTCCAACAATTTCTGATGCAATTGCCCACGGAATAAGACATACCGCTAACATTAATGTTGTTGCCGCCAATACCCAATTAATCTGAGTAGCAGACACTGCAAATTCCGTCGCCATTAATGGCAACAACGGCTGGAACAAATACAAATTACAAAAAACGATAAAAGAGCCTAATGCCAATGCAAAACTGGTTTTCTTATAAGCTAATGTATTTGTTTCTATCATGATTTCACCACTAAAAAAGATCCATGTTTAGTGTGCACATTATTAAGCGCACAATGTTGCATTTGATAAGACTAAACATAACGTGACAAAACGATAACAACAGCAGCATAATAAAGAAAATATATAATTAATATCACGGCAATAACTAAAGACTATAGCTATGGATACTCGTTTACTGACTTATTTTACGCAATTAGCGGTGACTAAAAACTTTACTCGTGCCGCTGAACAATTACATATTGCGCAGCCTGCTCTAAGCGTTGCTATAAAAAAATTAGAGCAACAATTAGATCTAACATTATTTTATCGAAATGAGCGTAAAGTCACACTGACTCAAGAAGGTGAAGTATTACTGGTACATGCGAAACAAATTCTACAAAAAATAGATGATGCGACACTCGCAATGAAAGAGTTGCGCGGCTTAGAAAAAGGAGAAGTAAGACTAGGTGTACCTAGCATGTTGGGATCGTATTTTTTCCCTCAAATATTAATGGGGTTTAAAAGCCACTATCCTAATTTAAAATTGACCATTGTCGAAGCGGGAACGCAATCTATTCGGCAAATGCTTATTGATGGTGAACTAGATTTAGGCGTTATTATTAATCATAACGTTCCCTCGACGTTACATATCGAACATCTTTTACGTTCACAGATGGTCGCTGTAGTCAGTGAACAACACGACTTTTCTACAAAAAAAAGCCTAAGTTTTGATGATTTTTTTGGACAAGAGTTAGTTGCATTTAAGTCAGGTTATTTCCATCGTGAAATGTTAGATCATGTCTGTGAACAACATAACTTAACGCCTAAAATTTCATTTGAAACCAACTTATTACCAATGATTTTGCAAATTGTTCGTCATGATTTTGCCATTACAGCACTGCTTGAATTAGTCACCGATCATGAACCACATCTGACCCCCATCCCTTTTTCAGATCCGATCCAATTAGACCTTGCTATGGCATGGCGTAAACAAGGTTATTTATCACTAGCCGATAAAGCTTTCATTGAATATGTAAAACAACAATGCCAACAATAAAGGAATGAATGTAAAAAACACATTTCACAAGGCTAAATTTAACAGATAAAAAACAGTTAACTGCTAGTTTTTATTTAAAAACAAAACCAAACCATTAACATTATCAATAAAAATATGGATGAGATCATATATTGATCGGTTAACAGTCGTTCATAAGCTTTTTTTTCGCTACATTACTCACGTAATTTATGAAAAACAAACTGAAAAACGTCATAAATACACATATTTTTATTTTTAAGGAGAGGAGTTTCCATGACGGAATTGTTAATTGGGCTGGTGATCACCATTGCCGTTGGCTATTACATAGTAAAAGGATATAAAGCCGCAGGTGTACTGCTTGTTGCTGGTATTCTTTTATTAATTTTAGCAGGATTTTTAGGACACACGGTATTACCAAAAGGCATCACATCGACAGGAAATCTACTAACAGATTCGCTTGAGTATGTTAAATATATGCTCCAATACCGTAATGGTGGCCTTGGTTTACAAATTATGTTGCTATGTGGTTTCGCTACATATATGACCCATATTGGCGCTAACAATGTTGTAGTAAAACAATTTTCAAAACCTCTTTCTTTTATTAAATCACCTTATGTTTTATTAGTTGCGGCTTATATTGTTGCCTGTCTAATGTCATTAGCAGTAAGCTCGGCAACAGGTCTTGGGGTGCTATTAATGGCAACCTTATTCCCAATGATGACCGCAATGGGTATTTCTCGCCCAGCAGCCGCTGCTGTATGTGCCTCACCTGCCGCAATCATTCTTTCACCAACCTCTGGTGATGTAATTGTGGCCGCTGAAAAATCAGGCTTACCATTACATGTTTTTGCAGTAGAAACCGTATTACCAGTTTCTATCTGTGCCATTATCGTGATGTCAGTCGCGGCTTTTTTCTGGAACAAATACCTTGATAAGAAAAATAATACGCCAATGGAAAAGTTGGATATTTCTGAAATAGAAGTCAAAGCACCAGCTTATTACGCTATTTTGCCCTTCTTACCTATTGTTGGTGTTTTTCTGTTCAACGGTGAAACCATTCCAGGTCTAACTCTTGATATTTATACTATTGTAGTACTTTCTATTGTCATTGGTGCCGTGGTTGATTTCCTAACAAGTCGTTTCAATGGTAAAGAAACCCTTGAAAACCTTGAAGCTTGTTACGCCGGTATGGGTGATGCTTTTAAAGGCGTTGTGATGTTATTGGTCGCTGCAGGTGTATTTGCGCAAGGCTTAATGTCAATTGGAGCAATTGATAACCTACTCGCTCTTGCTGATAAAGCAGGCGCTGGCGGCGTGGCACTGATGCTATTACTAACAGCGTTAACGGTTGCTGCTGCAATTGCAACAGGTTCAGGTAATGCACCTTTCTATGCTTTTGTTGAGTTAGCGCCACAGTTGGCGGTTAAGCTTGGTTTAAGTCCTGCATTCTTGATTATTCCAATGCTACAAGCATCAAACTTAGGTCGTACTATTTCACCGGTATCAGGTGTTATTGTTGCAACATCGGGTATGGCACAAATCAGTCCATTTGAAGTCGTTAAGCGTACTGTGGTTCCGGTGCTCTGTGGCCTCGTTACCGTTATTATCGGCACGATGATATTAGTACCTATGTACGCTTAATAATTATTACAGCGTAATTTAACGAACGAAGCCCACTGATAATATATTCTCAGTGGGCTTTTTATATGGCATCACTCACAACCGACAGCCGTTATAACAATATTTTTCTTTTCTGTTATTACACACTATTTTATTGCACGCATTAGTTGAACAATATCATTTACAATGCAAATTGCGTAAATTTTAATTGATATAAAGACTGTTCCATTACTTGCTTAGAGACATTATCAAGAGACGCAATAAAGAGCAAAAGAGATGTAATTAATTGATACGTTTTATCCATTTCATCTTGAGTAAACTGACCATACAACGATGGTAATTTCCCTCGATAGTCTGTTAATTTAACCTGCAATACGGTTAATTTAGAGGCGTGTATTGTTGAAATGTTTTCACAGATCATTGTAATCCCTGTGATCGTAATAAGTTCTTGAACACACTCAACAATAAATATATCAATATTTTCATTATATTGCGTTGCTTGCCATTGTTCATAGCTATCTGTAAATGAACGATAATAAAAACACGACCGATAACCCAAATTAAGTAATGTAGTTACCTGCGCTTTATCAATCTGTTCATAATTTACCCAATTAATCTTCGTGCTTGCCATTTCTGCAAGCGATACCGCTTGTACTGGTGCAGAAATACTTAATGAAAAGAATTTATTGGTATTTTTATTAACCAGTTTTTTTAATCCGAAATGTAATCGAATTCGAAATTGACTAAGCTGACGTAAAAACACATATTCAGGCTGACTTGAATAGATACCATTATAAACCCAAAAAATAACCAACAAACCGATAAATAGTAGCAGTATTGTTAACAGTGATGTTTCAACACTGTATGTTGGCACTAATTGAATCGCGCTGGTTGTCATCAACATCAAATTTTGACAACCTAATAACCGATGGAAGACTTGTTGAGGTTGGTTAAAATAAAACCAAAGTACAAAGACATTAATAAAATAAAATAACCCTAATTGCCAAATCTGACTTAAATGAGGCAGAATAAAAATATATTGCAATAATGCTAATACTGACCAAACGATCATATGCATTAATATATAGCGAGGGCTCACAAAGGGTAACGATAAAGCAACACTACCAAAAATAAGGCTTAACATAACTACCATTACTCCCCCTTGCATGGGAATAAAAAGCCACAAACCAACGCTGATCCAAAAAATCACTAATATCTTAAAAACGTTAATAAGCCGTTCTGAATCTAAAGATATATTAAACAAAGCAGATGATGCTTTCTTGGTTGTTTTTATCTTTGATGGACTTTCACTCAAAATTGCTTGAGTTAAATGTTGGTATATCGACGCTTGTAGCGTATCCATCTTCACTAAATTTTGTGCCAACATCATAAAAGCGCCATGATGTAATTCTTTATGATGAAGTAATGATGGCAATGAAAACTGATCCACTGATAAAGTATTCTCTACCATATGCTGACGAATACAATTATTGGTCGCTTGTGGATTTTCAACGACATAACTTAATAATGTGATTGTATTTACATATCTATTTTTGAGCGCTGTTAATGCCACTATTAACTGCTGCTTTTGTTCTGTAGTAAACCGTTCTTCAATAAGATTAATCGCTTCAGATAAATGCCCACCAAGTAGAACCCATTGATTTTGTTCATCTCTGATGGTTTCCCATATAGGAAATTCACTGTTTATTTGATAACTATCCGTTTTTGCAGCTTGTAGTAAATCATCAATACGGGCTAAATATTTTAAGCTATCACTCCAAGAAACATTACGGCTTAACATTTCATTAGATTGAATATCTATAATCGCTTGTTCTATCTTTTCTTGCTTAGTTCTAGCATTACTTAATAATGTGTTAAGCAATACTACGCGACTAGATACAGGGCTAAAAAGACTAAAAACAAAACTAAAACAAATAACACCAAGAATAGTTTCTTGTAGTCTCAGCGCTGCAATATCAAAGGTTTGTTCTGCTGATAATTTCCCCATCACAATAATGACGCATGACACCATCAACCCGATAGTCCACGCATAGCCATTTTTAGGATTCGTCTGTTGATAGATGCACACAGCAATAATCAAAGAATAAGCCAGCAATAAAGCTAATGGATGCTGCGCAAATAAATCAACTAAAACAAAAGCAATAATAACGCCAGCAAACGTACCAATAATTCGGTGGCGACCTTTTTTTAAAGAATGACCATTGGTTTCTGTTGCAGCCATTACAATCACCGCAAAAGCAGCCCAATAAGGCTTATTCCACCCCAAAGCTAAAGCAATGACGATGGATAGCGTTAAAGCTGTAGCAACTTTTAATGGCATTACCCAGCGTCTTGTAGTCATATCATTCCCTTAACCATTTTAATTAAGCTCTGATTTTTTTGTTTTTTATGAATAACAATAGAAGCAGAAGAACCAATACGGAATTGAATACCATCAGGGATATGATCTAAATGAATTTGAACGGGAATACGTTGAGCTAAACGGATCCATTGAAATGTTGGGCTCACATTAGGCAACAAAGAAAGCCCTGTACTCCCATTTTTATGAGAAATACCGTAACCAATACTCTCAACTAAGCCTTTTAACGGTTGATCGCCATATGCCATTAACGTTACTGTTGCTTTATCACCTGAGGCAACATCTTTAATATCCGTTTCTTTAAAAAAGCCCTCAACCCAAAAACTATGCTTATCAATAAGAGCGACTACTGGCTGGTTAGCGACAACTTGAGAGCCGATATTTAAATTTAGATTAGTAATATAGCCATCAACAGGAGCGATCACTTGGGTAAAACTTAAATCTAATTTACTTTGATCATATGCTGCTTGAGCTGCTTCAACGCCCGCTTGAGCTAATGTCACTGAAATTTTCTGTTGTACTAATGTCATTTCAGAAATAGCACCAGGTTGGCGTTGTATTAATTCGCGCTCTCTCGTTGCTTCATCTTGTGCTCGTTGTAATTGTGCTTTTGTTTGATCTAGATTTCCCTTCGCTTTTTCTACAGCGATTTTATAAGGTCGAGGATCAACAACAAAGAGGACTTGGCCTGCTTTTACTTCACTATTATCTTTTATATTTAAGCTAATAATTGGACCGGTAACACGCGGAGTAATTTGTACTATTTGCGCACGAACTAAGCCATCTCGTGTCCACGGATTTATAATATATTGTTGATATTTCCAGCCAATTGCAGCAAGCGCAATAATGACGAAACTACTAGTAATAAATAAGCGTTTAAACATGGTTATCTCTATTATATTCAAATTACCACAGAGTATTAGAACGATCTCTTAACATAGTTTGAAATCATTATGACGGAAAAATAAACGTACTAATGAGCACGGTATAAATAACTGCAATCGATAACTCAACTAACGGCGGGTTTGATACATATCGATACCATTTAACCGTATTAAAAAGACGGACAGTTAAAGAGGTACAAATAATTGCGATAAAACCTGAAATCAGAAGAGGCGGGAAGTAAATTTCTCCGATAGCAATCTCTTTAGGTACGAGATTTAGCATGGTTGTTGTCCGCTACTGTGAGTTTATATATAAGTAATAAAAATTTTATTTACAATAAAACGTGATGATAGTCATATTATTGGCTTAGATAAATATCCGAATAGGGAATACAATCACAACTGTGAGTTTCTAATAATAGAAATTATCATTGATTTTGGTTAGGAATCATTCAATGGATCGTATAACAAGTATTGAGATTTTTGTAAGAGCGGTTGAGTTAGGTTCATTTGCGGCAGTAGCAGAAGAGCGTGATATTAGTGCACAAATGGTAGGCAAGCATATTCATGGCTTAGAAACATCATTAGGTGTTAAATTACTCGCTAAATCAACACGTTTTCAAGCATTAACCACTGCTGGCGAACAATTTCACCTACGGTGTATTAATATTCTATCGGAGCTAAAAGCAGCTCAAGAAGACATCTATCTAGATCTCAATGAACCGATGGGTAAACTAAAAATATATTGCGGTGTCAATTTAGGTATTAGCCTACTCTCCCCTTTATTAGGTAAATTTATTCAACAATATCCGCAATTAGAGATTGATTTAACATTAGATAATAATCCACCAGATATTTATCGTGATGGTTATGATCTTATTTTCCATGATCGAATTGAGGGATATGAATTTTTAGTCGGCCACCAAATTTGTAGCTACGATATGGTCGCATGTGCGACACCTGAATATTTACAGCAACATGGCATACCACTAGAACCCAAAGCATTAGAGCATCACCAATGTTTAAGACACACAACGGCTTATCATGCCCATCGTTGGTGCTTTAAAAACGCAGCTGGTGATTATTTTTCACCACGTATTTCATCTCGATTTACGATCAATAGTGGACAAGCGATGCTAGCGGCGGCAATGGAAGGTACAGGAATTACAATACAGCCCTACTTTCAAGTTCAAGCTGCGTTAGATTCAGGGGAATTAGTACAAGTGTTAACAGATTATCAATTGCCAAAAATTGAGTTGTTTATGCTTTATAAGCCGTCATTACGACAAACGTCTCGACTAACGTTATTAAATGATTTTCTACAAAGAGAAATAAACAACCAATTAAATATTAAATAGTTATCTACGTTAATAAAAATAACTCAATTACAAATTATTCCGTTAACACTACGATTAATTTATAACTGAGCAATAAATATTCCAACGCTTAATTAACCTGCACGAAGTGCAAGTAAAGTAGGTAAATCATAAGGTGGTTGATATAAACAAAAATCAATAACTTTAGTATCGACGGCTAAAATTGACATTCGATCTGCAAGTTCATTGCCTTCAATACCAACATGACCATTAACATGGTAGATCACAAGCTGTGATTTTAGTGCTTGGTAACGGGCAAACATTTGTTGAATTAATGCTAAGTTTTTGATTTCCCCTCCCGCTTTTTTCCAACCATTTTTTTTCCATGTTATCGCCCATTGAGTAATACATTGAATCGAATATTTTGAATCACAAAAAATCGCTACTGTAGGCCCTTGTGTCAAAGCTTGTTCGGCTAAAATCAGAGCTTGATTAAGTGCATTTAACTCAGCGGTATTATTAGTTCCCATTGGCTCATATAGGCCATACCATAACTCACTTAGTTGATTATTAAGGTATAACGCCAATCCTGATCCCGCTTTACCAGGATTAGGATCACAACCACCATCTGTGAAAATTTTAATTTCCGCGGTTAATGCATGAACTTGTTCACTGGTTAATGACCCTTTACTTACGGTGGTGCGTTTTGCTGATGCTTTTTTAACTTGTGGTGATGAACCAGAGATCTGTGCAGGTTTTCCAAAAGCCGCGACTGCTTCAGCTTGGGTTGGAAATGATTTATATCGTGCCCCTGCAAATTTATCCACTTGCTGCTTACAACTTACCCAATCACTGTAAATTCCTGGTTCACGACCGCTCCAAACAACATAATATTTTTTGGCCACCATTTTCTCCACACTCTCTTTAATATCGTACTGCTTGTTCAAGCGAACATACAGACTTGGTATTCTAAGATTCTACCACTAATGTACCTTTCTGATTATGCTAAGATAAACATCACTATAAAAAAGTACTCGTATTCACCGTCGATTGTGTTCCCAAACCAATGACGATATCGAGCCATGTATATTTTTATTCACAGGTGAGTTTGGAGTTCCATTTTGAGTCATAAAATACGCTTGGACATTGCCAATGGCATGTCACAGCTTGGGATTAATGTTCAACCACAAGACAGCATTTCAACAGCCATCTTCATGGTGCTTTGTTGTGTGGTTGCCTTTTTAGCTTATGTCTTTGTTCGCTGGGGATTACTCGCGATATTACGTTCCGCTATTAAACGTTCCCAAGCGACATGGGGGCACGTTATGGTGCGGCACAAAGTCTTTGAAAAGCTATCATTAACCATCCCTGCAATGGTGCTCAATCTGGTTATACCGCTGGTCTTAGATAAACATGCGATCCTGAGTAGTTTTATTGACAGAACATTAAGTCTATGGCTTATTATTGTATTAGTAAGAAGTACTTATGCCTTCCTTGATGCCACTAATGATATGGCAGATATTAATCAAATAAGTCGAAATTTACCGGTAAAAAGCTTTGTGCAACTATCAAAACTCATTATCTTTTTTATCGGGTTTATTATTGCGATTTCAGTGCTGACTAATCGCTCACCAATTTACTTTTTAAGTGGCCTTGGTGTTGCGACAGGTTTAGTGTTATTAGTCTTCCGCGATACTATTTTAGGTTTTGTTGCAGGTATTCAGCTATCAGCCAACCAAATGGTCAAGGTCGGTGATTGGATTCAAATGGATAAATATGGTGCAAATGGCAGTATTGATGAGGTTTCTTTAACAACCGTTAAAGTAAAAAACTGGGATAATACCGTAACCAATATTCCTGCTTATGCCCTCGTACAAGATTCATTTATTAACTGGCGTCAGATGCAAGAATCTGGTGGACGTCGCATTAAGCGTTCAATTTTAATTGATATCGAAACCATTAAATTCATTGATGAGCAGCAACAGCAACAATTATCAACTATCCCTTATGTGGCGGATTTTATCGCAAAAAGAAACGCAGAAATTGTGACAGGTGATGCTCATGCACTTCAATTAACCAACATCACTGTCTTTCGAGCTTATTTAGAAGCTTACTTAAAACAAAATAATAAAATTCGCCAAGATATGACTTTTCTCGTACGCGAATTAGAGCCAAGTGCTCAAGGATTACCCGTTCAAATTTATGTTTTTGTTAATGATACACGTTGGGCTTTTTATGAAGCGGTTCAATCCGATATTTTTGATCACGTATTAGCTATTTTACCTCAATTTAATCTCGCGGTTTATCAAAGCCCTGACGGCTCAGATGTACGTAGTTTACTATCGCCGATAACATCAGCGTAATGCATCATTTATGACGTATTGAACGACTATATCCCTTAACGTCAATACGTCATTTATAACAAATAAAATCATTTTTTAACGACACCTATCACACAATAAACCGCTATAGTTAAGCGTCAGAATAGAGATTTATTAAAAACTTTGTTTAACATCAAGATTTATAATCACTAGCCAGCCTTTTTATGAGCCGCTATAATTCCCGCCTCAAAATATAGAGGTCAAAACATGCACACGAAAGTAACACCTATTGATAGCTATCCTAAGTATTGGGCTGAATGCTATGGCACAGCTCCATTCTTGCCAACATCTAGAAAAGAGATGGATGCTCTTGGCTGGGACAGCTGTGACATTATCATTGTTACTGGTGATGCCTATGTTGACCATCCTAGCTTTGGTATGGCCGTGATTGGTCGCCTACTTGAATCTCAAGGTTTTCGTGTTGGTATTATTGCGCAGCCTAAATGGGACAATAAAGATGACTTTATGGCGCTGGGTAAACCCAATCTTTATTTTGGTATAACCTCTGGCAACATGGATTCAATGATCAACCGTTATACCGCTGATCGTAAACTACGTAAAGATGATGCTTACACGCCTAATAATGAAGGCGGTAAACGTCCCGATCGTGCAGTATTAGTTTATTCTCAACGTTGTCGTGAAGCTTATAAAGAATCACCTATCGTTTTAGGCGGCATTGAAGCTAGCTTACGTCGTCTTGCTCACTATGATTACTGGTCAGACAAAGTTCGTCGTTCAGTATTAATGGATGCTAAAGCGGATATTTTATTATTTGGTAACGCTGAACGTGCGCTAGTTGAAGTATCGCACCGTATTGCCAATGGCGAAGATATTAAGTCATTAACTGATATTGCAGGCACTGCGGTAATGATCAAAGATATTCCTGAACGCTATCAGGAAATTGATTCATCACGCATTGAAAAACCTGGCCGTCCGATGGTAATGCAAAATCCATACGCTACCGAAGAAACATGTGCGTCTAATAAAGAAGAAAAAGAAAAACAGCCACAAGTTATTCATGTTCGCCCATCACGCCATGACGCTGAAAATACAGTAGTACGGTTGCCATCATATGAAAAATTAGCAAATGACCGTATTTTATATGCACATGCTAGTCGAGTAATGCACCTAGAAACTAACCCCTACTCTGGACGTGCATTAATTCAAAAACACGCTGATCGTGAATTATGGATCAACCGCGCACCGATTCCATTGTCGACTGAAGAAATGGACTTTGTATTTGGATTACCTTTCGCTCGTGTACCTCATCCAAGTTACGGCAAAGCAAAAATTCCTGCTTATGACATGATCAAAACCTCGGTTAATATCATGCGCGGCTGCTTTGGTGGCTGTTCATTCTGTTCAATTACCGAACACGAAGGCCGTATTATTCAAAACCGTTCTCAAGAATCAATTCTTAATGAACTAGAAGAAATTCGCGATAAAGTCCCTGGCTTTACTGGTACTATTTCTGATCTAGGTGGCCCAACGGCGAACATGTATCGTCTTGGTTGTTCAGATCCTAAAGCTGAAGCTAACTGTCGCCGACCATCATGTATTTTCCCTAAAATCTGTGAAAAACTAAACACTGATCATAAACATTTAATTGATTTATATCGTAATGCTCGCAATGTTAAAGGCATTAAAAAGATCATGATAGCTTCAGGTGTCCGTTATGATTTAGCGGTAGAATCACCAGAATATGTACGTGAACTTGTGACTCACCATGTGGGTGGCTACCTTAAAATTGCACCAGAACATACAGAGAAAGGTACACTTGATCTGATGATGAAGCCTGGTATGGGCACCTATGATCGCTTCAAATCGATGTTTGAGCAGTACAGCCAAGAAGCAGGGAAAAAACAATACCTTATTCCTTACTTTATTTCAGCGCACCCAGGTTCAACTGATGAAGACATGTTGAACTTAGCGTTATGGCTTAAACAAAACGATTATCAGTGTGATCAGGTCCAAAACTTCTACCCATCACCAATGTGTAATGCAACGGCAATGTACCACTCAGAAACAAACCCGTTGAAGAAAGTGAAATACAAAGGCCGTGAAGATTTATTTGTCGCTAAAGGTGAACGTCAACGCCGCCTTCATAAAGCGCTATTACGTTACCACGATCCACTCAACTGGCCTCTTATCCGTGATGCGTTAATTACCATGGGTAAAAAATATCTGATCGGTAATCGTCCTAACTGTTTAGTCCCAGACGCTGGCAGTGAAGCAGAAATGACACCAGCTGAACGTCGTGGTTCAGGTCGTCACGGTTCTAAACGTTTTGCAACCAAGAACCCGAATCAACCTGATATTCGCACTGATGGTAAACGCCCTCAGAGTAATCGTAATGGTAAGCCCGTTAATAATGGAAAACCACAGGCGAACAGCTCTCGTAATGGTAGTACGGCTAAAGCAGGCACTAACAGTAACCGTGGTGGCAGCAATAATAACACGACCAATACGAGTAATAATCGCAATGGTAAACCAGCTCAAGCAAGTGGCCGCCCAGCAAATCGTAATGGCAAACCTAGTGGTCAACGACCTAATGGAAAGCCAACACGTAGTCGTACAGGTGCCTAATTTACACTGAATATAAAACGCTAATGATTTAATAATAAACGCCGTCTTTTTTAAGACGGCGTTTTTGTTTTACAAATTTCTAACTTAATGTTATTCCTTTGGAAGATTTATTAGGTACACTAATGGAAACAAAAAAAACACACAGAATTAGTAACGTCTTATTTTCCATTTTTTAGGGATAACCCATCATTGTGAGATGCATTTATACCGTTTGCTTTACTTCTTCATTATTCATAGCAAGTACAGCTATTGCTAGTACATCTCCAGATTATGATGCTTGCCTGCTAAATGCCGTGAAAACACAAAATGGCACACTAACATTGAGTGACATTCGCTCTCATTGCTCTGACAATATAGCTAAAGCCGCGCCTGTCACGATTACAGCCCCTTCACAATCATCACCATCTCTTATGGCTCAACGATTACAAGATGAGCGAGATACTGCTTTAAATCGTTTTGTTATTACGCCACACCGTATGAATTATTTTCTTCCTATTGTAATGACAGACAACATTAATAACGCTGCATATAAAAACAGTGAATGGGCGGGGAAAATGAAAAATGCAGAAGCCGAATTTCAAATAAGTTTTAAAACACCGTTAAGTTATGATGACTTACTTATTCATAATGATGGTTTATTTGCCGCTTTTACATTGAAATCATATTGGCAAGTGTATGCCGAAGATATTTCACGTCCTTTTAGAGAAACCAACTATCGCCCTGAATTATTTTACCTCGCACCAACACCTTGGACACCTTTTGAAGCAAGCACATGGGTAACATTAGGCATCGAACACCAATCCAATGGTCGAACTCAAGGGTTATCTCGTAGTTGGAACCGTATTTACACCGATTTAATTGTTGAAAAAGGAAATTTTGTCTTCTCACTGCGTCCTTGGTGGCGTATACCTGAAGATAAAAAAGAAGATCCTTTATCGCCTAAAGGTGACGATAACCCAGATATCAGTGATTATATGGGGCACTATGAACTCAATGCTGTCTACAAATGGCAGGATTACGAATTTAGTTTTACTGGACGTCAAAACTTTGCAACTCATAAAGGTTATGGTGAATTTGGTCTAACTTTCCCTCTATGGGGTAAGTTACGAGGGTATACTAAATATTCGACGGGGTATGGTGAGAACCTAATTGATTATAATCATAAACAACAACGGTTAGGTATCGGTGTTGCATTAACGGATGTGCTCTAACGAAATAATTCAAATCCAATAAAAATGATCGCAGCAGAGCCTAATACGGCCACTAATCCCGTTACTATCTGGTTTTGCTGCGATTTAGATAGATACCGAATAACCCAATACGCGAAAGCTAGTAATCCAAAAATAACCAATAACTTGAACATTTTGCACTCCTTTAGCTTGAACTGACACTTTTATATACATTGATACAATAATGATTTACAGCTATTACTTTTTGATCTTATCTATAAAGTGTAGGTGCTTATCCCAATAAAAATAGCACCCTTAAGTGCTATTTTTATTATGGTTAAGCTTTGGTCGCAATTACATTTTAAACATAGGTATATTTTGCAACTGTGGAATTATTTGCTGAAGTTGTTGTTCTTGCTTTGCTAACCCTTCAATTGAACCACACAAATCATTGGCTTTAACTTTCATTTCACCACTATGCTGAGCCACAGTATCGGTGATCTGAGTCTTTAACTGTGAAAATTTTGTCTGCATCTGGCTAAAATCTACATCGCCATTTTTCATTTCATCAGCCAGTGCTGCTAATACACTTGATATCGATTCAACGGTTACTTGTTGCATTGCATTTTCAAATTCAGTTTTCCACGTCGTATCCATACTAGTAAATACATCAGCAGGCATCACAAATTCACCTTGCTGATTATAAAATTTATGCTGTGCTTGTTCACTTAATTGATTAACGAGTGCTTGCACTTTTGCAAATGCTGTTTGTGAATCAAAGCTATTTGATACATCTTTCAATACAGCTAAAGCTAACCCGGTTCCTTGTTGGGCCAATGCTGCCATTTGTGGTAAATAGGTCTGCATATCATCACTGTATACTGTTAATGCTTTTTGTTGCATCGCATTAAGATCAACCTGTTGACCATTAATAAATAAATTATTGTTATCATCAATCAATAATTTAGGTTTTCCTGCTTCATAAACAGAGACACTGCCTTTATCAATATGAATAGGGTTAGGCACATCAACAGGACAGCTCTGTGCATATACAGTTCCTGAACTTAATAATAGTAAACCGCCAATTAGCCCTTTTTTCATCACTATTTTCTCTTTATTTATAAAAAAGCAGCTAATTAAAGCTGCTTTTTCAAGTTAATTAGTCGTTAATTATTATTATCGACATGAAACGCATTATGGTTAAATAAGGATGACACAATATCAGCAGAAGATGCACCATCAGCTAAACCTAAGTCATTCTGTGGGTTAATATTTTCTAACACTATGTGTTGTGATTTACCGTCAAGGCTACTTACTTCAAGATTAACATTGCCTTTATTGTCTACATCAGCACTCACATGACTTAATAGATCATCCATCTTTAAACTAGCATTTTCATCATCAGTCAGTAAATCATGAATATTGATTTGATCTTTATCTAATTCAAAATCAGCAATGGTATCAGTATTTGCTACAGTAGAAAGCGACGTTTCATGCCATGTAAATACATCATCACCATGTCCACCCGTTAAAATATCGTTACCTTGCCCTGCAACTAGAATATCATTACCATCAAAACCAAATAATGATTCACCTTGATTATCAGCAGTTAAGGTATTGGCCTGTTGATTACCAAAATTATCGCTCAATTCAAGATTGCCGCTATTAAGTAACGCATCCAATTTATCTTCATTAGACATACTAGTTGCATTGTTACCAAAGAGATCATTATGGCTAATACCATTCAATATGATGTTTTGCACTACTTGATGTTGGTCATCAAAAATCTGAATTTCAGTATTGCCCTGTTGCTCAATAATATTCAACCGATTATTGAGATCATCCAAAGATTGAATATTTTTTACGTGTAATGAATCACCTAATTCAATAGTATCAATACCTTTTTCAAAATCCATGATAGTGTCAATTGCAGGTATAGCATCGGTACCAAAATTGTTTTCTGACCATAGGAAAGTATCTTTACCCTCTCCACCAATCAAATTATCATTACCAAAACCACCATTTAAAAAATCATTTCCAAGGCCACCATTTAAAGAATCATTACCACCATCACCGATAAGAATATCATTACCTTTACCTCCCGTTAAATGATCGTTACCACCATATGCATTATTACCAAATTTATCTAAATGATTTGCAATAAAATGGTTTAAATCGGAGGTAAGAACCTTATCAACATTTCCATCATAATCTTTATCTGCTAAATACTGCTTCAGTAAATTAGCGGGCTTAGTTGACTCATCATCACTCTTTGGTTCTTGATACGTCCCGCTAAGTAAACCGTCATCGTACATCCACTTGATATTCAGTGCATCACCGGCAAGCACATCGTTATCATCACTACCAATAATGGTGTCACTTCCTGGAATAAAATGCTGACCTATATCATGAAAGGCATTATTTAATTCATTTGCATTAGTAATCACTTGAGAATAACTTGGGGCTGTAGAATTATTATCATCATAACCCACGCCCAATTTTGCAATTTCATTTACTTGTGTTCCATCACCAGAAGGACCAACAGCAATAGAGACAATTTCTGTATTAGGTAAAAAATGTATTCCATTAGGATGGAATGAATCTTCATCTTTACCATCACTTAAAAAATAAACAATATTTCTTTCATTGCTGTCAACAATGTTTGCACTTGCCGCTTTTAATGCGCCTTCAAATTGCGTACCACCGCCAGCCGTAAGATTATTAATATAATTATTAATCAACACATTATGACTATTCACAAATTGATGTGTTTTTTCATCATAATGAAACGATTCATTTCCTTGCACTGAACCATTAAATGTCACTATATTAAATTTTAATAAACTTTTATCGTTGGTACTATCAAGGATACTCGTCGTTAAAGTGTCGTACGCT
This sequence comes from Photobacterium piscicola, assembly GCF_900166965.1. GTDB lineage: Bacteria > Pseudomonadota > Gammaproteobacteria > Enterobacterales > Vibrionaceae > Photobacterium > Photobacterium piscicola. Next base: position 3,313 of record NZ_FUZI01000015.1, on the reverse strand, counting down.
TGCTTTGTCATATCAAAAATAGACGGCAACGATTTAAATGTATGACTAAAGTCTACTCCATCTGACGACTTAATATAAATATCAGAATAACCGCCAGCGTCATATTGTAAGCCATCTTTAAGTTGATCGTACGTTACCGTTACCCAACCCTGAGAATTTGAAATTCGAGTACCATCAGCCGCTGTTAATTCTGAGTTACCCGCAACATAGATACGATAATAATCGGCTTTATGCCCTTCCACCGCATCTAGCGTTAATAAACGACCAAAAAACATACTGCCCGAAGTATCAATAACAAAATTCACATTTGTTGATGTTTCAACTACTTTTGCAGGATCTAAATCACCGATTAATAAGTCAGTACCAGCAGTGCCCGTTATAGTATTATCACCATTATTACCTTGAATAACAGCACCATCAATTTGATAAGCTTTCTCTGCAGTATCTGATGCCGTATGATTTGCACCATCAGAGGTTGTTACCGATGCATCTACAATTCGATCACTATCGTTTAGTAAAGCCTCACCATCAACATTAATTTGATAATGACCATCTTTTGCTTCACCCGTAAACTGTTGACCATCAATAGTCAATGTAACCGTATCACCATCCTTAACATCCTCACCAACAGAACCTTTAATGGTTACCGTACTCTTACCTTCAGCTTGAGTAACAATGTTATCGTCTGCAATAGAGTCAATAGTAACTAACGCACCAATGTCTACTGTATACGGCTCATCAGCTTCTGTTGTCACATTATGTGAACTATAAGATGTTGTAACACTTGCTATTGCCTTGTGGGCATGCAGGATATCAATACCAGCGATAGCAACGATCCAAGTAAGATCTGTCTGAACATGAGTAACATATTTATTACCATTAATTGTAACAGTAACTTCATCTCCTTCACGGGCTTGACCACCGACTTTTCCCGTGACATTTATTGTTTTCTCATGACCTTCTTGTTGAGTAATGATGTTATCGCCAGTGATCTTATCGATATCGATAGTCGCGTTAACATCCACCGTATAATTATGCTCAGCCGTGGCGGTTTTGCTGTTGCCTGCGGTATCAGTGGTGGTCACTGTTGCGCCAACATGATCCGTCTTCGCATCCAACAAGACCTTGCCATCAACAGACAAACGCCATGACTTATCCGCTTGTACTTCGGCGGTGCCTAACGTTTTACCATCAAGGGTCACTGTTACCCAATCGCCCGCTTTCACATCGCCGCCAACCGTACCGATGATCGCTTGGGACTGTTCAGAATCAGGTCCGGTTACATTATCATCGGTAGCAATCGAGGTAATAGTGATCGCTGCCGCAATGTCAGTATCAATGTTGTAAGGGTGATCGTCCGTCGCCGTGGCACTGTTGCCCGCCTCATCCGTGGTGGTGACGGTTGCCGTCACACTATCAGCCGTCGCACCGTCTAAAACACTGCCGTCGACTTCTGCCGTCCACGTTAACTTGCCGTCCTGCTCCACAACTTTTGTGGTGCCCACGGTTTGACCATCAACAACGACCGTAACGGTATCGCCGACTTTAACATCTGCGCCCACGGTACCCGTGACCGGGACTTTGCTGTGCGCTTCATCTGCGTTAATAACACCATCGGTAGCAATCGAGGTAATAGTGATCGCTGCCGCAATGTCAGTGTCAACGGTATAAATATGATCATCTGTCGCCGTGGCACTGTTGCCCGCCTCATCCGTGGTGGTGACGGTTGCCGTCACACTATCAGCCGTCGCACCGTCTAAAACACTGCCATCGACTTCTGCCGTCCACGTTAACTTGCCGTCCTGCTCCACAACTTTTGTGGTGCCCACGGTTTGACCATCAACAACGACCGTAACGGTATCGCCGACTTTAACATCTGCGCCCACGGTACCCGTAACAGGGACTTTGCTGTGCGCTTCTTCTGCGTTGATAACACCATCGGTAGCAATCGAGGTAATAGTGATCGCTGCCGCAATGTCAGTGTCAACGGTATAAATATGATCATCTGTCGCCGTGGCACTGTTGCCCGCCTCATCCGTGGTGGTGACGGTTGCCGTCACACTATCAGCCGTCGCACCGTCTAAAACACTGCCATCGACTTCTGCCGTCCACGTTAACTTGCCGTCCTGCTCCACAACTTTTGTGGTGCCCACGGTTTGACCATCAACAACGACCGTAACGGTATCGCCGACTTTAACATCTGCGCCCACGGTCCCCGTGACCGGGACTTTGCTGTGCGCTTCATCTGCGTTGATAACACCATCGGTAGCAATCGAGGTAATAGTGATCGCTGCCGCAATGTCAGTATCAATGTTGTAAGGGTGATCGTCCGTCGCGGTGGCACTGTTGCCCGCCTCATCCGTGGTGGTGACGGTTGCCGTCACACTATCAGCCGTCGCACCGTCTAAAACACTGCCATCGACTTCTGCCGTCCACGTTAACTTGCCGTCCTGCTCCACAACTTTTGTGGTACCCACGGTTTGACCATCAACAACGACCGTAACGGTATCGCCGACTTTAACATCTGCGCCCACGGTCCCCGTGACCGGGACTTTGCTGTGCGCTTCATCTGCGTTGATAACACCATCGGTAGCTATCGAGGTAATAGTGATCGTTGCCGCAATGTCAGTATCAATGTTGTAAGGATGATCGTCCGTCGCCGTGGCACTGTTGCCCGCCTCATCCGTGGTGGTGACGGTTGCCGTCACACTATCAGCCGTCGCACCGTCTAAAACACTGCCATCGACTTCTGCCGTCCACGTTAACTTGCCGTCCTGCTCCACAACTTTTGTGGTGCCCACGGTTTGACCATCAACAACGACCGTAACGGTATCGCCGACTTTAACATCTGCGCCCACGGTCCCCGTGACCGGGACTTTGCTGTGCGCTTCATCTGCGTTGATAACACCATCGGTAGCAATCGAGGTAATAGTGATCGCTGCCGCAATGTCAGTATCAATGTTGTAAGGGTGATCGTCCGTCGCGGTGGCACTGTTGCCCGCATCATCCGTGGTGGTGACGGTTGCCGTCACACTATCAGCCGTCGCACCGTCTAAAACACTGCCGTCGACTTCTGCCGTCCACGTTAACTTGCCGTCCTGCTCCACAACTTTTGTGGTACCCACGGTTTGACCATCAACAACAACCGTAACGGTATCGCCGACTTTAACATCTGCGCCCACGGTCCCCGTGACCGGGACTTTGCTGTGCGCTTCATCTGCGTTGATAACACCATCGGTAGCAATCGAGGTAATAGTGATCGTTGCCGCAATGTCAGTATCAATGTTGTAAATATGATCATCTGTCGCAGTAG
>NZ_FUZI01000049.1 GCF_900166965.1 Photobacterium piscicola | reverse complement strand
CTCGATAGTACCAGTTACGTCAGTTGTACGGAAGTAGAACTGTGGACGGTAACCTTTGAAGAAAGGAGTGTGACGACCGCCTTCATCTTTAGAAAGAACATAGATTTCTGAAGTGAAAGTAGTGTGTGGAGTGATTGAACCTGGCTTAGCAAGAACTTGACCACGTTCAACGTCATCACGCTTAGTACCACGTAGAAGAACACCAACGTTCTCACCAGCACGGCCTTCGTCAAGAAGCTTACGGAACATCTCAACACCAGTACATGTAGTAGTGATAGTGTCTTTGATACCGATGATAGCTACTTCGTCACCAACACGTACGATACCTTGCTCAATACGACCAGTTACAACAGTACCACGGCCTTGGATTGAGAAAACATCTTCGATTGGAAGGATGAATGGTAGATCGATAGCACGCTCTGGCTCTGGAATGTAAGAATCTAGAGCTTCAGCTAGTTCAACAATCTTAGCTTCCCACTCAGCTTCGCCGTTAAGCGCGCCTAGTGCAGAACCCATGATTACTGGGCAATCATCACCTGGGAAATCGTACTCAGAAAGAAGTTCACGAACTTCCATCTCTACTAGTTCAAGTAGTTCTTCATCATCAACCATGTCACACTTGTTCATGAATACGATGATGTAAGGAATACCAACTTGACGACCAAGTAGGATGTGCTCACGAGTTTGAGGCATAGGACCGTCAGTTGCAGCAACAACTAGGATACCACCATCCATTTGAGCAGCACCAGTGATCATGTTTTTAACATAATCGGCGTGTCCAGGACAGTCTACGTGTGCGTAGTGACGAGTAGGAGTATCGTATTCTACGTGAGAAGTAGAGATTGTGATACC
>NZ_FUZI01000063.1 GCF_900166965.1 Photobacterium piscicola | reverse complement strand
ACGGCAAGTTAACGTGGACGGCAGAAGTTGACGGCAGTGTTTTAGACGGTGCGACGGCTGATAGTGTGACGGCAACCGTCACCACCACGGATGAGGCGGGCAACAGTGCCACGGCGACGGACGATCACCCTTACAACATTGATACTGACATTGCGGCAGCGATCACTATTACCTCGATTGCTACCGATGATAATGTAACCGGACCTGATTCTGAACAGTCCCAAGCGATCATCGGTACGGTTGGCGGCGATGTGAAAGCGGGCGATTGGGTAACAGTGACCCTTGATGGTAAAACGTTAGGCACCGCCGAAGTACAAGCGGATAAGTCATGGCGTTTGTCTGTTGATGGCAAGGTCTTGTTGGATGCGAAGACGGATCATGTTGGCGCGACAGTGACCACCACCGACACCGCAGGCAACAGCAAAACCGCCACGGCTGAGCATAATTATACGGTGGATGTTAACGCGACTATCGATATCGATAAGATCACTGGCGATAACGTCATTACTCAACAAGAAGGCCATCAGCAGAGCATTGCGATCACCGGTACGGTGGGCGGTC
>NZ_FUZI01000018.1 GCF_900166965.1 Photobacterium piscicola | reverse complement strand
CGATAAAAACGACCGTATATTTCGGACAGACAATAGTAGTCATTAGACGGGGGCTGGGTGATGCCACACATATGCGTTAGCATCAATCAAAAACCGTTCCATCTTTTGGCTATATATCTGTTTGGCTGTTCAACGTTATGCTTTATCAGGTGCGATAGTTCTGTGACAGATTAGTTAGGGCTGGGCATAGTCACACGGTATCGCCAGAACCGCTGCAGACCTGGGCGTTACTCCAGATCATTTCTTAGTTGGTTTGTGCGTGTCGAGTGACATCAATCAGACCTAACAACTAAGCAATTGTTGCGCATCAAAATAGTGGTGATATTAGATCACCCATTGCGCCATACCTGTTTATTACTGCACTTAACAACACCATAAGTTCAGTACGTCCCCGTCAAGACGGCATTACGTTGTCACGTATTTAGTTAGTTTTCATTGTATTGCTTACCAATGACCACCCATTTATTTAATGTCGCTGGCGTGGGTTTGCCCGCTACGACAATAGAAAAAATACGATTACTATTTTTGTGATGGGTGTCACGAGGGTGAGTTGATGTGACTGCAATTAAGCAGCATAATGAAGAGGTTATATTTTCATCATTTCTTTTACTTAGTAACTGCGCCAACAGTTAACTAAGCATTATCAGCAACATTCCCTGTCTACCTGATAGCAATTCCTCTTGCGTAAAAATGAACGCTCTACACTACATAGTTGATTATTACAGTACTGTTACAGTGGCTTATAGCGCGGTATGTTTCCGATGGTTATGTAATACGTTATTTGTTAGTTACATTTAGCTCGGTCATAAAAACAAACCTAATGCACTATAACTTTATATTTTTTATAAAAAAGAAACCATTAGATCTCTTTTACAATCTTATACTTTTTTTATTTCTGAATAATCCGTAGTGGTATAAAAACTTTTTCCTTTAGCTGCATGAGATATTGTCACACGCTCTCCTTCTCCAAAACCAACTCGTTTAGAATACGAAACATTAACTCTCATACCATCATTTACACATTCAAAACTAATATGGCTTTTTCCTACTTTACGTATAGTACGGCATAAAATTGTACTTCGTTCACGATCTGTAAATCGTTCTTGAGTTTGATATCGAGTAACTTGCTTACCTTCAATTAATGTTTCTCGACCATCTCCATTTAACGGTTGAAAATTATAATCAACATTTGATATAGAACTTCTTCCTACATGCATATTTAGGCTTGGATTATAAAAATTGATTGCTGATGCTTCTGCAATATCAGCCTCCGTTTGAGTTTCTGCTATTGCTATAATGTAATGTTTCCAATGTTTTTCCGTACGTAACGCAACTTTAAATTTCTGGTTTCGCTCTGGGTGTGAGGGCGAATTAGCTACATGATGATGTTCAGCCCAGCGGTTAACAATACATTGAGCTTGGCCTATATAGACATCACCATTTGATGATTGATGAGCATAAATAATATGATTAGCGTTTCTAACCTGAAATGCTTTTAAATTTAATGTCACTACTACATACAACGAATTCATGGCGACTCTCCTAAGAGCAATTGTTTTTATTTTCTATTTAAGAATATTTCTTAACCAAATTATCAATTAACATCTAGTCTATGTAAATAAATGCTCAATGATGAGCATCACATATAACCAGTTGAAATTTCATGTTTTTTAATAAAAATTAAACAAAAAAAACATCTATTCATTGCATAACTTACGTAAGTTATTAAACTTAGCTAAGTGACTTCATTTACGTAAGGGAAAATGATGGGAAAGATTATTTTACTTGGTAGCCAAAAAGGTGGCTGCGGGAAATCAACATTAGCGGTTAATGTCGCGGGTTGGTTGGTGCACCAAGGTCATAACGTTATTTTGGTTGATGCCGATCCACAAGGCTCAGCTGTTCGTTGGGCTCAAGATCGCCAAGAGAAAGAAAAACTCAAGCATATCCCTCACGTACAAGCGTCAGGTAATATTAACCAAACCTTAAAAGACCTATCCGTACATTATGATTATGTTGTTGCAGATACAGCTGGTCGTGATAGTCGTGAATTACGAACAGGTATGGTTATTGCCGATGTATTACTTTCACCATCTCGTCCATCTCAATATGATTTAGATACTTTGCCTCACTTAACAGAAGTGTTTTTACAAGCCCAGGATATTAATCCAAAGCTAAAAGGCTATTTAGTTTTAAACATGTGTCCAACCAATCCTGTGATCAAAGAAGCTGATGATGCTAAGGAATATTTATCAGAGTTTCCTGAGTTTAAAGTTGCCACATCGCTTGTTTATGATCGTAAAGCATTCCGTGATTGTGTTGCTGAAGGCAAAACTGTTTTCGAATGGAAGGATGCTAAAGCTAAAGCTGAAATCAACGCTTTAATGGAGGAAGTTTTCCATGGTTAAAAAACGTGAACGTGTAACAGAACAGCAAAAAATTGATGCTTTTGCTCGTGGTGCTGAAATTAATGTTATTACTAAAGAAACGGCTGTTAAACGTGAAAAGAAGTTTAAGCGAGTTACTTTTTCTCTAACAGAACATGAAGATCAATTAATTGATGATTTGTCACTTATTGTTCGGTCGTTTCGTTGCAATCGTTCTCAAGTAGTAAAAGCTGCATTAGCTTTATTAGCGGAACAAGATGAAAAAACACTTTGTTCTTATTTAGAAAAACAAAATGAAAATTGATTGTTTATTTATACAGTGAGTATGTGTGTTAACTCGAAGAGTTATCCACATATTCAGTGGATAGATCCAATAAATAGATCCTATATAGATCCAAAAGAGATCCCTGATCGCGCTAGCCCTTATATAGCAGGGGGTGTAGAGGAACGTGGTGTATTCTAATTGGGTAGAGGGTGTATTCTAATTGGGTAAATGGTGTATTCTAATTGGGCAAAGTGGTGTATTCTAATTGGGTTGGCTTTTTCTATTAATGTGGACAATATGGCTCAGGATAAGAACCTACTACCTCTCACGGAAGTTACTACCTCGAATAAAATACAATTAATTACTAGTGCATCGACTAGTGTGCAACCTAATGTATTACTTCGTACTGGTGTTTTTACGCCGGTTGGCCGTAAAGTGAATATTAATAGTGGCACTATGATGGATTTAACAACGGATTTAGTGAATCTTGAGTTATGTCAAAAAGAGGGTTACGACTCGGTTACAGTGCGTGGGACTCGTCTTAACGTCGAAACAGACTTTAAAGTATGGTGCGGAATTGTCTTAGTTTTTAGTAAATTAGGACTGTCATCAAATACTGTTCATTTGAAGTTCAGTGAATTTGCTAAGTACTGTGGTTATCCAAGTCGTCGATTTGATAAAAACCTCCGCCGTCAAATTGGTGAGTCGTTAGAGCGCATCCAAAGTCAGAGCCTAACCTTTCGTCGTAAAGGTGCCGATAAAGCAGTGCATACGGGTATGTTGCTTAAAGCCAGTTATGATGGTGATGAAGATCGTGTAGAGCTAATGGCTGATGAATCGCTATGGGATTTATATCGTCTTGATTATCAAGTGCTTGTTAGTATGAAAGTACTTTCTAAATTACCTCGTGCTGAAGTTGCACAGTGTTTATATTTGTATTTATTGGCCTTGCCTGAAAATCCTATCCCAGTGTCTTTTACACGTTTACGTGAGCGATTACGCTTAGAGAGTTGTACCAAAGAAGCTAACCGTAAAATCAAAACAGGTTTAAAGAAGTTAGAGTCTATAGGTTTTCTTAGTGGCTCTTTCATGACCAAGAACGGTGAGCAGTATTACTGTATCGATAAGCGATTTAAAAAGCTTTGCAATGCGTCAGATGCAAGCCCGCTTATGAATGATTAGGTGTACGCTGATTGGGTAAACAACCCAATTAGGATACACTATTGTGATTTATGTCACTGTTTTGTGGTGTACGCTGATTGGGTATCCTTTCGTTTTGCGTCTGCTTTTCCTTTTTTATTCCTCTTTGATGCGCGCTGATTGGGTAAATTACCCAATTAGAATACACTTTTTAGCTGTTAATCTGATTTTGGGTGTGCGTTGATTGGGTAAATTAGTCATATAGCGCTAATTCTGCATCATAGGTGTACGCTGATTGGGTAAACAACCCAATTAGGACACACCACTGTAAATTATCTTCTGTTTATTGTTTTGCTTTTTCTGTTTGGTTAGCGTGATGAATCCTATTTAATCAAGGAATGATCATGGCTAATTATGCTTATCTGCGTGTTTCGACTGATTCTCAAGATGTAAATAATCAAAAACATGGCATTTTGGAATACTCAAACCGTTTAGGGCTCTCTAGTTTAGTATTCGTGGAAGATTGTGTGTCTGGAGCAAAGAAGTGGCGTCAGCGGCGTTTAGGGGGCCTATTAGAAGGGTTAGCGTGTAATGATGTGATTATCTTTTCTGAAGTGACTCGTATGGCACGTTCGACAATTCAAGTGCTTGAGATCTTAGAATTATGCATGGAGAAAAAAATTAACGTTCATATAGCGAAACAAAACATGCAACTTGATGGTTCTATGCAATCAAAAATTATTGCAACGATGCTTGGATTAGCAGGAGAAATTGATCGTGAGTTTATTCGAATGCGTACCAAAGAAGCATTGGCTGCACGTAAGGTAAAAGGTCAGATTCTTGGGCGACCTAAAGGTCCTGCAAAGCGCTTAAAACTTGATGATAAACGTGAACAGATAGAAAAGTATCGGGCTATGGGGTTAGGAATTAGAGCTACTGCTAAGTTATTAGATGTTGCACCAAGTACATTAAGTGATTATTTAAGGCATTGATTTTTTAGTGTTTAATAACAGTCATAACTTACGTAAGTTATGACTGTTAAGTAAGTTCCATATTAACTATTCTTACAACGAGCAGCTAAAACAGGATTTATATTACCTTGTATATTCTGTACCTTTTCCGCACGTTCACATTCCCATTTTGTAACAGGGTATTGTTTATCCCATACTTCCATTAGCTGGCGTTGTTGGCGGCTCATTTTGTATTTTGGATATGCTGATTCAAAGTACATATAAGTACGGGCGATAACACCACGTGCGCGCTCTGGCGGCTGTGCATCATGGTCTTTTTTATCAATGATCATGTCGCAGCTACCAAATGAACGATAGTTTTTGCTTGCTGTTTTCGGCAGCATAACATAGTTGTAGTTCTGGCGAGCCGCATTCACAGCACCTACTGCAGGGAATAAGTTATATAGATCTGATTGCATTAAGCGGTATTCTTTATTGGCTTTTTCGGCACATTTACGACCTTTAAAATCTTTGCCTTTGCTATCTACACATACCTTTGCTCCTTCACGCCATTCACTAAAGGCGCGGCCAAAGTTCTCGGCGGGTACTACATGTTCAGCTTCCCAACGTTTTACACGCTTCTTATAAACCTCAGTCGTAAAGCCTGCGGGTAACGTTATGTATTTATCAGCATTAAAATCTGCACCACAGTAGATGGTTTTCATGTCGGCTGGGTTGGTATAGATCTGCTTTTGCATGATCTTTTTAGCTTTACTGAATGATTGGTTGGTAGTGTTACCTTGTGGTGTATTGGCTGCTGCAGCGATTGGAAATAGTCCACTGAGTAAAATTATTGTTGTTATTTTCACGGTAAAATCCTTTTTCGTTTAGTGCAGTGATTATTTGGGTTTTAGTCGGAAATGTAAATTAATGATCTGTTTTTACGTAAGTTATGCAAGTTGCGTAACTTACTCTTGTTCAGTCATGAACAAATTGAAAAATATCGTGTGATTAAGTTTGAGATTAGAGTGGCTAACAATATATATCAGTACTCTAGTTATAATTTAACATGCTGATATATAATAAAAGAATAATCATCATAACTTACGTAAGTTATGACTATCGATTAATATTTATTAGGTGAGAATAAGTGAATTACGATCTAATCTTTAAGTTAATTGCTGCGGCTGTCAGCTTTATTTCATTCTTTATTGCAGTTTATAATATAAAGTTTAATAACAGGAAAAAACTCATTGATGAGTTTACTGTTGCTAAAGCATTCTTAGAGGATTTAGATAGCCTTAAGAATAAATTTGTTATTGAAAAAGGGTATCAAGCCGTTGCTGGTTCTGATCGATTTGATATCGATGTTATCAAGCATTTGTTACTCTTCCCTAATCCAAGTCGAGCTTTAAAAGATTATAGACTTGCATATAGGCTTTTTAAAAAACACAGAGAAAATGGCCGTTTAAAATTCAAATGGCGTTTCCGTTCTTTATGGATAAGAAAAGGTTTGGCAGTATTTTACTTCCTTAAATATTGGCTATCAGGCATGGCTATTTTTTATGTTGTAGTATCTCCACTTTATACCCCTGAATTTATTATTAACATCTTTAATTTGCTAGGTGTTAAACAACAGTCACATTTCACTCTTATAATTTTTATTGGCGTTATAAGTTTGTATTTTGCACTTTCATCACTTTATAAACTATCTGTGTTATTTAGTGCTTTCGATTTGTTTGATCAGGAAAATCAGTGGCTTAACTTTAAATAGTATTATTGCGTAAGTTATGAGGCTTGCGTAACTTATGTAAGCTTATCGAAGCTAATCCTGCTCTATCTCACACCTTTCTTCTGCAGTCGTTCCTTCTTTGAATAAAGGGTTCGACCAAGCCAAAAAAACGCTTTGCAAATGTCTTGGCCCATTCGGGTAACGATCAGGGCTATTAAGATCAAAATCTAAATCAAGAGCAAAAGCCAAATCAAAAGCAAGAGCAAGAGCAAGAGCAAGAGCTTTCGATTGCTGTGCTAAGTGCTGCTAAATTTTGTGCCGTTTCCATGTGCTTGCTGTTTTCTCCTTATTGTTTCTCAGCGTTTTCGTGAATTGCAACGTGGCACATCAGAATATTTAAAAAAAGGGTAAATACACGCAAGCGCCCTTGTTTTAAATATTCAGAGGTGCCTCGGGAAAGAATAGGCGAAAACGGCGATGAGAAACAATAAGGAGAAAAGCAATGGCACATTCCAACTCTTACAAAACAAGCAGCACTAAGGCACATCAATCGAGCAACGTATCACCGTTGCACCACTCAGGCTCTACAACGATGATCGGCGGTTCTGTGGAATATCAAATAGATCACCGTCTTTATCAACTATATGAAAATCTAAGAGCATGTAATCCAAGCGTGTTAATTATGGTTAACGCGCTAAACGTAGAGATTCGGCAGCACCCCGCATTGGGGCCTGTGATTACGACTTGTGGTGATCTTGAGTGTTTTATTACAGCAATTACAGAATATGAAGAGGAAGCAGGATTATGAGTTATATGGATATTGCGAAAATCATTTTAGGCCAGCTAGGCGGTAACCGGTTTATTACTATGACGGGGGCAAAGCATTTTGTAGGCATTGAAGATCCTGGCTTGCAGTTTGATTTGCCTGTTAGTGCTGGGACATTAAATAACGTTACGCGGTTACGTGTGGTATTAGACCCAAGTGATACTTATAGCGTGATTAGTTATCGTAAGCTGCGTGGCCAATTTGATTATGTTGAGGTAGGGCGGCAGTCGGGGATCTACTGCGATATGTTAGAGAGTACTTTTACTGAAATGACGGGGTTGTATACGTCGTTGTAGGTAATATAAAAACCGTTATGAAGTAACGGTTTTAATTTAATGTTGTGGATTTCATCTTATTTACTAGCTTGTGTGGCAAGAATTACAGCAGTAATAACATCCGTTGATACTAAGTGCTGGGTTGTTCTTTTTAACTTCAGCTACTGCACCTGCGCATGTTTGGTGAAAACCTGCGTTAACTTGATTTTCTGGATTCGGCATGAATGAGCAACCATTGGTTAAATTGTGTACTTCATGATCACCATTTGGTTGAGCATTTTTATTGACTATAAAATTAGGCATTTAAAACCTCTATACTTACAATATATTTGTGAGGAGATGTTTAATAGTAAAGCGATTATTTCCCTGATGATTTACTTGGCTTTAACCCTGGTGTATTACCTGGAGTGCTTTTATTATCACGTCGGCGTTGATCTGGCTTTCCTGTTGATTTTGCTATTGGTTTTGGACCTGGTTTTAGCGCCATAGATAGCTACCTTTTAGATGAAATAGACTTACTTTTTATATTGATATAGAGGTTTGATTGCAAGAAGGGGAGGAGTGTTTTTCGATCTACATTCAATTTTAATCCTATATTGTTTTATTTAATAACTTTATAAATAGAGCCTCAATGGACAATCCTTAACCGTTGGGCTTAATCGAGTTTCTAATTACAAGTTTTTATGTGGCTAGTAGATAGAATGTAACCTTCACATATAATAAGGCCACTTGTTGGCAGCCTTTTTAAGAACAGTTTAAAATGTATTAAATTAAAAATTTGCCTGTCTGTAGTATGTTATTAGTTCCTTTTAAACTCACTTTAAAAACATGCTCAACGCCAACCACTATGACTTTTACATATACATGGTTCTTTTGAGCAAGCTTTTCTAAAAACTCCTTATCACGCTTTTTGTCTCTATATGCATAAACTGTCCGTAAATAATAACTAGTACCAGAAAAATTATAAACTTTGTCATCATTATCAAACTTAAACAGAAAACTTCCTGATCTAGGCTTTGAATATCGCCCATCACCTCTTCCCATCGTGGAGCTGATAGTAAATGAAGTAGATTTTTCTTTTGCAGATAAGGAGAAGCTTCCTCCCCAAGTTGAACCATCTTCTTTAAGTCTAATAATATATTGCCGATTCCCCTCGGTAAAAACATCATATTTTTCTGTTAATGAACTATGTTTTGTTTCAACTATTTGATTACTAAATTTTCCTTCACCTGCAAACACTATCGCAGACATAGAAACGAAAAAAAAAATCAATAGTGTACGAATTATTACCATTATTTCCTCTACTAAATTTATTAGACAACTAGATCAAAAGAATGGTAACACTATATTGCGTTTATGCTATTTTTTTTGATTTAAATTATGTAGTTAACCATATTTTATTATATGGGTATGTAGTTGTGGGTGTTACGAATTGACCCTAAAAGCGATTAGATCTCATATCAAGCTGACAGTACTAAAAGACGGGCTTTCCTCACCTGGGATAATGCTGGCCAGCTGACGAAATTTTTCAAGATTGCACTTCCTCGGCCATCACAAAAAGCACTGCAGTGGTAACGACATTCAGACAAGCTAAATAACCACAGCGGTAAATGTCATGGCCTCAAAAGCACAAACTTGCTCAATTTAGCTGGCCCCTTAAAAGCGTTTGCCAACCCCTAACCCCAAGCATGGGGAAGTTTACGCAAGCGCAAACAAGAGCTCGACGCACAGCAATGGCTCACATTTTTTGTTTAAAGGAATAGTGTTGCAGTTCGCCATTGCAGTGCGCTTGAGTATCGTGGGTGTGGCCGCGGTAGAATTACGCCATTTTTGTGCCTTTTGCGGGCACAAAAATGGCTTAACATAATGTTTTTTATGCGAAATTGCACGCGCCTAGCCCCAGCAAGCTGGCGGGCACTGAGCAACTTCAAGCATAAAAGTAAATTATGTTAAATTTACCGCGACCACGTTGGCTATTGTGGTTGCTGTGACCATAAGCCAAATCAAAAGCCTAGCAGTGGCAGGCAAGCTGCCTTTATTTATCGCTTAATGGGCAAGCCATAAAGCGGGCAGGATCGGTAACAGCTACCGTTGGTCGCGCGTGGAAAGTCTTGCCCCTTGGCCGTTCCGTCCAATCCACCTGGCGCAAGCGCCTCGGTGCCCCCACATCCCCCGCCCACCCGAAGCTCCCCGCGATAAATGGCTGCTGTTAGTGTTGGCTCTGTCTTTAGGGTGTTAATTGCGGTTGTCGTGTCACAGGCAAAGTTAAGGCGCGGGGCGGGTGTGCTGGCCGTGGGGGGGAAGTGTATGTATAAGTGTTAATGATCATGCTGCAATTAAAATAAAATCATACAAAAAAGATGGTTGTTCTTTGATTGTGTTAAATATGGAATGCAAATTTTATTTTGCGATGTAGAAAAAAAGCCAAAGCCACCTAAAAGGTGGCTTTGGCTTTTTTTTGTTTACGTCGACATGGCGTCTTTCAGCGTCGCTAAGGAGAGTGTCGTCTCTTAATCCTCAACCAGTACCCATATTATAGGGGGTTACAGATTAATGTCAATAAAAGTAGTTATAGGAAGTCGATCATTTCTTGAATTTCTTCATCTATCTTTTCATAAACGTTACTTAATGTTGCTAACCCATAGCGAATATATTGATCTTTAATAACTTCTATTGTGGCTCTATTCTTTCTCTCAGTTTGTTCCATTGTTGCTCTTAGTGTCATGTTTTCGCTTCTAAGCGTGGCTAATTCACTGTTAATTCTTAATAAATCACTGTTAATTCTTAATAAATCACTTTTTTCTATTTTTAATTGCTCGATCTCGTCTTGCAATTTTTCATAATCTTTTATACCGACTGAGTTTGCTATCGCTGTGTTTAGTTTTATTAAATCATTTCTTGTGATTTGTTCTCTATAGCGTGTATCTCTTATGGCTGAATATGACTTTCCTCTTGTTTTAGGAGGAAGTATTCTCGTGATGGAGACTGTTTGTATCATATGACATAAGGCATATGATTTTTTTCTGTTTAATGTCACACAATTAATCAAAGATTCTTCACTAATTTCAAAAATTGAATTATTCCGTGAGTATCCTGGAGCTTCTTGTGATGTTAAAGGAACGACTTGAACAAAGTCTTTTGTGACATTTAGCACAATTGCAGGTCTACGCTTATGCATTTCTTTTATTTGGTTTGAATCAGGATAATTTTTGTTTGATTGAAGGTTATTTGTATTACTGTAACAGTCTGGTCGGCTTCCAAACTCTACTTCAATAACTGTTCCTTTTCTTAAAATTTGGTTAAGGCTTATTTTTTTTAATTCTTTAGTTTGATCAAGATATTGGTCATTAGTACAATCTATAGCTTCTAATGTAATATTTATATGGTTAGTTGTAGTAATAATCTCTCGTGCAATAACTTTCCATCGATTATTCATACTTGAAGAGAATAGTTTTGTTATTGTCGGAGAGTTCCCGTTTATTGATGGGATTAATGTTTCTTTTATGTTAAGGAAGTTTTCTGTTCCTATATGTGTTAATTGATTGGTTTCTTCATCACTAGATGGAACTAATTGATAGTAGTTAATTGTAATTAAAGGCATTTTATTCAAGCTGTTAAAAAAGTATTGTTTATTGTCTATCCTTGCTTGTTATCTAGTCAACATATTGATTGATAATCGTTATATAGTGTTACAAATATCTCATTTTAAGTATGCCCTAACAAAACCTGATCTCCCAATCTACATTGCCACACTAAAAAAACCATTCATACAAAACCAACCAAAGAAACTAATTTATACGAAACTATTAAGATGTGGTGTTTTGCACGTTTGAGCTTCGAACTCCATTGGACAGTATGCATCTAACATCAAAAATTTTATGTGTCCACATTGGCTTTAGTCGCTGCCGCAACCACAAGCTGTCTTTGTTTATCGTTTTATGGACAAGTCATAAATTAGACAGGGTAGTTAACTGTTATGGTTTGGTTGGTGATCGCTTGATTAATTATTGTTCTAAATCATATGGGAAAGGCAGTGGTTTAATTGTTGTGGATAAAAAGTGTTTGTTTTTTAGTGTTTTTTTTGACTTATCCACAGATTTGCCGTGTTTTTTGTTTTGTTTTGTTTAAATGTTGTTTGCAACTATTCTTTTCATTATATATTATGTGGTTACAATATGTTTTTTAACTTGTTGGTAGAGGGAGGTAGAGGCTAATTTTGTTTATTATTTACATGTATGAATATACAGATTATAATAAGTCTGTCTTTTTTTAGACGAAGAAAAACCCCATAAGCACTTTTGCTTATGGAGCTAACTTTGCGCTAACGTTTATGATCCCTGCAAGTTTCATTAGTAACGTTAAAGCATTAACAAGGAATGATATAATGATAGATATCGCACCTCTGTTACTTGAGTTTTTAGTCAATTTTTCAGCTGCAGTATTTGCAGGTGTTTGTCTAAAATACTTATAGGTAACATTTATACCAATCTATAGTCTAATCGACTTAGAGTGATTTAGCAGTAATCGTTTTGATTATTGCTATTTTTCTATTATACCTTTTTCTCTATACAGGTCAATATATCAATGTCTTTGCTAATCAATGAGTTATAGAGTAGTGTCAACTTTTAAGATACTGATATACATGTTCATTTATAGCGTTTACTAAACCCCTCAAAAGTATATTGCATATTTACGAAACTAACCTATAAAAACCCAACCTTTTTAGCCCGTTGAACCGTACTAGGGTTGCATCCTACTTTCATGGCCACTTCTCGAACGGATAAGCCTTGTTCTAACAGTTCGATAATTTTTGCCTTACGTTCTATGTTTGGCTTCCGTCCTGAAAATTTTTCAGCCCATAACTTCGGATCTTGTTTAATTGCTTGGCGTCCAGCTTCGGCACTGGCTAAACGATTCTTACGTTCTGCTGCGGCCATTGCAGTGATCATGGTTAATTGAATATTGGTTGTCATGTCTTGCATATCATTACCAGAGTAAGCAAAGGTCATATTCTGATTAATGGTTTTGATTGTGACACCACGGTTTAACAGCTCGCGGATAGTTGTCTCTGAATCGTGATAGTCACGGCCTAAGCGATCTATCCACCAAACTACCAGTACATCATCTTTTCTTAATTTATCGAGTAACCGGCTTAATTGTTCACGCTCTGTTGCGGGTACTGTTCCACTACAAACATCGGTTGATATTTCGATGCCAGGATATGACTTTTTAATGTCGCTAACTTGGCTATCTGTTGTTTGTGTAGTTGTTGATACTCGGGCGTATGCAAATTCCATTTTATTCCCTTGGTGTGTGCTTATGGTTATCATGTGCTAAATGTAGTGTATGCATATCGAAAAGTAAACACCAAAAGCGTACGCGATAAAGGGGATTTACGTGTATGCAGTAGAACATGATTAAAAGCACACAGACTTTTAAGGGAATACGGACTAGGGGTGTTTATTATGTTGAAGTGGTGATTTGTGAATTAGGTAACATGGTTAACAAAATAAAAATATGGGGTTATCTCTGTTTTTATTTAGAAAAACCTATTAAAACACTAAAGCATTTCACCTCTTAATTAACATGATGGCTGGAGATTGTTCAATCTTTGTTAACGATGATAGATGCAGAATAAGTAGTATGGTACAGGTGGTAACATTCTCTGTGGGGTTTTTGATGTTCTAGGTGGGAATGTCATGTTGACCTGTGGTTATGTGTGACGTATAGTTATGAATATTCAATTCGCGATATAAAAATGGAGTTGCCATTATGAATTTAAATGATAATAAAGTTACATCATTCTCTAGTATTACCTTATTGTTATTAAAAGAATTAAGGTTAGAAAGAAATGTTCACCAAGCACAAGTTGCTGAAATATGTGGAAAAACTCCGAGTGCTTGGACAAAAATAGAGACGGGGAAAAATCCTCTCACAATGGAGATTTTTTTTAGGGTTTGTACAGCCTTATCAGTGGCGCCGTCGGCTGTTTTAGCAACCATGGAAAGGTATGCAGCATTAATGAGTCAGAATGGCTGGGGGGTTTTATCTCAGCAATTGAGCTTTGAGGAAGATCTGCTTTTGCAGGAGGCTCAAAACTATTATTTGACACCAGGGTTTCGTAATAGGATTCAGCCGCAATCGTGGAACTTTAATATTTCAGTACTTAATGGCCCTATTTATAACTTGGACGGTACAATTAATGTGGTTGACGTATTTAGATATACATTAGACGAACAGTTCCAAATTCAACAAAAAGAATTCAAGCCAACGCATGGTTTTTAAGGTGACCTTGCATTGAACATAACTTCAGAAGGTCGCCTAACAGGCGGCCTTTTTCTTCACGACAGTCGTTCAATTTATACTATTTTTTTCTCATAAATAGCCCATGCAGTGTTTAGTTTGGGTGAATAAAACAGCATTGATCTGGCGTTAACCTTGTTCATATTGGATTTATCCGCTGTTATGCCCCGTGATGATTATGAAACGCGTCATAAACGCCAAGTACAAGGCATCGCGAAATCAAAAGCAGAAGGTAAATATAGTGGACATCGTCGTATAAATGAATCACAGCATCAAGATATTAGAGATCAGCTAAGTCTTAGGTGCAGTTATTCTGACATACAGCAGAAATTAGGTTGTAGTGGGGCAGCGATAGCAAGAGTGGCTAAAATTTTCAAAAAGCCCAACTAATGGGCTTTATTTATCAGCTAAAAAACATTCATTTGAAAATGAATTTGTAATTAATGTTGATATTCTATTAAATATTAATGTGTAACACTCTTTTGATTTATTATAATCATCATCTTTAACACCATCTTTATTCTTTCCATGTGATATATCATTTCGTTTATTTAATAGACTTAACAGATCATTATCTATTTCTTTTAATATGTTATGATCCATTCCCATTTGATAAAGTATTTTTCTTAACACATCTGGACCAATGTTACTTTCCGTACTTATATACCCTCTTGGTATTTTTACTTTTTTATTTTGTACATCATTGAAGCTTGAATAAAAATCCATTTCTCTACATCGTTGGTGTAATTTTGTGTCATCAGGAAATGGTCTTTTAAATAAATCATTTTTTCTATCTTTGTTTTTTAATGCTATAAATTCATTATTAAGTGTTGCAACTGCAATCGCTGGTTTTACGTCTTTACACTTTAAATTTAAATCATTAATCGATTCAGCATAAAGATTAAATGAAAATCCCACAAATCCTTCAATGTGAGCATAAAACATACCGATTATAGATCTTCTTAATCTCTCTTTGTCATTTTGTTTTTCCATTTTTTCTTGAAGATTATGAAAGAAGCGAATATCTTTTTCTCTCCATTCTTTCTCTGTTTCTAATCTTATTATTAATTCTTCTAATGTCATAGTACTACTGATTTAAAATGTTGTCTTGCAATAGCAATACGTTTGTTTAAAGAACCTTTAGAATTTTTACCTCCACCGGTTGTTTGTTTTGAAAATTCGGTATCATTTTTAATTTCAATTAATTTTTCTTTTATTTTATGGATGTGGTTCTGATCATTTTCATCAATATTTTTTAGAATATCTTGAATTCCAATACTTATTGATTCAAATTGATAAACTGCAAAATTAGCTTGTGGCCCTTTATTTCCCATTCGACCAAAAACTCGATCTTGTAATGCTGAATTTAATATTTTAAATGTTTTTTTGAAAATATATTCTTCATCTTCATATTTGAAATTTTCCTGTTTATTTTGACTATCAGAAACGTCTTCCATGTATTCTGTTAAGAAATCAGCAAGGTCGTGTATAAATTTATCTTGTCGATTTTTTAATGCAAAAAAGCGTAGAACTAATTCTTGATCAAAACTTCCTAATTTTTGCGCTTCAGATATTCTATCTATGCTTTTCTTGAAATCATTATTTTTACTCATGTCAATAATAAAATCAATGAATGTAGGTGATAACATTCTTATTGTACAATTACGTATTTGTTGTGGAGTTAATTCTTCACCGCCCGTATTTAATCGTTTAAACATGTGGTATCTAAATTTACTATCACTTCCCTTTCTAACCACTTCAACACGTACAAATGCACGTTTTAGCCTTATTTTTAGAGATAATGGTAACTCTTCATAAGTCCAACCATTTAACTCTTCTACAATATCACAGTCTTGTAATTTTAATTGCTCTCCTTTCTTGACCGGATTTACTAAATGTTCAGCATTCAGATGCCCTCTTAAGTGTAAATATGAAGAAAATCGTTGTAAACCATCTATTAGCTGATAAGAACCATTTTCATCTTCTACAACATAAATTGGGGGAACTGGCATTTCTAATAATAATGATTCTATAAATCTTGAACGAGAACCTTCTGTCCATCTAAATAGACGCTGATACTCAGGATTAATATCAAGTTCGCGATCATTATACATATCTAATAATTCATTAAATGATAAGTCCAAGCTTTGCGTGTGGACTTTTTCCATTTTATTTTCTAATATTTTTTGTAATTCATTATTTTCCATAATTTTTCCTTTTTTTTATTATTTCTATTACACTTTCTACTGCTTTTGTTGTTTTTCTATATTTTTTTCCTTTGGGGTTTATATTTGCCATGTTATTTTTACTTTTAAATTTATAAGTGTTTACATGATGTAAACCATTAGCTATAAACATATCTATTATTATTTTTTCCAAGTCACAATGAATATCTTTATAAAATGAATCCTGTACAACTAAAAAACACTTTGAGTTTTTTTTCAAAACTCTTGATATTTCATTGATTGATAATCGTAAATTATAGAAATATTGATAAAAATTTTTATAATAATAACCTGATGATGCTAATGATTCATGTTTGTTAACTTTATTTAAAAAATCCATGCAAACATTACCAAGGTTTTCATTTTTTGGTAATGTTTTAGGTACGGTTGTTGCCCCCATTAATGAACGTCTTATATTACTAATTTCATTCTCACCTTTTACTGCCAATATTGATAATTCTGGTAATGTAGCGACTGCATAATCAATTCTTGTGCAGTATGGTGGTGAAGATATTACCAAATCAATTGAATTGTCTTCTATTGGTAAGTTAGTTGAGTCTGAAGTTTTTATTAACGGTTCTTTTTTGTTTTTTATTTTAATATTGCATTCTAATTTTCTTACTTCATTTAAAAAATTTTTTCGTATTTCAAACCATTCGATACTGATTTTTTCTTCGTTTATTTTTGCTTTTTTTATCCATGTTGGATTTGATGGTATAAAACTTTTTAATAATATTCTGACTATATTAAATAAAGCCACATATTGTAAGCATTGAATATTACTTAATGAATTTGTTTTTTCATATATAGAATTAAATTCATTTCCTTTTAAAATAAATTTTTCTATTTTTCTTATATTTTCAACTGACTCTTTGTCAAACCAGTTTAATAATGAATCAATATCATCAACATTTACTTTGAATCTCGATGTTAATAGTTTACTTTTTTCTAGATGTAAATCAGTGACAGTGGTTTGTTGTGATTTAGCAATTAATACCATTACAGGGTTAAGATCTATGCCTATAGAGCTATAGCCTTCGTTAGCACAAGTGCTTGTAGTTGTTCCAGCTCCATTCCAAGGATCTAATATGATGGATTTCTTTGGTAACTTACAGTAATGCAAAGCACTTTTTGTAAAGGAACGTGAATAACCAGCATAGTAATTATACCAATGCGTTTGGTCTGTAACTGTTTCTGCTGAACGCTTGGGGTTTTGAATCACTATTTAATTTCCTACGAGAGAATTAACTCTTCTTTTTAGCTACTTTTCTATTTATTATTGTACTTTGTCAGCAATAACTTTCCTACTGAATACATTATTATTCGTCTTTAAATATAACTTTGAGTATGTTTTTAGTCTTTGAGTAGTTGTTTTCATAAAAGATTAAATTTATTTTTTATTGAAAGAATTTTAATTACACAACTTTGTTCCTTACTGACCCCTCACCGATACAACCGCCCAAACATGTGCATTTGCATGGTGACTGCTTTACCACTCTCGTTCTCAAATGTTAACCAATCTATGATTCCCTCTCCTGCATTGAATTTAGGGTGCCCATTCATGCTATCGATCTTAATTGTGGCGTAGTCTTGATGGCGTTTGATGTTTAATCCTGTGAGGCTATGGCCATCAACAATATAAAGGGTGTTGTTATTGGTGGTGCAGCTGTTGGCCGTGGGTTCAGTTGTGGCGATAACGCACCAATCATCGGTATAGGTTTTGGTATCGGTGAGGCCTACTGTGTGCAGGTACACTTCTTTGTTACGCATCACTGCTTCAGACTTGGCGGCAATGAATAGCCCTTTGAGTTCGGTAACCGTCCGTTCTATTTTGTTACGTGCCATTAGACTATGAAAGCTTGGTGCCGCAGCTGCGAGTACTACCGCTAAAATAGCCATAGCAATGATCAGTTCTAATAAAGTAAATCCATTTTTATTCAATTCATTACCTTTATTTATGTATTACATTATAAGAATTTAAAACGGTTAGCTTTCCATTCTGCTCCGTCGATTAATCCCTTGTCGTAATAGCCTGCCCAATCAAAGAAAAACGGGCTAAAACTGCTTTCTCCAATCAAGTGACTAATGCCAATACAGATCACAATAACGGCTGCTGATATGGCGTATTCAATCGGATCACCGGTACGAAATCGCCCGCCAAATAAGTGGAATCGTCGGTCGCTATAGGGGGAAAACGGCACCCCACTTACGGTCATTGCGTCAGTTAATATGTGGCTAACCCCACCCCAGGCGAATGCCATAAAAATGCTGTGGTAATCCCAAACAAAAGTGAATGCAATCGCAGCTGTTAGCCAATGGGTTAGAACGTGGGTCGGGCCTCGATGTTTGATTTTGCGGCCACAGATTTTGGCAACGTATTCCATCCAATCGGGGGCGGTTGCGCCAGCAACACACACGGCAACGTGTGGTGGTGAAACTACGGCACACAGTGAACCCGCTATGAGTGTGTGATTGAGCCATTTCATTGCGGTTTGTCCGTTTTAGGTTGCGAAGGCGGTAGATAGGCGATTTTTTTAAGGTAGGAATTTACGTGTTTGCTGCTGTCGTTGTCGCACATTGAGATCAGGGCTAACCGATTTTCGATGACTTTAGCTTCGTGACTGAGTATGTCGCGTTGTGCTGCTGCTACTTTTTCTAAAAAGCCAATTTGCTCGGTGATGTTGGCTATCCCCTGCTTTACTCGTGCTTGTGAACGGGCTTCCATAGCCAAATAGATCCCCATTTCACGGTATGCATGATTGCGATTTGCTAAGGCTTGTACAAATGCTGCGACTTGGCTTGCGGTGCCAACTCTGCGTTTATGTTCCCATTCGCGTTCGCGGGCTTGTTCTGTTGTGGAATACAACGGCATCTCGCCAACAATACCGATGTAGTGATCTGTAATGTCAGGCCAATCACTTGAATCATATTGATCAACACTGCTGCGCATTCCTGCGACTAAATTAACGTCTATTTTGAATTTGGTCTTTTCCGGGTAACAGCGCGTGACTACTTGATAAATTTGATCAGGATTAACGCGAGGGGCGTCCTGCAGTGCGGGGATTGCTGTATGAAAGTCGGGGCTTTCACCTTTGAGGGTCGGTAATTCAAAAACCTGAACTTCTGGCGGCTTGTTGTCATCGGATTGTTGCCACGGTAGTTCTATCGGCCATTGGCTCTCTGGCTCTGTTTCTGCATTGGCATCGTTACTGATAACGGCAAGTAATACGTATAGCACAGTTGAAAGTAGCATCATTGTGTTAGCTGCTATGGTGATGAGTATTAGATGGGTAATGCTTGTTGGCTTAGTCGGCACGTGTTGATCTCCTGCCGCTTCCCAACATTTGCAAACCGCCAACAACCGCCCCAACTTCCCACGCACCGGCTACAACACATATAGCTACTAAAAACCACATTAGGGCTTTGGTAGTGTCATAGCTTACGTCACTTTCAAGGTTTGTTCGCTGCGGGTCACGACGTTCGACTAATGGCCGCATTGAGGGCGGCAATCGTCCTTCTTCGCTGACGGCCACAAGCCACAGTTTTGATGACAACATGCATTTGCGGGCAATTTGGGCTTTACGGCCTGTGAGCTTGTGCGCGTCGTCGATGAATAGCATTGCTTGAGTGTCGAGCAGGTAATCGGCAAGTAAATCGGCTTTGAGTTGTAAGTTGAGCTTGTGCCATGGCGTAGCGTTCGGCTCGGTTTTAGTAAATTCGGCATACCACTTGTCGATGCCTTTGACTTCGATCCAGCTGGAAAGCGGCATTAGCCCTTCAAGTACGACAGGTTGTGCCTTCGGGCCCCAGATTTCATGACGAGAATCTTTGAGGCGCATTAGCCACCGGCTTTTTCCAGAATCGTGGGCTCCTGTGATGAGCTGGCACTGTTTACGGCGCAGGCAAGTTTCCGTGCGTGTGTCGCTGGGGGCAAACTTGCGCGGAGCATCGACAACAAGTGGCGTGACGTACTTGAGGCCGTTTTTTCGTGTGCGTTTATTGTCAGTTCGAAGTTTTAAAAATCTCATGTACGTAGCGTGAGCAAAAAAAAACGGAATTGAAAATTGCACTTTAGGGCGTGGGATGTGCTTCAACAGCATCTGCAACTATGTTGTTAATCACTAAAAATTTCGGAGAAAAAACTCGCGGAGCGTGTCCGAGCAACGCCTGTAATTTTCGGACAGCGGAAAAATTTTTTAGCAAAAAGTAAGGGGTAAACAAATTATGAGATCACATATCCTTATTATTTATGTGTGTTGTCCGATAAAAACGACCGTATATTTCGGACAGACAATAGTAGTCATTAGACGGGGGCTGGGTGATGCCACACATATGCGTTAGCATCAATCAAAAACCGTTCCATCTTTTGGCTATATATCTGTTTGGCT
>NZ_FUZI01000014.1 GCF_900166965.1 Photobacterium piscicola | reverse complement strand
TTTACAGGCAAAAACAAATAGCTCAAATTGATATTTATCAATATCTCAATAGAACTTGAAACACACTAATTAATTTTATTAATATTTACTATTAAATATCAGAGCCTCACATTTAACATAATAAATAAAATACGTATTAAATATTATGCCTCCCCTCCCCTGTTTAGTTTGTTTTTTATTTAAGTAATATTATCCACTATTAACAAGCACTTCTAGTTTTTATTGTGATAAGTTATTTTGTTTTAATATTAATAATTAAATTAACCCCCCCTTACATATACGCATTAACAATAACTAATGGGGTTATAATATTGATTTTAAACATATAAATATTGCTGCACATTATATTTATTATGTTAAAATGCTTTAATAACATACATCTCTGGAAACTGAACCACTGCTTAACATAGATGCATTCAAAACTAGACAGTTTAATTTGTCTAGTTGTTTTTAATAAAAAAAAGAAAAATGTTACATACGTACGCATATTAGTAATAAATAATAAAATGCATCTAATCATATATACTGTTTTTGTTTCTTTATGGGCAAATGACAACCAACGCTATTAATACCTAAAAAACATAAAGTCACTAATTAACCCCACATAACTATACAAAAAACACATAATAAAAACTATAGTTAATAAATTCACCAACTTTTATAAATGTTAAATTTTACAATTATATTTTTAACCATTTTAATTTTATTAACCCAATATTTTAATTTATAAATTTTCACTCTTACACATTTAATCTATTTATAATCTGGTAAATGCAACGCTATTTATCCATTGTTGATTTACCGACATTCATCGCTTGGGCTGCTTCTGTTACGGAGTAGCCTTGGTCTAAAACGAGTTGTGCTGATTCCAATCGAAATTCGGGTGTAAAATTAGGACGTATTTTTTTAGTCATTGTGTCACCTCTAACTAGGTGGACAAATTAACTACGCCACTTCACAATAAAAAATTAGAAAATGAAGGGAAAATTAAAATTGTAGGTGCAATATATGACATATCAAATGGGAAAATATTTTTAATATGATGATATTGTTAATATGCACAGATGAATATTGTCAAATACCGCAAAAAAATCGGTGTTTAATTTATTTTTGATTTTTATCTCTTGATTTTTTTAACGATTCTGGTGGTGGTGATTGAATTCTTTGAATGTTATTAATCTTAGGTATTTTTATTAAATCTAACATGTTAAATGTTGTTTTTTGTTTTAACTGTCCGTTAATAATAGCTTCTAGTGAAATATAACCAAATAAGTCTATTGTTTTTTTTAAACGAGAAATGAATCGATATTCAAGTGGTGATTTTTTTTTCATGTTTATTTCTTAGAATTCCATATTAGTATATAGACCTATTTCATTATTATTTGCATATGGTTTAAATAATACATTTGTTATTGAATAGCCTATTTTTGTAATTGTATGCCTGTTGCTAATGCTGCTCCTGCTACAACATCACGCCAATAATGTTTCTGAGCTTTAATTCGTGAGTAGCCAACAATTGCTGATACGGCATAACCTAGTAAGCCATATTTCCAACCGTAGCGAAATTGTAAAAATGCAGCCCCTTGTGCAGCTGATGATGTGTAGCCCGATGGAAATGAATTTTATCTCTATTATCGGGTCTATCTGTATTAATTGCCCACTTTAGACTATGAGTTGCTAACGATGTATATATTGCACCTTCTGTTAATTGATATAGCCCTTCCGTATCATCTTTCCATAGAGCAATTATTCCTGCTGTAAATGCCAAATTGAGTTAAATTTTTGTTTTCAACATGGGCGGAGGTTGAGATTATTGCAATAGTTCCTGTAATGATTGTTTTTTTATTATCATATCTAATCCTAAAATTTAGGATAAACAAAATAATAACATTTATTTAATTAGCTAGTTTTTAATTGTAAAAATGAAACCGTATACAGCAAATATATTATAAATGTAGGTTCGATAGCTTAAAGATGAGCGTGGTGGGATTACACCAAAAGCAACCGCTCTTTTGGTCTCGGACTCAGTCAAAGATCAAGTGCTATTATTAGTGAAGTAAAGGCTGCACATCGTGTTAGTGGTGGCTCTGCAGGAGCCAAAACGATTGTAGGTATCGTTACAACTAAAGGCGTGCCGTTAAGTCGCTATAAAGCCACTAACATTATGAAAAACTTAGGGTTAGTTAGTTACCAGGTTAAGAAGCACCGTTATAAAAAAGCAGAAAATGAACATTTAAATATCTCTAATATATTAGATCGCCAGTTTGCAGTTGCTGAGCCTAATCCGGTTTGGTGATGTGACGTGTATTTGGTCAGGACAACGTTGGTTGTACCTTGCTGTTGTGATTGATTGGGCACCAGATACAGATCTAACAGGTAAAGCCCTTTCGATGGCTTATGAAGTTCGAGGACCCCTAAAGGTGTCATGCTTCATTCAGATCAAGGCTGTCATTATACAAGTAAACAATTTCGTCGATTACTTTGGCGGTATCGATGTTTCGGTGATTGGCAGCTAACAAGATTAGTGCCTTTCATTAGCTTAGATGCACGATATCGGTTCAAGGCGATGCCTTGAGCAGTAACCATACCGGCAATACTTATATCCCCTGCTGAACCCTTGCTAACTGTATGTACATCTTTGATTAAACAACGAAGTTTAATTAATTCAATAGAAATAGATTTTGCCCGTCTCAGCCAATATTTATAACTACTGCGATGAATACCTAATACTTTGTATAATGCTCTTTAAGTTGTCAGATCTACTTATCCATCGTAGATTTACCCTCGTTCATTGCTTGTGCCGCTTCTGTTACGGAGTAATTTTGTTCTAGAACAATTGTGCTGCTTCAAGCTTAAATTCAGCACTAAATAATCGTCTTATACGCTTTGTCATAATGTCATCTAATCGTATTAAAAAACCTCAAAGTTTTAGTGTTGTAACAATGCTACTATTAGTAGAGAGGAGCAATGACCTTATTATATTAGATTAGTATTATTAATTTCGTTTTTTGATGATTATTTTCGTTTTTTGTTGTTTTGTTATTTGTTAATTGCAATATTATGCATGAAAGACAAAGGTTGTTATGAGTATTATATGGTGATAAGTAAATGGTTTGTTCTTTTATCAAAAAAACAGAAAAAAGCCATTTTAAAAAATGAAATGAAAAATGTGCGATGTCAGCTAGTTAATTCTCTTCGTGATGACAATCATAAGAAACGAGATGAATTATTAAATATATATGAATTATTGCTTGTTGAATTTAAAAGTTTGTGAATTTAAGATGTATATAACATTATGATAAAATACCCAGAGGGAATAACCAGAAATGACTATGTTACTTTCCATTTTAACAAAAGATTAGTTAAGGTGGTTAAAAAATATGGATATGTTTCTTTAGATGCTATTGTTCAGTCTCAGTATTATTTTCCATCTGCAAATAATAGATTTAATCCTATTAAGCGTACCGGTAAATGTATTGAATGGTAATTTCTATTTATTATTACATCTTTTCCATTTATAAATATAAAAAATAAGCCAGTGACTTTATTGGTAGGAATTCAGTTTTAATAATTCTATTTGGTAATGATATATGCTTTTTAAAACAAGAAGTATATATAACATTGTATGGATGAATTGCTATATAACTATATGGATATTTATTATTATGATAATAACGCAGTGGTTTTCTCTTTTTGAAAAAACAGAAAAAATAGTCATTTTAAAAAATAAAATGAACAATGTACGCATTCAATTAGTTAAAGCTGTTCAACATGATAATTATGAGCAACGAGATGAATTATTGAAAATTTATGAAGTATTATTAATTGAATTTGAAAGCGTACAGACGTCAAGCAAAATCAATGAGTAAGAATGAATGTATTTTCATTGCTTTAATAAAAGAATAACAAAGGTTATTAATAAGTATGGATATATATCTTTAGATGGATATTGTTCGTTTTTAATATTATTACACTAATTTTAATACAATGGATTTACACCTATTAAATGTACGGGTAAAAAATAAATCATTTTGATATAAATTGTTTTTAGTAATGAGAATAATTTATATCAGGATGATAATTAACATTCAGGATGATGATTGCTCTATTAATTATATATTTAAAATGGAATTAAACATGAAAACTAAAATGACTCTTGCAGCTGTTCTTCTTGGCGCCCTTGTTTCTAGCTCTGCATTTGCAAATACTGGCACAATTAACTTTATTGGTTCAGTATCTGATACTACTTGTGATTTCGTAGGTGAGCAGAATGGAGCTCAAGGGAATACTATCGATTTAGGTACACATACTGTTGACGTTGTTAATGCTGGTACAACCCCCGTTATTGATTTCGCATTAGTGGGTAAGAAATCAGATGGTACTGCATGTGAAGTTGAAGACGGTAAGTCTGTTGATGTTTCTTGGGTTCCTGCATCAGGTGCATGGGATGCTATGGGTCTTCAGAATACAGGTACAGCAACAAATACTGCAGTTAAGTTGATGGATAAGACTGGCAAAGAATTCAGTGCAGTACGTGATACTGTTAATTACGTACCTGCTGATGCTGTAGGTGGTGCGTTACCATTTAAAGCACAATTAGTGAAATCTGGTGTTGCAACTGCTGGTACTGTGATTTCAGCGGCTAAGTTTGCTGTTGCTTACAAATAATAATTACTCGTAATAGGTAATAACAGAGGCCTCTTATGTGAGGCCTTTTTTTCTATCAAATTAGGTGATTATTATGAATCCCAAAAACCAGAATAATAAAACAAAAAAATCACCATATAACTTATCATTATTAACGCTGTTTTTATTAAGTCAGCCTCTTTACGCACAATCAGAGTTAGACTTTTCGTTTGTCCAAGGGAAAGGAACTCAAATTCCTGATGTCCTTAAACAATCATCAGGTAATGTGCCTGGGCAATATCTTATTGATGTGTTTTTTAATGGTCAAAAAGTAGGGCGACAAACACTAACCATTACAAATGATGATAAAGAAACGTTATGTTTATCATCAAATTGGTTAACCCAACTAAATTTGCCTCTTAATTTTGAAAAAATGGCCCCGACTTTTAACGCTTTACGTCAATGTTATGATTTTAGTCGTATGCAAGGAGGTAAAGCAACATTCGATTATGGTCAGCAATCTTTAAAATTAAATTTACCACAAATTGTATTGTTAAATGATACACAGCATAAAAACTGGGATTATGGAACTCCTGGCTTTCGATTAAACTATGCAGTTAACGGTAATAAAAGTTTTGGATATGGTTCAACAGCTGATACTGAAAATTTGTATGGAAATCTTGACCTCAATGCTAACTATGGCAAATGGGTATTGTCAGCGAAAGCTAGTGGTACAAATACAAATGGATTTACATCACCTGATTTAACGTTATCAACCGCTATTCAATCAGTGCGGGGAGATTTAATTATTGGTAAGAGTTTTACACGTTCTTCTATATTACCGGACTTCTCCTTTTATGGTGCATCATTACGTTCTAATTCAGCGATGGTACCATGGAGTGCTCGTGGTTATGCTCCTATTATTGATGGTGTATTGAATGGAAACTCACGTGTAACTGTCAAGCAAGGTGACTATGTTTTATACTCAAAAACACTCCCTGCTGGTCCTTATTTATTAACAGATATATCCCCTGTTTCTAATGGTGATATTACTGTTACTGTTGAAAATGATAATGGCACAATATCAACACGGACTTATCCCGTAACAACAATGCCAACATTGTTACGTGATGGTGATTTTAATTATAACTTTGTAACGGGTGTTCGCGAAAACTCAAGTCAAATTGAAGGCGTTTTCGGACTAGCGTCGTTAGATTATGGTTTAAATTTTGGTACAGCAAATATTGCATCTATAATGCATCGACAATATCAAAGTATTGGTTCCGGTATTACACTACCAATTGGTGATTTTGGTGCTATTGCAACCAGTTTAAATATGGCATGGAGTCATTATGATGATGCTGCATTCCAGCCTTTTAGTGAAAAGACTCAGAAAGGAATGAGTGCAACATTACAATATGCAAAAGATTTTGGTCAAGATACAAACCTTCAGTTATTGACGTATCGTTATACAGGTGAAGGGTATAACGATTTTAGTAACTTCAACCCTCAAAATATTCATGTTGATAGTGATAAACGTAGTCGTTATGAGGCTATCGTTACCCAGCGTATTGGCTCTGCCTATTTAAATGCATCCGGTTGGGCTCAAGACTACCGTAATGGTAAGCACGGTGATGTAGGAGCTAGTGTATCGTTATCGGGGACTGTTGGAAATATATATTTAGGATTGAATGGTTCTTATACCGATTCTGGGACCACTGGTTCACAATATAATACTTCTTTTAGTGTCAGTATTCCATTTGATTTATGGGGACGTAGTCAGTTTTCAAATAGTAGTATAAATTATGATTCATTATATGGTACATCCTTTAATTCTGGGATGTCACTATCAGCAAATGATGATATTAGTCATAATATAAATGTAAATCTAGGTAAAAACCAGCGTACAGCGTCATTATATACAGGTGTTCGATTTGATGCTGTACAAACAGGATTTTCTGTTTCTCAAAGTGAACAATCCACTGCGCTTTCTGCTAGTGTTTCTGGCTCTGTTGCTGGCGCAAAAGGAGTAGGATTAGCTTATTCTCGACAGCAAAATGACACTATTGCAATTGCTCATATTAATGGTTTAGATGATATTAAATTTAATGGCTCATCCCCGACGAATACATGGGGTAACACCATTGTACCATTAAGTAGTTATCAACGTAATGATATTACAATTGATACTAATAACATTCCTGAAAATGTTGAATTACTCAATAGTACTTATCAAGTCGTTCCTACAAATAAAGCTATTATTGTTCGAGATTATAAGTACATTAATGTTAATCGTTATTTGCTTCGAGTATTAAATAAACAAGGAAAACCTTTTTCGATGGGAACGCAAGTTAAAACAGATAAAGGGATTGATGCAGGATTTATTGCCAGTGGTGGCATCTTAGTTGCTACATTATTATCAACACCTGAGTATTTAGAAATTCAAGATGATAAGTCTGTCTGTCGGTTAAATATTACAGGAATAAAACCCGGAAATAATGAAGTAACAGATATTTATTGTCAATAAAGAAGTAACCATAAAAGAGAAATAGTTATGAAAACGAAATTAATCTTCACATTATTATTAACACTTTGTACTTTTTCACAATCAGCATTCGCTGCCTTTATTTTAAACGGTACACGTTTTGTTTATGATGAAGGCCATAAAAATATTTCCTTTGAGATATCGAATGAATCAAAAGAGACATACGGTGGTCAAGTTTGGATTGATAATGTCCTTATCCCTAAAGAGGATGTTGCATTTGTTCCGATGCCATCTTTTTTTAAAATTGAGGGAGGGAAAACACAAGTTATTCGTATAATGAAAATTACCGATAAATTGCCAAAAGATAAAGAATCTATTTTTTGGTTAAATGTGCAAGAAATTCCTCCTGTCAATAAAGACCAAAATAATGTGATGGTGGTTGCTGTTAATACTCAGGTTAAACTAATTTATCGTCCAACAGCCATAATAAAAGGACGTAAAGATGCTGAATCTAAGATGTTGCTTAAAAAAGAAGGTAAAGCTTATGTTTTAAATAATCCTACACCTTATTATTTTGCAGTTACTGAGCTTAAAGTTAATGGAAAGGTAATTACATTAAGTAAAGAATTGAGTAATAAACTTGGAATGATTGCACCTCAAAGTTCAACACTATTGAGTGGTGTTAAGCTAACACCGACATCAAAGGTAGTAGTTGATGCAATTGATGATTACGGTGCTATTAATAAATATGAGGTAAAATAAAATGAAATATATATTAGCAACATTATTGTCAATATTGTATTTTAATAAGGCAGTTGCGGGTGATACAATGCCCGGAAGTCAATGTGGTAGTGCCGGAGGTGTTACATATAATATCCCACTTCCGGATTCAATTGATATATCAAGATACAACGTTGGAGATGTAGTACATACTATTGAAGCTAATACTATAACGGGTGTGCCAGGATATTGCAGTAGAGTGAATAATAGTAAAAATGATATCTTTTATGGACTTCCTTACCCTGCTAATGATTCATCGATATCATCAGGGATGACAACTGATTATAATGTTGGTTCTGACCCACAAGGTATAATAAATGTAATTCAACATCAAACGTTTAGAAGAGCAATAGTATTAGGCCGTGGAAAGTATAATCCTGCTCTTCCTGGTCGTTCAGATATGAACTTTATTCACCCCCCATTTAGTTTAATATTAAAAAAGAAACCAATAGGAAATGTAAAAATAAGCCTTAGAGGTTTATTTTCACCTAGCTTTTTTAATAGTTGGATAGAAGGAACCTCAAATTCAATGAGACTTGAAAATGGGAAGTTAATTATGAATTCATTAGAGATAGTGGATCGTGTTTCATGCAATATAACTACTAATGATTCCATTGATTTTGGTAATATACTGGCATCTACCATAAATGGTGGAGTTGGTCCATCAAAAACAGTTAATGTAGGTATTAACTGTGATGGAGTACCTTTAAAATATACAATGAAATTTTCATCCGCAATAAATGTACCAACAACAAATCTAACAGCTGGTATTTTAGGGTCAACAACACATAATAATATGGGATATCAGCTTACATGGGGCGATTCACAAATAGGAGGAACAGATAATCATCTTTCACTAGATGTTGATTATCCGAGTAAAGCAGCTAAACAAAATCAAACTGTTCCTATTAAATTAAAGCCCGTTTCATTACGGTATGAATCTGTTAAACCTGGACCTGTAGATGCGTCATTACGTATTACTATTCGTATTGATTAATGGAAGTATATAATGAAAATAAATAAAATGTTTTTTTTGATTTTATTCATGTTTCCGTTCTATTCTTATGGAAATATGGTATCAACCACTTCTACAAATCCAGAAGTGTCTGTTGATATTCCAATTACTGCAAATATTATATCTCCTACGTGTTCAATTAATAATATGAGTTCTGGAGGTTTATCTCAAACTATCGATATGGGATTTTATACAGCTCAAGAAATTGCCACAGGTAAGGTAAAAGAAATAGATGTTCCTATAATTATTGATTGCTCTGGTTCTTACGGGGTGTATGGTGTTGCTTTTTCTTTTTCAAAATTAGGTTCTTATGGTTCACTCGGTTTTTCACAACCAGGTTCGATAAGAACAAGTCTTAATGGTATTTCTCTTTCTTTAATGTGGAAAATTGATAATACACCAGTCGATCTAAGTGATGGTTATGAAAAATTATTAGCAAATAATAGCAGTAATTTAATTGATGGAAGTATTAAAGCAAAGTTATTGCTAATGCCTAGTTTTTCTGTAGGGACAATGGAGAAAGGCCGTCTTCGAAGTGGTATTAATGTATCCACTCGTTATTATTAGGAATAAATCAGATAGAAGTATTTATATTCCTACTGTTCTATAAATATATATTTACGAGAAAATAATGATAAATAATAAAACCGTTTTGTTTTTTTTTCCTATTGTATTATTATCACAACCTGTAATTGCTAAAGAAAAAGTATCAATGAATGATTTCATTACAAATCCATCATTATGGGTTAATGGAAACATAGGTTTTGGATATATAAATAACAATGTTAATTTATATGAAAAATCAATCAATACAGTATCACCATCGATAAATATAAATATTGGATATGATTTTAATCGATATATTGGTATATATAGCGGTTATAATTTAATAGATTCAATGACAGATAATAATTCAATAAATATATTTTCATTAGGATTTAAAGGTAACCTGCCTTTATATAAAAGATGGTCTATTTTTGGAAAAGTAGGAATGAGTTATTTAAATGGAAATACGAGTAGTTATAATTCTTCTGGTAGTCTTGGTTTTGGATTTGAGTATAAAGTGACAAATTCAATTTCAACACAATTTGGTTATGATTATTATCAAAATTTAGAGTTAAAAAAATCAAGTGTTGGATTGAGCAAAATCTATTGGGGAATGACATATCGTTTTGGTCAAGTTACACTACCAATAATAAAATTACAACAAGTAGACATTGTTGAAACAACTATTTCAGATGTTTCAGTATTAATACGTAAAAATTATATTATTTCATTTCCTACAGGGAAATCAATACTCGATAATGAAGATAAGTCTGTATTAGCCGAGTTATTAGAGGTAATGCATAAATTCCCAGAAGTAAATGCAAAAATAACAGGACGAGCAGATGCAACAGGCAACGCTTTAATTAATGACAAAATATCAAAATCACGCTCATTGAGTGTGTATAGATATTTAATATCTCATGGTATATCATCTGATAGATTAATTAGAGAATGGTTATCAGACTCTTCGCCTATCGATAGTAACAGTTCTAAAAATAGTGAATTAGAACGTTCTGTACAAATTATTTTATACTAATATATATCATAATTAGAATATGGTGAGGCCTCACGGCCTTGCTACTCAGCATATAAAGCTAAGTCATGTTGCCAAAGGACTTAATTAGTAAATTGAACGCTGTTTAATTACCCCCCCCTACCGCCAAAAACACACCTTTACCCTCCTAAAATTGTCCACATTTTTGTGACTGGGTTGTTAACAAAATACACGATCTACTTTCACTCTAAAAGTGGCCTCTAATGCTTAAAAAGATCATAGTCCCATTTGGTTAAGTCTATATCATGAAAAATGCAGCATTAATCACAATTAAACCTTAAATATAAACATTGAACCAATTAAGTTTTACAAACGAACTTAACTGCTGAATTTTTACGTGACATCCTATCGTCGATTAAATTAAGCGGTGTACATACTGAAGGCTTCGCAATTGAAAAGGATGGTAAATTTTCAATTATTGAATCTTCTCGCCGTCGGATGGCATGTATTTTAAGTAATAAAGATTTGCCTTTATATGTCTTTAAGGCAGATGAAATATCTGACAATGATTTGACTGCATTTATAGAATCAACATTTACTCAAAAGAAATTATCGTATCGAGAAATTGGGGCTGTTTATCCTACTCTTATGGAAAAAAATAATTGGTCTGCAATTCAATTAGCAGAACTGTTGTGGCTTAATGAACTTGTACACCTAAATAGGATAAAATACTCTTAATATCAAAATGGTGTACATAATGAAAAAAGCTCGAACAACTTATTCAGTCGCATTCAAGCACGATGCTGCTAATTTAGTCTTAAATAAAGGCTACACAATACAAGAAGCATGTAATGCTGTTGGTGTCGGATATACAGCAATGAGTCGCTGGGTTGCTCAGCTAAGGCAAGAACATGGTGGAATAACACCAACTTCAAAAGCCATGACACCAGAACAAAAACGCATTCAAGAACTCGAAGCAAAAATTAAACAGATTGAGTGGGAAAACGATATTCTAAAAAAGCTTCCGCTCTTTTAATGCAGGACAACATCAAACGATAGATTTGATAACAGCATTATCAAAAGAGCCTCATTCAATAAAGCCATTATGTAAGCTATTTGAAATACCTCGTAGTAGCTATCATTATCGACTTAAATATCGGGGTATTGTTACACCTGAGCAAGCATTGCTGCGTCAAAAAGTTGTTGATATACATAGTAGTAGCAGAAGCTCCGCGGGTGCAAGGACAATAGCTGGCCAGCTTACCCAAGAGGGTGAAAATGTTGGTCGCTATAAAGCTGCTAGCTTAATGAAAGAGCTCGGTATTATAAGTAAACAACCGAATAAACATAAATATAAAATATCAGAAGATGTCTCTAAAATAGCCCCGAATTTATTAAATCGAAAATTTAATGTTAAAGCACCAAATCAAGTTTGGTGTGGCGACGTGACATACGTTTGGACGGGTAATAAATGGTTATATTTAGCCGCTGTTATGGATCTATTTGCTCGAAGAATTGTGGGTTGGGCGTGCTCAGATAGCCCAAATAGTGATTTAACCTGTGCCGCACTTCGAATGGCTTATGAAAGCCGTGGTCGACCACAAAATATGATGTTTCATTCAGATCAAGGTTGCCACTACACCAGCCTTCAATTCAGGTAGGCATTATGGAAATACCAAATAACTCAAAGTATGAGTCGACGTGGAAATTGTTGGGATAATGCCCCAATGGAACGCTTTTTTAGAAGCTTTAAAACGGAGTGGATGCCCAAAGAGTACTATAACAATTTTGTAGAAGCAGAAAGGGATACACTCAAATATATATTGCAGCATTACAATACCAAGCGATAAATAGTTATAACAACTATTTATCGCCAGTGATGATGGAAGCAGTCGCTTAATTTAAACACCTATAAAGGTGTACAGTTTTACTTGACCACTTCAATCATCGCCCTAAGTATTGTTTTAAAAAAACCTGTTATCTGATATATCTTTATTTTAGTGCAACTTATAAGAACCTTGATTTTTACGGTTATAATACGTTCTTTAACTTATCCCTAATCTTTTGTTAATAAATGCTGTCGATATCGCGATGTTATTGCAAAGAAAATTAACATTGGGCTTAAAATTATTATATTAATAAATAAAAATGGATAATAGAAAACTCCTATCATTGAAGCCAACAATATAGAAAAAAATACAAATAAAATCACCAAGTGTATTTTATTGTTTTTATTGGCAAAAAAAGCATACTTTTTTATCATTTACTGTGCTCTATAAAATTCAAATAATTCTTCCATAAAAACCACCTCTTTTTACATAATCTACAAATGTAAATTTCCTTATAGATAAATATCTCAACTCTATTTCGTTTTATTCGTACAATGTGATGATTACATAGCATATTTAAAATAATTTTTTATACCTTAAAGTAAACATTGTTAATATTGTTTATACTTACTTTGCTAAAGTGTATAACAAAAAATATTAAATATCCCAAATTGATATAAAATATTTAATACTAACAATGAGGCTAATATTAATAGATATTAATTTTTTCGATAATTATTAGTAGGATAAACGAACTCGTAAAGCATATATATATAATAGCTCGGCTTTTAAGTATGCCTGTTGGGTATTTGTTTTATCTGTTAAATAATTAATCGCATCGCGGCACTACAAGGTGTCAATGATAGAGACGCTACGGGATAATAGGAAATAACACGAAAAAAACGCCGCATCAGGCGATGAAACTGATACGACAAGGAGTTATCCGCGCTGTTACTTTTTATTATTATAAGTGTCATGAATCTACATCACAGCAATCTGCAATTGCCTAACATAAATACAAATAATTACTTGTATTTATCATAAAAAAGCCGTATCGGTTGGAGTCGATACGGCATAAATATACAAAAACAAAAAATATATTACGTTGTACGCAAACACAACAATGTATATGTACCATAGAGATAAAATCTCACATACAGCATAATGTTAAAAGTGCTGCCCTATGCTGCACATAAAAAATATTTTTATGTTAATTCCTATTTTTTCACATAAAAAAGCCGTATCGGTTAGCGCCGACACGGCTGATATCGTAGTAATGCAAAATGTAAGCAACATGTTAGAATATATCTGCGCACCATATAACCACACCTTATTGTTCCATTTAAAACTCAGCACCGTTTTTTTTGAGGAAACACCCCGATGCGATTTTTCTACGCTCACGCTTCTTTCTTTCGCTATCAAGGTTTTTGAAGTGGTCAAGTAAAATTGGCCACTGATTTGTATTCATTATTAAATCGGCGTTCTGATTCATTAGGCGTCAAACCACCGTTATATTGATGGGGCCTGACTTGGTTGTAATATCGGATAATGTATTTAGTGATCGCCACTTTAGCTTCATTCGATGAACAATAACCTGCCGTTGGCATCCATTCTGTTTTAAAACTTCTAAAAAATCGCTCCATTGGAGCATTATCCCAACAATTTCCACGTCGACTCATACTTTGTGTAATTTGATACCGCCAAAGTAATCGACGAAATTGCTTACTTGTATAATGACAGCCTTGATCTGAATGAAACATGACACCTTTAGGCGCCCCTCGAACTTCATAAGCCATCGAAAGGGCTTTACCTGTTAGATCTGTATTGGGTGAGTCTGACGTTGCCCAGCCAATAACCTTTCGAGAAAATAAATTAATCACAATAGCAAGGTGCAACCAACGTTGTCCTGACCAAATATATGTCACATCGCCACACAAAACCTGATTAGGCTCAGTAACTGCAAACTGGCGATCTAATGTATTAGGGATATTTAGATGTGCATTTTCTGCTTTTTTATAACGATGCTTCTTAATCTGGCAACTAACTAACCCTAATTTTTTCATGACGTTAGTGGCTTTATATCGACTTAACGGCACGCCTTTAGTTGTAACGATACCTGCAATCGTTCTGGCTCCTGCAGAGCCACCACTAGCACGATGTGCAGCCTTCACTTCACTAGATAATAGCACTTGCTCTTTTGACTGCGTTTTGGGCCGTTTAGCCCAAAATTTATAGCTACTGCGATGAATGTCAAAGACATTGCAGAGGATAGATACAGGATAATAAGCTTTTAATTCATCAACTAAAATGAAGTTTTGAATGAGTCCGAGGCCAAAAGAGCGGTTGCTTTTTTTAGTATTTCTTTCTCCATTTCAATCCGTTTAATCTTCTTTTCTAATTCACGAATTTTAAGCTGGTCAGGTGTCATTGGTGTTGCTTTTGGTGTAATCCCACCACGTTCATCTTTAAGTTGTCGAACCCACTTATCCATTGTTAATTTACCGACATTCATTGCTTCAGCGGCTTCTTTTATGGAGTAGCCTTGATCTAAAACGAGTTGTGCTGATTCTAGTCGAAATTCGGGTGTAAAATTAGGACGTATTCTTTTAGTCATAGTGTCACCTATTAAATTATGAGGTGATGATATCACCTCTAACTAGGAGGCCAAATTAACTACGCCACTTCAGGTTCGGGAAGGATGAATGGCACAAGGAAAAACATAAGGTTAATGCAAAACGGAGCTAGCGAAAGGCGCACTTTGCTGTTGATGAGGATCACTTCATTCAAGGTGCTGTCTTTACTGATAAGAGTACCATAGATGATCAGGTTGTCGCGACGCTATGTCAGTCATCACGGATATCGAGCACGTAAGTGCCGACAAAATGTATGATACCAATGCGGTATACCAGACATTAGATGAGTATTTCCCGGATACTGAGATTGTTATTCCGCCGAAAGACAACACGTTTGCCGATGAGGTTCATCACCCAAAGCGGATGAGCAATCTGATAGGTTGGTTCGCCCTAGGTATTATTGGTTGGCAGAGCGTGCGGAAATATGGCAAAAGAAATATCTCAGAAACTACGATGCAATGTTACAAGAAGATCATCGGCAATTCGTTACACAGCAGAGAATTCGAAAATCAGTCGAAGGAAATGTTGCTCGGTTGTTCTATTTTAAATCACTTCATCCAACTAGGTATGCCGGATAGCTATCGTGTTGCCTGATCACATTCAAAAACAAGGGCTATTTAGTATTGCAACAAAGCCGAGTGAAGTCGGAGTTGGCCATAGGAGAAAGCTCGGCAGAAGGTCATGCAGAAGTCTATTTTTGCAACAGCCCCTAAGTTAGAGATAATAGATAGACAATATAAACGTGACATTGTCATTTATTGATAAGGCTACCAATGATAACTTGATAGCCTTAATTAACTGGATATTACTATATTAACTTATTTTTAATTAAATAGGCTTCTATACTATAACTATTTTATTTAACTAAAAGTGTTAGATAAATTGTGTTATTAACTGATTTGGCGATATTCATCGGTAGGACATAACCAACGATAAATAAGACCTGCAAAAATAGCACCAATAAGTGGTGCTAACCAAAACATCCATAATTGTGATATTGCCCAATCCCCAACAAATAATGCAGGACCTGTACTACGAGCAGGATTTACTGATGTATTAGTAATAGGAATGCTAATTAAATGGATAAGTGTTAGTGAAAGGCCTATAGTAAGACCAGCCATTTGTGGTGAAGATAGCTTGTGTGTTACTCCTAATATTATGAATAAAAACATAAATGTCATCATAACTTCAGTAATAAAGGCCGATAACAAAGAGTAATGGCCAGGAGAATGATCACCATAACCATTAGAAGCAAAACCATTTGTAAGATCAAATCCAGAATGACCGCTTGCAATTATATAAAGTATACTCGATCCTGCAATACCACCAAGTACTTGTGCTATAATATAAAAAATAACATCATGCTTAGGAAAACGTCCGCCGACCCATAGGCCAACAGTAACTGCAGGGTTTAAGTGGCAACCTGAAATATGTCCAATAGAATAAGCCATTGTAACGACAGTTAAACCAAATGCGAGAGCTACACCTAAAAAACCAATACCTAAATCTGGATATGCAGCAGCTAATACAGCGCTACCACAACCACCTAAAACTAACCAACCAGTACCAATAAACTCAGCAATTAACTTTCTTATCATAAACATTATTTCCTTTGTATGTTATTACATGATGTGAATGTTTTATGATTGCAACGTATATAAATGTTGTTGACATCTGTTGTAATCATATAATATTCGGTTTTTTGTGGATAATCTATTTATCATTACATAGTATATTTGTTGATTATATTTGTTTTGTTTCCCATAGCTGCAAAATAGAAATAATTTTTATTAATGCCATTTTTATATTGTGTGGTAAATGATATTTATGGATCGGAATCCGAAAGATTGATATCTATATAGATAAATACTAATACAAAACGTGATTTTTATATTTTCCATTATAAATAAATTAAAAAATGAGAACAAAATAATAGATCTACCCTGATCTATGACCTTAAATTGCCCTATGTAATACAATATTTGCTATCACTGGCACTAATTGACCTGTTTTTACCCTGCTATAAATACTATTTTGGCACTATCCATTGCAGCAATCGCGAACTTAATCATTCTAAAACTCATGTATAAGTTCGGTGAAATTTGATGTTTGATTAATGCGTACATATACCTATCACCGTGTTCAGTATTCATTGAATATAAAACATCAAATAATACGCCTACTGGTCATCATTCTAAGAATGAACCAGACTGTAATTTTAACGTTGATAAATTACACACTTTTGTAAATGTGTGGGTAAATAAATATCAAGAAAATCGCGAGCCGTTTCTGGGGTGGTTAAAATGATTTAAATAACCTACCATGGGGCGAGGCAGTTTTATTACTTATTACTCAATCATCATATAGTTACAGAGTCTTTTCAGTATGTCAGATAGTTGATATTTTTTAAATTATCAATAGTAATTCTCTATTTTTTAACACAATATGCAGCCCCTGATGGGCTTAATGTTTGTCCTATTGAAGTACAATAAGACGCTGTCTTTGAAATTTCCCAACTTTGCCCTTGATTAAAAGAAATAATCATTAAAATAGCAATGAAAAGACATAAAAGTAATATCTTCATTTTAAACGTCCTAATATTAATATTTGTTTATTTAAGTATTAATATCTTTTTATACAGAAAAAACAAGAATGTATATATAATTAATGACTATGAATAGATAAAAATGAGGCATTGTACTGCAATTCATAATAGTTCAGATTAGGATTCTAGCGTAAAATCCTATGATCAGTAACTCAATTGGGTCATTTTTACTCATTATCTGATATAGTCTAGTTGAGTAATTGACACTCGCAAACTTAATATTTCTGTATAAAAAGATATTAATAGTTAAATGTTGGCTGCGCGGACCCTGTAAATAATTCTGTGTAATTACCTTTTACAGGTGGTCATTTGTTCAGGCTTCATGTGGACAAGCATTGATAACGAAAAAGCGTGTTATCAACATATTGACCACAATCGCCAAATATCCCCTCAATATCACGTCACCTTTTCGCTCTGCGTTTAGCAACATTTCCCATTTTATTTTCTGTATTGCTCTCTGTTGCTTTTTACTATTTTGGCTTGCTTTATGTGGTTTTTTTATTTCATGTCAGCTACGGCTGTTTTAGGTGGGTTAAAATTGATTTTTGAGGTGTTAAATGGATCGGAATCTGAAAGATTTCTATCCATTAAGTACTGGCTAAGATAAAACATCATTTTGACCAGTTTCATTATGGATGAATTAAACAATGAGAATATTCGAACAGAATTGAAGCTATTTTGGTAATAAAAGCAGATTTTGGATAGATCTACCCTGACTACGGCCTTAAATTGGCCTCTGTAACACAATATTTTCTATCGCTGACACTAATTGACCTACTTTTAATCCTGCTATAAATTTTGTAAATACCATTCGAGCACCACACAAAATACATTTGAATGGATCAACCTTTAAAAAAGCTTTCATCATCGCTGCAAAACTAAAGGTTTTGGCTGCAACGATCTCTTGCCCTAGCTTGTTTATATATCAATGGCAATAAATGTCCCCGTAAACGATTTGATAAAAAACCAAAATAACGGATCATTTTGAAGTGCTTTTCAGGCACATGGCTTAATATTCTCAGCATCATTTCTGTTTGATTTAAAGTTAAATCTTTATAACGTTTACTTCTATGGTCTAGATAAGTAAACGTTACATCACCATCTGTATAATCAGCCAAACGCACTGCTGCGATCGGTGGCTTTTTTACGTAACTCCCTAAATATTTCGCGGTATGTGACTTATGACTGGTATTTGGGGCTATATCAACATTCTAATGGCTATTATAGTTCCTGTTTAAAAAGGCATTCCAGGATTAAAGGCTAGTGCCTTCAGTCTTCAATTCTGGCGGTAAAATCAATATGGGATAATGCGTTCTTAACAAATTAATGCCCCCATAACGCCATTGCTTCATTAGTAAACCGAACTTAAAGGAAAATGTTTTTAACTTACCCTGTTGATTTAAGCCGAATTCCGCTATTGATAAATGGATATGGCAATTAAAATTTATTTGTCGGCCATAGGTATGTAGGGCCGCAAAAATACTGACAGTTAAGCCTCTCTTTTTCGCAAGACTTATCAA
Source organism: Photobacterium piscicola (assembly GCF_900166965.1). Classification (GTDB taxonomy): domain Bacteria; phylum Pseudomonadota; class Gammaproteobacteria; order Enterobacterales; family Vibrionaceae; genus Photobacterium; species Photobacterium piscicola. Next base: position 55,497 of record NZ_FUZI01000014.1, on the reverse strand, counting down.
TGTGTTGGCGGAAAGGGAAAATAGATGATTCAATAACGCTCTGTTATATTGGAAAATAATCCAAAATTCTTTTGGCATTGTGAACGTAATATGCCGATATTTGCAATCAGGGAGGATGGAGTTGATGACAGTTATCCAGCATTCTGTGGCCTTTTGGCCACAATGACGTGCACAGCTTACTCTTACAGGTATTACATACCCGTTTCTCATGAGAACAATGAGTGTTGGTGCAACCATATGCTTTAGCACCTAACTTATGCGTTTTACACGACAATACTTTGATTACAGCTTCTAGCTCTGTTTTGCGAAAAACGTGTCCGTTTTTCAGCGCATTATGAAAGCATTTATCTAAGGTAAAAAGTGCATTAATACTATTCGGGTTATACATAGCAGATGCTAGCGTGATTCTGATGACATGATTATATTAGATGAACTTACAGCGGGAAAGTCGTAACCGCAGGTTGCTGTTCTTGACTGCCGCACAGGCAGCTTAGAAGGCTTTACACAACAATAAAGATAAGGGCTATCAATATTACTGCTGTAAATCATTACGATAAGGAACTTAATTCTAATTAGTCTGTCATATTTCATTATTAATTGGGATTTAATTATGCATAAAAAAAATCTTTTTGTTATTAGTGCATTAGCTTTAACTGTTAGTTCTTTTATGTTACCAATAACGGCTAATGCTGCATTACCTATTGCGGTAAATAATCAATCGATCCCTAGTCTTGCTCCCATGATTGAGCAAGTAACGCCTGCTGTGGTAAGTATTGCCGTTGAAGGTAAACAAATTTCAAAGCAACAACTTCCTGAAGCCTATCGCTTTTTCTTTGGTCCTGATTTTCCAACAGAACAAATTCAAGAACATCCTTTTCAAGGGTTAGGATCTGGCGTAATTATTGATGCTGACAAAGGGTATATTGTAACTAATCAGCATGTAATTAATAACGCTGATAAAATTATGGTTCAGCTCTCTAATGGACATGAGGTTACCGCTAAACTAATTGGTAGTGATAAGTCATCAGATATAGCACTACTACAAATCAAAACTCCACAAAAATTAACAGCCATTAAGTTAGCCAACTCCGATAAGTTGCGAGTGGGTGATTTTGCTGTTGCTATTGGTAACCCGTTTGGTCTTGGCCAGACAGTTACTTCTGGAATTATATCAGCTTTAGGCCGTAGTGGTTTAAACCTTGAAAACATAGAAAACTTCATTCAAACAGATGCTGCTATTAATAGTGGCAACTCCGGTGGCGCACTGATTAACCTTAATGGTGAATTAATCGGTATTAATACAGCAATACTGGCACCAAACAGAGGTAATGTTGGTATTGGGTTTGCAATTCCATCTAATATGGTTAATAACCTTACTGCGCAAATTATTAAGACTGGTCATGTCCAACGTGGCACATTAGGTGTGCAAGGACGCGAACTCACTGCTGAATTAGCTAAAACATTTGGTTATGACACTAATCAAGGTGCATTTGTAAATCAAGTCATGCCGGATTCAGCTGCGCAAAAAGCAGGGTTAAAAGCTGGTGATATTATTACTACAGTAAATGGTGAACCAATACGTTCATTTAGTGAGTTGAGAGCAAAAGTTGCGACTTTAGGTGCAGGTAAAACCTTAACTCTTCAAGCGATGCGTAATGGTACATTACAACAATTTACGGCAACTCTTGGTGCAAATGTTGATAGTATTGTTAACGCTGATGATCTTCATTCTAGCTTAATAGGCGCTCAATTAACTAATTCAACCAAGGATGGAAAAGATCATGGCGTTGAAGTTACACAACTAGCTAAAAATTCGCTTGCGGCACGCTCTGGATTGCTTAAAGGTGATGTTATTATTGGCCTTAATCGAACCGTGATTAATAATCTTGGTCAACTACGTAAAGCATTAGATCACCCACCTAAAGTTATTGCTCTCGAAATTCAACGTGGCAATAATGTGTTATATATAATTATTCGCTAACCATAACTAAATTAATGCGTTAATCGTGATAATTCATGTAAAGAGTTAGTTTGAATCATAATTAGAGGGAGCTAAGCTGTTTTATTAGCCCCTTTTATTCTTCTGTTACAAAAGCAGTACACTAAGCCTTTTACTCTATTGAACGATCACTTGCCAATTTCTTAGCAACCCGTATCACCGTTCTATTCGACACATTAGTCAATTTTGCTGTATCACTAATGCTTAGCTTATTAATAACCCGCAGCTGATATATTTTTTCATGTAAATCTAAGTCTGCTCGTCGCCCAAGGTATTTTCCTTCCTCTAGGGCTTTTTTTATTCCTTCTGCCTGACGACGACGGCGGTCTTGGTAGTCTTTTCTGGATATTGCAGCCAGCATGTCCATCATCATATTGTTAATGGCTTTGATCATTGAGCGAGTGAATTCATCTGTGATTTGAGGTGCAAAAGCAATATGGCTTGTCGGTAAATCCAGGCTAATGACTTTTAATTCTTTCTGGTACAGCATTTCTTTTAATTTAAACCAACTTTGCTCATCTAGACGAGAAAGTCGATCTATTTGCTCTATGATGATTGCATCTCCAATTGCTGCGTCTTCAAGTAAGCGAAGTAATTCAGGTCTTTGCAATGAAGCACCTGATTCATTTTCAATATACCAACCCGCGATACGGCACCCTTTGTCATGAACAAAGTTTTTTAACGTGTTTTGTGCTCGTTTTGCATTCTGGTCATTGGTTGATGCTCTTAGGTAACCAAATATGTACATAATATACTCTAGGTGACATTTAGATAATGATCTAATCTAGAGTGACATTTAAGTTATGACAAAGATAGATAAATCGCCAATTTTTGATAGTGACATTTAAGTATACCTAATTGTCTCACCCCCCTCCTATTGGATTAGCACCATTAATTATGCAAACCGATTAATCGGTTTTGGAAATTGATTTGCAAACATCGATTAGTAATGTCAACTGCCGTTCAATTGGACAGCGTTCAGCTATGGTTCAATATATCCCATAATTTTCGCCGTAGGATTTATGTATCCTCCAGCTATTGGGAATAATTATTATCATTATAAATTGGTTTGTTATAGATAGTTTCTTAAATACTACAATGCGAGGTGAGAAGGAATGTGAACTGGTTTCGATGGGGTATACCCTAAAGTGACAGAAGAAAAATGCTCACTTTTATCTAGGTGAACAAAAGTGAGCCTACCTTTTGTCAAATTCCTATAGGTGATTCTTTATTAATTTCAGATACGGCATCGATAGCATTATTTTTGTCATTATTAATATCAAAAGGCAACGACGGACGTGTAAGCGTTTTATCGTAGTTTAACCTGATACTCATATCTGAATGACAAAAGCCTAAATTAACGAGCATTTGATTATCTATATCTGAAAACCCTTCTAACTGAGTCCCTAGGTTACTAAGATGACTGTACTGCTCAGCTTCACTATTAGACAACAGAGGATCTATAATTTGGAAGTTTTTCACTTGGCTAGATATAGACCAATAACCACCGTTATATTCACCAGCAATGTAATTACGCATCAATGTTCGTTTGCGTAACGCTCTTTGCTGATTAATCATAATGTCAGTCATCCTAAGTGATAAACCAAACTTACTTTTCACAGCCTTAAGCCATCCCCCCCATGGCACAGGAAGCAGTGCTCCGGCATCACAACAGAATACTGAATCATATTCTTTGTCAGCTCCATGCTTCCATATCATCTCTAGTCCCATATTGTCATAGAGCCCCCCATCACATAAATCTAAGTGCTCACGAAACTGAGAAACTTGTTCAGCAGGGATACGGCTATAAGATATGTCACTCCATGTCCAATTCCTTCCGCATAACCTTATTGGTGCTAAAAATGGAGGGAATCCACTAGATATAGATATAGCTTGCGCTAAAGTAATACCGTGTTCTGAAGCAGAACCGATATGATAATCTCGAATTTCAAGTTTTGATATTCTAACACTGGCCCCAGTGTCGAGGTTCGTACCATAAAAAATAAACTCTGGAGCTAAAGGATGATCTGGAATATCACAAAGGCGGGTGCCACCAAACAACAAAGTTTCGTATTTCTTACGAACTTCTGTTGCTGCCGTTGTTTTTGGGTTTAGTGTGTGTAAGATTATCCGAGACATACTAGTGATTGTTTGAGAACAAAATGTAATAAGGGGGTCTGCGATTACTTCTTTAAAGTTAGTTGCACGATAACGCCCTTGGCTAGCATCTATCTCCTGAAAAGTTAGCTCTTCCCACTTCAACATTAATAAGCCAGCGGTAATAGAACCACCTGATACAGATGTGATTGTATCTAATTCAGTTAATAATCCATCTTCGTTCATCCGCCATAGAGAGCCTAATGCATAGAGTGTAGCTCTAAAGCCACCACCAGATAGAGCTAAGCCTTTTTTTAGTTTGTTACTCACTATCTAACACCTTCTCGTAAACTTTAGTCTCATTTTCACCAATAATCATTTGATATGCAGGCAACCCATCTTCAGATAAATTAATTGCAAGCTCTTCGAGTTGGTTAATATCTAGTTTACTCATGCGAGCAGAAGCACCTTTTGGGTGACTATGCCATTCACCAATGTAACCCACATTATTAGCTGTGCGAGTGGCAACCTCTTCTAACGTTACTATTACACCGTTAGTTCCTCGCTGAAATGAAGTAGGAGTACCAATACTGTCGTCTGGAGCTGATAATGCATCAACAATATAAACGCTCTTCTGAGTCATATCATGGTAACCAATCAAAATTCCGCCCGTTTCATTCGGTAAATTTTGAGATCTTAATTTTCTAATGCGATCTTCTATTCCTTCATCCCAGTGAACTTTAAATTTATTAAGATTGTGATTGTTATTCATGACATCTTTACGAGCGATAGCCCTATAAAATGCACGCTCTCCGGTTTCGACTTCATCATGCCAAATCATAATCATAGGGTCATCTTGACAGCTAGCTTTAATGATCTGCTCAGATAATAAGGACGAACATGCCATTACCCGAGAATGAGACATAACAAAAGAATTATCACGACAGCTGACACCAGAACGAAATTGGTCTGATGTACTTACAAGGTGCTTATCACCAATAGGTTCATTAATTAATACCCTGTAATACTGTGCTTCTAATGAAGCAAGACGGACTTTTCTTCGCTTGTCCTCAACAAGTAAAACTGCACCGCTGCCACTCGGAATAAAAAATGCCGACATATGCCTAGGAGCATACCTATTTAGACTAATGGCTCGCGGGTAGCTTAAAGATGCACTAGCATCAATAATAAGATCTGATTTGTTTAGGTATTCGTTGACTGTTGGTATGTTGAAATTTTTTGCATCAATATTAATACCAGTAAAATCACAGTCTTGAAAATAATAAGAATAATGGGCAGCTACAAATTTAGCCTTATTTTGCCCAACGGCTGATGATGGGATGACGTGCCTAGTAAAATTATGAGGTCGAAATGAATCGTTATCAACAACAGTCCATGAGCCCCAACCAGCTTTTGCCCAAAAATCAACAAGTGCTCCTCCTAATGCTCCTGCACCAATAATAGCTCCTTTACCAAAGGATTTTATAATCCCTGACTGAAGGCGACGTTCTTTTGCACTGGTCTCTTTAAGACACTCCATAAATTCAATATTTAAATCAACATTATCACTACAAATAGGGAGCAACTTTCCATTAGCATTTGTTCTAAGATACTTTGTGGTTTCATCAGTAACATCAAACATAACTGCTAGTTCAGCTAATGATTGAAAGGCTATGATAGCTATGGTTTGACGAGTTTCAATTGGACTATCAGGAGAACGTTGCATCGGAAATGTTAGAATAAAAACTGTAGCATTTACGTCTAAACGATATGAACTTGAATTGATGATTTCTAATAATTGCTGTCGTATTAGATCAATGATTTCAACCCCCAATGGTTTTAATAACTCATTGAGTTTTGATATCGTATTTACATTCCTATTAACAACACCATGAACAATAGAAGGGGTTATAATGGTAACAACATTTATCAATGCTCCGTGTCGTGAAAGACTCTTTCTTTTCCAATTAGTTACAATAAAAGCCCCCTCTTCTATTGTCTCTTTTTTGTTATGCATCACGGCATTTAACTGTTTTCCGTGGTTTGACTCATGATCGTAATCATACGGTAAGATAATTGTTGACGATGGATTGAAAAATAGCTGTTCAATACCTTGGTCATCATGATGTAGTTTTCCAAGAGCAGCCTGTGTCAACCACCAATTAGTTCGCTTCAAATGCTTTTCAGCTGTCCATGACGCTGCTACTACATCTGTAGGTTCTAAATATAAGCATAGAGATTTTTCAGCATCTTCAGACGGACTATTCTGATGCATAGTGATAGGAAAACCTTTGCGAAGGGCAAAAGTTGACGGTAACTCACTTTCTTTGGTAAACATGTAAACAATGCGCTCTTTATAACAAATACCAACCGAATTTCGAGAGGGCACATCGTCATTGCAAATATCAACAGAAATAAATTCAGCTCTTTTACCTGAATTCACTCTCGCACGCACGTCAATGAGTGTGGTATTACGATCTTTATTAATAGCTTTGATCATGGCAGTGGAGCCGTCTAACTTCACTTTGTTCTGATCAATTTCGTCAGCTTCTATAGGAAAAAAATCAGCCATGATAATTATCCCGCTCGCGCTGGAGTGGCAGCAGCAGTGGCTAACGCGGCTGTCATTTTATAACTTCTTTTTGATAAGCCTGAAGAAGTGAATTCTATAATTACAGGCTGTGGCTTAGTTTTGCTTTCATTTTCCATCGTGACGATTAGGCTACGTCCATTTACATCACGCAAGTAACGTTCATAGCAACGTTTTGCCTGTAAATGAGGTGGTTGAGTAGAATTTAATGCTTCAGAAGTTGACTCGTCGAAAGAATTGCTTGAACAAATCATATAAGCATCTTTGTTACCCAATAAGAGAAGCTCTGCAACTTTTTCTTTGGGTTCTGTTTCGTTATCACCTTTTTCATCAGACAAAGCGAGATAGCTACAATGATGGGGGATATTTAATAGGTCCCAACGTAAACGGTCTTCGTTTTTGTAGTACTTAGTAATAGACACAATGTCTTCTAGAACTTCCCACTCTGAATCACCAATAGCGAGGAAATCAAAAGCCTCTCCTCCTTCATTGAATCGAATATTGAATATAAGAGAGGCTTGGTTACGTACTTTTTTAACCTCTTTTCCAGCTTCTTCGCAATATTTCATAAAAGGTGAATGAACAAAGAATTCGACATTGTCATTTTCCAACGAAAATGTATCAACAATAGTACCAGCATCAACAATTAGATCAGAAAGCTCATCAATATTCATCTGCCAGCTTTCGATTAATTTTACTAGTTCATCCGGTTGTGAAAATACACGAATACCAGTTTTATTTTTTAAACGATAACGGGCTTCTGAACGCCAAATAGCAAATTCAGATGAGAGTTTGTCTCGATCAACAGACTCCAATAGCATCGCAGCAGGAACCCAAAGTTGATCGATTTTAATGCGTCCGTCCCCTTGATATTTAATTGCGTGCTCAAGGTGGAAAAACTCTGTACTTCCTTCTATATGATCTTTATCGGCATGAGTGAAAGCTAGAACTTCAAGACCATCTTTTTTAGCATCTACCAATGTTTTCTTGATATCAGAAGCTATATCGAATTGAGGTTTTGTACTATCAGTAGCACTACTATGTTGTCGATAGTCCATTAATATATGCTTGCCATTTTTTGAGGTAATTAGACTTGTATCACCGTTACCAACTGGATAAAACTTTACTGTTGCCATGACCGATATCCTTATTATTACCTATTATAAGTGTGGTTTTATATAAAAACCGGAATACAATATATGCGCAAGTAAATACAATCAAGCACAATATGTAGTATTCCTTGGAGGTGTTAGATTGATTCGATTTTTGTTAAAAGCTGAGTTGCTTGCTGTGTGTGATCACTAAGCGATTCTGTCACAACTAACTTCATTCCATATCAGAGAAATTAACCACCAATTTCACATAACATCTGTTATATGTCCCAACAAACAACAACAGATAAAACTTAAGAAGCCTCCAAATTTATAATATAATTTGGAGGCAATAGTTATAAAAAATCTTATAGGGTTTGTTTTATTAATGTTACAGGTATTGTTAGAACCCTAATTTTAGGACCATTGTCTTCAACGATGATCATTGCATTGTTATCGTCTAGTTGATAAATATCAGAATAAGCAGAACCTCCCTTGACTAATTGAATCGGTCCTTGCCAACTTGCTCCCTCATCAAAACTAAACCATAAACCAAGATCTGAACGGCCATTTGAACCAGCAGGGCTACCCATAGGGTTCGTAAATAATAAATAGCTTTCACCATTTGCTGGCTTAAAACGTGTAATGGAAGCATCTACTGTACTTGTGCTGAGTTTATTAAATAGAGAACTATTATTACCTTCTGGCATTGTCCATGTTTCACCACCATCAGAGCTGATGAATTGATGTCTAGGACCGTAATTAGTCCCATTGACGACTTTATTAAAATCTAGGCGGGCAGTAAGTAATAAATCACCATTATTTAATTCAACAAGATCTGCCTCACTTGGCTCTAGGGTTTCTAAGTTATTATTCCATCTGTAAGGGATAGGAAGTGCTGAGCCTGTTGTCCATGTCTGACCTTTATCATCGGAGAATGCGGAAACCACATTAAGAAAATATTTATCAAGTGTAATAGCAGGGTAAATTAACCGTTGATTATGATTGCCTTGAAGCTCGGTTTGCTTTGTAAGTTCAATACCATGGCCTGGCCCTGGATTGATACTCGCGACACCATAAAAGTTATAAGCTTTACCTGAATGTGCTTTTTGCCACCCTTGTGATTCAGGGCTATTGGGCGATACTGAAGGGTTTAACATGGCTAATGCACTAGCATCATAGTTAATTATTGTTGCAGTGTTTTTAGTAAGAGAGAGAGATTTTATATGTAATCTTCCTTCTTGTTGAGCATCAGTTTGGCCAAATCCTACGGTGTTGCTCGTTGAAGGCATACCCGTCCATTGAGCTAATTGAACATCATTAATTAACAAACGAGCGCTTTGATCTGCAGGAGAATATTGGATTGAAGAAGCAAAGATACTTCCTACATGGTCACCTTTATTTTTAATAATGATAGGATTTTCTTGACCATTAAGATGAGCAATTAATCGACCTTGATTATCATGGGTATAATTAACTCTGAATTCATATGATCCATTTGAAATAAATAATTCGTTTTTAGTTCCGCTATAAATACTTAATTGAGTAGAAAAATCCCAACTATCAGTAGAGGTTATTTGACTACTGCGTGTGTAATATTCATGGCCGCCCCAACCAATAATCTGTAATGTGCGTTCTTTAACATCCGAAGTAACATTAACGGGTTGTTCCCATGTGTTATTTGCTACGTCATAGATATTATAGAAAACCCCACTAGGCATCCAAGGTTTAATTCGATCACCATTTTGAGCAGCATTGGTTGGCCAACGGACGTAAGAGACTAATACTTTATTTTCATCAGCAAGGTAAATAGGACGAGGATCTGAAAAGTCAAAGTCATCGCTAATATTAATCTCTTCAGTTAAATTAAGCTCATTGCTCCATGTTCTGCCGAAGTCATGAGATGTTCGAGTAATAATATCATTAGTATTTGAGGTTGAACCAGGATCACCACCACCGACTCTCTTTTCGGCGAAAATTACGACTGTTCCCGGGGGGTTGTCACTAACTACAAGTGATGGAATTCTATTTGGGGAGGAAAAAACAGCATCTCCATTTACTTGAAATACGATAGATTTATAATACGCTTCTCCTGATATTGAAGATGAACCATTACCCCACGCAATTATATTTTGGTTACTTGCTGTCCCTACCCATTGATCGCGAATTAAACGGCCATCAAAATAAAAACTTGCTGTTTGAGTATCGCCTGGATGAAAAACAATATCATAACGATGATAGTCGTAAACTGTGCTGTTTGTCGTAAGTATTGTTTCTGTTGTTTCACCATCAAATGTAACTGTTAATTCATTATTTTGGTTGATGGATATAATAGGTAAAAACCGTTTACTACCATTAGAGTAATAATTTGTTATGTAACCACCGCTAGCGACACGCATTTGTGTTGTAAGTTGCCAGCCATAATTTTGTGCTTGGCTATTTATAATTGTATCGGGGGTGATTTTCCAATTAGCGCGGCCATTATTACCATTGACATACCACTCAATCAAATCCTCATTGACAATGCTTTGTCCATAACCATGACCACTTAAATAATTTACCCAACCTTGTTCGATTGGTTCATCATGAATAGGGTTAGTAGATGGAATAAACTCCATGACTTGTGCACTTACAGAACAAGATAACAATGATGTAATAAGGGTTAATAGGTATGTTTTCTTAAATGTCATATTACGGTCCTTAAATATTAAATATGAATAGATAAATATTTAATTTGATGAGGAGTTCATAACAGGAATGATTAGTTACTTATCCTTATCAGTAGTGAAGTTATACTCCGATTATGTGTTTTTTGTGAAATATAATTTCATTGATATATTAAGAACGATAACTTGATTACAGGAAGTAAATTAAAAGAATACTAATTATTCATTATTGTATGATCGTGGTTGCAAAAAATGCTTAAATATATTTCTGTTCTAAATGAATAATGCAGAAAATATGCCTCCAGATAAATATGTCACATAGTGTCAGGGGGCTTGTTGCAAATAATAAAAGCAGGTAAATGAGTCCTACAACTGACTCATTATTACTAGAAAACAACGTCAACATTTGTTATGAATACTGACATTGTAAGTTGATGAATATCTCTATTTTTTGTGATTATCCAGTAAATTATGTCCAAAGTGATAATTTAGGATCAGGTAACATCATTAACAAAATAATAACGTTATATTGAGTCTTCTTTAAGGTGACTTTCTTAGATAAAATGAGCTGTTTCAAGGGGAATTATCACGAACGCTGATCGCGAAGTACGTGATAGATGCATACTGTTAAATACAGCCGTTTTTAGCGAAAAGTCATACTACGAGCTGAATGAACGGTATTTATGGTCTTAAAATCGTTTCTAGGATCGATTTGACGAGTATTTTGATCTCATTAGATTGATAATAGGTCTGTTGCGAATATTTCGAATACTTGACAGGTTAATTAAATAAGCTAGTATGTAGTCATTGCGAATATTTCGAAAAAAATGATTTTTTCAAAATATTAATTTTAATTTTCGTTTTAACGAAAATACCCCCACTAAGAGTGCTAAGCACTCATTGAAACATAAACGTAAGCCATCTATGAGAGAGTGGCCATATCGTTTAAATATAGAGGAATTCGTATGTCAACTAAAGCAATCCAAAATCGGCTGCCTAATGCGGAAGAGATGGCAATTGCACAACTTGGAAGTAGAGAGCTTGCTGCTGTGCTTGCCATTAAAGGAGATAGTCAAAATATACAAATAACTACGCCAGAAGGAGACACAAAAAGGATAGAAATACCTGTATCTGCTTTAAAAATGATGATTGAAATATTAACCGTGTTAAGTGATGGTAATACTGTATCAATTACCCCTATACACGCCCAACTAACAACTCAAGAAGCGGCTGATATTCTTAATATGTCTCGTCCTACGCTTATAAAAATTCTTGATCAAAATGAGATCCCATATACTCGTACGGGTAACCGACGAAAAGTAGCTTTTGTGGATATTCAAAAATACAAAGAAGAATTATATAACAAGCGTATGGAGGCATTAGACGAATTGGCATCGCTTGATTATGAATTAGGATTATAAAAATATGCGAAAATTCACAGTAGTATTAGATGCCTGTACTTTATACCCTGCGCCATTAAGAAATATGTTGATGCATCTTATCATGACGGGATTATTCCAAGGACGTTGGAGTAATCAAATACATGATGAATGGATTCGTAATTTATTAATAAAACGACCTGACATTTCAGAAGAAAAGTTAGAACGAGTTCGATTTTTAATGGATAGTCATGTTCCTGATTGCTTAGTTACAGGCCATGAGTGCTTGATTTCAGGGCTCGATCTTCCTGATGTAGATGATCGACATGTTCTTGCCGCAGCAATAAAATCTAATGCTGAGCACATTATCACTTTTAATCTTAAGGATTTTCCTGACGACTATTTAAATAAATTTGGTATTTCAGCTGTTCACCCCGATGATTTTTTATCTGATATGTATGAGTTGTCTCCAAATAAATGTTTGGAGGCGATCTCAAAATATATGAGTCAAAATAAAAATCCAAAACTAACTTATCAAGAAATGATTGAAATGCTAGAGAAGCAAGGGTTAGTAAGATTTGCATCAAAGATGATCTCATTTAGAGCCATTTTTGAATAAATAAAATAAAGCCAGCAATAACAAAAAGCTAAAATAAGCATTAATATCTAGACCTTATTGCCTTAAATTAATTGGATATCAAAGCTTAATGATAATTAAATCAAATATTTTGTTAATGCTTAGTGGATTAGCGTAAAAAAGCTGGGATTTTATAGGAAAATAGTTAATCCTTATTGGATTAACTATTTTAAATGCGGGGAATCTTTACATAAGTACTCTGTCAGTACGGATAAAAATTTCTTACGTTAAATGACCGCCCATCGAGGCGGTCTTTTTTATGCATGAAACGTTACAGCGTATCGGATCGCAAAGATTCAATATGTTTTAGGTGTACTTTTTATGTTGAGTTACATCACCTTTTCCGTACTTTTTCAATGATGTCTATATCCCTCTTCCATATGCTCTGTTACAGATAACTTTAACCTAATATTACAGGTAGTTAATGGTATGGCTGAAGATATAGAGATTAGATTAAAATATGATGTTTTAGGGCGTAAATTAAAACTGAACAGGGGAATTAAATATCCCTATGAGAATGTAATTTTTTACTCTTGCGAATTTTTGAATAAAGCTTAGGTGTTGATTTATATGAAAGACATTTTACAAAATGAACTGTTAGCTTTAAAAGAACGGTATGAGTTAGAAAAAAAATTCTGGAATGAGAATGAGGATGAGAGCGCTCGATGGGATTCAGACTCAGATAGAGAGCTTATTGGTGTGGCTAAATTTATCAAACTTGTCGCGTATAAGTCAGATTATTTAGAGTTGCTCGGTATAGCGACAAAAATTGAATTGGATGTTCAACAAGATTTAGACCAAAAAATAGAAGATATGAATTTAGATTGGGTGTACGAAGATCCATATCCACATGCAGATATGGCAAGACTTTCTTGTATAGCTTGGTTCTATGAAGAAAATCGTTATGTTGTAGATATGAGCAAATATAAAAAGATAGTAGATGATAATGAAATCATCCTTAAAAATGCTGGCTTATACGACCGTTTAGTACGGTATGTAGATGAAAAAAAAGTACTAGATAAAATATATAATGAAGTAAAACATTCATTAATGCATAGTTCTAATGAGGGCTCTCCTGATGTTATTCAGGCTGATGAGTTATTTAGTGTAGAGCTACAAGAGATTTATAGAAAAGCAGATCTTCACCTTCAAAAACAATTAGAAAAAGCTAAGCAGTACGCATAAATAGATTTGATGTTAAATGAGACTAATTTGAAAGTATGAAGGTTGGGTGCTCATTGGCAATGTAACCAAACAAAACCTGAAATGGTGAGGCATTACTGCCCCACCATTTAGGCTAGATTATCTCACTTCGTAGGCAAGTACCGCCTTAAAGAGTTTAGTACCATCTTGGTACTGGACTTCACACAAGTCATCCCTGACGAGTGCCAATGCAACTAATAATGTGAGACACACAATTAGTAATCCTGTTGGGAAGTTTCTTTTTGGCATTTTTACTTGCCTCCTATAGTGAGAGGCACTAACATATGAATTGTCTAGAGTCATTTGTCGGCCTCGTTGATTTAAAATTAACGGGGCTTTCATCTATCTGGTCTATCACAAAACATATCTGTTTGTTGCTCAAGACTAGACAGCCAAGAGCACCCGCGCTGATTATACATTAACTCGCCTATCCCCTATCATTTTTTTGTCATTTCGCTTTAATCCCATAAATTAAGTAATTTCTGCTTTTAGGCCTCTAATACTTAAAAAGATCATAGTTATATTTAATTAAACCTATGTCACAAAAAATTACACCATAAGTCATGATTAAACCTTAAATGTGAATATTGAACCAATTAAGGTTTAATTGTTTTTTTGTTTGTATTATAATGATGGCTCATCAATTAGGAGGGCCTGCAATGATTATTAAAACGCTGGAACGTGTGTCAGGACAAATGCATGTTGAACAACAATCACTAAAAGAGCTTATTGAACATCAAAAATCAATAAGAGTGACAGATAAAGATGTTGATAGTGTTGATCGCTTAATTTACAACCACAGCTTAAAAAAAGGCGAATTACAAAAGTTGTTTGGCTTATCTCGCGTTACTTTTAATTCTCGTATTGATGAAGCTGAAAAAGAAGGTTTGATTGGTGAGCCTATTACCAATGGTAAAACTAAGTTGTATAACCGCTTTGATGTTGCTGCTTTCTGTGAGTATATGCAATTTCCGAAATACAAAGAAAATTATTCATCTATTGCGATTGCTGTTCAAAACCATAAAGGCGGAACCGGTAAATCAACTACAACAGCAACGTTAGCGACGGCGACTGCACTTGATATTAATTTGAATGCTCGGTGCTTAATCATTGACCTTGATCCACAAGGTTCAACAGGCCAATCACTCGTTCGCTCTCAGTCTGATGACTCCATATATATGACAGCTATAGATATGGCTCTTGCAAACAAAGAAGTGGGTGTTTTTAGTCAATACTTATCCGCTGGATACGAGCAGAGAGATCTCATATTGAAAGCACCATTTCAAACTCATTTACCCAATTTAGATGTGATCCCTGCTTTTCCAGACGACGAACGTTTTGTTGATCTTTTTTGGCAATCTGATGAATTAGAGCAGCAAAAGCTATTAACTAAGTTACGTGAAATTATGAATGTTTATAAAGATGAATATGATTTCATTTTTATAGATACGCCCCCACAAAACTCTCCTATCTTGTGGGCTGTAAATGAAGCTTCTGACGCAATTCTGATACCTGTAACGCCCCGTGAATATGACTTTGCATCTACAACGAACTACCTAAAAACACTTTCTGGAACTTTAGGTGAGTTACCAAGCAAAGGTGAAAATATTAAATGGCTAAAAATGTTACCTGTCAATTTTAATGATAAATCTAATAGTGAAGTTAGGGTGTTTGACAAGCTCTTACGCACTGCGGGATCTATATTATTATCGACTGCAATTGAACATAGCGAAGCTTTTGTTGCTACTGCTGAATTAAATAGAACTGTACTTGATATCGTGAAATCTGAGGATGTTTGCTCTGCAAAGCAACTAGATAAAGCGTTACTTTCGGTTAGTGCTGTTTATAAACAAATTACGAACGAATTAAAACTAATTTCAAATAAGGCTGTTTAACTATGAGCTTATCACATAAAAGAACAGGGTTTGGTCAGAGAACAAACAATCTACCATCACTAAGTACCAAAGAGCTTATATTTAAAAGTGGTGCAAAAGTTATAGCAACTCGCGTTGTTATAAAAGCAAATGAAATTGAAAATAAAACAGTAATTCATCATTTGAATATTCGTAATCAAACGAACTTAACTGCTGAATCTTTACGTGACATCCTACCGTCGATTAAATTAAGCGGTGTACATACTGAAGGCTTCGCAATTGAAAAGGATGGTAAATTTTTAATTATTGAATCTTCTCGCCGTCGGATGGCATGTATTTTAAGTAATAAAGATTTGCCTCTATATGTCTTTAAAGCAGATGAAATATCTGACAATGATTTGACTGCATTTATAGAATCAACATTTACTCAAAAGAAATTATCGTATCGAGAAATTGGGGCTGTTTATCCTACCCTTATGGAAAAAAATAATTGGTCAGCAATTCAATTAGCAGAACAATTAAATATAGGTAGAGAAACATGCAGAAAACGTCTTGTTGCAGCAAGTATTAATCAAAATCTAATTGATGTTTTTCCCGATCCTGAAGGTATTCCAAATAGCTTTTATTCTAAATTAGTGAAGGTTGAGAAATATCTAAAAACTAACAACATCAGTATGTCACAATTTATTAAACAATTAATGTTATTAGATATTGATAGCTCAGAAATAGATGAAATACAGCATTCTGTTATGAAAAGAATGCTAGATATTATTCAAACTAAGCAAGTATCAAAATGGATAATCAATGATATTCAGATATTTTCTGAAAAAGATAAGTACGCAAAAATCCATGAAACTGATGATCATAAAAAACTTACTATTGAGTTAAGTGGTTTAAATGATGATTTATACAAAGAAGTAATCAAATTCGTAAATGATAAAATAAACCATGAATCTTGATTACAACCCCCATTGTAAATTTTAATTACAATGGGGGTTGTAATATCAAATGACCAAAACAGCGAAGCAGAATCATTTTGAAATTTTATCGAAACTTCTCATTTTTCCAAACCTATTTTGAAAATGTTATGGTCAGTTATAGTATTTGTAAATCAGCTCAACTTACAAGTTGAGCTAAAATACATTACTGTTTTTGTAGTAATGACTACTGGATTAGAAGTTATAAATTAGCGTAAATTCAACTCGTGAGATATCATCGCTCGAGCTGCCTACCACATCACGGGTATAGTCGCTGTCTAGAGCGTAGTACATATTCACCTCCGACTTTAAGTTACCTGTAATGTAGTTATGGAATTGCAGATAAAACTGGCTATAAGCGTATTTTTCATCTGATTCAGCACCAAACAATACATCTTGATTTAACGTATAAATCGCATCATCGGTGTTTGCTCTCCATGTCGACATGAAGCCAGCAATGATTGACTGCTTTGGCTGATATTCAATGACGGTATACGAACCAACCTGCATGGCATTACCATATGCCCCATCATGTGCGAATCCTAATGGGTCACCGGTCCATAGCGGGTTAAAGGTATTGACCTTATCGCTATTTTTATCCGAACCTGAAGCATAGTGTAGGTTCAAACCTAAACGATAGTTCCGGTCTGCCTTCCAATTGTAATTCAAGTCTACGTAAGCCATATAAGCAGAAATATCTTTACCTGCATGGTCACCAAATTGGTACACACCATCAAACATGTAACCAAAGCCTTCACTTACGAAGTCATGAGCATGAATACCCAAAACTTGAATATCAACATCACCATCAGGAGCATTAACAAAGCTTTCGTTTGTCAGCTGATTACTCATTACGTAAGCTTGCATCGTGCCGAGATCTGTTTGCCAATTCGCGAATAAACCTGTTGATTTCTTACCGTTAGTTTTGTCATCCCAATTACCACTAAAGCTACCATCGCTATAGAGCGGGAAGACTTCTTCACCGTAATAAACATCAAAATTAATACCAGAAACACTATACTTCGCGCTTGCAGCATTCCAACTAGACTGTACCGGCGTTGGTTCACGGTTCATCATTTGCCATTCATTTAAGTAAATTTCTTGACGACCAAGTCGTGTACTTAAATATTGTTGGCCATCGTCAAGGAACTTAAATTCTGCGAACAATTGTTGGAAATCCGTACCAGCATCATCCACTGGCCCAGGATTATCTAGATTAGTGTAGTTAGTGCGAATCTCACCGAATAGGCGCATCCAATCTTGATACGTCACATCTGTCGCAAACTGCATACGAGTCCGAAGCTCATTTTTTTTACGATTTTCGCCATCGTACATATGGTTCCAACGGTTATCGAGAGCCACTTTTACATTACCACTAAAAGAAATTTTCCAGTCACCGCTTTCATCAATGTCTAAACGCTTTAATTTCTCAGAGAAGCTTTTTTGGCTCTCTTTCAAATCGTCAACATAGCTCCAATCTTCATTGGCTCTGTCTCCCCAGAACACCATAGGGCTTCGTTCTGGCCAATCCGCTATTGTATTTTCACTCGCATGTAGAACGCCAGAAATGCATAGAGAAAGTAAGGTGATCACATGTTTTATTATTGTTTTCATTTTTATAATATCCATATTTCAGGTGCATGAATCCCTTCCTGTGACGCGGGGTCACAGGAAAAATCATGAGTTATAAAGCTTGTAACTGTAGGGTTACATAAGGAAATACGTTGTTAGGAATCAATACCTAAGGCTTCTTTAATACCAGAGGCTATTGTTATGACATTAGCACCGTATATCACTTGAATACCTTTATTCATCCTTACTACTCCTATAGCGTTAAGTTCTTGTTTCCAAATTTTATCGCTTGCCGCTAAGGATTCATCATGCAATGAAACACGCAGTCTAGTGGCACAATTAGCTACGTTTTCAATATTGTAGGCACCGCCTAGTGCTTTAATAATTTCAGCAGGCAGGTCTTTTGAGGTTTGCTTTTTTTTCTTTTTAAAATCTTCTTTAGAGTACAGTGCTATATCACCATTATCTTCTTCACGACCCGGAGTTTTCGAGTCAAACTTCAAGATAAAGAACTTAAAGGTGTAGAAGTAAATAACGAAATACAGAGGAACTATCCATATCAGAGCCCATGCATGCACTTTCTCTGGTTGAAGTAAGTTAGGCACCATGAACAATAGCTGATTACCATGAATAGATACGCCCATCATTTCAGTTATCACATAAGCTAAACCATTTAGAGGCACATGAATGACAAAGAATAATAAAGGCTGAACAAATAAAAATGTGTACTCTAGAGGTTCAGTGATACCAATCACTGCCGCAGTGAACACCGCTGGCACCATGATGGCTGCAACTTTCTTGCGGTTTTGTGTTTTCGCTGTCACATACATCGCATAAGCCGCACCGGTTAAACCACCAATTTGAATTGGAATACGTCCGCTAGTGAAGTTATGGGTAATGTAGCTTGTTGCCTCTGGAGAGCTTAATTGGCCATTCATAATGTTACGAACACCTTCATAAACCACACCATTAATTTCCATTACGCCGCCTACTCGCGTGTACTCAATAGGGAAAGCGATCAAATGGTGCAAGCCAAATGGTAATAAGCCTTTATCAAACACCCCGAAAAGGAATGAACCAAAGATACCAGAGCTGGTAATAAGCGTTGTTATCGACTGTAAAGCACCAGCAATTGGTGGCCAAGCGTAGTAAACGAAGAGAGCAATTGGCATGATAGCAAAGTAAGTGAAAATCACTACCGCGCGTGGGCCAGAGAAAAAGCTGAGTAACGTAGGCATTTCAAATTTGTAAAAACGGTTGTGAATCCAAGCCGTAATGCAGCCCACAAGAATACCACTGAAGATACCCATGTTATAAGCGAAAATGCCTAGAGATTCTCCCCATAAAGAGTTGAAGTTTTGTGCAGCAACTTTGTCGTAACCAGCATTATCCATCAAAGATGCAACACTGGTGGTTTCAGTCGTCCAACCGTGAAATGCAGCAATCGAGCCGATAGCTACATTGAAACACATGAACGCAGTAAAACCGGTAAAGGCTGCCCATCCTTTTTCTGATTTAGCGAGTGCAAAAGCTAAACCAATCGCGAAGAATGGAGGTAGGTTGCGCATCACCATCAAACCTAGATCTAACATCAGTTTGAAGAATGCCCAAATAACAGAGTTAGTTGCAGACATTTGATTTACAATGCCTGCACCTATACCAATAAATATACCTGCGATAACCAGTACGATGATAGATACCATCATACCTCCAGCAAGTGCTTGAACCTTATCTCTCATAATTTACTCCTAAAGTGACACGAGAACTTTTACGTATATTGTTATTGCTCTTTTTAATGATTTGATATTGAGCCTTTCGTTGGGCTCATGAACACAAGTCACATCACCAGGAAAAGTAGGTCCGAATGCAACGCCGTTGTTTAATGCTCGCGCATACGAAGCTGCGCCTTTGCTAAAACATTGAGCGTCCGTTCTTGTAACTTCGGAATAAGCTTTTCCCATAACTTGGATAAGATCACTTTCGGGTGAGAGGTAAGATAGAGGTAAGTACTGCTGTTCAATCAATTTCACTCCATATTGTTGGGACAAGTATTGGAGTTGGGTACGAATTTCATCGATAGTCAGGCCTTTAGGAAACCGAAAATCAAAATCTAAGTTGTAACTATGTTGATCGAGGTTAATAGACGAAATACAACAAGTTGTTATTCCCATTTCATCATCTTGATACTTGAGTCCTAATTTGGAAGCATCGCTTGCTTGCGCAAAGCATCCATCCAATAATTCAATCAAGCTTTGAGAATGAGCATCTAAACCGTCAACATCTCGCATTTGAAGAACAAACTGATCCATACAGTTGTCAACTTTATGCGGATTGCGGGACTTCTCCCATGGCGTCGATAATTCAACGCAGTACAGCTCCTTTTGTGAGTTATCAATATCCGCTTTATTTTCCACGAGCGTTACTTTGGCAAAAGTTGCAAACCTTGCTGCAACTTCAGCTGCTTTTTTACCAGCTAAGTACACAGTTAATTGATAGCAAGTAGATGTTCTATCACGTTCACTTTCAATACTGATTATCTGGCAATTTCCTACGTCTGTGAGAGTTGGGAGTTCTCGTTGAAATGACGCATATAGGATTCCTTTTTCTCCATTGACGATTGGGAAGTCACCATCAGGGGAAAAACCATATTCTGGCTGAGGATTGTGCTTAAAATAATGTTCTACACATTCCCAAGTTGTCTCTTCTGCACCACCGATAATGAGTCGAATCGTTTTATCGAGCTTCACATCTAGTGCTTTAAACATCTTGAGGATGTACAGACTTGCCATCAAAGGGCCTTTGTTGTCTGTAACGCCTCGACCGTATAACTCATCACCTTGTTTATGCATTTCAAATGGCGGTGTATTCCATTCATTTAAATCACCGGCTTCAACGACATCAACGTGGTGCAAAATTGCTATTTCTTGCTCACCTTGACCAAAACAAATATCTAGCGCATAACCTTGATGATCTCTCACTTCAAAGCCTTCACGCTGTGCGAGTTCAATTAAGTAGTCGAAAGCCTGTCTAATTGAGCGGCCAAATGGTGCGCATTCTTCACTTGTGGTTAAGTCTCGCACAGACGGAATAGCAATTAACCCTGACAAATCATCCAAGAACGCTTGGTGATGTTGGTCAAGATAGCCCTGAAAACGGGGTGATAAATTGCTTTCCATCATGTTTAGTCCCTAATTAATCGTTACTGAGTAAGCCTTAAATAGACTTATTATTGAGGTTTCATTATCCTCGATAACCAATGTGTTCCTTCGCTATTTGAGAACGCCATGAAATCTGCTGAACGCTGCGCAAAGATGCCGTTTTCAACCACTCCAGCAATCGCATTTAATTCTCTTTCTCGACTTTTAGGCTCAGTAAGATCTAAGCCAGAAACATCAAGGATTATGTTGCCGTTATCAGTCAAGCAGCCTTCCCTTAGCACAGGCTCTCCACCTAAACTTCGTAAAGCGTTGAAAACCGCTTTCTGTGCAGCTGGCAGTACCTCCACTGGTAACGGAAATTGCCCTAGTTGATTGACTAAACGGCCGCTATCGGCAATAGTGATAAAGCTCATTGCTAATGTCGCGAGCACTTTTTCACGCGCTAACGCTGCGCCTCCACCTTTCACTGTAATGCCGTCGGCCATACCCTCATCTATGCCATCAATATAAAAATCGACACGGTCGCACTCCGCAATTGCCAACTCTTTCAAGCCAGCCTCTGCAATCGCCTTACTCGAACGTTCAGAACTCGATACACAGTGAGAAAACTCCGTTCCACTCTGTTTCAATAACTGTATAAAGACTTCGACGGTTGCACCTGTACCAATTCCAATGACACTTGAAGGCGTTAGCGCATCAATTACATGCTCTAAGGCTACTTTCGCAGCCTTAGTTCGCAGGCAGTCATGGCTGATGTTGTCAATAAAACGCGTTGTCATTGCCATACTATCTCTCCAGAACCGCTTTAGATTTCTCTACGATGTTTTCAACCGTAAACCCAAACATTTCAAATAACTCTTCTGCAGGCGCTGATTCACCAAAGCTTGTCATGCCCACGATGTCACCTCGTAGCCCTACATATTTGAACCAGTAGTCACGAATGCCGGCTTCTATTGCAACGCGTGCGGTGACATGACTAGGCAGCACTTGCTCTTGATATTCAGTTGATTGAGCATCAAACACATCTGTTGCTGGCATCGAAACTACTCGGCAGCGTACGTTTGCTAATTGCACTTTTGCTTTCATAGCCAGCGCCACCTCAGATCCCGTAGCAATCAAAATCAACTCAGGTTCACCTTTACAATCAGAAAGGATATATCCGCCTTTTGCTACATTGGCTAACATCGATTCATCACGTTCAAACTGCACAAGATTTTGGCGAGAGAAAATCAACGATGTTGGACCATCAAAGCGTTCGATCGCCGACTTCCAAGCCACAGCCGTTTCTACTTGGTCACAAGGGCGCCATGTACTCATGTTTGGTGTCAGACGTAATGATGCGATCTGCTCCACTGGCTGATGTGTTGGGCCGTCTTCCCCCAAACCAATTGAGTCATGGGTATAAACAAAGATGCTGCGTTGTTTCATCAATGCCGCCATACGCAGTGCGTTTCGAGCGTATTCCATGAACATCAAGAAAGTGCCGCCATAAGGAATAAAGCCGCCATGAAGTGCGATACCATTCATCATTGCTGACATCGCAAACTCACGTACGCCGTAACTTAAGTAATTACCAGAGGCATCTTGAGCCGAGATTGATTTTGAACCCGACCAATTCGTCAGGTTTGATGGTGTCAAATCTGCTGAACCACCCAAGAATTCTGGAAGTAACGGACTAAACGCTTCAATTGTATTTTGAGATGCTTTTCTAGTTGCAATCGTTTGCGGGTTTGCTTGCAAGGTCTGAATCAAGTCTTGCGTATACTGCTCCCAGTTTTCTGGTAATAAGTTTTGGCTACGGCGTGTAAACTCAGCCGCTAACTCAGGGTAAGCTTGTTGGTAAGTATCAAAACGAGCTTGCCAATTAAGTTCATCAGCCTTGCCTTGCTCTTTTCTATCCCACTTATTGTAAATATCTTGTGGTATTTCAAACTCTGGGTGCTTCCACCCCAAGTTTGAGCGAACAAGTGCGACTTCTTCAGTTCCTAGCGGAGCACCGTGGCAGTCATGGCTTGCTGATTTATTTGGAGAGCCGAAGCCAATGATTGTTTTGCAACAAATCAAGCTAGGTCTATCTGTTATCGATTTCGCTTCAGTAATTGCTTTATGGATACTTTCAGAATTATGACCATCAACATTTGCTATTACATGCCAGCCATAAGCTTCAAAGCGTTTTGGCGTATCATCAGAGAACCAACCATCAACTTCGCCATCAATTGAAATGCCATTGTCATCCCAAAATGCAACTAACTTTCCAAGCCCTAGTGTTCCCGCGAGTGAACAAGCTTCATGCGAAATCCCTTCCATCATGCAGCCATCACCCATGAACACATAAGTATGGTGATCTACGATGTTATGACCATCTCGATTAAATTGTTCGCCCAGAACTTTCTCCGCCAACGCCATTCCCACGCCGTTAGTGATGCCTTGTCCTAATGGGCCTGTTGTTGTCTCAATACCCGGCGCGTAACCATATTCAGGATGACCTGCGGTTTTACTGTGTAATTGACGGAAAGATTTAATATCGTTCATCGACAACTTGTACCCAGATAGGTGCAGCAAGCTGTAGATCAACATCGAACCATGACCATTCGATAGAATAAATCTATCTCGGTCAGTCCAATTCGGATTTGTTGGGTTGTGTTTTAGAAAGTCTCGCCATAGTACTTCAGCGATATCTGCCATTCCCATTGGAGCCCCTGGGTGGCCTGAGCCTGCTTTCTGCACTGCATCCATACTTAATACACGAATCGTATCAGCAAGTTTTGAACGTGAAATCATCATGCATCTCCTACAAGCGCGCTTCGATCATTGTTTCCAATTTGCCTTGGTCGACGGCAAAATTGCGAATACCTTCCGACAACTTTTCTGTTGCCATTGGGTCTTGGTTCATTTCCCATCGGAATTCAGCTTCTGTCATCGATGCAGGTGCAGTTTTAATCGCATCACGCGCTGAAAATAGCAGGCATTGCACATCGCCTTCTTGGGCGGCTAGTTGATCTAAGATTGCTGGACCAATCGTCAGGCGGTCACACCCTGTTAACGCTAAAACTTCTTCCGCGTTACGGAAGCTGGCACCCATGACGACTGTTTCGTAACCGTGGTCTTTGTAGTAGTTGTAGATATCTGATACTGAAACGACACCTGGGTCTTCATTAGGTAAGTACTCTT
This sequence comes from Photobacterium piscicola, assembly GCF_900166965.1. Taxonomy (GTDB): domain Bacteria; phylum Pseudomonadota; class Gammaproteobacteria; order Enterobacterales; family Vibrionaceae; genus Photobacterium; species Photobacterium piscicola. The sequence continues at coordinate 31,083 of NZ_FUZI01000014.1, read as the reverse complement.
TTTTCTCTGTATTGGTTTTGTACCAATCAAGAATTCGCCCTACAAAAGGGGAAATTAAGAAAGCACCAGCTTCTGCACACGCTTTTGCTTGAGCGAAATTAAACAACAATGTCAAATTACAATTGATGCCTTCTTTCTCTAACACTTCAGCAGCTTTAATACCTTCCCAAGTGGAAGCCAGTTTGATTAAAATGCGCTCGTTATTAATACCGGCCTCGTTGTACATCGCAATCAGTTTGCGTGCCTTTGCTAAGCTTGCTTCTTTGTCAAATGACATGCGAGCATCCACTTCTGTAGAGATACGTCCCGGCACCGTTTTTAAAATCTCTAGGCCAATATTGACTGCCAACTTGTCTCCAACATCAATTAATTGCTGAGACTTATCATCGCTTTTAGATTTTGCCCACGTCACTGCATCAGCAATCAAGTGATCGTATTGAGGCATCTCAGCCGCTTTTAGCACCAAAGAAGGGTTAGTGGTGGCATCTTGAGGTTGAAAAGCCGCAATCGCATCAATGTCACCGGTATCCGCAACAACGGTAGTGTACTTTTTCAATTGTTCTAATTTATTCATCTTCATTTCTCATAAGTTGATTAAGCAATTGCGGTAAGGTTTGGTCATTCATAGAACTCATCACCACGTTGGCTAACGAGACATCGAGGTGACAAGTGAGCAAGTTAGTTACCGCTACTGTTGGTATTCCTGCCGATCGAGCCGCCTGAACACCAGGAGGAGAGTCTTCAAATGCGATGGCTTGATGGGCAGAAACACCTAATTGATTTAAGGCGGCTAAATATACATCTGGTTGAGGCTTACGTTTTGCTGGGACAATGTCTTCTGCACCGACAAAACAATCAAAGAAGTGGGTGAGATTTAATCGAGATAAAATTGGATGGTAATGCTTAAATTCAGAGCTTGTTGCTAGTGCAATTTTCCAATTTTTTGACTTTGCAAACTCAAGGTATTGACGAACACCTTCGCGCTCAGAAATAGTTTCAATCAAGCGATATGCTTTCTCCTCAACAAGTTGGCGAATGTCATAATTCGACAATGCTTGATGAGATGCTTGATTAAATAATTGATAGAGAGAAGTTGCTGGTACTGAGCTCCCAACTAGACCAGCAACCTGAAGAGGCGATACTTCAACATCATAGGTTTTTAACAAAGCTTCCCAAGCTTTAAACATACAAGTCTCGGTATCTACGAGAAGTCCATCGAAATCAAAAATCAATGCTTGAACATCACTGGCAATGAATTCCTCTCTTTCCAATTTCAGTGCTGTGTTATTCGAAGTAGTGATGCTTTTTTCCATGGTCTCGTCTCCATTTTCTTTATTAATTTATTTTTAAACTCAGAGGCTCTAAACCAAACTAGCGTGTAATATTTCTTTCATTTCATCACCGCTAGTCAGCGGTAAATCAAAGCAGAAAGCAGGCTCTAGCTTAAGAACATCTTCTTGATTTACCCCTACTTGAGTTAAATTCGACTCGAGGCCAATTCGCTCAAGAAACTTCACAATAAGTGCAGCCAATGATTGAGCTTTTTCTTCAATGCTTCCCACAGCACCAAAGAGCTCAGCTACTTGCGCAAAGCGCTCCGGCTGTTTTCGCCACTGAAGTTGCACATACGCTGGATAAACAACCGCGAGTGTTAAACCATGTGGTAAGTTCGTTTTACTACTACCTAAAATCTCTCCAAGAGGATGAGGCGCTCCAGCCCCACCATTTGCTAGTGAAATACCTCCTAATGTGTCGGCTTTTGCTAATTCACAACGGCCAACTAAATCTGCTCCGTTGTCTATAACATTTGGCAAGTTTTCAACTACCAGCTTCATGGCTTCTAACGCCATTGCATCCACAAAAGGAGATGGACGTGTGCCAGTGAATGATTCAAACGCATGAGAAAAAGCATCAAAACCCGTCATTGCAGTCATACGAGGTGGTAGTGTTAACATTAACTCTGGGTCAATCAGCGCTTCGCAAGGAAAGAACTCCGGATGAAACAAGGTCAGTTTTGCGTGCTGTTCTATGTCTGTAATCACTGCAGCTTGTGTTACTTGTGATCCTGTACCAGACGTTGTCGGTACTGCGATCAAAGGAACAACTTGAGCGGGTAAATCTTGAATGTCTCCAAACGGTGAGTCATAGGTTGCGAACCAATATGCCCAGTCCAAAGACTCTGCTTTGATAGCCGCAGAAATGATTTTTGCTGTATCAATCGAAGAGCCACCACCAATTGCTAACACCACATCACAATTTGCCGAAACCGCTATTTGGCGGCCAAGTTCCACAACAGTAGTTGGTGGGTTTGGTACCACACCATCAAAATGTGTTACTTCAATTCCCTGCTCTACTAACAAAGCAAAAATACAATCATAGGCAGGTTTCACAGCATCAAAAATTGGCTCACTGACCACTAGGCATCGTTTGCCATATTGAGCAACAAGCTGCCCAATCTTTTGAATTTCTCCCGCACCAAATGTCAATTTTGTCGGCTGATAATATTGAAATTGTGTCATGAATTAATCCTAGGTAGTGGTGCCAAGCTCGAGCATAACTAAGGGGGAAGCTCGACACCGTTATTAGATTTGAGCGCGACAACGATATAAATCACTGTTACGCCAAGTGACAAAGTTAAGCTGTTTCAGCTTCTTCTTATTTCACTTCTGCTTTGTCTTCGAGTTGGTCAATTGCAGCGCGGAAATCACGAACACCAGCAGTAATGCCATCTTTGTGACCAAATATATTGGTAGAGGCAACCATTACGTCGATGTCTTCATTAAGCAGCTCTTCGATATTGTGGTTACGGATACCACCATCAACACATAGTTCACAGTTAGGGTTACGTTCGTTAATGAGTTCACGTGCTTCACGGATCATTGCAATCGCTGATTTACGCCATAACCACTCATCATCGCCATCAGTAATACCGTGAATAACAATGTGTAAACGATCTAAGTAGTAGATAGATTCTTTAACGAATGACACTGGGGTTAATGCACCAACCGTTAAGCCAAATTTCATTCCGTAGTTTTGACAGTATTTAATGATGTAACACAGAGGAGCCCCGATAAAATGCTCTGCTGGTAGAATCAGCATGTTTGCACCTGCAGCTGCAATTTTATCGATAAATAATTTGTCGCAATCTTTGAAGTAAGCATGAACTTCAATTGGCTTTTCAGTGTAAGGACGAATACCTTCAACGATTTGATGTCCACCCATTAATTGCAGATTTTTCAGGTCATGCATATCTGCAGCATCACAGTGAATGTAGTCAGCCCCAGCGTCAGAGACTTCTTTCACTACATCAGCAATGTGCCCGTAATCTACGTGAGCTAGACCTGCTGCAATTTTTACTTTTTTCATGGTATTTCCTTAATAATTAAAAGAATGTTGGTATGTTTTCTGACCTTCTTGAACCATGAGGCGAAGATACTGGCCAATTCCACAACCGTTGTTATTAGTGACAATAAGGTTTGCTAACCCTTTTAAGGAAGGGCTAGCGTTATCCATAGCAACAGGCTCTCCGACGAGTCGGAACATAAAGGCATCGTTGTCCCCATCTCCAAAAGCTATGGTATTTTGAGCGGATATATTTTGTTGTTTTAGCCACTGAGTTAATGCATGACCTTTCGTGGCTGACGTTGATGTAATGTCGAGTTTTGTTGGTGCAGATAAATCAGCTTGGCAATGAATTTGCAAAGCATCCCTTAATTGATTCAAAGCGACTTTGTCCGAGCTTGAAACAAGAACTTTGTATACCTCTCCTGTCTGTTCAAGCAGTTCACTGATAGCAGGGATGACTTGAATTGATATGTCTGCGTTGATGACTTCTGCTTTTTTGATCAAGTCTTCCGTATGCTTTGACGCTTTTTGAGTAAACACGCCACGACTTGAATAAATAGTGAAAGCAAAGTGTCCTTCATTTAGCAAGCTCACTAAATCAATAAGGAAATCACGATCCAAAACTTGGGGGTTCATTATGTTCTGGGTGATTGGGTCAAAAAGGTATGCACCGTTACAGCAGATGATAGGTAAAGACAAACCAAGTTTTTTGACATAAGGCATCATTAACTGATGCGGTCGACCACTTGCGAGACTGACGCTATAACCACTCTTTACAGCAAGCGTGATAGCTTCTTTATTATTTGAGCAGATTTGCTCATCATCTCTTAACAATGTTCCATCTAAATCAATAATGACTGCTTGATACTTCATTTTGGCCTTTAATGACTTCTTGTGACGTAAAATGACCATAAACGATCAATTGCGGTCATGTAAAGTCGTTTTTGACTTTTTTGTGACCAAAATAAGCGTTTTATTACAATAAATGCGTCATTGGAGGTCAAAATTGGTCATGATTAGATTTTATTTGCCCAAAAGTTCATAGTGCGTCAAAATAAGTCAAAACAAATTAAAGGCATGAAGAATGAATGAAGCTCAACGTCATAGAAGCTTGCTTGACCATTTAAACAGTCACACTTTTATTACGACAAATGACTATATGAAAATGTTAGATATCTCATTATCAACAGCTCGTAGAGACATCACTAAACTGGCAGAAGAAGGTAAGCTAAAGAAGATTCGTAATGGTGCAGAAGTGATCAATCATGATATTCCATTGGTTATAACGCACGTTCCAAGTAGCTTTATTCCTGAAGAAAAAGATATTGAGTGCTACGCAGCCAAACAACGGATTGCCAAAGTAGCGGCAGATATGTGTGAGGAGCACGATAGTATTATCGTTAGTGGCAGTAATACCACCTTTCTGATGGGGGAGCACCTTCTCCACAGAGATGTTCAAGTTGTGACTAACTTTATGCCACTGGCCTACCAATTGATCAGCCAAGATCATCAGAGCATCATTATTTTGGGTGGTCAATATCTGCCTGAACGCCAGATCACTATTTCACCCGATGAAGAAGCCGCAGACGACCACAAGAGCCGCTTTGTGTTCTTTACCGGAACAGGTGTAACGGCAGCTGGTATCCATACATCTGATTTATTGGTGTATATGGCAGAGAAGAAGCTTCTAGAATATGGCGATCGTATTGTTGCGCTAATTGATAGTAGTAAGGTAGGTAAGTACGGTGGAAAATTACTTGCTTGTACATCCAAGTTAGACACTTTGATTACTGATGAGGGGGCCGATCAATCGACTCTTGAGTCATTACGTCAGCAAGGAGTTAATGTTGTCGTAGTCTGATGGCGAATAACCATCCAGAAAATAAAAAAGGATTGGCAGTAATACCAACCCTTTTCTATTGAAGTTGACCTATCCTAAATAAGGTTGTTTTACAGTATTAGTGTGGTTCCGAAAATATGGCCGACTCGATTGGTCTGGGGGCACGCCTCAATAATCAATAATCAATATTGAATTTAAATAGAAATACTTTGCCCCGTCATTACGTAATAAGTTACGTTGTCATTAGTTCATCACGATAGAATCTTCGTAACAGCTCAATGAAACATACGTCAAAGTGAAAGGAAAATGGTTTTATCTGTATCACGCTATTAATAAACAAGGTGAAACACTAGATTTCTATTTTTCGCCAAAGCGTAATAAAAAAGCCGTTTATCTATTTCTTTGGTGCTGCCTAAAATATTACAGTATTGATATCAGCTTAAAACGTTAAATACAGATAAGCTTTATCTTATGCTAATACGATTGCCAGTTTGAAGTAAGGAAGGGCGATTACGAGAGGATGTTGAACTGCGACAAATCAAATATTTTAATAATGGTATCGAGTCAGATCATACTATTACCAAAAAGCTCATTGTCGCCCTCGATGGATTTAAAATACGAAAACATACCAGCCCAACCTCTTCTGAAAATGTTATAACATCCATTCGGAGTAACCTATCTATCTTACAGGTAAAACTTAGCTAGCAACCGTCACCAAAGGGCAAACAACATTAAATTAATCTTAGTTTATTTCATTAAAAGTATTTGTATCGATTACAACCCCCATTGTAATCAATATTTACAATGGGGGTTGTAATCTCAAACTGGAAACTTTTCATCAGTCCAAGCGTCATTACCAATGTGTTTGCTGATTTACATGCAAAAGGTTTTCTGAAAAATTACCGTAAAGGTTATACGTTTGTATAATCATAATAGGGTAGAGTAGTTACTTACATCAATTGTAGAGTTGCTCAATTACACGAAGATAAAAAAGGTCAAACGATGGACGTGAAAGCGGCCATTAATAATGCTATTTGTGAGCTGGAAAAATTAAAAACAGCTGCAGTACGTGATGAACCAATAAATAAACATTAATGATTTGCAGCACCCCGCCGAGGCAACCATGTCCTATTTCACTAGTGAAACTCAGCCAGCAAGCGGTCTTCACCAAAGGTAACGGTCAGGGCTAAGAAATAACATTCAATATAAGCCTGGATAAAATTTGTTCTTCCTCGCAAGCGAGGACAAATTTTTACCAGGTTATATTTCACTAACCGCATTTATTCTCCTACCGTCGAACTCACAAAGCTAGAGCTTTCACTTCTACCTGATAAGTGCTTGTAATCGCGTTTATCTGCCTCGTTAGTCATTGTTCATCCTTTTGGACGTTTCAATCTTCAATCGCTTTCTTTTTTTAATCGTCACCTATCACAACCTAACCGGCAAGGGAGGCTTCACCGCTTCGCGCCCTTGCTGGTTAGAACGATGGTATGTGTACGAACAGTCAGGCGATGACGAAGATGAAAACTTAAACCAAAAGGACTCACGACCATGACTCACTTAACAGCTAACCACTCAACAATCACTAATCAGTTTGAAGCGACCAACGTATCCCCGTTGGAGCAGTCAGGCTCCAACAAAAATGAAATTCTTAACAGCTTTAAAGCTAGTAAACATGCGAAGCAAAAAATTGAAGGAGTTATAATTTCATGAAATTTTGCGCTGAAATTGAAGTTCTTCAAGGTGATGAATATATTACTTATTATGTGAAAGGTGCAAATAAATCCATGCGAGATAAAGCAATTGATAGATTGCTAGAGGATGGCGGAGAAATAACATTTGAAAAATATTGGATAGAATAAAAAGAGGTGATTTAAATTACTGCTTTCACCTTTAACTTGGCAATAAAAATTGTAGGGTTTTAGCCCTACAAAAGGTAGGGATCATTACTGATGAATATATTGGGAAAATTTAATTATCGAAAGGGGAGGTATTGCTTTTTTAAAAGTTTAGAGCATTTTTTTAAAGGGGTATCTTTACTCTCTTTGTTGCTTTTATTCATATCAAGAACAAAGAACGGAGGTGCAGTAATTATGATTGTTTTTATTGCTATTTGTTCGCTATGTAGACATTGGTTTTAAATTTTATAGTAATAATACATTAAGGACGGAATTACGGGAATGTAACCCGTCAGGCTTAACGGGTTAAAATGTTAGTTAAGATTAAATCAAAAAGTCTTCTAGATTTTTATCAACTAAAAATTTAGGTGTGCGACCTTGGCCTGTCCATGTTTTTTCTTGGCCATCTTCATCAACATATTTGTATTTGGCAGGGCGAGGTGGGCGAGTTGACTTTTTAGGTTTTGCACTCATTAAACCTAATAGTTCTTCTGGAGCTATTCCGTCAGCGATAAGCATTTCACGGTATGCTTCTAATTTATCATTACGTTCTTTATTTTCAGCATGAAGTTGTTCTTCTTCTTGAGTTCGCTCATTAACGACTTGTGTTAATTTTTCAAGTGATTCTTGAAGCTGATCCAGTGATATTTCACGACTAACTGCACGTAAAGAGCGTAAATTTAGAAGTAATTTAAATGTTTCTGACATTATATAAACCTTACTTATCTTGCTGATTAAAAAGATTTTGTAGACATTACTGATATGTAATCGAGTCTAGTCACAATAGTAATCAATATTGTATTGATTGTCATCATAACTACGTACACATGCAAGTTCTTTGATTATTCGTCCTTGTGGTGTTTTTTTGATGAAAATTAATAAATTAATTGTTTGGGCTATCACTTTTTTATTAACGTTGCTTGAGACCTCTTCTATGCATTGCTCAAGTCGTTCAAGACCAAGTAATGCAGAGTTTGCATGGATAGTCGCGACACCGCCTGGGTGTCCTGTGTTCCATGCTTTTAGTAGGTCGAGGGCTTCTCCACCTCGAACTTCACCAACGAGAATACGATCAGGACGATAACGTAGTGTAACCCTTAATAGTTTACCCATCGTCACATTGGCTTTTTCCGATGTTCGCATTATGACGCTATTTTCAGCGGTACATTGTATTTCATTAGTGTCCTCAATAATGATGATCCGATCATCAGAATTATATTTTATCATTGAATCAATAACGGCATTGGTCAGTGTGGTTTTTCCTGAGCCTGTTCCGCCCACAATCAATATATTTTGTCGGTTAGCGATAGCTGCTTGTATGATTTCGTATTGATGTTGAGTCATCGTTCCACCTTGGACATAATCATCCATAGTAAAAACTTTTGTAGCTTTCTTACGAATAGTAAAAGATGTTTGTGCGGTAAGGGGAGGAACAATCCCTTCAAAGCGGCTACCATCAGTAGGTAATTCGCATTCTAAAACAGGGCATTCTTTATCAATTAATTCATTGTGATAATGAGCGATGGAACGAATAATAATATTGGCATCGTCAGGTGTGATCATACAATGTTTGTACATTGGCTTACCAAAGGCTTCAACCCATAGCCAGCCGTCACTGTTTAGCATTATCTCAATAACCGTATCGTCATTTAATAATGCGAGTATTCCTGTTCGTTCTAAATGAGAGTTAAGTGATTTTATTGCTCTTTGTTTTGATTCTGGCATTAATACGATCATCCTGAAGGGGGCTTATGCACATATCCATAGGGGAGTGAAGACATTAAAGCCATCGCAGCGACCCTGTGGGTATGTGTATAAGCCGTAATTAATATTTAAAGGTTAATTAGATCATGTGAAAAATAATAAGGAGGAGGCTTAATACTGAAATACAAAACGTTCCAGCACTAAAAAAAAGAGGCCAGTCTTTTTTAGTTGTTTCTGATTCATGACAACTAATACCGTTATTAAATGCATTAGGTAGGTCATTTTCTATGATGTTTTTAATTTGAGCTATTTGTCTGCGTGTGATTTTCGAATGCTCATTAATTAATTCAGCCTGTAATTCAGATGTGTTTTTTCTTATGATAGCCGTCATGTTTTTTTCAAAAAACATTAATGTATTTTCTACATGAGTATTTATTTCACTATATTGTTCACTAACTTTGTATTGCTGTTGAGTAAAGTACTTTCTAAGTTCAATAGTCAGAAAATTAAGAGCGGCAGCGTTAGCAACGGCAGTATGAATAATGGGTTCTTCACAAGCAATAACGCCATATTTAGCGGCAAGTATATCTGAAATTATTTTAGCGTATTCGGCATCATTTATAGATAAATCTTCTTTATCAATCATCTTGTTCACCATTAGAAGTAAAGCAAGATAATTCGGTATCTTCTATTGATTGGAATATTTGTTCTTTCATTTGTTTTAGTCTGTTGCGACTAAATAACTTTGAGCTTGTCATTGCTTCATCAAAGGTATGTTTCGCTCCTAGCATTAATTCTAAATCGTTTTGAAATAACTGGCTGGTATTAAAATCAATGGGGATGATCCCTGATATAGCATCACTATTATTTTTGTATAGTGACCAGCCATTGAATTTTTTATTATTCATTAAAATGTCACCAAATTTGTAATTTAGCCAAACAATTACAGAGGTTGATTGAAAGTTTTCTAATATTGACTGCAAGCCTGCTGCGGTATCTTCAAGACCTTGACCACCAGTAATAACAGTATGAATATATATATTATGTCCAGCCTCATTAAGTGCATCTATTATTTCGTTATCAGTTAGATATTTCATTAACGGCATAAAAGAACTAGCACCATTATCAATGATAATGTTTTCGTTATTTGATTCATAAACAAATTCGGCCATTTGTTCAATAACGGTTTCATCAAGAAATGAGCTTTCAGGATTATAGATATTATATTTAATAACCTTAAATGACTTATATTGTGAAAAGGTATGATTAACTGAATCAGTATCAATACACAATACATCTTTACTAATTGATTTTAAATATTGAGTAGTAAAGCTACTAATTAGAGTTTTACCAACACCACCTTTACCTTGTAAAAAGAAATGTATATTACTCATGATGTAAATCCTTATCGTTAATTTATGTTTAGAAAAGTTCTTTTCGGCGTTCGTCAGTCATTGTTGGGTTATGAATGGGTTTTCTTTTTTTTCTAAATGGATCTGTATTATCCAATTTAGAATCAATATTATTTCGTTGTTGGTTTTTATGTTGAATGGATTTAACTTTAGGTTCGATATTTGTTGGCTTATTTTTTTTAATTATTTCTTTATTCATTAATTCATAGAATTGTGTTTTCTTTACACCTACCTTGTCAGAGAAACTTTCAAAAATATGAATTATTGGAAACCCTTTATCATACATTTCTTTTATTTCATCTTTGTATTGCCTGAAATTGACAAGGCCAATTCTTCTTTTTTTTGTCATACCGTACCTTTACTGGAAATAAGCGGAATTAGGCGGAAATTAGCGGAGCTTACAGTTGAAAAATACCTACTAATTGGAAATAAGCGGAATTAAACGGAACTAACTGGAATTAAACGGAACAGCTTTTTTTACTGTTAAATCGGGTATATAACAATGGCAAGATGGGTGTTTGGGGTCACACGCAGCAAGCTGCTATTACCCCAAACACACTTGTTCTGCGAAGCTGCGACTACCGTCTAAAAGATTTCACAATAAATTGCTCATGGGGTTGAAATGAAACGTACTTATATAAAAGCAAGAATTTCTAAAAATGAAAAAATAGCTATTGCGAAAAAAGCAGATAATGCTGGAATATCTGTTTCGGAATACATTCGCAAATCAGCTTTAAATGCAAAAATCCATTCTAAATATGATGATGACTTATTTGATGAATTGTTAAGAATGAACACTGATCTTAAAAGACTCGGTAATCTTTTTAGATTGTCATTGAAAGAGAGTGTTAGCTATACGCCATCGCAATTGAAATTAATTGAAGATAATTTGTTTTTTATTTCTAGTGAAATAAAAAGGAGGTTACTTAATGATAATTAAAGAAGTAACAAGTAAAAAAGCAACCAATAGCTTAAAAGGATTGGTTAATTATATGAATGATACTGAAAATGGCAATGAAAAAGTTGACTTTGTAAGTGTGACTAACTGCTTAGATGATGATTTAGAATTGGCTGTAAAGTCTATTGAAAAGTCGCAGAATAAGAACACAAGAACAAAAACGAATAAAACAATGCATTTGGTCGTTTCATTTATTCCTTTAAAGAAAACAAACATTCTCTTTAATTTCTAACCTTATTAATAATTACATAATGGCTTTTTACTAACTTTAGCCTGAGCTAAATATATGAACAATCATAAACACAGTATTCTTGAATATGTTAATTCAGATAGGCTTAGTTAATTTAGTATTTATAGAAAATGCAGTATTAAAAATACGGTATCAACAATAATTAGGTTTGGACTCCTGGTGAGTAATGTACGAATACAAGCAAAAGAGAGCACTTTAGGTTAACAAAAAGGTAAAATTGGTACGATTAAAGCTTGGTAATATTAAAATAAAATCAAAAAATATTGTTATCTATTGTGGGAAACTGTGTAAATCTTTGATTTTCCAGTTATCAACAATGACTATAAAGATCTATATAAACTATAAAGATCTATAAGAGCTATAAAGACTATAAGATCTATAGGTTCTGTAACTTATTGATAATAAAAAAGAAAAAAGCAATTAAATGACAAGTTTTAGGTGCTCAAGCAACATTTTTTAGGTGTTTATGATCCTATTTTAGGTGTTTATGATCTTATTTTAGGTGTATAGGTGACACATTTTAGGCGTTTATGATCTTATTTTAGGTATATAGGTGACACATTTTAGGTGTGATTCTTGTTTTTTTGGGGATAAATGGCTTTTTTAGGTTATTCGATTCAATGATGACTTTTTTAAGGCCATATTTATCAATAGATGACACATTTTAGGTTTTAAATCCTTTTTTTACCTAAAATGCGTCCTATATCTCATCAAAAAGTTCTAAACACTGTTGCTATCTCTTCCAATACCTAAAATGTGTTAGTTATTTAGTTCTAATCTAATATTCAGGATTACCACTGACTTCACTTAGCGTATCAATTTTATCTAAAAATGCATCAATATCGTCTGTTGGTTCAGTATCGGGGACTGGGGTGAAATGACGTTTAGCTAAGGTTTCTTCAATTTTTGTGGCTTTGTCATCTTTACCAACGTAGTGATAAGCAATAGCGAGCGTTTCTAGTTCACCATCAGATAACTTGACGTTATCTTGTAGGCGTTTGAGTTCGAGTTCTTTAATGGTTTTGATAGCGTCATGTTGGTTGAGTTCGTCTACTGTACCGAGTTTAAGCCAACGGAATAAAAAACGAATGCCAGTAATTGTTCGCCCTTTTTTTATTAACTCAAAACCAAAGTCACCTTTGTCACTGTCGATAAACAGTAACTCTTTTTTGATTTGTGGGTGTTCTGAAAGATCGGTAATACTTTGTCTAATACAACGTTTCATAAATACGCTGTTGTTCTTAAATGAACTTTTATCTTTCTTTATTTTTCCTGCTTCATCTAGTAATCCAAACACGCCTTTAAGCTCTTGTAAGCTTTGCGCATGCATTTCATAGCCTTTGCTTTTAAATCGGCTTAGAAGCTCATACAGACGTTTTGAGTATTCTTTCTTTACGTCGAAAAAGTTCCGTGTGTTGATTAGCGCAAAACCGTGGTTATATTCGATATATTCAGATTTGAGCATATCATTCGGAACCATAGTTAACACACCATTCTTGTAAGCGATATGTTTGAACAAAGGTCGATAATCAAATTCGATATCCCCTTTTGTATTTTCACGCTTAATACCAATTTTTCGGCTAGCAAGGCGGTTAGCTACAGGGCTTAAGTTACTGCCAATGTGTTTGGTATCAACGCCCAGCCAATCTGAAAGCTGGTTAGATGTGAACGCGTAATGAGGAGTACTGTGATCCCAGTCGTTACTTTTCATCTGTGCGATCATCAATGCAAACAGATCGGCTTCACGAGCAGATAGGTCTTGGCGACTGAATACGAGTTGATGACCTTTTTTGATGTGTTTTGGTAGGTTATCGCTAACAGCTGGATAGTAATATTCTTCGGTGCTCACAGGCTCTGTCCATAGATTACATGACGAAGCTAAGTATGACATAATTTAGGTGTTTCTTGTAGGTTAACACCTAAATTGTGTCATGTTTTTATTGATCTGTGTTGGTTAAGAATCTCAATATTAACTATCAAGAAAAAGCCACACAACCTTTGATGATTTTAGGTTACGTGGCTTTTTTGTTTTAAAAATATAAATGTAATTTAGCTATAAAATACATATACAACAATAAAATGGAACACAAAACCAACCAATACTGGTACTGAAGTGCGTTTGGCTACATCAAAAGGGCTTAACTTCGCTCCTGTTGCTGACGCGATAACAACCGCCGATACTGGAGACATTGAACGGCCAATTGCTGAAGCTTGTTGCATTGGCATTAACATCGCAGCTGTATTGGCTCCCATGCTCGATGCAATCGTTGGAATTAACTCAACAAACGCTAGGAATGGTGCATTACCTGATCCCATAATTACGGCTGCCATCAAGGTAACAACAGCAAAAACTAAAGTCATTGCGACACTTGGTAAACCAACCGACTCGGCAAGCATTATTAAATTAGAAATAGCGCCCGTAGCTTGGATCCCATAAGCAAAGACACCGGCTGCCACGAGTAAAACAACAACGCTACTAAACGCATTTCCCATTCCTTTTGAAAAGACACCAAAGCCATCAAATACAACCTTTAAGCTTCTTTTTGTTATGCATTCACACAACATAGCGATAAACATGGAAACAAAGACAATCGTTGTTACATCCATGTTAACAGTTGAAATCACTAATTTAGAAAAAAATACAGCCATAATAATAGGAAGCAAAGGTAGTATGACGTAGTAACTAGGTGCAGAACTTGCCTCTTTGGATTCTGCTAATGCGGCTTCTTCAAATTGCTCAGGGTGTTTTTTATCTACATGGGTTTGCCAGATAACATGCATAATCCCGATCACTACCATTGTCGTGATCGATGTCGGTGCTTGGTAATGATAAACGTAACTCATTAAATCCATGCCTAATGCCTCACTAGCACGAATGGCATCAACACCTGTTGGGGTAAAACTTACCGCCAACGAACTAGCTATAACCGCTGCAGCACTACCACGAGAAAGGCCTAAACCTAGCATTACCGGATACAGCGTCCCCATTAATAACACACCTAATCCAGTTGCTGATGGGATAGCAAGCTGAAGAGTGCTCGCCATACAATAAGCAAAGAACAGCATGATGTTTTTGTTTTTAATGCGGCTTAATGGTTTTGTAGCTAAGCGAACGACTACTGCGTTAGCGCCAATATGGCTCATATAATCAGCAAAGCCAACTAACGCCATTATCATCAAACCTAATGCACCCGCACGATACCCCATTAGAAATTGGATATACTTAAACGGATCAAATCCAGAGAAATTTGTTGACGATACTGAGGCTGGAAGCATCGGCCCCCAACCAAATATTCCAGTAGCAAAAATTAAAACTATACCTGACATCAATAAGGTGGGCTCAGCTTTATAGCCTTTTAGAATCATCCTGGCGGCAATAACAACAATAATAAGAACAAGTATTAACTGAACCATGTTTATACACCTTCATGTTCTGTTAAATTAATAATTATTGTTTTAACTACATTACTCGCAGCGATTAATGATGGAACAGGTAGATACTCAAATATCGAATGAAAGTTATGTGCTCCAGTAAAGATATTAGGGCACGGTAGTCCTTTTTCTGAAAGTACAGCTCCATCGTAACCACCACGCATAGGGATCACTTTTGGTTCTATGCCATTTTCTTTATAAGCCGCCATTGCTAAATCAACAGGTAATGTAGAGTCTTTTAAAAAGTTATGCACGTTGCTATAACGATCACTAATTTCAAGAACTGCTCTATTGTTATTAGCTTCATTAAAAAGACGAACTTGCTCAGTAATAAAGGCTTTTCGATATGCATAGCCTTCTTCCGTAAAATCTCGAATATCCATATTAAGAACGGTCTTCGCTGAGTTTCCTGCAAGCTTTTTCATCCAGTAATAACCTTCACGACCTTCTGTATACTCTGGTGTTTCTTTTGCTGGAAATTGGGTCATAAATGAATTGGCTAATAATAACGAATTGATCAAATTATCTTTTGAATTCATAGGATGTGCAGATTGTCCTGTGAATGTAACTACAGCATTACCTGCGTTCCAGTTCTCACAAACAAACTCACCAATTCCACAGCAGTCTAGTGTATAAGCAAAATCAGCACCAAACTCATTCACATCAAATGCATTTGCTCCCAAAAGCCCTTGCTCTTCATCAGGAACAAACCCCACCTTTATCGTTCCATGTTCAACTTCTGGGTTTTCGTGAAAAAACTGCAACGCATTTAAAATGGCTGCAATTGCCGCTTTATCATCAGCACCAAGTAATGATTGTCCATCACTCACGATGATTTCTTGCCCAACATAATTTGCAAGTTCTGGTTGTTCTTTTAGAGAAAGAATTGGACCAGTAGATAATGGAATATTTCCCCCTTTATAATGAACAACTTCAGCATGCGTATCTTCAGTTCGCTCTGAGCTAGTGTCAAGGTGCCCAAAGAAGGCAACGGTTGGTAACTGTTTTTTAGAGTTAGACGGTAAAGTAGCGGTAAGAATTGCGGTATTTCGAAGAACAATATCAACACAACCTAGAGCTTCTAATTGCTTTTTAACCAAACACGCTAATTCATATTGGCCGGTACTTGAAGGCATGATACCGGCTGCACCATTTGCTTGATTTGTGGTTGTATTAATTTTTGTATAACCTAAAAAACGTTCTACTATATTCATAGTTTTAATCCAAAATTACTTATAAAACAAAGATGTTATGATTTTTAGGTTTCTTTTTAAGTGACAATTTCCTCAATAACGATAACTTGAAAATAATTATTTACATTTCATTGATGGTGCGCAAATAAAACAGATAGAACAACTTATTCAATCGAATTCAAACATGATGTCTCAATAACGGTTACACAGTAGGAGTATGTAATGCCGTTGGTATCGGATAACACTTAGATCGAAATGACACTCTTCTATGTGGTGGGACACACTGTAAATCTTGATTACAATGGGGGTTGTAACTTCTAAGCCGCCTATGTGGCGGGATACAGCAAACCAATCTACAACCACCTCAATAGGCGGTCTTTTTTCTTAATCAGATTTTATGAGAAATTGCACGTGCTTAGCCCCCCTAGCGTGTTCACACCGCTGTTGCAGTTTATTTGCTATCTGGTTTGTCTTACTACCTTTGCTCCTCGGATAATTTTAAAATCGACTTATAAAGGTCTAATATCCAATAAGTATTGTTGCTCGTATTCTTGTGAAATTTGTTCTGATGTTTATAAAAGGAAAGGGATAGAAACTACTCCAGGATTTAGAACTTTTTATTAGAACGACATCATGAAACTCTCAAGACGAATCGTATTCAGCTGTCTGTAGATCCTGAAAAATTAGAACAATATAAATAAAAGCAGTGAGAGCGTTAGTGGTTAGTTGAAATAAGAGCTGATTGAGGGTAAATATATTTTAAAAGAGCTTATAAATTAAAGCTGTTAATTTATTCTTAAATGGCTGGTAGAAATAGAGAGCCTTTTTTTTTATATAGAAATCAGTATATTATTTTTAGAGTGTTCCCCGTATCCACGGGGATGAACCGATAGTGAGCTATTACGATTACTGGGGGAAAACAGATAAATCAGATCCATCTCATTATCATTTATTACCTTATCACAGCTTAGATGTTGCAGCTGTTGGACAACAACTGCTTTCAACTGATGCAATTCTAACGAGTGAATTATCTCAACTACTTGATATTGATGAAAAGCAGTTTTCTAACTTGGTTGTGTTTTTTATTGCTTTGCATGATTTAGGGAAACTTACCTCTGCTTTTCAAGCTCTTTCACCAAGCAATATAGGGTTTTCTGCGAAACAATATGATGCATCAAAAGCCAAGCATGATCGCTTAGGTGTGTATTTTTGGGACCAAATTTGTGATGAGGTTATTACGCTTTTAGCAGATGACTGCGATGAAGATGAAGAGGATATTCTCGATAATCTCAATATATTAATGAATGTGGTCTTAGGGCATCATGGCGCGCCTGTTGAAATAACCAAGCCTCGAGAATTAAAACAGTTTACTGAATCAAAAAATACTGATGATGTGCGTGACTATGTTCATGTGCTATATGAGCTATTGCAGCCTTGTTTACCTGAATTAATTGATACTAGACGCTTAGAACAGGCGAGTTGGCATTTAGCTGGGATCACTGTTTTGGCTGATTGGCTTGGTTCAAACACCGATTATTTTCCTTATAACAGAACCAAAATGCCTCTGTCTGACTATTGGAAACAAGCTCTGCAACAGGCGTCTAATGCTTTAATAAAGACCGGTTTTTCTTTACGTGCTAAACCGTCTAAATTTATTTCAATTCAACATCATTTTGGTTTTGAACCAACTCCGCTACAACAATGGGCACAAACTGTTCCGCTTTCTGATTCTCCTCAATTGTTTGTATTAGAAGATGTTACCGGAGCTGGTAAAACAGAGGCAGCTCTCGCATTAACTCATCGGTTAATGGCACAAGGTGTTGCTGATGGCTTTTATTTCGGTTTACCAACCATGGCGACGTCAAATGCGATGTTTAACCGTGTAACCGATCATTATTCCAATATGTTTGAGAATGATCACGATCGAATTATGCCCAGCATTGTACTAGCTCAAAGCAGCAGTGCTTTAAATGATCGTTTTCAAACGGTCAAATTGGCATCAGGAAAGTTAGATGATGATTATTATCAACAAGATCAAACCGCAACTGCATTATGTAATGCTTGGTTAGCTGATTCTCGTAAAAAAGCACTGCTTGCCACTGTTGGTGTTGGCACTATAGATCAAGCATTGTTAGCGGTATTGCCGAGAAAACATCAATCACTTAGATTATTAGGTTTACATCGTAAGATTTTGATTTTTGATGAGGTTCATGCCGCTGATGAATATATGTTTACGCTATTAGAATCTTTATTAGAACAACATCTACGTCATGGTGGCTCAGCCATTTTACTCACTGCGACATTATCAATTGAACAACGCCAAAACCTTTCAAATATTTGGTTAAAAGCTGGGCAATTACCGCTGAAAAAACTGACTTGCACCAGTGCTAATGATTTTCCACTGGCAACACAGGTTTGCTTAGAACCTTTAAATCCTGTCATTGAAACGGCACTTAAAAGTCGGGCTGATGTGTGTCGCGAAGTAACCGTTACCCAACTTCACACCGAAACGGCTTGTATTGAGAGAATTGTTCAAGCTGTTCTAGCGGGACAATGTGTAGCTTGGATAAGAAACTCGGTAGATGATGCACGCACTGCATATGATCTTGTCACTCAGGCGTTAGCAGAGGCTGAGTGTGATTTATCACCTCAAAAAGTTATGCTTTTTCATAGCCGATTTACGTTAGTTGATAGAAAACGTATTGAGCAACAAGTCTTAAATTGCCTCAGTAAAAAAACAGTCGATGGTGAGCTTATTACCGGTGAACAACGTCTGGGTACTGTACTTATTGCGACTCAGGTTTTCCAAGAAAGTTTAGATGCTGATGTGGATGTAATGATTTCTGATATTTGTCCGATAGATGACTTGATCCAGCATGCTGGTCGATTACACCGTCATACACGAGATATTAATGGGCAATATTATAGTGGTGTTGATCAGCGTTCTTCGCCAGTGCTGTATCTTCATGCGCCGAAATGGGAAGAAGAACCGCAGGTTGATTGGCTCAGTCGACATTTCCGTAATACTGAATATGTGTATCGCTCTCCTGGTCGATTATGGCTTGCTCAACGTAAGCTCATTGAGCTTGGTGCTATTCGTATGCCAAGCAAAGCCCGTGTTCTCATTGAGGCTGTTTATAGCGAAGAGTCCCAAGCTCAGATCCCTGCTGCATTAATTACGAAAGAAGATGAATTAATTGCAGAGCAAAGCTTAAAAACTGCCTCCGCAAAATCACAACTTATTGATTTCCAATATGGATATTGTGATGGTAGTCAAAAACACTGGTCAGAAGATCAGTATGATATCAGTACTCGTTTTTGTGATAGAGAAACGGCCCAAATTTTAGTGCTTAAATGCAATGAGGTAGGGGAATTAGTACCTTGGCAAGAAGGCTCTTGTCATGCGATCGCCCTTAGTACCTTGTCAGTAGCAAAGCTTAAATATGCAGATCATTTACAACCATTAACGGAACAACAAACCTTATCGTTAGCAAAACGTTATCCCAATATTAAATATATACAACCTTGGTATCCAGAGCAGGATCCCATGTTTGGTTATAGTGCGACGAGTGGCTTTTATCAGCGCAATCAATAAGATGAAAACAATGAATTTACTTCATGCGCCATGGTTACCCTTTCGACTTCGTAATGGTGATCAAGAATGGCGCCAACTAATAGCAATTACAGATCCTGATATTGTTGATTTTGCGTTACCTCGTGCTGATTTTCAGGGGGCTGCTTATCAATTAGTGATAGGGATATTACAAACGGCTTTTGCACCTAAAGATAAAAAGCAATGGCACCAGTATTACGCACATCAACCAACAAACGATGAACTAAAACTAGCTTTTAATACGATTGAACATGCGTTTGAGTTAACAGGTGATGGTCCCTTGTTTATGCAAGATCATGATCCATTATCTCAGCAAAAAATGAACTCAATTAGCGGTTTATTAATTGATGCACCAAGTTCTAAGGGTATTAAGGATAATACTGACTTTTTTGTTAAACGTGGTATCGGTGAAGTGATGTCACCAGCAATGGCGGCATTGGCATTATTTACGTTACAAATTAATGCTCCAGAAGGCGGTCGAGGACATAGAGCTGGTTTATGTGGTGGAGGGCCATTAGCCACGTTGGTGATGCCGAGTGATGAACAAAGTTCGTTATGGCACAAGCTCTGGCTCAATGTCATTAATCACGACATATGGCGTTATGATAAGCCTAATTTTCATGATGGCAGTGTTTTTCCGTGGTTAGCACCAACAATTGAAAGTAGTAAAGAAGGCAGTGAGATTTACCCATCAACAGAAGGGGTCCACCCGTTACATGTGTATTGGGCAATGCCGCGGCGGATTCGATTGGTGGTTGATGATGAGTCTACACAATGCTTGATAGGTGGCGAAAATAGCGAAAATAGCGAAAATAGCGAACATAGCGTTCGTCATTATCGTACTAAAACCTACGGTAATAACTATGTCGGCAATTGGGATCCACATCCATTTACACCATTTTAAATGGAACCCTAAAAAAACGAATGAAGGTCATCTATCCCAAAAAGGACAACCAGGTGGTATTAGCTATAAAAATTGGGATGTACTGACATTATCCAGTGATGGTAATGGCCATATTTGTGCGCGTGTTGTTGATCATTATAACGCCGTAGCGAGACGAAAATTACCTGAAAATCCGCAACTGTGGGTATTTGGTTATGATATGGAAAAAATGAAACCTCGTGGTTGGTACAGCATTATGATGCCGTTGTTTGATGTGGAACCAGAAAACCATGATGACATTATTTATGCGACAAAAGAATTACAAGATCTTGCTAATAACGCACTTAATCAAACCCGAAGCCAAATAAAAGCGGCATGGTTTGAATATCCAGAAGAACGAAAACTAAAAGAAAATAAAAAAAAGAAAGATAAAACTAAAGGCGATACCAGTTTTATTGATCTTGATTTTTGGCAACAAACAGAAGCGACGTTCTATTTAACGGTTTCTCATATCGCTCATAATCTCAATCAACAGCAACCCGCTTTAACCTCAGAGCAAGCTAAATATTGGCGCAATACCATCAATCAGTGAGCGAGCAATTATTTGATAGTTATGCCTTAGATGATTTGGGCGATATACGTTCAATGGCAAAGCGCATGGATGCGAGAGGAAAATTAATGGGGTGGTTATATGGCAGTAAAAATATTAAAGCATTTAACAATGATCATAACCTTATAGTCGCTAAGGATAAAAAACATGCTAAGTAACACAGAAGAAAAGGTACTTCGGGGTTGGTGGCAAAGTTTAGTGCTTTCTGAGGCTGAATTAAAAGAAAAGCATCTACTATCGGCACCAAGTGGTCATAAAGCAAAGTTAAAGCGGGCCGAATCAGTCGATGCGGTATTGATGCAAGATGCTTTTCGTACATTATGGTTAAGCCTTCCTGAGCAAGAATCACATTCCGCTAATGACATGGAATGTTGGGCTGTTATTGCTGCGTCGTTAATTCATGTATCTCCTGGTTATCAAGATGGGATAGCCGCAGCAGCAGGTAAGAAACCAGAAAAAGGCGATAAATCATTAGTCAGTGAAATGCGATTTTCCCAGTTACAAGCAGCTAAAACGCCAAATGAATTATTACGTACTTTGCGCCGTTTATTGAAATTAATGAAAGGGAAAGTAGAGCCATTAGCTCTAGCAAAGGATATCGAACAATGGTTTAGCGAATACCACCATTCAGGTTTAGTTCGAGCTAAAAATCGCATTAGCGTGAAATGAGCAATGGATTACTATCGCGCAGCAAAATAAGACTTCATTCTATTTTTATTTTTATGAGATCATCAATAATGAGCCAATTTATTCAGCTTCATACACTTACCTCTTACGCACCATCTAACTTAAACCGTGATGATTTAGGTCGTCCTAAAACAGCAAAAATGGGTGGTTTTGAGCGTTTGCGTGTCAGTTCTCAAAGTCAAAAACGTCATTGCGCACTTCTGATTTATTTGAACAAGCGATGGCTGGCAAGCTAGGTATTCGTACTAAACGTTTTGGACAAACTGTATTTGATGCATTGATTGCTTTAAATGTTAAAGAGAAAAACGCGATAAAATGGGCGGGATTAATTGCTGGTCAGTTTGGAAAATTGAAAAAAGACAGCTTAGACATTGAGTAATTAGCACATATTAGCCCTGTAGAAAAAGATTTAGCGTTATCGTTAGTTGCTGTTATTGCACAAGAAGATCGTGATCCAACTGCTGATGAATTAAAAGCATTAAAGTCACAACAAACGGCTGTTGATATTGCTTTATTTGGTCGCATGTTAGCTTCTGCACCAGAGTTTAATGTTGATGCTGCTTGTCAGGTGGCACATGCAATCAGTGTCCATCAAGTGACTATTGAAGATGATTATTTTACTGCTGTCGATGATCTTAACGACGGCAAAACAGATTCAGGCTCGGCGCATATTGGCGAAGCAGGGTTTGCATCTGCATTGTTTTATAACTATATCTGCATCAATAAAACCCTGTTAATTGAAAACCTTAGTGGTGATGAAGCTCTTGCTAATGCTGCGATTGCCGCTCTAACTGAAGCTGCAGTTAAAGTTTCACCTACGGGTAAGCAAAATAGTTTTGCGTCACGCGCTTATGCGAGTTACGTCATGGCAGAAAAAGGTCAGCAACAACCACGTTCATTATCGGTAGCATTTTTAAAACCAATTAATGACCAAGATATGGCAACGGCAGCGATTGATTCTATTTCAAAGCAAGCTGTTAATTTTGATAAAGTTTATGGCGCTTGTGCTGAAAGTCGTTATGAAGTTAATGCAATGATTGGTGAAGGATCATTTGCAGAGCTTTGTCAGTTTGTGACTGAGTAAGGGAGCAAATATGCAACCTTATTTAGTTTTTCGACTTTATGGTGCAATGGCGAGTTGGGGGCAACCGGCTGTTGGCGGTGATCGCCATACCGGCATTATTCCATCTCGTTCTGCATTATTAGGATTGTTAGGCGCAGGGCTTGGTATTAAACGTGATGATCAACCAACACTGACGATGCTACAAAAAAGCGTACAGTTTGCGATTAAGCAATTGGTACCAAGTTCATTGTTACGCGATTATCACACGACGCAAGTAGCTGCTAATAATAACAAAGTGCACTATCACACTCGTAAACAAGAGCTTGATATGGGCAAGTTGGCGACAGTGTTATCAAGTCGTGATTATCGCTGTGATGGGATCTGGGTTGTTGCAGTATCACTGACGAATGATGCTATGTTTTCATTTGAACAACTACAGCAAGCGTTATTAACACCAACCTACCCGTTGTGCCTTGGCCGTAAGTCGTGTCCGCCAGCGTTACCGTTAATGCCAACTATTTTAGAATCATGTTCATTAAAGCAAGCATTAGATACGCCATTTCCTGCTATTACGGGAAGTAAAAAAAGTGATCGTTATTGGTTTGGCTGTGTTGGTCAACATCGTGTTGCGACTTACTATTGGCCGGACGATAAAGCAGCGTTGGGTGACATTGACGATAACGTGGTGATCACAACTCAACCATGGGATGAACCTCTCAATCGTCAGCGGTGGCAGTTTACCCAGCGTATTATGCACCAAGTAACTTTGCCGATTTTAGAGGGTGAATAACAGTATGTATTTATCAAAAATAACGCTTGCACCGTCGGCAACATTAGCAGAAACATTGCTGATGCTACAACGTAACGATGCCTATGCTGCACACCAGTTACTATGGCAATTATTTCATCAACAATCAGAACGCCAATTTATTTATCGCCAAGAGCTAATGCCCAATGGATTACCCGTTTTTTGGGTATTATCGCAAGTTGCTCCTGATGAAACTAATGCGCAATGGTAAATACAGACCAAGCCGTTTACTCCGCAATTAAAAATCGGGCAGCGTTTAGCGTTTAAATTACGTGTAAATCCAACTGTTTGGAATAATACGACAAAAAAGCGTCATGATGTGATGATGCATGCTAAATACCAAGCTAAGCAACAAGGTATTGGTGCTGAAATGTTACCGCATTATATGCAGCAAGCGGCTCAACAATGGCTGTGTGATCCTAAACGTTTAGAACAATGGGGGATCAGCCTTGATGTTGTACCTGATATTGAAGCTTATACCCAGCATCAAAGTGACAAAAAAACGAAGCAGCGTATTCAATTTTCTAGTGTGGATTATCAAGGCGTCTTGACGATACAGGATCCTGAAAAATTCCTCACTCAATATCAACAAGGTTTTGGGCGAGCAAAAGCACTAGGTTGCGGTTTAATGTTAATTCGAGGTATCTAATGGCATTTATCCCACTGAAACCTATTCCAATTAAAGATCGCAATTCAATGATATTTGTTGGAATGGGGCGTATTGATGTTAGAGATGGCGCTTTTGTTGTTATTGATGATGTTAATGGCGAGCGTATGCATATACCAGTGGGATCTATTGCTTGTTTATTGTTAGATCCCGGAACGCGTATTAGTCATGCTGCGATAAAATTAGCGGCAACCACAGGGACATTATTAATTTGGGTTGGTGAGGCAGGTGTTCGAGTCTATTCTGTTGGACAACCTGGAGGCGCCCGCTCAGATAAGCTTCTTTATCAGGCTAAATTAGCGCTAGACCCTGATTTGCGCCTAAAAGTTGTTCGTAAAATGTTTGAATTACGTTTTGGCGATGTCGCCCCAGCTCGGCGTAGTGTTGATCAGTTACGTGGAATTGAAGGGGCACGAGTTCGTAAAACCTACCAAAAACTGGCTCTGAAATATGATGTGAAATGGAAAGGCCGCCGTTATGATCCAAAAGACTGGGAAAAAGGTGATGTAATCAATCAATGTATTAGTGCGGCGACAGCTTGCTTATATGGGGTAACAGAAGCAGCCATTCTAGCTGCGGGTTATGCACCTGCTATTGGCTTTTTACATACAGGTAAGCCGCTTTCCTTTGTCTATGATATGCAGACATCATCAAATTTGAAACTGTCGTACCAGTTGCATTTAAAGTTGCCTCATATCGGCCATTATCTCCTGATAGACAAGTTAGACTGGCGTGTAGAGAAGAATTCCGTAAACACCAGACGTTGAAAAAACTGATACCACTCATCGATGAAGTACTCAGTGCTGGGGATATTACACCTCCTGAACCTTATATAGATGCACAACCTCCTGCAATACCAGAGCCAATTGCGATTGGTGATAGTGGCCATAGGAGCAAATAGTTTATGAGTATGTTAGTGGTGGTTACTGAAGTGGTACCGCCTCGATTACGAGGACGTCTTGCTGTTTGGTTATTAGAAGTTAGGGCGGGTGTATATATAGGCAACGTTTCTCGAAAAATCAGGGAAATGATCTGGGAACAAATTGAATGTCTTGCTGAAGATGGCAATGTTGTAATGGCATGGGGAACCAATACCGAATCTGGCTTTGATTTTCAAACCTATGGTAAAAATCGTCGAGAGCCTGTTGATTTAGATGGGTTACGGTTAGTGAAATTTTTACCTGCTGACATGGTAACTGAATGAAAAAATGTTCTTTAAAATGTTGGTAGATTCTTATTGATGGTAATTTATCTTATAAATCAATGAAATAAATTTAGAGTATTCCCCGTATCCACGGGGATGAACCGCATTTTATCTAAGAAAGTCACCTCAAATAAGCTCCAATATGACGTTGTTATTTTGTTGATGATGTTACACGATCCTAAATTATCACTTTGGACCGATTTATAGGCTAATCATAAAAAAACAAGGGAATTCATTAGATTATAAATTTTGTCAGCCCTACTTTAAGATGTCACATTCCTCCAACTTAGAAATGTCACATTAGTGTATGATTCTTCCTATGGAAGAATCAGCCTACGGTGCTGGAATGTTACTCACGATGAGCACAAAAGAGCTTCAGAAACTCGAAATAATACAAAACGTTTGTGATAAGCGTATTAGACAAATTGATGCTTCTAAAATCCTGAATCTAAGCCGTAGGCATATTCAAAGATTGGTTAATCAATACCGACAGTTTGGGGCTAATGGTTTAATTTCAAAAAATCCAAGTAATCGTTAATTCAATGCCACATTGAAAAAACAAGTTATTGATTTAATTCAGACCCATTATTTTGATTTTGGTCCTACGCTAGCGACAGAAAAATCATCTGAAATACATGGCATTAGACTCTCTACTGAAACCATTAGAAAATGGATGATTTCGGTAAAACTCTGGAAACCAAAAGTTAAGAAAAGACGCAAGATTTATCAACCAAGAGCACGAAGAGATTGTATAGGCGAACTTATTCAGCTTGATGGTTCACCCCACGACTGGTTCGAAGGCCGAGCTGATAAATGTACATTGCTTGTTTTTATTGATGACGCAACAAGCGCCATTATGCATTTATATTTTTGTGATTCAGAATCGACGTTTTCATATATGGCTGCGACCAAACAGTATATACAACAACATGGTAAGCCTGTCGCGCTCTACACGGATAAACACGGTGTTTTCCGTGTTAACCATGCTAGCAACGAAGACCGCAATAAACTAACTCAATACGGTCGTGCACTAAAAGAATTAAACATTGAGTTAATTTGTGCCAATACTCCACAAACTAAAGGGCGCGTAGAACGCGCTAATTTAACGCTTCAAGACCGCTTAGTTAAAGAGATGAGGCTAGCCGGAATTAATGGGATAGAAGAAGCAAACGAGTGGTTATCAAGCTTTATAGATAACTATAATAAACGCTTTGCTAAGCCAGCTAAACGTCAATTGAATGTACACAGACCTATCTACGAAACCCCGCAAGAGCTATATGACATATTTTCTTGGCAAACCTCCCGAAAAGTAACTAAATCACTAACGCTACAGTATGACAAGGTAATGTATTTAATTGAAAAAACGATAGAAAATGAACATCTTGTGGGTAGAAGTATCATGATACATGATTATCCTGACGATCAAATAGATATTAAGCATTTAGGTCAATCATTAGGTTACAGTATTTTTGATAAATTGGAGCGAATAAATCAGGGAGAGATAGTTGAGAATAAGCGTTTAGACGTTGTTTTGAGATTCGCGATGGTAGAGCAAGAACGATTGGAATCAGAAGGTTTAAGAGAGCGTAGTCGTTCAGATACTCCAAGGCGACAAGAACAACGAAGGCAATCACGAATGAACCCAGTGATGTATGACCAAACTAAATAACAAAGTTCTGTCACTTAGAAAAAGTGACATTTCTAAATGGTTGCAACATGGGTTTACACTCAATGTTTTCTCTCTTTTAAAATGTCTCCTTTTAAGGTAGTTCATTGTGGTGAAATTGGGGTTATAGAGTAGGGAAGTCAGGACTTTTTTCTGGTGCTGGGTTTAAATTGTTCTGGGTGAACTAACACTGGATTGATGGCTTCAAGTTGACGGATTGCCCGTTGTTGGGCGGTACGTTTGGGGGCACTTTTACTGCGACTACGCTTTTGTTGTTGGTCATATTGTTGCTGTTTCGCTTGAGCAAATTTCAATACTGCGCCCAAGCGTTTGTTATCGACCACCTGACCTTGATCGACTTCTTCAAGCTTATCAAATACCTTAAATTCTAATTTACGATGGCCGTATTGAATGGCGATGGTGCCATCTGGGCGATCAATAACCTTAACGACTTGATGCACAAGCCGTTGATTTTCTTCGGTAGGATTAATTAAATAGATGACTTTATCATATTGAAATGTCAGTGATTTTGATACTTTTCTTGGCTCTTGCCATGCAAAAATATCGTGTAATTCATCTACTGATTCTCGTAATGGTCGATGCATGTCTTTAGGATATTGAGCAGCTTTAGCAAAACGTCGGTTAAAATCAGTGATAAAGTCGGGGAGCCACGCATTAGCTTGTTCAATATTATCAATGTGTTGTAAACGCATTTCTTTGACTAAGCGATCTTGTAAGGTTTTGTTGGCACGCTCAACACGACCTTTGGCTTGAGAGCTGTTTGCGCAAATCAATTCAATGTTTAAGTCATGCAATACACGACCAAACTGAGTCATACGGTTGGTTTTTGCATCCCGTTTACTGACATGAAATACCGCATGCCTATCACTATAAAAAGCAGTGGGTTTGCCATGGTGTTCAACATATTCACGCGTGGCGACCATGTAATCAAACGCAGATTCTGTTTCACTAAAACGTAAGTTCATCAGTTTGCCGGTGGCATCATCAATGAAAACCAACAAACAACATTTGTCGCTGCGGCCTTCAAACCAATCATGATGTGAGCCATCTATCTGAATTAACTCACCATAACAATCACGTCGATGACGTGGTTGATAAACACGAGGCTTACGTTTGAAATGTGGTACTCAAAGGCCATCAGCGATCATCCATTGGCGTAAGGTTTCTAATCCAATTTTAATGCCGTGGCGTTCAATCAGTTTTTCACGTGCTAACGTGGGTCCGAAGTCTGAGTAATATTCGTGGATGAGATTTAAACATTGATGTCGTATATCAGTCTTAATTTTATTGCCTGGTGATTGTCCACGACGTTGATGAACTAAACCAACAGCACCAAGATCTCGATAGCGTGTTATTAATCGTTGAACCTGACGAACGCTGACATTAAGAAGCTGTGCAGCATCTTTACGTTTGATTCGTTTTTCACAAACATCACGAATTGTACCTAAGCGAAATATCTCTTTGTCATTCATGGTAACCAACATATTTTGTTTAACTCACATTGATCAGCAGATACTGATCACTATAGAAAAACAGGACATTTTAGCTTTGCAAAAAAGAGACACTTTACCTTGGGAGCTACACTCAATACGCATAAAATACATCATATGTTAAATAGAGGCCAAAAAGCAGAAATTTACTTAATTTATGGGTTTAGAACGAAATGACAAAAAAATGATAGGGGATAGGCAAGTTAATGTATAATCAGCTCGGGTGCTCTTGGCTGTCTGTCAGGAGCATAACAACTGTCACTGGTTTTCTATGACTGGCAGGATAGAAAAAAGCCCCATTAATTTCAATCAACGAGGCTCTATCGTGAAACTAGACAGTTCTATTCTATGTGAAAGCCTCTATTTAACTAAGATGCAAGTTGTATGCTATATGAATAACCAAATAGATGACCAAGTGAACCTATTTGATTAGGAATCATTACAAAAGTAATTACACATAATTATTTACAGAGACATATTCAGCAATGATTCTTGAGAAAAAAGACCACTTTCTAGCCTGCTATTAACAAACCATTGGCAAAAATAACTCTCTTTACATAAGCCGTCTTTCCCTTTATAACTTTCTGTAATTACTTCATTTACAGTCATATTTGGACCGCCAGATCTTAACACAACAATATCGCCAACCACATAAACTTCTTTACTAACCATAAAAACCTCATATGAAACAAGTTACCAGTGGCGATATTAGAGTGATAATTAAATATTTCAAGCGATTAATATCAATATACAACTTTTTTTCTATAATATAGAAAAAAATACACAGTAGCTAACAAATACAATGCAATTTAAAAACATGTTACACACCAATATGAAACATATTATCATTTGCTGTGCCACATCTTTAAAATATATGAAAATAACAAATTAAAACATCTAATATTTTCATTATATATGACGACTACTTTTCCTATAAAAACTAATACTAAATCCAAACTCACTCATAAAAACTCTATTCGCTGTCGCTATAGAGTTAAAGCCTGATTTAATCGCTAAATACTCATTATTAAAAGATGGCTGAGTATCTATAAGTAACTTAAGATATCTAACACGCTTTTGTTGAATATGCGCATATAATTTAATTCCATATAACAAACTTTTATTCTGAATCGTTCGTTCAGACACACCCATTTTTCTAGCTATAAATGATAAATTAAAATCTTGATTTTTAAATCCATCATTAATAATTTGATAAAGATCATTAATAAAATTTATTTGTTCTACTTTTTTAGTATTATTTTTAATTTTCTCAATTTCATATGATACCAAATTAGAAATAAGAGAAAATGTTCTCTCTAAAAACAAATCTGAATGAGGGTGATATAATTGCTGAATAGTATTATCAATAATACTTCCGGACTCTAATCGGTCAGATTTTTTCCATAAAAATTGATCAAGTATATAATAGTCATTTGATGATGCTATATTTTGCCGGTTTAAAAACAAAGACAACGAACGACGTTTTGTTTTTGATTCTATATTAAACTGATTATTTGATGGTAAAAATACCGATGTTCCATTCTGAGAGAAAGCATGACTACCACTACCACTATATAACAATGACGATATTGAATTAACAATAAAAAATGTATTGTTAGTATTACCCGTGAATTTAAGCTGACTAATATACGGAGAAGAATGTATATTAACTAGTTTAGATCCACAATTAAACTCATGCATTTGAATGCTACTATCACTAATACTACCCATAAAATCATTGATGCATTTAAACTCTAACTCTCGAATAAATACATCCCATTTTTTCTTATCTGCATCTAATAAAACATCTAATTTTTTCAAAATACAAACTCATATATTGTTAACTTATCATTAATAAATGCCCAGTTTTACAGGCAAAAACAAATAGCTCAAATTGATATTTATCAATATCTCAATAGAACTTGAAACACACTAATTAATTTTATTAATATTTACTATTAAATATCAGAGCCTCACATTTAACATAATAAATATAATGTGCAGCAATATTTATATGTTTAAAATCAATATTATAACCCCATTAGTTATTGTTAATGCGTATATGTAAGGGGGGGTTAATTTAATTATTAATATTAAAACAAAATAACTTATCACAATAAAAACTAGAAGTGCTTGTTAATAGTGGATAATATTACTTAAATAAAAAACAAACTAAACAGGGGAGGGGAGGCATAATATTTAATACGTATTTTATTTATTATGTTAAATGTGAGGCTCTGATATTTAATAGTAAATATTAATAAAATTAATTAGTGTGTTTCAAGTTCTATTGAGATATTGATAAATATCAATTTGAGCTATTTGTTTTTGCCTGTAAA
>NZ_FUZI01000026.1 GCF_900166965.1 Photobacterium piscicola | reverse complement strand
TGACGGAAGATGATCGCTTCGCGGTTAACTTCGTTAGTTAGCGATAGACCACTTTCGCCTTTCATCATGTTTGCAGCAACATCGTTAGACGCACAGATTGCGTATAGTGGCGATGTTGATGTGTGCATCATGTAAGCTTGGTTGAAACGATCGAAGTTAATCGCGTTTTCACCGTTACGTACGTGAATGTATGATGCTTGAGACAATGCATTCAATAACTTGTGTGTTGAGTGAGTTGCAAATACTGTAGGACCAGTGTGGTCTTTAGCATCGCCACGCATTGCGTAGTGACCCTTGTAGATAGGGTTAAAACGTGCGTAACCAAACCAAGCTTCATCCATGTGAATACGGCTAGAGCTTTCGCCTAGTAGCGCTTCAGTCACTTCTGAGTGGTAACATAAACCGTCGTAAGTACAGTTAGTTACTACAGCGTAGCTTGCTTTTTTCTCATCAGCGTTGAAAGGAATGCCCGCATTTTTCGCTTTAAGCGCGATGCCTTCTTTGCTCATTTGAACTTTGCTGATCGGACCGATGATACCGTAACAGTTACGGCTAGGTACCATGTAGATTGGACGTGCGCCCGTTAGGATCAGACCTTGTTCAATTGATTTGTGACAGTTACGGTCACAAATAGCGATGTCGTCGTCTTTCATACATGCTTGCATGATAGTACGGTTTGAACCTGAAGTACCTACGATACCAGAGTAAGACTGATGAGCACCGAAGATCTTAGCTGCTTCAACTTCAGAATCTTTAAATGCGCCACTGTGGTCAAGTAATGAACCTAGTGCAGCACGTTCGATACCCATATCGGTACGGAACAAGTTTTCGCCGAAGAATTCAAAGAATTGGTTACCAGCAGGGGTCTTAGTAAAACCAATACCACCTTGGTGACCTGGAGCAGACCATGAGTACTCATGGATATCGTTGTAGTGCATCATCGCTTTCATGAACGGTGGTAACACTTGTGCACGGTAACGACGCATTGAAGCAACGATACGGCCAGCAACGAAGTCAGCAGTGTCTTCTAGTACAGAATAACACTCATCAACACGTTCCATTAACTGGCGGTTGTTAAGAATAGAAGTACGAGCGCGTTCTGCTAGTAGAAATACTGGTACTTCAGATTGACGCGCTTGAAGTGCACTTAGTAGTTCAACTTCTTCGTTAGAGTTAACGATTTGCTCTTCAGTTTTTTCTAGTGCTAATACTAGGCTGTCAATTTGAGTAGACAGAATAACCGCACGTGCATCTTCGTAAGAAGTTGCTGTAATAATTTCGATAGTGCGGTTTTGTAGTTCAGCAACAAGCGACTTAGTTGCACGGTCTGCAAAGCTGTTTGGAGTAATATTTTGGTGCTCGATAACAAGAGCACGCATTTTATTTGTACTACTATTATTGTTCATAATAACGCCTGAATAAAATGGTGGATAACAGGTATGTTTTAACTCGACATATTAACTATGAAAAATTAAAAGGCCTGACCGAATATTTTAGAAAGGGAATAAATAATACTGTTTATTAATAGTGATAATTAATTGTCAGTGTATTTATTATTTATTCCCATTTCCGTTCTAGTTAGTTATTAATAAATTGCTTTAGTATCGAATTTATTAAATCTTTAAAATTAGTTTGCTTTCACTTCTGGCTTAGTATCACGAGCTGCGATGAAGCCGTAGAAGATGTAGCCAAGCAGTGTCAGGATAGTACCGCCGAATACGGCTGTCGCACCACAAGCGTACACACCGTAGATGCTGTATAGAACCGCTAATGTACCCACGGTTGCACCAAGACGGTATTGCTTTTGAGATACCA
>NZ_FUZI01000025.1 GCF_900166965.1 Photobacterium piscicola | reverse complement strand
AAAGCGGGCGATTGGGTAACAGTGACCCTTGATGGTAAAACGTTAGGCACCGCCGAAGTACAAGCGGATAAGTCATGGCGTTTGTCTGTTGATGGCAAGGTCTTGTTGGATGCGAATTCGGATCATGTTGGCGCAACAGTGACCACCACTGATACCGCAGGTAACAGCAAAACCGCCACGGCTGAGCATAATTATACGGTGGATGTTAACGCGACTATCGACATTGATAAGATCACTGGCGATAACGAGATCACTCAACAAGAAGGTCATCAGCAGAGCATTGCGATCACCGGTACGGTTGGCGGTCAGGTGCAAGTGGGTGACAAGGTCGTGGTAACGATTAATGGCACCGATTACAACACCCAGGTTGAGGCGGGTAACACATGGTCAGTGAATGTCACGGGCAAGGATGTGTTGCATGCAGATAAAGCCACTGCCACAGTCACAACGTCATACAGTTCACATAATGACACCGCAAACAGTGAAGAAAATTATCAGGTTGGCATCAATGCGGGTGTCACCATCACCACCATTGGTGGTGACAATGTAATCAATGAGAATGAGTCCCACGGCAAAGTGCCTGTAACCGGTACCGTTGGTGGTGATGTCAAAGTTGGCGATACCGTTACGATCACTGTAGATGGTAAAGCGGTAGGTACGGCCACAGTAGAAAATCACAATGGCAAGT
Source organism: Photobacterium piscicola (assembly GCF_900166965.1). Lineage (GTDB taxonomy): Bacteria > Pseudomonadota > Gammaproteobacteria > Enterobacterales > Vibrionaceae > Photobacterium > Photobacterium piscicola. The sequence goes on along the minus strand of NZ_FUZI01000025.1, from coordinate 1,141 downwards.
TAACGTGGACGGCTGAGGTTGACGGCAGCGTATTAGATAACGCTACCACCGATAATGTCACCGCCACCGTGACAACTCATGATGAAGCAGGTCATAGCGCTACTGCGACAGATGATCATATTTACAACATTGATACTGACATTGCGGCAACGATCACTATTACCTCGATTGCTACCGATGGTGTTATCAACGCAGATGAAGCGCACAGCAAAGTCCCGGTCACGGGTACCGTGGGCGCAGATGTTAAAGTCGGCGATACCGTTACGGTCGTTGTTGATGGTCAAACCGTGGGCACCACAAAAGTTGTGGAGCAGGACGGCAAGTTAACGTGGACGGCAGAAATCGACGGCAGTGTTTTAGACGGTGCGACGGCTGATAGTGTGACGGCAACCGTCACCACCACGGATGATGCGGGCAACAGTGCCACCGCGACGGACGATCACCCTTACACCGTTGACACTGACATTGCGGCAACGATCACTATTACCTCGATTGCTACCGATGGTGTTCTCAACGCAGATGAAGCGCACAGCAAAGTCCCGGTCACGGGTACCGTAGGCGCAGATGTTAAAGTCGGCGATACCGTTACGGTCGTTGTTGATGGTCAAACCGTGGGCACCACAAAAGTTGTGGAGCAGGACGGCAAGTTAACGTGGACGGCAGAAGTCGACGGCAGTGTTTTAGACGGTGCGACGGCTGATAGTGTGACGGCAACCGTCACCACCACGGATGAGGCGGGCAACAGTGCCACGGCGACGGACGATCACCCTTACAACATTGATACTGACATTGCGGCAGCGATCACTATTACCTCGATAGCTACCGATGGTGTTATCAACGCAGATGAAGCGCACAGCAAAGTCCCGGTCACGGGGACCGTGGGCGCAGATGTTAAAGTCGGCGATACCGTTACGGTCGTTGTTGATGGTCAAACCGTGGGCACCACAAAAGTTGTGGAGCAGGACGGCAAGTTAACGTGGACGGCAGAAGTCGACGGCAGTGTTTTAGACGGTGCGACGGCTGATAGTGTGACGGCAACCGTCACCACCACGGATGAGGCGGGCAACAGTGCCACGGCGACGGACGATCACCCTTACAACATTGATACTGACATTGCGGCAGCGATCACTATTACCTCGAT
>NZ_FUZI01000007.1 GCF_900166965.1 Photobacterium piscicola | reverse complement strand
GACCCCTTATCGGGGTTACGGACAGTGCCTGGTGGGTAGTTTGACTGGGGCGGTCTCCTCCCAAAGAGTAACGGAGGAGCACGAAGGTGGGCTAATCACGGTCGGACATCGTGAGGTTAGTGCAATGGCATAAGCCCGCTTGACTGCGAGAATGACAATTCGAGCAGGTGCGAAAGCAGGTCATAGTGATCCGGTGGTTCTGAATGGAAGGGCCATCGCTCAACGGATAAAAGGTACTCCGGGGATAACAGGCTGATACCGCCCAAGAGTTCATATCGACGGCGGTGTTTGGCACCTCGATGTCGGCTCATCACATCCTGGGGCTGAAGTCGGTCCCAAGGGTATGGCTGTTCGCCATTTAAAGTGGTACGCGAGCTGGGTTTAGAACGTCGTGAGACAGTTCGGTCCCTATCTGCCGTGGGCGTTGGATGATTGAGAGGGGCTGCTCCTAGTACGAGAGGACCGGAGTGGACGAACCGCTGGTGTTCGGGTTGTATCGCCAGATGCATTGCCCGGTAGCTAAGTTCGGAATCGATAACCGCTGAAAGCATCTAAGCGGGAAGCGAGCCTCAAGATGAGTCATCCCTAGACCTTTAAGGTCTCTAAAGGGTTGTTGAAGACTACAACGTTGATAGGTCAGGTGTGTAAGTGCTGCGAGGCATTGAGCTAACTGATACTAATTGCCCGTGAGGCTTAACCATACAACACCCAAGGGGTTTTCCTTCTCATAAGAGAAGAGACGGACTCTGCAAACGCTTGAATGAGTGTGAGAACAACTAGTCAGATTTTTCCCAGATTGCTATTTATTGCCATAAGGCGATAAATAAAACAGAATTTGCTTGGCGACCATAGCGTTATGGACCCACCTGATCCCATGCCGAACTCAGTAGTGAAACGTAATAGCGCCGATGGTAGTGTGGGGTCTCCCCATGTGAGAGTAGGACATCGCCAGGCTCAAATTTCGTTTTTATCTTTTTATAAAGGTAGAGGCAACAAGTTGCATTTATGCTGAATAGACACTGCGGAGTGGTAGTTCAGTTGGTTAGAATACCGGCCTGTCACGCCGGGGGTCGCGGGTTCGAGTCCCGTCCACTCCGCCATTATTGAAGAAACCTGAATCGAAAGATTCAGGTTTTTTTTCGTCTGTATAAATGTGAAATAATGCAGAATAGATATCGTGGAGTGGCAGTGGTCTGTTATTCGGTAGTTTTGTGGTCTGTCACGTTGGGGGACGCGTCGATATTAGGTATTGCAAGTCCCGTCCACTTCACATTATTAAAGAAACATGGATCGAAAGATTTGTTTTTTTTAGTCTGTAGAAATAGTCATTTTATGTGGTTACTTTGACGACTTTTATTCTGAGATTATTACGATGTGCTGATTGATTATATTATTTAAATAATACTTTATTGCTCTGTTGTAATTGTGAATATTTGTGTGAGAATATTTAATAGATAGTTTTGATATTTAGTATTGCAGCTATAGTCTATTAATGTAGCAAGTTCTTCTCCGATAGGAGATATACGGTAATAGGTAAAAGATGTGTTTTTATTATAACAATTCAAGCTGTAACTGATATTTTTAAAATGTAATTGTATGGTTTGTGTATGATTAATTTTACTTGATTCAAATTCTGTTTTTAATATTAGTCCTAAGTCCATTAAAATAACAATACTTGAATATGGTATAGAATATTGATTATATTCAATAGGATAGTTTTTATTTTTTACCAAAAAAAACATTAATTTATCTATTGTCTTTATATTTGTAACGATCTTTCTATCTTTAGTGTTATTAATTTGACAGCTTACGCTCATAATATATTGAAATAACAATGCTTCTTTATGAGTCATCGAGATTAAAATAGTAAGAGCTCTTAATGATGTTGTTCCTGGATGCATTAGCTCTTTTTTGAGAATTTGAGCCCATAAATTTTGCATTGATGAACTATAAACTTGTTTAGCCATTTTAATAAAGCGTGCTAACCAATCAGGATCTGGCTCTGTTGTCGTTTCATTATTACATTGCTCGTAAGTCAGCTTAAAGATGGTTTCAATATTATATTGTTCGCGCTGATGGTGTAGTTGTTGGCTATTAGCATATCTTTCAGTTAATGAGCGCTTATTATGAGAGCTTATTAACCCATCATAACCAAAATGTTGTGCTAAACCATGAATACGATTCTTACTATTTGTTCGTAATCGCTTTACAGGTGTGTTTTTTGACGGTGGTTGTGTTGTTGTCATTATCAAATATCTATTAACTATTAGGCCGTTACTAATAACGGCCTACATTAATATTTCTTAAGCGGTAAATAGTCGTTATAGGTTTTTCTTTACTATTGTGATGACTTGTTTGATTTGTTGGTGGTTTAATTGTCCTTCAAATTGGAACAATATTTGTCCTTTTTGATTAAGCACAATGATGGCAGAGTTTTCTTTTTGTAGAGCCCATGTTCTTTGAACGATGCCATTGCTATCTAACACTATTGATGACCATGGATACTGTTTCTTGCTGTCTTCTGAAGCACTTTTGACAAAACCAGATGTTCCCCAGATAGCATCATCTTGGTTGATGATTGTTGTTGTTTGGTATTTTGATTCTGGAAAATGTGCGTCACTGATCGCTTTGATTAAGTTTGCATTGATCTTTTTTGCAGAACTTCTTCCAGCGATTGCCATTATGATACGAACTTTTCCTGTTAGTTGTGTACTGCGCCAAGATTGATAATTAATGCTGCCATTGTTCAGTATGAGTTCACCTTTATTTGTTACTGTAACAGGCGTTACCACTTTACCTTTTTCAAGATTATTCGCTTGAACGATCATTGGCATTGAAGCAATAAATATTATAGTTAATAGTGTCTTATACATAATTATCCTTGTTTATTTATGATGTTATTCGTGTCGTGAGCTTTATTTCCGCATTATTATTCTAATTTTTATCGCTAATTATTTATGCCATATTTTATATGGCAGATTGTTTGCATGTTTAATTTTTAATAAGAATCACTGCGTTTTATTAATTATGATGTGAGGATTTATGTTAAGAATATTTCAAGTATATCGCCCTATTCAAATTGCTAAGCATGTTAAGAATTTCTTTCGAGGACGGCTTTTTATTATTGGAATTGGCGGTTTTGAATTTGAAAATGGTCGATTGATCCCACCTCCATCGGCTGATCTTAAAGTATTGAGCGTAATATCTGAAGTGAATAGAGAAATTAAGATACTTTCTGTGACCATTGTTTAAATTATACAATCGTGGTGACAAATAATGGTGTTTTATGTATTGAAAAATTATGCCTATTATACTTTATTGTTAATGATTATTTTTTATGCGTATATCAATAAATGGCAAATAAAAATTTGATAGTAAGATAATTGCCATTTTCATTTTGCAATGCTTGTTGATAATATTCAGTGCACTATTAGGCTATAATTTTTAGCTAAAATGAGAATAATTACTCTAGATCTATTGAGTTGCTATGTAGGATTGTAGTCATTTAAGGCGCTCTGATTATTATTGTAAGAGTTGTTGGGCGTTAAACAAATAAGACTAATAGGATGCGTTATTAATGACACATATATGAATTGAGTGATTTATTGTCAATAATATTTGTAGCTATTGTTGGTATAGATCTACACCATTTGCCAAAATAGACCGTGTGAATGAATCTAATTTTTTCCAAGAAGCATAATTCGAATGAATAAAGTTTATCAGTGGCTGGGTGTTGCATCTTTTGCCTTAGTATTATCAAGTCCGGCTATGGCGGCATCTCTTAAAGTTAAGGGATTAAACAGTAGCCTTGAAGATAATGTCGATGCTTATTTATCGGCTATTTCTAAAAGTGATTATAGTAATACCTTACGTTTTCAAGAGCAGGTTAAATCTGAAATCAGTCAAGCATTACAAGCATTGGGCTATTACCAGCCGACATATGACTATCAGGTTAAAGGGAGTGGCAAAAAGACGGATATAATTGTAACCGTTGATGCTGGCCCTCGTACTCATATTAGCCAAAGTAATATCATTATTACTGGGGATGCGAAAGATGATCCTGCTTTTATTTCATTATTGAAAAATAGCGGATTAGGCGTTGGAATGGCGCTTAATCAGGGTAAATATGAAGCCTTAAAATCAGCGTTACAAAGCCTGGCAGTGCGTCGCGGTTACTTTGATGCTGAGCTAAAGAAAAGTGAATTAGGTGTTATTCCTACCCGTAATGAAGCGATCATTACGATAGATTTTGATTCTGGGCGTCGTTATACCTTTGGTGATACCAACTTTACCGGGAGTCAAATCAAAGATGAACGCCTTCGTTCAATGATTCCTTATACTGAAGATGAACCTTATTTAGCCTCTAAATTAGGGCTGTATAATGAACGCTTATCTAATGTTGGCTGGTTTTCATCTATTTATGTCGGTGGTGATGTTACTAAACGTAAGGATGATAAAATTCCGATTGAGGTTGCTTTAACTCCTCAAGTTAGAAACCAAATTGAAACAGGTATTGGTTTTTCAACTGATACGGGTCCACGCCTAAAATTTAATTGGAAAAAACCATGGATCACCAGTAATGGTCACAGTTTTTACCTTAAATCTGAGATATCGAAAGAACAGCCAAAGCTTGAAGCTGCTTATAAAATCCCATTAGATGATGTTTTAAATAATTACTATCAAATTGTTGGTGGCATTCGTTATGTTGATAGCCACGATACAATCAGCACACAACTAGGGTTAGGTGTTGAACGACACTGGAAGTTAAGCTCTGGGTGGGAACGCACTGTTTCACTGCATTGGCTTAATGAAAAGTATAAGCAAGGTGGTGATGAGAGCGGTACTTTCAATGTCTTCTTGCCAGGGCTTTCTTACAGTAAGAGTCACTTTACTGGTGGTGTATTCCCAACGTCTGGTAGTAAGTATAATTTTTCCGTTGAATTTGCAGATAAGTCGTTAGGTTCCAATACGAGCTTAATCCGTATACAAGCAAAATCGGCATGGATTCGCACCTTAAGTGAAAACCAACGAGGCCTTTTCCGTATTGCGGGGGGAGCTGTATTGGCAGATAACATTCGTGATATTCCACCATCATTACGCTACTTTATTGGTGGTGATAATAGTATTCGAGGCTATGGTTATGAGTCTATTTCACCACGTAACGATTTAGGTCGTATGGTCGGTGGTCAATATATGGCGACTAGCAGTATTGAATACCAATACCGTTTATATAACGATTGGTGGGGTGCTTTATTTTATGATTATGGTTCGACATGGAATGACAACAAACCAGATTGGATGCGAGGTACTGGTTTCGGTGTTCGTTGGGCATCTCCAGTGGGGCCGGTTCGTATTGACTTTGCTTGGGGGCTTGATAAACCCGACAAGGACAAGTTTCAACTTCACTTTTCTTTAGGGCCTGAATTATGATCTGGGTGAAGCGCATATCCCTGACTCTTTTAGCAATTTTATTGTTTTTAGTGATCGCCATTGCGGTGATCTTATATACCCCCGCAGGGTTAAAATTTGCTAGCTGGGGAGCGCAAAAAGCGTTACCTACATTATCTATAGGTGAAACTTCAGGCTCTCTATTACGCGGCTTTCAAGTTGATAATGTACGTTATCAAGATAGCAATATGAACTTAGCTGTTAATCGGTTGAATCTAACCTTGGATGATCGCTGTTTATTGACGCCTGAAATTTGTATTTCAAATGTAGGGGTTAATGGCGTTAAGTTTTCAATGCCAACATTACCGCCAACAACTGAGCCTGAACAACCATCAAAACCGGTAACTGAAATCAGTCTGCCTATTCCTATTAAAGTTGATCACGTTACTTTAGATAATATTGATCTTGATATCTTATCGAATAAGGTGAATTGGCAACATTTTTCTACTTCCGCGACGGTTATTGGCAGCCATGTCATATTAAAGCCAACCGACTGGGATAATATTAAGTTAGCACTTGCTCCTGCGAAAAAGCCTGTAAAATCGAAAGCAAAGCCAAAAGTAAAGGTTAAGGCTAAATCTGATGCTACTGTTATCACGTTGCCAGATGTCGTATTACCAATGTCGTTTGATATTGAACGTTTTACTATTAAAAATTTCGAATTAGAAGGTAAAACACCACAAAAAGTATCTTTACTTGAGGTGATAGCATCAGGAAAAGGGAGTGAAATTAACCTTAAAAAGTTACAGCTTGATGCACCACAAGCGAATTTAAAAGCGCAGGCACAAGTAACATTAGCCGGTGATTATCCTTTAACGTTAAATGCTGATGCTAATATCGCAATGAAGCCGGTTAGTGGTCAAACACTGACGTTAAAAGCGAGTGGTTCATTACAAAAGCTCGTTGTTGATGCGCAACTTAAAGGCAAATTAGACGCTATTGTTAAAGGCAAGTTATCACCATTAAAGGCGGATTTTCCATTTGATGTGGCAATCTCTAGTCAACATTTACAATGGCCAATCGATAAGTCGGCTGAGTTTACTGTTGATAAGACTAATATTGATGCGAAAGGTAGTTTAAACGGGTTTACATTTAATGCGAAAAGTAACATTGATGGTAAACCAATGCCGGCAGTGAAGTTTGCTCTTAATGGTAAAGGTGACCTAAATAAGGTCGACCTTTCATCATTAAAAATTAATACCTTAGGTGGTGTTATCACGGGCAATGCAAAAGCAAGCTGGAAAGATTTAGTCAATTGGAGTGGGCAACTACAATTTGCTGATATTCAACCGGGTTTACAGTGGCCTGCGGCACAAGGCAATGTTAGTGGTAAGCTCGCCACTTCTGGTGGTTTAACCAAACAAGGTGGTTGGTTTGTTAAATTGCCACAGTTGGCTGTTAACGGCACCATCATGAAACAAGCTTTAACATTGGTTGGTAAGTTAGATGCTTCTGATATTAATGGCAAAGGGGATCTATTACAGGTTAATACTCCTGGGTTAACTTTAAAACATGGCCCTAATGGGATGATGGTAAAAGGTCAACTTGATAAGACTTGGAACATGGTAGCTAATATTGATGCGCCAAATTTATCTAAATCATTAAAAGGCCTTCATGGTGCTGTTAATGGTGATGTTATGTTATCTGGTAGTATGGCAACTCCTGATATTAAGCTTGATTTGCAAGGGAATGATTTAGGTTGGCAACAGTTAGCAAGCTTAGCTTCGTTTAACCTTAAAGGTAATGTGACGCCTTTACCTAATATGAAAGCGAATGTCAGTTTGACTGCTGCAAAAGGTAAATATGGCACAACATCCCTTGATGATCTTAATATTCTATTTAAAGGCACTGAGCAACAGCATAGTCTAAGTGTTAATGCGAAAGGTGATCCTGTTGGTGCTAATTTATTGATCAATGGTGACTTTAATAAAAATACTGGCTGGAAAGGTACGTTAGTTAAAGGTGATATTAGTACACCTGTTGGTAACTGGGTACTTAATCATTCGACCTTGATTAGCTATGATCTTAAAACCGCAATGGCAAATGTTGGTGCGCATTGTTGGCAACAAGGGCAAGCGGGGATTTGTTTAACTAACGATCTTAGCGCTGGAGCATCAGGCCAAGCACAGTTAGCTATTCGTAAATTTAACTTTGATTTGTTAAAACCGTTCCTACCGCCAGAATTAAAACTGACGGGTGAGCTTGGTGCAAATGTTGATGCCAAATGGGCACCCAAAGCTCCCCCTTATCTAAAAGCGAATATCATTATGCCTGCTGGCGGCATTCGTCAGCAGATGAGTAGTGACGAGCAGCCGCTAACGTTGGGCTGGGATAAGGTAACCGTTAATGCGGATATGCAAGATAACGTATTAAATGCAAATTGGTTAGTTGCGATTAAGAATAATGGTGATCTAAGTGGTCGCGCAAGGATCACCAATCTGCAAGGTGATAAACAGATTAATGCCAATGTTAAGCTTGATCGTTTTACCTTAGGGTTCCTTGAGCCGATGATCAAAGATTATCATAAGTTTGATGGTCAAGTTGATACGAACTTAACAGTGACCGGACCTATCTTGCATCCTGCGGTTAATGGCTTATTACAAGTGTCTAAACTAGAGGCAACAGGACGTAAAGTACCATTAGATATTAAAAATGCAGATATCAAACTGGCCTTTAATGGTTATAACGCCACTCTAATGGGTAATATTTATACGCCAGATGGACAGTTATTGCTACGAGGTACTGGTGATTGGCAGGATATGAAAGCTTGGAAAACAAAGCTGAATATTAATGGTAAAGAGTTAAAGGTAAGTGTACCGCCAATGGTTGCATTGAAGGTATCACCAGATTTAACCATTGAAGCTTCGCCAACAATGGCTGAAATTACCGGAAAAATTGGTATTCCGTGGGGACGTATCACGGTTAATCAGTTACCTAAATCAGCGGTGAGAGTCTCAAAAGATCAAGTGATCTTAAAAGATGACATGCAGCCATTAAAAGAAAAATCAGAAGTACCATTTGATATTAAGACCAATATTTTTGTACATATTGGTGATGATGTTAAATTGTCTGCTTTTGGTTTAAAAGCCGGCCTGTTAGGTGATTTAAACGTTCGCCAAGCAGGTAAAGGGCCGATGATTTATGGTGAAGTTAATATTGCCAAAGGATCGTATTACCGTGCATTAGGACAAGAGCTATCGATTCGTAAAGGGCAAATTTTGTTTAATGGCCCAGCAGAACAGCCTTATCTTTCTATCGAGGCGATTCGAGATCCTGATAATGTTGAAGATGATGTGATTGCTGGTGTACGTGTTACTGGCCCTGCTGATAAACCTGAAGTAAATATCTTCTCTGATCCAGCAATGCCACAACAAAATGCCTTGTCATATATTCTAACCGGTAAGAATCTTGATTCTGAAAACTCGGGCGATAATAGTGCAATGACAACGGCATTGATTGGTATGGGCTTGGCACAAAGTGGCCAATTAGTCGGTGATGTTGGCGAGGCCGTGGGCGTTAAAGATCTTAGCTTATCAACATCTGGTGCGGGTGATGATTCGCAAGTGACGATCAGTGGTTATATTGCTCCAGGGTTACAAGTGAAGTACGGGGTGGGTATTTTTAACCAAGTGGATGAATTTACTTTGCGCTACCGATTATTGCGGAATTTGTATGTTGAAGCAGTTTCTGGTCTTGATCAGACTGTGGATTTACTTTACCAATTTGAATTTAATTAATCACAACCTGATGCTTTAGCGTCAGTATCCTGATAATGAAAGGCCCGATTAGTAATAATCGGGCTTTTTTTTATCATGTTATTATGGGATTGGATGTGGTTGTGTTGCTTTGAGATCTTGATAATTACGCCCATTATATACTGCGGTGTATCCTAGCTCTTGTAAGCTTGTTGCTGCTATTTCTGCTCGTCGACCTGATTTACAATAAAGTAAGATTGGTTGCTCTTTATCTTTATAGGTCGTCACTATGGCTGCAATATCTTGGTAAGGGACATTAATTGCTGAAGTTAGATGGCCTTGTGAAAATTCATTTGGTGTTCTAACGTCGATAATGACATGCGGTTGTTGTTGCTGTAGTTGCCAAAATTGTTGGACAGAAACATTCTGGGCATAAGTTATTGGAACGATAACGGTAAGACTAAATATGGTTATCAACAATTTATATTGTAGAGTGTGTTTCATGGCGTTGATCGCTATTTTTGTGCACGTTCAAATGAGGTGATGATTTCTTCTTTTGCTGCCGTTACATTTTCCCAACCATCAATTTTGACCCACTTATTGGCTTCTAATTCTTTGTAATGTTCAAAAAAGTGAACTATTTGTGCTTTCAATAAGCTTGGTAGATCATCGATATTCTGAATATGATCATATTCAGAGCTGAGTTTACTATGAGGAACTGCGACAATTTTGGCATCTTCACCTGATTCATCAGTCATTTTTAATACCCCAATTGGACGACAACGAATCACTGATCCTGTCAGTAATGGATATGGTGTTGGTACTAAGACATCGACAGGATCGCCATCAAGAGAAAGAGTATGGTTAATATAGCCATAGTTACATGGATAAAACATTGGTGTTGATGTAAATCTATCAACAAAAATAGCCCCACTGGCTTTATCGACTTCGTACTTAATTGGATCGGCATTGGCGGGAATTTCAATAATCACATTGATATCGTGAGGAATATCTTGACCTGCTGTTACTTTATTTAAACTCATGACTGATCTCTTTGTTGTTAATTAAATGTTAATGGTGTTGAGGTTATCATGATTGATATTAAAAACAACCGTCGTCATGGCGCAGCTGTTGAGGTACAAACAACAGCTGAATATATTGCTGACACTATCAAGGTGGTTAAGACCACCTTGAACATTAGTGATTATGATTCATCGACTTCATGAAGGAAGGCTTCTACTTTGTTGACCATGTTGGTTGAGCCAACAAAAAAAGGTACCCGTTGATGCAATTCTGTTGGCACGAGATCTAAAATACGTTGTTGGCCATTAGTAGCCCGTCCTCCTGCTTGTTCAATTAATAATGCCATCGGATTACATTCATACAGTAACCGTAACTTTCCATTTGGATAACTGGCAGTACTTGGGTAAAGGTAGATGCCACCTTTTAATAGATTACGATGGAAATCAGCGACTAACGACCCAATGTAACGTGATGTATAAGGACGGTTATCTTGTGGTGCATATTCTTGGCAGAATTTGATGTATTTTTTAACACCTAATGGAAAGCGAATATAGTTACCTTCATTGATGGAATAGATATTGCCATCAACAGGAATTTGCATATTTTCATGAGAGAGGCAAAATACACCGAGTGAGGGATCATAAGTAAAACCATGTACACCATTACCTGTGGTGTAAACTAGCATGGTGGATGAACCGTAGATAACATAACCGGCAGCTACTTGGCGATGCCCTGGTTGCAGAAAATCAACCTCTGTTGCGGGGGAGCCAACGGGAGATATACGGCGATAAATAGAGAAAATTGTACCGACAGAGACATTAACATCGATGTTAGATGAACCATCAAGAGGATCCATTAGTACCACATATTTAGCATCTCGGTTTAACTGTCGATTAAAGCTAACTGCTTGATCTTCTTCTTCACTGGCAATACCGCACACTTGATCGCGTGCTTCTAATGCGGCTTTAAATTTGTCATTAGCATAAAGATCAAGTTTTTGTTGTTCTTCACCTTGTATGTTTTCTGTGCCTACGGCTCCTGTTATATCAGCTAATCCGGCTTTATTGATTTCGCGATTTACGATTTTAGCCGCCAGTTTTATCGAGCCGAGCAGTGAGGATAGTTCGCCACTGGCATGAGGAAAATCACTCTGTTTCTCGACAATAAATTCACCAAGCGTTCTAATATCGGTCATAAACAATCCTTGCATTATGTTGTCATAAGAAGATGTAGGTTCAGTTGTATACTTGTTGGATCTCAACTTGTAATGAGAGCGAATGCCTCACAGTATTTTTTGTTATATAAAGAATTGTATATAAAGATCTTTTTTATGGTAACGAAGTAACGTCAAAGCGTGACATTAATAAAATTTAAGGATGGAAACAGCAGTTATGCATATTCATATTTTAGGTATTTGTGGAACATTTATGGGAGGCGCTGCCACATTAGCAACTAAGCTGGGCCATAAAGTGACTGGTTCTGATGCCAATGTATATCCGCCGATGAGTACGATGCTTGAGTCTCAAGGTATTGAAATAATTCAAGGATATGATCCAGAACAATTAAAGCCTGCGCCTGATTTAGTGGTCATTGGTAACGCCATGAGCCGTGGTAATCCATGTGTTGAATATGTGCTTAATAATAATTTACGTTATACCTCGGGCCCACAATGGCTACAGGATTATTTATTGCATGATCGCTGGGTTATGGCAGTGGCTGGCACCCATGGTAAAACCACAACCGCGAGTATGTTAGCGTGGATCTTAGATGATTGTGGTTATCAACCCGGTTTTCTTGTTGGGGGAGTGCTTGGAAACTTTGGTGTTTCTGCTCGTCTTGGCGAAAGTATGTTCTTCGTTGTTGAAGCTGATGAATATGACAGTGCTTTTTTTGATAAACGTTCGAAGTTTGTTCATTATCATCCTCGCACATTGATCATGAATAACCTTGAGTTTGATCACGCTGATATTTTTGATGACTTAAAAGCCATTCAACGCCAATTCCATCATTTAGTACGTACAGTACCTGGTAATGGACGTATTTTAGCGCCGCATGGCGTGAAAAATATTGATGAGACATTAGCAATGGGCTGCTGGAGTGAGCTGGAATATATCGGTGATGATGGTCATTGGCGTGCAGATAAAAAGTTAGCTGATGGCAGTGTGTTTGATGTTTATCTTGATGATCAATTAGTCGGCACTGTCGATTGGGCATTAGTCGGCGACCATAATGTCAATAATGCCTTAATGGCCATTGCTGCGGCTCGACACGTTGGAGTTACCGCGAATTTAGCGTGTGATGCATTAGCTAAATTTATCAATACTAAGCGTCGATTAGAGTATAAAGGTGAGGTAAATGGTATTACGGTTTATGATGATTTTGCTCATCATCCAACGGCGATTGAATTAACATTAGGTGGATTAAGAGCTAAATTACCTCAGTCTCGTATTCTTGCTGTACTTGAACCGCGTTCAAATACCATGAAATTAGGGGTGCATAAGCATGATTTAGCGCCAGCCTTAGCTGCCGCAAATGAAGTGTTTTTATTTCAGCCTGATAACATTCCATGGTCAGTGCAGGAAATTGCCGATCAATGTCCTCAACCTGCATTTTGTAGTGATAACATTGATACGCTGGTGGCGAATATTGTTGAATCAGCACAAGTTGGTGATACGATTTTAGTGATGAGTAATGGTGGTTTTAGTGGTATTCATGACAAACTATTAGCGGCATTAACTGCAAAATAAAGTGAGAGATAATGACAAATAAACAGATAACATTAGCATGGACGGGCGCGTCTGGTGCACCTTATGGTTTGCGTTTACTTGAATGCTTGTTAGCTGCAGATTATCAGGTTTATCTGTTGATTTCATCTGCTGCTCGAGTGGTATTAGCGACCGAACATGGACTTAAATTATCGGCGGCACCAGCAACGGCACAGCAACAGTTAGTGGCACATTTACAGTGTCCTGCTGAACAGCTGGTGGTGTGTGGTAAAGAAGATTGGTTTTCACCGGTAGCATCGGGATCGGCGGCGCCAAAACAAATGGTAATTTGTCCGTGTTCAGCATCAACATTGGCATCCGTGGCTTATGGAATGTCTAATAACTTGCTTGAGCGGGCTGCGGATGTGGTTATTAAGGAGCGTGGTCAGTTACTGCTGGTGATTCGAGAAACGCCATTTTCAAGTATTCATTTAGAAAATATGCTTAAGTTATCGCAACTGGGGGTGACGATTATGCCTGCGGCTCCGGGGTTTTATCATCAACCGCAAACCATTGATGATTTGGTTGATTTTATGGTGGCTCGAATATTAGATCATTTAAATATTGAGCAGGGTTTGGTGCCGTGTTGGGGATATGATCAACGTTAACCGTGAGCATGTCGCGATTAACATGAGTTAAGCACGATAAAAACGAAGGGTCTATATTTCTTGAGCAATTATGCTGATGCCATATAAAGTTAGATAGACCCTAATCGTCGGTCAATCAGTTGCTGTAATCAAACAGCTCACACACTGATTCATAAAGCTCATCAGTGGTGATGTTATTGGTCGGTGTGATAAAGATAGTATCATCACCCGCAACAACACCAAGGATCCCTTCTGCTCTACCTAAAGAATCTAATAGACGCGCAATGACTTGTGCAGCACCAGGACCGGTGTGGATCACAACTAATGCGCTGTTAAAACCAACTTCCATTACTAGTTCTTTTAATGGGCTTGTAATTGTTGGTACGCCAAGTTCAATCGGTAAACAATACACCATTTCCATTTTGGCATTGCGAGTACGTACTGCACCAAATTTTGTTAGCATGCGAGAGACTTTTGATTGGTTAATATTATCAAAACCCTGTGCTTTCAATGCATCAACAATCTCACCTTGAGAACTGAACTTTTCTTCTTTTAAAATTAATTTAAACGCTTTAACTAAACGTTCTTGCTTATCTGAATTTCGCATAAGTAAATATTATCTACAGGGACGAGGTGAGCCATTTTTGCATAACCTGTGACTCACTGGCAAACAAAGTGCATTAAAATAAATATGTGAAATCGCATTTTTAGCGTATATAAAATTTTTTATTGTGACTCTTGTCATTGTTTTATCATGACTTATTAGATGAAACCCACGAAAGGCGAGTCACGATTAAATTTATAATTTATTTGTCTGATAAAAGCGTTTGAGTGCATTTTTATGGGATTCTGCGTTACTTCGCAAAGCGAGTCGGAGATGATTGTATTTTTTTTTTGCTTAATATAACGTCCATAGATTGTTATTCAGTTACTACGATTATTAACTGGATCAGATTGTACCCACGTCAATAAATATACTTCTATCGTAAAGGAGAACGAATATGAAAGTTGCTGTAATTGGTGCGGCTGGTGGTATTGGTCAAGCATTAGCGTTGCTATTGAAAAACCGTTTACCTGCAGGCTCAGATCTTGCTTTATATGATATAGCTCCAGTAACACCCGGTGTTGCGGCTGATTTAAGTCATATCCCAACACCTGTAGCAATTAAAGGGTATTGTGGGGACGATCCAACACCAGCATTGGAAGGGGCTGATGTTGTGCTTATTTCTGCGGGTGTGGCACGTAAACCTGGAATGGATCGTGCCGATTTGTTCAATGTTAATGCTGGTATTGTTAAATCATTGGCTGAAAAAATAGCGGTAGTATGTCCAACAGCTTGTGTTGGTATTATTACAAATCCGGTCAATACCACAGTTGCAATTGCTGCTGATGTACTCAAAAAAGCGGGTGTATACGATAAGCGTAAGTTATTTGGTATCACAACATTAGATGTGATTCGTTCTGAAACATTTGTAGCAGAGCTTAAAGGTATTTCTCCGTGTGATATTCGTGTTCCTGTTATTGGCGGCCACTCGGGTGTGACAATTTTACCATTGTTATCACAAGTTAAAGGTGTGAGTTTTTCTGAAGATGAAGTTAAAGCATTAACCCCACGTATTCAAAACGCAGGTACGGAAGTTGTGGAAGCTAAAGCGGGTGGTGGCTCTGCAACGTTATCTATGGGTCAAGCGGCATGTCGCTTTGGCTTAGCCATGGTACGTGCACTACAAGGCGAGCAAGGTGTGGTTGAATGCGCTTACGTTGAAGGCGATGGTCAGCATACACGTTTCTTCGCTCAACCTGTGTTATTGGGTAAAGAAGGTATTGAGGAAGTAATGGATTACGGCAACTTAAGTGCGTTTGAACAAAATGCCTTAGAAAGCATGCTTGAAACATTACGTGCAGATATCGCGCTTGGTGAAGAGTTTGCGGCTAAATAAGTCACAGTTCTACTAAGCTTAAAAAAGTAAACATAAAAAAAAGCGGCTTAATTAAAAAGCCGCTTTTTTATGTTCTAAAGAGTGTGAATGTTAATAATAGCGTTCACAGCCATTATGTAATTGAGGCTGTTCGATAAGATCGGCGACGTCAATCGACTGTAATTGATGATCCTGACCGTGTTCAATGATCGCTGAATGATATTGATGATCGATGCCGATCACTTTTCCTACCCCGTGATGAGATTCTACCCACATACCCGTTGTTAAATGATTAATATCCATGATCGCCTTCTTGGTCTACAGCTCATAAAATGATGTGATAGCTATAGTATAGATCATGATTGATCGTGACCTTGGTATTGAACGCGAGGTATAAAAAAACCTGCCTTTAAAAAAGACAGGTTTGAATAAGATAGGGGGAATAGATTATTTTTTACGTTGCACAGCCATATGAGCAAGCGTAATCAGTGCTTGTTTATAATCTGACTCAGCAATAGGGGCTAGTGCGGCAATGGCTTTCTGGGCTTCTTGTTCTGCACGTTGTTGGGTATACTCCAACGAGCCGTGTTGACGCATACAAGCCAGAATTGCATCAAGCTTATCCATACCATTAGCATGCACAATAGCGTCTCTAATCATTGCTGATTGCGCTTGATCGCCATGATGCATAGCATGCAATAATGGCAATGTGGGTTTACCTTCTGCAAGATCATCGCCAACGTTCTTACCCATTTCTTTGCCATCGGCAACATAGTCAAGAACATCATCAATTAATTGGAAAGCCGTCCCTAAATAACGACCATACTCTTGCAATGCGATTTCAACTTCCGCAGATGCATCAGCGATGATCGCTGCAATTTGAGTTGATGCTTCAAATAAACGTGCTGTTTTTGAGTAGATCACCTGCATGTAGCTTGTTTCTGTGGTGTCGGGATCATTACAGTTCATTAACTGCAGCACTTCACCTTCGGCGATCACATTAGTTGCTTCACTCATGATGTCAAGGATCCTTAATGATCTTAGGCTTGTCATCATTTGAAAAGAGCGCGTATAGATGTAATCACCAACTAACACACTGGCCGCATTTCCGAAAGCTGCGTTGGCGGTTTCTTTACCACGACGCATATCTGATTCATCAACCACATCATCATGAAGCAATGTGGCAGTGTGAATAAATTCAACAAAAGCAGCGGCTGTGGTGTGTTTATCACCGTCATAGCCAAGTGCGCGGGCTGTTAATACAGCCAGCATAGGGCGAATACGTTTTCCACCACTGTTTACAATGTAGAATCCGAGTTGATTAATCAGGGCTACATCTGAGTTCAGTTGCGCCTGTATCTTCGCGTCGACTTCCGCCATATCGTTGGCGGTGAGCGCTTGGATAGCTTTAAAATCCATTATACGTCCAGCAAGATTGTTAGCCGCGTAGGGCGGAAAATATTTCGAATTGATACGTGAATCTTACACTAAAATAACCATATCGTCATAACCTCAAATACAGCTATTTCAAACAGTTTTTGTGCTGGGTAGCTTTTCACCAATTTTCTTTCGAGAATGGCTTGCCACAAAGTCTCTTTTCGCGTAACATTCGCGCCCTATTGATGACAAGATTAAGCGCATACCCATTGCCCATTTTAGACGTGGCAAATGGCCTATGCGGAGAAGCGGAGTAAGACATGTACGCTGTTTTCCAAAGTGGTGGTAAACAACACCGTGTAAGCGAAGGCCAAACCTTACGCTTAGAAAAACTAGACGCTGAAACTGGCGCTAGCATTGAATTTGACTCAGTACTTTTAGTAGCTAATGGCGAAGAAGTATCTGTAGGCGCACCTTTTGTAGCTGGCGGTAAAGTAACTGCTGAAGTTGTTACTCACGGTCGTGGCGATAAAGTAAAAATCGTTAAGTTCCGTCGTCGTAAGCACTCTCGTAAGCAAATGGGCCACCGTCAGTGGTTCACTGAAGTCAAAATTACTGGCATCAGCGCTTAATAACAGGAGAATTTAAAGATGGCACATAAAAAAGCTGGCGGTTCTACTAATAACGGCCGTGATTCAGAAAGCAAACGCCTAGGTGTTAAGCGTTTTGGTGGCGAGTCTGTATTAGCAGGCAACATCATCGTTCGTCAACGTGGTACTAAGTTCCACGCTGGCACAAACGTTGGCCTAGGTAAAGACCACACTCTATTCGCTCTATCTGACGGTAAAGTGAAGTTTGAAGTTAAAGGTCCTAAAAACCGTAAATTCGTATCTATCGACGCTGAATAATTTTCAGAATCGACACGAATATTAAAGCCCTGCCTTTTTGGCGGGGCTTTTTATATCTGGAGGGTTTATGATTAATAGCAACCCCATGATTGGTTTTTTTCTCGCAATGACAACCGCCGTTTTTTGGGGCGCATTACCCATTGCAATGAAACAAGCCGTAGAAGTGATGGATCCTTTTACGATCGTTTGGTATCGCTTTCTTGTTGCAGCATTTGGCCTTGGCCTTTTTTTAATGTGGCGCAAGCAACTACCGATTATATCAAATCTTGGGAGAATGAGTTGTGTGGTGCTTGCCATCGGCAGCTTGGGTCTTGCAGGGAACTTTGTGCTGTATAACAGCTCATTGAAATATTTAAACCCTCACGTTGTACAAGTTATTATCCAATTAGCGCCGGTGATGCTATTAGTATCAAGTGCTTGGGTGTTTAAAGAGAAATTAGGTCGGCATCAAGTTGTGGGAGTCATTGCTCTCATTGGTGGTTTGATCCTATTCTTTAATGAACGGCTTATTGAGCTGTTTACCAGTTTTTCTGGCTATACTGTAGGTGTTAGCCTTGCTGTTACCGCAGCGTTAGTATGGGTTGTTTATGGCCTAGCTCAGAAGTGGCTATTACGGCAATTTTCATCAGCACAAATATTACTGATGATTTATATCATATGTGCTGTAATACTGACCCCAATGGCACAACCACAACAAATTTTCGCAATGGATAACCGCCAATTAGGGATGTTGTTATTCTGTTGTATTAATACGCTTGTTGGCTATGGTGCATTTGCAGAAGCAATGTCACGTTGGCAAGCATCACAAGTGAGTGCGGTGATTACACTGACGCCCTTGTTTACGATATTATTTGTCGATCTTGCGAGTTTGGCTTGGCCACAATATGTTGCGACGGTCTCTTTAAATATATGGGGCTATCTCGGTGCTATAGTTGTGGTAGGTGGCGCTGTTTGTTGTGCTATAGGCCATAAGTTTATTAGCCCAAGCAAATAGCCAAGGTCCATGAAATAATTACTACGCGGTGATATGTGCTAAATGCCTTCATCGCAGTATGTTAAACGCCACAGTGCGGAGAAAAAAATGAAGTTTATAGATGAAGCGGTTATTCGCGCCGATGCCGGTGATGGCGGTAATGGTGTAGTAAGTTTTCGTACTGAAAAGTACATTCCTCGTGGCGGCCCTGACGGCGGTGACGGCGGCGATGGTGGTGATGTTTACCTATACGCTGATGAAAACTTCAATACACTGATTGATTACCGTTTTGAGCGTTTCCATGCCGCTGAGCGTGGTGAAAACGGCCGTGGCGGTAACTGTACTGGTAAACGCGGTGCGGATGAAGTATTAACAGTACCTGTAGGTACACGTGCTATCGATGAAGATACGGGCGAAGTGATTGCCGATCTTACTGAGCATGGTATGAAAGTGATGGTTGCTAAAGGCGGTTTCCACGGCCTAGGTAACACCCGCTTTAAATCATCTGTAAACCGTGCACCACGTCAAAAGAGTATGGGCAGTAAAGGTGAAATTCGTCACTTACGCCTAGAACTGCTACTTTTAGCTGATGTGGGTATGCTAGGTTTGCCTAATGCGGGTAAATCTACCTTTATTCGCGCTGTATCGTCTGCTAAGCCAAAAGTAGCTGATTACCCGTTCACTACCCTTGTTCCAAGCTTGGGTGTGGTACGTGTCGATGCAGAGCGTAGTTTTGTTGTTGCCGATATTCCTGGTCTAATCGAAGGTGCTGCTGACGGTGCTGGCTTGGGTATTCGCTTCTTGAAGCACCTTGAGCGTTGTCGTGTGTTATTACACATGGTTGATCTGCTTCCTGCCGATGGTTCTGATCCAGTAGAGAATGCCTTTACTATCATCAATGAACTTGAGCAATACAGCGATAAACTTGGTAATAAGCCTCGTTGGATCGTATTTAACAAAGCAGATCTTCTTGATGAAGAACAAGCACAAGAAAAGATCACTGAAGTGCTTGAAGCATTAGCATGGGAAGGCAAACACTATAGTATCTCAGCGTTAAACCGCATTGGTACTAAAGAGCTGACTTATGATCTGATGGCTGCTATCGAGGCTCTACCTCGTGTTAAGTATGAAATTGAAGAGCAGAAAGAAGATAAAGTCGACTTTAAGTGGGATGATTACCACGCTGAACAAATTAAGAAAGTTCAGGATGAAGACGACGATGATGATTGGGATGACTGGAATGAAGATGATTACGATGTAGAAATCATCTATAAGCCATAAGCCATAAGCCATTATCGGCGACATGCATAAGAAGCCATACCGTTGAGGTGTGGCTTTTTTTTGTGCTTAATCAACACGCGTGGTAGTGGGTTAGGTATGCTAGTTATTCTGAAATGATTTTTATAATGGATTGTAAATGGATATCAACATGGAGAGGGTCTTGCTACCGTTGAGCGAAACCCAGCAACGGAAAGTGACTCGGTTGGCAATAGAGGCGGGACAGCGGTTATTACAGCATGGCGCTGAGAGTACCGTAATTATGGATGTTACCCGTCGATTGGGATTAGCGCTTGGTGTCGAGCATGTTGAGGTGTCATTATCGGCCAGTTCGATGGTGATCAGTACTCGCCATTTAGGTTGTTGTATTACCACTACTCGACGTTGCCAAGACGGCGGGATCAACATGCAGATAGTGACCGATATTCAACGAATTTGTATTCTTGTTGAGCGGGGTTTATTGGATGACAATGACGTTCAACATCGTTTAGAAAACCTCAAAACTCAACGTTATAATCGCTGGTTAGTGGTGGTTATGATAGGTCTATCTTGCGCCGCATTTAGCCGTTTAGCTGGTGGTGATTGGCCAGTATTTTTACTGACTTTTTGTGCCTCTTCTGTCGGAATGTATGTTCGCCAACAAATCGCCAGTTACCATTTTAATCCACTGCTTAATTTTGGGGTGACAGCGTTTGTAACCACGCTCATTTCAGGCCTTGGTGAAGTGTATAATATTGGTGCTCAACCGTTTTTAGCTATGGCTTCATCGGTATTGATGTTAGTGCCTGGTTTTCCATTAATTAATGCTGTGGCTGATATGGTAAAAGGCTTTCCAAGTATGGGGTTAGCCCGTTGGACCATGGCAAGTTTATTAACCTTATCGACCTGCATGGGCATCATCGCTGCGATGAATGTATTGGGAGTATGGGGGTGGTTACTATGACATTAATGGTGGCATTACTGAATGATATGTTACTGGCAATGATCCCTGCTTTGGGATTTGCATTGGTGTTTAATGTACCTCAAAAAGCGTTAAAATATTGCGCTATTGGTGGCGCAATTGGCCATGGAACACGGTTTCTATTAATGCATTGGGGGCTTTCGATTGAATGGTCGACACTTGCGGCGGCAACCTTAGTTGGCATGATTGGTGTGCATTGGTCGCACCGCTTTTTAGCCCACCCTAAAGTGTTTACGGTGGCGGCATTGATCCCTATGGTGCCTGGAGTGTTTGCCTTTAAAGCGATGATTGCTATCGTTGAAATCAACCATCGGGGTTTTTCGTTAGCTTTATGGGGATTGATGATCGATAACGTGCTAAAAGCGGTATTTATTGTTGCTGCACTAGCGATTGGGTTAGCTATGCCAGGGTTATTATTTTATCGTCGCCGTCCTGTGGTATAACTACGACAGAATGACAAGACGAATACTGGTAACGTAAATGGAGATGCAAAAATGAAGATCAGTATGATCGCTGCAATGGCTCACCAACGGATCATTGGTAAAGAGAATAGCATGCCATGGCATTTACCCGCTGATTTTGCATGGTTTAAGCATTGCACGCTAGGTAAACCGATAGTGATGGGACGTAAAACCTTTGAATCAATTGGACGACCATTACCGGGACGATTAAACATTGTTATTAGCCGTAATCCTGATTTTTATGCAGAAGGGATCACTGTCGTTAGTGATATGGCGGCTGCAAAATTAGCCGCAGGTGATGCACCTGAGCTAATGATCATTGGTGGCGGCAGTATTTATCAAGCGTGTTTACCGATAGCGGATAGATTATATTTAACCTTTATTGATGCTGATATTGATGGCGGTGATACCCAATTTCCTGAGTGGGGTGATCATTGGCATCGCGTTGAAAGTCAGCATTATGATGCCGATGATAAAAATGCTTATGCGATGGAGTTTGTGATCTTAGAGCGATCATAACCAAAGTTGCAGACGTTAATATCAAGAATGCCGACAATAACTGTCGGCATTTTTATGTGTCTCGATCATGCGTAAAGCGGGCACTCTGTAACGAATCGCTGCCCATCTTCCCAACGCAGCATAGTTAAGCTATTGCCCCATACACAGCCAGTATCTAATCCAATACAGTGTTCATCTTGATGACCCATTAAGGCAGCCCAATGACCAAAGATAATCGTCTTTGCTAATGGTTGTGTGCGCTTAACATCAAACCAAGGGATCAAGTTACCAGCACTTGGATCATTGGGTTGTACTTTACAGTGCATATCCAATCGTCCTTGAGGATCGCAAAATCGCATTCGCGTAAAACTGTTGATCGTAAATCGTAACCGTTCTATTTGAGAAAGATCGTCTTGCCACCAATCAGGGCCATCACCATACATGTTTTTTAATAACCACAAGTAATCATCAGACTGAAGCAGAGCCTCGACTTCTCGTGCATGTTGACGCGCCTGTTCAAGCGTCCATTGTGGCGTAATACCCGCATGTACCATAACCAATGGGTAATGAGGATGTTCCGCTAATAATGGCTGGTGGCGTAACCAATTAAGGAGTTCTGGGCCATCTTCAGCGGTAAAAATTTGATGGATATTATCGCTTTTTTTAGCGCGCGCCAGTTGATGAGATACCGCTAATAAATGCAGATCATGATTGCCTAAAATGACCGTAGCATGATCGCCCAATGCTTTTACAAAGCGTAATGTTTCTAACGATTCTGGGCCGCGAGCAACCAGATCGCCAGCAAGCCATAAATGATCATGATGAGGATCGAAATTTGCTTGGGCCAGTAATTTTTTTAAGTCGGGTAAACAGCCTTGAATATCACCGACAAGATAAGTCGCCATGGTGCTCCCATTATCAATGCGTTAATTAACATGAAATTAATCGCATTAGGTTAATGAAGAATGTTCGGCATTGCTAGTCGAAATGGTGTCACTTCAACTTTAAAGCGATTACCTGCTTCATCTTCCATGGTGTATTGACCTTGCATAACACCGACAGGGGTTTCAATGATAGTGCCGCTGGTATAAGTGAATTCATCAGCAGCGTTGATATGCGGTTGTTGTCCGACGACGCCTTCACCTTCAATAACCAATTTTTTGCCATTAGCATCAGTAATTAACCAATAGCGTGTTAGTAAGTGAGCGCTACCGCGGCCTAGATTTTTAATGGTGATAGTGTATGAAAATACATAACGTTGCTGATCAGGTTGCGATTGTTCTGCTAGATAATGACTGACAACATGGCATTTGATCGTTGGAGGAGATGAGATACTCACAGGCAATATCCTTTGCTGATGATTTATTCTCATTTTAGTATTGTTGGCTGATAAATAAAGAAAACCCTGCATAACACGTGATACGTTACACAGGGTTATTATGTTATAGGCGCAGTTGTTAATGCGCTATACCATTATTGCTCTTCTTTTTGGAAATTAACGTCAAGCCAATTAGCCATAGCAACAAATTGTTCTACCGTAATGTTTTCTGGGCGGTGGCCTGGGTTAATACCAAGCGCTTCTAGTTGTTCTGGTGTCAACAAGCCTTTGTAACAGTTACGAATTGTTTTACGACGTTGGTTGAAGCCTTCACGACACACACGATCTAGCCATTTAAGGTTAGTACATGGGAATGGTAGCACTTCATACGGCGTTAAACGTACTACTGCTGAATCTACTTTTGGTGCAGGTACAAAAGATTCTGGCGGTACTTCTAGTACTGGCATCACTTTACAGTAGTATTGCGCCATTACCGTTAGACGGCCATAAGCTTTACTACCAGGGCCTGCAGCAAGACGATTAACCACTTCTTTTTGAAGCATAAAGTGCATATCTAGTACGTCTTTATGAAATTCAAAAATGTGGAACATCAACGGGGTTGAGATGTTGTAAGGCAAGTTGCCGAAGATACGTAACTTATTATTTTCTTTAATAAGTTGCGTAAAGTCGAAACGCATTGCATCGCCTTCGTGGATGGTAAGTTTTGACGCTAGATCAGGGTGATTACGTAAACGCTCAGCCAAATCTCGGTCAAGTTCGATAACTGTAAATTTATCAACTAACTTACCAACATATTCAGTGATCGCACCAAGGCCGGGGCCAATTTCTACCAGATTTTGGCCTGGTAAAGGGTTAATCGCTGACACAATGCCATCAATAATATATGGGTCTTTTAAAAAGTTTTGGCCAAAGCGCTTACGCGCGCGGTGACCTAAGTGGACTTGATCGCTGCTCATGCTTGTTTTTCTACCAATTCGAGGGCGTGGGATAGCGCTGTCCGAAGGCTACCTATGTCTGCTTGCCCAGTACCTGCGAGTTCCAGTGCGGTACCATGATCTACTGAAGTTCTGATAAAGGGAAGTCCCAACGTAATGTTGACTGACTTACCGAAGCCTTTGTATTTCAGCACCGGTAACCCTTGATCGTGATACATGGCTAACACCGTATCGGCATCAGCTAAATATTTTTCTTGAAAGATGGTATCAGCCGGTAACGGTCCGATAAGATCCATGCCTTCTTGTTGACGTAGTTGTTCTAATGTTGGAGCAATGGTATCAATTTCTTCCATGCCCAAACAGCCATCTTCACCGGCATGAGGATTGAGCCCACAAACATAAATTTTGGGAGACGCAATACCAAATTTAGTCACTAGATCAGCATGCAAGATACGAATAACTTGCTTTAGCCGAGGTTCTGTAATGGCTTTTGCGACACAGTTTAACGGAATATGGGTTGTCACTAAAGCAACCCGTAATCCTTCTGTTGCAAGCATCATAACAACTTGCGCGGTATCTGACTGCTGTGCAAAAAACTCAGTGTGGCCACTAAAAGAAACCCCAGCGCGGTTAATAACCCCTTTATGAACAGGGCCGGTTATAACCGCAGCAAATTCACCACTCATACAGCCTGCAGCTGCACGCTCTAGTGTTGCTAATACATAGAGACCATTTTGCTCGTTAAGCTGTCCGCAGACAACCTCAGTGGTACTATTAATCTGTATAACAGTCATGGTTCCCGCTTGATGCGGTTGTGCTGCTAACTCAGGTTGATAAGGCAAAATGGTTAAAGGTAAACCTAATTGAGCCGCACGTTCTACCATAACCTGCGCATCAGCACAAATGACAAGTTGGTGCGGCCAAGGTTGTTGGCACAAGGCTATGACTAAATCAGGGCCAATCCCGGCCGGTTCACCTGGGGTGATAACAATCCGTTGTGTGTTAGTCATATGCTTGTTATTAGCCATTATTTACCTTATTCATTTGTTCGATATATGCGCCAGCACGAAGGTCTTGTAACCATGTTTGTGCTTCTTCATTAAACTTACGGTTAAATAGGATTTGAGCCGCACGATTTTTTAATGCAGCTTCGGTACGATCGACATTACGACGGCCTTCAACTTCAACAATGTGCCAGCCAAATTGAGATTTAAACGGTTGGCTAATTTGATCGACAGGTAATGTTTCTACTTCTTTTTCAAAAGCAGGCGCATAGATTGATGGTACCTGCCAGCCTAGCTGACCACCGTTAGCCGCAGAACCGGGATCTGCACTGTATTGTTTTGCAGCGGCAGCAAAGGTTTCTTTACCACTGATGATCTTTTGGCGAATTTGTTGTAATTCTTTTTTAGCGGCGGCATCACTTAAAATAACAGATGTTTTAATTAAAATATGACGAGCTTTCACTTCAACCACTGAAACGGTTGGCATGCCTTTAACATCATTAATTTTTAAAATATGGTAACCAACGCCACTACGGAAAGGACCGATGACACTGTCTTTGCTGCTAGTTTTGATTTGGTCAGCAAAAATTGTCGGCATTTCTTCTTTGCTCATCCAACCCCATTCGCCACCTTTTAGAGCTTTAGGGCCTTTTGAGTAACGGTAAGCCAATTCGGCAAAATTAGCGCCTTGTTTAATCTCAGCATAAATTTTGTCTGCTTCTTGCTTGGCTTTTTCTCGGGTCGCTTTATCAGCGTCGTCATTAACGGCAATTTGAATTTGGCTGATATTGTATTGCACGTTTTGTTGGGTTTGTTTTGCTAATTGTGCTGCAAGGTTATCCACTTCTTGAGGAAGAATGTTAACGCGTTTACGCACAATAATGGTGCGTGCTTCAGAGGCTAGCATGTCGTTACGTAATTGCTCACGGAACATTGGGTAGCTAATACCTGCGCTTGCTAAATCTTGACGCAGTTGAGTCACCGTCATCTTGCGCTGTTTAGCGACATCGGCAACGGCTTGATCTAACTGGCTATCATCAATGCGTAAACCTAGCTGCTTGGCTTGTTGAATCTGCAAATTCTCCATGATCAATTTATCCATCACTTGCTGACGTAAAATATTGTTCGGAGGCAGTTGCTGACCTTCTGCTGCAGCATTGAGATGAACCGTTTTCAACATTGCATTGACGTCACTTTGTAAAATCACGCCGTCATTTACTGTGGTGACAATTTGATTTAATTCTTGTAGTTGAGGTGCTGCAACCGCTGTTGCTGTCATACCCATGAGCATTACGCTTAGCGCCGAATACTTCCACTTTTTCATTGATAGTCCGTCATGTTGAGTGGCGATATTAATTACCGCCACGATCATTAATTTTTAAGTGTAAATGGGTCTGCATAACCCAGAATATTGCCGCCATCATCTGATGTTTGACCAAATGGTCGTGCACCTTGAAGACCAAGTAGACTAAACGAGAAACTAACATTGCTGTCGTATTCGGTAAAATCTTGGTTCAATGGATCTTTTGCATAGCGATTATAGCTTAAACCTATCATCCAACATGCCGAGCGGTAAACTAAACCTACGCGACTCTCTAACATTTTATTGACGTTCATATCTTGGAAATAATCCGCAGTAACATCAATGTTGTCATTAATAGGGAAACCTGCCGATAAACCTAATTGTGAAATACCATCGCGTTTGCCATTAACTTCAATATTAGGGTTATCAACATATTTGGTTAAGTAACTACTGGATACATAGCGATAACTTGGTTGCACAAACACACGTCCATTACGGTATTCAACCGCGGTACTGCCTTGCTGAACTTCATTTTCACTTGAATCATATTGCATTGCGCTCTTGAAGAATAAATTATCATCAAGGTTGAATTCAGTCTCTAATGCGGTTGCAGAATAGCTCTTTGCATCTGTGCCATCAGCGACGGGTTTATCAATATAGAAAATTTGACCCAATGAAAGGGTAAAACGTTCCTTAAAGTTTGCATCATAATAACGCGTGGTTGCACCAACCGTAAATTGGTTGGCCGGTGCGATATAATCATGACCACTATAAGTTCTATCGTTAAATAGGCCGTAATAGTCTTGTTGTAGGCGCGTTGAATCATAGCCGCCACCGTTATAATTAACCGGGTTATAGATGCCACTTTGATCAACATCCTTAACGTATAAATATTGCAGTTGTGGCTCTAAACTTTGGGTGTAATGCTCACCCATGATCGAGGTATCACGTTCAAAATAGAGGCTACTGTTAACTCTAAATTCGGGCACCGTACGGTCTGCAGTTTTGTCGAGAGTGTTGAGTTCGGGGTTTGCCTGAACATCAAACTGCTGATTGTAATGGGCATACATTAATTTAGCTTGCGTGGTAACAGACCACCAAGGGGTCGCATACGGCAAGGTTAATGTAGGTTCTACTGTGACTCGATCTGCTGTTGGTTTGGATCTGTCATCGGTATCAAATTTACTGATACTCATCGGTAAACTAAAATCTAACCCGTAAGGCAGATCAGATTTATAGTAGGTGCTCGATAGTTGGGGCATTAAACGATACTGGGTGCCTTCGCCACTTTCAGTCAGTGGTTGGAAGTCACGTACCATTAAGCTGGTGTCCCAATTATCATTACGATAAGCCAACGATGCCGTTTGAAGAAGGTTATTATCTTCACGTTGACCAATAATTGAGTCGACGTCATCAAAATATTGCGCATCACTGACTTTGCTGTAATCGATGTTCAGCAACCAGTTTTTATCGATAATGCCGCTATGCGTCCATTGGAAGCCCCAACGTTTATCATAGTCACGGTATTTTTTATCGTGGCCTAAATATTCACCGATTACTTTACCTTGACCAAAATCAGACAAGTAACGGAATTCAGAGGTTAACTGTAATCCTCTGTGGTTCATATACTTAGGGGTGAAGGTTAAATCGTAATTGGGAGCTATGTTCCAGTAAAAAGGTGTTTCTAGCTCCATACCGTTTTTCGAACCGTAGCTAATTGACGGGTATAAAAAACCAGTAAGACGTTGATCAGTAACAGGAACACGTAACCATGGTAGATAAAAAACTGGTACATCAAGGACTTCAAAACGGGCGTTGTACAAATCGGCAAATGGTGAATCACCATCACGATCTAGACTACCTGCTGCAAAGCGCCAGCTTTTATCGTTCTCAGGACAGGTGGTATAAGTACCATCTGTCATCTTGTAAAATTGAGTGCCATCCACATTGCGACGTTCAATTAATTTAGCGTCACCGCGGCCAGCCTGACAGGTCATTTGATAGACCGCATCATTCATTTGCGCATCTTTAGTATTAAGATCACTGGTTAAGCTTTTGGCATCAATGTCCATGCCACCATCTTGATAGAAAACATTGCCGTTAGCGGTCACAATGTTGGTAGGTTGTTGTAAGGTCGCTTTATCAGCAACAATCGTCCGCGTGCCTTGTTTTACTACCACATCGCCAGAATACACTGCTGCTGTATTTTGTTGTGCTTCCACACGGTTAGCACTGATATGGATAGGTTCGTTATTGGTATCTTGTTTGCGATCTTTTTCCGGGATGCAGACACCACGTACCATCGCAATTGGATTTTTGTTACCATTAATTGCATTATTAGCAGGATCGGCAATGTTTTTTTGGTTGTGACTATCACCGCTTGTAGGGGTAATGTCAGCAGCCATTGCTGGGCCATATAGGGCTAAGCTAATCATTGTGGCTAGTAAACTGTGAGAGGTAAGTGACATCTAATTCAACATTCCTGTATCAATTTGGTGCAAGGCGAATTGTTGCGCTTTTTACAAGCATTCCCGACAAATGACAGCTATCATAATGCAAATTTAACGCGACGGCATCTTTTCAGCGCATGCTGTTGGGTAAACAGTGAAAAAATTAACGAACTACCAGAGAGTATAGAATGCAGAGAACGGGTATATGGGGAAAAATTTTCGGTGCTCTACTGGGAATATTGCTTGGCCCTAAATATATAGGTCTTCTAATTGGCTTATTTATTGGTCATCAATTTGATAAAGCGTATGCCCGCCAAAGAAACGGTGGTTTTGGCGGTTTTGGTGGTAAAAATGCCACTAATGCAGAGCGCCAAGCTGAGTTCTTTAATGCTTGCTTTGCCACCATGGGACACATGGCGAAGGCCAAAGGTCGTGTCACTGAAAATGAAATTCGTGTTGCCAGTACGATCATGGATCGAATGGGGCTACAGGGTGAATCTCGCCGCCAAGCGCAAAATGCATTTCGTGAAGGTAAAGAAGATAACTTCCCTCTGGAAGAAACCCTTAATCGCGTTCGTAATAGCGCCGGTCGTGCTGACTTATTACAGTTTTTCTTAGAGCTTCAAATTCAAGCGGCGTTTGCGGATGGACAATTACACCCAAAAGAACGTCAACTCTTGCATGTTATTGCACGTTACCTTGGTTTCTCTGAAGCTCAGTTAGAACAACGCTTACAGATGCAAGAAGCAGCGTTTCGTTTTCAACAAGGTGGCTTTCATCAGCAATACCAACAACAAGGGGGTGGTTTTCAAGCGCCACCGACTCGTGATCAATTAGCGGATGCCTTTAAAGTGCTAGGTGTTAATGAAGACGCGTCAGCACAAGAAGTGAAACGTGCTTACCGTAAACAAATGAATGAACACCACCCTGATAAATTAGCGGCAAAAGGTTTACCACCAGAAATGATGGAAATTGCTAAGCAAAAGACCCAAGAACTGCAAGCAGCTTATGATCTGATCCGTAAAGAAAAAGGCTTTAAATAGTCAGTTAACGGCATCGATAGTTGAACCGCAATTAGCAATAAAAAGAAGCGAGCGCCATGCTCGCTTTTTTGTGGCTAAAAATCGAGATTAGAGCTGATTTTTATGGGTACCTTGATGGAAGCTATTAATATTATCTATCAATTGATTAACCAATGTTTGAATGGCGGAATCAGATCCCCATGCTACATGTGGCGTTAGAATCAGATTGGGCAACTGACTATGAACAATTAATGGATTTGACGGCAATGCTGGCTCAGTTGTAAAAACATCGATTCCTGCTCCTGCTATTTGGTGAGAGAGGAGTGCATCAACTAATGCTTGTTCGTTAATTAAACCGCCGCGGCTAGTATTAATTATTATTGCGCTTGATTTCATCAGAGCCAATTGTGATTCGGCAATCATATTATGGGTGGTTGGTGTCAGTGGGCAGTGTAAGCTAATGATATCAGCTTCGCGCAGCACTTGCTCAAAGGGATGATAGCCATCACGGCATTGAGTTGCCCCTGCATGTTCGGCAAATAACACCTCAATACCAATAGCGCGTGCCAGTGTGGCGACAGCCTGACCTAAGCCTCCGTTACCAATAATACCCAAAGTTGATCCTGCAACATCAGTAATTGGGTGGGTGAAAAAACAAAATTGCTGCTGACGTTGCCATTCACCGTTAGCGATGTCTTGTTGATAGCCCGCAAGATTGCGTTTAAGGGCAAAAATCATCGCAATAACATGTTCTGGCACTGAGCGAGTAGCATAACCTTGAATGTTAGCGACCTTGATATTGTGAGTGCGACAATAATCGAGATCAACGTTGTTAGTCCCTGTTGCAGCAATGGCGATAAATTTGAGGAGAGGTAATTGAGCCAGTACCTGACTATTTAGTACAACTTTATTGGTGATTGCTATCGTGGCGTGTTGTAGGCGTTCAACCACTTGTGATGCAGTTGTTGCGTCGTATTGATGCCATTGGTGACAAAAATCAGGGCGAGGAAGACTAATGTGTGCCGGAATAGTGCCATGATCAAGAAAAACGATAGTTTCCATGGGTCATCTCAATAAACAATGAATGCAAGCTGTACGCTAGCATTCATTGTAAAAGATGCCTACCGTTTACGGGTAAATTGTTTGCGTTAGTGCTTGTGGGTAAAATTCACATGGCGCAAATAGGTGCATTGGCTCATCAGTCCCTGGATGGGTAAAGGTCAGTTCTGCTGCATGCAATAATAGTCGTGGTGATGCCGCAATCGCTTCGTCATTGGCATAGAATTTATCACCTAAAATAGGGTGCCCTAGCGCTTGCATATGTACGCGTAGCTGATGTGAGCGACCTGTAATCGGTAATAAGCGAACTAGAGTGCTATTTTCATCGCGACTTAATACTTCATAGTGGGTTACTGACGGCTTTCCGTCATCAAAACATACTTTTTGACGAGGGCGGTTAGGCCAATCACAAATTAGTGGCAAATCAACCGTACCTGTATCATGCTCCATTTGTCCCCAGACTCGTGCGTAATACACTTTTTTGGTTTCACGCTCACGAAATTGTGCTTTGAAGTGGCGTTCAGCAGCTTTATTTAATGCCAATACAATCAAGCCAGAGGTACCCATATCTAACCGATGTACAATTTGTGATTGAGGATATTGAGCTAATACGCGCGCAAATACACTGTCATGATGCTCAGGTTGACGACCTGGATTTGATAACAGACCCGCTGGTTTATTGATCGCTATAATATCGCTATCAATAAAAAGAGTATCCAGCCAAGGATCCGTGGGGGGATTATAGTTTAGCACTGGCAATGGTTTCATGATGCGCTCGCAAATTGAGAGTGAAAAATTGGTCAGCATACTAATATGAATGCCTTACAATTGGTATGTCTATAGTATGTTAGCTATAAAAAAACCGCCGATAAGATGCTGTAAACATACTCTCGACGGTTAAATTTTCATACCGATAATGTCAGTAATTAGTTATGGCTAACAACAATTAAACGCAGTGAATCCAGTTGAATTTGAGCCTTAGCAATGTAGTCTGTTAAATCCAAAATTTGAGATTCAATCAATTCTAACTCGTCATCACGAATGTTAGGGTTAACTGTTTTTAGTGCCAGTAAACGTTGATGCTCAGCACGTAATGTTGCTTCCATCTCGGCTTGTGCTTGGCTACGTACGGTAACTAACTCTTTGTCAATTTCACGTTCAGCATGAGCAATAAGAGTATGGATTTCTTTTTGTACTGAGTTGACTAACTTGCTGCCTAAATGACGGTTAATTGGGCTTAACTGACGGTTAAAGCTTTCAAACTCAACATTGGCAGACAGATTATTACCTTTGCTATCAAGTAGAATGCGAATAGGTGTTTTAGGTAAGAAACGACCAATACCCGATTGTTTTGGTGCTTGCGCATCAACCACGTAAATCAGTTCTAATAACAAAGTACCGACAGGCAGTGCTTTGTTTTTCAGTAATGAAACTGCCGTTGTTCCGACACCTTCACTCAATAGCAATTCAATGCCACCTTGAATCATTGGGTGTTCCCAGCTGATAAAATGCAGATCTTCGCGTGATAGCGCAGTATTACGATCAAAGGTGATGGTACAACCGTCGTAAGGTAAGCCAGGGTAGCTTGCAACCATCATGTGCTCTGATGGTGTTACCACAATTGCGTTTTCACCCTTGTCGTCTTGGTTAAGACCAATGGTATCAAATAAGCCCAGTGCAAAAGAGACCAAGTTGGTATCACCATCTTTGCTGCTAATTTGTTCCACTAACTGTTGTGCGGCTTCGCCACCATTGGAGTGGATTTCAAGTAAGCGGTCACGGCCTTGTTCAAGTTTACCTTTAAGTTCGTTATGTAGTGCCGCACTTTGAGTGATCACCGCTTCCAGTGCGTCACTGTCTTGCTTATCACTAGCAAGTAGTGTGATTAAATCTTCACATACCGCTTCATAGACAGGACGACCCGTTGGGCAGGTTTCTTCAAACGCGTTTAAGCCCTCATTAAACCAACGTGCTAATAAGGCTTGTGAGGTGCCTTCAAGGTGCGGTACGTGGATTTCAATTTCACGTTGCTGACCGATACGATCTAAACGACCAATACGTTGCTCTAACAAGTCAGGGTTACTTGGTAAATCGAACATCACTAATTGATTAGCAAATTGGAAGTTACGACCTTCTGAACCAATCTCTGAACAGATTAATACCTGAGCGCCACTCTCTTCTTGCGCAAAATACGCCGCCGCTTTATCACGTTCAATGATCGACATGCCTTCGTGGAACACGGTCGCACGAATACCCTCACGCTCACGTAGGGCTTGCTCTAACGTTAATGCGGTTTGAGCACGAGAACAGATCACCAATACTTTCTCATTACGGTTGGCTTTTAGCATATCTAGCAACCAGTTAATGCGAGGGTCAAAGTTCCACCATGTCGCTGATTCACCTTCAAACTCTTGATAGATATCTTCAGGATAAAGCAGTTTAATCGCTTTTTCGTTAATGCTTAGTTTACCTGCCATCATGCCAGCTACACGCATCGCGGTGCTGTACTGATTTGGCATTGGTAATGGATACATATTGAGGTGACGCTTAGGGAAACCTTTGATTGCTGAACGGGTGTTACGGAATAATACGCGGCCAGTACCGTGACGATCCATGAGATTACGGATTAATTCGTGACGTGCTTCAAGCGCTTCTGCATCATCTGCTGTGGTTGCATTTTCAATCGCCGTGATCATTGGCTCAACGTTTTGGCCTGCAAGTAAATCAACTAGAGTCTGCTTAGCGTTGCTATCAAGTTTTTCACCAGCAAGTAACTTTGATACGGCGTCAGCAACCGGCTCATATTGACGTTCTTCTTCGACGAAGGCTTCGTAATCGTAAAAACGATCAGGGTCTAATAAGCGTAGGCGAGCAAAGTGGCTTTCACGGCCTAATTGTTCAGGGGTTGCCGTTAGCAGTAATACGCCAGGTGTTTTTTCAGCAATAGCTTCAACCACTTGGTATTGACGGCTTGGACGCTCTTCACTCCATTCAAGGTGATGCGCTTCATCAACAATTAATAGATCCCAATCGGCATCTAATGCTTGTTCAAATCGACGGCGGCTTTTGCGTAGGAAATCAAGTGAACACAGTACGTATTGTGCGGTATCAAATGGGTTAGCCGCATCCGCTAAAGACTCAACACAACGCTCTTCATCAAAAATAGAAAAATGAAGGTTAAAGCGACGCATCATTTCTACAAGCCATTGGTGCTGTAGCGTTTCGGGTACCAAAATCAGAATACGTTCAGCACGGCCAGATAGCACTTGTTGGTGAATGATCATGCCCGCTTCAATGGTTTTACCTAAACCTACTTCATCGGCTAAAAGTACGCGTGGTGCATAACGACGACCGACTTCATGAGCGATATAAAGCTGGTGCGGAATCAAACCTGCACGCATGCCACATAAACCACGCAATGGGCTTTTTAGTTGTTCATATTGATTTTTTAGCGCGCGGTAACGTAATGCAAATCGATCCATACGATCAATTTGACCTGCAAATAATTTATCTTGCGGTTTATTAAAACGAATTTGATGGCTTAAAAATATTTCACGTAACGCGACATCGCTTTCTTCGGTATCTATACGGGTACCGATATAAGTGATAATTCCTTTATCTTCTTCGATCGCTTCAACTTTGAGCGACCAGCCTTCGTGGCTTTCAATCACATCGCCAACATTAAACATTACACGGGTAACTGGTGCATCATGTCGAGCGTATAAACGGTTTTCATCTGATGCTGGAAACATCAAGCTAACAGTGCGAGGCTCAATCGCGACGACTGTTCCCAAACCTAAATCACTTTCTGTATCACTGATCCAACGTTGACCCAAAGCAAATGGCATAGTGCTAGAAACCTTCTAATTATTTGATATAAAGGAAAATATTATAATTCGCGTTGTCTATTTATCGTCTATAATAAAACTAAATGCATAGATGAATAATATGGCATACGCATAACTCAAAAATGGGGGAGTTATGTTACTGCATGATGTGATTAAGGTCACGGTGAAAGTGTGCAAAAGAAGCGTGAGTCTTAATGTCATTTTAGTTTAATCAATAGATGCTTTAATTGTTATGCCTGCTAATCGTTATAAATGCTGTAATTAACACAAACGTTAATTTTGACGTAAGCTAAAAGAGTGATAGCCAAGTTTATTGTTGTTCGCCCTACCAAGGAGGTGCTTATGGACAATGCCGAACGGAAACTGTTTGTACTTGATACAAATATTCTGCTTCATGAACCTCTCGCTATCTTTTCTTTCCAGGAACACGATGTCGTGATTCCGATGACAGTCCTGGAAGAATTAGATCGTATTAAAGACAGTAAGCGTGATGTTTCACGTGATGCGCGGGTTGCTATTCGCGCACTAGAAAATATCTTTCACGATGCGACCCCTGAGCAAATTTCAGCGGGAATTCCTTTTAATGATCAGATTCCACATAACGGCACTATTGCTATTTTTGCTGATTATGAAGTCAAACAAACGGTGCATGCTTTTAGTGATAAAGCAGGTGATAACCGTATTCTTAATAGTGTTCTTTTTCTACAACAAAAACATACCCCTAGAAGCGTAGTCTTAGTGACGAAAGATATCAATATGCGTTTACGAGCCAAAGGGGCTGGGGTGCTGAATGTTGATGATTATCGCTCCGATCAATTGATTGATGATATCGCTTTACTCAGTAAAGGTTTTCACCGTTATCAAGGTAATTTTTGGAGTAATGTCGCTGAATGCCATTCTGAAAATCGCGGTAGTTCAACCTTACATATTTTGCCTCGATCGTTATTTGATAATCCGTACATGAATCAATATTTACTGGATGACAGTGAAGAATTTGCCGCGCGAATCAAAGCGATTGATGGTGAAGAGGTTACGATTAAAGACATCAGTTATGAGCGCTTAATGCATCGCCAAGCATGGGGGGTTCATCCTAAAAACATTTATCAAGGTATGGCATTGGACGCCATGCTCGATCCCAGTATTGATTTAGTGATATTAACTGGTCCTGCTGGGTGTGGTAAAACTATTTTAGCGATGGCAGCAGCGTTAGAGCAGGTGATAGAAAAAGGCATGTATGACAAGATAATTGTTACGCGTAAT
This sequence comes from Photobacterium piscicola, assembly GCF_900166965.1. Classification (GTDB taxonomy): domain Bacteria; phylum Pseudomonadota; class Gammaproteobacteria; order Enterobacterales; family Vibrionaceae; genus Photobacterium; species Photobacterium piscicola. Next base: position 88,443 of record NZ_FUZI01000007.1, on the reverse strand, counting down.
ACACCTGAAATTGCTGAATCTATTGGTTTTCTACCCGGTACTGAAGAAGAGAAAATGTTACCGTGGTTAGCGGCGGTTACCGACACCATGGAAGCATTACATAAGCATGATGTCTGCACTGATGGTTCAATGAAATATATTTTTGATAAAGCCAATATTCAATTTAAATCGATTAACTTTATGCGTGGACGTTCAATTCAAAATGCCTTTGTGCTGCTTGATGAGTGTCAAAATTTAACTGCATCACAGATAAAAACCATTATTACCCGTTGTGGTGAGGGGACTAAGTTGGTGTGCTCGGGTAACTTGGCGCAAATTGATTCCAATTATCTATCACCAGTAACATCAGGATTAACTTACATTGTTGAACGGTTTAAACATTTTGAGGGTAGCGCCAATATTTATATTAATGGTGTGGTGCGAAGTCGTTTAGCTGAATTTGCGGAAGAAAATCTTTAAGTTCCTCGTTGTTGTTTTAATAATATAAGCCGAGCTCTAGGGATAACATACTGAGCTCGGCTTTGTTTATGGCCGTTATTACGCTAAGCCTAAGTAATGACGTAAGTCTGGTTGTTGGGGGTGGTTTAATAGCGCATCAGTCTCCCCAAATGCTTTCACTTCTCCGTTATCAATAAAGATGCATTTATTGGTGATTTTTTTAGCATCATCAGGGCTATGAGTGATCATTAATACGGTGATGGCTTGCTGCTGAGCCAGTTGCTGTACCAGCTGTAGCATGTCGTTACGCAACGTAGGATCAAGTGCCGAAAACGGTTCATCAAGCAATAATAAAGGCCGTTGTCGAATTAAACAGCGCGCTAATGCCACTCGCTGCCGCTGTCCGCCAGACAGTTGCTCGGGTAGGCGGGGTAAATACGCTGTTAATCCCACTTTTTCTGCTGCATCATGTACCTGTTGGCGTTGCTGGGTACTCAATTTAAGACGAGGATCAACGCCAAGAGCAATGTTTTCATAGACCGTTAAATGCGGAAATAAATTATGCTCTTGAAACAGCATTGATAATGGCCGTTGAGCAGGATCAAGCGTAATAATTGATTGCTGGTGGATGGTTATATCACCATGTTGTGGCTGTAAAAACCCCGCAATAAGCGCCAATAAGGTACTTTTCCCTGCACCACTTGGACCGATTAACGCCGCAATATCACCTTGTTGAAGGCTAAAGTTAAAGCTTAACTGCATAGGATGTTCATGTTGGCGTTGAGGTTGATAGGTATAACATAATTGGTTTATATCAAGCATGGTGTTTGCCTTTGGTTCGCCGAGGCTGGAAACAATATTCAATCGCGCTGAATAAACCTAAGCTGAGTAATAACAATAATAATGCCGCCACAGCAGCACCATCCATGCGATAGCTACCCATTAATTGGAATAAATACAGTGGTAGCGTTTGAAAATCTTGGCTACCAAATAAAGCAATTGCCCCAAGATCACCCAGTGACAATACTAAGCTTATAGCCAATGACTGTGCAATCGGTTTACGCAGTGCTCGCCACTCTACAAGTCGTAATCGAGACCAACCACGCATGCCTAAACTATGACATAACGTATTGTATTGTTGAGCAATATGCAGCATGGGTTGGCTAAGGGTTTTGATCACATAAGGCAGTGCCATTAAAGCATTAACCCCTACTACAACCCAAAAAGCAGCGCCATAGGCATCGGTATATTGACGCAGTAATAAGAAAATACCGGTACTTAATACTAGCCCTGGAGTAACTAAAATAATGGTGCCGATCATTTCAATACTATCGGCACTCAAACGTTGTTTATTTAAGCGTAATTGTCGACTCGCGAGTAAGATCATCATGCCAAAAACAAACGCTAAGCTACATGCCATGACCGCAATTTCAAGTGAATTAGCGACTGCATGCCACAGTGCCGGTTGTTGTAATAACTGCGGCAGTTGACGGTTTAATCCAGCAACAAAAACTGCAATAATTGGTGGGATAACCAGCAATATTGCAGCCACGATCCAACTCCAATCCCACCATTTTGCACGCCAATTATCTTGATAATTAACCACATTTTTGCCCACAGAGGCACTAAAGGTTGCTAGTGGTTTGGCAAAGCGATGGCTAAGTAACACTAATCCTCCACAAAGTAACATTTGCCACAGCGCTAAAATAGCACCAGTAGCAAGATCGAAGTCATAGCGAATCGCTTGGTAAATTGCCAGTTCAATGGTGGTTGATTTAGGACCGCCCCCTAGTGACATGATCACCGCAAAACTGGTAAAACACAGCATGAAAATAAGCCCCGCCACATGGGGCAATTGTTGACGTAACCGAGGCCAAGCGACAAGTTTGAATTTATACCAGCCACGAAGATCTAAATGGGCGGCTAATTGATGTTGTTCATAGGGAATTGATTCTAGACTTTGGAGTAAAAAGCGTACCGCTAATGGTAAGTTGAGAAACACATGTGCCAGTAAAATGCCACTTAAACCATAAATGTTTAGTCGGGGTAATCCGAGCCAGCTTAACCCATGGCTAATGATACCGCTTTTGCCGTAGATCGCTAATAAGCCAAACACCGCCACTAATACAGGCATCACTAGCGTCATCGCAAACAAACGTAATAACAGTTGTTTACCTATAAAATTGCGTCGTGATAGTGCGTAAGCAATCGCAATTGCAGGCACAATACTGAGTAAAGTAGACAGCAAGGCTTGGTAAAAACTAAATCGCGTCACATGACGTAGATAAGGATCATGCCATAAGCTACTCAGTTGCCATTGCCCAGCATGAAGTATAAGGCTGGTGATCGCGGCGATCACCAGTAATAAAATAAGCCCGACACTCAATAGTCCGGGCAGAAGTTGAGTTACACGTTTATTCACAACGGTATGCCATTATTGGGTCAGCGCTTGCTGCCATTCTCGAATCCATTCTTTACGCTTGTGAGCCACTTCATCAGCACTAAATTCTAATGCTTTATCTGGCACGCTTAATTGATTAAATGCGGCGGGCAGTGGTTGTTTAGTAACAGGATACATCCAGTTGTGGGTCGCAATTTGAGATTGAAACCCATCACTGACAATGAACTGCATAAATTGATCTGCCAGTTTAGGATGTGGGCTATTTTTCATTTTGGCGGCAACTTCAACCTGCATGTAATGACCTTCTTTAAAGTTGGCCGCTTTATACTGATTTTTATGCTCTTCCATAATGTGATAAGCCGGTGAGGTGGTGTAAGACAATACCATATCAGCTTCACCATCAAGGAACATGCTGTAAGCTTCTGACCAGCCTTTTGTTACCGTTACTGTGTGTTTAGCAAGTTGTTGCCATGCGGCAGTCGCTTTATCGCCGTACACTGATTTTATCCATAACATCAGCCCTTGACCTGGGGTTGAGGTGCGCGGATCTTGGTAGATGATACTGATGTTTTGATCGTTAACCAGCGCTTTTAAACTGGTGGGTGGATGGGGTAATTTGGTGCTGTCATAAACAAACGCAAAATAGCCATAATCAAAAGGAATAAAGGTATCGTCATGCCAACCTTTAGGTAAGGTTAATTTACTTAGATCAACATGTTGTTTTGCCAGTAATCCCGTTTGTTTAGCTTCAGTCATCAGGTTGTTATCAAGCCCCAATAGAATATCCGCTTGGCTACGGCTGCCTTCTAAACGAACTCGATTAAGAATTGATACGCCATCTTCTAAAGAGACAAAGTTAACTTTGCAACCATCGCATTGGGCTTCAAAGGCTTTTTTGATAATAGGTCCAGGCCCCCACTCGGATGAAAACGAGCTGTAGGTATAAACATTAAGGGTATTATCGGCCGCCAAGACGTTATTTGAGAGTAACGCTATCGATATTAGCGGTAAAAGTGTGTAACTGATTTTCACTATGCGCTCCTGATGTCAGCATCCTGCGAACAAAATAAAAAGAGAGAGCGGCACAGGCTTGAGAGGTAGTAGCAGCATGCTGTAATAGCAGCTAGACAGGGGTAAAATACCCATGCGTTTCTCAATTCCTACGCCAGCATTACCTGGTTCAGGTTCAATGGGTTCTGCTATATCAATCAAGATAATAACAACAATCTCAGCCTAATGGCTCCCCAATGAGAACACGAGCATTGTACCTGTAACTTGTACTAAGTTATAGCTTCTGATTTAACTGCCAGTTGTAATCAAATTTAATGTTATCGCCATTGATTTTTTTATGCACTCGATAATGGTTTATATGCTGCAATAAGGCCTGTTGATTACCAAAATCAACGCTATACCAATCATAAATTGACGATAAAGTTGTTTGTTTTAAGTTGGTACGTACCCCTTTATTACTATTAATAAAACGGCTGGCAGCATTGTTGAGTTGTCGATCAAGGTGATGACTATCAAATACTTGAGGCAGTAAGTCAGGACAACCTAAGCTGGCACAATTAACCGCATAATGAATGCGAGGATCGCGCCAAATCGGACGTAATATACGATGTTCAATGTCATTTAAACTTAAGGTTTTATTTGTGATGGTCACAATGGGTTGATCCCAAGGTCCAAAACTGAAAAAACCACCGAGTTTAGTAATTGATGTGATTGGGTAATTATCAATGATCAATTGTACTGTCAGCGCATTATAAAGATTCACCCAATAAGCAAACTGAACATTACGATTATATTGGCGCGGATCAAGTTTAGCTAACTGAGTAATATAATTCTGTAATTGCTGTTTATCGGCGGGAGTCACTGCGCTGTAACGAAACAGTGTTTGTTGTGGGCTAACAACTAAGTATTTAGTTAATAATTGTTGCCATGGGTGATGATTGATATCGCGTTGATTGCTGGCCACCTGATCTTGCCAATAAGGTAATAGATCCGCTTTCGGGGCGGCACATAGAGACCAAGAAGCGAAAATCAACAATAAGCTAAACACAATACGCATACTGAACCTGTTATAAAAAGAGATATCAACAGAAGACCGTAATGATATCTGATTTATTACAGCCGAGTAGGGCGATACTAATGCCTGAGATTAACAGGCATTAGTATTAAGATTAGTTAATTTAAGCGAGATAAGTAGGAATATTAGCTTCATATCCAGCAATTTTCGCTTGGTATTGCAGGGTTAAGCCTATGTTATCTAATCCGTTTAATAGACAGTGACGTCGAAATTCGTCAATTTCAAATGAATATTGGTTACCGTTCGCTGTTACTGTCATAGCCGCTAGATCTACGGTGATTTTTGCCCCTTCAGTGGTTGCTACATAATCAAATAACGCATCAATCTGTGGCGTTGTAAGACGAACAGGGATCATTTGGTTATTGATTGAATTGCCATAAAAAATATCAGCAAAACTAGGGGCGATCATTACTTTAATGCCGTAATCGGCTAACGCCCATGGTGCATGTTCACGCGATGATCCACAGCCAAAGTTTTCGCGAGCCAGTAAAATGGTTGCACCTTGGTAACGAGGGGCATTCATTATAAAATCGGGATTAGGTTGTTGACCGCCATCGTCTAAAAAACGCCAATCATGAAATAAATGTTGTCCAAATCCAGTACGGGTTACTTTTTGAAGAAACTGTTTTGGAATAATGGCATCGGTATCAATATTGGCGGTATTTAACGGTACCACTAACCCTGTATGTTGAGTAAAGCCTGTCATAGTTATGTCCTTATTATGCCGATAGTGGTTCAAGTTGACGAATATCGACAAAGTGTCCTGCACATGCCGCCGCCGCCGCCATGGCTGGGCTGACTAAGTGGGTACGACCATCTCGTCCCTGACGTCCTTCAAAATTACGGTTACTGGTGGATGCGCATCGCTCTTGAGGGCCTAAGCGATCGTTGTTCATTGCAAGGCACATTGAGCACCCAGGTAAACGCCATTCAAACCCCGCTTCAATAAAGATCTTATCTAGGCCTTCTTGCTCTGCTTGAGTTTTTACTTGTTCAGAACCCGGCACGACTAAGGCTTGGACATTAGCGGCCACTTTACGGCCTTTAGCAATAGCAGCTGCGGCGCGCATATCTTCGATACGTGAATTGGTACAAGAACCGATAAAAACTTTATCGATAGCATAATCAGATAATGATTTATGAGGTTCTAGTCCCATGTAAGCCAAGGCTTTTTTAGCGGATGTTTGCTCAACTAAATCACTGAAACTTTCAGGTGCAGGGATCGGCTCATCAACAGCAATCACTTGACCGGGATTCGTGCCCCATGTCACTTGTGGTTTGATCTCGGTAGCATTTAAGGTGACAACTGCATCAAACTCTGCGTTGTCATCACTGGTGAGGGTTTGCCAATAAGTGATAGCGGCGTCTAAATCAGCACCTTGAGGTGAAAATTTACGGCCTTTAATATAATCAAAAGTAGTTTGGTCAGGGGCAATTAAGCCTGCTTTTGCACCTAACTCTATCGCCATATTACACACTGTCATACGACCTTCCATCGACAGATCCGTGATAGCTTCGCCACAAAATTCAACCACATAACCTGTTCCGCCAGCAGCGGTAGTTTTACCGATAATCGCTAGTACGATATCTTTCGCGGTAATACCCTCTGCTACTTTTCCTGTAACTTCAATTTTCATGGTTTTAGCGCGAGATTGTTTAAGAGTTTGGGTCGCTAATACGTGCTCAACTTCTGAGGTGCCAATACCGAAAGCCAGTGCGCCAAATGCACCGTGAGTCGCGGTATGTGAATCGCCACAAACAATAGTCATTCCGGGTAAGGTAATACCTAACTCTGGTCCCATTACATGGACAATACCCTGATATTTATGGTTTAAGTCATACAAGGTAACCCCAAAATCAGCACAGTTTTTTGCTAGGGTTTCCATTTGGATTCGTGCCATTTCACCACTGGCGTTAATGTCTTTGGTTTGAGTTGAAACGTTATGATCCATGGTGGCAAAGGTTTTATTTACTTGGCGAACTTGGCGACCTTGTTCGCGCAGCCCATCAAATGCCTGTGGTGAGGTCACTTCATGCACTAAATGACGATCAATATATAAGATTGGGTTTTCGCCAGCCGCTGCTACTACCACATGGGCATCATAGACTTTTTGATAAAGCGTTCTGGCTTGGCTTGAGGGTGACATTATTGTATTCGACATCATGCTGTTCCTTATGCATGTTGAATATAGGCGGCGATTTTGTCACCCATTTCGCTGGTGGTAAGGGCGGTGTTATTACTGGCTAAATCTGCCGTTAGTTGCCCCGCTTCTAGTGCTTGTGCCACCGCTTTTTCTATTGCACGAGCCGCATTTTCTTCACCAAGGCTGTAACGCAACATTAAGGCTGCGGATAGAATCTGGGCTATGGGGTTGGCAATATTTTTACCTGCGATATCAGGTGCTGAACCGCCAGCCGGTTCATATAGACCAAATTTTTGTTGGTTTAAACTTGCAGATGGCAACATGCCCATTGAACCGGTGATCATGGCGCATTCATCGGAAATAATATCGCCAAAAATATTGGAACATAACATCACATCAAATTGTGATGGATCTTTGATAAGTTGCATAGTGGCGTTATCAATGTACATGTGAGTTAAGCTGACATCGGGGTAATCAACCGCAATTTCTTCAACCACTTGACGCCATAAAATTGAGCTTTGTAGTACATTGGCTTTATCAATTGAACAGACTTTTTTACGGCGTAAACGCGCAGATTCAAAGGCTATTTTAGCAATGCGTTCAATTTCATAGCGATGATAAATTTCAGTATCAAAGGCTTTTTCTTGTGCGCCTTCACCTGATCGACCTTTGGGCTCGCCAAAATAAATGCCGCCAGTGAGTTCACGTACAACGGCAATATCAAATCCACGCTCAGAGATATCAGCCCGTAGTGGAGAAAAGTGTTCTAGACCACGGTGGATTTGTGCTGGGCGTAAGTTACAAAATAATTCAAAGTGCTTACGTAGTGGTAAGAGTGCGCCACGCTCCGGTTGATCATTGGGAGCGAGGTGTTCCCATTTAGGGCCACCAACAGAGCCAAACAATACCGCATCTGCAGCTTCACAACCTTTTAGAGTGATGGACGGTAGGGGGCTGCCATGATTATCAATCGCAATACCACCAACATCGAACTGATGACAATTAAGGGTAATATCAAATTTTTGTTGGACTGCCGCTAAGACTTTGTGTGCTTGTTGCATCACTTCTGGGCCAATACCGTCACCGGGTAGTACTGCTATATTATATGAACCTGCCATGGTGGGTGCTCTCCATAATGTACTAAAAATAGATTGAATTTGTTGTTAATGAATAACGTTAGTGGCTATGTTGCTGTTTGATAGTTGCGATTTGATCGGCACGATAAATACTATTGATAACATGGATCAGCGCTTGACCTGACGCTTCTACAATATCTGTCGCAAGGCCTGTGCCGTGGTACTTGCGGCCTTTGTAATTAGCGATAATATCGGCTTGTCCTAGGCCATCTTCACCTTCGCCTTTGGCGGTAAGATCAAACTTATCAAGTACAATTTCATACCCTGTTAGGCGGTAGATACATTGATACAAGGCATCTACCGGACCATTACCGACAGCGGCTTCACACTTTTCCTGATCGCCACATTGAAGTTTTATGCTAGTGGTTGCCATTACACTGCCAGATTGGACGCTTAAATAGTTTATTTTGAAAAAGTCATCTTCATCGCGCAGATTAGAAAAATGCATTAAGGCTTCAAGATCATAATCAAACACTTGGCCTTTTCTATCGGCTAGGCTAAGAAAATCGGTATACAGTTTATCAAGGTCATATTCATGCTCGGTATAGCCAAGAGTATCCATATGACTCTTAACCGCGGCACGACCAGAACGACTGGTAAGGTTCAATGCTTGGTTTTTAAGACCAATCGAATTTGGGGTCATGATTTCGTAGGTATTTTTATTTTTCAGCATGCCGTCTTGATGAATGCCTGAAGAGTGACTAAAAGCATTACTGCCTACGATAGCTTTATTGGCTTGAATCGGCATATGACATAACTGACTAACCATTTTACTGGTGCGATGGATTTCATCATGCTTGAGGTTGGTATGCACCCCTAATAGTGATTGACGGGTTTTAATGATCATCGCTATCTCTTCAAGGGCGCAATTACCTGCGCGTTCACCTAAACCGTTAATGGTGCCTTCTACTTGGCGGGCGCCCGCTTGAATGGCTGCCATGGAGTTTGCGACTGACATACCAAGATCGTCATGACAATGCACGGAGATGATGGCTTTATCGATATTGGGTACACGATTAAACAGTTGGGTGATAATGCCACCAAACTCACTTGGTAGGGTGTAACCCACTGTATCGGGAATATTAATGGTCGTTGCTCCCGCATCAATTGCGGCTTCTACCATACGACATAAATTATCAATTGGTGTCCGTCCGGCATCTTCACAGGAAAACTCGACATCATCGGTATATTTACGCGCCCGTTTTACTGCCGCAATGCCCATCGCAATCACATCGTCATAGCTACGACGCAATTTATCTTGTACATGGACAGTTGAGGTTGAAATAAAGGTATGGATACGAAATGATTCAGCGGCTTTTAACGATTCAGCGGCAACATCAATGTCTTTTTCGACCGCACGCGACAAGGCACATATACGACTGTTTCTAATGTGCTTAGCGATGGTTTGTACTGATTCAAAATCACCAGGGGATGACACTGGAAAACCGGCCTCGATAACATCGATACCTAAGCGTTCTAGCGCATAAGCAATTTGCAATTTTTCTTTAACTGTTAGGCTGGCGGATAAAGCTTGTTCGCCATCACGCAAAGTGGTATCAAAAATAATGACCTGATCTTTCATAGTGACATCCTTTTACTTTTATATGTGAGCCTGTAATAAGACTGAGTTCCGCATTCACTTGCGCTGGTCAAAATATGAAAAAACCCGCGCTTGCTTGCGCGGGTTTTGAAATCTTTAGTGGTGTTTTCCACTCGATAGCAACCCGCGTGATTATGTCACGATAAGGAGGAGGGCTAAGAGGAGATAGAAATACGTTTTCATTTCATTAAAGACTTCAATAAATTTGGTTAACAAATGAATATCAAATAGACGGGCTATAGGTCAACCAAAAGTTGTGTTTTTTTTGTACTTTCAAGAACAGGCTATCGTTTGATAACCAAAAATAGACATCGTAATCACGCTTAATAACTGTATTAAATAATATATATTTCAATTAAGAATGATAAATATTAATAATGATTATTGAAGTGCTTTAAATAACTATTATTAAAATTAATAATTGTTATTGATTGTTATATTTATAGGTGTAATGACTTAAGGTTGTTTATATATACATAATACAAATATATAATAAGTACATAATATTCCCATTGTGAATTTATATTTGAAAATAAATGATAATCTTTGAAATTAAAACGTGATTTTATCTTATTTTATGAATGGTTATTTTATTTATATTAAATTAAAGAATATTGATTTAGCGACTAAGTGTTTGATTGTTAAAGTTTCATATTTCTGAATTATTTTTAAATAAGAGGTTGTTCATATTGTCTTATTTTCTATTATTAGTTACATCAATCTATATGGTTGATACTGGCTGTATCCCAACTAGGGCATTCAAAGCAAACACTGTAGACAAAAATTTAATGTCTAACTTATGTATAGCGTTGCGATGCACCAATAATGATTATTTTTAGAGGTATACATGAGCCGAACGACTACTTCAGTTGCTGCAGTTGATAATTTCAGTATGGAATCCACACTTCGTAGTGTTGACCTTAATCTATTGACCGTTTTTGATGCCGTTATGCAAGAGCAAAATATAACGCGAGCAGCACAAAATTTAGGTATGTCGCAACCCGCAGTAAGTAATGCGGTTGCGCGTTTAAAAGTGATGTTTAATGATGATCTTTTCATTCGTCATGGTCGTGGTATTCAACCAACGCAACGTGCTAAACAATTGTTTGGTCCATTACGTCAAGCATTGCAGTTGGTAAAAAACGAATTACCTTGCTCTATCTTTGCACCATTAACATCAAGCCGCACTTTTAAACTCGCAATTTGTAGCCCTTCAGATATGCGTTTCGCACCGACAGTATTGTCGACCATGCGCGAACAAGCACCACATATTCAACTGCAATTAGAAGCAGAAGTGGATGCCGAATTATCACAAAAAATGCGTTATCAAGAAGTTGATTTTGTGATTGACTATACTCGTTTTGATGAAGATGGTTTCTGTAGTACTGAATTATTTTGTGATGAGTTAGTGGCTATTGCAGCTAATAATCACCCTCGAATTGGTGACAGTATTTCTGCTGATGAATTCAGTAACGAAATGCATGCTGTATTAAAATCAGTATCAGATGTGAAAATGTTTGCTGATGATATCTATAATCACAGTGAAACAAATTGTCAGGATGCTTATCAAGGCGCAAGTCTGAACGACATTATGTTTGTTGTTAGCCAATCTGAATTGATTGCCGTTGCCCCGCGTTGGTTAGCTGAAGCATCTGCTGAAAACTTACAAATTAAAGTACTGCCGTTGCCTTTTACTAATGCAAAAATCACAGGCTACCTAAGCTGGCATGAATCAACGCAGAAAGATAAAGGTAATATCTGGATGCGTGATCAGTTAATGGCTATCTGTGGTGATCTGACCAGCTAATAGTTTATAAAGCGTTATTATAAGGCCAGCTTAAACGCTGGCTTTTTTTATGGTAAAAATAAAATCATATGCTTTGATTAGCAATAGGTTAGCGTGGCGAGATTTTATAGTAATGATATTTAAAGTTTCTATTTTCACGTAGATTGTTTAGGTTCTTTTTCTGTTATGAGACCATGTTATTTATAGATTCTTACACTTTTATTGTTTGTTTAAAAAGTCATTGAAGACAATAAGTAAGCGGGTATAGAGTGATCTCGGTCATCAGAAACTATAATTTAATATTCATTATAGTTGGCTTTTCAAAGACTGAATTGTAGACTGCATCTCTCAAATCAGCTTACAAGTGTAAGCTAAAAAAATAGAGTACTTATGGCACAACATGATTTCCATATTGTTCACCGTATTCGTCAGCAAATTGCGCGCTTAGGCGACACGCCTGCTTTACGTCATCAAGTTAATGATGAATGGCAAGATATTAGCTGGAATAATTTTGGTGAAAAAATTCAACAATTGGCATTAGCACTACTAAATCAAGGTTTAGCAGTACAAGATAAAGTCGGTATTTTTGCTAATAATATGCCTCGTTGGACGGTTGCTGATTTTGCTTCGCTATATAACCGCTGTGTTACGGTGCCTATTTATCCAACCAATACACCTCAGCAATCTGCATATATCATTAATGATGCCAATGTAAAAGTCCTCTTTGTTGGTGGACAAGCACAGCTAAATATAGCGGTAGCTATTGCTGATCAGTGTCCGAATTTAGAGCGTATTGTTGCACTAACAGATGATGTTGAATTACCTCAACACCCATTAGTTTGTCATTACGTCGATTTTTTAAAAACAGCCTCTTCAGAGTATCAGTCAGAGCTTGATGCCCGTTTAGACAGCTTGGCTATGGATGATTTATTAACGCTGATCTATACCTCGGGTACCACAGGTACACCTAAAGGGGTAATGCTTGATTATGCTAATATTGCTTCACAAATTATTGCTCATGATGAACGTTTAGCATTAGATGAAGGTGATACATCATTATGTTTCTTACCGTTATCACATGTCTTTGAACGTGCTTGGACATTTTATGTCTTACACCGTGGCGTCATTAATTGTTATCTGTCAGATACCAATAAGCTCAAAGAAGCGTTAGTGACAGTAAAGCCTAATTACATGTCTGCTGTGCCTCGTGTTTATGAAAAAATATATTCAGGTGTTCATGAAAAAGTCGCTCGTGCCCCTTTTCATCGTAAGATGATTTTTACTTGGGCTGTAAATATGGGTGCAAGGATGTCGTTGGCTCGTCAAGAGTGTCGTGAGCCTTCATGGTTATTACAGAAAAGCCATAACTTAGCCGATAAAATGGTGCTGTCTAAATTACGTGCAGTATTGGGTGGCAATATTAAGTGTATGCCATGTGGCGGTGCTAAATTAGATGCGGGCATTGGTCGTTTTTTCCATGCTATGGGGATTAACGTAAAGTTAGGCTATGGCATGACAGAAACCACTGCGACGGTGTCTTGTTGGGATGATCGCTGCTATAACCCTGATTCAATTGGTATGCCAATGCCAGGTGCTGAAGTTAAAATTGGTAAAGATAATGAAATTTTAGTACGCGGTCCGATGGTTATGCGTGGCTATTACAATATGCCAGAAGAGACAGCGAACAATTTTACTGATGATGGATTTCTTAAAACCGGTGATGCGGGTTATATCGATGAGCAAGGTAATTTGTTTATTACTGATCGTATCAAAGAGTTAATGAAAACATCGGGTGGTAAGTATATTGCACCACAAGTGATTGAAGGTGCGATTGGTAAAGATCATCTAATTGAACAAATTGCGGTTATTGCTGACACCCGTAAATTCGTATCAGCATTGATCGTACCTTGTTTTGAAACACTAGAAGAACATGCGCGTGAGCTCAATATTAAATATCAAGATCGCATGGAATTGGTTAAACACAGCCAAATTGTTGAATTAATTGAGAAACGTGTGATTGAGTTACAGAAAGATCTAGCACGTTTTGAGCAAGTAAAAAAATTCACCTTATTACCTAAATCATTCTCAATGGATAAAGGTGAATTAACACCAACGCAAAAATTACGTCGTAAAGTGATTCAAGATCGTTACCATAAAGAGATTGAACATATGTACGAAGAAAGCCATAAAAAAGCGCAACAAAAAGACGACTAATCTATTTTTTGCTTAGATTTAAGAAAGAAGCCTTTAAGGCTTCTTTTTTTTATTTGAGTAAAGAGAGATATTCTGAATTCACATCGAATAGTAGTCGTTGGTAGTATAGAGTTTACTAAGATCTATATAAAACATTAACAATTTTAGATCCGATAGATATAAACCGTAAACTTGTCTTTTGCTCTAGCAATGAATGATGCAAAAGCGTTAAAGTTGTTACGGTTATTCGTGGTTATTATTATAACCATGATAAACATAGCATGAGTATTCATGTTTTTTATTAGGCTAAAAATAAGCCCTAACTATGTTTTATCGATCTGGAGACAAAATATGGAAATGTTGTCTGGCGCAGACATGATCGTTCGTTCAATGATCGATCAAGGCGTTAAGCATATCTTCGGTTATCCCGGAGGCTCGGTTCTTGATATTTATGATGCTTTACATGAAAAAAGCGATATTGAACATGTACTTGTACGTCATGAGCAAGCCGCTGTGCACATGGCTGATGGCTATGCTAGAGCAACAGGAGACGTGGGTGTTGTCCTTGTTACCTCCGGCCCCGGTGCAACCAATGCGATCACCGGTATTGCTACCGCTTATATGGACTCGATCCCACTGGTTGTATTGTCCGGCCAAGTAATGAGTAACTTGATTGGTAATGATGCCTTTCAAGAGTGTGATATGGTCGGCATTTCCCGCCCTGTCGTAAAGCACAGCTTTTTGGTAACAAAACCGGAAGATATCCCCACTATTATCAAAAAAGCGTTTTATATTGCTGCCAGTGGCCGTCCAGGGCCGGTTGTGGTTGATATTCCCAAAGATATGCTTAATCCGGCAGAAACCTATCCCTACCAGTATCCTGAATCGATAGCATTACGTTCTTATAATCCCACAACTCAAGGTCATAAAGGTCAAATTAAGCGGGGTGTCAAAGCCTTATTAGCCGCCAAACAACCTGTGCTGTACGTTGGTGGTGGCGCGGTGATGTCTAACTGTAGTGAGCCATTGATAGCATTAGCTGAAAGTTTACATATTCCGGTGGTTAATACACTAATGGGGCTTGGTGCTTTTCCGGGAACACATGCGCAATGTTTGGGTATGTTGGGTATGCATGGAACCTATGAAGCTAATATGGCGATGCATAATGCAGATCTTATTTTTGGGATCGGGGTTAGATTTGATGATCGCACCACTAATAATCTTGAAAAGTACTGCCCCAATGCAACTATTATGCACATTGATATTGATCCGTCATCGATATCAAAAACGGTGGCGGTTGATATCCCTATTGTAGGTTCTGCTGATACTGTGCTGACGTGTATGCTTAAATTGGTTAATGAGCAAGACGATATTGATAATCAAGCAGCATTACAGCCATGGTGGCAACAAATATCGACATGGCGTCAGCGTCAATGTCTGCGCTATGACACCACAACAGATCGCATTAAACCGCAACAGGTAATTGAATCTTTGTATCGTCTTACTGATGGTGATGCTTATGTCTCTTCCGATGTAGGTCAGCATCAAATGTTCGCCGCATTGTATTATCCATTTGATAAACCTCGACGTTGGATCAATTCAGGCGGTCTTGGCACTATGGGATTTGGTCTGCCTGCAGCAATGGGGGTTAAATTTGCATTACCTGATGCAGAAGTGGTGTGCGTAACGGGGGATGGCAGTATTCAAATGAATATTCAAGAGCTTTCAACCGCATTGCAATACGATATTCCCGTGAAAATTATCAATCTTAATAATCGTTTTCTTGGCATGGTAAAGCAATGGCAAGATATGATTTATCAAGGTCGTCATTCTCAATCTTATATGGATTCTGTGCCTGATTTTGCCGCGATTGCTGAAGCTTATGGTCATGTTGGGGTTCGTATTTCCGATCCTAAACAGTTGGATCAGCAATTAGAACAAGCATTAGCCTTGAAAGATAAATTGGTTTTTATTGATATCAGTGTTGATGAAACTGAGCATGTGTACCCGATGTTGATTCGTGGTGGTGCGATGAGTGACATGTGGTTAAGTAAAACGGAGCGTACATAATGCGTAGAATTATTTCAGTATTACTTGAAAACCAGCCAGGGGCTTTGTCACGGGTGGTGGGCTTATTTTCCCAACGTGGTTATAACATCGAGTCATTAACTGTTGCTCCAACGGATGATCCTACCTTATCACGGTTAAATATTACTACCCACGTTGAAGATGAAGCCGCGTATGAACAAATTGAAAAACAGCTGCACAAACTCATCGATATTTTAAAGGTCAGTAATGTCACGGCATCTGATCATATTGAACGAGAATTAATGTTGGTAAAAGTCAAAGCCAGTGGTTTTGCGCGAGCAGAGGTAAAACGTACTGCTGATATTTTTAGAGGCTTAATTGTTGATGTAACCAGTCAGATTTATACCATCCAATTGGTGGGAACCGGCGGTAAGCTAGATGCATTTTTAGCTGCAGTGGGTGAGGCGACAGAGATCATTGAAGTGGCTCGTAGTGGTATTGTTGGTTTAGCTCGTGGTGAGCGTGCTTTAAAAGCATAGTCTTAGAGTATAACAAAAAAACCCATGACATTAATGTGGCATGGGTTTTTTGCTGTTTAATTATTGGAGTAAATCTAGAGATATGGACTCACTGAACTGACGGCATTTTTTGAGTGGTCATGCATGATTGTTCGTGCTAGTTCAACATCACGATCTAAGACTGCTTTCATTAACGCTTCATGTTCTCCACCATCATGATAACGGTTTTCGCTATCACGAGATTGACTTAGCCAAATATGACGATAACGCTTAAGTTGCTCATAAATATCAAGGTAAAGATCAAGTAATACCGGAGAATTACTGCCCGATAAAATAGCAATATGAAAATCACCATGACGCTGTTCCCACTCAGAAAGATCAGCGTTATCAGAGGTTGGATTAAGGCGGCTTAATTTATGGTAACTGGTGAGAATATTAAGTTCCCAAGCCTCATCACCTTGTAAAATGGCTTTTTTTAATAATTCATGTGAAATTAATTGGTGAGCATTAAAAAGATCTGTTAGTTCTTCCACAGAAACAGGCGCTACCCAGCAACCTTTTTGTGGGGCAAATTTAACATACTTTTTCCACGATAATTGGACTAAGGCTTCACGAATAGGTGATGCACCGACTTGATAGTGTTCTTTCAAATCAGCAACAACAAGTTTTTGTCCTGGCGTCAATTTGCCAAGCAAAATATCTTGTCGTATGACCTCCATAATTTTATTCGTTTGCGTAGGACTGGACACGGTTTCCCTCTTTGTTGTTATATTTATTCGACAGCATCCAAACACAACTTTTGTTGAAAGTTATTAATGCATGAATGTCTATTGATTAGAAGTATAACTGGCTTTGTTTGTTGCTTAAACATTAAAGAGGGTGATAAACAATGATTAAAATGGATTGATGGCGGGAATATTACTATTGTTAGGTATTGATTTATAAAATAACAATATGAACTATGTTTTATGGTTGTTATTTTATAAATAATAACGGTGTTACAAAGAATATCGGAATATGAAGGACGCTACAATTACAATTACCGATGAATAAAAAGGGAGCCGAAGCTCCCTTTTTTAGTGTCTATTTACGAACAATTATAGTACGTGAACAGATGCAGTGTTGGTTGTGCCTGAAGCAACTAGTGCGCCAGAAACCATAACAACGATATCGCCTTTAGCACCTAGGCCAGTTTCAAGAGCTAACTCTTTACCGCGTAGGTAGAATGCATCAGTACTGTCGATTGCATCAACAATAACAGGTGTAACACCTTTAGAAAGACATAGTTGAGCCGCTGTCTTAGTATTTGTTGTTACAGCAAGGATACGTGCTGTTGGGAAGTACTTACGGATTGAACGAGCAGATTTACCAGCTTCAGTTGCAACGATGATTAGCGGAGCATTTAGTTTCTCTGCTGTGTCAACTGCACCTTTACATACCGCTTCAGTAATACGTAGACGTGGGCTATCTAGACGTGAACCTAGCTCAGCTTTAAGTACTTTATCTGTACGTGCACAGATTTGCGCCATGATAGTTACAGCTTCGATTGGGTATTTACCCTTAGCTGATTCACCAGAAAGCATTACTGCATCAGTACCATCCATGATTGCGTTAGCAACGTCACCCGCTTCTGCGCGTGTTGGACGTGGGTTCTTGATCATTGAATCAAGCATTTGTGTTGCAGTGATAACTACTTTACGAGCGCGGTTACACTTCTCGATCATCATCTTTTGAGCAAAGATAACTTCTTCAACTGGAATCTCAACACCAAGGTCACCACGAGCAACCATGATACCGTCAGATGCTTCAAGAATAGCGTCAAAGTTATCAACACCTTCTTGGTTTTCGATCTTAGAGATGATTTGAATGTCAGCGCCGCCGTTTGCTTCTAGTAGCGCGCGGATTTCTAGTACGTCTTCAGCCTTACGGATAAAAGATGCAGCAACAAAATCAACGCCTTGCTCACAACCAAATTTAAGGTCAGCTTTATCTTTTTCAGCAAGAGCTGGAAGTTTTACAGAAACGCCAGGAAGGTTAACACCTTTGTTTTCGCCTAGGTCACCGCTGTTAAGTACTTTACACTTAACTTCAGTTTCTGTTGTTTCCAACACTTCCATTTCAATTAGACCATCGTCTACTAGGATAATGTTGCCTTTTGCTAGATCTTTAGCAAAACCAGGGTAAGTCACTGCCACACGGTCTTGATTACCGACTACAGATGTATCTGTTGTGAAAGTGAAATCTTGACCAGCTACTAGAGTGAAGTCATTGCCACCTTCTAGTTTGATAGTACGAATTTCAGGACCTTTAGTATCTAGCAAAATTGCTAGTTCTTTGCCTGTGTTAGCCATAACTTCACGTAGGTTAGTGATACGCTGACCGTGTTCTTCGAAGTCACCGTGTGAGAAGTTAAGACGCATTACGTTCATACCAGCGTTAGCTAGTTTAGTAAGCATTTCTACAGATTCAGTTTTTGGTCCAATCGTACATACGATCTTGGTCTTTTTCATTGAGGATACTCTCCGGACGAACTTTTTACCCAAGGGAAAATTAACATTAATCATGATCAGATCATCAACATGTTGTTAAGAGCTGATAGTGAGTAATGAATAAATAAAAAACGCTTTAAATATTACTTTAAAAAAGCGTTAGTGCGCTTTTGTAAAGTTCATCTCTAGGTGATCTTAAGCGGCATCAAATATATTGTTGTTATTATTGAACAAGTAGATAAATGCCTTTGCAACATTGATTGTAACCCTAATATTCAAGCGCAGGATTATAGCAGATATTCCACCATTTGGCACCCTGAGATATAGCTGTTCATTGTCAATGTCATGTGTGACATAAAAATGATGATTATGTGGAAAAATAAAAACAAAGCTTTGCTATTTATCAAGTGTCGGTGTGTTTTATGAATTTTTTGTGGTGTTGTTACTGAGAAAAATAGGAAGAGGGCTGAAACTTTCATGAAGCCCAAACGAAAAAAAGCTGAAGTAAAAATACTTCAGCTTTTTCGAATTTGGTGGCCCCTCCCAGACTTGAACTGGGGACCAAGCGATTATGAGTCGCCTGCTCTAACCACTGAGCTAAGGGGCCATATGCGGCAAATTATAGGGGATGGTGTCGCACTTGTCTAGCGATTAACGCCGAAAATTTGTTTGTTTTTTCAACAGTTAGATAAGTTTTATGGACTTGTTCACAGTTCAATGTTGCTATTGCCGATAATAAAAAAGCGAGCTCAAGGCTCGCTTTTTTTCGATAATGCTATCGGGTTTACTTATTCATCAAGGAAACTACGAAGCACATCTGAACGGCTTGGGTGACGTAATTTACGTAGTGCCTTTGCTTCAATCTGACGAATACGCTCACGAGTAACATCAAATTGCTTACCCACTTCTTCTAGCGTGTGGTCGGTATTCATATCGATACCAAAACGCATACGAAGTACTTTTGCTTCACGAGGCGTTAGCCCAGCAAGTACGTCGTTAGTTGCGGCACGCAAGTTAGTTGCTGTTGCTGCATCCATTGGAAGTTGAAGTGTTGTATCTTCAATGAAATCACCTAGGTGTGAATCTTCATCATCACCGATAGGGGTTTCCATTGAGATTGGCTCTTTCGCAATTTTCAGTACCTTGCGGATTTTGTCTTCCGGCATTTGCATGCGTTCAGCCAATTCTTCAGGTAATGGCTCACGGCCCATCTCTTGTAGCATCTGACGTGAGATGCGGTTCAATTTGTTGATGGTTTCAATCATGTGCACAGGGATACGAATAGTACGTGCCTGGTCTGCGATTGAACGTGTGATTGCCTGACGGATCCACCATGTTGCGTAAGTTGAGAATTTGTAACCACGACGGTATTCAAATTTATCAACCGCTTTCATTAGACCAATGTTACCTTCTTGGATTAGATCCAAGAACTGCAAACCACGGTTGGTGTACTTCTTCGCGATAGAAATAACCAGACGTAAGTTAGCTTCAACCATCTCTTTTTTCGCACGGCGCGCTTTTGCTTCACCGATAGACATACGACGGCTGATGTCTTTAATACGTTCGATTGAAAGACCTGTTTCTTGCTCAAGAATGCGTAGCTTTAACGTTGAACGACGAAGATCTTCTTCATAATTCTTTAAACGTTCAGCGTAAGGCTTACCTGAGTTAAGTGCAGTGTCGATCCAATCACTGTTTGATTCATTGCCTGCAAATAAGCTAATGAACGTTTTCTTTGGCATTTTGCTGTTATCAACACACATACGCATGATAAGACGCTCATTAGTGCGTACTTTATCCATTGAGTCACGTAGTGAGCTAACTAGACGATCAAATTGCTTTGGAATCAGACGGAATTGCTTGAAGATTTCTGACAATTCTTCAACGGCAACTTCAGTTGTCGCGTGCTGACGACCATTAGTGTTAATGGCTAAAGCCATTTTTTCATAAGATTGGCGAAGTTCTAAGAACTTTTCACGCGCCAATTCTGGGTCGATGCTGCCATCGTCTTCTTCTTCTTCAGCGCCATCTTCGTCATCGTCATCGTCACCGTCTTCAAGATCTTTATCTTCATCTGCAAGATCGGTTTCGCTTAATTCTGAGCCAATGTGTGTTGCTGTTGGCGCTGCAGTAGCTTCTTCGTTTGGATCAACAAAGCCTGAAATGATATCAGTTAGACGAAGTTCATCGGCTTCAACTTTGTCAAACTGCTCAAGTAAATGAGCGATTGCTGAAGGGTATTCAGCAACAGAGCATTGAACTTGGTTAATACCATCTTCAATGCGTTTTGCGATATCAATTTCGCCTTCGCGAGTAAGTAGTTCAACCGTGCCCATTTCACGCATGTACATGCGTACTGGGTCTGTTGTGCGACCGATCTCGCTTTCTACGCTTGATAATGCTTGCGCCGCTGCTTCAATGGCGTCTTCGTCGGCATTATCTTCAGTCATCATGAGTTCATCGGCATCAGGGGCAGTTTCAACTACCTTGATACCCATGTCATTAATCATTTGAATAATGTCTTCAACCTGATCAGAATCAACAATGTCTTCTGGTAGGTGGTCATTTACTTCGGCGTAGGTCAGATAGCCTTGTTCCTTGCCTTTAGCAACAAGTAACTTTAGCTGTGACTGCGGATTTTGCTCCATAGACGGTATCCAACTTCGGGTCTGAGTGATAATTTAGTATGCAGAGTTGCAAACCAGTCATTATAACAAATTTCTTAATTGTTGACTACTTATTAGGCAGGACGATCCAGTAATAAGGATTGTAATTCCTGCTTTTCTTCGACTGATAAGCCGACAGTTCTTGATTTAGTCTGCAACTGTTCAATTTGTTGATTAACACATTGAATAATAATTTTATCCATTGCGTCTAAAAATACATCGAGGCTGTTGTCTTCATCATTTGACAACGGTAGCTCCCACGCGGCAAGCCGTGCCATCATGGCTTCATTTTTGGTGCCACGCCAATATTCTAAAAGCTGTCCAGTGCTAATATTGGGATTGTTTCGGCATTTATCAACTATAGATAGCAATAAATTTAATCCGGCGAGCTCAATAACAGCAAATGCGTCCATATCAAATTCAAGCTGTTGCACAAAGTGTGGGTGTTGAATCAATAATGCGATAACTTCTCGCATTGGTGTACGCTTAATTTGTACTTGGCCTACCGGTTTAGTGATTTGACCATGCTTTGAGAGTAGTTGCTGTAATTGTGCTTCATCAGGTAAGCCGAGTTTTTTACCCAGTAACTCTCTCAAGTATAGTCGCAGAGTGCCACCTGGTACTTTATCAATTAAGGGAACAGCGAGTGTGGTGAGTTTCGCTTTACCTTCACGGCTACTGGTATCAATTTGAAGCATTAAGCTATTAAACAAAAATTCTGATAGCGATGTCGCTGCATCAATGCGTTGTTCAAATTGAGTTTTACCTTCGGCGCGAATACATGAATCTGGATCTTCGCCATCAGGTAAGAACATGAACTTTAGCTGACGACCATCGGTTAGGTAAGGCAATGCTTGTTCCATTGCTCGCCATGCAGCTTCTCGTCCTGCACGGTCACCATCATAACAACACACAACAGTGCTGGTTTGACGGAACAGGCTTTGAATATGATCACCGGTGGTTGAGGTGCCTAACGATGCAACCGCATAATCGACACCAAATTGGGCCAACGCGACGACATCCATATAACCTTCAACTACCATGATCTTTTCAGGTTCACGATGGGTTTGTAGTACTTCATATAATCCATAAAGCTCTCGGCCTTTATGAAAAATATCAGTTTCAGGGGAGTTAAGGTATTTTGGCGTACCATCACCTAATACTCGCCCCCCAAAACCAATCACGCGTCCTCGACGATCATGGATCGGAAACATCACTCGTCCACGGAAGCGGTCATAACGACGACCTTGATCATTTTCGATCAGCATTCCAGTGTTAACAAGTGCTTTTTGCGATTCATTATCACGCCCAAAGCGAGTGCGAACCATGTCCCATTGATCGGGAATAAAACCGATATTGAATTTTTTTACAATATCGCCTGATAAACCACGTCCCTTGAGATAATCAACCGCAACCTGAGCATCTTGCGCCCGTAGTTGTGATTGATAAAACTGTGACACTTGGCCCATGAGTTCATAGTAATTACGTTTATCTGCCGCTTTAGGGCCACGAGATGCATTGGTACCATCGTTTTCTCGTGGTACTTCTAAACCTAGTTGTGAGGCGAGCTCTTCAATAGCATCGACAAACTCTAACCGATCATACTCCATCACGAAATCAAGTACATTGCCATGAACACCGCACCCAAAACAATGATAGAACTGTTTTTCTTGGCTTACCGAAAAAGAGGGTGTTTTTTCGTTATGGAAAGGACAACAGGCACCAAAGTTCTTACCTTGTTTTTTGAGTTTTACGCGCGCGTCAATGACATCGACAATATCGTGTCGAGAGATTAAATCATCAATAAATGAACGCGGTATTTTTCCTGCCATAACAAAGCAAACAACCTAGAGTAAACAAAAAGAGTAACGGTTGAACCGTTAAAAGTGGGGATTGTCAGATACAAACAAGCCGCGCATTCCGAAAGAATAACACGGCTTGTTGCAGAATAAGAGGAGTGATTAGCCTAGCTTGATTTTCACCAGCTTGCTAACAATCCCCATATCGGCACGACCCTGAATTTGCGGTTTCAGTACGCCCATAACCTTGCCCATATCTTGCATGTTGACAGCACCTGTCGCAGCAATAGCTTCATCCATCAAAGCAGAGATTTCATCTTCACTTAATGGTTGAGGCATAAATTCTGCTAAGACGCTGATTTCAGCATGTTCAATATCAGCAAGATCTTGACGGCCTGCAGCTTCATACTGCGCTACAGAGTCACGACGTTGCTTCACCATTTTGGTCAAAACTACCAATACGTCATCATCGGAAAGAGTGATCTTTTCGTCAACTTCGCGTTGTTTAATTGCAGCAAGAACCAAACGGATAGCACCAAGACGAGGTTTATCCTTCGCCTTCATCGCCGCTATTTGTTCGCCTTTAAGACGTTCAATAAGAGTCATTACGCGATCCTTCTGTTTAATAATCTAACGATTAGTACAGACGAACGCGACGCGCGTTTTCGCGAGCCAATTTCTTCAGGTGACGCTTAACTGCCGCTGCTTTAGCACGCTTACGTACAGTTGTTGGCTTTTCGAAGTGCTCACGACGACGAACTTCAGAAAGGATACCTGCTTTTTCGCAAGAGCGCTTGAAACGACGTAGTGCTACGTCAAACGGTTCGTTTTCACGTACTTTGATTACTGGCATGTAATACTCACCTCAGAGTGATTCGGTTTAATACTGACGTTCAAAGTGTCAGATGATTAAAATGGTGCGAAATTCTAATCTGATTTGGGGGTATTTGTAAAGCATTCTACGCCTATGAACTGGTTAATTTGTGTTAACAGCGGTAACATGGCATCCAATTACTCCCTTATAAACCTGTATGAATTATCGGTTGTTGTTGAAACTAGGCTGATTTTTTAGATTAGGTCCCAGAATAGTATAGAGGCTGTTATGCGTATATTGGGCATTGAGACCTCCTGTGATGAAACAGGTATCGCAATTTTTGATGATGAAAAAGGTTTATTGGCACATGAACTTTACAGTCAAGTAAAGTTACATGCTGATTACGGTGGTGTTGTTCCTGAGTTAGCGTCACGTGATCATGTTAAAAAAACCATTCCCTTAATTACGGCAACCTTGGCTGCTGCGGGCTTAACGCCAGACGATCTTGACGGTGTTGCGTACACTGCTGGTCCTGGTCTTGTTGGCGCGCTACTAGTGGGCGCAACAATTGGTCGTAGTTTAGCTTATGCATGGGATTTACCTGCGGTTGCCGTACACCATATGGAAGGTCATCTACTCGCACCAATGTTAGAAGATAATCCACCTGAATTTCCTTTTGTGGCATTGCTGGTTTCTGGCGGACATACCATGATGGTAGATGTGCGTGGTATTGGTGATTATAAAATTCTTGGTGAGTCAGTGGATGACGCCGCGGGTGAAGCTTTTGATAAAACAGCGAAGATGATGGGGCTTGATTACCCTGGTGGTCCGTTACTGTCTAAAATGGCTGAACAAGGTACGCCGGGACGATTTAAGTTCCCACGTCCAATGACAGATCGCCCAGGTCTTGATTTTAGTTTTTCAGGATTAAAAACATTTGCGGCGAATACGATTCGGGGCAATGATGATGATCCACAAACACGTGCTGATATTGCGTATGCGTTCCAAGACGCTGTTGTTGATACGTTAGCGATAAAATGTAAGCGTGCATTAAAGCAAACGGGCTATAAGCGCCTAGTGATTGCTGGCGGCGTAAGTGCAAATAAATCATTACGTCAACAGCTTGAAACCTTGATGAAAGGCATGCATGGCCAAGTGTTTTATCCACGTACTGAATTTTGTACCGATAATGGTGCGATGATTGCTTATGCTGGTATGCAACGTCTAAAGAATAATGAATTGATGGATCTTGGTGTTAAGGTTTATCCACGTTGGCCTATCGATCAACTGAAGCCTGTTGCTTAGTAATAAATATGCATTAATTCAAACAAAAAGCGAGAACATATGTTCTCGCTTTTTTTGTGTTTTTTTCTGTGTATTTATTGCTTTTCGTTACTTTTTCGGGCAAATTTCTGCCATATTTTTGTTTCGTCACCGTCGAGTAAACGACGAATATTATCTTGATGACGAAAGATAATTAAGCAAGACAGCATCGCGACGGGCATGGTGTATTCAGGTTTGACCATCCATGTCATCAGTGGTGCAACAAGGGCGGTAATTAACGATGCGAGAGATGAATAGCCGGTTAATGTCAGTGCTGATATCCAAATAATAATTAAACCACCACTGAGATCCCAGCCGATAGGGGCTAATGCACCAAGTGCGGTAGCGACCCCTTTACCACCTTGAAAATGGAAGAAGATAGGGTAGATATGACCAAGGCAAGCTGCGATGCCTATGATGCCTAATAGGAAAGGATTTAAGCCTAAAAAGTAGCTTAACCAAACAGGAATCATGCCTTTTAAAATATCAGCAACTAAGACTAATATTGCGGCCGTTTTACCTCCGAGGCGAAGGACATTGGTTGCGCCCGGATTGAGTGAGCCATGGGTACGAGGATCTGGAAAGTGGTACAGTTTTGAAATTAATACTGCACTGGAAATAGATCCTAATAGATAAGCCGCAATGATCATCAGTAACGCTAATGGTGTCATGCAATATCCCGGTTATTTGAAAGATAAGTGGCATTCTTTATTGCCGCTAAATGTTAGCTGGATCTTATCTTGATCAATATTGGTACTGATAAATATCAGCGTGTTTATGGCTGTGATATAGTCATAATTATGGTCAGCATTCAATGTGTTGTTGACCAGTTAGCAGGTGTTTTCGCTAACTTATATAGCCTGATAATACGCGTTTTTGTGTGTATTAGGTATCCGACCTCTATCAAAATTAGCGATTAAATATGGACACGGTATTTATAGAACAACTTGAAGTTATCGCCACTATTGGAGTGTATGACTGGGAACAAAAAATTAAGCAAAAATTAGTATTAGATTTAGAGATGGCTCACGATAATCGTCCTGCAGCCATAGCGGATGATGTTAATTTAGCGTTAGATTACTCAATGGTTAGTACTGCGGTTACTGAACATATTACTCAAGGGCGTTTTTTGTTAGTTGAACGCGTTGCAGAAGATATTGCTACTTTGATCATGACGCGCTTTGCAGTGCCATGGATTAAAGTGCGCGTGACCAAACCGAGCGCCATTGCTAATGCCGCTGGCGTTGGGGTTCAGATCGAACGAGGCATTAAGTAGTGATCACCGCTTATATCAGCATTGGCAGCAATATTGATCGCGAACATTACTTACCCGCTGGCGTCAAGGCGGTGGCGCAGTTAGCGAGTTCATGGCGTATGTCACGTATTTTTGAAGCAGAACCTGTTGGTTTTAACGGTGATAATTTCTTTAATAGTGTCATTGAAATAAAAACGTCATTGTCATTAGCGACTCTGCAGCAATCACTAAAAGAGATTGAACGGCAATTAGGACGACCTGAAAATACCCAAAAAAATCAAAGTCGTACAATTGATCTCGATATTTTACTTTATGGTGACGTAGTTTGTGAGTGCTCACCTACAATACCTCGGTCTGATCTGTATAAATTTGCCTTTGTGCTTTGGCCAATGAGTGAATTATGTCCTGAGTTAGTTATTCCCGGACAGCAACAGACGATTGCGGAGTTATGGCAAAAATTTTCACCTCAACAGTCATTATGGCCTGTTGAATAAAATATTACTTATAGCGATATATAACCTAAATTAAGGATAATGAATGAGTCACTTTGAAGCGATTATGCTTGCCCTGTTACAGGGATTAACAGAGTTTTTACCTGTATCGAGTTCTGCCCATCTTATTTTACCGTCAGAAATATTGGGCTGGTCAGATCAAGGGTTGGCATTTGATGTTGCGGTGCATGTAGGAACATTATTAGCGGTAATGATTTATTTCCGTAAAGAAGTTGTTACGCTACTTAGCGCATGGCTAGCTTCAATTTTTAAACGTCAACATAATGCTGAATCTAAATTAGCATGGATGATTGTTATTTCAACCATTCCAGCCTGTATTTTTGGCTTGTTGATGAAAGACTTCATCGAGATGTATTTGCGTTCTGCGTGGGTTATTGCTTGTACAACTATTATTTTCGGCTTGCTGTTATGGTGGGTTGATAAACATGCTAAGCAGACTGACAATGAATATCAAACCACATGGAAAAGTGCGGTCTTAATCGGTTTAGCCCAAGCTGCCGCTATCATTCCTGGTACGTCTCGCTCTGGTGCAACCATGACAGCCGCTCTATATCTTGGCTTTACTCGTGAAGCAGCGGCACGATTCTCATTCTTAATGTCGATACCTATTATTTTGCTTGCGGGCGGGTATTTAGGTCTTAAACTGGTAACCGGCACTGAGCCGATTGATATCAGTAATCTAAGTATTGGTATTGCGGTTTCGTTTGTTAGTGCATATGCATGTATTCACGTGTTCTTAAAATTAGTGACACGTTTAGGTATGACGCCATTTGTTATCTACCGTTTAATATTAGGTGCTGGTTTATTCCTATTTTTATTATCTAAATAATTTTAGAATAAACGTGTTACAAAAAAGCCGACTTTATGTCGGCTTTTTTATTGCTGTAGATTAGGTGCGTGTACGCTGTAAATATTCATCAACAGCGAGGGTGCGGGCTTGCGTTAATTGCTGTTTGATTTCAGCGCCAATGAACCCTGCGGCAATAATCGGGGCGACAGGGACTGCTTGAGCGATATCAAAAGCAGCAATGGTGATGTCTGCTTGTGGATAGACCGTTGCTTCTAAACCGTGGCGACCGCGAGCATCAGCACGACAACATATGGCCAGTTGCTCAATGCGATGGGGTTTTCGCCATGCATCTATTTGATCAAATATCGAAATAAAAGTGCTGGCGCGCATTTCTTGTGCATGGTGGATCTTGGTATGTTGAGCACAAACTAACAGTGCTAAATCACGATAATCATTTGGTACTTTTATTCGCTGACATAACTGTTTGATTGGCTTAATACCATCACGGCAATGGGTCTTATGGTGAGGTAAATCATCTTTAGGGGAAAGTGCTTTACCAAGATCATGTACTTGGGCAGCAAAACGAATGATTGTATCATCGCTGAGTACAGCTGCTTGTTTTGCGACAAGCAACGTATGGATACCACAATCGATTTCAGGATGCCATTTTACGGGTTGTGGTATGCCAAATAACGCATCGATTTCAGGCATAATTACCGCTAAAGCACCACACTGACGTAATACGCTTAAAAAGACCTGTGGATCATTGCTTGAAAGTGATTTGTGCCACTCAAGCCATACTCGCTCTGGGGTTAGGTTGGCTAATTCACCACTGACGACAATTTCTTGCATTAATGCCATGGTTTCGGCAGCAATAGTAAAGCCTAAGTGAGCAAAACGAGCGGCAAAACGGGCGACGCGTAATACGCGCAATGGATCTTCGCTAAATGCAGGTGAAACATGACGTAAGATCTTATGTTCTAGATCATATTGACCATGGTATGGATCGATGAGTTGCCCTTGTTGATCTTGGGCAATAGCATTGATGGTTAAATCACGTCGTAATAGATCTTGTTCAAGGGTAACATCGGCAGCGGCATAACAGCTAAAGCCAGTGTAACCATGGCCTGATTTACGCTCGGTACGTGCGAGGGCATATTCTTGTTTGGTTCGAGGATGAAGAAAAACGGGAAAATCACTGCCAATTTGCTCATAACCTAATTCAAGCATGGCCGTTGGTGTGGTGCCAACAACAACCCAGTCTTGATCTGTTATAGGTAAGCCTAATAAAGTGTCGCGAACAGCACCACCGACAAGATAGGTTTGCAATGAAGACTCCTTAATACCACGCGGGGCTAATAGTTGTAGATCACAATGAAAAAGTCACCATTATCACAGCATGATAATGTTAATCGGTATTATTTTGTTAACCAATATACACTGGTTTGTTGATGTCATCATAATAGCAAATATCGCTCAGCAATGAGAGTTTGTCAGTACTAAGTATTTTTATGTTGTTGATGATGTTATCGATAATTTATTCCTAAATAATTTTAAGTATTAGAGTATAGATATGTACCAAGATTTTTTTGGCATAAATGAAGCACCATTTTCAATTGTGCCAAGTGCCCGTTTTCTCTACCTCAGTGAGCGTCATCGAGAAGCATTAACGCATATGCTATCAGGACTCACCGATGGTGGTGGTTTTGGCTTATTAACGGGGGAAGTGGGGACAGGAAAAACAACGGTATTGCGGGCGATGATTTCACGATTACCGCAACAAGCGCAAGTGGCGGTGATCCTCAATCCGGCGTTATCATCACATGATTTATTGGCCACTATTTGTGATGAATTAGGGCTATCTTATCGCGACGAAGCCAGTTTCAAGCAATTAACCGATATTATTTATCAGCATCTTATTGCTAATCATGCTGCGGGTCGGCAGACACTATTGTTAGTCGATGAAGCCCAACATTTGATGCCTGATGTGCTAGAACAATTACGATTATTGACTAATTTAGAAACCGATAGCCGTAAATTATTAAAAGTTGTTTTGATTGGCCAGCCTGAATTACAGCAGCTATTACAACAAGAACGCTTACGCCAATTAGCACAGCGGATCACTTCCCGTTACCATTTGCTGCCATTGACCGAAACGGAAGTCAGTGAATATATTCATTACCGTCTTAATGCGGTTGATTGTTTATATTCGGTATTCAATGCCAGTATTGTCAGTTATATCGCTAAACAAACGCAGGGAGTACCTCGGTTAATTAACTTGGTGTGTGATAAATCGATGCAGTTAGCCTGTCAGGGTGGTACTCACAGTGTGACCAAGGCAATGGCGGTTCAAGCCTGTGAAGATATATTGAGTTGGCAAGTACCATCAGTCACTTCGTCACGTTCAAGCTTAGCATGGCTGCCATGGACAATCGCAGCGGCACTGTGTGGCGTGATGGCGACAGTGACGTGGCAATATTGGCCTCAAACACCCACATCAGCATTATCTTTAACTACGGTATCTTCTTCACCTGCGGTAACACCGAATACGGCACCGTTAAAAAAGGCCGTCGTCAGCACTGAAATTCGATTAGTGACCGCCATTAATGATAGCCGTAATCAACGTAATGCCATGCAAAGTCTGTATAAATTATGGGGTTTTGATACTGCATTAAATCAAGCAACGTGTGCGACTAGCGCTCGAATCGCATTGACGTGTTTTTCTGGTTCAACGACATTAACGCGCTTAGGATTAATTAATCGACCAGTGATCGTAACCCTTAAAGATGGTCAACAGCAGCCTTTCTATGCGGTTGTGTATGCAATTACGAGTGATCGAATTGAATTATTGCTAGATAAACAACGTATTTCAGTGACACCTGCATGGTTTGAAGCGCGTTGGAGTGGCCACTTTAGTTTGCTATGGCGTCCACCACTAGGCGATAAAACCACGATTCGTTTTGGTCAAAGTGGCGCACGAGTCGCATGGTTAAATCAACAATTAAATGCTTTCTTAGGTGATGATGGCCCACAGGTGAGTTATTTTAATCAAACGATCCTTGATAAATTACGCCGTTTTCAACGGGCACAAGATATTGCCGCAGATGGTATTGCTGGCCCAATGACGCTAATGATCCTTGATTCCGCACTTAATCTTCCTGGGCCTACGTTACAACCGGAGCAAGCCTAATGTCTCAGTTATTAACGGCATTAAAACAATCAGATAAAAATAATGCTAGCCAATCAAGTGTTGGTCATGCTGATGGAGAGATGGTGAAAATTGTCCATCCAATGCGGGCAGTTAAAGCTCAACAATCTCGAGTGAAGTGGGTGATGCCGATTATTATTGCATTGTTACCTGCAGCTTCGATTGTGGCATATAAAGTTTATCAGCAACAAATTGTTGGTGTAACGGCAGCTACAACACATCAATCTTCATTAGTAACCGCCGCATTACCGCCATCGGTATTGCAAGCACCTAAGCTACAAGCGTTAGATACCCCCTCTGCGGCGGTAAATGCTGAGGTTATTTTTATGACGTATCCCGATATTGTGACAGAGCCATTGCCCATCAATGATGGTTTATATGTGGCCTCACCTGCGTATCAGTCACCGTCAAATGTTGAGGAGCATAATAGTGAACCGCGCGAGCAAGATCGAGATCTTGGCCCAAGTGATGATCTGCCACACAATACTGCTCAACATGTTATTAAAGCGACATCAACTAACGATGATCCTTACAAGTTGGATAACCTTGATTTGTCGGCTCTATCACCAGACATCGCAGCGAAGTTAAAATCAGCTATTGTCGCGACGACGGGGGAGCACTATCAAGATAGCGAGGTTGATCGTAGTAACGCCGATCGTAATGCGATCAAGCCTCACTCAACAGTGACTAAAACGCCAAAAAGCAAAGTGATTCCGATTGGTTTATTACCTGCAGCAGTGCAGCAACAGCTGCCTAAGATGAATTTTAATCAGCATATTTACTCTTCTACACCAGCTAAACGTTGGGTTAAAGTCAACGGTAATGAACGCCATCAGGGAGATATGATTGCTCCTGGCGTGAAGTTGGTCAAGATTGAATCACGAGATGTTATTCTAACATTTGATGGTTATGAAATTAGCATGCCAGCGCTATCTGAATGGTAATTAGCGTGAAGTAAAAATCAAAAAAAGGCAGCCAATTGGCTGCCTTTTTAGTGATATTGATTGTCTTATAATATAAATACTGAGTTAGGAATACTTATGCCCAGCCATTAGCCCGCTTACGACGACGCGGTGTGATATGTGGTAGTATTAATCCTAGTAGCAAACCAATACCAGCAACTACGCCACCATAGGTAAACCATTTCATTAATAAATCATCTTTTTGAGTGTCAATTTTTGCTCGTAAACTGCGCACTTCGTCTTGAGCTATTGTTAGCTCATTTTGTAATTGCGTATTACGTGTTTCTAATTTATTAATCTGACTATTACGCTGAGCTAAGGCACTATTTAAATCACTGTGTTTATTATCATTGGTTGTCAGTGCTTCTGCTAGTCTGGCTTTAACTGTGGTTAATTCCGTTTCAAGTACGGGCAGGCGTTCTTGCAGTGCAACATCAGTTGAAATGAATTTAGATTCAACCCAGCCAGTACGACCTTTCGCATCTTTAATACGACTATAACCGTTATCTTTTTCTAATAGCGTAACGGGTGAGCCAGCATTAACACTACCGACAATACGGTATTGGCTGCCAGGGCCTTTTAATAAATAAGTAAATAAGTTGTCAGAAATATAATGGGCTTGTTCAGCATTAGCTATTGGGCTAATTAGTGTCAAACAGAACAAAAAAAAGCTTATGAGGTGCTTCACTATCGAATCCTTGATGAACCTGAAATGGTTAGAGATCGGATAGTAAGGGCTTTAAAGAAAGGGAGCAAGAAAAGAGAGAGGGGGAGACCTCTCTCTTTGAACTCTGCCACTATTTAACTAAAAAGTGCTTGTATAATGTAGAAGAAAATGACAGCAAGGAATGCACCTGCTGGCAATGTTACAATCCACGAAGCAACGATGTTGCGAACAACACCTAGGTTAAGAGCAGCAATGCCGCGAGCAAAACCAACACCCAATACTGCACCAACCAGTGTTTGTGTAGTTGAGATTGGTAAACCCGTACCTGATGCTAGTACAACAGTCGATGCTGTTGCTAACTGAGCAGCAAAACCACGGCTCGGTGTTAACTCAGTGATGCCTGTACCTACGGTAGCCATTACTTTATGACCAAGAGTAGCTAGACCGATGACGATACCAATACCACCTAGTGGAAGGATCCACCATGCGATTTGGCTTTGAGCTGCAATTTGTCCAGAATTCTCAATTGTTGAAACAACTGCTGATAGAGGACCGATCGCATTTGCTACGTCGTTTGAACCATGGGCAAATGCCATCGCACACGCAGTAACAACCATCAATACGCTAAATACACTTTCAACACCGGCATAACCGTTGCTATCTACAAGATCGTCATCAGCATACTTACGCTGAATGTAGAAGTAACCTACAACCATAACGACAAATGAAATAGCAATCGATGCAATCCAAGCTTCACCCGTTGTTAGATGCAAACCGATATGTTTCAGACCTTTCTTAATTGTTACCAATGCAATGACCATCGCTGTGATAAACATATAGACCGGAACGAAACGTTTTGCATTTGCCATTGGGTTATCAGTATCAAAGATTAATCTTTGAGCACTGATGAATATCAGATACGCAAATATACCAGCAATAAACGGTGTAATTAACCAGCTACCCACAATACCTTGGATTGAATGCCAATCCACTGCATTGGTGCCAACTGACACACAAGCAAAACCGATGATAGCACCGATAATTGAGTGTGTTGTTGAAACAGGCCAGCCCATAAAAGAAGCGACAAGTAGCCATGTACCAGCAGCAAGAAGCGCTGACATCATGCCAAAAACTAGGGTTTCAGGGTGGGCTGCATATAGAGAAGTTTCGATAACACCCTTACGAATAGTATCGGTAACTTCACCACCTGCAAGATAAGCACCTGCAAATTCAAAAATCATCGCGATGATGATCGCTTGTTTTACTGTAAGTGCTTTTGAACCAACTGAAGTACCCATGGCATTGGCAACATCATTTGCACCAATACCAATCGCCATCAAAAGACCAAAAAAAGCTGCCACTCCGATTAATAGAGTGCCGTAGTTAGCCAGGATTTCCATTGTAAAACCTTGTTTTGTTAAATTCCCGTTATTAAGAACGCGAGAGCATAATTTCTAAACGTGAGCCGACCCGCTGTGCTTGATCAGCAATTGCGCCTACCCACTCGAGAATTTTGTACAGGAACATGACATCCACCGGGCTGTGTTGGTCTTCGATGGACATTAATTGTTGACGTAAGACTATCTGCATAGCATCGGTATCGTCTTCGATAACATCTAGCTGATTAATCATTTCGGCAACAAGTGTCACTTCTCTGCCTTTGAAACCAGTTTCGAGTAATTCATCCAATTCATTGATTACACGGCGAGCTTGATCAGCCGCGTCTAAGCAACGTTGAATATATGCCACGAAGTCTGGGTACATGATAGCAGGCATTTGTAGCTTACGACCTAAGACTCGACCAGCGATATCTTTAGAGAGGTTAGCGAGTTTGTCCTGCTGGGTTAACAGTCCTAACATATCAGTACGATCTACTGGCATGAAAAGACCACGAGGAAGCTTCAGACGGATCTCACGCTTGAGTACATCCGCATCTTTTTCAAGTTGCGATATCTGTTCGCGTAAAACGGCCGCCTTTTCCCAATCTCCAGCATTACATGCCTCGAAGAACGGGATAAGCAGATCACAACACTCAGTTACGCGAATAACATGGCGTTGTAGTGGTTTGATTGGGGATTTTGCAAAGAGCCCCATTATTGTATTTACTGGCATAGCCGATCAACCTAAAGAGCGCCCGAATAAGGCTAAATCTTGAGCGATGGTCATTGAATCGCGCATTTTAACGTATTAAAGAGTATAGTGGAACTAGTTTTGATCAAGGTTTTATTGATATTTCTCACTTGCCCTTGAGTGAATAAGCAAATATCCTTGGTTTGCCACCGTTTATAGGTATAACTATGGAAACCGAGATAGAACTGAAGTTTTTTGTCTTACCAGAATTTTCAACTCAGCTGGTGGAAAAAATTTCCGCAGCTAAAATTCTGCAACAGAGCCGTCGAGAGTTGGGTAATATTTACTTTGACACTCCCGATCAAGTATTGCGCCAGCATGATATCGGTTTACGTATTCGTCGTTTTGATGATGTGTTTGTTCAAACATTAAAAACCGCAGGCCGTGTTGTTGCTGGATTACATCAGCGTCCTGAATACAATGTTGAAGTGAATAGTACGGCACCAAGTTTAGCGCTTCATCCCGCAGATGCTTGGCCTCACGACTTTGATATTGTTGCTGTTCAGCAGCAAATTCAGCCATTATTTAGTACTGATTTTACTCGCCAGCAATGGTTAGTGGCAATGCCAGATGGTAGCCAAATTGAATTAGCATTTGATCATGGTGAAGTGAGTGTTGATGATAAACGCTCGCCAATTTGTGAAGTAGAACTAGAGCTTAAATCGGGTCAGACAGACGCTTTATTCACTTTAGCGCGTGAATTATGTGTTGATGGTGGAATGCGGTTAGGTAATCTTAGCAAGGCTGCTCGTGGCTACCGACTTGCTGCTGATTATCAAGGCGATCCTATCAAGCCATTAGTTTTTGTTAATACTACACTTCAAGATTCGGTTGAATCTGCGTTCATTAATACACTTGAACATGCGTTAGAGCACTGGCTGTACCATGAACAGATTTATATGGAACGCCAAGAACCGCAAGCTCTGGTACAAATATCACAAGCGTTAAGCTTATTACGCCAAACTTTTGCAACCTTTGGTGGCATTATTCCGCGTCGTGCAAGTGCCTTATTACGCCAAGAATTACAATGGTTGGAAGGCGAGCTAACGTGGTTAGAAGATGCCAATAGCATTCAAGCGCTGATTGATGATAAAGCCTATGTATTACGTAAGCTGAATGCCCGTAAAGAGTTGCAACAGCAATTAGAGCTACGTTATCAAGAGCTTCCAGATAGTGACGATATGATCCAATTAATGCGTTCTGCGCGTTACTGTGGGTTATTGCTAGATTTAAGCCGCTGGATTTTAAGTCGAGGTTGGCAGCCATTTCTCGACGATAAATCACGCGATAAACTAGCCGCACCAGTGAAAGCATTTGCAGATAATATGCTAACCCGTTCATGGTCTGAATTGCTTGATGTTTTCCCCGCTGAACGCGAACTGAGCCGTATTGATTATCTTGATCAAAAACCACGTTTATTGCGTAATTTGATGAGTGGAATTGCGTTCGCAGGCTTGTATGATGAAGACCGTCGAATCTCTTTTAGAATGCCATGGTTAGATTTATTACAAGGCTTAGAAGACTTACGCGCATTAGAACCTATTCGGCAGTTATTACCTCTATTTGAAGGCGATGACTTAGCGCAAATGCAAAAATGGTTACAACGTCAAGAAGAATCATTATTGCATGCCATGAGTCAGACTCGGCAGATCAGTATAGAGCTAACCCCTTACTGGCCATAATCGTTATGCGTTACATGTAATGAGTTAGTATTAAATATTAACGCCTCGCTTTATGCGGGGCGTTGTTGTATCTACGAGTACAACATGTGGGACAGATCATGTTTTGACGTATCTTTTGAAGGGATGACTAAATATTTACCCGTAAACGTCGATAAGCAATAGAAGAGTGGAGCAATGGTGCTTATTGATGACATTACTGGCTTACGAATAACACATCATTTTTAATGTGAAGGGTGTAAACGTTAGCGATACGGAGAGAGTAAATGGCAACACTAGAGTTTAAAGCTTGGGAAAAGTGGTTAACCAACCTTAAATTAACCCCTAAACTTATTTTACTGATGGTGTTTAGTACGTTGTTATTAATTGGCAAACAATTGTGGGATGCGGAATTATTCTATCAATCTGTTATCGCGACTCAACAAAACAAAGTGCAGCAATTAGCCCAATCAAATGCGTTGATGCTAACAAGCTTAGCCGCTACCAACACTCAATCGTCAGCGTTAAATTCCTCTCAATTATCCACTGAAATGAGCAAGCATAGTGTATATGTTGTTGAATATAAAAATGATAATGTATTGGTGGAATCCAAATTAAATCAGGTTATTAGTATCAACCAGCCATTGGAAGAAGGACTGACATTAAGTCAGTTGCTACGTGATACGAAGCTAAATAATCAGCCATTTACGCGACAAGATAATGATGGCTATGGATATATAGTTAAATTACCTGCGTTACAGTTAGCGGTTATTAGTTACCAAACAAATGCATTGGCTGCGGGTTATTATCAACAGTATTTGGGACAAATTGTGTGGCAAACATCATTAATGGTGGTGATTTTTGTGGTGGTGTTATTACTCGCATCGCGGATTATGTTGCGTCAAATCGGTGGCTTAAAGCGAAGTATTCAAGCATTCGCCAATAATGATTTGTCACAGCCGATAGCCATGAGGTGTAGTGATGAATTTGGTGAGTTAAGTCGTGAGCTTGAACAAAGCCGTTGTCAGCTTAAAGCGGTATTGATTGCTCAACGCCAAGCGGCAACCACACTTTCACAATCCGCGGAAGTGATGTCATTAATGATGGAGCAAACTAAAGAATCCTCTCAAGAAGAATTTGCTGAAATTGATCAATTAGCATCAGCTATGGCGGAAATGACATCAACAGTACAAACCGTGGCTGGTCATGCGCGTGATGCATCTAATGCGACCTTAAATACCTCAGAACAAGCAGCAACAGGGCAACAATTTGTGAGTCGTACCATGATGACGATTAACCAATTGTCGAATGACATTACTC
This sequence comes from Photobacterium piscicola, assembly GCF_900166965.1. Taxonomy (GTDB): domain Bacteria; phylum Pseudomonadota; class Gammaproteobacteria; order Enterobacterales; family Vibrionaceae; genus Photobacterium; species Photobacterium piscicola. The sequence goes on along the minus strand of NZ_FUZI01000007.1, from coordinate 50,520 downwards.
AATCAGCCGCCGCCGTTAATCAAGTGGAAACTCGGGTTGATAAAATAAGTTCAGTGATTGTAACCATTCAAAGTATTTCAGAACAAACTAACTTATTAGCACTTAATGCAGCAATTGAAGCCGCACGCGCGGGGGATGCTGGGCGTGGGTTCGCTGTTGTGGCTGATGAAGTACGTAATCTTGCACAACGCACTCAAACAGCGACGGTTGAAATTCAAGATATGATCGCTCAATTACAACAAAGTGCTCAACAAGCGGTGAGTTTAATGGAACGCAGTGTTATTGAAGCGGATGAAGGGGTTGATCTCGTTACCAGTGCTGGTGGCGAGTTAAATAAAATTGTTGAGCAGATTCAAGGTATTAATGATATGAATTTTCATATTGCAGCCGCAGCTGAACAGCAAAGTGCGGTGGCTGATGAAATGAATATTAACCTGACAAATGTACGAGAACTGGTTGATGGATCGGTTGGTGTGGTGACTGAATTGGCGCAAACATCAATTGATATGCAGCATCAAGTTAATGATTTAGAAGCAAAAATAGATATATTTAAAGTGTAAGTAAAATGCGTCATATTGAATAAAATAAAATTATAACGCCCATCAGTTGATGGGCGTTTTTATATGCTAAATTAGAGTTCTTTATCGAGTTACTTGTTCAAGGGACAGCGCATGGCGACCGAAAAATCACAACCTTATCCACTCATTGATCATTGTAGCGATGTCGTTGCTGCAGCCGACTTAGCCTGGGGAAAATTAGCTGATAAGCACCCGCAACTATTGGCATTATGGCAAGGAGAAGCCAAGCAGGAATTGCATACCATGTTGGGGTTAAGTGATTTTATTAGTGCCTCTCTAGTACAAGATTCAACCCTCTTAGAATGGCTACTCGACCAATATCAACATTGTGGTGATATTGATTATCGTCTGTTATTAAGCCAGCAACTCGCACAAGTAACCGATGAAATGGGCTTAATGCGTAGCTTACGTCATTTTAGACGTCGTTATATGACGTTAATTGCGTGGCAAGACTTTAGTCATCGTGCACCTTTACAGCATAGCCTCGCGAGTTTGTCGCAACTAGCAGAAGCCTTGATCATGGAAGCATATCATTGGCTTTATCAGCAGTGCTGTACTGAGTGGGGAACACCAATGAATGATCAAGGTGAACCACAACCGATGCTTATTTTAGGCATGGGTAAATTAGGGGGTGGGGAACTTAATTTTTCGTCGGATATTGATTTGATTTTCACTTATCCTGAAAACGGAGAAACGATCGGTGGCCGTCGTAGTCTGGCTAATGCGCAGTTTTTTACTCGTTTAGGACAACGGTTGATTAAAGCGTTAGATCACATCACCTTTGATGGCTTTTGTTATCGAGTGGATATGCGGTTACGCCCTTTTGGCGACAGTGGACCATTAGTGATGAGCTACGCTGCATTAGAAGATTATTACCAAGAACAAGGCCGTGATTGGGAACGTTATGCGATGATTAAAGCACGGGTAATGGGTAAAGAAAGCTTTACGCAATATCAAGGTTTACGCCAAATGCTACGGCCGTTTGTGTTTCGACGTTACATTGATTTTAGTGCCATTCAGTCATTGCGCCGTATGAAAGCGATGATTGGCAGTGAAGTGCGTCGGCGTGGCCTGACCAATAATATTAAATTAGGAGCGGGTGGCATTCGAGAAGTTGAATTTATCGCACAATCTTTTCAATTAATTCGTGGTGGACGTGAACCTAGCTTACGTGGACGGGGCTTATTACCAACCCTTGCTGCAATTAAGGAGTTAGCTTTATTACCGCCAGTTGATGTCGATATTTTAACAGCAGGGTATTGCCATTTACGTCGTCTCGAAAATTTATTGCAAGCGATTGATGATAAGCAGACCCAAACATTGCCAGATAAAGCCCTTGATCAAGCACGATTAGCTTGTGCCATGATAGAGCCAGACTGGGCCGCGTTGGTGGTAACGACAGAACAGCATATGACCGCTATTCATGCCATTTTCGACGATATTATTGGTCATGATGAGCAAGATAGTCAGCAAGATGTGGCGACGCAATACCATGAAATGTGGGCGATGGTGACTAATGAAGATGTATTACTCACTATTTTAGCTGAGCTTGATGCACCACAACAAACGTTACAAGCACAGAACTTGGTGTCTTTTAAGCATGAATTATCGAAACGAACTTTAGGCCCGCGTGGACGTGAAGCGTTAGCCACCTTAATGCCTGAAATCTTGGCGCAAGTGGTGTTACGTGATGATGCCGTACAACTGTTGCCGCGATTAACGAAATTGATCATTCGTATTGCTACTCGTACCACCTATCTTGAATTATTAACTGAACACCCTGTTGCACTCAAACAATTGATTCGATTATGTGCTGCCAGTCCAATGGTGGCTGATCAGTTGGCGTTATATCCACTGTTACTTGATGAATTACTCGATCCTCAGCACTTATATCAGCCAACAAAACTCACCAGTTATCAAGATGAATTGCATGAGTATCTGGCGCGTATTCCTGAAGAGGATATGGAACAACAGATGGAGGCGATTCGCCAGTTTAAGCAGACCCAATTATTACGGATTGCGGCAGCGGATATTGCAGGTGTATTGCCTATAATGAAAGTAAGTGATCACTTAACCTATCTTGCAGAAGCCATTATTGCGGCGGTGGTTAATCAAGCATGGTTACAAATTGCGGCTAAATATGGTGAGCCAAGCCATTTATTAGAGCGTGAAAGCAAGGGCTTTGCCGTGATTGGTTATGGCAAAGTTGGCGGCTGGGAGTTGGGATATGGCTCTGATCTTGATTTAGTTTTTATTCATGATTGCCCAGATAATGTTTATACCACTGGCAGTAAAGAAATTGATGGTCGTCAGTTTTATTTACGGTTAGCCCAACGCATCATTCATTTGTTCTCAACCAGAACCGCATCGGGGGTGTTGTATGAGGTTGATATGCGGCTACGACCTTCTGGTGCTTCTGGATTATTAGTAACGACAATCAATGGATTTGGTGAGTATCAGCAGCAACAAGCATGGACATGGGAGCATCAAGCTTTGGTTCGTGCGCGAATGGTGTATGGGGATGTGATATTACAAACCGCATTTGCCGATGTTCGCCAGCAAGTGTTAACAGTTGCTCGTGATCAGGCGCAATTAGCTAACGATGTGGTGACGATGCGCCACAAAATGCGCGCCCATCTCGGTAAGAAAAAAGCGGGTATGTTTGGTCTTAAACAAGACCAAGGAGGTATCACCGATATTGAATTTTTAGCGCAATATTTAGTGTTAGCTTATGCTCATCAACAACCGGCTTTAACACGTTGGTCTGATAATGTGCGTATTTTTGAATCAATGGCTAACTATGACATTATTGATAGCGTCACTGCTATTCAATTACAGCAAGCTTATTGTGATATGCGTAATGCCATTCACCGATTAAGTTTATTGGGGTTACCCGCTTATGTTGATCAGCAACAATTTATTGGAATGCGACAGACAGTAGAACAGGTATGGCAGCAATGGCTTGAACCTAGTCAGGTTTAGGTGTGATCCCGATGCCCCTTGATTTTAGTTTATGCTAGTATTCGAACGTTGCCATATTCTCGGAGAAAGAAATGAAACTGACGCTGCCTGATTATAACCAAGCAGAGGTATTGATTGTTGGCGATGTAATGTTAGATCGCTACTGGACGGGTCCCACTGAACGTATTTCACCAGAAGCACCAGTGCCTGTGGTTAAGGTTGATCAGATTGAAGAGCGCCCAGGTGGTGCGGCAAACGTGGCCATGAATATTGCTGCGTTAGGTGGCAATGCCAAATTGATCGGCCTAACTGGCGTAGATGAAGCAGCGCGTGCGTTAACGGAAAAGTTAACCTCATTAAATATTTGTAGTGATTTCGTTGCTCTTGCTCAATATCCAACGATCACCAAATTACGGGTGATGAGCCGTGGCCAACAGTTGATTCGATTAGATTTTGAAGAAGGTTTTCAAAATATCGATTCAGCCCCGATCCTTGAACGAATGCAACCTGCGCTAGCGAATGCAAAAGCGGTTATTTTGTCTGATTATGCTAAAGGTGCGTTAGTTCATGTGCAGGCGATGATTCAATTGGCTCGTGCAGCAAACTTACCAGTGCTAGTTGATCCTAAAGGAACTGACTTTGAACGCTACCGTGGTGCGACGTTACTGACACCTAATTTATCTGAATTTAAAGCCGTTGTTGGTTGTGTAAATTCAGATCAAGAATTAGTTGAAAAAGGCATGGCACTGATCGAACAATTTGATTTTGAAGCCTTACTGGTTACTCGCTCTGAACATGGCATGACCTTACTTGAAAAAGGGTGTGAGCCGTTACATATGCCAACCCTTGCGCAAGAAGTTTATGACGTCACGGGTGCAGGTGATACGGTTATTTCGGTACTGGCGGCATCATTATCTGCAGGTAAATCGTTATCTGATTCATGCAAACTCGCGAATGCGGCTGCGGGCGTGGTGGTAGCGAAGTTAGGTACATCAACGTTATCGACGATTGAATTAACTGAAGCAATTCATGGTAGTCAAGATACCGGTTTTGGGGTTATTTCTGAATCAGCATTAGTTGATGCGGTGAAAGCGGCACGTGCACGTGGTGAAACTGTTGTTATGACTAACGGTTGTTTCGATATTTTGCATGCAGGCCATGTTGCCTATTTAACAGAAGCGGCAAAATTGGGCGATCGACTTATTGTAGCGGTAAACTCTGATGATTCCGTTAAAGGCTTAAAAGGTCCTGGACGTCCAGTGAATCCAGAAGATCGTCGTATGGCGGTATTAGCTGGATTAGGTGCTGTGGATTGGGTGGTACCGTTTACTGAAGAGACACCACAACGATTAATCAGTGAAGTATTACCGAGCATTTTAGTTAAAGGTGGTGACTACACCCCTGAACAAATTGCAGGTGGTAAAGAAGTGATTGCGGCGGGAGGCCAAGTGTTAGTGCTTAATTTTGAAGATGGTTGTTCAACTTCAAAAATAATTGCAGCTATTCGCGGTGGACGTGGTTAATTTTCGAATTATTTATCACGCACAAAAAAAGCGCCGTTAGGCGCTTTTTTTATATTGATATTAATGGCTTATTTAGTTTGAATTAAACCTGTATTAATATCTAACACGTCTTGTTCGCTAAGTGTGCCTACCGCTTGCTTTAACTGTAATTGCGCCAGGATATAATCATAACGCGCATTAGCAAGTTCACTGTTAGCTGAGTATAGGCTACGGGTTGAGTCTAATACATCAACAATAGTACGTGTACCTACATCAAAACCAGCTTCTGTTGCTTCTAATGCTGATTTTGCAGAAACAACAGATTGTTTATATGCATTGATTGAACCAATCGTTGCATTAATGTTGTTATAGTAGTTACGTACATCTTTTACGATTAAACGGTATTGTGCTTCTAGATCTTCACTTGCCGATACGTATTTATATTGTGCTTGTTTTACTTGAGATGTGGTATTACCGCCCGTGTACACAGGAAGATCAATTCGAATACCAGCACTTAGGTTGCCTTCATCTGGGCTCATTAGTCGACTTGTATCATCGTATTGATAACCAGATTCAAATGATAAGGTCGGTAAGTGTCCTGAATCTGCTAATGAAATATTATCACGAGCAATATCTTGACCGATGCGTGACGCGAGTAAGGTCAAGTTTTCAGTTTCTGCATCTTTAACTAGATTATCAGCCGCTTGCTTAGGCTTGCTTGCTGAGAAACTTGCGGTATTTAATAGATCTAGTGATGAATAAGCATGACCAGTGATTTCACGTAATTCTTCGTAGCTATTAGCAAGAGTATTTTTCTTAACGATGATAGACGCCAATACAGTATCGTATTGTGCTTGTGCATCGTAAACGTCTGTAATTGCTGATAGACCTACTTCAAAGCGTTGTTTCATTTGTTCTAGTTGACGACCAACCGCTGCTTTTTCTGCTTCACCAAACTTCAAATCATCTTGCGCTTTTAACACATTAAAATACGCTGTAGAGACACGTAAGATTAGACCTTGTTGCGTAACTGCGTAAGCTGCATCACTTTGACGAGCTTGCTTTTCTGCAATATCAAGACCAACCCAACTAGCGCGATTATAGAGTGACTGGCTTAATGTTACGCCAGCATTGAAACCGTTATCCTTGCCTTCTTTTGAGTCAAGGTAGTAGGTGTTGTAGCCTGCAGAAAGATTAATTTGTGGCAAAAGGGTACTACGTGAAGAATTGATTGCTTCAAAAGCTGCATCTTTATCGGCCGCGGCTTTTAGAAGTTGTGGATCATTTTGCTTGGCTTGCTGATAAATCTGAGCGAGATCGTCAGCCGATGCTGATTGACTCATTGAGCCAACTGCAAGGCTAATAATGATTGGAAGCAATTTTTTCATGGATGCCTTTCCTGGTCTTGCTGACAAAAATGGGAATGTATAAATAGTGCAAGCGCCAGTTTACCTGAAGCAGGCTTGCTTGAAACTGATCATTACGTAGTTTTACCTAATGACTGTATTCTAACATTCGATAATAAACTTATTGTAATCGATTTAATAAACACCGTGTCAAAAAGATACATGATATTTAATTGTTTAAACATTAAAAGTGGAATATTACACTTAAAGTATAACTACAAGGAATATTACTTAAGTTTGATACAATATCGGTTGGAGTTGATGAACTTTTAATTGATATTTATCGTCAAAGGAGAAAATCATGACTAAAGGATCAGATAATTTATCTATGTCTCAGACATTTCATCGGAATGATGTCGAGGTTATATCAACCAAGACAGTATATGACGGTTTTTTTAAAATGATCAAATACCGTTTACGGCATAAGCTGTTTGCTGGTGGTTGGAGCGGAGAGTTTGAGCGTGAATTATTTGAACGTGGTCATGCCGCCGCCGTTTTACCCTATGATCCTGTGCGTGACCAAGTGGTATTGATTGAACAGTTTCGCGTGGGTGCGTTAGCGGCTAATTGTCAGCCATGGCAGTTAGAAATTGTGGCTGGTATGCTTGATCATGACGATGAATCAGCAGAACAAGTGGTACGTCGAGAAGCAACTGAAGAATCGGGTTTAGTGCTTGGTAAAACTGAAAAGATTTCACGTTATTTGTCTAGCTCTGGTGGTTGTTCTGAAATACTTGATATTTTTATTAGTGAGGTCGATAGTCGTTTAGCCCAAGGGATACACGGGGTTGCGAGTGAATCAGAAGATATTCGTGTACATGTTGTTTCCAGAAATCAGGCTTATCAATGGCTAGAATCTGGTAAAATTGAAAACGCAGCTACAATTATCGCATTACAATGGCTGCAACTTCATCATCAACGTTTGCGACAGGCATAAAATAAATTATCTTATAATCCTAGGGGAATGATTTGAATAAAAGGTATACTGTTGATTTGACAAGCCTAATGCGCTTGTATGAAACCAATTACGCTAAACTCCTTCCGTTATTGCCTCGCAGTGATGCTGTTGGAGATAAACACGTATACCTAGTGTGTGATGATGTATACCAGTTAGAAGTTATTGAAACAACACGTTACACCACAGTGGTAACATTAGGTTTAGTTGAGAGTAAGGCAGTGGCTGAGTATCTAGCCCCCTTATTAACTGTGCGGTTATACCATGACGCTAAGGTAGCAGAAGTGTGTGCTGCTCAACAGATTTCTCGTCTCAAGCCAATATATGATTATCCTAACTTGCGTATGCATCAAAAAAATGAGAAACATCAAGTCAACCTTTTCTTAGGTGACTGGTTGAAGCATTGTTTACGCCACGGGCTTAGTAAACAATCCGTTTGTTAATTGAACTTAATTGCTCAGAATAGACAAGGTTTTTTACGTTTTGCAGACCTATTCGCTGCCGCAGACTAACCCCGAAAGTGTGGTTCTTCTGCAAATTACTGACACTCATTTGTTTGCCAATGGTTCAGGCTCTTTGCTTGGCGTGGCAACCAAAGAAAGTTTTCATGCCGTGCTCGCTGGGGTAGATATTGCCGCGCGCCATTTTGATGCTATTGTAGCCACGGGTGATATTTCTCAAGACCATACGCCATACTCTTATCAGCGTTTTGCTGATGGTATCTCACGTTGGTCGCAACCGTGTTTTTGGTTACCTGGAAATCATGATTTTCAGCCGACAATGCAATCCATTTTACCGAGTGAGCAAATTAAGCCTCAGCAACAGGTATTAGTGGGTGATTATTGGCAAATGATTTTACTCGATAGCCAAGTACAAGGTGTACCGCATGGTGAATTAAGTGCGGAGCAATTGCTATTATTAGAGAACGCTCTGACCCGCTATCCTGAGCGGCATGCTTTGATTTTATTACACCATCATCCACTAGAAGCGGGTAGTGCGTGGCTTGATCAACATCAACTGCATAATAATAGTGGTTTATGGCATGTGATTGATCGCCACCCGCAAGTGAAAGCGGTATTGTGCGGTCATATTCACCAAGATTTAGATCGTATGTACCATGATGTGCGTGTGTTGGCGACACCATCTACGTGTATTCAGTTTATGCCAGATTCTGATGATTTTGCATTAGATCATAATAATCCGGGTTGGCGTTATTTAGAACTGACTAAAGATGGACGTATCATCACCAGCGTTCATCGCATTAGTGGTGATCAATTTAAACCCAAACTAGATGCAGCTGGTTACTAATGCCATCATTATTGATTTACTTACATGGCTTTAATAGCTCGCCATTATCATTGAAAGCCCAGCAAATGATAGCGTATTGTGACGAACACCGACCGGATATAAAGGTTGTTGCTCCTCAATTACCAAGCTATCCTGCTGAGGCAAGCCAATACCTTACACAACTCATTGAGCAGTACCAAGACCACTATACCATTGGTGTTGTCGGAAGTTCTTTGGGGGGCTATTTAAGTGCCTGGCTCAGTGAGTGCTATCAACTGCCTGCCGTGTTGGTTAATCCAGCGGTTAAGCCATATCAATTGTTAGTTGATTTTCTTGGGCCGCAACAGAATCCATACAGTGGTGAACACTATGTATTGGAGACTCAGCATATTGAACAATTGAAAGCGCTTGAAGTGCTCAATATTACCCAACCGCAATTATTATGGGTATTATTACAGCAAGGTGATGAAGTGCTTGATTATCGCCAAGCAGCATTAAAATATGCACACTGTCGGTTAACAATTGAGGCTGATGGTGATCATGGTTTTTGTGATTTTGAACGTTTTCCCGCCACCATTATTCAATTCTTAGGGTTATAACCTGACTTATCTGTTCATTGAGTAACGAGATAGGCTACCCTATAAATCAAGTTCTGTGCATTAGCATAAATGAATAGCTTGTTTACGCCCCTTTTTAATAAAGCCAAAAAAGAGGCGCCACTCACTGAATGTGAGTTTTCCGCTGACTCTCGCTTGACAACAACGCGAGGGTTACTGACTATTGTTTGTAAAATTTTCCCGTAAATTTCCGTGATATGACAGATCAAAGCTATAACGCTGGAGCCATTGAGGTTCTAAATGGCCTTGAGCCAGTACGCCGCCGTCCGGGTATGTATACCGATACGGTAAGACCTAACCACCTCGGTCAAGAAGTTATCGATAACAGTGTCGATGAAGCCTTGGCTGGACATGCTCGTAAAGTTGAAGTCATTCTTCATGCCGATCAATCATTAGAAGTGATTGATGATGGTCGTGGTATGCCGGTAGATATCCATCCAGAAGAAGGGGTTTCTGGGGTTGAACTTATTCTATGTAAATTGCATGCCGGAGGTAAATTTTCGGGCAAGAACTACCAATTTTCAGGTGGTTTGCACGGGGTAGGTATTTCAGTTGTTAACGCCCTTTCTAATCGGGTTGAAGTGACGGTTAAACGTGACGGTCAAGTGTACCAAATCGCATTTGAAAATGGCGATAAAGTCTCTGAATTAGAAGTGATTGGCACTTGTGGTCGTCGCGCTAAAGGGACTAAAGTTCATTTTTGGCCGAATCCTAAATATTTTGATAGTGCTAAATTTTCAGTTACCCGTCTTAAAAGTAATTTAAAAGCTAAAGCAGTGTTATGCCCTGGCTTAGAAGTGGTATTTACCAATAAAATAACTGATGAAACAGTTACTTGGTGCTATGAGGATGGCCTTAAAGATTATTTGGCTGAAGGTGTTAAAGGCTATACTTTATTGCCTGAAGAACCTTTTACCGGTGTCTTTAGTGGTGCAACAGAAGCGGCTGATTGGGCGCTATTATGGTTGCCTGAAGGCGGTGAATTAATTACTGAAAGTTACGTTAACCTGATTCCAACTGCACAAGGTGGTACGCATGTTAATGGTTTGCGCCAAGGCTTGCTAGATGCTATGCGGGAGTTCTGTGAGTTCCGTAATTTGTTACCGCGTGGTGTAAAGCTGACTGCCGATGACATTTGGGATCGCTGTGCGTACGTGCTCTCCGTCAAAATGCAAGACCCACAATTTGCAGGTCAAACTAAAGAACGTTTATCGTCGCGTCAATGTGCGGCATTTGTTTCTGGTGTTGTAAAAGATGCCTTTAGTTTGTGGCTGAATGAAAGGCCACAACTGGCTGAATTATTGGCAGAAGTTTGTATTGCTAATGCCCATCGCCGTATGCGAGCCAGTAAAAAAGTCGTTCGTAAAAAGATCGCTTCAGGCCCTGCATTACCGGGTAAATTAGCCGACTGTTCTCAACAAGATTTAAATCGTACTGAATTATTCTTGGTGGAAGGTGACTCGGCGGGCGGCTCTGCGAAACAAGCCCGTGATCGTATGTATCAAGCCATCATGCCGTTACGCGGTAAGATCTTGAATACGTGGGAAGTGTCATCGGATCAAGTGTTGGGATCTGAAGAAGTGCATAATATCTCAATCGCATTGGGCATTGATCCTGATAGTGATGATTTGAGTGGTTTACGCTACGGTAAAATCTGTGTGCTTGCCGATGCGGACTCCGATGGCTTACACATTGCAACGTTGTTGTGTGCCTTATTTATGAAGCACTTTGAAGCCTTAGTACGAGCTGGGCATATCTTTATTGCTATGCCTCCCCTTTACCGTATCGATTTGGGTAAAGAGGTCTTTTATGCACTGGATGAATCTGAAAAGAATGCCATTCTTGAGCGTTTAAAAGGCAAACGCGGTAAGATCAACGTGCAACGCTTTAAAGGTCTGGGTGAAATGAACCCTCTGCAATTACGTGAAACCACTATGGATCCGAATACCCGTCGTTTGGTGCAATTAACTATTGATGATGATAGTGAAACCAATGAAATGATGGATATGTTGCTCGGTAAAAAACGCGCAGAAGATCGTCGCCATTGGCTACAAAGTAAAGGCGATATGGCGGAAGTATAATTCATCCCCACGTATATCATTTTTAAATCGGCAAACATTATGTTTGCCGAATCGCATTATTTAAGACGGATTATCTCACGATGACTGATGTCTCTATGGATGGCGTTGAACAGCTTCCACTTAGAAAGTTTACTGAAGACGCTTATTTAAATTACTCCATGTATGTGATCATGGATCGTGCCTTGCCTTTTATTGGTGACGGCTTAAAACCAGTACAACGTCGTATTATTTATGCGATGTCTGAATTAGGTTTGAACGCAACAGCAAAATATAAAAAATCGGCACGTACAGTTGGTGACGTATTAGGTAAATTCCATCCACACGGTGATTCTGCGTGTTATGAAGCGATGGTACTGATGGCACAGCCTTTCTCTTACCGTTATCCGTTAGTCGACGGTCAAGGTAACTGGGGTGCGCCTGATGATCCCAAATCTTTTGCTGCAATGCGTTACACTGAATCACGTTTATCGCGTTTTTCAGAAATCCTATTATCTGAAATAAACCAAGGCACAGCCGATTGGGTACCTAACTTTGACGGTACTATACTTGAGCCTAAAATGTTGCCAGCACGATTACCTCATATTCTATTAAATGGTATTACTGGTATTGCGGTTGGTATGGCAACAGATATTCCCCCGCATAACGTACGTGAAGTAGCTAATGCTGCGGTACACATGATCGATAATCCTAATGCTGATCTTGAGCAATTAATGGAATTTGTTCAAGGTCCTGATTATCCTACTGAAGCTGAAATCATTACCTCAAAATCTGATTTGAAGAAGATGTACGCCACTGGGCGTGGTAGCGTTAAAATGCGCGCTATTTGGCATAAAGAAAACGGTGATATTGTTATTACCGCGTTGCCTCATCAGACATCAGGGGCCAAATTATTGGAGCAAATTGCGGCGCAAATGCGTGCTAAAAAATTGCCAATGGTTGAAGACCTGCGTGATGAATCGGATCATGAAAACCCAACTCGAATCGTGATTGTGCCGCGTACTAATCGTATTGATTGCGATCAGTTAATGAACCACTTATTTGCATCAACAGATTTAGAAAAAAGTTTTCGTGCGAACATTAATATGTTGGGCTTAGATGGTCGTCCACAAGTTAAAGGCTTGGTGACGATTATTAAAGAATGGCTTGAGTACCGCCGTAGTACTGTTCGTCGCCGTTTGCAGTATCGTTTAGATAAAGTGATCGCCCGTTTACATATTTTGGAAGGTTTATTAGCGGCATATTTAAATATTGATGAAGTGATTGAGATCATTCGTAGTGAAGATGATCCCAAAGCTGAATTAATGTCACGCTTTGATTTAAGTACAACCCAAGCGGATGCAATTCTAGAAATTAAACTGCGTCAGTTAGCCAAGCTTGAAGAAATTAAGATCCGTGGCGAATTAGACGAATTAGCCAAAGAACGCGAACAACTTGAAAAACTATTAGGTTCTGAGCGTCGTTTAAATACTTTAATTAAAAAAGAAATGATCGCTGATGCTGAAAAGTATGGTGATGATCGTCGTTCTCCATTAATTGAACGAGCAGAAGCAAAAGCCATGACTGAGCGTGATTTACTGCCAAGTGAAGTGATCACGGTTGTTCTGTCTGAAAAAGGCTGGATCCGTCATGCGAAAGGGCATGATGTTGATCCTAATACACTTAATTATAAATCAGGTGATAACTACCTTGCACACGCGCGAGGTAAGAGTAATCAACCCGCGATATTCTTAGGTTCAGATGGTCGTAGTTATGCGCTTGAGTCTCATAGTTTACCATCCGCACGTAGCCAGGGTGAGCCGATTACTGGTCGTTTAAATCTGACGCCTGGCACCAATATGCGACAGGTAATGATGGCTGATGATAATCAATTATGGCTAATGGCATCCGATGCAGGCTATGGTTTCATCTGTAAGAGCAGTGATATGGTATCGAAAAATAAGAGCGGTAAAGCCTTATTAACCGTACCTGAAAAGTCCTTAGTGCTGCCACCGCAGCCTATTGCTGATATTAATAATGATCAAATCATGGCCATCACTAATGAAGGTCGAATGCTATTATTCCCAATTAAAGATTTACCACAGTTGGGTAAAGGCAAGGGGAATAAGATCATTAATATTCCATCAGCACGCGCAAAAGCCCGTGAAGAGTTTTTGTCGTATTTGATGGTGATCACAGCTGATAGTCATGTAACCTTGTATGCAGGTAAGCGAAAGTTAGGTCTGAAACCAAGTGATCTTGAGAACTTCCGTGGTGAGCGAGGACGTCGAGGCTCAATGTTACCACGAGGCTTGCAACGTGTGACTGATATTGAAATTGATTCTCCGCAAACAGCAACCGATGATCAATTAACCGACAGTTAATGACGGTGATAGATACCATAAAGCCCTCTTTTTATTGAGGGTTTTTTAATGATTTATGTGTGTAGGTTGTGTTGTTAATTATAACGTTATAGATCCATATAACAGGTGTAATTTTCTTTGCTGTGGGTATACTGGCGCACACTTGTACGCTGAGGAGTGTTTGAATGATTTATATTTTACGCATGATTGCGGTCGCGATCTTTGCGATTGTAACCTTTGTCTTTGGCTGTGGTTATTGCTTATTTAGCCCTCGAAACCCTAAACATGTTTATACTTTTGGGCGGCTTTTTAGCAAAATGTCGCGGGTTGTCGGGATTAAACTTGAAATCCGTTATGCTGAAGGTGCTGATCAAGTAGGTCCAGCGGTTTATATTGCTAACCACCAAAATACTTATGATTTATTTACTGTTTCTGGTGCAATTATGCAGCGAACAGTAACCGTAGGTAAAAAAAGTTTAGTCTGGATCCCATTGTTTGGGCAATTATACTGGATCACAGGTAACATTCTCATTGATCGTGCAAATCGCAGTAAAGCGGTTGGCACTATTGGTCAGGTTGTGGATAAAATTAAAAAAAATAAAGTCTCAGTATGGATGTTCCCTGAAGGTACACGCTCTCGTGGACGTGGTTTATTGCCTTTTAAAACAGGCGCTTTTCATGCCGCTATCGGTGCTCAAGTTCCTGTTGTACCCATTGTTTGTAGTTCAACTGATAACGTAAAACTAAACCGTTGGGATAATGGCCTTGTGATCGTTGAGGTAATGAAGCCGATTGCGACGCTTGGCTTGGATAAAGAAGATGTTCGTAACTTATTAACCCAAAGTCGTGATCTAATGGCTGTGAAGCTAGCAGAATTAGATCAAGAAGTAGCTCAACGCAATAAACATTAACTGTATCTATTTAAAGCTTAATAAATATAGCTAAAAGATATAACATGAGCATCATTAACAAGGACATGTTTTATGAACATGTCCTTGTTTTGTTTTATTGTTAATAAATAACAAAAAGCAATATTTTGATATAAAAGTAGAAGATAATCATGACTGAAGAATATGTAGTATTAGTAGATGAACAAGGCCATGAACTTGGTCTACAAGAAAAAATGCAGGCTCACCGTGATGGCACATTGCATTTGGCGTTTTCAGTATTACTTTATCGTGATACTCCCTCTGGGCGTGAGTATTTATTACATCAACGCGCACTAGAGAAATATCATAGCGGTGGTTTGTGGACCAATACTTGTTGTTCTCACCCTCGTCAAGGGGAGTCATTTAGCCAAGCGGGTATTCGTCGCTTACAAGAAGAAATGGGCATTACGTTATCAACCCACTTAATCGATGTGGGTCATTTTTGTTATTACGCGACATTGGATCAACAGTTAATTGAGCATGAGTTAGATCATGTGCTGATCGCAAATGGTGACGGTTTGGTGTTTACGCCTAATCCTGCAGAAGTGATGGCTTATCGTTGGTGGTCTATCGCGGAGTTGCAGTTGCAATTACAACAAGCCCCGCAGTTATTTACCGCATGGTTTGCGCAGGTATTTGCAATGGCTGAACAGTCTTATTCTTAATTCTAATAATAAAAAGCGATCACTAATTTCAGTCTCGTGATCGCTTTTTTAACGATTATTTACGTACAGCAATCGCTTCAATTTCAATTTTTACATCTTTAGGTAGACGCGTAACTTCAACACAAGAGCGAGCAGGGTAAGGCGCATTGTGTTCATCGAAAAATGCACCGTAAACTTCATTTACTGCACCAAAATCATTTAGATCTTTAACAAATACAGTCATCTTCACGATATCAGCAACGCCTAAGCCTGATGCTTCTACAACTGCTTTAACGTTATCTAATGATTGACGTGTTTGAACGGCAATGTCTTCTGCAACGTCACCTGTTAGTGGGTTAACAGGGATCTGGCCTGATGTTAGCACCATGCTACCAAGATCAACACCTTGTACGTAAGGACCGATTGCTGCTGGTGCTTGCTCTGTATGAAGAATTTTTGTCATGATTTATCCTATTTAATGATCATAAAAAGGCACAGGTAATCGCCTTTAAGTGTTAATTAATATGGGGGCAATAACGCTTATATTCAACTAATGATCATCGTAATCAATCGCTATTTCAACCCTAAGCAATGTTTTACTACCTGTAGGCATTGGTTGATTCGTGTTATGTCTTTTGGTGCAACCATCACCGTATCATTGCCACCGATGGTGCCTAAAATATCCACATGAGGCTGCATATCAATTAATCGTGCCACTAATTGTGCACTACCAGGGTGAGTTTTAATGACCACAACAAGTTGGTTATGACTGACAAATTCTATTTGTGATGCAATGGATGCATTAATTTTAATCGGTTCATTTTCGGTGGTAAGGCAATAAATTTTTTTCCCCGCAGCATTGGGTACTTTCGCTACGCCTAAGCGTAGTAATAGCCGTGATACTGTTGATTGGCTGATATCGTGAAAGCCTAATTCAATTAATTGATACCGAATATCATCTTGCGTTGTAAAGCTTTGTTGTTGTAATAAACGTTTACATGCTGATGTCATATTATCATTACAATAATGATGATCGATTGCTGGGGGTTGGATATCCATTGAAGTCACTCCTTGGCAATGTATGAATCAATAATGGGTTGGCGATATAAATTATCGGCGCGGCAATGTGCGCATTATTTCATATGGATAGTATCAATTATAATATAGTGGTGATATGACCATTATCACCAAATAACAAACGTAAGATGGAGTTATTGTAGTGAATAATGGCAATGTGATGCTGATTAACGTTATTGAATATGGCTAATTAATAACAAATCTGTGATCTTGTAGAGGAAAACATACCCAGCGCCTACACTTTGTTATTGAAAGTGTATTTACTGGGTAAGAGGAGTGAATAGTAATATTAGCTATTACATTCAGTGACGATTTGGCGTGAGAACACTTTTTCGCAGTATTTACATTTTAGCTGAATATCTGATTTTTTAGTCAGCACTTTAAAGCCACTGTTAACGGGTTCGCCGTGTGATATACAGTTACTGTTTGGGCATTTGAAGATAGCACTGATAAATTCAGGTAGTGATAAATTTAGCTTTTTAACTACTTCATAATTTTCAATTTGATTAACCGTTGCCTTTGGTGCGTAAAGCGCTAATTGATTGGCTTGATCTTCAGTGACAAACACATTTTCAATTTTAATTAGATCTTTAGCACCTAGCGCAGAAGATGGCAAATTAAGCCCGATAGTGACACGCTCATTTGTACCATCGATATTAAATAATTTAAGAATCTTAATACCAATATTGGCTGGGATATGATCGATAACAGTACCGTTTTTAATTGCTTCAACTTTTAGTTGGGTTTCCTTAACCATGATCATCACACCTTTTTATAAAGTTTCATTAAGTACAAGAGCCAGTAACGCTTGACGCGCATAAACACCATTTTCTGCTTGTTGGAAGAAGTAAGCATATTTAGTCTTATCGACATCGACAGTGATTTCATCAACCCGTGGCAGTGGATGTAATACTTTTAGGTTGTCACGAGCGCTTTCTAACATGTTGGCGGTTAAAATATAAGCGGCTTTCATATGCACATATTCAGACTCATCAAAACGCTCTTTTTGAACACGAGTCATGTAAAGAATATCTAACTCAGGAATGACGTCTTCCATGTTGTTGTGCAAGCTGTAACTGATACCTGCATCATCCAATTCTTCACAAATATAATCCGGCATTGCCAATACTTCAGGGGCAATAAAGAAGAATTTAACATCATTAAACTTTGATAATGCTTGAGTTAATGAGTGTACGGTACGGCCATATTTTAAATCACCAACGAAGGCGATATTAATACCATCAAGTCGACCTTGGGTTTCATGAATAGTAAATAGATCCAACAAGGTTTGGGTTGGGTGTTGGTTTGCACCATCGCCACCATTGATAACAGGTACACCATTAGAAAACTCAGACGCTAAACGTGCAGCCCCTTCTTGCGGATGACGCATAACAAATGCATCAACATAAGAAGTAATCACTTGCACTGAGTCAGATAATGTTTCGCCTTTATTCGCCAGCGATGTATTTCCTGGTGAATCAAAACCGACCACTGTGCCACCTAGGCGTTGGATAGCGGTTTCAAAAGAAAGACGGGTACGGGTCGATGGTTCAAAGAAGCAACTAGCGACGACTTTATTTTTAAGTAAGGTCGGGTTAGGTTCGGCTTTTAGTCTCGCAGCTGTATCAATAATAAGCTCTAGTTCAGCACGATTAAGCTCTGGTATAGAAATAATATGCTTTTTAAACAGCGAATTAGCCATGGCTTCTTTCCCTATGATGGTTTGATTAAATTGAAATACGGTTGTTGTTTGCTAAATTTTAGGCAAAAAAAAGCCCCCTATTAAAAGGAGGCTTTTTTTTGAAAAATAGGAAAAATAAAATAACAAACCATCATCAAAGGATGATTACTGCGAGTTAATGTCGAGTTGATTGCAGGGTTCATTTTTTATCTCTTGCTAGGCAAATTGCAAGGATTATACCGTCTATTTTTTATGGCGCAAGCGTTTGCGTTAACTATTCAATCTACGGATTTTTATGCAATTTTAGTTATGTAATTTTTGGTGTTTTCTGTTCTTATTTGTATGAAAAGTAAAGATATTTATTTTGTGTTGAATTTTATGTCTGCAAAAATATGCAACTGCCGTTCAAGCGAACGGCAGGGTATTAAACATTATTATTGTTGATAGTCACTTAGTTACCCAGTGTTGCTACCATTACCGCTTTAATAGTATGCATACGGTTTTCTGCTTCATCAAATACAATTGAGTGGTCAGATTCAATCACTTCATCGGTTACTTCTACCCCTTTAGACAGCATAGGGTAAGCTTGAGCAAGCTCTTTTCCAACGGTGGTATCTTCACCATGGAAAGCAGGTAAACAGTGCATAAATTTCACATGTGGATTACCCGTTGCTTTTAACATTGCCATATTGACTTGGTATGGCAGCATTAAATTGATTCGTTCAGCCCATGCTTCTTTGGCTTCACCCATAGAAACCCACACATCGGTATAAAGGAAATCACACCCTTGAACACCTTCTTGAACGTCTTCTGTCATGGTGATTTTAGCGCCTGTTTCAGCGGAGATCTCACGACATTGAGCGACAAGTTCAGCATCAGGCCAAAAAGCTTTTGGTGCGACAAGGCGAATATCCATCCCCATTTTTGCAGCACCAACCATTAATGAATTACCCATGTTATTGCGTGCATCACCTAGGTAAGCAAATGATATTTGATGTAATGCTTTGCCGCGGCCGTGTTCTTGCATCGTTAGGAAGTCTGCTAAAATTTGCGTTGGGTGGAATTCATCAGTTAAACCATTCCATACTGGCACTCCTGCGTATGCGCCAAGTTCTTCAACAATAGCTTGTCCAAAACCACGGTATTCAATGCCATCGTACATACGACCTAATACACGAGCGGTGTCTTTCATTGATTCTTTATGGCCAATCTGAGAGCCAGAAGGACCTAAGTAAGAAACTTGTGCGCCTTGATCAAAAGCGGCAACTTCAAATGCACAACGCGTACGGGTTGAGGTTTTTTCAAAGATCAGCGCAATGTTTTTACCTTTAAGGCGTGGTTGCTCATAACCATTGTATTTTGCTTTTTTTAATTCAGCCGATAGTTCAAGTAAATGTTGAATCTCACGAGGAGTGAAATCAAGTAATTTTAGGAAGTTACGATTACGAAGATTAAAAGCCATGATGTATCCCTCTTAAGGTTCAGTATCTCTTCGACTGAATCTTTTATGTTATAGTTGAGTTACTCAAAAATATTTAATGTTAATAATATGTGTATCTTATTTTTTATTGTTTGTGAATAGTTATTCTACTTATCTGCAATAATATTTGTTCCTGCAAGCCCTTTTAGAATCTCTAAGCCGTCATGTAATGCGCCGATACCGACTAATTTTCCACCTTGCTTAATAAATTCGCAGGAAGCTTCAATCTTGGGACCCATAGAGCCCGCATCAAAGCTGTACTGCGATAATGCACGTGGTGTGGTGCTGGAAATGGCTTTTTGGGTTGCTTTGCCCCAATCAAGATAAACAGCATCGGCATCAGTCAAAATAAGCAAGGCATCGGCGTTTAATTGCTTGGCGAGATAAGCTGCTGACATGTCTTTATCAATTACAGCTTCAACCCCAACCAGTTTGTTATTTTCACGTTTAACGGGAATACCACCGCCACCAGTACAAATGACTAAGTGATCGCGTTTAATTAAGGTTTCGATTGCATCACATTCCACGATGCCAATCGGTTGTGGGCTTGGTACCACACGGCGGTAATATTGACCGTCAGCCTTTACCGTCCATTGGAACTTCTCCGCTAACTCACGTGCTTCAGCTTCTTGATATACAGGACCAATAGGCTTGGTTGGATCCGCAAAGGCTGGGTCTTGTGGATCAACGAGCATTTGAGTCAGCATGCAAGAGACATCTTGTTCTGGCAGTAAATTCTTTAATTCCTGCATTAAGATATAGCCGATCATGCCTTGTGTTTCAGAGCCCAGCACGTCTAATGGGTAAGGCATGACTTTTTTATATTCCAATCCTTGCAGTGCCAGTAACCCGACTTGAGGACCGTTACCATGTACCAATACCACGTTATATTGTTGCGCAATTGCCGCGATAGTTTTGGCCGCTGTTGCAATGTTTTGACGTTGAATGCTGGCTTCTAAAGGCTCACCGCGGCGTAATAAAGCATTGCCACCAAGGGCAACCACAACCGTTTGTTTAGTCATCGCTGTGTCTCTCCGTATTTATTAGTGGCTGGTCGGTAGTCGCACCAGCCTTTGTTATTGGGTTAAATACCATCACGCTCAATTGGGCAACTCATGCAGCGAGCACCACCGCGACCGCGGCCAAGTTCATCACCAGGAATAGGTAATACGGTGATGCCTGCTTTATCGTATTTTTCATTGGTGTAAGTGTTACGCTCATAACCAATAACTACCCCAGGGCTGACGGTTAATACGTTGTTAGCATCGTTCCATTGCTCACGTTCAGCTTCAAAGTTATCGCCACCAGTGGTAATTAAATTAAGTTGATCAACGCCCAAAGCTTTTTCGATAGCGTGAACAAAATAACTTTCTTCTTTAGCTTTAACATTGCCGTAAGCATCGCCAGTTAGGCTCCAGCATTGGACATCTTTACGAATAACTTCAGGGTAAACAGAGAAAGTGTCTTCACGCATATGCGTCATAACGGTGTCAAGGTGCATGCATGAACGATGCTTTGGTAATTCCATTGCAATCACTTGTTTGGCTTGGCCGTGCTTAAATAAGCTAGCGGCTAATGCTTCAACACCTTGTGGTGTGGTGCGCTCTGACATACCGATTAACACGCTGCCTTTACCTATAACTAAAACATCACCGCCTTCAATAGTGGATTTGTCATAAGCATTTTGCTCATCGCCAAAGTATTTTATGAAGTCTTGGCCTGCAAACGTTGGGTGCCAGCGGTAAATAGCACGTAAGTGGTTGGTTTCACGTTGACGCGCTTCTTTAGCCATCGGGTTAATAGAAACACCGCCATACACCCAACATGAGGTATCACGGGTAAAAAGATGATTAGGTAATGGCTTAATAATAAAGTCACAAGGTGAATGCATTCTTTGCATAATAGAAGAAGATTGCAGTGGCAATTCGGCGTAACTTAAACCGCCTAATAAAATGGAAGCGAGTTCTGCGTGAGGTAAGTCAGCTAAGAAACAGCGAATGTCATTCGCAAAGGTATCACCAAAGCGGTAATTTGATATTTGCGTTGATAGCAACCAATCTTTGGCTTCAGGAATAGCTAATGTTTCACTTAACATGGTTTGCAATAATAAAACTTCAACACCTTGTTGGCGTAAAGTATTCGCAAATACATCATGTTCTTCACCCGCTTTTTCAACGGATAAAACATCATCAAATAATAAATCTTGGCAATTAGATGGTGTAAGATTATTTAAAGCACGCTCTGGACGATGGATTAGTACGCGGCGTAGTTGACCTATTTCAGAACCCACATAAAAGTTACTCATGATAGTATCTCTCTATTTATGCCTGTTAATGATTGGCTATGTTTAAAGTTACGAAGCGTTAAATAAGTATTGCGTGTTGTTTATGCAATTAATTCTACGTGGTTAACTATATTTGTATAAGACCGTTATCACACTTTAATTATTAATAACTTAGCTAGGTTATGGTGGTTATTTGCAAAAAATAATAGTGAAAAAATAAAAATATAGCCTGGTTTATTATGTGGTTTTGATGTTTTTTTAAGAATTATTATTATCTTATGTTATTGTTTTTAATTGATATTTATTTTTAATATGGAATCTTATTCATTTTATTATTTTAAATAAGTTTTAATGCTGTTGAATAATATTCATCCAATATGATTATCTATTTTAAATAATGGTCTTTATGCGCTTGGTATTTAATTTTTAAAGTGTTTTTTGTGATGCTGATTCATTATTTATTAAACTAGTTAAATGTTATTTTTTTTATTTAAATATGTATTATAGGGTTATAGAGTTATAGGGTTATAGAGTTATAGAGTTATAGGGTTATAGAGTTATAGAGTTATAGAGTTATAGAGTTATAGAGTTATAGAGTTATAGAGTTATAGAGTAGAGATAAGAGTAGGACGTAAGGAATAATAAAAATATTAACAACAAGTATAGTGATAAATTAAATGATAATAAAAAATCTAATTCTATTTAGACTGAAAAATAAAAAACCGCCCAAGGGCGGTTTTAATTATTTAAAATGATTTAATGGGTAAATTAAAGATCTACACTAATATTACGCCAATACTTAATACCACCATCGTAAATACAATAATAATACCTAATAATGGTGCGACCCATTTTAACCATCGAACATAAGGAACACGCGCAATTGCGAGTCCTCCCATTACTACAGCAGACGTAGGAGTAACTAAATTCACTACACCTGACGCAGATTGGTAAGCCGTTACAACGAGCTCTCGTCCGACCCCTGAAAAATCAGCCAATGGCGCCATAATCGGCATGGTGAGTACTGCCAACCCTGAAGTTGATGGCACTAAAAATGACAGTAGTATTTCTAATATATACATCACATTGATAAATACCACCGCTGAGAGGCCGGTGACGATGTGCTCGGCTGAGTTTAGAATGGTATCTGTGATCATGCCGCGATCCATGATCACCACAATACCACGCGCAATACCGATAATTAACGCCACGCCAAGCAGATCTCGTGCACCATCAATAAAGCTGGTTGAAAAATCTTCCTCGCTCATTCGTGATACAAAGCCAATCAGAATCGAGGCACCAAGGAACATGGCGGATATTTGTGGCATCCACCAACCAGCAACAGCAACGCCGTAAATCATTACTGCAAACGAGAGTCCAAAAATCGCCAGAATAATTTTACGGGTGGTGGTGAATTCCAGCATTTGGTCAGATTGATTACTTAAAAAATGCGCTTTATTTTGTTCATATTGGTCATATACAATTGATTTTGTTTTATCTTCGCGCACCATTTTTGCATAGCGCATGACGTAACCAACACAGATTAACCAGCCAACCGTTAGAATAATAATCCGTAACATAATGCCATCAGTGAACGGTATGCCTGCCGCATTAGAAGCAATAACTGTTGCAAATGGGTTTATCGTCGAGCCCAATGTTCCAATGCCAGCCCCCAGTAATACAGTTGCCGCAGCGACAAGAGGATCAAACCGTGCCGCCATCATTACCGGAACTAATAAGGTATAAAAAGGTAATGATTCTTCTGCCATACCATAAATGGTGCCGCCAGCGGCAAACAGACCCATCAGAATCGGGATCATTAATTCTTCTTTACCATGCAGGCGGGCCGTGACGCGCTCAATACCTGCATCAATGGCTCCTGTTTTTGTCACTAACCCTAAAAAGCCACCGATAATGAGAATGAACAGTGACACATCAATAGCTGCAGCTTCATAAGACTCATGGTTATAGAAGCCATCTATAGGAGCAAGTAAGACATCAATAACGCCCTGAGGATTGCTCTCAACGGGTTTATAGGTACCAGTAATTGGGACTTCTTTACCAAGATCTACATTCATTTCACGATCATATTGACCAGCTGGTACAACCCATGTCAGCGCGGCAACTAAAGCAATAAGCGTAAATAAAATGGTGTAGGCCGATGGGAATTTTAATTGAGAAAAAAAGCTTTTCTTTTCGGGTTTAATTTCTGTATGTGTCGTCATGGTTATCTCCTGCACCGTCGGTTAATGATAACCATAAGGTGTGTTTGTCTGCATGAGTGATAAAGAAGCACTTATGGATAAATAAGGGAACAAACAATAAACGTAATTTATTCAAAACGGGTGTTGCTGAGTATATAAGGTGTAAGTCGCTAATAAACAATCTCATTTGGTCTTGGGGCCTTATGATTCTAAAGCGGAATATAGTTACTAACTCAACGATTGTTCACAGTTTTTTTGCATCAATATTAATGCATCAGGGCATGATTTTTCGATGAGGGATATTAGTGTAAAAAAAATGGGTGGCTATGCGAATAATAAATATACGAAAGGCGGATAAGGGCTGATGCTGCGGCTATTGTTGAATGAATGTTGAAATAAGCATGGAATATTATGCATTACAATGAGTATTTAGTGGTTTAACGTTAATTCATCAACGCTTGATTAAGATCAATTTAGGCTTGGGGGATGCGTAACATATGGTAATTGAGTGCAAACCATGCGATATTTGCCAGCAAATTTATTCCATAGGTGGAGTGATACCATGTCTTACGCAGAATTGATTGCAGAGCAAAAAGAAGAAACGCGCGAAATTATCGCCGCACTACTTGAAGATGGCAGTGAGCCAGAGGCGCTTTACACTATTGAGCACCACTTCTCTGCAGACACATTTGAAGAACTAGAAGCTGCAGCGGTTGAAGCATTTAAACTTGGTTTTAATGTTTTAGAAGCAGAAGAGCTAGAGCTTGATCCTGAAGATGGCGGTGGCAAGGTTGTATGTTTTGATGCAGTTATGGAGTCAGCTCTAAATGCTGATCTTATTGATGAGCAAGCTGAAAAGCTCATCAAACTAGCTGAAAAACACAGCATTGATTATGACGGTTGGGGTACCTACTTCGAATCTGACGAAGATGATGAAGAAGAGAGCGAAGACGAAGAATAAGTCGTCATAATACCACTCTGTTCTAAAAAGCCGGCATTTTGCTGGCTTTTTCTACTTTTTGGCGGTGATATCAAATTTTGATATTCACGATATGATAGAAATTTACCCGTGATCACTGTCTGTAATCACGACGCGTGTAAATCTTTCCGTTTATCCTCACAAATTTAAATCATACTGAATAGCTTCAGTATTGGAGTGATTGATGACAATCTCACTTAATGGCCAGTGGTTGCTTGCGTGTATTCAACGTCCTGCAATTCAAGACCTTCATATTGATTTGCCGGGTGATGTTCATTCGGCATTATATGCAGCCGAAGAGATCCCTGATCCATATTGGGCAACCAATGAAAAAAAAGTTCAGTGGGTCGGTGAGTGCGACTGGATTGTCAGCCGCCACTTTGAATTAACGGCCGAACAAATGACGTGTAATGCCATGGACTTGGTATTAAATCAGCTTGATACGGTAGCTGAGATTCGCATTAATGGTCATACCGTTGCTGATTTTACAAATATGTTCATGCGCCATAAGGTGGATGTATTAAGCTGTTTGCAAGTCGGTACTAACCGTATTGAAATTGTGCTACATCGTGCGGATTTAGAAGCTAAAAGTCGTGCAGATAAACTACCATTCCCAGTACCGTGGGCAGAAGGGAATAATCAAATTCCATTCATGAATACGTTGCGTAAACCTCAATTTCACAGTGGTTGGGATTGGAGTATTTGTTTATCTGTATTGGGTGTTTATGGCGATATTGTACTGCAGCCGATTGAGCATGTACGCATTAGCCATTTAGCAACCAAGCAGAAATGGCACCAACAAGAGTGTGAGTTAGCGGTCACTTTACATTATGAAGTTGTCTCTGAAAAAGGACTGGCTAATGCGTCGGTTACTTTTGATGGACAAACCTTTTGTCTAACGCTTGATCGTGAAGCAACCAAAGCCAGTGTTATTTTCCGTATTGATAATCCCCGTCATTGGTGGCCTGCAGGCTACGGTAAGCAACGGTTATATAAATTAGCTTTAGAAGCTGATGGGGTTGCTATTACCAAGCAAATTGGCTTACGCAAGTTAGAATTAGTTACTGAAGATGATGATCACGGCCAAAGTATGGTGGTGATGGTCAATGATGTGCCGATTTCAGCTCGTGGTGCAAATTGGATCCCTCTGGATGCGATGCCTGCGCGAATGAGTGAACAGCGTTACCGTAGTTTATTAACTGATGCCGCAGCGGCCAACATGAACATGCTTCGAGTGTGGGGCGGTGGCATGTATGAAAAAGACATTTTTTATAATATCTGTGATGAATTGGGGCTGCTTGTTTGGCAAGATTTGATGTTTGCTAATGCGCTGTACCCATCAACCCCTGATTTTATTGCAGAAGTTGAACAAGAAGTTGAATATCAAGTTCGACGTTTAAAAGATCATCCAAGTTTAGCGTTGTGGTGCGGTGATAATGAAGTGTTAGGGGCGATTAATCGTGATCCTGAATCGCGTCAATATCGTGAGAAGCATCTGCTTAATTATGATCGTCTCAATCGTACCTTAGCTGAGGTGGTTGAACGTGAAGATCCATCACGTCGTTTTTGGGCGAGTTCACCATGTAATGGTGAATTAGATATTATCGATACATGGCACCATGATCCTCTACGGGGTGACATGCACTGTTGGGATGTGTGGGATAGCGGTAAAGAGTTTGATACTTATTTGCAAGTAACGCCACGTTTTTGCTCGGAATTTGGATTTCAATCTTGGCCATCATTGCCAACGGTAAAGAGTTTCTTACCTGAGCAAGATTGGAATATAAGCTCGCCAAGTTTTGAAAATCATCAGAAAAGTAGCCATGGTAATTCGGTTATTACCGAGATGTTTACCCGCTATTTCCGGTTTCCAAATGGTTTTGTCAATATGCTGTATTTATCGCAAGTGCAACAGGCATTGGCGGTGAAAACAGCGGCTGAATATTGGCGTACTCAAAAACCGATTAACCGTGGAATGTTGTTTTGGCAATTAAATGATTGCTGGCCTGTGAGCTCATGGTCATCATTAGAATACAGCGGCCGTTGGAAACAATTGCATTACCATGCGCGGCGCTTCTTTGCGCCGCAAATCGCCACGTTTACTCGTGATCAACAAGGGCTTAAATTACACCTCGTTAATGATGGCCGTAAAAATACCGAGTTAAAAGGCGAAGTGGTATGGCAAAGTTGGGAAGGGGAAATTCTTTATCGTGAGCCCATTTCTCAATATTTAGAAGCCGACTCAACCAAAGTGGTATGGGAATGGCTAAATGAAGATTTAGACGGCCATGAACAAGACGGTTTTTTCCATGTACATTTACATAGTGGCCAACAATTAATTGAAAACACGTGGTTTCCAGCGCGGCCTAAATACTGTGAGTTAGCTTGTCCTGATTTACGGTTTGAAGTTGCAGAGCACAATAATGATATCGTGGTAATGCTAAGTAGCAGTAAGCCCGCTTTCTTTGTGCATTTGGAATTTGAGGGTGAAGGTCGATTTGAAGACTCCAGTTTCACTCTGGTACCGGAACACCAGCGTCAAATTAAATACATTGGCTCAGCAAGCTATGATGAAGTGGCGCAAGGGTTACGTGTCTACCATCTAAAACAAAGTTATTAGTCACAGTGAAATTACCCCTGCCTGTTATTGAATAGCATTAACAAGCAGGGGTACTTTTAGAATGTTTTGATCATTTTAATTTCGCAGCCACCATGGCCGGTGTTACCCATTCGTTGCGGTATTTCAACAAAGCCTAGAGATAGATATAAATCTACCGCTTCTTTAAGCACTGCAGTTGTTTCTAGATAACAGCCTTTATAGCCTTGTTGACGTGCAAATTTTAATGCTTGTACAGCTATTTTTCTTGCAAATCCCTTTCCTCGCAGTTCTGGTAAGAAATACATTTTCTGCAATTCACACCAACCATCTTGACCTGCAAGTGCCGCTATACCGCCACCACCTAAAATATGATGGTCTTTTTCTATAACCCAATAATGGTTCATCTCGGGCTGGTATATTTCTGCCATATTATCGAGGGTTGGATCACTAAAACCATAGCCTTTATCACTTGTAAGACCATATTCCATTGATACGTTACGAATAATTGTTGCAATGGCAGCGTTATCTAATGGCGTAATACTACGAACATTATACTGTTGTTGTTGTTCTGTCGCTGTGATTGCACGAGAGTAACGATGTAAACTTTTCGCTAAACACTGTATTTCATCATCATCAAGTTGTTCTAAAATCTGCTGGCTATTGAGATTAAGTTGATGATGTAGTTGTTGTAGTACTTGCTGCCCTGTTGTTGTTAGTTGTGATAATTGGCTACGACGATCGGTTGGATGAGAGATCGTGGTGATTAAATCTTGATTCAGTAGCATCGCGAGATTACGACTGGCATTTGATTTATCAACTTTTAAAAGTATCGCCATTTGATTAACGCTACATGGACCTTGTTCTAGTTCAATTAAGGTATGAGCTTGCACTGGGGTTAATGCAAAGGTACCACATTGGTTATTAAGCATGCCTAGTTGGCGTACTAAGTGTCGAGAAAGTTGGCGTAATTGTTGAGGTTGCATAACATATCCTTGTTGTTGTTAACCGCAACTAAATAATAGTTGCGGTTAACAACAAAAACAGTGATAAGGATCTTATTATGATATTAATGATGCAAACACACCATCATTGACATTAATTGCTGAGGCGCATTTTGATGATGCTGCTTTTTTTGCCATACTCGTTCGTGCAGATAATAAGCCAAGGTATTGATTGTTGGCTCGATCATTGCCATGGTGCTACCAATAAGAATATCTCCCGTTAATAAATACACCACTGTAAAAGCGACACTAAAATGCAATATAGCGAAACTGATTGTCTTTTTACTTGGAGAAGCATATTGGGTTTGAATGAGCTTTTTAGTTTGCCATACTTTTTCGTGGAAGTAGAAGGCAACGGTATTAACCATGGGTTCTATTAAAGCAATCAGGCCACCGATCAAAAGATTGCCCGTTAATAGGAATGCCACACTAAAAGCAACGGTAAAATGGATAATGGCAAAACTGAGGGTCTTTTTCATAAGGTCAATCTCATTAATTTGATGTAATGAGTATTACAAACCTATTTCAATAGGTAAATTTGGTATTTTATATATCACCAATAGATAAAAGCTATCATTTGCCCGTATTTCTAAGCGAGCCGTGTTTTTAAAATGAAGGGGGAATTGTGCAGTTGAGGGAAATAAAAAAACCGACGTCAAAGCGTCGGTTTTTTATTTAGTAAGTAAACAATAACTTATAGCGCAGCAATCGTTGCTTTTTGCTCAGTCAGTTTAACCAGTGTTTCTTCGTAACCCGCTAGCTTTTCACGCTCTTTAGTGATCACGATTTCAGGCGCTTTAGCAACAAAACCTTCGTTGCTTAGCTTGCCAGAAGTGCGTTTGATTTCGCCTTCCATTTTCGCGATTTCTTTATCTAAACGTGCTAGTTCAGCGTCTTTATCGATCAGACCCGCCATTGGGATCATCAATTCAGATTTACCCACAAGTGCTGTTGCACAAGCTGGGGTTGCTTCACCGTCAGCCAATACTTTCACTTCTTCTAGTTTTGCTAGAGATTTCAGTACAGTAAGGTTGGCTTCAACGCGTGTTGCATCAGCAGCATCAGCGACTTTTAGCATGACTGATAATGGCTTGCTTGGCGCGATATCATATTCAGCACGTAGGTTACGAATACTCGTGATAAACGCTTTAACAAACTCAATGTCAGTGATTGCTGCTTGATCAAATTGCGCTTCATCAAACTGAGGCAATGCCTGGTTCATGATAGTTTCACCTTCAACACCGTCAACCAGCGGCTTAACGCTCTGCCAGATTGATTCAGTGATGTAAGGAAGAACTGGGTGCGCAAGACGTAATGTCTTCTCAAGTACTGTGATTAGCGTATGACGCGTTGCACGTTGTTGTGCTTCAGTGCCTTTCCATAGAACAGGTTTTGTTAGCTCTAAGTACCAGTCACAGAATTGGTTCCAGATGAACTCATAAAGTACACCTGCTGCCATGTCGAGACGGAAGTTATCAATATGGGTATTGAATTCTTTTGCCGCTAGTTGGAATTGTGATTCAATCCACTTATCAGCAACTGAGTATTCAAGCTCGCTACCTGCTGCGAAACCACAATCTTGATCTTCTGTGTTCATCAGTACGTAACGGCTTGCGTTCCATAGCTTGTTACAGAAGTTACGGTAACCTTCAAGACGCTTCATGTCCCAGTTGATGTCACGGCCAGTAGAGGCCATAGCAGCAAGAGTGAAACGTAGCGCATCGGTACCGTATGGTTCAATACCTGTTTCAAATGTCTTACGAGTGGCTTTTTCAATCTTTGCTGCAAGTTGTGGTTGCATCATGTTGCCACAACGCTTCTCTACTAGAGACTCAAGATCAATACCGTCGATCATGTCGATAGGGTCGATTACGTTACCCTTAGACTTAGACATTTTATCGCCGTTTTCGTCACGGATAAGACCGGTTACGTAAACAGTTTTAAATGGTACTTGTGCTTTGCCGTCTTCATCTTTACAGAAGTGCATGGTCATCATGATCATACGTGCAACCCAGAAGAAGATGATATCAAAACCAGTTACCAACACATCAGATGGGTGGAAGGTTTGAAGATCAGCGGTGTTTTCTGGCCAGCCCTGAGTACCAAATGTCCATAGTGCTGAAGAGAACCATGTATCAAGTACGTCGTTGTCTTGGTTTAGTACCACAACTGGAGCAAGGTTATGTTTTTCACGTACTTCAGCTTCGTTACGACCAACATAAACATTACCGTCGTTATCGTACCAAGCTGGAATACGGTGACCCCACCACAACTGACGTGAAATACACCAATCTTGAATGTCACGCATCCATGAGTAGTACATGTTTTCGTACTGCTTAGGAACAAATTGGATATCGCCATTTTCAACGGCTTTAATCGCAGGTTCCGCTAATGGTGCTGCGCGAACATACCATTGTGCTGTTAGCATTGGTTCAATAACCACGCCACCACGATCGCCATAAGGAATGGTTAGATCATGATCTTTAATTTCTTCTAACAGGCCGAGCTCGTCAAATTCAGCAACGATAGCTTTACGGGCTGCAAAACGCTCCATACCTTGGTATTTCGCAGGGATTTCAGTGCTGTAAACATCACTTTCTTCGCCGTTAGTGGTGAAGACTTCAGCCGCATCACGAATATCAGCATTAAAGGTTAGGATGTTGATCATCGGTAGGCTATGACGCTTGCCTACTTCGTAGTCGTTGAAATCGTGTGCTGGGGTGATTTTTACACAACCCGTACCTTTATCCATGTCCGCATGCTCATCACCTAAAATAGGGATGCGACGGCCAACGATAGGTAGAATGATTTCTTTGCCGATCAGATCTTTATAACGTGGATCTTCAGGGTTTACCGCAACACCTGTATCACCCAGCATGGTTTCTGGACGGGTTGTTGCTACCACAATGTAGCCTTTACCATCTGCTGTTTGTACGCCATCAGCAAGTGGGTAACGGAAGTGCCACATGTGACCTTTAACATCTTTGTTTTCAACTTCGATGTCAGAGATTGCTGTGTGTAGTTTTGGATCCCAGTTAACCAGACGCTTACCACGGTAAAGTAGATCTTCTTGGTAAAGGCGAACGAAAACTTCTTGAACTGCATTTGATAGACCATCATCCATCGTGAAGCGCTCACGATCCCAGTCTACAGATGCGCCAAGGCGACGAAGCTGTTTGGTGATAGTGCCACCAGATTCGTTTTTCCATTCCCAGATCTTATCGATGAAAGCATCACGACCGTAGTCATGTTTAGTTTTGCCTTCTTCAGCAGCGATCTTACGCTCCACAACCATTTGGGTAGCAATACCTGCGTGGTCAGTACCAACCTGCCATAGGGTGTTTTTACCTTTCATACGCTCACAACGGATCAGGGTATCCATAATGGTATCCTGGAACGCGTGGCCCATGTGTAGGCTGCCTGTGACGTTTGGTGGCGGGATCATAATGCTGTAAGCATCTTTAGATGTATCACCATGAGGCTTAAAGTAACCAGCCTCTTCCCAGCGCTGATAAAGCGCTTGTTCAATTGATTGTGGGTTGTATGTCTTTTCCATAGCGCTCTTAGAAGGATTCTATGTGGAATTAAGGCGTCTCAGTAACAGCATTGGCAGTCGTAATTTGAATGCCAGCAAGGCGATAAGCCTTGTAACGCTCGCGCGCTTGCTGTTTGAGCGTTTCATCGCAAGGGACAAAGTCTACCACTTGTGCAAAGCTAACCGCAAAATTTGCGACAATTTCGGCTAAATTAATTAATACTGCGCGGTGTCCGCTATAACGTAAACCGGGCCAACCAATCTCAACCGGCGATCCGCCTCTTGGTCCTTCTCCAAGTAAATTGTGAGGGATAAAGTTATCGGGATCTTGTTGCCATAGATATTCATCTATTTGTTCTGCTTGTTGTTTATCTGCTGCAAGTAAGTAAACACGTAATCCTTGACGGTAACTCATGGCTGCGCAACGACAAGCAAAATGCCACTGAAAATCACTATTAGCGCCATCTTGCTTATCATCTAATATATAAAACGTAGCATGAGTCATAAATTAATGTCCTAAAAGAAAAGGGCCAATGGCCCTTTTCTGAATGTCTTATTCGACAATCTCTTGGCCTGCTCGATTGAGAAGGAATTGGACCAACAATGGCACAGGACGTCCAGTTGAGCCTTTTGCAGCACCGCCTTTCCAAGCTGTGCCTGCAATATCAAGGTGAGCCCAGTTGTATTTCTTGGTAAAACGCGACAAGAAACAACCCGCCGTAATGGTACCAGCACCTGGTGAGCCTAAGTTCGCCATATCTGCAAATGGACTGGCAATTTGCTCTTGGTACTCATCACTCATCGGTAGACGCCAAGCACGATCGCCTGCTTGTTCTGAGGCATTAATTAACTCATGCGCTAATGGATTATGGTTACCCATTAAGCCACTAATATGATGACCAAGCGCCACCACACATGCGCCCGTTAATGTGGCTACATCAACCACACATTCAGGCTCAAAACGCTCAACGTAAGTTAATGCATCACATAATACCAATCGACCTTCGGCATCGGTATTTAGCACTTCAACCGTCTGACCTGACATGGTGGTTAAAATATCACCGGGGCGATAAGCGTTACCACCGGGCATATTTTCACAACCCGCCAGTACACCAACAACATTAATCGGTAGATTCAGTTTTGCCAGTGCTTTCATGGTACCAAATACAGATGCAGCACCACACATGTCGTACTTCATCTCATCCATTTGTGCGCCAGGTTTGATAGAAATACCACCTGAATCAAAAGTTAAACCTTTACCCACAAGAACAATGGGTTTGGTTTCAGGATCAGGATGGCCTTTGTATTCAATAACTGACATCATGGCTTCGTTTTTAGAGCCTTGACCAACAGCAAGGTATGATGTCATACCTAAAGTTGCCATTTCTTGTTCACCAATAATTTTGGTACTTACTGTTTCAAAATCATCAGCTAAACGACGTGCCTGTGAGGCTAAATAAGCAGGATTGGCAACGTTAGGTGGCATATTACCAAGGTCTTTACTGGCTTTAACACCCGATGAAATAGCAAGACCATGTGCAATCGCACGTTCGCCCAAAGAAAGCTCACGGCGAGTGGGTACATTAAAAACTAACTTGCGTAGTGGACGGCGCGTCTCTGGCTTGTTACTTTTAAACTGGTTAAAGGTATAAAGGCTATCTTTAGTCGTTTCTACTGCTTGACGTACTTTCCAGTAGGTATCGCGACCTTTAACATGTAGCTCGGTTAGGAAACATACCGCTTCCATTGAGCCAGTTTCATTTAAGGTGCTAATGGTTTTCTTGATGATTTGTTTGTATTGGCGTTCGTCAAGTTCACGCTCTTTACCACAACCAACAAGTAGTACTCGTTCTGACAATACGTTGGGAACATGGTGTAATAACAACATCTGTCCTGGTTTACCTTCAAGGTCACCACGACGTAATAATGAGCTAATATAGCCATCACTAATTTTGTCTAGCTGTTCCGCGATTGGAGAGAGGCGACGTGGTTCAAATACGCCCACGACAATACACGCACTGCGCTGTTTTTCGGGGCTACCGCTTTTGACACTGAACTCCATGCGTACTCCTAACATCCTATAAAGACAATTAACGCTAAATGTTAGATAATACCACACTTGCTTGCTCTGCCGAGATTTCGGTATAGGCTTAAAGCGCGGACTTACATTCAGCCGAAAGATAAAAAAATAACTAATTTAACCAAAAACTATAGTGATTCCATCAAAAAAACAAGTTTTCTATGGGAATATAACGCGTGATTATTGTTAGGTATTTGACGAGAGAGACAGTAAAAAGCCAATTAGCAGTACTTTTTGTGCTTTTTCTTGTCTTTATTAGCCAAAAGTTCATTCGCATTTTAGCACAAGCGACGGATGGTTCGATTCCGAGCGATCTGATTGTGACTTTAATGGGGCTTTCTATTCCGGCAATGGCATTGCTGATGTTACCACTGAGTTTATATATTGGTATTTTACTTACATTTGGCCGTTTGTACGCTGAAAGTGAAATTACCGTAATGAGCGCCACTGGCATGGGAAATAAATTTCTTATTCGTGCCGCATTAGCTTTAGCTTTAATTACCGGCTCGATAGCCACCGCCAATGCATTATGGGTTGCGCCGTGGGCTCAAAATAAAATTGAACAGATTACCGATCAAGCTAAGGCTGATCCGGGTTTAAATATGCTGGTCAAAGGAACATTCCAAATGGCACCTAATGGCTCAGGGGTGGTATTTGTTAATGACATTACCGATAAAGGTTCCAAATTACATAAAGTGTTTATTGCCCAATTAAAAGCGCAAGATTCATTACAACCGAGTGTAATGGTGGCTGATCGTGGTTTTGTCACCGAACAAGCTGACGGTCGTCAAATGTTAGACTTACAGCAAGGTACCCGTTATGAAGGTGTGCCTACTAAACTTAATTATGCCATTACACAGTTTGATAATTACCAAGCGTTAATTGGTCAGCGTAAAGTGAAACAAGGCTCTCGTGATTGGGAAGCGAAAACGACCGCTGAGTTATTAAAAGATCCAAGTTTAGCGGCAACTGCTGAATTGCAATGGCGATTATCGTTAATTTTATGTATTCCACTATTAGTTATGATTGTGGTGCCATTATCTGCGGTAAACCCTCGTCAGGGACGTTTTGCTAAATTAGCGCCTGCGGTATTAATTTATTTAGCGTATTTCTTAGCAATATCATCGGCAAAATCTGCGATTGAAGATGGTTTTATTCCTGGTTGGATGGGAATGTGGCCGATTAATATTGGCGCGTTATTGATCGCAATCGCTTTAAATAGCTGGGATAGTTTACCGATTCGACGCCTCAAAGATAAATTACGGAGACGTGGTTAATGTTTAAAATTCTCGACTGGTATATTGGCCGAACTATTATTGCAACATCGGCATTAACCTTATCAACTCTCGTTGGACTCTCTGCCATCATTAAATATGTTGAGCAGCTACGTAAAGTCGGTCAAGGTAGTTATGATTTACTGAAAGCATTGTATTTTGTGTTGTTATCCATGCCACAAGATATCGTAACATTTTTCCCGATGGCGGTATTACTTGGCGCTTTGATTGGTCTAGGTATGTTGGCATCAAGCTCTGAGCTGGTGGTGATGCAAGCGGCAGGCTTTTCTAAGTTAGATATTGGTTTATCAACCTTAAAAACCGCAGTACCGTTAATGATCATTGTGACGTTACTTGGGCAATGGGGCGCACCGCAAGCGCAAAAGTCAGCGCGTGAGTTGCGAGCTTTATGGATCAGTGGCGGTAGTATGCTATCGGTTCAAAGTGGTGTGTGGGCAAAAGATGATAATGATTTTATTTATCTTGGCCGTGTGCATGATAAAAACCAAATCGATGTGGTCAATATTTGGCAATTTAATAACCAAGATAAACTGTTGGATGTGTTATCTGCAAAAACGGCAACTTATGACGTGAAGCTTGGCTGGACGATGCATAATGTGACGGTAACGGATATGACTAACAAGGCGCAGATTACCAATACTCATTATGATACTAAGAAATGGGATACAACATTAACCCCTGATAAGTTAGCGGTGGTTACGGTAAAACCAGAAGAGCTATCACTGTCTGGGTTATATGATTATGTGGGTTATTTAAAAGAATCTAAGCAAGATGCAATGCGTTATGAACTCGCCTTTTGGCGTAAAGCACTGCAACCTGTCTCCATTGGAGTAATGATGTTGCTAGCATTGTCATTTGTCTTTGGGCCGTTACGCTCGGTGACGATGGGAGCGCGCGTGTTATCTGGGGTTATCTTTGGATTTGCATTTTATATTTCCAATGAAGTCTTTGGCCCGATGAGCTTAGTCTATAACTTACCCCCTGTTATTGGTGCTCTTGCGCCTAGTCTGGTGTTTTTAGCTATTACGATTTATTTACTTCGACGTAAATTATAGTGATTAAAAAAGGAGCCTAAGGGCTCCTTTTTTATGACTGATTTTTATTAAGACTGATGATGTATTAGTGCACTTTTTCAGTTACGACCATTTCACATTCCGCCATAATATCTTGCATTGAACGGCGCTTATTATTAAAGGCAAGTAAGTTACCTAAACCAAATGCTGATGTTGCAATACGAATAAAAGCTTGAGTAATTTTAATATGAGAACCATCTTCATTTTGAAGTTTTAGTTTCCATGCTCGCATTCCCAATGTTTGTCCTGCTTGAGTCCAAAAGTAGCTATAAAAACCAATAATAACGATAGCAAGGTAAGCGCTATATAACATGCTTGCTGTAGGATTCGACATCAAATAAGCACTGGCATCTTGGTAGTCACCTAAAGTGAGCACACCCACCGCGAGTAAAGTGGCAACAATGGCCATTGCCAGTGCGCCTGCAACCATTAAAATAGCAGTGACGATAAGCGTATCGTAGAACCAAGCCCCTAAACGACGTAATAAACTAGGATATTGGTGTGAAACGGTAGTTTGTAGCTGTTTCTTTTTCTGCATGATGGTTCCAGTATCAATAATGGTTGGGCAAGTCCTTGTTGTCGGCAGTGTAGCAGTAAATTAAATGCGAATGAATGTACAAAATTGCTACAAAATATATTAATACTTATATTGATTTCGGTCTGATTATCATCAATAAATTAATATTGGATCAAAAAACCAACGCTTAACATTTAATATAGTAAATTGTATGGATTAACGCTTGCGCATCAATACGATATACGTATAATAGCCGCCATAAGCCCGAGTGGTGAAATTGGTATACACGACGGATTCAAAATCCGTTTCCTTCGGGAGTGAC
Source organism: Photobacterium piscicola (assembly GCF_900166965.1). Classification (GTDB taxonomy): domain Bacteria; phylum Pseudomonadota; class Gammaproteobacteria; order Enterobacterales; family Vibrionaceae; genus Photobacterium; species Photobacterium piscicola. The sequence goes on along the minus strand of NZ_FUZI01000007.1, from coordinate 13,094 downwards.
GGTTCAAGTCCGTCCTCGGGCACCAAATTTCAGAGAAAAGCCTTAATCGTAAGATTGAGGCTTTTTTTTTGCCTCATGGTTATTCCAACTTTCTTAAGTTCGCTTTTCACCTTGTCATCAATCAAAGGAAAGCGGGTTTAAGTCCCCCTTGTTATTTTTTACCATTAGTTATATTTGGTAATCACTATAGTGATAGCTTATCAAAAGCCTCAACTTGATGTTGAGGCTAAATGTCAGTGATCTTTGTTGTTAAAACACAGTATAGGGAATGATGACTTGTAAGCGGACATCAGTTTCATCTTTACCGACTGTCGCTGATTTAACTTCATCACGAGTTAACCATGTAGTGTGTAGCTGTACCACACTGCCTTTTAATGTGCTTTGCTGTAAGGTGTATCCAATCGTACCGTTGACCGCGGCTTCACTGCTATAGCCGACTTTAGTTTGATCCATTCCTGAGCCATATCCTACACCCATGTAGTAATTCCAGCCATTGCCTGCATTAAACGATAAGCGGTTATACAATGATGTTTCACCTGATTGGTTCCAATCAGATAATGCATCCCAAAATTGCGACCAGCTACCATTATTCATCGCGTAGGTATAGATGGTACGTGGCACAATCTCAATGTCGTTATGGCTATTAGCGTACCTTAACTGTGATAACCAGCCCCAGCGGCCTTGATTAATATTTAGAGATAAACCACTCATATATCCTAAGCCGTTATATTTAACTTTATCCTTAACACCATAAAAATCAGCGGCTAATATTATTTGGCTATTAACAATATACTGGGTATAGAATTTATAAGATATTGGATTAACACTACGATTACTGTCGCTATAATGCACATCCATAGCTTGGCCTATACCAAGGTTGTAGCTAAAGTTACCGAATTGATTCGCATAGCCTATTGAATGCAAGTAATTCCATTTAGTGTTTGCCCAGCCAATATAATCATCTTCACTCAGTAACCAAGGCGCAGTGTATTTATCAGCCCAAAAATAGGTTAACTTGCCACTACCAATATAGGCGTTAACTTCTAAACCGCGATAAGTACCTGGAACAAATGACCAGACGTTACCCACAGTACCATTACCCGTTGATTGAATTAAGCCGACTTTACCCTTAAAAATATCGTGGTATTGAAATTTAACCGCAGCAGTATAAAGCTTGAAATGTGGGCCATCACCTGCGCCCCAATCTTGGTTATTTGATAATGAGATCTCATTTGATAAATATTCATCATTATCATTTTGAAGACTATTGTTATAGATATCTCCTGCTAAATAACCAGCAACATCGACGCCTATAAATTGATTGTAATAGCCTGAATTAAAATCAACGATAGCGTTATAAGATGAATAATTTAATCGACTATGAAAATCAGAGTTAGGGTGAGTATTATTGCTACGAACACGAGTATCACTGATGAGTTTTGTATTAAGTGATGAGCCGTTAATAAAGCCATTTTGAGGTGTGGTGTTAGCAATTGCTAACGGGGAAAGTGTTACTGCTCCAATGATAGCGATGGAGAGTAATGTTTTTTGCGTAGCCAAGCATTTCTTCATATAAGATCTCATTATTATTGTTATTTTTTAATTAGTGACTATCAATTGCTAGCTTTTTATTGACACTAATAATGCGAGTCGTTGAAACCTAAATCTATATTGAAGAATGGAATTTTATGTTGTTGTTTTTAATGGCTAATAATGTTTTTTTTGTGACGTATATTTACTGTTGTTGGCTGGTGGGCGGTCAGTTTATTAACAAATCCTTTTGCGCAAGACTTGTTAAAAAATTTTAGCTAGCGATAATGCGATATTATAAACAGGTATATTCCTAGTTACTGGTAAATGTAGGTGTAATGAAGATTCCTCCACGATTACAACCCCTAGTTGAAGATGGTCTTATTGATGACGTTTTATCTCAACTGATGAGCGGTAAAGAAGCCTCTGTGTATGTTGTTCGCAGTGGTGGCAAAATTTGTTGTGCTAAAGTCTATAAAGAAATTGACCAACGCAGCTTTAAGAAAGCGGTAACTTACCGTGAGGGGCGTAAGGTACGTAATAGTCGTCGTGCTCGCGCGATGGAAAAAGGCTCAAAGTTTGGTAGAGATGAGCAAGAAAAAGTATGGCAACAAGCTGAAGTTGATGCTTTGTCTTTATTACTAAAAGCGGATGTACGCGCACCTATTCCTTACGGTTGTTTTGACGGTGTGTTGTTAATGGAATTGATCACTGATGCCGATGGTGCTGTTGCGCCTCGCTTAAATGATATTACGCTAACGAAAGAACAAGCTTTACGCGATCATGCGGTGATGATTAATTACATCACCCGTATGTTATGTATTGGTATTATTCACGGTGATTTATCTGAATTTAATGTGCTTGTTGATGGTCAAGGTCCTGTGATTATCGATTTACCTCAAGCCGTAGATGCTTCAGCAAATAATAATGCGAAATGGATGCTTGAGCGTGATGTAAATAATATGGCGCATTATTATGGCCAATACGCACCTGAATTACTTGAAACGCAATATGCGAAAGAAATGTGGGCATTGTTTCAGGCTGGCACTCTCAATCCTGATACTGAATTAACGGGTGTATTTATTGAAAGTGAAATGGATGCTGATATTGATGGCTTAATGGCTGAAATTAATGCTGTGATGGCAGAGGCTGAGTTACGCCGAGCTCGATTGATGGATACCAATGAAGAAGAATGTGAGTAATCACTATCTTTGTTTACTGTTTAATATTGTTATTAAAAAAGCTTCAATTAACGATTGAAGCTTTTTTATGGCTGCTATTTAGGAAATGAGTAACTTGCAATCACCGCTTTAGCTTGGCCGTTACTATTAACAGCGGCGATACCAATGCCGAGTGCTTTAAAATGCACGGGTTGAAACTGATCACCATAATTTGTCATAAATTGGGTCAGTTTATGCGGATCAGATTGTGCTAATAAGGTGATATGTGGTTCAAAATTAGTAAATACATTTGGACTGCCATAGCGCTGAAATGCAGCTGATTTTTCAGGATAGTGGCTTACCCATGTCGGAATTTTTGGATCCATGGTTCGAAGTGGGGCCGCCATTATTGCTGCGGTATCGGCTAATCGTTGTAACTCAGGTGTATTGTTAACATCCAGCATTAACCAATTTCCTTTTGTCCGTTGAATATGATCCAGCGTTAAATCAAAACGGTGCCATTGGTTTGCCAGTTGTTGCGCTTGTTGTTTGAGTGAGTTGAGATTATTAGTTGGGTATTCAGTTAAATAAAGCGTGATATGTGGCAGAAAGCCTTGGCTATAAAGTGATGCTAATTGCTGTTGTTTAAGTTGGTTACTGATGGTCGATACGGTTTTATCAACGGTATGATTAGGAATGAGAAACAAGTTATAGCTAATAGTGTTTGATGGCTGTGGTACTGAGGGGTTAGCAATAACGGCAGGGCTAATACAGATACATACTAAGGCTAACAGATGTTTTTTAAACATTTCAATGTTCTGCTTTAAAGTCAGTGATATGACACTTTATACCTTTTTGGCGTGCATTTTTGTTAGAGTGATAACAAAATAATCAAAAAAGGCATGCTCAAAGCATGCCTTAATAATCGTCGTATCAATAATCGATATTATTGTTTGATCACTTTTACTTTGTAAACACCATCAACGTTGTAAACACCGTGAATGTCAGTTTCAAAGCCTGGGAAGTGATTACCAATTTCACATAGCATTTCAAGGAAATCTAATACTGGGCGAGATTGCTCTGTTACCATTTCACCAGGAAGTACTACAGGCACACCTGGAGGATAAGGTAAGATCATATTGGCACTGATTTCGTTTACCATTTCAGATAATGGTATTTCACGCACTTCACCACGTAACTCTTGTTGCCATGCAGCATGTGGTGTCATCTTCATTTCTGGTAGCACATCAAATGCTTTGTACATTAGCTCTGGTAATTGGTATTTCACTGTTAGATCGTGAATACTTTGAGCCAGATCTTGGACACGCATATTAGCGTAGAATTGAGGATCTTCTTTAAATAGTGATGGTAAGAATGACTTGATGGTCATATTACGATCATAACCACGTTTAAACTCAGTAAGTGCACGCAATAGTTGCATTGCTTTTGGCTTATCTATACCGATAGAGAACAAGAATAATAGGCTGTATGGACCCGTTTTTTCTACGACAATACCGTGTTGATCAAGGAACTTAGCTACGATAGACGCTGGAATACCTGATGTTAACAGCTCACCATCTTCGTTCATTCCCGGTGTTAGTAGGGTGATCTTGATTGGATCAAGGAACATATGATCTTCATCGATATTCTTGAAGCCATGCCATTTTTCATTGGGCTTTAGGTTCCAACATTCAGTGGTATCGATGTTCTCAGGTTGCCATACATCAAAGAACCACCCGTCACATTCTGAGCGTAGTTTTTTGATTTCTTTACGGAAACGAATTGCGCGATCAATAGAATCTTGAATTAAACGACGACCAGCGTTGCCGTGCATCATTGCTGCAGAAATTTCAGCTGACGCCACAATACCGTATTGTGGTGAGGTTGAAGTATGCATCATAAAGGCTTCGTTGAAAGATTCTTCTTCTAATTGGCCTTTTACATGGATCATTGATGCTTGTGAGAATGCCGCTAATAATTTATGGGTTGATTGGGTTTCATAGAACACTTTACCCGGCATTGCTTCACCACTCATACCACACTTACCTTCGTAAATAGGGTTAAAGTTAGTGTAAGGCACCCAAGCACTGTCAAAGTGAATGAACTTAGTATCCAATGATTCTTTGATAAATTGGGTGTTATAGAACAAACCGTCATAAGTTGAGTTTGTAATAACCGCATAGCCAGGTTTAGTTGCACCAGGAGTGTTAGCCACTTTTTCAGCAATCACTTCACGGCTAAATTCACTCTTAGGAATACCACCTAAAATACCGTAAGCATTACGTGTAGGACGGAAATAAATTGGCACAACATCGGTCATCATCATCATATGAGTTAATGATTTATGACAGTTACGGTCAATCAGTACTGTGCTACCTGCTGGTGCTGAGAACATACCAACAATTTTATTCGCTGTTGAAGTACCGTTAGTCACAATGTAAGAACGATCAGCGTTAAACGTACGTGCAATATATTCTTCAGCTTCTTTGTGAGGACCTGAGTGATCTAACAATGAGCCAAGTTCAGGCATTGAGATTGAAATATCTGCTTTAAATGTATTTGCACCGTAGAAATCGTAGAAAATACTACCTACAGGGCTTTTATTAAATGCTGTACCTGACATGTGACCCGGAGTACAGAACGTATATTTAGCTTCATCAACGTAGTTAAATAATGCTTTGGTTAACGGCGGTAGAATACTGTCTTTGTAGTCTTCTGTTGCTTGCTCAATTTTATGCGCAATATCAGAAGCACTACCAAGGCAATATTCAAAGAAGTAAATATTTAAGCGAAGATCTGCTAAGTTAATATCGAGTGTTGAATGCTCGTTAGCAAAGGCATATAGCGGTAGTTTTTCGTTAATTTGATTAATTTGTTGGCATAAGTCTAATGAGTAAGTATCCCAGTCAAAAATCACACCACTGATACGTGGGTTCATTTCAAGTAGCTTCATTAAATCTTTATCATCAACAGGATAAACGACTTTATAACCGCGAGTAGCTAGTGCTTGTTCTAATTCTTGTACTGGGTATTTTTTGAAGAATACGCCTAAATTATTTAATATTGCAATGGTATTCATTTTGAATATCTCCAGGGTAAGCAAAGGCGCACCACTCCAATTAGGGAGGTGTAATTGTGCGCCTTGATAATATTATGAGGTTCGATATTTAGTGAGATTGTGCGACTTTATTCGCCTGTTCTTGTTGTTCTAGTTGTAAGTGTTGACGGAAGCCAAGCTTACGAGCGTAGAACATGAAGATGGCTAGTGAAACAACGAAAGTTGCAGCTAATGCAGATGGATCGGCACCAATAAGGGCGATAAAGCAGAAGATACATGCGACACCTGCAAATAACATCACAAACACATTGCGCGTTGTCATACCTTCATAACGAATTAAGTTAACCGCTGAGTAGAAGTAAGGCAGCATAGTTAATAGCACAGCATCTGACGTTAAAATATCAAATAGGTTAGATGCATGGCTGTCACTTGAGCTAAATAGCGTGATAACAATCATAAGAATTGTCATCATGATAGACGCAAGAACTAAGCCTTTTTTAGCAACGCCATTTTTATCAGTTTCACCAAAAACAGCGGGGAAGTTACCGTCACGAGCTGCACGTTTGCCAGCCTCACCGACCAACATCATCCAAGAACCTAGAGATGTAAAGCACGCTAAAGCGGTAAATGCTGCAACAAATGGCGCGGTCCAAGCACCGAAGATTGCTGTCGTAGCGAGTGCAAATGGCGCACCAGAAGCTGCAACTTCAGAGGCTGGGAACATACCAGCAATAACTTGGGTTGATAGAATATAGATAACACCGGCAATAATCGTACCGAGTAAGGTTGCTAGTGGTACGGTTTTCTTCGGGTTTTTTACCATACCAGAAGATACCGCTGCTGATTCAACACCCACAAATGACCATAGAGTTATCAATACAGCACTGACTATCGCATGAGAGTTTGAGCTGTGTGATGTATTCCAGTTTTGCATGTAAGTCGTTGCATCAAAATGCCCCCAACCTACAACAGCAGTACCAACGATAGGAACAAGAATAAGGACTAAACCCAGTGTACATAAGCGGCTTACCCATGAACCACCAAGCAGGTTAATAATGGTGAAAATCCATACTGAAGCAATAGTCGCGATAGCTGCTGGAATAGTGTTATTCAAAATTGGGAAGAACACAGAAAGGTATGATACCCCAGTGATTGCAATCGCAAGGTTACCAATCCAGTTAGCATGGTAATAAAGCACACCTGTTTGAAAACCAAAGGCAGGAGAAACTTCACCAGCGTATGCAATTGGGCCACCTTCTTGTGGGTTATTCGTTGCTAAGCGAGCGTAAACAAAAGCTAATGATAACGCGCCAATTAAACAAATAATCCAGCTATAAATAGATATAGAACCTACTTTTGCTAATGTCGAGGGTAACAGAGCAATACCACTACCCATCATGTTACCGGCTACAACACCAGTACAGGCTATTAAGCCTATTTTTTTTGACGTATCGGATGACATGCAACAATCTCCAAAAAATATAATTATATTTCAAGTGGTTAAACATATTTAACGGCAGAGATAATACTGGTTGATTGCTATAGTTATTATCAATGACGAGTAATTGCGAATTAATCTACAGCAGATAGAAAAGTTAATTAAATAACCTTCTACTCAAAGATTGAAAAATAATAATTTTGGTTTTTTTTAACTTATTTTATTTTTGTTTCCTTGTTAATCAGTAACTTAAAAGTGGTGTGAAAAAATAATTTATTTATCAATTAAATAAAGGTCGCTTCATAATTCATATAAGGATTGAGTTATCATTAATATAAGCCTTTAACGAATGTCATCATGACTTAAAAAGTATCACCATAAGAGCAACGCAATAAGAAAATAGAGACACTAAAATGACGTCTTCAATCGATTATTCTTGGTCGCTGAATTGCGTGTCATATTGATTAAAAGACGATATAGAGGTGTTAACTTTAATGTGGCGGTGTGGATTCAGAAGCGTTTATTTGTGATATAAAAACCAATTTCTCACAGAGCTGCTGAGTTTCTTGCGAGGGATCTAAATATAAAGCCATACTATAGTATTCGTTAGCTTGTTTTTGTTTATGTGTTAGTTGGCTTATTTTTCCTAATAAAATATAACGTAATGCTGTATTTTGTTTAGATTGCAATGCCGCAAGTGATAGATAATGTTCAGAAGCAATTAGATCGCCTTGATAAAGATTATTTAGTGCTAACGCATCATATATTTCACTAGAGATAAATTGAGAAGGGTTGGTAATACTTTTTTCTAATTCTTTGCCATAATTCATTAACGTAGGCATGGATGTTATTTTATTATTGATAGTTAGCATAATTGAATAAGCAAGGTATCGCTTTGCTAATAAATAGCTATTATTAGGGGCATCTTTAATAAGTTCATTTATGCTTTTAATGTAACTTATATTTGCGTCACCATTATTATTTATAGCATTGGGCAGCGCCAGATAGCCATATAACGTATTAGCATTCGTTAAGTTAAGTCTATTGTTGGTATTTTTATGATTATAATTTAATGACTGTATTAATTCATTGAGTAGTTTATCAATTACGATATAAGCATTATTACGATCGATATGAATATTTTTTTGTAACATGATTGTTTTTGAAATGTTGTTAAATAATTCAATGTGCAGTTGGTGTTGTTGATTTATATATAAAGAGAGAGTTTTACCCGCAGTAGGTTGAGCACTAAAACTGCTGATATAGTTTGTTGAGGCAAATAGTGAATCTTTTATTATGTTTGCGATTGAATTCAATTGATTTGTCGGTGATTGCGGAGGGGATTCAATATGAATTAAGCGCGGATTTAATACAGCGATAGGAAGAATAACCTTTTCGTTGCTCCAGCTTATAAAAATTATAGTTATCAAAAGCATAGTTAAAATGCAGAAATCAAAGAACCAATGATTCCATTTGATAGTATTTGAATGAGTTACTGTGATCGATGGGGCGTCTTTTGACGTTTCATTAAACGCACGTGTCATTGGCCCTGCGGGAAATGATGCTTGTATTGAAGTATCATTGGTATGTTCATGTGAAGAATGAAATTCCTCTAACTTAAAGCCTGTATTGGGATCGACATATATTTGTTGTACGTCGATATCAAGTTTATAACCTCGTTTAGGGATGGTTATAATCCAATGGTCTTCATCCATTTTTTTTAGTGTTTTTCGTAATTCAAAAATAGATTGTGTTACTACTTGCTCACTAACAACAGCACCATCCCAAACATTTTCAATTAATTCATCTCGTGTGAATACAATACCTTGATGCTGGGATAAAAAAGCTAATAGCTTAGTTATTCTAGGTTCGAGAATATAATTTTTTCCTGATTTATATAAACAATTTTCTGTTGTAATTAATAACCAGTTATTAATTTTATAATTTACCCAAGCCATTTGGTTTTAATTCTATTAATTATTATGATGAGATTAATTCTATATTATTTGCTTTTATATATAGATGGAATTTTTTATTCTAGCGTTAACTGTAATTTCATATTTCATTTATAACTGTAAATTTTAAATAATTATTCAAATTCCGATATTTTGTGAGGTTGATCACGTTTTTTATTCTGTGGTTATTTATTTTAAAGAAAGCCAGTAATTGAATTATAAATATGATTTTTTTAAATAAATATTCGATTACCTAGATTTTTTTATAAAACGATTAATAGAAGAAGGTAATATCATGTTAGACACTGAAGTTGATGAAAACAGGCTGATTGCTGAACGTCGCGCAAAACTTGATCATATTCGTAAATCAAGCAAAGCTAATGGTCACCCTAATACTTTTCGTCGCTTGAAATTAGCCCGTGATTTGATCTGTGAGTATGAAAATAAATCAAAGGAAGATTTAATTAATACCACTTATACAACAGCGGTTGCTGGCCGTATTATGGCTAAACGAGGCCCATTCCTTGTATTACAAGATGTCTCTGGACGAATTCAAGTTTATGCTGATAAGCAAGTCCAAGAACAATTAAAAGAACAATATCATGGACTAGATATTGGCGATATTATTGGCGTGAAAGGCCAGTTACACCGTTCAGATCGCGGTGAACTTTATGTCAATATGGATCAGTATGAATTACAGACTAAAGCATTACGTCCATTGCCTGAAAAATACCATGGCTTAACGGATCAAGAACAACGTTACCGTCAACGCTATGTTGATTTGATCATTAATGAAGAATCACGCAATACCATGATTATGCGTTCAAAAGTGGTTGCTGCGATTCGTCAATTCATGATTAAACAACAATTTATGGAAGTTGAAACACCCATGATGCACCCGATTGCTGGCGGTGCATCTGCTCGACCTTTTGTGACTCACCATAATGCGTTAGATATAGATATGTACCTTCGTATCGCGCCTGAGCTTTACTTGAAACGTTTAGTTGTTGGCGGTTTTGAACGTGTGTTTGAAATTAACCGTAATTTCCGTAATGAAGGCCTATCACCTCGTCATAATCCAGAATTTACCATGATGGAATTTTATATGGCGTATTCTGATTACAATGACTTAATTGATTTTACAGAAAGCTTATTAAGTACTATTGCAAAAGATCTTTGTGGCAATACTGCATTACCTTATGGTGAGCATGTTATTGAGTTTAATGGACCTTATACTCGAATGACGATGCTTGCTGCTATTCAACATTACACTCAAGATAATGCACGTATTCAAGCATTAACTTATGATGATGTTAAGAATCGTGAACTAATGGCAGATATCGCACGAGAAGTTGGTTTAACCGTTGAACCATTTTGGACTTGTGGTCAGTTATTAGAAGAAATCTTTGGTGAAACGGCTGAACCTCAGTTAATTCAACCGACTTTTATTACTGGCTACCCAGCTGACATTTCCCCATTAGCACGTCGCAGTAATGAAGATTCATTCCTAACTGATCGGTTTGAGTTTTTTGTTGGTGGTCGTGAAGTTGCGAATGGCTTCTCTGAACTTAATGATGCACAAGACCAAGATGCACGTTTTAAAGCCCAGATGGATGCTAAAGACGCTGGTGATGATGAAGCAATGCAGTATGACGAAGATTATATTCGAGCACTAGAATTTGGCTTACCGCCAACAGCAGGTGAAGGGATTGGTATTGATCGCTTAGTGATGTTATTTACTAACGCACATACGATTCGTGATGTGATTTTATTCCCATCAATGCGTCCTAATAACAATAATTAATGAATGAATAAAAGCAGCTTTACCACTGCTTTTATTTGATTATAAAAAAAGCCTCAAGATGAGGCTTTTTTCTTATGCTATTTTTCTATTAGTGACCATCGTGGCTATTGATACGGTGTTTGGTAACAAAACCAACCAATACACACATAACAAATACAGCAGCATAAAGCGCATTCGCGGTAACTAAAGCCGCATGTGTGCCATAGTTTTTAACGATAGGGCTTGTTACAACGAAAGTTAGCATTGTACCAACCGTGCCGCATAGCAGAATAAAGTTAACCAATTTTGGTGAGGATACTTTAGTTTGCTGTGAGCCTAAGGTAATAATAGTGGTGTAAATCGCACTACTGATAAAGCCAAGCGCTGAAATAATGTAGATAAGATTATGTGGATCTGTATCTTTATTAAATAGGTACATGAGTACTGTCGCTAAACCTGATAAAACGACAACAAAATAATGAAGGTCGAATTTTTTCAGTAATACACTGAAAATCCACATACCAATCATGTAAGCACCCCAGAAGTAACTTACCAATTGGCTTGCGCTACTAATAGATAGGCCTAGCTTTTGAGTTGCGTATTCAGGAATCCAAGAAATAAAGCCGAGTTGGCCTAAGATGTAACATAAAGCGGCAATCGCTAGAAATATTACAGCCACACCCCATTTTTCTTTAGGTTCATTTGTTGCAGCTTCTTGAGGTGCATCTTTACCTAGTACTGGGAATGTAGACATCAATGTTAGGATAAAAATAGCAAGGTAGATAATACCGATTGCAGCATATACCCAGTACCATTGCATGTGGTGTGCGAGTACGGCTGCTGAAATTACAGGGAAAATCATACCAGCCATACTGAAAAATGAATCAGTAAACAGTAAGCGAGAACCGCGTTCTTTGCCGTCGTAAATATGAGTGATTAAGTAAGTACCAATAGACATGGTAATACCACTGACAACACCTAATACAAACATACAGCCAGAGAAGATAGCAAGATTATGGCCAAAAATAAGACCAAGAATTGCTAACAGCATGAGAATGAAACCAAAAATGAGCTGGCGTTTAAGCGGCACAATTTCCATTAACCATACGTTAAGGAAGATAGAGATTAAAATACCGGTATTAAGAAAAGTGAACGTGTTACTCATGCTCGATATTGGTAAATCAAAATATTTGGCAATATCTCCCATAACGATACCGGTGACGATAATCAGAGATCCAGTAAGGGCATAGGATAAGAAGCTTATCCACGTCAGAAGGATGCGATTCTGGTTTGTCATAGAAAATCCTGTATAACTTTCAATTATAATTAAAGAGGCAAACGGAATGCCAATTAATGAAAGGGCTGAATCCTAACATAAGGACTAGCTTTGTTTGTGACACATGTCACCATTATATGACATAAGGGGATTTATCATACCTATAAGATATGAATAATCAGTATTTATAAGTCGAGTTTTTATTACTGATTGTTTTTATTGTTGTTCTTGTTGTGTGAATTTAAGTTTTTTTAACAATTTATTGCTGTTATTTATGTCTTGTTATTCTTAGTTGGTAAATATTTTGACATTTTTGTTCTGTTTATACTATATGGCTATCTTTTAGTATAAATAGGTAATCTTTTACCGCTCTACTAGCTGCATAAAAAAGCCTGTTAATGATGGCTTTTAGACCGTATTTGGAAAATTTGATTATAGTATGTACGAGGTCGCATTTTTTTTTATTTTTTTGAAAATTAACGCTTGCCAATGTGATCGAAGTCTCTATAATGCGACCTCACTGACACGGAGTAAGCCATTGGCTAACAACGAAATCAGTGTTGTTCTTTAACAATTTGACCATGCAATCTGTGTGGGCACTCGTTGAATAGTTAAGTCGAAAGATTTATCAATGAACTGAGTGACCAATACAAATAACTACGGTTATTTGGCACAGTCAATTCATTACCATTCTGTTGGAATGGTAATAGCTTTAAAATTACTAAGGTAGTTTTGAAGTCAGTATTCATTGAGCCGTCTCGAAAGAGACAACAAAACTTTAATTGAAGAGTTTGATCATGGCTCAGATTGAACGCTGGCGGCAGGCCTAACACATGCAAGTCGAGCGGTAACAGAAAGAAAGCTTGCTTTCTTTGCTGACGAGCGGCGGACGGG